>CAVUNK010000010.1:0-139929 GCA_963742845.1 uncultured Verrucomicrobiae bacterium | reverse complement strand
CCCGGAGGGGTGGCGCGGGCCGCAGGTCCCGTGGCGCCCGCGCCACGGATGCAAAGCGGGGAGGGCTAACAACCTCCTCCCCACCCCCGGCTGGCCCTGCACGGCTGACCAGTAACCCCGGAGGCAAAAATCGTGGGCCGTTTCCGGGCTTAGCCGCGCACCGTCAGGCTGAGCGGCTGCGAGACTTGGCCGAAAGGCGCATTCTGGTAGCGATACTGCGTTCTCGAAATTCCACACCTCCGCCGTGCCGGCGGCCGGCAACGGCTCCGTCACCTGGAAGCGGCGCGCAGTGGAGAAGCCGATGCTCTTGCGCGGCTGGCTGGGACGGGTGAGGAAAACCTCGTAGCCCTGGAAGACGCCCTTCCCAGACAACTGATCTCCGGGTGCCGGCTGGTGAAATCTCCCCCGTCACATGCGGCACCGTCGTCGCCGGATTCGGCGGGACGATCTCCGCGCCCTCGATCCCGAGTAACTGGCCATCCGCCACCTCGTATTCCTCGTTATTCTTGATCCGCGCCACGAGCGCCGTGAAAAAAGCAAAGAAGCCGGGCTCCAACTGCGCGGGGCCGGGGTCGTGCCGGTCATCATCGGCACCGGCGGCAGCGTCGGGCCGCCCGGGAGCGCCTGCGTGCCGTTCTGCGGCGCGGTCTGCATCATATCGCGCGTCTGCGTGAGGCTCACCGCCCAGCCGCGGGCCGCCGCGAGCGCTTCCATGAACCAGCCCCAGACGAGCCGCGCCTGGGTAATGCGGGTGCAATCGCCCGCGTTCACGCCGTATTTGGTCGCGAGGGCGCCGCTGTTGGCGTTGATGTTGGTATCGAAGGCCATGAGGACCTGATCGATCCCTTCAGCCGGTACTGGGCATGTAGTATTTCCGTTTCATGATGGCGTGAAGCAAAAGCAGGCTTTGTGCCAGCTCCTCAACCTGCCACGGAGCGGCGTCATTTTGCGGCGGAGCGACGCCACTCCGCCGCAGAATCACGTCCGTCCGCGATGGCAGGACGTCCGCCCGCGACAGAAGGACGTCCATCTGCCGCGGAATGGCGTCCTGCCGCGACGGAAGCATCTCCATCCGCGGCGGAATGACGTCCATCCACGACGGAATGGCGTCCGCACGTGACGGATGGACGTCCGCGCACGACAGAAAGACGTCGCTCCGTGACGAAAGGACGACCATCCGCGACCGAGAGACGCCCTTTCCCCTCGTGCCCAAGTTGCACTTGGGCACGCGCTTTGTCCCGGCAGTTGCACTGCCGTCACTGGCCCGGGGGGCAGGCCTGCTCTCGGTGCCGGCGAAATGCAACTTCGCGGACCGGTGCGTGCCCAAGTGCAACTTGGGCACGAGGGGGGACGGCTTGGCCGCGAGGGGGGGCGGCTCCGGCGCGAGAGGGGGCGCGCGGACGATGGAACGCTGCGGGTGGGTGCCCGCTCGTGACGGATGAGTGCCCGCTCGCTACGGATGGGTGCCCGCTCGTTACGGGTGGGTGCCCGCTCGTCACGGCCGGCCGACCCATTCCCATAGGGCGAGGCCGAGCCGGCGGTAATCACGATGATCCACGAGCAGGGCGATGAGCTCTTTCTCTGCCACCGGGCGGAGCAGCCGGATCTCCTCGAGGGCCAGGCCGAAACGCATGGCGGCGAGGGGGCGCTCCTGTGCGACTGGGGCCAGGTCTCCGAGGAGCCGGCGCGCGGCGATGGCGAGCGGGTCGAACCGACCGCGGCGCCGGGTCGCAGGATGGTCGGGCGGAGCTGGGCGATCGCGGTCCGGAGCCGGCAGCATGTGCCCGGTTATTTACGTGGTCTCGATGCGGGGGAAAAGCGGAATCGGCGCGCCCACGACGTGACCGTCGGGGAGCTGGCCCCAGGTGGCGTCGGCCAGCGAGAAGCGCGCTTCTTTCCCGGCCAGCTCGGGGTCCATCCGCCAAAGGAGCTGGTCGAAAATGCCATGGGCCGCGCGGGGCAGGACGGGGCTGATGAGGATGGCGATGATGCGGAGGCGTTCGGCGAGATCGTAGAGGAGTTCCGCCACCTTGTCGGACTGGCCTTCTTTCATGAGCTTCCAGGGGGCGGTCTGCTCGATCTGTTGGTTCGCCTCGGTGGCGAGCGGATGGCGCGGCCCGGGCGTTCGACCTCGAGGTCGAGCGCGGGCGGCTGGCCGCGGCGGAGCTTCCCCTCATGGTAGCGGGCGGCCATGCTGAGGGTGCGGTTGAGCAGGTTGCCGAGGGAATTGGCCAGCTCGGCGTTGTAGCGTTCCACCAGGCGCTCCTCGGAGAAGTCGGCGTCCTTCCCAAGGACGATGTCGCTGGTGAGGTAGTAGCGGAGGGCTTCGGCGCCGTATTTATCGGCGAGGACGTCGGGGTCGATGACGTTGCCGAGGCACTTGCTCATCTTGGCGCCGCGATGTTCCACCAGCCGTGGACCAGGAACCGCGGCATCTGGTCGTCGGGAAAGCCGAGGGCGTGGAGCATGATGGGCCAGTAGATGCCGTGCGCGGGGATGAGGATGTCCTTCCCGATGACGTGGAGGGCGGGCCACTTTTCCCGGAAGGCGGCGGGCTGCGCGGCGAAGTTCTTCGCGGCGGGGTCGTAGCCGATGAAGCTGATGTAATTCGTGAGGGCGTCGAACCAGACGTAGTTCACGTAGTCGCGGTCGAAGGGCAGCTCGATGCCCCAGCTGAGGCGGCTCTTCGGGCGCGAAATGCAGAGGTCGCCGCTCAGTTTCTCGACGGCGTTGATGAGTTCTTTCTGGCGGAAATCCGGGGTGACGCAATCCTGGTGCGCGGGGTCGCGGAGGTAGGCGAGGAGCCAGTCTTTGTGTTGCTCGAGGCTTGAAGTAGTAGTTCTCCTCGGTGCGGTGCTCGACTTCGCCCCACTCCGGGCCGAACTCGCCATCGGGGCCGCGTTCTTTGTCGGTGAGGAATTGCTCCTGGCGGACGCTGTAGTAGCCCTCCTGTTTGTCCCGGTAGATCTGGCCTTCGTCGTAAAGGCGCTGGAGCATGCCCTGGACGCACGCTTTGTGGAGCGGGTCGGTCGTAGCGGCCCAGCCGTCGTAGCGGACGTCGAGTTTTTCCCAGAGGGCGATGAATTTCGCGGTGAGCTCATCGACGAACTGCTGCGGGCGGCACGCCGGCTTTCTCGGCGGATTGCTGAACTTTCTGCCCGTGCTGATCGACGCCGGTGAGGAAGAAAACGCTCTCTCCCCGGAGCCGGTGATGGCGGGCGATGACGTCGGCGAGGACTTTCTCGTAGGCGTGGCCGATGTGCGGCGCGCCGTTCGTGTAATCGATCGCGGTGGTGATGTAGAACGGCTTGGGCATCGGCTGGCTGACTTTGCGAGCAGAGGCTGCCGCACGCAACCGGGAGCTTGCCGGAAGGGCGCCCTAACGAGTCGCGGCAAGCGCGGCGCGCTGGCGATCCTGCCACATGCGGTGGAGGCGCATGAGCGGGAAGAGCGCGGCGTAAAGCAGGCCGCTCCATTGCATGGTCGCGCGGAATCGCGCGAGCACGGTGGCAGCCAGAGCGACGGCGATGAGGATCAGGAGGCGGCCGATCTGCAACCGGGTCTCGAGGCACTCGCGAGCGTTCAGTTCCAACTCCTCGCGCCGGCTGTAGGCGTGGAAGTAGAGAATCGCGACGGCGGTATAGACGGCGGCGAAGCCGAGGTCGTAGATGGTGAGGAGATTCGAGAACTGGGAGACGGTCATGTGGGTGATGTGGGTCGCCGCGCCGCCAAAGAGGAGGCCGGTGATGCTGACGCTGAAGAGGAATTTCAGCGGGTAGATGTAGAAGAGGACGACGAAGAGGAGGACGCAGGTGAGGAAGCGGACGAAGCCGTCCTCGAGCCCGTAGCGCCGGCAGAATTTGTAGTGGCTGTTCCAGATGAGCGCGAGGAAGAGGAAGCAGATCGCGAAGGCGGGAAAGCCGCGCATGGCGTCGAAAAGATCCTCGACCGTGCGCGGGACATCGAGCGAAACGACCAGCAAAGTCAGAGCAAAACCGAAGACGGCGTCGCTGAAGCTCTCGAGCCGCGTGACTTCCAGGCCGCGCATGCGGAAGCCGTTGGCGACTTCGGGTTCATGGCGGAGACGGGCGGCGCGGAACATCGGCGCGATGGTGGCGGGTCAATCGGCGAGGCCGAGCGCGCGGAAGGTGTCGTCGACGTGGCGGAAATGGATGTCGAGCGAGCAGAGCTCGTCGATCTCGTTAGGCGAAAGGGCCGCGGTGATCTCCGGCTCGGCCTTGGCGTTGGTCGCGAAGGATTCGTTGCCAGCCCAGGTTTTCATGGCGGCGCGTTGGACGGCTTCGTAGGCGGTTTGGCGCGCAGCGCCGGCGCGGGTCAGCGCGAGGAGGATCGACTGACTGAAGTAGAGGCCCTTCGTTAGGCCAAGGTTGCGCTCCATGTTTTCCGGGTAGACGAGCAGCTTCTCCACGAGGTCGCGCAGCTTCACGAGCATGTAGTCGAGCAGCGTGCAGGAGTCCGGCAGGATGATCCGTTCGGCGCTCGAATGGCTGATGTCGCGCTCGTGCCAGAGGGCGACGTTTTCCATCGCGGCGAGGGCGTTGCCGCGGATCACGCGGGAGAGTCCACTGAGGCGCTCGGCGGTGATCGGGTTGCGCTTGTGCGGCATCGCGGAGCTGCCTTTCTGTCCCGCGCTGAAGTATTCCTCGACCTCGAGCACCTCGGTCCGCTGCAAGTGGCGCAGCTCCGTTGCCCAGCGATCGATGCTGGAAGCGATCAGCGCGAGCGTGGTGGAAAATTCCGCGTGCCGATCGCGTTGGATAATCTGCGTCGAAAGAATAGCGGGCTTCAGCCCCAGCTTTTCGCAAACCTGCCGCTCGATCCGCGGATCGAGGTGCGCGTGCGTGCCGACCGCGCCGCTGAGTTTACCGACGCGGACCCGCTCGGTCATCTGCGCGAGCCGTTCCGCCGCGCGGCCGAACTCGTCGAACATCAGCGCCAGCTTCAGCCCAAAGGTGATCGGCTCCGCATGAATGCCGTGACTGCGGCCGATCATCGGCGTCATTTTATAGCGGCGCGCCTGTTCCGCGATCGTCGCGCGCAAATCCGCGAGATCCTGTGCGAGGATTTTAGCGGCCTCGGTCATCTGCACCGCTAGCGTGGTGTCGAGCAGATCGGACGAGGTCAGTCCCTGATGAATCCAGCGCGCGGCCGGCCCGACCGACTCCGCGACGTTCTCCAGAAAGGCGATGACGTCGTGGTTCGTGCGCTTCTCGATCTCGTTGATCGCGTCGACGGAAAAACGCGCTCGCTCCCGGATCGCCCGGGCGTCCTCGACCGGGATTTCGCCCAGGTCCGCCATGGCTTCGCAGGCGAGGAGTTTCGATTTCGAGCCAGATCTGGAATTTGCGTTCTTCAGACCAGAGCTCGCGCATGGCGGGCCGAGAATAACGGGAAATCACGCCGCAAGATAAGGAACCGAGCGCGCCCGGAAAGCTCTTTTCCGGGACAAAAAGAAGCGTCGCGCAGACGGCGAACCATCTGCGCGACGCGAGTCAGTTGGAAATTGTTAAATCGAGACTAGCAAACGCGAGCGCGATTCATGCGCCCGTTTGCTTCCACGCGCACCTGTCCGCTGCCGAGAAGGTCCGCCACGGCGGCGACAGTCTCTTTCGTGTTCTTCGTGCAGGAGCTCACCGCGAGGATGAGATCGCCGAGAGAGAGGGTGGGACGGGTTTTGAGGATTTGCGTATTCTTTTTCATAACGAGGTTCCCTTTTGAGAGCAGGATGGATGCCACGTTATCTTTTGACCGCGTTTCCTCGGGAATCGTTCAAATTTGAGCGACTTCGAGCGCTCCGCAGCGTGTGGAGAGTGACACTAGTGTCCAAAATCAGGACACTATCCGCGACAACTTCCAGTTTTTACACCTTTTCGCGCTTGGCCGAGAGTCGGAGCACGAGGATGTAAAGCACGGCCAGGGCCGCGGCGATAATCACGATCCAATGCGACTGCGCCTTGATCAGCGCGATCAGGCCGTCCGGGTTATCGATCAAATCAGGCTGCGCGCGATACGCCTTCGCCCCGAGGTAAGTCAGCACTCCGCACCAGATCGCTGAGCCCGCGATCGTGACCAGGCTGAAGATCCAGAAATTCATCCGCACGATTCCGGCGGGGATAGAAATGAGATGCCGGATCACCGGCAGCAGCCGCGCAAAGAAGACGCCGCCTGCTTCGTAGCGGGCCAGCCAGACTTCGGCGCGTTCCAGTTTATCCGGCCCGATGAAGAAGAACTTCCCGAAGCGCAGGATGAAAGCGCGGCCGACCCAAAGCGAAACCCAGTAGCTGATCGCCGCCCCAATGTAAGACCCGAGCGTCCCCGCCAGGATCACGCCGGTAAAACTCAGATCCCCCCGTGCCGCGAGGAACGCCGCGGGCGGAATCACGATCTCGCTCGGCACTGGAATGATCGAGCTCTCCATCGCCATCAGCGCGATGATCCCGAGATAACCGCCGCTCTTGACCCAGCCGAACCAGATTTCGATTAAATGATGCATGGGTGAAATGCGGATTGCGGAATTCGGAATGCGGAATAGAAACCAACGAAGCGCGTAGCTTGCCTCCGATTCCGCCGTCCGCAATCCGCATTCGCATTTCCCATGATCTACCGGCGCGTGCTTCGCTACTATCGGCCCTTCCTCTCGCCGACCGTGCTCGGGCTCCTGCTCTCGCTCATCGGGATCGCAGTGAACCTGCTCAAGCCCTGGCCGTTCAAGTTCATCGTCGATCAGATTTTGCCTAACGACTCCGCCTTCCGCGCGTCGCACGCGAACTGGCGCAGCTACCTTCCCCTGCTCTGCCTCGCGCTCGTCGGGCTCCAGGTGGTCTGGGGAATCATCAACCTTCTCACGAATTACATCTTCGTGAAGGTCGGGCTGCAGGCGCTGCTCAAGCTGCGAACTGATCTCTACGCCTATCTGCAATCGCTCTCGTTAAAATATCACGACGCGCGCCGCTCGGCTGATTCCAGCTTCCGCGTCGCCTACGATTCGCAGGCGATCCAGACGATTTATAACAAGGGGTTCACCAACATTTTCGGCTCGGTCATCACGCTGGTCGGGACCTTTCTGATCATGCTCCGGTTGGATTGGCAGCTGACCCTGCTCTCGTTAGGCATCGTCCCGCTGATCGTCGGCGCGATCTACTTTTTCGCGCACCGGATTCGCACCGAATCGACCTCGATCCAGGAACAGGAAAGCGCCGTCCTCGCGCAGGCGCAGGAAGGCTTGAGCGCGATCCGGATGGTGCACGCGTTTGGGCGGGAAGATTTCGAGGTCTCGCAGTTTCACCAGCGAGCTCAGCAAAGTTTGCAGGCGAATCTCCGCCTCACGCTCACGAACGTGAAGAGCGCGCTCGTGATCAGCACGCTGATGGTTTTGGGCACGGCGGGGATGTATTACCTCGGCACGCTCCACGTGCTTTCCGGGACGCTGACGCTCGGGTCGCTGCTGGTTTTCAGCGCCTACCTGCTGATGCTTTACCAACCGCTCGAGGCGCTCACCTACACTGCGTGGGCAATGGAAGGCGCGACCGCCGGAGCGCAACGCTGTTTCGAAGTCCTCGACCGCGAGGACGACGTGCGGGACGCGCCGGACGCGGTCGCGATCACGGAGACAAAAGCGGCGATCACTTTTTCGGATGTGCGCTTCGGCTACAGCGAAGAGCAACCGGTGCTCGAAGGCATCGACCTCGCGATCGCGCCGAACCAAATCGTCGCGCTCGTCGGTGGGACCGGCGCGGGCAAGAGCACGCTGCTCAGCCTCGTTCCGCGCTTCTACGATCCGAGTTCCGGCGTCGTTAGGCTGGACGGTCGCGACCTGCGCGAGATCACGAAAAAATCGTTGCGCGACAAGATCGCGATCGTGCTCCAGGACACGCTGCTTTTCTCCACCACGATCCGCGAGAACATCGCCTACGGCCGGCCCGGCGCGACCGACGCGCAGATCCGCGAAGCCGCGCAGCGGGCGCAGGCGGATGACTTCATCAGCCGGTTGCCTAACGGCTACGACAGCCGCGGTCGGCGAACGCGGCGGCCACCTCAGCGTCGGCCAACGCCAGCGCATCGGGATTGCGCGGGCGTTCCTGAAAGACGCGCCGATCCTGCTCCTCGACGAGCCCACTTCCGCGCTCGATCCCACGACCGAAGCGGCCATCATGGAGACGATCAAAGAACTGATGCACGGCCGCACCACGCTGATCGTCACCCACCGCCTCGCGACCATCCACAACGTCGACGAAATCGTCGTGCTCGAGCACGGCCGGATCATCGAGCAGGGCCGCGGACCCGAGCTCGTGGCGCGCGGCGGCGCCTATGCCAAACTCTACCGCGCGGGCAATTATCCAACCACATGAGCAACGTCAACAGCGAGCGTCGGGTCGAGTCGGATTGGTGGGCCCATCCCATTCCGCCCAACGTGAAATTCGGCAAAGGCTTCTACTGCGAGACCGCGCAGATCTTTCGCTTCATGCGCAGCCCGCTGCCGGACGCGGTCTCGTTAGGCGATTACGTCTCCTGTTACGCCGGCTGCTCGTTTGCGCTCGGGAAAAATGGCCGCTGCACCGTCGGCGACTTCACGCTCATGAACGGCGCGCTCTGCATGGCCGAGGAGCTGATCGAGATCGGCAGCCATTGCCTGATCTCGTGGAATGTCGGGATCGCCGACTCCGATTTCCACCCGATCGACCCCGCGCAGCGCCGGCAGGACGCGCTCGCCCTCGCGCCGTATTTCAAGGACCGCCCGCCCCGCCCACCGATCCGCACCGCACCCGTCCGGATCTGCGGACAACGTCTGGATCGGGATGAACGCCGTGATCCTAAAAGGCGTCACGATCGGCGAAAACTCCGTCGTCGCCGCAGGCTCGGTGGTCTCGAAAAGCGTGGAAGCCAACACGGTCGTGGCCGGTAACCCCGCGATCGTGGTGAAGAAATTTTAACCGCTAAGGACGCAGAGAGCGCAGAGGAGAAAGAAATGTCAGAACCTTTTTCCCCTTCCCCACTCTGCGCCCTCCGCGTCTCTGCGGTTAACTTAATCCGATGAAACGAAAAAGAATCGTCGTGATGGGTTTCATGGGCTCGATGCCGATCGCGGGCGTGATCTGGCAGCACGTCCATTATCTCGTCGGGCTGCAACGGCTCGGGCACGATGTCTACTACATCGAGGACTCGGCGCGGATTCCCTATAACCCGACCAATTTCGACACCAACAACGACTTCACCTACGCCGCCCAGATCCTTGGGCAGCTGGCCAAAGAGTTCGGCTTCGAGCGCCGCTGGGGCTTCTGCGCCCGTTACCTGCCGGAGCTGCCCACCGCCGGTCTTAGCCTAACGAGGATAAGACAACTCTACCGCGACGCCGACGCGATCCTCAACGTCTGCGGCACGCCAGGAATTCAACGACGATCTCGCGCAGAGCGAGCGCATCCTTTACATCGAGAGCGACCCGGGCGTGGAGCAGATCAAGGTCGACCAGCAAGGTCCACTCGACCATCGACTACCTCGGGAAACACCGCGCGCTTTTCACCTTCGGCGAGAACATCGGGACCGACCGCTTCCCCGTGCCGCTGCACAAGCTGCAATGGCTGCCCACCCGCCAGCCGGTCGTGACCGATCTCTGGAAAACCAGCCGCGCGCCCGCGCGAGACCGCGGTCTTCACCTCGATCGCGAACTGGTCCACCAGCGGGCTCAAGGATATCGAGTGGCGCGGCGAGAAATATCTCTGGAGCAAGTCGCGCGAATTCCTCCGCTTCGTCGCCGCGCCGAAGAAATCCGGCGAGTCCTTTGAGCTCGCGACCGACATCAAGGACGAGAAGACCCGGGCGAAGTTTCTCGCCAACGACTGGCGCTTCACCAGCCCCGCCGAGATGAGCGTCAACTACTGGGACTACCGCAATTACATCCGGCGCTCCAAAGGCGAGTTCACCGTCGCGAAGGACCAATACGTGCGGCTGCACACCGGCTGGTTCAGCGACCGGAGCGCCTGCTACCTCGCCGCCGGCCGGCCCGTCGTCACCCAGCAGACCGGCTTCACCGATCACTACGGGAATGGCGGCGGCCTCTTCGCCTTTCAGTCGTTAGGCGAAATCGCCGAGGCCGTCCGCGAGATCAACGCCGACTACAAAAAGCACAGCCGCGCCGCCCGCGCCGTCGCCTGCGAGACCTTCGAGGCGGAAAAAGTCTGCGCCCAGATCCTGGACCGGGTCGGGATTTGAAAGAGCACCACGAAGGACACGAAGAGCACGGGGGGACAGATTTCCTCTTCCTTCGTGCTCTTCGTGTTCTTCGTGGTTAAATAACAGCCGCGCCCGTCAGGGCACGACCGTGAGGACCAGATCGTTCCCATCGCCGCCGGTGTAACTCACGAGCAACTTGTTGCGCCCGGCGGTGAGGGTGGAGCCATCGGCCAGGTTGGCGAAGGTGCCGTTGATCGGCGTCGCCGCGGTGTTGCTGAGCATGGTGAAGACCGTGCCGCCGGGCGAGTCTTTTGTTCCCGACCGTCTGCAAGGTAAACTGCGCGCCGCTCGCGATGGTCACGCCTTGGGCGATGACTTCGTCGGCTTTGGCTTTCTGGGTGCTCAATTGGCAGGTGTAGGTGCTGTCCCCTTGCAGGGTCAGCAGACTGGTCAGGCTCAGGGTGAGCGGTTGCTTCGAGCCCACGCTCGGGGCCAGGATCGCTCCGCTCCCGCTGCCTGTGCCGATGGTCACCGGCCCGCTGATCATCCCTTTGCCGCCTAACGTGCCCCCGTTCACGTTCACGCTCGCCGTCCCCGTGCCGGAGCCACTTGTGTTACTCACCACAAGCGTGCCGGCGCTCACGGTCGTCCCGGCAGTATATAGATTCGCGCCGGTCAAGGTCAGCGTGCCGCTGCCAATCTTCGTCAGCGCGCCGCTTCCGTGGCCCACGCCCCCCGGAGCGCCCGGATGGAGTACGCCGGAGAACGTGGTGCTCAGTCCGTTGCTCCCGACGGAAAAGTTCTGCTTCCCGAGATAGACCTGGCCATCCCCTTCGATCGATCCAATGGAGAACGTTGTCCCATTCTTCGCGCTCAGATTCAGGTAACCGTTCCCGAACAATTCGACTCTCGCCGTCCCGCCTGTCGAGCCATCCTTGAAATTGATGCTGCCGCCCTCGCCGCCGTTCGTTCCGGCATTTGCCACCAGGGTTGCGTTACTCGCGGTCGGACTATCCAGCAGGAAAAACGTCGATCCGCCCGTGGCGCCCGCCGCTGTCGCGCCATCGTTGATGATGGTGGACTGGTCCGCCGACGTGCCGGTGTAGATAGAAATCCGTTTGCCCGCCCGCGGCACCGGCCGTGATTGCTCCGAGGTTGTGAAAAGTCGCATCCCCGGCCGTCGCCCCAAACTCGAACTGAACAGCCCCGACCTGTCCTGCGCTCACCTGCGCCGCCAATTGGGTGAAGGCAACTGACCCCGTGATCGTCCCGGCGAAGAAGACGAACCCTCCGGCCGCGTCGCCCGAGACAAGGGAGACGAAGTTCTGTGTCGTCTCGGAAGCGTTGACGATGCCCTGCCCGTTGAGAGACATCCCTGTGCCTGGCGAAGCGATGATCGTGTAAGCGTCCGCGCCCGCGTTAAAAGTAATCCCGGGTAGCTCGACCGGCGCGGAGAGTGAGACCGCAGTGATGGTCGAGCGCGCAAAGAACGCAATATTAGTAGGCACCCTATCCTGCATCCAATTAAATGGATAGTTCCAATCGCCGCTGACGGTGGGATGTTCTCTCCACGTGGCGTCGCCGGGCTCAGCTCCAGCAAAAGGGGTGGTCGAGGCCCAGAGGAGCGCGGCGAAAAAGAAAAGGAGGAGTTTCATGTCGGCGATTGACGCAGAGTGCGGCTCGCCGGTCCAGCCAAATCAATCGGCTAACTCTCCCTACTGAACGGTCAGCGTGAGATCGTTGCCGTCGCCGCCGGTGTAACTCACGAGCAACTTGTTGCGCCCGGCGGTCAAGGTAGAACCATTGACTAGGTTGGCAAAGGTGCCGTTGATCGGGGTCGCACCGGTGTTGCTGAGGAGGGAGAAGACTGTGCCCGTCGCGAGTCGCTTATTCCCTACCGTTTGCAAGCTAAACTGCGCGCCGGTTGCGATGGTCACCCCTTGGGCGATCACTTCGTCGGCTTTGGCTTTCTGGGTGCTCAATTGGCAGGTGTAGGTGCTGTCGCCTTGCAGAGTCAGCAGACTGGTCAGGCTCAGGGTGAGCGGTTGCTTCGAGCCCACGCTCGGAGCCAGGATCGCTCCGCTCCCGCTCCCCGTGCCGATGGTCACGGGCCCGCTGATCAGCCCTTTGCCGCCTAAGGTGCCGCCGTTCACGTTCACGCTCCCGGTGCCGGTGGACGAGCCGCGTTTGGTGTTGGCTACGAGCGTGCCTGCGCTCACGGTGGTGCTTCCGGTGTAGGTGTTGGCTCCGCTCAGGGTGAGGGTGCCGGTGCCGGTCTTGGTGATTCCGTTGCTGCCCTGAATCACGCCCGTGAAGGTCGTGCTCAGATTATTGCTCCCGATGGTTAGCGGGTTCGGGGCGAGCACCACCGAGCCATCGCCGGAGAGCGAGCCGATGGTGACGCCCACCTGCGCTGCAGTGAGGTCGATGACGCCATTGCCTAGGACTGAGACAGTGGCCGGCCCACCGCTGGTCTTGCCCTCGAAGACGAGCGCGCCCCCATCCCCGCCGTTGGTCCCGCCGTTGATCGTGATGATTGCGGTGCCCGTATTGACGCCTGTCCCATCGACTAACATGCTCGCGCCCTCGGCATTTGCGGCCGCGCCGCCATTGATGGTGAAGGTTGCTTCCCCGCCGGTGCCCGTGAGAAACACAATCGCGGGTGTGTCACTGCTGGTCTGCGCGCCATTGACGGTAAAGGTGCCGTGATCGCCCGTGGCGGCATTGGTGATGGCGAGAGTTGCGCCGCTGCTGCCGATGAAGATCCCGTGGTCCGCGGTGCTCGAGTCGGCAAGGTCAACATCGCACCCCACGCCGGTAGCCGTGACGACGGCATTCGCGGCCGTAGCGGTGCCTAGAAAGAAGACATTGCTACTGATCGCGCTAATCGTGGCGTCAGCTGCGGTTGCTGTGTCGTTGAAACTAATCTCGCCGGGACCGGTGGGTCCGTAAGTTAGGTTAAAGTTAGCCGTTCCCGCAGAGGCGGAGTCGTAAAGAAGAAAAACGGCGCCCATGCCGCCATTATAGTTTATCAACTGGCCCGCCGTCGCGGTGTTGTAGAAGACCACTCCGGTACCAAAGGCGAGAGCGAAGGTTTGCACTTTTCCCGAATTGTTAATGACGCCGCCTTGGTTGAAGAACAAAAGCGTGCCCAACGTCTCAGTGGGCATCAGAGTGATGGTGAAGGCGTCGGCACCTGAAGCGAAGTTGAGGCTCCCAAGCTTGATCGATTCCGTAAGGACAGGTTGAGTGATCTTGGAAGTCCCGAAGCTGGCGACATCTGTGGCGGAATCAGGAACGGTGGCCGGAGTCCAATTGAGTGCGGTATTCCAATCATTGCTGGTTGGATTCCGGGCCCAAGTTGCACTACCGGCTAAGATAGAGCGCTCAGACAAAAGCAGCAGCGCAGCGGCAGCAATAATAATCGAATTCCGCATTATGGATGTGCGTTTAAGAAATCGATTACCTCTTGCTTGACACATCGGCCTTGGGGGTCGTCCGCGTCTGTCTCGAACCAGTAGTTAAAGGCATGATCGCCGTTGCTGATGCTAACCTTATGAAAGGCGGCAGTTAGCACGCCGTGGGTGAAATAGCGCGTTAAACATATTCGACCCCTGCTGCCATGGCACCGGATCAAGTTCCGTGGCGAACATGAGAATAGGCGGGACGGCAGTGGCATGGGGCATTAGACTGATTGGAGAGTTAGCCGTCAGAATTACCTGCTTATCCGGATCGTCAGGGGGATTCTGCGTCCTGCTGGTGTAATTCTCGCCATCAGCAATGAATTGAGCGATGTCGATCAGCGGGTCACCGTTTGCATCTTTATCGTAGTCGGTCCAATTGCCGAGATCGGTTGGGCCGGATAGGCTAACCACCGCTTTGATATGGCCGCGTGCCGCAGCGTTCCAACCTGAACCATCGCTCGCGGTCGACGTAAGGGCGACCCACAGCGCGTGGCAACCGCCGGAAGAGCCGCCCACTAGGTAGATTCTCCCGTCGCAGTGCGCCGTGTCAGCGAGTGCCGCCAAAACCTGTCGCTGGATATCGCCCTGCTGTTGCGCAGGGGTGCCCGAAGTATCGTCTGGCTGTTGGTGAGCGGGCTGACCGGTGACATGGCGTGGGTTGGAGAGGCGACTCTCGATTTGAAAGACCAGAAACCCAGCGGCTTGCAGTGTGGCGGTAGCTTGGCGTTCACTCGGGACGCCAGTGTCGTCGGCGCTGTCGAACTTGGCGGGCGGAATCATCAGCACGGTCGGCCAGGGCCCCGTCCCGAACTGCGTGGGATCGGGCTGGTAGCGGTAACGGCCTAGCGCGGTTCCGTCCGTTGGTTGATAAGCGGAAGCAAGGTGCTCTTCCCCCGCCAGCAGCGAGACCTGAGTGACCTTCAAACAGTTGGCCTGCCCAAATGGTGCAACGAGGATTACTGCGACGGCGGCGAAGGTTAAACCGAGGATTAAGTTAAGTGGAGGTTTTTGCATTGGCGGCGATGATCGGCGTCCGGCGCAATCTGTAAAGACCTTTTTCTTTGGATAAGAGAAAAACGCAGAGGAACCCACCGTTCACCGCCTACTGCACCGTCAGCGTGAGGTCATTGCCATCGCCGCCGGTGTAACTCACGAGCAGCTTGTTGCGCCCGGCGGTCAAGGTAGAACCATTGACTAGGTTGGCAAAGGTGCCGTTGATCGGGGTCGCGCTGGTGTTGCTGAGGATGGTGAAGACCGCGCCGGGACTGAGTCTTTTGTTCCCTACCGTTTGTAAGTTAAACTGCGCGCCGGTTGCGATGGTCACGCCTTTGGGCGATCACTTCGTCGGCTTTGGCTTTCTGGGTGCTCAATTGGCAGGTGTAGGTGCTGTCGCCTTGCAGAGTCAGCAGACTGGTCAGGCTCAGGGTGAGCGGTTGCTTCGAGCCCACGCTCGGGGCCAGGATCGCCCCGCTCCCGCTCCCTGTGCCGATTGTCACTGGTCCGCTGATCATCCCTTTGCCGCCTAAGCTGCCGCCGTTCACGTTCACGCTTCCCGTCCCGGTGGCGGAACCTGTCACGTTGGCAACCGTAAGAACGCCCGAGCTCACTGTGGTGCCGCCGATGTAGGTGCTAGCGCCGCTCAGGGTCCAGTCGCCACTACCGAGCTTCGTTAGCGCGCCGCCAGTCCCATGCCCGACACCACCAGTATCCTGAATCGTGCCGGCAAAGGCGGCGTCCCGATTGTTGCTGCCAACCGCCAGAGCCCGCGAGCCAAGAATGACCAGACCATTGCCTTGAACTGCGCCACAGGTCGTGACACTTGTCCCGTGTTTGCTGATATCGAGCGTCCCATTTCCCGAGACGATAAAAGTAGCCGTCCCGCCATCGCTCTGGGCGTAAAACTGAATCGCCCCGCCCAATCCTCCCGCGGTTCCGCCATTCGCCGCCAGCTTGGCTGCTCCCGCAGTGGCGCTCTCGAAAAACTGCAGAAGCGCGCCAGAAGCGCCGGGCGCACTCCCGCCATTAATGACGAACCGCGCGCTGGCCCCTGTCGAAGAATCACCGAAGATCATAGAACACGCCGACTCGGTAACAGAAGCCGCACCAGCAAGTGTAAAACGGGCGTGATCCGCTGTCGCTGACTGGCTGAATCCCGCGGCGCCACCCGAACTACAGGTGACAACGGCGTTGGCGGCGGTGCTATCGGTGCCGAAGCCTACGCTTCCCGGGCCATAAATGCCCCCTGTGATAGTGAAAACAGCGTTGGCAGCCGTGGAGCGATAATCGAAATTCACCACGCCACCCGATGGAACCATGAAGGTGGCGTCAGACGCCGAACTGGAATCAAAAAAGAGTATGTCGCCTTCGCTCACTCCCGGATCAGGTGTAACCATGAACGTAGCGTGATCAGCATTCGACGAATCCTGAAACGAGATCAGATTTCCAGCGACCGTAAATGAGGTTTCTTTTCCTGCGGCAGCATCGCCGAGGAAGTAAAACCCGCCACCAAAGCCGCCGTCGCGGACGCAGACAAAATTCTGGAGGATCCCGGAGGCATTCTCAATCCCCGCCCCATTGAAGAAGAGAACTGTTGCTGGTTCAGCGGTAATTGTGAATGCACTGGCGCCCCGCGAGAAACTTAGTAAACCCAAGTCGATGTTCGCCGACAGTTCGACATCGGTAAAACTCGAAGGCCCAAAAGTTGCGGTGTCCATAACCGCATTTGGAACGCTTTGTGGGGTCCAATTCGCGGCGGTAGTCCAGTCGCTGCTAACTGGCTGAGCGGCCCACATGGCACTTCCGGCAGCGCAACGCTGCGACGTCGCCACAAGAACCATCGTTGGAATAATTGAAAAGGTAAGAAACTTTGTCAGGATCTTCATCAATCTACGCCTTTCTAGCCTAGTTAAGGTGCTGGTTGAAGAAATTAACCACATCAGTACCGACAAGATTACCGGTTTTCTCGTTGATTCTACGCCAGTAGTTAAAAGCATGCAGATTACCGTCGTTGATTTGATATTTCAAAACGTCCACGCCGCGCGGGAACAAGAGATTAAACATTTCCTCAGACTGCTGGTGAGGATACGGGGTCAGTCTGTGAATCGCGGCAAGATTTACGAGCGGATAGGAAAAGAAGGCGCTGGACCCGAATCAAACCTGTCCCCGCACTGACGGGATTGGCGTTTGTGTGACATGGTTGCGATGATGCGCTCTCCGGTTCGTGGCTGTAAACAACGAAAGGCGGAAAAAGAGCGGAAGCCAAGTTCCGCTGGAATCGGCTGTCCGGTTGGTTCGGACCATCGGCGGAGTCATATCAATCCCGTCGCCGCCGGTGGATCGTGCGGCGAACACCTGCACCCGGTTGGGATTTGAAAGCACACCCCGGAGAACACGAAGAGCACGAAGGGGGGCGGATTTTCTCTTCCTTCATGCTCTTCGTGTCCTTCGTGGTTTAGTTCGAGGCGATGGTGCCCCGGTGAGCGGCTTTTCGGTTCCGGGAAGCGGAAAATCCGTCGTTTTTCGGGCCGACGCTCTGCCGGGGGTCGAAAACTGGGTTCCTTTGTCGGCAAACTTGGTCAAGTTGTCCGGGAAGTTGACCAAGTTTGCGGAGAACTTGACCAAGTCCGGGCAAAACTTGGGCAAGAGTTGGGAGAAGTTGACCAAGTTGTGGGGAAACTTGCCCAAGTTGTCGGGGAAGTTGCCCAAGTGTGACGGAAACTTGGTCAAGTCTTTGGCAAACTTGGTCAAGTTGGCGAAGAACTTGGTCAAGTTGTGGAAGAAGTTGGTCAAGTTTGCCCAAAACTTGGGCAAGTTTCCCGACAAATGGGTTCCCCCAGCGACAAACTTTGTTCAGTTGTCGGAGAACTTGACCAAGTCTTCGTAGAACTTGACCAACTTGTCGGAGAACTTGCCCAACTTGTCGGAGAACTTGCCCAACTTGTCGGAGAACTTGCCCAACTTGTCGGGCAACTTGCCCAAGTTGTCGGAGAAGTTGCCCAAGTTGTCGGAGAACTTGCCCAAGTCTTCAGAGAACTTGCCCAAGTCTTTGGAGAACTTGCCCAAGTCTTCGGAGAACTTGCCCAAGTCTTTGGAAAACTTGACCAAGTCTTCGGAGAACTTGCCCAAGTTTTCAGGGAACTTGACCAAGTCTTCGGACAACTTGACCAAGTTGCCCGAGTTGCCGGGCAACTTTTTCCTCGCCGGCTCCGCCTAGACCGTGGCGCGGGGTGGCGTGGCGACGGCCGGCGCTCACGAGGCGGTGGAATCCCGGTCTGCGAAAGTTCAGGCAACGGCCGGGGAGACTGGGATGAACGTTTTCGGGGTTCGGCCATCTAACCCTCCGATTGCCGTTTTACACCCGCGCGCTTCCGATTGACCTTCCCGCTCTTTTCCTGATGCACAGATTTCATTTTCTCCTGGGCGCGCTCGCGCTCTTCCTCGTCGCGGAGGCGCAGGCGCAGCCGAACGGTCAAATCCAGAGCAGTCTCGTCCGGATCACTTCCACGGAGGTGGAACCGGATTATCGGGCCCCGTGGAATTCCGGGTCGATCGGGCGCGGGGTCGGCGCCGGGTTTGTGATCGACGGGCAGCGCATTCTGACCAACGCGCACGTGGTCAGCAACACGCGCTATCTCACGGTGGAGCGCGAGGGGGACCCGAATAAGTATCCGGCGACGGTGCTTTTCGTGGCGCACGATTGCGATCTCGCGCTCATCCAGGTGGCGAACCCGACCTTCTGGAAAGGGATGAAGCCGCTGGAGTTCGGCGGGATTCCCGCGCTCGAATCGACGGTCTCGGCCTACGGTTATCCGATCGGCGGCGAGCGGATGTCGGTCACCACCGGCATCGTGTCGCGGATCGATTTCAATCTTTACACCCACTCCGCGACCGACTCGCACCTCGCGATCCAGATCAGCGCGCAGATCAATCCCGGGAACAGCGGCGGCCCGGTGCTCCAGACGGGCAAGGTGGTGGGCGTGGCTTTCCAGGGCTACAGCGGCGACATCGCGCAGGGGGTGGCCTACATGATTCCGACGCCGGTGATTCGGCGTTTCCTGAAGGACATCGAGGATGGGCACTACGATCGCTACGTCGATCTCGGGATCACTTACTCGAAACTGCAGAACCCGGCGCAGCGGCATTATCTCGGCCTGAAGGATGATGACCGCGGGGTGCTCGTCGGCACGGTGATCGACGCCGGCCCGTGCGGCAAAGTGCTGCAGACCGGGCGATGTGCTGATGTCGATCGATGGGCACCCGATCGCGAGCGATGCCTTTGTGGAATACGAGGGCGAGCGGGTGCAGATGCCGGAGGTGGTGGAGCGGAAATTCAAGGGCGACAAGGTGAAGCTCGACCTGGTGCGCAATCAGCAGCCGATGAATGTGGAGATCACGCTCGGCTCGGTCTGGCCGTATTTCATGCAGGGGCACAGCTACGATGTGCGGCCGCGTTATGTGGTCTTCGGCGGGTTGCTTTTCCAGCCGATGTCGCTCGATCTGCTGGAGGCTTACCGGATCAGCGATCTGCGGGTGCGCCACTTCTTCGACTTCTTCGTTTCGGAACAAATCTACCTCCAGCATCCGGAGGTGATCATCCTCACGAACATCCTGCCCGATCCGACGAACAGTTATCTCATGCCTTATCGCTCCGGCATCGTGGATCAGATCAATGGCAAGAAAATTGGCACGCTCGAGGATCTGGCGAAGGCCTTCGCGCAGCCGGCGGAACGCTACGTGGTGAACATGGTCGGCGATGGTCCGCCGCTCGTGCTCGACGGGAAGCAGGTGGAGGAAGCGCGCGAGCGGATCAAGACGCGCTACAACGTGCTCTCGGAACAGAATCTCGATGAACAACCGGCGGCTAAACCTGCGGCCGCCGCCACCGCCGCCACGGAGGGAAACAAGTAATGCGCGCTCCTGTTTTTTTCCTCCTCGCCCTGCTCGCTACTGCTGCGCCGATCCAAGCGAAGAAGGCGCCCGTCCCGTCCACCACCAAGATGCCGGCGATGTCGCAGGGCGCGGTGGAGGCGAAGGAAGTTTCGTTGGTGCGGGTGAACGTGACCGGGCAGCCGTTCGATTACTTCAGACCGTGGCAAAAGAAGGCGCCGTTCACGAAGCGCGCGCTCGGCGCCGTCCTGCCCCACGGCCACGTGCTGGTCACGGCGGATTTGGTTTCCAACCAAAACTACGTGGAGCTGGAACGGGCCGAATCGGGCGAAAAGACCGCCGCCACCGTGGTGGTCGTCGACACCGAGGCGAACCTCGCGTTGCTCGAGCCGACGGATAAGAAATTCCTCGACGGGCTGCAGCCGCTCGAGCTCGCGCTCGACACCGTGGTCGGCGATCGACTCGCCGCGTGGCAGCTCGAAGCTTCCGGCACGCTGGTCGTGACCGAAGGCCTCGTCACCACCGTGGGCGTGACGATGTATCCGGCCGACGTCTCCGAGTTTCTCACCTACCGGCTGAGCATCCCGATGCAGTATCGCGACAACAGCTACACGGTGCCGCTGGTGAAGGGGCAGAAGCTCGCGGCGTTGCTGCTCCGGTTCGACCCGCGCACGCAGGTGATGGACGCGATCCCCGCGCCGATCATCGCGCATTTCCTGAAGGACGCGGAGAGCGCGAAATATCAGGGTTTCCCGTCGTTGGGCGTCTCCTTTTTTGCGACGCGCGATCCACAGCTGCGCAAGTTCGCCGGGCAGACCGGCAAGAGCGGTGGCATCTATGTCACCTCGGTCGATCCGGGGATGCCGGCGGAAAAAGCGGGCTTGAAAGCCGGCGACGTCATCACCGCGATCGGCGACCACGAGATCGACGAGAACGGCAACTACGTCGATCCGCTCTACGGGAAGATTCAATTTGGGAACCTGCTCGGCGCGAAGGCGTATGTGGGCGACACCCTGGCCCTGCACGTGCAGCGCGAAGGCAAGCCGCTCGACCTGAAAGTGAAGCTCGAGCATCGCGCGGTCGAAGACTACGTCGTGCCGCCATACAACCTCGATCACCCGCCGTCGTATCTGGTGTTAGGCGGCCTGATTTTCCAGGAGCTCTCGCGGCAGTATCTCAAGGAATGGGGCGCGAACTGGCAGAAGGAAGCGCCGCAGGACCTGGTCTATCTCGATCGTTTCCAATCGGAACTTTTCCCGGAAGGGCATCGGCGGGTGATCATTCTCAGTCAGGTGTTGCCGGCCAACAGCACGATCGGCTACGACGACTTCAGCTACCTGATCGTGGAAAAAGTGAACGGCAAAGAAGTGAAGTCGATGAGCGATCTGGCGGAGGCAATCAAGACCCCGGTCAACGGCTTCCACGTCGTGCAGACGCACGACGACCCGAAACAGCTCGAGCTGAACGCCGCGGAAGTCGCGGCCGACGCGGAGGCGCTCCAGAAAAACTACGGGCTCCCCGCGCTGCAACGGCTGCCCTGACCGATGCCTGACGACCCGCCGCCGTTCGGCGCGATCTTTGATTGGGACGGCGTGATCATCGATTCCGCGCGGCTGCACGAGCAGAGCTGGCATCGCCTCGCGCGCCGAACTCGGGACCACGATCGCGCCGCAGAGTTTCCTGCGCGGCTTCGGAATGAAAAGCGCGCGCATCATCGAGGAAATCCACCGCTGGGCGACCGACCCGGAAGAGATCGCGCGCCTGACCGATCGCAAGGAAGCGCTCTATCGGGAGATCGTTGGGCAGAGCGAAATCGCGCCGCTCCCCGGGGTCGTGGAATGGCTGGCGCGCCTCCGCGCCGCCGCGGTCCCCTGCGCGGTCGCTTCTTCTACGCAAAGGCAAAACATCGAGGTCGTGCTAGCGCGCCTTGGCTTGCAGGAGGCCTTCCGCGAGATCGTCTCGGCGGAAGACGTGACCCACGGAAAGCCGCATCCGGAAGTTTTCGAGAAGGCCGCCGGCCGGCTCGGCCTAACGAGAAGCCACTGCGTGGTCTTCGAGGATGCGCACGTCGGCATCGAGGCGGCACACGCTGCCGGAATGAAAGTGGTCGCCGTCACCACCACGCATCCGGCGGCTGAACTCACGGCGGCGGATCTGGTCGTTAGGCGGCTCGACGATTTGACGATCGCGCAAGTCGCGGGACTCACCCACAACTTGTCATCCTGAGCCGGCGGAGCGCGGCGAAGGACCTCGCAAGCGTCTGCCGACGAACCGCATCAGATGGCGCGTCGAGCAACGCCTGCGAGGTCCCTCGCTCCGCTCGGGATGACAAACAGCTATTCCCCGAACGAGATATTCACCTCGCGCGCGGTTTGCACCATCTGGCTCGACGGCTGCACGAGCCGCAACCGGTTCACCGCGTCCGCGATCGGGACGTGCTGCACCTGGTAATTTTGGTAGCTCACCATCGAGCCGAAGTGGCCTTCGTTCGCGATCTGCACCGCTTTCACGCCGAAGCGGGTCCCGAGGATGCGATCGAGCGTGGTCGGCGCGCCGCCCCGCTGCAAATGCCCAAGCACGCAGCAGCGCGTTTCCTTGCCGGTGCGTGCCGCCAACTCATGTGCGACCACATCGCCGATGCCGCCAAAACGATATTCGCCGACCTCCGTCTGGTGGAGGACCTGCTGACCATCCTTCGGCGTCGCGCCTTCCGCCACGACCACCATCGAACTGAGATTGCCGGTTTCCTCGCGCTTCTTGATGAAGTTCGCGAGCACCTCGTAATCAAACGGAATCTCCGGGATCAAAATCGCATCCGCGCCGCCCGCGATGCCGCCATGGAGCGCGATCCAGCCGGCGTGCCGGCCCATCACTTCGAGCACCATCACGCGCTTGTGACTCGTCGCCGTGGTGTGCAGCCGGTCGAGCGCATCGGCCACCGCCGCGACCGCGGAATCAAAACCGAAAGTCATCGCCGTCGCCTCGAGATCGTTGTCGATCGTCTTCGGGACGCCGATGCAGTTGATCCCCGCTTCCTGGAGCTGGAGTGCGGTCGTCATCGAGCCGTCACCGCCGACGATGATGAGCGCGCTCACGCCCAGATCCGCGAGAACCTTTCTTCGATTTCTCGATCACCTCCGCAGCCACGACCGCGCGATTGCCGGCGCCGACCTTGGCGATAAAATGTCCGCGATTCGTCGTCCCAATGATCGTGCCGCCTAACGACATGATGCCGTCGGTGCGCTGCCGGTCGAGAATCATGAATTCGCCCGGCGGGAGCAGGCCTTCGAAGCCATCCTTAAAGCCAACGACCTCCCAGCCGAGTTTCTCCGCCGCGAGCACGACGCCGCGGAGGACGGCGTTTAATCCGGGGCAATCACCACCACTGGTGAGCACGCCGATTCTTGGTTTCATCGTTCGGTAGGCGGCACAATCGTTTGCCGCGGATCGTTGGGCCGGCCGGCAGCCGCCCATTGGTCGTAGAGTTGCCAGCCGTTGCCGAGCAGTTGGGCGCCCTCGTTGAAGCGATCGGGGCTCGCCAGTTCCACCACGATCAACCGCCGCGGCGTGACCAGAGTTGTGGTGCCCTGTTGCACCACTTCGGAGGGCCGGGCAGCGGAGAGGACCAGGCATTCGCCGGCGCGCGCGGTGCTGCCGGTTTTCACGCCGTCGATCGCGTCGGTCCCGAGCAGCTGGTTGGTGTTCCGGAGCAGGTAACGCAGGCGCTGCGCTCCGCGGCCGATGCCGATTTCGCGTTCCTTTTGTGAAACGTAGAAGCGGAAGCCGGGGTTGTTCATCGCGTAACGGGTGAGCCGGGCGATGTCCATCGCGGTCGAGTAGGGCTTCTCCCGGCCATCGAGTCCGCTCGGGTTGAGGAAACGGGTGCGATCCATCCCGAGGTGTTTCGCGAGCGCGTTCATCTGCTGCACGAAAAGATCGACCGAGCTGCCGCCGCTCCCGCGAAGGCTGCTTTCAAGGCTGCGCCCGACGTGGTCTGCCAGGGTGTTCGCCGCGATGTTATCCGACTGCACGAGCGCGGCGTAAAGCAGGTCGCGCAGAGTGAGGGTGTCGCCCGGCTGGAGGTTAAGATTGTTCTCGCTCGAGCCGGTGAAGGCCGCCGGCGGAACGGTCGCGACCTGCGCGAGGTCGCCGCCCTGTTTGCTCGCCCAATCCAGCGCCACCATCGCGCTGGCGATCTTGGTCAGGCTGCCGACCTGGCGTTTTTTCTGCGCGTCCTGTTGCGCAAGGATGTGCCCGGTGGTCGCGTCCACCGTGATCGACGACTCGGCTGCGCGGCTCCGCGGGACCGATCCGAGAAGCAGCAGGAGGAGCGCGAAAAGCGCCGGAATCTTACGAAAAAAGGAAATCGGGCCGGTCAAAATCGCTGCACCTTAACTGGTCGCCTCCCCTTGGCAACCGCAATATCCGCGGCTGCCTCGCCTAACGACTAACGAACGCCGCGGACGCGGACAGACCGGTTAGCGCAGGACCACCGAGGAGCGCGCGCCGTAGCGGAACGGATCCGGGCTGAGCACGAGCATGATGCGCTCGGCGGCGTTGCGCAGATCGAACGCCGTCGCTTGCCCGAGCCCGCTGGCGCGGAGCGTGCCGAGTTTGCCCTGGCCGCGGCTGCCGCCCGCCATGTCGAATTCATAGACCACGCGATGCGCGACCACGTCGGTCACCTTCACGTGCAGGAGCAGATAAGAACGGCCGGCGCCGAGATTACCGAAGAAGAAACGAGCGGACGGATCGCCGCCGTCGACGACGTCGAAATTACCTTCCACGAGCCAGCCGACCCGGGGCACTTCGTCCTCCTTGAGAATGCGAGCGGGCGCGAGCTTGCTCAGTTCGTCTTTCAGGTCACCGGCAAATTGAATCGGCGTGAGCGATTTGCGGATCGGCATTTCCCCGGCGGAAGCTGCTTCGTCGCCGCGGAAAGTCGCGGAGTCGATGCAGAACGGCCGAATGTAAATCGCGACCGGGTCGGTCGCGCCGACGCCGCAGTTGGTCGTAAAACGGACGGAGTCTTTCGCGTCGAAATCCTTCGCGTCGACCTGCGTCTGGTGAAGTCGTCGAGGAGGTATAGGTTTTCGTCACGACCATATCGGCGCACGAACAAAGGAGCAGGCTGGTGGCAAGGAGAGTGAAGGATTTCATAAGTATTAGTAGTTAGGCCGGCATCCCTCGTCAGAAGGACGCCAGCGATGGCTTCGATGATGCAACTCCCGTGCCGCCGGCGGGAAAAATTTCAATCCGCCCGTCTCGCCCGATGCGCCGTGATCAGGGCCCGACTGACAAAGTAGACCAACGCCGCCGAGGGCAGACCGACAATGAGCGAGCCGACCATCGTCGGACCGACCAGCAGCAGGGTTTTCCAATGCACGTAATCGAGCACTGCGAGCGGATGAAAACCGACCCGGCGCGGAAACTGCCCATACATTGCCCAGTAGCCGAGCTTGTATTCCCAAAGGTAAATCGCGGGCATGAACGGGAGCAGCAGGTCATGCAACTGCACGCTGACCGCAGCCGCGATTTTGTTGCTTCCGAGGACCCAGGCCACGCCGATCGAGAGGAGCGTCTTCAGGCTGAGGAGCGGCGTGAACCCAAAAAAACACCGATCGCCAGACCCATCGCGATCGAGTGCGGCGTGTCTTCGATCGTCATGAGATGGAGGTGGACGCCGCTCAACCAGCGTCGCAGGCGGGCCCAGGCACCGGGCTTCGCGGGTGGTTCGGGATCAGTCATCGAGTTTTCGGCCTAACGAAAAAGCTCCTCCTGGCGGGTGGGCGTCGGCGCCAGTTGTCCGAGGGCGGCGCGCATCCGCGCCGCCGCGTGCGGCGCGAAATCGAGCGCGTTGTTGTTGAAGACCACGTGCACGGTCTTCGCCTCTTCAGCCAATTTCCGCGCCCGTTCCGCCAGCTCGGTGATTTCATCGTCGCGATAGTCGTAGTGGAAACGCTCGGCCACGGTTTTGCCGCGCAGATACGCCTCCGGATCGCGGCCGTGTAATCGCAGATAAGCGACCCGCGGATTGGTGACGTCGTCGAGCTCGCTCGGCATGATCGTGAAATGTTCGGCCGGCGGCGCGTCCACCAGCGCGAGCGTGGTCTGGTTTTTCTCGAAATAATCGAGCGTCGTGGCGAGCTGCTCCGGGGTCGTCCAATTGCGGTTCCGGAGTTCCACCACCAGCCCGTAGGAATTTAACCGGTTCACCACTTCGTCGATCTCCTCCAGTGCGTGCGCACGAGGTGAGAAAGCGGGCGAAAGCTGCAGCAAAAACACCCCGAATTTCCCCGCCTCCCGCAACGGCCCGGTGGAGCGAATCACTTCTTCGAGCACAGCGGCCTCGAGTTTTGGCGTCAGCTTGACCGTCCCCTTTTCGTTAGGCCGCGCGCTTTTCTGGAGCGCTGGCGGGAGCGACTTAACGTTCGTCGAATGCCGCGAAAGCAGGCGATGCAGTTTCACGTCGAAAGTAAAATCGTGCGGCGTCGCGCGCACCCAGCGTTCCACCATCCGCACCTCCGGCACGGCGTAAAAGCTCGAATTCACCTCCACCATCTCAAAGAACTGCGCATACCACGGCAAGCGGTCAGCGGCTGGCAGCTTCGGCGGATACCAACGGGCCACGAAACCCGGGTCCGACCAACTCGCCGTGCCCACGAGAATATGGCTGCGCTTTTTTTGAGAAGACGACGCCATGGCAACATCAGAGGTGCGCCGTCCGGCAAACGCAAGGCTTTGCGAGTGCTCCTCTGATCGCGGAGCCCGCAAAATTTGTAGCTCCGCCTCGAAGCTGCTATACCGTCAGACATGAAACGTCTGACCACCCCGATTCGCGCGGCCGCCAAACGCCGAATGACCCTGCACTCGCGGCCACCGCTCGAGCGCATGATGAAGCTCCACGAAAAGCTCAAAGCCGGTAAGTTTCCCAACTGCCGCAAACTCGCGGACGAGCTCGAGGTCTCGTCGAAGACGATTCAGCGCGACATCGATTTCATGCGCGACCGGCTCAATCTGCCGATCGAGTACGACCAGTTGCATTTCGGTTTTGCCTACACCGAGCCGGTGACCAGTTTCCCGAGCATCGAGGTGTCGGAAGGCGAGTTAGTCGCCCTCTTCGTCGCGCAGAAAGCGCTCGGCCAATACACGGGCACGCCCTTCGAGAAACCACTCAGGACGGCGTTCGGGAAAATTACCCGCGGGTTGACCGATTCGGTCGATTTCCACTGGGGCGACGTCGACTCCTCGATTTCCTTTCGCGGCCTCGGCCGGAGCATCGCTGACCTGGAATTGTTCGAGGCGGTCAGTCGGGCCCTCCTCGCTTCGCAGGAACTGCTGATCGATTACAAGAAACTCTCGGGCGCGGAATACGAGTCGCGCCGGGTGCAGCCGTATCATCTCGGCTGCGTCGAAAACCAGTGGTACCTCTTCGCGTTCGACCTTGCCCGGGACCAGCTCCGCACTTTCGCGCTCCCGCGGATGCGCCGGGTTCGAAACACCAAGACGCGCTTCACCCGGCCGAGCGATTTCTCGATCGGGAAGCATCTCGGCGACAGCTTCGGCGTCTTCACCGGGAAACCGCGCTACCGCGTCCGAATCCGTTTCGACGCCTTCGCGGCCCGCCTCGTGGCAGAACGGCATTGGCATCCCTCGCAGAAAATCAAGCAACTCGGGAAACAGCAAATCGAGCTCACACTCGACCTCGGCGGCCTGGAAGAAATCGAACGCTGGGTCCTGAGCTGGGGTGCCCACGCGCGCGTGCTGGAGCCGCCGACCCTGGTCGCGCAGCTCCGCTCCGCCGCGGAGGAAATTGCCCGGAGCTACACAACCCCTGCCGGGCGCTAAGCCACTTACCAGATCAGGACGCGGGGTCGCCGTTTCCTCGCGCTGCGTCGGGAAGGAAACGTCCCCTTACCGGAAAAGTTGAACTCAGTTTGGACCGGCTTCGGCGGCCGACCTGTGGCACGGACGATGTCGCGGATCTTGTCGAAGCGCGCGCGGATCTGCTCGGGGGAGAGCCAGCCGTGGGTGCGATACGGTGTGCTGCGGATTCGGGTCATGCGAAGGATTAAAACAGGTTGTGTCGGACAATCCCTGTCCGATCCCTAAAGTTTCTTGAGAAATAATCTTCGGCACATTTTTGTGACTAGGACAGCCATTGTCCGACAGAGCAGTTTAGGTTGGCGGCATGAAAAACAAATACACAGAGATCGCCTTCGTCCTTGATCGCTCCGGTTCGATGGCGCGTTGCCAGGAAGCCGCCATCGCCGGCTTCAACCGCTTCCTCTCCGAACAGCAAGATGCACCCGGGCTCGCGAAGCTGACGCTGGTGCTGTTCGACGACGAATACTTGGTGCCGGTCCAGTCGATCCCGGTGCCGGAGGTGCTGCCCCTTCACGGCGACAGCTACGTCCCGCGTGGTTCCACTGCCCTGCTCGATGCGATCGCGACTACGATCGACGACCTCGGCGCTCGGCTCGACGCCTTGCCCGAGTCCGATCGGCCATCACAGGTGATCGTGGCGATCCTGACGGATGGAGAAGAAAACGCCTCGCAAAAGTTCAGCTGGAAGGAAGTGGCCGCGCGGATCAAACACCAGACCGCCGTTTACCACTGGACGTTCCTCTTTCTCGGGGCGAACCAGGACGCCATCGCGACCGCGGCGCAGCTCAACATTTCGGCCGCGAACGCCAGCGCCTACGTGGCGGATGCCGCGGGCTCACGCGCATCTCACGGCGCCTTCTCACGCAAAGTGACAGCGATGCGCGCGATGAACATCGGGCACGCCACCCTCCAGGAGATGGCCGACGCTGCCGCGCCGATGTCCGAGATCGTGCGCGACGAGGATAAAACAGAGCGCGAAGAGTAACGCGCCGGGCGCACCGACTGAAGAGAAGGAGGGGGAATTGCGGGGGCGGGATTTGAACCCGCGGCCTTCAGGTTATGAGCCTGACGAGCTACCAGACTGCTCCACCCCGCGCTCTTGAGAGCACCATTATGGACGGGTTTACCGCTAACGCAAACGGGCAATTTGCCGCTCGGAAAACGCCGGACAAATTACTTGCCGCCTCGGCCATCAGAGGGAAGATATACGCCCGTTCGCGCCCGAAAAATCCAGCGTAGCTCAGTGGTAGAGCGGTCGGCTGTTAACCGATTGGTCGTAGGTTCGAGTCCTACCGCTGGAGCCATTTTCGGCGACGCGTCTAGAGCGACGGGCTGATGGTGAAGCCCGCTGTCAGGGTGCCGCCGGCCGGGATCTTCTGGATGCCGTCCTTCTCCTCGAAAGCCCGCTGCTCGTGGCGATCGGTCAGGCCCCAGCACGGCTCCACGCATAGGAATGCGCCGCCGTCGGACCAGAGTGTGAGGTAAGGCACGCCCGTGAAATCGAGCGCGACCCGGCGACCATCGGGTGGATCGCGAAAGACGAAGATCGGCTCGGGAATGTCGACCAACTCGAGGATGTATGACCCCGGCAGCTTCGCGCGGTCGAACGGCATTTCACCGCCCGCAAAACGGATCTCTTCGGTTTCGCCCGAGAGGTAATTATTCGGCGCAAACCAGCGCCGGTAAACGCCGGCCGGCATCTCCAACTGGAAACTCTCAAAACTCTCGGCCACGAATCCGGGGTGCAGACCGAACTCGAGATGCGCCGTCAGCTCCGGCTCGTGATTCTCGAAATGAAAAACAACTTCGAGCGCACCAGCCCGCAGGGTGTAGCGCAAGGTCAGGGAGACTTTCAGCGGATATTCCACCGGGTCAAAATCGTTAGGCGAAATCCGATAGGTCAGCGTTGCTTCTTCCGCCCCGAGCTCCGCTGAGACATCGGTGAAAATTTTCAGCCGCAGAAAACTGTGGGTGCCGCCACGAATTTCCTCGCCGCGATAAAGGCTGTGTCCGTCTTTCAGGCGGTGCAGGAAATAGCCCATCACGGTTGCGTGATTCCCCCACCCGCTCGCCGCTTTCGAGAGGTCGTTATCGCGGTGCAGGAAACCGATCCACTCGCCGTCGCCACGGCGCCGCGCCAGGCTCACGAGTTCCGCCCCGAGCCGGCTGACGATGATTCGCAGACCCTGTTCTTCGTCGGTCAGAACGTCGAGCAACTGGCCGTCGCGCTCTTCTTCGCGATGCGAAAATTTCATTCCCGATTACGGGAAGAGGCCGCGCATCGCCTTGGCCTTCATCACCCGCTCGACCCCGATCGCCATCGCCGCGGTCCGGTGCGCGACCTTGTCGGCTTTCGCGCGCTTGATCACCTGCGTGAACGAACGCTCGAGGATGCGGAAAAGTTTATCGGTCACTTCGGTTTCCGTCCACATGAAGGCCTGCAAGCCCTGGACCCATTCGAAGTAGGAAACGATCACGCCGCCGGCGTTGCAGAGAATGTCGGGAATGACGAAAACTTCGTCCCAGCGACCGTTCAGGATCAGGTCGGCCTCGGGCGTAGTCGGACCGTTCGCGCCCTCGGCGAGGATGCGGCATTTGATCTTCGCGGCGTTTTTGGCGTTGATCACGCGGTCGACCGCGCACGGCGCGAGGACGTCGCATTCCATCTCGAGCAATTCGTTCGGATCGATCCGATCACCCTGGCCGAAGGAACTGAGGTTCCCCTTTTTCTGCACGTGCAGATCCGCCGCTCTCACGTCGATTCCCTTTGGATTGTAGAGGGCCACCGTGTGATCGCTGATCCCGACGATCTTGACGCCAGTCTTCAAGCCTAACGACAGCGCGGCGACCGAGCCGACGTTGCCGAAGCCCTGGATGATCGCGGTGCTCTTCTCCGGGTCCATCTTCAACATGTCCATCGCCCGCTCGATCAGATAGACCACGCCGCGGCCGGTCGATTCGCGCCGGCCTTCCGTGCCGCCGACCGCGACCGGTTTGCCGGTGACGATCTCATTCACGCAATAGCCCTGATAAACCGAGTAGGTATCCATGAACCACGCCATCACCTGCTCATTCGTGCCCATGTCGGGCCCCATGATGTCGGTATTCGGGCCGACGAACGGGATCATTTCCTGCATGTAACGGCGGGAGACGGCCTCGAGTTCGTTGCGCGAGAGCTTCGTCGGATCGCAGGCGACGCCGCCTTTTGCCCCGCCGTAGGGCAAGTCGTTCAGCGCGCATTTCCAGCTCATCCACATCGCCAGCGCCGCGGTTTCACCCATCGAGAGATCGGGCGAGAAACGGGTGCCGCCCTTGGTCGGTCCGAGGGTGAGATGATGCTGCACCCGGTAGCCCTGGAAAGTCTTCGTGCTCCCGTCATCCATGTGCACCGGCAGGGTCACGGCCATCGCGCGCTTCGGATACATCAGCCGGTCGCGATCGTTCACCGGGATATCGAGATAATCGGCGATAACCTGGAACTGGTCGCAGGCCATTTTGAAAACTTCGTCGTCGTAGATATGCATAGAAGGGCCTCCCGGCAGTTGAATGTTAGGCGCCGGGCAGAATTAGAGCTTTATCTGCGTCGGTTGAATCGGTGCGTCAACTTGAAACAAATCTGAAACAATCGCCGCTCACGCCTCCGTCGAAGGCCCGGACCCGGCTACGCGAAACGCTTCCGCACCAAAGCGACCACCTCGCGCAGTTCGGCGATCCCGAGCAGGTAGGCGGTTGCGAAAAATGCCGCGCCGCCGAGCGCGATCGTCACCGCGACATCGAGAATGCGCTGCCATTCCGGCAGCCGGGTGGCGTCCGGGAAAAAGAAATGCTGCGCGCTCCAGCAGATCGCGCCAAGGACCGTGCCGGCGATGGCAATTTTGCCTAACGACACCAGCATCGCACCGGTCTCGAGGTTCCCGGCATAGCGCCGCATCATCACATAGAGAAGCAGGAAATTCGTGGTCGCGACGAAGCTGGTGGAGAGCGCGAGCCCGCGATGACCGAGCCCGAGGTGAAAGGTAAAAAACCAGTTCAGGGCAAAATTTACCCCGATCGAGAGGAGACTTACGAGCATCGGCAGATGCCGTTTATCGAGCGCGTAAAAGGCCGGCGCGAGCACCTTCACACCTGCGTAGCCGGCCAGCCCGATCGCATAGAACTGCAGCGCCTCCGCCGTCCGCATCGTCGAGTCCGCGGTGAATCGTCCGTGCTGATAAATCACCGAGATCACTGGCACCGCGAGGATGATCAGCCCGATCGCAGAAGGGATTGTGAGCAACATCACCAGCCGCATTGAGTGCGCGAGCGCTCCGCGAAATTCCCGCATATTCCCCGTCGCCGCGCTCCGCGAAATCAGCGGCAGGGTGACCGTCGCCACCGCCACGCCGAAGACCCCTAACGGGAGCTGCATCAGGCGAAACGCGATGTTCAGCCAGGTGATTGGCCCGTTGCCTAACGACGAGGCGAACCCGCTGTTCACCGCCACATTTACCTGCACGGCGCTGGCCGCGATCGTCGCCGGGCCCATCAGCACGAGAATGGTGCGCACGCCCGGATCGCGCCAATTGAAGTCGAAGCGAAAACGAAAGCCGGCGTGGGAAGCCGACGGCAGTTGCACGAGCAACTGGAGCAGACCGCCTAACAATGTCCCGATCGCCAGCCCGACCAGGCCGCGCTCGCCGAAATGCGGATGCCGCCAATCCGCCTGCGGCTCGAGCCAGTAACAGAGCGCCACCCCGCCGACGATCGAGCCGATATTGAAAAAGCTCGACGCCATCGCCGGCATTCCGAAGACATGTTTCGCGTTCAGCATTCCCATCACCAGCGCCGCGAGCGAGACCAGGAGGATGAACGGAAACATGATCCGCGTGAGCTGGATGGTGAGCGCGGCTTTCTCCGCGTTAAAACCGGGCGCGAGGACTGCTGAATCAGAAACGGCGAAAAGTAAATCCCGAGCAGCGTCATCCCGCTCATGAAAACCAGCGTCAGCGTCGCCACCTTGCTCGCGAGCTGCCACGCCGATTGATCGCCCGTCCGTCGCGATCCGGCGCGAGAAAGTGGTCACGAACGCGGTCGAGAGCGCCCCTTCGGCAAAGAGATCGCGCAACATGTTCGGCGCGCGGAACGCGGTCAGGAACGCGTCCATGTTTTTCGACGCGCCGAAGAGCGAGGCGATCACCATCTCGCGGACGAACCCGAGCAGCCGGCTGCACATCACCGCCAGGCCGACGATGCTCGTGGCCTTCGTGCTCACGCGTTGATCGCCTGGGCCAGACATGGCGAAGAAGGAACAACGGGCCGTGATTTGTGAAAGGGGAATTATTCTGCGTTTTGCTTCTCCCGCTTCAGGCCTCCCCGCGAATGACACGGAGAGTCTGTCTCCTTAATCCGCTTTCGCCGACGGTCCGCCGGCGTTTGCAGCGTCGGAATATCGGCGACAGGCTGGGCTCTCATGACCGTGCAGCGCCGCGCCACCGTTCTGCTTTTCTGGTTGCTCGTGAGTTTCTGCTCACCGGTCGCGGCGGCGGCTGAAGACGTCACGCTCACGCAATTCCTTAAACTGCTCGACGCAGGCACGCGCGAGAAAGCCTTCGAGCGCCTTGAGCAGAACTGGAGCAACGGCCTCACCGCGCCGCTTCTGGAGATGACTCCCCTGATCGGCGACCCGGCGCTCAAAACCCGCATCTTCCAACTACTCGAAAAGAAAACCGGCCAGAAGAACGGCTCAGACTCGAATGCCTGGTATCGCTGGTTGTGGTCGCAGAGCATCGCCCCGCCTTCCTGGTATGCTGATTTCAAGGAGACCTGGTATTCGGCGCTCGATCCGCGGTTTGTGGAATACTTTCGTGGTCACCCCAAGGCGATCATCCGGCTCGATGAGATCCGCTGGGGTGGAGTCCTGCGCGACGGCATCCCGCCGCTCGATCATCCTAAAATGCTCGAAGCCGCCGACGCCGATTATTTGGCCGACTCCGACATCGTCTTTGGCGTGAGCGTGCGAGGCGAGGCGCGCGCTTACCCGAAACGCATCCTGGCCTGGCACGAAATGGTGCGCGATCGGATCGCAGGCGAGGAATTCAACGGCGTTTACTGCACCCTTTGCGGCTCGATGATTCTCTACCGCACGACGATCGGCGGGAAACATTATGAACTGGGGACGAGCGGATTTCTTTATCGCTCCAACAAATTGATGTACGACCGCGCGACCAAGTCGCTTTGGTCGACCCTGGAAGGCGAGCCGGTCGTCGGCTCTCTCGTGGGCCGAGGCCTGAAGCTCGAACCGCTCTGGGTCGTCACCACCACCTGGGGTGAATGGCGCCGGCGGCACCCGGACAGCAAAGTGCTCGCGCTCGCCACCGGTTTCGAGCGCGACTATTCCGAAGGCGCGGCCTACCACGACTATTTCGCGACCGATGAGCTTATGTTTACCGTCCCGGGCTCCGACCCACGTCTGCGCAACAAGGCGGAAGTCCTGGCCCTGCGTTTCGGCTCGCCGACAACGGAACCGGTTGCGATTTCCCAGGAATTCCTCGCCAGGCAGCCGATCTACCAGGGCAAACAGGGCGGGGTTGATTATGTCGTCCTGACTGACCGCTCCGGCGCTAATCGGGTTTACGAATCGGGAGGCGAAACCTTCGAGCGGCTCTCGCCGATGGAGTCACCACCAAGGACGGGATCGATTGGAAACTCACGGAAGCCGCCCTGATCGACCCGAAAGGGAGACGCCTGAACCGGCTCCCAGCGCATCGAGCGTTTTGGTTCGGCTGGCGCGCGGCCTATCCGGAAACGCGTTTGATCGCCGAATGATTGTCTGTTGCCCTTCACGCGGTCGCCGCCCCTCGCAGAGAGCAGTTAGATTCGTTAGGCGCGTTCCGGCGCAAGGAAGCGCTGATAAATAAACGAAGCGGCGATCAGGATCAGCGCGACGCCGACGAAAGCCCCGATCCGATAAAGTTGATCGAGGTCGTTCAAGTCGTGGAGGAAAAGCTTCGCCAGGGTCACCCCGAGGAGCGCGACGCCGGCGTAGCGCGCGGCTTTTTGCCGAATCCGCATGCCCGCTAAAATCAGCCCGAGCGCGAAGAGCGCCCAGGCGATCGAGTAGGTCATGTCGCGCGCGAAATTTCCCGAAAAGGAAAAAGTCAGCGTCGGCCCGATCGAGAAATAATCGGCGATCTCCAGATTGAGGAGAAGGAAGGCGAGGATCGTGCCTAACGAGCAAAGGAATGCCGGCGCGACTCGCTCTGGCACCGTCTCGCGGCGCGCGCCGAAGATCGCGGCGCCGCCGAGCAGGCACGCCGTGGTGATCCCGTAAGCGTAGAGATACCAGTTCCAGATCAGGGTCCCGGCGCGCTTGTGGTATTCGAAGACGGCGGGGTTGCAGGCCAGCCTAACGAATGCCGCCGCAAGCAGGAGGACGGCGGCGACTCGCAGTCCGCGATGCGGCACCCGATGGAACAGCGCGAGCAAAGCCAGTCCTTCAAGGGCCCAGCCGAGGGTGATCCATTCGCGCTCGAACTGAAACGGAAACACCAGACTAACGAAAAGCAGGAGTGCCCCACCCTGCCAGGCGAGCCGGGCATCGCCGGTTGCCGGATCGGCGTGATAAATTTTCCGCAGCGCGAAAATTCCGAGCGCGCCCGGCACGACAAAAGCCGCCGGGAGCAGCCCCATCCAGTGGTTCGGGAACGCCGCCTCGATCGCCCGATCAAAAAACCAAAACGCCACCGCCTGCGCCAGCGCGCTGATCGCCCACGACCACGCCTTTTCCTTCTCCGCGGAGCAAAACGGAAACGCCACAAAGCATACGAGCAGCAGCCCGTAGCAGACCAGCGCGGGACCAGCCTGCTCCGGCGAGAAACGCACCGTCTGCCAGCTCAGCTCGACCAGTCCGCTGCCGAACAATGCCGCTGCCGCCAGCCAATCGGCGCGTTTCACGATCGCCGCTCCCAGCAGCACCGCGGTGAGCGCGAGCGCAACCGCGAAGACCGGCGTCGGATTCCAGAGCGGCACGCGATCGATGAGCAGGATGAGGAGCAAAAACGGCGTGAGCGTTCCGGTGGCGGTGAACGGCAAAAATCGCCCGCGCCAGGCCGCGGCGGGCACGGTGGCCGCGTGCAGCAGGGAGAAGATCACGATCGCGCCGAGCGAGGCGACCAGCGGGCTTTGCCGGGCAAACAGCTCGATCCATCCCCCCACGAGCACGAACGCAATCGCGCCCGCGCCTAACGACACCACCCGGTGCACCCGGCCGAGCACCGGGAGCGCGAGCAGGCCGGCATCGGCGAGAAAAACGAACCCGAAAAAATAGAAAGGCAACCGCGCGAGCTGGTCGACCGTGGCAATCCAGAAACCAAAAAGCAGCGCCGCGAAACCTACCACCGCGACGGCGGCCGCGAGCCATCCGTTAGGCGATTCCCGCCGGCTGCGCCCGAAAAAGAGCGCGAGGAAAAGCGCCTCGAAGCCGGGAAAAATCCAGAGCGCTTCGGCACCTTTGCTCGCGTTAAAGAAGTGCCACGCCCAACCAAATTGCGTGAGCACGGTGCCGAGCGCCGCGAGCAGGACGAGATAGAGCCAGCGCTTCCGTAGCGCGACCGCGGCCACGCCGAGATCGAGCAGGGCGATGTAAAGAAACAGGGCGCGCGCATTATCCGCCCCGCTCGGGAGCAGCACTGGCGTGAGGAAGCCGCCTAACAATCCGAGAATCACGATCACCTGCGCGTCGAGGTTCACGGCGAGCAGGAAGGAGCCGATCGTGACCGCGGCCATCGCGAAAAATGCCGTCGTTAGGCTGATCAGTCCGTAGAAGGAATGGGCCGCAAAAATGTTCGCGTAGAGAATCACGATGCCGGTCGCGCAGAGACTTTGCGCGGTCGTGCGATAGCGTCCGCGGGCCAGCCACCAGCCGGTCGCGAGCAGTCCCAGCCCGACGGTGAACCCGATCACGACGCGCCCGAGCGGCGTGATCAGACTGTTCTCGAACGAATATTTCACGAGAAAAACCACGCCGAGGAAAAGCGCGAGCCCGCCGAGCCAGGCGAAGAGTTTCACTCCAAGAAAACGCTCCCAGTCGATCGGCGCGGGCTTCGGTGGCGGCGGCGGCCTGGCCACGGAGGGACCTGCTTCCGCAGGTCCTGGACGAGCGGAAGCTCGTCCCTCCGCGGGCGCCGGAACCGGCGGCGGCCGCAGCAAAGGTGAAGGCGGCACTTCGTCAGGCGCCCGGGCTTCGCTCTGCGCTTCGCGGTGTTGCCGTTCCACGAGTTGCTGCCGCAGTTCATCGACTTCCGCGCGCAGCCGCCGCACCTCGACGAGCAGGAAAACCACGAACCCGGCGATGAGCAGGATCACGAACTCGATCATGAAATTCCCCTAACGAGTCCGCTTCACAAACCGGTCGGCCGATCGAGGAATTCCCACGGCACCGCGAAGCGTTCCGCGAGATTCGCGGCCAATGCTTTCACCCCAAAAGTCTCGGTCGCATAATGCCCTCCGAGGAAAAGATTGATCCCCAGTTCCTCCGCCGCCACCGCCGCCCAGTGCGGCGCTTCGCCCGTGATGTAGCTGTCGATCCCTTCGCGCGCCGCCTGGTAAATCTCCCCGCCCGCCCCGCCGGTGACGAGCCCGAGGCGCTTCACCTCCATCGGCCCGGCGCCGATGCAACGGACCGCGCCGCCTAACGAATCCTCGAGTTTCGCGAGCAGTTCGTCGCGGCGCAGATCCGTCTCCGCACGCAGGCCGAGCGGCCGGCCCTTCACTTGCAGAAACGGCTGCGTTTTTTCGAAGCCGAGCGCGGCGGCGAGAAGCGCGTTATTCCCGAGTGTCGGATGAAAATCGAGCGGCAGATGCGCGCTGTAGAGCGCGAGATTGTTCGCGGTCGCGAGCTTCACTGCGCGAAAAAGCGGCCCGGTGAGCGGCTGCAGGCCCTGCCAGAAAAGCCCGTGGTGCACCACCAGCAGATCGATCTCGCGCTCCACCGCCATCTGAAAAACCGCGCCCGACGCGTCCACCGCCGCGCCGATCTTTTTCACGCTCCGATCGTTTTCGAGCTGCAGCCCGTTGAGCGCGTTCGCGTAGTCTTCGATTTCCGAAATTCGCAGCAACTCATCGGCGTAACGAACGATCTCGGCGAGCTCAGGCATGCGGCATTTTGGCCGGGGACGGCGAAAGTTGCACGCGCCGAATCTTGACGAACTCCCGCGCGCCGCAGAACGTGCGGACGCAGCTCAGACTAACGAAAAGGAAATCCCGTGGAATACACCGACACACCCGCCGCCGCCTCTGCCGATGAAGCCTTCGCCACGCCGAACGAGGCGCGGGGCTTCTATAACACCGCGGAAGGCGCCGCCAGCGACATGGTCGCGGTGATGTTGAGCGTCGTGCCGGGGTTGGGTCACATCTACAAAGGGCATCGCCTGATCGGCATGCTCCTGATGTTCGTCGGCGCGCCGATGGCGGTGGCGCTGGCCTTGCTGATCGCGACCGGCACCGCGGGTTTCGGTTTCTTCCTGCTCCCGATCTATTGGATCGCGGTGATGGTCCACGTCTGGGCGATCCCGGATCGGATCGAGCCGACGCTTTCCGACGAAGGCGAGCAGGACCGAATTCGTTAGGCACTCCGTCATCCTGAGCGGAGCGCAAGCGCAGTCGAAGGATCCCGCGGAACAGCCGTGCCGCCCCCCTTAACCAAAGGCCTCAGAATTTGCGGGCTTCCCAGAAACCCCACGGGATCCCTCGACTCCGCTACGCTCCGCTCGGGATGACCGCCACGTGGATCTCTTCGAGAATCTCGCGCAGGCCGTAGCGGAAATTCCAGTCGGGATAATGCTCGCGGAATTTCCGCACGTCGCTGATCCACCAGATGTGATCGCCGATCCGGTTATCCTCCACGTATTCCCAGGAAAGTTTGCGCCCGCTGATTTCCTGGCAGAGCTCGATCGCCTCGAGCATCGAGCAATTCGAATGGCGGCTCCCGCCGATGTTGTAGACCTCGGCGACGCGCGGCTGCCTGACGAACGCGACGAAAGCCTCCACGAGGTCGAAGCTGTGAATGTTGTCGCGCACCTGCTTCCCCTTGTAGCCGAAAACGCGATACGGCTTGCCGAGCACAGTGCACTTCATCAGGTAGCTCAGGAATCCGTGCAGCTCTGTGCCGGCATGCGCCGGACCCGTCAGGCAACCGCCGCGAAAACAGGCCGTTGGCATCCCGAAATAGCGGCCGTATTCCTGCACCAGCACATCGGCCGCCACCTTCGACGCGCCGAAGAGCGAGTGCTTCGTCTGGTCGATGCTCATGTTCTCGGAAATGCCCGGCTCGTATTCGTGGCCGGGCTCGATCTCCCAGCGCAGCGCCAGCTCGCGGAGCGGCAGCCGGTTCGGCGTGTCGCCGTAGACCTTGTTCGTGGAGGTAAAAACGAACGGCGTCTCCGGGCAGAAGTTCCGCGCCGCTTCCAGCAGGTTCAGCGTGCCGTTCGCGTTCACCGTGAAATCCATCTGCGGATCGCGCGCCGCCCAATCGTGCGAAGGCTGCGCCGCGGTGTGCACGATCGCGGCCAATCCGCGGCCGTACTGCGCGAAGGTTTCGTTCACCGCCGAGGCGTCACGGATGTCGATCGCGCGATGCGCGTAACCGGGCACGTGCGCGATCAGTTCATCGCGGCTTTTTTGGGTCGACGCTTCCGGGCCGAAGAAGCGCTGCCGCATGTCGTTGTCGATCCCGACCACGGCGTAGCCCTCGGCGGCGAAACGTTTCACCGTCTCCGAGCCGATCAGTCCGGCCGAGCCGGTGACGAGAACGGTGCGCGCGTTTTGCACTCGTTAGGCGCTTTCGCCGATGATCCAGGTAAGGTTGCCGCTGACCGGTTCCACCCGGGCGGCCGGGTATTCGCGATCGCCGCCGATCACTTTCTCGAGCAGTTCGCGATTCTTCGCGCCGCTCGCGAGGAAGAGGACGTGCCGCGACTGATCGAGCAGCGGAAGCGTCATCGTTAGGCGCCAGGTGTCGAACTTCGGCACGAAATTCGAAATCACCCGCCGTCGCTGCTCCTCGAGCGCGAGCGTGCCGGGAAAAAGTGACGCCGTGTGGCCGTCATCGCCCATTCCGAGGAGCATCAGGTCGTGCCGGTAAATCGTCTCGCCCCGCTGCGTCGCAAGCAAGTTGAGCTGGTCCTCATATTCCTGCGCGGCGAGCAGGGGATCGATCTCGCCGCGCATCCGCAGGATCGATCCGTCAGGGATTGCGGCCGGCCCGAAGAGGCTCTCGCGCGCCATCCGGTAGTTGCTCTGTTCGTCGTTAGGCGGCACGCAGCGTTCGTCGCCAAAAGTGAAGCGCACCTTCTCCCACGGCAGCTCGCGCCCGATCCGGGCGAACTCCGCATAGATCGGCCGCGGCGTGTTCCCGCCCGAGAGCGCAATCCGAAATTCACCCCGTTCCGCCAGCGCCGCGCGCGCTTCCTTCAGGATGAACTCCGCCGCGTCGGAGACGAAATTGGTGGTGCGAATGACGTTTGGTTTCATGGGAGAAGAAAAATCCGCCTGTCGAATAGCGAAGTTCGCACCAAATCCAAAGCCTTAAATGAAGGAGTGCTCAAAGCCCGCGCCTCGACGCGCTGATCCCGCGCCCGGTGACAACGAAGTGTGCGACACGCGCTAGATCGCGCAGTGCGTCCGCCCATGCTTCCGCAGGTATTCCTGGTGATACTCCTCCGCGCGATAAAATGCCGGGGCCGCTTCGATCTGCGTCACGATCGGCCGGCGAAATTTCCCTCCCTGCTCCAGTTCAGCCAGCTTCGCTTCCGCCGCGGCCTTCTGCTCCGGCGAATGGTAAAATACCACCGAGCGATATTGCGAGCCGACATCCGGGCCCTGGCGATTGCGCGTCGTCGGATCATGATTTGCCCAGAAGGTATCGAGCAGCTTCCCGTAGCTCACCACCGCCGGGTCGAACTCGACCTCCACCACTTCCGCGTGACCCGTCGCGCTGCTGCAGACCTGCTCGTAGGTCGGGTTCGCCGTCGTCCCGCCCGCATAGCCGCTCACCGCCGATGACACCCCGGGGATATTCCGAAACATTTCCTCCACTCCCCAGAAACAGCCCGCCCCAAAAGTCGCTTTTTCCATGCTCATGGAGCAACGATCAAACGGAAGGGCCCCGAAAACAAGGTTCGGGAAGGAACAAAGCGGAAGGATGAGGCGGGCAACACGAGCGGTTGGAGCGTGCGCAGGACTGGCGCCGAGGACAGCGCGGCGAGGAAGTTCCCGCCCACGTTTGATTCGTGTTGGCATTGCGGGGCGCTTCGCTCAGGTTTGCTTCCGCCCGATGATGCATCCGAAGAGAGCTGACGAGGCGATCCAGCCAACCACCGGAGGGCGTGCACTCAGGATTTCCAGGGCGCAAACTTTCCAACCTGCCGACACGCGCGGTGATTCGTTCGCGCGAGCGGTAGCTGATCTTATTCTCGTTAGGTATTCCTGAGACAACTGTGCCCTTCATTCGACCCGCCCAATCCTCCGATGCGCAAAGGCTGGCCATCCTGGCCGAGGAAACTTTCCGCGACACTTTCGAGAGTGTGAATACGGTCGAAAACATGACTGCCCATTGCCAGGCTAGCTATGGCGAAGCGGTGCAATCCGCGGAGATCTCGGACCGCGAGATGGTCACCCTGGTCTGTGAAGAGGAGGAGAACCTGGTCGCGTTCGCGCAGCTCCGCTGGGCCGTGGCGCCGGAGTGCGTCACGGCGGAAAGGCCGGGAGAAATCCAAAGGCTCTATGTGACGAGGTCGTGGCACGGCAGAGGCATCGCAGCGGAGTTGATGGCAGCCTGCCTCGAGGAAATGAAGAGTCGGAATTCCGACGTGGCCTGGCTCGGGGTGTGGGAACGCAATCCCAGGGCTATCGCGTTCTATCGAAAGTTCGGCTTCGTGGAAGTGGGCGAACAGGTGTTCACTTTGGGCAGCGATTCCCAGAGGGACATCATCATGGTTCGTCCCCTGTTGCGCATTCCCCCATCGCCGCTGATCTTTTTTCTCGTTAGGTCCGGGTCGCGGGTCTAACTTTGAAATCCAGCCTGCAAGGAGATATAGCTATGAAATACATGCTCACCTGGACAGAACGTCCGCAAGGATCAGCGATGGAATATGAAAACGCCCAGAAGCGGATTCTGGAGGTGTTCACGCAATGGAAGGCCCCAGGGAACTTTCAGATCGAGTCCTTCGTGATTCGAGTGGGCGACTGGGGCGGATACATGCTTCTCGAGTGCGATGACCCGGCCGCGGTGCACAAGTTTTGCTCGATGCTGCCGGCGTTTGTATTTGAAGCGCGTCCGGTGATCCCGATCGAGGAAGCGGTCCGGGTGGAGCTGGAATCGATTGCTTTCCGCGACGGGCTTAAGAGCAAGTAACGGGGAGTGGCTTAGAAGGGGCCAGGCGGCACCGTTACATCACCATCCCGCCATCGACCGTGAGCACCTGGCCGGTGATGTACTTTGCCTCGGGCGCGGCGAGAAAGGCGACCGCGGCGGCGATGTCGGCGCCTTCGCCAAATTTGCCGAGCGGGATTTTCCCGAGGACTGCTTCCTTGATCTGGTCCGGCAGCACATCGGTCATGTCGGTGACGACGAAACCGGGCGCGACCACGTTCACCGTGATCCCGCGGCTGGCGAGCTCGCGCGCGAGCGTTTTCGTGAGGCCAATAAGCCCAGCCTTGCTCGCTGCGTAGTTCGCCTGACCGGCGTTGCCGGTGAGCCCGGCGATGGAGCTGATGTTGATGATCCGCCCGCTGCGCTGCTTGATCATCGGGCGCATGACGGCCTGGATAAAGCTGAACGCGCCGCGCAGGTTCGTGTTCATCACGAGATCCCAATCGTCCATCGACATCCGCATGCTCAGGCCGTCGCGGGTGACGCCGGCGTTGTTCACGAGCACGTCGACGCGGCCGAAATCGGTGAGAATTTTCGCCGCCGTCTCCTGCACGGAGGCGTGATCGGCGACGTCGACGGCGTAGGCTTTCGCGGCGTCGGGATGCGCGGCGTTGATTTCGTCCGCGGTGCTCTGCGAAGTCTCGACGCTGCGGCTGACCGAAGCGACGCGCGCGCCTTCTTTGGCGAGACGCAACGCAATCGCGCGCCCGATTCCCCTGCCCGCTCCGGTCACCACGGCCACCTGATTTTCGAATCTCATAAGCATCTGTTTCTCCTTAAGGCCGGTTCACTTCTGCGCGTCGTTCTTCAACACTTTGCCTTCCTTCATCACGAACGCGACCCGCTGCGTCGCGCTGATATCGCTGGTCGGATCGCCCGGTAGCGCGATTACGTCGGCGAGCTTCCCTTTTTCCAAGGTGCCGACCTTGGCGCTGATGCCTAACAAGTCCGCGTCAACCGAAGTGGCGCTGAGCAGCGCGTCGATCGGCTTCATCCCGAGCTCGGTCATGAGCACGAATTCCTTCGCGTTCAGCCCATGCGGGAAAACGCCGGCGTCGGTGCCGAAGGAAATATTTACGCCGATCTTCACCGCATTCTTGAACATCTCGGTGCGGGCGGCGATCGCGGCGCGCGCCTTCTCCTGCACCGCCGGCGGATAGCTCTCGATCTTCGGGAGAATCCAATCCGACGCGAGCAGGGTCGGCGTGAGATAGACGCCTTTCTGTTTCATCAACTGGAGCGTCTCCGGTTTCAAAAACGAGCCGTGCTCGATCGAGTCGACGCCGGCATTGATGGCGTCGCGCGCGGCGGTGTCGCCATGGCAATGGACCGCGACCTTCTTGCGCAAACGATGGGATTCCTCGACCAGCGCTTTCATTTCCTCGGGTGAAAACTGCGGAACGTCGACCTCGTCGGTGAGCGAAAGCACACCGCCGGAGACCGCGGCCTTGATCACGTCGGCGCCGTTCTTCACCTCGTAGCGCACAGCTTTGCGGATCTCTTCTGGGCCGTCGGCGATGCCATTGGTGTAATCCATCTGCCGTCCAAAAAGTTCATCGCGAAATCCGTTCGAATGATCGAAGTGCCCGCCGGTCGCACCGATCCCGTTGGTCGCGACGAGCATCCGCGGACCTTCAACCAGGCCGCGCGCGATCGCGTCGCGCAGCGCGACATCGATGAACTCTTCGCTCCCCACATCGCGCACGGTGGTGAACCCAGCCTCGATCGTGGCGCGCGCGTTCGGGATCGACTTCAGGGCTTTCGTCGCCGCGTTCTCCTGGAGATCGCGCAAGCGAAGGTCGTTATAGGGGGCGGAGAAAAAATCCAATGTGAGATGGGTGTGCGCGTCGATGAAGCCGGGCGAGAGCGTGGCATCGCCGAGGTCGATCACCTGGGCTCCGTTAGGCACGGCGAGGTTGCTGCCCGCGTCGAGGATCTTCTTTCCCTGCACCAGGACGACGCCGTTCGGGAGGAGCGTTTTCGATTTGCCGTCGAAGAGATGGGTGGCCTTGAGCGCGATCACCGGCTCCGGAGTCGGAGCGGGAGTCTGCGCGCCTAACGAGTGCGAAAATAGAGGACCGCCGAGCAGACCAAGGACGCTGAGATATCGAAGCAGTGAAACCATCGGGTCGGTATACGGAAAGAGGCGCCGGCGCACAAGGGCCCTCAAGGCTCGGGCGCCATATTTAACAGGTGAAGCACGGCGCGGACGGGCCAGATTTCGCGCATGGAATCGAATCGCTTGCAGGACGAGCTCTGCGTTCACCTCTTCACCGTCTCCGCCGGGATGGTTGGCGTTTGCCTTACCGTGATCGGGCTGATCCGGGTAGTCATCACCTTCGGCCGGAAGGATACGCTGGCCGATGATTTACTGGCGGCTGACGCGCTGCTCTTCCTTCTCACCTGCATCCTGGCCTACGGAGCGATCCGCGCTCGAAAGCGCGCACGGATGCAGCGGCTGGAACGGGTCGCCGACGCGATCTTTCTCCTCGCGATGTCGCTGATGGTGGTGATCTGCTGCTTCATCACCTACGCGATCGCGGTGCCGACTCGTTAGGCGTTAGGCTTCGTTGTGCTGTGCGCTGGCGCGGGCGCCGAGACGAGTCACCCAATCCGGGAGGACGCTTTCCGCGCGCGCCTCGGCCCCGGATTTTAGCTCGTCGCCTTCCACCCCGACCGAAGCGGGCAGGAAGCGGCTGGCCATTTTCATCAGCTCGCCGGTGAGGCTGGGAAAAAGCGCGTTACCGATAATGCCGAGCCGCGCCGGCAATCCGATGATGAGCGACGACTGGCCGCGGCGACAGGCGCTGACGATTTTCGCGGCCGCGCGTTCGGCGTCCACCGCGACGAACGGCAGCGTCGTCGAGAGCGAAAACCAGGTGAATTCCGCGCCGTGGTTGCCCTTGAACTTCGCGTGGACCTGCGAGCCCGTGCGCATCATCCCCGGAGTGACGGTGGTGACGTGGATGCCGTCGCGCGCGAGCTCGGAGCGGAAGGCATCCGAGAGCCCGACGAGCGCGAACTTGCTCATGCTGTACGGCCCCATGTGCGGCACGGCCACTTTGCCGCCGATCGAGGAAATGTTGACGATCCGGCCGCCGCCCGCGCGGCGCATGTGCGGGATCACCTGCTGGATCAGATTGAACGGCGCCCAGAAGTGCAGGCCCATCGCTTTCTCGAAATCGCCGCGCCGCATGTTGTCGAGCGGGCCGACCTCGATGATCCCGGCGTTGTTGATCAGCACGTCGAGCGCGCCGTAGTGGTCGACCACGCTCTCGATCGCGCCTAACGACTGGCCGCGGTCGAGCAAATCGCAAGGCACGGCAAAGGCTTCGCCGCCGAGTTCGCGGAGCTCGGCGCAAGCGCGTTGGAGTTCGTCCTCATCGCGCGCGAGCAACGCGAGCCGACCGCCTTCCGCGGCGATCTGGCGCGCGATCGTGAGTCCGAGACCGCGTGAACCACCGGTAATCAGTACCGATTTTCCCGCGAAACTCCAGCTGCTCCGGACCATCCGCGAGACCGCCCAGGTGCCGAGTCCGATCCCGCCGAGAGTGAGAAAAAGTGCGCGCTTCATCGGAGAATGTAGCGCGGGTCTCCGACCCGCGTTTTCAATTCTTGGCGATCCCACGCGACGCGGGTCGGAGACCCGCGCTACACGGTCGCGGGCGCGACCGACACCGGCGGCTGCTTGTCGTTAGGGGGCTTGCGGAAACTGAGCGCAAGCGCAAAGGCCACGAGCAGAAGCGCGGCGCTGGCGAAGAGCGGAGTGCGCGCATAATGGCTGAGCGGCCGGCTGAGATCGAACATCAAAAGCCAGCCGCCTAACAATGGCCCGACGAGCCGGCCGACGCTCCCGGCGGATTGCATCAGGCCCATCGCGCGGCCCTGCCAGCTGCGATCGATCATCTGCGAGGCGAGCCCGTTGAGGGTGGGATTCACGAGACCGTTCGCGATCGCAATCATCGCGCAGACCGCAAGGAGAAGCCCGAGCGTGTGCACGAGCGGGAGGCAGACCATCGAGACCGCGAGAAAGATCAGGCCGGTACGCGCGAGCGCGGTTTCGCCGAACATTTTCACCAGCCGGCCAATCAATCCGCCCTGCAGGATCACGCTGATGATGCCGATAAAACCAAAAATGTAACCGGTCTGCCGCGCGTCGTAGCCGAAGCGCTTTTCCGTGAGCAGCGCGAAGAGCGTCGTCATGATCGCGAACCCGGTGATCGTGAAAAAATAGGTAACCACGATCGTCCCGAAGAGTCGGCCATGACCATGATGGAAAACCTCTGCGAGCTTCGGTCGCGCGTGCGGCTGCGAGCGGTATTCCTTGGAAAGGCTTTCCGGCAAAATGAAGTAAAGGAGCACGACGTTGATCGCTGCGAGCGCAGCCGCGAAATAGAACGGCGCGCCATACGAAATCTTGCTCAGGATTCCACCGATCATCGGACCGAAGGTGAAGCCGAGCCCGAAGGCCGCGCCGATCAGGCCCATTGAGCGCGAGCGATTTTCCGGCGTGCTGACGTCGGCGATGTAAGCCTGTGCGGTGGAGATGTTCCCGCCGGTCGCGCCGTCGATGATGCGCGCGACGAAGAGGAGCGTAAGCGATCCGGCCCAGCCCATCACGAGGAAACCAATCGCGGTGCCGATAAGACTAACGATCAAAACCGGCCGCCGCCCGACCCGATCGGAGAGTCGGCCTAACAATGGCGTGAAGATGATCTGCATCCCCGAGTAGATGCCGGTGAGCCAGCCGATCTGCACCGGGGTGGCGTGGAAATGCTCGGCGTATAGCGGGAGCACCGGGATGACGATGCCGAAGCCCACCATGTCGATGAAGACGGTGAAGAAGATGACGAGAAGCGGAGACATGCGAGGAGAGGAATAAGAATCACAAGCGACCGGTGACAAGTGGCAACTTGTCCGCCGCTGGTGCGGGAGGCGAAAACTGGAGCTGGGGTCGAACCCGGCGCCATTCCGAGCGGAGCGCAAGCGAGTCGAGGAAGCCCGCAGAGTTGCTGGGAAGGTGTCGTGCGGTTTTCGCTTTTGCGCGATGCGGGGCTGAGGGAATGCCCGGCGGGATCCTTCGGCTTCGCTCAGGATGACTGTGGTTGCGGTCCGCTCGCTTTGCGCGGTTGCGCGCTAGCCGTGTTTGCGGTTGAAGCGTGCCACTTCGCGCGCGGTCTCGCGATCGGTCGCGCGCTTTTTCAGGTCCTGGCGTTTGTCGTGCGCTTCCTTGCCCTGGGCGACGCCGATCTCGGCTTTGATCCGGCCGTTCTTCCAATAAAGCTTCAGGATGGTCAGGGTGCGGCCGGCGATGTTCGTGAGGCCGTAAAGTTTGTCGATTTCGCGACGGTGGAGCAGGAGCTTGCGGACCCGTTTCGTAGCGGGCAATTCGTGGCTCGCCTGGGCGTAGGGCTGGATGTCGCACCCGTAGAGGAAGGCTTCGCCTTTCTCGATCCGGGCGAAGGCGTCGCCGATGTTGGCTTTGCCGGCGCGGATCGATTTGACCTCGCTGCCTTTCAGTTCCACCCCGGCCTCGAAGCGCTCGAGGATGTGGAAATCCCGCATCGCTTTGCGGTTGAGAATCGTCTCAGCGGGCATGGATGGCGCGGCCCTGCACGCGGTAACCGCTAGGCCTTGGCGGGCTCGGCGGGCACCTCTTCGAAGGTGAGTTTGCCAGCAATGATTTCCTGCAGGGCGATGTCGGTAAGGGAGGATTTAATGGTGGCTTCGACCAGCGGGCGATGGCCAATGCCGAGCTGCCGAACGCGCTTGGAGACGACGTTGATCAGGAGTTGCTGATTGGGGATCACTTTGGTGGCGTCTTGCAGGAGTTGGGCAGTCATATTCTTCAAGGAGCGAACGCTCGCCGCTGGATTCGCAGAAAACTGCAGAATTGAATCGCCCCCATTCGTGAGGGCGGAAGGAGTGGGAAGCGGCGTGAGCATCGACGAGGAAAAGTGGATTTGGATATTTCGTGCCGGGACGGAGATGTCAACGAATTTGTTCACGGCCGGCGCGCGCGACCAGGAGGAATCAGGAAAGCAAGAAAGCAGGAGGAAGGGGGGAATTTGGAAACCAGAAAATCAGGAAAGAAGCGCAGCGCGGTAATTTTCGCGCCCTTTCTGAGGAGGTCTTCGCCCCTCGTTTTCCTGCTTTCCTGATTCTATCCCTTCCCCATTTCGTCCCTGCGGTTTTGTTCATTTGCCATCTGCCGGGAAGTGCGCGAAATAGGCCGTGCGCAGCGCGGGGGCAACTCCACGCGGCGCGGACTTCGGGCTGTGGCTCAGCTTGGTAGAGCGCCTGTCTCGGGTGCAGGAGGTCCAGGGTTCAAATCCCTGCAGCCCGATTATCTCCGATGAACGATTCCGTTCTCACTACGATTGCGATTACGGGATTCGGAATCGCTTTTTTTCACGCGGCCATTCCCACTCATTGGCTGCCCTTTGTCCTGACCGCGCGGGCGCAACGCTGGAGCCGGTCGAAGACGGTGGCGATCACCGCGCTCGCGGGCAGCGGGCATGTGCTCTTCACCGCGCTGCTCGGCCTCCTCGTGGCCTGGCTCGGCATCGCCTTGAGCGCGCGCATCGGGGTTTGGTTCCCGCGGGTCGCGGGCGGGGCGCTGATTTTGTTCGGGCTGTTTTATCTCGTTAGGCAACTAACCGGACACACACATACGCATCTGCATTTGTTCCGCGGCCATGACCATGGCCACGAGCACGATCATGATGGAAACGAGATCGCGGTGCGCGCGCCTTCCGATTTCGCGGCGATCGTGAGCCTGCTCGCGTTGCTCACCTTTTCGCCCTGCGAGGCGTTCATTCCCGTTTATGTCTCCGGGGTGCGCTACGGCTGGAGCGGCTTCGCCCTGCTCACGGTGATCTTGTCGGTGGCGACTGTCGCCGGCATGGTGGTTTTCACGTTGCTCGCGCTCGCCGGGATCGAGCAGATCAAGCTCCGCTCGTTCGAGAAATACGAGAGCGGCGTGATCGGGGCGCTCTTGTGCCTGGTCGGTGTTCTCATCATTATCTTCGAGAAATGACGACACCTCTTCAGCCGGGCGATCCAGCTCCGAATTTCACGGCCACCGCGGTCGGCGGCGAATATGGCGACGGCAAAATCGTGAGCCTCCAGCAGCTCCGCGGTCGGCCGGTCGTGCTCTATTTCTACCCGAAAGACGACACGCCCGGCTGCACGACGCAGGCCTGCGGTCTGCGCGATGCCTGGAGCGATTTCGAGAAACGAGCCGAACTCTTCGGCGTCAGCATCGACCCGGAGAAGAGCCACCAGAAGTTCATCACGAAATACCAACTCCCCTTTCCGCTCCTCTCCGATCCGGAGAAAAAGATCGTCAGCGATTACGGCGTCTGGGTGGAGAAAAGCATGTACGGCAAGAAATACATGGGCGCGGAACGGACCACGTTTGTGATCGACGCCGAGGGGCGGATCAAATCGATCCTGCGCAAAGTGAAGCCGGACGAACACGTCGCGCAACTCACCGTGGCCCTTGGTTCCTCCTAATCCTGCTCTTAATTCTTCCGCCGATCCCCCACGACTGAGCACGATTACGAGCACGAGCAGGATCAGGAGTCGGCAGGTGGGCGAAATCAGTTGCCAAGCGCGCCGATCAATTTACCTTCGCTCCTCTGTGACCGGGTTTGGTCACGGTTTTGGTTTCTGATGCTGATCTTCGGCACTCCGAAATCGGCATCACTGAAATCTTCCCTATGGGCTCGCTGAAAAAACGACGAAAAGCAAAAATCTCCAAACACAAGCGCCGCAAGCGGATGAAAGAAAACCGCCACAAGAAGCGCTTGCGTTACAAGTCGTAGTTCAGCCAGGTTCGTTAGGCCAAGCCCTTTTCGCCCATCCCGGGCGGTTTGCGCCCTTTCGTCTGCGCTCCTAATCTTTCGCCGATGAAGCGAAGGCCGAGCAGGATCAAGCAGGTCGCCGGTCTGCTCGCGACCGGGTGTTTCTGTGCCTCCCTCGCCGTCGCGCGGCCGGTCGCGCAACACCGCGCGACGCCTGTCCCGAAAGCGGCCGGGCAGGATGACTCGCTCGTGTTGCATCCGCCAAAAGACCTGGCACTCCAGTATGACGGCGAACGCAAAGCCCAGGCCCTCGCCGCCTACGTCGAGGCGCTCGATCTGCAGGAGAACGGCGAAAGCGAAAAGGCGCTGGCCGCGTTCGAGAAAGTCCTCAACGTCGATCCCGGCGAAGTCGATCTCGCGACGCGGGTTGCCTTTCTCCTCACCGGCCAGGGCGATTATCCGCGTGCGATCGATATCCTGAAGGATGCGGTCAAGGCGCAGCCGAAAGATCCCGAGCCTTTCCTCCAACTCGCCTATATCTATGCGAAGTATCTGAAGAAGCCGGAACCGGCGATTCGTTATGCGCGGCAGGCGATCGCGCTCGCACCGACCGACATGGACGGCTATCAGCGCCTTTGCGAAGTGCAGCTCTCCGCCGGTGACCGCAAGGCGGCGCTGCAAACCCTCGACCGGGCCGCGACGGTCGAAACCAACGACCCTTCGTTCTGGACCCGGCTCGGCAAACTCTATCTCGCGCTCATCGCGCAACCGGACGCAGCGCCAAAACCGTCCGAGCTGGAAAAGGTGAACCAGGTTTTCCACAAGGCGCTCGACCTCGCGCCCGGCGATGCTTCCGTGCTGAAGGACGCCGCGGATTACTTCGCCGCCTCGCAGCAGATCAAGGAAGCAATTCCGCTTTATCTGCGGGTGCTCGAACTCCAGCCTAACGATTCCGGCGCGCGGGAAAAACTGGCCACCGGCTTTATCCTCACGAACCAGCGCGGCAAGGCGATCCAGATGTTGCAGGAAATCATCCAGCAACACCCGGAGCAGTATCAGCCTTACCAGTTACTCGGGAAGGTGCTGGAAGAAGATGCCGTCGCGCTCCTAAAGGATAAGAAACTCAAGGAAGCAAAGGCTGAGTTCGCCAAGGCGGCGGCCAGTTACGAGCAAAGCCTGCTCATTAACGCCGCCCAGCCCGAGAACTATCTCCACCTCGGGGAACTTTATCTTAGCCGGCTGCGCGAGAACGATCGCGCGGTGAAGTTACTCCAGGAGGCGCGCCGGCATTTCCCGACCGCGCCACAGATCACCTATCTCCTCGCCGTCGCCCTGCGCGAGACCAAGGACTATCAGCGAGCCGTCGCCACCTTCGAGGAAGCGCTGCACGAAGACGAAGCCCAGGGGTCCCAGGATGGCGAATGGGCGCTTCTATTTCGAATACGGCGCCGCGGCGGAACGGGCGGGTCTCTATGAGAAAGCCGCTGACTTATTCAAGCAGTCCATGCAACTCGATCCCGGTGAAGAAGCAGAAGCGGCTAACTATCTCGGCTTCATGTGGGCTGATCAGGGCACTCATCTGGAGGAAGCCGAGAGTTACATCAAGAAAGCCCTCGCCACCGATCCGGAAAACGGCGCCTATCTCGACAGTCTGGGCTGGCTCGACTTTCGCCGCGGCAGATACGAGCAGGCTTTGGCCGAGTTGTTGAACGCCGTGCAGTCCCTAAAGACCGAGGACCCAACGGTCTTCGAGCATCTTGGGGACACTTACCAGAGATTAAACCAGCTGCCGAAGGCCGTCGAGGCCTGGCAAAAAAGCCTCGCCCTCGATCCAGCGAACAAAAAGCTCGCGGAAAAGATCGAAGCTACTAAAACAAGCGCGCCCCCGGTTGCTCCCGCCGGTTCTCCGACCCCGTGAAGACTTATCCTACCCAATGGCAGCGCAAGACGATGTGGGCTTCGCTCACTGCGATTTTCGTCGTCGTTCTTTTCGGGATTGTCGGCACCGTCGTCTGGCTTGGCGCCGGCGTTATTGCTTTCCTCCAACCGATTCTGATCCCGGTCGCGATTGGCGTTATCATTGCCTATCTCCTCGACCCGTTAGTCACCTATCTGGCTAACCGCGGGTTTGGGCGCACCAAGGCAGTGCTCCTGATCTTCACCATCGTCTTCATTGCCCTCGGCGGCTTGATCGCGTGGATCGTGCCGTTGATCTCGGTGCAAAGCGCCAGCCTCGCGCGGCAGCTTCCCAGTTTCACGGTGCATGTCCGCGATCGCGTGGTCGACATGATGTATCGCTATGAGGACACCTTCGGCCTCGGCGAGCATACGGGGCATTCCGGTCTCGTGAACTGGCTCCTCGCCGGCCCTACTCCTTCGCCGACCAGTCCTACAGTCACGCCAACCCCGACGCCGTTCCCTTCGCCCGGTTCCGGGGAAGTCATTGGCCCAAGCCCGACGAAACTTAGTTCCGCGGACCGGCAGCACATCCAGGATTGGGTACAGAAACAGTTACCCGTGCTGGAGAAACAGTTACCCGATCTGATTGCCAAACTTTGGCTGCTGATCAAGAGCAGCGTCGGCGGCTTTCTCGGCATTACCGGCTTTCTTCTTAGCCTGGTGATGGTGCCGATCTATGCCTTTTTCCTGCTCAAGGAACGGCCGGCCATCGAACGGCGGTGGCGCGAATATCTGCCTTTGCGCGCCTCCCCTTTAAAAGACGAAGTCGCGACCACGCTGGCCCAGATCAACAGTTACGTCATCGCCTACTTCCGCGGGCAGCTTCTCGTTTGCCTGGTGGATGGCCTGCTCATCGGGACCGCGCTCACGATCTACGGTTTAAACTTCGGGCCGCTGATCGGCTTGATCGTGGTCCCGCTGACGATGATTCCCTATCTTGGGATCATCCTCTGCTGGATCCCGGCATTCATCATCGCCGCGGCCCAATGGGGTGACTGGTGGCATCCATTTTGGATCACGATGATTTTCCTCGCGGTGCAAAACCTCGAGGGCCTCTTCTACGCGCCGCGGATCGTGGGCAACTCCGTGGGGCTCCACCCGATGACCGTGATCGTGTCGATTTTTATCTGGGGTCTGCTCATCGGCGGTCTGCTCGGGCCGCTCCTTGCCATTCCGCTGACCGCGACGCTGAAAGTGTTACTGGCGCGCTATGTCTGGGGCGCGCGGCTGCGCGAGGAAGTGATGGAGAACATCGAAGAATCCTCGGTCGTGCACGACGCCGAGTCCGAGCCGGCTCGTTAGGCGCGGAGCCCACGATCCCGGCGCGGCGCCGGCTGCTTCCCCGGTTGCCAACCGGCCCGGGGCCCCTTAGGAAATCATCTCTTCATGCCCACCACCACCAAGCGCGTTCGCCGGAAACGCCGCCACCGCGAATCACGCCTGCGCAATATCCAGGTGCGCGCCGGGCTGGTGATCACGCTGGGTGTGCTCGTTGGCTTTGCGTTCGGGCTTTTTGGTTACTCGACCGCGAGCAAAGGCTGGAATCGCTGGCGCGAAGCGCGCCTGCTGCGCCAGGCCAACGGGTTCTTGGACCAAGGCGACGCTGCTGCCGCCGAGCAGGATGCGCGCAAGGCGATCGCGCTCGACGGCAATTCCGTGGAGGCGAGCCGCGTGCTCGCGGAGGCGACCGAGCGCCAGAATCGCACCGAGACGGTCGCGTGGCGCGCGCAGGTGGCGCGGCTCGCGCCTTCGCTGGAGAGCCAGCTAAACCTCGCTTCCGCGGCGCTGCGTTTTGGGCAACTGGACGTAACCCGCGCCGCGCTCGCGAAAGTGCCGGACATCGACCGGGAAAAAGCCGCCTATCAGGTCGTAGCTGGCTGGCTTTCCCGCGCGCAAGGGAACACGGCCGAAGAAGAACGACACTTCGCCGCCGCGGTCGCGCAGGAACCGAAGAATGACACCTATCAATTTAATCTCGCCGTGCTCCAGACCAGTTCGCCCGATCCGGCGAAGAGCGCCGCCGCGCGCAACCAACTCGAACGCCTGAGCAAGGTCGCGCAATTTCGCACTCCCGCTCTGCGCGCCCTGCTCGAATACGCGCTCCGGCAAAACGAGATGCCCGCCGCCGAAGCGCTCGCCCAGGACCTGCAAATGAGTCAGCAGGTCACCTTCAGCGATTACCTCCTTTGCCTCGAGCTCTATCGTAAATTGAGCCCGAAGAAATTCGATGCCCTCCTGAGCAAAGTGAAACCGGTCGCGGCGCGCAATGGCCAGGACTTGGCAAAGCTCGTGGACTGGATGAACGCGAACGACCTTGCAAGCGAAGCGTTAAAGTGGTCCGAGAAACTGCCCGCCAGCCTAACGAGTGCCCCGCCGACGGTGATCGCGCTCGCGCAGTCCCTCGCCGCGACGAAAAATTTCTCGCGCCTGAAACGCTGGACCCGCAGCGGGTCGTGGGGCGGCGACGATTACCTGCGACTCGCCTATCAGGCGTATGCGGTGAAGGAAACGCGGCACGCGGCCGCGGACGCCGAGTCCGATGCGCTCTGGCAGGCGGCCGAGCACGCGGCCGCTGATCACCCGGAGCGCGAAGTCACCCTCGCCCGTCTCGCGTCCACTTGGAAAATGAGCCAGGAAGCCGAGCAACTCTGGCTGAGAGCCGCGCAAGTATCTGCGACGCGACGCGAAGCGCTCGACGAACTCTATAAGATCTACCGACAGAACAATGACCTCCCCAATCTCCGGCTGATCGCGCAGCGGCTGCACGAAAGTTCGCCCGACGAAATCGGCCTCGCCGCCCAGGCCGCGCGGCTCGCCCTGCTCCTCGATCGCAACACCGCCGAAGGCCAGCAACTCGCCGCCCAAACCTATCAGAAAGCGCCTAACGACACCGCGGCCGCGGTCACTTATGCCTTCGCCCTTTACACCAGCGGCCACACGCCGGCCGGTCTCGATGTCTTGAAAAAGCTCCCGCCTGATCAGCTGAAAGATCCGCATGCCGCGGTTTACGCCGCGCTGCTGCTCGACGACGACAACCAGACCGGACCGGCGGACGATTATATGAAGCTCGCGAAAGCTGCCCGGATTTTCCCGGAAGAGAAACACCTGCTCGAAGAGATCGCGGCTCGCCGCCAGAGCACGCCTGCGCCTAACGAGTCGCCCGCGCGGACATCGCCTGCTCCACAATAAGGGCCGCCAGTTCCTGCGTGGCGTCGTCGAGCGCGGCGTTCGCTTCCTTCAGACGCGGCGTTTCATGAGCCTGCAGCGCGGCCCGCACAGCGTTCGCCTTTTCCTCGATCCGCTTCCGCTCGTCCGCGGGAATGAGCCCACCCGCCTGGACGAAGGCCCGCTCCACCGCGGCGAGCATCTCCTCCGATTTCAGCCGCGTCTCCGTCCAGACGCGTTCGCTCATGTCTTCGAAGGCGTGCTCGAGCGAATCGGCAATCATCGCCTCGACCGCTTCGTCCGAGACATCGACCGCACTCGTTAGGCTAAGAATCTCCTCGCGGCCGGTTTTGATATCGCGCGCGAGCACTTGGAGAATGCCGTCCGCATCGATCGCGAACTGCACGCCGACCCGGGCCACGCCTTTCGGCGCGGGAGCAAACGCGAGCTCGAATTCGCCTAACGACCAGTTGTCCGCGGCCAGTTCGCGCTCGCCCTGGAGGACCTTGATCTTCATCGCGCGCTGCTGGTTCACCGCGGTGGTAAACATCTCGCCGGCTTTCACCGGGATGGTGGAATTGCGCGGGATGATCACGTTCATGAGCCCGCCAAACGTCTCGATGCCTAACGACAACGGGGTGACATCGAGCAGCACCACGTCGCGGACCGCGCCGGAAAGAATCCCGGCCTGGATCGTCGCGCCAAGCGCGACCGCTTCGTCGGGATTTTGCGAAATGTTTGGCGCGCGCCCGAAAAGCTCGGCGACGAATCGCCTAACGAGCGGCATCCTCGTCATTCCGCCGACCAGGATCACCTCGTCGAGGTCGGCGGCGGTGAGTTTCGCGTCGGCCAGCGCGCGCAGGCAATGGGCGCGGGTCCGTTGAATAATCGGCTGCGCGAGTTCCTCGAGTAACCCGCGCGCGAGTTCGTAGGTGAAGTTCTTCCCGTCCACAAACGGCGTGTCGATCCTTACATTCTCCTCGGAGGAGAGACGATGTTTCGCCTCGACCGCGAGCTCACGTTTCTGCCACGGCGCGAGTGGCAGCGGGCTGTGCGCCACGAGCGCGGCGTCGATATCGTCGCCGCCGAGATGGGTGTTGCCGCTGGTGGCGAGCACCTGGAAGACGCCGTCGTTGAGTTCGAGAATCGAGATGTCGAAGGTGCCGCCGCCGAGATCGTAAACCGCGATTTTGGATTTCGCGCCGAGCTTATCGAGGCCGTAGGCGAGCGCGGCGGCGGTTGGTTCGTTGATGATCCGCTCGACGGTGAAACCGGCTGCTTCGCCGGCGGCCTTGGTCGCACTGCGCTGCGCGTCGTTGAAGTAAGCGGGGACGGTGATGACCGCGCGCGTAACCGGGCGCTCGAGCGCGCGCTCCGCGTCCGCCTTCAATTTTCGCAGGACCTTGGTCGCGATTTCCTCGGGCGCGAAGAGCTGCTCGCGCACGCGAATGCGAACCGACTGGCCGGTTTGCCTAACGACTTCGTAGTCCGCTAGGACGTCGTTAGGCGCGAGGTCTTCGCCGCGCAGACCGATGAGCCGTTTCGCGGAGTAGATGGTGGTGGCCGGCTGGAGCGCGCGCATCCGGCTCGCAGCCGCGCCAACGAGCGGATCGCCAGTTTCCGGGAAATGCACGACCGAGGGTGTGAGCCGCACGCCATTCGCATCGGCGAGCAGAATCGGGAAACCTGCTTCCATCACGCCGATGAGCGAGTTCGTCGTCCCCAGGTCGATGCCCACAATCTCGTCGTTCATGCTTCGCGCAGCTTCGCCTCGCCGGAGACGGGTCTCAACCAGCCGGGAGATTCGGAGCCGTGCTTTTTCTGGAAATGGTCCCGCTTCACCGCCACCGTAGCGCTCCTTGAAACTGCCCTTCAGCCTCTTCCTCGCGCTTCGTTATCTCAAACCGAAGCGCACTTTTATTTCCATCATCACTCTGGTCTCGATCCTCGGGGTGACGCTCGGCGTGACCGTGCTCATCCTCGTGATCTCGGTCATGACCGGCTTCGATCGCGAGCTGCGGCAGAAGGTGATCGACTTCGACGCGCACATGTTGATCACGACCGACGACGTGATGCGGAACTGGCGCCAGCTCATCCCGCGGGTCGAGAAAACGCCCGGCGTGGTCGCGGTCGCGCCCTACATCCAGGGGCCTGTGATCGTGGAATTCCAGAATCGCCGGCTCGCGCCGATGATCCGCGGCGTCGAGCCCGGTGCGGAGGAAAAAGTGATTCCGCTGAAGAAATTCATCATCCTCGGGAAGCTCGATCTCGAGGGCGACTCGACCGTGCTCGGCTCCGATCTCGCGCGCAAACTCGGGGTCACGGTTGGCGATAAATTAACCGTTTACTCGCCTGGCAATCTCGGTGCGGTGCTCGATAAATTGAAGACGCTCGAGCAGAAAAAGGGCGCGGAAGAAAAGCAGGCGCTCGACGATTTGAAACAGGTCGTGCTCCCGAAGGAACTGACCGATTACCGGAATTTTCGAGACCGGCCAATACCTGCATGACTCCGAATTTCTGCTCGTCCCGATCTTCATCGGCCAGGAACTTTACGGGCTCGGCGATGCTCTTCATGGGCTGACGGTGAAAACGACCGACCCGTATCAGGTCGATGCGGTGAAAAAGGAGGTCGAGAAATTCCTCCCGCCCGACGAATACGCGCAGACCTGGATCGAGATGAACAAGCAGTATTTCGATGCGGTGCAGCTCGAGCGCACGGTGATGGCGTTCCTGCTTTTCTTCATCGTCGTGGTGGCGGCATTTGGGATCATGAACACGCTGATCACCGTGACCGTGCAGAAGCGGCGCGAGATCGGAATCATGAAAGCGGTCGGCGCGACCGTCTGGCAAATCATGGGCGTGTTTTTATTCCAGGGGATCGTGGTCGGAATCTTCGGCACGATTACCGGGCTCGGGCTCGGGATGACGCTGATCCGGTTCCGGAACGAGTTCAGCGCCTTCCTCGCGGGGCGGCTGCACATCGAAATTTTCCCGCGCGCGGTTTACGGGTTCTCGAAGATCCCGGCGGAAGTGATCCCGAGCGACGTGCTGAAAATCTGTGTCGCCGCGTTCATTATCTGCTCGTTGGCGGCGTTGATTCCGGCATACTTCGCGGCGCGGATCGATCCGGTGAAAGCACTGCGCTACGAGTAACTCACGATGAAAATAACGGGCAACGGTTTGGTCATCGGCCTGAGCGCGCTGCTCGTCGGTTTCGCCTTTGGACATTGGGTGGTGCCGGCGACGCGCGAGCCGGCCCCCGTCGCCCAGACGCCGGCGCGAAGCACGCCTGTGCCCGGCCTAACGAGTAAAGAACTCGCCGTGAGCGCCACCCTGCCGACGGGGGCGAGCGATTTAGCGAAACATCGCTCTGAGTTGAGCGCATTGAACGGTTTGTTACATGAGCGCGGCGCCGGCCACCTCCACGCGCTGACCGAATACATCGGCAACCTGGCGCCCGCCGACCTGGCCGCGGCGCTGCTCGCCGTGCGCAAACTTCCCGAGAGCGCCGATCGCGATCTCGCGCTCCGCCTGCTCGTCGCGCGCTGGGCGGATACTGATCCTGCGGCCGCGCTCGCCTTTGCCGCGACGCACAAGGAATTCGACCAACTAACCGGTGATATTTTTCAACAACTCGCCACCACCGATCTCACCGGCGCGCTCGCACGCGCGCAGGCGATCACCGATCCCAGGCTGCACTACGAGGCGCTCCGCGGCGCGCTCGGCGTGATGGCGACGACGGATCCGGCGGGGGCGCTACGGCTCGCTGCGGGCGCGCAAAATCCGCCGCGCACCGAACCGCTCAGCTCGATGATTTACCGGCAATGGTCGGAGACCGACCCGGCGGCGGCCGCCGCCAGCGCCGCGTTGGAAACGTCGGACAACGGATGGCGTTCCCCACTCAGCCAGGTGCTGCGATCGTGGGGAAATCAGGATCCGCAGGCGGCCGTGAATTACGCGATGACGCTCGGCGATACGAGCGCGCAATCCCGCTCGGTGAACGACATCGTCCGGCGCTGGAGCGAACAGGATCCGGGGACCGTGGCGGGTTGGATCAATACCGTCCCCGCCGGGAGTGTGCGCGATTCGGCGGTAGCGGCTTTTGCGGCGTCGGTGGCTTCCAGCGATTTGCCGACGGCGGTCGGTTGGGCGCAGAGCATCAGCGATGATGCGGCGCGAAAGTCCGCGCTGCAACGGGTCGGCCGCCGGGTGATGTGGCAGGATCCGACGAACGGCGCCTCGACATTGCAGAGCGCGGGTGTGCCGGCGGAAATCATCCAGAATCTGCCGCCGCCGCGCGGAGGCGATCGCTAGGACGATTGTTAGGCGCGTTTCGCGGCGGCACCAGAGGCCGACGCATGGTCCGCGATTTCCGGCTGGCCACGGCGAAGGATGAGCGGGTTCGCCTGCACCGAGCCGTGGGCGAAAGCGGAGGCCGTGTCCCAGATTTTTACCGCAAAAAGCGAAGCGGCAGCGAGTGGCAGGGTCGCGAGCCAGAAAGCGGAAACCCCGACCACGAGCAGCGGTTCAAGAAGCGCAGCTTTGATTTCAGCAGCACCGAACGAGCGAGGAGCAAGAGCGGATTGGGAATAAGTTGAGGTCATGATGATTAGTGTTGTTATGATAAATACAAGCAGGAGCCGTGCCGGGATTGGCGCGTCGGTTAAAACCGCTTTCTGCTTGCAAACTCCCCGGCGGCGAGTCAGTTCGCCCGGTGCGTCAGCAGGTTATCATCAGCGTGATCATCGGAGCGTTCCTCGGCTGCGCCGCGGGCGCTCTGCTCCAGCCTCGCCAAAGCTCCGGCCCGGCCGACAAACCGTATAACCTGAGCGTGAATCAGCGCACGGGACGCCCTCAACTCCACGTCAAAGGCCAGCCCGAACTGGAGTGACGAGCCGTCGCGGCGCTCGTTAGCGGTTGCCAGCCGCTTGACCCTGCTCGGCCCGGCCGCTAGAGGGGTTTCCATGAAAACCTTGAAAACCAGCGTACTGCTCCTCGTCATCCTCGGTTCGTTGAACACTCCGGCGTTGCTCGCAGAGCCGGTCCGCGTCGATCAGCCGCGGATGCGCGAGGCGCTGGCCCACTTACGCGAAGCGCGAGGGGCACTCGACCGCGCGGAGCACAACAAAAACGGCCATCGCGAAAAGGCGGTGGAATTGGTGAACCAAGCCATCGCCGAGGTCGAAGCCGGGATGGCGCAGGCTCGTTAGGCGGCTTTTCGGCCGGGCGGAATATCCAATCCGCACGCGGCTTTTCGTCACCGGATCTTAACATTCCCGCGGTTGTCGGGCGCGGAGGCATCATGAAATTTTCCCGGCATGCCCTCTGCATCCACCTCGAAGGCCAGGCCGCGGCTTCGCCGCAGCTCCCGAACCCAGCGTTCTGCCGATTGCTCCGACGGTTTTTCCTACGGATCGCTCGGCCGGAGTAAACGATTGCTCATGGCTGCCCTGCGGGTCTGGGAATTGAAAAATGGCATCCGGGAACAAACCCTGACCCGGGGCGGATCCGGCTGCGCAGACGGGTAAACGCCGCGCCTTAGAGCCGGAGCGCCCGTTGTAGTTGGCTGTAATCGACCGGCTTCGTCAGGTGCGCGGTGAACCCGGCGGCGCGCGAGCGGGAAATATCTTCCTCCATCCCGTAGCCGCTCAGCGCGATTCCCCGCAGACCATAACTGGCTTTGAGTTTTTCCATCAGCTCGGTCCCGCTGCCGTCGGGCAAGCCGAGATCGGAAATGACGAGATCGAAGCGGGCCAGGGCGGCCGCTGCGAGCGCCTGCGCCATAGTGCGGGCCTGCGTCACTTCGTGGCCGGATGAAGTCAGCAGACGCGAGAGGACTTGCATCGTGGCCTCGTGATCTTCGACCACCAGCAACCGGAGCGGCGCCAGCGGCGTCACCGGTAGATTTGCGGCCGAAGTGATCACGGACCTCGGAAAGAGATCGACCGTCTCCGAAATTCCTTCCGGCGGCAGGATCGCTCCCGGCAACTCGACGACGAAGGTCGAGCCGCAATTGGCGCCGGGGCTTTGCGCGATGATTTGTCCGCCGTGCAGATCGACCACTGCGCGCGCGATCGCCAGACCCAGGCCGACCCCGCCGAAGCGGTGGCCGCCATCGAGATCACCCTGATCGAACGGCAAAAAAATTCGCTCGAGCGCACTCGCTTCAATCCCGATCCCGGAGTCAGTCACCTCGATCCGTAACTTCGCGTCCCCTGCCCCGACGCCGTCGTCGTTCCGCGTGCGAATGGAAATGCGCCCGCCGCGCGGGGTGAATTTCACTGCGTTGCGCAACAGGTTCCAAATGACCTGCTGGAACCGGGCCGGATCGGCCACCAGACCGCTGAGCGGCGCGCTGAAGTTGCGCTCGATGGTGATCGCTTTCGCGTAGGCGTCCTCGCGCACGATCTCGACCGCGAGCCCGATAAGCGAATGCGCGTCGCACGGTTCCGAACGCAGACGGAGCTGCCCCTGCGCGATCCGGGTGAGATCGAGCAGATCGTCGATCAGGCGGGCTTCGAGCGAGATGTTGCGCTCCATCATCCGGAGGTTATCGCGCGCGTCGGACGGGAGGCGCTCATCTTCACAGAGCGCGCGCGCCATCATCAGGACCGGGGTCAGCGGCGTGCGCAGTTCGTGGGAAAGTGCCGCGAGGAAAGCATCTTTCGCGCGGCTCGCGGCTTCTGCACCGCGCTGCGCGGTCTTGAGATCGTGAATATCGGTGTTCGTCCCAAACCACTGGCCGATCGCGCCGCTTTCATCCCGCGCGGGCTGCGCGCGCACCAGAAACCAGCGATACTCGCCGTCGTGGCGCTGGAGCCGAAATTCCACCTCGTAGCGCTCCCCGCTCGCGAGCGAATGCTGCCAGCTGCGCAGGGCGACCGGCAGGTCATCCGGGTGGACAAATTGCGCCCAGCGATTTCCCAGGATCTCGGTCTCGAGCGCCGCGCCGAAGAACTGGACGCATTCCTGGTTTGCCCAATCCAGCTCACCATTCGGCTGCGCGGTCCAGACCTGCAGCGAAATGACTTCGGCGAGGAGGTGGAAACGATCGGTCGCGGAGGAAATCAAACGGCGGCGAGTGTGCGGCAACCAGTGGGGAATGACAAGCCCCGTTCGCCGGCGACCCCTTGCCTAACGAATAAAGGACCACGCGACAGGAGCGTCGCTAACCAGCCGCGAGCTGCTCCGGGTTCAGCACCAGCCGCTCCACGCGACCGCCCTGCGCGAGGCATTCCACGATTTCCGGCACGTCGGCCAGGGTCACATGCCCGTAGAAGAAGTGATCCGGCTCGACCAGGATGGTGACGCCGGTGCCGCATTGATCGAGACAACTCGAGCGGCAGGCCCGCGCCTGAAGTTGCTGCAAGCCGCGCGCCGCGAGCGCCTCCTTCAGTGCGTGCTGGATCGCTTCCGAGCCTTTGGAGGCGCAGCAGCCGCGCGGATTTTCGTCCGGACGGCGGTTCGTGCAGACGAAAAGGTAGTGCTCCCGTTGCGCCATGAGCGGAGATTCGCGGCGGCCCGGAACGCGGTCAAACTTTGTAATCGCAGGCGGCATTTTCGTGTCACCATGGGTGTCTTGCCGATTTTCAGTCTACTCGCAGCCAAGAATTGGGATTACTCAGCCGCGGCGCATCTGCTGAACCGCGCCGGGTTTGGCGGAACGCCGGAAGAGATCGCGCAACTGCACGGGCTCGGTCTCGAGGGCGCGGTCGATAGCCTGCTTCAGCCGCCGGAAGAAACGCTCGACGTCGCTTCTCATCCCTGGAGCGAACCGATCGACCTGCGGGAAAAACGGACGCAGTTGCGCGAACTGAAAGCAAAGCCCGCGGAGCAGAAGGCGCGGCGCAAAGAGATGCGGCAGGAGCAGCACAGCGAATTGCAGGATCTCCGTTTTTGGTGGCTCAGCCGGATGATGGCTACCCGCGCCCCGCTTCGCGAAAAGATGACGCTTTTCTGGCATGGCCACTTCGCGACCAGTGCGCAAAAGGTGAAAAGTGCCTACGCGATGTGGCGCCAGAACGCGCTCTTCCGCGAGCAGGCGCTGGGGCATTTCCCGACCTTGCTCAAAGCCGTCTCGCGCGATCCGGCGATGATGATTTATCTCGATCTCCAGCAGAGCAAGAAGGATCACCCGAACGAAAATTGGGCGCGGGAAGTGATGGAGCTTTTCACCTTCGGGATCGGAAATTACAGCGAAGCCGACGTGAAGGCCGGGGCGCGGGCCTTTACCGGTTACCGAATCGATCCCGCGCGGCAGGAGTTTCACTTTGCGGCCGCGCAGCACGACGAGACCGCGAAGACTTTCCTCGGCCAGACCGGGAACCTTTCCGGCGACGACGTGCTCGACCTGATCGTCGCGCAGCCCGCCTGTCCAAAATTTATCGGGCGCAAACTTTGGCGGTTCTTCGTCGAGGACGCGCCCGCCCCGGCGACGATCGAGGCGATGGGCGGGCTTCTGCGGAAGCATGGATTTCAGATCCGGCCCGCGCTGCGCGATGTTTTTCGCTCGGAGGAATTCTACGCCCCGGCCGTGCGCCGGACGCAGATCAAAAGCCCGGTGCAGTTCCTGGTGCAGAGCAGCAAACTGCTCGAGACCTCTCTGCCCCCCGCGCCGGCGTGCGAAGGCGCGTTGCGATCGATGGGGCAAATGCTGCTCGCGCCGCCGAACGTCAAAGGCTGGGACGGCGGGAAATCGTGGGTTAGCACCGCGACCCTGCTCTTCCGCTACAACTTCGCCAACTACCTGCTCAACTGGCGCGGGGCAAAAGGTTCCGCCCGGCTTGCGACGGGACCCCGTCGACATGGCGAAACTCCTTCCAGCGGATTCACGGGCCAAGCCGAAACGATCTTTTGGCGACGCTCGCGAACCGTCTTTTTCAGGCGCCGTTGGACGCAAATCAGACCCAGACTTTGCAGACCTATCTCCAAAACCAAGGCGACAATGCAAATGACCAAAGCCTGCGGCGATTGCTGCATTTGATGATGAGCACGCCGCAGTTCCAATTGACTTAAGCAACTGGCAAACAGCGCAGTAGCGTCTCTTTATCTGCATATCCGATGAATCAATCCCTGCATACCCGGCGCCGCTTTCTGCGCACTTCGTTTCTCGGCGCTGCCGCCTCGTGGACGCTCCCGGTATTTCTCGAGAAGACTTTTTTCGCGCTCGACGCGATGGCGGCTGATTCGCTTACCCAAACTGACGACTGGCAAGGACGGAACCATCCTCGTCGTGCTGCAGATGGCCGGCGGCAATGACGGCCTGAACATGGTCGTCCCCTACGCCGACGACGCCTACCACGCGCCCGCGCCGAAGCTCGCGCTTCCAGCGGACAAGATCCTGCGGCTCGACGATTACGCCGGTCTCAATCCCCGGCTCGCCGGCCTGAAATCACTTTTCGACGAAGGCCACCTCGCCGTGATCCAGGGCGTCGGTTATCCGAATCCAAATCGCTCGCATTTCCGCGCGACCGAGATCTGGCAAACCGCCTCCGACGCCGACCGCAACGAGAGCGAAGGCTGGCTCGGCCGCTATTTCGATAACTGCTGCCCCGGCGCCGACCCGACCGTTGGCGTCGCGATCGGCGTCGAAATTGCCGCAGGCTTTCAACGCCCGCACTCCGACCGGCGTGGTCTTCTCCAAGCCGGAGCAATTCCGCTTCAAGAGCAGCGACAAACCGCGCCCGGGCGAGACCGGCGAGGAATTTTTCTACCGTCAGCTCAACCAGGGAGACCGAAGCGCCGGTCGTCGCGGCCGAAGGCGACTCGATCGGCGCGATCGCCGGGGCGAATCAATTCCGAGCTGAGCGCGGTCGATTTTCTCCAGCGGACCGCGCTCGATGCGCAGCTCAGCTCCGACAAAATCCTCGAGGTCGCGCGCACATCGAAGTCAACCGTCCCCTACCCGCCGGGCAAGCTCGCAAACAGCCTCAGCCTGATCGCGCGGATGATCGGCGGCGGCCTCACGACGCGGGTTTATTACGCGAGCCAGGGCGGCTTCGACACGCACGCCGGGCAAATCTACGCGCATGATCGTCTCATGGACGGAATTGAACGACGCGCTCACCGCCTTCGTCGCCGACCTGAAGCAGCAGGGAAATTTCGAGCGCGTGCTGCTGATTACGTTCAGTGAATTCGGCCGGCGCGTGCAGGAGAACGCCAATGGCGGCACCGATCACGGCGCGGCTGCCCCGATGTTCGCGCTCGGCGGCCGGGTGAAGCCCGGTCTCTTCGGCAAATACCCGAGCCTGACGAACCTCGACAGCGGCGACCTGCGCTTCAATACCGACTTCCGCAGCGTTTACGGCACCGTGCTCGACCAATGGCTCCACGCCCCGAGCGCGGCCGTGCTCGGGCGGAAGTTCCCCTCGCTCCCGATCGTCTGAGCGAGGCGAGTGACTTTGCTTCGCGCACGATTCAGCGGAATACTCTGCGGCCTGCCCGCTCGTTTCTCCGTGAATTCCGCCGCACCGATCGCTATTTACCACGAGCATCCGCTCTGGTTCCGCCCCCTCTTCGCGGAGCTGGAACGTCGCGGACTCGCCTACGAAAAGATCGACGCGAACGAACCGTTCTTTTTCGATCCGGCAGATTCCACGCGGCAGTTCCGGCTGTTCTTTAACCGGATGAGTCCCTCCGCCTACCTACGCGGTGGCGGGAGCGCGATTTATCACACGCTCAATCTCCTCGCGCATCTCGAGCGCGTCGGCACGCGGGTGATCAACGGGTCGCGCGCTTTCACGAACGAGATCTCCAAGGCGCGCCAGCTCACCCTGCTCGCAGAGCTAGGTCTCGCCGCGCCCGCGAGTCGCGTCATTCATCGCGCCTCGGATGCGCCGGCAGCGGCGGAGGGATTGCGTTTTCCAGTCGTGATGAAAGCCAACCTCGGCGGCAGCGGCGCCGGGATCACGCGCTACGACTCGTTAGGCGAACTGACTGAAGCGGCGCGCGCCGGCACGATCGAACTCGGCCGCGACTGCGTCGCGCTCGTGCAGGAACACGTGCCGGCTCGCGACAGCCATATCACCCGCGTCGAGACGCTCGGCGGCAAATTCCTTTACGCGATCAACGTTTTCCCGGAAGCCGGCAGCTTCGACCTCTGCCCCGCCGATGCCTGCCAGACCAAGGACGGCGAAACTTTGGAACGGACCGCCACCTCCGGCTGCCTGATTGATGCGCCGAAGCGCGGTCTGCGCGTCGAAGCGGCCGAAGTGCCTAACGACGTCCGCATCGCCTGCGAACAAATCGCGCAGCGTGCCGGGATCGACGTCGGCGGAATCGAATCGATGATCGACGATCGCGACGGCACACGCGTCTACTACGACATCAACGCACTCTCGAATTTCGTGGCCGACGCCCCGCGCGTGATTGGTTTCGACCCGCACACGAAGCTGGTCGATTTTCTGGAAGGCGAATTAGCCCCGGCGTGAGTGCCTAACGATATGCGCTACGGTTACTGGCTCCCGGTTTTTGGTGGTTGGCTCCGCAATGTGCCTAACGAGGGCATGGATGCCTCCTGGGATTACGTGAAGCGGCTCGCCTGTCGGAGCGAGGAGATCGGCTACGATCTCACCCTCATCGCCGAGCTGAATCTTAACGACATCAAAGGTGCTGGCGCGCCGACGCTCGACGCCTGGAGCACCGCCGCTGCGCTCATGGCCGTCACAAAGAAACTGGAGCTTATGGTCGCGGTTCGTCCCACCTTTCACGCCCCCGCCCTGCTCGCGAAACAAGCCGCAAACATCGATCAGATCGGTGGTGGAGGCCGGCTTTCGCTGAATGTCGTGAGCTCATGGTGGGCCGACGAAGCGAAGAAATACGGGGTCCATTTCGAGCAGCACGACGATCGTTATGCGCGCACCGCGGAGTGGCTCGACGTGGTCGACGGGATGTGGAAAGAGGAACGCTTTTCCTACGCCGGGAAGCATTACCAGATTGAAGATTCCCTCATGGCGCCAAAGCCAGCGACGCAGCCGCGGCCGGTGATTTATGCGGGGGGCGAATCTGAAGCAGCAAAAAATTTGATCGCGCAAAAGTGCGACGCCTTCGTCATGCATGGCGATCCGCCGGAAAAGATCCGCGAGAAAATCGCCGACATGTCGGAACGCCGCGAACGCTTCGGCATGCCGCGGATGCAGTTCGGCATCGCCGCCTACACCATCGTGCGCGATACCGAGCGCGAAGCGGAGGCCGAGCTCGCGCGGATCACTGACGTGAGTTCTTCCGCCTCCGGCTACGACAACTACCAGCAATGGCTCAGCGGCACGAAGCTCGAGGGCCAAATGTCGATCGACGAATACTCCGTCTCGAATCGCGGTCTGCGCCCGAAGCTGATCGGCACGCCTGAGATAGTGCGAGAGCGGATCGCGGAATTCTCAGCCGCCGGCGTCGACTTGCTTCTCCTCCAGAGCAGTCCGCAGCTCGAAGAAATGGAACGTTTTGCCGCCCAGGTGATTCGTTAGGCAAACGCTGCATCGTGCAACCGTCGCTCGCGGATTTCCGCTCTCTCGCCGCCCGCGGCAACGTTGTCCCGGTCTATGCCGAGCTGATCGCCGATTCGGAAACGCCGATCTCGGCTTTCCAAAAACTGCGCCAACCGAGCGGCTCTTTTCTTTTCGAATCGGCAGAGCACAACGAGTCGTTAGGCCGTTTCTCTTTTCTCGGTTTCGACCCGCAGCTCGTTTTCGAAAGCCGCGACCGGACGATCACGATTCGCGAAAACGGCCTCGAGCAAAACTTCGAGAGCGAGACCGATCCGCTGGCCGAATTGGAGAAGGTCATGGCCCGATACCGCTTCGCGCCTAACGAATCGCTGAATCACTTCGCCGGCGGCGCGATCGGCTATCTCGGCTACGACGCAGTCCGGCACTTCGAACGCACCGTGCCGCTTTCGCCTAACGAGGGTCTCGGCCTGCCGGAAACGCTCTTCGTGATCGCGAAAACGCTGATCGTTTTCGATCATCGGCTCCGGCGGATGCGCGTGATCGCAAACGCTTTTGTCGAGGAGGAACCCGATCTTGAAACCGCCTACGCCGAAGCGTGCGCCAAGATTGAGAAGACGCTGGAACGCCTCGCGCAGCCGGCACACCTCCCGCTTCTCGCGAGCACGGCTCCCGCGGCGCAGGCGGAAGCGCGGAGCAACACCTCGCGCGACGAATTTGAAGCAATGGTCCGCGCCGCGAAGGAACACATTGCGGCTGGCGACATCTTTCAGGCGGTCATCTCGCAGCGTTTCGAGACCGATTTCACTGGCGACTCGCTCGATCTCTATCGCGCGCTTCGCTTCATCAATCCGTCGCCCTACATGTTCTGTCTCCATTTCGGGGAAGGCTTTTCGCTCGTCGGCAGCTCGCCCGAGTTGCACGTCCGCTCGACTAATGGCGCGCTCGAGATTCGCCCCATCGCCGGCACCCGCCCGCGCGGCGCGACGCCGGAAGAAGACGAGGCAAACGCCGCCGCGCTTCTCGCCGATCCGAAGGAACGCGCCGAGCACGTGATGTTGATCGATCTCGCGCGCAACGATCTCGGCCGGGTCGCGGAATTCGGCAGCGTGCGCGTGACCGAGCAGATGGTGATCGAGCGCTACAGCCACGTGATGCACATCGTCTCGCATGTGGTCGGTCGGCTGCGCGCGGATCGGAACGCGTTCGACGCGATGCGCGCGACCTTTCCCGCGGGCACCGTCTCGGGCGCGCCGAAAGTGCGGGCGATGCAGTTGATCGCGGAATTGGAAAAAGCGCGGCGCGGATTTTATGCGGGTGCGGTCGGCTATTTCGGGTTCGATGGGAATCTCGATTCCTGCATCGCGCTGCGTTCGATCGTGCTGAAAGACGGCAAGGCCTACGCGCAGGCCGGCGCCGGGATCGTGGCCGATTCGCAACCGGCGCTCGAATATGACGAGACGGTGAACAAGGCGCTGGCGATGCTGAAAGCGGTCGCGCGCGCGAACCAAATCACTCGTTAGGCGGTTCTGCCATGCTCCTGATCATCGATAACTACGACTCTTTCACCTACAACCTGGTGCAGCATTTCGGGCAGCTTGGCGAGAGCCCGCTGGTGAAGCGAAACGACGAGATCACGCTTGCAGAAATCGAGATGCTGAAGCCAGAGCGCATCTGCATTTCGCCTGGTCCCGGGCCGTCCGGAGGACGCCGGGGTCAGCTCGGAGTTGATTCGGAAATTTGGCCCGCGGATGCCTGTGCTCGGCGTTTGCCTGGGGCATCAATGCATCGGTGCGCTCTACGGCGGTGAGATCGTTCGCGCGCCGTTCGCGATGCACGGGAAAACCTCGGAGATCGCGCACAACGACGAGGGAGTTTTTCACGGCCTCGCGCAGCCGTTTCCGGCGACCCGCTATCATTCGTTAGTCGTTAGGCAGGAAACTTTCCCGGAAGTGCTCGAAATCACGGCGCGCTCTGAAGACGGAGAAATCATGGGGCTGCGGCATCGCGAGTTTCCGATCCACGGGGTGCAGTTTCACCCCGAGTCAATCCTGACCAGTGAAGGCGCGAAGTTGCTCGCGAACTTCCTCGCGCTCTAGGCGACGACCGCGTGGATCGCCTGCACTTCGCGCACGAGCTGCGCGTATTCTGCACTCGTTAGGCTTTGCGCGCCGTCGGAGAGCGCTTCCTGCGGGTTCGCGTGCACTTCGATCATCAAACCATCCGCGCCGACCGCGACGCCGGCGCGCGCGAGTGGCGCGACCATGTAGCTGTGACCCGTGCCATGCGACGCATCGACGATCACCGGCAGATGCGAAATCCGCCGCACCGCGGGCACGACTGCGAGGTCGAGCGTGTTCCGCGTATGCTGCGCGAAGGTGCGCACGCCGCGCTCGCAGAGCACGACCTGATAATTTCCCTCCGCCATTATGTATTCCGCGGCCAGCAGCCACTCATCGAGAGTGGCCGCCATTCCGCGCTTTAACAGCACTGGCAAACGCGAACGCCCCGCGCGCCGGAGCAGCGGATAGTTCTGCATGTTGCGCGCGCCGATCTGGATCATGTCGGCATACCTTTCCAAAAGCTCGACGCCGGGCTCGTCCATCGCTTCGGTCACAATCTTGAGCCCGAACTCCGCGCGGACTTCGGCGAGCAATTTCAAACCTTCCTCACCCAAACCCGAAAAAGCGTAAGGCGAGGTGCGCGGCTTGAAAGCGCCGCCGCGAAAGAAGCGCGCGCCCGATTCCTTCACTGCCGCGGCGGCCGCGAAAATCTGCTCGCGGCTCTCCACCGCGCACGGTCCGGCGACGAGCGCGAGCGAGCCGTCACCGATTCGCGCGCCATCGCCGAGATCGACCACAGTGCGATCGGGCCGCAGATCGAGGCTGATTAATTTGTACGGCTTGCTCACGCGGATCGCTTCCGCGACGCCGGGGAGATTCTCGAAATGGCGGAGATCGACTTCGCCGCGATTTCCGGTGATGCCGATCGCCGTGCGGGTCGCGCCGGGCATCGGATGCGGGCGCAGCCCTAATCCGTCGATCACCCGGATCACGCCCTCGACCTCCTCCGCGGAGGCGTTGGCTTTCATGACGATGAGCATGGCGGGTGGCGGGGGAGTCCACCGATTTCACACGATGCTGCTCTTGGCAACCGGCTTCGCAGTCGGCGCGCGCTGTGTTATCGAGATGGCCGACGATGTATCTCTGGAAATATCAAGCGACCTCGCCCTGGCTGGCGGCGCACGAAACTGAGCTGGAACAAAACTGGCCGGGACTGGTCGCGGTGATCGATCGTCCGGGGCGCGCGCGTTTCCTGGTGCAGGTAACCTGCCGGACGCGGGCGGAAGGTGCACTTCTCGTTAGGCGGTTCGGGGGCATAACGGAGTCGTTAGGCAAAGACTGGCAGAAGAAGTATCTCGCTGCCGCCGCGCACGCGCCGTTGCGGATCGGCGCGCGACTCGTCGTGGTGTCTGAAAGCCAAACAGCGGGCTCGGCGCCGCAACTCGTGATCCCGGCCGCGGGCGCTTTCGGCACGGGTGAACACGCGACGACCGCAATGTCGCTGCGTTTGCTCGAGGAAGTGACTCGGGATTTTGCAGCCGGCTGGCGCCTGCTCGATGCGGGCACGGGCACGGGAATTCTTGCGCTGGCTGCAAGGCGTTTCGGTGCGGCCGAAGTGCTCGGTCTGGATAATGATCCGCGCGCCATCGCCCACGCCCGCTCGAATGCGCGCCTGAACAAAATCAGCCGCGCGACGTTCACCACTGCCGACGTGCTGCGCTGGAAGCCTAACGATCGTTTCGAGATCATCACCGCGAATCTTTTCAGTGAATTGCTCATCGAAGCGCTGCCGAATTTCCGCCGCGCCCTCCGGGCCGGCGGGCCGCTGATTGCGTCGGGTATCCTGCGGGCACAAGCGGCGGAAGTCGTTCGCGCACTGGCAGAAAATTCCTTTGTCGTGCAAACGACACGCCGGCGCGGGAAATGGGTCGCCCTGCTCGCGCACTTTCCCGCGGCCCGAAAACGGGGTTGAACGCCCGTTAGGGGGCGGCTACCTTGCCGCCGTCCGAGCGACTTCGAAAGCCTCCCCCCGGCAGCCGAATCTCCCCAGCCGCTCCGCCGCCTTTTATGCAAGCTGAAGAACTTTCGTATGTCATCGTCACGCCCTACTCGATGCGCAAATCGCGCACCGGAGGAATCATTTCACGTCTCATTTCCCGCACCGGGCTCGACCTGATTCGTGGCCGGATGTTCACCCCGGGCAGCGAACTCGTTAGGCGCTACGCCGAGACGATTGTAACCGAGAGCGAACCACGGCATCGCGCGATCCAGGAACTGATTCGCGACTATGTGCTGAAGAATTTTACCGGCACGAGCAACGGCCAGCGCGCGCGGGTGATGCTCCTGGTTTTCCGCGGACCGGACGCCATCGCGAAAGTCCAGGAAGCAGTCGGCCACATCGTGCATGAGCGGACGAGCGGCGAGACGATTCGCGACACGTATGGCGACTACATCGCGGACGCGAATGGCCAGGCGACCTATTTTGAACCGGGCGTGCTCGCGGCGTTCGATGCGGCCGCGGTGGAGCGCGACCTGAAGCTCTGGGCGGAATTTTCCGACAGCGACGGCGGCATTCTCGAGGACGCGATCGATTACCCGGAGGGCGAAAAAGTCGAGAAGACGCTGGTGCTGATCAAGCCGGACAATTTCAAGTTCCCTAACTCTCGCCCCGGCGGTGTGATCGAAGTTTTCTCGCGCAGCGGGCTCTCGATCATCGGGTTCAAAGTCCACCGGATGAGCGTGGCGCAGGCGGAAGAATTTTACGGCCCGGTTCTCGACGTCCTGAAAGACAAACTCGGCGCCGAGAAAGGTCGCGGCGCTTGGGAAGACATCGTCGAGTTCATGTCCGGCGGCCGGCCGAGCGACGTGACCGATGCGCAACGCAGCGAACCCGGTTCCGAGAAATGCGTCGCGCTGGTTTACCAAGGCGTCGACGCGGTCCGCAAGATCCGCGAAGTCCTTGGCCCAACCGATCCGAGCAAGGCGCCTCCGGGTTCCATCCGGAAGGAATTTGGCCAGACCATCATGGTCAACGCCGCGCATGCGAGCGACTCCGCGGAGAACGCCGAGCGCGAGATGAAGATCGTGCAGGTGCGCGAGAACAACCTGAAACCTTTGATTGAAAACTTCTACGCTCGCTCCTAGCTTGCGCTCCCTTTTTCGGACAACATTTTGAACACTTTAGCCATGGAAATCTCGACCCGCGCCTCACAACTCACCCCTTCGCTCACCCTCTCGATCGACAGCAAAGCGAAGGCCATGAAAGCCGAAGGGATCGACATCTGCGGCTTCGGCGCCGGCGAGCCGGACTTCGACACGCCGGAGTTCATCAAGCAGGCGGCGATCACCGCGCTCGAGCAGGGTTTTACGAAATACACCCCGAGCAGCGGGCTCCCGGAACTGCGCCAGGCGATCTCCGATAAATTCGCGGCCGACAACGGTCTCGAGTATCGCCCGAGCCAGGTGATCGTGAGCAACGGCGCGAAGCATTCCTGTTACAACGCCATCCTCGCCGTCTGCGAACCGGGCGACGAAGTGATCATCCCCTCGCCTTATTGGGTGAGCTATCCCGAGATGGTCCGCCTCGCCGGCGCGGAGCCGGTGATCGTCCAAACCAGCGAGCGCAACGGTTGGAAGATGACCGCCGAGGAATTTGAAAACGCGATGACGCCGCGGACCAAGATGGTGATCATGAATTCGCCGAACAATCCGAGCGGCGCGGTCTACACGCGTGAAGAATTGGAAGCGATCGTGAACGTCGCCGCAGAAGAAGAGATCTACATTCTCTCCGACGAAATCTACGAGAAGCTCGTCTATGACGGCGTGAAGCACGTCAGCATCGCGTCGATCTCGAAGGAAGCCTACGACCTCACGATCACGGTTAACGGGTTCAGCAAATCCTACGCGATGACCGGCTGGCGGCTCGGCTACATGGGCGCGCCGGAAGCGGTCGCGAAAGCGGTCGACTCGATCCAGAGCCACAGCACTTCGAATCCGTGCTCCTTCGCGCAGAAGGGTGGCATCGCCGCGCTCAAAGGCGACCAGCAGGCGCTCTCCGACATGCACGACGAGTTCGATATGCGGCGGAACTACATGTATGACCGCATCTCGAAGATCGCGAACATCACCGCGGTGAAACCGCAGGGCGCGTTCTACATTTTGGTGAACATCAGCCAGCTCGGCCTGACCTCGCAGAATTTCGCCGATCGCCTGCTCAGCAAAGCGAGCGTCGCGGTGATCCCGGGCGCGGCCTTCGGCGACGATCGCACGATCCGCCTGAGCTACGCGACCAGCATCGACGTCATCAAAAAAGGCCTCGATCGGTTCCAGGATTTCTGCCGGACGTTGTAAGGCGCGATGCGCGAACTCAGCGCGCGCCTAACGATTTGTCATCCTGAGCCACGCGGACGGCGAAGGGTGGCAAGCTTTTAACCGTGCCGGCCGGTTCGCTCGCGCTCGTCCTCCACGCGCATCTGCCTTTCGTTAGGCATCCGGAACACGAGGATTTCCTCGAGGAAGACTGGCTCTTCGAAGCCATCACCGAGACCTACCTCCCGCTTCTCCGTCTTCTCCGCCGACTTGCGGCCGAAGGCGCGCGCATCCGCCTCGCGATGTCGCTCACGCCACCGCTCTGCGCGATGCTCCGCGACGAGCTCTTACAGCAGCGCTACCTGCGGCACCTCGACCGGCTGATCGGTCTCGCCCGGCAGGAGACCGCGCGTCATCGCCATCACCCGCAGCTGCTCGAGCTCGGACACTTTTACGAACGCTTCTTCACCGAGGCGCGCGCCTTCTTCGCGGACGAACTCGGACAGGATATCGTGAGGGCTTTTCGTGAGCTGCAGGATGCTGGCGTGCTCGAGATCATCGCAAGCGCGGCGACCCACGGATTCCTCCCGCTCCTCCAGCATTTTCCGGAAGCGCAGCGCGCGCAGATTCAGATCGGCTGCGATGACTATCGAGAAAACTTCGGCTGCGATCCGGTTGGTTTTTGGCTCCCCGAATGCGGTTACAGCGAGGGCATCGATGCGCTTTTGCAGGAAGCGAACATCCGTTGGTTCGTCGTCGATACGCACGGACTGCTGAGCGCGGAACCACAACCGGTCTTCGCCCAGTTCGCGCCCTGTTACACGCCCGCCGGCCCGGCTGCGTTTGCGCGGGATCGCGAATCGAACCGCGAGGTCTGGAGTGCCGAGGACGGTTATCCGGGTGATCCGGTTTACCGCGATTTCTACCGCGACATCGGCTACGACCGTCCAGAGGAAGAGCTGTGCGAGTTCGTTAGGCCCGCCGGCCTCCGGAAATTTACCGGGATCAAATATCACCGGGTCAGCAGCTCGGCCGAGGAGAAGGAATTCTACAACCCGACCTGGGCCGAAGCCGCCGCGGTCGAACACGCCCACGACTTTTTCGAGAAACTGCGCGGCCGCTTCCGGGGATTGGCCGACGCGGATTTCGACGCAATCTTCACCTGCCCGTTCGACGCCGAGCTCTTCGGGCATTGGTGGTTTGAAGGCCCGCGCTTCCTGGAAAGTTTCCTCCGCGAGGCAGCCGGCCACCCCGAAGCATTCCACCTCGTGACGCCGGGTGAATTTCTGGCGGCGCATCCGTCGCAACAGGTCGTTAGGCTGAGCCCGTCGAGCTGGGGCGAGAACGGGTTCAGCGCGGTCTGGTTGCACGAGAAGAATGCGTGGATCTATCCGCTCCTTCATTCCGCAACCAAACGCCTGACCGAGCTCGCGCGCGCACAGCGCGAAACCGCCGACCCGCTTGTCGAACGCGCTCTCCGCCAGGCCGCGCGCGAACTGCTTCTCGCACAGTCGAGCGACTGGGCCTTCCTCCTGAGAAACGGCACCGCGCCCGAATACGCCGCGGCGCGAACGCGCGATCACCTTGCGCGTTTTTCCCGACTCGCCGAACAACTGGAGACCGCGCAGATCGACGCCGAATTCCTCGCCGCCTGCGAAACTCGCACGCCGATCTTTCCCAACCTCGACTGGCGATATTACCTTTGACCGATGCGCACGCTGCCGTTTTTGCCTCTCCTCCTCGTGGTCGCCCTCGCGCACAGCCAGGAGATCCCCTCGCCCACCGCGACGTCGACGCCAACCGCAAGCCCAGTGCCTCGACTCGTTAGGCTCCATTTCGTGCCGCCGCCGATGGAGGGCACAATCAGCCTCGGGATTTACGATGCTGGTGGGAAGCTGGTGCGGGTGCTCGATCGCGAAGACGGGATCGAAGATTTCACGGCAGGCCACGATGCGCTGGAGACCACTTGGGATGGAAACGATGATCACGGACAATCGCTGCCCGCGGGAAAATACCACGCCCGCGGTTTTCTCGTTGGCGACCTGAAAATCGAAGGAGTCGATTATTTCTTCAACGACTGGGTGACCGACGACGAGTCCCCTCACCTTGCGCGGATCACGCGGATCGCGGCCGCGGAAGGCGGGTTGCGTCTCGAGGGAACGACAGCCGACGGTCAAAGCGGGCAGTTTCTTTACAATCCGGTGAACGAACAATTGCGATCCTCGGCCTCGATCGCATGGCCCGTCGTCGAACCGGCTGTCCGCGCGCAGGTCGCGCAGGCGTTAATTGAACCGGTGGACCTCGCGCTTGGAAAAGGCGGCAGCGTCTGGGCGATCAGCCATCTTGCCGCCGGCTCGTCAGGCCTCGCGATCGTGGAGGTCTCGGGCACTGCTCCCGCTGGTCCGGCCCTGCGCACGCTCGAGATTAAGCCGGCCGATCCGCAGCCAGTTGGGCTGGCCGCTTCGCCTAACGAGGATCGGATTTACCTGCTCGAGGAAGCGCCCGGCTGGCAGCGGGTGCGCAGCCTCAGCCTGCTCGCGGCCGGTCACGAAGCGGGCGTTTCGGAGTGGAAAGAAGATTTCACCCGGGAAATCACCAGCCATAAAAACTTCATTTTGGTCGACGGCAAACCGGCCCAATCGCCTAACGAATCGCTCAATTCCCCCGCTCCGCTTTCGCAAAAGCTGCGCGCGAATCCGCTCGAGCGCGATCAACCGGGCAAAGTGCAGCTCGCGGCCGGCTTCGATGCGGAGGGAAGCTACCTGCAAACCGCCGACGGCCTCCCCTTGCGCACGGTCAGTGAAACCGCGCATCTCTCGCGCGCGCTCGTCGCGCGGCACGACCCGAACGCGCTCGATTTTTTCCAGGATGACGGTGCGGTTGTCGAGCAGTTCCGGGTCAGCAATCTCGACCAGATGATCGCTTTCGATTGCGGCACGTTCGAGCTGAAGTGAGCGGGATGGCGCGCGACATCGTTTATTTCGATCTCGAAACGCAGCGGACCGCGAACGACGCGGGCGGCTGGGATCGCAAAGGCAACATGCAGATGTCGATCGGTGTGACCTACAGCACACGCACAGAGCGTTACGAAATTTTCGATGAATCCCGTGTGCACGACCTGATCGAATGTCTGCGCCGCGCTGATCTCGTGGTCGGCTTCAACGTGCTGAATTTCGATTACCACGTCCTCATGGGATACACTGTGCTCGATCTCGCGCATGAGCTGCCGACGGTCGATCTGATGGTCGACATGGAGGAAAAACTCGGGCATCGCCTCGGCCTCGACGCGATCGCGCAGGCGACGCTGGGCGTGGGGAAAACCGGGATCAGCCTGGATGCGATCAAGTGGTGGCGGGAAGGCCGTTTCCTCGAAGTGGCGGAGTATTGTTGCTTCGACGTGAAGGTGACGCGGCTGGTGCATGAGCATGGTTGCCGGCACAAAGAATTGTTCTTCCACGACCGTTTCGCGCGGCGGCAGCGAGTCGCGGTGGAATGGGCGCACCTCGATCATCCGTCATCTTGAGCGAAGCGAAGGATCCCGCCGGGCTTCTGGGAACGATTCGTACCGTATCCACGCTCTTCCTTCTCTGCGGCGGCGCAGCTCGGAAATCCCACGGGATCCTTCGACTCCGCTGCGCTCCGCTCAGGATGACGCGGTTGACCTAACGAATTTCTACTTCGATCGGGAGGCAGTGGTTGATCTCGTAAGACCCGCGATTCGGATCGCGCTCCATCGGCTGCACGCGCCCGCGAGAATCGGTCGCGCGCGCCATCAGCACACAGTTTCCCGGTTCGTTAGGCGTGGACCAATTCCATTCCCAGAGCTGCCAGCAATTGCGGGCGGCCTCGCCGCCTAACGACGCCTCCGACCACGATTTCCCGCCATCGATGCTGACTTCCACCTTCACGATCTCCGCGTCGGACGTCCAAGCGGCGCCGGTGACTTTGTAGTCGCTCCCGGCCGCGATCACTTCGTTGATTCCCGGGCGCGCGATCGACGCTTTTACCTGCATCTCGGTGATCGGCACCAGCGCCACCCCCGCCTCGTCGCGTTTCCAAAACGCATAATCGACCGTCTGGTAGTAGCCTGCGAACGGCTGCTCCGTGACCACAATCCGCTGGAGCCATTTCACCGCCGCCATCCCAAACCAGCCCGGGACAATCGCGCGGAGCGGAAAACCGTGCGCGGGCGAGAGCGGTTCGCCGTTCATCTCGAAAGCGAGGAGGACGCCGTCGAGAGCCTTGCCTAACGGGACGCTGCGCGCGTAGGGAATTTTGCCCGCCGGTTTCGGGGCTTCGCTGATCGTGCCGAGGTCCGCGCCTTCCAGCACCACCTCGACCGCTCCGCTCTGCACGCCCGCCTGCCGCAAAACTTCGCCTAACGACACCCCCGTCCAGTTCGCGTTTCCGATCGCGCCGAGTTCCCATTGTGTCCCCTTCACTTTCGGAACGAGAAAGACGCGCCCGTTGCCGGCGCATTCGAGCGTGGCAGGAACGGTCTGGGCCGCGAAGCCGCGCAGATCGTCGAGGCTCAGTTCAAGCGGACGCGCAACTGCCCCCTCGATGCGGAGACGCCAGGTTTTCGGATCAAGCGGCGGCACCGGGAAATGCGAGCGGATATAAAATTGCTCGTTAGGCGTGATCCAGCCGTCGAGCAGGCCGAACGGCATCTCGAGGTTAGCCGGTTCCTTTTCGCGAATGATCATTTCTCGACGGGAAAACCGGCTTCCTTCCAGGCGTGCCAGCTTCCCGGCACGTTGCTCACGTTCTTGAAACCGGCCTTTTTTAACATGCTCGTGGCGATGCTTGCTCGGTAACCGGACGCGCAATAAACCGCGGTCGGTTTCGCTTTATCCAACTCGGCCAAACGCTCCGGAAGTTTCGGCACGACGATGTGATGCGCGCCTGGCACATGGCCGCCTTTCCATTCGCGATCGGTCCGCACATCGAGCACCTGCATCTCCCCGTTGGCTGCCTGTAGTTGATGCACGGAAATCTGCGGCACCTGCGCGAGCGGATTGCCGTCGGCGACCCAGGCTTTGATCCCGCCGACGAGATAGCCGGCGAAATTGGTGAACCCGGTCCGAAGGAAAAGCGCAACGACTTCCTCGAGGTCGCTGTCGTTCTCCAGCACGAGCAGGAGCGGCGTCTCGGGATCGAGCAACGACCCGGCCCAAATCGAAAGCGTCGGCGTCGCGCCGATGTTCAACGCGCCCGCGATGTGGCCGCCGCCGAAGGCAAACATCGAGCGGGTATCGATCAGGATTCCGCTCTTCATCTCGACGGCGTCTTTGAACTCGTTAGGCGGAAGCGCCCGGACCTGCGGCAGGCCACCGAGGATTTCCGGCCCTTCGGCGTTCACCTTTTTCATCCGCGGATAATATTTCGGGATCGGCGGCGCGGTCTGCACGCAGTGTTGGGTGAAGGCCTCGACGTTGTCGAATTGCAGGAACGGATTGAAGGCACGCTCGAAGCCGATCGTGCTCGAAAGCCGATCGCCGATCTCCGCGCCGCAGGGCGAGCCGCTGCCGTGGGCCGGATAGACGATCACGCTGTCGGGGAGCCCGAGGTAAAACTCCGTCAACGTCTTGAACTGCAGCCCGGCGAGGCGCGTCGTTTCCTTTTCGCCTAACAAGTCGGGGCGACCGGCGGAGCCGACGAATAGCGAATCGCCACTGAGCACGCCCCAGGGCAATTCTGGATGATCCTCTTCCGCGAGCACGTAGGAAACGTGCTCGGGCGTGTGCCCCGGCGTGTGGCGCGCGGTGATCAGGAGCGAGCCGAAATGAAACTCATCGCCCTCTTTTACCGGCGCGGTTTCAAATCCGTAGGCGGCGCCCGCCTCGTGGCTCGCGAAGATTTTCGCCGCCGGCGTCCGGGCCGCGAGTTCGCGCGCGCCGCTCACGAGGTCCGCGTGGATGTGCGTTTCGAAGACGTGCGTGATCGCGAGCCCTTTCGCGCGCGCCAGCTTTACGTAAACCTCCACGTCCGGTCGCGGATCGAAAACCGCGCCGGTTCCAGTTTCATCATCGCCGACCAGATAAGAAATCTCGGCCAGCCCTTCCGTATAAATCGGCTCGAAGACCAGGGACATGCGCGCAGCCTATCACGTGCTGCCGGCGGGCGGCAAACCTGGAGCCTCGCGGCAGTTATCAGCCACCCACTTGAGGTAATTTTCGGAACCCGCGGCGATCGGCAGCGCGATGATTTCCGGCACGTCGTAAGGATGAAGTTCCTGCAACTTTTGCTCGAACGCCGGGAAACGCGCGGCGCTGGTTTTGAAATAGACCAGCACTTCGTTCGCGGTCTCGACCTCCGCTTTCCACCAATAAAAAGAGTCGACCGCGGAAGCGACATTGGCACACGCGGCGTAGCGCCCGACCACGAGTTCCTCGGCGATGCGCTGCGCTTTGCCGCGATCGGGAAACGTGCTCAGAACGAGCAGGATTTCCTCGGCCATCGACGTTCGTTAGGCGGGAACGGCCGCGGTCTGCCGGCAAATCCAGCCGCCGCCCGCCACCTTGTCGCCGTCGTAGAAGACCGCCGCCTGCCCGGGCGTGACCGCTTTCTGCGGTTCGTGTAACTGCACCCGCGCAGCGCCGCCCGGCAATGGCGTAACCGTCGCGGCTGTGCCCGGATGGGCGTAACGAATCTTCACCGTCACTTCGCCAGGTTCGTTAGGCGCGAGATCGCCGGCCCAGCTGGCGCGCTCGATTTCGAATTCTTCGGTCACCAAATCTTCCGCCGCACCGACGATCACACGGTTTGTCTCCGGGTCGATATCGACCACGTAGCGCGGTTGCGCGGAACCGCCGGGCAAACCCTTGCGCTGACCGATGGTGAACATCTCGATCCCTTCGTGCGGCGCGATGTACTCCCCGCGCAGATCGTAGATGCCGCCCGGATGAAATTCGTCCGCGCCGAGATGCGAGCGGAGGAACGCCTTGTAGTCGTTCCCGGGGACGAAACAGATTTCCTGGCTGTCGACTTTATCCGCGACCTTCAGGCCTAACGAACGCGCGATCTCACGAATAGCGGGCTTCGCCATCGCGCCGAGCGGAGTGAGCGCGCGGCGGAGTTGTTCCTGGCGCAGACTGAAAAGGAAATAGGACTGGTCTTTGCGCGGGTCGGCGCCTTTGCGGAGGACGGCACGGTCGGCGTGGTGCTCGATGATCGCGTAATGACCCGTCGCGATGAAGTCGCAGCCGAGCGCTTCGGCTTTTTCCCAGAGCTTGCCGAACTTGAGCTTCTCGTTGCACATCACGCACGGGTTCGGGGTGCGGCCGGCGCGGTATTCGCTCGAGAAATAATTGATCACGAGCTGTTCGAATTGATCGGCCTCGTCGACTACATAATGCGGAATGCCTAACGAGTGTGCGACGTTGCGCGCATCGGCGACGGCCTGAGGACCGCAGCATTTGTCCTCAGCGCGGGAGATGCAATCCTGCGGCCAGACTTTCATCGTCACGCCGACCACGTCGTAGCCCTGCTCACGGAGCAGGTAACCGGCGACGCTGGAATCGACGCCGCCGCTCATGCCGAGCAGGACGCGCTGTTTGGTGACGGACATAGGTGAGGAAAATCAGGGCATTCCGAGGTGAGGTCAATGCGTCAGGTCATCCTGAGCGAAGCGCAGCGGAAAGGAGTCGAAGGATCCCGTCGTGCTTCGGTGAAGCTGCGCGGCAGGTACGGAACGAACTCGACCGAGTGCTTCGACCTTGCTGCCACGCTTCACGGCAACTCTACGGGATCCTTCGACTGCGCTGCGCTCCGCTCAGGATGACGCGTTGGGGGCTGCCACTCCCGCGCGCACGGACCGGCTGATGAAGCGGCTGTCGCGCAAGGTGAAGCGCCACGGAAAATCCTGGGCGCGACTGATCCCGATCCGCGGATCGGCGATCACTTCCACGTTCTCGTTAGGCCGCGGGAGAAAGCCGTGCGCGGGATCGGCCGCGAGATCGGTTTCGTGATGACGCTTATCGATCCCGAGCGCCTGCGTCAGCTTCCCCGGCCCCGAGCAAAGATCGCGCACTGCATCGCGACCGCGACGCTGACGCATAAGCGCGAGTCCGCGCGTAGGCTCGAGCGCGCGAACAAGCACCAAACCGTCGCGCGGTCCGCCTTTGACGAGAAAGTTCAGCATCCAGTGGACGCCGTAGTTGAAATAGATGTAACAGGTCGCGGCCTGGTTCCGCGCGACGAAAGCGCGCGTGCTCGGGCGCATAAAGGTGTGACACGCTTCATCACCTTCCACCAAGTAGGCCTCCGTCTCGACCACGATCCCGGCGCATTTTCCCCAGACCAGTTCGGTGCCAATGAGCGCCGCTGCGCAGGCTAACGGATCAGTCTGGAAGAAGCGACGCGGAAGCAAAGCGCTTGGCCTAACGAGAAGCGATGCGAACGTTCTTCGGCTCGCCCACGATCTTTTTCGATTCCCGAGCCGTCAGCTTCACCGGGAGAAATAACAACGCGCCGGGTGCTTCGCAACCGGCTGAAGTTGCCGGCGTTTCCGCGGCCTCACGCTTCGGGCGGCGCCGTGAAAACGAGCGAGGCGTGATTGCCCCAGAAGCCGGCGGAATGACTCAGGACCGAGTTGATCGCCGCCCTTTCCGCGTGCGCGGGCGCGAGTGTTATCGGGCAATCGCTGGCCTGTTCGAAACAGTTCACGCTCGGAGGCAGATGCTGATGCTGCAGCGCGAGCACGCAGATGACCGCTTCGAGCGCCGCCGCTGCGCCCATTACGTGGCCGGTGATGGCCTTGGATGACGATGTTTTGAGGCGTGGATTTTCCGCCGTCAACCGGGCGATGGCGCGCGCCTCCAGGCGATCGTTCAATTCCGTGCCGGTGCCGTGAGCGTTGATGTAATCGAGCTGCGCCCCGGTGAGTCCCGCGACCCCGAGCGCGTCGCTCATGACGCGGTGGAGGGTTCTACTTTCGTCATCCATCCCGGTGCGCTCGCCGCCTTCTGACCCCACCGCCCAACCGGCAAGCTGCGCGTGGATTTTGGCGCCGCGTTTCCGCGCGGACGCGAGCGATTCGAGCACAAGAAAAGCGGCGCCCTCGCCGAGCACCGTGCCATTGCGAGCGCGGTCGAACGGCCGACAAGCGAGCGCGGGCTCCTGATGCGATGCGAGGACGCCTGCGCTTTGCAGTTGCAGCAAAATCTCGTCGTGCAACGGCGCCTCCGCGCCACCGGCGAGCGCGATATCCACCGTGCCGGCGACGATCTGCTGCGCGGCGAGCGCGATGGCGGCTGCGCCGGAAACACAGGCCGCAGAGATCGTCAGGCAAGGGCCACGCGCGGCGATGATCGTGGAGAGAGCGCCGCTCAGGCAACCGATCGTGCTGTTGAGCCCCACACTGGGCCAGAGCTGCGCACCACCGGCGAGCGTCGCCTGCGACTGCAAAATCGTCCCAATCGGTCCGCGCGAGGTGCCGGAAAAAACGGCAATCCGGTCAGGCGAAGGAGCGTCCCCCATGAAGTTCGCGTCGTTCCAGGCCTCAACGGCCGCGGCGCCGGCAAATTGCACCGAGCGATCCATCCGTCGCAGTCGCCGGAGTTCGAAAGCCGAGAAGTGTGGATCGGGAGCGGCGCAAACGGCGAAGCGTGGATTGCCAGCGACCGTCGGTTCGCGCCACCTCGCGGAGGAGACACCTTTTCGCACGGCCTCCCAAAGGCTTTCCACTCCGGCCCCGGCGGCGCTGAAAGCTCCCATCCCGGTGATCATTACTGGCGGGCAATGATTTTGTTCGCGGCTCATTTCGAAAGGTGCATGGAGGAGAGAAAACGTTGGCCGCACTGGGCGGGGTGTTGCTGAACGACGGCCATGAACTCCTTTAGCAAGTGGGATGCCGCGGCCGCCACGTCTGGGACCGGACCGAGCAGCGCTGACGGCACCGGCGCGCCCAAGTGAATCGTGAAGCGCCACGCTCCCGCGACGGTCGTTAGGCAAGGGATCAGGTCTGCTTCCGCGAGCGCGGCGATGCGAATCGCCCCCGCGGCTAACCGGACGACGAGCTGGTCCAGTGGCACGTCCACCTGACGCCCGCGTGCGACGTCCATGAAGACCAGCAGGTGGCGCGTTTCGGTGATCGCCTCACGAATCCGTCCCATCTCCGTTACCGGCAGCACGACCGGCAACCCGGCCGGAGGGCTGAGAGCGTATTGACGTTGCTTGAGTTTCTGGCGCGCCGCCGGCCGGCCCACCAAGACCGTCACAGGAAGCCCATGGGCGCGCAGCCAATAGGGCAACGTTTCAAAAGGACCAAAATGGAGCGAAGCAAAAACCATTCGCTTCTCGCGGCGGTCCAACTCGAGCGGATCCACTTTTCCCACCAGCCGGCAATGTTGGAGCCAGCGCCGTTCGGGCAGGCGATCGGGGAAAAGATAGACGAGGCGGGCGTGCGGGGCGCCGAGGCACTGCCAAAACCACACGCGGGCTTTGCGCGGAGTCGGCGCAACCTCGGCGAGGCGACGCCAGTCCAGTCGCGCTCGCTTGGTTTTCTTCCAATCCGTGAGGCCCCAGACGGCCGCGACCGGCCAGAGCGCGAGGCTAAGGATCGAGCGCGGCAGGATCCTTTCCGCCGCGCGGACGAAGAAGAACCCCAGGCCGACAATCGCGGACGAGATACGTGAGGGGAACTTTGCAGAAACCATCCTGAAGGCCGCGACGCTATAAATTCGCCCCGCCCGTGCAAGCTTTAAAAAGAGCGTATCGCCTAACGAGAAGCGGTCCGGGCGGTTTCCGCCTTCATCCCGAGCTGGTCGAAGAGAAACGCCAGGATATCCGCCTGCTGTTCGATTCGCTCGCTCAAGGCGGTGCCGATGGCCGTGGCCCGCACTCGCACTGGTGCGGAGCAGAATCGGATTCGCGGAAGCGTTCGAAGCCTGCAGACGCGCGGTCATCTTGCGCGAATTGTAGGGCGCGACGCGGCCGTCGTTTTCGCCGGTGAGAAACAGAATCGCGGGATAGTGCGTCTCCTCGCGCACGCGGTGGTAGGGCGAGTAGCCATAGAGTTTCCGGAACTGCGCGAGGTCCTTGACCGTGCCGAACTCGGTGACGTTGAAGGCGCCGTTCGGCTCCAGTTCGGTCCGGAGGGAATCGTAAATCCCGACGAGCGAAACGACCGCGCGCGGCAGCTCCGGATGTTGCGTGAGCGCGGCGCCCATGAGCAGGCCGCCGTTGCTTCCGCCCTCGATCGCGAGTTTCTCCTGCGAGGTGTAGCCGGCTTTGATCAGGTAACGCTCGCAGGCGACGAAATCGCGAAGACGGTCTGCTTGTTCAGGAGGTTGCCGGCCTTGTGCCATTCCTCGCCGAACTCGCCGCCGCCGCGAAGATTCGCGACCACGTAGACACCGCCGCGATCGAACCAAAGCCGCCGGGTGAAATCGAAATTCGGCGTCATGCTGATCCCGTAACCGCCGTAGCCGTAAAGCAGCGTCGGGTTGTTCCCGTCGAGCTTCGTCCCTTTGCGGCGCATGATGTTGAGCGGGATTTTCGTGCCGTCCGGGGAGGTGGCGAATTCCCGCACGACCTCGATGTCGTCGAAAGAAACCGGCGCGGTGCTGCGGAGCGCGGTTTTCACCGATGCGGTCTCGCGGGCATCGCAGCGTTTCCACTCGTTAGGCGCAACGTAGCTGACGTTCTTGAACAGGAGCGAGCCGTCCCCGAGCGCGACCATTTCCTGCACCGCCGAGATGGGTGCGAGCGCGATCGTCTTTTCATTCTTCCCATCGAGATCGAGGCGGCGAATCTGCGATGGACCGCCGATCAAGTCTTCGAGATAAAGCGCGTCCGCCGCCGGCACGATCGCCTCGATCACCGCTTCGCTCGCGGGAACAATCGTCTGCCGCCGCCGCGAGTTCAGGATGGTCGAGCGGGAGCCGCAGGACTTTGCCGCGGGGCGCATCGGCTCGCGAAACGAGATAAACCGCATCGTCCCAGCCGAGCCGCGCCTGTTTCACCTGATCCGAAAACTGCGTGAGCTGCTGCCATTTCCCATCCGGCGTATGCAGGTAATGCGCGTAATCGCCACCGTCGCCGTTCGCGACCACCGCAAGGGTGTAGCGCCCGTCCTGCGAGCTCTCGAGCGCGATCTCGGCGATCCGCGGGAAGTCCTTGCCTAACGAATAAGCGTCTTTGCTGTCGGGCGTGCCGAGTTGGTGAAAATAAATCTGCTGATAGAAATCGAGATCAGCTTCGGGCCGCTCCCCTTTGCGTGGAAACCGGGTGTAGTAAATGCCGGTGCCGTCAGCGTTCCAAGCCGCGCTGCCGCCCGCGGTCGGGAACTGCACGTGGGCGATCGTGTCGGGGAGCGCCTCGGCGGCGTCGACGTCGTAGAAATGCAGGTCGCCGTCCTCGCTCCCGCCCTGAGAGATCGAGACTGCGACCTTTTTGCCATCGAGCGAAGGGACGAACCAGTCGATTCCGGTGGTGCCTTTGGCGTCGAGCGCGTTCGGGTCGAGGACGATTTTCTCGGATTTCAGATTGTCTGCGGAGGCGAGAATAACGAGGAGCGGTTGCTGCTTCGGCGGCTGAAATTTCAACGCGAAGAGGCGGCCCGGGCGCGCGACCATCGCGGAATAAGAGGGCGAAGCGTCAGCGTAAAGTTTCGTCAGGCGCGCGGCCACGAGCGCGCGGTCGGGAAGTTTGTCGAGATAGGCGCGCGCATACTTGTTTTGCGCCGCAGACCAGGCTTTCACTCCCGGGTCGTCATTTTTTTCCAGCCACTGGTAATCGTCCGTGACTTTGATGCCGTGGTATTCGTTGACCACTGGTCGCTTCGGCGTGGTCGGCGGCGCGCTTTCGGCATCCATCACGAGAGGCACTGCGAGAAGAAGAAAGAGAGCGGAAAACTTCACACCGAGAGATAACAACCGCCCAGTTGCCATCGCAAACGGCGTCACGCCGCGGAGAGGCGACGCACCACCTTGTGCCGCCGGAAATAATCAATCAGCGCTTCCCGGGTCTGCACGGGATGGAGGGTTCGCTTCGCTTCCGGCTGCTCGAGCAAATCGCGCAACCTCATAAAACGATGTCCCGCGCTGCGGGAGTCGAAGGTGTTAAAAGCAATCCGATAACGCTTCTCCGGGTTAAGCCGCCGTCCCTGCACGTCCCGAAGGCTCGTTAGGCGACGCTCCGCGCTCGTGACTTGGAATCCGACAAGGCTGCGTGATTCCCGGCTTTGCAGCACTTCGTTCATGACCACTTCCAACTCCGCGGGAGTCAGGTCCGCGGTCACGAGATAATTCTCGTAGGGCAAAATCTCCCAGAGATCGCCAATCGTTTTCGGACCTTTCTTGAAGACATGCCGATCCTCAAAGAGACCGTGAAAGACTCCGTCAACCGCACTGCCTAGTCGTTGCAGAGTTTCCGCGATCGAGCCGCGGCGATCAGCCGTTCGACGTCGCTTGGTTCACCGGGCGGGGCGGACACACTGAGCGTGTCCGCGAGTTCGCCGACCGGTTCCGCGAGGACCTTCGCGGCGGCGTCGAGTTGCGGTTGCATGCGGCTGAGAATGATCGGGTCGAGAGGAATCCGACCGTCCATCAAGTCGGTGCGCGCAGTTTGCCGGAGCAGCTTTTGCGAGTGGCGATCGAAGAGTAGATCGACCCGCCCGACATGCACCCCGAAGTGGTCCGCCTGGGTGAAAAGCACCTGATTCGTTAGGCGGTTCGGAATGTCCTGATGCGTGTGACCGGCAATGAAAACGGCGACTTCCGGGAATTCGGCGGTGAGCGCCATCACGCGATTGGCGAAATCGTCGCCGCCCGTGCGCTCCTTCAATCCCATGTGGCCGGCGAGAACAACGGCGTTCGCGCCTAACGAGCGGACCTGGGCAATGGCGCGGCGCACCGGCTCGAGCGGGCTTTGAAATTCAAGCCCGGCGGTGAAAGCTGGCGGAAACCAAAAAGGCATTCCAGGAGTCGTTAGGCCGATGACGGCGATTTTGATGCCGGCGATTTTGTGCAGGATGAAGGGCTGGATTTTCGCGAAGGGATGCCGCTGGTCGGCGAAGCCACCAGCAGGCCGGCCGGCGAGAAGCGTGTTCGCCGCGAGCACCGGCATCGCGGAGCGACCGACCACTTGGAGAAACGGTTCGATCCCCCAATCGAACTCGTGATTGCCGATGATCCAGGCGTCGTAGCGCAGGAAGTTGAAGAGGTCGATCATGGTGCGGCCCTGGTCGGCGAGCGCGAACTGCGTGCCCTGATAGACGTCGCCGATGTCGATCAGCAGTGAGTTCGGATTCTCGCGGCGCCAGCGATTGATTTGCGTGACGCAGCGGGCGAATCCGCCGAGGTCCGGGCGACCGTGGTAGTCGACCGTCGGCAGGATGTGCCCGTGCAGATCGGTGGTGTGGAAAATCGAGACGGTGACGAGGTCGTCCGCCGGGATCGGTTCGGCGCGGAGCCACTGTGGGATCGCGCCGAGTGCGGAAGCACCGACGATTTGCCTGACGAATGCGCGCCGACTGGGGTAAGGGGTTTTCACCGACGGGCCGATCTTGGCCAAACGCCGGTTGCCGGAGCAACCCTTTTTTCTCGCTCGAACTCTGTCAGCGCTCGTTAGGCCGAGCGTCCGTGGCAGTTCTTGAACTTCTTCCCGCTGCCGCAGGGACAGGGATCGTTCCGGCCGACCTTTGGCATTTCGCGCCGGACCGGCGTGAGCTCGAGTTTGACCTCGGAGCCGTTGCCTTCGGTTTCGCTTTGGCCGTTCGATTCCTGACCGATGCGCTCAGGGCGACGACCCGGCACCGGACCATTGGCGGTCGGAGCGCTCGGCGCCTGCTCGCGCATGAGGAATTGCGGCAGGGTCGAGAGGAACGTCTCGAAGGCCTGCAGATTCGAGGTGCTGCGGAAGAGGTTGTGCAGCACTTCGTTTTTAATGTTCGCCATTAGCTCGACGAACATGTCGTAAGCCTCGGTCTTGTATTCGATCAGCGGATCCTTCTGCGCGTAGCCGCGGAGGTAAACGCCTTCGCGGAGCGCGTCCATCGCGTAGAGGTGCTCCTGCCAGAGGCGATCGATCGCGTTGAGGATGATGTAGCGCTCGAGGCTTTTGACCGCGGTCGCTTCTTCGTGACTCGACTTGCGCTCGTAGGCGTCCTTGATTTTCGCGACGAGAAACTGCGCGTTTGCGTCCGGCGTACGGGTTTCGAACTCGGCTTTCTCTTTCGTTAGGCCAAGCGGGAAAGTGGTGTTGACCCAATGGAGCAATCCGGCGTGGTTCGGCTCGTCGCTGGAGGCGCCGGTGCCGAGATATTCCTGCACCTTCGCCGGCACCGCTTCGTCGATCACTTCGTAGACGAGCTGGTGCGGATCCTCGGTGTCGATGACTTCGTTGCGGTAGGTGTAAACCACCTCGCGCTGGTTGTTCATCACGTCGTCGAAATCGAGGGTGCGTTTGCGCGCGAGATAGTTGCGCTGCTCGACGCGTTTTTGCGCGGTCTCGACGGATTTGTTCAGCCAGCGGTGCTCGAGTTCCTGGCCTTCTTCGAGACCGAAACGTTCCATGATTTTCGTCATGCGATCGGCCGCGCCGAAGTTGCGCATGAGGTCGTCCTCGAAGCTGACGTAGAACCGCGTCGCGCCCGGATCGCCTTGGCGCGCGCAACGGCCCCGGAGCTGGCGATCGATCCGGCGCGATTCGTGGCGCTCGGTGCCGATCACGTAAAGGCCGCCGACGTCGGGGACGCCCTGGCCAAGTTTAATGTCGGTGCCACGGCCGGCCATGTTGGTGGAAATGGTCACCGTTCCCGGCTGACCTGCGCGCTGCACGATCTCGGCTTCCTGCCGGTGATATTTCGCGTTCAGGACGTTGTGCGGAATCTTTTCGCGCTTCAGCATCCGGCTGAGCAACTCGGAAGCTTCCACGCTCACCGTGCCGACGAGAACCGGTTGATTCGCCGCGTGGCGATCGCGGATCTCGTTGATGACCGCGTTGTATTTTTCGCGACGAGTTTTGTAAATGCGATCGTTGGCGTCCTGACGCTTCACCGGCCGATTCGTCGGGATCACCGCGACATCGAGTTTATAGATGTCGTGGAATTCGTTCGCCTCGGTCTCGGCGGTTCCGGTCATACCCGCGAGCTTGTGGTAGAGCCGGAAATAATTCTGAATCGTGATCGTCGCGAGCGTCTGCGTTTCGCGATCGATCTGCACGCCTTCCTTCGCCTCGACCGCTTGGTGCAGGCCATCGCTCCAGCGGCGACCCGGCATTTTGCGGCCGGTGTATTCGTCGACGATGACGACTTTGTTTTCCTCGACCACGTAGGCGACGTCCTTCTCGAAGAGACAGTAGGCGCGAAGGAGCTGCGAGATGTTGTGAATCTGTTCCGCCTGCGTGTCGCACTGCTGCTGACGTTCGGTCTTGAGCTTGTCCTTTTCGTCGTCGGTCAAGGTCCGGTTGAGATCGATGTCGGTGAATTCGCTGATCAAATCCGGGAGCACGAACGAATCGGGATCGTCCGGATTTAGAAAAGCGCGCCCTTGTTCGGAGAGATCGGCTTCGTGCGATTTCTCGTCCATCGTGAAGTAGAGCTCTTCCTTCAGGGCGAAGAGTTCCTCCTTGCGCGTGTCCTGGAAAAACGAGAGCTCGGCCTTGTCGATCGCGCGGCGCTTTTCCGGATCTTCCATCATCCGCATGAGTTGCTTGTTGCGCGGTTGACCGAGCTTCACTTTGAACATGAGGCGACCGCCGTCTTCCATTTCGCTCTTGTCGAAGGCTTCCTTCGCTTCGCTCGCAAGCCGGTTGCACATCATGTTTTGACGCTTCACGAGTTGATCGACGAGCGGTTTGAGCCGGTCGTATTGATGCGTCGAAACGGTTGCGGGTCCGCTGATGATGAGCGGCGTGCGCGCTTCGTCGATCAGGATGGAATCAACTTCATCGACGATCGCGAAGTGATAACCGCGCTGCACCTGCTGCTCGCGCGTCGTGGCCATGCCGTTGTCGCGCAGATAATCGAAACCGAACTCGGAGTTCGTCCCGTAGGTGATGTCGGCGGTGTATTGCTCGCGCCGCAAATCGGGCGGCTGATCGTGCTGGATGATGCCCGTCGTTAGGCCAAGGAATCCGTAGAGCTGCCCCATCCATTCCGCGTCGCGGCGGGCCAGGTAATCGTTCACCGTCACGAGATGCGCGCCGCGCCCGGTCAGCGCGTTGAGATAGAGCGGCAAAGTCGCGACCAGGGTCTTGCCTTCCCCGGTCGCCATCTCCGCGATGCGTCCGCGGTGGAGGACGATGCCGCCGACCAGCTGCACGTCGAAGTGGACCATGTTCCAGGTCATCGGCTGATCGCAGACGCTGAATTCCCCCTGGCGCTCGGTCAGCCGGCGCGCGGCATTTTTCACCACCGCGAAGGCTTCCGGCAGGATTTCATCGAGCCGTCGCGCGAGCACATCCGGATCTTCGATCGCGGAAAGCTCGGAATTCCAGGCGGCTGTTTTCGCGCGCAGATCGTCGTCCGAGAGCGCCTTGAACTGCTCGTCGAAGGCGTTGATCTCGCGCACGATGGGCTGCAGCCGCTTGATCTCGCGCTGATTTTTCGAGCCGAGTATTTTCTTTAAAATCCAACTAACCATGAGTCGGCTACTATCGACGAGATTGGCGGGTGTTCAATCGCGGCAGGCCCGATCGCGGCATGGCGTTGTGCGCTCGGATTTTCCAGCTACGCTCCGGGCATGAAGAAGATTGTCTCCACCAAAGAGGCGCCGGCTGCAGTCGGGCCTTACTCGCAAGCGATTCGTTGCGGCGCCATGCTCTTTTGCGCCGGCCAAATTCCGTTGAACCCGCAATCGGGACAGATCGAATCGGAAGACATTTCCGCGCAGACCAAGCAGGTGATGCAAAACGTCTCCGCCCTCCTGCGCGCGGCGAATTTGAACTTCGGGCACGTGGTGAAAACGACGATTTTCCTCACCAGCATGGGCGATTTCCAGACCGTGAATGAAATCTACGCGAGCTTTTTCAAGGAGAACCCGCCAGCGCGTTCGACCGTGGAAGTTTCCGCGCTGCCGAAGGGCGCGAAGGTCGAGATCGAAGTGATCGCAATGGGCGAAACCAGCGATCCGGTCGACGGAAAATCGGTCAGCGACACCTCGGGCTAGCGCGCATCCGCCGCCGCATGAGCGACGATCTTCTCTCGTTGTTTCGACAAACCGGGGCGCTGCTCGACGGGCATTTCGTGCTCCGATCGGGTTTGCATAGCCGGCAATTTTTCCAGTGCGCTCTCCTGTTGCAACACACCGGGATCGCGGCCGAGGTCTGCGGCCGGCTCGCGGATAAGCTCCGCGCCATCGAGTGCGACGCAGTTATCTCCCCTGCCCTCGGCGGGATCGTGGTCGGGCAGGAGGTGGGGCGTTCGTTAGGCAAACGCCACATCTTCGCGGAGAAGGATGCGGGCGGGCTGGTTTTACGCCGTGGTTTTGAGATTGCACCCGGCGAACGTTTCGTGGTCGCGGAAGACGTCGTCACCCGCGGTGGCCGTGTGCAGGAGACGGTCGACATCGTGCGCCAACATGGCGGCGTGGTCGTGGCGGTCGGGGTCATTGTCGATCGCAGCGGAGGCACGCATCCGGACTTCGGCTGCCCTTTCGTGAGTCTCGTGCAGATGAACGTGGAGACTTTCCCGGCGGATCAGATCCCGGCCGACCTCGCCGCCGTGCCCGCAGTGAAACCGGGCAGCAAGTAATCACGCAATCCGGGTTCACGATCGCGATCCGGGATTCGGCGCCATAACTTCGGTCACCACGATGAAATTCTTCGCTCTTGCCGTCCTGAGTCTCGCTCTTCTCTCCTGCCATCCGCACAAAGCGCCGGAACTTGACGCGAAAAAGTTGCCGCCTGCCTCGGAAACTTCCCCGTCCGCGAGCGCCATGATCACGGCCAGTCCGAATCCGGTTCCCGCGGGTGCCGGCTCCGGCGAAACCACGATCACTTGGGACACGGGTGAAAAGGGCTCCGGCGACATCTACGTGAGCAAGAATGGAAAGCCGGAAGAGCTTTTCGCGAGCGGGCGTTCCGGCTCCAACAAAGTGAAATGGATCCAGTCGCATACGCGCTACGCATTCCGCCTCTACGAGGGTGATGCGCACACGAAACTCCTCGGCCAGGTCGAGGTGCGGCGCGCGAACTAGCCGTCCGGTTATTTTCTCCCCGGGCGCGATGGCTGAAGCGGGCCCGGCGCGCGGGTCGTCTTCCATTGATTGTTCCCGGCGTCCGGTCTATCCCTGAAAGCGAAGCGGCCCGATCATTCCATGGATTCATCAGTCATTTGCATCGCAGGCGCCCACCGTTCCGGGACGTCGCTGCTTGCGCGGTTATTGCACCGTTGCGGGCTGGCGCTTGGTCCGGAAAGCGAGCTTATGCCCGCGGCCGCGGATAACCCGGATGGCTTCTGGGAGCATCTACGTTTCGTGGCGTTGAACGACGAAATCCTGAGCACAGTCGGCGCCGCCTGGGACCTGCCCCCATGGGAAGATGAGCGTTTCGCGGAAGCGAAGCTGAATCCGCATCGAGCCAAGGCCAGGCTTTTGATCGACCCCTTCCAAGGCGAAAGCGTCTGGGGCTGGAAAGATCCGCGTAACTCTCTCGTGCTGCCGTTTTGGCAAGGCCTGCTCCCCCGCCTCAAGATCGTCGTGATGGTGCGCAACCCCCTCGAAGTCGCTTATTCTATGCACAAGCGGAACGGCACTTCCTACGCGCTCGGGCTGCGGCTGTGGGAATTGTATAATCGCCGCGTCCTCGCGCAAAGCCGGGCGGAAGATCGGATCATCACCAGTTATCAGGCGTTCTTCGAGGATCCGGAGACGGAACTGCGCAAAATCGCAGCCTTCAGCGGGCTCGCTGACTCCGAAGTGGCGGAAGCCGCGACATTGGTCGCCGCAGATCGTCGGCATACCAGCTTCAGCGTGGAGCAGATGATCGACGCCGGTGTTTCCGAGCAGATCGTAACCCTCTTCCAAGAACTCACCCACGGAGCAACGGCGGCCGTTGAGCCGCGCGCAGAGGCAGATCAGTTAACCGGCTCGGCGAGCCAGTTAAACATGCGCATTCCCGATGGGGAAGATGTCCGGCGAGAGTTAGCTACGCGCCGCGGCGATGAGGCTCGCTTTCTCGACGAGATCGGTCGTCATCAAAAAACCATCGAAGGCCTGCGCCACGAGCTCAACGGCAAATCTGTGACCGCTGCGGCTGAGATCAATCGCCGCGATGGGCGCATCGAAGAGTTACAAAAAGCCTACGCTCATCTCGATGAGTTACTCCGTCGGGAACACGATTTGCGTAATGAGTTGGTTGCGGAGCAGAGCCGGTTGCAGACCTCGCGACAGCAGGCGGTCGATGAGCTGGCGCAGGTGCGCGAGCGCTTTACCCAAACAAATAACCTTCTGCAAAACCTCAGCGTGCGCCTGTCACGTTTCGAGATGCGTAACTCTTCGCTCACCGATCGCCTGCGCAAGCAACTCCTGGAGATGAAGAAACTCTTGCGGCTGCTCGATCAGGTCGAAGATGCCGCCAGTCGGCTCCGTCATTCGCGCCGGTGGAAAATCGCGAATCCTTTTCACGCCCTTCTTGGCGTGTTCACCGGAAAACCGGTAGAAGGTTTCGGACACCTCGACAAGAATGTCGGTAAGTATCAGGCGTGGCGTTCGGCCCATCCGGAGACTCAGACGATCGATGCGGAAATCCAGGCTCTCCGGTCCTACGACGCAGCGATTCCCGCTCTGTCAACGGAAACGCCGGCTCCGCCGCGAAAGCTGGAAATTCAGGTCAAGCCGTCTGCCCCAACCCGTCCGATTTCATTCCCGCGGCAGGATGAAGCGGAGGTTTCCATCATCATACCGGTCTATAACCAGGTGGAGTTCACTCTAACCTGTCTTGCCTCTGTGCAGGACAATTCCGGGCTGCTTACCTATGAGGTGATTGTCGTGGACGATTGCTCGACCGATAGCACGCCGGAGTCCGTCGGGAATCTCTCCGGAGTCATCTATCTCCGTGCCGGAAGCAATGCAGGTTTCATTAACTCCTGCAATCGAGGCGCGGCTGCTGCGCGCGGTAAGTATCTGGTCTTCTTGAATAATGATACCACCGTCACGGACGGCTGGCTGACTGCGCTGCACGACACCTTTCACCAGCAACCCCGCGCCGGGTTAGTCGGTTCGAAACTCGTCTATCCCGATGGCCGCCTCCAGGAGGCCGGCGGCATCATCTGGCGCGATGGTTCTGGCTGGAATCGCGGGAAGTTCCAGGACGCCGATCGGCCCGAGTTTAACTATCTCCGAGAGGTAGATTATTGCTCCGCTGCGAGCGTTATGATACCCAAGTCGCTCTTCGACGAACTCGGCGGCTTCGACACCAAATACGCGCCGGCCTATTACGAAGATACCGATCTCGCATTCAAGGTCGCCCAGCGCGGACTCTCTGTCCTTTATCAACCGCTAAGTGTGGTCATCCACCATGAGGGGATAACCAGCGGGACCGACCTCTCGGCCGGCGCCAAGAAATACCAGGAAATAAACAGGTCCGCGTTTACTTCGACCTGGTCCGAGGTTCTGGCCGTGAAACCGGCTAATGGAGACCTCGAGTCCTACGAGCAGCTCAAGCCCGGTTCGCAACGCATTCTCGTCATCGATCATCACCTGCCGATGCACGATCGCGATTCGGGATCGCTCCGGATGTTTCAGATCCTTACCCTTCTCCAGAAGCTGGGTCATCGCGTCACCTTCCTCCCGGATAACATGGCGGACATCCCGCCCTATGGCGATGATTTGCGCAAAAGGGGGATCCAAGTTCTCCACCATCCCTACGTCACGAAGATCGCTGATTACCTGCAACAGGAAGGCGCGAAGTTTGACGTGATTATCCTGAGTCGTTGTGACTTTGCCCGCAAGCACATCGAGCCTGCGCGGCGGTATGCGCCCGACGCCCGTCTGATCTTCGACACCGTCGACTTACACTTCGTCCGGACCCATCGCGAAGCCCAACTTACCAATGATCCCTTGGTTAGGGAGCAGGCGCGGGAAAAGGAAGAAGCTGAGTATCGGCTGATCGATCAATCCGACGAGACTTGGGTCGTGAGTACCGCGGAACAGGAACTCCTGGCACAGGAAAGACCGGGTAAGCCGGTTCATGTCGTCACCAACATCGTCGATAGCCCCGGTTCCGCGACGCCGTTTGCGAACCGACGTGACTTCCTTTTCATCGGGAGCTTCCAGCACACTCCAAATATCGACGCGGTTCTTTTCTTCGGGCGCGAGATCCTACCGCTTGTCCGGCGCGAGCTTCCTACCGCCAAATTCTTCATCATTGGAGACAAAGCTCCTTCCGAAGTTGTAGCCCTGGCGGATGAAAATGTCATCGTTACCGGACTCGTGCCGGATGCCCGGCCCTACTTCGACAACGTCAAACTCTCGGTCGCGCCGCTGCGCTACGGCGCGGGGGTGAAAGGGAAAATCAATCAGAGTATGGGCTTGGGTGTTCCGGTCGTAGCGACTTCCATCGCAGTCGAAGGGATGGACCTTACCGATCGGGTAGATGTCATCATCGCCGATAGTCCGGCGGATTTTGCCAGTCGCCTGGTCGAACTCTATAACTCCCCCGAGCTGTGGAATCTGGTCTCCGAGGCAGGAGTGCGGAAGACCGAAGCGGCCTTTTCGCAGGCCACCGCCGAACGTCAGTTGCACCGCCTTTTTTCCGCCGACCGAGCAGCCGATAAATCACGTTTATCGGCCGGTCAACCTTCCGCCCGCCAAAGTCACTCTCTCGCTCCCGTATGAAGGGCCAGGGCGTGGCGGTTCCGGAGCAAACCTCCCCAAGGGCGCCGTTTTCCAGTTCGAGTTGGTGGCTCTTCTGCTTTCTGTTGCTTCTCCTGAAGTGTTTGTTGCTTGGGTTGGACGCGAATCCGAAGATGTTCATGGGTGACTCTGGGAGTTACCTTTGGACGGCTCTGTCGGGCTGGATTCCGCCCGACCGGTCGTTCGTTTACGGCTTCCTAATTCGCTGGGTCGCGATCTCGACGCATAGCCTTACGTCTCTCCTGATCCTCCAGACTCTCATCGGCACGGGCACCGCCCTACTCGTCACCTACACCTGTCTTAGGATCTTCGAGTTTTCGCCCCGTCTCTCTTATCTTACCGGATTTCTCTGCGCAATTGATCCGCTCCAGTTAGTCTGGGAGCGCTATCTCATGACGGAGACGATCAGTCTTTTCTGCTACGCCGCGATGCTCTTTTTTTCCTTTACCTATCTCAAGGAAAGGCGCCTCTGGCAACTCGCCGCCTTGCAGGTGCTGGCGATTCTCCTCATCAGTTTCAGAGTCAGCTACCTGCTTGTCGTCCAAGCCAGCACGGTCGCGCTGCCCATTATCGCCTTCTTTCCCGGCCTGCGGACGGCGCGGACGATAAAAATTCTCGCCCTTCACCTGCTGGTCAGTCTGGCTCTGATGTTTGCCTTCCACTCCGCATACAAACAACTCAATGGCCGGCTGTCCGGTAGGGCGCCTGCCTATCTCTACTCGAGCGGATTCAGCATTCTCGCCACTTGGGCGCCCGTGCTCCAACCCGCCGATTCCGCCGACCCGCGGCTCGGGCAGATCATCGCTGACGGCGCGCAGTTTCAACTTGCCAATCCACGCTCGCGGAACAATCAGCTCTACTCCAAGGATAGTTTAATTAGCCGGTGGAAAAATACCGAACCAGATCTCACCCGTGCTGACGCAATCGCGAAACAGACGGCGTTGCGCGCATTGGTGCACCACCCAGTGGCCATTTTCATGCTCGGGGTCGGAACGTTTCTTGACTACTTCGACTGGAACCGCACCCGCAACCAGGCGCGGTATGACTTGGGTCTCGCGAGTTGGCCGACACCGATGACTGCGACCATGGCTGATCGTTTCCGGCTCGCTCCTCCGACTCGTGCGGAAGTCAAGTCACCGACGATCTTGCAGCGCTATCTCCTGGATGCTCATCCCTATTACTTTGTTGCCCTTTCCGCACCGCTTCTTTGCGCCATTCTGTTTTGGTTTCGACGCCATGGAGACGTGCTCCTGATTTTCCTCCACGGCTGCATCCTGCTCGCGACTGACTCGTTTCTTGCGGTGACCGCCAGCGTCCGTTACCTGCAACCCTTGTCTCTGCTCGCGCTCCTGGCTTTGGCCTTCTTCGCCCAACACCTCATTAGCCTCCGCCTTCCCCCTCACCCGGCCGTCCTTTCATGAAAGCATTTATCTCAGGAGGTGCCGGCTTTATCGGCAGCCATCTTACTCGACGTCTCCTTCAGGACGAAGATCTCACTGAATTGGTGATCTTCGATAACTTCAGTTCCGGCCAGTGGTCGTACTCTGGACGGTTTGACGGACGACCCGCGCTTGCAGGTCGTTACCGCTGACTTGAAGGAAGTTGCGGCCATCGAGGAGGCGATGAAAGGTTCATCGGTTGTGTATCATCTGGCGGCCAACCCGGATATTGCCAAGGCCGTGACACAACCCGACATCGACTTCTGGGAAGGGACCTACCTTGCCCAGAATGTTCTCGAAGCTATGCGACTCACCGGCACCCGCAGGATATTCTACACCTCCGGAAGTGGGGTCTACGGCGAGGATCCCGACGTAGCGTTTCCGGAATCCTATGGGCCGTGCCGCCCGATCTCCACGTATGGCGCGAGCAAGTTAGCCTGCGAGGGGCTCATTTCGGCCTATTGCCACATGTTCGAAGTTTTTGGACGTGCTTTTCGCTTTGCCAATGTCGTGGGTCCCCGGCAAACTCACGGTGTCGGTTACGATTTTGTTCGTCGGCTGAAGGCGGACCCGACGCAACTCCGTATCCTCGGTGACGGACTGCAAAGTAAGTCTTATATTCATGTCGACGACGTCTTGGACGCCATCTTTCGCGCGGGCCAGGACAGCGCGCCCCGCTTTGATATCTTCAATGTCGCCACCGATGATTACATCACGGTCCGCGAGATCGCCGACATCGCCGTGGCGGAGTCCGGCCTGCAACCCGCCAGCGTGCGTTACGAATACACCGGGGGCGATCGCGGCTGGAAGGGCGACGTTCCAATTGTTCGTTTCGATGTGGCGAAGGTAAAACAACTGGGCTGGAAAGCCGGACGCACCTCGGCCGCCGCGGTTCGTGATTCCATTCGTTCCATGATTCAAGAAATAAACGAAGTCACCGCATGAGTTCTGAAACCGTCCACCTCTTCCCAGCGGGCGCGACCTCCGGCGAAGCGGACCTTTCGATCGTTATTCCTTCCATGAATGAGGAGCTGACAATCGGAGAGTTTGTTGATTGGTGTAAGGAAGGCCTCGCGGAGACTGGAGTCCGCGGCCAGATCTTGATCGTCGATAGTTCCACCGATAAGACTCCGGAGATCGCCCTGTCTCGAGGCGCCGAAGTGCTGCGGACCCCGCCACGCGGACTGGGCCGCGCTTATATCGACGCCATCCCTTACATCCGGGGGAAATGGATCGTCATGGGTGACGCTGACCTCACTTATGACTTTCGTCGTCTTGCCCCGTTCGTCGCAAAGTTCAAGGAAGGCGCGGAGTTCGTCATGGGCAGTCGTTTCCGAGGCAGCATCGAAGCCGGCTCGATGCCGGGACTACATCGCTACTTTGGCACTCCCCTCACCACTTGGCTGCTCAACCGCATCTACCATAGTCGCTACTCGGACATCCACTGCGGGATGCGCGGCCTCACGAGCGAGGCGCTGTCGAAAATTAATCTCCGCTCTCAGTCCTGGGAGTATGCGAGCGAGATGGTGTTGAAAGCTGCGCGCCTCGGGCTGGTGACCGCGGAAGTGCCGGTTAAGTTTTACAAGGATCGCGCGGGGCGGGTGAGTCATCACAAACGAATGGGCTGGCTGTCTCCCTGGCTCGCAGGATGGTTAAACCTAAAGGCGATGCTGGTTTACACTCCCGACTCCTTTCTCCTCAAACCCGGGATGATCATCATGGGGCTGGGCCTCATCCTCTCGTTCGCCCTGGTCGATGGACCTATCCGTATCGGCGATATCGTCTTTAGTCTGTATTGGATGCTCTTGGGAGTGACGCTGACCACTTTGGGTTATAGTTGCGTGCAGATCGGGGTGCTTTCCCGGATGATGCACGGACTCAGGCCCGGCATCGTCCGCCCGGTGCAACGAATTCTTAGTTACGACCGGGGAATGCTGCTCGCGGGAATCTCAACTTTCGCCGGATTCTGTCTGACCGCGGTTCTCGTCTGGCGATATGTGCAGCAGGGGCTGAAGCTCGAGAGTCTTTCCTATTCGGCGATTCTAGGTCTGTTGTTGATTATTCTCGGCTTTCAAACCTTTGGTTTCACACTGCTCATGGAGATGGCTCAACGAGTCATGCCGAAATCGCCTGAATAATCTGTGATCATCACGCGCTCACCACTTCGTATTTCCCTCGGCGGCGGCGGCACCGACCTGCCTTCCTACTATCGCGAACATGGCGGCTGCCTCATCGCCGCGGCGATCGACAAATACGTCTATATCAACGTCCACCAACGCTTCGTGCAAAACTTCCTGCTCAAGTATGCGCACATGGAAGAGGCGGCGTCGATCGATGAGATCAAACATCCGATCATTCGGGAAGCTTTGCGATTGGTAGGGATCCAACAGCGAAACCTGGAGATCACGAGCATGGCGGATATCCCAGCCGGGACGGGCCTGGGCTCGTCCGGTAGTTTTACCACGGCCCTGCTGAAGGCGCTCCATGCCTTCAAAAAGAACCTCGTGCATCCCGAAGAACTTGCGGCCCAGGCCTGTGAGATAGAGTTGGAAAAACTTGGCGAGCCGATCGGAAAACAGGACCAATACATCGCAGCTTTTGGGGGCATCACTCGCTTTGAGTTTATGCCCGATGGCCAGGTGAAAGCAAAGCCTCTGGAGATTTCGGACGAAACTTTGTTCAACCTCGAAGACGATCTGCTCCTTTTCTTTACGGGCTACTCACGCTCGGCCTCCAAGATCCTCAAGGAACAGGATGACAAAAGCAAAGAAGCCGATCGGGCGATGACTGAGAACCTGCATTTCATCAAGGAGCTGGGCGAGAAAAGCCGTCTCGCTTTAGAAAGCGGAGAGTTACGCGAGTTTGCCCGACTGATGGATGTACATTGGCAGCGAAAAAAGGAGCGGTCTGCCTCGATGTCCAACCAGCATATTAATGACTGGTATGATTGCGCGATGGTGAACGGTGCCCTTGGCGGGAAGGTCATCGGCGCCGGGGGCGGCGGCTTTCTGATGTTCTATGCGGCAGATAAGGCGAAATTGCGCCATGCGATGCGCGAGCAGGGATTATCCGAAGTTCGGTTTCGTTTCGATTTCGAAGGCACCAAAGTTTTGAATCAATGAACGACCACGAAAAGGTTGCTTCGTCGCTCGCAGATTGGCCGGTCGCGATCCTGGCCGGCGGACTCGCGACCCGGCTAAGACCGGTTACCGAGACTATTCCCAAGGCCTTGCTCGAAGTAGCTGGCGAACCCTTTATCGTGCACCAACTTCGGTTGCTCCAAGCCGCAGGCTTTCGGCGGTTGGTCCTTTGCGTCGGTTTCCTCGGCGAAAAGATCGAACAGTTCCTTGGCGATGGCCGCGGGTTTGGCTTGGAAGTCAGCTATTCCTACGACGGCGACAAACTCAAAGGAACCGGCGGCGCGTTGCTGCAAGCCAGCAGCCTTCTGGGTCCTCGTTTCGTCGTCCTTTACGGGGATTCCTATCTGCCGATCGATTACGCATCAGTCGTAGCCGCATTTCAGAAAAGCCTACGGCCCGCCCTGATGGCGGTCTTCCGGAACGAGGGTCGGTGGGACACGAGCAATGTTTCGTTTGAAGGCGGATCCGTTCGCGCTTACAGCAAAACCGTGCGCCGCCCGGAAATGAATTACATCGACTACGGACTAGCAGTCCTCCAGACGGAAGTCCTGCGGCCTTTTCGAGAAGCTGCGAACTTCGATTTGGCCGACGTCTATGCTCAGCTGGCCAGCGCCGGAGACTTGGCAGGCTTTGAAGTCGACCGTCGTTTCTACGAGATAGGCTCCCGCGAGGGCCTGCAGGAACTGGATCGCCACCTCGGGAAAAACCACACGAAAGTGACCTTATGAGCTATGCCGAACAACACCTGCGCGAGACGGCGCAGATTGTTTCCAAACTTGATCCTGCGCTGTGTGAAAAGGCGGTTCAGCTGCTGGTAAAAGTAAGAGAACGCGGGGGCCGGCTTTTTATTCTCGGCGTCGGCGGGAGCGCGGCAAATGCCTCCCATGCAGTAAATGATTTTCGAAAGATCGCTAACCTGGAGTGTTATGCCCCGACGGATAATGTTTCCGAGCTAACTGCGCGCACCAACGACGAAGGTTGGACTACCGTCTTTGCGGAGTGGCTCCGCGGAAGTCGCCTCAATGATAAGGACGCCATCCTTGTTCTTTCTGTGGGTGGAGGGAACGTTGACCAGCAGGTCAGCCCAAACTTGGTCTCCGCCTTGCAGCTGGCCAAGGAGCGAGGCAGCGCGACCCTGGGAATTGTCGGACGAGATGGCGGCTACACTGCCCAAGTCGCCGATGTCGCGATTATCGTTCCGACTGTTAACCCCGCGAATACCACCCCTCACAGTGAGGCTTTCCAGGCCGTGATTTGGCATCTGCTGGTTTCGCATCCCGACTTAAAAGTCGGCCAGACCAAGTGGGAGAGTATCAAGTAAGACGACGAGCGGTGTTTCTTGACCGCGACGGAGTCCTTAACCAACCGGTCATCCGCGGCGGAAAACCGTATCCCCCGGCGAATGTTACAGAGTTAGAACTCTGCGCTGATGCCGCAGATGGATGCGCGAGGTTGAAGGCTGCCGGGTTCCTCCTCGTGGTCGTGACCAATCAGCCCGATGTCGGGCGGGGCAGTCAGGCCCAGGCGACGGTGGAAGAAATACATCACGCACTGCGGCAAGCGATCCCTTCCCTCGATCGGATCGAAGTCTGTTATCACGGCGGAACTGGCTACGGCGCGGAGTGCGACTGCCGGAAACCGAAACCGGGGATGATCCTGCAGGCAGCTCATGACCTGAAGATCGATCTTACCGCCAGCTACATGATCGGCGATCGATGGCGCGACATCGATTGCGCACGCGCTGCCGGTTGCCAAGCCATTTTTATCGATTGGCATTATGCGGAATCTCTCTCGAAGACGCCGGACTTCATCGTGGCGAACTTCAGCGAGGCGGTGGAGGTGGTGTTGCGTGAAACTTCCGTCGCGGTATCGTCGCGAGACTCGAACCAGCCAACCAGCCTCCAACCATGAACTACGACCTTGCCGACCTGCCAATTAAGATTTTCGCCGACGGCGCCGATCTTGAAGGAATCATCGACCTCTACCGCAAGCCTTATATCAAAGGTTTAACCACAAATCCCACGCTGATGCGGAAAGTAGGGATCACCGATTACGAAAAATTTGCTCGCTCGGTGCTGGAAGCTGTCCAGACGAAGCCAATCTCCTTTGAAGTGTTTTCGGACGACTTTCCGGAGATGCGGCAGCAGGCTCTGAGAATTCGGGATTGGCAGGACAATGTATATGTAAAGATCCCCGTCACTAACACCAAGGGAGAATCCGCGGCCGACCTCATTAAAGAACTGGCCGCTGAAGGAGTGAAAATGAATGTGACTGCCTTGCTGACGTTGCGCCAAGTCGAGACGGTCGCGCTGGCGTTAAGTCCCGATGTCCCGGCGGTTGTTTCCGTTTTTGCCGGAAGGATCGCAGATACGGGCGTCGATCCGACGCCGGTGATGAAAGAGTCACTGAACCTTTTACAGGATCTTCCCGAGGCGGAATTGCTTTGGGCCAGCGTGCGGGAAGTCCTGAACGTGTATCAAGCCGCTGACTGTGGGTGCGACATCGTAACAGTTCCGCACGATATCTTAAAGAAGACCGCTTCTCTGGCGCACATGGACTTGGAGGAGCTTTCTCTCGACACGGTGCGGATGTTTCATCGCGACGCCGAGGCTGCGGGCTTCAACCTCTAGGATAGAGCCTGTCCGCTCTTCGTGTGCAGTCTTGCGGATGACGAAGGCCCTAACGACGTGAGGCCTTCTTGATTAACGAGACGGCAAATACCGAAGACTTCGAATTCGAAGCCTTAAGCCACGCTCACAATTACCGCGACGCGATCGTTCGCGAATTTTCGGCTGCGTTAAGGGGTCGGGTGATCGAGATCGGCGCCGGTGTGGGGCAAATGACAAGACTTCTCCGTCAGCTGCCGACGATCCAAACCCTCCTTTCGATAGAGCCGGAAGCGCGCTTCGCGCAGACAACTTAGAACGACAATCCCAACCGGCGAGTTTCTCGAAGGGACGATTGACGATGTTCCGGCCCTTCCAGGCTGGGACGCAATCTTCAGCGTGAATGTACTGGAACATATCCGGGACCAAGAGGCGGAGGTTGCCAAATACCATGAGCTTCTCGGGGCTACCCGGGGGCGCCTGTGTCTGCTGGTTCCAGCGCGCCCGGAACTCTATAGCCAAATTGACCGCGATTTCGGGCATTTCCGAAGATATACGACGCGCTCGTTGAAAGAGGTATTAACCGGACAGGGCTTTAAGATTGAGAAGATGCACTATTTCAATTCGGTCGGATATCTGGCTTGGATGATCCGGTTCCGATTGCGACGGAAGCGAGAATTCGACGGGGGGCAGGTCCGCTTCTATGACCAACACATCTTTCCGCTAGTGAACCGCTGTGAAGTAGCGCTCTGTCGGCCTTTCCTGGGCCAGAGCTTAGTCGCTATCGCAACTGCCGGCTAAGTCAGCCAGGGCCCACCTCAGCGGCGCACGAGGTTATACCAGAGAATCGCCCGGATAGCATCGAAACCATCTCGCCAGCCAATCTTCTTACCCTGCGCGTAGGTCCGTCCGTAATAGGAAATACCGACCTCATAGATACGAGCTTCGGTGCGCGCGATCTTGGCCACGATCTCCGGTTCGAAACCAAAGCGGTCCTCCTCGATCTCAATTCCCTTTAGCAACTCGCTGCGGAATACTTTGTAGCAGGTCTCCATGTCTGTCAGGTTGAGATTGGTTAACATATTCGACAACAAAGTGAGGCCGCGATTGCCCACCATATGCCAAAAGTAGTTTACCCGGTGGGGACGCCCCCCAAGGAATCGGGACCCAAAGACCACATCGGCACGGTCTTCGAGTATCGGGGCGAGGAGGATCGGAAACTCCTTGGGGTCATATTCCAGATCGGCATCCTGGACAACGATGATATCACCCGTGGCGAGTCGAAACCCTGCCCGGAGGGCAGCGCCTTTTCCAGCATTCGCCGCTTGCAGAATAATCCGATCCACCCATCCCTCCGGCTTCTTTTGCAACAACTCCCGGGTGCCGTCCGTCGAGCAATCGTCAACCACGATGATTTCAAGATCGGTGACGCTGGATTCCCGAACCGCCTCGACCACCCTCTCGATCGTTGCCTTCTCGTTATAGCAAGGAATGACGACAGATAGTTTCATCTCCGCAAACTGACTTCGATTGTCATTTAGCATCTGGAACAAGCGTCATGATGGTCGTCGCATTACCGCTCGATACCATGCTTTTCTGCCAACGATACCCGTCCGGCATTGGCAGTCGTTCTGTTTGTAAAGTCTTCGCCGCGTCCGAAGTGAGCAGAGCGTAGACCGGCAAGTGTTTCGCCAGACTTTTTGCGGCGAGCGCGCGAGCCTCCGTCGTCCCGTATCGCCATGCAGCAATCTTATTATAAGCGTGTTGGTCATCGATCGGTGCAGCCATAAATCCTTTCGGCAAGAGTGCGTTGAGATAGACCGGGTTAAGATCGGAAAACACGACCCCGGGCGCGTTGCCAACCTGCCGCTCGAAGGACTTTTCCACCTCGTAATCGTGCGACCGGATCCCATAGCTCCAATACCGGAATGCATCCCACGTCTGAGCCCTGTTGCCCACCGGCTTATATCCGGATTGCGAAGGATAACCGACGCAGGTCAGAAGGAAGAGGCTCAGGATTGCAATCGCTCCCACCGACCATCTGCCATGGTAAAGGCGGATGATTGAGGTCTCGACCGCGGCTACAACCAGGGAGAGCATGAGAAAGAAAATCGGCATGTAAAACCTCCCATCGAGGAAAAGGTAAGTGAGGATCACAGCACAGAATGCGACCACCGAAAGCAGGGCGCTATAGAAAAAGCGACCACGGGGCACGAACCAGAGTCCGATGAGTGCCAGCAAAAAATAGGCGGGCACAATGTAAGTGCCGGTTCCGAAAAGGTTCGCCGCACTATATTGCGGCCAGGTTGCGGTGATCAGACCGAGCAATAATCCGAACTGAAGCGGAATGTTATGCATGGAGAAAATCTGCAAACCCGTAACCCAGAAATCATATCCGGTCCGAAAGGGGCTGCCAAACTCCAGGTAATTCAGAATGAAAAAAGGACTCGCGGCCGCCGCGAAAACGACGAGACAAAGGACGCAATGGAGAAGCCAGCGTCCCCGCGATTGGGTTCCTGGAAATAGTGCCATGCCAATCAAAAGTGGCGCGAGAAAGATAAGCTGCGGGCGGATCAGGATAGAAAGGCCTAGGACGACAGCCGCGGCGTAGATGTAGACCCGCTGGCGTTTGGACAGCCCTAGAAACATCAACCCGAAAGCAAGCAGGCTAATTCCCGCGCCCGCAAGGTCGCTGAGCGACGAATGACTATAGGTGACGAACGCAGGCATTGTGGCGAGCGTCAAAGCCGCCAGTCCCGCGGCCAACGGCCGCTTCAGCGCCAGATAGAACAGGTAAGTCGCCAGAATCAGAATCAGCCCGACGGTCTGATTAGTGCGGAAAGGTGCGAAAACAGGCGCGCTGAAGCGGCAGTGCAACCAGGGAAGCATGAGAAGCGGGTAACCTGGCGGAAAGCGGGACGATAGCTTTTCCTCGCCAATCTGGATCGAAGGAAACCCGGAACGATCCATCGACCTGGCTTGGGCAAAGTATTCCGTCGCATCTGGATAGGGTCGCAAATCCAGCCATTTGGTGTGCTCGATCGGAAAGCGTAAAACCGCACCCCAATAAAAAGCCAGGGCTGAGAAAAAAAGGACAAGGCCAAGAATTACAGAAAAGGCTCGTTCTCCGCGGAGACGCGCGAGCACCGGAGGCGGCCGCAGAGGCCCGGACTCGAGGGGGCGGTCGTCACTGGCAGCAGATTTCCTTACCGTCATGGCCGAGGCGCTGCGAATTGTGACAATAACATGAGCGACATAGAATCCTTCCAATTCGATTTGGGAGCAGGACATGGGAACAAATGCGAACCTTCTGAAACATCAAACTGTTTTGTTTTGCCCATGCCGCCATCCAAGTAAGGCGCGAACCCCTTGACGGACGCCAGCCGAGCCCAGAGATTGGTCAGGTCTAAAAAGGTAGGATAGTCTATCCAAGTTATGGCGGACCAACTTCTCGAAACTTCCATCGGGGAAATCAGGGCCGAACCCAACCCTCTCCCGGCTCGCGCCAATGTCCCGCTGACATTGACATGGCAAAGCACCATCCCTGAAGCCAGCGTGCGTGTAAGTGAGGATGGAGCCACGGAGAACCTGGTCGCTTCGAAGTCAAAAGGCTCTCTCGAGATAGCATGGATCCAAGCGGGCCGCGTTTATACTTTTCGCCTGCACGGTTCGCCGCCGGACTACCCCGTCCTGGGCGAGGTCGTGGTCTCGAGGAGACTCGAAGGGAAACTCTCGCTAACCGGCGAGGATTCGGCGAACGGAAAAGTGATTGTGAGCTGGGAAATCACTGCTCCAGCTACGGCCGAAGTCTTCCTTGTCGAGGAAGGCGCCGAGGAGGAGCTAGTCTGCCGTGGCGTTACTGGCTACTTTGAAGTGTCCGGGATTAAAGCGGAGATCGATTACACTTTTCGGCTCTATTCCAGCGGTAATCAGCGTCTGCTGCTCGACGAGCAAACGTTCTTCCACTCCGCCCAGGGCCATCTGATGGTTGACGCTACGAATTACCGGGGCGACGAAGAGGTTACGCTCCGATGGGAAGTCACTCCCTCTGCGACCGCCGAAGTCGCTCTCTCTGAAAATGGATCCGAAGAGCGGTTGGTCTGTCGCGGTCCGACAGGCGAATTTATTGTGGCCGGAATTAAACCCGCGACAAACAATATCTTTCGACTCTACGCGACCGGCAAACGGCGAAGGTTACTCGACGAAACAATTTTCTTCCAACCCGCGGAGGGTCGCATCCACGCCAACCCCAATCCGGTTACGCTCGAGTCGGGATCAAGGACGACCCTGGGCTGGGAAACCAACTGTCCCGGCGGCGCCGAGGTTTGTATCTCCGAAAACGACGGCGAGGAAACGCTCGTGTGTCGGGGCAAAAACGGCAGTTACGAGGTGCAAGGATTGCGCTCTGGAGCGACCTATCACTTTCGACTCTATGCCATGGGAGAGACCCGCACGCTCCTTGATGAGGTCGCGGTTAGCCTGCATCCAATCCCTTGGTCGATCTTACTGGATCGGATCACGAGTTCTCGCGACGGAGACGAATTCTCGACAGAGTTGGCAGAATTTGTGGGAACCCTCCTTTCCCGCGGGATCCGACGACCGGAGTATCCCGAGTGGTTTCGTCTCTGGGAGGCCCAAGATATTCACGTAACGCCGGTTCACTACTACGAACCACTGCCTGATTCGCGCACGCTGGAGGATTCGATTTGGACCAAGGACCGTTCGCTTCCGGGAGTGGACTTGAACCCGGCCTCGCAGGAGCGACTGCTGCGCGTTGCCTGCCCGCCATTCAGTGAAGAATACAATGCAATTCCGATCGAACCGACCCTTGATACCCACGGATTCTATCTCAGGAACGGACGCTTCGAGGGACTCGACGCGATGCTGGCTTACTGTCTGGTTCGCCACTTTCAGCCACGGCGGATAATTGAGGTGGGAGCCGGCTTCTCGACGCTGATCATGGCGCGGGCGGCCCTCCGCAACGGCGCGACCGAGTTACACAGCATCGAGCCCTTTCCGGATAAATTCCTGAGCCGCGGTATCCCGGGACTTACCTCCTTGCAGGTGAGTCAGGTGGAAGAAATCGAACCGAGTTATTTTTCATGTCTCGACGCTGGCGACTTCCTTTTCATCGATACTTCGCACGTCGTGCGAATCGGCGGGGACGTGAATTACCTCTTTCTTGAGGTCCTGCCACTTCTCAATCCAGGAGTGATCGTCCATGTGCACGACATCTTTCTCCCGTTTGAATATCCCCAGGATTGGATCCTGAAGAAGCGCCGGTTTTGGACCGAGCAATACCTTTTGCAGGCGTTTCTGATTCACAATTCAGAATACGAAGTCCTGATCAGCAGCGGCTACCTTAGCCATCACTTTCCGGAGGAAGTGAAGAAGATTTTTCCAATCGCGGCCCCATGGGGCGGCGGTAGTTTTTGGATGAAAAGAAAGGATAAAATATGAAACGGTTATTTCTTCGCCTTCTCCCCGCTTTAGGACTCGGCGCTGCGCTTCTCACGAACGCGGCGGTATCCCTCGCCGACACCGCCCCCCTTGGGCTATATGTTGAAAGAGGACAACTCATGAAGGGCGGCCACCCCTACTCGGGCATCGGCGCGAACTATGACACCCTGTTTGGCCGCCTATTGCAGAACAAGGACGACCACTCATCGCTCGATAACCTTGGCATGTTGGCCGCCAAGGGAATACCGTTTGTGCGCTTTCGCGCCTGCGGCTTCTCTCCCGATAACATTCAGCTCTATCTCTCTGACCGGGAGGAATATTTCCGGCGGATGGATCAGGTCGTTCGATGTGCGGAGAAAGCTCATATCGGTCTGATCCCCTCCTTGTTTTGGAAGCTGGCGACCTTTGCCGAAGTTGTCGGAGAACCGGCAGACCGGCTGGGTGATCCGCAAAGTAAGGTAAGCCAGTTCATCAAAACCTATACCCGGGAGATGGTTTCCCGTTATCGTGACTCGCCGGCGATCTGGGGCTGGGAGTTCGGCAACGAGGCCAATAACGGGGTTGATATGCCACGCCGGGCGCCTGGGCCGGAGCTCGATGAAAACGGCGGCGTGCGCCTGACGTCGGCGCAACTGGCGACGGCTTACCAGATGTTCGCCCAAACCGTTCGCAGCCTCGATCCGTCGCGCGTGATCGACACCGGAACGACGGTCCCGCGTCCCGCCGCCTGGCATAATGCGCATCAGCAGCCGCGCGAGCACGACAGTCCGGATCAATCCTATGAAATGTTGCTCTTGGAAAGCCCCGACCCGGTCGATCTGCTTTCGATTCATGTCTATCAAAAGTCCCAGCATCTCTCGCCCTACGGTCCGGAGACTGTAAGTCAGTTCATTGGTCGTTATGCGCGCTATGCGTCGAAGGTGGGCAAACCGCTTTTCATCGGCGAGTTCCCGGTGCGCGAACCTGCTCAAGCTGAAGAGTACATTCGTGCGCTCAGGGAAAACCACGTCCCGCTCGCGGCTTTCTGGACCTTTGATAACTCTCGCCAGGAAGAGACGATGAATGTGACCTTCCAGAACGAACGCGCCTTCGCGATCGATCTCATCGCCAAGGCCAATCAAGCCCTGCAAAAAGGACGCTAAGATTGGCGGTCGAAAGACGCCAACTGCGCGGCGCGGGCGCTGCCGTAAGTCTCGCGCAGCGTAATCATAAGCGAGCGCTCCGCCAGGCGGCGGCTCAGGAGGGAGTCCGCGACCTGATGCAGGCACATATCGAGCTCATTTTCTTCCAGGAGATGGTGCGCCAGATCGGAACCAAGTTCGTCCGACAAACTATGCAAAATATCGGCCTCGGTAGGCTTATTGGCTCTCGTCTGATTCTGATGGACGGTGGCGAGAACGAGTGAATTAAAGTTATCTGATAGAACGGACTCAGCCAGGCTCAGCCATTCCTGATATCTCTCGACCGTACCGACGATATCCACCTGATCCAGGACCGCGATGGCCCGCGCCAAATCCGCCCGATCCATTGTGCGATCAGGTGAGCCATCGCGCAGGCAGAAAAGCACCTGATAGTTACAAAACATGCGTGGAGTAAAATTGAGGCGCCATTCGACGTAGCCCTTGAAGTCTAGTTCCTTGGCCTTGGTTGCTCCGGGACTTTCCGACTCCTGCGCGCGTTCGAAGGCATAGATCGATCGAATGCGCGCGATCGGGTCACGAATCAGGATACTGGAGAGAACTTTCCGACCGCGCACGCGCGGGGCGGGCGGAGCCGCCTGGTGAGTTGCGATGGCCCGCACATCCGGGTGGGAAGTGACATAGGAAGAAATTTCCTTCGGCGAGATATAACTTCCGGCTATCGCTTTATCGTAGCGATGCAAGCCGCGGCCGAGCGCCTGTTCCAGGGCCCATTCAAAGGAGGTCCCGGCGTTTTTGAAGATATGATAGTGGATCAGAAGCGGAAAGTGGCGCAGACCTTGACCGAACAGTTCCATGCCTCGAGCACCACTGGATCTGCCTTGGTCCATCGCAATGCGCAAAGCCTGCCGAGGCGACTCGAACCGCGCCAAGGCCAGCACCACCGTCCGGCTGACCAGGTGCAGATAGCTCACGAGGTAGCGGCTGGTGACCCCGACCTGGGAAACGATTTGCGGAATGTGATGGCGAAGCATGAGAAGGCCCGTCGCGGAGAGAGGGGCGGCGGCAAAGCCCACCGTCTTCAACGAAATCGGTCATCGGGTCAAGCGATTTTGCGGTGAGGTTTCCCTAGATTACCCCGCCCGGATGGATCACGCTGCCGGAGCGATGCCAGAGAATAAGCCGATTTTTATCGTAGGTTCCCCACGTTCGGGCACCAGTGTGCTGACCTGGTGTCTCGGGCAACACTCGAACATTTTCGTGCAGGAAGAGTCAAACTGGATCGGGCGCTTCGCCTACCAGATCGAGCTGGCTTACCGGGTCGGGACGGCGCGCGGGGAACGCTCGCAGCTCAGCGCGCTGCATGTCGAGCGCGCGGAATTTTTCGGCCGCTTCGGCGAGACGATCAATCGCCTGATCCTCGATCATCGCGTGGGATTTGAGGCGAAGGGCATGGCGCGGGTGCTGGAGAAGCAGGAGTCAGTCCTCCGCCGCGCCTAGGCAAGCCCGCTGTTTCGCATCTCGCGCGCGACGGGCGATCCGAAAGGCCGCTGGGTGGACGGCACGCCGGAGTATTCCTTTTACGTTCATCCGCTGCGCCAGCTCTTCCCCGAGGCGCGCTTCATCCACATCGTGCGCGACGTCACCGACGTGGTGCGGTCGATGATGCATTTCCAAAACACCGGCGGTCCCGCGCTGGTGGAGAATCTCCGCGACGCCTACAACGAATGGTTGACCGCCGCCCGCGCGTGCCATGCGGCGGAGCGGTCCTACGGCCGGGATGTGGTGCGCCGGATTCGTTACGCGGATCTGATCGCCCACCCGCAGGAAGAACTGGAGAAACTGCTCGCGTTTGTCGGCGAAGACTTCGAGCCCAGCTGTCTCGATCCGCTCCGCCAGCGCATCAACAGTTCCAACGTCCCGACAGAGGCCATGGCGGCCACGCCGGAGATCGATCCGGCCCTGCTCGAAGAGGCCCGTGGACTCTGCGCCGAGCTATTGGAAAATCCACAACCCGACGTTGCGGACGGGCCCGCCCGCGCAGAAATGGAAAACCTCTTCCACGCGCGCGCCGACTACCTGGCGCGAGCCCTCGCCTAACGAATCCAGCGAGAGCGGCGACCCGGAAAACTTGACACCCGGAAGCCCCTTTCTACGGTGAACCGTCCGCGCTCCCCGCGCGCGCCTCTTGTGACTTCCATCGCCGCCTTTCACCGCTCATCCGTCGGCCGCAAGATGATCGTGGCGGTGACCGGAGTGATTCTGATCCTCTTCGTGATCGGGCATTTGCTGGGCAACCTGCAGATTTTTCTCGGCCCGGCGTGGATCAATGGCTACGCCGAGCATTTGCGCGAACTCGGTCCGTTCCTCTGGCTCATTCGTGGCGCTGCTGCTCGTCGATGTCCTCGCGCACATTTATTACACGGTCCGGCTCGCGATCGAGAATCGGCGGGCGCGGCCGGCAGAATTATCGGCGCAAGGACACGGTGAAGGCCAGCTTTGCCTCCCGCCACATGGTGATGAGCGGATTAATCCTGCTGGCCTTCATCATCTTTCATCTGCTCCAATTTTCCTTCCGCACCACTGACCCGCGGTTCGCGACGCTCGCCGGCCGATCCGCTCGGGCATTACGACGTTTACTCGATGATGGTGCTCGGATTCATGAGCCCGCTGGTCTCCGGCTTTTATATTCTCGCGATGTTCCTGCTCGCGCTCCATTTGAGCCACGGATCCTCCAGTTTCTTCCAGTCGTTAGGCTTGAATAATAAAAACCTCGCGCCGCGACTGGCCTTCATTGGGCGGGTTTTCGCCTGGGCACTTTTTGTCGGTTACAGCTCGATTCCCGCCGCCGTCTTGCTCGGCTGGGTCCACCTCGGGAGGCCCGCATGATCGGCACGCTGGAATCCCATGCGCCGGACGGCCCGCTGCCGGAAAAATGGCGGAAGCACCAGAACAACTCGCGCCTGGTCGCGCCAAATAATCGCCGGAAATTTGAGATCATCGTCGTCGGCACCGGTCTGGCCGGCGGCTCCGCGGCGGCGACGCTCGGCGAACAGGGCTACAACGTGAAGTCGTTCTGTTATCAGGACAGCCCGCGCCGCGCGCACAGCATCGCGGCGCAGGGCGGGATCAACGCCGCGAAGAATTACCCTAACGACGGCGACAGCGTTTACCGACTTTTCTACGACACGATCAAGGGCGGCGATTTCCGTTCGCGCGAAGCAAATGTTTACCGGCTCGCGGAAGTCTCGAATTTGATCATCGATCAATGCGTCGAGCAGGGCGTCCCGTTCGCGCGCGAATACGGCGGGCTGCTCGCGAATCGCTCGTTTGGCGGCGCGCAGGTTTCGCGCACTTTCTACGCGCGCGGACAGACCGGGCAGCAGCTCTTGTTAGGCGCCTACCAGGCGCTGAGCCGGCAGATCGCCGCCGGCACGGTGAAAATGTTTCCGCAGACCGAGATGCTCGATCTCGTGCTCGTCGATGGTCACGCCAAGGGGATCATCACCCGTGATTTGATTACCGGTGAAATCGTGAGGCACGCGGCCGACGCCGTCGTCCTCGCGACCGGCGGCTACGGGAACGTTTTCTATCTCTCGACCAACGCGCGCGGCTGCAACGTCACTGCGACTTACCGCGCTTACAAAAAGGGCGCGCTCTTCGCGAACCCTTGCTACACCCAGATTCATCCGACCTGCATCCCGGTCTCCGGTCAGCACCAGTCGAAGCTCACCCTGATGTCGGAGTCGCTCCGCAACGACGGCCGCGTCTGGGTTCCAAAAAAGCAGGGCGACCACCGCGCGCCTAACGAGATCCCGGAAGGCGAGCGCGATTATTATCTCGAGCGGAAATACCCGAGCTTCGGCAACCTCGCTCCGCGCGACATCTCCTCGCGGAGCGCGAAGGAAGTCTGCGACGAAGGCCGCGGCGTCGGCGAGACCGGGCGCGGCGTTTATCTGGATTTCAAGGACGCGATCGCGCGCCTCGGCGAGCCGCTGATTCGCGAACGCTACGGCAACCTTTTCGACATCTACGAAAAGATCACCGGCGAAAATGCCTACCAAAAACCGATGCGGATCTACCCCGCCGTGCATTACACGATGGGCGGGCTCTGGGTGGATTATAACCTGATGAGCAATGTCCCCGGCCTGCACGTGATCGGTGAGGCCAACTTCTCCGATCACGGCGCAAACCGGCTCGGCGCGAGCGCGCTGATGCAGGGACTCGGCGGACGGTTATTTCGTGCTCCCCTACACGCTGCCTAACTATCTCGCCGGCCAGATCGGCAAGCGGCCTAACGGTGACCATCCGGAGTTCGACCGCGCCGAACAGGACGTGCGCGGCCGAATCAAACGCATTCTCGAGATCGACGGCAAACGTTCGGTCGATTCGTTCCATCGTGAACTCGGTTTGCTCCTCTGGGATAAATGCGGGATGGCGCGAAACGCCGCCGGCCTGCAGGAAGCGATCGCGCGCATTCCAGAGCTACGCGAGGAATTCTGGTCGCCGCAGGGCGTGAGTGTACTCGGCGACGGCGAGACCTATAACCAGTCGCTCGAGCGCGCGGGCCGGGTGGCGGATTTCCTGGAGTTCGGCGAACTGATGTGTCGCGACGCGCTCGCGCGCGACGAATCGTGTGGCGGACATTTCCGCGAAGAACACCAGACCGGCGAAGGAGAAGCGCTGCGCAACGACGATAATTTTGCGGACGTTTTTGCCTGGGAATATCAGGGCGAAAATGGCCGGCCCGCGGCACCGCAACTGCACCGCGAACCGCTCCAGTTCGAATCCGTGCAACTGGCAACCCGGAGTTACAAATAATCCGCTGGCCTAACGACTGATGAATTTCAAACTCAAGATCTGGCGGCAGCATGCCAGCAAGGCCAAGGGCGAGATCAAGCTCTACAAAATCGAGAACATCTCGGCGAACACTTCGTTCCTCGAAATGCTCGACATCCTGAACGAGCAACTAATCGACAAGGGCGAAGAGCCGGTGGCGTTCGACTCGGATTGCCGGGAGGGAATTTGCGGAACCTGTTGCCTAACGATCAACGGCGAAGCGCACGGACCGTCGCACCCGGCGGCGGCCTGCCAGCTTTACATGCGCGAATTCAAGGACGGCGCGACGATCACGGTCGAGCCGTTTCGCGTGCGCTCTTTTCCTATCGTGAAGGATTTGGTGATCAATCGGACTGCGCTCGATCGCATCGTGCAGGCGGGCGGCTTCATCAGCGCGCGGACCGGTTCCGCGCCGGAAGCGAACGCATTGCCGGTGCCAAAGCACAACGCCGATCTCGCAATGGAAGCGGCGGCCTGTATCGGATGCGGTGCCTGCGCAGCAGCCTGCCCAAACGCTTCCGCGATGCTCTTCACCTCTGCTAAGATTTCTCATCTCTCACTGCTCCCGCAGGGTCAGGCCGAGCGTTCGCGCCGCGTCCTGGGGATGGTGCGGCAGATGGACGCGGAAGGTTTCGGCAACTGCACGAACACCTACGAGTGCGAGGCGGTGTGCCCGGCGGAAATCAGCGCCAGCTTCATCGCTAAAATGAACCGCGAATACGCAGTCGCAAGCCTGCGCGAGCGCATCGGCGAATAGCGGCCTAACGAGTTCAGCGTGACCGCCGGGCAACAGAAAACCGGCGAGAGAAGCTGTCTTCCATCGCCGGTTTAAAGTTACCGTCGTGGCGCGTCTGCGCGCCGGTTCGTTATTGGCCGGGGCCCTGCTCGGCGTGTTTCTTTTTCTTGCCCTTCTGCGGCGCATTCGCCGGTCCGCGAGTCGCGGGTCCCTGGCGTTTTGCCATCTGGGGTCGTCCCTGGCGGGCCGTCGCCGGCGGGCGGCGATTTGCCCGCGAAGCATTCGCCGCGGGGCTGACCGCGCGAGTGCGCCGGGGCTGCGCTGCCTGGCGGACGCGAGGAGCCGGTCTGTCCGCGGCGCGGGTGGCCGGACGCGCTTTCGTCGCCGAACGCGCAGTCCGTTCCGCACGGGCCGGTTTGGCATTGTCCTGGTCTGCGGCGGTGGCGCGGCGGGCATTGTTGTTTTCGCCCCGCGTCCGCTTTTGGTTCGGGTTTTCCGCCCGATTGTTGGCCTTGGCCTTGGCCTTTGCCTGGTCGTTATTGTTGGCGTTCGCCTGCTGCCTGGTTTGCCGGGCGTCTGCATTGCGGTCGGCTGCGCCGTCGCGCTTGTTCCGGGCATTTCCATTCGGCGCGTTCGCCGCGTCCTGGTTCGCACCACCCTTACGGTTCAAGCCAGCGATGGCTTCCGCGTTCGGCTTGCCCTTGTTGTTTTTCGCCCGCAGAGCGGGGTCATTCTTTGCCGCCTGCACACGAGATTGCTGCGCCTTGGTCGGTGGGATGCGGTTACCTTTCGCGACCGCCTGCTCCTGCGCGGTGGCCTGTGCTTTCGCCCCGCCCGGGCCGTTGAAACCAGCGCGACTGCCGGTGGGCTTCACCTTGTTCGAGTAGGTGTAGTTGTTGTTGATCACCGTGGTGTTCACCCGGGTGACTGCGGTATTGTAAAGGAAACGATCCCCCGCCCAGCGACCGCCGTAATATCCGCGGCCGCCGTAGCCGTAACCGTAGTTAATTCCACCGTAGAAGCCGACGCTGCTTCCCCAGTAGCCGTCATTGAAGGCGTAGAAACCGTTGCGATAACCCCAGTAACCGGGCGTCCAGAGGAGCCCGATGTGAGGCGGACGCACCCACACGCCCGGGACCCAGTAGTAGCCGAAGTCTGCGTAGTCCCAATAGCCCGGCGTCCAGATGTAGCCGAGACCGGGGCTATAGGGCTGCTCGTAAAGTGGAATCGCGGGCGGCGCGATCCCAATCGAGATACCGACCCGGGCCGATGAAGAGGCCAGCGGAAGCCCTGCGAAGAGCAATGCCGCCAGCGCGATGGTGGTTAGTTTTGTTTTCATGATGAGGTTTAACTTGGAGTAAAGCGAGAGACGCGACGGTTCCGTAAACTATTCACTCGGAAATCGTCTTCGGTTAAGACCGGCGCCTTTCGCCTCCCTTTATAATCGTCCCCCCATCGGAATTGCGCGTATCGCACACGGGCTGAACCCACTCCGAAAGCAGCGGCTCTGTGCGCGAAATTTCGGCGTCCGTGAAAACTTTTTTTGGCGCGTCTCCCGTTGCTGGCTAAAATCATTCGATGCTGAAAACTGCCGGCCGTTCCGTCGAATCCTCCCCGACCAAAGCCGCGCCGCACCCCCGCTTCCTCGAGGCCTACCGCTGGATGTTGCTCGCCCGTGTTTTCGAAGAAAAGCTTACGAGTCTTTACCGCGGCGGCATGATCACCGGCGGCGTCTATGTCGGTCGCGGGCAGGAAGCGGTTAGTGCCGCCTGCGGGATGTTTTTGAAAAAGGGGGATGTCTTCGGACCGCTGATCCGCGATCAGGCGGGCCGTTCTGCTTTCGGTGAGCCGCTCCTCGATGTCGCGCGCACTTATCTCGGTTCGCGCCAGGGTCCGATGCGAGGACGTGATGGGAATATCCACCGCGGTCGTCCGCGTGACGGCCAGCTCGCGATGATCAGCCACCTCGGCTCGCTCATTCCGGTGGTGGTCGGCACGCTGCTCGCCAAGCGGATGAAAGGCGAAAAGGATTTCGTTGGCCTAACGACGATCGGCGAAGGCGGGATGCAGACCGGGGCGACGCATGAAGGCATGAATATCGCCGCCGTCGAAGGCGTGCCGTTTGTGCTCGTGGCGACGAACAATCGCTACGCCTACTCCACGCCTAACGATCGCGAATTTGTTTGCGCCGATTTGGTCGATCGCGCCCAGGGATATGGCTACGAAGGTCACTCTCTCGATGGCACCGACCTCACGGAATGCCTCAACGTTATTGGCGGCGCCGTGGCGCGCGCCCGGGCCGGCGGACCGCCGCAGCTCGTGGTTGCGTCGATTCTTCGGCTCGCCGGGCATGGCGAACATGACGACGCGAGCTATGTCGCACCGGAGATTCGCGATGAAGATTTTGCCCGGGATTCCGTGCAACGGGCCGAGGAGTTGATGAAGGACCAAGGTCTCTCCGACGTCGAAACGCTCGCGCAATGGCGCGCCGAGGCGAGCGCTCAGGTGAACGAAGCGATTAATGCCGCGCAGGAAGAAGCCGCGCCGGTCGGGGCGGAGGAAGATTGGTGCGCGCTCTCGAATCGCAGCTTGGTGGACCAAATCTGATGAGCGTCAGCTACCTAGAAGCGATCCGGGAAGCGCAGGCGCATCTCCTGCGCGAGGACAAACGCGTCTTCATCTACGGCCAGGATGTGAGCGGGAAATTCGGCGGCGCCTTCAAGGCGACCAAGGGATTGGCCGCTGAGTTCCCGGGCCGAGTCCTGAACACGCCGATCAGTGAAGACGCCATGGTCGGGACGGCCATCGGAGCCGCGCTCGAAGGGATGCGCCCGATTGTGGAGATGCAGTTTGCCGACTTCTCGAGCGTGGCGTTGAACCAGATCCTCAACAATGCCGGCACGCAATACTGGCGGACCAATATCCCCTGCCCGATTACCGTGCGGCTCCCGTCCGGTGGAACGAAGGGAAGCGGCCCATTTCACAGCCAGAGCATGGAGGGAATTTACGCCCACTATCCTGGCCTCGTGGTGATGACTCCCGCGACCGTCGAAGACGCGTACACCATGCTCATCGAGGCGGTCGCGATCGACGATCCGGTTCTCTATTGCGAGCATAAATACCTTTATTATCACCTGAAAGCCGACGCTTTACCGAAAGAAGCGTTGCCGGTGGGGAAGGCGCGGATTGTCCGCCCGGGTCGTGACCTGAGCATCGTCACTTACAGCGTCATGGTGCACGAAGCATTGGCGGTAGCTGAAGAATTAAGTGCCGAAGGTTTCGAGATCGAAGTGGTGGATTTGCGGACGGTGAAACCGCTCGACACCGACACCGTCCTCGCCTCGGTCGCCCGCACCGGCCGGCTCCTCTGCGTCGGCGAATCGTTCCCGTGGGGCGGCGTCACCGCCGAAGTGATCGCCCGCGTTGCGACCGAAGGCTTTCCACCTCCTCGACGCCGCTCCGCAGCGGCTCAACGCCAAGGACACCCCGATCCCTTATCACCCGAATCTTTGGACCGAGCATCGGCCCGGCGCGAAGTCCATCGCCGAAAAAGCGCGCCAGATCCTGGCGGAATAATTTATGCCTCAAGTTCCAATCACCATGCCGCAGCTCGGCGAATCGATGGCGGAAGCCACCATCGTCGCGGTCAAAGTGCAGCCCGGCGAAAAAGTCGCCGCCGACCAGGAAATCATCGAAGTCGAGACCGACAAAGCCGTCATGGGTGTGACCACTCCCTGCCCGGGTGAAATCGTGAAAATCGACGCCGAAGTGAAAGGCGTTTACGCCGTCGGAGCAGTGCTCGGCTATGTCGAGGCAAGCGAAGCCGACGCGGCGCGCCTTTCCAAGAAATCTCCAGCACCGGCGAAGGATGACGTTGCCAGGGAAATTCCTGGGCGCGAGACGCCAAAGGGCAAGAACGGCAACACCGGTTCGCATTTCCAGGAAGACGGCGAAGGCCTGCCTGCGGTCCCAACCGGTTCGCATTTCCAAGTCGATCAAACCGGGCTGCTCCCCGTTCCGGCATCGACCAAAGGCGCGGGTTACCTCTCGCCCCGGGTGCGCGCGCGCATGTCCGAGCTGCAGCTCACTTCCTCTGATCTCTCCTCCATCGCCGGCAGCGGAAACGCAGGTCGCGTGACGGTGAAAGACCTGGAGAAATTTCTCGGCTCCCTCGAAACGCAATCCGCTGAGGACGCCAGCGCGATTCGCACCGGCGTCGCCGACGCGATGCGGCGCAGTTGGACGCGGCCGCTTGCGACCGTCGGCCTTTCGGTTTGTCTCGATCCTGTTCTCGAAGATCGCCGCAAGCGCGACCCGAAACCCGGCCCGGCGCTTTATGTTTTACGTGCGCTCGCGCTCGCGCTCGCCGAGACGCCCGCAGCCGCTGCGCGTCTCATCGGGAACCGCGCGCTTCGCTCTCATTCCATCGATATCGGCGTCGCGGTCGAAGCGCAGGACGGCATCATGGTTCCGGTGATCCGAGCCGCCGATAAAACATCGCTCGCGGACCTGACCAGCAAATATACCGAACTGGTCGATCTCGCGCGCCGTCGCCGCGTCACCGCAGAGATGACCGCCGGCGGCATCGCCTCGGTTTCAAATTTCGGCACCTTCGGTCTCGACTGGGGAACCCCGATCCCCTTACCGGACCAGACGATCCTGCTCGGCCTCGGCGCGGGGAAAAAGGCGCCCACTTGGAGCGAGGAGAAACAGCAATTCGTCCCCACGACCCAGGCCGAGCTGACCCTGAGCTTCGACCACCGCAGCCTCGACGGCGGCGGCGCCGGTCGGTTGCTTAAGCGCATCACCGAGCTGTTAGCGGACCCGGCGAAGCTTTAAGCTCCGGCCCCGCACCTGACGGTGCGTTATTGCGACGGTCCTCGTCCGCCCTTACATTCTCGGACCGATGAACACCGCCAGCGCGATAGATCCCAGCATCACTATGCGCGAACTGCTGGAGCAGTTCCCCGGTGCGCAGCGCGCCATGTTCCGGAAGTATCACATCGGTGGCTGCAGCAGTTGCGGGTTCAGCCCGGAGGAAACGCTTGCCGGCGTCTGCGAGCGAAATGAAAACGTCAGCGTCGACGAAGCGATCGACCACATCATCGCCAGTGATCTGGCCGACCGCGCGATGCAGATCGAACCCCTGGAACTCTCAGAAAAGCTTTCCGCGCACGAACCGCTCAGCCTGCTCGATGTCCGCACGCGCGAGGAGTTCGACGCCGTCAAACTCCCCGGCGCCCACCTTTTCACCCAGGAATTCATGCAGGATATTCTCGCGCGATGGTCCCGGGAAAACCTGTTGGTGGTTTACGATCACCACGGGGCTCGGAGCATGGACGCGGCCGCTTACTTTCAGGGGCATGGCTTCACCAAGGTGAAAAGCCTCCGCGGCGGGATCGACGCCTGGAGCGCCGAGGTCGATCCCACGCTCTCGCGCTACCATTTGGAAACTACCTAACGAATGAAGGACGATCTCGAGCAGCGCATCGAAGCGGCGGTGAAGAACCCGCAGAATCTCGGCGAGATGGAAAACGCCGACGCCATCGGCACGGTCGGCAGTGCCGATTGCGGTGACATGTTGCGGATGTGGGTGAAGTTCAAGGAAGAAGGCGGCCGCAAAGTGATCGATCGCGCAACTTTCCAGACCTTCGGCTGCCAGACGGCGATTGCGGTGGCCAGCGTCGCCACGGAGATGCTCGCGGGGAAAACCGTGGCGGAAGCGATGAGCCTCACAGGCGAAGATCTCGCGGCGCCGCTCGGTGCGTTGCCCCCGGTGAAGATCCATTGCGCGCAACTCGTGGAAGGGGCGCTTCGTTCCGCCCTGACCGGCACGCCCGCCCCGGTCGCCACTCCCGCTCCCAGCTCCCCTACGCTGATTGAATCCTTTGCGGCCCGTCCGCCTAACAAACTTAAGATCGTCCTCGATTCGTAACTCTCCTTTTATGCACGAAAACAAAGAATTCACCCTGAGCCGCGACGTGGAAGCGATTCAGATTCCCGCCGGCACCAAGACGACCCTGCCTGCCGGAACTCCCGGCGTGGTCACCCAGAGTCTGGGCGGTAGCTACACGGTCGCGACCTATCAGGGTCTCGCCCGCGTTTCCGAGAATGATCTCGACGCGCTCGGCCTGGAAAAGCCTGCACCTTCGCCTAACGAGTCCAGCGCGCCCGCCGGGCCCGTCGACGAGAAGGCCGTCTGGGAACAACTGCGCCAGTGCTACGATCCGGAGATTCCGGTCAACATCGTGGACCTCGGCCTGGTCTATGACTGCAAACTTTTGCCCAAGCCGGAAGGCGGCAACAAAGTGGAAGTGAAGATGACCCTCACTGCCCCCGGTTGCGGCATGGGCCCCGCGATCGCCAACGATGCCCAGAGCAAAATCCTGAGCATCGACGGGATCGACGAAGCGGACGTCCAGCTGGTCTGGGATCCGCCATGGAATCAAAACATGATCAGCGAGGCCGGGCGAATGAAGCTCGGCATGGTCTAGCCGCGCCCAGTTATCCGTAAGTAGGGAGGGAATCGGCGGCTACAGTTTCCGCTCGTTCACCCCGGTAATTTCCAGGTCACCGGCGCTGGTTTTTTGCAGCACGAGCGTCTTGCTTACCTTTCCGGAAGCGTGCCGGGTTCCGTTCCCGGAGCTGATAGCGCAACGGGAAGGCCACCTTGAACCGGTTGCCGGCCAGACGTTCCACGCTGATCTCGCCTGCGAGTGAAAATTGGCGCTGTGGCCATTGGCCATCGTAGCGCAACAGGTCGCGCCGAATGCGGGCACGGCCCACTCCTTTCTCACCGAAGTAGTCGACCCGGTCCGCGAAGAATTCCAACTCCGCGCCCACCGCCGGGTCCAAACCCGCGAGCACGAACGCGCCCACGTAATCACGCAGCCGCTCCGTCCCGTAGCGTTCGTCGTCGCCGCGGACCGGTGCGCGCTCATGGGCAACTGCGGTAGCCGGCACATCCTCCGCGAGCCGCGGTGGCGGCGCGTGCGGGTCGATACCAGGCTCGGTTGTCGCCGGCGCAGACCGCGATGGCGAAGGCGGCGTTGCTGCGGCGATCTTCGCCGCTGGTTTGGGAGGCGCGATCGCCCCGGCGTTCAACTTTTTCAGGAACTGCATGTCGCCATCGCGCATGCGCCGCCAGGTTCCGGACACCGGCGCCGGCTCCGTCTCCGCTGCTTCCTTCCGCGACGCAGTCAACCCAAGCGCCTGCGTCGTCGCGGCATCGAGTTTCCCAGAGATCGTCAGCCCGTGGCGAATCTGGTAGCGCGTCACCGCCGCCGCCGTCTCGCTGTCATAGGTGCCATTCGCTTTTCCATGGTAGGATCCGTCGGTTGCCAGTTGCTTCTGCGCGGCGCGCACCGTCTCATCCGCCCGCGCTGCGCTCAGCGAGAAACCAACCACCAGCAGGCCAAGTAAAATCTTTCTCATCGCTAATGAATCGGCTGACACCCGCGCGCCACACGCACGAAAATTTCCCGCGCTCCACCCCGCCTCCTTCGCCCTAAAGGGAACCACCGCGGCGGGATGTTTCGATTGATCGTTAGGGGGCACGGGCTGGAATGTGCGTCTTCCCGACTTTTCGGGGACACCCTGAATAAGAAACCAACCAAACCGACCAAGGAATAAGATGAAAAAAATCACGACACTAATCATTGGCTGCTCACTCGCGCTCGTCGCCGGTGCGTTCGCCCAGCAGGACGCTGACCCGTCCACCACTCCGGCTCCGAAGAAACACGGACCCGCCGCACGGCAAGCGCGCCAGGAGGCTCGCCAGGAAGCACGCCAGGCCAACCAAGGTGCGCCAGCCGCCGAAGCTCCGGGCCGCGCCAAAGCCCGTGCCGGCATGAAAGCCCGCGAGGAACAGAACGCTCCTGCCGCTAACAACGGCGCCAATGCCGCCGCCGAGACGAAAGCGAACGCCGATACCTCAGCGGCCCCGAATGCACAGCGTCGCGCCGAGCGCCGCGCTGCGCGGAAAGCCGCGATGGACAAACCGGCTGACACCACCGCCACTACCACCACCGCGCCAGCCGAGAAAACCAAAGGCAATCGTGGCGCAAAGGCCAACGCCGGCGCGAAAATGCAGACGGAAACTCAGCCTGCGGCGACCACCGCCACGGCGAACCAGGGAAACGCGCGTCCGAACAAAGGCAACAAGGCCAAGAAGCCGGACACTCAGGTAGTGCAGAAGATCCAAGCCCAGCACGCGAACTTCAAAGCGCAGCCGCGGCGGGAGATCCAGAGCGTGACTTTCAACGCTGGCTACCGCGTTCCCAACAGCCAGAACTGGCAGGGTGAGAAATACAGCGTCTTCCGGTCCTATCGGCCGGAGCGGCACGACGAGCGCTGGTACCACTCGCACTACGAGCACATCGAGTTGATCGCCGGTGGATATTATTACTTCAACAACGGTTTCTGGTTCCCGGCCTTCGGTTACCAGCCGAATAATCAATACTATGCCTATGAAGGCCCGATCTATACTGGCCGCGCGGCTCTCCCGCCTGACCGTGTGATTGCCAACGTGCAAGCGGCTCTTCAGGATTTGGGTTACTACAAGGGTGAAGTCGACGGCCTGCTCGGCCCGCTGACCCGGGATGCACTGACCGGTTACCAGACCGACAACGGCATTTATGCGACCGCCACGATTGACGAGCCCACCCTTGACTCGTTAGGTATGACCGGCTAACCAACAATCAAAGCACATGAAAGCCGCCGGGGTCATGCTCCGGCGGCTTTTTCGTGCCCGCGCGGCGCGCCCTAGGGCAGACGGGCAAAGAGAATCGCGACATAGGCGACGAAGATCGCGATCCCGAGGAGCGCGAGCAGTTTGTGGTACCAGACGCGGGCCGTGCAAAACCCACTCACCGCCAAGGCCGCAAACAGACCGTGAAAGATCAGGTTTTCCTGGCCCGGTAGCCGGTGATTGAGAATCAGATCCCGGCCGATGCTGAGCGCGGTCGCGAGGAGCGCGAGCGAAAAGAAGTGCCGGCGCTGCGCGAAATAATGTTCGCGCAAATTCACCGTGCGTTCCTGCCCGAAGTCGGGATAGACCAGCCCGGTCAGGAGATAGAGCGCGATCGTCTGCGCGAGAAGGATGGCGAACGCCATGAAGTCCCACTCTTTCCGCTCGCGCAGGTCGAACATAGCCCACCAGCTCTGCGTGGAGAGCAACAGGAGAATGCCCGCCCAGGCCTGCACCGGCCAGAACCCCGTGACCCGTTCCCGCCCGAGCATTTGCCCGCGCATCCCGGTTAACACCTGCGTCACGGCCAGACCGATGATGATCGATAACAGAACCGAGAGATAACTAAACTCGTCCATTCGCGTTCATTGTTGCCAGCTTTAGCAGAAGCCGACAACGTCTAAGTGAGATTGTCGCGTCCTACCTGTCGCCAGTTAGTCACAGCGACGAGCGCGACTCAAGTTTTCGAGCCGATCTCGACCAGCTTCTTGGTCAGGAAAACCAGCCCGGCCATCTGCCCCCATTCCGAGAGAAGGTTGCCCACGACCTGCCCCCATTTGCTCTCCGGGTTCATCCGCCAGAAGAGCACCGCCCAGATCGCGCCGGTGGTGAAGATGAAGATCAGCAGCGAATGCTCGAGCAGGAAATTTCGCACCGGTCGGCCCGGCCGGGGATGAAACCGGCGGCTTTCCTTCGAGCCCACCTCATAGAAAAACTTCGTCCCCAGGATGATCACCAGCGACCCGCTCCAGTCCGCGATCGCGTTCCCGCAGAAGGCAGCCAGTCGCGACTTCGGGTCCAGGAAAAGGTAGCCGGCAACCCAGAGCAGCAGCAGCGCAGCCGCCACGAGCGTGAGCGAATGACGGCGGACCCAGGACTGCTGCGGAAGCTTGCGGCGACTCATGTTCTCGTGAAAGACATCGTGCCTCCCCGGCGCGCCGCTTCCCCCTACGTGAAGAAAAGCAGGTAAACCGCGAAGCCCAGAACCAGCAGGCCAACGATCAGGTGCGACAGGCGTTTCGCCCCAAAAGCTGCGAGCGGCGAGGCCGGGAGAAAGGAACCGGCGCAATGCCGGCACTCATTCCCGACGGTGGAAAGGGCATAACCGCAGGTGGGGCAATCTTCGAGCACCCGTCACCTATCGCAGACTTTCGGGTAATAGTGGCGGAATAATGCGCGATGACGGCGCCAAGCGGTGAATCAGCGATCCCGGTTCGCCGCGGCAGGAAGATTACGGCTGATGTGCTCGTAGCACGCGATTCGAAAGGGCGTGACCGATTTTCTCCAATGGCCCGCCATGGTCGTGACCGTCCTCGCCGCCTGGCTCGTTGCCTCGCAGGCGAAACGCCGCCGTGGCTGGGGCTTCTGGCTCTACCTCGTGAGCAATCTGCTTTGGACACTCTGGGGCCTGCACGCTCACGCTTATGCGCTGATTGTCCTACAGCTCTTTCTCGCGCTGACCAACATCCGGGGCGTTTTCAAGAACAACGTTCCCGATAACCAGTAACCCAAGCCACTCGCGGCTTTAGATCCCCGCCGGAACGAACGCCATCGAATCCAGGTCGTCAATCGGGATGGGCGCAATCCGGACGCCGATCCCGGTCGAGAGATTGATCGTCACCAGGAAGCGCAGATGCGTGTTATCGAGCCCGCCACCGCCTTCTATTCCGTAAAACACTCCGTTCGGATCGAAGTCCGCCCCCTTCACCAGGTTGAGCAGCAGATTCAACCCGACCAGCGTCCCCGCTCCCGTGACCTTGTTGTAAGTATAAGTCGAGAAGTTATCCACTCCATAGATCACGCCCTTGGAGTTAGCCCCGAGTCCGCCACCGTTCTGATATCCCAGCCCGGTGGATCCCGTCTGCGTCGCCAGGCCGGTGCTGAGATTCACCGAGTAGAACTTCTGGTTATACCCCGACACGGCATACACAATCCCCGTCTTGGGATCGATCGCGATATCTGTCAGCACTGCGCCGTTCGCTCCGATCGGCGTCACCCGCGCGGTCTTCGGATCGATCGTCACCAGGAAGCTCGGATTCGTCGGCGAAGAGGCGAGAGTCACTCCGTAGAGCACCCCATTGAACGGATTATATTTCATCCCGGTTATCCCATAAGGATTCCCGGCCGCATCGAGCAGCGGTCCCACCGTCGTCAGCACCGCGCCCGTCGTCTGACTGATCGTGTAGAGCGAGCCCGCCTCGCCGAACGTGCCCGAAGCGACATAGAGCGTCATCTTCGGTTTGCCTGCCGCGTCTGCGGGAAGAGCGGAGGCGGCGAAAAACCCGAGCGCGACCCAGGCCAGCGCGCGCGAACGGAACCGAAGTTTTTGAAAAAGAGAAATCAGCATGACAGGAAAGAGAGCAAATTTCGGGCGCGATTTCGCTCAAACTGGCGTCGTCGTCAAACGCGGACCCGCCGCGCTCCGGCTCCCCTGCCGAATGGAGGGCGATAGAACCGCGCCCGCGTGCAGCAGCAAAGCGTGTCCTCGTCCGGGAACGCAAGGCCGACGTTCGAGTTACGCCGGCGTTTTAGGTGGGACCTGTTTCACGCGCAAGCGGGAGCTCGAAAATCGAGTTAAGGATCCGGTAACCCCGCGCGTAAACTCCTTCATAGGTGTCCATGGGCGAGCTGATGTCGCAGACAAACTGCTCGGTCGCGCTGAAATTCAAAAAAGTGATTGTGCGCTCATAGGAGGAACCCGCCCATTCGTAGGTGAAAACGAATTGCAGGCTCGTCCAGCCGTTGATTGCGATCGCGTCGGGCTTGAGCTCGGTCAACTGCAACTTGCTGATCCCACCGGGTAAGAGGGTCCGCGCCACCATTTCGTAGGCCTTCAGGCCATCGCCGGCGAACGATACGTCAGGGACGGACGGCGACCTGAGCAACCGCATCACCGACCGCTCGCAATTGGTAAAGCGAAAAACCGCCGCCTCATTCGATCCGCTGACGGTCGTCTTGGCGTCAATCCGAAACCCCAGGCGCTTGTCGGTGTCTTGAAAGTAATAGTGCTTTTGGGGAGGACCGTCACGATCGAGGACGACTTCGAACGGCGTGAGATTCAGCCCGCGCGCTTCGCCCAGGAAGGCCCCCAGGCAGATCAGAACCGCGGTCCATCGTTTTATCATTCTCATATCTAGTATCTCACCAGCGGTCCGCGCGCGATCGTGACTGCCTCCAGGCTTCCCGGTGGTGGGTTATTGACAAAATTCGAATCGAAATTCCAGTTACGAGTCGGCGGCACGTAGATACTCCCAGTGTCCCATTCTCCGGTTGCAATCTGGCTCGTAAAAAGTTCGATCATCGAACCGGTATAATTGAAAGTCTTACCCGACCAGTCCTCCAGAAAGCGCGGGAAGTTATTCAAACCGCCCGAATAACCATACTGCACACCCGTATTCGGATCGGTCCAGCCCGAAGGAATAAAACCGGCCACAATCGCCGTGTTCACGGTAGTGTTGGAAGCATTGCGGCTCGACAGGCTCCCGGCAGAGTTACTGTCATTCCAGGCGTTGGATAAAATCGTGACCGAATCGGCGAAGACCGCGGCGGATCCGCGGCTGTTTGCATTGGTCGTATTGTAATCCCCCTGGATATAGAGGGGATTTTGAGTCGCGACGGTCAAGCCCGCGGCTGGGAGAGTGCTCCCATTCTTTAGTCTGATTCCCTGCGGATCGGTGTAGCTCGTGGAAGTTACGTCATCGATGTAGATGATATTGTTAAAGGTTGAATCCTGGAGCGCGCCGACGTCGCTTCCGACGTTCGCCTTCGCCTTCGCGATATCGAAGGTCGTCAGGTCGACGTATTTCGCCTCGCGCTTATCATAGATGGTCGCCTGGGTAACGGCTGCCTTCAGTGCGGTGATTTGCGCGGTGGTTAAGACCGTTCCGTTGGCCGTTGTGACCGTGATGACAGAACCGGTCGTTCGGATGCGAATCCCGGCCTTGTTATAGAGTCGGCGATCGGCAATCGTCTGCGGATCGGTGTAAGAGATGGTGGGAGTAATGAGTTGCGTCTTTGGGTTAACGTAGGTGTTCGGCGGCTCGATCAATTCTCGCATGCTGTCGTCATTGGAGTTCAGGTCACCCGTCGGAAGCCCCAGACTGTTCCAGGTCGGTGGATGGAGGAGCGCGCTGGAATCGGTTCCCAGGGGCTCGATCCGGCTGACCTGATCGACCTGCTGGTCTCGTCCACCGGCGGAATAGGTCGGCGGGATTTCACTGTTTGCCACCCAACCGCTCCAGGTGTTCGACTGCGGCGGATCCACGTTGTCCAGATAGCCGCCCGTCGTCACATAGGAGAGATGCCCGCTGAAAGTCACCTCTCCGGCGTTTGATGAACTCACGAAGGCCCGGTTGTTGGTATGCACCAGCCCGCTGATAGTCATGTTTGCCGGCCGGAAGAGTTCCAGATCGTCTTCGAAGAATGCGGTCGCCTGGAAAAGCGGCACCACTGTGTAATTGATCGACCGTTTTATTCCGTAAGATGCACCACGCCCAATTGTCCCGGCCGCTCCGGAGGAGCTGCTCGTCATCCGCACACTGGCGACATAGCTGGAATTTGAGCCCACCCAGCCTGGATAACTATCGAGGTTGATCGGCGCTGGCGGAGGGGTCGCCGTGGAAGTCGTGGTGGCATTAGGGTGACCGTAGAGATCGGTTCCCACCACCTGCAGGGGGCTGGTGTAGGAAAATCCCGGGAACGCTGGAGGGGTTCCCAACACCGTCGTCAGGACCGAGTTACCGACCGGCCGATAGAGGCTGTTGATTTCTTTCACCCAGACCCCGTAGCCGAATTCGAGCGCCCCTTCGGCCGCCGCTCGTGCGGCCGAGAGATCCCGGCTTCGATCCGTTTGCCGCGCCGTCCCGGTCGTTACCGTGACCGCGATTCCCACGGAGACGGCGATGAGGAAGATCGCAAAAATCGCCATCAGCAGGGCTGAAGCCCGCTCGTTCGCCTGAGTTATGTTTCGCTGAGTCTTCATGGGCTGATCCTGGGCCGCAACATCGTGTCGACTCGGAGAAAGGTGTTGAACTCGTTTGCCTGCTGGTTCGCCAGCCGCTTGTTATACTGCCGGTCTTCTATTCGCATGGCTATGTTGAGATAGGTGGTCCCGTTTTGCGTGACATAGGAGAAGGGCTTGTTTTCGTCCAGCCCGGCGATCGTCTTCGTTCCGATGTCGCGCGTGAGCACGACATACTTCGAGGAGTCATTGATCACTGCCGGTAGATTTTCCGCATCGGGATACATTCGTAGCTCTGCCTGGGGAGATATCCCGTTCACCGTGATCAAACTCGCGGGTGGCACCACCACAAAAGCTTTGCGATGCAGCAGGTAGGCAGTCTGCTGGATGGCGGAGGACCAGGGGATGGCTGTGCCCGAATTCACCGGCGGCAGAGTGTAGGTTCCCAGCGTACTCTGCAGGGTCACTGTCACCATTACCCCCGGGGTCGGCACAGGTGTCGGAGTCGGCGCCGAGAACGAAGAGCTAGGCGTGCTGCAGGAGCTCACCAGGGCGCGCGTGGAGCCATCCATGACCAGGACATCGTTTCTGGCCGGGATGGGAGGACTGGCCAGGGGATCAGTGGAATAGAAGAGCTTGACCGTGGTGGCGTTCGCCGCGAGGCCGGACCCAGGGTTACCCACGATGTAGGGCCCGCCCACATACCCGTCGAAGACGATTCCCGCCGCCGGCCCCGTCGTGCTCGCGACTGTTCCGTCGGCGTTCACCAGGATACAGGGCGGCTTCGGGACAAGCGTATCGGTCGTCGCCAACCCGTTCGCCTGCGTCACTTCGCTGTAAATCCGATCCAGCGTGCTCCGCGCCGACGTGCTCGAGGAGTTGATCGAGATATCCTTGGCCAGGAGCGTCGCCGAACTCATCAGGATGGCATAGACAATCCCACCCACCGCCATCAGGATGCCCGTCCCCACGCAGATCTCCACCAGCGTGTAGGCCGCGGAGCTTTTGGAAAGGTCCCGGCGTCTCATTTGTCCACCGCCCGTAAGGTTGTCATCTCGTAACTCAGCTTGCGGTTGAAAACCGTATGGGTCTGCGTCGGGCGGTCGCCGTAGTCGAGGTGAAAGGTCACGCGCCGGATATCGGCGCTAATGGAATTGGGCTCCGCCACCACCGACCGGACGAGCGTCCCCGTCAGCGTTTGAGTCCCATCCCGGCTCTTGTAGATCACCACATCGCCCGTCCCTCCGTTCTCATCCCAGTGCGGAAACGGCGAAGCCGAAACGGTGAGATCGAGAATATGATTGGCAGGCGGATTGGCAGTGGTAAAAGGCGCCCCGGTCACCGCTTCGATGTTGCGTTGCACCACCTCCCTGGCGCTGGTCATGGCGCGATTGCTCGCCGCATGCTTGTTCAAAGTCATCAGCGCGGCCAGCGCTGCCGAGACCACCAGCCCGAGCATACCGACCGAGACGAGGATCTCCACGAAAGTGAAGCCAGCTCCGCCCTCTGACTGCTGCCAGAAGCTGCCCTTCCCTTCGGACAGAACGCGGCCGTGCCCGGCCTGCGGCGCCAGCGCCCTGTTCCATTTTCGTCTGATTCGGAAATCCACATCTACGATTCAGCATTCCCTGTGCCTCCCGACCGTTTTCGTCCTTCAGGAAGCGATGTTTTCCTCTTCTCTTTCAGGAACATAGCTTCCTCACGCTGCGCATGGCGCCCGCGGGGAGGGCGCGCCCTAGATGAAGCCCGCAGGGCAAAAAGCGGGGAGCCATCAAACCACGAAGTGCACGAAGGACACGAAGTTGAAGAGAGGAATGAAGTTGCCGCTTCCACACTCCTCCTTTCCCCCTTCGTGTTCTTCGTGTCCTTGGTGGTGAGAATTCTCCCCGAAGAGGCGCCGGCTGCAGAAATAACCTCGCGGTCGCGCTACTCTGTAGCGGCGGCCGTGTCGGCCGCGAAACCCCCTGCTTCCGCCGCTAGGCCGCGTCGCGGAAGTCCGCGTCCATTCCCGCGATCCCCTGGAAGGCGCGGGTGAAAAGCGCGATCTCGTCCGGCGTCAGCTTCTGGCTGAATTTCGCGTTCTCGATGTGTTCGCACACCTGCCCGTCGCGCAGACAGTAGACCGAGCGCGTCGTGCCAAACTTCGCGGCCGACGCGCGCCTTGGGAAAAACCATCAGCCCCTTGATGAAGACCTCGCGCCCGGAGAGCGCGACCACCTTTTCGCGCATGGCCATGATCCGCGCCGTCAATTGCCGCACGTAAGGTGTGGCCGAGGGCTCACCGTTCAGCGTCAGTTCCCCGCTTTCGGCCGCCCCGATCGTGCCGCGGAAATTCTTCGTCTCGATCGCGAAGATCCCCGTGGGCCCGATCACCAGATGATCGAAATTCCCGCGCACCGTGTTGAAGTCATGGAAGACGACAAATTCCGGCGGCAACAGATCCAGCGCCCGGGCGACCGAACGCTCCCCCTCCGCGCCGCTCCGCCAGTTCTGCCGCTCGCGTTCGTAGCGATCGATCCGCTGGCTCTGCGCCTGGCAGAGCCGCCAGATCGCCATCCCGCCCGCCAGCTCCAGGATGAGTGCGACCACAGGATCCAGCCGGACCCTGACGAAAAGCGAAGTGAGAATCGCCCCCTCGAAGAACCCCACGGCACAGACCACGAGCATCGTGGTCATGATCAACCTCTGAAACGTACTAACCGACCGCTCCGTGGCGTAGCGCCCTGCTTCTCCGATGACCTTTGGCATTCCTGCCCCTGCTGCGATTTTCGTGCCAACCGCTGTAGCGCTGCGGGGGCCGCCGTTCCGGCCGCAAATCCCGCCCCCCTCCTCTCCCCCAACCTCATAATTCGTAATTCTTAATTCATAATTTGATGCGGCGGCCGTGCCGACCGCACCGCCATTCTTAATTCTGCCCTTAGAAAGGCCGAACCGCGCTCGCGCCCGATAACCCAGAACCAATAACCGAGCGCCCCAGAGCGCTTCAACCGCCCCCGGCCAATGGTTACAACCGCGTTACCATTGCCGCTTTGCGGCCCCGGGAACTTTTTGGAAGTTGGGACACCTCGATCTCCGATGAATAATTCTCGCCTTTACTCTCACGCCCCGCGGATCGCCCGCCTTGTTCTCGGTCTCTTTGCGCTGCTCGTTGCGGGCGCCGCCATGGCGCAAGCCCCGGGTGAGCTGCTCTGGAGCGTAAACCTCGCTTACACCCCCTCGACTGCAGCTCCCAAAGTGGCCCCCAGCGGAACAATCTATCTCCATTCGGAAGATTTGTATGCGATCTCGCCAGCAGGACAGGTCCTCTGGACGAAAGACTCCGGCGATCCCAAGGCCGTCGATATTGGCGCCGATGGGACGGTTTACTCCGGCGCGGCCAATTCGATCTTCGCCTACACCCCCGCGGGAAGCTTGCTCTGGACCTTTACCGAACCACCGGGCGGACAAGGCATCATGGCCGGGCCCACGGTCGGTGCGGATGGGAATATCTATGCGGTGACGGACGGCGGCGGTCTCGGCGCCTTATCGCTCAACCCAGCCGGCAAGCTGATCTGGAATCAGCCGGGCTACGTGAACTTCCAGGGCACGGGGCAAACCGAGGTGCCGCTCACTCCGAGCCGGCTCTATTTCGCCGAGGACGTGGTCCCCGGGTGCACCGAGTTCAGCGAGGGGCTGAACGCGCTCGATCTGCAGGGGAACCTGCTCTGGTGCGTCTCCTTTAGCGGGATCTCCCGGCCCGTCGCTACTCCGGCAGGCGACGCCTTGCTCCACGATTTCGGTGTGCTCTATGACTACAACCCTGATGGCTCACGCGACTGGGCCTTCCCTTTCCCGTTTCCGAGCGGGACGTTGATCGGCCCCAGCCTCGCGCCCGATGGCACGATCTACATCTTTCATTCCTACGTGAATCTCTGGTCGCTCACCCCCAGCGGAACGAAGCGCTGGGAAGTGGACGGCGTGGCTTCGCCGAATTTCCCGGTCGTCCCGACGGTCTCGCCGGATGGCAGCGTGATCGTCTTCGGCACCGTCTATTCCTTTGGCGTCAACGGGAAGCTCGTCGCGGTGCGCGCGTCTGATGGCGCGGTCTTGTGGACCCTGCCCATCACCGGCCCGTCCGCGGGCGCCGCGGGCCCGGTGGCCTTCAGTCGCGATGGCCAGACCGTCTATGCGCCGATCACCGAGATCGGCGGAGGAAACAAGCTCTGGGCAGTGAGTGTGAATGGCGGAACCGCTGGCGGTAGCCCGGCGTTGAGTGTGTCCGGATCATGCCCCGGTCCCGTTAGCCTTACCATCACCGGGCTCACTCCCGACGGCTCCGTCCAGGTCTGGAGCGGCCGGAGCGCGGGCTCGACCACCATCCGCGATGGGACTTGCGCGGGAACGGTGCTCGATCTTTCCAAGGCCCGCCTCGCGACCACGCGCAAGGCCGACGCCAACGGCAACCTGACCGTGCGACTCAGCCTAAAGGCGAACGCCTGCGGCTCACCCTTGCAGGTGCTCGATCTGGCCACCTGCGCGAAGAGCAACGTCGCGGACGCGCCCTGACCGGCCCGCATCCTTCATGCTCGGCACGTCCCGGGGACGAGCGTCCTAGGCGGCGCCGCCGCCTCTACAGCTCCCCAACCTCATAATTCGTAATCCTTAATTCATAATTCTCTCCCGCTCCCGCCATTTCCCCCTCACCCCTCATTCAACCGCCCGCGTGCCGCGACACTTCGGATAAGCCGGGCAACCCCAGAAGGAACTACCTGCATTCGCCCCGCGCTTCGCAGTTCGTTTCACTATCGGCTGGTTGCATTCGGGACAGTGGGGAGCGTCAGAAATGCTCTTCCCAGAGGCAGCCGCCGTTGCGCCGTCACGCCGCTTTGCTTTTCGCGAGCGAATCGCTCGGACGCTGAAATTGTCAGCCAATTGTAGAGGATGCCCGCCACCGTCGCGATTACGGCCGCGATAAGAATTTTTGGGAGAACGACCGTGTAGAGGCCGTGTATGAACGCATCGAGCGCGGGGTTCAACATGGAGGACCGATCGCGATTTTTGTGCCACGTCCATTGCGCGGTCAATCACAAATCACCAGCAGTTCCGCCTTCCCCATTAACCAATCACATTTAACGAATAACCCGCGGCGCGCGCCGCGTGCTCGAATAATTTCAGTTTTTCAGCTTTTCAGCTTTCAGTTTTTCAAACCCCCGCTAGAAACGGTCTTTTTGCAGATGCCGCCCCGGAAGAACCAGCCCGCCAGAAAGCACCATCATCGAGGACGCGCCCCTGCCGCTCAGCGATTTCGGCAAGGAACCCGCCAACTCCTTTACCAGCGACCAGCACCCCGACCTGCGCCCCGACTACGTGATGGCGAACCCGCCTTTCAACATCAGCGAATGGTGGGACGCGAAGCTGGAGGGCGACCCGCGCTGGCGCTACGGCACCCCGCCGCGGGGCAATGCAAACTTCGCCTGGATCCAGCACATGCTCCATCACCTCGCCCCGCAGGACAGCATGGCGCTCCTCCTCGCCAATGGCTCCATGAGCAGCGGCTCCGGCGGCTGCAGTAACTTTTAACGTCAGCACCGCCTTTTTCCCTTCGTGACTTCCACAATGTCCCAAAAAGCTACTTCAGAATCCTTCGCGATTGAACTCAGCCGCCTCGTTACCAAGTTCGAGCGATCCTTTGCCGAAGTTACGCGACCCGAATACCCCGAGGCACGCCTGCGCCAGGATTTCCTAGACCCCTTCTTTCGTGCTCTCGGCTGGGATTTGGAGAACGACGCCGGCCTCATCCTCTCCCAGCGGGAAGTCGAGATTGAAAGCCGCACCGACATTGCCGGCAAAGCCAAGCGCGCGGACTACCTCTTTCGCACCGATGGCCGCGACCGCTTCGTCTGCGAGGCCAAGAAGCCGCGCGAAGACATCTCCGCCGCGCGTCATCCCTTTCAGGCCAAGCGCTACGCCTACAACAAAAACCTCCCGCTCGCCGTCCTCTCGGATTTCGAGCAGCTGAAGATTTATGTCGTTGGCGGCAAGCCGCACATCGACCGCCCCGGGGAGGGCGAGTGGCAGAGCTACCACTTCAAGGAATACCCGCTCAACGCGGATGAACTCTGGAAGCTCCTTGCCCGGGAAAATGTCGCCGCGGGCTCCATCGACACTCTGCTCGATACGCTCCCTCGCCGCGCCCCCACCGGCCGGGGCCGTGCCCGACAGCTCTACCTCATCCGGCCAGATCGCACCCGCGCCCTCGATACCGATTTCCTCGCCTTCCTCGACGACGCGCGCCGCGACCTCGCCTCCAGCCTGCTGAAGCACAACGACCGCGCCGACATCCTCTCCGATGGCCGGCTGAACGAAGCGACCCAGCACATCCTCAACCGGCTCCTCTTCCTTCGCATCTGCGAAGACCGCGACATCGACACCGGCACCCGCCTCGATTCCATCGTCCAGACCTGGCAGCGCGCCTACGAGCGCGAGGACGGGAAGAAACATCGCCAGGGCGAACTGCGCATCCGCGAGGAGCCGCCCGAGCCACCCGGCGGAGGAGGAGGCGGACGCTCGGCCCTCCCTCGCGAATCGCTCTGGTTTGCCATCGTCCGCCACTTCCGTGCGCTCGATCGCCGCCCGCCTTCCCACGTCCCGTTCTTCAATGGGCAGCTCTTCAAGCCGCACTTCTCCGAAGACCTCCTCGTGGGCGACGACTGGCTCGCCGACTTCATCTGCGGCCTTTCCGCCGACGAATCGCCCTACCTTTTCAACGTCATCCCCGTCGAAATCCTCGGCTCCGTCTATGAGCGCTTTCTGGGCAAAGTCGTCCGCCCGCAGGGCCGCGGCGTCACCGTGGAGGAGAAGCCCGAAGTCCGCAAAGCTGGCGGCGTCTATTACACCCCGCGCTATATCGTCGATTATATCGTCGAGCAGACCGTCCGCCGCATCTTCGATGACCTCGCCGCCCGCCCCCACACCGCCCAGAACGGTCCCGCACCGCTCACTGCTGCTGAGCGACGCGGCAAAGCCCCTAAAGGCGCACCCACATTCCGCACCTTGCAGGATAAGTCGCGCGCCATCCGCATCCTCGACCCGCATGCGGCTCCGGCTCCTTCCTCATCCGCGCCTTCGAGCGCGTTTGCGAGCACTGGCAGGCGTGGTTCACCGCCCACCCGGAAGATCAAAAGAAGGCGTCTGCTGGGTCGATCGTGTCACCGGCGACGTTCACCTAACGGTCGATCTCAAGCGCCGCATCCTGCGCGACAATATCTACGGCGTGGACCTCGACGCGCAGGCCGTGGAAGTCACCCAGCTCTCCCTCTATCTGAAGATGCTCGAAGGCGAGACGCGCCAAACTCTCGCGCGTGAGCGCGAACTCCTTCCCGAACAGGACATCGCCCTCCTCCCGCCGCTCGATCAAAACATCAAGCGCGGCAACTCCCTCATCGCATTCGGGTTCGCTCGTCGAAGACCTCCTCCGTGTCCATGCATTCGATTGGGAAATCCAGTTCCGCGACATCATGCGCGCAGGCGGGTTCGATGCCGTGGTTGGAAACCCACCATATGTGCTTCTTCAAGATGACTTTCGCGACAATCAGCAGCGGATCTACTTTCGCGGCAAGTTCGCCGCCGCTTTTCCTACAAACTCGACACTTATCACTTATTCATTGAGCAGGGGATTCGCTTGTGCGGTGACGGCGGGAGACTGGGACAAATTACGCCGTCCAACTTTCTTACAAACAACCACCTGGACGAGCTTCGCCGGACAATGCTTCGGCGCAGCCGACGAAGAGGGAGCGGATCATCATTGAAGGTGGCGTGTTTGTGGGAATCAGCGTCGATACTGCTGTTCTTTACCCTCTTGGTGGGAAGTGCAGCTCACGCCAACTTTCCACTTCGATTGACCACAGCAGACACCAAGCGTCAGCAGTTGTCGGACGGAACTACACAATTCATTTCGCCGGTTATAGCCTTGGAGGATGAAGGCGCACTGTTCACGGCCGGAGTTACTAGCCCTATCAATGAGTTGTGGCGCGTTCTCGCTCCACGCTGCAGAGGCTTGGGGGAAATCGCAGACGTTAATTTTGGCAAACAGCTGCGGGATCACTCGAAATACACCGAGGATGTTATCGATGTGTCTGACCGTAAAATTCCTCGATCCCACGTCCGGTGTGTGACCGGAAAAGAGCGTCGAGCGCTATTGCCTTACACTGGTCAGGACTAGCGTGCTTGAATGATACGGTTGCGCAATCTGGGGGGTGTTGGGACGCAGAAAAGCACAACGCGGTTGGGAAACTTCTCACTCGCCAGATCGGACGGTTTCCCTCATTTGCGATAGACCCGGAGGGATTCCACTGTCTGAACACAATATTCATGGTAACTCCAGAAGATGCTACAAAGTGGCCTTCCGAGTATCTTCTCGGCTTGCTGAATTCTAAGCTACTGCGGGCCTTGTGGGTAGGACGATTCTACGATCAACGGCAGACCTTTCCGAAAATTAAAGGGACTTATTTAAAGGAAATGCTCATCGCTACGCCCGACACTACTCAACGAAGCCGCATCATCGCTCTGGTCAAAAAACTGGTTCAGCTTACTGGCACGCTTCGGAGGGAAACAAACGACTCCAAGAGCGCGGTGCTCGAGAATGCTGTCCGCGCCACGGACCAGCAGATCGACCAACTCGTCTATGAACTCTACGACCTCACGCCCGAAGAAATCGCCCTCGTCGAGGGTAACGCGAAGTAGCCTCACGGCGGTCGGGCTGACGCTGCGGTCGGGAATCGGGTGCGAGACGCTGCTCATGCCGTGGCTCATCGCCGATAGCGTCCTCAAGCAAAGTAGCAAGCAAAGTAGGGGTCGGGAGGGTATTCGATACTCGGGACGGCTGCTCGCGAGGCAGGGAAAGGCGAGCGTAGCAGCACGGCCGCGTGCGCGGTCATCGCATCATTCCGCGTGGATACGGCTTGCGATCATGGCCCCAATACATCGAACTGAGCAGGCCCAGCCCACTGCCGATTTGGATTGCCCGTGTGTCTGCGCAACGGATACGGTTTCCGTGGAAACGGATGAAGCGTTCGATCCAGTCGCAATAGCAGCGTTCCGTGCGGAGGAATAATGCTTGAGCCGCATCACCTCGGAGGTCTGCTCGAGGGAGTTTTTTTTCTTGCGGCCCCCCGGCCCTGGCGATAAAACGGAATCCATGAATTCGGCTTTTATCCTTCTGTTTCCCGGGGGCAAGCCTGGATTAGACCGAACTATCCCGCAATTAAAGGCGGGAATTTCCACCCGAATACTCGTTAGGCCTATTCGCGCTTCCCGTGTTTTACAACAGCATCATCGATATCGACTCACTGCACGCGGAGCTTCCATTTGCCACGTCGCCGCAGTTCCGGGAGGTCCGCACGCGCGCATTCTCCATACTCACAAACAGCATGATGGCGCTTGTCTTCGAGCGACTGCCAAAAGAGCATTTGGAGGAGTTCGCTACCCGTTTCGCTGCCGATTCCTCGGACCCAGCGCTGCTCGATTTTTTAGTGGAGCACATCGGCCCCAGCATTAAGGACGATCTTCAGCGGACGGTTCCAAACGTGATGCAGAGCTGAGGCCTCTGCTTGCGACGATCGATGACACCGGGTAGTAAAGGCCTGACCATGCGATTGAGCCAACAGTCGGCAGTGGTTGCCAAATTTGAGCCTATGGTAGCTACTTCTTTTTCTCTGCGCGCGACACGCCACCCCACCCGCTGTCGCTCATCTTGTTCTCATTAGGCCCTAAGCCATGTTTCCGCCCACAGACAACCCCCTTCAGAGGCTGCTCGACATCTTGAAGCGCGCTCGCGAGATGCAAAACTTCCCCATCTCCAAAATGTGGGCACAGGTGTTCGATATTCCGGAGATGGACGCGCCAACGTGCTATCGAGTGCTTGGGCACCTGAATAGTTTGGTCGATTCGATTGAGGCGAGAATCCGGCAGTTGCCAAATCTAAATCATGAACTCTACCTCCGCGATCTGCCGACTGTTCGTGGCATAATCTGCGCGCAGCATCTCCAGCAGAGTTGGCATGAAATCAAACGCCCCCTCGATCACGGCGTCCTCACCGGACTGGAGTTTTGCGCCGCTAAGCAAACTCCATTCAGAAGACCCGATTCCCGAAGACGTGCTGTCCGGGATTCGGGCAGAATTTGCGGAGCTTTTCGAGTCCGTGTCGACAGCTGATATCTCCTCCGATCTGAAGCTGGTTCTCTTCGATATCCTCACGTCCGCGATCCTCGCAATCGATCAATATAAAATAC
>CAVUNK010000009.1:0-1238005 GCA_963742845.1 uncultured Verrucomicrobiae bacterium | reverse complement strand
TCACCACGTATTGCTGCCATTCATCTTCGTCGATCAGTTCGGGCCGGCGCGGCTTCCCGCCGGCAAGGGGAATTACCGGCGTCCCGCACATCAACCTCGCCACCGTAACCTACCTGTTCGACGGGCCATTTACTACCGCGACAGCATCGGGTCGCACCAAGTGATCGCGCCGGGCGCGATCAATTTGATGACCGCCGGCAGCGGGATCGTCCATTCCGAGCGATCGCCTGAGGCTTTACGGCCGGACGGCCAAGAGCCTTTACGGTATGCAGACTTGGCTGGCGCTCCCCGACGGGAAGGAAGAAAGTGCGCCGGCGTTCGATCACGTTCCCGCCGTCGGCGCTGCCGCTGGTCGCGGGTGGTGGCGCCAGCGCGCGAATCCTGATGGGCAGCATAATCAGGTACGCTGACGCCTTGGTTGGAACCGTTGAAGCAGAGGCTATGGTCGACAAAGCCGCTCGTGACGGTTGGATTATGGATCTGCGTTCCATTGTTGCCGCCCAGATACAGATTGGCAGCCGTGGTGCCGGAGGTTTCATCGAACGGCAGCCACAAGGTGAATCCGCTCGGCGGTTGGACACAGGGTCTGCATTTGCCGCTGCTACCCGCATCATAAATCGCCTTGATTTCGCTTACGGTGAGAGCCCGACCGAACAGCTCTACCTCATCGACCAAGCCGACAAAAGCTTCACACACCCCAGTACAATTAACCCTCTTACCGAAATGAATCGGGCCATTGTTTAAAGAGATCGGAGCAACGTAGCTCGCGATAAGCGCGCCGTTCGCGTAAACCCGAAGAGTCGTTCCGTCGTGCGTCACTGCGATATGTATCCAGCTATTGGTCCGGATCGGGAAGCCTGTGTCTTGCCAGCCAAGTGAGGGCAGATAGACACCCAGGCGTCCAGTATTGAAGTAGTCGCCTATCTCAAAGGCATCCGCTGCCCAACTGAAGATCCTGGGCACCGTTCCAACTCCAGGCGCACTGGCAAAGATCCACGCGTCAATCGTGATCTGGGACAAGTTCAGCGACGGGGATGCTGGCACTTCCATATAATCCCGGCCGTTGAAGCGAAACGCTCGACCGACCTCGCCCGTGCTAAAGGTGACGCTACCCACCAAAGTTCCATTATGGCCACCGATAAGACCGCCGATTATGTCGTGGGCGTTTCCCTCCCCCGGCCACCAACTAATCATCCCGGTGGGAGGAGGAACACATTCGGGCATACAACCCACCGTTCCGATAACACCCATGGAGAAGTCATAGGGTTGGCCGACATTCGCCGTCGAGGTAAAGTTGTAACCGAAGAAGTTGCTGTCGAAGAAGGCGCTTTGGTTGTTGCCACATGGCGTACCCACGCAGTTGGCGCCGCCGGTGCTCGAATCAAAAGAACGACCCGTCAGGTCGCCAATCGGAGTGACGTTTAGCCAGTAGGTGCCTGGCATCAGACAAAGGTTCAGTCCATCACACTCGATGGTAAATTCATCATAACCGAGGCCACCACGACCTGTCGGGAGCACGATCGGCGCCACGCACATCCCGCTGGCGATGAGCGTGCCGGGGATTGCCTTCGCTCAGGCCTTGACGGATTTCCCAAGTGGCGCCGGTAATGTTGGTGTTTTCAAGGTTGTTCGAGTAGACCGCGGTCAAATGCCAACCGTTCGGATCCGTGACGTTGAAATCGTCATAGGTATGGCCGAACTGGCCGGATCCGAGGGAAGTATTCAGCTCGTTGGAGAGCCCATCGACTCCGTCGAAGTCGCCATTGTACCAAATGCTGCCTGCGGGCGCCTGAGTCGATTGTCGCGGCGCGGGCCTGCGGTTGTCGCCGCTGGGTCTTGCCGACAAGGGGAAAGTTGGAGAGATCTCCGACATTCCCGCGGTGACTGGACTCTAGGTGTCCGTTGACACTGTCCGCCTGCGCGAAGGATACGGCCAGGCAAAGGCCGCTAACCGCAATGGAAATAAGATTTCGTTTCATAATGTGTTTCTGATTCCTTCGGAATTTTTTGGCCGGCGTTGCAGAAAATTTGGCTGCGGCAAAAAGAAGCGGGTGGGAAACTGTTCCCGCCCGTCGCTTTCTTAGTTTCTTGCAGCTCGCGTCACTTAGCGATCGGGACGAGTTCCCTCCGGGGTGGCTTCCGGAGCCCCGTCGGGTCGATGCCGGCGGTTAGGATGCCCGGGGAAATCATCGGGAGCGGTCCTATGCTCGTTACGTTGGGCTCCGGGCGCGTCGCGCGTGGAGCGCGGGGGGCTCATGAACGTATCCCTCGGCGGCAAGGTCGGCGACGGGGCCAGTCCTGTCGTATGGTGGTGCCGCTGCCTCGCCTCCGCTGGATTTACTCCGAGGTTGCGGGGTGAAGATACCTTTCTGCCGTGGTGGGCAGTGGGGTGCAATTCGGAGGCTGGACTCCGGGGATGGGTTTGGCTCGTCCGGAGTGGCGAGTCATGGAGGAGTGGCTCTGCCTCAATGGGCGGACCGTTCGGGGTGACCAGCGCGACCGGGTTCGGCGGATTGACGTGCACTTCCTTGGCCCAATCCCGGAGGGGGTGACCCGGGGGATGGGAGTGTTATTCGCAACCGGGTTGCTTGTCCGGAGTGGCGAGTCATGGAGGAGTGGCTCTGCCTCAATGGACGGACCGTTCGGGGTCGCGAGACCAACAGGGTTCGAGGCGATGGGGCTGATGGTCGAATGCGGAACTGAGGTTCCGCCCGGGGTCGGGGTGGCCAAGACCAGGTTTGCGGAGTGTAGGACCGGAACCCGGTGTGTGGGCGTGGGAGAAAGGGTTGATGGATCAGGATCGATCGGATGAAGGCCGGGCGTGGCTTCTCCGTCGTTGGAGCTATGATTGTTAGGCGTAGCGAGAGTCGTTCCTGAAGGGTGGATGACTTGGGCGTGGAGCGGGAGGACGGCGGCTATTCCAATCAGGATGGCAAGAGTAGCGAGTTTTTTGTTCATGGTAAGTTGTTTCCTATTCCTTCGGAAGTTTCTGGAAGCTTGTGGCAGGAAAAGATCTTGCGCGCGTCGCCGCGAATCGTGAGAGCGAAGTCGTCGCCAGAAACAAAGGAAAGCCCTCCCCACCGACGAATGACGGCAGGGAGGGCGAAGGGTCCGGAATCGCGCCGCGTAACCGACTAGAGCGGTGACGACGTCGGATTGCGTGGAGGTCTCGTGGGATGAACGCTCGGGCCCGGCGTGGGGCTGTATTGCGGTTGCCGGAGGAGCTGGCGTCTTCCCCGGGGGTGGTTTCCGGGTTCGCCGCTGTTTCCACCGGGACCCGACTGCCTGAGGGGGGAGGTGGTCGGGTCCTTCGGCGGCACGGGCCATTCCGGGTAGGGCGTCGGGAGTTTGACGCCGGTATTCCGCCGCGGCGGCGCCTGGCGCGCTTTGATCACGGGCGGGGGCAGTTTCTTGCGCGGCGGCCCCATGTGAATGCCACTTGTCGTGAGGGTGGAGTTCGGAGTCGATTTGGCCGCCTCGCTCGGAGCGGGCTCCGCGTTGCCAATGTGTGGGTTGATAGCAGGATCGACGGGATAGTAAGGTGTCGCGACGGGGACCGCGCCGCCGGGGGCTAACTTACCCGCTGTGCCTGGAGCGGGCCGAACGTTGCCGGAGTTGTCCGGCTCAGCCTGGCGGAGGGCGGAATGCGGCGGCGGCAGGTGCTTGATGGCGTGCCGCGTCGGGGCCGGCGAAGGCGAAGGAGGCCGGAGAAAAGAGGCCGTGCCTCCGGGTGCCGGCGTAGGAGGGGGAGGCCAGGTGGGAGTCGGCGTTTGCCAGGAGACATTCCCACGCACCTGGCTCTGCCGTCCCGCGGTTGTCGGTTCCGGAGCGACGTCGCTGATCCCCGAGCGGGTCGGGCCCGGCGGCGGCGTATTCGGCGGATTGAGCTGCAGGACGCCGCCGACGTGGCGCGAGGTGGGCGTGGGAGTCGGAGGGGAGGAGCCAACCGGAATTGGAGTCATGCCACGGGGCGGCTGCGCGTCATGCCAGCCCACCGGAGGCCGGGTTGGGTTCACTGTCTCGGAAGCGATGTTTGCCGGGCGCTCGGTGCTCAGGGTGGGATTACGGGGCGGTACGGTGGGCTCGAAAGGCACCGTGGGATAGGGCGATACAGCCGGAAGAACGGTTGAAGTCGGTTTAAGACTCGCATCGTAGACGTCAGGGTGGACTGCGGTCACCGAAGGATTCGGCGTGGGGGTCTGAAAGATGATTTGCCCCACACTTGGCCTGACGCGGGGCCCGGGACTCGGGGGCGGTGTTGGGTCGTGCGGATGGAGCGTCGGCGACGGCGATGGGTAATCGCTTGAGTCATGGTTATTCGGGGGCGCGACGGCGGTGCCGGAACTCACTTGCGAGCGAGCCGGCACCGCCGCGAGGCTGACGAAGAGAAGGGTGAGAAGAGTCAGTTTTGTTTTCATGTGTTGCTGCCTCTTCCTTCGGATTTTCTGCCGCGCTGTGGCAGAAAACCTCGAGGAAGATTTGGCAACGAGGAGCCTGAGTCGGAATGGCGAAGGCGACTGAGCGAAGGGCGGGACACCGAGGGTTCCACGCCGGAAGCGGGAGCGCGGCAGCGCTTATTTGATCTTCTCGATCAACGCGACCAAACCCGTCGAGTCGTAGAAGTTAGTTTTATTCGCCCCGTAGCCGACTTGGAAATCCAGGGTGTTCCCTTTCTTCAGCGCGAACTCCTTGCCGGTGAAGCTGGCCCACTTGGCGCCGCCGAAGTAGTCGATCATCCCCGAGAACGCGCCGGTCTTTTGGTCGTTCTCCAAAATCCAAACGTCGGTCGTGGTGCCGGTGCCGTTGTCATCGACCGCGAAGAACCGGCCACAGACCTTGTAGGTCCCATTAGCAGGAACCGTGAATCGCAGAACCGCATATTCGCCGTTTACGGCCGGATGCAGCCAAGGACCGGGCGGAAGGGTGACGCGGTTTGGTCCGTGCGATAACACCGTCACCGCCCGGGTGCTATGGAAGATCATCGGAAAGCCGCTGGCACTGCTCCATCCGGAGCGGTCCGGCGGATCCGCGTAACCAGTTAGCGCGAGAAAGAACTTACCTCTCAGGTTTTGCTTCCAGCCATAACTCCAGACACCGGAGGGATTGGCAGCGTCGGGATTAATACTGTCATTGAACTCGGAAGCAACGTCCCAACAGGTCACGCTCGGAGAGGCGAGAAGCGGCGTGAACGCGAGGAGGGTCCCGACCGTAAAGCGAAGAAGGAATCGAGGCGCTTTCATTTAATCCTCTCGATCAGCGCGCTCAATCCCGTCGAGTCGTAGAAGTTAGTTTTATTCGTTCCGTAGCCGACTTGGAAATCCAGGGTGTTCCCTTTCTTCAGCGCAAACTCCTTGCCGGTGAAGCTGGCCCACTTGGCGCCGCCGAAGTAGTCGATCATCCCCGAGAACGCGCCGGCTTTCTGATTGTTCGGCAGAATCCAGACATCAGTCGTCGTGCCAGTGCCGTTGTCATCGAGAGCGAAGAACTGGCCAGCGACCTTGTAGGTCCCATCAGCAGGAACAATGAATCGCAGAACCGCATACTCCCCATTCACGGCTGGATGCAGACCCAGGACATGTGGTGGAACGGTGACGCGGTTCGGTCCGTTCGACACAGCTGTCAGCGACCGGGTGCTATGATTGATCAAAGGGAATCCACTGGCACTGCACCATCCTGACATGCTCGGTGGGTCCGAGAAAGAGGTCAGCGCGAGAAAGAACTTACCGGTGAGGCTGGGCTTCCAACCGTAACTCCAGGCTTCCGAAGGATTAGCCGCGTCCGGGTTGGCACTATCGTTGAACTCCGAGGCGGCATCCCAGCAGGTGACTGGGGCCGCGGCCAGACTATCTGCTCGTGCGAACAGCAGCCAGAGCACGGTGCCGAACACCACCAACGGACCCGGCCTAACGATCCGTGATTTCATCCAAGGTTAGGGCTGCTTTGGTTCATCCGCAGGTGCGAGAGTAGCGACGATCTGCGCGAAGCGAGGATGCTTGCGCAGAGGGTCCCACATGGGCGAAAGGCGGAGTTGTCCATAACTCAACGTTCCCGGAATCTTGGTGGCAGCTTCCAGTTGCTCGCAGGCCAGGGAGGGCTCGCCCGACCAGGCGTAGATCATCGCGAGATATTCCACGAGGTGGGCGCCATTCACCGGGTCGCGGGTGACCGGCAACATTTCGAGCGCACGCCGACCTTCGCGGATCGCGTCCGCTTTTCGCCCGAGGCCGGCATCGATCAGGCCGAGGATGCAGAGCGCAGGCGCAAAGTCGGGAGCAGCCTCCACCTTGCGCGCCTGTTCCGCGCGCGCGGCGGTGAAGGCAAGGCTTGCCTTGGAAGTATCGCCGTTCATTCGCGCCGCGAGCCCGCGCCAGAAGTCTTGCCGGAATTGCATCGCATCCGGGCCGAAACTCCCGTCGCCGAGCGCGGCGATGGCGCGCTCGATCTCCGCTCCATTCCGCTCGCTGAAGGAGACGAAGAGCCAGGCACCGGCAACGTCCGAGGCCGCGGCGGGATTCTTCGCCAGGATCGCGGCGACGATTCGGTGCAGGGGGCGCGTGTCCGCGTGCCAGTTCAGATCGTTTTGCGCGCGCAGGAGCAGCAGTTCGATGTTCTGCGGCGCGATCGCCAGCCCGTGATCGAGGACAATCTGGGTATCGGCGTATCTCCGCATCGTGTTGTAGGAAAGAGAGACTTGCTGGAGGGTGAAAACGTTCCGGGGATCGAGCGAAAGGGCGTTCTCGAACTCGCGCGCGGACTCATCCATTTTCCCCTGCCGCCGATAAATATAGCCGGCGAGAGTGAAGACCGCGGGATTGTTAGGCAACTTCTGCCGGGCCAGCTCGAGCTCGGCCAGGGCGGGCTCGTAGGCGAGATAGCCCTGGTAAAGATGCCGGGCGCGCGCGAGGTGCGGCTCGCCCGCCGCGGGTTGGAGCTGGAGGGCGGTCGTGACGGCCGACTCGGCCAGGGCCAGGCGCCACGGGGTGCGGTCGAAGCCAAGGAAGTAAAGAGAGTCATGCGCCTTGGCCAGCTCGCAGTATGCGAGCATAAAATTAGGATCGCGCGCGACGGCCTCGGCGAGCAGTTGCGTCGCCTGCAGGAGGTTCTCCTTGCCGCGCGGACTCGAGGTGACGCTGTCGAGCAACTTCCGGGCGCGGGTATAAGACGCGAAGGCTTCCAGATCGGTGGTGGCCGGCGAAACGAGCGCTGCTTTCTCCGGCGGCGCGATTTTCGCGTCGAGTTGGACCGCGATTTTCTGCGCTATTTCGCTCTGGATGGCGAAAATATCGCCGACCGGCCGATCATAGGTTTCCGCCCATTCATGCAGATCGGTGCGGGCATCTATGAGCTGGCCGGTTATGCGAATTTTTCCCGCGGCCTGGGTCACTGCGCCCTCGACGATATGGGCCACGCCGAGCTGGCGTCCGATCTCGCGCAGATTGCGCGGCTGGCCGCGTTTGTACTGCATCACGCTCGTGCGACTGACCACCTTGAGCTCTGCGATGCGCGCGAGATCGGTGAGCAGCGCATCCTGCACGCCATCCGCGAAATTCGAATTCTCCGAACCCTCGCTCAGGCTTTCGAAAGGCAGCACGGCGACGCTCTTCGACGGGACGATCGGTTCCTGGCGCGGGGCGCGATGGATGGCGAAAAGGTAGAACGCCACCAGCAAAGCGGCGGTCACCAACGCCCCGCCGAAAAGCACCGCGCGTCTCCGCGGCGGGCGTTTCATCACCGCCAGCCTGGCTGCGATCTGCCGGGCGGTGGGACGTGCTGCCGGTTCCGTCGCGAGCATTGAGAGAAGAAGCGCCACGAAAGCGCGGGGCACATGCGCCGCCTTGAGTTGGGCAAGCGGCGGGTGCGCCGGGGCCCGGTCGCCGAAGGGCATCTGCCCGGTCAGCAGATACCAAAGAGTCGCGCCTAACGAGTATATGTCCGAGCGGACGTCCACCGGGACGCGGCTGAGTTGCTCGGGACTGGCAAACGCCGGGGTCCCGAGAAAACTCTCGTTCGTCAACGCGCGCGGATCAGCGGTCACACCGAGCGCCTTGGCGAGGCCGAAGTCGATGATCTTCACGTTGATTTCCGCGGACTCAGCGTCCGCTTCGATCATCACGTTGCCGGGCTTCAGATCGCGATGCACGACCCCGTGTTTCTCCGCCACGATGAGGGCGTCGACGATCTGCCGCGCGATCTCCAGCACCGCGGGAACCTCCAGTGGGCCACTGCGCCGGACGCGCTCATCGAGCGTCTCGCCTTCGACCAATTCCATCGCGCAAAAGCATTGGCCGCTCTCCTCATCGATCCCGAATTGGTAGACGGTAGCGATGTGTGGGTGGTGCAGCGACGCCGCCACGCGCGCTTCGCGCACGAAACGGTCGCGCGCTCTCGAGCCGCGCTGGCAGAGCTCGGCGTTGATTACTTTCAACGCGACCGGCCGGCGGAGCGAGACATCCTCCCCGCGAAAGGTGATCCCCATCGCGCCCCGGCCCAGCTCGAGGAGCGAGCCATCGTCACGCCGGGAAATGGAGTAGTTCCCTAACGAACCCGGAACTGCCGTGGTGCTGGCCGACGCGTCTCGCTCCCCCGTCGGATGATCGAGCCCTGCCTGCAACCAGCAGGCCAGACAACCAAAATCGCCTGAGGCGGTCGTCGCGATGCGCGCCCCGCATTTCGGGCAATTCACGATCTCGGGCGAGGAGGCACTCATCGTGAAAATGACCTGGCCCTCAGTCCCGCGTGAGCACCTGGCAGAGGTAGCGCAACTCTTCATCCACCTCCGCGGCCTCGCCCACAGTGCCGCGCACTTCTTCGCGCAATAATATACGATAACGCGTCCGCAGGCGGGCAACGTCGCTCCGCAACGTCACCGCGTTGCGTTGCAGTCGACGGGAAATTTCTTCATAGGGGATCGCGTCCTCGGAAGTCCCGAGCAGGTGCGCGTGCAACTCGTCAAAAAGCGCTGCCTTTCCCCCTAGTGCGCACTCCTGCTCGAGCCGATCCAAAGCCTGCCGGACGAGAGCGGCGGCCCACTCCCGATCGTAGAGCGCGGCCGAATCCCAGGCCTTCGAGATCGACACCTGTCCCTCCACCTCGGCGATTACCCGGTCGTCGAGGAGTTCGCGGATGAAATCGCCGCCTCGCTTCTGCGTCTTCCCCCGGTCGCGCACGTCGGCGACGAAATATTTTAGCGCCCCGAGGAGGAACGACCGAAAGCGGCCCTTGTCCCGGTCCGCCCGGCGATAGCTGCGATCCCGGATCAGGTCGGCAAAGAAGCCCTGCGTTAGATCCTGCGCGTCTTCGGCTGAAGATCCTTCCCGGCGGAGAAAGAGATAGAGCGGCTTCCAATAAATCCGGCAGAGCTCCGAGAGCGCGTCCCAGGCCCGACCTTCGGTCAACTGAGAGTCGCCGGCTGCCCGCACGATCGTCCAGCGGGTCGCGGCAAATTCGCCATCCGGCAGAGGAGCGTTACCAACAGCAGGGGACACGGCGACGTTTTTGCTGAAGTGAGCAATAAAACGCAAGCGTTAACCATCCCTTGCGGATCCTGATATTACCGTAAGCCGCGTCAGCGCCCGCCTCGGCCCTTACTTCCTCTGGCCCAAAGCGCCCCGCTCGAGAAGGCGTAAGCGCCGCTCCGCTACTCCGCCGATTCCGGCACAGCCGACTCGGCCGCCTGGAACCCGATCTTCGAATGGGTCCCATCGCAGAACGGCTTCTCCGTCGAAGCGCCGCAGCGACAAAGCGCCATCCGCCCCAGGAAAGGAAATCCCGGAAGGTGGCGCCACCCACGGGCTTACCGCGGGTGGCGCCGCCGACAGAGCGTCGGTCGTCTGCCGGTCAGCGGCCCGTTCGCACGCGGCCGAGATAACTATGGAAGAGTCCGTCATCGGTCTGGAATCGCCCGGTCACGTAGCCGTGGTTATTGATCCCGCTAACCGAAGTAAAAATCGATCCCGGATAGTCGAAGGCAAAGTAGCTGTGCGGCAGCTTCATGACCAAGCCGTGTCTTACCCCATCGGTGGTCGTGTAGCGCCCGACGATGACGCCGTTATCGTTGATGCAGGAGATAAAGGCAAAGGTGGCGCCACGCGGCTCAATCGGAGCGGTGATCGTGCCATCAGGAGCGCGATAGAAACCGCGACCGCGTCCCGATCCGATTTCGGTGTAGTTACCGACAATTTCTCGAAGGCTATTGATCCCGTAGCCGGTGCTGGCCTTGGCGTTGGGAATCTCGAGGGACGTTGCGACCCCGCCCAGATTGGCGAAGGCTTTCTCAAAGAATACGCCGGGAAAGGCAAAGTCGCCGACGAAGTCACCAGCCTCATTCAGTCCCCCGACGGTGGTGTACTCGGAGCCAGGGAAGTCGGCCTCGATGTAAGTCGTCCCTGCAAGGAGAAAACCGTGGAAAAGACCGTCGACGTTCGCGTAGGTGCCAGCACCTGTGCCCGAGTTATTGATGTCGCGAAGGAAGGTATAACCGCCGGTATCGTTAGGTTCGACGAGCGGCGCGCTGAAGCTGCCATCGCTGTAGCGGACAAAACCGCGAGTTATGCCGTCGACATCGTCATAGGACCCAGTGATATCGCCCTGTTCGTTGATCCCCTGAGCGGAAGTGGAGTTCCCTTCCCCAGGGTAATCGAACGTGGCCAGGACCTCAATCGAGAGGGCGGAAGGTTGGGCAAAAGCGCTCGCCCAGGAGCAGAATACGAGCGCGATGATAAGGCTGATTGTTTTCATGGTTAAGATCTTTCTAAGTTAGTTGTTTCTGTTACCTCGTGCGCTTGCACGAATTGTCTTCACCACCTTCCTTCGCGAAAAAATCCGCGGCATTGCAGAAAAACGTATACTCGGCGCAAGCTGCACGCGCGGGCCGAAAACTCCTTCGGCGATGGAGCGATGAAATGGAAATGAAGAGACACCCGCGCACACAACTACGCGGGTGTTCTTCTTTGCGATTCGCAAGCATCACGAGCCTCCTCGTTGCCCGGCGAGGTCTTGTCAGCGTGACGGTTGCGGTCTACGTCTCCGCCTAACGAGAAGCTAGCTTTGTTTCCTCACAATGGCCAACATAGGAGCCGGGGTGCCGGGCGAGATAGTCATATAGCCTATTTCCGGGCACCACCCGTTCCCGGCCGCGATCACAGACCAAATAGACGGAGTCGTCTGGGTCCGCGGTCCTGGCGGTGCAAGCCGAGTCTTTGAGTGTTTCGCCGGCTTGTGGCGCGCGAGCAAGGTAAGAGCTGGGAAATGAGCCGTCTATCCTGTGGGTCGTGACAGGAGGAGCAGCGGCCCCCGGATGGGCCGACGCCGCAGTCAGCAATATGGTTGCGATAAGGAGGAGTCTTTTCATTTTAATGGTCTTTCCAGGGTTGAGTGTTTCTCGAGCTCGTTTCTACGAACGATTTCTCTTCAACCCTTTCCTTCGAGGAAAGCGTGCGGCCATTGCAGAAAAGATGCGCGCGACGACAAAATCGCTCCGCAACCTGGCGGCTAAGACTGAGTCTTACTTAGTCGCTTCTGGTGCCAGCGAGGCGACAAGTTTCTCGAAGCGCGGATTTCCGCGCAGATCGTTCCAGAGCGGGGAAAGGCGGAGTTGACCATAGCTCAAGTTACCGGGGATCCTGGTGATCTTCTCAAGCTGCTCGCAGGCCAGATCGGCTTCGCCAACCCAGGCATAAATGCCGGCAAGGAATTCGAGGATATGCGCACCATTGATCGGATCGCGGCTCAGCGGTAGCAATTCTGCCGCGCGCCGACCTTCCCGAAGGGCGTCCGCTTTTCGCCCCAGCCCGGCATCGATGAGCCCAAGGATGCAGATCGCAGGGGCGAAGTTTTCCTGCGCGAGAACAATTCGTTCCTGCTCTGTTCGTGCCCGCAGGAAAGCTTCCTGCGCTCCGGTTGCATCACCCCGCACCCGCGCCGCGAGGCCTTCCCAGAAGGCGCGGCGGAATTGTATCGCTCCCGGTCCGAAGGTCCCATCGCCGAGCGCGGCCACGGCCCGCGCTGTGGCCGCCTGATCGTGCTCGCAAAATGCGAGGAAGAGCCAGACGCCGGCGAGCTCGGACGAGGCGTTGGGTTTCCTGGCCAGAATAGCGGCAATAATCCGGTGGAGCGGCCGGGTATCAGCCCGCCAATTAAGATCCACCGCGGCGCGACTGAGCAGGGTATCGACATCCTCGGGTACGATCGTGAGCGCGCGCTCGAGCACTTTGGCAGCGTCGGGATAACGCCGAAGCAGGTTATAAGAGATGGAAAGCTGCTGAAGGGTGTAAATATTCCTCGGGTCGAGCGAGAGGGCGTTTTCAAATTGGCGCGCGGATTCGTCCCAGCGGCCTTCGCGACGGTAGATGTAACCCGCGAGGGTAAAAACGGAGGGTTGGTTCGGCAGGGCGCGCTGAGCCGCTTCTAACTCGACGAGCGCGGGCTCATAGGCCAGGTAACCTTGATAGAGATGACGCGCGCGCGCCAGATGCGCTTCCCCGGAGTCTGGTCCCAGCTTATGAACAGTCTCGACGGCGGCTTCCCCTAGCGACAACCTTTCCGGCGTATGATCGAAGCCAAGGAAGTAAATAACATCGTGCGCGGTGGCGAGCTGGGAGTAGGCCAAAAGAAAGTGCGGATCGCGGCTGACCGCGTCTTGGAGAAGTTCCGCCGCCTTGAAGAGGTTATCTTTCCCGCGCGGGCTGAAGGAGGTCTTTTCGAGGAGTGACTTGGCGCGAGTATACAGGTCAAAGGCGATCAGGTCGTGCGTGGGTGGTGCGTTGATCGCTGCTTTCTCGTGCGGAGCGATGACCGCGCCGAGCTGGGCGGCAATGGTCTGCGCGATCTCACTTTGAATGGCAAAAACGTCGCCAATCGGCCGGTCGTAACTTTGCGCCCATTGATGGAGATCGCTACGGGCATCGATCAACTGCGCACTTACCCGCACCTTGCCGCCGAGCTGGTGCACCGTGCCTTCCACGATATAGGCCACCCCGAGTTGCCGTCCGATCTCGCGCAAATTCTTGCGCTGGTCACGGGCGTATCGCATCACGCTGGTTCGGCTCACGACCTTTAAATCGGCAATCCGAGCCAGATCGGTCAGGAGCTCATCCTGCACGCCATCAGCGAAACTTGAATTATGTCCTGTCGCGTCCAGATCGTCGAAAGGGAGGACGGCGACGCTCTTGTTGAATGCATCGGCATCACGCCTGGGCGAATCCGAAGAAGCGCGGAGGTAGGATTGCAGGGCGAACCCGAAGAGAAGCAGACCGGCCGCCCCGATGAGCAAAGGGCGCGCCTTTGATCTCTCGACTGTCTGCAATCTCGCAGCCAGCTCTTCGGCGCTGGGGCGCGCCGCCGGTTCGGCCATGAGCATGGAACGCAGGAGAGAGACCACCCGGACGGGAACATGCGCGGCTCTTAGTTGTTCGACCCGCGGCAGGGGCGGCCGGTCGTCCTCGTTTTCTCCGTTCGGATAATGAGCCCCAAACGGCATTGAACCGGTGAGCGCAAACCAAAGGGTCGCGCCTAACGAATAAATGTCGGAACGAACGTCCACAGCGCTGCCCCGGCGCTGTTCGGGACTGGCGTAAGCCGGAGTTCCAACAAAGTTGCCGTGCGTCAGGTGACGCGCATCGGGCGTCTCCTGCAAAGCCTTCGCGATTCCGAAGTCGATGATCTTGACCATGACTTCGCCGGGCTTCGCCGTCTTCGCCAGCATGATGTTAGCCGGCTTGAGATCGCGATGGACGAGGCCGCAGCCCTCTGCGATCACGAGCGCCGCGGTCACCTGGCGGGCGAGTTCCAGGGCGGCGCTCAGGTCGAGCGGGCCGTGGCGCTGCACTCGTTCCTCGAGAGTTTCACCTTCCACCAGTTCCATCGCGTAGAAATACTGGCCAGTCTCTTCCTCGGCGCCGAATTGATAGATGGTGGCGACATGAGGATGGCGCATTGCGGCCGCGGCGCGGGCTTCGCGCATGAACCGCTCCCGCGCCCCCGGGCTGCTGTCGGCGAAATCGGCTTCAATGATTTTGAGCGCAACCGGGCGCTGCAGCGAAACATCCTCGGCGAGAAAGGTTACGCCCATCGCGCCCCGACCGAGCTCGTGCAGCGTCGCCATCTTCGCGATGGGCGATGACGTAGGTGCTGAACGTTTCTGGCAAGGCGGAGGCGGAGATGTCCGACGATCGGGGATCTTCCTCCAGACCGGTGCGCAGAAGGCAGGAGAGGCAACCAAGATCGCCTGAAGGAGTCACCTCCCGACGACTCCCGCAGATCGTGCAGATCACGTCCTTCGAAGTCGGAGAAAAAGACATGGCGTCGTTAGGCTTGGGCGAGCACGTGGCAGAGGTGACGCAGTTCTTCCTCCACTTCTTCCGCGTTCGTCAGCGTCCCGCGCACTTCTTCCCGCAACACGACGCGAAAACGCGCCCGCAACCGGGCCACGTCACTGCGCAAAGTCAGGACGCCCCGATCGAGCTTCCGCGCGACCTCCTCGTAAGGAATGGCTTCGTCGCCGCCGGTCGGAAGATAGGCGCGCAAGGCTTCGAAAAGTGCGGACTTGCCCCTCAGGGCGAATTCCTGGGCGAGCCGATCGAAGGTTTGGCGAAGGATCGATGCCGCCCAGTCGCGCTCGTAGGCCAGATCCGCATTGCCGCTTTGCGACGAACCGATTTGCGTCTCGATTTCGCACATCGTTTCTTCGTCGAACGGTTCGAAGAAATTTCCGCCACCGCGTTTCTGCCGCCCTTCGCGGGCCCGCGTGTCGGCCACGAAATGTTTCAAGGCGCCGAGGAGAAAAGAGCGGAAACGTCCTTTACCTTGATCTGCGCGCTCGTAGAAGCGCGTCTCGATCAGGTCGGCAAAGAAGCCCTGGGTTAGGTCCTGGGCATCGGCGGTGTCGTAGCCGCTTCGGCGTAGGAATAAATAAAGCGGTCGCCAGTAGATGCGGCAGAGCTCGGAAAGCGCATCAAGCGATTGGCTGGGGGTGGCCTCCGCCGCATGCGCCGCGCGGACCAAAGTCCAGCGGGTGGCATGGAAGGAGTCTTTCTGGGTGGTCTTATTTCGGAGAGAACACGACATTTTGCCTTTTCATTTAGGGCGCGGGCCGGGCGACTTTCGCTTTTGCGTCCGTCGCCTGGCAGCGTTTCAGGTCCGCACGGTTTTCGCAATGTGCCGTTCGGCACATTTTTTCTTGTCGAACCGGACGCTTCCCCGCACTCTCGGCCGACGGTCGGTTGCTATCCCCTCCACCAATGAGACTGAGTCACGCGGACTTCCAAAAGTTCAATGAAGGCGTCGCGGCGATGTATCGACTCGCGTTTACCCTCGGCCCCTGCGCGGCCGTGACCGCTGTGCTGGAGCGAACGATCGGCGGCCTGACCCAGGCGGCGACCGTTTGCGGTGGCCAGGTGGTCGATTGCGCGCTCTCGGAAGGAGAACTGGAGATGCCGATGCGGGAAATGACGCCGGCCATTATGCGTTATCATCCGCGCTTTCAGGCGAGAGAATTGCTCGGGCTCGTGCTCCAGATCTCCGACTTTCTCAGCCAGCCGGCCTGGCACGACAACGAACTGCGACAGGTGGCGCGGCCCTATTTGCGGGTCGAAGACGATCTCGGCGTGCGCATTCCCCTCACGAACGGTGGATTCTTTGGAGCCTGCGTCCTGCGCGAGTCACGCAGCTTTCGGAAGGAGGACCGGTTGATTTTTTCCCTCCTGCTCCCGCACATCCGAACCCTGCTCGAGCCGCCGGCGCCTTTGCCTAACGAGCCTGCTCGTCTCCACGCTTTGGGTCTGACGCGGCGCGAACAGGAAGTGCTTTTCTGGGTCTCGGAGGGAAAACGCAACGCCGAAGTGGCCACGATTCTCGGGATCTCCCGAGGGACCGTGAAGCGGCACCTCGAGAATATCTACCGCAAGCTCGGGGTGGAAGATCGGCATAGTGCGGCCCGCCAGGCGCTCGAAGAACTTCAATCCTTCCGCTTCCGCCACGGGCAGTTGGGCCAACGGGCCGCACGCTTCTCCCAGCACATGCGACTCGGCCACTCTGATTACCAGCGTCTCAATGAGGCGATCGCGGCCATGTACCGCCGCGCCTTCACCGTCGGCCCGGCCGCGGCGATTGCGGAAACGCTCGTCCGCTCGTTAGGCGGTATCAACGCCGTGGCTGGTTGTCTGCGCGGTCCTGAGGTAGTAGCTTTTCACGCGACCGAGCCGGCCTTTGCCGCCCTGCTGATTGCTACCACCCCGGAGGTCGTCCGGTATCATCCACGCTTTCAACATGTCGAGTTGGCCGGGAACGCGCTCCTCCTCTCGGATTTCGTTAGTCGTCGGGATTGGTCGGAAACCGCTCTCTACCAAGCCGGCTGGGGCACGCTGGACTACGAAGATGATCTCGGAACGAACCTGTGCCTAACAAACGGAACTCTCATGTCTGTGGCCCTGATGCGCGAGTCCCGCACTTTTCGGGAGGAGGATCGGGAAATCTTCTCGCTGCTCTCTCCGCACATGCAGACGCTCTTCTCGCCACCCTCCGCTCACGCCGCCCCTTCCGCTTTGGGAGGCCTTGGCCTGACCCGGCGCGAGCAGGAAGTCCTCTTTTGGGTCTCGGAAGGAAAAAGAAATTCAGAGATGAGCGAGATCCTCGGGATCTCTTCCGGAACGGTGAAGCGGCACCTGGAAAATCTCTATCGCAAACTTGGTGTGGAAAATCGTCATGGCGCCGCGCGGCGCGCGCTTGAGAAACTTCATCCCTTCGGGTAGAAAGATGAATTCGGTATCGGGAGAATCGGACGAAGAGTTAGCGTGAGGAAGCGCCCGGGTCATATCTCCCGCGGGTGCTCCTACTCGTCAGTCCGCAGTCATCACGAGATTCTTTCGGTTCGCATTTCCGGCCAGTTACAGCGGACTCTATTTCAGCGGCTCCTGCACTGCCGCTTGAGCGTTGATGAAGCCATAGCCGTCCAGAACGGAATAACCTTCGCCGATCTGGTTAACAAAAACGCCCGAGAAAGGACCATTGCTGGTTGTGCCGCCAAAGGTCATTCCACCCGGCGCAACCGTGCCTTCGGGGATAAGAACGTTAGCGCCCAGCAGGTCGGCAGAGTTCCCACCGGCGGTGCCGCCCGGCCCGTAGACATCGGCCTCGTCGCGATCGATTCCGAAGTCAAAGCCCTCTCGGCTCGTGAGCGCGCCGGGGTTAATGTCGATCGTAAGAGTATAAAAGTGACTCCCGATCACAGCTGGCGGGGGCGCCTGATTCGAGAGGGTACCAGTGAGATCGCTTGCTTGCACGCCACTCAGGTCACCCAAGGTAAAGGGAAAGCCTACCTCCGGCGGCCGGTTATCGAAGACCAGGCCGGGACGCGAAGTGAATCCGACCCGGTCACTGAAGGCTTCGGTGGTGTTGCCCCCGGTCGCATCCGTCCCCTGCGGATTCAGGACAAGTTGATTAAGACTGCCTGGTCCCATGAAGCGAACCTGAAAGGCATCGGAGCTCGCCATCACACTAAGCAGACTGCGCGCGTCGGACATCACTTGCAGGCTTATCGTCGAACCACCCGAGCGCGCTTTGGCGCTCGCGCGGTAGGGATCCAGATCGTGCTTAAAAGTGCTTCGCTGGAGGACGCCGCGCATTTGCGTGGGCGTGACGGAGCCGGGGCCGCCATGAGCCTGCAGACCAGAGCTGCGATGGCCGCCGCGTGCGGCGCTGCCGCGGAGGTGCCGAAGAAGTTAGGGAAGAGGTCTCTGTCCTGGACTGCGTCGGAAACAAAGAAGGTGGTATTAGCGCCATCCATCGCCGAGAAATCGGGCTTTTGGCGCACTTCAGGTTCCGGCAGCCGATTGTTATCGTGGTCGAAAGCAATGATCGACGGTCCGGGCGAAGTAAACCCTTCCGGAATATACGGAGGATAGAAAGCATAAGCGCCGACTCCCATTGCGCCAGCGGCCGCGCTATGGCCGAAGGTGATCGGCGTCCGGTTGTAACTGAAATATTCCTGCGGTTCACCCGAGGTAAAGCAGACGTATTTCAACTTACCTGCCGGCTGGGGACTGGGCGGCGGCGTATTGGATCGAGCGATGACGACCTGGACGATATTGCCGGCGGTCGTCTGGCTCGGGAAGATCTGCGCGATCTCGATCGGGCGATTAGCGATGATATTATTCAACCCGCTGGCTCCGATGAAGGCGCCGTCTCCGTCGAAGAACAACATATTGAAATCCGTGCTGACTAATTGCGGACCGACCGCCTCATCGACCGAGTAATCATAGGTGCCACCTTCGGGAACGAAGCTGGTGACGCGCACGGCGTAAATGCCGGTCTGGGGAAGCGTGATCACCAGGAGTTCATCGGTGCCGGTATCTTGAGTGACAAGGGAGGTCCCGTCCGGAGCGATGACTTCGACCACGGCATCGAAGGTAGGAGTAGCCGGGTTGGCCGAGACCGAAATTTGGACCCGCTCACCAGCGGTGCCGGGAAAGGTGAAGGTATCGGAGCCGTTTTGGGGAACGTTACCGGTGCCGTTAACAATGTTATCTCCGACGGTCAGATTGACGTCATAGGGATCGTCCCATTGAAAATCGAAGATAGCCGGATCTGTTCCGACGCTGCTATTACCTATGAGAACGCTTTGCGCGATGTCCTGCTGGCCCGGCTCGGGATTGAAGTTATGAAATCCTCCCGCATACAGCTCCGGCGGAACGTCAGCCAGATTGATGTTAGTCCCCTTCGTCGCGTTCGCGTCGTTCGGAACCAACCGAAAATCCGAATAATAACCCTGAGTCGCCGGAGTATTCCCGGCGGCCGAGAAATAGGAGATGCCGCTTGCGGACAGTTCATCGACCACCCGGGCGGACAAGGTGTCCTGGAACATTCCTTCCTCAAAGTAGAAGACATCATCGACCATAACCTTGGCGCCGGCAGCAGCCACCGCCCGCAGGTTTTCGGCAAACCCGACATCGTCCTCGGTCGTGGTGGAAAAGATCAGCTTTGCGGCCGGCGCCATATCGAAGACGATTTGACACATGGCACGACCTTCGTCCGCGTGTCCTGGTAGTTCCTCCAACACCAGCACGGGGTCAGGATTGTTTGGATTGCCGGGGCCGGGAAGATCGCCAGAAGCTATATCCTGCGCCTCTTTGATCGGGCCGTCGCTGATATTAAATGAGTCGGACATGACCCCGACGGTGATCCCGGCGCCGGTCAGGCCTGTCACGGGGCTTACCTTCTGGTTCGTGATTCGATCGACACGATGCTGGTGGACACCCTGGGTCGTCGTTTTACCCACGTTAAAGATGGGCTTGAGCGCCAGGAAAACGCTCGAGACACCTCTGGCGTTCGCCAGATCGGCCACGCGTGCTGCGGGCACATAGACACTGAGCGCGCCCCCTTGGTAAGCCATCTCTTCAGCGGCGATCTTTACATCCTTAAGCTTGGCGACGGAATCGCGGCCGGCCGGATTGCGCAGATAGACCGTGACCAGAATGCGACCATCGGCGTCGTGGATCGCACGGTCGCCGGCGTCCACCGCCGAGCCGACGCCGGGAGCATCGAGTGTTTGACCGGCTTTGGCGGCCAGCTCTCGAGCGACGACCTTGTCGAGGCCATTGCCCAAATTCTTGGGATGCTGGGTGGCCGCGGATAGGAGTGCGGCCAGGGCCAGAGCAGCAAAGCTCACAGCGAATGTTATGAGGGATCTCTTCATTAGGATATGCTTTCTAGGGATTGTGATTTGGGTGTGTCGCCCTTGCGAACGATGTCTCTTCACCTCCTTCCTTCGACGAAAAGCATGCGGCATTGCAAAAAGTCTCTCTTTCCGCGAGGACGCCTTTATTTGGCCGCGTCGGTTAGGAAGAGCATGAACGAACGGATGAAAGGTGCGTCTCGCCGTTGGGCGCAAAATGCCGGGCGCAGCTTCCCCGTTTTCGGGCAATTGTTTTTCCAACAACTAACAAGCAAAGGAGACCCTTCAAGCGACCGCCTCGCTCTCTTTCCTTGGAACAGGAACGGCAGGCCCACGGATGGACCTGCCGCTTTTTGAGGCGTCGGCGCCTCTTATTGGCCGCGATTACCGTATCATTCTCGGGAGGAAGAGGTGCGGTCGCGGGTCCGGGCGGGAAGTGACGGCAAGCTGTTGGAGCTAGCCGGGAGATAAGCGGAAAGAATCAGCCTCTTTCCCTGATAGCTAACGAGGAAAGAACCAGCGGTCTCGCCGTTCAGATCCTGGGCATCAATTCTCTGGCCATTGGCGACGTTCGCGAAAGTGCCGTTAAGGCGCGCGGCCGTGAGGACAACGAACTTATCGTTGCTTGTCACCGTGGCCTCGTCGAGCACGGTGACGGCCAATGTTCCGTCAAGGGTGGCTTGACCAGTGACCTTGATCGCTCCTTTTGCACCAGCGCCGAAGATCTCGAGGTTGAACGTGTTCTCCGGCCCGAAGGTGAGATCTCCCGCGACGTTTAACTTGGTGTTCAGCGCCATCCGGTCCGTCGGCACGCCGGGATAGCCGACGAAGTTCAAAGCGTAGGCGTTGAAGGGCGAGAAAAGGAGAAACCCGTTGCTGGTGAGATTTCCGGAAACGGTGAAGCGACTGTCGCCGAAGATCACGAGGCTATCGTTGACCAGCAGGTCCCCAGCGGTAGTGAAGTCCCGGCTCCCGACTTCCAAGTCGCGGTTAATCACCGCCAGGTGACGGAGAGCATCGTCGCCATTCTTATCAAGCAGGCCAGTATTCGGCCCGTAAAGGATGACAGCTCCATTGTTCGTCACGATGTCGAGAAGGTCTCCGCCCAGCACCTGAAGGGTGTTGGCGCCGCTGCTGGCCGCATTGAAAAGGAAGCGGCCTTTGTTCAAGGTATGACTAGCGGCGTCATAATTCGTCAGGACGCCGGTCACGACGAAGCGTGCATCCTCACTTTGACGCCCGAGGCCAAACAGAAAGCCCACGGTTCCCGGGTCGCGACGGTCTCCGATGTCGGTGAAGTCGCCATCAAACGTCCAGAGCGATTTGTCTGCAAAGATAAACCCTTCGTTCACGAATGAACCCGCGGATGAGAGAGGATGGCTCTGCAGGTCTATCTCCCCGTCGGGGGTCAGGTGGCTCAGGTAAGTGAGCGCGTCGTCATTGTTTTCATTCACGATCTGCGCGCCAGTGCCCAGAAGGAAGATATAAGCGCTGTTGGTTCGGATGTCCGCGCCAGTGAAGCGGAGCGTCGCCGTCCGCCCCTGGGCGGCATCGAGGACATAACCGCCACCACTTAGTGTTGTGCCGGAAAAATTCGTGAGCTCACCCGCGTCGAAGAGCACATCGGCGGTCATCGCCGTGAAATCAATCGCGGTGGCCGGGGCCACACGGGTAAGCAAAGAAACGAGACTGTGGTCAACCGAGGTCACACCCCCAAGGGAGTCGCCGCCCAGTGTCAGGCTGGTGATCGTCGGATCGATGTTCAGCACAACCGAGAGGTCGATAAGGGAGACGTCGAAAGAGCGATGGCCTCTGTTGTCCGGCACTTTTGCCGGGGACCAGTTGGAAGGTTTGCTCCAATTGCCGTCGGACGGTCCCACGTAGTTGGAGTCGATCGCGTGCGCATTGGCTGCAAAGAGTGCGAGTGAGCTGATCAGGAGAAGTTTTGCCAGGGATTTTTTCATAGGGATTGGTTGTTACCGATTCCTTCGACATCTTTTCGATCCCATTGCAGATTATTTTCGCGGCTTCGAAATGGGTAACCTCCATGTGTCGACGCGGGTGCCGATTACACGCAGGATCCGCTGGAGATGGCGGTAGCGGAAGTGGACCAGTTGTTCCCTGATCCCAGGGATTCGAGCAGCAGCGTTCGCGAATGCGCTGTGCAAAAGGAGCAGGGGCTAGAGCCCGTTTCGGCCAGCGGGCTCCTGCCCGGCGAAGCCTAACGAGCCACCGCTACTCCGCCGATTCCGGCACGGCCGACTCGGCCGCCTGGAACCCGATCTTCGAATGGGTCCCGTCGCAGAACGGCTTCTCCGTTGAAGCCCCGCAGCGACAAAGCGCCATCCGCTTCTCCGCCGGATAGCTCTTCCCATCCGCGTCCTTCAAATCCACTTCGCCCTTCACGATGAAAGGGCCGTTCTTGATGATCTCGATCGTTACATCAGCCATAGGCTCGAATGTAAAGGTACGCGCACGGTTGGCGATCTCGCTTTTGGAGCAGCCGGATTGACGAGGTCTTTGCGGTAGCGGCGCCCTACCTTGGCCGGCGCCGGAGTCAGCTCAACTCCGCGGGCGGAGACTGAAGAGCTCGCAAACGGCGGTCGTCGAGCCTTGATTGGCATAGCCACCCACTACCAGGACATCGCCATCGGGAAGCAGGGTGGCAGTGTGGCCTTCGATGCGGTCGGCGTTCAAGGCCGGGGCGTCCTGCCAAAGATTGCGCCGCTGATTATACACACTGGACGCACCCACCGGCCCGCCGAGGCTGTCGGCTCCTCCGACGGAGAGCACGCGCGCGCCAGGCAAAAGCACGAGCTCGGTCTCGAGGCGTTTCGGCCGCACCTCGTTGGCACTCGACCACAGCCCGCTCGCAGGATCATAAATTTCCGCCTCGGCCACCGTGCTGACGTTGCCCTGGCCACCGACGACCAGGAAGCGACCATCGCTGAGCGACACGCCGCTGGTCAGCCAGCGCGCGTTCGCGAGCGAACCCGTCTCCGTCCAGGAACCCGTAGCCGGGTCGTAGATTTCGGCACTCGCCAAGGGCACCCGGTGCTCCCCAGCACCTCCCGCGACCAGGACGGTGCCATCAGGCAACAGGGTGGCGACGTGCGCGTAACGACCAGTATGCAGGCTGCCGGTCGGGCTCCAGACGCCGGTGGCGGGATCGTAGATCTCGGCCGAACTAAGGCCGTTGGTAAAGTCCGGCGTTCCGCCCACCACGAGCACGCGGCCATCGCGTAAGAGAGTCGCGGTCTGCTCGGAGCGCTTCGCCTGCAGCCGGCCGGTGGCGGCCCATGTGCCCGTGGTTGGGTCATACAACTCGGCGGTGTTCAGCGGTGGAATTGGTTTGCCGTTGCCTGCCGCGACCAGAACCCGCCCATCGGCCAGCAAAGTGGCAGTGTGTCCCGAGCGGGCGGTCATCAGGTCCCCGGTCACATTCCAGGTCTTGGTGGCGGGATCATAGAGCTCCGTGCTTTTCAAGGGGTCGCCATAGGAGCCGCCTGCGGCCAGGACATGTCCGTCCTGAAGCAGAGTCGCGCTATGGAAGGCGCGGGCGAAATTCAGGCTCCCGGTGAGAGTGTAACTGGGCGAGGCAGCCACGGCCGCCAAGGGCAGGCTGCAAATCGGGAGCGCGAGGGACAAGAGGAGTCGCACCAAAGGCTGTGTCGTTTTCATAATTTAGAGAGTTCTAACGCGATGCTATCTAAGCGCTCTAATCGTGTCGAAGCTTTTGTCCTCAAGAGCGCTGGTTTGCGCGGCGGGCGGACTTTCACCTTCCTCGGTCCCGACGACACAGCGCCCGGGTGACGCCGACCTTCCGACGTCCCTTCTGCGCCTCGACGCCTGGCTCAAATAGTGAAAGCGCCGCCTCAGGCGTGCCGCGTGAGCCGTCGGATTTGCGAGCGTCGCGCAAGTTTGTCATCCCGATCTGCGAGACGGCGCAGGGAATGGCCCGCCCTTTGCTATGGGAAATATCGTGGTCGCATTGCGAGAGATTTTCGAAGCCCTCGAAGGGCGTGAGCAGCCCCGTGTGGCGCTGGCCCCCGTGCCGCCGCCCTCCGCCGGTCGCGACGCGATCGCACTCGGCCACATGTTGAAGGCTGATTTCGAACTGGCGGTGGCGACGCTCGCCTCGGCGGAGGCAGAGCCCGCCCATCGTCGCGCCCTGGTCCGTTGCTTCGGCTCGTTGCTCGACGGCATGGCCAATGCCCTCCGCCACATCGCCGAGACCGGCTGCCGCCGCGAGTGCGGCCCGCGGCGCGACCTGCAGACAGCCGCCGATCCCACCGCCCCCGTCCTGCAGCGCATCGGCCTCAGCTACCGCACCATCGCCCGCTCCCTGGCCCGGTCGCCGCTCACGAGCCTCGGTGGTAAACGGTGGGACGATTTGCACGCCGCCGTGGAGATCAGGAATCGCGTCGCGCACCCGCAAGCGACCTGCGACCTCGGCATTAGCGGCAACAATGTCGCCCTCATCACCGAAGTGGCGCGACACCTCATCCGCGATTTCGACACGCTTGCGCAATGGCAGAGCGCACAACCATCTCGCGGCGTCACCAGCGCGCCCCCCACGCCCGGTCGCCGGCGCCGACGGCAGCGGGGCCGGATCAGGAATCGCCTCTGCGCCTGCGGCAGCGGCCGGAAAGCGCGTCACTGCTGCGGGCACCAGGCCACCGCGGCCTGAGCGCTGCGCCTCCGACGCCTAACGCAGATCGTAAGCGCGCCGCTGCGAACGCGGGAGGTGGCGTCCGAAAAAGTCGTGCGCCCAATCTTGTCATCCCGAGCTGCAGACGGCGAGAGACTCTCAAGGGTTTCCCGAGGTCGTTAGTCCATCAGCCGCGAACAACCACTTTTCGACCGCACTTCCTCGGCGCAAGCCTCGACTGTCCTCCCGAGCCGCGCAGACGGCGAGGGACCTCTCAAGCGTCACGTGGCGTCATTAGGCATATCCGCAAACAACCCCTCTCGACCGCACATCAGCGGCGAAAGCGTCTACACCCTGGGGTGGATAGACGCCTCTGCGCGGTCGGCGCAACACTGCGCGCGCCATGGGTCAGCCGCCGGATCAACCCCCGAAAAAGAAAGCGCTCTCAGCGCATCAGGCTGGCCTCCCTGCCCGGCATGGCAAAACCACCTACGACCCCGATGCCGCGCCGACCGATCGCCCCGGGGGTCTCACCCCACGCCAGGAGGAAATCGCGCTCCTGGTCGCGGAGGATCTTACGAACGCGGAGATCAGCGAGAGGACCGGGGCTGCTATCTCGACCGTCAAGACACATATCCACTCCATCCTCGATAAGATCGGCGGCAGGACCCGCGCCTCCGCCATCATCTGGCTCTTGCGCCGGCAACTTGCAGCGCGGGACCGCGAGATCCTGGTGCTGAAAGAACTCCTCGCCCAGGGCGGCTCGAGCGCCGCCCCGAATCCGCAAGCCGCTTCACCGAGACGCGAGAAAGTTGGCCGCCGCGCCAGGAGAGGCAAGGCGACGACCGCCGCGCATCCGCCGGACCCGACGGTTCCTTTTCCCCCAGAAGTCACCACCCACAACCGCAGATAACCGCGCCGACCAGGCGCCGTTGCAGAACAAGAAAAAGCCATGTCAGATCAAAACCTCGTCTCCGCCACCCTGAGCGACACCGACCGCGACGCAGTCCTCACTGCGATCGCCACCATCCAGACCAAACTCCCGTTCCTCGTCGGCCTGAGCATGGCCGACCGGACGAACCTGAACAAAATGGGCAACATCCGCCGCAGCTTCGTCGAGCAGACCGTCCCGGTGGCGAACCAAAACGCGCAGGTGATGCCGGGATCGTTCGACCTCGCGGAGCTCACCGCCGACCTGGCCCTCTACCACCAGCTCGCCATGATCACGGACACGCTCAAGCCGCTCTTCGAGAAGATCGACGACACCATGCTGGCCTTGGGCAGCGACCTCTACTCGGCGTCGCTCGAAGCCTACAGCTACATCAAGAGCGCCGGCAAAAGCCAGGGCCTGGACGCGCTGCGCGAGCAGCTTAAAGCCGCCCGCCAACACGCCCCGAAACCGAAACAGCCACCCCAAACGCCCTGATCCAACCCCGGCCGGGGTCACCCCTCGAGGTGGCCCCGGCCACCTCAGAGGTCGGCGATTCCACCTCAGAGGTCGGCGCGGCCACCCCTGGAGGTAGGCGATGGCGGACCTCGGAGGTCGGCGCGGCCACCTCGGAGGCCGCCGCTTCCACCCCCGGAGGTCGCCGCGCCCACCCTGGGAGGTGGAAGCGTCCACCCCGGAGGGTCGCCGCGGCGACCTCGAAGGGTCGCCGGTTCCACCTCAGAGGTCGCCGCGCGCACCTCCGAGGCCGCCCGTTCCACCTCAAAGGGTCGCCCGGCCACCTCAGAGGCCGCCGCGGCCACCTCAAAGGTGCCAAAACCGCCCTTTTTCCGATTTTTACAGTGTCTTGATGACCCGGGCCGGGATTCCGCCGACAACCGTCCGCGTCGGCACATCCTTGGTCACCACGGCCCCGGCCGCCACGACCGCGTCTTCCCCGATCGTCACCCCTTGCGTGATCGTGGCCCCCGCACCGATCCACGCGTTTCGCCTGATCTGAATATGCCCCACCGTCAGCGAGTGCCGGTCATCCGGCGCCAGCGGGTGCCCTTCGCTCAAAAGGCTCACCTTCGGAGCGATGAAGACGCCCTCCTCGATCGTGATCCCGCCGAAGTCGAGAAACACGCAGTCGAAGTTGATGAAGACGTTCCGGCCAATCTTCGTGTGTTTCCCATAGTTCACGTGAAACGGCGGAAAGATCGCGGTGCTCTCATCGATTTCCGTGCCCGTGATGCGGCTTAACAAAGCACGCATTTCCTCCGGGTCGGTCGCCTGATTCAGTTGCAGGAGGAGCTTCCTGGTCGCGAAAGAAACGTCCCGAAGTTTGAGATATTCCGGGTCGTCGAAGCGAACCGTCTCCCCGTTCCGAAGCCGCGCGAAAATATCCGGTGCTGGTTTCATCGACATATCTACGTGCGCCGCCGCGAAACCGGCTGCCTGACGGCAAATCAGCGCTCCGACCTGCTCTCCGGCGGCTTCTTCCAAAAGAAGAGCAGATACCCGGTCCCCATCCAGAGAATCCAATAGACCAGGTTCAGCAACACCGTCGAGATCTCCCGACCGGGCTCGCTCTCACCCCGAGATAAAACTGTGTCGGCACCGTTCGCGCCGCCAACGGAATCGCCTGGAGCGCCTTGATCTCGCCCGTCAGGACGCCAGACTCCAGCAGCATCATCCCCAGATAGGTCAGCCTGCCGCAGGTGTAGATGGCGAAGGCGAAAACTTTCATCCGGATGCCCGCCTGATGGAGGAAGTAATAGATCGCCACCACCATCACGAAGGTAATGGTAATGACCTGAGCGAAGTCGCTGTTGATCGTCTGCCCGCACGAGCGGGCGAGCTTTAAGAAGATCGAGCTCGGACATCAGGTACTCTTTCGCCAATGGGGTGATTAACGCCGCGGGAAGGGCGGCGTCAATGCCACACCGCAGAACGCGGGAGGAGAGGGCCCGCCTTACAATCTCGCTCTAGGGAGGCCGTCGCCGCGGTTTTGACCGACTGGCCGCATGTCTAATATGGGCCAGCACACCATTTCCACCGCACACTTTCAATGTTACCTGCTCCCTCATCGCGCTCTCTCTCTCCAAGCCTTCCAGGAAGTCGGACCGAACGACGCCCGGAGGCAATAGTTGCTCCGAGACTTACGGGAGTCCGTGACCCTTGTGGGCAGTGACCGACTTGCTGTCCCGATTGTCGACGCGACCGCTCAGATTAATATCGTCGCGGAAGTTGGAGCTTGTGACTAGCTGGCCGTTGGCGCCCTTGATCAAGCTACTATCGGTGCTGTTGACCGTGCGATCGCCGTTCACATCACCGATGAGGAAGCCGAACGGCACATCGTCGGAGTTGTCATCGCCATTCACATTTGAAACCTCGACGGTCACGGTCTGTTGATCAGCCACGCCAGAGAGCGGGACCCGCATTTCGTTGCCCTCGAAGGTCGGAACGCCGGCGGTGGCCGTGCCGCTGACGATCGCAGCTTCACCGGAAGTGACGCTGTCATCGAAGGTAAAGACAGCCAGATAGCTGCCCGCGCCATCGCGGTTCTCCACGCCGGAGGTGCCCGTGAGCGGCATGTCGATGTCGAAGGAGCCGGCCGTTCTGTGGGTCAGGCGCGAACTCGCACAGATTGGACCTCGCTCGCAATTCGCAGTGAAGGAGAGGTCTCTCGAACAACAGATTTCCAGATTGGCGGAGTGGATCGTAAGTGTGTAAAAGACGGTTTCACCGAACGCGACTGGTGAAATGACGGTCGATATCGTGGTGGTGCCGAAAGGCGGCACTGGATTACCCAGGGTGAAGAAGGACGGTGTCGCCGTTTTGGTTGGATCAAAAGGTATGATAGCTGCGTAGTAGAGCGTGTAAGCCTCGAGGTTCTTGATTGTGACAGTCAGCTGCACTTGGCCGTTCGGCAGGCATTTCACAACCTGCGATAGCACTTCGTAACAGCCCGGGATTGGAACGCATAACTGTCGCGAACAACACGTGGTGCCATCCGTCGCGACCAACGCGATGTTAAAGCACACTTGCACCCCTGGTTGGGCGCCGTTCAGGGTCAGAGTAAAAGTTGGGCTGGTCTGTCCTGGCAGGAGGGCTGGTAAGAGGTGGATTGTCTGCGGAGTGATCGAAGTCACCCCACTGACCGGAAGGATCACGATGTTACTGGCAGCCACGGTCGAATGATTCGTCACCGCGAACTGGTAGGCATAGGGGGCGCCGGGCATCGAGGGCGTAATGACCGTGCCATTTATTTCACAATCAGGACAGGGAAGCTCGATGTCGCCGATTTGGGTTTTGTTCTGTTGGGAGACGTCGCCATTTAGGTCGATCAAGATACTGTTCACGATACTCCCTCCGTTGGCAGGCAGTCCTTGCAGTCCGTAGATATTGTCGTTCGTGTTAAGGTGCAAAGCGTCGCCGGTGACCCAGACATGCCCGCCCGCACCGAAGTCGTAGTCGACACCGCCGGCAGAGCTGCCCGGCGGATAAAGCTGGCTGATTTGAAACTTCGCGGGATTAAGGAGCGTCCATGTGCCAGCGACCTGCGTGTATTCGAGCGCACGCGAGCGGTGCGCACCGGGGCTTGTATCACCAAGCATGCTTCTCTCCGCTAGCAACATCGTTCCTGCTGGGCCGAAACTGATATCGGAAACTGGGTTCGAAACGTTCTCATTGTCGAGTGGGGGAATACTGATTTCCAATTGATCGGTCCCAGGAACAAAGTTACCACTGCTACTCAAGGCGACAGACCAAACTTCGTTTGCCTGCACTGGGTTAGGTTGGCCATCATCTTCCCACCACACCGCGTAGTAGAGGCGATCATTGTGCTCCTGCAGACCCCAAACTCGACGGCCGAGCTGAGTAAATGGCGCCATGGGGTCGTCGGGAATCGCGGTCGATGGTGGGTTGGCAGTCTGGAGATTTAGGCCGTGATTCCACGTGCTCAAAGTGTTGCCGCTGACGTCCAGTCGATAAATAAGCCCATCGTCAATATCGCTCACATAGAAGTTCTTGTGCGTGCAGTCATAAGCGATGTTTCCCAACCCTGCTCCCGGAAGGGTGGCGGGGGCTTGCGGTAAGGTCGCGAACGGAGTGATTGCCGCCGTGGCGCCATCAATTCTGTAAATATCCATCGCACTCCTACCAGTTGGATAGATGTCATTGCTGTAGGCAGTGGTGGCCGTGACGAAGATATTGCCCGAGTCATCGAGCGTGACCCCAAAAATATCTCCCAGGTTATCTCGGCTCCAGGATGATGGAGCCAAGGGGCCGTGATAAGCTGGAGGCGCGTAGTTGGTGTTCAGCGGAGCCGTCGCCTGGTTTTTAAGATCCTCGACAACAAGGACGGCATCCGTTGCAAGGTCTGCGTAACAGGTCGCGACCGCTACCTGGCCGGTGAACACGTTGGCATAGGCGGGATCTTCGAAATGCGGCTTCTCGCCACAACATTGCTCCCCTGGGAATATTTCGTGGGGCACGTTGATCGGATTGAGCGCCGCTCCGCCCGGGTAGAGGTAGGAGTCAAACGTATTATATCCTTCGACGGTCAGCCCGTGCCCGCTGAGCGACGCCGTCTGGTGGGCCCCCGAGGAAACCGGAACCCGGGCCGACAAGTACCCGGACGTCCCAATCGTGGTAAAACTGCTGGCCGGGACCGCCACGCCATCCAAGGTTAGCGTCCCCACGTCCGCATTCCTGGCAATGATGGTTGCGAAGTTGCAAAGGAACTGCCCACCGCCCACGGCCGAGAACGTGTAGGCAGATTCGTATTGCCCCGCAGGGATGACGTTCCCGATCGACGGATCGCCGCTTGCACAAATCCCGGTGGCGCCGCCGGGCATGAACTGCACCACGAAGATCGGTGCTGGGTTGCCGGCATTTTGGCCCTCGAAAACGTGGTCCCCTGGCAGAATCGGAGTCGTCAGGAACTGCCCGGCGTTTAACACGCCGATCGACACACCGTCTTGGAGCACCGTGGTGTTGTTGGCGTCGGCCATAATCCGATAATGGACTCCGGTCGTGGCGAAGCCGGGCAGGTCCGCAGCTGGAATCCCCGTGCCCCAAGTCTGGACAGGCTGTGCGACTTCAAAGACATGATCGCAGGCCTGGGTGTCGATTTGTTCGCACCCGACACCGTTTGTCACCGAGACGGGAAGGGTCGACTGCACCGTAGACGCGGTCAGGTCGCCCGCCGGCCCGCTCGTCGTACCGGCCGTGAACCATCCTTCGCCGCGGTTTAGGATCACATTGAAAGGGACGCCCGCGGGCTGCCCGCTCTGGAGGTTCTGGCTCGGCGTGATCGTTACCGTTGTGCCATTCTGGGTCGCAACCACGACAAACTGCGAGCCATACTGTTTACCTCCGCCGAGCGACGGGGTCGCAGTAATGATCCGGTAAAAATTCCCCAGCGAGTCGAGTGGCAGAGCGAGACCCGCATCCGACGTGGAGAAGGCCCGATTGATCATGTAGCAGGTGAAGCGCTGCGCGGGGTTCACCGAGGACGCGCGAACCGCGTTCAGTGACGGCGCGCCAACCGGCCAGCCGGTGGACGCCGTGTTGGGGATCGTCACGATAGAGACGTTGCCCGGGGTCAGCGCCACCGGCGCGCCGAGATTTATGCCGACAGGGTATTCCACCTGGACGCTCATGCTGACGGGACTGGTTAGGTGTAGCTCGATCGTGGGAGTGATGACAGTGTTGGCTAGGAACCCGACGATGAAATCGTTGCCTTCACTGCTCGCCGCAGAGGCTACGCCCGGTAAGAGCAGTGCGCCCGCAGCTAGTGTCACGATTGGCGAAATCATGCCGGCGGCGACTGAGCGCATCCGCGAGGTGAGATCGCGAATAAAGTCTCTCATCCTCGTTATCGTCTTCAAACAATTTTGAACGGTCATTTTTCCTTTCTGGAACCGGCAGTATGCATAAGTGGATTTACGCGTCTGTTCGTCGCCTATTCCTTCGGAATTTCTTGGCTGACGTTGCAAACAAATGCGCCGGGACGAAATTTAGATTATTCCGGGTCGTTGTAGCCGGGGTCGCTATTGTCGCCGGGTTCGCTGACCCCGGCCGGAATCGAACCAGCAAGCCTCATCTGGCGGGGTCAGCGACCCCGACTAGTCTACAGTTCGTATCCAAACCGGACCGTCATTCTGGCTCCAGCTTGAAAGCGTGCTCACGAGCGAATCAGCCTTTCGGGGCGAAGGTGATACCTGGTGTTAGCGGCCGGCGACGGTTTCCAGAGGGGCGGACTGCTTAACGGCAATTTGAGCGCTCACTTTTTGAATTTGGGCGGCTTGTTTGCTGAGACGAGCGGTGAGAGCTTCGATCGCTATGCTTTGCTGCGCGACGGTCGCGTCGAGCTGCTCGACTTTGCGATGCTCCTTGAGGAACTCGTTGAGCAACATCGCGTTGATCGCCTCGTAGCGCACGGTGTAGGGCTTGCCCTCTCTGTCGCTGACGACCAAATCCTGGTCGATCGCTGCGACCTGCTCGGCGACAAGACCAAACTGTGGCGTCTTTCCAGTGTCGATACTTGTCTTATAACGAAAGGTAACTGGCTTTAACGCAAGAATCGCCTCACTGCTCTTATCCATCGGTTTGATCGCTTCCTTAAAGCGGGCGGAAGAAGTCATGGTACCAAGGTGACCGCTGGCATCGACAATGACAGGGATACCCATCGGGATCGTGCTGCTCCAGATACCGGCAATGTAGGTGTCCGTCTGAAAGCCGTTGGTGCCAATGCGGATGATGCCGGAATCGCTAGTCGCCCCGAAATTACCTATATCGATGTTGTAATAGCCACTGGTGTTGTACGTGCCGGCGCTTTTGCCGAGGCCGATATTGTTGCGGCCCGTCGTGTTATAAAGCGCGTTCCGGCCGACGGCTGTATTTTCAACCCCGGCGGTATTCAGCAGAAGGGCATCCACTCCAACGGCGGTGTTGTTGGATCCGGTTATGTTCCCCCTCGATGCCCAGAGTCCAAGGGCGACGTTGTCACTACCTGTCACGTTACTCAAGAGTGACTGGAAGCCGCCGGCGGTGTTTTGGTTCCCACCTTTATCGTTATAGAGAGACTGATAACCGGTCGCGGTGTTTTGGCTCGCGAGACTTTGATAGAGCGCCTGATAGCCGTTAGCCGTATTCGCGGTGCCGATGACGTTGCTATAGAGGGCCTCGCAGCCGCTGGCGGTATTATTGCTGCCCGTGTTGTTGAACAGCGATTGGTAGCCAAGAGCGCTATTGTTGTTGCCTCCCGCATTGACGTAGAGCGCGAAACTGCCCACCGCGGAGTTATTGTTCCCGGTGGTGTTTTGCGCCATCGCCTGAGAACCGTCGGCGGTGTTATAGTCTCCGTTGTTGGTATCCAGCGCTTCAAAGCCGCTTGCCGTGTTGTTGTTTCCTGTCGTATTGCCGAAGAGCGCAACCCCTCCCGTGGCAGTGTTGTTGATGCCGATATCGTTTTGGTTCAAGGCGGAGGCCCCGGTCGCGGTGTTATAGGTGCCGCTCGTATTGAGGGCGAGGGCGGAAGAGCCAGCGGCCGTGTTATAGTCACCTAAAATATTCTTGTAGAGAGCGAAATCGCCCGTGGCGGTGTTGTAGGCGCCGTTCACGTTGAAATAGAGCGCCTCAAACCCGGTGGCGGTATTGTAATCTCCTCCGATATTAGTGAAGAGCGCTTGAGAACCCACAGCGGTGTTGCTATTGCCGACTGTCGTGTTGTAGAGGGCAAAATTGCCCAGCGCCGTATCCTCGGTCGCGCTGGTGATGCTCGCCCCTGCGTTGTTACCGTAAAGTGTATCGGACGGGTCGGCCGCGCGAGCAAGGTGCGCCCAGCCGAAGGTTAGCACGGTTAGCGCGATGGCCGTCAGGACTCGGGCTGGTGATTTTGCGACCGATCGAAGTGGCCGTCTGCTGCAAACTTTGCTCATTGCGGGTCGAAGGAAGGTTTTCATATGCGTGTTGGTTTTCACATTCCTTCGGAATTTTATCGTCGTCGTTGCAGGGCAAATGCAAACGGCGCGACTTTTCGATCCGTAGGCCGGCGCCAGCACGGGCTAAGGCGGGTGCCACTCCGGGCGAATCTGCGGCAATGCGTTCGATCTATTGACGGAGTCTTATTTGACCTTCTCGATCAAAGCGACCAGACCGGCATCCGCGCGCCGGGTTCACGGAAGGGTGGCAGGTGCTCGATGTCGGCGCGGGGCCGGGCTATGCGGCGACAGTTTGCAGAGCAACTCGGTCAGTTAACTTCCTCGCGGATGAGCGCCAGCGATATCATTAGCGAAATCCAGCGCCTTTCGCCGGCGGACCAGGCGGAAGTGATCCGCTTTGCCTATCGTCTCGACGCCGCGCGGATGCTGACCGGCAAGGAACTGGGCGAGCTGGCACAGCGGATGATCGAGAGCGTCGATCCGGCCGAGAAACTGCGACTACGCGAAGAAATGACTCGCGGGTTCTACGGCGAGAGCGCGAATGCCTAGAATCCGCCGTCGGGGCGGTTCTCACGAGTTGCTCGTCGCCTGTTCAATCGCTATCTTCCGATGTGACTGCCGGTGAAATCATCCGCGAGATTGAGCGCCTGCCGTTGACCGACAAGGCAGAGGTGCTGAGCGTATTGCTACGGTCGCAGGCGAAAAACACGAGGCTCTCGCCCGATGAGCTAGTGGCGTTAGCGGATCGGATGGTCGCAGCGCAAGATCCTCACGAAGCAGATCGTCTCGAAGCGCAAATCCTCGCCGGCTTCTACGGCCGCTGAGCAATGCCTCGCATCGAGCGCGATCGGATTCCTCCAGCGCTGATGGCGCACTTGATCAGACGTGTGCGCGAACGGGAGATTTCTGCGGCGCAGCTGGGATTGTTGGCGCGTTGGCTGGATACGAATCCTGAAGTTCCCGAGGGCCAGTGGTTCAAACGATTTCCGGAAATGATCGTCTGCGGGGAAGGCGAGCTCGTTAAGACATTCCTGCGCGTCGGACAGGTTCCGGCTGGGCAGGAAGTTGTCTGATTGCGAGGAGGGCGACGGCTACGGACCTCGCCCTACCAACACTTTCGTCGATTCGGAGTTGCCGAGCGATCGGCACTGCCGACCGCATCTGAAGGACTCGCGTCAGCGTCCTGTGCAGCGCGGCTTTTCCTGATACGATCGCTTGCAGCCGAGATGAGCGACCGCAATTTTTTCGCCGAGCTGAAGCAGCGCAAGCTGGTGCAGTGGACGGTCGCCTATGTCGCGGCCGCGTTCGCACTTCTGCAAGGCATCGACATCGTCGCCCAGCAATTCGGTTGGCCGGAAGGTGTGCGGCGCGGCATCACCCTGGCAATGGTTGTTGGCTTCTTCGTTACCTTGGTACTCGCCTGGTATCATGGTGAGCGTGGCGCGCAGCGGGTGAGCGGGAGCGAGCTGTTTATCCTGGCGCTGTTGCTCGCGATCGGCGGCGGCTTTCTCTGGCATTTCGCCGGCGCCTCGCGCGACAACGTGGCCGCCCTCCCTGCCGCGTTGGCTACCATCACCGCACCCACACCAGCCATCGCGGCAATTTCAGAAAAGTCGGTGGCGGTGCTGCCTTTTGAGAACCTGAGCAGCGACAAAGAGAACGCTTATTTTGCGGACGGTATCCAGGATGAAATTCTGACCCGCCTTTCAAAAATCGCGGCGCTCAAGGTCATTTCGCGCACCTCGACCCAGAAATACAAGAGCGCTCCGGAAAACTTGCGCGAAGTCGGCAAACAGCTCGGTGTCGCTAACATTCTGGAGGGTAGCGTACAGAAGATCGCGAATGCCGCGCACATCAATGTGCAGCTGATCCGCGTCGCCACGGACGAACACCTTTGGGCCGAGAGCTACAACCGCAAACTCGACGATGTCTTCAGCGTGGAAGGCGAAGTCGCCACCGCAATTGCCGAGCAGCTCGACGCCAAACTGACCGGCGACGAACACCAGGCCCTCGCACAAAAGCCAACGAGCAACCCCGCGGCTTACGACGCTTATTTGCGCGGACTCGGGGACCTTGCCGTTTCCCCGCAGACGCCAGACACATTCAAGGCCGCGGTCCAATCCTTCGAGGAAGCGGTGCGGATCGATCCGCAATTCGCGCTCGCCTGGGCCAGGCTTTGCCGCGCACACTCCATGACCTATTTCCAATATCTCGACCGCTCCGAGGCACGGCGGGCAGCCGCGGCGAATTCGCTGGCCGAGGCGCTCCGTCTGCAACCGCAATTGCCCGAGGCACAATTGGCGAAGGCAGATTTCCAATATTGGGTGCTGCTCGACTACAAGGGTGCGCGCGACCTCTTCGAACAACTGCACCGCAGCTGGCCGAGCAACGCAGACGTCCTGCAGGACCTGGGATGGGTTTGCGCACGATCGGGCGACTGGCAGAAAAGCGCCGAATACCTTGACCAGGCGATAGCTCTGAATCCGCGCGATCTCTACCTGCGCACCACGGCTATCAATGGTCGACTCGCGATGCGCGACTTTGCCACCGTCCAGAGGATGGTGGACGACGCTCTCCAAATCTGGCCGGGGAACGTAGCTCTGCTGGAGCTAAAAGTGGACGCTTTCCAGGCGACCGGGCAACTGGATCAAGCACAGAAGATTGTCGATCGGCTACATCCGGGCCCCGATCGTGCCGGCCTCAACGCAATCGTGAATCAAGCGAAGCTCCGGCGGACGCCCGCCATCGCGCTGCCCTACTTCCAAGCCTTGGCCGAGCAAACGGCGGTGAACCTTTCCGACCTCCCGGACCTTATTAATTTCGCGAACCTTCTGGAACTCTCGGGGGATAAGACAAAAGCGCGAGCCATGTTTCTCAAAGCGCGGGACGCAGCAGAAGCCACTTTGAAGGAGCAACCCGACAATGCGTTTCCCATTGCTTTGCGCGCTTACGCTCTGGCGGGACTGGGTGAGCAGGATGCCGCCTTAAGCGGGTTCGAGCAAGCCCTCGGCTTAACGGCCAACGACGCGCGCAATCATGGAGTTGTGGAAGAGATAAAAGCCCGCGTGCTCACGCGCTTCGGCGAAAAAGATCGCGCCATCGCCTTGCTCGAACACTTGCTGAAAATTCCCTATGATGGCCCCGGCGAAGCGCCGCTCACGCCGGCCCTGCTACGTCTTGATCCGGATTTCGATCCGCTTCGCGGCGATCCGCGTTTCGAGAAGCTTTGCGAACAGAAGCAGGGGTCAGGGAACGGTCAGTCAGGGAAAGGGTAGAGCGTGAATGTTGGCAACCATGCGCCACAAGCGGCGCGGACGGGATAAGAATTGACTCGTGGTTAGGGCGGGTAGGACAGTTCACTGCGGCAGCGGGACCTTGAACTGAATCTTTGCGAGCTGCTCGGGATTTCTCCCGATCTTGCGCAGGAAGGGCAGCCAGCGCGGGTCGGAGTGGATCTGATCGAAGAGGCTCTCCGCCACGATTTCGCTGAGGCCGGCATCTTTGCCTTGGACCGCTTGGTCGAGCCACTCGAAAGCCTGGTCGGCGTGGCCGCAGAAGGCTTGCACGTACGCGACGTTGTAGGGGTCGTCCTTTCCGTATTTCGCGATCACCGCCGCCAGCGCCTGATCCGAGTCGGCGCGGCGCCCGAGCGCACTGTAGGCCATCGGCAGGCCAAACATTCGCCAGACCTCCGTCTTCTCCTGCTCCATCTCGCGGAGTGCGCCGGCGGCATCGCCCTTCCGCAGCAGCGCGACGCCCAGGCCGTAATGTGTCTGGCCTCGCTCCGGGCTCAGGTTCAGCGCGGTGCGGAAGGAAGCAAGGGCCTCGTCGTAGCGGCCATCGTTGATCTGCATGCTACCCAGGCTGGACAGCGCAAACACGTTCACCGGATCGCGGCGGACACTCGCCTCTCCGAGCGCCAGCGCCTCGTCGAGACGACCCAGGTTCTGGAGAAGCAAGTCCGCGTTATTCAGGATACCGAGATCGGTCGGATCAAGCGCCAGGGCGCGGTCGAATTGTCGCGCCGCGCCGGCGAGGTCGTTGTCGCCATACATCGCGATCAAGCCGAGTTGGGCGTGCGCCGGGGCGTAATCCGGATCGATCGCCAGCGCTTTCTCCGTCGCCTCGCGGGCGCGAGCGAAGCCGTCCTGACCCGAGAGCATGCCGAGCGAGGTCTCGTTGTTGAAGTTCCGCGCCAGTCGTTCCCAAGCCGGCGCGTAGCGCGGATCGATCTCGAGCACCTGCCGGTAGAGCGCGTCCGATTTCTTCATGGCCTCGACATTGTTCTGCCGCCCGAGCTCGCGGGCCTGGAGGTAGAGCGCGTAAGCCTTTGGATCGGTCGCGCGCGTTTTCGGCGCTTCGCCCAGCAGCGTCACCTTTAGCTGATTGACCACTTCGGCCGCGATCTCGTCCTGGATCTTGAAGATGTCGTCGAGCTTGCGATCCCAGGTCTGCGACCAGAGGTGGTAACCCTCGCCCGCGCGGATGAGCTGTGCGGTGATGCGCACCTCGTTGCCGCTCTTCCGCACCGAGCCCTCAAGAACGTTGGCCACGTGAAGTTGCCGCGCGATTTCGGGAACCTCGAGCTGCTTCCCTTTGAAGGAGAAGGAGGAAGTGCGCGCTGCGACTTCGAGCTGCGGCACCTTCGCGAGGAGATTGAGCAGCTCCTCCGAGATGCCGTCGGAGAAATACTCCTGGTCCTTCGCCTGCGACATGTCGACGAAGGGCAGCACGGCGATCGATTTTTCCGGGGTCGCGAGAGAGGCGCTTTGCTTGTGGGTGACGAGGCGATCCGTCAGCAGCAAGACCACGGCGAGGGCGAGGATGCCGATGATCCAGAAATCCAGTTTGCGCCCGGTCGAATGCGCCATCGAGTCGTCAGGCGCGATCTCGCTCTCGCGCTTCAGGCCGGTGGGGGTGAACTCGTAGAACCAGGCGAAGCCGAGCCAGAACGGGAACCCGATCGCCGCGGCCACGAGGAACCAGCGCGCGACCCAGTCGGGGGCGGAAACCACCGGGGTGAGCTGCGCAATTCCCTGAGCCAGGGCCCAGGCTCCGGCCAGATAAAGTGCGCCCGCGCGCAGCACGTTGCGCCGCTTTAGCTCGGCAAAGAAATTTTTCGGGCTCATGGGCTCGGTTCCGGCGGCACGACGGCTTCTAACAGAACCATGATCAGCAGCAATTTTATTGTCGCGGATTCCGCCTCGCTCTCGCGTGTGCGGGTCGGGCCGCAGGCGAGCATCTGGCCGGACTGCGCGCTGCGCGGCGACATCAATTTCATCGAGGTCAGCGAAGGCTCGAACGGCGGGTGTCACGGCGGTCAGAGCGTGAATCTTGGCATCTTCGACGGGGCGGTTTACAGCTGCGCGTGCGCGTCAGCCAGGCTCTCGCCAAGTTCGCGACTCGTGCCGGTTATCGTATAGAACAGCATGGCGGAAACCGATTACGTCCTTGGCACTCATGATGATGAGATTGCGCGGCTGGGGTTGCAGCATCGCGTCTGGCGGGATGCGGTGACGGCGGCGTGGCAGCGGATCGGGATCACGGAAGGGTGGCAGGTGCTCGATGTCGGCGCGGGGCCGGGCTATGCGGCGGCGGACCTGGGCGAGATCGTCGGCGCGGGTGGCAGCGTGCTGGGCGTGGAGCGTTCGCCGCGGTTTGTGGCGGCGGCGCGGGAACGTTGCGAGCGGCGCGGGCTGACGAATGTGGAGATCGTCGAGGGCGACCTGATGGAGGTGTCGCTAGGCGGACGGCAGTTCGACGCGAGCTGGTGCCGCTGGGTGGCGTCGTTCGTGGCGTCGCCGCGGACGCTGGTGGAGAAGGTCGCAGGCGCGCTGCGGCCGGGCGGGGTCGCCATTTTCACGAATACAGCGATTACCTGACCTTCCGCTTCATGCCGGTGCGGCCGGCGCTGGAGAAGTTCGCGGTCGCGGTGAGCGAGAGCTGGTATGCGAGCGGCGGCGATCCGAATGTGGCGCGGCTCTTGCCGGGATTGCTGCGCGAGGCGGGGATGCGGGTGGTGGAAATCGTGCCGCTGGTGCGGACGATCTCGCCGCGGAGTTACACCTGGCAGTGGCCGAAGAGTTTCATCGAGATCAACGTGGCGCGGTTGCAGGAGCTCGGGCGCATCTCGGATGAGCTGGCGGCCGACATCCTGCGCGAGTTCCGCGAAGCGGATGCCGATCCGGATTCGTGGTTCGTGACGCCGATGTTCCTGGAGATTGTGGCGCGGAAAGAGTGAGCGGGGAAAAGTAGGAAGTAGAAAGTAGAAAGGCTAAAGGAGAAAGAAGAAAGGGCTCGCTGCGGGCGTCGAACGCCGGCCGTGCCCATCGTGTGACGAAATGGCGGTGGCCCGGCACCTGAATTGCTAAGGCAAATGCCATGGTTTGCCTGGAACATAGCTGCTTTATCTCACCGGAAGTCGAGGAACTCATCGCGACGGAGCCGTATCACGTGGATGGAATCCGCGAGCTGGCGGCGATGCTGCCGGAGGCGGATGCGGAGCTGGAGGAAGCTCTGCTGGAAGCCGGTCGGCGCGGGCGCGCAGACCATCTGAGCTATGGATTGCAGGCGGCGGCCTTTGCCGAGGGCAAGCTCTCGCCTGCGGTGCTGCGGCCGGCGCTGTCGCTGGGGATCTGCGGCTGGACCACGGCGTGGCATGCCTGGCGGATGGAGGGCGACGTGCTGGCGGAATTGCGCTGTGCCTTCGACTCGCTGGAGATCCCGCGTCCCCATCAGGCGATGCTTCTTTTCGCGGCGGGGGCCATTGGGCGCCGCCCGGCGGGGCCCGTCACGCAATCCCGCGATTGGGTGCTGATTCGGGCCGTGGCTCTGCTCCAGGCCGAAACAGCCCGGGTGGATGCCGGGGAACCGGTCACCGTAGGGATGGATCTGATGAAGGCGCTCCAACTCTTGTTCGTCGACAAGGCGGAATGGGAAAAAACGCCGAAGGACCTTCGGACGCTGAACGGCGGTCTGGGCTGGCTGCAGGCGCCGTACGAGCAGCTGCTCTTCGAACGCCGAACGCATGACTGGGAGAGCGCGGTGCCGCAGCGTCGCGCGGTGGCGCGGATCGGCCGGAACGAGAAGTGCCCCTGCGGCAGCGGGAGGAAATATAAGCTGTGCTGCGCGGGTGCGGATCGTGAGCGGCTGCGTGATTCCTCCCCGGTGGCAGGGGTGACGAGACACGAGTTTGAAGCCGACCCGACGGCGCTCCTGACGGAGACGACGCTAGCCGAGCTGAAGCCGCACCAGCTGCTGCTGGTGAAGGCGGACCGCCTGCTGGGCAAGCTGCAGGGCAAGTATTTCGCCATGCTGGTGCGGCACCGTCAGTTTGACCCGGTGATCAACGCCCTGCAGAAGTGCGCACGACGGCGCGACGCCGATGACCAGGCGCAGACGGTGACTAACTCTTCGGATAATCCGGCGCGGTCTTTACTTCCTCGATCTGCGCGGTGTGGCGTTTGCAGTGGGCGCCGTTGAAGATGAGCCATTGGTAGGCGTCCATCGCGCCGAGCGCGGGGTTGTCGGCGATGTGGCTGCGCAGGTTCAGGCTTGTGTCCTCGAGGAGCGCGATCTCTTTGGCGCGAACTTCCTGGAAATGTTTCACCAGCTCCTCGCGGGTGGCGAATTTGCCGGTCGGCTTCAGCGGCTCGGGCGCCTGCGCTTTGTGGGAGCGGTCGGGGACTTTGTCGAAGATGATCTTGTCTTTCCCGGCGGTCTCGGAGGCGCGCTCCGGGTTCGCCGGCTCCTGCATCATCCGGCCGACGCTCGACCAGAAGAAATCTTCGGCGGTGACGATGTGCTCGGCGACTTGTGCGATCGACCAGCGGTCGGGCGCGGCTTTGAATTTCCATTGGGCGTCGCTCAAGCCGTTGATCGCGGCGAGGAAGTTCTTCTCGGTCTCCTGCAGGTAATTGATCGCGGTCTGGCGGTCTTCTTTCGTGAGGGAAACGGAGGCCGCGGCGGCGGGCGAGGTCTGGGCCAGGGCGGAGGTCGCGCAGGCGGCCAGGGCGAAGAGGGCGAGAAAGGTGTGCTTCATGCGTGCAGGAAGTAGCGGGCGCGCCGGACGGCGGCAAGAACTCTGTGCGAAATGCGGCGAGAAAGTCGGCGGAAGTTCTTTTACCGCGCCGCCTCCGCCGTGCTCACGCTCGCCGCGACCCTCTTTACCCCTCGTGGCGCAAGGCGCGCGGATCGGGTGACCTGGGATGAGCAGGGCTCCCGACGAACTATCTGAAGATTTTCGACGAGTGGAAGGTGGCCAGTTGTTTGTCGATCTTGAGCAGGCGCAGCCTGACCGCATGTAAGGCCGTTGGCCCAAATTCGGGCTTCCCCTTTCCAGCGGGAGGGCTCATGATCGGCGGACTATGAAACTTCTGATCAAGTTTGCGTTGGGGATTTGCTGCGTGGCGGCGGTCGCGCTGGGGAGCGCACGGGCCGATATCATCACGGTGCAGGTAGGTGCGGGCGGGCTGAAATTCACCCCGCAGAATGTCTCGATCCACGTGGGCGACACGGTGCAATGGAACTGGGCCGGGAATACCCATAGCACCACTTCCGGCGTGCCGGGAAATCCGGATGGTCTCTGGGATTCGGGGGTGCAGAATAAGGGGTTCATTTTTACCCACGTCTTCAACACCGCGGGCAACTTTTCCTATTACTGCACGCCGCATGGCAGCTGTTGCGGAATGATCGGGTCGGTGGCGGTGGCGGCGGCCGCCGATACGGTCACGATCACGCGCGCGCAGTATAGCGGCACGCGCAGCCAGCTCACGGTGCAGGCGACCGATTCCAACGCGACGGCGGTGCTAACCGTCTCGCAGACGAGCAATGGGATGGTCTTCGGGCCGATGCAGAACAAGGGCGGCGGCAGCTACACGGCGAAGTTCACCGGAGTCGCCAACCCATTGAACGTGACAGTGACGAGCAACCTCGGGGGCAGTGCGACTGCGCCCGTGCGCGGCAGGTAGCGGGCGGCGGCAACGCGCCTAACGACTCGAAAAACTGAACCGCAGCGCCTGGTGCAGGCGCGCGGGGAGGGTGGGCAGGTTGCAGCGTTCGATCAGGAAAGTGATGACGCCGGAGACTTCCTTGAAGATGTAGTTCTTGTTCACCGCGCCCTGGAGGTATTGCTCGCCGCTGCTCCCGCCGGTGCCGACCCGGGTGCCGATCATGCGCCGGACCATCTGGAGATGGCGATAGCGGAAGGTGGCCAGTTGTTCGTCGATCTCGATCAGGGAATTGAGCAGCGCGAAGGGGAGCCGGAAGAGCGGCTCGTCGCGGTAGAGCATGATGAAGAGCGCAGCGCGGAGCGCGGCCGGCGAGAAGTCGCCCCAGCCGGTGTGGAAAAAGATGTCGTCGAACTTGCCTAACAAGTCGGGTTTGTCGTCGCGCTCGGACAGGCTCTGCTCGTAGAGAGAGCGGTAGCGTTGCCAGAAAGGGGAGGCGCCATGCTGCGCCGGCTCGGCGGGCGTTTCGCTCCAGCCCGTCCAGAATTCGTCGTCGAAAAACGGCGCGCGGGCCAGCCAGCGCTCGACCATCTGGAGGATGCTCGGCTTTTCCTCCGCGGCGGTGATCTCGGCGAAATCCGCGGCGTTGAACCCGCCCAGCTCGGTGTGCTTGTAGTAGTCGGGCCGGAAACGGCTTTCCATTTTCAGGCCTAACGACGCTTCGATCGCGCGGAATTGTTTGCTCTGGAATCCGGAGGCGCCATGGAGCAATTCGCGGAACTCCAGGAAATCGAGCGGGGTCATGGTCTCGAGCACGTCGACCTGGTGGTTGAGCAGCTTCCAGATTTCCACCACGCGGCGGAAGCGGTGCACGACCATGTTCATGTCCGGGCCGTCGTCGTCGGCGGCGGGTTTGCTCAGGACTTCACCGCAGGCCGCGATCTCGTGGAGGATTTGCTTAAACCAAAGCTCGTAGGCCTGGTGGATGATGATGAAGAGCATCTCATCGTGCGCGATGAGCTTGCCTTCGCGGAGGCTGAGGGGCTTTTGCAATTCGAGGAGCCGGTCGATCCCGAGGTAGTCGCCATAGTATTGCGGCGTGCGCTCGTGATTCATCGGGCATTCCATCGCGGCAGTCTCGCGCAACCGCGCGGCGGGAGTCAATGCAGGGCGTGGCGGCCGGAGGTAATGCGGTCGCCAAGAGCGGAATCCTGGCCGATGAGTTTGTCGCCATGATGAAACGCTCTTTGCTCTTTTTGGTTCTCGTCGTTTTCAGTCTGCCCGCAGTCGCGCGCCGCCTTGCCTAACGAATCGAGCGGGAAGGCGCCGTTCACTTTCGAGAAGATGATGGAGCTGAAACGGGTCGGCGAGCCGGCGCTCTCGCCCGACGGCAAGTGGGTGGTCTTCGCGGCCACCGATGTAAACCTGGCGGAGAACACGAAGCGGTCGCATCTCTGGATCGTGCCCGCGGAAGGGGGCGAGGCGCGCCGGTTAAACGAATCGCCTAACGAGGAAGAGCGGCCGCGCTTTTCGCCCGATGGGAAACAAATTCTTTTTACCTCGAAGGCGACCGACCCGACGCAGCTTTGGCTGGCCGCGTTCGATTCGGCGACGGGGAAATTAACCGGCACGGCGCGCCAGGTCACCAAACTTTCGACCGGGGCGGACGGCGCGATCTGGTCGCCCGACGGAAAGAATATCGTCTTCGTCTCGGAAGTTTATCCCGATTGCAAGGACGACGCCTGCAACCAACAGCGCGACGAAGAACTGAAGAAGAGCAAGGTGAAGGCGAAGCTCTTCACCCATCTGCTTTACCGGCATTGGACGGCTTACACGGATTTCAAGCGCAGCCATCTGTTCGTGGTCGGCGCGGAAGGGCAAAAGTCCCCGCTGGACCTGACGCCGGGCGATCACGACGTGCCGCCCTTCTCGTTAGGCGGCTCAGACATGTACGACGTTTCACCGGATGGTCAGGAACTCGCCTACACCAGCAACATCGATGAGGTCGGCGCGACGAGCACGAACAACGAGATCTTCCTCGTGCCGCTGACCGGCGGGGAACCGAAAAAGATCTCGACCAGCCCTGGAAGTGACTCGACTCCGCGCTACTCGCCCGACGGCAAATCGATCGCCTGGCTTTCGCAGGCCCGCGCGGGCTACGAGAGCGATCGATCCACGCTGGCGCTTTATGATCATGCCTCGAGCAGGATTCGGATCGCAACCGAAGCTTTCGATCGTTCGATCGGAAGCTTCGTCTGGGCGAAGGACGCGCAGTCGATTTTTTGCACTGCGGAAGATCACGGCGAAGCGCCGATTTACCGCCTCTCCCTCGCCGCCAAGCAGCCGACGGAACTCGCGCGCCTGCACGCGGGCGACCTTGCGCTTGCGGACGATGGAAAGACGCTCTTTTTCAGCCGTGACTCGATCGCGGCGCCGTCGGAAATCTGGCGGCTCGAACTCGGGCAAAAAGCCGAGCCGGCGGCCGTAACTCACGTGAATGACTCCGTCCTCGCGCAGGTCGCGATGCAGCCGATCGAGCCTTTCACTTTCAAGGCCTCGGACGGTGTCGAAATCCAAGGCTTTCTGGTGAAACCGCCGAGCTTCGACGAGAAGCAGAAATATCCAGTGAAGTTCCTGATTCACGGCGGTCCGGAAGGAGCCTGGGGTGATGACTGGTCCTATCGCTGGAACCCGGAACTCTTCGCGGCCAATGGCTATGTCGTCGTGATGGTGAATCCGCGAGGGTCGACGGGCTACGGTCAGAAGTTCACCGAAGGTGTGCTCGGGCAATGGGGCGGCACGCCTTATCATGACCTGATGCAGGGTCTCGATTACGCGGAGAAGACCTATCCCTTTATCGACAAGACGCGCGAGGCAGCGCTGGGTGCGAGTTATGGCGGCTACATGATCGATTGGATCATGGGTCAGACCGATCGCTTCAAGTGCCTGGTCACTCATGATGGAATCTTCAACACGGAGTCGGCCTACGGGACGACGGAAGAGCTATGGTTCCCGGAGATGGAGTTTCATGGGCCGCCGTGGAAACAGCGTGAGCTTTACCGCAAGTGGTCGCCGCATCTCTTCGTGGAGAAATTCAAAACGCCGACCCTGGTGATTCACGGACAGTTAGATTACCGGCTCGATGTCTCGCAAGGGTTCGATCTTTTTACGACGCTGCAGCGAGTAGGAGTGCCGTCGGAGATGCTTTACTTCCCCGATGAAGGTCATTGGGTGCTGAAGCCGCAGAATGGGCAGCTTTGGTATAAGACCGTGACCGATTGGGTGGATCGATGGACCGCGGCGAAATAGCGACCTGACACAGCAGGAACGTGTCATCCTGAGCGAAGTGGAGCGGAGCGAAACGGAGTCGAAGGATCCCGTGGAGCTACTGGAAAGGCCTCCACCAGTGCGCCCGTTTCGCGCAGGAGCTTGCGGGAAATCCGGCGGGATCCTTCGACTCCGCTGCGCTCCGCTCAGGATGACGGAGCGTTAGACTCGTTAGGCGCTAGCGTTTCCGTCGACCGAAGGAGTAGCCGCGATGGGTGCGGCCGCCGCCGATGGCCCGTTTGCCGCCGCTCGCGGATTCCGGCTCGAAAAGCACGGTGTAAATGTAGGGAAACTTATCGAGCTTTAGGCGCGGAATCTTCTGGCCGATGAAACGCTCGATTGCCTGAAGCGAAGGAAGTTCCTCGCCATTCATGAGGGTAAAGGCGTCGCCGACCTTCTGTGCGCGGCCGGTGCGGCCGATACGGTGCACGTAGTCTTCCGGATGCTCGGGAACATCGTAATTGATCACGTGCGTCACGCCCGCGATGTCGATGCCGCGCGCGGCAATGTCGGTCGCGACCATCACTTCGTATTTACCGGATTTGAAGCCTTCGAGCGCTTCGACCCGCTCGCGCTGGGTGCGGTTGGAATGCAAAACGGCGACGGCGTGCTGGCCCAGCTTGAGCTGCGAGGCGATGCGATCGGCGCCGTGTTTCGTGCGCGAGAAAATAAGTGCGCTGTCGTAGTTCGTGCGTTCGAGCAGAGCCATCAGCAGGTCGAATTTCTGCTCGGCCGCAACCGGATAAACCGCGTGCGTGACGGTCTCAGCGGGCGAGCGGTTTGCGCCGATTTCGACCACTTCCGGCTCGCGCAAAACCCAGGCGGCAAGCCGCTCGATCTCGGGCGGCAAGGTCGCGGAGAAAAGCAGTGTCTGCCGGTCGGTGGAGATTTGTTCGACGATCCGCCGGACGTCGGGCAGGAAACCCATGTCGAGCATGCGATCGACTTCATCGAGCACCAAGATGTTGACGTTGCGGAAATTCATCGCGCCTTGTTCGAGCAAATCGAGCAGGCGGCCTGGCGTGGCGCAGACGATATCGGTGCCGGCGGCGGCTTCTTCCTTCTGCTTCCCGTAGCCGACCCCGCCGTGCACGACCGAGACGCGGAGATCGGTGAAGCGACCGTAATCGCGGAAAGCCGTCTCGACCTGCGCGGCTAACTCTCGCGTCGGCTCGAGGATAAGGCAGCGAAAGGCGCCATGTTGCGCGAGGAGGGTGAGAATCGGCAACGCGAAAGCCGCAGTCTTACCGGTGCCGGTTTGCGCGGTCCCGATGAGATCTTTGCCTGAGAGTACGATGGGAAACGCGCGGAGTTGGATCGGCGTGGGCTCGGAAAAGCCCATCGCCTGTGTTCCCCGCACGACTTCCTGGGAAAGCCCGAAGTTGTTGAAAGACACAGGCTAGGACAGTAGATCGGTTAGGCGCAGAAGCAACGGATGTCTGCCGAGCGCGCACCAGGATCGTCACTATGCCTAACGAGAATAAGAATCAGCCGCGGCGCGTCTTCGTGCTTGCGGATACGCACAATCATTTCCCGCCCAATCTGGCCAGGCTCGCGGAGGGGGCGGATGAGATTTGGCACTTGGGCGACGTCTGTGCGCCGAGCCTGTTACTCGAAATCGAAAATCTCGACCTGCCGCTCACGATTGTGCGCGGGAACTGCGACGCGAACTACGATTGGCCGCTGGTCGTGGACCTGAAACGGAACGGGGTCCGCTTTCGACTCGTCCACATTCCGCCGACGCGCGCGCCGGAAGGGATCGACGTGCTCCTGCACGGTCACACCCACGTGCCGCGGTATGAGCGGAAAGAAGGTGTGCTTTTTCTCAATCCCGGCTGTGTGACGCGCCCCAACCGAGGCGCGCCCGCCAGCGTCGCCACGCTGACGATCGCGCCGGATGGGAAGCTGGATTGGCAGCTTTCGCTGACCCGCGCTTAGCCGGGAAATTGCGATTGTGCGAGCGGGCTCGCGTTCCCGAAACGGTTGAAGGTGACCGGCTGATGGCTGAACTGCCAGATCGAGACCATCGCGGCCACGATGAGCAGGAGATAGACGGCGCTTTCGATGAGGCTGCGGCCCTTTTCTTCGGAAGCGACGAGAAGTTCGTAGCTGGTGGCGTGGTGAGTGAATTGAGGATTTTCCATAAGTGCCTTTCTTTAGTCACTCTTCCTATTGCAAGCGCCATGCCAGCCGTTGGTGATATCTCTAAGCTGTTGGCAGCCGCATGTTTATTTAAACCAGTACGCAAAACGGCCCGGGTCGTTTGTAACGAGCCCGGGACCGTGCAATGCCGAAACTGGGACGCCGCGCGGGCGCTTATTCGTCCGCGTCTTTTTTCTTCGCGGCGGCGGCCTTTTTGACCTTCTTAACCGGCTCGGAACCGGCTTCGCTGCTCGCGTCGGTGGTGGGCGATTTCTTCGCCCCCTTTTTCGCTTTCTTCTCTTCGGGCTGCGCCTCTTCATCGATCACGCGTGGCGCGTCGACCCATTCGAGGAACGCGACCGGCGCGGAGTCACTCTTCCGTTGGCCGAGCTTGATGATGCGAGTGTAGCCGCCGGCGCGGGTGGAGCTGCGCGGTGCGATGTCGTCGAACAATTTCTTCACCGCGTCTTTTTGCTTGAGCACGGCGAGGGCGGTGCGGCGCGCGTGGAGCGAGCCGTTCTTGCCCAGCGTCACCATCTTTTCCGCCAGCGGGCGGACGGCCTTTGCTTTCGCGAGGGTGGTTTTGATGCGCTGATGTTCGATCAGGCTGCAGACCTGATTGGCGAGCAACGACTTCCGATGCGCGGCGGTTAAGCCCAGTTTAACGGTTTTCTTTTGGTGTCTCATAGCGACTTCTCCAACTTAAATATTTAACGATTGCCTAACGACTCTATTCCTCGGTCGCGCCATTTGCGCCGTCGCCGCCGCTCAACTGGATATCGACCAGACCCGGATCGAATTTCTGCCCGAGACCGAGGCCGAGCTGGAGCAGCTTGTCCTTGATTTCGTTGAGCGATTTCTTGCCGAAGTTGCGATACTTGAGCATCTCCGCTTCGGATTTCTGCGCGAGCTGACCGACGGTGGTGATGTTCGCGTTGTTTAGGCAATTCGCCGCGCGCACGCTCAGCTCGATCTCGTTCACGCTCATGTTGAGCAGCTTCTTCAGCTTCACGTTTTCCTCGGAAACACCGGCCGGCGTTTCGTCGAATTCGATCACGTCTTCGTTGAAATTCACGAAGACATCGAGGTGATGGCGCAGAATCGCGGAGGCTTGGAGGAGGGCGTCGTCCGGGGTGAGGCGGCCGTCAGTCCAGACTTCGAGGACGAGTTTGTCGTAATCGGTCCGCTGACCGACACGGGTATTTTCGACCGCGTATTTCACCCGGGTGACGGGCGAAAAGATGGAGTCGATCGGGATCAGGCCGATGGACTGGTCGGGCCGTTTGTTCTCGTCGCCGGTAGCGAAACCGCGGCCGACACGGACGTCGAGCTCGGCTTCAAATTTATGCTTCTTATCCAGCGTGCAGATGACCTGTTTCGGGTTCAGCACTTCGTAGCCTTGGACGAGCGTGATGTCGCCGGCGGTGACTTCGCCTTCCTTGTTTACGTTGAGCGAGAGCTGGCGCATCTCGGGATCCGCGGCTTTGAATTTGATCCGCTTGAGGTTGAGCACGATGTCGGTGACATCCTCGACCACGCCCGGAAGCGTGCCGAATTCATGCTGCGCGCCATTGATTTTCACCGCGGTAATGGCGGCGCCTTCGAGCGACGAAAGCAGGACGCGGCGGAGGGAATTCCCGACCGTGTGACCGTATCCGGCCTCGAACGGCTCGGCGGTGAACTTGGCGTAGGTATCGGTGGATGACGCTTCCTCTTTCGAGAGCGTCTTCGGCATTTCAAAACGACCGTAACGAACTGACATGGCTTAAATGCGGATTTCGAAATGCGGATTGCGGAATTTTTTCCGGCCCGGCACCTACTTTCCGGCTATCTCCTAAAAAGCGCCGGGTTACCCCTGGCGAGTATGGCTTCCGTCAAGCGACGAACGACCCAGGGACCAACGGCGCCACGTTTAAAAACTCGCAGCGGGACGGGAATGAACACGATCAGCCGCGCTTTGCAAGCGCGCGCCGCTAAGAGCCTTCCTCGACCGCGTTCGGCAATTCATCGATGTCGCCGGGCAGCCGCGGGAATTGTTCCGCGAGGAGCTCGCCGGTGCGCTCGATTGCATGGACCACGGCATCGGTGAAATCGGACGCCCGGAAATAGGCCTGCATCGCTTTCACGAGCTGTTGCCAAAAGCTGTCGCCGCAGCGCTGATGGATGCCCTCATCCCCGATCACGGCAAATTTCTGCGAACGCGGTGCGACGAAAATGAGCACGCCATTGCGCTGGCGGGTCGCGGTCATCCGGAGCGAAGCGAAGCGGGCCTGAGCGGCCGGGAGCGGGTCGTCGACCTCGCCGTGCTGCACGTAAACGCGGATCTCGCCGGAGGTCTTCATCTCGGCCGCAGCGATCGCGTTCACGATCCGCTCGTGCTCCAGCTTTTCGATAAATTCTTTCGTCCTCATTTTTCTACCAACTCGACCCGGCGCCGCCGCCGCCGAAGCTGCCGCCACCGCCGCTAAACCCGCTAAATCCGCCGCCGCCCGAGCTGCCGCCACCCCCGCCGCCGAATCCGCCGATAAACGGACCGCCAAACGAGCTGTAGCCATAACCGCGTCGACCTCTGCGCGCCCGGTTCTTGAAGATGAAAAACGCGATGATGACGAGAAAAATAATCAGCCCGAAGGGAAATTTACCGCTGCCGTTCTGGCCCGTGCTTTCCTGGCGCGTCTTGCCGGTGCCGTGGTATTCGCCTTTCACCGCCTGCATCATCGCGGTGATGCCGGCCCGCAAACCACCGGGGTAATCGCCCTGCTTAAAATGCGGCGCGATCACGTTGTGCGTGATGTCGAAACAGGTCGCGTCGGGCAAGGCGCCTTCCACGCCGTAGCCGGTCTGGATGAACATCTGGTGGTTCTGCACAAAAACGAAAAGCACCGCGCCGTTGTTGCGATCTTTCTGGCCGACGCCCCAGGTCTGCGCGATCCGCTGGGTGTAATCGTCGACCGACGATTCGCTCTGCATTGTCTGGTAAATCGCGACCAGGAGTTGGGTGGAAGTCTCGCGCTCGAATTGCGCGAGCTGCTCGTTTAATTCCAGCGCCGTCGCGCGATCAACCACGCTGGCGTAGTCGTTGAAATAACCGGCGGGTTTCGACGGCAGGATTTCCGCCCCGAGCGAGCCGGTCAGGCCCGCTAAAATCGCGAGGACGACGGTCCAGTAACGCAATTGCGTCATGGTGTGATCCCGGGCATTTTCGGGCCCGGGCGTGATCTTACGGAGTAGCTGCCGCAGCGGGCGCGGGCGCCACCGGAGCCGGGCTGTTGAAATCGAATTTCACCGCGGGCGCCTTCTCACTTCCGGGCTGTGCCGCGAAGAAGGGACGCTCCTTGAAGCCGAACATCTTGTTCAACATGTTGGTCGGGAAACGTTGCAGCGTGGTGTTGTACTCCTGCACCGCGGCGTTGAAGTTATTTCGCTCCACCGAGATCCGATTTTCGGTGCCTTCGAGTTGCGCCTGCAGCGTCTGAAAACCTTCCGTTGCGCGAAGCTGCGGATAATTTTCACTGACCACGAGCAACCGGGAGAGCGCGTTGCTCAGCTGGCCTTGTGCGGCTTGGAATTGCTCCAACTGTGCGGCGTCGGTCGGCGCCTTGTTCGGATCGAGTTTCACCTGGCCCACGCTGGCGCGGGCGTTGGTCACCTCGGTCAGCGTCGATTTTTCAAAATTCGCCGCGCCCTGGACCGTACTGACGAGATTCGGGATTAGGTCGGCCCGGCGTTGATAGACCGACTGCACGTCGGCCCATTTTTTATCCACGTTGTTTTGCAGGGTGACGAGCTTGTTGTAGCTCCCGCAGCTGGTGAACCCGAAGAGGATCACGAGAGCGCCGAGCAAACTGAAAGTCCTAAGCACAAATTTTTTCATGGTTGGTTGCCTATAAGGTGAGCCCTCCGCCCGGAAAGTCACGGCGTCTCTTCGACGCTGGCGATTTCCTCCATGGGAGGGCTCTTCGTTTGCTCGACCGCCGCCGACTCCACTGTTGCCTCCGGCAACGGCGTGGCCCGAGGCAGTTCGCGCCGTTTCAGCTCGTCCGAGTTTGGGAGTTCGTCGAGATCGCGCAGCCCGAAGTGCTCGAGAAAAAATTGCGTCGTCTCGTAGAGCAGCGGCCGGCCCGGGACTTCGGCGCGCCCGGCGATTTTCACGAGTCCCCGTTCCATCAAAGTCTGGAGCACGCTGTCGATCGCCACCCCGCGAACCGCCTCGACATCAGCGCGCGTGATCGGTTGCCGGTAGGCGATGATCGCGAGCGTCTCGAGCGACGGCGGCGTGAGCCGCGCCGGCTTCGCCGCGGGAAAAAGCTGGCGCACCCAAGGGGCAAACTGCGGGTCGCTTGCGAGCTGCCAGCCCTCGGCTTTTTCCACGAGCTGGAAAGCGCGGCTCTCCTGCCCGTAGCCGATCTTCAGCTCTTCCAGCGCCGCGGAGACTTCGGCCTCGTTCGTCTTCGCAAATTCGTTAGGCGTGAACTCGTCGTCGCCGCCGGCAGACTTCAGCGCGCTCGCGATCTCCCGCGCGGTAAGCGGTTTTTGTGCGCTGAAAAGGAGCGCTTCGACGACTTGGGAAAGCTGCATGATGAGGAATCAGGAAAGCAGGAAAGCAGGAAAAAGAAAGATGGCGCTTCGTCCACCGGTCATCCTGAGCGGAGCGCAGCGGAGTCGAAGGATCCCGACGAGCAGCCCTTCCGCAAGGGTGTAGGAAAAGACCGTGCAGGGCAGCCCTTCCGCAAAGATCTGGAAGCGAGCCGCGGGGCTTCATGGAAATTCCACGGGATCCTTCGACTGCGTTTCGCTCTGCTTCACTTCGCTCAGGATGACGCGCCGATCGCTTTCTCGATCGCCGTCGCGATCTGATCGGCCTGGCGATCGATCCGCGCGAGATCGCGGCCTTCAATCAGCAGCCGGATTTTTGCTTCGGTCCCGGAGTAACGCAGCAAGACGCGCCCTTTCCCCTGCAGTTCCTGCTCCGCGTCGCGCACCAGCGTCATGATTTTCGGCAGCGTCTCCAGTGGCGGCTTCTCTTTCACCCGCAGGTTTCGTTGCGCCTGGGGATATTTCGTCAGGCACTTTTTCAGCTCGCTCAAGGGCTTCCCGGTCTCTTGCATGATGCGCAGGATTTGCAGCGCACTGATGATCCCGTCGCCCGTCGTGGTGAAGTCGCGGAAGATCATGTGGCCGCTTTGTTCGCCGCCTAAATTCAGGTCCTGGCGAACCATTTCCTCGATCACGTAGCGATCGCCCACCTGCGTTCGGATCACTTTCCCGCCGTGCGCGGCAAGCGCTTCGTCGAGTCCGAAATTGCTCATGATCGTCGAGACCAGCGTCTCCTGCGCTAGCTGACCGCGGCGCAGTAAATCGATCGCCGCGATCGCGAGAATCTCATCGCCGTCGACCACCTCGCCGCGCTCGTCGCAGAGCAGCACGCGATCGGCGTCGCCGTCGTTCGCGATCCCGATTTGCGCGCCGCTTTGCCTAACGAGTCGCTGGATTTCTTCCGGGTAGGTGCTGCCGCAATGGGCGTTGATGTTGGTCCCGTTTGGCTGGTTGTGCGCGATCGTGAGATCGGCTCCGAGCTCGCGCAAAATGCAGGGCGTCGATTTGTAGCCGGCGCCATTCGCGACATCGACCGCAATCCGCATTTTCTCGAGCGAAAGCCCGCGCGGGAAACTCGCCTTCGCGAACTCCACGTAGCGCCCAAGCGCGTCGTCGATCCGGGTGGCGCGGCCGATCTTTCCGGCAGTTGGCCGAACGGAATCGATCTCGCCAGTGAAGACGAGTTCCTCGATCTGACGCTCGATCGCGTCATCGAGTTTGTAGCCGTCGTGCCGGAAGAATTTGATCCCGTTGTCCTCGTAGGAATTGTGCGAAGCGGAGAGCACGATCCCGGCATCGGCGCGCAGCGAGCGCGTGATGTAGGCCACGCCTGGAGTCGGCAACGGACCGATCAAAAGCACATCCACGCCTAACGAGGTGATCCCGGCGACGAGCGCGTTTTCCAGCATGTAACCGGAGAGCCGGGTATCTTTCCCGAGCACGATTTTCGGGCGCAAACCTTCCGGGTGTTCGCGCGGATTCAGCTGGGTGAAAATGTGCGCCGCCGCGCGCCCAAGTTTCAGCGCCGTCTCGGCCGTGACCGGCTCCACGTTCGCGACGCCGCGCACGCCATCGGTTCCGAATATTTTCCTGGCCGCTGGTTCGTTCACGGGTGGGTATTGATCTGCTGGCGGTCGTGATCGCTGAAGAAAACGCACTCGTTATCCAACCCGAGCAGGGTCGCCCATTTCAACGGGAACTTCGAGAGATCGAGGCTGCGCAAAATCACCGGCGCCCAGTCGCGATACTCGCCTTTCAGGATGTCGCGCAGCGTGTTCTGGCTCCCGCTGATCGGGGTCAGATAAATCGCGTTAATCTGTCCGCCGAAGAGCTTGTAGTCGTTGTCCTCGGTGAAGGCGCGGATCGTGTCCGGAAGCCAGACGGCTTTGCGATCGGCATACCAGGCCACCGCCCACGGCATGTCGCTCGCGGTGATTTCTTCCGGGCCCATCCATTCGCCGATCACTGCGATGTAAGGCGGCACATACGGAGGCCAGCGGATGCTTCCCTTGTTCGAGGAGAGCGCGCTGTTGAAAATCAGCGGCACGCCACAAAGAAAGAAAAGCGCGACCAGAAACCCAACCCGCGCCAGGCGGTCTTCGATCCCGAAGCGGTTCCACTGCACGAGCAGGTAGGCGAGCCCGAAGCAGGTCATGATCGGGATGAAAAGAAGGTGAAGCTGATTCGCCGAAACGCCCTGCTCCTCGGTGACTCCGTAGATCGCCATTCCGGCCGCGGCGCCGAGCCACATCACGAGCACGAGCCAGCGGGTCGCCGCGGCCTCGATTCGGCGGAACGGATGCAGCACCGTCGCGAAGAAGAAGAGCGCAACGATGCTCCAGCCGAAATAGTGCAGGATCTGCCCCATCTGGTTGGTCAGATTGCCGGTGACTTTGTTCCGCCACGCGCCCAGCGAGAGCGCGTGAAAGTCGATCCCGAGATGGCGCATGTGCCCGGCCTCGCTCATCCCGATTTGATCGAAGAAAGAAAAAATCGCGACGCCGCCGGGGTTTCCCGAAACCACATAATTCCGGAGCAACCACGGCGTATAAAGCACCACCACCGGCACCAGCACCAGGATCGCGGCCCAGGCCCGCGGCCGAAAATGGATCGCGCAAAAAATCAACGCGGGCAGAAAAATCCAAAGCGTGAGCGCATGCGACAACGCGAGCAAGCCGAAGCCCACGCCGGCCGCCGCCAGCCAGACGCCGACCTGCCGTCCGGCCGCCTGCGCCTCGATTGCGCGCACCAGGAGGTAGAGCGTGAGATTGAAAAGCAGCAGTAGCAGCATCTGCGGCAAACCCGAGAGCGTGTATTGCCAGATCAGGTCGCAGACCAAAACCAGGCCGCAGCTTAGGAGCGCGAGCTGTTGATCGAAGAGCCGGCGTGCGAGAAAAAACAGCACCACCACCGAGGCGATAAAGAGCAGCATCGACATGATCGCGATCGCTTGGTCACCGCGGTAAACGATGTCGCGCGGCGTCATCTTGAGGGAGCCCTTTATCGGGAGGAGCGCGAGCGCATCGACCAGCGGCGGAAGCGGCGCGTTATAGGTGTCGACCCAGACCTTTTGCGCGGGATTTTTCCCGTGGCCCTGGAGCTGGCCGGCGGCGAGCGGCCGCGCGAACTGTGTCGCCCAACCGTGGCCGCGGATCAGCTCACGGCCGATCTGCGCCTGGTCCATTCCCTGGGAGGCGCCGAGTCCGCGGAATTCGTGCAGGAGATAAAAACAGCCCAGTCCCATGATCGCGAGCGCGACCACGATGCGCACGATCCACTTCGCCGCGCCGCCCGCTTCGAGCGCGTGGACAGTTCGTTGAATGAAATCAGCGCTACCGGGCATGGGGGTTTTGAATCTTAGTCATGCGCATTTTCTGCGGACTCGGAAGCGCGGCCTTCGGATTTTTCTTCCCGCGTTTTTTCCGCCTCCATTTCGTTGATCTTACGATGAAGGGTGCGCCGGCTGATGCCTAACTTTTTCGCGGCCTTCGTGATATTTCCGTTCGTGGTCGCCAGCGCCTGCACGATCACCCGGCGCTCGGCCGCGTGCAGATCGAGCGGGCTCGATTTCTCGGGAAACGCCTGCGCCCGGGAGAGACCCGCGGGCAGCGCCGTGCCCGTGACCGCACGGATCGCCGCCGGCAGATCGCGCACCGTCACTTTCGGGCCGGTCGCCATGACCACGCCGTGCTCGATCGCGGTCCGCAGCTCGCGCACGTTCCCAGGCCAATCGTAAGAGAGCAGCTGGTTCATCGCGTCACTTGTGATGTCGAGCGTCGGTCGCTCGTTCGCCTTCGAGAAATGGCGGAGAAATGACCTAACGAGAAGTGGAATATCTTCCTTCCGCGCGCGCAACGGCGGCATCGTGATCTGCACGACGTTGAGGCGGAAATAGAGATCGTCGCGGAATTTTCCTTCGCTCACGAGCGTCTCGAGATTCTTGTTCGTGGCCGCGATCAGCCGCACGTCCGCGCGCAACATCTGCGAGCCGCCAACCCGCTCGAAGGCGCGCTCTTCGCTGATCACGCGGAGCAGTTTCACCTGCGTGCTGGCGTCGATCTCGCCGATTTCATCGAGGAAAATCGTCCCGCCGCTCGCCTGCTCGAAGCGCCCGATCCGCCGCTCGAACGCGCCCGTGAACGCGCCTTTTTCGTGGCCGAAAAGTTCGCTCTCGAGCAACTGCGGCGAGAGCGCCGCGCAATGCACGGTGACGAATTTCCCGGCATGCCGGCGACTCAAGTTATGGATCGCGTGCGCGGCCAGCTCCTTGCCGGTGCCGCTCTCGCCTTCGATCAGGACGTTCGCCGGCGACGGCGCAACCTGCCGGATGGTGTCGAGCACTTCACGCAGCGCGACCGATTCGCCGAGGATGCTTTCGAGCGCGAAACGCTCATCGACCTGTTTGCGGAGCGAGCGGTTTTCCTGTTCCAGCCGGCGGCTGCCGAGCGCGCGCGCCACCAGGATCTCGACCTTGTCGAGGTTCAGCGGCTTGGTCACAAAATCATACGCGCCGCGTTTCATCGCCTCGACCGCGGTGTCGACCGAGCCGTAGGCGGTCATCATGATGCAGACCGGCGGGCGCGACATTTTCAGCGCGCGCTCGATCAGCGTCATCCCGTCCTCGCCGCCGAGCCGGAGATCAGTAATCAGCAGATCGATTTGATCGCGTTCCAGCACATCGATCGCGCCCTGCACATCCGCCGCGACATAGGTGTCGTAGTGATCGCCTAACAATGTCCGCAACCCGTCGCGGGTGTGCTTTTCATCGTCGACAATGAGGACGGTCGGTTGCATGCGCGGGGGAACGATGTAGGCGGAAGCGGGAAAAGAAAAGCAGCTCCGCAGAACGGGTCATCCTGAGCGGAGCCCTGCGCAGCTGGGCGCGGTCGAAGGATCCCGATGCTTTTCTTGGAAGCCCCGAGACGGAGGACGCCCACGGCGAACCGTCTTTGCAGTTACGGGTTCCCAGAAGCCCCACGGGATCCTTCGACTGCGCTGCGCTCCGCTCAGGATGACGGAGTGCGCTCGCCCGCTTCCAGCATCCGCACGCGGCGATCCAGAAACGGCAACCGGATCGTCATCGTAAGCCCTTTGCCTTCGCTGCTCTCGATCGCCAGTTCTCCACCGTGCTCGCGGACAATCCGCCTAACGATCAACAACCCAAGTCCTGAACCGCCGCTTTTCGTCGTGAAGTACAGGCTCGAAAACCCGGCTCAGATTTTCCGCCGAAATCCCGCCGCCGGTGTCGGTGAAACTGATCTTCACATGGGTGTCATCGCGATCCGTTCGGATGCGCAGAATCCCGCGGCGCTTCATCGCCTCGAAGCTATTTTTGATCGCGTTGTAAAAAACCTGCTTCATCTGGTCGCGATCGAGCTGGAGCGCGGGCAGGTCGGAGCGCAGCTCGGTCTCGACCACGATGTCGCGGTCTTTTATTTCCGCCTGGAAAAACCGGATCGTTTCCTCGAGCAGCGCGTTCACATTTTCCGGCTGGAGCTGCGGCTTCGACGGGCGAATTGCGCGGAGGAATTGCGAGACGATCGAGTCGAGCCGGTCGATCTCCGCGCGCGCGATCGTGATGGAATTTTGCAGTTCCCGCTTGTCCTCTTCGCCGCTCAGTTTGCGCACGCGGCGCTCCATCAGTTGCAGGTGGATGTGGAGCGAGTTTAACGGATTCCCGATCTCATGCGCCACGCCTGCGGCGAGCAAAGTGAGCGCCGAAAAACGCTCCGACTCGATCGTTTCCTCGGCCGAGCGCCGGCTCTCCGTGATGTCGCGCAGGATCATCGCGTGCCCGACGCGCTCGGCCACGGATTCGTTAGGCTGTCCGCTCTCCGCGCGGCGCTCGATCATTAGCGGCACGACGTAGAAATTAATGAACCGGTTCGCCGGATAGAAAATTTCCATGTCCCGGCTGAGCACGGTGTTGGATTGCGAGAGCGCTTTCCAGTCGAGTCCGCGGACCTGTTCGTCGAGCGGTTTGCCGATCGCTTTTTCGCTCTGGAGCCCGAAGATTTCGCCGGCCGCGGTGTTTAGGTAGGAGATGCGCCCGTTCGCGTCGGTCACAATGATTCCTTCCTGGATGGAATTAAAAATCGTCTCGAGAAAACCTTTCTCCTGCGCCAGCCGGAGCAGGTAATTCTGCACCTCTTCCGGACCGACGCGACCGAGGCGTTCGATCAGTTTTTCGAGGAAACCGGATTTCACTGGGGCAATGTAAGCGCGCTATCCGATGACGCGCACCTTTCTCCTCTCACCCGCCTACGCCGGCGGCCGGCGCGCGCAGATGCTGCTGAGCGAGCGGGCGAAATTTGCCCTCGCGCGCCGGCTGCGGGAAGGCGACGCGGTGTCGTTAGGCGAAGTTTTCACGTTTCTCAGCGGGCTCTATTTTCGCGGGAAACTCGCCTACGCAAATACCTTCGCGACCGACTGGGAGCGGGTGCTCGTGATCACGCCGACGCGCGGCCTCATGCCGGCGGCAGCACCGGTGTCGTTAGGCGACCTGCGCGAGTTTGCCGAGGTCGATATCACGGAGGACGATCCGCGTTATCGGAAACCGCTCGAGCGCGATCTGCGCCGACTCGTTAGGCGGCTCACCCCGGAGTGCGACGTCGTCCTGCTCGGAAGCATCGCGACCGGGAAATATGTCGGCGTAATGCTGGAGATTTTGCAGGAGCGGCTCCGGTTCCCGGCGGATTTCGTGGGGCGCGGCGACATGAGCCGCGGCGGGTTGCTCCTGCGGAGCGCGGTCGATCGCAGCGAACTTCCCTACATCCTGGTGCAGGGCGCGGTGCGTAAAGGAAAGCGACCGCCGAAACTGGAACCGCGCCGTTACCCACGGCCGACCTGAGTTTACGGTCAACCTGAGCGAAGCCGAAGGATCCCGTGGAAAAACCGTGAAGCCCAATCTGCAAATTTCTCTTCCCAGAAAATCGGCGGGATCTTTCGACTCCGCTGCGCTCCGCTCAAGATGACAAAATCTTCGCGCACTGCTCCTTCGCGCGCTTCGCGAACACTCTCGTTGCAACCACCCATCCCCCCGATGGAAGCCCGCTCCGTCGACGAAATCCCGGCGGACGACGGCTGGCAATACGAGCCCAAATGGGACGGCTTCCGCTGCCTCGCCTTCCGCGACGGCGACGAGATTTATCTGCAATCGAAAGCCGGCCAGCCGCTCGCGCGTTATTTTCCGGATGTCGTGAAATCGTTAGGCGCGTTGCCGGCAACGCAATTTGTCCTCGATGGCGAGCTAGTGATCCCGATCGACGGCGCGCTTTCCTTCGACGAGCTGCAACTGCGCCTTCATCCCGCCGCCAGCCGGGTGAACAAACTCGCCGCAGCCCATCCGGCGATGCTCGTGGTGTTCGATCTGCTTGCCGGCGCGGATGGCAAATCGCTCCTCGCAGAGCCGCTGGAGAAGCGGCGCGCGGCGCTCGAAAAGTTTGCCGCGAAAGTTTTCCCTAACGAAAAGCAAATCCGGCTCTCGCCCGCGACGACCGATCTGCGGCAGGCGGAGAAGTGGTTCAAGAAAGTCGGCGGCGATCTCGACGGGATCATCGCCAAACGCACCGACGCCGCCTATGCCTCCGGCGAGCGGACGGCGATGGTGAAGATCAAACAAATCCGCACGGTCGATTGCGTGGTCGGCGGGTTTCGTTACGCCACGGGCGCGAAGGTGATCGGCTCGCTCCTGCTCGGGCTCTACGACGAGGAAGGTTTGCTGAATCATGTCGGGTTCACCTCTGCTTTCAAAACGAGCGAGAAACCGGCGCTGACGAAAAAGTTCGAAGCGCTGAAGAAGGCTCCCGGTTTCACCGGCGACGCGCCGGGTGGTCCGAGCCGCTGGAGCACCGAGCGGAGCGCGGAATGGGAACCGGTCGAACCGAAGATCGTCGTGGAAGTGACCTACGATCATTTCACCGGCGGCCGTTTCCGGCACGGCACAAAGATCGTGCGCTGGCGCAAGGACAAGTCGCCGCGGCAATGCACGCTCGATCAGGTCGCGCAACGTGAAGGCAAATCCCTCGCGCTGTTATAGACTCCGAAGGTGATAACGCCTTCAAGAGACCGTTCGGGGATTTTCGCGGCAATTTTGTGGGGCGGGCTCATTGCGGGCGCGCTCGATCTCGCCTTTGCGCTGACCTTCAATCACTGGCGCTCGGCCGTGCCTTTTATTCGCGTGCCGCAGGCGATTGCGAGCGGGTTGCTCGGGGTCAGTTCCTTTCAGGGCGGCCTAACGACCGCGGCGCTCGGCGTCGGTTTGCACTTTCTGATCGCGCTCATTTTCGCAGCTCTCTACAACGCGGCGGCTCGGGTTTTACCGGTGCTGACCCGGCAGGCGATGCTTTGTGGGCCACTGTATGGAGCCGCGATTTATTTCCTGATGAACTGGGTCGTTCTCCCGCTTTCCCGGGCGCCGAAGTTCAAACACAATCCGGTTTCCACGTTCAGCGATCTCGCGTCGCACCTTTTCTTTGTCGGCCTAACAATCGCGCTCTGCGCGCGGCGTGCCGTGCCTAACGACTCCAGCTCGGCTCAGTGATTTTCCCGAGCCCGCCGAGCACTTTTGTTTTCTGGCTGCTCACGGTGTCGACCATGTAGAGCGTACCGCCTTCGGCGAAAATCAGGTGCCGCGAATCCGGTCCCCAGGCTGGGTCTTCGCCCGTGCCGACGGTCCGTTTGCCGCCCCCCGCGAGATCCATCACCACGATCTGAAACTCGCCGCCCGAACGCACGTTGAACGCGATTTTTTTCCCATCCGGCGACCAGCTTGGTTCGGTGCAATAGCCGTAGCCGGTCGAGAGCGGCCGGCCTTCGCCGCCGCTGGCCGAGACCCGGTAAAGTTGCGGCCCGCCTTTGTTGTCGAACGAATAGATGATTTCATCTCCACTCGGCGACCACGTCGGGCTCGACTCCACCCCGCGCGAATGAGTCAGCCGCCGCGCACCGCCGCCGCTTGCGCTCACCGTGTAGAGTTCAGGATTGCCGTCTTTGCTTATCGTTAGGGCAATTCGCCCGCCGTCCGGCGAAAATTCCGCGCCGCTGTTCGTGCCCGGGAAATTCACGATCCGGTTCCGCGCACCACTCGCGAGATCGATCACGTAAACATCCGCGTAACCGCTCTGATAACCGGTGTAGGCGATCCGGCCGCCGCCCGGGCTGAGCGAAGGATGCACGCTGATCGTGTTGTCATGCGTGAGCTGGCGCACGTTGCTGCCGTCGTAGTTTGCGACATAGACTTCCTTCTTCCCGCTGCGGGTGGCGATGAAAGCGATTTTGCTTCCGGCGAGACCCTTGCTCCCGGTCAGCGTCTCGATGATGTCGTTCGCGAACTGATGCGCGGTGCTGCTCGCGGTCCCGTTGTAGGTTTTCGAAAGCACGGTGCCGCCGCTGTGATCGACCACCTGGCCCTGGAGGCTGCCGCCTTCGGCTGTTCCTTTCACGACATAGGAAGCGCCCGCGCCGCTGAGGTTGATCTGGCCGGAAAGCGTCAGGTCCTTTTGCACGATTGTCGTCGCGCTCGCGCCTTCACCGCCGGTGAGGCCGGCGACGTTGACGCTGATTCGGTCGCCTTTGCTGACTGTGATCGTCGGCACGTCCTCAGCGCCTAGCGCGAGTTGGGCTGCTGTCGTTAGGCAAAAAATCGCCGCTAAACTGGTTCGCAAAATTGCTCTCATTGGCCGGAACTTAATTCGAAGTTGATGTTCACGTCATAATATTCGTCGCCCAATCCTGCCGGCAACGGGTCGACCTGTTTCACCCGCGCGGCGGCGGCCGTGACCGAGTCGTCGACCACCGGATTGCCGGAGGATTTCGCGATCGAGTAGTCGGAAATGCGGCCTTCTTTCGTGATCCGAATCCGGAGCAGGACGGACAACTTCGCGCTGTGCATGACCGAGGTCGGTTGCACCCATTCGCTGTAGAAACGGTCGTGGAGCATGCCGCCATACCAGCCGAATTCTGAGGCACCACCGGCGCCTTTGCCGTGACCGCCGGAGCCGCCTTCGCCAGCGGTTCCTTCACCCTCGCCATCGCCCGCGGCAGTCGCTTTCTTCGTCGATTTTTTCGCGGGCGATTCTTCCGCGCTCGCGTCCTCCTTGCCTAACGCTTTTTTGGCGAGCGCCTTCTTTTTCGCCGTCGCGTCGTCCTCTTCATCGTCCGGCGTGGGTTTCGGTTTGGGCGTGGCCTTTTTCTTCGGGGTCGCGGTGGGAGTCGGCTTCGGGGTTTTCTTTTTTTTGGGGGTGGGCGAAGGCGTTGGCTTGGGGGTGTGTTTTGGAGTCGGCTTTGGGGTGGGGGTTTCGGTTGGCCTCGGTGTTGGTGTCGGCGTCGGAGTTGGCGTTGGCGTAGCGGTTTCCGTCGCGGTGGGGATCTCGATTTCGCTCTTCGCCGTCGGCTGCACTTCCGGTGTGGGTGCCTCCTCCGGGGACTCGTTAGGCGTGGGCTCCGGGGTGTTCTCGGGTTCCGGTGTTTTTGCCGCGGCAGCCGGCTCAGGGGTGGCCCCGCCGCTCGCACCCGCGCCACCTTCCATCCAGACGATCTCTTTCGGCTTCGGCCTCGCTGCGGAGCGGCTCCACCAAAGCAGCCCGAGCAGGACCACGACGTGGACCAGCCCGACGATCGTAACGTTGCGCCAGAAACGCGCGTCGCGGGTCATCGCCCCGGCGTTTCTTCCTGCGTCGCGATGCCGACCTTGGTGATCGCGGCGCGCTGCAAGGCGTCCATTAGGTTCACCAGTTTCTGCACCGGCAAATCGCGATCGGGGCGGATGACCACCGCGACATTCGGGTCGGCTTCTTTCAACGCGACCAGCCGCGCGGGCAACGCCGCGGCGTCGATCACTTCCTCGTTTAGCCTAACGACTTCGTTGCGATCCATCGAGAGAGTCTGGACGGCGGCGGGATTGATCGGCGCGTTCGTCGTGCCGCTCGAGGGAATGATCAGCGTCTTCGAGTTCTCCAGCAGCGGGGTGGTGATCATGAAAATGATCAGGAGCACGAACGCGAGATCGAGCAGCGGAGTGATGTTGATCTCCGAGAGCGTCGAAAGCGAGTTGCGGGTGGAATAGCGGCGCATGGGATCGCTCAGGAAAGCAGGAACGCAGGAAAATTTTCAGGAACCAAACCGGTTCCTGCGTTCCTGTTTTCCTCAGAGATTCTCGGCTTCATCGACGGAACTCCGACGGACGTGTGCCGTGCTCGACGTATTTGTGCTCGAACTCGGAGGCGAGCTCGGCCGCGAAATTATCCATCTCCACCGTCATCGCGCGGATGCTGGTGACGAGAAAATTGTAGCCAAACATCGCCGGGATCGCGACGCAGAGCGCGGTGACGGTCGTGATCAGCGCACCCGAAACGCCCGGCGCCATCGCCGCGAGATTTGCGGAGCCCGCTTCGGCCACGCCGGTGAACGTATCCATCACGCCCCAGACCGTGCCTAACAATCCCAGAAACGGCGCGCCGCTGACCGCGGTCGCGAGCAGAATCATCTGCGATTCCAGCTTCAGCGCGGTCTCGCCGACCGCACGTTCCATCGCGGCGTTGACCGAGTGCATTTGCGCCGGGCGTGATTTTGTCCGCGATCTCGAGTCGCGCGCGAAACGTTTCGTCCATTTCCGCCGAGCCGAGGAGGTGAAAAGTCAACTCTTCGCAACCGGCGCGGTAAACTTTGAACACCGGCGAGCCGGGAAAACGGACGCTCGATTCAAACAACCGGAGCGGCTGCCGATCCTGCCGGAAGGCGGCGAGAAAACGCCCGGTCTGTTTCCGCGCGAACTGGATCACGCGCATTTTCGTGACCATCACCGCCCAGCTAAAAATCGAACCGACCCCGAGAAACGCGAGCACGGCTTTCCCCGCCGGCGTCGCGTGCTCGAAGGAAAACACGAGCCCGCCGGCCGCGAGCAAGCCCGGGGAAAAAAGGTCCATCATCAGCGGTTAGTCATAGCGGAACTGGCGCGAAACGAAAGCCGGAGATGCAACCGGCGCGGCTAGATCGGCGCCCGGGTTTTCTGGAAAATCGGGCTCGATTGGCGGTTGCGAATCAGCCCGACAATGATGAAGGCGAGCCCGATCGCGACGAGGAAAAAAGAGAAGAACTGACCGCGGGTGAAACCGGCGATGAGCGACGCGTCCGGTTCGCGGAAATATTCCACCACGATCCGGAAAATCGCGTAACAGACGAAGAAAAGTCCGGTCAGAATTCCGTTCGGCGCGCGCGTGCGCGTGCGGACCAGCCATAGAATGCCGAAGAGCAAAACGCCCTCGAGCAGTGCTTCGTAGATCTGCGACGGATGCCGCGGGGTGAGGATGAGATGCAGCTTCTCGCGGAGGAGCGGATGGCTCTGGAGCCCACTGACGATTTCCTCCGGAGTCGTTAGGCTGGGCGCGACGGTTTGCGCGGCGAGGAGGGCACGATCGGCCTCAGCGCTGTTCCCGCGCTCGAGGATTTCCTTCGGGAAAAGCATCGCCCACGGGACGTTCGTTAGGCGCCCGTAGAGTTCGCCGTTGATGAAGTTCGCGCAGCGTCCGCAGAACAAGCCGATCGGCGCCACGACCACGAGGTTGTCGCCGAGATTGGTCCACGAAATTTTGTGGCGCCACGCGTAGTAAAAGGTGAACGCGATTAACCCGAGCATTCCGCCGTGGCTCGACATGCCGCCTTCCCAGATTCGAAAAATCGAGAGCGGATCGCGCAGCATATCGGGACGGTAAAACAGGACGTAGCCGAGCCGCCCGCCGAGCATCACGCCGAAGAGCGCGCCCCAGGTGATGAAGTCGCCGACTTGGTCGGGGCGGAGCTGCGTGTAGCCGCGCCGGGCGAGCCGACGCAGGAGCAGAAACCCGAGGAGAAACGCCATGACATAGGCAAAGCCGTACCAGCGCGGCCCGTAGTTCCCGTAGAGGTGGAAAATAAACGGATCGAAGTCGTCGAGGAAGTAGCCGAGCATGCGCGGGCGAGTTTCCGCGAAGAACGGAAAGGCGGCAACCAGCGGGGAAACGCAGGGGCGGCAAATCTGTCATCTCGAGCGCAGCCGAGGGATCCCGTGGAGTTGCTGGGAAGATTCGATAACGGGATGGGTCGGGCAGACGGAACTTACGGGAAGCCCGGCGGGATCCATCGACTCCGCTGCGCTTCGCTCAGGATGACAGAGTCGCTTTTTTCCCGCGCGCTTTCCGTGGAAGCGCCTTCGGCTTGTCTTCCATTTCGCGACCTTGCGCGAGCACTTCGCGCAGGAACGGCGCGGTCCGGCTCAGCCGGTTCTGCGCCACCTCTTCCGGCGTCCCGGCCGCGACCACTTCGCCGCCTAACGAACCCGCTTCCGGCCCGATATCGACGACGTAATCGGCTTCCGCGATCACGCTCAGGTTGTGCTCGATCACGATCACCGTGTTCCCGTCATCGACCAGGCGATGGATCACGTTGAGGAGCAACTCCACGTCGGCCATGTGCAGGCCGATGGTCGGCTCCTCCAACAAATAGAGCGTCGATTTCGGCGTGCGCATTTTGCGGATGCGCTCGTTTGCCGCGCGCGAAACGCCGCGGGTTAATTTGGTCGCGAGCTTGAGCCGTTGCGCTTCGCCGCCGCTCAGGGTTGGGCTTGGCTGGCCGAGTTTCAGATAGCCGAGACCGGTCTCGACGAGCAGTCCGAGCGGACGCGCGATCTTCTGATTCGCGGCAAAGAATTCCGCAGCCTGCGCGATCGTCATCTCCATCACGTCGCCGATGCTCCGGTCGTGGTAGAGCACCTCGAGCGTCTGCGCGTTGTAGCGTTTCCCGCCGCAATCTTCGCACGGCACATAGCTGCTCGGGAGGAAGCTCATCTCGAGCTTGAGCACGCCTTGCCCGCTGCAGGTTTCGCAGCGTCCGCCCTCGGTGTTGAAGGAAAAGCGACTCGCGGTGTAGCCGCGCACGCGCGAGACCGGGAGCTGCGCGAAGAGGCTCCGGATTTCATCGAAGACTTTGATGTAAGTCGCGGGCGTGGAGCGCGAGGTTTTGCCGATCGGCGATTGGTCGACCTCGTAGATTGTCTCGAGGAATTCCGCGCCACGGATGGCGAGTTCGCCTTTCCGTTTCCGGTCGAGCGCCTGCTGCACCGCGGGGAGCAAGACTGAGCGCATGAGCGTCGATTTTCCCGAGCCGGAAATCCCGGTGATGACCGAGAGCCGGCCGATCGGAAATTTCACGTCGACGTGCTTCAGATTATTCGCGTGCGCATCGCGGATCTCGAGCCAATGCTCGACCTCGCCTAACGATCTCCTCGATTTCCGCACCGGATGGCAAAGCGGTTCGCGCAGGCAACGGCCAGTCTGGGATTCCGTCACTTCCTTGATGTCGCGCAACGTCCCCGCGGCGACGACTTCGCCGCCGTGAATGCCGGCGCCCGGGCCGAGATCGATGATGTGATCGGCTCGGCGCATCGTCTCTTCGTCGTGCTCGACGATGACCAGCGAATTTCCTTTTTCGCGCAGCGCAGTGAGCGTTTCGAGGAGCCGCTCGTTGTCGCGCGAATGCAGTCCGATCGTCGGCTCGTCGAGCACGTAAAGGACGCCGCGAAGATTTGAGCCGAGCTGCGCGGCGAGCCGGATGCGCTGCGATTCACCGCCGCTTAAAGTCTTCGCGGAACGCCCGAGCGCAAGATACCCGAGCCCGACATTTTCCATGAAGCGGAGCCGCTGTTCTATCTCCGGCACGAGATCCGCCGCGATCACTTTCTGGTTGCCGCGAAAACGCAGCTCGCCGACGAGCGTGAGCGCCTCGGCCGCGGAGCGCGCGGCGAATTCATCGATCGTTTTTCCCTGAAGCCGCACGTGCCGCGCGACCGGGTTCAGGCGGGAGCCGTGACAATCGGGGCAGGGGACCGACTCGCCTTCCTCGACCGACTCGAACTGCCGCTCGGCGCTCATTTCGTTCTCAAGCTGCGAGTCGCCGGTTTCCTCCTCGGCGCGTTGCACTTTTTCGTTCCAGATTTCGCCGAACCCGTTGCAGGTCTCGCACCAGCCGTGCGGCGAGTTGAAGGAAAACAAACGCGGGTCGAGCTCTTCGAAAGCGCGCCCACAACCCGGGCAACTCATCTCCGTGCTCATCACCGTGAGGCGATTTTTCGCGTCGAGCAGATGCGCGGTGCCGCGGCCGATCTGGAGCGCGCGCTGCACGAGATTGCGCGCCTTGAGGATCCGCTTCGCGTCGATCTCGCCGACCACGGCATCGATGGTGTGTTCCTTGAAACGTTCGAGCTTTTGAAATTGCCGGATCGGGATCAGCTCGCGGTCGACATAGAGCGTGTCGAAGCCCTGGCGCTCGGCCCAGCGCGCCACTTCGGTGTGGAAACCCTTTCTCGCCTTCACGAGCGGCGCCAGGACCTTGAGCGGTCCGCGACGCGCGGCGGCTTCGAGCTCTTTCACGATCGCGGCGAGCGTCTGTTTCTCGACCGGCAGATCGCAATCCGGGCAATACTGCGTGCCGGTTTTCGCGAAGAGAAGTCGGAGGAAATGGTAAACTTCCGTAACCGTCGCGACGGTTGATTTTCCGCCGCCGCGTGTGACCCGCTGCTCGATCGCGACGGTGGGCGGGAGACCTTCGATCAGGTCGACATCGGGCTTTTCAAGCTGCTCGACAAATTGCCGCGCGTAGGGCGACATGCTGTCGAGAAACCGGCGCTGGCCTTCCGCGAACAGGAGGTCGAAAGCGATGGTCGATTTGCCCGAGCCGCTGAGGCCGGTGATCACGACCATCTGATCACGCGGGATCGTTAGGCTGATGTTTTTGAGGTTGTGCTCGCGAGCGCCATAGATCGCGATTGCGCGCTCGCGAAGCGAGGCACCGTAAACCGCCGGAGTCTCCGCCGCGAGCGCCACATCGTCATCCTGAGCGAAGCGCAGCGGAGTCGAAGGATCCCGTGGGGTTTCTGGGAATTCTTCGTGCTCCAGTCGCGAGGGCTTCACGGCAACTCCACGGGATCCTTCGACTGCGTCCCGCAGTGGCGGGACTCCGCTCAGGATGACCGCGAGGTAGCGTCCCGTATGAGAGTTTGCGATTTTCGCGACGGCTTCGGGCGTGCCGGCGGCGACCAATTGGCCGCCCTCTTCGCCGCCCTCGGGGCCGAGGTCGATGATCCAATCGGCGCACTTCATCACTTCCAGATTGTGCTCGATCACGACGATCGAGTTGCCGGCCTCTACGAGCCGCTGGAACAGCCTAACGAGCAGCGCGACGTCGTCGAAATGCAGTCCGGTGGTCGGTTCGTCGAAGATGAAAAGATCGCCGCGCTTCGTCGGATCGGCGCCGCTGTCGGCGAGATGCCTAACGAGTTTCAAGCGCTGCGACTCGCCGCCGGAAAGGGTGTTTAACGGCTGCCCGAGCCGGACGTAGCCGAGCCCGACTTCCTCCAGGATCGCGAGCGGTTCCGCGAGCGTCTTTTCTTCGCCTAACGAACGGAAAAGCGCGACCGCCTCGCTCACCGTGAGCTCGAGGATGTCGTGGATCGAGCGGCCTTCGAGCTTCACTTTCAGCACGTGCGGCTGGAAGCGTTTTCCCTCGCACTCCGCGCAGCGGACGTAGAGATCGCTCAGGAATTGCATCTCGATTTTCTCGAACCCGGTGCCGCCGCAACGCTCGCAGCGGCCGCTTCCGGAGTTGAAGGAAAACGCGCTCGCGGTCAGGCCTTGCGCCATAGCTTCCGGGAGGCCGGCGAAGAGCTCGCGGACCCGGTCGTAGACGCCGAGATAAAGGATCGGCGTGGAACGCGGGGTGCGGGAAAGTTGCGCCTGGTCGACCATCACGATCTGGCCGACGCGATGTGCACCGGTGACGCTTTTGCAGGCGCCGGCTTCCTCGCCCTGCTCGCCGCGGGCGCGCAGGAGATTTTTGTAGAGGACGTCGTGGATCAGGGTCGATTTGCCGGAACCGGAAACGCCGGTGACGCAGGTGAAAACGCCTAACGGAATCTCGACATCGAGGTTTTGGAGGTTGTGCTCGGTCGCGCCTTTGATCCGAAGCGCGTGGGCGGCTTCGCGGCGGGTTTTGGGAACCGGGATGCTTTTGCGGCCGGTGAGGTAGTCGGCGGTGAGGGAATTCTGGGGAGCGCACGCGCCTCGCGTGCCGGCGATGGCGCCCTCGCCATTGCGGACTTTCTCTCAGCGCGTGCGCTCCCCAGCATCTCGTTCAGCGTCCCTTGGAAAACGAGCTCGCCACCTTGCTCGCCGCGGCCGGGGCCGATGTCGAGCAGGTGATCGGCGGCGCGAATGATCGCTTCTTCGTGTTCGACCACGAGCAGGGTGTTGCCTTTGTCGCGCAGGTTTTTCATTACCCGGACGAGCCGGCCGACGTCGCGCGGATGGAGCCCGACGCTCGGCTCGTCCATCACGAAAAGCGTGTTCACGAGCGAGGCGCCGAGACAGGTGGTGAGGTTGACCCGCTGCACTTCGCCGCCGCTCAGCGTGCGGGTAGAACGATCGAGCGTGAGATAGCCGAGCCCGACTTCGCAGAGGTAGCTCAGCCGCGTGACGATCTCGCCCCGGAGCATGGCGGCGCCGGAGTCGTTAGGCGGAAGCGCGAGGCTGGTAAGAAAATCGCGCGCCTCGGTCACGGGAAGGGCGGCGATCTCCGGCAAAGTGAAGGCGATTCCATCCTGCCTAACGAGCCGGTAATTCAGCGTCTCCGGCTGGAAACGACCACCCTGGCAACTCGGGCAGGTGGTGTAGGCGCGATAGCGGCTGAGGAGCACGCGCACGTGCATTTTGTAGGTCTTGCTCTCGAGCCATTTGAAGAAGCCCTTCACGCCGTACCAGCGATCGCTCTCGTAATCTTCCTCGCTGTAACCGCCCGCGCCCTTTTCGCCATTGATCACGAAATCCTGGTCGCACTTCGGCAACTCTTCGAACGGGAGGCGGACGTCGATCTCTTCGCGGGCACAGGCGCGGAGGAGGTCCTTTTGCGATTCGCCCATCTCTTCGCCGCGAAAAACGCGGACCGCGCCCTTCGCGATCGAGAGCGAGCGATCGGGAATCGCGCGCGTGTAATCGACCGCAATCGTGCGCCCAAAGCCGCGACATTCCGGACACGCGCCTAACGGATTGTTGAAGCTGAAAAGTCCGGGGGTCGGCGGGCGAATATCGAGGTCGCAATGGGCGCAATGCCAGCCGGTGGAATACGGGTGCGCTTCCTTGGTTTCGAGATCGATGAAATTGATCCGGTCCTTGCCAAAACGGAGCGCGGTCTCAAGCGATTCCACGAGCCGGGCGCGGGATTCTTCGTTGATCGTGAGACGATCCTGGATGACCTGGACGCGCGCGCCGAGCTTGAGATTTTTGCGGTCGGTATCCGCGCGGACGACCTCGCCGTCGAGCCAGATGCGGAGGTAGCCCTGCTGCTGAAGGAAGGCGAAAAAATCAGCGGGTTCGGTCTTCGGCGGGACGGCGACCCAGAAGGTGATCAGGCCCGTTTTTTCAAAATTGTTCGCGCTGATTTCATCGGCGATCGACTTCGCGGTTTCGGGACGGATCTCGCGGCCGCATTGCGGGCAAAAGGCGCGCGCCACGCGCGGCATGAGCAGCTTCAGGTAATCGTTGATTTCCGTCATCGTCCCGACGGTGGAGCGTGAGCTCTTTACCGGGTTCGATTGCTCGATCGCGATCGCGGGCGGGATGCCGCGAATTTCGTCGACGCGCGGCTTATCCATCCGGTCGAGAAATTGCCGGGTATACGGGCTGAAAGTCTCGACGTAACGACGCTGGCCTTCGGCGTAAATCGTGTCGAAGGCGAGGCTCGATTTGCCGCTCCCGCTCGGGCCGGTGACGACGGTTAATTGCCCGAGCGGCAGGTTGAGGTCGAAGCCTTTGAGATTGTTCTGGCGCGCCCCGCGAATCGCGATGCACTCGGCCTCGGCTGGGGCCAGAGAGCGGGGAGTTTTGCCGTTGGTGGAAGCCACCGACGACAATCGTTTCAGCGCACCAAAAGCGCAAACAACATGTTCAAAAGAGCGTGTCGGGACTTTAGCCGTCCTGCACGATTTTCTCCAGCTCCCGCTGCAGGGCCGCGTGCGCTTCCGCGTCGTTTGTGTAACCCCAGACGGCGAGCTCGAACATGCGCGCGCCAAGCTCGCGCTTGCCCGCCCACGCCGCGTGCAGACGACCGCGCGCGGTCCAATCTTCCGCCGCGGCATCCGCGTCGTTCGCGTAGCTGGAGCGGCCATCCCAGTAGCAATAAAAAATGTGCAGCGGATGTCCGCGATCATTGAACCGGTAACTCCGGATCGGCAGAGAGAGGTCACGCACGTTGACGCGATGAACCCCGCTTTCCTGCACCATCGTTAGGCCGCTCGCCGGCAAACAAATATCCGGTCGATGATTCTTCACGAAAAGCGCGGCGGTCCGGCCGGGGAGCCAGTGGAAGGAATACATCATCCAGACGCGATCGTCGGCGGAGCGCCAGGTCGCGGCGCCGCCTTCGTTGTAGCGCAAGAGTTCCTCGGCCGCGGCGGGGATCCGCTGGGCCTGATAATTTGGCTCGCCAGTGGGCCAAGTGATCGTCCAGGGCGCGACCACTTCCGCGGCGCGCGGCGCATACCAGGCGGCGACGGCGATCTCGGCGAGCCCGAGCCAGACGAGCAACGCGAGCGACCAGCCGGCAGAGAAATGCAGCTTCGATGGCGGAGGTTTCGCAGCAGCGGTGCCGGGCACCGGTTGCAGCCAGAGGCTCAAACCCCAAAGCACAAAAAGACAGATGCCGAGAATGGTGAACCCAGCCGGATCGTGCCAGCGCTCGATCGCGGCGATGCCGTCGCTGGCCGCGACTTCGCAGAGCAGAAAAGTGCGCCCGATGTTGCAGACGAACGCGATCGCCCCGCCCGCGACCACCAGGAGCGCGCGCCGCCGGAAATTCATCCGGTAAAATTCGCCGAGAAAAAGCGCGACCATGAGCGTTGCCTGAAGCGAGCGCACGCCGGTGCAGGCGTCATCGATCCCGACCTGGCCGGTGCTGAGCTCGATCACGTTGCCGTGCTGCACCGCGAGCGTGCCGATGAAATTCAGCAGCCCGATCGTGATCGCGGCGTCGGCGCGCATGAGGTGCTGCACCACGAACTGCTCGAACTGCACCGGCCACGGCACCGCGACGAGGAAGAACAAAATCGGAAAGGCGAAGTGCCGCAGCGTGGGCCAGCCGCCGGCGAGGGAGAGCGCGCCTAACGAGATCGCGACCACCGCGAGCGCCATGATCCAGTCGAGCAAACGCCAGTCCGGATTCGCGACCGCGACGAGGCGCGCGGGGAAAAGCACCAGCGCGGCGAGGAGAACGAGCGCGATCGTGAAGTCGCGAAAGTTTGCCGGTGCCGAAGCGGGCCGCCGCGACCAGCGAAGGCAAACCAGGAACGCGGCGAGAAACGGCACCGTCCAGCCGTAGCCATATTGCGGATTGAGCGACCACTCGCTGGCGAGCTGCCGGATCAGCTCGAGCCAAAGGAATAAAAACGCGAGCGCCGCGAGTGCGGTCGGCCACGAGAAGGAGGAGGGCCCCGCGCCGGCGCGCGGAGCAGGCACCCGGACTTCCGCGGTGGAATGGGACATGCTATTTTCCTAGCAGCTTGCGCGCCCTGACGCCACCCGCGGCGCCAGCCTAACGAACTCGAGATGCCGCTTCCTGACGACCCCCGCGAGATCACTTTGCGCAAGACGGAGCGGGTCTACATCCGCCTGTCGTTAGGCATTATCCTCGGGCTCTGCCTGCTCGTGGCGATCATCTGGGGCGGGCGCTGGGGCTATGTCCGCTGGCAGGAACGCAAGCTGATGCACCAGGCCCACGTCGCCTTCGACAAGGGCGACATGCGCTGGTCTTCGCTCGCCGCGCAGCGGGCTTATTACCTCGACGACGGGAGCGCCGATGCCTGCCGCACCCTCGCCGATATCGCGGAGAAACAGGGGAGCGACCAGGCGATTGAATGGCGCCGCCGCGCGCTCGCGATCGATCCCGGTTCGTTGCCCGATCGCCTGGCGCTGGCAAATACGGCGCTCCATTTCTCGCAGCCGGGGATTGCCGGCGAGGCGCTCGCGGCGGTGCCGCCGGCCGCGCAGAAGAATGCCGAATTCCAGTCCGCGGCCGCGAAAGTGGCGCTGACGAAAAACGATCTCGCCACCGCCGGCGCGCATCTGCGCGAAGCGGCGGCGCTCGCGCCTAACGATCTTAACCGCGCGCTCGAGCTCGCGGAATTCCAGCTCCGCTCCGACGACGAAGCGGAGCGCGCCGCCGGTCACGCGACTGCCTCGCGCTTGAAAACGACGCCGAAAGTTCGGCTCGATGCGCTGCATATTCTGCTGAACAACGCGCTCCGTCGGCAGGACGCTGCGGAGAGTATCAGCCTCGCGAAAGAGCTCGACGCCGCGCCGGAAGCGCTGCCGGCTGACCGGTTGCTCGCGCTTGGGATTTTGCGGCAATTTAGCGATCCGGGTTTCGCCGCGGCGCTGGATCGGTTTCAGACGGAATCGGCCGGCTCGGCAGAGCGGGCGACGCAATTGATCAGCTGGATGAACGCGCATGGTCTGGCGCTTCTCGCGATGGATTGGAGCAAGCGGCTCCCGCCGGAAATGCACGACAGCCTCACGCTCCGGCTTGGCCTCGCGGATTCGTATGTGCAGTTGCGCGATTGGACGGCGCTTCGGGCAATGCTCGGGCGCGGCTCGTGGGCGCGGGTGGAATCGCTCCGGCTCGCGCTCTCCGCGAAGGTCGATCACGAGACCGGGAAAGAAGATGCGCGCGACCGGGATTGGGCGGACGCGGTGGTGAAAGCGGAGAACGATCCGCAGCGGCTCGACATGTTGCAGAAGCTCGCTTTTCAATGGCGCTGGCCGGAAAAAGGCGTGGCCGCGCTCTGGCTGCTCGCCGACCTGCCGCAGACGCAGCAGCAATCGCTGCAGGCGCTCTATAATTACTACGCGAAGGAACGCGACTCGGCGGGGCTTTACCGGACGCTGACCCGGCTGGTCGATGTGCTGCCGGAGGATGCGCTGGTGAAAAATAATTACGCACAGATCGCGCTCCTCCTGCACGCCGAGCCGGCGAAAGCCCGCGCGCTCGCGCACGACCTCCACGAAGCGCAGCCGAAGAACCCGGCCTTTGCCTCCACTTACGCGTTCGGACTTTTCCAGAATGGCGAAGTGCCGGCGGCGCTGAAAGTAATGCAGGGGCTGACACCGGAGCAGCTCAAGGATCCGTCTGTTGGCGCCTATTACGGCGTGATCCTCGCGGCCGCGGGTCAAAAGGAGGAAGCGGAGAAATTCCTCGACGCTTCCGTCGGCGCGCACCTCCTCCCGGAGGAAGAAAAACTCGTGTTGCAGGCGCGGAATCTTCTCGCTCGCCGGGAGCGGGAAAACGGCGGCATATAAGCTGCTAAGTCCGTCAGTGCGGCCGGCGTCGTCTGCTCCGGGTTTTACCATTCTCCCGGGGACGGCGGCGCTGCCGCAGAAGTTTCTTCAGACCGATGCGCCTTTGCCTAACGACTCTCGCTTTGCTCCTCGCGGGCCAGTTCCCGGCCGTGGCGGGTCCGATCGATTTTACCCCGATCGAGGAGACGCGAACTCTGGAAGGCGCGGTCTTCAAACAGATCCGCTTCCAGCAGGATGGCCACGCCGTGCACTATGCTCCGCCGCGCGGCTGGACTTGTACCGGCGATTCTGCCGGGCTGCGCGTGCGTCCGTCCGATATTTCGCAGGCCCAGTCGACGATGCAGCAGGCGCCGCTGCCGGCACCCCAGGTTTTTGACGAGCCGACAAGGAAGCAACTGCAGGCCGCTGCCTTCGCGGCGCTCCCGCCGGACGCGCTCGAGCCCGTGCTGGTCGAGGAAGAAATCAGCCCGCTCCGCATCCGCCAGCAGGAGACCTACGGGGTGACGATCGGGTATAAATTCGCCGGCCAGCAATACCTGGCGAACCTGCTCGTCGTTGATCTCGGCGACACCCAGGTGCGTTTCCGCACGGTGGCGTTGAAGGCCAATTTCGAGACCGTGCACCGGCAATTTCGGGGAAGTCTTTTCAGCCTCGTCTGGGATTAGCGACCGCGGTACGGAGCAGTCGTTAGGCGGGGCAGCGCCCAGTTGGCGCATTTTGGCTACATGCGGGAGCCGCTTCCGTTGCGAATTCTTTCGCAATGAATGCGACGCAACTTTTCGCGGCCGGGACCGGCTTCAAGATTCTGCACACGACCGGGCGCAGCCAGACCGCGCTGATGACGCTGGAGCCAGGCGAAGCGAGCAGCGAGCGCCCCAGCCTGCACCGCGAGAGCGATCAGACGCTCGTGGTTCTCCAAGGCGAAGTGACCGCGGAGGTCGCGGAGGAAACAACGACGCTCCAGACCGGCGCCGCGGTGCTCGTGCCCGCGGAGACGCCGCATAAATTCTCCAATCGTGGTGCGGAGCGCGCGATTACCTTCAGCGTCTATGCCGGCCCGGCCTATCCGCCGGCTTCTCGTTAGGCAAATTTCGTCTGCCGACAGAAAATCTTTCGTTCGCGTTCAAAAAAATTTGCCAAGCAAACGCCGGTTCATAGAATGGCCGCACTCTCGCCACGCCTCTTTCACTCAATCTGTCCCACTTCTGAAGTCGACCTGCTCATCAATTCCAGCTCCTGCGTTGACCAACTGGCGGTCCGTTTCCGGCCGCAGTAGTCTCCGCTGATCGTATGGCGAATTTTTTCCCGCGCTGGACGAACTGGCTCCCACTCAAAATCACGATCTGCGGAATCGTGCTGGTCACGGCGCTGGTCGGCGCGACCTGGTATTACGACACGCCGAAATACACGCGCGTCGGTTACATGCCGGTGCAGCCGGTGCCGTTCCCGCACGATCTCCACGTCACACAGCTCGGGATGGATTGCCGATATTGCCACAACGCAGTCGAGCTTGGCGCGCACTCGAATATTCCCGACACGCAGGTTTGCATGAACTGCCATACGCAGATTCAAAAGGAGAACCCGAAGCTGCAACCGGTTCGCGATAGCTGGACGACGGGTCAGCCGGTACCGTGGGTGCAGATCCATCGCACGCCGGATTACGTTTATTACAATCACTCCGCGCATGTGAACCGCGGGATCAGCTGCTACAGCTGCCACGGGCCGGTGAATCACATGTCGGTCGTCTACCACGCGAAGCCGCATAGCATGGCCTGGTGTCTCGAGTGCCATCGCGCGCCGGAAAATTTCCTCCGCCCAGAGGACCAGATCACGAACCTGGATTGGAAACCGGATGATGTGCAGCCGGCGGCGTTCGTCGCAAAATACGGACAGCCGGCCGGGGTGAAAGAGGATTGGACGAAGAAAAAACACCTTACGCAGCGCGAGATCGGGCTGACGCTGAAACAGCGTTGGAATGTGAACCCGCCAACAAATTGTCAGGGGTGCCACCGATGAAACGCGTTCTCCAACATCCGGCTCCTGATCTGACCGGGAAACAATATTGGCGCGGCGTCGGTGAACTGAGCGACACGCCGGAATTTCGCGGCTGGCTCGAGCGGGAATTCCCCGCGGGCGCGGCGGAGATCGAGGGTGACGAAGTTTCGCGCCGCAGTTTTCTGAAACTGATGGGCGCATCGATGGCGCTCGCCGGTTTTGGCCTGAGCAGCTGCCGTAAACCGGAAATGCATCTCGTGCCCTTCACGAAGAGCGCGGAGTGGGTCATCCCCGGGAAGTTCCTTTATTACTCGACTGCGATGCCGCGGCGCTCCGGCGCGATGCCGTTGGTGGTTGCGACGGTCGATGGCCGCCCGATCAAGATCGAGGGCAACCCGAATCATCCTGAGAGCAACGGCGCGACCGATGCCTTCGCGCAGGCCTCGATTCTTGATCTCTACGATCCGTCGCGCTCGCAGCGTTTCGTTAGGCAAAACAAACTTTCCGATCGCGCCAGCTTTGAGAAATATCTCGCCGAGTTGCGGCCGCAGATGGCGGCCAACGGCGGCGCGAGTCTCGCTTTCCTCGTCGAGGAAACGCATTCTCCAACCCGCGAGCGGCTGCGGACGGAACTGCAAAAGCAGTTCCCGAAGATGCGCTGGTGCGTTTACGACCCGCTGCTGAGCGAGGCGCAGCATTTCTCGACCGAGATGACCTTCGGCCCGAACGCGCGGATGATCCCGCAGTTCGACAAGGCGGACGTCATTCTCGCGCTCGACAGCGATTTCCTGAATTGCGGCGACGGCGATCTCGCCTCGGTCCGCAGGTTCACCGCGCGCCGCCGGGTGCGTGAGGCGAAAGATTCGATGAACCGCCTCTACGTGGTGGAAAATCGTTTTACGATCACCGGGGCGATGGCCGATCACCGGTTGCGTTTTCCGGCGAGCCAGATCCCCGGGATCACGCACGCGCTTGCGACCAAGATCGCGGTGGCGACCAAGGACCCGGGTTTGTCGTCGGTGCTGATCACGCTCAAGGCGCCGGAAAAGGCCGAGAAATACGACGAGCGCTGGCTCGAAGAAGCGGCGCAGGATTTACTCAGCAAACCAGGCGCGAGCCTGGTCGTCGCCGGACCGCATCAGCCGGTGGTGGTGCAGTTGATGGTCTACGCGATGAACAACGCGTTACAGAACGTCGGCACCACGATGCTCGTGCGCGAAATGCCGAAGGCTGGGCGCAACAGCAGCATCCTGCAGCTCGCGAGCGAGATCGAAGCGGGTCGGATCAAGCAGCTGTTCATCCTTGGCGGCGACCCGGTCTACAACGCGCCGCGCTCGATCGCGCAGGATCGCAAAAACCACGTGCCGCTCGACTGGGCCGACCTGCAAAAGTTGGTGCCCGACGTGGTTCGACTCGGCCAATACGAAGACGCCACCTCGGCTTTAAGCCAATGGCACGTGCCGGCCGCGCATTACCTCGAGAGCTGGGGCGATGGCCTCACCAACGGCGGAGGCTACGTCGCGATGCAGCCGATGATTTTGCCGCTCTTCAGCGGACTCTCGGAACTGGATATGTTGCAGCTCGTCGGCGGACAGCCGGCGGCGACCGGCCCGGAACTGATCCAGGAAACTTTCCGCGCAACCAATCCGCCGGGTGATTTCGCGACCTCGTGGAATCAGCTCCTGCACGATGGCAGCGCGAAGCACATCGCGACCACGAATCGGCCGCCGAAATTCAACGGCAATTCCGCCGGCGGCGTTGCGCACACGCTTTGGAATAATCCGCCCACGCCGACCAAGGATTCACCTGAGATCGTGCTCTGCGCCAGCTACTCCGTGGATGACGGCCGTTACATCAACAACGGCTGGCTCCAGGAAATGCCGGACCCGATCACCAAGCTGACCTGGGATAACACCGCGATGATGAGCCCGGCGATGGCGCATCACGTCGGAGTGAAAGATGGCGACCTCGTCGAAGTGACCGTGACCGATACCCTGAAGGGCAAGGACGGAAAACCGATCCAACGTCAGCTCGTGATCGCCGCGCTCGTCCTCCCCGGACACGCCGACAATTCCATTTCGATCCCGCTCGGTTACGGCCGCAAACACACCGGCCCGGTCGGCGAAGAAGCCGGCTTCAACGGCTACCTCCTGCGCACCAGTTCGAACCCGCATTTCATCGTGGCCGATGGCCGCGCGGTGCAGAGCGTGAAGGTGAAAAAGGTCGGCACGAAATATCCGCTCTCGATCACGCAGGAGCATTACTCGATCGAGGGACGCGGACTGGTCCGGGAAGCGACTCTCGAGAATTACCGGAAGGACGAAGAGTTCGTCACCAAGTTCGCGGGCGACGAGGAACTTCCGAAACAGCTCCCGAGCCTTTACTCCCACCCGAAGCTCGATGCGCCGCAGCAGTGGGGGATGACGGTCGACCTGAATTCATGCACCGGTTGCAGCGCCTGCGTGATGGCGTGCCAGGCGGAAAACAACATCCCGATCGTCGGCAAACTTCAGGTCAGCCACGGCCGCGCGATGCACTGGATTCGGATCGATCGCTACTACGCGAGCGCGAAGCCGTATAACCAGGATCACGGTCAATGGCCGGAGAATCCCGAAATCGTGCACGAGCCGATGATGTGCCAGCACTGCGAGAATGCGCCGTGCGAAACCGTCTGCCCGGTGAACGCGACGATTCACAGCGAGTCGGGTTTGAACGTGATGGTTTACAACCGCTGCATCGGCACGCGGTATTGCGCGAACAACTGCCCGTTCAAAGTGCGGCGCTTCAACTTTTTCGATTACACCCAGCGCCCGATCGGCAAGAAAAAGATCGGTGGCTTCTCGGTTTATCAGGAATATCTCGGACCGCTGACGGATAAGGGCGCGCCGGATACGATGAAGCTGCAGAAAAATCCGAACGTCACCGTGCGCATGCGCGGCGTGATGGAAAAGTGCACCTATTGCGTGCAGCGGATCGAGGAAGCAAAAATCTCGGCGCAAGTCCGGGCCGGCGCTTCCGACAAAACGCTCATCCCGCGCGACTCTTTCACCAGCGCGTGCGCGCAGGCCTGCCCGGCGGAAGCGATCGTGTTCGGCGACATCGCTGATCCCGAAACACGGGTCTCGAAAGTGAAAGCAGAGAACCGAAATTACCGGCTGCTCGAATATCTGAATGTGAAGACGCGCACGAGCTACCTGGCGCGAATTCGCAACCCCAACCCGAAAATGCCCGACGCGGCTATGATCGGTGTCGCCAGTCCGGCCGAACATTCTGAGCACAAAAGCGAAGGCGCCGAATTGGGTGGCGCCGAAACGCAGCCGCGGCGGGCTAACGCGCCGGCTGCTACTCCGGGAGGTCATCCCTAATGGACGGAGCATCCACTACTGCACCTGACGTGATCGCGGGCGAGGCCTCGGCTTCGGTCGAGAAGCCACTCGCGCGGGTTCCGTTGGTCCTGAACAAGCGGAATTTCGACTGGGTCACGAACCGGATCGCCGGCGCGGTCGAAGGCGGGACACCGCGCTGGTGGTGGGTCTCGTTTGCGATCACGGTGATGATCGCGGGCGTCGGGATGTTCTGCCTCGGCTATCAGATTTCCACCGGCGTCGGGACCTGGGGTCTGAATCACCCGGTCGGCTGGGCCTGGGACATCACGAACTTCGTTTTCTGGATCGGTATCGGTCACGCCGGCACGCTGATTTCCGCGATCTTGTTCCTGCCCCGGCAGAAATGGCGCACGTCGATCAACCGGGCGGCCGAAGCGATGACGCTCTTCGCGGTTATTTGCGCCGGGATTTTCCCGGGCATCCACGTCGGTCGTGTCTGGATGGCGTGGTTCCTCGCGCCGGTGCCGAATCAATACGCGATCTGGCCGAACTTCCGAGTCCCGCTGCTCTGGGACGTGTTCGCGGTCTCGACCTACTTCACGGTCTCGGTGCTCTTTTGGTACACCGGCTTGATCCCCGATCTCGGCACGCTGCGCGATCGCGCGACTTCGAAGATCAAGAAATTCCTCTACGGGATTTTCGCGCTCGGCTGGCGCGGGTCGAACCGCAACTGGCGCCACTACGAGATGGCCTACCTGCTCTTAGCCGGCCTCTCGACGCCGCTCGTGCTTTCGGTGCACTCGGTCGTTTCCTTCGACTTCGCGACTTCGATCATCCCGACCTGGCACACGACCATTTTCCCGCCTTACTTCGTCGCCGGCGCCATCTTCGGCGGGTTTGCGATGGTGCTCACGCTCATGATCCCGGCGCGCGCGATCTTCAAGCTGCAGGACATGATCACGCCGCAGCACATCGACAAGATGGCGAAGATCATCCTGCTCACCGGCTCGATCGTTGGCTACGCCTACGCGATGGAGTTTTTCATCGCCTGGTATAGCGGCAACGAGTACGAAAAGTTCGCCTTCTATAACCGCATCTTCGGTCCCTACTGGTGGTACTGGTGGGTCGGCATGATGTTCTGCAACGTGCTTTCGCCGCAGCTCTTCTGGTTCAAGTGGTGCCGCACAACATCTTCGTCGTCTACTTCGTCTGCATGTGCGTGAACGCCGGCATGTGGTTCGAGCGTTTCGTCATCATCGTCAGCGGTTTGCATCGCGATTTCCTGCCGTCGTCGTGGGGCTTGTTCATCCCGACCTGGGTCGATATCTGGACCTTCGTCGGCACGTTCGGGATCTTCCTTTCGCTCTTCCTGCTCTTCATTCGCTTCCTCCCGATGATCGCGATGTCGGAGGTGAAGATCGTGCTGCCGGAAGCTGATCCGCATCACGCCACGCCGGAAGAACATCACACCGTGCAAGCCGGAGGGATGGAGCGCACATGATCACGCCGAGCGGAAATCGCGTTTACGGAATCGCGGCGGAATACCCGAGCGCCTCGGCTTTATACGAGGCCGCCAAGTAGTGCGCGACGCTGGGTTCAAGCGCTGGGATGTGCATTCGCCCTTCCCGATTCACGGGATGGATGACGCGATGGGTCTGGGGAAATCCTGGCTCAGCGCCGTCGTGCTTTGCGGCGGCATCACCGGTTTGCTCACCGCGGTCGTGCTCGAGTTCGGACCGTCGTCGTTCCTCTATCCGCTCATCGTGCATGGCAAGCCGACCAACTTTTGGACTGTGCCGGCGTTCTTCCCGATCATGTTTGAGCTGACGATTCTGTTTTCCGCGTTCTCGGCTTTCAGCGCAATGCTGACGATGAATCTGCTCCCGCGCTGGAATCATCCGATGTTTAACTGGGACCGGTTCAAGCGCGTGACGAACGACGGTTTTTTCCTCGTCCTGGAAGCGCGCGACCCGCGTTTCAGCGAAGCCGAGGCCGTGCAGTTGCTGGAAAAAACCGGCGGCCAGTACATCACCGCGATTCACGAGGATTCCTAATGCTGCGCGCTTTCTTCCTCATTTTCATTCTCGTCACGATCGCCTGGCTGGCGGTCTTCGGGTTCCGCGGGCAGACGAGCAGCCGGCCGGAGATCGAGATTTTCCCGGACATGGTGCGGCAGCCGAAAGTGCGCGCACAGGCCGAGCTGAACTTCTTCGCGGATCAGCGCGGCGGCCGTCAGCCGGTCGAGGGCACCGTGCCGATCGGCTACGAAATGCCGATGCCTAACGATGCCGGCCGCGCGGTTGATGCGACCGGCGAGCAGGCGATGCATGCGAACCTCGGCTTCACCGAAGGCACTGATTATTACAACACCGGCAAGATGGGCGAGAACTGGGGCACCGGCATTCCGCTCGCGGTGACGCCCGCCCTGTTGCAGCGCGGCGAGCAGCGTTTCAACATCAACTGCGCGGTCTGCCACGGCCCGCTCGCCGGCGGCGACGGGATCGTGAAAGGCTACGGGCTCGCCACGGTCGTGAGCTTGCAGGACGACCGGATCCGGAACATGTCCGATGGCGAAATCTTCAACACCATCACGCACGGCAAGAACACCATGATGCCGTACGGCCCGCGCGTGGTGGTGCAGGATCGCTGGGCGATTATCTGCTACCTGCGCACTTTGCAACGGAGCCAGCACGCCGCAGCCGCCGATGTGCCCCCGGGGAATGTGGCGGATTTGGAACCAAAGCCGGAGCCGGCGAAACCAGCGGAGGCGGCGAAGAAATGAGCGATCGATCCCACGTCACGCCCGCACCGGAAGGCGAATTTTTCGAGACGAGCCGTTTTGCCGGTCTCTCGTTGATCTGCGGCGCGATCGGCCTTGTCGGGTTGGTCCTGAGCTTTGTCGGCGGATATCTCTCTCCGGTGCAGTTCAGCTTTTCGTACCTTTTCGGGTTCTTCGTTTTCTTCACGCTCTGCATCGGCTGCCTCTTCTGGACGATCGTGCATCACGTGGTCGACGCGGAATGGTCGGTCGTGGTCCGGCGGCAGATGGAGAACATCGCGCTGCTCATGCCGGTGCTCGGAGTCCTTTTCCTGCCGATCCTGCTCTGGAGGAAATATCTCTACCGATGGCTGGATGTTCCGGTCGGGGTCGATCACGCTCTGGATGCGAAACGCGCTTACCTGAACTGGGAGTTTTTCCTTTCCCGGGCGGTCTTCTTCTTCATCGCGCTCACCTTGGTTGCCTGGCTCCTGCGCCGGCTCTCGGTGAAGCAGGACCGCGACGGCAATCCGCGCTACACGATCCAGATGCGGAAGCTTGGCTTCGTCGGGCTGCCGGTCTTCGCGCTTTGCCTGACCTTCGGTGCGTTCGATTGGGTGATGAGTCTGAACTGGCATTGGTTCTCGACCATGTGGGGCCCCTACATTTTCGCCGGCACCGCGGGCAGCTCGATGGCGTTGATCATTCTCGTGACCGCCGCGCTGCAAAAGGCCGGTTACCTGCGCGAGGTGGTGACGATCGAGCATTACCACATCATGGGTAAGTGGCTGCTCGCCTTCACCGTTTTCTGGGCCTACATCGGCTTCAGCCAATACATGCTTTATTGGTATGCGAACATTCCGGAAGAGACGCAGTACTTCATCATCCGGAATACCGAGTCCTGGAACGTGCTCTCGTGGTTCCTGGTCGTTTTTCGCTTCTTCGTGCCCTTCGCGCTCCTGCTCCCGCGCTACACCAAGAAGAAGCTCAACTGGCTGCTCGGCATCTCCGGTTGGATCATTTTCATGCAGGTGCTCGACATGTATGTCGTGGTCCTGCCCGCGCTCCACGGCACCGGCGTCCACCTGAGCATTCTCGATTTCCTGCCGCTCATCGGCATCGGCGGCACGCTCGCCTTTTTCTACCTCCGCATCATCGGTAAAACTTCACTTTTCCCGGTCCGCGACCCGCGCTTGCTCGAGTCGCTCCGCCTAACGAATTAAGCCGTGTCTATCGACGAGAGCCTTCATCATCCCGATCAGCCGCGCTTCCTGTTTCCTGCCTGGATCTGGGCGGTCGCGCTCTTCATTTGCTTCGGGGCGATCGTCGCCATCACTTTCGGGGCGATGCGGCGCGGTTCGACCTACGAAGATGAACGGTCCACGACCCGCACCGAGAAGCTCAAGACCGCGCGGGAAGATTGGAACAAAACCGCAAACAGTTACGGCTGGGTGGACAAAACCAAAGGCGTCGCCCACATCCCGATCGCGCGTGCGATGGAGTTGGAATTAGCCGATCTCCAGGCGAAAAAGCCCGCTCCGGCCGGCCCAATCGCCACACCCGCACCCGCGACGGTTCCGGTTTCCGCAACCGGCGCCGCGCAGCCGGCTAATCCGCCGGTCACGGCGCCGCCCACGACCTCGTCCACCCCGAAAGCGACGACCGCTGAGGGCAACGACTCGGAAGGTCATAACCAGCCAGCCGCCGCGGCCAATCCGCCGAACGCTCCCGGTGGAACGCAGCCGGGAGCTCATGCCACCCCGGCCGCTGCTCCGAAAACCGACACCGCCGTGCCGCCCGTCACGCCGAGCGTGACCCCGGTGCAACACCCGGTAGGAACGCCACTGCCGGTCCGAGGCAATGGCCAAACCGCGCCGCCCCCGCCGAAACCGTAAATCGATGAACCCGCCTGTTGATATGATTGTGGAACCAGCCATCGGCTCACCCGAGGTGACGGCGAGCGATGTGGATCGTGTAGAGCGCGCGTTGATCGACGCTTCGACACGACTGCCGGTGCTTGTGTTCTACGCTTCCGCGGTCGCGTGGTTGCTTCTCTCGACGATTTTTGCGGTCTTCGCTTATTTCAAACTGCACGCGCCGGATACTTTTGCGGGCGTTGCATTTCTCACCTGGGGACGACTGAGTCCGACGCAGTTCGACATGCTCATATACGGCTGGGGCTCGATGGTCGGGATGGGCACCGCGATCTGGCTGATGGCGCGACTTTGCCGGACGACGTTGCGGCATCCGTTGCTCCTGATCAGTGGCGCGGCCTTTTGGAATCTCGGCGTGCTCATGGGTGTGATCGGGGTCCTCGCGGGAGATAGCACCGGTTATGAATGGCTGGAGTTTCCGGGCTACTCCGCGATCGCGCTCTTCTGCGCCTACCTGCTGATCATGACCTGGGCGCTGATCATGTTCCGCTTCCGGCGAGCTGGCCAGGTCTACATCACGCAATGGTATTTGCTGGGCGCGTTCCTCTGGTTCCCGTGGCTTTACGCAGCCGCGCAGCTGATGCTTTTTGTTTTCCCCGTGCAGGGCGTGATGCAGGCGGCGGTGAACTGGTGGTTCGCGAATAATCTCCTCTTCCTCTGGTTCGGTTCGATCGGTCTCGGCACCGCGTATTACATGATCCCGAAAGTGATCGGGCGGCCGGTCCACAGCTATTATCTGGCGACCCTTGGTTTCTGGACCTTCGCTTTGTTCTCGAGCTGGACCGGAATGCAACGGCTGGTGGACGGGCCGTTCCCGGCCTGGATGATCACCGCGAGCATCGCGGCGACGATTCTCACCCTCATCCCAGTTGCCACGGTGGGTCTGAATCATCACATGACGATGCGCGGTTATTTCCCGCTGATGCGCTATAGCCCGACCCTCCGGTTCACGGTTTTCGGTGCGGTTGCTTACACCGTTTTCAGCCTTGTGGGAGTGCTCATGTCGCTCCGCTCGGTTGCACGGATCACCCACTTCACCGAGGCCAGCGTCGGATACACTTACCTCGGGCTCTACGCCTTCTTCACCATGGTGATGTTCGGCTCGATGTATTACATCGTGCCGCGTTTGGTGGGCCGGGAATGGCGCTACGCCTCGCTGATCAAATTGCACTTCTGGTCCGCCGCCTATGGGATCGGCCTCATGGTGCTCCTGCTGATCGTTGGTGGATTTGTTCAGGGCGCGAGCCTCGATGATTCGACGCTGCCCTTCTCCGAGGTGATGGAATCGATCCAGCCCTACCTGCGCGGACGCGCGTTATCGGGTCTGCTCCTGACCGTGTCGCATGGCATTTTTGCCTTTCACTTCGGCTTGATGCTCCTCGGTTTCGGCCGGACCGCGAAAGTGCCGACTTTTTTGAACCCGCTTGAAGCGCAGCCCGGAGGTGGGCACTGATGAAAGGTCTGCAGTCACTTTTCCTCGGCATCTTTGGGATTTTCGCCTTCTCCTGGCTCGGCATGACAGTGGTGCCGAATCTCCAGATCGGTGCTTTGAATCCGCAGACGGACGAAGACGGCGGCGACGTTTATCCGTCGCCGGTTTCCGGCATGGCGCGACGCGGGGCGCAGGTTTACGCAGCGAATGGTTGTGTTTACTGCCATTCGCAACAGGTACGGCCCGATTACGGTGGTTCGGATCTCGAGCGCAAATGGGGCCAGCGCCGCAGTGCGCCGCGCGATTACCTTTTCGAGCCCGTGGTTATGCTCGGGAAAATGCGGACCGGCCCCGATCTCGCGAATGTCGGTCATCGGGAGGCGTTGCAGGAAAAGGGAGCGGCCGCAGCGCCCGGCGCTTCGCCGGCAGCCAGTCCAGTGGCAGCCGCAAGCCCGGTGGCAGGCGCAAGCCCGGCGGCGGCGGCGGTCGCAGCGGCATCACCTGCGGCTTCTCCCCTGCCTGCAGCAGGCAGCCAACCGGCGGCGAATGTTCCAGCAACTGCGCCGGCCATGGTCGCCGACGTCAGCGGCCTCACGGCCGATGGCAAACCGTTGCCTTACACCGCTGCGTGGCACCACCGGCATTTGTATAGCCCGCGGAGCATCAACGAAGATTCCAACATGCCGGGTTACCGATTCCTCTATGAGAAGCGGCGCATCTCCGGGGTCGTCTCGCCGGACGCAATCAATTTTGCCGGGGACAACAATGAGAATCCGCAGACCGGTTGGGAGATCGTCCCGAGCTACGACGCGAAATGCCTCGTCGCTTATTTGATGTCGCGGGATCAGTCGCATGAATTGAAAGAAGCCAAATCGCCAGTGATCGCTGCCGCGCCCGGCAAGGAGGCGCAGAAATGAACGGTCAGCCTTCACATCACGCCACCCATCAGGGGATGGATTACGACGAAACCAAGGCTGTTCACGACACGCATTCCGCGATCGTTCGGGAAAAAATCGAGCCGCGCGTCGGACGCGAGCCGCTTTCGCTTTGGCTGATCGCGATCTACGGGCTCGCGGTCTTTTTCGGCGGCGGTTATCTCGGTCGTTATGCGGGGAACTGGAGCGGCGACGGGCTTGATTATCTCGGCAACGCGCCGCGAGTGGCCAGTCGCGCCGGCGCCGGCGGTGGCACAGAGCAGGCCGTGGAACTGACTCCCGCGGACAAGGGCAAAAAGATTTTCTCGGCCAACTGCGCCACCTGCCATCAGGCCTCCGGCCTCGGCGTTGCCGGGCAGTATCCACCACTCGCCGGTTCGGAATACGTGAGCGGCGGCACCCGTCGGCTCGGAATGATTTTGCTCAAGGGCCTGCAGGGCCCGCTGACGGTGAAAGGCGCACAATACGGTTCCGCCGTGATGCAGCCGTGGGAGAAAACGCTGACCGATCAGAAGATCGCCGACGTGCTCACCTACATCCGGCAGGATTGGGGCAATACCAGCGGACCGGTGGCGGCTGAAGGCATCGCCGCTTTGCGCAAAGAACTGGCTGGCCGAACCGAATCATGGAGCGAAGCCGACCTGCAGGCTGTTCCTGCTGAGGCCGAACTTCCCGGTGGCGCACCCGCGGCGCCGGCGCCGGGAGCTGCGGCCAAACCGGACGCCAGCCCGGCTGCGCCGCCGCCGAAGGCCTAGCTCCTCTTTAGGCGTCTAGCTGGTTGATTAGCATTCGGAGACGAGTCGTCGCTTCCTCGCGCTCGACGCGGCTGGCGGCTACGTCGAGCACGAAAGCTTCCCACTCATCAATGGGAAGCTTGTCGTTAGGCAAAAGGTCATCGGCATCCAGAAAGACAAGACAGGCGGCCAGCGCGGTGCGCTTGTTACCGTCCAGAAAGGATCGTTCCGGCAGAGGTAGTAAAGGTACGCTGCGGCCACTTCCAGCGGTTCGGCAATCAGCGGTTGACCCATCATCGTCGCTTGGGGCGCGGCGACGGCAGATTCCAAAAGAGCCCGGTCCCGGAGTCCTTCGGCTCCGCGATGGGCGAGCAGCACTTCTTGATGGAATCGCCTCGACCGCGGCGACTGTCAGGTGACTTGTTTCGACGTGAATCACTGACCCGGAACTTGCGACAGCGTCGCTTCATCGGGCGCATCGAATGGATTTCCCGCGCGGGGTGCGCCGGGGAGGGTGCCGGGATGATCGAGCTGTTGCTCGTCGCCGGAGGGAAGTTCCGGTGCCAGTGGGGCGCAACTGGCGAGCAGTGACAAAACCGGAACGAGCAGGGCAATTTTGATCATCGGGAAAGGAAGGCGCGAAGTTCGCGCCCGGCAAACCGCTACGACCGCGGCGCGTCCATCAGCGCCAGGATGCGCGTTTTCTTCGCATCGTATTCGAGCGAACGAAATTGCCGGATCTCCTCAAGCCGCCGCATCCCGTTGATCGTGTCGAGAAAACGCGTGTAGCTCGCGGCCAGCTCCGTCGTTTCCAGATAACGGCCACGCAGGTTTTCATCCCGGAACGCGCCGGGATTCTGCGACTCGAAAAGATGGAAGCGCAGCCAGCGGCGATCGGCGCGCGAGACGCGTTGCGTTTTCCGAAAAAACGCCACGAAGAGGAGGAGCACGAGATAGGTGTCGACCCTGGCCTGCAATTCCAGGTCACGCGCGAAATCCTCCGACTCGATCCGCCGCTCGCCGCTGCGGAATTGCAGCGCCGCGTGGAGCGCGTGGTTGATCTCCTCCACGAACATGATCAGCGAACGGATATTTCGATTCGTTAGGCCAGCGCGCGGATCGTGTTGCTCGAGCTGGGCGATGAGCCAGCGCGAGTAGTAAATACCGATATGAAGTTGGTCGTCCGCCGTTCGGAGAAAGGTCCGCGCGAGTTCGCTCAGTTCCGCTGCGGAGGCGCCGGCGAGCTTGGTCAGTTGCCGGCAGCGACGTTGATCGATCAGGCAATCTTCGAGATTGATCCCGACCTGCGCGTAGGTGCGTTCGAAGAGCCGCTGAATCTGGCTGAAAAGCGTCTCGTTCACCGGAGCAGCGACGCGCTTTGGCCGTCGTCGTCGAGATTGAGCAAATCGTCGGAAAGATGATTGAGCGCGAGCCGCACGTCGTGAAAACGATCGGCGAGCACTTCAAAGACGTCATGCAGTTCGCAGCGCCGCGCGGTGGAATGCCCAGCGACGAGCTGGTAGTTCGTGCGTCCGATTTTCTCGTAGAAGTCGAGGTCAGGCGCGCCGCGCCGGCTCCGCCGCTGCGCGTTCTCGTGAAAAATTCCGCTCACGAAAAGCGAATAGTTCCCGACGTGCGCGCGAAGCAGAAAAGTCTCGGCGGCATTTGCGTGGGAGAGCGCGATAAGCATATCGGAAAGATATTGCTGACCCTGCTCGTTAGGCGCGTGCGGGGCGGAGAGCCCGCTGGCGCGCGAGAAGGTCTCGAGCAAAGACGCGACGTAGTCGCACAGCTTCCGGTCCGAGATTCCGCCGCGTTGCAGGACATGTCGGGCGAGGACGTAAAAATAAAAGGCCGAGGAGATCGCGAGCTGGCCGCCCTGCGAGAGAATCGCCTCCACCAGCCGCGGCTGATCGAGCACAGCATCGCGCGTTTCTTCGTCTGTGAGGAGATCGACGAGCGAGACGGATTCGTTCGGCGAACGCGCCAGCGTGCGCACAATGAAGTGAAAATCCGCCGCCGTGAACCGCGCCCGACAATTCGCCGTGATCATCGGAAGCACATCATGAGCACCCAGGGTGCCAACCGGCAAGCTTGAAACTCAGCCGGTCGGTTCGTGATAGTCGCTCCAGCGCATCAATCGATCGTTTGCGAGCGAGTTCCGGATGTAGCGTTGCCAGACGAATCCGAGATCGAAAATGAGCGCGGCCAGCCACCAGAGATAAAGGAACCCGGCGCCGCTGAGTAGCACCGGCCAGACCGGCGGGCGCGGGGCGAGGACGTCGGTCACGGTTTTGATATGCACCGCTCCCGGGTCGAGCAGCACGCCCTTTGGCCAGAGAATCACATTCAGGTCGAGCCGATTCAGATGCGCGTGATCGATCGCTGCCTGCTCGCTGGCCGGGAGGAATGCGCGCTCCTGTGCGGTCAGGGCGGAGTGTGGCCACATTTGCGCGACGATCAGGAGAAGAATCGCCGCCGCGCCAAACAGAATCAGCGGCCGCATCCCGCGCCGGAACCAGCGCTGTTTCCGCGGTCTTTTATGCCCGCGCCCGAACTCGTGCGATGGCATGACCGTGACCAGCGAGACCAAACCGACGAGCAAGGCGAGCGCGAAGACACCGTAAGTCGTCCAGTCCTTGCCTAACGAGTAAAAGGCATAACCGATCTCCGCGCGCGAGTCGGCCCCGACGAGGTAGTAAGCGGCGCACCCGCAGGCAAAGGCGAATAACCCCCAGGCGAACCAGCGCCACCCGACCGCGAGCCTAGGCAGACGGGCGAGCAGCGTGACGCCTGCGAGCAGCGCCGCGATCGCGAGCGCATGCAGCGCCATCAACGGCGGCGAAATCCCCGACACTTCCGAGAGGCCGAGGACGGTAAAACGCTGATAACGCTGGAGCGGCTCCATCGACGGGTGAGTGAAAGCGCTGACCGCGCGATAAAGGATAAAAGTCGCGATGAAGAGCAGGACGAAGCTCAGGAAATAAGGAATCGCCGGACTCACGAACCACACCAGCCGGCGATCGGTCGGAGCCTTGGCGGCTGCGGGGTTATCCTTCACCGCGTCTTGGATGAAATGCTCGAAGACAACCGGGTCGTCCCAGTAATCGTTATGCGCTTTCCCCGGCATCACGTAGCGCGCGAAGCCGAAATCGTGCTCCTTCGTAAACTCAAACGGCTGGCATTCCGGATGGCGCGCAAGCCAGGCGCGCGCGGTTTCGAGCTTGAAGCCGACCGGGTCGCCGTAGTCGTAATAGTTGCGCCATTTGATCGGGCCGCGCCGTTGGAAAACCTCCTGCGCCGGAGTGAAATCGAAAGTGTCGAAAAGGTGCGGCCAGATCAGGATGTGTTTGTCGATCGGCGACCCGATCGTCATGTAACTGTGCAGCCGGCTCACCCATTCCGGCGCGGCTTTCGGCGGCGTCACGCCGGGCTCGCCAGTCACGGCAGCGGGAAAACATTGCTCGCCGGAAAGGGCGTGGAGCAGGCCGAGGAAGCTGACCACGGTGCCTTCGCTATGGGCCACGAGATGGATCCGGGCTTTCGGATAGCGCTGCGCGATCTGCTCCATCGCCTGATGGAAACGGCCGATGATTTCACGCCGGAAAAAAGTGAACTCGGTCATGATCTGCACGTCGCCGAGGTATTCATCGAGCACGCGCTTGAGATCGAACCGGCCGAGACCCGCCTTCTCCGCGAGGAAGAACAAATTCTCGAGGACGTAAACCGTTTCGATCACCTCCTCGAGCACCTCGGCGGCGAGACTGAAATCCGGCTCCGCCAGTTGCAGCTTCTCCGCAATCGAAAGTTCGCGCCCGACCCTTGCCTGCCGGAGCGAGCGCACCTTCCTTTTGCAGACAGCGCGCGCGCGCGCCACCACTGTCCGCGCCCAGGCTTTTGTTTCCTCGAGGGTGCGGCCTTCCGTCACCACATCTTCCGGGATGTCGGCCCAGAAGACTTCCGTGAACCCGACGCGCGCGAGCGGATGTTCCGCGATGTCGAAGACATCGAGCGGCGCGACTTTCACTGCGCCCTTCACATCGCTGAAAAACCAGCCTAACGGCTGCGGCGCGAGCGGCGGCAGATCGTCCGGGTTCTTCATCGCGAGCGAGGACTGCGCGAGCCGGGTCGCAACCGAGCGCACGGTAGAATTGCGACTTTGTTCCCCGATCCCGTGGATCGCGACCAGGATGTCGTCGAACTGTTCTTTGTCGTTAGGCATTCGTTAGGGCGAATTCACCGGCGCGGGAAAAGCCCAGTAGGCGAGCCCTTCCTTTTGCCGGTCGCGGAGTTTGCGCTGGAGGGGTGCGAAGCCCTGGTCGATGAGCAGCCCGAGATCGCTCAACACCGGCTTGCAGCTATCGACGTAGGAATGGCCGAGCAGGCTCGTGTCGATCCCGGACGCATCGATCGTATCGAGCCCGTTCACGACCACGATCTGCGGACCAGCTTCACCGAGCCGCTGAAAATCGTTTCGCCCTTTCGCCGCCTTGGAAGTGCGCAGCGCCTGGTCGTCGGAAGAGGCGTAGAGCGTGAAGCGTTTCGCCGCGCGTTTTATTCCCGGCCAGAGCTGATCCATGAACATGTAAGCGTTCACGTCCGGCGCGGCCATAATCACGTTGTCGAAGAGCGGCTGAATATCGGGCTCGCGGCCAAGCGCCATCAGCGCCTTCGTGAGTACGCGATTGCCCATGCTGTGCGCGATCACGTGGATGCGTTTCGCGCCCGACTCGCGCGCGACCCGCTCGAGGAAAGCCTGCAAATGCGGCGAGCTCCAATCGGTCGTCTCCTCATCGCCATCGTAAGCGCGCAGTTTTCCCTGCGATGGCCAGCTATACATCATCGGCACGCCGTGAAAGCCGAGGTCGAAAGAGATCTGCGCGGTGCGATAAGCGGCATCGTCGAAGACCACATTGAAGCCGTGGATAAAAACGAGCGCGTCGCGTTCCGCCTCGTCGCGGGCGCCGAATTCGTTGCGCAATGCGCCGTAGAAATTATCGCCTTTCAGGAGGTCGAGCTGCGTCAGGACGACATGCTTGGCCGGATCTTCGCGGAACTCATAACTCCAAAGGTGGAAAGGCCGTTCGACCTTCCCTTCCTGATGAACAGGCGGAATCGAAACCGTAACCACGCCGGTCGTGAGATGATCATCCGCCTTGTTCCAGTCGCTCCCAAACCGGTGCGACACCGTCGTGACGCCAGAGCCGGCTAATCGATCCGTCGCGAAATAGACTTTGATCAACGTCGCGTGCGGCGGGACTTCTGCCGAACCGCCCGCGGCGCCTTGCCCCGCGGGTGGAGTCGCATGTTCACCGACGCTGCGCGGGGGCGCCGCCAACGAGCGCGGAGGAGGCGTGACCGGCAACGGGGTTTCCTCCGGCGCTTCCTGCTCCGGTGCGCCCTCTGCCGGCATCTCATCCGGTGTCGCTTCGGGCGCGCTCGCCTGGTGCGGGCTGGCGCCGCAGCCGGTGAGAAGAATCGCCAACGCGATGGCGTTGAGAGAATGCAAAAGCCTGCCGGGATGTTTCATAACGCGGGAGTTCGTTAGGCCAACGGCTCCAGAAATATCGAGTCCGCGACAGCGAAACAAGCGCGAAATATGACCGCCGCGCTGAAGAAAGAATGGCGGAAGGGGTGGGATTCGAACCCACGGTGAGTTTAACCCCACGTTCGATTTCGAGTCGAGTGCCTTAAACCGGACTCAGCCACCCTTCCGTTAGCGCGCATTATCCAAGCATCACGCGGTTTTGGCAACCGGCTTCGCCGACTGCGTCAGCTGGTTTGTTCGGCGGCGATTTTTTGGATCGCGACTTTCAATTCCTGCCAGTCGACCGGCTTGGTGAGGTGGCGCGAGAAGCCGGCTTCCATGCTGTTTTCGATGTCGGCCTTCATCCCGTAACCGCTCAGCGCGATCCCGGGCATGCGGTGCTGGCTCGCGAGGTCGCGCATCAGTTCGTGGCCGCTGCCATCGGGCAAACCGAGGTCGCTGATCAGGATGTTAAAGCCGCGCTGGGCGGTCTCCGGACCGCTCTGCTCGAGGAGTTGGCGCGCCTCGCGAATGCTGCCGGCCCAGGTGACTTCGTGCCCTGCACGCTCGAGCAGGCGGGTCAGTTGTTGGGCGGTGTCGGGATGATCTTCGACCAGTAAAACGTGGAGCGAGCGGGAAAGCGCCGCGCCGGTGGCGGGCGCACGGGTGGAGCGGTCGCGTGGCGCGACCGTGGTAGGCGTCGTGGCCAGCCGAATGACAAAACGCGCGCCGCGATTCTCTCCCTCGCTCGACGCGGTGATTGTGCCGCCGTGCAATTCGACGATCGCGCGGCTGATCGCGAGCCCGAGACCGAGCCCGCCGAAGATGCGGGTGCGCGAGCGCTCGCCCTGCTCGAAGGCGTTGAAGATGCGCGCCATGTTCTCGGGGCTGATCCCGATCCCGGTGTCGCTGATTTCCACGACCAAAACCGGCGCGGTCGTGGACTCGTTAGGCGAAGCCGGCTCGTTGAAAACCCGGATGTCGAGCGCGCCGCCTTCGGGGGTAAATTTGCAGGAGTTCTGGAGCAGGTTCCAGAAGACCTGGGTCATGCGCGAGCTGTCGGCGAGGACGCAGGTCTCGGTCGCGGTGACGTCGATCGAGACGCGGAGATTTTTCCGCGCGGCGGCGCCGGCGCAGTAATTTTTCATCGCGTGCTCGAGGAGCGAGCGGACTTCGACCGGCTGCCGGTTGAGCTCGAGTTTGCCGCGCATGATCCCGGTGACGTCGAGCAGGTCGTCGATCAGCCGCGCTTCCACGCCGATGTTGCGCCGAATCATTTCGATCTCGTGCCGGACGGGCGGGGGAATGGTGGGATCTTCCTCGAGCATGGCGACCGCCGCGAGGACCGGGGTGAGTGGGGTGCGCAGTTCGTGGCTGAGGATGGCGAGGAAGTTGTCTTTCGCGTTGTTCGCGGCCTCGGCGGCTTCTTTCGCGCGGCTGAGTTCGGCCTCGTTCTGTTTGCTCGCGGTGATGTCCATGCTCAGGCCCGCCATGCGATAGGCGCGTCCCTCTTCGTCGTAGTAGGCGCGGCCGCGCGAAGCCATGTAGCGGACGCTGCCGTCGTGATCGATCACACGAAAATCGAGATCGATTTTCGACCGCGTCTGGAGCGCGATTTTAGTCTGGCGATCGAGCCGCACGGCGTCGTCGGGATGCACGAAACGCCGGAAGCCTTCGATCGTGCCGTCGAATTCCTCACGCGTCCGACCGAAGAGCGGATACATGAAATCATCCCAGATCACGTGCCCGGTGATGAGGTTGTAATCCCAGGTGCCGGTCTGGGAACCCTCGAGCGCGAAACGGAGTCGCTCTTCGCTCGCGCTGAGGGCGGCGTTGCTCTCGCCGAGCCGGGTGAGCATCTGGTTAAAGGCGACCGTCAACTGGCCGATTTCATCCGCGCCCTGCGGCGTCGCGCGGACCGCGTAATCCTGCCGCTCGGAAACGGCGGTCGCCACTTCGGACAACTCCATGATCGGGCCGGTGATGCGGCGCTGGAAGCTGGTCGTGAGCGCGATCGCGCCAAGCGACGAACAAGCCGCAACAAACAGCAGCAACGCTCCGTAAACGTAGAAACGGGCATACATCGCCCCGAGATCCGCCTGCAGATAAATCGTTCCGAGCCGCGCCTGTTCTTGCCGGATCGGCTGATACATGACGAGATGCGCGCGCGAAAAATGCGATCCGATCTTGCCCGGTTTGCTGGGGAAATCGGTCGCCGGTTTCGTGGTCGGGAAATGGGCGAAGAGATCGCCTTTTTCACTGTAAAGCGCGGCGCCGGTGACCTGCTTTTCCGCGGAAAGCGCGCCGAGGATTTCCTGCGCACTCTTCGTGTCCTGGAAAGCGAGCGCGCCGGTGCTGTTCGAGCCGATGATTTCCGCGAGGACGCCCATGTTCACCGCGAGCGAGCGGCGAAAGGTCAGCAGCTCATAAGTGATGAGTGCGCTGCCCATGAGGAAGAGGGCAAATCCGGTGGCGAGCAGGACGACAAGCATGAGCTTGCGCTTGATCGGAGTGTCGCGCAGGAAAACCGCCATATCAGGAGCGAATCTCCGCCACCTGCAGCAGTTTCGAGCTGACACTGAGCTTGGTGGCGCGAAGAGCCGTCGGATTGATTCGTAGGCGGACCCGGTTTTGCTCGGCGGTGAGGGCAATCATTCCGCCGTGATCGAGAAAAGATTCCGTCTCGCCCACGGTGAGAATGTTCCGGCCGGCGACCGCGGCGAGGATCGCGCCGGTCTGCGACTCGTCCCCCTGGCTGACGAAGACGAGCTGGCATTGCCGGATCTCGCGCGGGGTTTCGGTAATGCTCGATCTGGATCGGGCGGCCCCGATAATTCTCCCCGGCGATCGCCTCCTCGAGGAGCGTGCCGAACGGATCGGAGCCCGATGATTCCGATGATCGAGCGGGTCGTTAGGCGAATGAAAAGCGAGCGGCGGCCAATCGATGAAGCGGCAGAAATTATAGAGGAAAACGGCCTTCAGTGAATACTCGTTAGGCGACGGCGGCGCGGCCTGGAGCGGCGTCCAGGCCAGGGCCAGCACGATCGAAACAATGAGCCGGGAGCGGGCTAGAAGCTCCATCGGATGGTCCCGTAAACGCTTCGCGGCACTTCGCGGGTCGGTGTGTTTAACCCGGCAAATTCAATGTGCGACTCGTGGAGCAGGTTCCGCCCGACGATCGCGAATTCGAGATTCTCGCGCGGCGACCAGCCAAGCCGCAGGTCGAGCTCGAGATAGGAAGGAGTCGCCGGATTTGGCAGCGAATCGACATAGCGCAGGAAGGAATCGAACTGCACGTGATACGGCAGATCGATCGCGGAATGCGCGAGCACGCTGGCGTTCGGGTCGTTCGCTTCGCCACTGCCGCCGGTGCGATCGTTGCTCCCCGGCCCGCCGCGGAAAGCGAGCTGGAGCAGCGAGACGCTGCCGTCTACCACCCACCAATCGGTGACCCGCCATTTCGCGGCGAGCGAGCCGCCGTAGGATTCGGCTTCGCCGAGATTCTCGAGGAGGATGAGTCCGTTCGGCTGCGTCTCCTGGCTCCGGAGGTTGTCGTAGTCGTTGTAATAAAGCGCGAGATCGAACGAGAGCTGCTCGACCGGTCGGATCCGATAGCCAAGCTCGTAGGCAACGAGCGCTTCCGAATCGAAGCCTGCGGTCCCGGCGAGGATCGGCGGAATGCCGGTGCTTGGGTTCGGGACCACCACGTCCTGGTCGATCCGCGTCGGCGTCCGAACCGCGCGCGAGATCGCGCCCCAGACCGTCTGGTCATGACCCGGCAGCCAGGTAAAACGCCCGGTCGGCTGCACCTCGAACCCGCTGAAAGTATTGTATTCAAACTTCGACCCGGCGGTGAGCGTGAAAACGTCCGGCACGATGTGCCATTCATCCTGCGCGTAAGCGCTGAGCAAATGCTGCGTGTCGTCGGCGGGCAGGAACGCAATCGCCGCTCCGATGTTCCCGATTTCGTCGTGCGAGACCCGGTAATCGGCCCCGTAAACAAAGTCGTGGCGCCCGGCGCGATATTGGCCTTGGAAATCCAGATCGTAAGTCTCGCGCGTCTCCTCGAAAAGCGCGGGGATCAGCCGGTGCGTCCGATCGAAATAGGTCTGCACCGTGAAACTCGCGTCCTTGTCGTATTCATGGGTCCAGCGGCCGATGATGTTTTCACCATCAATGTCCACGGTGTTGCCTTCCAGCTGGTCGAAGCCGCCGTTATAGACGTCGCCCTGCAGGGTCAGGGAATCGTTAGGCTGGAACTTCGAATCGATCCGGAATCCGCCCTGCGTGATGTCGCTCGCATCCTGCGCGTCGGCGCCTCCCGTGAGCCGGAGGCTGTCGCGACTTTGGTGCAACGCGTAGACCCGATAAGCGGTATTCGCGCCGACCGTCCCGCCATAGCGCACGCCGCCGAACCCGGTTTCCTGGTCGCCCGCGCCGCCGTAGAGCAGGAATCCCTGCGTCTCCTGCGCCGTTTTCGAGCGAATATTGATCACGCCATTCACCGCATTCGCGCCCCAGAGCGTTGCGCCCGGGCCGCGAATGATTTCGATCTGCGCGATATCCGGCAAAAACGTTTGCTGCGCGTCCCAGAAAACGCCGGAAAAAAGCGGCGTGTAGAGGCTGCGCCCGTCGAGCAGGACCTGGAGCTTGTTCGCGGTGGAAAGATTAAACCCGCGCGTCGAGATGCCCCAGGTGTGGCCGTCGATTTGTGCAACCTGGATCTCCGTGCCGAGGCGGAGCGCGTCCGGCAGGTTGGTCACGCCGGCCCGGCGAATGTCCTCGCTCGTGATGACGTCGATCGCGCTCGCCGCCTCCGAAAGCGGCTCCGTGCGGCGCGAGGCCGAGGTGATCTCCACATCGACCAGTTGTTCGATCGGGAGTTTTTTTAATTCCGAGGGCGACCGGTAACGAGTCGGCTCCGGCGTGGGTGAGGGCGGCGGCGTGGGAATGCGCAAAGCCTCCTGCGCGACGGCCTGCCCGACGAACGCGAGAAGGAAAACAGTCGTCAAAGCCAGAAAGCGGCGCAGAGCGCCGGGGAGAGGCCCGGTAGTGAAAGCGAGGTGCATGAGCGGCGAGGGCAGGGTGGCGATAGCTTGGTGAAAGGTCAATCCGGGGCACCGAAATCGGCCAGATGGTGACGAGGGCAGGAGCATATTCATGTTTCAGACCGGCAACTTTCCCGAAAAGACCGCCCGAACCCGAACGGCCTAACCAAAAGTAATCGTTAGGAGCATGGAAGAATCGGCTTATAAAAATGTTACAATTTTCTGCTTGCCGGGGTTCGTTGAGGAACCGCATGTTGTGGCCTACCTGATTCCACCCCCAATATTGTGTTGTTAGGCACTGTTCACACGATATTCACGGGGGGTTTCAGAGGCTCATTCACCGTTATTCACCACCTCAACCCGCCCTGCCCATGATCCAACTCAAACCCGGCCTGCAACCCGCCACCTTCGCCAAACAGCGAAAATCTCTCGCCCGCCAACGCAAAGCCACCCGCAAAAAGAGCCGCGGCCTGCGTTTCGAACGCGTCTTCAGCAACGCCAAAGTCTCGCCGTTCGACCAGCTCGAGTGGGACCGGCGCACCGCGGAGATCACCGACGACAGCGGCAAGGTAATCTTCAAGCAGGAGGACATTGAGGTGCCGAAGAGCTGGAGCCCGCTCGCGACCAAGATCGCGGTCTCGAAATATTTTTACGGCGACATTTCCAACGGCACCGATCCGCACACCGGCGGCCGCGAAACTTCGGTCCGGCAGCTGATCCACCGGGTCACCCGCACGCTGACTGATTGCGGGCTGGCGGACGGCTATTTTGCCGACGCGAAAACGGCGGAGATTTTCTACGACGAGCTCACCTGGCTCTGCGTGAACCAGCACGGCGCGTTCAACAGCCCGGTTTGGTTCAACGTCGGGTTGCACCACCAATACGGGATCGGCAAGGACGCGGGCGCCGGTAACTATTTCTACAACCGGAAATCCGGCGAAGCGGAACGCGCCCGGACGCAATACGAGTATCCGCAGGGAAGCGCCTGCTTCATCCAATCCGTCGACGACACGATGGAAGACATCATGCGTCTGGCGATGAGCGAGGCGATGCTCTTCAAATATGGCAGCGGCACCGGGACCGATCTTTCCTCGCTGCGGAGCACGCGCGAGAAACTGAGCGGCGGCGGCAAACCGAGCGGCCCGCTCTCTTTTCTGAAGGTCTACGATCAGGTCGCCAACGTGGTGAAAAGCGGCGGTAAGACCCGGCGCGCGGCGAAGATGAACACCTTGAAGGACTGGCATCCGGACATCGAGGAATTCATCAACGCGAAGCAGAACGAAGAGCGCAAAGCCTGGGCGCTGATCGAGGCGGGTTATGACGGGAGTTACAACGGCGACGCCTATGGCTCCGTCATGTACCAGAACGAGAACCTGAGTGTCCGCGTGAGCGACGACTTCATGAACGCCGCGGTGGAAGATCGTGAGTGGTGGACCCGCCGGGTGCGCGACGGTTCGCCTTGCGAGCGCAAAGAGGCGCGTGGATTACTCAAGAAAATTGCGGAAGGGACTCATGTCTGCGGCGATCCCGGGATGCAGTTCGACACCACGATTCACCACTGGCACACCTGCAAGGGAACCGCCCGGCAGAACTCCACCAATCCTTGTTCCGAGTATCTCTTTCTCGATAACACCGCCTGCAATCTCGCGTCGTTGAACCTGATGAAGTTCAAGACGGAAGACGGGACTTTCGACGTTGAGCGTTTCAAGGCCGCAGTGCGGATCTACATCACCGCGCAGGAGATCATCGTGGATAACGCGAGTTATCCGATCAAGGAGATCGCGGAGAACAGTCATATCTTCCGCACGTTAGGTCTGGGTTACGCGAACCTTGGGTCACTCATCATGAGTTATGGCTATGGTTATGACAGCGTCGAAGGTCGCGCCATCTGCGGCGCAATCACCGCAATCATGACCGGCGAGGCTTATGCGGAAAGCGCACGGATGGCTGCGGGGATGGGACCTTTCCCGGGCTATCGTGATGCCCGCGCCAGCGGGGTGCCGAAGCCGGTGGCGAAAGATAACGTCGCCTCCATGCTCGAAGTGATCGAGCAACATCGCGCCGCGGTGGAGAAGATCCCGGATAACGAAGAGTTCGGCTATCTCAAGACGGAAGCGGCCAAGGTCTGGGAACGCGCGGCAGAGTTAGGCCGCGAACATGGTTATCGCAACGCCCAGGTCACCGTGTTGGCGCCGACCGGCACGATCAGCTTTCTGATGGATTGCGACACCACCGGCATCGAGCCCGACATCGCGCTGGTGAAATACAAGCTCCTGGCCGGCGGCGGCATGCTGAAGATTGTGAACCAGACCGTTACCCCGGCGCTCCAGAAGCTCGGTTATCGTTCCGAACAGATCGCGCAGATCATCGCGCACATCGATAAGTATGACACGATCGAGGATGTCGACGGGGAACGTTCCGGCCTGAAGTCCGAGCACCTGCCGATCTTCGACTGCGCCTTCAAGGCGCACCGCGGCGAGCGTTCGTTAGGCTACATGGGTCACCTCCGGATGATGGCCGCCGCGCAGCCATTCCTGAGCGGCGCTATTTCCAAGACCGTGAACCTTCCGGAAAAGGCCACGGTCGAGGAGATCATGAACACCTACGTGGAAGGCTGGCGGATGGGTCTGAAAGCGATCGCGATTTATCGCGACAGCTCGAAGCGCTCCGCACCGTTGAACACAAAAAAGACCAAGGACATGGGCGGCAAGGGGAGCGATGTCGAGCCCACCGCGAATCGCGAGACGCTGGCGCAACGGATTATCGAGCTCGACCAGGAAATCGCGCATCTCCGCGGCCAGGTCGATCAGCCGACTCGCCACCGCATGACCGACACCCGGATGTCGCTCACGCATAAGTTCGAGATCGCGGGCCACGAAGGCTACATCACCGTCGGCCTCTACGAAGACGGCATGCCGGGCGAGCTCTTCATTCAAATGTCGAAGGAAGGGAGCACGATCGGCGGGCTCATGGACACGGTCGCGACCCTCACCTCGATGGCGCTGCAATACGGCGTCCCGCTGGAGAGCCTGGTGAAAAAATTCGCCTACCAGCGTTTCGAGCCGAGCGGCTTCACGAAAAACCCTGACATCCGCAACGCCAGCAGCATCACCGATTACGTTTTCCGCTGGCTCGGTTGCCAGTTCATCAAGGGCTACAAGGAAGCGACCTCGCCGAACCGGACGCATCCCGAGTTGCCGATGAAAGAAATCGCCGACATGGAGAAGAAAGCGGTCAACCGTCCGGTCTCCGACCTTTCGCGGACCGGCGAGCGAGAATTGATCGACGTGATCACGCAGCACGCGCCGAACGAGGGCAGCCCCAGCGCGGTGCCGAACGGCCGCACCCACGCGGAACGGGTGAGCGAAGCGCTCGGCACGATGTTCATGGAAATCACGTGCTCGCATTGCGGCAGCGATAAGGTGATCCGTGCCGGCGCCTGCGGTGTCTGCACCGAGTGCGGCACGAGCCAAGGCTGCAGCTAGGTTTCGTTTCATTTCCCGGGCGAGGGTCGCGGCGTGCGACTTCGCCCGGGCGTTCCGTGGACAACGCGGAGTCCTCGGCTAAGTTTCGGACCCCGTCGGCGGTCGCCGGCGCTCTTATTTTATGGCACTTACCGAAATCGAAATTCAGCGTCAGAAGGAAATCAAGCAGGCCGAGGAACTTCTCTTCACCGGCAAACAGGAACTGGGCTTCGCCAAGGGACTGTTTCTCGGAGATTTCATCGCCGACTGGGCGATGCCGTATCCGAAAAACACCGACGCGCAGCAGGCGAAACTCGAGCGCGGACTCGCTGAGGTGCGGCAGTTTCTCGACGAACATCTCGACGCCGTGGCGATCGATCGGAACGCCGACATCCCGCGCGAAGTGATCGACGGGCTCGGCCGGGTCGGCGTGCTCGGCATGACCGCGCCCGAGGAGGTCGGCGGCCGCGGTTTTTCGCAAATGATGTATTGCAAGGTGCTCGAGGAAATCGGTCGCCGCTGCGCTTCCACTTCCGTTTTCACCAACGCGCATCACTCGATCGGGATTCGCGCTCTGCTCCTTTTCGGAACCAAGGCGCAGAAGGAAAAATGGCTGCCGAAGTTGATGGATGGCGAGCAGCTCGCGGCCTTTGCCTTGACCGAAGCGCAGGCCGGCTCCGACGCCGCGAATGTCCAGACTCAGGCGGAACCGAGCGAGGATGGCTCGCATTACATCCTGAACGGCGAGAAGCGCTACATCACCAACGCCTCGATCGCGCAGGTGCTGACGGTGATGGCGCGCACGCCGGTGCCGGGCAAGGAAGGCAAGACTGCGGTCACCGCGTTCCTCGTCACGCCCGACATGGAAGGCTTCGAAATGCTCGAGCCGCGGATGCCGAAACTCGGGATCAAGGGCACGGCGACCGGGCCGTTTCCGGATGACGAACATGCGCGTGCCGAAGGAGAATGTGCTCGGCCCGTTAGGCAAAGGTCTGCGCGTTGCGCTCACCGTGCTGGATTTCGGGCGCACCACTTTCGGCGCCTGCTGCACCGGCGCGGCGAAGACCGCGCTGCGGATGGCGATCGAGCACGCGAACACGCGTAAGCAATTCCAAAAGACGCTCGGCGATTTCGATCTCGTGAAGAAAAAAATCGCGCGGATGGCCGCCGATGTTTACGCGATGGAAGCGATGACGCAGGTCACCGCGTCGCTGATCGATCGCGGCTTCGAGGATTACATGCTCGAGACGGCGATGCTGAAAGTGTTCACCACCGAGCGGCTCTGGGACGCGGTCAACGACTGCTTCCAGATCCACGGCGGCGCCGCTTATTTCGACGACTCACCGCTCGGCCGGATGCTGCGCGACGCGCGGATCAACCAGATCGGCGAGGGAAGCAACGAAGTGCTCACGTCGTTCATCGCGCTCGTCGGGATGCGCGGGCCGGGGATGGAGTTCAAGGAAATCCTCGATACGGTTTTGAAGCCATGGCGCGCGGAACGGGGCAAGGCGTGGGGCGCGGGCCTCAAGCGGCTCAGCGCCGCGGTGAAAGTGCCGGAAGTTCCGGTGCGGCACGACTCCCTTCGCTCCTACGCGGGCCAGTTGGCGCGACTCGTCTGGCGTTTCAATTTCGCGGTCAACAAGGCGCTCATCACGTATCGCGAACCGGTCATGGACATGCAGCTCATCCAGGAGCGGATCGCCGTCGCGGCGATGGAACTTTTCGCCTGCACCTGCGTGCTAAGTCGCTGGGATTCCGAGCTCGGCGCCTCCGGGCGCAACGGCCACGGCGCCACCACCGAGCATATCGCGGCGGATCTTTTCGTCCGGCGCTCGCTCCGCAAGATCAAGGAAGCGCTCCGCGATCTCGGCGACAACGACGATTCCGCGATGCTCGCGACCGCCAACGCGGTCCTCGGCCAGCGCACCACCGTCGCCGGCCGCAACGGCTCCTAAGGTAAGCCGGCTCCAACTCCCTTCGCGGGCATGCCCTTTGCTTTAAAGGGGGCATGCCCGGAGCAGTCTCTCACCTCGAGCCGGCGGTTTTCCCGCTCGCCACCGCCACCCCGCGGTTGTCGATCGTGATGCCTTGCCTGAACGAGGCTGAGACGCTCGCGACCTGTATCCGCAAGGCGCGCAATGCCCTTTCGGAAATGGATTTCCCCTGTGAAATCGTGATTGCGGACAACGGCAGCACCGATGGTTCACAGGAAATCGCGCGCGCGGGCGGCGCCCGGGTCGTGGAGATTTCCGAGAAGGGCTACGGCTGCGCTCTGCGTGGTGGAATCGCGGCGGCGCGCGGCGAATGGATCATCATGGGAGACGCCGATGACAGCTACGATTTCGGCAGCATCGCTCCTTTCGTCGAGAAATTGGACGAAGGCTTCGAGTTGGTCATGGGCTGCCGGCTGCCATCGGGCAAAGGCGAAATCAAAAGCGGCGCGATGCCGTGGAAACACCGTTGGATCGGCAACCCGGTCCTGACTTTTCTCGGCCGGTTATTTTTCAAAAGCGTGGCGCGCGACTTCCATTGCGGACTGCGCGCGTTTCGCAAGGAAGCGGTCGAGCGCATGGCGTTGAGCACCACCGGGATGGAGTTCGCTTCCGAGATGGTGATGAAGGCCGCGCTGAAAAAAATGCGCGTGACCGAAGTGCCGATCGTCCTGCACAAGGATGGCCGTTCGCGCGCGCCGCATCTGCGCAGCTGGCGCGATGGCTGGCGGCATCTGCGCTTCATGCTTTTGCATTGCCCGCTCTGGCTCTTTTTCGTGCCGGGCGCGTCGCTTCTGCTCAGTGGGATTGCATTCCAGCTGCGGGTCGCAGCCGGCCCCTTCAAGCTCGGGGTTATCGGTTTCGAATCGAACACGCTCGTGGTCAGCAGCCTCGCGGTGATTCTCGGGCTTCAACTCATTTCGTTCGCCCTTTTCGCGCGGATTTTTGCGGTCAGCCAAGGGCTCCTGCCGCCGAGCAGCCGGCTCCGACTTTTTGAACGTCATTTTACTTTGGAGCGCGGAATCTGTGGTGGCGCCGGGCTCGTGATGCTCGGCTTCACGGCGCTGTTCCATGCAGTGATGATCTGGCGCGCAGCTCATTTCGGCGCGCTGCCGACCGCGGAAACACTTCGCCTGGTCATCCCGGCGACGACGGCGATCGCTTCGGGAGTGCAGATTGTGTTCGCCAGTTTTCTCCTGCGCCTGCTCGGTCTCGGAAACGCCGGAACCTCCGCTTAGCCGTGAGGATCGCCCTGGTTTACGACGCCGTTTATCCCTGGATGAAGGGCGGCGGCGAAAAAACACTTTGGGATATCGCGGTCACGCTGGGTCACCACGGGCATGACGTGCATCTTTTCTCGCTCCAGTTCTGGGAAGGGCCGGCTACGATCGAGCGGGAAGGAGTGATCCTGCACGGCGTGCAAACGGCGACCGAGTTCTATCGCCCGAATGGCCGACGGAGCTGGTCGGAGCCGTTCGTGTTTGCCCGCGGTCTCTATCGCAGTCTGCGGCGCGAGCAGGACTTCGATTTCATCTACTGCTCGGTCTTCCCATTTTTCTCGGTCTTCAGCGTCTGGCTCCATCGCCTGCTCTCTCGCCGCGCGACTCCGTGGGTGCTCGGGTGGTTAGAAGTATGGGGCCATCAATATTGGTCGACCTACACCGGGAATCGTCTCATCGGCGCGATCGGCGCTGGGATCGAATGGCTATGTGCCCGTTGCTGCCGCGATCACATTGTCCTTTCCGATCTGCAGGCAAAGCGGCTGCACAGTTTGCTGGGTGTCTCGCCGGAACTTATCCAAGTCATCCCGCGCGGCTTTCATGCGGCTGAGTTACCGGTATCGGACACGAAGGAGCCACTGCGGGTTCTCTACTCGGGGCGGCTCTTTGAATATAAGAACCTCGAAGTGGTCCTCCGGGCCTGGCCCATAGTGATTAAAAACTGCGCGGAAGCGACCCTGCGAATTATCGGCGACGGGCCGGAACTCGAGCGGCTCAAAAAGCTGCGGGCGCAGTTGAATCTCGGCGGCTCGGTGGAATTCGTTCTCCCGAAAGCCACCTGGGAAGAAGCAATGAGTGAGTTGGCCGCCGCGGAAATATTCGTCCAGCCTTCTACCCGTGAAGGCCAGAGTATCGTGGTCCTCGAAGCGCTCGCCACCGGTAACGCGGTGATCGCGGCGCGACATCCGGAAAGTGCGGTTTCCGACTTTCTTCAGCACGGAGAAAATGGACTCCTTGTCGAAGCCTGGAACGATCCCGCGGCCTGGGCCGAAGCGTTGCTAACACTCTTGCAGGATCCAATCCGGCGCCGACAACTTGCGGCCAGCGGCCGGCAGCGGGCTCAGGCCTTTGATTGGGATACACAACTCGTCCCGAGGATGGAGCAACTCTTCCACGAAATCGCCGCCGCGAAGACGCCCGCCGCGCCGGAGCCAATTCTGCATTCGCAAACCACCTGACTCAGCGGCAGGCTGGCGTGGTGTCATCTCCCTTCGCATGCATGTTGGCATAAACCTGATCTTTCTCGTTCCGGGCAAGACGGGCGGGATGGAAATCTATGCGCGGGAACTTATCACCGCCCTGCGGCAGATGGCGCCCGAGTTACAGCTGACGACTTTCATCAACCACGAGCTGGCGGCAGCACGTCCGGAATGGCTCGCCGGACTCCCGACGATCATGGTGCCAGTAACGGCGTCGAACCGCCTCGAGTGGGTCTGGGGCGAACAGGTCCTTCTGCCTGGACTGGCGAAGCGCGCCGGCATCGACCTACTGCATAGTCTTTCCAGCACTTCACCGGCCTACGGTTCTTTCCGCAGAGTAGTTACGATCCTGGACTTACACTACCGTCTCTTCCCCGAGACTCATGCCGGCCTGAGGAGTTATGGAATGAGAATGCTCGTGCCCCTCGCTGCGCGCACCGCCCACCGGGTTATTGCGATTTCGCAAAACACCGCGCAGGACGTCAGGCGTTTTTTGAAGACACCGAAGGAGAAGATCGACGTCATTCCTTTGGGACTTGGGATCACTAAAACTGTCGAGCCCCTACCCGAGCCTGAAACACGCGTGCGCTTTTCGCTCGGCAACCGACCTCTTCTTCTAACTATGGCCGCCAAACGTCCGCATAAGAATCTCGTTCGCCTGCTCGACGCGCTCGCGGCTATTCCGAAGGCGCGCCGGCCGGTTCTCGTGCTACCGGGTTACCCGACTGAACATGAAGCGGTGCTCCAACAGCACGCGGAGGCATTGCAGATTTCCGATGACGTTCGCTTCCGCGGATGGATCAGCGCCGAGGAAGCGGAAGGGTTATACGCCTGCGCCACGGCCTTTGTCTTTCCGTCGCTCTATGAGGGCTTTGGCTTGCCGGTGTTGGAAGCCATGGCCCGGGGCGTCCCGGTGGCCTGTTCCGATCGGGGGTCGCTGAAAGAAGTTGCCGGTTCGGCAGCGCTCGTTTTCAACCCGGAGAAGACCGAGGAAATAACCGCTGCGATCGAAACCTTACTCACGAACGATGAAGAGCGATCCCGGCTGCGCGGAGTGGGATGGGCGCGGGCGCGGGAGTTCACCTGGGAACGGACCGCGCAGGAAACGATCACCACTTATCAGAAAGCGTTGTCGTCCCGCTAAGAATGCCTTAGTTCAATGCTCGCCCGATGAATCTGCTCTCTCTGCAAACCAAGCAACGAATCAAGCGGCTCGCCCGCACCGTTGGTTTGCTCGATCTGGTTAACCGGGTTGAATATGCCTACGGCAATCGCATCACGGAGAATTCCCGCCAGTTCTACCGTGCTTTCATTGCCCCCGGCGCACTCTGTTTCGACATTGGCGCGCATCAGGGCGCTAAGACAAAACTGTTCCGTCAACTGGGCGCCACGGTCGTGGCGGTGGAACCTCTTCCCGACTGTTTTGCCGTCCTCGAGCGCGCTTTTTCCGATGACGACTAAAGTAACTCTCCTGCAAGGAGCGTGCGGAGAAACCGAGCATATCTCGACCATCCGTCGCTCTTCGCTGAACCCGCAAAATTCCACCCTTTCAGGCGAATTTGCGGAGAGCCTGGGCGCCGATGTGGAGTGGGAGGAGATGGGCCAGATCACCGTGACAACTCTGGATAAGCTCATCGCGGAGCACGGCGCGCCGGCTTTCTGCAAGATCGATACGGAAGGTTATGAGTTCGCGGTCCTTTCGGGGCTGACGTCAGCCGCTCGCCGCACTCTCCTTTGAGTTCCATGCCAACGACCTGCTGACTCTGGAGAAGTGTCTCAACCGGTTGCGCGAGCTTGGCTACGAGCGGTTCAATTACCTGATCGAGCCTCACGAGCGCTTCGTGGCGCCGAACTGGCTGCCGGCGGAGGAGTTTCGCCGAGAGTTAGGGCAATGTGATACCGAAGTGTCCGGGAATGTCTTCGCCCGACTGACCTAACACAGTCGGCGTGGCGATAGCCTTGCGAGGAAGCAAGCTGCGGCCGGTTTGCCAGAAGTAGAGATTGAGCAGGCCAATCATTCCACTTAACAGGAGTGCGATCATCTTATAGACCAGTGAGCCTCCAAAAGTGCTGAAAGCCAGTAGGGAAGCGCTGAGCGCAATAAATGGGAGGACTCGACCGAACGGCTGGACCCAAACCTGCGCAGCCGAAGCTCCGAGCCGGTGACTGACCGCGGCAGCCGCCGGGAAGATCGCGAGGGAAGAAAGACTCGCGAGCGCGAGCCGGGGGATAAGCCCCAGGCTATGCGGCAAGAAGGAAAGCAGGAAGATGAAGAGGAGTGCTTCGATCAGCCCCCAGCGCGCGGCGCTGCGGCCGACTCCCAGAGGCATCGCCGCGAAAGTGGTGGTACGGTTAAGGGCACTTCCTAAACCCAGGGTGATCGCGACCAACCCGGCAAACGGCAAAACCGAGGCGCTCGGCCCCAGCCATAGCCGCAGGAATTCACTGGTGAAAAAGCAAATCACCAGCGCGCTATGACTGCAGATCAACACCGACCACGAGTAACTGGAAGCGAACGAAGCGCGCCGCTCCGCCATCGTCGTGGCCCGCGCGATATCGGCGAGGGAGACATCGGAAGAGACCGCTCCCAGTGCGCTGATGATCTCGCTAAGTCTGAGCAGGATAAAGAAGAAGCCCGCGACCACCGGCCCATCGATGGCCGCGAGCAGAAAAGTTGCCCCGTAGGTCTTGGCCAGCCAACTCGTATTTGAGGCATTGAACCAGAAGCCCTCACGGACAACCGCGCGGAAGCCGCGCAAAGAAAGTCCGCGCCAGGCCGGATAGAACCGATGCAGTTCACGACCACTTATGATGATCATTATAAGATTGGCCCCGAGCAAACTAAGGAGCCACACACTGACCGCCAGAGTCACAGTGCCTTGGCGACAGAGGATCAGCGCCACTCCTGGAATCGCGAGGATCCAACCCAAGGCTGTCGCGAGCTTGGTGCGCCCCATGTTTCCTAGGGCTACCAAAGGCTCGACGAACAATCCGGAAACCAACACGAGCATCGCGAGGGCGACCGTAGTGAAGAGCAGGTCGTGATTTGCCGGCGAGATCTTGAAGGCCCAATCGAAGAGGCCGCCCCAGGTTAGCAACCCTACAATCGCTGTTGCCACGAGCGCGACACAACCGAGGGCGGCCACGCTCTCGCCCAGCAGGTCACGGTCTTTTGGAAAACTGGTGGTCATGGCATGACATAGGACCAGCCGGGTACGCGCGCGGATTCCCAGGTCCAAAATCGAGATGAGCACAACCGCGGAACTGGCGAGCGCAAACTCACCGTAGCCGCGCGCCCCCCAGATACGAATCATCCACGGAGTGAGTCCGACCATGAAAGCCGCCTTCGCAATAAAGGCGACGGTTTCCCAGATTTGGTTCGCAAAGAGTTGACTCTGAACCGATGTCGTTCGCACCGCGGGAGACGAGGTCATCTGCTAGAACCGGTCGGTCGCGAGACCGAGCTTCTTGAGTTCGGGCCTGGTCACCAATCGACGGGATGGGAAACGTTTCTGTAGAAGCGTTGCTTCGCTGGGCTGCATGGAGAAAACGGAAACGATCACTGGGTGCTGCCGGAGAAAGGGGTCATTCCGAATCAGGTCCGTGGTATACCATCCTTCCAAGGGATTAAACCCGACGATGCTCGTGTTGGAGTTATGAAAGTCCTCTGCGGTCCGCGCATAAGGCGCGACAAATTTCTCGGCTTGGAAACAACGGAGCGGAAACTGCATAAACAAGGATAGCGCCAATCCGGCGACAACAAAGAGGCCGGCTCCCTGACGTCCGGCCCGTTGAACCAGGACGTCCCAGCCGATCAGGGCAACGAGGATAAGACAGCCGATCGCGCCATGGAAGTAGCGATCGCCCCAGCCATGTGCCTGATCGAGGCGCACAAAGACATAGAAGCCAAAAGTCAGCAGGCAGCTAAAAGCAGCATCCCAAAGGACCGGCTTTTGCCGTCGCAGATTAGCGAAGCCGAGAGTCGCGAGGAGCGGAATAGGCAAAGCCAGCCAGCCAACCACGAGTGAAAGATAGATGACCTGAAACATCCAGGTGTAGCGATTCATCCCGAAGGCGCTTTTCGAGCCGCCGCCGGAAAAAGTAGGAATGAAGTGCTGCCACCAGGCATACCAGCAGACGATGCCGGCGAGATAGATCAGGGCAAAATAGGAGCTGGTTTTCCAGCGTCGTTCCCAAACCAGTCGGGCGAGAAAGGGCGTGACAAAGAGCGCGTGAAAGAATGGCTGATGCAGACCGAGCGCGGCGACTCCGACAAAGGGCGCGAGCCAGAACCGGCGTTTCTGCGGATCGAGATAAAGCCAGAGCCAGAGGAGGTTGAGCGCGAGATGCGCCGGCATCGCGTAGGCGGTCATCGACATCACCAGAAACTGCGAGGAAGTGGCCAGGAGCGCCGCCGCCAGGAGTGGCTTCAGCTTATCGTTAGGCCAAATCTGGCGCGCGACCGCGGCGATCAGGCAGACACTAAGCGCGGCGCAGAGCGGATTGACGAGAGCCTGCATTTCCACGGACATGAACGCCGCGCGCAGGGCCGCGTAGACCGGGAGATAACCGGAATTCCAGCTGTGCAACTGCGGGAAATAATAGGCGTGCACCGGCATGATCAGGCGCACCATCGGTTCCCAGAAAGCCGGCAGGACCGCGCGGAGGTGGCCGCTGAGGAAAATCCGCGCCTGGAAGTCGGCCATATTCTCATCCGCGGTAAGCGAGTATTCGTGGAAGACGACGAAGTAACCGGCCGTCGCCAGCGCAAACGCGGCCGCGGCGATCAGGTAAACGCTGCTTGAGCGGACCGGTAGCGACGGAAGGTCGAACTTCTTCCCGCGCCAAAGCCAGAAGCCGGTCAGCGCGGTAAAGGCAAGAACGAGCGCGAGACCAGCGGGTTCGTTTCGCGAAAAGAGGACGAAGAAAACGTTGTAGCCGTCGAGGGGATCGGGTTGACCCATCCATTCCTCGCGTAGCCAGAGGCCGAGATCGATCCCAACCACTGCGACGAGCGCGAGGCCGATGAGCGCGAGCCAGAGGCCGCGCCGAGAAGGGACGGCGGTGGCGGGCTTCGGAGGGGGTGAGGCGACAGTTTCGGGAACGGGCTCAGCGGCAAGGGTCGGCATGTGGGTAAATTGGGCGAAGCGTCGCCGGGTTAACGGACGCAGCAACTTGCTTAGCAGTCACCGGGCCATCGCCCGGGTAAGTTTGTGCCGCGCCCAACGTTTTTTCGCAGCGATTAGCACGCGACTTGCAGTGGCAGGAGGGATGGAGATCGCCATCGCGCCCGACCACGTCCTCGCCCGCCTGCCCGTCGAGCAGGTGGAGAGCTATTCTCATCCGGTAGAAACCTCGCTGGCCGAACGCGGTCTGGGGCTCCGGCGGTGGAACCGGCGTCGTCTCGCGATCTGGGCGACAATGGCTTTGCTCCTCGGATGCGGTGTGTTCCTCCGCGTTTTTCCTTCCGCCAGTTTTCCCCAGGTCGGTTACGACGAGCATGGTTACATGGTCTTCGTGCAGCAGATCCAGAAGGCCGGGGTCTGGAACTACGACGCCGTGATCGACGTCTATAAGGAGCGCCAATACAAAATCCCGCAGGCCGTCGTGCCCGCGACACGGCTCGGGTTTCTCATCCCGGCCGCCGTGGTCGGGGATGCCTTCCACGTGCAACCTTTTCGGGCGCTGCACATCACTGCGGCGGCCGCGGGCGTTCTCCTGCTCTTTCTCAGCGCGCTTTTCGCCAGCCGCGCCGGCGGAACCAGCACGATGCTCGGCGTCACGGCCCTGATGGCCACGGCGCCGCTTCAGGTTTACCTCTCGCAACGCGCTCTGATCGACGGCTATTTCGCCTTCTGGGCCACCGCTGCGGTCTGGCTTGCGTGGGAAAATATCCGGCGTCCGCGCCATCTCGGCTGGCTCATCGCGTACGCGCTCTGTCTGACCGTGCTCACGCTGACCAAGGAGAACGCTGCCTTCGTCGTCGCGGCGATTTTCGGCGTTCTGGTCCTCAATCGTTTCCTGAAAATCGGGACGGTCACTCCGGGCCTGCTCGCGGCCACGATCATCGGTCCCGCGCTCGGGATCCTGGTGCTCTGCGCGTTCATGGGCGGCCTCGGGCAATGGATCGATTTTAACCGGATGTTCGTCGCCAAATCGCGGACGAACTTTTACTCCATCATGGCGCAGGACGGCCCGTGGTATCGCTACGCCGTCGACTGGGTCATCGTCTCGCCGGTGCTGGTCGCCTTTGCCACCGCGCGGCTTTTTCAAATCCGGCGGTCCGATCAGGTCGGGACTTTTCTCGCGACGTTTCTCGTCCTTAGCTTCGCTGCCATGTCGACGGTGAAATACGGGATCAGCCTGCGCTATGCGGCCTACTGGGATCTCCCGATTTGTTGGCTGGCCTGCGCGCAGGCGATCGCGCTCAGCCGGCGTTTTGCGCAGGTTCGCCCGGCAATTGTGCTCTCCGGGCTCCTGCTCATTCTCTCCGCTGTGGGCGTGAATCAATACGTGCGCTTCTTCGTCGTCGGCGGGGTCTACGACCCGGTCACGGCCGGATTGGTCTGGACCTCCGGGATGGAAAAAGCCAAGCCCGCTACGCCCTAACGATCCCGCGCCTTGATCTGCTCCTCGAGCAGGACAAACTCCGCGCGCGTCGGATCGAGTTTGCGCGCGGTCGCGATGGCATGGCGGGCGGCCGCCTGATCGCCTGCCGCGAATTCCGCCCGCGCCAGGAGATAATTTAGCTTCGCGTCGTTCGGGGCAAACTGGAGCGCGCGATGGAAAAAGAAGATCGCGATCTCCCAGCGTTTCTCATCGAGCGCGATGATTCCTAGATTGTTGCAGGCGCCGACGTGTTGCGGATCGAGCCGGAGCGCGGCGAGGTAGAAATTTTTCGCGGGAGCCGGTTCCTGGAGCGCGAGGTGGAGATTGCCCTCGGCGAAATTGATCTCGGCGTTCAACGGCGAATAAGCGTAGGCGCGATCGAGCTTTTGCCGGGCGAGGGGAAGATTACCGATCTCCAGCGCCTGGAGACCGGAGTTGTAGGTGTCGAGCGCCCAGAGCGCCGGATCGCGTTGCGGGAGCGAGACGAAACCGGTCGCGCCGAAGAGCAGCACCAGGAAAAGCGCGACCTCACGCAGCTTCCCGCTCGCGAGATTGCGCCAGAGTTCCCAGAGGCCGAAGCCCGCAAAAAGCAGCAGCCCGGGGACGGCCGCGAGTCGGTAACGCTCGGTCACGAAAACGGTCAGCAACGAGCCCATGTGCAGGAGCACCGCCGCGGCAATCCAGCGCGCGGTCGGATATTTCCAGGAGCCGATGAGCAGGCCGGGCAATCCGAGCGCGGCCACAAGCCCGAAGCTAAGCCCCGGAAAAATGATCCGCTGATCGCGCAAGGCCGTGACGATGCTGATGTCGTCGTATTGGAAGGCGTTCCAAAAATTCCTAATCTTGATCCCGACGAGGCGCAGCCAGGCACCCGGATGGTCGTGGATCCAGGCGCTCGCTTTCGCCGACCAGAATTTTGAAACCTCCGAGCGTTTGAGCGGCCGGCCCGCGGCTTTCTCCGCCGTGGTGATGGAATCCTGGAGCATCGCTTCCTGCCCGGCGTGCAGCCCGGGCGGGAATTTCGGGTAGCCATTCGCAAGCGGGTTGTTGCCGATCCAGAAATTGACTCCGCTGTGCGCGGAAAGAAAAACCGGGTCGCGCGCCACAACGTAGTTATGAATCCACGTCGGGGAAGCGCCGAGAAATACGCCCGCCAGGAGCAGCGCCGCGCCTGCGACGCGTCCCGGAGTGGAACCCGGCCAGCGCAAAAAGAGCGCCGCGAGCAGGAGCGGCACCAGAAACAAAACGGTCGCGATCCCCATTGCGGTGAAGCCAACGAGCACGCCGCCGAGCAGAAGCACGCCAAACTTTGGCGCGACCGCGCGCTTGACCACCTGCCAGACGAGCAACCAGAAAACGAAAACCAGCCACGCGGTCGGCATCAGGATGACGGAGTAGGCTTCGGCGGGTTGGAAAATTCCCCAGCCGACCGCCGCGAGCAGCCCGATCACTTGGCCACGCCGCGGTTCGCGACCGGCCGTCCCCGCGAAGACTTTCGAGCCGAGCTTATAGAGCAGCACCGCCGTTCCCCCTTCGAGCGCGGCCTGAATCAATCCCGGCACGAAGGGGCTGTAACCGCAGACCTTATAGATCGCGGCGAGCAGATAGGCATAGAGCGGCAGCCCGTAAAAGGCCGTGTGCGTAGTCCAATCGCCCCGCAGAATTCGCAGCGCCCAGTTGTTGTAGAACTGCATGTCGCCCGCGTTCGGGAGCAGGAATTGCGAATCGGTCAGTCGCACCAGTACCACCAGCCGGAGCAGGAAGACGCCCAGGAAAATCCAACCCGCCGCGGGAAAATGCCGGAGCGAAAAGCTTTTTCGGGAGCCAAGAGGGAGGGAAAAGGCCATCTCGATCAGTCAGGCAGGTCAGTCGTTGGGCCGAGGTCACTTCCGGTTATCGCGGATTTGGCACCGACATTGCTTAAGGCCGAAGGCAGTCCGGCTTCGGCCCGGAGGTCATTGCAATAAAACATCATTAGAAAACACCAAGCCTTATGCTCAACAGAACTAACCGACGTCGTGGAGGTTTCACCCTCGTGGAAATCATGATTGTCGTCGCCATCATCGCCCTGCTCGCCGCCATCGCCGTGCCCGGATTCCTCCGGGCCCGGAAACGATCGCAGGCCAGCCGGGTCGTCAATGACCTTCGCCTGATCGACGCTGCCGTCGACCAATATGCGATCGAAAACAACAAAACGACCAACTCGGTCGTCAACACCGGCGACTGGATCGCCTACATGAAGAAAGGCTCGTCGCTCTATAACACCGCGGCGGACCTCTTCGGTAACACCTACGGCAGCCAGACTGTCGACTCGCTCCCGAAAGTGCCTAACAAAACCTGGCTCACGCTTTCGGATGTCGCCGGCACCGACTTCTTCTCGCCCTACGGCCACCTCTAGGAAGCGGCCCAGCCACCACGGGTCCGCTCAGGTTTAAAAAAAACCGAAGCTAAAAACCGGGTTGGCATCAAGGCTGCTTTACAACTGGCATATCCGCGACTGGAACTGCGGACGCCATAAAACAAACCAAACCAAACGAAAGAGAATAGTATGTTACAAAAACTCAACAAAAAACGCGGGGGCTTTACCCTCGTTGAAATCATGATCGTCGTTGCGATCATCGCCTTGCTTGCAGCGATTGCGGTTCCGGGGTTCCTCCGGGCTCGTAAACGTTCCCAGGCCAGCCGAGTCGTGAATGACCTTCGCCTGATCGACGCCGCCGTCGACCAATACGCGATCGAAAACAACAAGACGACCAACTCGACCGTGGGTACAAACGACTGGATCGGCTACCTGAAGAAGGGTTCGTCGCTCTACAACACGGCGGCGGACTTGTTCGGCGCCACCTACGGCAACCAGACGGTGGACTCTCTTCCGAAAGTCCCGGCCACGACCTGGCTCACCCTTTCGGATGTCGCCGGCACCGACTTCTTCTCGCCTTACGGCCATAACTAAGACCTGCTAGTTCATATACCTGCCATTCCCGCCGTGTGCGGGAGTGGCAGGCAATGAGTCAGCAGTCCGTCGGTGCTCTCCTCTCCGATGTCCGATCCGATCCCAGCGCCCGCTCGCCCACCACTTTTTCCCCGGCTCTGGCGTTACCTGCAAAGCGACTGGTGTCGCGCGCTGCTCCTTCTGCTCATCGCCTTTGCGATCCATACGCCCGCACTCTCGGGGGAACTCATCTGGGATGATAACTATCTCGCGCACGACAATCCTTTCATTAAGAGCCCCCTCTTCATCTTCGAGGCTTTCCGGCATCATCTCTTTCTCGATTCCTTTTCCGCGCATTACCGGCCGGTGCAGAATCTCTCCTTCATTGCCGATTACTTCTTCTGGAATGACGACACCTACGGTTTTCACCTAACGAACATAGGACTGCACGCGGCCAGCGGCGTGGCGCTCTATTTTCTGCTCCGGCGGCTCCTGCATTCGCTCTTTGCCGAGAACCTGACGGCTTCGCTTCGTGCCGGGAGCGCCTTTCTCGTGGCCCTGCTTTGGACCGTCCATCCGGTGCACAGCGCGGCGGTCGATTACATCTCCGGCCGGGCCGACAGCCTGGCCTTTTTATTCGCCGCCGGCGCCTGGCTGCTATATCTCCGCGCCGCGGAGACGTCGCGCGGCGGTCTGCGCCTTGCTCTTTTTGGCGCGGCTGCCTTCGCCGCGCTTCTCGCCTTTTGCTCACGCGAGACCGCCGGCCTCTGGCTGATCATTTTTCTGCTCCACCATCTGGTTTTCAGCCGCGCCCTCTCCCGCGCCGGGAAAGTCCGATTGCTCCTTTGCTCAGTCGCGCTTTTCGCCGTCTACGTCGGATTGCGGCAGCTTCCGGAACGCCGCACCGGGCGCGGACCCGTCCCGGAATGGAGCGGCTCCGTGCGCACGGTGCTGATGTTGCGCGCGCTCGGTGACTACGGCCGGCTGATGATTTTTCCCGCGAACCTGCACATGGAACGCACCGTGGTGGACATGACCAACTACCGGTCGCACGCGAGTTGGCAGCAATCGGTCGGCACCGAATACCTCTCGATCGGTGGCGTCCTCCTGTCCGGTCTGCTCGCCTTCGGTTGTCTCCGCCGCGGTCCCGGCAGAAAGGCGCGCCTCTTCGGCACCTGCTGGTTCACGATCGGTTTCCTCCCAGTTTCCAATCTTTTCGATCTTAACGCCACCGTCGCGGAGCACTGGCTTTACCTGCCGAGCGTGGGCCTGCTCATTTTCGCCGCCGGCGCGCTCCTTGATCTTCCCGCGCGCTCCCGCCGCTTCCTCGCGACCGGCGCCTGCGCCGCGGCGCTCGCCCTGAGCCTGCGCAGCGCCACCCGCAGCAGCGATTGGACGACGGCGGAACACTTTTATAAACAGACCATCGCCGCGGGCGGCACGAGCACGCGTGTGAGTCTCAACCTCGGCCAGATCTACGCTTCGCGCGGCGAGTATGCCCGGGCTGAGGCCTGCTTCCGCGGCATCCTCGCGGGCTTCCCAAATTACGCGATCGCTCAGACCAATCTCGCCAACGTTCTCGTGCACGAGGGAAAAAAAGCGGAAGCGGAAGCGCTCTTCGGCGCTGCCTCGAAGTCCGCGCCTAACGATCGCCACGAATATCCGCGCACCTGGCTGGCGGTGCTCAATCTTTCCGGCCTGCGGGCGCAACAGCACGACCTCCCCGGCGCCCTCGCGCTCCTCGAGAAGGCGCGCGTCGATTATCCCTCCATCTGGGAAATCGTCAGCTTCGAGTCGGAACTCCTCCGCAAAAACAGCGGCCCGGCCGCTGCCATCCCGATGGTGGAAAAGTATCGCCGCGACAATTGGTGGAACTACAGTGCCGCGCTCGCGCTCGGTCAGCTCCGCGCCCAAAACGGCGACGTGGCCGGGGCCGAAGCTGCCCTCCGCGACGCCAGCTGGCTCGACGTTCACGAAGTCGACGCGCTTAATTTGCTCGCCGAGATGCACGTCCGGCAAAATCGCCTGCCCGAGGCCTGCGCCACGCAGCAACGCGCCGTGTCGCGGCAGCCGAATCTCCCGCGCGAATACGTTTATCTCTCGCGGATTCTCGAGAAAATGGGCCGCACGGCCGAGGCGGAGGAAGCGATCGCGACCGTCACGCGTTTGCGCGCGGCTGCGCAGGCTTACGGGCCAGTCAGTTAGCTGCTCACGCCGGTTCGCGCGTCGGATTGACAGCCCGTTTGGCGCGCTTACCATCGGCGCGTTTGCCAGCAAAAATCTTCACCGACAAAGACGCGGACCTCCGTCTCCTGCTCGATAAAACCTGCGCGGTTCTCGGCTACGGCGCGCAGGGCCGTGCCCACGCGCTGAACCTCCGCGACAGTGGCGTCTGCGTCCTCGTCGGCCTTCCGCCAAAGAGCCGTTCGCGCGCGGTCGCGCGACACGACGGGCTCCGCCTAACGAATACGGCGACCGCAGTCCGTCGCGCCGAGATCATTTTTGTCGCCCTCCCTGATACCGCGATGGGCGAAATTTATGCCGCGGAAATCGCGCCCGGGCTGCGCCCGGGGCAGATGCTGCTTTTTGCGCACGGCTTCGCGATTCACTACCGCACGATCGTGCCACCACCGGACGTCGATGTCGTGATGGTCGCGCCGAAAGGTCTCGGGCCGATGGTGCGCACGCAGTTCGCCGAGGGCAAAGGCGTTCCCTGTGTTTTCGCGATCGCGCAGGATGCGACCGGCCGCGCACGGCAACTCGCGCTCGCTTATGCGAAAGCGATCGGCGGCACCCGCGCCGGCGTGATCGAAACGACGTTCCGCGAGGAGACCGAGGCGGATTTGTTTGCGGAACAGGCTGTCCTTTGCGGCGGGATGAGCGCGCTTGTTGCGGCCGGTTTCGAGACGCTGGTGCAGGCCGGTTACCAGCCGGAGATCGCTTATTTCGAATGCCTGCACGAGTTGAAATTCATCGTCGACCTGATGCATCGCGCCGGGATCAGCGGGATGCGTGAGCGCATTTCCGAGACCGCGAAATGGGGGGACGTCACGGCCGGCCCGAAGATCATCGACGCGGGCGTGAAAGCGCGGATGGACGAATTACTCAAAAAAATCCGGAGCGGAAAATTCGCGAAGGAATGGCTGCGCGAAACCGCGACGGGACGGAAGCGCTACCAGCGTCTGCTGAAGGAAGGCAAATCCCAGCCGATCGAAAAAGCCGGCGAAGCGCTCCGCGCGCTCATGCCGTGGCTGCACGAAAAGCCCTAACGAGGGCAAAGCGACGAGCCCGCTATTCTTCCCAGAGAAAATGCTCGAGCCGCAGTTGCGTCAGCCGCGTTTTTGCCTCGTCGCTCCGCGACCCGCCGACCGCCGCGAGCTTCCGGTAAACTGCCACCGCCGCTTTCCAGTCACTCGCTTCCTCCAGCAGATGCGCGGCGCTGAAACCCGCTTTGTAAAACCAGAAAAATTCGTGCTGCCGCTGCGGGTCCGCGCCCTCCTCGAGCACATCGTAGTAAGTCGTTAGGGCGGCGGGCTTGTCATTCAACTTCTCCAGCGCTTTCCCCTTCTTGAACTCCGCCTGGTTTCGCCAATGCGCCGGCACCCCCGGGTCGTTCGCGAGCTGCTCGAAGAACTCGATCGCCTTCCGATAATTTTGCGGATCAGCCGCGCCCATTTCGTAAAGCACGTCGCCTTTGCCGCAGAGCGCTTCGCGCCGTTCCGGCGGCTTCGCTTCGTTCTTCAGGACCTCGTCGTAAATCACGATCGCGTCGGGATTCTTGCCGAGCCGCCGCTCGATTGCGGCCTCCTCATTGCGCGCGGCCCACTTCAGGTCGCCGTTCATTTTCACCACCTGGTCGAGCAGCGCGAGCGCATGATCGATCGAGGCCGCGCCCATGCTCGACATCGCCGAGCGCGCGGCAAAGAAGAGCGCTCTCTCGGTCAGGTTCGCGTCGGGATTTTGCTGCGCAAGGAGCTCGAATTGCGTCTGCGCATTCGCGAAATCCTGCCGGCGAAAATAGGCCTCGGCCAGTTTCATTCGCACCTCTGCGGTGAACGGCGAGCCCGGATGTCGCTGCAAAAAAGCCGTCGCCGCGAGGGTGACCTCCCCCTCATCGGCGCGCGGCGTCGCGTCGTTCAACCAGATCTCAAGGTAATCAGCGCGCTCCATCGCCGCGGGCGTCGGATGACTTTGCCGGGCGCGTTCCAGGTCTTCGCGCGCAGTTTTCAAATCCGGCCGCGCCGCGTGGTAAGCGAGTTCCGCGAGGGCAACCCACGCTTCGGAAACCCGCGGGCTGTTCGGATAATCGCGGATGAAATTTTGAAAAGTAGCCGCCGCCTCGGCCTTCCCTTGCGAGGCTTGGACGGCGCCTTCCTCGAGCAGCAAATCGCCCGGTGTGGTTTGCTTCCCCGGGTCGTTGCTGATCTGCCGGTAGTCGCTTGAGAACTCGTCAGGCTTGTCCAGCCGCAGCCAGCAGATGGCCGCGTTGAAGAGCGCCTCGTTCGCGAAGCGCGGCCGCGCCTGCGCGATTTCCTCGAAGGTTTTGGCCGCGGCTTCGAGCTGACCGCTGCGATAATGCGCCTGCGCGATCAGCCAGGAGGCTCGCTCTGCAAAAGCCGGCTCGGGATTAAGCCGGCGCGCCGCTTCGCTCGCCGCGATCGCGGCCTCCCAATGGCGATCCGTCAGTTGCAGCCGTGCGAGCTCGAGTTGTGCTTCGCCTAACGACGGCAACGGCACCGGACTTTCCCGCAGGGCAGTGAGAATCCGGACCGCCTTTTCGCGATCGCCGGCCCGCAGTTCGCTCCGCGCGAGATACCATTGCGCGAAGGAGCGGCGCGGCTCGGCGCGATCCCGGCCCCAGCGTTCCAGTTCGTTCAGCGATGGTTTTTCCTCCGCCCGATAGAGCTCGTCGAGCTTGGCAAAAATCGCCGGCAGCGCGGAATCGGTCGGGTAATGATCGATGAAATCCTCCAGCACATCGTCGCCGCGCTCCGCGGTTTTCCCGCGCAGATGCGCGTCCGCGATCGTGAAGAGCGTCGCGACGAGCAGCGGATGCGGCAGGCCCTCGGGCTTTTGCAGGATCACCGCTAGGATCTCGACCGCGCGATCGTAATGACCTTCCTCGAGCTGGATCCGGCCAAAGAGATAGCGCCGCTCGTTCCGGTCCTCGGTTCGGTCCGGCTTAAGCGAACGCAGGAGGTGATCCGCCGCCGGGAATTGGTGTTGGTCGATCAGGAGCGAAGCCACGCCTAACGAGGCCCGGAGATGCCAGCGGGGGTCGGGCCGCAACGTCTGGAGCAATCGCAGCGCCTCTTCGTTCTGGCCGAGCGCGCGGAACGCCTGGGCTTCGCCGAAAGTGGCGTCTGCACGGAGCGGACCCTGGGCGAGCGCGCTCGCCTGCGCGTAAAGCGGTCGCGCCTCTTCCCAGCGATAGAGCGCGGCCAGGGCCTGCGCTTTCCAGAAAAGCGCGGGCGCGTTGTTCGTTAGGCCAGCAATCGGGAGGGCAATGAGTGCGTCCGCCGGCCGGTTCGCGCGGACCAGCGCTTCGGTGAGTTTCGCCTGCGCGAGGAGCTGATCGGCGGTCGATAATTTTTGCCCGAGCAGAGCCTGGAGCCGCGCCACCGCGACCTGCGGCACACCGTCCGCCAGCGGGCGCAGCGCCTCCTCGAGCGGGCTCGCGCCTAACGATCCCGCGAAGAGGAGCGAAACGAGGAGAAGGCGCGTGCGCTTCATTTGCCTAACAATGGCCGCAAATGCTCGCCGGTGAAACTGCCGGCGGTCTGCGCGACCGCTTCCGGCGTTCCCTCGGCCACGATCCGGCCGCCGCCGGCGCCGCCTTCCGGGCCGAGATCGATCACCCAATCGGCGCACTTGATCATCTCCAGGTTGTGCTCGATCACGACCAGGGTGTTGCCCGTGTCGCGCAACTTCATCAGCACCTGGAGCAGTTTCTCGATGTCGGCAAAGTGCAGTCCGGTGGTCGGTTCGTCGAGAATGTAGAGAGTGCGGCCGGTCGCTTTTTTCGAGAGCTCGGTCGCAAGCTTTACCCGCTGCGCTTCGCCGCCAGAGAGCGTGTTGCCATTTTGCCCGAGCCGCAGATAGCCGAGCCCGACGTCCTGGAGCGCGCTTAATTTATCCGACACGGTCGGGACGCTGCGGAAGAAACGGGACGCTTCGTCCACCGTCATCGCGAGCACGTCGGCAATGTTTTTTCCCTTGTAGGTAATCTCGAGCGTTTCGCGGTTGTAGCGTTTCCCCTGGCAGACTTCGCAGACCGCGTAGGCGTCGGCGAGGAAGTGCATCTCGATTTTGATCATCCCGTCGCCCTGGCAATTTTCGCAGCGGCCGCCTTTCACGTTGAAACTGAAACGTCCTGCGCTGTAGCCGCGAATCCGCGACGCCGGGAGCTGCGAGAAGAGTTCGCGGATCGGGGTAAACGCGCCGGTGTAGGTGACCGGATTCGAGCGCGGCGTGCGCCCGATCGCGCTCTGGTCGATGATGATCGCCTTGTCGATCTGGTCGAGGCCATGAAGGCGCGCGATGCGCGCCCGGCTTGTCCTTCGAGTTGTAGAAATGGCGGAAGAGCGCGCGGCGCAGGATGTCGTCGACGAGCGTCGATTTGCCGCTCCCGGAGACGCCGGTGATGCAGGTGAAACAGCCTAACGGAAAGCCGACGGTGAGTTTTTTGAGGTTGTTCTCGGTCGCATCGACGATCGTGATCCAGCCGTCGGAAGAGTCGTTAAGCGGACGCGGCGCGACCCGCTGGCGCGGGATCGAAATCCGCGAACGGCCGGAAAGATAGGCGGCGGTCGGCGAATTTTTCGCATCGAGAATTTCCGCGAGCGTGCCCTCGGCGACGATCTCTCCGCCGCGCGGTCCGGCGCCCGGGCCGAGATCGAGGATCCAATCGGCGGCGCGGATCGTTTCCTCGTCGTGCTCCACCACGATGACGGAATTTCCGAGATCGCGGAGCCGGCGCAGCGTGCCGATGAGCCGCGCGTTGTCGCGCTGATGCAAACCGATGCTCGGCTCGTCGAGGACGTAGAGGACGCCGGCGAGGCCCGCGCCAATCTGGGTGGCGAGGCGGATACGTTGCGCTTCGCCGCCGGAGAGCGTGCCGCTCTCGCGATTCAGCGTGAGATATTCGAGGCCGACCTCGAGGAGGAAATCGAGCCGCGAAGAAATCTCGTGCAGCACTTCAGAGACGATCGTGCGCTGCGTATCCGTAAGCTCGATTTGCCTAACGAAAAGAGTCGCCTCCGCGATCGTGAGCTCGCAGAACTGATGGATGTTCAGCTCGCGCGCTTCTGTCTGGGGAGCGCACGCGCCTCGCGTGCCGGCGATGGCGCCCCCGCCATCGTGAACTTTTCCTTCGCTGGCGGATGTTTTCGGCGAGGCGCCAAAAACGGCACGCGAGGGCGCGTGCGCTCCCCGGAGGGTGACCGCGAGGATCTCCGGCTTCAGCCGCGCGCCGTGGCAGAGGTGGCAGGTCGCGCGATTCATGAAGCCGCGAATCCGCGCGCGGGTGAACTCGCTCTCGGTCTCTTCGTAGAGGCGCTGGAGTTGCGGGACGAGGCCTTCGAACGGCTTCGCGACCTTGGCCGCGCGGCCGTTCGTGCTCCCGACGCTCAGCTCGACCGCTTCCTCGCCGGTTCCGTAGAGGAGCGCCTTTTTGAAATCGTTAGGCAACTCCGCATACGGCATCGTCTCGGTGATCTTGAAATGCTTCACGAGCGCGTTTTGCAGGCCGCGATAATAGGCCTTCATCCGCTTCGTCCCGCGCCGCCACGGGACGATCGCGCCTTCCGCGAGCGACTTCTCCGGGTCGGTGATCATCAGCTCCGGGTCGAGCACCGGCTCGGTGCCGAGACCGTGGCAGGCCGGGCAGGCGCCGAGGTGGCTGTTGAAGGAAAAATGTTTCGGAGTGAGCTGGCCTAACGAGAAGTTGGTGTCGGGATTTCCGTAGTCGGTGGAATAACGAACTTCCTCGTCCCCGGCTTCGCCGCGTCCCTTGAGCACGACGATCCGATTGTCGCCCCACTTCAATGCGGTCTCGACCGAATCCGCGAGCCGCGAGCGAATTCCTTCCCGCACGACGAGCCGATCGACCACCGCTTCGATCGTGTGCTTGCCGCCTTTTTTCAGCCGGATCGGTTCCGGCCGCGCGAGCTCGACGATCTCGCCATCGACGCGAATCCGGACGAAACCTTCGCGCTTCGTTTTCTCGATCACGTCGCGAAATTCGCCGACCTCGCCGCGCACGAGTGGCGCGAGCAGGATGATTTTCGTCTCCTCCGGATACGCGAGAATCTGATCGACGATCTGTTGCGCGGTCTGGCGGAAAATCGGCTGTCCGGTCGCGGGATCGTGCGGTTGTCCGACCGCGGAAAAAAGGACGCGCAGGTAATCGTAAATCTCGGTCGTGGTCGCGATGATCGAGCGCGGATTCGTGCCCGCCGTTCGCTGCTCGATCGCGATCGCGGGCGAGAGGCCTTCGATGAAATCGACCTCCGGTTTTTCCATCTGGTCGAGGAACTGCCGCGCATAAGCGGAGAGACTCTCGACGTAGCGGCGCTGCCCCTCGGCGTAGAGCGTGTCGAAGGCGAGCGATGACTTTCCCGAGCCGCTCATCCCCGTGATCACGACCAGTTTTTCCCGGGGAATCTCCACATGGAGATTCTTGAGATTATGCTGGCGCGCCCCACTGATCTTGATAGTTTTCGCAGGCATTAGACGGGATTTTTCGAACCGGTAAGTCAAGCACACCGGACCGTCTTCTCCAGCGAATTTGCCTTTTATGACTGAGCCCAGCCCGACTATCCCGCAGGAAGAAATTGCTCAGTTGCAGAAGAAATTCAGCGAGATCAAACACTCGATAAACAACGCCCTCGCGGTGATGATGGCGCTCTCCGAGATGTCGCAGCGCCGCCCCGATTACGCCGAGAAACTCGCCAGCACCGTGCTCGCGAAAGCGCCGCAGATCGTGACCAGCCTGCAGGAGTTCACGCAGGTGCTGAACGAAAAGGCCGGGTCGAAGCCGGCGGCTTAGGGCCTCGCGAAGGACCGGACGCGGCAGCCGGTCATCCTGAGCGGAGCGGTAGCGGAGTCGAAGGATTCCGCGGGTCTGCTGGGAAAAGTTCGCGCAGTTCGCCTTTCTAGTGCGCTTTTCAACGCATCACGCGAACTGGCAGCAGCGCTTCACGGAAACCCAACGGGATCCTTCGACTCCGCTGCGCTCCGCTCAGGATGACGGCGGGGTGGGGCTTTACTCAGGCGAGCAGCATTTCCGCGATCTCGAGCGCGGCGCGCGGACGGCTGAGCCGGCTGATGTTTTCCGACCACCCGCGCCACTGACGCGCATCGTTCGCAAATGCTCCCTCCACGGTGGCGACGATCTCCTCGGGCGTGGTCGCGACCACGCCGGAACCGGTCTCACGCATGAGCTGCGCGTTGCCGGCTTCCTGGCCGGGAACGATTTGGCTGATGATCATCGGGCAGCCAGCGGCGATCGCTTCCTGCACCGTCGCGCCGCCGGCTTTGCTGATCAGTAAGTGGCTCTCGAGCATCAGACGCGGCAGTTGATCGGTCCAGCCGACGATCTCGAATTTCCGGCCGGTGGTTTTACGAATTTCCTCCGCCGTGCGGCGCAAATTTTCATCGCGTCCGATCGTGACCGTGAGGCGCGTGCCGGCCAGCTCGGCGAGGCCGCGAATGATCTCCGGCGTGAGCACGCCACGCGCGTTCACCATGTAAAGAATGCGCCGGCCATATTCGTCCGAGGGCGGTTCGCGGAGCGGACCGAGCTGCGCGAAACGGGGCGTGACCGGAAAGCCGGTGACGCGCACGCGTTCGGAGGGCACGCGCGCCTCGGCGAGGACGGCGGCGGTCGCATCGTTCGGCACGAGGAAGGCATCGCAGCGGCAGCGATACCAGATCGCGTTGACCGTGATCGAATCGGTGATGCAAACAAAGCGCCGAAACGGCGTCGGCGCCGCCCCGTAAAGATCGTCGAGCAGATGCGGGTAAGCGGGAAAAACCGAGACCACGATGTCGGGCTGGAAGCGTTTCAACAGCGCGCGCAGCCGATTTTTCGCGAGGAAAAACACCCGCAGTTTCACGGCCATTTCCTGCTGTTGATCGAACCAATCGTAGACGTCAGCCCAGACATTGGGCGCGCGATTGATCAACGCCAGGTAGCCGCGCCTAACGACGTCGTTGGCCAGCCCGTAGGTCTCCGCGAAAATATCGTGCAACTCCACCTCGGCTTCATTCGGCGCGACCTGCGCGAGGCCATCGCGCAGCCCGCGGGCCGCCGCGTTATGCCCTTCGCCGAAGCCGGCGGTGAGAAGAAGGATGCGTTTCGGCATTCGTTAGGCGGATTTCGGCCAGAGTTTAATGGCAATCGCCGGGGGTCAAAGTAAACTTCTGGTGACGATGAAAAAGGTGAAGTTGTTCGGCCGCGTGGTTCGCCGGCTCGTCTATGAGACGGCGACCGACGAGACCATGGGGCTCTCCGGGCAGATGGCTTACCAGATGCTGTTCACTCTCGCGCCCGGCCTGCTTTTTCTCTGGCACCTGCTCGGGCTTTTCGGGACCGACCCGGCGACGCTGCATCACATGCTCGGCGTGGTGCGGGCTTTCCTGCCGCCCGATCCGAAGGTGCAGGAAATCCTCGATACGATCGTCGCTAACGTCATCGTCACCGGGAGCAACGGCACTCTCGCCTTCGCCGGGATTACCCTTGGGATTTATCTCGGCACTCTTTTCATCTCGACGATCTCGCGCGCGCTTAGCCACACCCACGGCGTGACCGAGGATCGGAACTGGTGGTCGAAATACATCATCGCGCTCTTCCTCCTTTTTTGGTTCGGCCTCACCATCATCCTCGCTTTCAATATCACCGTCTTCGGCGAGACCTTGGCTGGGATGGCGGAAGTTAATTTCCAGCTCCGCATCCCGCTCCAGGAATGGGTCGCCGCGCTCAACCTGCCCTTCACCGCGCTCGCCCTCGTCGTCCTCGCGCTCGCGCTCTACCTGCTCACGCCGGAGAATTATCTCACCATCCGCCAAGCCCTCCCGGGTGCGATCTTCTTCTCGGTCGGCTGGATGACGGTGACGAAACTCTTTCAATTCTACGTCGCGCGTTACGACCGCTATAATCCCACTTACCTCGCCCTCGCCTCGATCATCATGCTCCTCACCTGGATGTATCTCACCTGCCTGCTTTTATTGTTAGGCGGAAAATTGAACGCCATCCTCCGGCGCGAAGCCGAGCGCGCCGCGAACCGCACCGCGGTCGCGGAAGGTGCGCCGCAACCGGCCTGAGAGCCGCTGCATTTTGATTCGAAGACTGCGCTCTCATTCCCGCTGGCCGTTTGCCCTCGGCGCGCTCCTGCTCCTGCTGTCGTTAGGCGTGATCGGCCGGCCGGCCGAGCTGACTGATGAGGAAAAGCGCCAGCTCTTCCTGAAGTCGCGCGAGAAAATGCACACCGTCGCCTCGCCCACGCCGAAGAAATCCTCGAGCCCGCGGCACAAGCCAAAGCCCGCTGAACATCCGCCGGCGAAGAAGAAAAAGACCACGCCGAAGCCAACTCCGGAACCGGAGGAAACCCCCGAGCGCACCCCGCGTGCGACGCCGGAACCGGAAGAGACCGCCACGCCGCAACCCACGCCGGATGAGACCGCGACTCCTCGGCGCCGCGCCGCCGAAACGAAGCGCACGCCCGCGCCGACTGAAGCTCCGGCCGCGAGCACAGAGCCGGCGCAGGTCGTGGTGGAAAAATCCGGTTACCAAAAGCCGCGCGGTTTTTCGCTCCTGCCTTTTCACCTTTTCGCGAAGCACTACAACTACCTCACGCGCTCGGTCCGCAGCCGCATCGATCGCGCGCCGGTGCTACGCGAGCGCTGGCGGTTCATCATCGTGCACAACAGCGGGACGCGACAGGGGAACGCGCGGATTTTCGACTACTACCACAAGCACGTGCGCCGGATGCAGAACGGGCTTGCCTATCATTTTGTGATCGGCAACGGGACGTCGTCCGGCGACGGCGAGATCGAGATCGGGAGCCGCTGGACCCGGCAGATCAATGGCGGCCACGTGCACAGCGATTACCTGAACAACATTTCGTTAGGCATCTGCCTGGTCGGCGATTTCAATCGCGATCAGCCAACCCGCGCGCAGCTCGCCGCTTCCGAGGAGTTGATCCGCTATCTCCGCGCCCGCTGCGGAAAGGTGGAGCGCCACGACATCCCGGTGAAGCCGCATCGCGAGATGAACCCGCCGCGCTGGGCGACCGATTGTCCGGGCGACGATTTTCCGTATCGCTGGTTCCGGCAATTCTAGCCGTTCTTTATCGACCGCAGGCGCCTGTCGCGCACAAAGGAAAGCGCCGCCTTTTAAGTTCTGCGCTTCCCGGGCGAAGAATCCGCCGCGCAGAATCATCAGCGCAGCATCCGCTCGAGGATCTCCCCGACGAGAGCCGGATTCGCGCGACCCTGTGACAACTTCATCACCTGGCCCTTCAGGAAATTCACCGAAGCTTTGTTGCCCCCTCGGAAATCAGCAGCCGGCTTCGGATTTTCCGCAATCACTTTGGCGCAGAGTGCATCAAGCGCGCCGGTGTCGCTGAGCTGCTCGAGCCCGCGCTCGTGGACGATCACCGCCGCCGGCCGTCCGCTCGCGAACATCTCCGCAAAAACTTCCTTGCCCTGCTTCCCGCTGATCGCGCCGCGCTCGATCAGTTCCACCAATTCATCCAGCGACTCCGGCGGAATGGGACAATCCGCGATCGTTAGGCCAGCGTTCGCGAGCGCGTTCTGCAGGTCGTTTAAAATCCAGTTCGCCGCGGCCTTGGCGCGCCGCGGATTCTTCCGCACCGCGCTCTCGAAAAAACCGGCCAGCGCGAGATCGCTCGCGAGCACGCCCGCATCGTAGGGGCTCACGCCGTAGTCGTTTTGCAACCGAGCGCGCAGCGCTTCCGGCAACTCCGGCACGCGTGACCGCGCTTCCGCGAGCAACTCCGCGGTCGCGACCGGAAGAAGATCCGGATCTGGGAAATAACGGTAATCGTGCGCCATCTCCTTGCGCCGCATCACAAAGGTCCGGCCGGCATCATCATCCCAGCCGCGCGTTTCCTGCGTCAACGTTTCGCCGGCTTTAAGAACCGCGGCCTGCCGCTCCACTTCATAGGCCAGCGCGCGCCGCACGCCGCTGATCGAGTTCATGTTTTTAATCTCGATCTTCGCGCCCAGTTCCGTCTGCGTATCCGGCCGGACCGAGACGTTGCAGTCGCAACGGAGTTGACCCTTTTCCATGTCCGCGTCGCTCACGCCGCCGTGAATGAGGATCTGTTTGAGCGCGGTGAGAAAGGCGAACGCTTCCTCCGGCGATTCGATTTCCGGTTCGGTCACGATCTCCATCAGCGGCGTGCCGGCGCGGTTGAAATCGATCCCGGTGTTCGCCTCGAAATGAAAACTCTTCGCCACGTCCTCCTCGAGATGGATCCGCACCAGATTGACCGCCTTCTCCGGAGTAGTCGGCAACACACCTTTCGGATAAGCCGAATCCTGCAACGTCACCCGCCCCCCCGCGCAAAGCGGCAGATCATATTGCGAGATCTGATAATTTTTCGGCATGTCCGGATAGAAGTAGTTCTTCCGATCAAATTTGCAGACCGGCGCGATCGCGCACTCGAGCATCAGACCAGTTAAAGTCGTTAGGCGAAGCGCCTCGTGATTGATCACCGGGAGCGCTCCGGGCAACCCGAGACAGGTCGGACAGGTGAGCGAATTCGGCGGCGCGCCAAACTCCACCGCGCAGCCGCAGAACATCTTCGACTGCGTCCGGAGCTGGACATGCACCTCCAGTCCTATGTTCGTTAGGTAGTTCACTTCTTCAGCGCGTAATCCAGCGCCTTTTGAAAGTCGAAATTCTTCACCTCGGCCTCGAGCTGGGGATCGTTCAACGCCTCGATCAACTTCCGGTTTTGCAGGAGCTCTAGAAATCGCTGTCGTTGCACGAGGTCGATGATTTCCGGATCATCGCGCAGGGCGAGAATGCGCGGATTCTCGGTCAACTTTTGCGCGCCGGGATAGGAGATGAACCGGGCCGCGCTCCGCGGATCGGAGACGACGGCGCCGAGTTTGCCGAGCGCCTGGTAGGTGGTCGCCGGGACCACATCGACGCCTTTGACCACTTCGCCTAACGAGCCTAACTCAATCGAGTTCTTCAGTTTCGCGAGCGAGGCGACGAGCGGCGGCGGCGTGGCGGGAGGCACCGCCGCCGGGGCGTAGTTTGGTGCCGGCGGCGCGATCCCGCTGTGCACTTCCGCGCTCGCGAGCGCGCCGGTGGCGCGGATGCCCACGACGATCAGCCAGACGCTGAAGAGCCCGAAGAATATGCCCAGCACGGCGCCGGCTACGCCGTAAACGAAGCGGACCATGCCGACACTTTGCTGCGAAGTTTTTTTGAAGAGGATGGCGCCGAGCCCGGTGATGACGGCATAGACGAGCAGGGCGAGCACCGCGCCGGAAACAACGGAAAGCGCAAGGTCCGGCGCGTGGATCAGGCGTCGAAGGATCGGCACCAGGAGTCGCCCGCCGAAGAGCCCGGCGGCGTAAGCGGCGAGGACCGCGGCGAGTCGGACCAATTGCCTAACGAGTCCAAGTCTCCAGCCGCGTACGATCTCGAACAGGATCAGGACAAGCGCGAAGGAAACGAAGATCGTCTGCCAAAGCGGCGAGCCCGCGATCATGACGCCAAAGCCCGTTGCCGGAGCGCGTGATCGCAGAGCACGAGCGCGGTCATCGCTTCCACCATCGGCACGGCGCGCGGGAGCACGCAGGGATCATGACGGCCGCGCGCGGCGAGCGTGGTGTCGGTTTGCGCGGTGGTAACGGTCTGCTGGGCGCGCGCGATCGTCGCGGTCGGCTTGAAAGCGACGCGGAAGAGAATGTTTTCGCCGTTGCTGATCCCGCCCTGCACGCCGCCGGAACGGTTCGTCAGCGTCCGCACTTTTCCCTCCTGCATCGCGAAGGCGTCGTTGTGTTCGGAGCCTTTCATCGTGGTGGAGGAAAAACCGGAGCCGATCTCGAAGCCTTTGGTCGCGGGTAGGCTCAGCATCGCTTTCGCGAGATCGGCTTCGAGCTTGTCGAAAACCGGTTCGCCCCAGCCGGCAGGCACACCGCGCACGACCGCAGCGATGATTCCGCCTAACGAATCGCCATCGGCGCGAGCCTGTTCGATCGCGCGCATCATTTCCGCCGCGGCGCCTTCGTCCGGACAACGCAGCGGGTTCGCCTCAACCTGTGCACGCGTCACGGTGTCGAGGTCGATCGTGGCCGAGAGAGAGTGAACGTGGGTAACGTAGGCAATGATTTCGCAGCCGGGATGAAGCTGCGCGAGCACCTTGCGCGCGACCGCGCCGGCGGCGACACGGCCGATGGTTTCGCGCGCCGAAGCGCGCCCGCCGCCCTGCCAATTGCGGATTCCGTATTTCGCCTCGGTGGTGAAATCGGCATGCGACGGCCGGTAAGCTTCTTTGATTCCGCGGTACGCCTCCGGGCGCGCGTCTTCGTTGCGGACGAGGATGGCAATCGGCGTGCCCAGCGTCTGGCCTTCGAAAACCCCGGAGAGGATTTCGCAGCGGTCGGCTTCTTTCCGCTGGGTTACGAGCTTGCTCTGGCCGGGACGACGCCGGTCGAGTTCGATTTGGATATCGTCAGGCGAAAGGGGAATGCGCGGCGGGCAACCGTCGATTACCACTCCGACGCCGCCGCCGTGCGATTCGCCGAAAGTCGTGATGCGGAAGAGTTGGCCGAAGCTGCTGCCCATGGCGGCGGAGAATAACGGTGTGAGGAAGGATGCACAACGCCGGTGCGCTCCTTCCCGAGGTCATCCTGAGCGGAGCGGAGCGAAGTCGAAGGATCCCGTCGCAGCTCTGGGAAGTCGACTGCAGGTCCGTTCGACGGACCGGGAGGTTGTAGTTGAAGCTTCCGGGAAGCCCGGCGGGATCCTTCGGCTTCGCTCAGGATGACGGCTGGTTGTTCGCCTCTGGTGATTTTTGCGTTTCGCGCCAGCTAGATTGCCGCGAGCGCGGTGCGGAGGTCGTCACGCAGGTCATCCACGTCTTCCACGCCGACCGACAGCCTAACGAGTGACTCCGTGATCCCGAGCGCAATCCGTTTTTCCTCGGGGATCGCGCCGTGGGTCATGATCGGCGGGTAATTTACCAGACTCTCGACTCCGCCTAACGACTCCGCGAGCGAGAAGAGGTGGGTGTTCTCGAGAAAGCGGCGGGTGCCGGCGAGATCCGTATCGAGAATAATGGTGATCATGCCGCCGAAATTTCCGTGCATCTGCCGGCGCGCCAGCTCGTGCTGCGGGTGGCTCGCGAGGCCCGGATAACTGACCCGGCGGACCTGCGATTTTTCTTCGAGCCAGTTGGCGAGCACGAGCGCGTTTTCGCAATGGCGTTCCATCCGGAGCGCGAGGGTTTTCAAGCCGCGCATCGCGAGGAAGCTGTCGAACGGTCCGGCGATCGCGCCCACGGAATTTTGCAGGAACTGCATCAGGTCGCCGAGTTCCTTGTTCTCGCCGACGACGGCGACGCCGCCGACCATGTCGGAGTGGCCGTTGAGATATTTCGTGGCCGAATGAATTACCATGTCGAACCCGAGTTCGAGCGGGCGCTGGATCCACGGACTCGCGAAAGTGTTATCGGAAACCGAGATGACCTTGTGCTTCCGCGCGATCTTCGCGACCGCTTCGAGATCGATCAGCTTGAGCAGCGGGTTGCTCGGCGTTTCCACCCAGATCATGCGCGTGTTCGGCTTGATCGCGGCCTCGATCTGCGAGGGATCGGTCATGTCGATAAAGCTGAAATCGAGATTGGCCGAGCGGCGCCGAACCTTCTCGAAAAGCCGGTAGGTGCCACCGTAAAGGTCGTCGCTCACGACCACGTGTGAGCCGCTGTCGATCGTCTCGAGCGCGGTCGACATCGCGGCCAATCCCGAGGCAAAAGCCCAGCCGCGCGTGCCGCTCTCGAGGTCGGCCACGCAGCGTTCGTAGGCGCAGCGGGTCGGGTTGATCGAGCGCGCGTAATCGTAGCCTTTATGCCGACCCGGACTTTCCTGGACGTAGGTCGAGGTCTGGTAAATCGGCGTCATCACGGCGCCGGTGGACGGGTCGGGTGATTGGCCGGCGTGGATGACGCGGGTGGCGAGGTGATGCTTCTTCTTCATAGGTAAATCGTGCCCGGATGAGTCGGTTACTTTTCCATCTGCCGGCGCAGATAGGAGAGCAGATCGGTGCGGGTGATCAGGCCGCGAAAACGTTCGCCGTCTTTCACGATCGCGACCCGGCCGCGATCGAAAACGCCTAACAAGTCGGCGATGTTCGCGTCGGGCGACAAGGTCTCGAGCCGGTCGGTCATCGCGCTCTCGACGAGGTCTTTAAATTTCTCCGGGTCGCGATGCACTTTCACCAGGAGATCGGATTCGTCGATGATCCCGACGGCGTGGCCTTCGCTGTTGAGCACGGGCAACTGCGAAACATCGGACGAGCGCATCCGCTTAAAGGCGGTGAGCAGGGTGTCGCTCGGCCCGGCGAAGATGACCTCGCCTTTTTCGGCGCGATGAGAGATGAGATCGTTCAGGTCGCCGTGCGTGGGACGCTCGACAAAGCCCTGCTCGGCCATCCAGAAATCGTTATACATCTTCGAGAGATATTTATTTCCGGTGTCGCAGATGAAGGTGACCACGCGTTTGCGCTCGGTCTGCTGGCGGCAATAACGGAGCGCGCCAGCGAGGAGCGTGCCCGTGGATGAGCCACCTAAAATTCCCTCTTTGCGCAGCAGCTCACGCGCGACCGAGAAGCTCTCCGCGTCGTCGATCTCGAAGGCATCGCGGACGAACGACATGTCGGCGATATCCGGGATGAAATCCTCGCCGATCCCTTCGACCGCCCAGCTCCCGGCCTCCTCCATTTTGCCGGTCTTCACCCACTCGTAGAGGATCGAGCCCTTCGGATCGCTCAGGATCATCTCGAGGTTCGGCTGCACTTTTTTAAAGAACCGCCCGAGCCCGCTGAGCGTGCCGCCGGAACCGACGCCGATCACCACCGCATCGACATCGTGCTGCATCTGCTCCCAGATTTCCGGACCGGTGCCGGTTTCATGGGCGAGGGGATTCGCCGGATTACCAAACTGGTTCACATAAAACGCGCCCGGGATTTCACTCGTGAGGCGCGCGGCGACGTCCTGGTAATATTCCGGATGCCCGCGCATCACGTCGCTTCTCGTTAGGCGAACTTCCGCGCCGAGCGCGCGGACGTGTGCGATCTTCTCCTGCGACATCTTGTCGGGGATGACGAGGATAATCCGGTAACCTTTCGCGCCGGCGATGAGCGCGAGGCCGAGACCGGTGTTGCCCGCGGTCGCCTCGATTACGGTGCCGCCGGGCTGGAGTTTGCCGTCACGCTCCGCGGCTTCGATCATCGCGAGCGCGACGCGATCTTTGATCGATCCGGTCGGATTTTGGTTTTCCAGCTTCACGAAAAGTTGACAGGGGCCGGTATCCATCCGCGTGATCTCGACCAGCGGAGTGTTGCCGATGAGCGAGAGAATGGCGGGCGGTTGGTGAGGCGAGCTGGTCATGGCAAAAAAAGCGCGCGGCGAGTCGCCGGCGCAATGCCTACGCGACCACCAGCCTTGCGCGGCGTCAAGCCACCGGGCTTGAGCGGGGAGGGCGGCTACGTTACCGATGCTCTTGCGTTTTTGTTTGCTGATCCTCTGCTTGTTCGTGGCCGGCCCAGTTTGCGCGCTCGACGATCCGCTGCGCGCGCAGACCGAACAGTTTTTCCCGCTCCCGCTCCAAGGGGGAGTGATCACACTGGATAATCCCAGCGGCTCGATTCACATCTACGGCTGGTATGAGCCGCGGGTGCGACTGGTCGCGTTGCGGAAGGCCTATACCGCGCCGCGGCTCGCGCAGGTCCGGGTCGAGACCGAAACCAAGCCGACCGAGCTGATCGTCCGCACGGTTATGCCTCCGGTCCGCGGTTTTTTTGCCGATCGCTCCGGGACGGTCGATTACTCGCTGAACGTTCCTGAGACCGCGCAACTGATTCTCCGGCTCGGCGACGGCGAGGTAAGCGTGCAAGGTCTGCGCGGCGGTCGTGCGGAGATCGAGCTGCGCAACGGCCGCGTCTTCGTCACCAACTGCTTCGCGCAGGTCCGCGCGCGCTCTGTGAACGGCGCGATGGATCTCTTTTATGAATGGTGGGAAAACGCGCCGGCCACGATCGGCTTCGCGCTTCAGCATGGGCGAATTTTTGCGCGGCTGCCGGCTGCAGCGCAGTTCCGGGTCGACGCGCAGACCGCGCACGGGCGGATCGGCAACGGCTTTCAACTGAAGCCGCAAGACGCCGGTGACGGCCAGACGCTCAACGTCGCGACCAGCCCGACCGCGCCCGCGACGTTCCATTTTCGCACCGGCGGCGGCAATATCGGGATCGACAGTTTTCGTTAGGCGAGGAAACATCTCCTCATGCCTTCCTTCGACATCGTTTCCGAGATTGATAAACAGGAGATCGACAACGCGCTCAACCAGGCGCGCAAAGAACTCGCGACCCGCTTCGATTTCAAAAATGTGAAAGCCGAAATCGAAATGGAGAAAGACAAGATCGTCCTCACCGCCGAAGACGGCTCGCGGCTCCACGGCCTGCGCGAGATCGTGATCGGCAAACTCTCGAAGCGCGGAGTCGATCTGCGGAACATCGACCAGGAAGAGCCCGCTATTTCCTCGATGGGCCACGCGCGGCAGGAGCTGAAATTGAAGCAGGGCCTCGAGGGCGACAAGGCGAAGGAAATCATCCAGGCGATCAAGGGCAACGGCTTCAAGACGCAAAACGCGCTGCAGGACCGGCAGATTCGCGTGACCGGCAAGAAGCGCGACGAACTCCAGGAAGTGATCGCGTTTGTGAAGAGCAAGGACTTCGGGGTTGCGACCAACTTCCAAAACTTCCGCGATTAACCATGAAGAAGGTCAACCTGGACGAAATCGGCGAGTTCGAGCGCAAATCTCCGAAGGGGAAATACCAGAGGTTCATCAAGGAAATTTCCGTCGCCCTCGGCCGCGAAAAGGATTCCACCGATCTCGCGAAGCGGCATCCGTTCGATCTCGCACTCGCGCGGATTCCGCCGGGCAAAGCCTTTTGCCCCTATCATGCGCACGGCGCCGAGACGGAGCTTTATCTGGTCGTTTCCGGGCGCGGCAGCGTGCGGGATAAAAGTGGCGTGACGGAGGTCACCGCCGGCGACAGTTTCTTTTTTGCCCCCGGTGAGGCGCACCAGCTTTCCAATCCCGGTCCGGACGACTTCGTCTATTACGTGATCGCCGATAATCCGCGCGGCGATTCCTGTTATTATCCGGACAGCGGGAAGTTCGCAGTGGAGAAGGAAGACGGCGAAGAGATCATCACGCGCGGCGACGAAGCCGACTACTTTGAAGGCGAAGAGTGAGCCGCGCCTGCGAATCCAGCCCAAGCGCCTAACGAACGGGAACGCGGCGCTCAGTTGCACGCGGGCGGATGGAAGCCTGATCTGGCAACGGCAATTTGGCTCGCGTGGTTTGGTTTTCCCGGCCCACGATCTGACGCATTTCGCGGTCGAGACCGTTCTCGAATCCGTGAACGGTTTCTACGGATTGCTCGCGGCCGGCTGGGAGTTTGGCGATTTCGCCGCGCCTTGGCCGCGGGGGCCGATTCCCGCCGAGGCGCGCGCAGTGGAACTGCTCGTCGGGCTGTTCGAAGTCGAGCGCCGCAATGGCGGAGGCTGGACCGCGGCGCAATTGAACGAGCAGGCGAAAATGTATTCCGCCTCGCAAAAACCGGGTCGCGAAGTTGCCCTACGGGAACTCAGCGACGACGAAGTCGCGCGGATTCACGCCGTTTTGCAGGACCTGTTGGAGCGCTGGTCGGCGACGAAACCGGGCGAGACCCTGGAGCTGTCGTTGTCGCCTCCACCCGGCGATGGTAACTAGTCGCATGAACCCGCTGCGCCGCGCCGCCCTTGTGCTCTTCGCCGCGCTGCTGCTCCTTCCCGCGGCGGCGGACGCGCAGAAATTTAACGGGCGCGAACTCGTCCAGGCCAGCCTGCTCGCGGACACGAGCGCGATCGTGCCGGGGAAACCTTTCACCGCCGGCCTGCTCCTGAAGATGGTCCCGGGCTGGCACACCTACTGGCAATATCCGGGCGACGCCGGCATCCCGACGGAGCTGAAATGGAACCTGCCTAACGACTGGAAAGTCGGCCCGATCGAGTGGCCGATCCCGCTCAAGCTCGACGAGCCGGGCGACATCCAGATTTACGGTTACCACGACGAAGTGCTGTTGATGATGCAGGTGACCCCGCCGGCGAAGATCGCGGAAAAGTCGATCCACTTGGCGGGCGACGCCGACTGGCTGGTCTGCGAAAAAATCTGCATCCCGGGAAACGGCAAAGTGCAACTCGACCTGCCGGTAGTTGATTCCGCCGCTCCGGCGAACCAGGAGATTTTTGCAAAATTCCGCGCGCAACTTCCGAAACCGTTGCCACCCGAATCCGGCGCGGCCCTCCGCTGGAGTCGGACCGCGAAGGAATTTCGCCTCACGATTGCGGACAAGAATCTCGCCGCGAATCCGGCGCTCGATTTCTTCCCGCTTCCGGAAACCCCGACCGTGATCGGTCATCCGAAACGCGAAGCCGCGGCGGACGGTTCCGTCGCTTTCGTAATCCCGATCGAGAACGCCGACGCGAAACTTCAGTCACTCCCTGGCCTGCTCGCGTTTGATCACCAGGCCTGGTCGTTAGGCGCTTCGCCCGTCGCCGCGCCAACGGCGGAGACGATCGCGGCGCCGGCCAACAGCCTTCTCAAGTTTCTCCTCTTCGGCTTCATCGGCGGGTTCATTCTCAACCTCATGCCGTGCGTGTTGCCGGTGATCTCGCTGAAAATTTTCGGGTTCATCCAGCACGCCGGCGACAGCCGCGGGAAAATCTTCGGCAACGGGCTCGCCTTTTCGTTAGGCATCTTCGCCTGGTTCCTCGGGCTCGCGCTCCTCATGATCGGGCTGAAGGCTGCGGGTCACCAGATCACCTGGGCGTTTCAATTCACCAACCCGTTCTTCGTCGTCGCGATGAGCGCGGTCGTGCTCGTTTTCGCGCTCAATCTTTTCGGGGTCTTCGAGATCACGCTCCCGGCCGCGGCGAACAGCGGGCTCCTCGGCTGGAGCTCGCGCGAAGGTTATGCCGGCTCGTTTTTCCAGGGCGTCTTCGCTACCGTGCTCGCGACGCCCTGCACCGCGCCGTTTCTTGGGAGCGCGCTCGGCTTTGCTTTCGCCGCTTCGGCGGGGGTGATTCTGCTCATGTTCGTCGCGATCGCCGCGGGGATGAGCGCGCCTTATCTGCTGCTCACTGCGCAACCAGCCTGGCTAAAATTCCTGCCGCGACCCGGTGCTTGGATGGTCGCGGTGAAACAATTCATGGGCTTCCTGCTCATCGCGACGTTGCTCTTCCTCCTCTGGATCCTCGGCGCGGAGCGCGGCCCCGAGGCGATGGTCTGGACCGGCGCCTTCCTGCTCGCACTCAGCATCGCCTGCTGGATGAAAGGCGCTTTCCTCCTGCCCGGTGCATCTGCCGTGCGCCGCGGCGTGGTCTTCGCGCTCATGCTCCTGCTCGTCCTCGGGAGCGGCTGGTATTTCATCGGCGAAAAATTCCGCGCGACCCAAACCGCCGGTCCCAGCCTAACGAAAAGCGACTGGGTCGCCTTCACCCCCGAGCGCCTGCAAAGCGAGCTCGCGCAGGGCCACAGCGTCTTCCTCGATTTCACCGCCGCCTGGTGCATCACCTGCAAATTCAACGAAGCCTCCGTCCTCGAAACCGCCTCGGTCCGCGAAGCCTTCGAGCGCGCCGGCGTGGTGAAAATGAAAGCCGACTGGACCAATGCCGACCCGGTGATCACGAAAACTTTGCAACAATTCGGCCGCGTCGGTGTCCCACTCTACGTGCTCTACCCGGCGGGAAATGCGAAGGAACCGATTGTCCTGCCTGAGCTCCTCACCCAGGCCCTCGTCCTGGATCATCTCCAATCCGTCCCGCCGAAAGTCGCGGCTGCTCCTTAAAACAAATCATGAAAACAAAACTCCTCTTCACCACGCTCACGCTCCTCTGCACCGGCGCGCTTTTCGCCACGGAAAGCCCGCAGGTCGGTGCGCCCGCTCCGGATTTTTCGCTCCCGAGCGCCCAGGGTAAAACCGAGTCGTTAGGCGCGCACAAGGGCAAATACGTCGTGCTCGAATGGTTCAACCCCGGCTGCCCATTCGTGCAAAAACATTACAAGAGCGACAACATGCAGGCGCTGCAGAAGGAGTGGACGAAGAAGGGCGTGGTCTGGCTCACGATCGACTCCTCCGCGCCGGGTGAAGAGGGCAATCTGACCGTAGCGGACGCTCAGAAGCAGATTAACGAGTGGAAAATGTCTCCAACCGCGCTGCTCCTCGATGACAGCGGCAAAGTCGGCCACGCATACGGCGCCACGAACACGCCGCACATCTTCATCGTCGATCCCGCGGGGAAGCTGATCTACAAGGGCGCGATCGACAGCAAAGCGACCGCTGACCCGGAAGACATCAAGAGCTCGACGAACTATGTGAATACCACGTTGACCGCCGCGATGGCGGGCCAGCCGGTGGAGAACGCGACCACCAAAGCCTACGGCTGCAGCGTCAAATACGCGCCGTAACCGCGGCCGGCTTTTCGCTAGGCGGGCTTGGCGCTGAACCGGCTGGCGAAGCGCAAAACCGCCAGCGGCGTGAGCCGGACGAGCGTCATCCCGATCTTCATCGCCCACCCGGGAATGACGATCGCGCGACCGGCTTCCACACCGGCGAGCGCGGCACGGACGGCTTCTTCCACCGACACGTAAACCAGCGCGGGTCCGAGGCTCGCATCACGATTTTTTTCCCGATGCGCCACTTCCGTGAACTCCGTCTGCACCGGCCCCGGGCAGAGCGCGGTCACGTCCACGCCCTGGCTGCGGACTTCGCTCCGGAGCGCCTCGGAAAAACTCGTGACGTAAGCCTTCGTCGCGGCATAAACGGCGAAGTTCGCGATCGGCAAAAAGCTGGCGGACGAGCTGACGTTCAGGATCGCGCCGCGGCGCTGCGCGAGCATCGCCGGGAGCAACCCGCGAGTGAGCCGGGTGAGCGCGACCATGTTCACGAGCATCATTCGGTCGAGCTTTTCCGGATCGGCGGTCGCGAAGGCGCCGAGATCGCCGAGGCCGGCGTTGTTCACCAGCAAATCGATCGGCGGACTCTGCGCTGCCGTCACCGCGATCAGTTCCTCGACTTCGTTAGGCTGCGACAGGTCGGTCTGCCGGATCTCGACGCGCAAATCCGGATGCCGCGCGCGCAGTTCCGCGCGCAACTCCTCGAGCCGCTCGATCCGCCGCGCGACCAGGAAGAGCGACGTCGCGCGACCCGCGAGCTGCCGCGCAACTTCCTGCCCGATCCCGGCGGACGCGCCGGTCACGAGCGCATGACAACCTTGGAGTCGCATCGGCTATTCTTTTTTCAGCAGCGGCTCGAGCACGCGCCAAACGTCGTCCGCGACAACCTTGTGCCCAGCCGCGGTCGGATGGATGTGATCCGCCTGGTTCAGCTCCACGTGACCGCCGACGCCTTCGAGCAGAAAGGGCACGAGCGCCGCTTTGTTCTCCTTCGCGAGCTCAGGAAAAACCGCGGCGAACTGCGCGGCGTAATCGGCGCCGTAGTTCGGCGGGATCTGCATCCCGGTGATGACAATTTTTACCGCGGGATTCTTCGCTTTCACCCGGTTGATGATCGCCTGGAGGTTGCTCTTCATCTGCGCGACCGGCAGGCCGCGGAGTCCGTCGTTCGCGCCGAGCGCGAGCACCAGGACGTCGATCGGTTTCTGCAAAACCCAGTCGAGCCGCGCGAGTCCGCCCGCGCTCGTGTCGCCGCTGATCCCCGCGTTGATCACCTCATAGGGCAGGTTCGCCGCGCGGATTTTTTCCTGGATCAACGCCGGGTAAGCCTGCTCCTGCTGCACCCCGAGACCGATCGTGAGGCTGTCGCCGAAGAAAAGAATCGTCCCGCCAAAAACCGAGCCCGCGCCGGCGAGCGCGAGCAGGGCGACGAGAAAAAAACGGTGCGCCAAATTCCTCATGCGCGCCGTATCACCATCGCGTAAGCAAGACGCGCCCCCCGCCACCGTCAATGAACTCGTTCCCGATTCTCGATCTCCGCAGCCTAACGAAAAGTTACCCGACCGGTGCCGGCTCGCTGACTGTCCTGCACGACGTTTCTTTCACCCTCGCGCAGGGCGCGACCTGCGCGATCCTCGGGCCGTCCGGCAGCGGGAAGACGACGCTGCTCGGGCTCGCCGCCGGGCTCGATCGGCCGACTTCCGGTTCGGTGTTGCTCAACGGAATCGCGCTCGCCGAGCTGAACGAGGACGGACGCGCACGAGTCCGGAACGAGCACGTCGGTTTCGTGTTCCAAAATTTCCAGCTCATCCCGACGCTGACCGCACTCGAGAACATCACCGTGCCGATGGAACTGCGCGGCGATCGGAGCGCGCGCACCCTCGCGTGCGACCTCCTCGCGAAGGTCGGCTTGAGCGACCGCGCCGATCATTATCCGACGCAACTCTCGGGCGGCGAGCAACAGCGGATCGCGCTCGCGCGGGCGTTCATCAACCGACCGAAGATCCTGTTCGCGGATGAGCCGACCGGCAACCTCGACGCGGAGACGAGCCAGAAAGTGATCGACATCATGCTCGACCTGAACCGCACCGCCGGCACCGCGCTCGTCCTCGTCACGCACGACCTGGACGTAGCCAGCCTAACGGAAAGAACGATCCGCCTCCGGAGTGGAGAAATGGTGGCATGAAGCAAACAAACGCAACCATGAGGGAAACAATCGCAACCGGTCATCCTGAGCGGAGCGCAGCGGAGTCGAAGGATCTCGTGGGGCCTCCCGTAAGCCCCACCACTCCACGTCCAATGACGGAAGACGAGAAACCGCGGGGGCCATTTTTTGAACGAGAACTTCACGGAGATTCCACGGGATCCTTCGACTCCGCTGCGCTTCGCTCAGGATGACCTTTGTTTTTCGCATGGCCTGGCGGGACAGCCGGTCGAGCCGGCGCCGGTTGCTGCTTTTTTCGATTTCGATCTCGTTAGGCGTGGCCGCGCTGGTCGCGATCGGGCTCTTCCGGGCCAGCCTCGCGCAGGCGATCGATGACCAGGCGCGCTCCTTGTTAGGCGCGGATCTTGTGGTGGAAAGCTCGCGGCCGTTCACGCCGGAACAGGAGCAGATGCTGCGCTCGTTAGGCGAAACCCAGGCGCGAGAAGTCCGCTTCCGCACGATGGCACTTTTCCCGAAAGGCGGCGGCACCCGGCTCGTCCACGTGCGCGCGCTCGGCGGAAATTTTCCCTTCTACGGCAAAATGGAAACCGCACCGGCGACAGCGGCGCAGAGCTTCCGCAACGGCGGCGCGGCGGTGCCGGATGAGAGCCTGCTGCTGCAGTTCCGCGCTCACGCCGGCGACCCGATTAAGATTGGTGACGTCACTTTCAACGTCGCCGGAGCGCTTACGAAAATGCCCGGTGAAGCCTCGCCCGCCGCGAGCTTCGCGCCGCGCGTTTACATCGCGCTCCAAGATCTCGCGAAGACGAATCTGCTCAAACCGGGCAGCCTCGCGCGTTACCTCAATTTCGTGAAGTTCGCGCCCGGCACGGACGTCGATCTCGAGGTGCAAAAGCTCACGCCGCAGATCGAGAAAGCCGGACTCGAATACGACACGGTCGCGAAGCGAAAGAAGGACCTCGGCGAAGCGCTCGACAATCTTTACCGGTTCCTGAATCTCGTCGGATTTATCGCGCTTCTCCTTGGCGCGGTCGGCGTGGCAAGCGCGATCCAGGCGCACCTCCAGCAGAAAGTGCGGACCGCGGCGGTGCTCCGCTGCCTCGGCGCGGCGGGCCGGGCCACGGTCGCGATCTACCTGCTCCAGGCGATCGCGCTCGGCGTGTTCGGCGCGATCGCGGGCGCCGCGTTAGGCCTAACGATTCACCAACTACTCCCTGGCACGCTGCAGAAATACCTTCCGTTCACGCTCCCGACCGCGATCGCGTGGACGCCGGTTTTTCGCGGAATGGGGCTGGGCTTGGTGGTCTGCATTCTTTTCGCGCTGCCACCGCTCCTGCGTTTCCGGCGGGTGTCGCCGCTTGCTCACGTTGCGCGCGGCGGCGGAGGAAAACGGCGCGCCCGGCTCCCGGGATTTCGCGATCTGGTTCGTGTATCTCGCGATCGGGATTGGGCTCACCGGCTTCGCGATTTCGCAGGCGGAACGCTGGACCGATGGGCTCTGGATTGCCGGCGGTCTCGGCCTCGCCGTGCTCATCCTGATGGGCGTCGCGAAGCTGCTGATTTTTCTCGTGCGGAAACTCCTGCCGCAGCGTTGGAGTTTTGTGGTTCGCCAGGGTCTGGCGAATCTTCACCGGCCGAACAACCGGACGCTGCTGCTCACCTTGTCGTTAGGCTTAGGAACGTTTCTGCTCCTCACGATTTACCTGACGCGCGACGTGCTGCTCTCGCAGTTCAAGTCGATCGACGCGCACAGTCAGCCGAACATTTTCCTCTTCGACATCCAGCCGGCACAGACCAACGCGGTCGCCGGCCTCGTTAGGCAAATGGGGCTCCCGGTGATCCAGCAGGCGCCGATCGTGACCATGCATCTCGCGGAAGTGAAGGGCCGCAAAGCCGCCGATCTGCTGAAAGACCCGAAGCGTCGCGCGCCGGAATGGGAACTGGAGCGCGAATATCGTTCGACCTATCGCGACACCGTGAGCGAGACCGAAAAAATAATCGCCGGGAAATGGATCGGCCATGTCGATTACCAACCGGGAGATACCGCGCCGATCTCGGTGGACCAGGACATCGCGAGGGATCTTGGCCTAACGATTGGGAGTGAATTGGTTTTCGACGTCCAGGGTGTGCCGATCAAATGTCGCGTCGCGAGTCTGCGCGAGGTGGATTGGAAACGGTTCCAGACGAATTTCTTCGTTGTTTTCCCAACCGGAGTGCTGGAAAAAGCGCCGACTTTCAACGTGCTCGTGAGCCGGGTGCCGACGCCGGCGGTTTCCGCGAAGTTGCAAAACGCGGTCGTGGAAAAGTTCCCGAATGTTTCCGCGCTCGATCTCACTTTGGTGATTCAGACGGTCGATTCCATCCTTACCAAAGTCGCGCTCGTCATCCGGATCATGTCGCTCTTCATCGTCGGGACCGGCTTGATCGTCCTCGGGAGCACGATCTGGAGCGGGCGTTATCAGCGGCTGAAAGAAAGCGTGCTCCTGCGTACGCTGGGCGCGAGTCGGCGGCAGATCTGGGAAATTCTCTGCGCGGAATATTTGTTTCTCGGCCTGCTCGCGAGCGCGACGGGGATCCTGCTCGCGGTGCTCGCGAGTTGGGCGCTCGCGGTGTTTACGTTCAAGCTCGCTTACACGCCTGCGGGCTTGCCGATCGTAGCCGCCGCCGTCGTGGTGAGCGGACTTACGGTTGGCGTCGGATTATTGACGAGCTGGGGCGTCGGGAGCACGCCACCCTTGGCGATCCTGCGCGACGAGCTGGAGTGATTTATAAAACTCCGTTGCAAAACTTCCGGGGAGCACAGGCGGCCCGCCTGTCGCAGCCGGCAGCTCGCCGGCTGCAGCGTTGCTCGGAGAGCGACTAGCGAAACGGAGCGGGGCCGTTGCTTTTCGCACCCACCATTTTCAGGGCGAGCCGCCCCGAACGACAGGCCAGCGGCCTGTGCTCCCCGGAGTTTCTGCGCAACGTCAGTGGGTGAGCGAGCGTTACCCGGAAGAGCGCACCGGGGCGGATGCACGCTTGGAGCGCAGACCGGCGAGCTCGCTTTTCGTTAGGGGACGCCAGGCGCCGCGCGGTAGTTCGCCGAGGCGGAGCTGGCCGAGGCGGGTGCGGAGGAGGCGTTTCACCTCGTAGCCGAGGGTGTAAAACATCCGGCGGATTTGGCGGTTCATGCCCTGGTGGAGGACAACGCGCAGCTTGGTCGGGCCGATCGGGCGCACCATCGTGAGCTTCGCGCGTTTGCCATCGAGGAAGATGCCGGTGCGCAATTTCTCGGCGTGCGCCGGGTCCCAGAGCCGGTCGAGCGTGACTTCGTATTCCTTCTCCACCTTGAAGCTCGGATGCGTGAGATGCTGCGCGAGATCGCCGTCGCTCGTCATCAGGAGCAGGCCCTCGGTCTGAGCATCGAGCCGGCCGACATTGAAGAGCCGGCTAAATTTTGCGGGCAACAAATCGTAGATCGTGTCGGTCGCGTTCGGGTCGCTCCGGGTGCAGACGAAACCGGCCGGCTTGTGCAGCGCGAGGGTGAGGGTCTCGGCCGGCCTAACGAGTTTGTTCCCGACCTTCACATGGTCGGTCGTTTCCACCTGGGTGGCGAAGTTGGTGCACGGCTGACCGTTCACCAGCACCTGCCCGGCGGCGATGAGTTCGTCGCAATGCCGGCGCGAGCCGAGCCCGGCGGCGGCGAGGAAGCGGTTGAGGCGCAACCGGTTTAGAGATCCGGCTTGGTCTTCGGCAGGCCGATGACTTTGCTGGAATCTTTCCACTGGCCCCGCTTCTTCAGCAGTTCGACCCGCTCGAAACGCTTCAGGACGTTCCGTTTGGCGGTGATGGTGCTGGCGCCTTTCAGGCTGCGATGCTGCGACATAAAGAATGCTCCGGGTTAGAGTGCGAAAATGGACGGCCAAGGTAATGGGCTTCGTCCGTTTTTCAAATGGATAACATGAGAAGATCGCGCGGTGGAAATTGGCGGTTGTTTTTCGGGCTCGTGGGGCTGGTCGTCTGCGCGTGCGCGCTGGCTGGTTGTCGGCCGCTCGATTGGTTTTTATTGAAGCGAACGCTGCGCGCGAAATTTCATGACGTGCCTTGGATCACGACGGAGCAACTGGCCGGATGGCTGTCCGATACAAACCGACCCGCGCCCGTGCTGCTTGATGTGCGGACGCCGGCGGAATGGAACGTGAGCCATCTCGCAAATGCGCGCCGGGTCGACCCGGAGGCGAGCGCAGCGACGGCAGCGGGCGATCTGCCGAAGGACGCGCCGATCGTGGCGTATTGCTCAGTCGGTTATCGCTCGGGCGTGGTCGCGCGGCGGCTGCGCGAGGCGGGCTTCACGCATGTGCAGGACTTGGAGGGTTCGATTTTCCAATGGGCGAACGAGGGCCGGCCGCTGGTGCGCGACGGGAAGCCCGCGCACCGGGTGCATCCCTACAACGCAACCTGGGGGAAGTTGCTGCACGACAACGTCCGCGCGCCGTTGCCGTAGCGGGATGGCTTTTCGTTAGGGGCGGTTGCTCAGGAGCACGGTCGTTCCGCAGGTGGTGAGATCCGCGACCGGGTCGCCAAGGCTGCCGAGCGCTTCGCGCCAATGCGGCACGCGCTCGCGTTCGACCAGGAGAAAGAGCCGATCCGCGCCGCTCCATGCTTTCACCAAGGTCGGCTCGTCGAGGTAGACGTCGGAATCATGGGTAAACGCCATCCCCGGCTCCGAGGCCGGATCCTGGTTCACCAGATAGAATTTCCGGCCGAGATAAAAAACCAGGCTGCTCCCGGTATGGAGGTGGCCTTCGTAAATGATCTTGTCGTTAGGCGCGACCCGCGCGTTGATGAAATCGGCCGCGTCGGCGAGCGAGAAATAAGGCGCCACGCGCGCCACGCCATCGATCATCGCGAACCCGATCGGGACCATCGCGGCCGCGATCGCGGTGAGCGCGATTCGCTCACGATTCTGCCGGAGAAACCAGAGCGCAATCGCCGGGAAAATGACGAGCGCGAGGCCGGCGCCGGCAAGTGTCGCGCGGAATCCGCTCCAGGTTGAAACCGGAATATCGAGCAGCGTCCTCCAGGCGGTGGAGCGGCCGGCGGTGGTGCTCCATTGGCCGGTGGTGGACGTGAGCAGATGCGGCAGTTGCCACGCGCCGAAAGTCGCCATGAGCCCGAGCAAAAGGAGCAGCGCGACCCCGCACACGCGGGTCCAGCGCGGCATCCGCTCCCAGGCGGTCGCGGCGAAAATCGCGCCGCCGCCCCACATCGTCATGGAGTAGAAATCCTGCCGTTGCCCGATGAAAAACAACGGCACCAGCGCCACCGCCATCCAGCAGAGCGGCAGCGCGTCGGCGAACTCGATTTCGTGCGGACGAAAAACCCGGCGCGTCGCGAGGAGCACGCCGGGCAGGATCACCAGCGTCCACGGAAACCACCACGCGAGATGAAGCGCCGCGAATGTGGTCCGGCTAACGTTGTCGTAGGTGTGCCCGCGATCCGCCGCGCCCGCGAGGTGGATGAACCACTCGTGGCCCGTAAAAGTTTTCAGGAATCCCGGGTGCGTCCATTCCATCCAGAGATGCCAGGGGAGCGCGATGAGCAGGAAAACCGCGAACCCTTCTGGCCGCAGGAGCTGCGCGAAACGGATGCGCGCTTCGCGATAAAAACAGCTCAGCAAAAGCAGCACTGCCGCGGGGTAGAGCAGGCCGTGGAAGCTCTTCGTCATGCAGCCGAGCGCTGCGCAAATCCAGAAGCGCATGAACCAGCCGCGCCGGCCCGCGCGCCGTTCGTAGCCGCGGATCGCGCAGTAGAGCGCGGCCGCGATGAAGACGCTCAGGAGCGGCTCTGGCATCACGATGCGTCCGAAAAGAAAAGTGCCCGCAGCGCAGAGATGGATCAGGCCCGCGAGGAAGCCGCGCCACGGGCCGCCGAGCCGGTCGCCGATGAGAAAAGTGAGCGCGACCGCCGCGCAGGTCGCGAGCGCGGTCGGCAGACGGGCGGCCGCCGTCGTTAGGCCAAGCGCCTTCAGCGAGACCATGATCGTCCAGTAAACGAGCGGCGGTTTCTGCGGACGCGGGACGCCGTCATTCGTCGGGAGCAACCACGAATGCGTCTCGAGCATCTCGCGCGCGCCACCGGCGTATTGCCCGTCGGTTTCGTTGTAAAGTACGCCCCAGCCGATCGTCGCGACGTGGAGGAGCGCGGCCAGCGTGAGGAGGAAAATGAAAAGCGCGCGCCGGATCGGCGGTGGCTCGGCGGCGTCGGGCGCGACGAAAATTTCGTCGAGACTGAGGGCGGGATTACCGGGCGAAGACATGGCGATTGGAAGCTCAGCCCACCGCCGCGGCCGGAGCCGGCGCGCGCCAGCTTTCCCAGTCCTCGGGCAGGCGGAGCAATTTCCCCTCGGGCATTTGCACCACCGCGAGCATCTGGCGGCAGGTCACGATCAGCGCATCGTCGGCCGGCCGTTTGATCTCAAACGCGCACCAGAAGCGCACCCGATCGACGCGGTCGAGCCAGCCGTTCACCACCAGTTGATCGCCCAATTTTGCCGGCCGGCGGTAATCGATCTCTGTCCGCACCACGACCGGGTAACGCTGCGTCTCGGCCATCTCGGTGAGCTTCATCCCGAGCTCGCCGGCGAGCAGCGTGCGCGCGGTCTCGATGAAGCGGAGGTAGGCGATGTTGTGCACCACCGCGGCGCAATCGGTATCGAAAAACATCACCTGCACTTCGGTGCGAATGCGGGGCGCTTCGGTCGTGCTCATCGGCTACATCCGGACGAGGTCGAGCAGGAACTGGCACCAGAGATAAATCATCCCGCGCCACGAATATTTGATCTCGCCCGCGGTCGTCTGAGTCAGCACGCCCTGCTTCAGGTTATGCTCGATCTGGTCGCGCAGGTCGTTCTCGATCTCGAGCTGGATGCGATCTTCATCGAGTGGATCGATCAGGTTGGTCTCGACGGAATGATCACGCAGGAAATGCTTATGGCTCTGGTAGAGCTGCCAGAACGATTGATCGGGCCGCTGCCGATTGATTCGGAAATGCGGGCTGAGTTTTAGCCCGTAAGAAAGAGGATAGTTCCAGGTCGTCCAGATCGTGCCGTCCGGCTCGCGCGAGGAAATGCGGAGGTAATAAAACGAGAGATCGTTCTGTTCGTTCAGGCAGATCGTGGCCTGCGCGCGGTCTTCCTCCTTGTAAAAAAGCCGGAAGAACTGTTGGTAATCGGCCCAATCCCAACCGGCATCGCTGATGTGCGCGAAGCCTTCGCTTTCGATCTGCGCCGAGATCTCGTCGAGTGTTGGGAAGACCTCGGCCGACGGCGGATTTTTTGGGCGAAGGGATTTTTCCTTCGGCAACCGAAGCGCGCGGATGCGGGTGAGGATTTCAACCCAGGGCAGGAGAAGCCAGCTCAGCGCGCTGAGCAGTCCGAGGATCCAGCTCCCGGTGATGTAAAAAATCCCGAGAAACGAAGCCGTGAGAATGCCGAACGCGCCGACTTTCTGCGAGAGCGAAGACTCATAACTGCGCAGGGCGACGCTGAGCACAGCGACCCCGAGGGTGATGAAAAGGCCAAACAGCATTTAGGGGACGATGGCGTGCGCGCGCAGAAATTTTTCGAGCTGATCGGTGTCGAAATTCGCGAGCACTTCATCCCCGGCGACGAGCGTGGGCACGTAGGTCTGGTCGGATAGCTCCTTCATTTCCTCGTAGGCCGCGCGGTCCTGGCCGACATCGATCTCGGTGAACTCGTAGCCACGTTCGGTGAGGTAATCCTTCGCGTCGATGCACCAGGAACACCATTCACGGCTGAAGAGTCGGATATCGGTCGCCACGAGGGGGAATAAACAGGCGCACGCGAGGGCGTCAATCACTCGCTTATATCTCCTCGTAATCCTGCAGGATTACGAGTTCGTTAGGCGAGCGCTCCGCCTACTCGACCGTTTCCCAAGTCCCGTCCGGCTTGCGCACGAAACCCATCCGCTGCGGATAAACCGTGGCGAGCACCATTCCGGCGCACATTTGCGCCTCCTCATCCTTGATCGCGGCGAGGCTTTTCTCGTCGAGTCCGAAAAGAGAAGTGCCTTTGCGCGAGACGACGACTTCCGGTCCGCTCGTGAGGAGGAAATCGAGATCGCCAGCGGTCGGCGCCGGGATCCGCACGCCGGCTTTATAGGCTTCCTCAAGGCAATGCGCCTTCCGCACGTCTTCCGCCTTGAACGATTCGTTATCCTCGATCGCCTTGTAGACCCCGGCGAAATCCGGCTGGAACCAATCCGCCCGCTTCTTCAGGAGCGCGACGATCTTCGCCTTGTCCTCTTCATTCACCGCCGTCACCGCCGGATAATGATGCCATGGCAGATCGAGCGCGAAGTCGGCCGTGAACTCATGCTCGAAGACCACCTTGCCTTTCACATTCGCGCGATCGTCCACGCCCCCGTCGGTCTGGTTCGTCGACTTGCCGCTGTTCCCGGCGAAATCGTCGGTTGCCTGATCGGTTACCGAGTCCCAGCGCAGTTGCGCGCGATATGGTTTTGCGAGGTCGTTAGGCATGAACTCGATTCGGAATTTGTTTTTTCCCTTCCGGACCAGCGCGCCGGCCGAACTGATCGGCATCCAGACCGCGGGCGAGACTTCGTGGTCTTCGAAGAGGACCATGACCTGTTCGTCCTTCACTTCCTGCTCCACGCCGTAGGGCACGTCGTTCAGAAAAACCTGCGCCTTGCCCGCCACGCTCAGGACGTGATCCTCCGCCGCCGGGTTTCCGATGAAGGGCGTAAACTTAAACTCGACGTTGATGATCGCCGCCGACGCGAGCGGCGCGGCGAGCAGGAGCAAAGCGAGCGCGAGCAGCTTTTTCATGGGACGCTTTTCCTCCAACCGCGCGGGCGAAACAACCTTATTTTACCGGCGGCCGCGGGTTCTCTGCCCGCTGTCGTTTGCCCCACCAGACATGCGCAAAGAGGAAGATCGGCAAACCCAGTCCGACCCAGAGATGCGCGGTGCTGGTCCACGCTCTCAGCCATTCGCCGCCCGCGTAATAGAGTCCGTAGCCGGTCACCACGAGGAAGGTAAAGATCGCCAGCAGCGTCAATCCGCTCCGCAGATTGCGCCGCGCGCGCCAGGCAAATTTCATGTGCAGGGGCAGGAGCGTGCCGAGCAGGAGGAGGGTCGCCATCGCGGCCGCGCCGTGGGCTTTCAACATCCAGCTCTCAACCGGGCTGCTCGCGCCGAATTCGTTAGGCGGATTGGAAAGAAAGTGCGCCCAGGCCCAGATCGCGCCGGTGCCAAAGACCGCTGCGCTGACTCCGTAGGCAAACCATTCATGCCGCCGGCTGAGTCGGATCGAGCTATGTCGCATGATTTCGAGCAAACCAGCGTGGCGGGTAGTTTCGTTCGAGGAAGAAGGCATCGGCGCCGTGGCGATCCAGCATCGGTTTGCTTTCTTCCCGTAAAGCGAGAGCTACTTTCGTTAGGGCATCGGCTGTCAGGCAATTCGCCGCGCCGACGGTCACGCTGATTTCGCCCTCGATCGGCTGGCCATTGCGACCGTCGAAAAGTTCCCGGGAAAAATAGCGGGCTGACGTGGCCAACGCGCGCTCCTGCACCAGCAAAGTGCCAGCCGCGCCGCCGGGATTGAGCGGGTGCCGGATACGCACGAGCTGCGGCTCGTCCCCGAAAGCGCGGAGGTCGCCGCCCGCATTCACCATCCCGGAGCGAACGCCGGCGCGCTGTAGGACCGCGACCGCGCGATCGACGGCGAAACCCTTGGCGATGCCGCCGAGATCGAGCCTGACTTGCTTCCGGCACCGGACGTCACCCGCGGAGGTGATCAACAGGTCGCGCCAATCACCGTCTCCGGCAAAGGCGATATCGAAGGCACCGCCGCTCTCCGCCCCGAAACGGCGCGCCGCCCAAAGCACCTGCCTCGTCCAGCGATGTACCCGCACCGGCCGCTCAGCTGCCTCGCGGTTGATCCGGCTCAGATCGCTCGCCTGATCGTGCCGGCTCATCAGCCGATGCACCCGCGCGACCGCGGCAAACGCTCCGCTGATCGCACGCTGCAACCTTTGCTCGTTAGGCCCGCGTCCCGCGATCTCGACCAGGGTGCCGAGAAGTGGCCGCGCCCGTCGTGCTTCAACGCAGCGCGACATTGTGCAAAGCGAGAACGCGCCGGACGCCCTCCGTGATATGACGCGAGGAAAGCGTCGCGCCGCTGATGTTCCGGATGTCCTCGTCGAGCTTCAGCGGCGACGCCTTTGTCTTCCCGCTGAACTGCGCGCGCCACTGCGGATCGCGTACCTGCCCGCCGTAGCTCTCGCGGTAATCCATGATCTCGATCCCCCTGACGACCCCTTCATTCGTTAGGCCGATCGCATAGGTGATAAATTCATGTTTACCTACGACCTCATCGACGATGAACCAGCCGCCACCGTTCACCCGCCAGACCTCAGGCGACTTGCCGGTCAGGCGCACCCGGCTTTGCTCCTCGATCAACTTGCGTTGCGCCGCGGTGAGCAAAAGCGGAAGGGTAGTGAAGCTCTTGCCGGGATAAATCGCCTGCTGCGCCTGACCCGCGGTCAGATAGGTGACGGCGAACCCGGTGCTGACCAGCGCGGCGGTCAGTGGCGCCGCCACGAAAAGGAATTGTGGTTTCACTCCAGGCTAGAAGTTAAATCCCACCTTCAGCCGCCAGAGGTTGCGTTGTTCTTCGGCGAAGGTCTGGCCATTGTTAGGCTCGTCGATACCCTTGCCGTAGACCTGATAGTTCCAGGTGAGTGTCGCCCACCATCGCTCCGTGGCGTAATGAATCGAAGGCCCGGCGTAGAGCACGCGATGCTCGAAGAAGTTGAGATCGAAAAGGGGATACTCTGCGCGGTAGTGTGCTTCGACGCCCGCATACCAGTTAGGCGCGAACCGATAGGTTAGTCCGCCGGCTGTTTCGTAGGAGAACTCTCGCTCATATTCCTCGGCCGGGCGTTTTCCCCAGGCCCATTCCGCCCCGAGACTCAGGACCACGATGAGCCGGTCGTCGAGGAAGTCTTTTTGCAGGTCGATCTCCGGCTTCAGGGAGCGCTCGTGCTGTTTTAAGCCGTCCACTTCGTCGTTGAGGAGGTAGCCGCCCTCCAACCGGACCGCCAGGCCGATCGGATCTTTGAAAGGACTAAGGAGTCGATACTTGGGCGAGACTTCGAACCCACCAAAGCGGTAGTTGTCCCGGGTCGGCAGGCCGTCGACGTCGTGGTTGTTGAAGTAATGATTCACGACCGAGAAGCCGGATTGAAACTTGTCGGTGAAGCCGTATTCGAATTCGGTCTCGTAGTCCGAGCCGTAGTAAACGCCGGTATCCTTCCCGGTTCGCAGGGTAATGAATTGGTAAATTTCGGCGTGGCCGCCGGGGAGCGTCTCCGCGCCGCGGGCGAAGCCGAAGAACTGTTCATCGGCCCGCGCGGCCGACAGGGCGAGAGTGCCTAACGAGCAAAGGACGAGCGCAGCGGAGAGGAATTTCATTCCTCCGATCCTAGCCGACTGCGCGGCCGCCCGCTGCCGGTGGATTGCTAACTTTTAGCGGACGCTTGCGCTGCGGCTACCCGAGCGACGCGCCGTAGGCAGCGGCGTCTTTCAGGCCGTCCAGCTGGCTCGGGTCCTCGACCTGCAAAACGTAGATCCAGCCTTCGCCGTAGGGATCGGTATTGATCAGTGCCGGATCGCTCTCGAGCTGCTTGTTCACCTCGAGGACGGTGCCTTTGACGGGAGCGTAGATATCGCTCGCGGCTTTGACTGATTCCACCACCGCGATCGTGCTCTTCTTGTCGTGCGCCGCGCCGACTTTCGGCAGCTCCACGAAAACCACATCGGTCAGCTCGGCCTGCGCGTGATCGGTAATGCCGACGCGGATCTTGTCGCCGTCGCGGCGGACCCATTCGTGCGATTCGGTGTAAAGGAGGTCTTCAGGAACGTTCATGATTTTTTATAGAGCGGTTTCTTTTCGATCACGGCAGGAAATTTTTGCCCACGAATCTCGATCTCGATTTCGTCGCCGGGCTTCGGCACCGGCGTCGCGAGATAGGCCATGCCGATACCCTGGTTCAGGCTCGGCGACAGGGTGCCGCTGGTCACTTCGCCGGCATCGGCGCCGTCGCGGTAAACGCGGTAATGCGGACGCGGCGGAGGACTCTTGTCCTTCATCTTGAAAGCGACCAATCGACGCGGGAGGCCTTCCTCTTTGACCCGCTGCAGTTTCGCGCGACCACTGAAAAGCGACTTGGTGAAATCGACGAAAAAGCCGAGGCCGGCTTCGAGCGGGTTATGTGCGGGGGTGAGGTCGGAGCCATTCAGCGGATAACACATCTCGAGGCGCAGGGTGTCGCGCGCGCCGAGGCCACACGGGCGGATGCCTAACGAAGCGCCCTTGGTGAGAATTTCGTTCCAGATCCGCGGCGCCTCTTTCGCAGTGAAGAAAATTTCGATCCCGTCCTCACCCGTGTAACCGGTGCGCGCGACCCACAGTGCAATGTCACCGAGATGGAACTGCGCGATCCGATTTCGCGCCGGCATTTCCGCGCCGTTCCCGAAGAGCGCCTGGAAAAGTTCACCGATCCGCGGTCCCTGCACCGCGAGACCAGCGTAGCGATCGCTCTGGTCCTCGAGCTGCACATCCTGCGCGACATGCGCGTGGAGCCACGCGAAATCTTCTTCGATCCGCGAGGCGTTCACCACGAGCAGGAACTTCTCCGGTTCCATCCGATAAACGATCAGATCGTCGATGATGCCGGCGTCGTCGTTTAGCAGGAAAGTATATTGCCCGGCGCCGACCTCGAGCTTGTCGAGGTTGTTCGTGAGCATGGTGTTGAGCCACGCGCCGGCGTGCGGGCCGCTCACGAAGAGCTCACCCATGTGCGAGATATCGAAGACGCCGACGGCGTGGCGCACGGCCTGGTGCTCGTCCTTGATGCTGCTGTATTGCACCGGCATGAGCCAGCCGCCAAAGGGGATGACGCGGGCGCCGAGCTTCACGTGTTCCTCGTAAAGCGGAGTGGTTTTTTGCCCGTCGTCGCTCATCGCGGCCAGCCTAAAGGGTGGGTCTGCGCTGTCAATCGCCCGGCGCTTTCGCCGCGTGGGATGGGCGCCCATTTGTTGAACTAGCGCGCCGTCACCCTTACCGTGCCCGCTCTCGATGAGTTTGCTCGACACGCTAGAACGCCGCTTTCGCTGGCTCGCCATCCCCGGTCTCATCCGCATCGTCGTGGCGCTGACCGCGCTGGTTTACGTCCTCAGTTTTCTGAACCCGGCGTTCATCTCCGTGCTCACGCTCAGCCGGTCGCAGGTCATGCAGGGCGAGGTCTGGCGGCTCTTTACTTTCATCTTCATCCCGCAATCAATCGGGCAGCCGGGCTCGGCGCTGGGGCCGTTCTGGGTCCTCGTCGCGCTCTGGTTTTTGCTCTTCATCGGGGACCGGCTCGAAGCGGTGTGGGGCGCGTTCCATCTCACGCTCTATTTTCTCGTCGGGATGATCGGCACCACGATCGCGGCTTTCCTTTTCGGCGCGCAATTTTCCAACGCGATGCTCGCGTCGTCGCTCTTTTTCGCCTTTGCACACTTCTATCCGGATGAGGTGATCTACGTGCTCTTCGTCCTCCCGATGAAGGTGAAATGGCTCGCCTGGATTTCCGCCGGCCTGCTCCTCTATGGGTTCGTCTTGAACCCGCTCTCCTACAAAATGGCGTTGGTCGTTACCTTCGCGAACTACCTTCTCTTTTTCGGCCCCGGCGTGGTTCGCGACGTCCGCAATCGGCAAACGACGGCCAGCCGCCGCCAGCGTTTCGAGGAAAGTGCGCGACCGGAAGAAGAGGCGCTGCATCATTGCGCGACCTGTGGCGCAACCGAGCTGACGAACGCGAATCTCGAGTTCCGCGTCGCGCGCGACGGCGAGGAATATTGCCTCGCGCATCTCCCGAGCGCGGTGACGAACGTCGGCGCCTAACGAGGCGCGTGGCGCTTGACCCTTCTCGCGCGCGACCGGAAACTTCCCGCCATGGACCCGACACCCGCGCCCCTCGTTCCGCAGGATGGCTGGCACTGCCTCCATCTTTTTTACCGGATCGAGTACGGCCAATGGCAGCTCCTCGACAGCGCTGAGCAGCGCGCGGCCAAGGTCGCGCTTTCCACGCTCGTGCAGGAAACGCGCGCGCTCGAAAACACGCAGCTCCTGACGCTCAGCCAGGTCACGCCGAAAGCTGATCTCGCGTTCATGCTCATCACGCCCGATCTCCACGTGGCCAACCGGGTCGAGAAGCAGCTTACGCTCTCGTTAGGCGCGGATGTCCTTGTGCCCGTTTACAGTTATCTCTCGCTCACCGAAGAGAGCGAATATGCGACCAGCGACGAGCAATGGGCGCAGACGCTCGAGACGGAACAACAACTGAAACCGGGCACGCCGGAATTCGAAGTCGCGATGGAATCGTTTCGCGACCGGATGAAAAACTATCGGCACGACCGCGTTTATCCGACGCTGCCGGACTGGCCGATCGTCTGTTTTTACAACATGGTGAAACGCCGCGGCGAACAGCGGAACTGGTACACGCTGCCGTTTGAAGAGAGGCGGACCCTGATGGCCGGTCATGCCCGGGTCGGCCGCCAGTACGCCGGGAAAATCAAACAGCTCATCACCGGCTCGAGCGGCCTCGACGATGCGGAATGGGGCGTCACTCTTTTCGCGCACGACACTTTCCAGATCAAAGCCATCGTTTACCAGATGCGCTTCGACGAGGTGAGCGCGGCCTACGCCGACTTCGGCGAATTTTACATTGGCATTCAATTGCCGCTCGACGAACTGTTTCGCCGCCTGCAGCTGTAGGCGGCGCGCCTAACGAACGCGGCGGATCGAAAAGGATGGGTGGCAGAGTGGTCTAATGCGCACGCCTGGAAAGCGTGTTTGCCGCAAGGCAACCAGGGTTCGAATCCCTGCCCATCCGCCATCGTCCCGCGCATTTCGCTTGTCCCACCGGGCCGTTTCCCGAAGCATCCCGGCCATGCGCATCATCGGCCTGCTGCTCCTGCTCTTCGTCGTCGAGGCGCGATCGGCAGCCCCCGGTAACTCGTATTTCGCCAGCCTGCTCGAAAGTGCGCGGACCGACTATGCGACCGGCCATTTTGAGGCTGCGCTCGCCAAAATCAATCAGCGTGACCAGCGGAAAGGCCCGAGCGGTGAGTCGCTCGATCTCCGCGCCACCATTCTGCTCGAGCAGGGCCAAATCGACGCCGCGACGCGCGCGGTGCAGGAAGCGCACAAGATCCAGCCAGAACTTTTCGCTCCGCGCCTGCATCACGCAGACATCCTGCTGCGCGAAAAAAAATACGCGGAGGCGCGCGAGATTTACGCAAAGCTCGCTAAGGAAACGAATGTCCTGATTTCGAACGAACGCGTTCGCTACGGACTTCTCCTGAGCGCCCTTGGCCTGCACGACCAAGCCGCCGCCGCGACCGCGCTCACGAACATCAAGTTCCCGACCGAAACCGGCGCCTATTATTTCGCGCAGGCCGCGGCGGAATTTGCGCAGGGAAACACGCGCTCCGCGAACAAGTGGATCGCGACCGCGCGCGAGATCTTCGACCCGGCATCGCTCGCTTGGTTCGCGCGTCCGCTCTACGATCTCGGCTGGCTGAAGGACAAGCCGCCGCCACCGACATTGTAGGCTAAGGCGTCGCCCGCCGACTCATCACCTGCGTCGTCTGCCGGACTTTCACGATGCTGTTTTCCGGCAGCACGCCGCGGAAATTCGTCCCCGGATAAATAATGCAGTCGCGCCCAACGATCGATCCGGGATTCAGGACCGCGTTGCAACCGATCTCGCTCCGGTCACCGATGATCGCGCCGAATTTCTTCAGTCCGGTGGCGATCATGCCATCGGTCGCGAGCACCGAAATTTCGGCGTGATCGAGTTTCACATTGGAAAGAATCACGCCCGCGCCGAGGTGCGCCTTGTAGCCGAGAATCGAATCGCCGACGTAACTGAAGTGCGGCACCTGCACTTCGTCGAAGAGAATGCAGTTCTTGAACTCGCAGGAGTTCCCCATGACCACGCCGTTGCCGACGATGACGTTTTCGCGCACGTAACAGCCGCTCCGGATGTGGCAGTTCTCGCCGATCCACGCCGGTCCTTTCAGCATCGCGCCCTGCTCCACGATCGTGCCGCGCCCGATGAAAACCGAGCCGCTGATGAATGGTTTGCCGACCAGTTCACCGAGCACCGCGGGCTTGAGCCGGAACTTCAGGTAGCTCGGGATTTGTTTCAGCGCTTCCCAGACATATTTGTCCGGCTCGAACAATTTCGAGTGCGCGGTGTGACCGAGTTCGAAGAATTCCGCGGGCGAAAACATTGTCGTTAGGCTCCGGCGCGCGGGGTGATCACTTGCCCGTCCTTGGTGTCGCGCACATCCCAGCCGAGCGCCTGCAGCGCGTCGCGCAGTTCGTCGCTCTTCTTCCAGTCCTTCGCCATCCGCGCCTGCACGCGGTCGTTCGCCATTTGCACGACTTCGTCGCTCGGTTTCGCAGCCGCCTGCTCGAGCGCGAGCGCCGCATTCACCCGGCCCCACCAGTCGAGCCAGGAAAGCGCGCGCGCGGAATCGATCCCGTCATCGAGCTCGCGATTGCTCACCCGGATCTGCTCGAAAAGATGACCGAGCGCCGCGGAGATATTCAGATCGTCGTCGAGCGCCGTCGCGAACTTGTCGTCGTCCTCGATCGCCTTGGGCCGGTTTGTTTCGAGTTTTCCGTCCCGCGCCGCTTCCCAAAGCCGACGCAGCCATTCGTCGATCCGCGCGAGCGACTGCCGCGCTTCCTCCAGGCCTTCAAGGGTGAAATTAAGCGGCGCGCGATAGTGCACCCGGAGCAGCGCGTAACGAATCTCCCGTCCGCTGTAGCCCTTCGCGGAGAGATCCGGGAGCACATAAAAGTTGCCTAACGACTTCGACATTTTCTGCCCGTCCACGAGCAGGTGCGCGCAGTGCAGCCAGTAGCGCACGAAAGGCGCTTTCTCGCTGCAGCCTTCCGACTGCGCGATCTCCGCCTCGTGATGCGGAAAAATATTATCCACTCCGCCGCAATGAATATCGATTTGTTCGCCTAACAATGACGTCGCCATCGCGCTGCACTCGATGTGCCAGCCGGGCCGGCCGCGGCCCCATGGGCTTTCCCACGCGACGTCGCCGTCCGCTTCGTCCCACGCTTTCCAGAGCGCGAAATCGCCGACGTGTTCCTTGTCGTATTCATCGCTCTTCACCCGACCGGTCGGCCGCAGCTCCGCGAGATCGAAATGCGCGAGCGCGCCGTACTTCGGGAAGCGGTTGATCCGAAAATAAATAGACTTGTCGTCCGCCTGGTAAGCCAGTTCGCGCTCAAGCAGCTTCGAGATCATGGCGATCATCGCCGCGATGTAACGATCCTCCGTCGCCGCGGGATACGCGCCGGCTCGCCCGATCTGCAGCTCGTCGAGATCATTGAAAAACGCTTCCTTGAACGGCGCGGTGAATTCCGCGAGCGGCAAATTCTCCGCGCGACTGCCGCGGATCGTTTTGTCATCCACGTCGGTGAGATTCATCACCCGATGCACCTGATAACCGCGCAGTTCGAGATGGCGTTGAAGCAGATCCTCGAAAATGTAGGCGCGAAAATTTCCGATGTGCGCGCGCGCATAAACCGTCGGCCCGCAGGTGTACATCTTCACGATCTTCCCCGCGGGATCGAGCGGCTGGAACTCCTCGAGTTCCCTCGAGTAGGTGTTGAAAAATTTGATCGCCATTTCGTTTCGTTAGGCGGCGTGGCCGGTTTGCGTCACGCTCGCCACGGCCATCGCCGACATTCCTTCTTCGCGTCCGATCGAGCCCATCCCTTCATTTGTCGTCGCCTTCAAACCGACGCGGCTCGTTTCGATCTTCAACGCGTCCGCGATCTTCCCGCGCATCGCCTCCAGATAGGGCCCGATCTTCGGCGCTTCCGCGATCAGGGTCGCATCGATGTTTTCCACCCGGTAATTCTGCGCCGCCAAAACCTCCCCGACGCGCCGCAGAATCTCCAGGCTGCTGATCCCGCGAATCGACTCATCGGTGTTCGGAAAATGATGACCGATGTCGCGCTCGCCGATCGCGCCTAACAATGCGTCCGCGATCGCATGACTCAGCACGTCGGCATCGGAATGACCATCGAGCCCGCGCGCGTGCGGGATCTCCACCCCGCCGAGCACAAGCTTGCGACCTTCCTTGAAGCGATGGGCGTCATACCCGATTCCCGCGCGCGACATTTCGTTAGGCTAACTGGAGAGATCGATCCGACCGTTCGAGGCCACGATGGAAAATTTATCCGGCAAATCTTCGCGCGGCTTCATCTCCACGCGCCCGCCCGCAGCTTCCACCAGGAGCCAGCCGGCTGCGATATCCCAAAGGCTGATGCCCTGTTCGATGTAAGCGTCGAGGCGCCCGCAGGCGACGTAGGCGAGGTCGAGCGCCGCGCTTCCGAGCATGCGGCACTTCCGCACGCGGTGCACCATTTGCTGGAGCAACGGCAAACCCGCATCGATCGTCGCGCCGGTTTTCGAGAGGCCGACGGAGATCACCGACTCCGCGAGCGTGGTCCGTTCGCTCACGCGAAATTTCCGGCCGTTAAATAGCGGGCTCTGCCCTTTCGCCACGCTCCACATTTCCTCGCGCATCGGATCGTAGATCACGCCGACGATGATCTCGCCGCGGCAACGCAGCGCAATCGAGGTGCAGAAATGCGGGAGCCCGTAATAATAATTCACCGTGCCGTCGAGCGGATCGACCACCCATTGATATTCGCTCGACTGATCGCCGACGAGTCCCTCTTCCCCGTAGAGCACGTGCTCCGGATAACGCCCGAGCAGGATTTTCGTGATCAGATCCTGCGTCAGCACATCGACCTCGAGCTTGATATCGTGCGCGGTCGCGGCGTTCACCGTTAGCGGTTTTTCAAAGTGCGCGCGGAGCAGTTCACCGGCGGCGCGGGCCGCCTCTTCTGCGACTTCGAGGTAAGGAATCACGCGCGCAACCTAACCGATAGGGCGGCGCTGCCGCCAAGCTTTTCGCGCAGAAAAAAACCGGGAGAAGAAACTGAATCCTTCTCCCGGGTTGAGGTTAACTTTAATGAAGAACGGCGACTATTCCGCCCTTCTGTGGATCGCTCGATTTACCGTTTCGATTTCTTGGCGGCTTTTTTAGAGCTTTTTTTGCTAGCCATTTTTTTCTTAGCAGGCGCTTTTTTGGCCGTTGCTTTTTTGGCTGATTTTTTCTTGGTTGCCATAGGGAATCCCCCCTTTCAATCCGCAGAAGCGGTCTGTGAACAGTATGTGAATAACTTCACTGCACGAGTCACTAAGCGTCACGTTTTTTTTGTCAAACTTTTTTCGCGCGCATCCAAAATTATTTTCAACAATTCGCGCGCGAGCGCGGTTTTTTTTCCGCGCGAAAGGGTTTTTGCTTTCTCGTTAGGCGAGAAAATCACCAGCTCATTTTCGTCCGCCTCCATCCCGACATCGCTTCGGCTGACGTCGTTCGCGACCAGGAGATCGCAATTTTTCTCCACCAGCTTGCGCCGGGCGTTCGTCGTTAGGCTCTGGGTTTCCGCGGCGAAACCGACCACGAAACAACGATGCGGCACACTCGTTAGGCTGGCGAGCAGGTCGCGCGTCGGCTCGAGCGTGAGGGTGAAACGGCCGCGCTGCTTCGGGAGTTTCTGCGTCGCCGGCTCGACCGGCTTGTAATCGCAAACCGCCGCGCACATCACGAAGACATCGCAATCCGCGATCTGGGCGGAGAGCGCACTGAACATCTCGTCGCTCGTCACTACCGGCACCAACTTCGCCCCCACCGGCGCGGCGATCGCCACCGGACCCGAGACGAGCACGACCTCATGCTTTTCCTCCAGCGCCGCCGCGGCAATCGCGTAACCCATTTTGCCTGACGACCGGTTGCTCAGGTAACGCACCGGGTCGAGCGGCTCGCGCGTCGGACCGGCGCTGATGAGAAACTTCACGCGATCAGGTTGTCGCCGCGCGCGAGCAGGAACTCCGCGCGGAACGCGATCTCGTCGACCTTCCACAAGCGGCCGACTCCTTCGTAGCCGCAGGCGAGCATCCCGGCTTCGGGTCCGATGAATTCCACGCCGCGCGCGCCTAACGATTTCACATTTTCCACCGTCGCGGGATGTTCCCACATTTTGCCGTTCATCGCAGGGGCGATTAAAATCGGGGCGCGAGTGGCGAGCGCGATCGCGGCCAGCGGGTGACCCGCGAGCCCGTGCGCAAGTTCCGCGATCACGTTCGCCGTTGCGGGCGCGATCAGGAGCAGGTCGGCGCGATCGGCGAGCGCGATGTGACCCGGATGCCAGCTCTGCTTTTCATCATAGAAGCTGGTCGTGACCGGATTCTTCGAGAGTGTCTGCAAAGTCAGCGGGGTGATGAACTCGGTCGCGTCTTTCGTCATCACGACGAAGACGTCGTGGCCCTGCTTCACGAGCAGGCTCGCGAGTTCCGCCGACTTGTAGGCGGCGATCGAGCCCGTTACGCCGAGGATGATGGAGCGTTTGGAGGTATTCATATCACGAGTCATCCTGAGCGGAGTGCAGAGAGGGGAGCGAACGAAACGGAGTCGAAGGATCCCGTGGCGCTGGCGTGAAGTACAAGGATATAGGGACCGCCTGCGAGTTCGACGAGCGACACGGAATCAGCGCGAGAGCTTTCCGGAAACCCCACGGGATCCTTCGACTCCGCTGCGCTCCGCTCAGGATGACGGGTGGCATTTTCGTTAGGCCAAAACCATCCGGCTGCTCAGATATCGCTCCGCGCCCATGATGTGGCGGAATTTCAGCAGGTCCTCTTCCACCGAGCGGCTGATGATCGTGTAGCGATAATCCCGCCAGAGCTCCATCTCCCGCGCGGCGGTCACGAGTCGGACCTCGATCTGCTCCGGCGTCTCGGTGCCGCGTTTCGTGAGGCGGCGGCGCAGTTCGTCGAGATCAGGCGGCATGATGAAGACATCGGCGAGCGCTTGCCTAACGAACGCGTCGTCGAACGCTCGAATCGCGGCGGCGCCTTGGGTGTCGATGTCGATGAGCACGTCGACGCCATTGTGCAGGTTGCTCAAAATCGGATCGCGCAGCGTGCCGTAAAATTTCCCGTGCACATTCGCGTGCTCGAGGAAGTCGCCGGCTGCGAGCCGCTCGGCAAACTCCGCCTCGGAGAGAAAATGATAATCGTCGCCGTCGATTTCCCCCGCGCGCGGCGGACGTGTTGTGCAGGAAACCGAGTAAACGAAATCGGGCGTTTGCCGGAGCGCGTCACAGAGCGTCGACTTGCCCGCGCCCGAGGGCGCGGAGACGACGAAGAGAATTCCGTAGCGGCTGAATTGTTTACTCAAGGTTTTGGATTTGTTCGCGAATCTTCTCCACCTCCGACTTGCAGGCGACGACGTGCTGCGAAATTTCCGGGTCGCTCGCCTTCGCGCCTAACGTATTCAACTCGCGCGAAATTTCCTGCGTGATGAACTCGAGCGTGCGCCCGACCGGTTCCTCCTTGCGCAGGTGATGCGCGAACTGCGTGAGGTGACTCTCGAGCCGGGTGAGCTCTTCCGAGACGTCGGAGCGATCGGCAAAAAGTGCGACTTCCTTGAGCAGTCGCTCGTCGTTAGGCGCGAAATCGACGCCTGCGAGTTTGATCCGCTCGAGGAGCGCGGCGCGATGTTTCTCCGCGACCGCGGGATGGAGCCGGCGCACTTCCTTGAGCGCCTGGCGCACGACCTTGAGGCGATGAATCAAATCCTTCGCGAGATGTTTGCCCTCGCGGCTTCGCATTTTCACCAGCTCATCGAGCGCGCGGCCGAGCGCTTCTTCCAAGGCCGGCCAGGTCTCGTTAGGCTCGATGCTTTCCTCCGAGAAACGCATCACGCCCGGCGCCTGCAAAATCATCCCGATCGTGATCTCGCCCGGGACCGCGAGCTCGCCCTGGAGCGTGCGCATCGCCTCGTGATAGGAGCGCGCGAGGGTGCGGTCGAGCGCGAGATTGCGGACCGCGTTGGTGCTCGGCGCGTAGGCGACGGAGACATTGGTACGCCCGCGCGCGACGCGGTCGCTCACGCCCTGGCGGACGCGTGGTTCGAGCGCGCTCAATTCGCGCGGGAGATTGATCACGATGTCGCTCTGCCGGCGATTCACCGAGTTGATCTCGACGCTGATCTTCGCCCCGCCGCGCTCGCTTTCGCCGCGGCCATATCCGGTCATGCTCCGCATCGTCGTTAGGCCATTTGGGCGGCGACCTGCTGCACATCCTTGTCCCCGCGGCCGGAGCAGTTCACGATCGATGATCTCGTTAGGCGAAAGGACCGGCGCGAGCTTGAGCGCGTGCGCGATCGCATGCGCGGTCTCGAGCGCGGGGATGATTCCCTCGGTTTCCGAAAGGGTGTGGAAAGCGGCGAGCGCTTCGTCGTCGGTCGCGTAGTCGTATTCCACGCGCCCGGCATCGCGCAGGTAGCTGTGCTCCGGCCCGATCGCGGCGTAGTCGAGCCCGGCGGAAACGGAATGGGTCAGCTCGATCTGGCCGTCTTCATTCGCGAGCAGAAAAGTTTTTGTGCCTTGGAGCACGCCGAGCCGGCCGCCTTGGAAACGCGCCGCGTGCCGGCCGGCGCGGATTCCTTCGCCGCCGGCTTCCACGCCGATCATGCGCACGCTCTCGTCGTCGAGAAACGGATGGAAGAGCCCGATGGCATTGCTCCCGCCACCGACGCAGGCGATGAGCAGGTCCGGCAAACGCTCTTCACGTTCCAAAATCTGCCGGCGCGCTTCGAGTCCGATGACGCGATGAAAATCGCGCACCATCATCGGATACGGATGCGAACCGAGCGCCGAGCCGAGGATGTAATGCGTGCTCCGCACGTTCGTCACCCAGTCGCGCATCGCTTCGTTGATCGCTTCCTTCAGCGTCGCCTGGCCGGCGGTGACGGCGACGACTTTCGCGCCGAGAAAACGCATCCGCGCGACGTTGAGCGCCTGCCGTTCCATGTCGACCGCGCCCATGTAAATGATGCACTCGCAGCCGAAATGCGCGGCCACCGTGGCGGTCGCGACGCCGTGCTGGCCCGCGCCGGTCTCGGCGATGATCCGCTTCTTTCCCATGCGGCGCGCGAGCAGGATCTGGCCGAGCGCGTTGTTGATCTTGTGCGCGCCGGTGTGGAGCAGATCTTCGCGCTTCAGATAAATTTTCGCGCCGCCGAGTTTGTTCGTTAGGCGCTCCGCGAAATAAAGCGGCGTGGGCGTCCGGCAAAATCGCGGAGGAGACGATCGAGTTCTGCCTGGAAAGCCGGATCGCGTTTGGCGCTTTCGTATTCCGCGGTCAGCTCCTCGAGCGCGGTCATGAGCGTCTCGGGCACGAACATTCCGCCATAGGGACCGAAGTGCCCGCGAGCGTCGGGCAGAGTGGCGGGCGGCGAAATCATCGGGACGGGGAAGTTAGGCGTGGGGAAAAGTGCTGCAAAGTTTTTCAACGGGCAGGAGCCGGTCGAGCGCGCGGCGATGCGGGGAGGGAAGCGGCAAAACCGCGAGCTGCGCGCGGGGGAACCAGCGCAGGTTGTCGTTAGGCAAAGTCGGCTCTGTGTTGAAGACCGAGAGCGTGACCCGGTGATGCGTGAACGGGAAGTCGAGCCGGAGCAGCGGCTCCTGTGCGGGGGCGGCAGCGAGGCGTGGAAGCATCCACATCCCGCGCCAGCGGACACGCGATTGTTCGAGGAGCACGCGGTTACGGCGAAAGGCGAAGGCGTGCGGCTCGTGGAGCCGGACTTCGCATGGTTTTGGTTTTTTGCGCGGGAGTGCAGCGGGATCGGTGGCGGCGCAGAATTTACGGACCGGGCATTGCACGCAGAGCGGGCGGCGGGGGAGACAGACGAGCGCGCCGAGTTCCATCAGCGCGGAGTTGTGCAACCGGCCGCCGCGTTTGGGCAACAGCGCGGCCGCGGTTTGCCAGAGATGCGCGCTGCCGGCGGCGGTGTCGATCGGTTGTTGCCAGTTCGTTAGGCGCGCGAGGACGCGGGCGATGTTGGCGTCGACGATCGGTTCCGCCTGATCGAACGCGAAGCTGGCGACCGCGCCCGCGGTGTAGCGACCGACGCCGGGGAGGGTGGCGATTTCCGCTGCGCTCTGTGGCATCGCACCGTGAAAATTTTCCAGCACAGCGCGCGCGGCTGCCTGGAGATTCCGCGCGCGCGCGTAGTAGCCGAGACCCTGCCACGCGTGGAGCACGTCGGATTCTTCGGCGCGGGCGAGCGTGGCAAAATCGGGAAAACGCGCGAGCCAGCGCTCGTAATATGGAATCACGATGGCGACTTGGGTTTGCTGGAGCATCAGTTCCGAGACCAGAATCGCGTAAGGATCGCGCGTCCGACGCCAGGGCAGATCGCGGCCGTGACGGCGAAACCAGGTAGCCAGCGGGCGACGAAAGCGCGAAGAATTCAACGGGCGAAATCTAACATAGATGTTCTTTTGAACATATAATCTTCTCGTGGCATGCTGCGCCATGGCGACTGGGAAAATCGTCGATTTGCGCAAGTTGCTCGCGGAACGTTTTCCGCAGGAGCCGCTCCCGACGGCCGCTCGCCTCATGACTGGGCTTTCCGGTTTGGACGAAACGCTGGGCGGCGGTCTGGCGAAAGGCGCGATCACGGAAGTGAGCAGCGGCGCCCCGCACGCGGGCAGCGCCACGCTCTTCGCGGCGCTGCTGGAACGGGCGGCGCGCGAACGTTATTTCATCGCGCTGATCGATGGGCGCGATTCGTTCGATCCGGCAGCGGTGCGCGGCGCGGCTTTGCGGCATTTGCTCTGGGTGCGCTGTCACCAGGCGAGCGAGGGGCTGCAGGCGGCCGACCTGCTTTTGCGGGATGGGAATTTTCCCCTCGTCGTCCTCGATCTCGTGCTAAATCCGGCGACGGAGCTGCGGCGAATTCCGCAGAACAACTGGTATCGGCTGCAACGCCTGGTCGAGCCGGCGCCGACGGCGTTTCTCGTCTTCACCGCGCAACCGATGATCAGCAGTGCGCAATGGAAACTGGCGCTGGAGAATCGCTGGACGCTGCCGCAACTCGAGGAGCCGACCGCGGAGTTGATCCCGGCCCTGCGTTTTCGCGCGCGGCGGATTCAGCCTAACGAGTGGCGCAACGACCAGCCGCTTAGCCGCGCCGGATGATGATGTTCGTTGCGCTTTATTTGCCGGACTTCGCCTTGCAGGCGGCCTTGCGGCACACGCCGGAAATGCACTGCCAACCGGTCGCGCTGCTCGATGACGAGCAGGCGCGGGCGACGATTCTGCAGGTCACGCCGCCGGCGGCGGCAGCGGGTGTGCAAGCCGGGATGACCGCGAGCCAGGGGCTTGCGCGTTGTCTTAGCCTAACGATCAAGTCCCGGGGGCGCGCGCAGGAGAAAATCGCGGGCGAGATCTTGCTCCATCACGCGGCGTCGCTCTCACCGGAAATCGAGGCAACCGCGCCTGGAGTCTGCACGGTGCGGCTAACCGCGCAGAAGAACAGCCGGGAAAATGCGGAGCGGGTCGTGCGCCAACTCGCAGCGCTGGAGCTGACCGCGCAGGCCGGGTTGGCGGCGACGCCGGACCTGAGTTTTCTCGCGGCCTGTCTGGCGCGGCCGGTTTTGCAGATCGACGATCCGGAAAAATTTCTCGCGCCGCTGCCAATCGAGACGTTGAGAAATCTTTTGCCTGGGTAGCGCACGCGTTTCGCGTGCTGGCGACGGTGTCTCGCCGGGACAGCGCTCCGCGGAGTTCTAGAATCGGACTCGTTAGGCGGCTTCTAGCCACCGGCGAAGTCGGGGTATTTTTGGTGGAGCTCGGTGCGGGCTTTTTCGGCTTCGTCGGTTTTGCCGGCGCGTTGGTAGGCGCGCGAAGCTTTTGCGAGCGCCTGCGGGGTGATCTCGGGATCGTCGTAGAGCAGGGCGACGCTCATGAAGCCTTTGCCGGCCTCCTCGAAATGGCCGCGTTCCATTTCCACTTCCCCCGCGAGGAGGCGTGCCTGCGCGTTGACCCGGCCTTCCGGTTGCAGGGTCATGATTTCCTCGGCGATTTTTTGCGCGTCGTCGGGTTTGTGCGCGCCGATCTTGGCTTCGCCTAACGCCAGCAGCGCTTTCGCTTTCGCGGCGGGATCGGTGGCGGTCTCGAGAAATTTTGTCAGCGCGGTCTCGGCCTCGTTAGGCTGATTCAGTTTCATCTCGGCATCGCCGAGATAAAACCAGAAGTCCTGCGGGACGCTGGCGGCGTTCGCGCTCTTGCTTAGCGCGCCGAGGTATTTCGCGGCGGCGGCATAATCCTTCGCGTTGTAAAATTCCAGCCCGAGCCATTGTAGCAGCTCTGCCGGCACCTGGCCGTCGGGTGATTTGGCGAAGAATTTGTCGACCTCCTGCGCGAGCTCCGCGCGCTTTTTAAGGTAGAAATAGGAAGACATGATCCGCAGCGTTGCGGGCGTCGCGTACTGATCGGGGTTCTGTTCGCGCGCGGTTTTGAGTTCCTTGAGCGCGGTCTCGTAATCTTTCCCATCGAAGGCGGCTTTCCCGATGTAGTAGTGCGCCTGCGCGGCGGCGGTGGTCTTGGGATATTCCTTGAGCAACTGCCCGAAGGTCTCGCCCATTTCCTTCGCGTGATCAGTCTGGCCGAGGAGGAGCGCTTCCTGTTGGAGCGCGGCTTCGCGCTCGCGCGCTTTTGGATAGCGGCGAAGCAATGTTTTCAGATCATCGAGCGCGGGCTGGTATTGTTTTTTCTCCTGGTAGGCGAGCGCGCGCTGCGCGAGCGCAGACGCGGTCTGGTCGTTGTCGGGAAACGCCTGAAGGAAATAAGTGAAGGCATCAATCACTGACTGAGAATTTTTCGTCTGCACGTAGCACCAGCCGAGTTTGAAAGCCGCTTCCGCGCGCAACTTCACCGGCAGACTCGCGTCGCGCAGCCCTTCGTAAACCGTCGCCGCGCCCGCGAAATCCTTCGCCTTGTAGAGCGTCTCGGCTTTCAGCAGCCGCGCCTGGTCATAGCGCTCGCCGCTCGGGTTGCTCTTGATGAATTCGTCGATCTCATCGCGGAGCGCGGGATCGTTCGCGTTGTAGAGACCGATGAGGTGCTGATATTGCGCGTCCTTCGCCTCTTCGTGCGCCGGATATTTCTGCATGATCTGGCGGTAGAGCGCCTGCGCTTCCTTGTAATGGCCGAGCTGCCGCTGGCTGTTGCCGGCGAGGAGCATCATCTCGGGTCGCGCTTCTTCGGGCACCTGGTCGACGCTCTTTTCGTAATCAGCTACCGCCTGCGCGTATTGGCCGCCTTGGTAATCGAGGCGCAGCAACCCGACCGCGGCGATCCCGCTCCAGCGTCCGGCCTCGGGCAGCGCGCGGCCTTTCTGTAACAATGACTTTGCTTTCGCCGTCATCGTCTTGTCGGCCTGTCCTTTTTCCGGCACCGCGAGATCGAGCGCGAGGGTGCCGGCGCGGACCGTCGCCTCGGCTTTGAGCGCGGGCTTGCTGGTCTCGTTCGCGAGCGCCTCGAACTGCTCGAGCGCGTCGGCCTTGCGGCCTTTCTCGAGGAAGATGCCGCCGATCGCGAGCCGGGCGTCGTCGCGATACGGATTCGGAGCGGGCACGGTGACGACCTGCTGGTAAATGTCGCGCGCTTCATCCTTGCGCTTGAGGCTTTCGAGGCAGCGCGCCTCGAAATAACGCGCGGAGAGCGCAAGCGCGGAGGCTTTCACCTTCGCGGCGGCGCGATGGAAAAGCGGGCGCGCCGCGTCGTAGTCCTTCGCGTTGAAAAGAATTTCCGCGAGCCCGTAGGAGGCCGGGCCGGCGAGTTCGCTCTCGGGAAATTCATTGACCACGACCTGGAAACTCGAGCGCGCCGCGGCGGTGCGGCCGAGCGCGCGATAGGCTTCGCCGACGTAGAAATTCGCGGTCACCCGATCGGCGGAGGTCGGATACAGGCCGAGGAATTTTTCGTATTCCGGGATCGCGAGATCGTAAAGTTTGCGACCGAACAGGCCGTTCGCGTAGTTGAGCTGCTGCTTCTCCGGCGACTCAACCGGCGGCGGCGTCTCGTTAGGCTCAGCGGCGGTCGGAGCCGGGGTTGCGGTCGGCGGCGGTGGGATCGCTTCCGTTTCCTCGGGCACCGGCAAGGCGCGCCGAATCGTCGGCGTCGCCGCCGGCTCGGGGTTCGTGGGTTCCACCGGGATGGCGCGCGCGACCGGCGGTTCGTGAACGGGAAGCGCGCGCCGCACGGGTGGCTCGTTCTGCGCGAACGCGAGCGGAGCGGCCAGGCCAGCAGCGCCGCGCATCCGGCCAGCCGCCTCATTTCGCGGTCGCGAAAGCGACGTTGGTGATGCCGGCTTCGCTGCAAATGTTCAGCACGTTGACGATGTTTTTGTAGGCGCCCGCTTCATCGCCGCGGATCACCACGGCCTGGTCGGCATTCAATTTCACCAGGCCCTGCAGCAGCGTCGTGAGATCCGGAGCGGAGAGCGTGCGCCGGTTCACGACCACGTTGCCGTCGGCTTTCACGTTCACGATCACGTCGCCGATCGGCGCGGATTTTTCCTTCGCCGCGCTCGCCTTCGGCACTTTCACGTCGAGTTCGTTTTCGTTCCGCGCCGCGTTCCAGGTCATGAGGAAAAAAATCAGCAGCAGCAGGAGCACGTCGACCAGCGGCGCGAGCTGGAGGCCGGGATGTTGCGGAACGGTGCGGCTGCGGAAATTCATCGGGCCAATCTGCGCCTGGGGAGGACGGGAAAGCTTCGACGCCTAACGACGCTCAAAATTCATCTTCCAGCAGCGCCGGCGCGCGCTCGGGGCGGCGGGTTTGCTGGAGCGAGAGGAGGGCGATGATGTGCGTGGAGGCGGATTCAAGATCGGAGATCAGCCGCTGCGCGCGGCCGCGGAAGAAGGCGTAGAAAATCATCGCGGTGATGCCGATGCCGAGTCCGCCACAGGTGTTGATGAGCGCTTCGCTGATGCCTTTCGAGAGCAGCGTGTAGCGGGTCGGCCCGAGATCGGAGCCGAGCGCGCCGAAGGAATGAATGATCCCGAGCACGGTGCCGAAAAGTCCGACGAGCGGTCCGATCGTCGCGATGTCGGCGAGATAAGTGACCTTGTTATGCAGGTTCGTGGCGACGCGGGTGCCTTCGGTTTCCGCGATCTCGCGGGCCTGCGCGAAATCGGCGCCCGGATTTTTCGTCATGAAATCGAGCGTCTTCTGCACGACGCGCGCGATCGCTTCGCCATGACGATTCGAGACCGCGAGCAGGCCGAGAAAATCGCGTTTCCGCAGGAGCGCGTCGGCTGTCGCCATGTAGCCAGCGGTCACGATCGCGCCGCGGCGAATCGTGAAAAGATAAACCACGATCATCGCGACGGAGACGATCGAGAGCAGGAAAAGCAGAATGATCACCGGCCCGGCGGACATCATTGCTTCGAGAATGTTGCTCGAGCGCGGGAGGATGGGTTGATCGGGCGGGGCGCCCTGCGCGAAAGCGGAACCGGCGGTCGCGACGAGGACGAGCAGTGAAAGGAAACGCTTCATGCTCACTTGGCGTTTACGATAGGCGCGCGGTCTGACGATGCAACATCCGCGGACTGAGACAGCCCCGCCCGCTCTGGCGTTCAACCGCTCCTCCTGCTCCCGATCGTAATCGTGCTCGCCCCCCATCTCCGGTCATCCTGAGCGAAGCGCAGCGGAGTCGAAGGATCCCGTGGGGTCTCTGGGAAGCGCCGATGCGAAGCGCAGCGGAGTCGAAGGATCCCGTGGGGTCTCTGGGAAGCGCCGATGCGAAGCTTCGGAGCTTCACGGTCGTTCCACGGGATCCTTCGACTGCGCTTCGCTCCGCTCAGGATGACGTCGCGGCGCTCGCCTCCTCTACACTCTTCGCACCCGCAGGATGTGCGCCGGCTGCACGCTCGGATGGAGCGCGATGTAATTGCGCCGGCCGTGCCAGCGATAGCGATCGCCGGTGAGCAGGTCTTCCACTTCGTAGGTGTCGCCGTGGATTTCACCGAAGTCTTCCATCGGCGCGTGGACGAAGGCCGATTGCGTGTGCTCCGGATCGAGATTCACCACCACGAGGATGATGCTGTCCCGCGCCGGCGTCATCTTGCTGTAGAAGAGGATCTGATCGTTCTCCGCGAAGTGAAAACGGAGGTTGTCGTAGAGCTGGAGCGCGCGGTGTTCGCGGCGGATCCGGTTCAGTTTCGTGAGCAGCGGCTTGATGTTGCCGGGCGCGTCCCAGTCGCGCTCCTTGAGCTGATATTTTTCCGAGTCGAGATATTCCTCGCGGCCGGGGAGCGCGGCGTTCTCGCAAAGCTCGAACCCGCTGTAGATCCCGTAAACGCTCGACAAGGTCGCCGCGAGCACCGCGCGAATCGCGAACATCGCGCGTCCGCCGGTCTGGAGATGAACCGGCAAAATATCCGGCGTGTTCGGGAAGAGATTGCCGCGGAAATACTGGCTCATCTCCGTCTGCGTGAGCTCGCTGAAATATTCCACGAGCTCCTGTTTCCCGGTGCGCCAGGTGAAGTAGGTGTAGCTCTGGGTGAAGCCGGCCTTGGCCAGCGCCTTCATCATTTTCGGGTTTCGTGAACGCTTCCGAGAGGAAGATCACGTCGGGGAATTTCTCGCGCACGCCGCTGATCAGGTATTCCCAGAAAGCGACCGGCTTGGTGTGCGGATTATCGACCCGGATGATGCGCACGCCTTTCTCGGCCCAGAAGAGGATGATGCTCTTCATCTCCTCCCAGAGCGCCGCCCAATCGGCACAGCGGAAATTCAGCGGATAAATATCCTCGTATTTTTTCGGCGGATTCTCGGCGTATTTGATCGTGCCGTCCGGACGTTTGTAGAACCAATCCGGATGCGCCGCGACGTAGGGATGATCGGGCGAGCAGTTGATCGCGAAATCGAGCGCGATCTCCATCCCGCGCGCTTTGATTTCCTTCTCCAGCCAGATGAAATCGGCCATCGTGCCCAGCGCCGGCTCGATGTCCTTGTGCCCGCCGCCGTTCGGCAGCTTGAGGTGGCGGTTGCCGATCGCGTAGGGGACGCCGGGCTCGCCCGGCTGGCAGGTGACGGAGTTATTCGCGCCTTTGCGGTTGCGCGAGGCCGATCGGATGAATCGGCGGGAAATAAATCACGTCGAAGCCCATCGCCTTCGCGTCGTCGACCCGCCCGAGGCAATCGCGAAAAGTCGAGCCGCGCTCCGCCGAACCCTCGGCGGACCGGGGGAAAAATTCATACCAGGCCGCGGTGCGCGCTTGGACCCGGTCGACGATCACCCGCGGCGCCGGCATGTATTGAGTCGCGCCGGAGCGGGGCGCGTAAGTCGCCATCAGGATTTCGAGTTCGCCGGAGTGCGCCAGCTTGTTCACCTCCGCGTTGTCACCCGTCCGCATCCGTTCGGCGCATTCCTGCAACCGCTTGGCATCGTCGCCGCGCGCATTTTTGGCGGCGGCCGCGAGGAGCGCAGCGCCTTCGAGTTTCTCGCTCTTCAGGTCGGCGAGACCGGCGCCGAATTTCGCGCCGAACTCATGCTGCCAGCCGGCAAACACGTCCGTCCAGGCCTCGACCGTGTATTCGTAGGTGGCGTTCTCGTAGAGCGAACAGAAGCCGCGCCAGCGATCGTTCTCCAGCAGCCGCATCGCGGTTTCGTGCCAGTCGGGTTCGCCGACGATCCGCCATTTCAAAGCCGCCGCCACGACGTCGTGGCCATCCTTGAAAACATCCGCCTCCACCACCACGTCCTCGCCTACGACCCGCTTGATCGGGTAACGCCCGCCATCGATCAGCGGCTGCAAATTTTCGATGACGGCGGCGGGAAATTGGCTCGGCATGGGCAGACCAATCAATCGAGATTCGCCGAAGGTGAAAGCGCTATTTCCGGCGCGCGGTGCAGCAATGCGGCGCGCTTCTCACGCCTCGCACGGGAGGCGGCGCGACAGGCGCTAGACCGCGAAGTAGAACGCTGCTTCGAAGAGCCCGGAAGTCCAGGTTTCCTCGCGGCGCACCGGCACCTGCAGCAGCTTTTCGAACATGTCCTGCTCGAATTTCCCGATGAATTTATACTTCTCCACCAGGTTCATGATCGGGCTGTGGCATTCCAGAATCTGCGGGCCGCCATCGCCCGGATCGGACGTGTATTGCGACATGTAGCCTTCCTCGTCGCGCAGGGCCGCGAGTTCTTTCGCGCGGGCTTCCACCGTTGCGCCCTCAATCTTCTGCTTCAGCTGTTCGGTTTTCCGCTCGAACAGGTTGTGAAGCAACTTCTCCGGCGCGGTCGGTCCGTGGATTTCCGAGATCGACTCGAGCAGCTCGATGGTGAACGCGTTGCTGTCCGCCTGGAAAAGCCCGTGGCTGCGCCGGGTGAGCCGGTAAACCATCTCCGGTCGCCCCATTTTCTGCGGCCGCCGCCAGGTGTCGAGATAACCGTCGCGCTCGAGGGTGAGGCAATGCTGTTTGATTCCCATGTAGCTCATGTGCATCCGGGCGACGAGCTGGTTCACCGAGAGCCCGCGGGTGCGCTTGAGCGTGTTGAGAATTTCCAGCCGCTGGGTGCGGCCGATTTCGGCAAGTAGTTGTTGATTCACGTATTGTTCTCCAAGTGGCAAGCGACTCCGGGGGCGGGGAGACGTCTCTTAATACGCGACCAACTTATTCTTTAGCAAGCATTTCTATGCATCCGGCTGCTCGGCCGAATCGTATGCGAGGCGCTGGGTCGAGATCGGGTCGAAAAGATGGGCCTTGGCCAGGTTCACCTCGAACTGGAACCGGTGCCCGGCTTCGCGATGGTCAAACGCTTCCTGGCTCCGGCAAACCAGCGTGTGCGCCCCGGTCTGGAGATAGAGATTGGTCTCGGCACCCATTGGCTCGACGATGTCGACGATGGCCGGGAACCCATTGCCCGTGGTGGCGCGGCCTTCCTTGCGATCGAACTTTGCGACGGCCAGATCTTCCGGCCGAATCCCGAGGATGACCTGCTGGCCGACGAAATCTTTCGCCGCCGGCCGGTCCGCCGCGGCAAAGGTGAGATCGATCGTGCCGCCTTCGATTTCCTGGAACCGGATCCGCTCGCCTTCCGCTTTCAGCGTGCCGGTGATGAAATTCATCGGCGGACTGCCGAGAAAACCGGCGACGAACAAGTTCACCGGCTCGTTGTAGAGCTTTAGTGGCGCGTCGTTCTGCTGCACGACCCCGTCGTTCATCACCACGATCCGGTCACCCATCGTCATCGCCTCGACCTGGTCGTGGGTGACGTAAATCATCGTCGCCTGCAGGCGCTGATGGAGCTTGGTGATCTCGGTCCGCATCTGCACCCGCATTTTTGCGTCGAGGTTGGAGAGCGGTTCGTCGAAGAGGAAAACTTTCGGCTGGCGCACGATCGCGCGGCCGACCGCCACGCGCTGACGCTGACCGCCGGAGAGCGCTTTCGGCTTCCGCTCGAGCAGCGCTTCGATCCCGAGAATGCTCGCGGCATCCACGACGCGCTTCTTGATTTCCGCCTTCGGAAATTTTCGCAGCTTCAAGCCGAAAGCGAGATTATCGAACACGCTCATGTGCGGATAGAGCGCGTAATTTTGGAAGACCATCGCGATGTCGCGGTCTTTCGGCGCGACGTCGTTGACCCGCTTGTCGCCGATGAAGACGTCGCCCTTCGAGATCTCCTCGAGACCGGCGATCATCCGGAGCGTGGTCGATTTTCCACAGCCGGACGGCCCGACGAGGACGACGAATTCGCGATCGGCCACCTCGAGGTTGACGTCTTTGACCGCGGTGATGTCCTGGCCTTTGTCGCCCGGATAAATTTTAAAAACGTTCCTGACAGAGACTTTGGCCATGCGCGTGGGCGGGAGGATAGGGAGGTCGAGAGCGAGGGTCAACGCACATCCGCGCACGCCCGGACGCCGATCCCGCGCCCGGGAGGGGGCTTAGAGAAAAGGCAGCGCGACCACTTCGACCGGACCCGGTCCGTGCAGTTCTGTGCCCGGTTCATTGAATCCGCGCTTCACGTAGGCGAGCGCGATTTCTTTGCCTAACGAATCGCTGCGCACCGCGCTCGTGATCCAGCCGGCGTCCTTCCCGCTCTCCGGCGCGAGCAGGCGTTCGCCCGCGCGCAGCGGCGCACCATCGCGCGAGACCAACCCGCAGAGCCGCTTGTTGGTCTGTCCGGACATCTTCATGCGCGAGATGACTTCCTGCCCGATGTAGCAGCCCTTCGCGTAATCGATCGCGACGCTTTCCAAGTTCGCTTCCACCGGGATGATTTGGTCGGTCAATTCCGCGCCCCAGCGCGGCACGCCCTGTTCGATCCGAAATTGTTCCGCCGCATCCCCGACGCAGAAAGTGTCCTGTGCGGCGAGCGCCTGACGGGCGCGGTCCTGCTCCGCGGCCGCGACCAGCAGGTCCCAGCCCGGCTGGCCGAAACGACGGCACCGGCGCCAGGGCCAGGATTCGTTAGGCAAAACCGGCGGCTCCTCGCCGAGGCGATGGAAAAGCGCGAACTCCCCGGTCACATCCTCGAGCACGACATCGTCCGCGATGATGTAACGATCGAGCCGCGCGGGCAGGGCTTCGCGCAGCTCGGGATCGGCGTCGAGCAGCAGTTGGTCGTCGTCGCCGAGAATGTAAACCAGCGCGTCGATTTTCCCTTTCGCGCTCAGGACGCAGGCCGCCATCGAGAGATGGGCGTTCGCCTTTCGCACGTCGTTGGTCACCTGGCCGTTCAGGTAACGAACGCGATCGGCGCCGGTCAGGCGCAGCTTCGTGCGCGCCGAAAGATCAAACAGCACCAGCGTCCTTTTCCGGCTCAGGCCGCTTCGCGCGCCGACTCAGCCAGCCGCGGAAACCGCCGGAGAGATTGCCTGCGTCATCGGGACTTTCCTGGAGCGGTTTCACTTTGGCATTTTCCGACGGCTTCTCGTTAGGCGGCAAAGCGCTCGGCAGTTTTTCGGCGGGCGGGACGATCGGTGGTTTCTCAACCGGTCGGGGCGTCGGGGGAAGCACTGAGACCCGAGGTTTCTCCGGCGAGGGCGGGACGGCGGCGGGAATGTCGGGAGCTTTCTCCTTCATGACCACCACGCTCGCCGGGGGCGGCTCGCTTACTTTGACCGCGCTCAGTGGCGGCGCTGCCGGGAGCGGAGCTGCCACCGGCTTGGCCGGCGCGATGGTTTCCTTCGTCAGCGAATCGCGCGCCGGGAAATATCTTTGCGCGAGCGACGAGTAATCGGCGTCGGCGTGCCCGTTTTTCATCTCCTCGAGCAGCAGGTCGCTCGAGAGTTCGTTCAGCGGGAGTTTGAGGAAATAAATCTCCGAAAGCTTCGCGGCGATGCGCACGTCCTTAAGCATGTGCTTGACCGAGAAATGCGTCTCGTAATTGCCCGCCTCCATCAGCGGGATCTTCATTTCCAGGGTCGCGGAATTGCTCGCGTTGAACTTCATCGCCTTGCTGAAAAGCTCCGCCGACAATCCCGCGCTTGCGCACGAGCGCGAGCGCTTCCGCTGCCGATCTGCGCGGTCGCGGCAGTGACGATGTTCGTCGCCACTTTCATGATTGTGGCGTCGCCGATCTCGCCGATCTGAATGATCTCCTTGCTGCTCGCCTCGAGGATTGGCCGCGCCTGTTTCAAAGCCGCTTCATCGCCGCCAATGTAATAAACCAGCTGCCCATTTTCCGCCGCGACCTTGCTCCCGGTAAACGGCGCGTCGAGAAAACGCGCGCCGCGCCGCTGCACGATGTCCGCCGCCGCGCGGATCGTCTCCGGCGCGACCGTGCTGTGCGCGGTCACGACGTGCTGCGCGTTCAAACCCGGCGCCAGTTGGGTCACGATCGAAAGCAGCGCTTCGTCATCGGAGACGAAGATTTGCACCACGTCGCAGAGCTCCGCGACCTCCGTCGGCGAGCCGAGAAAATTCTGTTCCGGCCGCGGCGTCCGGTTCCAGACATAAACCCGCAACCCGCTCTTGCGCAGGGTGGCGGCGACGCGGGTGCCGATGATGCCGAGCCCGATGAGGCCAACGTTTTTCGATTTAGGGCGTGCCATTTTTCGTTAGGCCGCCTTCCGGCAGCCGGTTCCGGGAGCAAATTCAAGGCGATCACGCCGGCTCGCAATCGCGATTTTTCCGCCGGCGCGAAATGATTCCGATACTCGTTAGGCCAGGAAGCGCGCGGAGAATTACTCCTGCCCTTTTTGGCGCCAAACGTAGGTGCCATCCGGCTTCGTGGTCTCGATCCATTCGCCGTTGAAGGCGTTGTGCTGCGCGATCTCGGCCTGTTGTTTTTGCACGTCGGCGAGGGCAATTTTCTGGCTTGCGGCAGTGGCTTCCATGAGCGCCGCGCGATCCTTGTTCTCCGCCGCCACCGTGGTCCGGAGGTAGTCGCCGTATTCGCCGGCGGGCGCGCTGCGCACTTCGAGCAGGCCGAGATGATTTTCCCCCACGAGCCGGGAGTTCTTCAGCGGCTGCAATTCCCCGAGGCGCAGCCGTCGCCGATCCTGGATCTCCGCCGTCGTGCTGCCCGCGCCGGCGGTCGCCACCGGCTTCTTCTCCGCCACCGGCGGGCCATGCTGATAAACATCCAGCTTCATCGCGAGATCGACCTTGATCGGCTGCGGGGTCGAGAGCGAGATCGGCGGCAGCGCGCAACCCGCGCCTAACGAGCAAAGGATAGCCGCAAGGCTGGCGCACGCGCACTTATTCATCCGTGGGCGGAGGCCGCTCCCGCGGATCGTGGAGCACGGCCTCCAGTGTGCGCGAGCCGCCGGCGCCGCGGAGCGCGAGCTTGAGATTGCCTGCGTGATTGGCGAACCAGAACGAACCATCGCCGCGGTCATAATCGAAATCGCGCAGAGTCTCCAGCCCGATGCGCGTGAGACCTTGTTTTAACGTCGTCCACTCGGGCGGGATTGCGCCGAGGAGATCGTTGAGTTTGGCGACTTTCAGGCGGCCCGGTCGACGCATTGTGTAGCTCCCAGTCAGGCGCTCGATCTCGTGGTTCAACCCGTTCACCTCCAGCTTGAAATCCGCCGGACCGTTGAGTTGAAAATTCTGCGGCGCGAGCGCGTCGGTTATGCCGCCGAGGTTGATCGCCGAGCCCGACATCCAACCGGTCCACGGAGAGTCGAGTTGGGTCAGGAAACTGAACCCGCCATTGAGATAACCACCATAAGCCTTCGCCCCGACCGCACCGTAAATCCCCTTTTTGTCGTAGGTGACGCTGACAAACGACTGGCCCGCGACGAACTGTTTCCAACGCGCACTTCTTCACCTCGAGGGTATGCACCAGGTTGTCCTTGTGCCCTTCCGGTGGGAGGCCGAATTCGACCCGGCCCGAGAGCCCGACGAGGTCCAGCTCGTAGGAGGGAAAAAGGTAATCCCCTTCCGGCACGACCAGTTTCAACTTCAACCGCAACTCGCGCAGGTTGCTGAAGTCCACCTGCTGCGCGCGCCAGGAAAAACTGAGCGGCAGCGTCGCGCGATTTTTGCCGCCGTTCGCGATGATGATCTCGCCGAAATCAGCGCCGAGATTTTTCACCAACCAGTGAGGCCCGCTGCCGGGCGCGGGCGTCGGGGCGTCGTTAGGCGCGGAGCCGGCCGCCGCTTGCTGGAGCGTGTCCGCATACCAGAAAAGATCTTCGCCGACGAAGATCTGCGGACTCAGGAGGCTGATTTCTTCGATCTCATTCCTGGAGCAGGCGCGCGAGCGAGAAGCGCACGAAGATCGTCGGGAAATTCAGCACCGGCACAAAAGGATCGAGTGGCGAATGAATCGCGATGTTCGAGAGCTCGACCGTCTGCAGTTGCGTGCTGGCGAACCGGTCGTCGCCGGAGAGCGCGACGTCGTGCAACGTCGTGCGCACATAGAAACCGAGGTCGGGAATTTCCAGCCCGAGATCGCTCACGCCCACGTAACCGCTCGCGATCGAGAAGTCGCGCACCTTCCAAGGCGACGCCGCGCCGTTCGTTAGGCCGACAGTGGCCGGGGTCGGCGCGCTTGCGAAAGTGCGCAAATTGCGGCCGAGCCCGATCCAGAGCCCGGTGGCTTCGACCTGCGCCAGCTCGCTCCGGGCGAGGCCGGCGTTGGAGAATTGGATCGTTAGGCTGTCGAGCAGGAGAAAGGGATGGTGCGGATCGAACAACGGCGCGCCGCGCACATCCCAGATCTGTGCGGTGTGCAGCTTTTCGCTCGCGCCGCCCCAGCCGAGGTCGGTCGTCTCGAAGGAGAATTTTGCGGAAGCGAGCGGGACGGCGGCGCTGAAGCCTTCTACGAAAAGTTCGCCGTCGTTAATCTTCAGTTTTCCCACCTGCCAGCCGGGTTCGTTAGGCGAGCCCGCTGTCGAAGACGCGCTGAAGGCGGCGAGGAGCGCCGGCTGGAGATGAACCGACGGGGCGGCCAGGGTCAGCTCCGGGAGCCGATGTTTAGCCAGGTCGTCGAGAGTGAAAATCAGGCTGGCGGTGCTCGCTTCGAGGAGCGGCTGTGGGTTGGTCACGCGGATTTTTTTCAACGCGACCCGCTGCTTTGCCGCGGGCGAGTCGGTGAACTCGCCCGCGAACTCGAAACTGATCCGCGGTTGCGCCCGCAGGTCGACGACCCCCGCGCCGCCACGAATCGAGAACTGTTGGACCCGCCAATTTTCATCGGAGCTGGAGGGCGCATCCAGCGACCCGCTAAATTTTTCGAGCACCTGATCATCCAGCGCCAAACGCGGATGTTCGAGCTCGACCCGAGCAATACGGCGATGCCATAAACCCGTGATCGAATAGTCGACCGCGACGCTCCCAATCGAAAGCGCCGGCTTTTTCTGCGACCGATCGGTCAGGGCGACGTTCGAGAATTCAATCCGGTGGAAGCCGACCAGCTCCGCGTCGCCGAGTTGGAGGGAAAATTCCGGCAACGCGCGGGCGACGCCCCAGGCCACGACGCGCGCGAGATTTCCCGCCAGCCAGCAACCCGCTAAAATCGCGATCAATGCTGCGAGGAAAACCGGATAAAAAAGCAGGCGCAGCCAAAAGCGGAGCCGGCGCATCGGTTTACCGGAGCCGGGCGAGCGCGTCCGCGCGCTGCGTGTTGTTGAGTGTCGCGGTGATCTCCGGCGACGCTTCGGGCAGGCTCATCGCGCGCGCCGGCAACGCCTCCGTGACCCGCAGAAGATGGAACCCGAGCCGGCTGCGAATCGGCGTGCTCGTTTCGCCGACCCTCAGACTTTGCGCAGCTGCGAAAAGTTCCGGGAGCATCCGCTCTTCGCTGAAATAGCCGAGGTCGCCGTCGCGCTTTTTCGTTTCTTCGTCTTCGGAAAATTCGGCGACCAGGGCATCGAACGATTCGCCTTTTTGCAGCCGGAGTGCGAGCTCGTCGATCAGCCGCTCTTTCGCCGCCAGGACTTCGACCGGGTAGCCATCGGGCGCCGCGAGAAATAGGTGGCTCGCGCGATAACGTTCCGGCTGCTGAAACTCCGCGGGATGCGCGGCGAAATAACGTCCGGATTTCCTGATCGTTAGGCGGCTTCGCCGCGGCCGCGACGCGGGCTTCGAGCCACGAGCGGCCGCGCAGATTTTCCGCCACTTCGCGACGCAACCCGGCGGGACTTAAACCGGCGTTGGTCAGCAATCCGTCCCACGCCTTTTCGTTAGGCAAGGGCGCCCGCAGGAGGTCGAGCTCGTGCTGGAGCGCGGCGTTGTTCACCCGTTCCCCGGCGGCGGCGTTCGCGATCTTCGCTTCGGAGACCAATTCCTCGATCGCGCGGCCGCGGCTCGTCGGATCGCGTGAATAAATCCCGCGGGTCCCGACCAGTTGCACGAGTTCGTCGTGCCTAACGAGTCGCCCAAGCGCGGCCCGGAAACCGAAGTTGCCAGTGCACCATTCGCCGGCCGCGACCCCGAGGAGAAGCGCACCGACGAGGAGGAGCGCGCGCTTCATCGAAAGGCCATTTCCGCGAGGTAATACGCGGTCACTGCGCCGACGGTTTGCAGACTTTCGGCGCTCAATTTATCCATCGTGTCCTGCGCGGTGTGCCACGGCGGATAATCGAAATCGATCAGGTCGATCGCGGGCACGCCGATCTTGTCCAAGGGCGTCTGGTCGTCGAGCACGTCAGCGTTCGCGTAGGTAAAATGGGCGCGCGCATCGAGCGCAGTCGCGGCCGCGAAAATGTCGCGCGTCATCTTAACCGGCGAATCCGGCGAGAGCGTGATCGTGAGATCCTTGTCGCCCATCATGTCCCAGACGATGGCGCCGCGATAGAGTTTCACCGCGTTCGCTGCTTTCATCCGGCGCGCGAAAAAGCGGCTGCCGTAGAGTCCGTCGGTCGCGGTGAAACGCTCATACGCTTCCTCGCCATCGAAGAAAACCAGCTCCAGTTTCGCAGCCAATTCGGGATGCAGGCTCAGGACGCGTGCCATCTCGAGGAGCGCGCCGGTGCTGGAGCCGCCGTCATTCGCGCCGACAAACTCGATCGAGTCAAAAGTCTTGGTGTCGTAATGCGAGCAGAGGAGAAATTTTTGCGCGCGCGGCGAGGCGTTCGGCCAGTGCGCGATCAGGTTCACGAAGTGGACCGAGCCGCGTGGCGTATCGGCGGGGAAACGCTGTTCGCTGACCTGCCAGCCGACCTTTTCGAGATTCTCCCGGATATATTGCTGCGCCTTTTTGAGCGCCGCGGATTCCGGCGGGCGCGGCCCGAGATCGACCAGCGCCTGGACGTGGGCGAGCGCTTTTTCGCCCGAGAACTCGAGCCACGGCTGGCCGTAAATCTCGCGGCGCGGGCTGCGGAAAAAAAGGAAAACGACGAGCAGCAGAAGCGCGAGCGCGACCAGCCCGTAGGCGCCCCAGCGGCGCCAGGACGCTTTCAGCCGGGCGGCGCGCCGGGAAGGTCGGCCCTTCTTCTTGTTAGGCATCGGGCGGCAGGCCGAGCTTCGTCACCACCCGCTCGAGGTCGTCGGAGCCGTAATACTCGATTTCAATCCGGCCGCGTTTTTCCGCGTGATGAATCGTGACGTGAGTCGCGAGGTGTTGTTGCAGCCGGTTTTCGAGGTCGGTCATCGCGGCGGTCGGCACACTGACGCCCCGTTTTTTCCGGCTCGTCGCGGTGAGGCGGCCGAGTTGGCGGGCGACCATGCGCTCGGTCGTGCGCACGGTCGAGCTTTGGCGCAGGACGTTGTCGGCGATCGCGCGCTGTTCCTCGTGATTTTTTAATCCGAGAATCACTTTCGCATGGCCGACGGAGAGCAGGCCCTGCACGACCCAGGTCTGCACCTGTTGGTCGAGATCGAGCAGGCGCATCGCGTTCGCGACTGAGGCGCGGCTGCGGCCGACCTTCTGCGCGATGTCGTCCTGGCGCATGCCAAATTCACCCGCGAGCCGCGCGTAGGCTTCCGCTTCCTCAATTGGATTGAGATCGGCGCGCTGGAGATTTTCGATCAGCGAAAGCTCGAGGACTTCGAGGTCGCTCGCCTGCCGCACAATGACCGGAGCTTCGGTCAGGCCGACTTCTTTCGACGCGCGCCAGCGACGTTCGCCGGCGATCAATTCGAAAGTGTCGTTCACCGGCCTAACGATCAGCGGCTGGATGATGCCGCGCTGGCGGATGGAATCGATCAGCTCATCGAGCGCCTCGCGTTCAAACTCGCGCCGCGGCTGAAGCGGACTGGGGACGATGCGGGTGAGGGGAACGAGCTGGACTTTTTCGCCGCTGCTCTCGGGCTCCGGTTCGACCGGACGAAAGGCGGGCGTCGCGCTGATCAGAGCGCCGAGCCCTTTGCCGAGACCGGATTTTGCCATGGCGCAGAGGCTATCGGAGCGGACCGCTCAACGCAAGGAAGCGGCGATCGCCGCGGCGCACTGCGCGAGGAGGCGGCTCTCGGCGGCGACGACCGCGGCATAGCCATCGCCGTTGATCGGCTCGCGGAAGGTGCCGCCGCCATGCGAGACGCTGGCGCCTTCGATCCGCCACGACGCTTCGAGGATCGCGTCGCTCCCGCTAATCCCGTGGAATTGCCGCACGTCGAGCGCGACGCGGCGGCGCGGGGCGCGACCGGCGGGCCACGGGTAGGCGAGCACTTCGCGCGCGCCGAGCTGTGCCTGCAGATCGCGCGCGAGCACGGCGGCGATGTTGTCCTGGAGCGAGCCGGCCCAGCTCACGTTCGGCGGGATTTGGAATTCGTTAGGCCCGCTTTGGAAGACAAGCTCGCTCCGATCGATGTAACCGGGGAGCGAGACCGGGCCGACGCCGAGACTGATCGCGGAACCGCCGGTCGCGGCAGCCGGCGCTTCGGCGCTGAGCCGGTAAAATTCCGACTTCGAGCCGCAGCTGGTGAAGAACAGGAGCGGGAGAAGAAGCAGTGCCAATCCCCCGGACTTGCGGAAGCAAGTCCCTCCGGAGGGACCTGCTTCCGCAGGTCCGTTTGAGGTCTGGTTGGTCCTCGTTTTCATGGATGATTGCTTCCTTTCGGCGGCGGCACGCTGCCTGGCTTGCCGAAGATGATCGAGTTTGGTTTGCGGTCCAGCGTGCTCGTTAGGCTACGCAGCGATCGAAGGGTTTCATCGAGCTGGCGCAGGGTCTCGGAGAGGTCGTGATAGAGCGGCGAGTTGTCGTTGAAGCCGCTCGCGGTTTTTTTCAGGTCGTCAGCTGCGTCCTTGATCGAAGCGAGCGCGGCGGAGGCGTTGTCGACGGTTTTCTCGATCGGCAGCGCATTCAGTTTTGCGAGCAAGGCTGACGCCTGTTCCTGGATCTGCGCGAGCCCTCCGGCTGGCGCGGTAGGCAAGATCTTGTAGCCGCTGAAGTCGCGAACCTCCGCCGGCTTTGCGTCTTTCTGGTAATCAAGATCAACGAACATTTGACCAGTCAGGAGGTTGCCGGACTTGAGGCTGGCGCGCAGGCCTTTCTGGACGTTCTCGGAGATGAACTGCAACGCCGCTTCGTAGCCTTTGGGCAGCTCCGTGATGACATTCGGATCAATCCGAATCATCACCGGGACGCGGCGATCGGGATCGTCGGGCAGGTATTTGAAGGAAGCGCCCTCGACTGTGCCGATGCGGATGCCGCGAAACTCAACCGGCGCGCCCGGATTCAACCCACGCACACTTTCGGTGAAGAGAAGCAGGTAAGGAATCGGGTTTCTCATGAAGAACTTCTGCGTGTCTTCGAAGCTGTCGTAGAGGGTGTAAACCATCCCGTCCGGCGCAGGCGGTGAGGGCTCATAGGAGCCCGGTTCGCCAAAGGTGACGCCGCCGAGGAGGAGCGCCGCGAGCGTCCCGGTGCGCAACTTTACGCCATTGGCTCCCACTTCGAGATCGATGCCACTGATGTTCCAAAACTTGGTTTCCAGGCGAATCAGTTTGCCGTAGTCGCCCTCGATGAAAGCGTCGAACTCGACCTGCCCCGTCCCCGCCAGGAAGGTGCGTTTCTCGATCTTGCCGACGCCGAGGCCCTTGTAGGTGATGGGTGAGCCGGGATCGATCCCGCCCGCTTCTTCGGCGATCAGCTTGATGTGCAAACCGGGCACGCCTTTCGGCGTCACCGGCGGTTGCTCGAGTCCGATGAAATGATCGCGCGGTTCCTTCGCAAGCCCCGGCTCGAGTTCGATGTAGTTCCCCGAGACGATGGTGCTCAAACCGGAAATTCCCGAGGCGCCATAGCGCGGCCTAACGACCCAGATTTGCGTGTCCTGTTTCAACAGGTCCTCGGCATCGCTCGTCATTTGCATCGTCACGAGGACCTTCAACTGGTCGGTCAGGGTCACCTTGTTGACCGTGCCGATGTTCACGCTCCGGCAGAGCACCGGGGTTTTGCCGGCGACAATTCCTTCCGCGGTGTCGAAGCGGACGGTTACTTCCGGGCCGCGATCGGCGTAATATTTCCAGGTCAGCCAGAGCCCGAAGAACGCTGCGACCACCGGGATGATCCAGACCGCGGAGAAGCGGGCCTTCTTTTTCCGCACGGTCGGGCGCGGCGCGTTGCTGACCGCGGCCGGGCGGGGTGGAGGTTCGGGCGTCATTCGTTAGGCTCCGTTTTTCCCGCGGCGTCCCAGATCAGGCGCGGGTCGAAACTGATCGCCGCGAGCATGGTGAGGATCACGACCGACGCAAACGAAACTGCGGCCGGTCCAGGATGAATCGAAATCACCGACCCGAGTTGCACCACCGCGACCAGGATCGCGACCACGAAGACATCGACCATCGACCAGCGCCCGACTAATTCGGTGACTCGATAAAGCCGCGTCATGCCTTGCGGATGATGGCCGACTTTCGCGGCGTAACACAGCCACGCGAGCGAGAGAATTTTCAACACCGGGATCATGACGCTCGCAGTAAAAATAATGATCGCGACCGGATAATCGCCGGTCCGCCAGAACTCGATCACGCCGCCGACGATCGTGTTCGCCTGCGCACCGGCGATCGATTCCACCTTCAGGATCGGGAGCATGTTTGCGGGAAAATAAAGGAGCAGCGAGGCGAAGGTGAGCGCGATCGTGCGCTGCAGACTGGCCGGGTTGCGCAGGTGCAGCCGCGCGTGGCAACGCGGGCAATGCTCCAGTTCCACGGGCTCGACCCGGCCGCAGGCGTGACAAAGCGCGAGGCCGCGCGCCGCGGCGGAGGCCGGGTAAAACTCGCTCATCGCTCGGCCTCCTCGAGCCGCGCCCAGAGTTCCCGGTAATCGATCGATGAGAGCGCTGCGGTCAGACAAATGATCAGCCCGACGTAGGCCCAAAAGGAAATCCCGAGGGTCAGCGTGGCGAGCTTCCCGAGCTTTAACAGACTAACGAGTGCGCCGAGCAGGAAGACCTCGAGCATGTTCCAGCGGCGCGCGCGATAAACCCAGCGACAGAGCGGGATCGCGCCCGGAAGCCGGCGGCCGTTGAGCAGCGGGAGAAGGAGATAAGTGAGCCCGAGAATGATCAGCGACGGCGCGACCAGAGTGAAAAGCGCGACCACCACCCCGAGATCGGCGTAGCCCTGTTGTTCGAGTCCCACGACACTCTGCGAGAAGACCATCTCGCTCTCGCGGTAGCCGGCTCGCAGGGTCATGAAGGGGAAGAAATTCGAGACCAAAAAAAGAAAGCCGGCGGCGATGGTCAGCGCGGCGGCGCGGTGGACCGAATTCGTGTGGAAGTTAAAAAGCGAAGCGCCGCATTGCGTGCAGAGCACCTGCTCGCCTTCCTGCAACGGCGGCGCGTCGTAGAGCGCGTCGCAATCGGGGCAGGCGAGATGCAGGGAAGCTCCGGAAGGTCGCACGAGCGCAAGGGTAGCAGAGGTGCGCGACCGCGGCATCTCGCAGCGGCTTGCGGAAAACTCCGTTTGCGCCGCGCGTATCCACGGCTAAATCCCGTTCGCTGCGCCATGCCCTGGACCGTTTCTCACGCCACTGCCGTTCTTCCGCTACGCCGGTTCACGCCGTGGCCGCTGGATTTCGCGGCGCTCGTGATCGGGAGCATGACGCCGGATCTCGGCTACTACATCGGGTACTTCCCGCTTGCGACGTTCGATCACACGCTGGCCGGCAGTGTTGTCGCCGGTGTCCCGATCGGGCTCGTTTTGTTTATCCTTTTCTATCTTTTTTGCAAACCGGTCGCCTATGCGCTGCCCCGACCGCATCGCCTTGTGCTGCGGCCGATCTGTCCCTCGTTTCGCGATCTCTGGCCGGCGCGCTGGCCGATCGTGCTCGGCTCATTGCTGCTGGGAATCTGGACGCACAATTTCTGGGACGCGTTCACCCACGACACCGGTTGGTTCGTGGAGAGAATCTCGTGGCTGCGTGACCCGGTCGTGCACGTCGGCTCGGCGACTTTTCCGCTGCCGTTTGTGCTGCAGGTCGCGAGCACGTTTATCGGGCTCGCGATTGTCGCGGCAGCCTATTTTAGCTGGCTGCGCCGGCAAAAGGCGCTCGTGCCGGACGACGGCGAAAGCGATGCCTGGCGTTATCTCAGCGCGCTCCTGATCACCGTGATCGCGCTGCTCATCGCGATCCCGGCCGCGATTCAACTTGCGGGCGCGAAACAGGGTGTGCTCTTCGCGCGGGCGGTCATGTTTCGGGTCGCGCTCTTCGGTCCTTCGGTGGCAATTCCGTTAGGCTTGCTCGTCGCCAGCGTGATTTATCTGCGCCGGCGGCCGGCTTGAATTAATATCCTCGCCATGTCAGCTCCCGACCACATTTTCACGCTCGGCCACTCTCCCGATCCGGATGATGCGTTCATGTTTTACGCGATGGCCGAGCACAAAATCGACCTCCGTGGTTACCAATTCGAGCATCGACTGGAGGACATCCAGACGCTGAACGAGCGCGCGCTCCGCGGTGAGCTCGACATCTCCGCAATCTCGATCCACGCCTACGCTTTCGTGAGCGAAAAATACGCGCTCCTCTCCTGCGGCGCGAGCATGGGCGACGGCTACGGACCAATGCTCGTGACCCTGGCCGGCACCGAGCCGCCTGCGCCTAACGAACTCCGGAACTGGCTCCGCGGAAAACGCATCGCGATCCCGGGGAAAATGACCAGCGCCTATCTCGCGCTCCAGCTTTACCTCGGCGAGTTCGATTATGTGGTCGTCCCGTTCGATCAGATTTTCGATGCGGTGAAAGCCGGGCGCGCTGATCTTGGACTCATCATTCACGAAGGTCAGCTCACTTATGCCGCCGCCGGTTTTCGCAAGATCCTAGATCTCGGCGCGTGGTGGAAAGAGGAAACCGGCCTGCCGCTCCCGTTAGGCGGCAACGTCCTGCGCAAAGGTCTCGCGCCCGAAGTGCAGCGCGATCTCGCGGAGATTTTGCGCGAGAGCATCGACTACGGTCTCGCGCATCGCGAGGCGGCCGTCCGGCATTCGTTGCCCTATGCGCGGGACATGGATGCCGCGCTCGCCGGGGAATTCATCGGCATGTATGTGAACGATTACACCCGCGACTACGGCGAGAGTGGGCGGGAAGCGATCCGGCAATTTCTCGGGCGCGCGGAAGCGAGCGGCTACCTCGACCGCCACGTCGAGCTCGAGTTCGTCAGCTAAGGCTTGGCCGCGTCCTTCTTCGGGTGGATCGCGCCGTCGACCCATTTCTCGACGCGCTCGCCTTCCTTCTTGAAGCCGGTGGTGAAATCACTCGGCCCGTACTCGAAAAGCACGAGGAAACAGAAGGTGAAAAAGACGAAGAGGACCGCCCAGAACAAACTGCGAAGTAATCCCACGCCCGGAGGCTAGCTGACCGCTTCCGAGCGGTCAACGCTTCGTTAGGAACGTTCGCCACTGCGCGGCTCCCGTGCTTCGGTAGCGGGATGCGCGTCCCGTTGCTCGACCTGAGCGCCCAGTACGAATTACTCGCCGACCCGATCCGCCGCGAGTTCGACGAAATCCTGCGGACGCAAAACTTTATCCTCGGCCCGAAAGTGGAGGAGTTTGAACAAGCGCTCGCGGAATATTGCGGCGCGCGCCATGTGATCGGCGCCTCCTCCGGGACCGACGCGCAGCTCGCGATCCTGATGGCGCTCGGCTACGGGCCGGGCGACGCGATTATCACCACGGCCTACACTTTTTTCGCGACCGCCGGCTGCATCGCGCGGGTCGGGGCGACGCCGCTCTTTGTCGATATCGATCCGGCGACTTTCAATCTTTCCCCGGCCGCGCTCGCGGATTTCCTGGAAAACCGCTGCCGGAAAAACGGCGACGGCCAGCTCGTCGACGAGGCGGGGCGACTCGTTAGGGCAATCATCCCGGTGCATCTTTTCGGGCTGTGCTGCGAAATGGATCCGATCCGCGAAATCGCTGCGCGTTACGGGCTCACCGTGATCGAAGACGCCGCGCAGGCGATTGGCGCGGAGTATCCCGCAAAGGCCGGAACGGGCCAGGCCGGGACGATGAGCACAGCGGGTTGGTTCAGTTTTTACCCATCGAAAAATCTCGGCGCGGCGGGCGACGCTGGCGCGATCGTTTGCGACGACGATGCGCTCGCGGAGCGGTTCCGGATTTTCCGGCAGCACGGGATGGAGCCGCGCTATTTTCACCACGTGGTCGGCGGAAATTTCCGGCTCGACGGTCTGCAGGCGGCGGTGCTGACAGTGAAGCTGCCGTATCTCGACGGCTGGTCGGCAGCGCGGCGCGCGGTCGCGAATTTTTACCGGGAGCAATTCACAGCGCGCGGCCTGACGGACCGGATCACGCTTCCGGCTGAGCCCTATCGCGCGAGCGGCCTAACGAATCATCATATTTATCATCAATACGTCATCCGCACCCCGCGCCGCGACGAACTGCAGAAGCGTCTCGCCGCGCGTGAGATCGGCTCGGCAATTTATTATCCGCTCGGGCTGCATCAGCAGGCCTGTTTCGCAGACCTCGGTTATCACGCGGGCGATCTGCCCGAAACCGAGCGCGCGACCCGCGAATCGCTGGCGCTGCCGATTTTCCCCGAGCTCACGCGGGAAATGCAAACCGTGGTGGTGGACGCGATCGCGGAATTTTTCGCCTAACGAATAGTGGACGAGCTCACTTTCACGCACCGCTATCTCCCGGGAGAAAGCGCCCGCACGCTGCTTCTGCTTCACGGCACGGGCGGCGACGAAAACGATTTGCTCCCGCTCGGTCGCGAGTTGGATCCGACCGCGGGACTTTTGAGCGTGCGCGGTCAAGTCTTGGAGAACGGAATGCCGCGTTTTTTCCGCCGGCTCGCGGAAGGGGTTTTCGATTTGGAAGACTTGCGCCACCGCGCGAATGAGCTCGCGGATTTCATCGTCGCGGCCTCGGCTCATTACGGCTTTGCCCGCGAAAACCTGGTCGCGGTCGGTTATTCCAACGGCGCCAATATCGCCGCCGCGATTTTCCTCCTCCGGCCCGAAGTGTTGCGGCGCGCGATCCTCTTCCGCGCGATGGTGCCGCTCGTCCCGACAACGCTCCCGGACCTCGCGGGGGCGCAGCTTTTATTATCCGCGGGAAAGCACGACCCGATCATCGAGCCCGCGGAAACGGGGCGGCTCGTCGCCCTCCTGCAAACGGCCGGCGCGGAGACGACGACGGAATTTCTCGACGCCGGCCATGGCCTCGTGCCAGCCGATCTCGCACTCGCAAAACGCTGGCTTGCGACCCGCTAAGACCGCGCCTATATCAAACGCTCGTCCCGCGGGTAGGTACCGAAGTGGCCAAACGGGGCGGACTGTAAATCCGCTGGCTTACGCCTTCGTTGGTTCGAATCCAACCCTGCCCACCACCCCGCCTAACGACTCGCCTGTTCCGGCGGCGGCGGGGTCTGGCTTTTCTCCGCTTCCAGGGCGTCGAGTTTGGCCCGCTGTTCCGGGGTCAGCGCCGGCGCGAGCTCGTCGTCCGCAGCGGCAAACGTCTCGTGAATGCGCCGGTTGGTTTCCTTGCGGATGTCTTCGATCTGGCGGGCCGTTTTATCGAAAATCGGCGCGGTCTTCGTCATCTGCTCGGGGGTAAGATCGAGGCGCGACTTCATCCGGCTGCGGATCCGCTCGGTCAGCGCCTCGTGGTGCTCAAAATCAGCGCGGATATGTCGCACATGCGCCGCTCCGAGGAAGGCACCCGCGATCAACCCAGCGATGAAGACGAGGAAGAAGCCGGCGACCAATTTCCAGCGCAGCGGCGCGTTCATTGGTCAAAGGCTCCACGGATGGCGGAGTCAGTTAGTCCATATCCATCGCTGTCATCTGCCTGGGAAAATTCCCGATACGCGCCCGCACCGGCGAGCACGATCAAAGTCACCGCGATCAACATCACCCGGCGCAGGAGGTGAACGATCGCAGCCGGATCGGCCGTCAAGGAGGCCCGCCAGAGCGCGACCACGCGAGTGTCGAAACCAAACGGCATCGCTGCTTCGGATTCGGCGGGAAGCGCTGCAGCCGCCTGCAGGAGGCGATCAATGGAGGACGCGGTTGTTTTCATTTTTCTCCTTGGGCGGTGACCAACGCGAGCTGTTGTCGCATTTTCTGGCGGGCGCGAAAAGCGCGCACTTTGACGAGGGACGCGTTCCAGCCGGTCTTCTGCTGAATTTCCGCGACGGATAATTGCTGGAGGTAAAGCAGGTCGATGATCAGCCGCTCGCGCGGTTTCAAGACGCCGAGCAGGTGCTCGACCAGGTCGCGCGCGGCGAAGCGCAGATCGGGCGCCACTTCGTCGGAAGTGGCAGCGAGGTTCTGCACCACCGCGACTTCCTCTTCGCTGAGATCGGCGTAGCGCAGTTCCGGCCGGATTTTTTCCGACTGGATCTGGTTCAGGCAGGTATTGATCGCGACCCGCGAGACCCAATGCTCGAGCGGCACTTTCCCCGACCACTGCGGCAGTTTCTGGAAAATCTTGATGAAGATCATCTGGGAAAGATCCTCCTCGGCCATACGGCGCGGGCGATGCGAGCGCACCAATTTCGCGACCAGCGAATGCAGGCGACGTACGAGTTCGCGGGCTGCTGCTTCATCGTGCGCGAGCACGGCGGGCACCAGCGCGCCTGCGTCCGAATCTTCGGCCATCTCATCCAAACGGTATCCACACTAACCGGTATGACCGCAGGGCGCCTCTCGCGGTTACCAATGCCGAAGGGTAATGAAGTCGCGGAGGAAAGATTTTGTAACTCGCTCCGGGACGGCGGAGTCAATAAAAGGAAACCATGAAACTCAAACTTGTCTCACTCACGGCTTTCACCGCGCTCGTGCTCGGCGGAGCAGCCTTTGCGCAGGACCAGCCGGCAGACGGCTCGCAGCGTCGCGGCGGCGGCGGTGGAAAAGGCGGCATGCGCCACGATCCGATGGAGCGCATAACCGGGCCGCTCAATCTCACGCCGGAACAGAAGACCAAGGTCCAGCCGATCCTCGATGAGGCGAAGCCGAAAATGGAAGCGATCCACCGCGAGGCGATGCAGAAGACCAAGAGCCTGATGGAAGAGACCAGGGCCAAGATTCGCCCGATGCTCACGCCGGAGCAGCAAAAGACTTTGGACGAGGCGAAAAACGACCGGCGTGGCGGAGGCCGGGAAGGTCGTCGTGGAGGCAAACACCCCGGGGCCGGCGACGCCGCCGCCGACGACGATAACGGCTAACGAATTTCGTTTAGGGTTGGGGGATGAGCGGCGGTCTCACGGGAGGGGCCGCCGCTTTTCGTTAGGGCAGCCGGGAGGATTCGTCTTGGCAAAAAAAATCGCGCCCGTTGCCGGACGCGATCATTTATTAGAGAAACGAGAGCGACGACTACTTGTCGAAAACCTTCTTCACGTCGCCGACCTTTTGCTGCACTTTGCCCTCCGCTTTTTCCGCGGTGCCGCGCGCCTCGAGATCCGGATTGCCCACGAGCTCGCCAGTCTTTTCCTTCACCGCGCCGATGGCTTCCTTCGCGGTCCCTTCTGTTTTGTCATGTGTGCTTGAGTTCATACTCTTGAATCGTAATTCGGCGGCTTCCGGGTCGTCTCAAATCTCGGCCCGGAAAAGCAAATCATCCCTAGTGAATCCGAGCGTTGAAAGGCGCAGGCGCACGACTACTATGCAGGCGCGGTGGCCAAACGCGCTCAACACAATGCATGGAATGAAGTCTACGCTCTCATCCTCCTCGGGATCGGGACGTTGCTCTTCCTTGCCCTGATCTCTTACGTCCCGAAGGACATCCCGACCTGGTTCCCGCTCCTTAATTCGACCTCGGCGCCGAATCATCCGGCGCAGAATTTCCTCGGACCTTTCGGCGCGATCGGCGCCGGGATTTGTTACTTCGTCATCGGCGCCGCCTCTTATCTGCTCGCGGCGACGCTGCTCGGTTTTGGCGGCGCGAAGCTCTTTCACGGCGACCTTGTGATCCGTCGGCGGCTCGGTTGGATCGCGCTTTTCATCATTTCCGGCGCGTGCCTTTTGCACCTGCAACATTGGTTCCTGCGCGACTGGCGCAGCGCGTTTCAGATCCGTGGCCCGGGCGGCTGGGTCGGCGATGTGATCGGGCGGCATCTCTTCCGCTATTTTCTCGGCAAAGGTTCCGTCATCGTCCTCGCCGGCCTTTACCTAACGAGTCTGATTCTCATGACCGGACTGCGGCCGATTCACCTGCTGCGCCAAAGCGTGCTCGCGACCAAGCGCTCCATCGTTGCGCTGCGGCTCTGGCTGCTCCGGCGGCGAATGGAAAAGACCGACCTGAAAGGCCAGCTCGAGATCAGCCAGCAGGAGCTCGCGAAAAAGCAGCGCGCGATTGAGAAGACGTTGCGCAAGAAAGGCGCTCCGGTTCCGGCGGTGCCGGAGGTAATGCTGGAGGAATTTGCCAATCGTCCCCAGCCGAAAGTGGTCGATACCACCGCGCTCCCGGCCGATTTGCCGAGCGCGAAAAAGAAACCCTCACTCGCCGATCTGAAGCGTGGGAAAAAGAAGGGGGCCGCGGAGCCGGCGCTCGACTCCGCGCAGGATTTCAACGCCGAAAACTACGAGCTGCCCGGAATTGATCTGCTCGAAGAACACGACAGCGCCGGCCGCGTCGCGGCTGATCCCGCGGAACTCGCGGAGATTCAGCAGACGCTGATCGACACGCTCGAGCAGTTCGGGATCAAGGTCGCGCCCGGCGACATCACCAAGGGCCCGACCATCACCCGCTACGAAGTCTATCCCGCGAAAGGCGTGCGCGTGGACAAGATCGTGAGTCTCGAGCGCGATCTCGCCCGCGCCACCCGCGCGGAGCGGATCAACATCCTCGCGCCGATTCCCGGCAAAGACACCGTCGGCATCGAGCTCGCGAATACCCGCAAAGTGAAAGTGACTCTGCGCGAACTGCTGCAATCGGAAGATTGGCTTGCCACCACCGCGAAACTTCCGATCGCGCTGGGCAAGGACGTTTACGGCAAAACCATCATCGCCGATCTCGCGCAGATGCCGCATCTGCTCGTCGCGGGCACGACCGGTTCCGGCAAAAGCGTCTGCATCAATGCGCTGATCGCGAGCATGCTTTACCGGTTCACGCCGGATCAGCTCCGCTTCATCATGATCGATCCGAAAGTGGTCGAGATGCAGGTTTACAACACCCTTCCTCATCTCGTCATCCCGGTCGTAACCGACCCGAAGAAAGTGCTCCTCGCGCTCCGCTGGGTGATCGATGAAATGGAGAAGCGCTACAAGATTTTCGCGAAGGTGAACGTCCGCAACATCACCAGCTTCAACGCCCGCCCGCCGAAAAAAACGCAGAAGGAACTCGACCTCGAAGGTCTCGCGCCGGTCTTGCCTAACGAGAAAGAAAACGGACGCGCCGCCGATCACCGTCCGTCGCGATGACGAGCCGATCATTCCCGAGCACATGAGCTACATCGTCGTGATCATCGACGAGCTGGCTGATCTGATGCAGACCGCGCCGGCGGATGTCGAGAGCGCGATCGCGCGGATCACGCAGATGGCGCGCGCGGCCGGCATCCACCTCATCGTCGCGACGCAGACGCCGCGGGCGGACGTCATCACCGGCGTGATCAAGGCGAACATCCCGAGCCGGATCGCGTTTCCAGGTCGCGAGCAAGATCGACAGCCGCGTGATCCTCGATGAGAACGGCGCCGATCGATTGTTAGGCCAGGGCGACATGCTTTATCTGCCGCCGAGCACCTCGCGGCTCATCCGCGCGCAGGGCGTGCTCGTGACCGATGAAGAAATTACCCGGCTGGTCGATTTTGTTTCGGCGCAGAGCTCGCCCGCGTTCGATCTCGCGGCGCACGCGCAGATGACTTCCACCGCGGCGCCGGAGGAAGATGTGACCGAGGAAGACGAAGAGCTGGTCGAGAAATGTCTCGAGATTATCCGGCAGGAAAAACGCGCCTCCACTTCGCTTTTGCAACGCCGGCTCCGGCTCGGTTACACCCGGGCCGCCCGGATCGTTGATATTCTGGAGCAGCGCGGCATATTGGGCCCCGGCGAAGGCGCCAAGCCGCGCGAGATACTGGTCGATCTCGACGCCGCCGTCTGATTCCGGAATTTCAGATGGAAGCTCTCGGCGACAAACTCAAACAGGCCCGGCTCGCGCGCAAAATCACGCTCGAGGAAGCTTCGCGCGTGACCAAAATCCGGCCGTCGCGCATCGCGGAAATCGAACAGGAAGATTTTTCGAGTTTCGCCAGCCTCGCCTATGCGAAAGGGTTCCTGCTCATCTACGGGAAATATCTCGAGGTCGACGTGACGCCCTACCTGGACGCGTTTGAAATTTCCGACCGGGTGACGGTCGACGGCTATTCCTACCTGCAGGATAACGGCCCAACCGCGCCGCCGCCGATCGTGCGCCGCCAACCGCGCAAGAGCCCGGCCTTGCTGCCGTTCATCATCGCGGTGGCCGTGCTCGTGATTGGAATTTGGATGATCAAGCTCTTGCTCAATCTCCAGCGCATCACGCCGCCCCGCGAGAATCCGCCCAACGCTCTCACGCCCGCGCTCTCAGCCACGCCCTTTAGCCCGGCGCCGGGGCAGCCGTTGGTCGCGCCGCGAGCCCAGCCGGTGGATGGACCGCCCGCGAGCGAAGCGGGAGTGACGCCTTTGACCACGCCGACCGCGACCCCGCCGCCCGCGGCCACGATCGCGCCGACCGAGCCGGAAGTGCGTCGCGCCCAGCCGGTGCATCCGGAAGATGCCGCCGCGTCGCCCCCGCCTAACGAGTGAAAACCGGCCTGCAAATGGAAGCCCCGCGGCGCGTGACCACCGTCGGCATGGTCAGCCTCGGCTGCGCCAAGAATCTGGTCGACGCCGAGATCATGCTCGGGAGCGTGCGCGCGCACGGGATGGAAATCACCGCGCACGCCGAAGAGGCCGATGTGCTGGTGGTGAACACCTGCGCGTTTATCGATTCGGCGAAGGAGGAATCGATCGAGGCGATCCTCGAGGCGCACCAGAATCGCGGGCTGGCGAAACGGCCTAACCAAAAGCTGATCGTGAGCGGCTGCATGTCGCAGCGCTTTGCCGCGGAATTGCGCGCGCAGCTGCCGGAAGTGGATGCCTTCATCGGGCTCGACCAGGTCCGCGAGCTCGGGCCGATCATTGAACGTGTCGTCAGGCAAAACGAAGACCGCGGCGTCAACCTCGTGACCGCGAAGCCGACCTACATTCCCGACTGGGACACGCCGCGTTTCCGGCTCACGCCCGCGCACAGCGCCTACCTGAAAATCGCCGAAGGCTGCAATCATCCCTGCAGTTTTTGCGTAATCCCGCAGATGCGCGGGCGCCATCGCAGCCGGCCGCCGGCGTCGGTTCTCGCCGAGCTCCGCGGGCTCGTCGCCGAGGGGGTGAAAGAGGTCAACCTGATCAGCCAAGACACCACCTATTACGGGATGGATCTTTGGGAACAAAAAGCCGGTCCGCGCCAGCCGGTTGATTCCGCGCGCGGACTCACGCTCTCGGCTTTGTTGCGGCAGATGGAGGAGGTGGACGGGGATTTTTGGGTGAGGCTGCTCTACACCCACCCGGCGCATTGGAGTGACGAATTGATCGCGACGATCGCCGGTTGCCAGAAGGTCGCGCGCTACATCGACATGCCGCTGCAGCACATCGACGAAGCGATGCTGGGCCGGATGCGGCGCGAAACTTCGCGGGCGCACATCGAAGATTTGATCGTTAGGCTCCGCGCCGGCATTCCGGGAATTGCGCTGCGCACGACGTTTATTGTCGGCTTTCCCGGCGAGACTGAAGCGGAATTCGAGGCGCTGCTCGAGTTCATCGGGCGCGTTCGTTTCGAACGGCTCGGGATTTTCAAATACTCCCAGGAGGAAGGCTCGCGGGCCGCGAAGATGCCGGGGCAACTGCCCGCGTCGGTAAAGAATGCGCGCTATCGCCAGGCGATGACTTTGCAGCAGAAAATCGCGCGTGAGATGGCTGCGGAGCAGGTCGGACGGAAGCTGCGTTTGCTGGTGGATCAGCCGATGATCGCGCGCACGGAAGCCGATGCGCCGGAAGTGGATTGTCGGGTTCTGCTCGGAGAAGCGGCGCCGGTTGGGGAGTTTATCCAGCGTACGATTTTAGGGACGCGTGGCTATGATTTGGTGGCCTGAGCGGATTGAAGATTGACAGGGTGCGCTGCTTTCTTCAGAGAAAGCCTCGCAATTTCGTGCACGAAATTTTACCGTAAAAAACATGGCCGATTTGAACGAACCGAAGAAAGAAACCGTTCGGATTACTCTCCCGCCGAGGACGGCAACCAAGCCGGCGACCGAAAACAAGGACACGGTCCGGATTAATTTGCCGAGCCGCCCGCCCGGCGTCGGACCCGCTCCTGCGCGGCCACCGGGTTCTGGCCCGGCGCCCTTGCGTCCGCCGCTGCGGCCACCTCCGCTGCGGCCGCCGTCGGGAGGGGCAGCTCCTCCCCCCCACCGGCACGGCCCGCCCCGGCGAGTCCGGCTGCGCCGACCGGTGGCACGCCAACTCCGCCACCCTTGGCTCCGCCCCGCCCGCCAGGCGCGGCGCCGGGTGGATCAACCCCGCCACCTTTACCACCGCGTCCGCCAGGCGCTGCGCCGAGTGGGTCGACTCTGCCGCCACGGCCACCGGCACCGCTCACGCCGGCCCCAGCTTCTAGTGGCGTGACGCCGCCACCGCCGGTCCGTCCGCCCGCTCCCCCGGGGTCCACTCCGGCAATGAGCTCGAATCCTCCTCCCCCGCCGCGACCTCCTGTGATGCCGCCTCGCCCGCCGCTCGCCCCGGTGCCGACGGTGGGCGCGAAACTGCCATCCCCGCCGCTATCACCGATCCTACCTCCCGCTCCGACCGCGAAAATGCCGCCGCCGCCTGCGCCCGCTCTGCCGCCGAAAGCATCGCCGCCTCCGCTTGCGCCCGCGCCCACGAGTAAACTTTCCCCGCCGCCGGCCCCGACCCCCACGCAAAAATTAAGCCCGACGCCTCCGCCGAAAACCGAGACCGCACAGCGTCCCGGCACCACGATCGCGCGGAAAGAAACCACCCGGATCGGGACCGCCCCTGATTCCCCGATGAAGGCAACGGTCAAGCTCGGCAACATTCAGCCCACACCCGCGCCGCCCGCGGGGACGATCCGCACCGCTGCGGTGTCGGTTGCCACGCCGCTTCCGGTGGCGTTAGTTGAATCTGTCCCGGCAGCGTTCTGCTGGGCCCTGGTCGGTGTCTCGGCGTTGACCTTGCTCATTCAACTCTGGACTTATTTCTCTTAACAAAAACTCATGGAAAACTCTGCCGCGGTAACGATCGACGAAGCGAATTTTGACAGCGAAGTGACCAAGAGCACCCAACCGGTGCTGGTCGATTTCTGGGCCGAATGGTGCGGTCCCTGCAAAATGATCGCTCCGATTCTCGACGAGATCGCAAAGGAGAAAGCCGGCTCCGTGAAAGTGGCAAAGGTGAACGTGGACAACAACCAGAGCCTCTCCGCGCGCTACAACGTCAGGGCGATTCCGACGCTGCTTTTTTTCAAGGACGGCGAGTTGCGCGACCAGATCACCGGCATGACGAGCAAAAAGGATTTGCTCAGCCGGCTCGAAGCGCTCGTCTAACGAGCGGTCAGTGCGCCCGGCGCGGCTCGAACGCGCAACCTACAGCTTCGGAGGCTGTCACTCTATCCAGTTGAGCTACGGGCGCAGTGGAGCGGTGATTATAGCGACCGACATCAAAAGCACAACCGGCGCGCCACCCTGGATGCACACCCTTTACAACCCACAGCGGTCGCGCTACCTATTCGGCCCCCTTTTCAGCCGGAACCCAAGTTTATGAATATCATCGACACCATCGCCAAGGAGCAGCAGAAGACGGACGTTACGAAATTCAAAGTCGGCGACGGCGTGCGCGTCCACACGCGGGTGCGGGAAGGTGACAAGGAGCGGATCCAGATTTTCGCCGGCATCTGCATCGGCCGCAAAGGCACCGGGTTGAATCAATCGTTCACCGTCCGCCGCATCTCCTACGGCGAAGGCGTGGAGCGCGTGTTCCCGATCCATTCGCCGCGCATCGCGAAGGTGGAAGTGGAAAAACAGGGCCGCGCCCGCCGCTCGAAGCTGAATTACCTGCGCAACCGCAAGGGCAAGGAAGCGACCGCGGTCCGCGAATAGCGCGGCGCAATATTCTGCGGCAATCTTCGTGATCTGCGGATAGAGTCCGCGGCAGATGCGCTGCGGATTTCGCCACGAGAAAAAACTCTGGTCGTTGGGCATCGCCCGCATCGCCGGGATCGATGAAGCCGGGCGTGGCGCGCTCGCCGGTCCGGTGGTCGCCGCCGCGGCCATTCTGCCGGAGCGCTTTCGTCTCCGAAAGCTGAAGCTGAACGATTCGAAGCAACTTTCGGCGGTTCTGCGCGAAAAACTTTACGCCTATCTCACAACCCACTCCGAGATCGTCTGGGCGGTCGGCGTGGTTGATCACCGCGAGATCGACCGCATCAATATCCTCCGCGCTTCTCACGCCGCGATGCGGATCGCAGTCGCCGGCCTCACGAACCCTCCGGAGCACGCGCTGATCGACGGTTTGCCGGTATATCCGTTCCCGCTCCCGCAGACGGCGATCGTCGACGGCGACTGCCTCAGTTTCAGCATCGCGGCCGCGAGCGTGATCGCGAAAGTCACGCGCGACCGATTGATGTGCGAATTTTGCGCGCTTTATCCCGAATATTGTTTTAGTCAGCACAAGGGCTACGGCACCCCGCTCCACCTCCGGAAACTGCATGAACACGGACCTTGTTCGATTCACCGCCGCTCGTTTGAGCCAGTGGCGCAGCCGCTTTTCGCGTTCTAATCCGGAGCATCTCCGGCTTGGGACGCGCGGAGAAAAACTGGCGGCGCGCTATCTCCGCCGGCAGGGCTTCAAGATTCTCTACCGCAACTTCCGCGGTCGCCACGGGGGCGAAATCGATCTCGTCTGTCGCGATCGCGACACGCTCGTTTTTGTGGAGGTAAAGACGCGCACGCGCGAAGACTTCGGCCGCCCGCTCGAGGCAGTGAACCGCCAAAAGCAGCGTCGCATTTCGTTAGGCGCGTTTGCCTGGCTGCGATTATTAGGCAATCCCGATATTCTTTTTCGCTTCGACGTCGTGGAAGTGGTCATCGCCGAGAGCGAGGAGCCGCGGATCGAATTGGTGCGCGACGCCTTCCAACTTCCCGAGGCGTATATTTATTGAGCGCCGGATTTTCGTAACCGGCTGCGCCTCGTTAGGCGGGATTTTCTTCCGGCTCGGGCGGTGGGGTTTCCGGCGGACATTTATCGAACCAGCGCGCCAGCAGCGTGTCGGTGGAGGAATGGGCCACGATCGAGCCGGCGATGACGAGCGCGATCAGGCGGAAAAGTCGTTCCGCGTGCGGCACGTGGCGCTGAAAAAGCAGGAGCCCGTAAACCACCGAGGCGAATCCCTTTGGCCCGAACCAGCTCGCGGTCAGCCGCTCCGGCCAGTTCAGCTCACTTCGCCAGAGCGCGATCAGCATTGCCGCCGGCCGCGCCAGGATCAGTGCGAGCAGAGCGAAAAGAAAATCAAGCGGATGCAGCTCAATGAAAAGCCGCGGCGAAATCAACGCGCCGAAAACCAGCAGCGTCGCCAGCTTCAGGAGTTCGGTGATCAATTCGCCAAACTGGTGAAACTCCTCCCGCAATTCCGGACGTGTGCTTGCGATCGTGACCCCGGCGGCGAAGGCGGCGAGGTAAATATTCGCGTGCGCGATCGACGCGACGGCCAACACGAGGAGCCCGATTGCCACCGCAAAGAGCGGCTCAAACGATTTGGCGACTCCGAAAAAATACGCGCGTCGGACCCAGCAGGCGATCCATGAAACACTCACGCCAATCGTGATCCCAAGCAGCAATTCCAGTCCCAGGCCCGCGTAGCCGGCTTCGTACTCTCCGATCACGCTCAGGCAGATGAGCACGAGCGGCAGCGCGAGCCCGTCGTTCACCCCGCTCTCGATATTCAGCAGGTGCTTCAGCCGTCCGGGAATTTCCTTTTTCCCGACGATCGCAGCTGCGAAAACCGGATCGGTCGGGCAAAGAATCGCGCCGAGCAGCAGCGCCTCGATCCAGGAAACGTCGACGAGAATAAACGCGAGCAAGGCCGTCGCCAGCAGAGTCAGCGGCATCCCCAGGAGGAGCGCGCGACCCGGCAGCGCCCAGGCTTTGATCACGTCGCCGATCGCCGCGCGCATCCCGTCGGTGAACAAAACACTGAACAGCGCGAGCTCCGCGAGGTGCATGACGATCGGACTGTCGTGGGTCAGGGGGAGGAAATTCGAGTACTCCCGGCCCGACCAAGAATCCCGCAAAAAGAAAGAGCACCGCCGTCGAGAGCACGCTCCGATTCGCGAGATCGGAAACGAGCAACGCCAGGAAAAGCGTCAGCGCGAAGATGAAGAGCGCGGTCACGTCTTAGTTATACACAGACAACCGGGGAGGTCCCTCGTCACGTAATAACAGGCAGATGAGCGAAGACAAAGAGGAGAAGAAACACGTCACTGCGGCCACGACGGATCAGCCGCAGGAAGAATTCATCAACGAAAAGGCGCGCCCATCTCGCGATGAGCACGCCGTTCCGCAGGAAGCGCCGCCCAAGGGCGCTTCCGAGAAATAACTTCCGCGCCGCCTAGTAGCGGTAATGCTCGGACTTGTAGGGGCCTTCCACCGGCACGCCGAGATACTCGGCCTGCTTGGGGGAGAGGGTGGTCAGCTTCACCCCGATCTTTTCCAAGTGCAGACGCGCCACTTCTTCGTCGAGCTGTTTGCTCAGCACGTAGACGCCGACTTTGTAGGTGTCCTTGTTCTTCCAGAGATCCAACTGTGCGAGCACCTGGTTCGAGAAAGAGTTAGACATCACGAAGCTCGGGTGGCCCGTGGCGCAACCGAGATTGACCAGCCGGCCTTCCGCGAGCATGAAGATCGCGTGGCCATCCTGGAAAGTATACTTATCGACGCCGGCCTTGATGTTGAGTCGCTCGACGCCTTTGGCGTCATTTAGCGGGTCCACCTGAATCTCGTTGTCGAAGTGACCGATGTTACAAACCACTGCCTGGTCTTTCATTTTCTCCATGTGCGCGAACGTAATGATGTCGACGTTGCCGGTAGTCGTAACGTAGATATCGCCCCAGCCGAGCGTGTCTTCCACCGTGGTGACTTGGTAACCTTCCATCGCCGCCTGCAAGGCGTTGATCGGATCGATCTCGGTGATGATAACACGAGCGCCCTGACCACGAAGTGACTGTGCGCAGCCTTTCCCGACATCGCCGTAGCCGCAGACGACTGCGACTTTGCCGGCAATCATCACGTCGAGCGCGCGGTTGAGTCCGTCGACCAGCGAGTGGCGGCAGCCGTATAAGTTATCGAACTTTGACTTAGTTACTGAGTCGTTGACGTTGATCGCCGGGATGAGGAGCTGATTCTGCTGCTGCATCTTATAGAGGCGATGCACGCCGGTGGTGGTCTCTTCTGAGACACCGCGCCATTCCTTCACCATCTCGTGGAAGCGGAAGGGGTTCTCGCGATTCACCTCGAGGAGGAGGTCCTTGATGACCTGCTCTTCCTTGCTCGTGCTCGGCGATTTTACCCATTCGTCGTTGCCTTCTTCGAGTTGGAAACCTTTATGGATGAAAAGAGTCACATCGCCGCCGTCATCGACCACGAGCTGCGGACCTTTGCCGTCCGGGAACGAGATCGCCTGGTTGGTGCACCACCAGTATTCCTCAAGGCTTTCACCCTTCCAGGCGAAGACCGGCACGCCCGCTTTCGCGATCGCCGCGGCCGCATGATCCTGAGTGGAGAAGATGTTGCAGCTCGCCCAGCGCACGTCGGCGCCGAGATCGACCAGTGTCTCGATCAGGACGGCGGTCTGGATCGTCATGTGCAACGAGCCGGTCACGCGCACGTCTTGGAGCGGTTTGCCGGGTGCATATTTCTCGCGGATCGACATCAGGCCGGGCATTTCCTTCTCGGCGATGGTGATCTCTTTGCGGCCCCACTCCGCGAGGCTGATGTCGGCGACCTTATATTCGTTAGTCTTGGTTTCGGTGATGGTCTTGGTGCTCATAGTTAGTTTCTTTGGTAAGAGTTATTTCGCTGCTTTCTTCAAAGCGGATGCCTTATCGGTCTTTTCCCAGGTAATATCAGGATCATCCTTGCCGAAGTGACCATAGTTAGTCGTCTTCGAGTAGATCGGGCGGAGCAGGTCGAGCTGATCCACGATGTCCGCCGGCTTGAAGGAGAAGACACGGTTGACCGCGCGCTCGATTGCTTCTTCCGGCACGGTGTTAGTCCCGAAAGTGTTGATGTTCATGCTCACCGGGTCGGGATAACCGATGGCGTAAGCGAACTGGATCTCACAACGGGTCGCGAGACCGGAAGCGACCACATTCTTTGCCACCCAGCGGCCCATGTAAGCAGCGCTGCGGTCGACCTTGCTCGGATCCTTTCCGGAAAAGGCGCCGCCGCCGTGCCGGCCCCAGCCGCCGTAGCTGTCCACGATGATTTTGCGACCGGTGAGCCCAGTGTCGCCCTGCGGTCCACCGATGACGAAACGTCCGGTCGGGTTAATGAGGAACTGCGTGACGCCGTTAAGCATCGATTTCGGGAGCACCTTGCGGATGATTTTCTCGATACAGAATTTCTCGATCTCGGCGTGTTCCTTTTCCTCGGTGTGCTGAGTCGAGATGACGACATTGGAAATGCCAACCGGCTTGCCGCCTTCGTAGACCACGGAGACCTGCGATTTCGCATCGGGGCGGAGCCAATCCGCTTTCCCGCTCTTGCGGATGCGGGTGAGTTCGCGCCCGAGACGATGTGCGAACATGATCGGCGCCGGCATCAACTCCTCGGTGTCGTCGCAGGCGAAACCGAACATCAAACCTTGATCGCCGGCTCCCTGCTCAGAGGAGCTTTTCCCCTTCGCCTTCTTCGCGTCGACGCCTTGCGAGATGTCATTCGACTGGTCGGTGATGACGGTGTTGACGAATATTTTCTTCGCGTGGAAGACGTCGTCGTCATGCACGTAGCCGATCTCACGCACCGTATCGCGCACGATTTTATTGATCGGGATAACGTCCTCAAGCTGCTCGTTTTTCTTCAGGTTCGGGATCGTGATCTCGCCGCCGACGATGACGACGTTGCTCTTCGCATACGTCTCGCAGGCGACGCGGCTCCTTTTATCCTGCCTGATGCAGGCATCGAGGATGGCGTCCGAGATCGTATCGCAAACTTTATCCGGGTGACCTTCACCGACGGATTCGGAGGCAAAAATGAAACGACGAAGCATGGCGAAAAAAGCTGGCTAAGGGTTGATGGTTGGGCCGCGGAGAGCGACGATCGGTCGATTGATCATATTGACCAATCATGATGCGTCGATATATCCTATCTTCTTCCGATGGCGTCAACTTTAAATTTCCTTCGCCTGCTCGCCGATCCGACCCGGCTGCGCCTGCTCCTCTTGCTCGAGCAGGAAGAGCTTTCCGTGGCGGAATTGCAGGACATCCTCGGGATGGGGCAGTCACGGATCTCGAGTCATCTCGCGCAGTTGAAGCGCGCCGGGGTGGTCGCCGATCGCCGCGCGGGCAAGAACGTTTATTACGGCCTAACGAACAGCGGCGGCGCCAATCCCCAGCAGGCCAAGGTTGCTGAGCTCATCCGTGCGCTGGCGCGTGAAATGCCGGAAACGCAGAGCGACCGGACCGCGCTCAAGGTCGTGCTTCGCAAACGCCAGGACACGACGCGCGAATATTTCGACCAGCTGGCCGGGCGCTTCGGGCGCAGCTACGTCCCAGGCCGAAGCTGGCAGGCGCTGGCGCACACCATGATCACGCTGTTGCCGCCGCTCACCGTGGCCGATCTCGGCGCGGGCGAGGGGACCCTCTCGCAACTGCTCGCAAAGACCGCGCACAAAGTCATCGCCGTCGATAACGCACCGAAGATGGTGGAATTCGGTTCGCAACTGGCCAGGAAACACGGTTTCAAAAATCTCGAGTATCGGCTCGGCGACATCGAAGATCCGCCGATCGACAAACAGAGCGTCGATCTCGCCTTCTTCAGCCAGGCGCTGCATCACGCGATCCATCCCGAACGTGCCCTCGCCGGCGCTTTCCGCATCCTCAAAAAAGGCGGCCGGGTCGTCGTCCTCGACCTTCTCAGTCACCGCTTCGAGAAAGCCCGCCAGCTTTATGCCGATCACTGGCTCGGCTTCAGCGAAGTGCAGCTCCACCAATGGCTTGAGGAAGCCGGCTTTCACGACATCGAGGTCACGGTGGTGTCGCGCGAAAAAGAGACGCCGCATTTTCAGACGATCTTTGCATCTGGCATCAAATAGCGGGCTCGAAAAGCGGCTTCTACTTAGCAGCGCTCACCCCACGAGCCACGACTTCCGCAGTTACTAAAGAGTAACGGCGCCTCGTCCTAATTCGCCAGGCAGACCGCGCGAAGCCGTGACGATTTCGAGCTTGGATTTAAGTGCAATCCGAATTCAAATGCGGGAGTACTCGCGTCCTGCCACTATCCACTTGGCTAGAATGACCCCCGATATCGAACCGGATCTGAAGCTCGAGATCGCCCACATTCTGACGATCGACGTTGTCGCCTACTCGACGCTGTTGATCGACGAGCAAAGTCACCTGATGCACGAACTGGTGCGAGCGGTGAAGAGCACGCCGCGTTTTCGCCAGGCAGAAGCGGAAGAAAAGCTAATCCGTTTACCAACCGGTGACGGCATGGCGCTGGTCTTCTTGACTGATGCAGAAGCGCCGCTGGAGTGTGCCATGCAGATTTGCGCTGAATTGAAGGGCCATCCCGAAATCAATTTACGCATGGGTGTTCACAGCGGGCCTGTGAAGATGATTCGAGACGTGAACGATCGCCCCAACTTGGCCGGGGCGGGCATGGACGTGACGCAGCGTGTCATGGATTGCGGAGATGCCGGGCACATCCTGGTCTCGAAACGCGTGGCGGAAGATCTCGCGCCACTCCCGAGATGGAATCGCTACTTGCACGATCTCGGCGACTGCGAAGTCAAACACGGGCGCAAGGTTTCCCTCTTCAACTTCTACTCTGAATCCTACGGGAATCCTGCGCGCCCACACAGGGTGGACTGTCAACCTAAGGCTTCGAGGCGCCGGCAGATCGTCTGGGGGGTTTCTGGTCTGGTGGCAGGGTTTCTGGCATTGTTTTTCGTCGCACGGTCCCTGCCGTCCAAACCGGCGGTTGCGGTGCTTCCGTTTCTTGATCTCAGCCAGAGCAAAGACCAAGAGTACCTCGGCGAAGGTACCGCCGAGCAAATCATCAATGCGCTGCGCAAGATCCATGGGCTGTCCGTCGTAGCCCGGACATCGTCCTTCGCGGTCAAAGCGAAATTCGCCGACATCCGGGAAATCGGGCGCGCCCTCAATGCGACGCACATTATCGAGGGCAGCGTAAGCCGGGGGAATGGACGAGTCCGGATCGACGCCCATCTTATTAATGTTGCGAACGGCTACCAGCTTTGGGGCGAAACCTATGATTCAAGCGAGCCGGATGCGCTCTCACTCCAAAGCACCTTGGCGGAAAAGGTGGCGAGCGCTCTGGAGGTGCAACTGCAGCTTCCAGAAAAGGCGGCGATCGCCAAGGTTCCCACACAGAACACCGATGCGAATGATCTCTACCTTCGTGGACGCTATTTGTTAAACAAGCGCACGATCGATTCCATGCAGAAAGCCCTCGCTCTCTTCACGGAGGCGGTCGCGAAAGATCCCAACTTCGCGCTGGGCCGCGTTGGGATCGCGGACTCCTATATTTTCCTAGCGAAAAACGGAATCATGCCCGGGGAGGTAGCAGCGCAGCGGGCCTGGGTCGCGGTTTCCGCGGCGCTGAATCTGGATCCGCAGCTGGCGGAGGCTTACGTCACCCGTGGTATTCTTCGCACCGACTTCGAATGGAACTGGCCAGCCGCGGAAGTTGATTTTCAGAAGGCGCTGTCTCTCGATGCGAGTTGCGTCCACGCCCATCACTGGTATTCGCGGCACCTTGCAGAGATTGGCCGCTTCCCGGAAGCGCGCAGGGAAATTCGTCTCGCGGAAAAGTTGGACCCGCTTTCTCCGATGATTCGGGTGAGCGAAGGCAAGAACTATTTCCTTGAGCGAGAATACCGCGAAGCTCTCGATCCGTGTCGCGCCGCGCTGGAGCTCGAGCCAAACTACGCGACGGCGTATTCCATTCTCGCACAAGCTTACGCGCACGATGGGAAGAGGGAACTCGCGATCGAAGCGGCAAGAAATTACGTCAAGCTTTCCGACGACAGCGGATGGGCTCGCCTAGAGTTAGCTTATGCCTTCGCGGCCACAGGCGACCGGACGGAATCTGAACGCATCGTTCAGGAGGTCACCACTCAGACGAAGAAATTCTCACCGTTCGACATGGCGGCGATCTGTTCTGCCTGGCACGACCTCGATGGTTCACTGCGCTGGCTGAACCGGGCAATCGAAGAGCACTCCGTGGATGTGATCACTATTCGGGTGGATCCGCGGCTCGCCAATGTCCGTGCCGATCCCCGCTTTGCCACAGTCCTGCAAAAGATGGTTCCCCAAGGGAAGTTCCACTGATTTTTCCAGAAAATAAGCTTGTTAAGTTCGCTCGGACGGCTCTTCAATCTTTTCGGAGGTAAAAATTATGTCCGACCCAGTACCATATCCGCCGCCATCAACGCCGCATTCCGCTGAGGAAATCTACCAGTTGGTGAGGGATGACCCCGGTTACGCCAGTTTCCTTCAGGCCGAATTACTCACTGCGAGAAACGCCGAGACGGATCAAGAGCGCTCGGACGCGATCGACGTGCTCGATACCCATTTCGCCTTAAGCAGCGAAGAGCTCACCTTGCTCGATCTGCCGCCGGATTTCACCATCGCGAAATGCCGACAGTGCACGAACACGAGGACCACCTTCTTCCTGCTCGATTTTGCAACCGCGACCGCGAGCTGGCCTTCGGCCGGATCGAGTCAGTCCTAAAATCCTCCCCGCCGCGGCGGCGATAGAGCGAAGCTGGCAGTTAATCGCCAGCCAACTCCCCTTCGCCGACGACACTTGGCGGTTCTCCCGTGCGATCCGTGCCGACGACCCGATCCAAGGTTGGAAGCTGCACATTTCCGCCACGCCTTTCTCGGCCACAGAAGTGCTTGCGCGAGTGCTGCCCCCTTTGCGAGAAGCAGACGCGCTTTTCAAAGTTCCGGTCCGCCTCTCTCTGCTCATGGAGATGAACACCGGTCTCCCGCAGTTCTCGCAGGTTGGTAAGTTTCTTACGGTATATCCACGAACCACCACAGAGGCACAACGTTTGGCCGACATATTGCACCGTGCCACACGGGGTCTGCGGGGGCCGGAAATTCCCTTTGATCAACGCTATCGGAGAAACAGCTTAATTTACTATCGCTACGGCGAACTCCGCGCGACGGCCAAGACCGGAGGCCTGATTCGCGATCTCCAAGGCAAGACCCACCCTGATCGACGAACTGCAGGCTGCGCAGTTCCTGCGTGGGTCACGAACCCGTTCGTTAGGACGGTCCGGAAACGGAAGCTTTCGCGCGGGCCGATCGGACAGGATTACCTTGCCTTCCGTGCGCTCGCCCAACGGGGAAAGGGCGGTGTCTACGAGGCCATCGATTTGTCCGTTTCGCCCGCACGTCTTGTGATTATCAAAGAGGGTCGTCGTCTGGGTGAAATCGATCTGCAGCAACGCGACGGTTTCGCGCGAGTGCAGAATGAAGCACGACTTTTGCGCCTTTTGCGACGTCACGAGTTACCAGTGCCAGAAGTGCTGGCCCAATTCACGCAGGGCGAAAAGAAATACGTCGTCCTTGAGAAATTAGCCGGACGCCCATTGCTAGGGCAGGTCCACCTTCCGCGCATTCGACCATCGTGGCGGCGCGCTACCGCGATCGTCCGCCAGCTTCGACCGCTGCTGGCTAGAATCCACGCTTTGGGCTGGGTTTGGCGGGACTGCAAGCCCTCCCATGTCTTTATCATCAGGAACAGGATGCATCTGATTGATTTCGAGGGAGCGTGTCGTTTAGAGGATACCGAAGCCCTGTCTTGGGGCTCCTCTCCTTACTCGCCACCGGCCGAACGAATCGCTTTTGGCCGCGCAGCAGGAACTCTGGAAGACGACTACGCGCTCGGAGTGATCGCGTTCCAGTTTGGGACGGGCGAGTTGCCGACATTAAATCTTCGCCGGCGCAGCGTGCAATATCGATGCTCTGGTTGTCCGGGGGAGTTGCGAAAAGAGATCGACTGTCTGCTGCGCGTCTGAACCAAGCTGTAATCAGCCTAACGATTCGCCTCAGCACGCGGGCTGGATAATTTGCCAAATCATGAATTACGACCTGATTGTCATCGGTGGCGGGCCGGCCGGCTATGTCGGCGCGATTCGTGCGGCGCAGCTCGGGAAAAAAGTGGCGTGTGTTGAGAAGGAACGCGCGGGCGGCACCTGCCTGAATTGGGGCTGCATCCCGACCAAGTCGCTCCTGCGCAACGCCGAGCTTTACCACCTGATGAAACATCGCGCGGGCGACTTCGGGTTCGAAATCAAGGGGCTCTCCTATGATTGGAGCAAGGTGATCCGGCGTTCGCGCGATGTGTCCGATAAGAACGCCGCCGGGATCGAGTTTCTCTTTAAGAAGAACAAGGTGGATTACATCCGCGGCGAGGCTTCGCTGGAGAAGGCCGGGGGAGTCTCGGTGCGGCTGGCCGACGGGAAGACGGAAACGCACGAGGCGGCGAAATTCCTCGTCTCAACCGGTGTGGTTTCGCGGCCGCTGCCGGGTTTTCCCTTCGACGGCAAGAAAGTGATCGGCAGCCGCGAAGCGATGATTCTCGAGCCGCAGCCGAAGAGCATGGTGATAATCGGAGCCGGCGCGATCGGGGTGGAGTTTGCTTATTTTTACAACGCCTTTGGCACCAAGGTGACGCTGATTGAGATGTTGCCGAATGTGCTCCCGGTGGAGGACACCGAGGTCTCGCAGACGCTGGAAAAGGCGCTCCGCAAGCAGGGGATCAACCTGCTGACGAGCACGAAGACAACGAAAACTGCCCTAACGAAAAGTGGGGTCGCGATCTCGGTCGAGGGCAAGACCACGGAGACGATCGAGGCCGAGATCTGCCTCGTGGCGATCGGGGTGCAGCCGCTTTTGCCTAACGGAAAGCTGAAGCTGAAATTAACCGACCGCGGCTATATCGAGACGAATGACCGCTACGAAACGAACCTCGCCGGGGTCTACGCGGCGGGCGACATCATCGGACCGCCCTGGCTCGCGCATGTCGCGAGCTGGGAGGCGATCCAGGCGGTGGAAGGGATGTTCGGAAAGATCGAGCCGCGGAAAGTTGGCGCTTTTCCGGGTTGCACCTATTGCCAGCCGCAGGTGGCGAGCGTTGGCCTAACGGAAAGAGCCGCGCAGGAAAGCGGGCGCAAGTTCCGGGTCGGCAAATTCCCCTTCAGCGCGAGCGGGAAGGCGCGGGCCATCGGCGAGACCGAGGGCTTTGTGAAACTGATCATCGGTGAGCCGCACGGCGAAATTCTCGGCGCGCACATCATCGGTCCCGAAGCGACCGAGATGATCGCCGAACTGGGCCTGGCGATTACCCTCGAAGCGACGCACGAAGAAATCGAAGCGACGATTCACGCGCACCCGACCTTGAGCGAGGCGGTGCACGAAGCGACGGGCCAGGCGTTTGGCCACGCCATTCACATCTAGCTTTGTCGCCGGGGGACGAACCCCCGGCGACAAGCAAGACGCGAATTATTTCTTCCCGGTCACGAAAATCACGATCCCCCCGACGATGCAAAGGCCACCGACGATCGGACCGATCGGCACGGGATGATCCTCGTGCTTGTTGATTTCTATCGGACCCACCTTCGCCACGTTTTCTTTCGTGGTGAAGCTGGTGTAGCCGCCGTAACCGAGAACGATTACGCCGACGACAATGAGCACAAGCGCGAGGATGCCGGACGATTTCATCAGCGGTGGCTAGATTCCGCGCCGGCCGGAAACCAGGTTAACGATCAGCACGATGACGGCGATGACGAGCAGGATATGAATCAAGCTGCCGCCGAACGGAACGATGAACGCGCCAAGCAGCCAAAGAACCAACAGAATCACGAATATTGTCCACAACATATATTTAAGCCTCCAAGGTTAAGTTTCCTTTCTTTCGTGCGGGGCGAGACCGTTGCGCTTGTTTTAGGAGAAAAAGATTCGCCGCGCGCAGGATGTTTAGCGGTCCTCGGAAAAAGTCCCAGCCGCTTCCACCTCTTGATTCGTTAGGCGCGGGTCCGCCTTACGCGTCCGGCGAGGCCTGCGAATTGTCGTTTCCTCCCGGATTCGTATGCTGGCAGATGGCGGAAACGGAAGCGTCGGCAACGCAGCGGCTCGCGGAATTGCGCGCGGAAATCGCGGAGCATAATCGCCGCTACTACGAGGAGGACGCGCCGATCATTGAGGATCGCGACTACGACCGACTCTATCGCGAGCTGCTCGATCTGGAGGCGCGTTTCCCGCAACTGGTCACGCCCGAGTCGCCCAGCCAGCGGGTTGGCGGCGCGCCGCAAAGGGCCTTCCACAAGGTGGAGCACCGCCGGCCGATGTTGAGCCTCGACAACACCTATTCGGAAGATGAAGTCGGCGCTTTTTACCGTCGGATCGAGAAGCTTTTGCCGAACGAAAAAGTGCCGGTGGTGATCGAACCGAAAGTGGACGGGGTCGCGCTTTCGCTGCTCTACGAAAACGGGAAGTTGCGCTACGCCGCGACGCGCGGTGACGGCACCACGGGCGAGGACGTAACTCAAAATGTGCGCACGATTCACTCGATTCCTCAGCAGCTCGCGGGCGACGCACCTCCGCTGCTCGAAGTGCGCGGCGAGGTTTACATGACGAAGAAGGGCTTCGCGAAACTCAACGCTGAGCGTGTGGCAGCCGGGCTTCCGGTCTTCGCGAATCCGCGTAATTCCGCCGCCGGTTCGCTGAAGCAACTCGACCCCGCGATCACCGCGCAGCGTCCGTTAGGCGTGATCTTTTACGGGACGGGTGTGGTCGAGGGCGTGGAGCTGACGCAGCACGTGAAGCTCTTCGCGCTCCTGAAGAAATTCGGCCTCCCTTGCACCGAACGCTGGTGGGAAGCGGAGTCGCTGGAAGGAATCCTCCAGGCGATTCATGAGCTCGCAAAGATCCGGCACGATTTCGCCTACGAGACCGACGGCGCGGTGGTGAAGGTCGATTCCTTCGCCCAGCGGGATTCGTTAGGCATGACCGCGAAGTCGCCGCGCTGGGCGATGGCGTTCAAATACGAAGCCGAGCGGGTGGAAACGAAGCTATTCGACATCCTGATTCAGGTCGGCCGCACCGGCACGCTTACGCCGGTGGCCGCGCTCGAGCCCGTCTTCGTGAGTGGGAGCACGGTGGCCCGGGCGACATTGCATAACGAGGACGAAATTGAGCGCAAAGACATCCGGATCGGCGACACCGTGGTGCTCGAGAAAGCCGGCGAAGTCATCCCGGCGGTAGTGAGCGTACGCGCCGATCTGCGCGACGGGACGGAGAAGAAATTCCGGATGCCGACGAAATGCCCGATTTGCGGAAGCAAGGTGGTAAAAGAAGAAGGCCAAGTCGCGGTGCGTTGCGTGAATGCCCAATGTCCGGCGCAGCTCAAACGCCGGATCGAGCATTTCGCCTCGCGCGGCGCGATGGATATCGAAGGCCTCGGCGAAGCGATGGTGGAACAGCTCGTCGCCCAAAATCTGGTCCGCGAAGTGAGCGACATTTATCGCCTCACGAGTGCGCAACTGGGCGAGCTCGAGCGGATGGGGGAGAAGAGCGTGGCGAAGTTGCTCAAGGCGATCGAGCGCAGCAAGCAGCAGCCGCTCTGGCGGCTCCTCTTCGGGATCGGGATTCTGCACGTCGGCGTGAGCGCGGCGCGCGCACTGGCGCGGCACTTTACTGATCTTGACGAGCTCATGGCCGCTTCGCCGGAAGAACTGCAACGAATCCCCGACGTCGGCGAAGTCGTCGGCGCGAGCATCGCGCAGTTCTTTCGCGAACCAGCGAATCGCGCGATGATCGAGAAGCTGCGCGCGGCTGGTTTGCATCTAACCGGAGAGCTAAAAACGGAATCGGTTTCCGATTCCCCGATCAACGGGACGACTTGGGTAATTACCGGGGCGTTGAGTCAATCGCGCGAGGAAATCGCGGAGGAGATACTGCAACGTGGCGGCAAGGTCAGCGGAAGCGTGAGCAAGAAGACGAGCTACCTGCTCGCGGGAGCGGAGGCCGGGAGCAAACTCGAAAAAGCGAAGAAGCTGGGGATCCGCATCATCAGCGAAGAAGAGTTTCGCGGGATGCTGTAGCGATCTGCCTCAGGGATTTTTCGTGTGCGCGTCGAGCTTCAGGGGCACCGCCCAATGCTTGCTCGGCGCGAGCGCCATCGTGTCGGATTTCGGCGAAGCGGCCTCGATGTTGAAGGTGAGCTTTTCCTCGCCGCGCATCACCACAATCGGCACCGTGTCGCCGGCGCTGATGAAAAACGACGCGTCGATCACGTCTTCGGGCTGGTGCACTGCGACGCGGCCAACCTGCAGAAGCACGTCGCCCGGCTGTAATCCGGAATCGGCCGCCGGCGTGTTCTCACGGATTTGCGTCATTCGCGCGCTGGAGCCGGCTACCGGTGCGTCGGCCGCCTGCACATCGATCCCGATCCAGCCGTGGCGCGCGTCGCCGAAGCGCACGTAATCGCGTCGGATCTTTTCCGCGGCATCAATCGGCAGCGCGTAACACGCGGAGCCGCCCTCGACGCTGCTGATCAGGATGCCGACCACTTCGCCTTTGAAATTCAGGAGCGGCGCCCCTGCTTCGCCACGCTGTGTCGGCAGATTGACGCGCAGGTGGGTCGTCGAGAAGTAGCGGCCCATCGCCTTGCGATCAAAGCCGGCGACCATCCCGAAGCTGGGCGTTTCCGGCAGATCGAGCGGGTAACCGATCGAGATCACCGGAGTCGTGAGGCCGACTTCGGCCGATTTCCCGATCGGCAGGAAGGGCGTGGCGGCGTCGACCTTGAGCAGCGCGATCCCGCTCCGGACGTCAGCCATCAATTGCGTGGCGTGATATTTTTTCCCGTCGAACTGAACCGTGAAATTATCCGCGTCGCCGCCAACGGAATAGGAAGTGTAGATCGTACCGGTCGGGTCGATGAAAAAGCCGGTGCCGGAGAGCTCGCTGTGCTCGTCGACCGCCTGGATCTTCACCACCGCCTTGCCGCAACGCTCGAAAAGCGCTTTGACTTCGCGGCTGAGCGCCCCGGCGGTGTCGTCCTGCGCGCGCAGAAACGGCGCCGTCGTTAGGCAAAGGAGCGCGAGAACCGCGCTGTGCTTAAAAATTGAAAGACGGCTCATAACTCACGGGCAGCCGGTCGAGCACATAACGCGGGGGCGTCTGCGCACGGTGAGTGTAGGCGCTTTCATCAAGTTGACTCCGGAGATCCGGCCCGAGGTTGCGCGCCGCCAGGGTCACCGGCGAGCTCAAGGTGAAATTGTCGTGCGGCGGAGTGAAGCCGGTGTCGGCGACTTCGGTGAGATGGCTCCCTGCCATGGCCACTCCCAGGCTCGGCTGCGACGGCGTCTGGTAAACCTTCAACGACAGCACCGCGGCGCAGACGAGCACGGCGGCAAGCGCCGCCGGATACGAGGTGAGCGACGGAATGGAGAGCTGGAAGAAGGAACGCGAAAAGCGCTGCCAAACCACGCTCCAAAGCGGTTCGCGGAGCAACTCGTCGCGCTGGCGACGATGAAATTCGTGGAGGAAATCCTCGAAGTAGCCGGCCGGCGGCTGCTCAAATTTTTTCAAGCGGAGCAATTGCCCGATTTCGTTGCTGAGCTCGTTTTCTTCGAAGTGGTCCATGCAGCTAGAGTCGTTAACCAACGGGGTTTTTGCGGAATTCGTCCAGATAATTTTGCAATTGGCGATTCGCGTAGAACAGGCGCGACCGCACCGTGCCTTCGGAAACACCGAGAATTTTACTGATCTCGGCGTGGGGCATTCCTTGAATATGAAACATGGTGACGACCGCTCTGTGTTCTTCAGACAGCTTCATCATCGCCTCGTTCAATCTTCGCTGGAGCTCGCCGAGGTCGGCTTCGCGCACCGGACTCGTGGTCGACGTGAGTTCGATGAACTCCTTGTCGTTCTGAATGCTCGCGTCCACGTCGTCGAGGCTGAGGTGATAACGCCGGCCGCGCTTCTTCAGGAAGTTCAGCGTCATGTTCACCGCGATGGTGTGAATCCAGGTGTAAAAACTGGATTTGCCGCGGAACCCGCTGATCGCGCGATACGCTTTCGCGAAGACATCCTGGAGCATGTCGTTCGTGTCCTCGTGGTTCGAGGTCATGTTGTAGACGAGGCCGTAAAGGCGGGGCGAATATTTCACCACCAGATCGTCAAACGCCGCGGCGTCGCCCGCCTGGGCGCGAGTAACCAGCGCCTGGTCTTCATCGATTCGCGGTTGATCCATCGCCGTGCGGCTACGTTTAGCACGCGTGGGCGAAGGGGACGACAGTAAATCGGTTAGGCGCCGCGGAGCGCGGAAGGCGAAGGCGTTGGACATCGATTAGCGACGATCGCGCACCGAAAGGAGCCAGAGCAGGTTGCCCAGGGTGGCGACGAAGGCGGCCACGTAGGTCCAGGCGGCGGCGTTGAGAACCTTGTTCACGCCGACGGCTTCGGTGCCCGGCTGGATGATGCCCATCTGCTGCAGAATGATCTTCGCCCGGTGCGAAGCGTCGAACTCCACCGGCAAGGTGATGAGCTGGAAAAGGAGCAACGCGAGATAGCAATAGATGCCGATCGTGATCAGCCCGGTGATGTGAAAGAAGAGCCCGCCGATGATCGCAAACGGCAGGATGCGCGTGGCGATGCCGGTAACGGGGACGACCATCATCCGCGCCTTGAGCGGCGCGTAAGCCTTCGCGTGTTGAATCGCGTGGCCGGTTTCGTGCGCGGCGATGCCAAGCGCGGCGACCGACGGTGTCTGGTAGACATTCGAGGACAGGCAGAGCCGTTTCTTCGTCGGATCGTAGTGATCGCCGAGGTAGTCATTGATCTCGACCACTTCGACGTCCCGAATGTTTGCCGCCTGCAAAATTTCGCGGGCCGCTTCTGCGCCGGTGATGTTCGAGCTCGCGCGGACTGCGCCCCATTTCTTGAAAGCGCTGCTCACGCGGAACTGCGCCCACAGACCGATGAGCAGCGGAATGCCGACGAGAATTAGATAATTGGACGAGAAAAGCATCCCGCCCCCGTAACCGTAGGGATGTAGCATGTCAGGTAAAAGAATCCGTCGTTATCATAGACGCCTGAAGTGTCGGGGCGTTCATTTTGTCGGTCCCAGGTGGCACCACCATGAAATATCGCGGGCCACCAGCCCGGCTTCACCCCGGCAGTCATCCTGAGCGGAGCGCCAGCGGAGTCGAAGGATCCCGACGGGCTTCTTGAAAGCCCCAGCACACGCGCTTCTCGATTCCTCCACGGGATCCTTCGGCTTCGCTCAGGATGACCGCAGGGACGCGCTTCCCGGAGGCTAGATCTCCAGTCGGTTCTCGAAGCGCGAGAGCAACTTAATCCCGCTTTTCGTTAGGGCGACGACGTCTTCCGTGCGGACGCCACCGAGGCCGGGATAATAAAGACCGGGCTCCACCGTGAGCACGTGGCCGACTTTGAAAGTCGTTTTCTGAAACCGCGGAAACTCGTGAATCTCCAGCCCAAGACCATGACCCGTCCCATGGAAAAACCCGGTCTGCCGGCCATCGCGCACCTCGGTCGGATAACCCTGGTCGGCGAAAAATTGTTTGATCTCCAAATGCAACTTCAGCCCGTCGACGCCCGGCTTCATCTTCTTCAACGCCAGCGCTTGGCCGGCGTTCACTGTTTCCCAGAGACGACGCTGTGCGTCGCTCGCCTTGCCGCGGATCACGGTGCGCGTCATGTCGCCGTAGTAACCGCTGCTCGCCGAGCGCGGGAAGATATCGAGGATGATCAGGCTGTTGGCTTTTAGCGGGCCATGCCCGCGCTCGTGCGGGTCGCAGGCCTGTTCGCCGCCGGCGACGATGGTGTTTGCCGGCAAACCACCGGCTCGTAAAATCGCGGAGTCAATTTCCGCCCGGAGCATTTCCGAGGTCAGAATATTCCCCAACCACTCGAGCTTACCGCCCTTGGCCGGCTGCGATTTTTTCAACACCTCGATCCCGCGTGCCATTCCGGCCTCGGTGATCTCCATCGCTTTGCGCAGAAGACGCTGCTCGGCGTCGGTCTTGGTCTCGCGCTCCGGCCAGTAGAGTTCGCCCGAAGGTTCCACGTGGATTTTGTTCTTCGCCAGCTCGCGCGCGTAGCCGAGCGGAAAGCTTGCCGGCACCAGCGCCGACTTCACTTTTTGCCTAACGAGAAAGTGCGCCAGCACCTGTGTGAAGCCTGGCGCTTTTCGGCTCGTGCCCTGCACTTCTTTTTCGAACTGGCTGTAGGGCAGAATCTCATCCGCCTCCGCCTGCTTGCGGCCGCGACCGATCTCGAGATCGCTCAAGACCAGCGTTCGCTTCCCGTTGCGCTCGAGAAAAATAAACGGATCGGGCGCGAAAAATTTCGTCGCGAAAAGCATGTCGGCGTCCTGCTCGCTCGCGGCGACGATCAGGCGGGTTTTATTGGCGGAGTTTGATTTCATAAATTTTTCAACTGCGACGCACCTCAAGTTGCCGGCGCAGAATCCAATGCAGGAGCGCGAGCAGCCCGAGACTCGAAATCAGCAGCACCGCCGTGTTGTAGGCGAAGACGCTGATTGGCTTCCCGAAATAACGCTTCTGCGCGCCGAAGAAAACGTTCGGTTTTCCGCCGCGCCGGTAATCGCTTTGCTCCATCTCCGCGTTCGCGATCAGGTCGGAGACTTTCTGATTCACGTAGAGTTGCTCAGCTGTCACCGGGCCGTTGGCGTTCTTGAAATCTTCGCGCCGGAACTGAATTTTCCCGCTCAGGATTCGATCGATGCGTCCGAGGAATCGGTTGAGCTGTTTGCTGTCGGTGGCCTCCAAACCGGAGAGCACGGCGAGCGTTTCCTTGAGATCATCGAGCCGCTTGGAGTCGCCCGAATTACTCTCATGGCGCGCGACGATCTCGTCGATCTGGCGCTGCGCGTTGTCCTGTCTTTTCGTTAGGGGGTTCAGCTTCGCCTGGGCCACGACCAACTCCTCGTAGGACCAGCGCATCGCGACGAATTCGCAGATGAACGGCACCTGCAGCCGACTATCCATTTTTCGCGTTTCATCGCTGTCGGGATGTTCGTGGAACCAGCGCGCGAAGGTGTGCACGAGATCGAGATTGCGGTTCATGTCCTGGTATTTGATCAGCGCGCCGCCCATCACGATCTGCGGGATGAGGACGAACGGGACGATGTTCGCGGCCGTTTTCGGGTCGGAGACGAGCGCGGACACGACCAGGCCTAACGACACCCCGCTCATCGCGGTCATGAAGACGATCGCAAGATCGGGCCAGAACATCCCGCGGATGCCGAGGATGTAGGTGCCGATAAGGACGAAAAGAACGCATTGCAGGAGCGCGAACACGCCTAACGAGACCGTCTTGGCGAAGACGTAGTAGCTCAGACGGACGTTGAGATTTCGCTCGCGCTGGAGCACCGGCCGATCGCGAATGATATCGTCGGCGCTGTTCGTGAGGCCGAGGAACATCGCCACGATCAGGGTGAGAAAGAGGAACGTCGGGATGTGATAGGCGGAGGCGAAATCGTAGGAGCCGCTGTCGGAATAACGCAGGATGAGCCCGATGAAGAGCGCGAGGAGCGGCGCGAAACCGATCGTGACCACGAGATTACCGCGGTTGCGGAGTTTGCTCAGGAAAGCGCGGCGCAGCAGCGTGCGGAGCTGCGTCCACTCGTCGTGCCAGCGAATCGGCTCGCGCATTTTCTGCGGCGGCGCGGGCGGAACGGGCAGAATCGGATCGCGCCGCAAGGGCACCTGCTTCACGTCCTGGATGAGCCGGAAAGCTTCGTATTTATCGCGCCAGAATTCCGGGGAGTAACGCCGCGCCGGCATGAGCTGGCCGCGATTGTTCTCCTCGTAAATGATGTCGCCGCTCAGGTCGCGCAGCGGCGTCTCGAGCACGTCGAAGATGAACTCCGGCCGGGTCGTGCCGCAGGCCGCGCAGGCGCCGAGATCGGCGCCAAACTGGTGCTGATGTTCCGCCTCCGCGAAATAGCGCAGCATGTCGCTTGGCGTGCCGAAAAAGACGAGGCGGCCGCCCTTGTCGAGCAGGATCGCCTTGTGAAACATCTGGAAGAGTTTCGAGCTGGGCTGGTGAATTGTAACAATGATTATTTTGTTGTGCGCCATCCCGCGCACGATCTCGATCACATGCTCGGAATCCTTCGAGGACAAGCCCGAGGTGGGCTCGTCGAAGAGGTAGACGTCGGCCGAACCGATCATATCGAGCCCGATGTTGAGCCGTTTCCGTTCGCCGCCGCTGAGCGTTTTCTTCATCGGCGGGCCGACGATGCTGTCGCGTCGTTCGCTCAATCCGAGCTCGATCAGTTTCGCGTCGAGCCGCCGGTTGCGATCGCGCCGAGAGAGATGGGGCGAACGAATCGCGGCCGCGAAATGGAGGTTCTCGCCGATCGTGAGGTGCTCATCGAACGCGTCCTCCTGCGGGATGTAGCTGACGTAGCGCTTGAGGGCGTCGAGATTTTCGTAAAGCGGCTGGCCATTCAGCAAGACCTCGCCGCGACCCGGCTGGAGCTGGCCGCCCAGCACGCGCATCAGCGTGCTCTTGCCCGAGCCGCTCGCACCCATCACGCAGACCAGCTCGCCGCGATTGACCGCGAAACTGATGCCTTCGAGCGCGATGTCGCTGTTGGTGAAGCGATGGTTAACGTCCACCACCTCGAGGCTGCGGATGATGTTGCGTTCTTCCTCGATGATCCGCTCGGAAAAATCGCAACGAAGAAATTGCCCGACGTCGATCCGGATGGTGTCGCCATCGGCGAGCGGCGCAGTCGAGCGCACGGCGACATCGCCGACCATGATCGGGCGGTCGGATTCCAGCACTTCGAGCACCCCGACGCGCTTGTCGTAGTCGCAGAGAATCTTCAGGAGCACATCGCCCGCGGTCCCGGGCGAAAGCAGGATGTCGTCCTCCTCGAGCAGACTCGGGTTGTTCGAGACGAGGTATTCCGACTTCGAGGCTTTGAGCTGGAAACGTCCGCCCAGCGCGCGCGCCCGGCGGCGGAGATCGGCGAGATCGAGCTCGGTGTCGTTGTGGAATACGATCCGATCCTCAAGTGCGGCGTCGACTTTCGTGCCGGCTTTGAGTTTCACGCCGTTCAAGGTCGCGCGGACATCGCGGAGCGCCTTCACCTGCACCTTCAAACCGAAGGTCACCTCGAGTGAACTGTCGCGCGTCTTCGAGCGCTCCATCTCCACTTCATCGGAGTCGCGATTCACCCGCACGAAAATCCGTGGGAGCGCGATGTTCTTCTTCGCGTTGAAATAGGTCGCGAGATCCTGGAACGAAAGCACCTGGTCGCCGATCAGGATGCGCTGCCCCGGATAGATTCGGCAAAACCCGCCGCGCGCGAGCGGACGACCACGCACCGAGACCTGTTGCGTGCTGTAATTTTTCAGCAGGATCAGGTCATGATAACGAAACGCGAGCAGCCGGTCGCCGCCACTCAGGCTTTTCAGCGCCACGTCGGATTGGCCGTTGGGCCCGAAGGAAATCGCCTCGAGCGGCGAAGCGCCGCGCTGGTAAACGCCCGGGTCGGATTCCTCGGAGGCGTTGAGCTGGTAAACGATGTCGATCGCCTGCGCCGCCATCCCGAGCTGCGACATGAACGAGTAAAAGGCCACGACCTGTTCCTGCTTCAGGCCGGCCTGTGAAATCAGATCGTAGAGCTGCACCCCGAGCATGATTTTGCGATCCGCGCTGAGCGAGGCAGCGAGTTTTTGCGCCATCGCGGAGAGATCCTGCTGCTCGTAAAGCGCCTGGCGGAAGAGCATCCGCAGCTCTGAGTAAACCGTCTCCGGGTAGTCGTAACGCAGGAAGCCTAACGACGAATCGATTTCCTCCTCGAGCAGGACGCCATCCGCTTTCGAGAAGCTCGCCAGCACCTGGATGAGCAACGGCAGCAGGTTCGGCCCTTCCGAGACGCTGCGCGGTTTGCGCATCGCGCGGCGCATCCAGCGCCGGCCCCGGCGGCGCAGGCGCCAGGCCAGCGGCGTCATGCGCTGAACCGCGCGATCGATTCGATCGGCGACTGATGAGACGAGTTCTGACATGCGGTGCTGCGCGGAAATTACCCGTGCCCGTCCGGAGACGCAATGAACGCTGACGGCAGCGCGCTGTCAGAAGACGCAGCGCAGGGACGCATTTCACGTGATAACTTTAACCATCTCTTCCCAGGGAAATAGCTGCCTCGGTAACGGGCTCCGGCCCGGCTCCTGCTCTTTTGCATTGCCAAACGCTTCATGATAGTTTTTCCGCCCGTGCGATCTCCGCACGATTTCTCCTATGGCCCAGCCTGATCGTAACTCTTCCAAAGACAACAAACCCCGTGGTGGCGACCCCAATTTCAATTGGCGCGGCGTCATCCTTTTCGCGATCGCTTTTGCCCTGATCGGGCTCGCGATTTTGTTCCGTGGCGGCACGGGCTACAGCAGCGAGGAGAATGTTCCTTATAACCGGTTCCTCGAGCTGCTCGATAAGAAGCAGATCGTCAACGATCCGAAGTATCCGCTCATTCTCGTGGTCGAGGACGGTCGTCCGACCCAGAGCATTCGCGGCGCTTACACCCGGCCCGGCGTCGGCAACGCCCCCGCGCAGCAGGTGCCGTTTCGCACGACGATCTATCTCAACTTCACCACCGACCTGCAGGCGAAACTGGAAGCTGCCGGAATGCAGCCGGCCATTCGCACCGAGTCCAACGTGCTCGCGCAGGCCGTCATCGGTTTCGTGCCGATCGCGCTTTTCCTGCTGATTCTTTATTTCCTCTTCCGACAGCAGATCCGGATGGCCGGTAAAGGCGCGCTTAATTTCGGCAAGTCAAAAGCCCGCATGCTCGCGCGAGATAAAAACAAGATCACTTTCAAGGACGTCGCCGGTGTCGAGGAAGCGAAGGACGAAGTGCAGGAGCTCGTGGAGTTCCTGCGCGATCCGAAGAAGTTTCAGAAACTGGGCGGACGTATTCCGAAGGGCGTGCTCCTCGTCGGACCTCCGGGAACCGGTAAAACTTTGATCGCCCGCGCCATCGCCGGCGAAGCGGACGTCCCGTTCTTCTCGATCAGCGGCTCGGATTTTGTGGAAATGTTTGTCGGCGTCGGCGCGAGCCGCGTGCGCGACATGTTCGAGCAGGGGAAAAAGTCGGCGCCCTGCATTATTTTCATCGATGAAATCGATGCGGTCGGCCGCCATCGTGGTCACGGCGTCGGCGGTGGTCACGACGAACGCGAGCAGACGCTGAATGCGCTCCTCGTCGAAATGGACGGCTTCGACACCCAGGAAGGTGTCATCATCATCGCGGCCACGAATCGGCCCGATGTGCTCGATCCCGCGCTGCTGCGCCCGGGTCGTTTCGATCGTCAGATCACGGTTAATCTGCCGGACGTGAAAGGCCGCGAGGAGATTCTTCGTGTCCATTCCAAAAAGGTGAAACTCGCGGAAGGCGTCGACCTGGGCGTCGTCGCGCGCGGCACGCCCGGCTATTCCGGCGCGGAGCTCGCGAACGTGATCAACGAAGCGGCGCTCCTCGCGGCGCGTCGTGGTCTCAAAGGCATTACTCTTTCCGAGCTCGAAGAATCGCGCGACAAAGTCCGTTGGGGCAAGGAACGCCGCAGCTTGGCGTTGAGCGAAAAGGAAAAGACCAACACCGCTTACCACGAAGCCGGCCACGCGCTCCTGCTCGAGATGCTCGAGTTCACCGAGCCGCTGCACAAGGTCACGATCATCCCGCGCGGGCCGTCGTTAGGCAGCACCATGTGGCTCCCGCTCGAGGATAAATACACCCAGCGCCGCAACGAATTGCTCGACGATCTCGTCGTCAGCATGGGTGGCCGGGTCGCGGAGGAGATTGTTTTTGGTGACGTCACCAGCGGCGCCCGCGGCGACATCCAGATGGCCACCCGCCTTGCCCGCAAAATGGTTTGCGAGTGGGGCATGAGCGAGAAGATGGGCATGGTCGAATACGGCGAGCACGAAGACTACGTCTTCCTCGGCCGCGACATTTCCCGAGCCCGCGATTATAGCGAAGCGACCGCCGAGCAGATCGATCGCGAAGTGCGCAAACTGGTCGACGACGCCTATGCGCGCGCGACGGAAATCCTGACGGCGAATCGGAGCAAACTTGAAGTGATCGCGAAAGCGCTCCTCGAATTTGAGACCCTCGATGGCGCGCAAATTCGCGACGTGATCGAGCATGGCCGGATGATGAATCCGCCGCCCGCCCCGCCTCCGCCGACCGGTCAGCGGATGGCGCCGGAGAAGCCGCCCAAACAGATTGTGGTCGCGCCGGACGTCGCCCCGCCGCTCGGTGGTGGTCTCAGTGGTGCCCCCGCCTAACGAATCGATAGGCGTGGTGCTCGCTGTCGTCCATTCCCATCAGGATTCGGTTTTTGCGCTGCGGATTTTCTTCAGCGTCTGCCTTTTTCTGGTCCTGGTGGCCGGCGTCTATATTTTTCGGATTCGCCGCCGGCTTTTCTTTGAGCCCGACCCGGAAGTCGTGGCTGATCATCGGGCCGTGCGCAACCTGCGTCTCTGGCAGGTCATCCTCGTCTGGCTGCTCGCGGTCGAGCTCCTGGTGACGATGCTCTACCGCCTATGACGGCGTCGGCGGGAAGAGCACGTTCTCGCGCTCCACGGCCGCACCGCGCCGTTTGAATACCTCGAGTATCTCCGGGGTATAATACTCGCCGCCGTAGGCGGGGTTGAGACCGAAAAAAATCTGCCCGCCGGGTTTCAGATGCTGCTCGAGATCCGCGACGAGGAAATCCCATTCCTTCGCGCCCCAGCGCCATGAGTTGTCTTTCCCGCCGTGGAAGGCAGTTGAGAACGCGGTGATCAAATCGAATTTCCGCCCGAAATCCGGCATCGGCTCAAACGCCTCGATTCGATAAATCACGCGTTCGACGCCCAGCAAATCGACCAGCTCATCGAAGACCGGAATCCCGCCAGTATCGAAGCCGAGTCCGCGATGTCCCTGGTCCTGCGCGACGTAGAGAAAAAAGCCGCCGCCGCAGCCGATATCGAGAATCTCCTTCGGCGCCGAGAGATGCAGGTTGAGATCCTGCACCCGCCGAATATTCAGCTGCAGATATTTTTCCAGCTCGAGATACTTCGCATAATGCCGCCAGCTCGCGGGCGCGTCGGGCGGCGGCGCGCCGAGTTCCGCCTGCAACTTCCTGAGCCGCTCTTGGTCCACTTTCGCGAGCAACGGGGCGAGCGGGATCGGATGAAGCACGCGCCGGATGCGCCGCCACGAGCGGCGATAAGTGAGCGGCTGAAAAAGTTTTCCGACCTTGTGCGAGAGTCTCAAAATTTAGCGCTCTGGATTAACCGGGAAATGTTTGTTCTTCAACTTCTCCGGAACCCGCTGGGTGTGCTTCGTCTCGACCTCCTCGGCCGCCGCGCCTAACGAGTCGTAGGCTGCGCGGCTTTTCGGCGCGCGGCTCATGTAGCAGACCGCGTGGGCGAGGGGGATCTTCGCCTCCGGCATCCCGACAAATTCCACCGCCTGCTGGGTCGCGATCGCCAGCGGGAGTGCCTGTGCATCGGCGAGTCCGACGTCTTCGCTCGCGAAGATCACAATCCGCCGCGCGATGAAGCGAAAATCCTCGCCGGCATGGAGCATTTTCGCGAGCCAGTAGACCGCGTTCTTCTCGTCGGACGCGCGCATGCTTTTGATGAACGCGCTAATCGTGTCGTAGTGCGCATCGCCCGCGCGATCGTAGACCACGGCCTTCGTCTGGATGCTTTCCTCGGCAACTTTGAGGGTGAACATGGATCACGCCCTTCTCGTTAGGCGGCGTGGTCAGGACGCCGATCTCGAGCGCGTTCAGGCATTTTCGCGCGTCGCCGTCGCTCAGCTTCGCGAGATGACGTTTCGCCTCCGCGTCAATTTTCACCCGATGCTGCCCGAGCCCGCGCTCCTCGTCGGCGAGCGCGCGATCGATCAATTCTTCAAGGTCGGCTACGCCTAACGACTCGAGCTGGAAAACCTGGGAGCGGGAAACCAGCGCGCTGTTCACATAGAAAAACGGGTTGTAGGTGGTCGCGCCGATCAGCCGGAGATTTCCGCTCTCCACGTCGGGCAGGAGGATGTCCTGCTGCGCCTTGTTGAAGTGATGAATTTCGTCGACGAACAGAATCGTCCGCTGGCCGGAAGTGCGTCGCCGATTCGTCGCCGCGGCCACGACCTTGCGCATCTCCGCGACGTTGCTCTCGACTCCGCTCAGCTTTTCAAACTTCGACTCCGTCATCGCGGCGATGATTTGCGCGAGGGTCGTCTTCCCGGTGCCGGGCGGGCCGGAGAGAATTACCGACGGCAACCGGTCCGCCTCGATCGCGCGCCGGAGCAACTTGCCGGGCGCGAGAATGTGTTTTTGCCCAACGTATTCTTCGAGCGTGCGCGGTCGCATCCGGCTGGCGAGCGGCGCGCTTTTGCTCGCTTCCGGTGCCGCGGCGGGTTCGAGTTCGCTGAAGAGATCCTCCACGAGCGAGATTAGCGTCGCGCACCGGTTTTGTCAGGGGCCGCGAGCCTTGACCGGCGCGGCGCCCACCCTCATTCTCAAGCGGTTACGCTCATGAAAAGAATTCTCGTTCCGGTCGATTTTTCTCCCGCGATGGAACCTGTTCTCACGCTCGCGCGCGAGATGGCGCGCGCGTTCGAGGCGGAGTTGCATCTCGTGCACGTGCGCGAACTCGCCACCGTCCCAGTCTTTCCAGCGGCGACGATTGGTTATCCCGGGATGGGAATTCCGGAGATGAGCATGACCGGCGGAATGGCGATGGTGCCGCCGCCGTTTTCCGGTGCGGAACCGCCTAACGATAAGCACCCCAGCCGGCTCGAAACGCTCGCGGATGATCTTACGCGGCAGGGCGTGCCGTCTTCTGCCCACGAACGCGACGGCGATGTGGTCGAAGAGATTCTGAAGACGGCGGACGAGCTGGCCGTGAATCTCATCGTGATGGGATCGCACGGGCACGGTTCGGTTTACAACCTCCTCGTCGGGAGCGTGACCGAGGGCATCCTGAAGGCGAGCCGCCGCCCCGTGCTCCTCGTGCCGGCGCCGCTGATCGCGAAATAAAGCGCGGCTTCTTGCGCGCGTGGGCATTCTCCCGAAACGTCTCGGTCATGCGCAGGATCCTTTTCATTTTCTTCCTGCTCTGCGCGGCGCCGGTTTGCCTAACGAGCGCCGCGAATCTGCCTTTCGACACCGTCTTTCGTGGACGCGACGCGTTTGATCGCGTGGTTGCGGAAGCGAAGGCGAACAACTGGCGCACGCTCCCGATCGGCGAACGGACCGCCGCGGTCGGGCACGCGCTCCTCGGCACCCGCTACAAATCTTTTACCCTCGAGATCGACGACCGGGTCGAAGCGGCCTCGGTCAATTTCAACGGGATGGATTGCTGGACCTTTTTCGAGATCTCGCTCGGCTTCGCGCGGATGCTGAACGAGATCGAACCGGCCTGGACGCCGGGTACGCTGCTTCATTACGTCGAGCTCGATCGCTATCGTGGCGGCGTCTGCACCGGCGAATATCTCTCGCGGCTGCATTACCTCGAGGACTGGCTGGCGGACAACGATCGGCGCGGTCTCGTCGACGATCTCACACGGGAACTCGGCGGCCGGGAAGTGAACCACGCCGCGCGCGAGATGACGCTCGGCTGGAAACATTATCGCTATCTGAAGGCGAACCCGGCGCTGCTCGGACCGCTCGGCCAAATGGAGGCGCGCGTGAGCAGCCGGCCGCTTTATCAGATCCCGAAAAATCATGTCGCGCGGATCGAGTCGAAGCTGAAAAGCGGCGACATCATCGGAATCATTTCGCGCGATCGACCGGGGTTGTATTCGACCTCGCACGTCGGGCTGGCCTACCGCACTCCAGACGGTGTGCTCCATTTCATGCACGCCTCTTCGCCGAGTAACTACGGCAAGGTCGTGGTCGACACCGAGCTCGCGAAATATCTCGCGCGCTATCGCAGCGACACCGGCATCCTCGTAGCGCGGCCGAAGCGTTAATCGTAGTCGTCGCGCAGTTGCCGCACGACTTTTGCCAGGCGCTCGATCGCTTTCTCGGCGTCCACTCCTACCGCCTCGAGGCGCGCGGTTGCTCCTTGGTCGAGATTTGCGCGCATCACTTCGAGCAGGCTGAGCGCCGAGAAGCGGCCGGCTTTGGTCACGAGCCAGATTTCGGATCGAAAGGTGTTCGCTTGCCTAACGAACTCCGCAGCCGGCCGGGCATGAAGCCCGAACTCGTTTTGGATCGTGATCTCGCAGGCGGCGCTGGTTTTGGTCGGCGCCTTCATTGGCTCGTACCCCAGCGGCGATGGAGGAAGCGTTCGGTCGGCGCGAAGAGCGTTTTATCCGCGAGCAAACCAATGAGCACGATGACGAACATGATCGCGATCACCTGGTCCATCGCGTTCAGTTCACGACCGTAGTGCAGGAGCTGTCCGAGCCCGAAACCACTTAGGATGGTAACAAAAATTTCCGCCGCCATGAGCGAACGCCAGGCGAAAGCCCAACCCTGTTTCATCCCGCTGACGATGAAGGGCAGCGCCGCCGGCAGAATAACGCGCAGCCAGATGTGGAGATTTTTCGAGCCCATGGTGAGCGCGGCGCGGCGATAGATCGGCGGGACATGGCGCACGCCGGTATCAGTCGCGATCACGACCGACCAGAGCGTGCCCATGACCACGACGAAAAGCATCGCCGCTTCCGTTTGCCCGAACCACAGGAGCGCAAGCGGCACCCAGCAGACGCTCGGCAGCGTCTGCAAACCGAGCGCGAGCGTGCCGACCGTGTCGTGGAGCACGGTCCAGCGCGCGGTCAGCAACCCCAGCGGAATCCCGCCGATGAGCCCGATGATGTAGCCTAACAATAAGCGTTTCACCGTGATGCCCATCGCCTGCCAGAGCGTGCCGTCAGCGGCGGCGGCCTGGAGATATTCCACCACTTTGATCGGGGCCGGCAGCAAGACCGGAGACCAAAGCCGCAACCAGACGACGCCCTGCCAGAGCAGGAGCAGGCCCGCGAAAAACAAGAGCGAAAAGAAAAAGCGTTTCATTCTGCCACCTCCCCATTGGTTTCTTTGAATCCCTTTAACGAGCGCATGATCCGGCTGGCGTACTCGGCCAGTTCCGGGCTGTTGATGTCGCGCGGCCGCGGCAATTGGATTTGAAATTCCTCCCGAATCCGTCCCGGATGCGGCGAAAAAAGAAGCACGCGATCACCGAGGCAGGCCGCTTCGCGGACGTTGTGGGTGACGAAGATGATGGTCTTGCGCCGGCTCGCCCAGATCTCCTGGAGATCGCCGTAAAGTTGTTCTCTTGTTAGGGCATCGAGCGCGGCGAACGGCTCGTCCATCAGGAGCATGCGCGGATTCGGCGCGAGCGCGCGGGCGAGGGCGACGCGCTGTTTCATCCCGCCGGACAGCTCGTGGATGTTGGAACGTTCAAAGCGGCTTAAACCGACCAATTCGAGGTAATAGCGGGCCACTTCCTTGCGATCCTTGTTCGTCAGGTGCGGCTTCATTTTCAAGCCGAAGAGAACGTTGCCGAGGACGTCGAGCCACGGAAAAAGCGCCGACTCCTGGAACATCACCATGCGCTCGCGCCCAGGACCGGTGACGCGGTCGCCGTCGGCTTTGACCGTGCCGTCGTCAGGCTTTTCGAGGCCGGCGATGATGTTGAGTAGAGTCGATTTTCCGCAGCCGCTCGCGCCGACGAGGCATACGAATTCGCCCTCGCCGACCTGCAGGCTGACCCGGTCGAGCGCCTGCACCGGACCAGTGCGGCTTTTGAAGCTTTTGGAAACGTTCTCGACCGTGAGTTTGCTCGGTGGCAGGAAACGCAATTCCTCGCGGACCGAGGAACTGGGATCAACCTCGGCCGTGCGCGGGAGCTGAATGGTATGAGTGAAATACATTGGGTAAGTCCTTTTCTCGTTAGGGGATGGCGAGGAGTTTCGAAGTGTCGCTCGCGCCACGCGCGAAACCGGCATCCTGCGCGTCTTTAACCGCCTTGGTCACCAGTTGCGATGCGATCGCCGTGGTGAAGTTGATCCGCTTCCAGGCCTGCGCGATCGCCTCCGGCGCGATCGTGGCGCGGGTTTCCTGCTTCAATTCAGCAGCGAGAATTCTCTGCGCCTCGGCTGGATTGGCGACGATCCATTGGGTCAGCTCCGCATTCGCGGCGGCGATTTTCTGCGCGAGATCGCGATGTTCGCGGAGGAACTTTGCGCTCGAGACCAGCCAGGTGGTTTGCACCTCCTTATCCTCGAGGAAAACGCGGCCGTTCGCTTCCCGCTCGAGCCGTGTCACCCAGGGTTCCACCGTCCAGACCGCGGCCACCTGCTTCTGCTGAAATGCCGCCAGTTGATCGGCATTTGCCACCGGCAGCACCTTCACTTCGCCGCCAGTCTGCGTGACTTTGAACCCCTGTGCTTTCAGCCATGCGCGGCAGGAAATGTCCTGGGTATTCCCGAGCTGCGGCGTCGCGATGATCTTGCCGCGGAAGTCAGCCGGGCTCTTAATCCCATCGTCTTGCCTAACGACCAAAGCCGCCCCGCCGGTGGCCGCGCCGCCGATCACGCGGATCTCTTCGCCTTCGGATTTCAGATAGGCATTCAGCGCCGGACCCTGGCCGACGTAGGTGACATCGAGCGAGCCGGCGAAGATCGCTTCCATCGCCGAAGGGCCGGCGTTGTAGGTGAACCAATCGATCTTCACGTCAGGTCCGAGACGTTGCTCGAACCAGCCTTTGCCCTGCCGCGAGAGACCGTGGGCGATCACGCCCTGGGCGTGGGTGATGTTTGGGAAATGGCCGAAGCGGACCGTTTCCTTATTTTCCGCCGACGCGAAGGGCGCGCCAAGCAGGAGCAGCAGGGCGCTGCCGAGACCAAACCAACGTTGGGTAATTTTGGATTTCATCAGAAGTCATTTTCAGGATGAGAGCCGTCCGGTGATCCGGTGCGGGCTGCTCGGGTGGCTGGCTTCCTCCAGGGTGTCTGGTCGGTCGGAAATTGGGTTCAGGCGCGTCTTCTCGGTGCGCTCGATCAGCGTGACTTTGGAATCGTGAATCACGATCTGCACGACGCCGTAGCGCAGGCTTTCGACTTTCTCGCGGACGAGCGCGAGCCACTCCGGTTCGGGTTGGTTCATGACTGGAGCAGCTCCTCGAGACCGAATGAGTGACGCGCGAAAGGGACGGCGACTTTGTCGCGGCGCATTTTACGCAGAGTGATCTCGACCACCTGCGCGAGCGTGTAGCGATCGAGAATGCGCGCGATCGCGTTGCGCACGTCGAGCATGACCATGCGCAGGCCGCAATGCGCTTCATCAGGGCAGGTGCAGCGCTGGTAATCGCTTTGGCTCACGCAGGCGATCGGCGCGAGCGGGCCGTCGAGCAGGCGGATGACCGCGCCGAGCTTGATCCGCGCGGCCGATTTTGCGAGGGCGTAGCCGCCATGCTTGCCGCGCTTCGTCTCGACGTAACCGTCGGCGCGGAGCTGGGTCAGGATCTGCTCGAGAAATTTGACTGGGAGCTTCTCCTTCGCGGCCAACTCCGAAACCTGGAGGATTGGGCGGCCGAGCTCCTTGGCGATCCCGAGATCGATCAGGGCGCGGAGAGCGTATTCGCTGCGTTTGGAAAGGTTCATTCTCTAGTGAACAAGTAGACTTAAGAGATAAGTCTACTAAACAACTAGAGATGACAAGAGATTTTTTTCGGAAAGATTTTCGCGCGGATCTTGCGACTGCCGCTCGGCAGGACAAGCCGACTCCTTTTTCTGGGAGACGCTGACGAGATCGGGGGCTACCCGCGCCGCTGTTTCTCGACCAGGGTCTTGAGCTGGCGTTCCATCGTCTTGAACGCGTCGTTGATCACTTTGCTCAACGGCTCATGCATCTCGTGCGCGTTTTGCTTTTCTTCCGCGACGAGTTCGTGGCCGGGCGGCACGGTGAGGTCGATCCGCACCCGGAAAGGGTTACCGGAATGTTGGGCGTGATTCGGATGCTCCACGACGACGTCGCAGCGGCTGATGTGATCGCAAAAGTGATCGAGCCGGGCGGCTTTGCTGCGGATGTGCTCTTCGAGCTGATCGGATTTTTCGACGCCGCGATACGAGATTTCGACAGGTAACTGCATAGAGCAAGGTGCCGCCTTAGAGCGGTTGGAGCGAGCGGAAATGGCTCGCGAGTTTCGCCGGCTCGATCTTCACGAGATCGGATTTCACATGCTCGACGACCCGGTCGCGGATGGGCGCGGGGAGCAACTCGGTGACCGCGCTGTGGATCGAAGCGGGCGCGGCGAACGACCAGCCGACACCTTTTTCTTTCTCCACGATCTCAGTGATGTAGTCGGCCAGTTGCCGCACTTCGCGTTTTTCGTTTTCCAGCTCGAGCCCGGTGCGTTCGCCGACCGAGGTCGCGTGAAAAGCGCTGCCGTCGCTCATGGGAAATTTGCCGGGCTGGTCGGTAACCTTTTCCCCGGTGCTGAGATGAGCGCCGGTGATTTCAAGCGCCTGAATGAGCTGAAGGCTGGGGCCGCGATTCGGCGTGTCGGCTACGCGGTAGGCTTTCATGCTGCCGCGATCCGCTACGATGATGAGTGATGTGGGTGTCATGAGTGCACCATAAGATCGCGCCCGCGCCCGCTTTTGCGCGCCGCTTCCCCGCAGTCTCTAGACTTCGCTCGCGGGCGCGGGTTCCTTGGTTCCCGATTTGGCGTCGCCGTTTTTCGGCGCGGCAAATTCACGTTTTTTCCACGACTCGGCCCGTGCTTGCGCGGTGGAACCAGTCACGAGCTTGAGCAGCATCGTGGCGCGTCCCTGGATTTCGACGTCATCACCGGAGACGCGATTTTGCGGGTCGGCGAAGAAGCCTTCCTCGGACGCGGTGTCGAGCAGGAGCTGCCACGCCACATCTTTCTGGCCGGGCAGAACGAAGGGGATTGCCTCGTGGTGTGCGTTGATCAGGAGCAGGAAGGTGTTGTCGCGGATCGGCTCGCCTTTGAAAGTTTGCACGTCGATCGTGTCGCCGCTCAGGAGCATCCCGAGGCAGCGGACAAAAGGCGAGTTCCACTCGTCGTCGTTCATCTCCGCGCCGCCGGGTGTGAACCACATCACGTCGCGAATCTCCGAGCCCCGAATCCGCCGGCCCTGGAAAAATTTCGGGCGCCGGAAAACCGGATGATCGTGCCGAAGCTTGATCAACCGCTTCGTGAAATCGAGGAGCGATTTCTGCGAGTGGCTGTGATCCCAGTCGAGCCAGCTGATTTCGTTGTCCTGACAATAGGCGTTGTTGTTGCCCTGCTGGGTGCGCGCCCATTCGTCGCCGGCGGTAAGCATCGGCACGCCCTGGGAAAGCAGGAGCGTAGTGAGAAAATTGCGGCGTTGCTGGAGTCGGAGCTGGTTGATTTCCGCGTCGTCGGTCGGGCCTTCGGCGCCATGGTTCCAACTGTGATTGTTGTTGTCGCCGTCGCGGTTTTCTTCGCCGTTGGCCTCGTTGTGCTTGTCGTTGTAGCTGACGAGATCGTTCAGGGTGAAGCCGTCGTGCGCGGTGATGAAATTCACGCTCGCATACGGACGGCGGCCGCTCGTCTGGTAGAGATCGGGACTTCCCGTGAGGCGATAAGCGACTTCGCCGATCTTGCCTTCATCGCCTTTCCAGAAACTGCGAATGGTGTCGCGATATTTGCCGTTCCACTCGGCCCAGAGGATCGGGAAATTGCCGACCTGATAACCGCCTTCGCCAACGTCCCACGGCTCGGCGATCAGCTTCACCTGCGAGATCACCGGATCCTGGTGAATGATCTCGAAGAAGGCGTGGAGCTTGTTCACCCCGTTCGCATCGCGCGCGAGAGTGGAGGCGAGGTCGAAACGGAAACCGTCCACGTGCATCTCGAGCACCCAATAACGCAGGCTGTCCATCACGAGCTGGAGCGTGCGCGTGTTGAGCAGATTGAAGGTGTTGCCGGTGCCGGTGAAATCCATGTAGAAACGCGGGTCTTCCGGCGAGAGGCGGTAGTAGGCCTGGTTGTCGATCCCGCGGAAACTGAGGGTCGGTCCGAGGTGGTTGCCTTCCGCGGTGTGGTTGTAGACGACGTCGAGGATCACCTCGAGGCCGGCCGCATGGAGATTGCGGACCATTTCCTTGAACTCTTTGACTTGGCCGCCGACCGCGCCGCTGGCGGAATATTTGGCGTCGGGCGCGAAAAAGCCGATCGAGTTATAGCCCCAGTAGTTCGTTAGGCCGCGATCGACCAGCGCCTTGTCGTTGATGTAGGCGTGGACCGGGAGCAATTCCACGGCGGTCACGCCGAGGTCTTTGAGATAGGCAATCGCCGGCTCACTCCCCAGTCCGGCGTAAGTGCCGCGGATTTCCTCGGGAACCTTTTCGTTCAGCTTGGTGAAGCCTTTGGCGTGCAGCTCGTAGATGATCGAGCTGTGCAGTGGGATCTGTGGACGTTGCGTCTCGCCCCAGTCAAATTCCGGATCGATCACGACCGACTTCGGCATCCCCCAGGCATCGTCGCGGAAATCGCGCGCCATGTCTTCCGCCGGCCCGCCGACGACATAGCCGAACATCTCGTCGGCCCAGTTCACCCGGCCCGCGATGGCCTTGGCGTAAGGATCGATCAGCAGTTTCGAGCTGTTGAAACGATGGCCGCGATCCGGATCGTAGGGGCCGAAAACGCGGAAGCCGTAGAGCTGGCCCGGTTTCACGTCGGGCAGGAAAACGTGCCAGACCTGATCGGTGTGCTCCGTCATCGGGATGCGGATGTTTTCCTGGCGCGCATCGGGCGAATCAAACAGGCAGAGATCGACGGAAGCAGCGCTCTCGGAAAAGAGGGCGAAATTCACGCCGTTCTTCATCCAGGTCGCGCCGAGTGGATAGGGATTACCGAGCCAGATTTTTACAGGTGTCATAGGTAGAGGCGGGCGTTGTTTATCCCATTCGCGGTTGCCCGGCGCAAGGGATGGGCGAAATCCGACAGGAGCGCGCATTGGCGCCGTTTTCGATCAATCCCGACTCTCGAAATCGCTTCGAGGTTCGACCTTCCGGCCGCCGTCGGCGCTACTTCTTCCCCTTCAGCTCCAGCTTGCGATAAAGCGTCGCCATGCTGATGCCGAGCACGCTCGCGGCTTTTTCCCTCACGCCTTTATACTGCGCGAGGGTCGCGTCGATGTATTTGCGCTCCTGCTGCTGAATGAACTCGTCGAGCGATTGCCCGACCGGCAACCGGTCTTTCGATTTGCGGCTCGCCTCCTCTTTGCTGAAATCGATGATCTGCGGCGGCAAATCGGCCGGCATGATCAGGTCGTCTTCGCAGAGCGCGCCGGCGCGCTCGACGGCGTTCTCGAGCTCGCGAACGTTGCCGGGGTAATCGTATTTGCAGAGCAGCTCCACCGCTTTCGGATCGATCTTTTTCGGCTCGTTGCCAGAACCGGACTGCTTCTGCAGGAAATGGTGCACCAGCAGCGGCACGTCCTCGAGTCGGTCGCGCAGCGGCGGGATTTCCACCGGGATCACCGCCAGCCGGTAATAAAGATCTTCCCGGAACGTCCCGTCCTGAATCTTTTCCTGGAGCGGCTCGTTGGTCGCCCCGACGACGCGCACGTTTACCGGGATGCTTTTGTTTTCGCCCACCCGGCGCACTTCGCGTTCCTGCAAAACCCGGAGCAGCTTCGTCTGCAGCGAGGTCGCCATCGAGTTCACTTCATCGAGGAAGATCGTTCCGAGATTCGCTTCCTCGAAGAGGCCCTGCTTATCCGCGACCGCGCCGGTGAAGGCGCCTTTCTTGTGACCGAAAAGCTCGGACTCGAGCAAATTTTCCGGGAGCGCGCTGCAGTTGATCGCCACAAACGGCTGTTGCGAGCGGTTGCTGTTGAAATGGAGCGCGCGCGCGACCAGTTCCTTGCCCGTGCCGCTTTCGCCCTGGATCAGAACCGTGCTGTCGGTGTCCGCTACCTTGTTGATCAGGTTGTAGACCTTCTGCATTTTCTGGCTCGCGCCGACAATGTTCTCGAACTTGTATTTGTTCTTGAGCTCCTTCCGCAGATACGTGTTTTCACGCATCGTGGATTGGAAATCGAGGGCCCGCTGCACCGTCATTTGCAGCTCGTCGATCTTGAACGGCTTCGGCACATAGCCGTGCGCGCCCATCTTCATCGCCTCGATCGCGGTATCGACCGACGCATACGCGGTGATGAGAATGACCAGCGTCTGCTTGTGGTGCTCCTTCACATGCCGCAGCACGTCGAACCCGCTCATCGTTTCCATCTTCACGTCGGTGATGACGATCTGGGGCTCGATCTCGTCGAGCTTCTCCACCGCCTTGGCCGCGGAGCTGAACGGAAATACCTCATGCCCTTTCTCACGGCAGAGCGTCACGATGACCTCCACCATTGCCGGCTCGTCGTCGATGATGATGATCTTGGCCATGGTCTGGGAGCGGAGGTTATTTCAGGCGTGAGAAAAAGAAAGGCAAATTTGAGAATGATACGTCTCAGGACGGGCCGAGGGTTGCGGCGAATTTCAACGCTTCAACCGGTTCGCTCCAGTCGATAATTTGTTCGTAGACTTCATCGCCGCTGCCTCTTACCGGGAGCGCGATAAAGTCGGCGAAGCAACCGGGCGCGAGGCGACCGATGGCGTCACCCTGTCCCAAAGCGCGCGCGCCGTTTACCGTCGCCATCTCGAGAATTTCGCGTGGTCGCAAAGTCGAGTGCACGTCGCGGACTGCTCGCATTTCTGAGAAAAGACTGAGCGAGTCATTGCTCGCGAGGCTGTCGGTGCCGAGGCAGATGTTGAACCCGAGCGTCCGCAAGCGCTCCAGTTGAAACGGGCGATGACCGAAATAGCGGCTGCTCCGCGCGCAGTGCGCGATGTGAAAGCGCGGAGCACGCGCGAGCCGCGCGAAATCGTCTTCGCTCAGTTCGTTCAGGTGCACGATGAGCCAGCGGTCGTCCAGCGTTTGCCGCGCGAACATGGTCGCGAGCGGGGTTTTGCCTTTCCCGCAATCGTCCATCGGCCGGCCCAGGCTTTGCAGCAGATCGAAGAGCGGCCCGCGACCGTCACGAAACATCTCCATTTCCTCCTGCGACTCGGCCACGTGCATCGTCAGCGGCACGCCCTGTGCCGCCGCTAATTGCGAGAGACGCGACGAGGCGGTGTAAGGCGCGTGCGGGCTCAAGCCGAGCCGCTCCGCGTGTTTTCCCAGCGTCATCGCGGTGCCGACCAGTTCCTCTGGAGTGGCATCCGAGCGCACGTCGATCAATTCCAGGAACCACCAGGTCCGCAACGGCGACGGCGGCATCCGGCTGAGCAGTTGCGGGAGCGACTCGATGTTCGCGATCGTGGTTGTGCCCCAGCGCTGCGCCTCTGTGAAGCCGGCGGCGATTGAAGCGAGAAAATCCTCTTCGGTCAGCTCGCGGCGTCTCGCGTTAATCTGCCGAATCCAACCTGCGAACGAATCCTGCGGCGCGATCGCCCCGCGCAGCGCGGTGAAATCGAGGTGGCAATGCGCGTTGATCAGACCCGGAAGAAGAACCACTTCTCCTAAGTCTACGACCTCGGGCCCGCTCACTTCCGGCCAGCGCCCGACCTGCACGATTCGTTCGCCGTCGACTGCGACCGCACCGTCGTCGATCGGCGGGCCGTCCATCGTAACGACCGTCCGCGCCCGGTAGATCACTCGCCCTTCACGACCTTGCGCGCCTCGGCCACGAGGATGTTGCACGCTTCCTGGCAGAGCAGCGGGATGACGTTTTCACCTTTGCCGGTCTGGTCGCCGGGCGCGATGAACTTATCCAGCGGCAGCCGGAGCGACGGCCGCGCCTTGGTCTCATCGCGCGGCCACAAAATCGTCCGCAGACATCCCGGCTGACCACCCTGCGAGCGGCAGACGCGGCCGACGGTTGCGTCCATCTGTTCGTCGGAAATTTTTGCCGCGACCCGGTACATGCCGGTTTGTCGGCCGAGCGTCTCTCGCAGTGGCGTGCGCGGAAGCCGATTCGCTTCCCAGGCGGCCAGCGCCGCGAGCCGCCCCGGATAGAAAAAATCGAGCGCCCGCTGCAGAGCTGCCACGTTCTCGAGATCGAGCTGCCAGCCGTGCCGCAGATTTGGCGCGGTCTTCAGCGGCCGGTATTTCCCGTCGTCGCCAAATTTCGCCAGTTCCACGGCGTCGTTAGGCGAGCGATAAACCGCGAGCCCTTCCTTCCCTTCGTCCTCGCGATGACAAAGCGAAAACGCTTCCTCCTGCGAGACGATCAGGATTTGTCCAATCCCGCGTGTGCCCGATGCGACCCAGGCCGCGAGCGCCCGCTCAACCGGCGGCGGCATCGTGCTTTTTCGGGCTGCAGATGGCCCGCGCCAGGAGCACGGCGGCATGTTCGAGAAAGTCCCGGTCGTCCTCGGTGAAGTCATCGAGCTGGTCGCTCTCCGCATCGAGGATTCCGCAGACGCGGCCTTTTTTCTCGTCCATGATCGGCACCACGATCTCCGACTGCGTATTCCAGAAAGTCGGCAGATAACGCGGATCCTTTTTCACATCCGGCACCACCAGCGTCTCCCGCGATTCCACGACCGCGCCGCAGAGACCCTGCGTCGCCGGGAAGCGCGGATAGGTAGGCGGCTCTTCGCCCGTGCCCGCGACGATCACGCATTCGCCCCGCGTCACTTTATAAATCCCCACCCAGCGATAGCCGCGTTCCGCCTGGATCATTTCGGCGGCTTTCTTCGCGCAGATCGGCTGATGCGAATCGGCCAGCACATACGCGCCCAGATCCTGGAGCAGTTTGGTGGAGTCGGTTTTCACGGGCGCGCGGTTACGCAGAGACAGTCTGCGCCTCGGTCGGGAGATCAAGCGGGCGCGGCGCGAAATTCTCCGCCTGCGCCACGATGATTTCCGCGAACTCCGGCGCGGTCCCGATCGCGCTCGCGTAATAGAGATTGCGCTCGTGGAGCCGGTGCGGGTTCCCGGTGAAGCTGTGCTGCGCGATCCCGAGCAGCTGCGGGATGTCCTCGTAGGAATGAAGACCGTCGGAGATGAAAAACGGGACGACCACGACATTCGGCGAGTTCGTTAGGCTACTCCAGTCTGAGATCAGTGGCGGCTCCTCCATGTAGGCGCTCTGGACGGAAGCGAAGCGCCCGAGTGCGCTGATCGCCTGCACCTGCCGCTTCGCCGCGACGGCGCTCTGGTCGTTCAAGGCCGTCCCGTGTCCGACGATGAAGAGCGTCGTCTCCGCTTCCGGCACGCCCGGCGCCACCTCCCCTGCGCGCTGCAGGAGGAGATCGGTCACGCCCGGATGATTGCCAACCGGCTCGCAATATTTCCAGACCTGGCCATTGGCGCGGGTCGTTAGGCTGCCGGCGAGTTCCAGTTCCCGCGGGATCACCGTTTGGGTGAAATAGCCTTCACTGATGAAATTCGGCACGACGAAGACTTCGCGAATTTCCGGGTCGCGAAAAAAGAGCAACGCGTCGCGAAAACTGGGCTCCTCTTTCCAGAAACAGCAGGCCACCTCCCGAAACCGTCCGCGCTCGCGAATCATCTGCGCCTGCACCAGGCTCGGGGCGCTGGAGGCGGCATTCACCGTGGAGCCGTGGCCGACGATAAGAAGGGCGGCGGCGGAATAATCTGACTGTTCGTTAGGCATAAATTTAGTCGGACTCGTCCGATTCCTGGTCGGTCGTTTTCTCGTTCTCGCCCCCTTTGCCGTAGCTGGCGCGGAGGATTTTACCGATCATCGGCGCTGCCGCCGAGCCGCCGTGCACCGTGCTCCCGACTTCGCCTTCATAAAGCGCGGCGAACGCATACTGCGGGTGATCCGCCGGCACGAAGCCGGCAAACCACGCCGCGGTCCGCTCTTTTTCTTTCGGACCCCACTGCGCGGTGCCGGTTTTTCCGGCCACGGAAACTTTCTCGAGGCTCGCCTGATGCGCCGTCCCGAGCGGCGCGTTGACCGCGTCCACCATGCCGGTGCGGATTTCCTGCATCGTCTGCGGGGAGGCGCCGATTTCTTTTTTCGCGCGCACCGAATAGGCCGCGACGATTTCGTTGCTCACGGTCTGCACCTGCTGCACCAGCCGGGTCTGATAAAACGTTCCGCCGTTCGCCACGATCCCCATCGACTGCGCCATCTGCAGCGGGGTCACGAGCAGATCGCCCTGGCCGATCGAGAGGTTCGCGATGTCGCCGCCGAGAATTCTGCGGCCATGCGTTTTCTGCATGTACTCGTCGTTAGGCAGACGCCCGTCGACTTCGCCTTTCAGCGGCACCCCGCACTTCGCGCCGAAACCGAGCCGCGCCGCCCAATCCATGATCGGCGCCGCACCGGTCTTGATCCCGACCTGGTAAAACCAGGTATCGCACGATTGGGTGAGCGCCTCGACGAAATTGAGCGAGCCGCGATCGGTATGTTTCCAGTTGTGGAAGGTGGTGTTGCCCACATTCATCTCCGGCACGCACTCGTACTGATCCTCAGCGGTCACCGTGCCGGTCTCGAGCGCCGCGATCCCGACCGCGACTTTGAAGGTCGAGCCCGGCGGATAAGCGGATCGGTAAGCGCGCGGCAGGAGCGGAATATCGGGATCGTTTTGCAGCTCCTTGAATTTCGCCGCAGAGATCGAGGGCACGAATTCGTTCGGGTCGTAGCTCGGGTAGGAAGCCATCGCGAGGATGTCGCCGTTGTTCGGATCGATGATCACGATCGCGCCGCGTTTTGCTTTTGCTGCGAGCGCTTTCTCGGCCTTCTCCTGCAGTTGGAGATCGAGCGTGGTGACGACGTTGTAGCCCGGCACCGGCGGATCGACTACGCGATCCGAGGTCTTCTTCCCGTCGCGGTCGAAGGTCACTTTGTAATGCCCATGCCGCCCGGTCAGCATGCTGTTAAAAGTCTGCTCCAGTCCTTCGCGGCCCTCGGTTTCCGGCCAGAGCACCTGGCCGTTCTGGATGATTCCATCCGCGTTGCGGCTCGTCTTCCCGACGTAGCCGATGATCTGGCCGGCGACGCTTTCGTTAGGATAAATCCGGAGGTAAATCGGTTTCAGCGAAAGCGCGCCTGAGAGGGCGCTTTTCAACTCGTCGCGCTCGGATTCTTTCAGGTCCTGCGCGATCTCGAACGGGAGGAAACCGCGGTTATGGTAGTGCCGCAGGATCGCGGTGTCGGAAACCTTGAGCGAACGGCCGAGGAGCTTTTCCGCGACGGCGATTTTGTCGCGCGCGAAATCGAGCACGCGCGCGTCGGCGAAATCGAGCGGGGTCGGGAAATCGATCGTGAGATTGTAGCTCAGCCGGTTCTGCGCGAGTGGCACGCCGTTGCGATCCGTGATCTGCCCACGCGGCGCCGGGATATCGAGAATGTAAGTGCGCGCCTGCTTTTGCGTTTCAAAAGTCGGCTGGATCGATTCCTCGAAGGGCGTCGCCGCCGGCGCGGCGAGGGCTGGAGAAGCTTCCTGGCCTAACGAAAAGCGGGCGAGCGCGCAGAGCAGGCCGGGCAGTAAAAGATCGCGAACGCGCATGCAAAAAAGAATCAGTGCCGTTCCAGGAAACGGTGCACTTCCTCCGCCAACTTCTGGCCTATCCCTTCGGTCGACGCAATTTGTTCGACGCTCGCCTTCCGCAGGCGCTGCACGGAACCGAACTTCCGCAGGAGCAGATTTTTCCGGTTCTGGCTCACACCCGGGCAGTCGTCCAGAATGCTTTCGCCGATCCGTTTCTTCATCAGGAGCTGGTGATAACCGTTCGCGAAACGATGGGCCTCGTCGCGGATCCGCTGGAGCAAACGGAGCGCGCCGGAATCCACCGGCAACTGTAACGGCATCGCGCGTCCCGGCCGGTAAATTTCCTCAAACTCCTTCGCCAGTCCGATGATCGGGAGCTCCGATAATCCGAGCCGCTGCAGCTCGCGACAAGCCGAGGAGAGTTGCCCCTTGCCGCCGTCGACAATGATCAAATCCGGCAGCCTAACGAATGTAGTGGGCGCCGCCCCACCACTGTCATCCCGAGCGGAGCGCAGCGCAGTCGAGGGATCCCGTAGATTTTCCTCAAAGCTCCGGCCCTGACCCTCCGGCTGCGTCTCTTCCCGATCGCCCGACGGGATCCCTCGGCTGCGCTCGGGATGACTCAGCCGCGCGAGCGCTTCTGCCGGGTCCTCTTGCGAAAACTCCGCCGCTTCCGGATTCGCCTCCCGCGCTTGCAGCAGCACCCGCGAGTAGCGCCGCCTCACGACCTCCGCCATGCTCGCGAAATCGTCCTGCCCTTCCACCGTCCGAATCCGGTAGCGCCGGTAATTATTCTTATCCGGCACGCCCTCGCGGAACGACACCATCGAGGCGACCACATGCGTGGTGGAAATGTTCGAGATGTCGAAACACTCCATCACGCGCGGGAGCGTGGGCAGTTGGAGCGCGTCCGCCAACGCCTGCACGTCCGCCACGGGATCGATCGTGCTCGGCAGACTGTGCCGGGTGAAACGCCGCATCGGTTTCGTCGTCCGCTTCAGATCCTCGAGCATGTTCCGCAACTCCGCCGCCTTCTCGAAATCCAGTTTCGCCGCGGCTTTGTGCATTTCCTCCTCGAGCGCGTTCATCATCTCGCGTGAGTGGCCTTCGAGAAAATCCGAAGCCTGCGCGACCCGCTCCTTGTAAGTCTCGGCGTTGATCTCGCTCAGCCGCATCGGCACCTGGTAGGTCGAGGATTTCAACTCCCGCGGCGTCGGCGAACCGCGCCCAAACGTGAGCACACCAAATTTCTTCCGCATGAAATTCAGCGTTTGCCGGAGCGCGCCGGCGTGCGCGTACGGTCCGAAGTAGCGAGCGCCGTCATCCTTCTTGAACCGTGCCAACCGAAACCGCGGCCACTCTTCCGTCGGGTCCACTTTCACGACGAGAAACCGCTTATCATCGCGAAACGAAATGTTGTACCGCGGCCGGTATTCTTTGATCAGCTTGCCCTCGAGCAGAAGCGACTCCGGTTCGCTCGCGACCGTGTGCACCTCGAAATCCCAGACCGCCTCGAGCAGAGCGCGCGTTTTCAAATCGGCGACCGCCATCTTCGACGGCATGAAATAAGAGCCGACCCGTTTCCGCAGATCGCGCGCTTTGCCGACGTAGATCACGCGGCCAAAACGGTCGCGCATCAGATACACGCCCGGTTTGTGCGGCACCTCGTGGACCTTTTTGTTCAGGTCCGGCTTTTCCTTCGACAACGGCACAGTCCTGAGAGAATACCCGCAAATGTGGGATGTCGCCATCGTGGGGAGCGGTCCGGCGGGCGCGAGCTGCGCGGCGGTTTGCGCGGCCGCGGGCTTGCGCACGCTGGTTGTCGAGCGGGCGATTTTTCCCCGGGAAAAAGTGTGCGGCGATTGCCTCAACCCGACCGCGTGGCCCGCTCTCGAGCGCCTTGGCGTGGCCGACGCGGTCCGTCGCGCGCCGCACGGGAAACTGACACAAGTGGATTTCATCTCCGTCGGTGGACGGACGATTAGCGCGCCGCTGCCGGCGGGAGCAGACGCCGAGATCGGGATCCGCCGGAGCGTGCTCGACGAGATTTTGCAGCGCCGCGCGCTCTCGTTAGGCGCGGAAGTGCGGGAAGGCGAGACGCTCGTGTCGGTGCGGCGGGAAATCGAAACGTGGTATCTGCAAACGAACAATTTTTCCGAGCAGGCGAAATTTCTGGTCGCCGCCGACGGCCGCAATTCCACTGTCGCCCAGCTCTGCAATCTGATGCCGCGCAAAGGCCGCGACCGGGTTGCGCTGCAAACGCATGCGCCGATTCCGGCGGACTTCGGCGATCGCATCGTGCTGCAACTTTTACGCGAGGGTTACTCCGGTCAGGCTCCCGTCGGCGACGGCTTGCTCAATCTTTGCCTTGTCAGCCGGCCTCATGATTTGCCGACAATTCGAAATTGGGCCGAGAACAAGTTCGCGATTTCCCCCGATCACACCTGGCGCACCATCGCGCCGCTCGCTCGCGCCGCGCTGCCCGCGAAACGACCGGGCTTGTTCCTCATCGGAGACGCGGCGCGGGTGGTGGAGCCGTTTACGGGCGAGGGGATTTATTACGCGCTTCGTTCCGGCGAACTCGCTGCGGAAGCGATCATCGCCGGAGATCCGCGTCAGTACGCAGCGAGGCATCGCAAGCTCTACGCCGGCAGGCTCTGGATCAACGCGCTCTCGCGCGTTGCGGTCGAGCATCCGCGCCTCACGAGCAGCCTGCTGCGGGTTTTGCCTAACGAGCGCCGGGTGCTCCGCTTCCTGACGACAAAAGTCGTGCGGCCTTGACCGTATTCGCCATCAGCATCGCGATCGTCATCGGGCCGACGCCTCCGGGAACAGGCGTTATCGCGGAAGTCTTTGACGCGACTTCGTCGAAGGCCACGTCGCCGACCAACCGATAACCGCGCGGAGCGTTCGCGTCCTCGACGCGGTTGATGCCGACATCGATCACTACCGCGCCTTCCCGCACGTGCTCCGCCTTAACGAATCCCGGTTGCCCAATCGCCGCGACCACCACATCCGCCAAGCGCGAGATTTCCGCGAGATGGCGCGTCCGGGAGTGGACCACGGTGACCGTCGCGTCGTTGCCCTTCTGCATCAGGAGCAGCGCGAGCGGTTTCCCGACGATCATGCTGCGACCGAGCACGACGACATGCGCGCCGCTCACCGCGACGCCGCTTTCTTTGAGCAATCGCAAACAGCCGAGCGGTGTGCAGGGGACGAAACCGGTCGCGTCGCCGAGCGCGAGCTTCGCGATATTGAGCGGGTGAAACCCGTCGACATCCTTTGCCGGGTCGAGCGCCCTAACGATCGCGCCTTCATCGATGTGCCGCGGTGGCGGTGACTGCACGAGGATGCCGTGAATCGCCGGGTCGCGGTTGAGTTCCTCGACGCGCGCCAGCAAGTCGGCCTGCGTCGTTTCCACCGGCAGTTCCAGCTTCACCGAATGCAACCCGAGCTCACGGCACATCTTGTCCTTCGAGCGCACGTAGGCTCGCGAAGCCGGATCGTCGCCCACGAGCACCACCGCGAGTCCCGGCGTCGTGCCCTGCGCTTTCAGCGCGGCGATTTCGCCTCGCAGCTCCGCGTAAACTTTCTCCGCGACCGCGCGGCCATCGATCAGATTCATCTCTGTTCCACTAGCCGCATCATCGCTTCCTGCAAACGAATGCGCTCGCCTTCAAACTCCGGTTCGCTGTTCGTTAAGGCGACGTGGTGAGGCTGGCCAAAGATCACGCGGACTTTGGAGAACGGCTTCGGCAAAATGAAGCGATCCCAGCTGCGGAGCCGCCAGCAGCTCGAGTATTCCAGGTTCACCGGGACGACCGCGGCGCCGGATTGCTGGGCGAGAAAGACAATGCCCTGTCCGAGTTCGTAAGCCGGACCGCGCGGGCCGTCGGGTGTGATCACGACGTCTTTGCCGTTCGCGATCACCTCCGCGAGCTGGCGGATCGCGCTGGCGCCTTTGCGCGAACTCGATCCCCTGACGACTTCGAAATCGAAGCGCTCGACCAGATCGGCAAGGAGCGCGCCGTCGCCGCTCGGGCTAATCAGCGCGGCGCCGCGTCGGTTAGGCAAGTAGCGTTTGATTACAAACGGCAGAAGTAGCAGGCGATTGTGCCAGAGTGCGCCGATGTAGCGTTCGTTAGGCGGCGCGCCGATCACGCCGGCACGGTCGTTGATCTCGAAGCGCAAAGTCCGCGCCCAGACTTGTAGCAGCCGATGCCCGAAAGCGATCAACCAGCGCGCGCGCCAGCCTTCGATTTTCACGAGGCTTTCCAGCGATAGGCGCGCGGATTCGGCAGGCCGATCTGGTCGATGATCCGCCAGACCACGGTGTCGACGACGTCGTTGACCGTTTGCGGCCGGCTGTAGAAAGAGGGGATCGCCGGGAGCACGATCGCGCCGGCTTCGAGCAGGGTCACGACGTTGCGCGCGTGGATCAGGCTCCACGGTGTTTCGCGCGGGACGAGGATTAATTTGCGCCGTTCTTTCAGGAAAACATCGGCCGCGCGCAGGAGCGCACTGTCGCTCGTGCCGGCGGCGATTCGGCCTAACGACGCCATTGAGCAGGGCGCGATCACCATCGCGTCGAAGCGCGCGGAGCCGCTAACGAAGGGGACGTTGAGATCGTTCTCGGCGTGTTCCTTTACGCCCGCGGGGACGACGAGGCCGTCGGTTTCCTGGGCTTCGACCTGTCGCGCGTGTTTGCTCCGGACGAGATGAACTTCGTGCTCGCTGGCGTCAATCTGGTCGAGCAGGCGTTGGAGGTAAATCGTGCCGCTGGCTCCGGTCGCGGCGAGGACAAGTTTCATCTCGCGCCTAACGTTTCACACCTTCGCGGCAAACTCTAGAAGCGGTTCGCTGCGGGTTCCCGCTCCCGGAATCCTGCGACGACGCTAGAGGTAGCCGCCGGTCTTCAGCTTCTTCGTCAGGTCGATCTGTTTCAGCAGCAGATCGCGGTAGAGCGTTTGCGCTTCTTTGCGCGGCTCGACCCGCGATTTTTTGTCCACGGATACCAGATCGTCGACCAACTTTTCCAGGCTCAACGGCTTTCCCTTCACGTGGCAATAAGTCCACGCTGCGTGGATCGCGGCGCCGAACGCCGCGCCTTCGGTCACCTTCAGCGCGACTGCGGGCAACCCGAGCACGTCGGCAGCGATTTGGCGCCAAACCGCGCTGCGACTGCCGCCGCCGGTGAGCCGCACTTCTTCCGGCGCGATCCCGAGATCCTTGAACCGGCGGAGCCCGTAGGCGAGCCCGAGCGTGACCCCTTCCACGACCGCGCGCGCCATGAAATCGGGGGTCATGTTTGCTGTCGTTAGGCCGCGGAAAACGGCGCTGCCTTTCGGCAGATTCGGGGTGCGTTCGCCTAACAAGTAAGGGAGAAACTGAATTCCGCCCGCGCCCGCGGGCACGGCCTCCACTCGTTGCTCCATCGTCGCGATATCCCAGCCAAAAAGCGTGCGCATCTGCTCGGTCGCGAGCGCGACGTTCATCGTGCAGGTGAGCGGCAGCCAGTGATCGGTCGCGTCGCAAAAGGCCGCGACTTCACCCTTCGGATCGATCACCGGTTCGTCCGCAAAAGCGCAGATCGTGCCGGACGTGCCGAGGCTCACCGTGACCACACCCGGTCGGATGTTCCCGGTGCCGATCGCGCTCATCATGTTGTCGCCGCTGCCGGCGCAAACGAGGGCATCGTCTGCCAGTCCCCACGCTTCGCGCAGGCTGCTCCGGAGCAGCCCGGCCGGTCGTTTCGAAGAACGCAGCGGCGGGAGCATCGCCTCCAGTTTCGGGTCGATGAATTTCAGGATCGGCTTGCACCAGGTGCGGGTGCGCACATCCATCAGCCCGGTGCCGGAGGCGTCGCCATATTCCATCTGGCGCTCGCCAGTTAGCCAGAGATTCAGGAAATTATGCGGCAGCAAGAGACTCGTTAGGCGCCGAAAATTTGCCGGCTCGTTTTCTTTCAGCCAGAGAATCTTCGGCGCGGTGTAACCCGGCAGCATCGGGTTGCCGGTCAGCTCGATCAGTCCCTCGGCGCCGCCGAATTCCTTGTTGAACTCCTCGCATTGCGCCGCGGTCGAGACATCGCACCAGAGCTTGGCCGGGCGGAGCGGCTCGTTCGCTTCGTCGAGCGGGATGAAGCCATGTTGCTGCGCGCTCACGCCGACGGCTTTGATCTCACCCCGCCGTGCGCCGATTTTCTCGAGGCAGGCGGCGACGGTCTTCTCCGCGGCTTCGATCCACGTGTGCGGATCCTGTTCCACATGGCCCGGAGGCAGGCCTTCGATCGTCCCGTAGCTTTCCTGCGCGAAGGCGACGACTTTGCCCGACTCGATATCGAGCACCAGCGCGCGCGTGCTTTTGGTGCCGCTATCGATTCCGAGTGTGAGCATGAAGAAAAGCGTGCCGGGGAGCGTCGAATTTGAAATTACCCGCCATCCGGCGCAATAGAAGAAAGATGATCAAGAAGCTTTTGCACACCCGTTATCGCGTCACCGACCTCGAGAAGACGGTTTCGTTTTACCGCGACGTCCTCGGCCTTGAGGAAGTGCGCCGGCATACTTCCGGTCGCGGCTCGCAGCTGGTTTTTCTGAAAGCGCCCGGGAGCGAGGAGGAAATCGAGCTCTGTAAATTCGATGAGAGCGGTCCGGTGCAGGTCGGGCCCGACCTGACTCATCTCGCTTTCGAGGTGGACGACATCGAAGCCTTTGCGAAGCAGACGGCGGCGAAAGGTTATCCCCTTTCCGACGGCCCCCACCCGAATGGCAACGGCGGCGCGATCGCCTTTATCGATGCGCCGGAAGGCTACGAAGTGGAGCTGATCCAGCGCGGAAGCGATCGTTAGGCGCGATCCCTGCTGGTCCTTGCGTCGTTCGTTAGTCTGATCGCCATGATGCGAAGATTCTCCGCGAACTGCACGGTGCCCGTGACGCTGCTGATGGCGCTGCTTTGCGTCGCGGCCTCGAAGCCGAAGAAGAAGCATCACACGGTCAAGCGCGCCACCGCGGTGACCGAAGAAGCGGACGAGCCCGCGGCCCGCTCCAGCGCCACGCCGGCGGCTTATCCGACGCCGGTGGCGGGTCTGCGCGAAGAAAACGGCGCCCCAAAAACGCGCGCTGCCGCGGTGATGGTGACCGATGTCCGCTCCGGGCAGATTCTCTTACGAGAAGAATGCCGACGCACCGCGCGCGGCTGCGAGCACGCAAAAACTTCTGACCGCGCTGATCGTCGCGGAGTCGGGTTACCTCGATCAGCCCGTGACCGTGGAGCAGGTCGATACCCAAGCGGAGCCGGTGCGGCTGAATATCAAACCGGGCGAAATCTATCAGCGGATCGACCTGCTCCGCGCGCTGTTGGTGAAAAGCCCTAACGACGTCGCCCGTTGCCTGGCGCGGGACAACGCCGGCAGCATCGAGGAATTCGCTGCGAAAATGAACGCGAAAGCCTTCGCGCTCGGCGCCACTCACTCGCATTTCGTGAACCCGAACGGACTCCCGATTCCCGATCAATACACGACCGCGCGCGACCTCGCGCTGATCGCGCGGGCCGCTTACGCGAACCCGACGATCCGCTCGATCGTCTGCCTGCCGCAGCTGGTTTTTCGTTATGCCAACGGACGCACCCGTGAACTTCAGAACACCAACAAAGTCCTGAAGAGCCTCGCCTACTGCAACGGGATGAAGACCGGCTACACCGAGGCGGCCGGCCATTGCCTGGTTGCGAGTGGCACGATTCCCGGGCGCGATGTGATCGTGGTCGTGCTCGGCGACAGCAAGGCGGGCGTCTGGCGCGATGCCTCGGCGCTGCTCTCGTGGGGTTTGATTTCGATGTGATTGCGCGATCGTGCTGATCGGTGAGCGATCTTTTTCAGGAGCAACTCCACGCGCTGCGGGCGCGTTCGCTCCATCGCAAACTGCGCGAGATCGGCACCGCGCAAGGCTCGGAGATCGAGATCGTTGGCCGGCATCTGGTTAATTTTTCCTCGAACGATTATCTCGGACTGGCGAATGATCCGCTGCTGAAACAGGCGGCGATCACCGCGATCGAAAAGTTCGGCGTCGGCGCGGGAGCCTCACGATTGGTCAGTGGAACGCAATCGCCGCACGTGCTGCTCGAGGCCGCCATCGCAAAGTGGAAACGCGCGCCGGCGGCGCTCGCCTTCAGCAGCGGCTACGCGGCCGCGGTTGGGACTTTGCCTGCGCTCGCGACCAAGCATGACGTGATCTTTCTCGACAAACTCAGCCACGCGTCGCTCATCGATGGCGCGCGCTTGAGCGGCGCGACGATCCGCGTTTTCCCGCACAACCACCTCGGCAAACTCGAGAGCCACCTCGAATGGGCGCAACGCGAATTGCCGGACGCGCGCCGGATCGTAGTCACGGAATCGGTCTTCAGCATGGACGGCGATCAGGCGCCGCTGGGCGAATTAATCGAACTGAAAAACCGGTTCAGCGCCCTCCTGCTCCTCGATGAAGCGCATGCCGTCGGCGTGATCGGCCCGCACGGCCGCGGCCTCGCCGCCGAGCTCGGGCTGGAGCGGCAGGTCGATGTGCAGATGGGCACGCTGAGCAAAGCGCTCGGAGTCAGCGGCGGTTACGTTTGCGGTTCCCACAGCCTGATCGACTGGCTGATTAATCGCGCGCGCTCCTTCATTTTCTCCACCGCGCCGCCGCCTGCGCTGGCCGCGGCCGCAACGGCGGCGATCGAATTCCTCGCCAGCGCGGAAGGCGAGGCGCGCCGGCTCACCCTTTGGAAAAGAATCGTCCGGCTGCTCGAAAAATTACCGGCGGCGCCAAGCCGAGTCACTGCGACGAACAGCGCGATCATACCCTGGATCGTGGGCGACGAACAACGGGCGCTCGATCTTGCGCGCTCGCTGCAGCAGGAGGGTTTTCTCGTGCCGGCGATCCGCTACCCTACGGTGGCGCGTGGCGCGGCTCGCCTCCGTATCACCGTCAGCGCGGCCCATACCGAGGAGCAGATCGCGCAATTCGGCGACGCCATGCGGCGCCTTGCACCGGCCGACTATGGGCCGGTCGCTGCGGAGCGCCGCAGCAGTGGTGTCGGCACGTAGGCGGGATTGGCCGCAACGTTCTGCGGACCCTCGGACGGGATATCCGCTTCGGAAGGACCTTCAGCGGGCGGTGCCGCCTCTTCGGTCGAAGCGTTGTTGGCGTAGGACACGCTCTTGGTCGCGGTCGTCCGCGAAGTGGTTGTCGTCGTGGTGCAGGCTGGCAAGAGGGCTGCAACCAGGAGGCAAAGGGCAATTTTGATCTTCATGATTCTGTTTCCGTTAGTGGGCGAAATCTTCTCCGCCCCCGTTGGAAGTTATAATTACTATATTTTAATTCGGGACGGCAAGCATTGTTTTACGCGCGCGCAAATGCTGTTTTGCGCACAGGCACCGGCTCAGGCGAAGCGGTGCAGGATCGCGTCGAGCCGATTCCGAGTCTCGTTCGGCCAAAGCGCGCGCTCCGTGACCAGGGCAGAGTCGAGAGCCCGGTGCTCTGGCCAGTTTGGTTCGGCCGGGATGCGCGGGATGACGTCGGCGAGCACTTGTTTCGCGCTTTCCGCGTTCGCCAGGAGATGACCGAGCACGGTCTGCACCGAGACCGGTTCCTCCTCCACTTTCCAGCAATCGTAATCGGTGATCATCGCCATCGTCGCGAGCGCGATCTCGGCTTCGCGCGCCAGTTTCGCCTCGGGCAGGTTCGTCATCCCGATCACGTCGAAGCCGTGGCGGCGATTCAGTTCCGACTCGGCGCGGGTGGAAAAGGCCGGGCCATCCATGTTCACGTAGGTGCCTCCGTTGTGCGCCGTCACGCCTAACGACGCCGCGGACTCCGCGAGCAGTTGTCGGAGCGGCGTGCAGATCGGTTCCGCGAAACCGATGTGCGCCGCGATCCCGTTCCCGAAAAAAGTGTGCTCCGCGCGCTGGCTCGTGCGGTCGTAAAATTGCGACGGGAACACGATGTCGCGCGGCTGGTATTTATCCTGCAGGCTGCCAACGGCGGTCACGCAAATGATCCAGCGCACGCCTAACGAACGGAGCGCGTAGATATTCGCGCGGTGATTCAGCTCATGCGGAAGCAGACGATGACCCCGCGCGTGGCGAGGCAGGAAATAAACCTGCCGGCCCGCGACTTCACCGCCGATGATCGCGTCGGAGGGATCGCCGAAGGGCGTTTCCACCACGTGCTCCTGCGAACTGGTAAATCCCTCGATCTGGTAAAGGCCGCTGCCGCCAATGATGCCGATGGCTGGTGTCTCGTGATTCATGCGTTGGGCGGGAGCATTCCGTGCGCGGTCCATGATTTGCAAGCCGGAAGCTTGCGCTAATCTCGCGGGATGAATCTGTGCCGGTTTCTCCTTTCCCTGCTCCTTGGCTTGCTGTTCGTCTCCTGCAGCTCGACGCCTTCGGGTTCCTTGAATCGATCGAACGCGACGGCCGGTTCCGCTTTTGCGCAACAGCCGCCCGATCGCCCCGGCCTCGGCACAAAATGGGGCGAGACTCGCCGCTCCGCCTCCAGCGGGACCAGCTTCGTGCGCGCGACTCCGCGGCAGCCGCTCGCGAACGCCGAGATCTTTTACAACGATCGCGCCGGGATCGAGGCGATGGCGTCGGCGACGCAGTTCCGGCGGGTCTGGCCAATCCTGAGCGGGCCCGCTGCGAGCCTCATTTCCGTTGGGTTAAAAGATCAGAGCGGCCGTTTCCTTCCGGGGTTGATCGTCGGCGATCGCTGGTTTGTGATCGGCGAAGAAGGACGCCGCTACTCGATCGTGCTGCGCAATCGGAGCGACCTCCGGCTCGAAGCCGTCCTCTCGGTCGACGGACTCGATGTGATCGACGGCCGGCCGGCCTCGGTCCGAAAACGCGGCTACGTGATCGGACCGCACCGCACGCTCGCGGTGGAAGGTTTCCGGCAGAGCAGCGACGCAGTGGCGGCGTTTCGTTTCAGCCCGGTCCGCGAGTCTTACGCGCAGGAGAAATATCGCAACAGCCGGAACGTCGGCGTGATCGGTGTCGCTCTTTTCCACGAGGCCGGCACTTTCCCGTGGACCGATCGTGAAGTGCAGAAACGGCTAAGGGCGAACCCGTTCCCAAATCGTTTCGCGACTCCGCCTAACGAATAACCCGCCCGCTGCCGATGGCGGCGCGGAAGGGTTTGTGTAAGTTGCCGCTCCCGAAATGCCGAAATTTTTCATCAAGACTTACGGCTGCCAGATGAACGAACGCGACTCGGAACAGGTCGCGCGCTCGCTCCTCGATCGCGGCTACGAAGCCGCGCCTAACGAACAGGAGGCGGACGTTGTGCTGCTCAATACCTGCAGCGTGCGCGACATGGCAGACCAAAAGGCGATCGGCAAAATGGGCATGCTCGGGAAGATCGCGAAACAGCGGCCGGAAACCGTTTTCGGTTTTCTCGGCTGCATGGCGCAGGCACGCGGCGCGGAGTTGCTCGGCACGGCGCCGCACGTTGATCTCGTGGTCGGGACGCAAAAATTTCATCGGGTGGCCGATTACGTCGACGAGCTGATCGAGAAAAAACGCACGCGCCGGATGGACGATCCGCGCTGCTCGATCGTCGACACCGCGGAGGAAGCCGGCTCGCAGGCCACGATCCGCGAGCACACGCTCCGCGCGCAGCAGGCGACCGCGTTTGTCTCCATCATGCAGGGCTGCAACATGCACTGCACTTTTTGCATTGTGCCGCGGACACGTGGCTCGGAGCGCAGCCGGACGATCGACGAGATCGTAACCGAAGTGCGCGAACTCGTGAGGCGCGGAGTGAAGGAGGTGACGCTCCTCGGACAGATCGTGAATCTCTACGGGCGCCACGAATTTCCAAAACGCGACGGCAAAAGCCCGTTCGTGCAATTGCTCGAGGCCATCCACGATGTCGACGGGCTGGAGCGACTGCGCTTCACTTCGCCGCATCCGATCGGATTTCGCACGGACCTGATCGCAGCCTTTCGCGAGCTGCCGAAACTTTGCGAACACATCCATCTCCCGCTCCAATCCGGCTCCGACCGCATCCTGAAAGCGATGCATCGCACCTATACGGCGGAGAAATATCTGCGGCTGGTGGAGCAGATCCGCGCGGCCCATCCGGGCGTAGCCCTAACGACCGATGTGATCGTCGGCTTTCCGGGCGAAACCGAAGAGGACTACGCGCTTACTCGCGCCCTCGTCGAGCAGGTGCAATTCGATAACGCCTTTGTCTTTCGCTATTCCAAACGGAGCGGGACGCCCGCGGCGGAGATGGCCGGGCAACTCGACGAAGCAACCAAGGAAGCGCGCAACCAGGACCTGCTCGAAGTGGTCGATGCGGCGGCGAAGAAATGCGGCGAAAAGCTCGTCGGCACCACGGTGGAAATTCTTTGCGAAGGTCCGAGCAAAACCAACGCCGCGCGGCTCACCGGTCGCACGCGCACGAACAAAATCGTCGTCTTCGAGGGCGACGACGCGGATATCGGACAGTTGTTGGAATTGGAGGTCACCCACTCGACCGGCTTTAGTCTTTCGGGGGTGCGGCGAAATTCCGCGGCCGGTTGTGCTCCGGGCCAAACAGCGGAGATTCTGCGGCCCGTCGCTCTCGTTTCATGATTTACCATCTCTCCCTGCACACCGTCGGCCTGATCGTGGGCGTGCTTCTCGCCGCTCTCAGCGTCCTCGCTTTTGTGCCGCAACTGCGCGCGCGGCTGCCGCATTTTCCCCGCTCGCGTACCGCCGGCGCCGCGCTTCTCACGGTCGATCTCGTCTGGTGCCTCTGGCTCCTCGCCACCATGGAGATGGGCGAATTTTCCAACTTCCGCCGTCCGCTCCTGATCATTCTGCCGGTCGGCTATTTTCTTGTGCTCAAATACGTCGATGAATTTCTCGCCGTCCGCGCGCTTGGGATTCTCTGCCTGCTCGCGGCCGAGCCGATGCTCGACGCGGCTTTCCTCCGCCCGGAAATGAGCCGGCTGCTCGTGACCGTGTTCGCGTATTTGCTGATCGTCGCGGGACTTTTCTGGGTCACGATGCCGTATCTGCTGCGCGACTGGATCAACTGGTGCGCGCGGAACGCCGCGCGCTGGGGCGTGCTCTCCGCGCTCGGGCTGGTCTTCGGCTTGGCGATCCTGGTTTGCGCGGTCGTCGCCTACTGAACCGGCGCGCCGCTCGTTGACGTGAGCCGCATCCTGGTGATCCGCGGCGGCGCGATCGGCGATTTCATTCTCACGCTGCCGGCGGTGCGGTTGCTCCGCGAATCGTTCCCCGCCGCGCACCTCGAGATTCTCGGCTACAAGCACATCATCGCGCTCGCGGAGCTGAGCGGCTACGCGAACGCCACGCGCTCGATCGAATACGGCGGGCTCGCGAGTTTTTTCACCCGCAACGGCGAGCTCGCGCCGGATTTGGTTTCCTATTTTAGCGGGTTCCAGCAGGTCGTGAGTTACCTCTTCGATCCCGATGAGATTTTCGCGGGGAACCTGAAGCGGGCCGGGCGTGCGCAACTTCATTTCCGGCTCACCGAAAATCACCGACCAGGAACACGCCGCGCGACAACTGGCGCGGCCGCTCGAGCGCCTCGCGCTTTATCTGGAGGATCCGGCGGCAAGGATTCTTGCGGGCGAAGGCACGCCGCGCGATGAGCACCTGCTCGCGCTCCACCCGGGCAGCGGCAGCGAAACGAAGAACTGGCCGCTCGCGAATTTCCTCGCGGTCGCGCAGACCTGGATTGCGCCTAACGAATCCCGCAGGATCCTGCTCATCGGTGGGGAAGCCGACGAGGATCGCGTCGCCCGATTGAGCGAAGCCTTGCCCCCCGGACGCCTCGAGCCCGCGCAAAACCTCCCGTTAACGGAGCTGGCAGTCGCGCTCGGTCGCTCAGGGTTTTCCTCGGACACGATAGCGGGATCTCTCACCTCGCGGCGGCGGTCGGAACGCCGGCACTTCTTGCTCTTCGGACCGACCGATCCGGCGATCTGGGCGCCGGAAAATCCGCAGGTGCGCGTGCTCCGTTCCTCCAGCCTAACGATGGCTGGAATCAGCGTCGACGAAGTCTGCTACGAGCTGATGCGCATCGGCATCAGGACGTAAAGGAAAGGGCTTTGGATCTTGATCACGCCGGGGCTCATCTCGTCGATCAGGTCGAGGAAGACTTCGTCCTCCGCGAGATTGCGCAGCGGCGCCATCAGGAATTCCGGGTTGAACGCGATCGAGAACTCGCGGCCTTTGTAGACGACCGCGAGCGACTCTTTCGCCTCGCCGACTTCCGGCGTGTTCGCGGTGATGTCGATGTTGTTCTTGGTGAAGTTGAGCTTGATCGAGTTCGACTTGTCGCTCGCGAGGAGCGAGACGCGCTTGAGCGAGTTCAGGAAAGTTTCGCGCTCGAGCGTAACGCGCTCTTTCATCTCGCCGGGGATCACCTGTTTGTAGTTCGGATAATTTCCCTCGATCAACTTCGAGACGAGCAGCGTGTTGTTGAGATCGAAGGCGATCTGTCCGCTGCTCACGCTGACGCGCACGTCGCCTTCGTCGGTCAGAAGCCGCTGCAATTCCGCGACCGCTTTCGTCGGCACGATGATGTCGGCCTCGTGGCTGCGCGGAAATTCCAGGTCGATGTCGAGCATCGCGAGCCGGCGGCCGTCGGTCGCGACGAGCGTGAGTTTGTTGTCCTTGAAACTGAAGAGCACGCCGTTGAGGACGTAGCGGGTTTCGTCGGTCGAGATCGCGTAGGAAGTTTTCTTCAGCCCATCGCGCAGATCCTTCTGGCGAATCGTAACCACCTTCGCTTCGTCGAATTTCGGGAGCGGCGGAAACTCTTCCTCCGGCAAGCCAAGGATCTTGAAAAAACTCTGGCCGCTGCGAATCGACGCGGCGTTTTTCCCATCGACGTCGAAGGAAATTTCGCTCGAGGGCAACTCGCGGATGATCCCAAATAGCCGGCGCGCCGGCAACGTGGTTGCGCCTTCTTTTTCCACCTGCGCCTCGAAGCTGCCGCGCACGCCAACGTCGAGATCAGTCGTCGTTAGGCGAACTTCATTGCCGGTCGCCTGGAGCAGGACGTTCGAGAGAATCGGCAGGGTCGTGCGGGTGCTCACGACGTTTTGAACCTGCTGCAAACATTCGAGGAGCTTTTCTTTCGGAACGCTAAATTTCATGAAAAGAGAACGGAGTCGTTATGATGTAAGGCTTTCGATTTTATCCGGCAACCGCAATCTCGCGAACTTCCGCCTAACGTTGCAGCGCGCTGTCGATATAGGAAATCGTCTGCCGGATTTTATCCTGCTCGGTCATCCGCCTCTTCACCAGTTTGCAGGCGTGCAGCACGGTGCCGTGATCGCGACCGCCAAACGCTTCGCCGATTTCGTTGAGCGAAGCCTTGGTCAATTCCCGCGCGAGATACATCGCGATCTGACGCGGGAACGCGATGTTCGCCGGGCGCCGTTTGCTCGTCATGTCCGCGAGCCGCACGTCGAAGTGCTCGGCCACGCGCTTTTGAATCTGGTCGATCGTGACCGCGCGACGCGCTTCTTCCTGCAAAATATCCTTCAGCAAACTCTCGACCACTTCCTGGTTGAGCTCGCGGCCGCTGAGCGAAGCGAACGAGGCCACGCGCATGAGCGCACCTTCCAGCCGGCGGACGTTGGTCTTGATCCGGTTCGCGAGAAAATCGAAAATCTCATCACGCAAATCGATGTGCAGGGTGCGCGCTTTCTTGCGCAGGATCGCCATCCGCGTCTCGACATCGGGTGGCTGCAACTCCGCGGTCAAGCCCCACTCGAAACGGGAAACCAAACGGTGTTCGAGATTCGCGATCTCAGAAGCGGGTCGATCGCTCGAGAGCACGATCTGTTTATGGCCGTCGAAAAGAGTGTTGAAGGTGTGGAAGAATTCTTCCTGCGAACGCTCTTTGCCGCCGAGGAAATGGATGTCGTCGATCAGGAGCAGATCCGCCTGGCGATAACGTTTCCGGAATTTCACCAGGTTGTTGTGCTGGATCGCGTCGATGAACTCGTTGATGAAAAGTTCGCTCGAGAGATACATCACCTTGCTGCGACCGCGGGTGGAGATTAATTGCCCGATCGCTTGCATCAGGTGCGTTTTGCCGAGCCCGACGCCGCCGTAGATGAAGAGCGGGTTGTAGGTTTTCGCGGGCGATTGCGCGACCGCGAGGCTCGCGGCGTGCGCGATCTCATTGTTAGGCCCGATCACGAACGACTCGAAAGTGTTGCGTGGATTGAGCCCGGCGCAGGTTTTCGCGGCGACCTTGGCCGGTGTGCTCGTGCCCGCAGTGTAGGCATTTTTTGCGGTCGCGGGCGGTTCGTCGGCTTCGTTCGTCGCGTTCACCGCGCAACAGAATTTCACCTGCCGCGGTCCGCCCATGACCGACTCGATTGCGGCCTGAAGCGAGGGCATGTGGTTACTCTCGATCCAGAATTGATAGATATTATTCGGGACCAGGAGCGTGATCTCTTCGTCCGTCGCGCCGGTTAATCTAACGGCGGAAAACCAACGCTTAAAAGTATCGGCGCTAACCTGTGGTTTCAGGGCGGCGGCAAGCTTCGCCCAGAGCTGGGAACTCTTCTCGTCCATGCGACTTGTTAACAGCGTTAAATAACGCCGAAAAGGGAGGGCTGAAGAGAGAAGGTTACGATCAGGTGACGCTCGCGCAGTCGTGAAAGAGCCGCCAAATTACGCGACGCCAACTGAAGAAAGGTAGAAAAAATCCGTCGATACGAGGGGAAAACAGCCCAGCGCCGGGAATCGGTCATCGCCGCCGTCAGCGGGGAAGCCAACAGATCGCGCGCCTCACAATGTCTAAAATCAATTTTCATACTTTCACCTCCAGTTGCGGCTGCTGACCTTGTTCACATCTTGTTCACACCCAAGTTTTTCGTTCCCGCCCAGCGGCTTCAGATTAGGAATCGACCCCGGCCGGGACAAGCGAAAAACCCGAACTTTATTTTCGATTTTCCGGCCGAAAAAACTTGACGATATTTTCCCTTGGGCGTGGGCAAATTTTCTCCTCAGAGCGCCGCGCCGCCCTTTTTTGCGACTCGTTAGGCATAGAAACGAAGGGATCCGGCACGATGAGGATGATGCCGTTCGGAGAAGCGTTCGCCGAGCCCGAAAAGGTTCGCGCCTCCGTTATTTTGCCCGAAGTTTGGCCGGTTAAAATCATGCGCGGGATCTGCAAAAACATTGGCGTCGGCAAAATTCTGCTCGCGCTCGGCTGCGCGCTCGCGAGCCCCGGCTGCAATACGACACCCATCGCGCCGCCGCCGGTGCAGCACGTCGTCCTGATGTGGCTGAAACGTCCCGAGAGTGCGCCCGATCGCGCGCAGCTCCTCCGCGCCGCGCGCTCGCTGCAGATGATGCCGGGCGTTGTCCGGGTCGAGACCGGGCGCAACGTCCCGTCGCCCAACGCGGAGGCGGATCGCGATTTCGATCTTGGCGTGGTCATCACCTTTCGCGATCGCGCCGCGCTCGTCCGTTACGAAAAAGATCCGCGCCATGCCGGCGCGATGCAGCGCTACCTCAAGCCGCTCGTCCGGCGCTACGTGGTTTATAACCTCGGCACTCGTTAGGCTCGATGCGTTCTCTTTTCACCGCAGCGGCGCTGCTGCTATTCCTGCCCATCCTTTCCTGTGCCGCGGACGAGGTGCCGCCGCCTTTTGGGTTTCGCTGGAATGATTCGTCAGTCCGGGTGGATCGAGTCCTGAAAGGCGCGAAAGCGAAGGTGGTCGGGCGCGAGAAGAAGGAGGCGGGTGAAGTCTGGACGGTCGAGGGGCTGATTCATCCGGGTCTGAAGCGGACACTTTTCAGTTTCAAATCCGGGCTGCTGAACCAGGTCGAATTGCAGTACCGAATATCCGGATTGGACGCTGGAGCATTACAACAGCCGGATGGGGGAAATCCGGCGTTACTTCGACGAGCGTTACGGCGTCGGCCGGCTGATTTCGCGCGCGCGCGACAACAACACCGACATCATCCAGACGCTGGTCGGTTATCAGTGGGTGGTCGGCAAATCCGCGCTCGAGCTTTTCTTTTTCTCCGCGCAAAAGGAGCCGAATATCTACCGCAACATCACGGTAACGTATAAGGCGCTCTAGATTTTGCGGGAAGCCGGCGGGTCGCTCAGCGAGGCGTGTTCTCCTTTTTCATCCGCTTCAACCGGCTGCGGAGCGCGACCTTCGTTACCGCGCTCATCCGGTCGATGAAGAGCATTCCCGTGCAGATGATCGACCTCGTGCTGCAAGGCGCGCGCGAGCAGGCCGGTTGCTTCGATTTCGATCTTCTCGCCTTCCAAAGTTTCCGCGCGCGCGACGACCGAACTTGCGCGCGAAATGTCCGCGGTGATCTCCGGAAAACTTAAACAACCTTCCAGGCCAACGACTTTTCCCTCGCCGAGGACCAACTCGGGATTCAACAAAACCAGCGGCATCGAAGTCTTCGCATCGACCTCCGCGCCGTTCAGTTTCATCGTGCTTTCCTGGTCCTCGGCGCCGCCGACATCGAGGACGGTGAGCTGCAAGGCTTCGCCGACCTGTTGCGCCGCGAGACCGACGCCGTTGGCTTCGTGCATCGTCGCGAGCATCGCCGCCGCAAGCGTCCGAATGCGCTCGTCCACCTGGCCGATGCGCTTGCCGGGCGCGCGTAATACCGGGTCGCCGTAGCGAACGATCGGCAGCGTCATTTCCCCGCGCCCTGGGTGAAGGCCGGCAAGTTTTTCACGCCCGCGAGCTTCAGCGCGTCCATCACTTTAATGATGATCCCGAACGAAGCTTTCGCGTCGGCCTTGAGCACGACGGACGCTTTTCGTTCCGGGGTCATTTTGTTCAGCGCCGCCTCGAGTTGATCGGCCGCGATCGTTTCGCCATCGAGTTTCAACCCGTCTTCCGCGTCCACGCTCACGATCGCGTGCTCGAGCTCGGCCGGGCGCGCGCTCGCGGTCTTGGAGTCGGGCAGATTAATGTTCACCTCCGGCTGGTCCTTTTTAAAAGTGGTCGAGACGACAAAAAAGATCAGCAGGATCGTCAGGATATCGACCAGCGAGACGATGATGATCGCCGGCGCGCGGCGTTTGCGAACGGCAAACTTCATCGGCCTAACGAGTGCTTCACGCGACGGGCGCGCGCGCGGCCGGGACGGTGGAACGGACCGGCAGATTGTCGTCGCGGCTGATCCGGCCGTAGTAACATTTCGCGAGCAGATCGGCCACGAGCGACTCCATCTCTACGGCCATCACTTCCACTTTTTTCGAGAAATAGCTGAAGGCGATCAGGCTCGGGACCGCGATCGAGAGCCCGAAGATGGTGGTGTTGAGCGCCTCGGAAATGCCGAGCGCGATGCCTTTTGTGTCGGTCCCACCCGCGCTCAAGCCGAGGTGCGCGAAGACGTGGACCAAACCGGAAACCGTCCCGAGCAGACCGAGCAACGGCGCGATGCCGGTGATCACTTCGAGCACGACGAGTCCGCGCTCGAGCCGCACCATTTCGTGGCGCGCGCGGGTTTGCACCGCCTCGACATTTTCGTTCCGCGGCCAGCGCAGATGTTGCAGCGCAACGAGCGAGATGCGCGCGAGCGGCGAATTGTCAGCCTGCGCGATCCGCATCAGTCGCTCCGGACTCGCGCCGGGCACGAGTCGTTCGATCTCGGTCTCGAGCACGAGCGGCACGACGACTTTCTCGCGCAACGCCATGCTGCGCAGCAGGATCACGGTCACAGCCACGACCGAGCAGATGAGCAGCGGCCACATGAAAATGCCGCCACGAGTGAGGAAGTTGAAGATCCCCTGGATCGCGTCCGGTGAATCAACCATCAGGAAAGGGGTCATCAGTTGCCGAAAATCGTGAAGGTTTCTTCCATTGTAAAGTAGCCACCGGGCAACGTCGGCAGCAGTTCCTCGGGAATCGGCGGGAACTTCGTCTCCTGCACCGAGCGCAACGCGATGCTCGCAGCCGCTTCGCTGGTCGTGTTCTCCGTGATCCGCATGTTGCTGATCGAACCGTCGGCGGCGATGCGAAAAGTGAGCGCGGTGGTGCCGATCGAGGCGAGATCGACCCGCTCGTTGATCAGGAAATACCAGCGCGCGCCGATCGCGTCCTCGAGTTGTTTGCGATAACGGCCGAGCGGCGTGCCGACGGCGTTGACCGCGGAGCGGCCGCGATTGCTGATCCCGCCGCGGATGATCGTCTGCTGCTGGAGATCGCGATAAGTAGAGGCAGGGCGCGGGCGGTCTCGATTCTTCCGGGGTGGGGAGCGGTGTCTCGGTCGGGGTGGGAATTTCGGTTTTTTCCTCGGTCGAAGGAGGCGAGGGAATTGGGGTCGGCGTTTTCGTGAGCAGCGCAAATTGGTCGCGCTCGGGCTCAGGGGTGGAGGTCGGCGCGACGGATTCTTCCGGCGTGGGCGAGGGTTTCGGCGGCGCGGTCGGAGCCGGGGTTGGCTTTGGTTTCGGTGCGGCGCCGTCCTGCGCGAAACTTTGCTGATGATTCTCCAGGTTCATGAACGGCCGGTCCTTGCCGTCCTGACCGGGGAGGAAGTTCTCTTTTTCCGCGGCGCGCTCCGCGGCGGCGATGGAGTTCGCGTTGGCCTCGAAGGTCTTCTCTTTCGGCGCGACCGAGGAGGCGCGATCAGGATCGACGTTCGTGGTCAGGGTATTTTTCGGGACGATCGGTGGGGGCGTAGGCGGCGGCGGTGTCGGATCCGGCAGGTCCATCATCGTGAGCTGCACCGGCGGTGCTTCTTCTTTCTCCTGCACGAGCGCGCGCTCGCTCCCGCCGAAGCCCGCGAGCATGAGCCCGATGAACAGATGCAGGCCGATCGAGATGAGCACGGCCCACCAGACTTTTCGCCGATCCCGATTGTCTTGCATGAATAGCTGCGGCGTCGCCCTGCGCGACGCGCACCGGCTCCAAGAGAACGCGGGGCGCGCCGGAGCCAAGGGGAAATCGTCGCCGGCCGGGAAATTATCTCAGCTCCGCGGCGGTGACAACCGGCGCGGGGTGGTCTTGCGGGCGTGGTGGAAAAGGTATTGCTGCGCGTAGCCGCCGTGCGCGCCGAAGTATTTCGCGGTGAATTTCTGGAGTTCGTTAGGTCGGAATTTGCGCCGGCGCGGGAAATATTTTTCGCGTAGCACGCGCTCGACCCAGACGTCGATCGGGAAGGCCTGGAGCCGTTCGTAGGCGAAAAGCATCGTGCAGTTTGCGACCTTTGCGCCGACGCCCGGCAGTGCGCAAAGCGCCGCGCGCAGCTCGACGTCGGGCAGGGTGGAGAGCTCCTCGAGATCGACTTCACCGCTCGCAATGAGCTGCGCGGTCGCGAGCAGGTTCTTCGCCCGGTAACCGAGCGCGCAATGTCGCAGATCGGTCTCCTGCAGGTCGGCGAGCACCTCGGGACGCGGGTAACTGTAAACGTTCATCGCGCCTAACGAATGCCGCAGGCCGAACCGCTCCCGCAGCGTGCGCGAAATCTGCCGGATGTGCGCCACCTGTTTCATCGAGGAAGTGATGAAGGTGGCGAGACATTCCCAGCGCGGCTGCCGCATGATCCGCAGCCCGCGACAGAACCCGGCCGCAGTTTGCATCGCCGGATCGCCCGGCAACGACGCGCAGATTTCCGCCAGCGGATGATCGAGCGCGAAATAGCGCGCGACCGTTTTTGCGGGTGCGCCGCGGAACCGCAGCATGCCGCCGCGCTGCTCGACATAAACCGCACGCTGCTCGAGCGCGCCGAGGAAGCCTTTGCCTAACGACTCCCAGTGAAAGGTCTGCCCGGAGTCGAGGGTGAGCGCGAGGTCGAAATCAGGCGCAGGAATTTTCATCGCCGCAATATAGCGGCCGCCCACCGTGTCATCCCGAGCGCAGCGCAGCAGAGTCGAGGGACCCGTGGGGCTGCCGTGAAGCTTCGCTTCCGAGCGTTTGCGAATCGGAGCTGGTGGGAAACCCGACGGGATCCTTCGACTCCGCTGCGCTTCGCTCAGGATGACAATTCTGTCGTGCAGCACCTGGCTGGCTGGCCGCGCTTTTCCCCGCGCGCACAAAACCCTTTGCACCGCTCCGACTTCTGGCAGGGAACAACCCGTGGACGCGCGCCTCCTCATCGATACCGGAGTCCTGCTCCTCTACTTTTTCGTCATCATCTTCATCGGCCTCTACATGGGCCGGAAGGAGGACAACCTCGAGGACTTCGCGCTCGGTGGCCGCAAAATTCCGTGGTGGGCGGTGCTCGCTTCGATCATCGCGGCCGAGACCAGCGCCGGCACTTTTTTCGGCACGCCGGGCGAGGGCTTCGCGCTCCGCAACTACACCTATCTCCAGCTCGCGCTCGGCACGATCATCGCGCGAATTTTGGTCAGCTACATTTTCATCAAGCCGTATTACGACCACCACGTTTTCTCGATCTACGAATACCTGACCGTCCGCTTCGGCACGCGGACGAAGAACGCGGCCTCCGCAGTGTTCATGGTCACGCGCCTGCTCGCTTCCGGCGCGCGGCTCTACGTCGGCGCGATCGCGCTCGCGCTCGCCTACGAAATGATCAGCGGGGTGCGGCCGACGCCGTCGCAGACGCTCTGGATTTATGTGCTCTCAACGATCGCGATTGTCGCCCTGACCGCGATCTACACGACGCTCGGCGGGATCAAAGCCGTGATCTGGACTGACTTGATTCAGGCTTCAATTATGTTCGGCAGCGCGCTCGTCGCGGTGGCGCTGCTTTACTCTTCGATCCCGGGCGGCTGGGACGAAATCGTTCAGCGCACCGGTGGTTTTCAGCTTCACGATTTCTTCACGACTGGACTAGATCCGGCGAAGCACGGCTGGCAGAAAATCGTCGGCATGTTCGGGATCGAATACACGATCTTCGCAGGCGTTTTCGGCGCGACCTTCATCACCATGGGCACGCACGGCACCGACCAGGACATGGTGCAACGAATGCTGACCGCGCCCGATATTCGGCGCAGCCGGCGCTCGCTGATTCTCTCCGGGCTCGCCGACATTCCGATCGCGTTCACCTTCCTCACGATCGGATTGCTGCTCTGGGTTTACTACCAGGCGCATCCCGACCCGACGCTTTCGAAAACGCCTAACGAGACCTTCTGCCATTACATTCTCTATCAGATGCCGGTCGGCCTCCGCGGCCTGCTCATCGCCGGCATCTTCGCGACCACGATGGGCTCGCTCAGCACCGCGCTGAACGCGCTCGCGACCAGCTTCACCCGCGACTGGTATCAGCCCTACATCAATCCCGGCGCCGGCGAAGAAGCGAGCCTGCGCGCGGTGCGCTGGGCCACGGTCTGTTTTTCGATCCTCATGATCGTGGTCGCGTCGGCCACCTCCTATTGCGTGATCGTCCTCCCGAACGTCCGCATCATCCCGATCGCACTCGGGATTTTCGGCTACACCTACGGCTCATTGTTAGGCATTTTCTTCTGCGGGATGCTCACGAAACGCCGCGGCACCGACTGGGCAAACCCGCTCGCGATGATCTGCGGTTTCCTTTTCGTCGCCCTGATCAGCAATTTGCCGAACGACATCGCGCGGATCTTTAGTGCGGTGCTTTACGTTCCGCCGAAATGGCTGCCGATTATGGAATTCCCCTGGTGGATCTGCTTCGGGACGATTGTCACGTTCTGCATCGCGGTGCTTTTCCCGACTCGGAAAGAGGGTGAATAAGGAAAGCAAGAAAGCAGGAAAAAATCCCTTTCTGGTTTCCTGGTTTCCAAATTCTCCCTTTCCTTCCTGCTTTCCTGCTTTCCTGATTCAAATTCCTGAATGACCGCCACCGCCGAACCGGAAGATGCCGCGCCGCTCGTCGGCGAAGATCACGTTCCTGATTTTCTCGGGCATCCGCGCGGGCTTTGGTATCTCGCCTTCACCGAGGCCTGGGAGCGTTTTTCCTACTACGGGATGCAGGCGCTGCTCGTCCTTTACATGGTCAAGTATCTCCTCCTCCCGGGGCGGATCGAACACGTTATCGGCTTCGCGACATTTCGCCACGTCTACGGCGGGCTCGAAGGCCAGGCGTTGGCTTCGGCGATTTTCGGCACCTACAGCGCGAGCGTTTATCTCACTCCGATCTTCGGCGGATTCCTCGCGGACCGACTGCTCGGCCGGCGGCGCACCGTGTTGTTAGGCGCGTTCACCATGGCGGCGGGACATTTCCTGATGGCTTTCGAAGGCGCGTTTCTTTTCGCGCTGCTCTGCCTCGTGCTCGGCTGCGGGATGTTCAAAGGAAACATCGCCAGCCAGGTCGGCGCGCTTTATCGGCCTAACGATCTCCGCCGCGCCGATGCTTTTCAGATTTTTTACCTTGGGATCAACGCCGGCGTGATCGCGTCGCCGCTCATCGTCGGGACGCTCGGCGAAGTCTACGGCTGGCATTACGGCTTCGCCGCGGCCGGCGTCGGCATGCTCCTCGCGATCGCGATTTATCTCGGGGGTCAGAAATATCTGCGCGCCGGCGAAACCGAGCGGCGCGCCGTGGCCGCCGCGCCGCGGGCGCGACTGACCGGCCGCGATTGGCGCGCCGTGATCGCGCTGATTCTTCTCATCCCGGTGCTGGCGGTGGCGATCGTGCCTAACAATCAAATCTTCAACGCCTACTTGGTCTGGGGCGACCGACAATTCGACCTCGTCTTCCTCGGGAAAAAGCTCCCGACCACCTGGCTGATCACCTTCGACGCGATTGTGAGCGTGAGCTTCCTTGCGCTCGTCGCGCTCTTTTATCGGTGGTATGGCAAGCGCTGGCGCGAGCCGGATGAAGTAACCAAGCTCATCATCGGCTCGGGGTTTTCCATCGGCGGCACGCTTTGTCTTTTCGCGGCCGCGGCCACTCAAACCGCCGGCCACAAGATCGGGCTTTTCTGGCCGGTCTGTTTCCACATTGTGAACAGCATCGGCTTCGCGCATCTCCTGCCGGTCAGCCTCGCGCTCTTTGCGAAGTACGCGCCGAAAGCGATCAACGCGACGATCATCGGGCTCTATTATCTGGCGTTCTTCGTCGCGAATAGCCTTGTCGGCTGGATCGGCGGCTTCCTCCAGACGATGCCGACCACGACCTTCTGGCTCCTGCACACCGGCTTCGCCGCGGGTGCGGGGCTCTGTTTCGTTGTCTTCAAGTTCGTCGTCAGCCGCCAGCTCGAAGTGGAGCCGGAGAGGGCCGGCGCGTAGTGAACGCGCGCGTCGCATTCCAGAATCTCCTCGCGCAACCCGAGCCGATCCTCGCGCTCGCGCCGATGCAGGACGTGACGGATTTGCCGTTCATGCGGCTGATCAGCGGCTACGGGAACGCTGACGTTTATTTCACGGAATATTTCCGCGTCCTGCCCGATTCGCGGCTCGATCGTCACATTCTATCGTCGATCACCGAGAACCCGACCGGCCGTCCAGTGATCGCGCAGATGATCGGGAACGACATTCCCGCGCTCGTCCGCACCGCGCGCGAGTTGGAACAACATCCGGTCACCGCGATCGACCTGAATCTCGGTTGCCCTGTGCCCGTGGTTTATCGGAAGTGCGCCGGCGGCGGTCTGCTGCGTGAGCCCGCTAAAATCGACCAGATCCTCGGCGCGCTGCGGGAAGCGATCACGATTCCGTTCACCGTGAAAACGCGGATCGGCTTTGATGATCCCGCAGTGTTCGAGGAACTGCTTCCGATCTTTGCGCGGCATTCGCTCGATCTGCTGACGATCCACGCGCGCACGGTGAAAGACATGTATCGGGCCGCGCCCCGCTATGAGTTCATCGCGCGCGCGGTCGACGCGCTCGCCTGTCCCGTGCTCGCGAACGGTAACATCTATTCCGCAGCGAAAGCCGACGAAGTCCTTGGCCTAACGAACGCGCGCGGGCTGATGATCGGGCGCGGCGTGATTCGCAATCCCTGGCTCTTCCGCCAGATCGGCGAACGCCGGGCCGGCCTGCCGGTTTTCTCCCCGGCCGGCCGCGACCTGCTGGCTTACGTGCACGCGCTCTACGAGGCGGTGAGCACGCCGGAAATCGGCGATGCCGCGCAGGCGCATCACATGAAAAAGTATCTCAACTTCATCGGACTCGGCGTGGAGCCGACCGGCGAATTTCTCCACCGGATTCGCCGGGTGACGGGTCGCGCTGATTTCTTTGCGATCTGCGACGAGTTCCTCGATCACGCCGAGCCGATGGCGCTGGAGCCTTTTCCGATGCCGCTCAAGCCGAACGACGTCATGGCCGGCGCGACTCGTTAGGCGCGGGTCGGTTATTGAAGAAACCGGATCGTCATCGGGTAGCGATAGAATTTCCCTTCGCTCGCCTGCACCGCGGCGATGATGACGAAGACGGCGTTCAGCACCCAAAGGATCACGAGAAAGGCGAAGCCGATCAGGACGAGGCAGAAGACGAGCGAGACCGCGTTGTAGATCAGCATCGAGATCTGGAAGTTGAGCGCTTCCTTGCCGTGCGCGTCGATCTCGGGCGAGTCGCCGCGTTTCACCAGCCAGACGATGAGGGGCCCGAGGATATGGCCGGGGAAATGAAACAGCACGCCGAGCAAAGCGCTGGCGTGGCAGAGCGCGGTCCAGGTGCGCACATTGGTGAGAGCAGGAGTGCTGATCGGCGCGGGCGGAGTTGGGTAGGTAGTTTCCATGGTTTCTATTTGAATGGATGCGGCAGGCAGCCGGTTTGGATTCAGGAATTTACCGAATTTTAACTTTTCGTCATTAGCTCAGCGTTCGATTCGTTCTCGCGTGACGATCGAAAAAGATGACCTGAGCGGCCCGGAAATCGCCGCGCTTCTCGCGGAGCATCTCGCGAGCATGCACCGCCAGTCGCCTCCCGGCAGTGTGCACGCGCTGCCGCTCGATGCGTTGCGCCGGCCGGAGATTACATTCTGGAGTGCGTGGGAAAATGGGGCACTGCTCGGTTGCGGTGCACTGAAGGAACTGGATCCGCACCACGGCGAGATCAAGTCGATGCGCACCGCCGCCGGCCACCTGCGCAAGGGAGTCGCGACCGCGATGCTCCGGCACATTCTCGCGGCGGCGCGGAAGCGCGGCTACAGCCGGCTCAGCCTGGAAACCGGCGCGCAAAGCGGCTTTGAAGCGGCGCGTCAGCTTTACCGAGCGCCACGGTTTCATCGAGTGCGCGCCGTTCGGCGATTACGTCAATGATCCGAACAGCGTCTTTCTGACGAGAGAGCTGTGAAGATTATTTCTTCTCTTCCGCGAGCCGGATACCGAGCTCGCGGAGCTGCTTGAAGTCGACGTCGCTCGGCGACTGCGACATCAGATCCTGGCCGCGGTTGTTCTTCGGGAAAGCCATCACGTCGCGGATGGAATCTTCGCCACAGATGAGCATGACGAGACGGTCGAGACCGAGCGCGATGCCGCCGTGCGGCGGCGCGCCTAACCGAAAGGCACGGAGTAGGTGCCCGAACTGCGATTGCTGTTGTTCCTCGGTGATGCCGAGGACGCTGAACATTTTCGCCTGCAATTCCGGCTCGTGAATCCGGATGCTGCCGCCGCCGATTTCGACGCCATTCAGGACGACGTCGTAGGCTTCGGCGCGCATCTCGGCGTAACGCTGCTCGTCGAGCAGCGCGAGGTCGTCGGCGTGGGGACGGGTGAAGGGATGATGCACGGCGTTCCACTTATTTTCCGCGGCATCGAAGGCGAGGAGCGGGAAATCGGTCACCCAGAGGAAGTCGAGTTCCTCGGAGTTTTTCGTTAGGCCCTGAATCTCTGCGACGCGGAGCCGCAGCCGGCCGAGGACTTCGCAGGCGATGTCCCATTTATCCGCAGCGAAGAAAACCAAGTCGCCTTCTTCGAGCGCGAGCTTGTTTTGCAGCGCGGTTTTTTCCGCGTCGGTGAAGAACTTCACGATCGGCGATTTCCATTCGCCGTTCTCGACCTTGATGAAGGCGAGCCCTTTCGCGCCGAAGTTTTTCGCGATCGCGGTCATCTCGTCGACCTGGCCGATGGTGATGCCGGCAAAACCTTTGGCGTTGATTGCTTTCACGCAGCCGCCGTTGTCGATCGTGCTCCGGAAAACCTTGAAACTGCTCTCGCGAAATTCGTCGGTGAAATCGACCAGCTGCATCGCGAACCGGCGGTCTGGTTTGTCGCTGCCGAAGGTGCCGACCGCCTCCTGGTAGGTGATCCGTGGGAACGGCGTCGGGATGTCGAGCCCGCGCGCTTCCTTAAACACTCGCGCCAACATTCCCTCGGCGAGCGCGTAGATGTCGTCCGGCCTAACGAACGAAGCCTCGATGTCGATCTGGGTAAATTCCGGCTGGCGATCCGCGCGCAGATCTTCGTCGCGGAAACACTTCGCGATCTGGAAATATTTTTCCACGCCGCCGACCATGAGGAGCTGTTTGTATTGCTGCGGCGCCTGCGGGAGCGCGTAAAATTTGCCCGGCAAAATCCGGCTCGGGACAAGGAAATCGCGCGCGCCCTCCGGCGTGCTCTTCGAGAGAATCGGCGTTTCGATTTCGAGGAAACCCTGGTCGTCGAGATAATCGCGCGTCGCTTTCGTGACGCGATGGCGGAGGCGCAGGTTGCGCGTGAGCTGCGGACGGCGCAGGTCGAAGTAGCGATAGGTGAGCCGCAGGTCTTCGTTGATGTTCTCGCCGTCGAGCGGGAAGGGAAGAACTTCGGCGCGGTTCAGAATCGTTAGGCGGGTTGGGACGAGCTCGATCTCACCGGTCGCGAGCTTCGGGTTTTCCGTGCCCGCGACGCGCGCGGCGACGCGGCCTTCGACCTGGATCACGTCTTCGTCTTTCAGGTGATGCGCGAGCGCGGCGACTTCGGCATTTTCTTCCGGCCGGAAAACAATTTGAGTCAGCCCCTCGCGATCGCGCAGATCGATAAAGATGACGCCGCCGTGATCTCGCCGGGAATTCACCCAGCCGGCGAGCGTAGCGGGCTCGCCGATCTGAGCGGCGCGGAGAGCGTTGCAATGATGGGTGCGATACATGGTAGTGGCGGGCGGCGGGTGTCAGTGTGGGCGAACTGCCGACTCGCGCAAGCGGCTACGACGATCCGACGCGGGCCTGCAGATAAGACGCAAGCTTTTCCTGCGGGACGAGCGTCTCCGCACGGGTCGCGAGCGTTTTCAATTTCACCTGTGGCCATTCATCGCCGTAGAGAATGGTTGCTTTCGCGCCTAATGATTCCGCGGTTTGGAATTGCTTCCCGACTTTGGTGGCCGCGATCGGGTAATCGACGCGCCAGCCGGAGTCGCGCAGTTGTTGCACGTGCACCAGCGCATCGCTCCGGCGTTCCTCCTTCGCAATGATGAGATAGAGATCCAGCGTGCTCGCCGCGCGCGTCTTTTCCGCGATGCGTTCCGCGGCTGCGGGCGTGTTTCGGATCAGGTCGCCGAGCACCACGTCACCCATGGCGAAGCCGATCGCGGGCAGGTCGACGGCGCCGTCGCTGAGTTGGCCGATCAATTTGTCGTAACGACCGCCGCCAGCGATCGCGCGCAGTTCGCCTTTGCGATCGAAGACTTCGAAGACCACGCCGGTGTAATAGGCGAGCCCGCGCACGATCGAGAGATCGATCTTCACGAAATCGGCTAGACCGCGGAGCGCGAGCTGACGGACGAGTTGCTCGAGCTTTTCGCTCCGGCCGCCGCCATCGAGGATTGCAAAAACCGGGCCGGCCAGCTCGCCGAGCTTCTCCGCCGTCTTCTCGCGCGGCTCGCGTTCGCTTTTGTCGATCACTTGGAGTAGCTCGGTCCAGCGCTCGTTAGGCACGTTTTGCGCGGTGAGCAGATCGGTCCAGAAAGCGCGGTCGCTCAGCCGGACGACAAAGTGTTCCGGCCCGAAACCGAACCCGCGCAGGAGATCAATCGCGAGCGCGACCAGTTCCACTTCCGCGCCTAACGAGTCGTCGCCGATCAGGTCGCAGTTGAGCTGGTAATGCTCGCGGAGTCGGCCGCGCTGCTGTTTTTCGTAGCGGAAACATTGCGGGATCGAGAACCACTTCAGCGGCTTGCGAAATTCGCGCGCGTGCGCCGCGACCACCCGTGCGAGCGTCGGCGTCAGCTCGGGTCGGAGGGTGACTTCGCGGTCGCCTTTGTCGGTGAAATTGAAGAGTTGGGTGACAATTTCCGGGCCGCTTTTTTTCTGCAGCAGTTCGGTTGGCTCGAGGACCGGGCCGTCCCATTCGACGAAGCCGTAGCGGCGGCAGACTTCGCGCCACGTAGCGAAAAGCGCGTTCCGGAACGCACAGTCGTCCGGCAGGAAATCACGAAATCCAGGAAGCGGCTGCATCACCCAATCAAAAGCTGCAGTTAAAACAACCTAACGATGAGGCCGAACCCGGAAGCGGGCACGAATTGAGAGGGAATTGAATAAACGACTGCCTGGACCGGTCGGACTGAAACACGACGGAGACCATCCGTTTAACCAAACCAAAGGACAAACATGAAACTCAATACCTTGACTAAATTAATGGCTGCCGGAGTCGCTGGAGCGTTCGCGCTCGGGACCGCTTTCGCGCAGGAAACCAGCACGACCACGACCGCGACGACTGGTGGCACCACCGGCGTGAGCGCGAGCACCACCACGGGCGTCAGCGGCGCGACCTCCTCCATGTCGACCTCGACGATGGACGGCACCGGCACGCTGACCACGCTGTCTCCGGACGGTAATATGATGACCGTGCGCACCTCGACGAGTGCGGAACCGACGACCTATTACTACACGAGCAAGACGACCGTCGTTGACCCGACTGGCGCGGCCGTGCAGGTGTCGGCGCTTCGCCCCGACATGCCGGTGACTTACACCTACGCCAAAGAAGGCGATCGCATGGTGATCACGAAAGTGACGCTGCAGAAGCCGATCACCTACTACGAGAAGAAAACCTCGACCACGACGACCACGACTAACCCGTAACGGTTGGCAGTCGTTAGGCTGCTAAAGTTATAAACGCCCGCGAACCGTGTGTTCGCGGGCGTTTTCTTTTTCCGGAAAGAGAGGTGGTCTAGTCGCCGTAACCGTTTGGGAATTTTTGGTGCCACTGCCACGCGCTCTCGATGATCGCGCGCAGGTTTTCGAATTTCGGCTCCCAGCCGAGCTCGCGTTTGATTTTCTCGGACGCGGCGATGAGGCGGGGCGGATCGCCCGGCCGGCGAGGCTTTTCGACGACCGGAATTGCGCGGCCGCTCACTTCGCGGCAGATATCGATCACTTCGCGGACGCTCATTCCGCCGCCGGTGCCGAGATTGTAGAACGCACTCTCCTCGGCCCCGAGCGCGAGGATGTGCGCGCGCGAGAGATCGAGGATGTGGATGTAATCGCGAATGCAGGTGCCATCCGGCGTCTCATAGTCGGTTCCGTAGATTTCGACGTGCGGCTTTTGCCCGAGCGCGACCTTAAGCACATTCGGGATCAAGTGGGTCTCGCAGCGGTGATCTTCGCCGAATTTTTTTGTCGCACCGGCGGCGTTGAAATAACGAAGCGCGACAAATTTCAGCCCGTGAATTTCGTCATACCAACGGAGGATTTTCTCGAAGAGGAGCTTCGATTCGCCGTAGGGATTGATCGGCCGTTGCGGCAGCGTCTCGTCGATCGGGACGCGTTCGGGCGGGCCGAAGGTCGCGCAGGTCGAGGAGAAAACGAGCCGTTTCACGCCTGCCTCGAGCATCGCGTCGAGCAGGTTGATCCCGGCGCTGACGTTGTTCCGAAAATACTTCGACGGGTTCACCATCGATTCACCGACGAGCGCGTTCGCCGCAAAATGCATCACCGCGTCCGGCTTCGTCTCGGTCAGCGCCTTGATTATCTCCTCGCGCCGCGCCAAGTCGCCGCCGATGAACGCCGCGCGTTCGTCGATCGCGAGGCGATGGCCTTCGGTCAGGTTGTCAAAGACGATGACTTCGTGGCCTTCATCGAGCAGCAGCTCGACGCAAATGCTTCCGATATAACCGGCTCCGCCGACGACGAAAATTTTCATCCGGCGAAGGTGCGGCGGGGGTGGCCGCTGTCAAAAAAGAAAGCCTGCTAAAAGCGGCGGCGCAGCTCCGGCTCGCGCGACAGCGCGACGATCATGGCCTGGACGCGGCGGTTGCGCTTGCGGGGGGTGAGGACCTCGAGGCTGCGCGCGCGAGAACCCCACTCAAGGACCTCGATATCGACCGCGCGGACGCCCCACTGGCGCATCGCGAGCCGATTGGTTTTATAAAGATCGATCGTGCCTGTGCCGATAAGCGCGCTGCCATAGTCGTCGATCTCGAAGATCTCGTCGGTGTCGACGACCCGGAATTTCGTGCCGAGCGGCCAGCGCGACCAATCCGCCGCGGCGCTCATCACGTTCTTGCCCGAGAGCTTCGTGCCGATGGCGTTGCGGCTGCCGCCCGCCTCGGTGTGGGTGTAAGCGGTCGTGCGTACTTTGCTGATGCGCTGGCCGTGCGCACCGACCATCACGATCTTCGGCGTGGTTTGGGTGGCGCAACTGGCGCAGAGCAGAGCCAGCGTGCCCACGATGATAAATCTCAGTGGCGTCGTCATTTGGCGGAGTCGCCTGCTTATCGGTTGAAGCGCGCGCTGGCAAGGATAATTTCCCGGCCCGCGCCCATGCCCGCCACTGCCGCCAGCCAGATTTTGATCGCGCCCAACGTCCTGTTGGATGGCCGGCTGGCGCTTTTTCACGAGCGCGAAAAGTGGCTCGCGGTGGCCGATTTACACTTCGGCTATGAGTTGAGCCAGCGGGCCGCGGGGCGGCTGATGCCGCTCTGGGGAATGACCTCGATCGAGGCGCGGCTCACGGAATTGATCGACGAATTTCAGCCGCGCCAGCTCCTCATCGTCGGCGATCTCGTGCACGACCGGGCGTCCGGTGCGCTCGCCGCGGAACTGCTGGCGCGGTTACGCCTGCGCTGCGAAGTGATCGCGTTGGCGGGAAATCACGATCGGCACGTCGCGCACGCGATTGCGTTCGAGCCGCGCTGGGAGACGCCGGGTTTCGTTTTTCAGCACGGCCATTGCGCGACGGAGGAGCCGGGGCGAATCCAGATCATCGGTCATCATCACCCGGCGGCGACGATCAGCGACGGCGCCGGGCTCCGGCTGAAATTCCCCGCCTTCGTGCAGCAGGCGGCCTGTTGGATTTTGCCCGCGTTTTCTCCTTGGGCGGGCGGAGTGACCTGGGCGGAAGACGACCAGAGCCGGGTCTGGCTCTGCACCCCGCGGCGCATCCTGCGGGTGGATGGAAATCGCGCAGCCGCCTAGGCGACGCCGGCCAGCTCGGTCGTGCAATGCGGGCAGCGCATTGCTTTGACCGGGATCGTCATCGTGCAGGCCGGGCAATCCTTGCTCGTTGGCTCCGCGTTGGCGTCCTCGGTCGGCTTGCTCTTCATCTTTTGCAAAGCGCGCACCATCAGGAAGATCGCGAGCGCGACGATGAGGAAATTCACCATCGCCGTGATGAAGTTGCCGTAGTTCCAAGTGACCGCCTTCGCCGCCTCCGCCGCCGCGGGCGTGGCGAAGTTGGTCACGCCATTCACGCCGGCTTTCAGGACGATGAACTTGTTGGAAAAATCAAGCCCGCCGGTGAGCACGCCGAGCGGCGGCATGATGATGTCGCTGACCAGCGAGCTGACGATTTTCCCAAACGCCGCGCCGATGATCACGCCGACCGCGAGGTCGACCGCGTTGCCTTTAACCGCGAATTCTTTGAAGTCCTTCCACATAATCGCGGTGCTTATCAGCTGGCGACGACGTTGACGAGCTTTTTGGGAATGACGACGACTTTGCGCACGGTGAGTCCGGCAAGGAATTCCTGCACGCGTGGATTCGCCAGGGCGAGCGCCTCCAGTTCTTCCTTGGTCGCGACGATCTGCACCTGCACCCGGTCGCGGACTTTGCCGTTCACCTGCAGGGCGATTTCAATCTCATCCTCGACCAGGAACTCCTCGCGAAATTCGGGCCACGGCTGGTCGGTGATCTCGGCCCGCGCGGTCGGGAATTTCCTGCCTAACGACTCCCAAAGCTCGGACGCGAGGTGCGGCGCGAAGGGATTCAGGAGCACGAGCAAAGTCCGGAGCGCCGCCACCGGCACGGTCTCCGCCGTGGTGAAGGCGTTTACAAAAATCATCATCTGCGCGATCGCGGTATTAAAGGAGAGCGCCTCGATGTCTCCGGTCACTTTCTTGATCGTGGCGTGGAGCACGCGGAGTTGCGCGCGGGTCGGCTCCACCTCGGCGAGCGAGTCGGAGAGCAGCCATTCGCCCGCCTGGTTTTCCTCCATTACCAGCCGCCAGACGCGCGCGAGGAAACGCGAGACGCCTTCGACGCCGGTCATGCTCCACGGTTTCATCTGCTCGAGCGGCCCCATGAACATCTCGTAGCAACGAAACGCGTCGGCGCCGTAGTCCTCGATCACGTCGAGCGGGTCGATCACGTTGCCCCAGCGCTTGGACATTTTGCGGCCGTCCTCGCCGAGGATGATGCCCTGGTTCACCAGACGCTGAAACGGTTCGTTTGTGGTGAGATGGCCGAGATCGAAGAGCACCTTGTGCCAGAAGCGTGAGTAGAGGAGATGGAGCACCGCGTGCTCAGTGCCGCCGACGTAGAGGTCGACGTTCATCCAATAACGCTCGGCTTCCCGGCTAACGAACCGGTCGGCGTTCGTCGGATCGCAGTAACGCAGGTAATACCAACAGGAGCCGGCCCATTGCGGCATCGTGTTCAGTTCGCGGGTTGCGACGTCGGAATAGCGGACCCAGTCGGTCGCGCGCGCGAGCGGCGGTTCCCCGGTGCCGGTCGGTTTGAAATCGTCGAGCGCCGGCGGGACGAGTGGGAGCTCGGAATCGCGGATCGCCTCGTGTTTCCCATCGCGCCAGATGATCGGGAACGGCTCGCCCCAGTAGCGCTGCCGGGAGAAAAGCCAGTCGCGCAGCTTGTAGTTGATGGTGCGCCGGCCGAGGCCTTTTTCCTCGAGCCAGTCGGAGATGCGCTTTTTCGCCTCGCGGGTCGGGAGGCCATTAAGCAGCGGGGAATTGATCGCCACCCCGTCGCCGATGAAACCTGTTGCCGACGCATCGTTAGGCGGCTGGACGACGTCGATGATCTGCAGGTCAAACTTCCGCGCGAACTCCAGATCGCGCTCGTCGTGCGCGGGCACGCCCATGATCGCGCCGGTGCCGTAATTCATCAGCACGTAGTCGGCGATCCAGATCGGAATTTGCGCACCGCTCGCGGGATTGATCGCATGCGCACCGATGAAAACCCCGGACTTTTCCTTCGCGAGATCGGTCCGCTCGAGGTCGCTTTTCGCCGAAACTTCCGCACGGTAATCCGCGACCGCCTGGCGTTGTTCGTTAGTCGTTAGGCGATCGACCAGCGGATTCTCGGGCGCGAGCACCATGTAGGTGGCGCCATAAATGGTGTCGGGCCGGGTGGTGAAAACGGTGATCTTTTCCTCGGTCGCCGGCAGCGCGAACTGCACCTCGGCGCCTTCGCTTTTTCCGATCCAGTTGCGCTGCAGCAGCTTGATTCCCACCGGCCAGTCAAGCGGCTCGAGCTCATCGATTAGCCGCTCGGCAAAGGCGGTGATCCGCAGCATCCATTGCCGCATCGGCCGCCGCACCACGGGGAAACCGCCCACCTCGCTCTTGCCGTCGATCACCTCTTCATTCGCGAGCACGGTCCCGAGCTCGGGGCACCAGTTCACGGCGACGTCCGCGACATAAGCGAGGCGCACGCTATCGGGATCGTCACCCTGATAGGTGGCGATCGGCTCCGCCTTCTGCGTCTCGGGATTAAACCAGGAATGATAAATCTGGAGGAAAATCCACTGCGTCCACCGGAAGTAATCCGGCGAAGTGGTGCTGATCTCGCGCTCCCAATCGTAGGAAAACCCGATTCGTTTTAGCTGCTTTTTGAAGCGCGCGATATTCTCGCGCGTGGTCGCTTCCGGGTGTTGTCCGGTGCGAATCGCATACTGCTCGGCCGGCAAACCAAAGGCATCCCAGCCCATCGGGTGCAGCACGTTGTCGCCGCGGAATCGGCGATAGCGCGCGACGATATCCGTCGCGGTGTAGCCCTCCGGATGCCCGACGTGCAGACCCGCGCCGCTTGGGTACGGAAACATATCGAGCACATAATATTTCGGCTGCGCCGGATCGAAGCCGGGCTCGCCGGGATTGGGCGCGTGGAACTGGCGGCGCTCGTCCCAGAGGGTCTGCCACTTCGGCTCGATCACATCGAAGGGATACGGTTTGCGGCGTTCGTTCATGCGGAAAGAGCGCAAACTGTAGACAGGATTAACTGGATTTACAGGATGGGTTTGCTCTCCAAGCCGCGTCGCGTCTGCTCTCGCGATGCATCATCTCTGGCTCGCGACCCACAACCGCCACAAAACCGTCGAGCTCCGCGAAATGCTCGGGAACGATTACGCGCTGGAAGATTTGAGCGCGCATCCAGAGATCGGACCGGTGGCGGAGGACGGCGCCACCTTCGCGGAAAATGCCGGCCTCAAGGCCGTCGCGGTCTCGCGGCAGCTGCCGGGGCTGGCACTGGCAGACGATTCCGGGCTGGAGGTGGACTCGTTAGGCGGAGACCCCGGGGTTTATTCCGCGCGATACGCCGGGCCGGCGGCAGATGACGAAAATAACCGGCGCAAGCTGCTGGCCGCGCTGGCGGAGATGGGACCGGCTGGATCGCGACGAGCGCGTTTCCGCTGCGTCCTCGCGCTCGCGCGCGAAGGCCTCCTGGTCGCGACCTTCGACGGAACGGTGGAGGGAATTGTCGTGGGGCAGGATCGGGGCGCCGCGGGATTCGGCTACGATCCGCTCTTCCAGGCGGATGGCTTTGAGCAGACCTTTGCGGAAATCTCGGCGCGGGAAAAAAATCGCGTGAGCCATCGCGCGGTGGCGGTCGCGAAGCTCCGGGCTTTTCTCGATCAGAGCTGAGCCGGCGAGGGAAGTCACCGGGCCTAATACAGCCCGGTGCCGGTCCTCCGCGAAACTTCGACTTTGGTGACCTATCCGCGAGGTCGAGGCGCAACGAAAAGTTCCGCTGCCAGTCGCGCGCGCGACCGGCTTCCGATCAATAAGCAATCGGCGGCGCACTCGTTAGGCGAGTGTCCATGTTTTCGGCTGCAGGCCTGAAAAAATTACGGTCCCGGAGGAAGCGGAACAGCAGGAACGCCGGGCGCTCCAGTGGAACCAGCCTTCACCTTGATCTCGTAGCCGACCTTCGTGATGCCGGCCGATTGCACGCGGTCGAGCAATTTGATCACATCGCCATGGAGCGCATCCTTGTCCGCGCTGATGAAGACGCGGGCATTGGCATTGGCTTTGGCCATTTGCACGAGCCGCGGAGTGACGTCGCCGTCAGTTACGAGCTCGTTATCGAAATGCACAAACCCTTCGCCGTCGACGCGCAGACTGGTGTAATCCTTCTTGTTCGGCGGCGGCGTCGGTTGCGCGACGGCTTTGATCGACGGGAGATTCACCCGGATGCCTTTCATGTGGACCTGACTCAGGCTTACCATCATGAAGCTGGCGAGCAGGAAAAACATGATGTCGATCAAGGGGATGATCTCGATCCGCGCGTGCTTTTTGGGAATGGGTGATGCGACTCTCATAAATTTTTCAGGTCACATCTGCGCGCCCTGCATCGTGAACGTGATCGGCACGTAGACCTTGGAGTAAGCGCCTGGTTTGCAACGCCAGCGTCGGAAGGTGTTTGTGGAAATCTGGTCCAGGACTGGGCTGCCCGTACTTTGGGTTACATCGACGTCAGTGACGGAGCCGGATTCGTCAAAGTGGAGCAGGAATTTGCCGCTGCCCACGACGTGCGATCGGCGCGCCTCGTAGGGATACGGCGGACGGGGAGCGCTGGTCAAATTAGCGCGGGCCGAGACCAGGCTGACCGGACCGGAAGGCGCGGATGAACGAGGCAGCGATGAAGCGACTTTCGCCCGCGGCTTCGGCGTCGGCGCATCTTTTGGACGCGGCGGCGGAGTCGGTTCCTCGATTGTAAATTCCGTCGGCTCATCCGGTGGTGGCGGCGGGGGAGGAGGTGGCTCCTCGTCAGGCGGCGGAGTCGGTTCAGGCGGGATCTCGGTGATCACTGCATCCACCGGCTGTTGCGAGGTGAAACCGATATCGGTCGGGATTTCCTCTTCCTTGTGCAGACTGGCGACGCCGATGGCCGCGAACTCGATCGCCAAAGCTCCAACGAGCGAGGCGAAGACCTGCCACTTGGGCGGCGATTTGTAGAATTGTGGTTTAGCCATGGTCAGGACTCCTTACTGCCCTTGGTGCGGGAGGGACGGGCTCTTGATTTCAAAAGCGATGCGATAAATACCGGCGGCGCGGACCTGTTCGATCAGGCGAATGATATCGCCATGATAAGTATCGCGGTCGCCCCGGATGAAGATCTTCGCGCTCGGGCTGTTCTTGTGCACTTCGACCAGCTTTTCATAGACCTCATTCGGCTCGACCTTGGTCTGGTCGAAATAAATCTGCCCATCCTTGTCGACCGAGAGGCTGACGTATTCACGCTTGGTCTGCGTGTCGCCAGTCAACCCAGTTGGCAGGTTCACCTTGATGCCCTTCAGGTGCACCTGGCTCAGGCTCACCATCATGAAGCTGGCGAGCAGAAAGAACATGATGTCGATCAGGGGGATGATCTCAATCCGCGCCTTCTTGTGCGGGATGGGCGAGACGAATTCCATAAAACGCGGGCTCGGGGACTTAGGAACGATCAGTCGTCGTGGTCATTTCCGCTTCCCGCTTGGCTTTGGAGTTGGCTTCCAGCATCACCTCCAGGTTCGTCGCCGCAGTCTGCAGCTCGAACTCCAGATTAGACACGCGTGAGGTGAAAAAGTTAAACGGAATCAGCGCGAAAATCGCAATCCCGAGACCGCAGGCCGTCGCGATGAGCGCTTCCGCAATACCGCCGGTGACCGCCTGCACGGCGAGCTCTTCGTTGCCTAACGAGCCGAACGATTTCATCAGACCAGTGATCGTGCCGAGCAAACCAAGCAACGGGGCGAGCGTGACCAGCGTATCCATGACCACGAGGAAGCGGCCGGCGCGTTTGATCTCGATACCGGCGGCGACTTGAAGCGCGCCTTGCAGCGACGCGTGCTGGTGGTTGAGACCATTCCAGAGCATGCGCAAAACCGGGTCACGAGTGCCGCGCGCGAGCTTGGAAGCTTCGTTCACGTCGCCCGTTTCGATCGCGGTGAAGACTTTCTCGATCCGTTTCGGATCGCGGCGGAACCAGCGGAAACCCCACCAGAAGCAACGCTCGATTACGACCATCAGTGCGATGATCGAAACGAGCAGGATCGGCCACATGATCGGGCCGCCCGCCTGGAAATTGGAGATGAAGAAATTCTTGCTCGTAACTTTTTCCGAGGTCGTCGGCTGCACCGCGCTGGTGTCCGGCGCGATCGTTGCGGTGACAGCGCTGGCGGGCGCCGGCGTCATCGTCGTTGCGGGCATCGCCGGGGAAGTCGTCGGCGCACCGGGTGCAGCCGCGACGGAAGCGCCGGGAGCCGGCACAGCCGGATCGGTCGGAGCCGTTGTCGTAGAGGCAGAGGTCGCATCCGCGGGTGTCGTCGCCGCAGCGGGCGCGGCGGAAGGATCTTGGGCCCAGGCCGCGACGGCGAAGGCTACGGTGCACAGACTAACGATGAGCGTTTTTTTCATATGGAGCTGGTTGGTGGTTTCACCAGAAGATTCCGGCGATGGTTGATGGCGAAGGTTATCCCAGAGGAATCAAGAGCGCGTCGAGCAAAACTTTTTCTAATCTTCATTGCACGACAATTTGGCTGAAACCCTCAGATAACATTCGGATTCTCCCTTTTGGTGGGATGTAAGGGAAGCGTGGAAATTGCATCGAGGCGAAATTTATTTTGCCGGGCGAATGGCGTTTGCGACTTTGTTGCGGAGCGGTGCCCAGTCGCTGATGCGTGCCTCCAGTTCATCTCCCGCCCGGATCGCGCCGACCCCGGAAGGAGTGCCGGTAATAATAAGATCACCCGGTTCGAGCGTGAGCGATTCGCTCGCGAAAGCGATGATCTGCTCCACCGCGTAAATCATCTGGCTGGTCCGCGCCTGCTGCCGGGTCTCACCATTTTGCCGCAGGGAAATCGAAAGATCGTGCGGGTCGACCTCCGTCTGCACGAACGGCCCGACCGGTGTGTAGGTGTCGAAAGATTTGCAGCGCGAGAATTGCTTTTCCGCCGTCTGCAAATCGCGATCGCTGATGTCGAGCGCAATCGTGTAGCCGAAAACAAAATCGAGCGCGCGCGCTGCGGTTACGTTTTTGGCTTTCCGGCCGATCACGATCCCAAGCTCGGTTTCGAAATCAGTTTTGTGTTCCGGAAAGGCGATCTCGATCGTCCCTGCGTGGTGCAGCAACGAGCTCGGCGCCTTGAACCAGATCAATGGCGAACCAATCTCGCTTCGCGCCATCTCTTTGATGTGATCGGCGTAGTTCAAACCGACCGCGATGATCTTGCTCGGCGCGACCGGCAGATCGATCTGCAGTTCGCCTAACGAACGAACCTCGCCGCTGAAATCGAGCCCGTGCCAGAACGGCCCTCGCAGGAAGTGGACCTCTTCGCCGCGGACCTCTCCGTAGACTTTTGAGCCATGGAAAAGAAAGCCGCCAAAAGTCCGCATGAGCCACCAGCAGTGGCGCGGGTCCGGCGCGGCGTCAAGCCGCGGGCACCGCGCCTAACGAACCGAGCGCGGAACGATCGCCACGAAATCGCGGACCGTTTTAAATTCCGAGATAGAGAATGGTTCGCCTTTGCCGCCAACCCAGAAAGCGCTCGAAGAACCGCCATCGAGATTAAGCGCGCGCGCGATCGGGCGCGTTCCGGCGACCGTCGGGAGCGCGAGGATTTCCGCGAGCTGTGCGAGCGAGACGCTCGAGCAATAACCCAGCGCCGCGCCGCCTTTGCCGTCGACCAGCGCGAAGGTGCGGCGCGCAGCGCGGGTGTCATTTAGCCCGATGACCGGCTTGGCGCCGTCGATCAGCAGCGGGCCGCATTGCACTGCGCTCTCGATCCGCGGGCTTTTTGTGAAATGTTTTGCGCGCACGATTTCCACGCGGCCGGCTTTGGTGAAAAGCACGCCGCTGAGCAAGCGCGCGGAGCTCAACGACGCGATCTTTTTACCTCCGCTGATCAGCAAACCGACCGGCGCATCCTGCGGATCAAAGTAACCGCCATTCACGCCCGCGAGCGCGTGCTCCCGTTCCATGGCGGCCGCGAGATCGCCGCGCGGCGCGGTCGGCTGGTCGACGACTTTCAAGGTCGCAGCGCCGATACTGAAACTTGCGAAGTGCAGCGTTGCCCGGGCCCCGGTCGCGTCGTTCTTCACCTCAGTCTGGCGGTGTTCCACCGGTTCGTTAGGCGGATTCCGGCGCTCCGAGTTGGCAACTTGCCAATCAGCGTTGACGAGCGAGACCGTCGCGAGCCAGAGGACCAGGGCGCGCAGAAATGTTTTCACGTGATTAGGACCCGCCTGCCTTGAGGACCGCGAAAGTCCGGCTCCCCTTGCGATCGAGGTAGAGGAGAATGCCGCGGCGCGGATCCGCACTCGTTAGGGCAGCGCGGAAAGTTGCGACGTTCGTGACCGCTTTGCCGTCCACTTCCGTGATCACATCTTCGCGGCGAATATCCTGCGCCTCCGCAATGCTGTTGTCGGCCACGCTGGTCACAATCACACCCTGCTGCACATTGAGCTTCAGGCGGGTGGCCACTTCCTTGGTCAGATCCTGCACCTGCAGACCAAATTTGTTGGTTTCATCCGGGCTGGCCTCACCGGTAAGTGGCGGGGGCGTGGCCGCGGCCTGGCCGGGGTTGTTCGGTAATTCGCCGGTGATGACAACGACCTTTAACGGCTGGTTTTTGCGCCAGACGCCCAGTTCCACGCTTTGCCCGACCTTCTTCTTCAGGATCTCGCGCTGGAGTTGCGAGTCGGTCGCGACCGGCGCGCCGTCCACGCTCGTGATTACGTCGAACGGCTTCAGCTCGCTTTTGTAGGCGGGCGCGTCGGCTTCGATCGTGCGCACGACGACGCCCTTCTCGACGCCTTTGAAGAGATCGCGGAGCGCGGGGTTGTCGCCGAGCGTTTCGATCCGGATGCCGAGCCACGGCCTAACGATTTTTTGGCCGGCGATCAATTGCTGGCCAATTTCGTTGACCAGGTTGCTCGGAATGGCAAAACCGAGACCGCGGTTGAGACCGTTGATCAGCGTGTTCATGCCGACCACCTTGCCGTCGATGTCACAGAGCGGGCCGCCGCTGTTCCCCGGATTGATCGAGGTGTCGGTCTGGAGGTAATCGGCGATGTTGTAGCCGCCAGTCTCGAGCAGCTTGTTACGGCCTTTGCCGCTGATCACTCCGAAAGTGAAAGTGTAATCGAGCTTGAACGGGGCGCCGATCGCGAAGGCAAATTGCCCGACCCGCACTGCCTCGCTGTCCGCCATCTGCACCACCGGCAGATTGGTGGCGTCGACTTTTACTACTGCGATGTCGGTCTTCTCGTCGGTGCCCGCGACGGTGCCGGTAAATTCCCGGCCGTCCTTCATTTTCACCTGCACCTTCTCGGCCCCCTCAACCACGTGGTAATTGGTGAAAATATAACCGTCCTGCCTAACGATGAAACCGGAGCCCTCCGTCTGGACCGGTTCCGGCGTGCGCGAGCCGTGGTGCGGGTCGGTGTCATCCGGCGGCTGGAAAAAAAGATCGTCGAGCGAGTTGTCGTTGCCGTCGGCTTTCTTGGTCACCTCGATGATGACCACGCTTGGGGCGACGGTCTCAAAGACTTTCTCGAAGGCGTTGTTCAGTTGATGCACGACATCTTTTCCCGGCGCGGCGGCGGCCGGCGGAATCGTCGGCGTGGCCTGAGCGGCCGGCGCGGGTGGGGCCGGCGGCGCGGGCGTCACCTGTGCCACAGCCGCGGAGGCGCCTAACGAAAAGAGAACCAGCAGACAAAAAAGACGATGCATAAGCGGCGGTATGGACAGGAGCGCGCGGAGCGCTGTTCAAATAGTAACGGGAAGCAGGGGAGGGGCAAACCGGCATGAGGCCAAGGTGCGAGGCGCACCCGCAAGTGCCTGCGTTGACACGATACTTCACGCCCTTAACTTTTTCTTCGAATCAAAATGCTTACTCTTGCCGACGGCAAAATGGACGGAAAAGAGTTCACCTCGATGGCGCCCGGTTATTTCCCGGATGTCGCGCCGGAACTCTGGAATGACTGGAAATGGCAGCTCAAGAATCGCGTCACCACGCTGACGCAACTCGAGCAGCATCTGGTGCTCTCCGAAGAAGAGCGCGCCGGTGTTTTGCTCTCGGGCGATAAGCTCGCCCTCGCGGTCACGCCCCACTTTTTCAACCTGATCGAACGCGATAATCCCAATTGCCCGATCCGGCGTCAGGTGATCCCGCGGATCGAGGAAACCTGGGCGTCGCCTTACGACATGGCGGACCCGTGCGGCGAAGATTCGCACATGCCGGTGCCGGGTTTGGTCCATCGTTATCCGGATCGCGTGCTCTTTTTGGTGACGGATCGTTGCGCGAGCTACTGCCGTTATTGCACCCGCGCGCGGGTGGTCAGCGGCGTGGGCGAACAGGAATTGCACACGGAATTCGAGGCGGCCTTCAAGTATCTCGAAGAACACACCGAAGTGCGCGACGTGCTTCTTTCCGGCGGCGACGCGTTGCTCTTCAGCGACTCGAAGCTGGAGAAAATCCTCAGCCGGCTCCGGGCGATCAAGCACATCGAGTTCCTCCGCATCGGGACCCGGGTGCCCATTTTCCTGCCGCAGCGGATCACGCCCGAGCTTTGCCAGATGCTCCAAAAATATCATCCGCTCTGGATGAGCATCCATGTGAATCACCCGCGCGAGCTCACCACGGAAGTGCGCGCTGGCCTTGAGATGCTGGCGAATCACGGCGTCCCGCTCGGCAACCAGAGCGTCCTGCTCGCCGGGGTGAACGACAACCTCGAGACAATGAAGAACCTCGTGCACAAGCTCCTGATGTGCCGGGTCCGGCCTTATTACCTCTACCAGTGCGACCTCATCAACGGCTCGACGCATCTTCGCGCATCGGTCGCGAAGGGGATCGAGATCATCGAGGGGTTGCGCGGGCACACGACCGGCTACGGCGTCCCGCAGTTCGTGATCGACGCCCCGGGGGGAGGCGGCAAAGTGCCGATCAATCCCGGCTACGTGCTCTATCACGACCAGGAGAAAATCGTGATCCGGAACTACGAGGGCGAGATCTTCGAATATCCGGAGACCGGCGGTGACCCGACGGTGCAGTTCGCGCCCCAGCGCGAATACCATGACGAGTATCTCTATTCGTAGGAGGTTTTTAGCTGCCGCAGCGGGACCGTGGGAAATCTTTCTGGATTTCCCGGCGACTTGGCACAAAGCTGGCTGCCTTTAGGGAAGTAGAACGTCCGGACCGTCACTTCGGCCGGAGACCGTTCTTCCGAGGCGTCCCAGACGTCCGGGCTTACCTATCGACAGATCTACCATGCAATATTCCAAATCTTTCGCGGCCGCTCTGCGGCGCCAACTCATTCTGTCTCTGCTGGTTGCCGGCTTCCTCCTTCCGTCAGCCGCTTTTTCCGCTTCGATGAAGCCGTACCCGCAGGGCATTTACGACCTTCTTTTCGGGGCGCCCGTTACCGGCAAAATCGATTTGACCACGAACCCGCTGATCGACAGTCCGAATATCGACGGCTTTCGTTACAAAAGCGGCTGGGCGAAAATCCAACCGACTGACGCGAACACCTTTAACTGGACCTCCATAGATTCCGCGATCGCGGTGGCCGCGGCGCACGGCAAAAAGCTCTGCATCAGCATTGGCGCGGGCTTGGGAACCCCGAGCTGGGTCTACACCACCTCGCCGGTCGTTTATAAGTATCACATGACTGAGACCGATCAGGATACGGGTCAGTCAATCGGCGACCAGCCCTTGCCGTGGGATACGGCTTACCAGGCGAAATGGGCCGCTTTCGTCGCCGCGTTCGCCGCCCGGTATGAGTCAAACCCGACCTTGTCGTATGTCGTGATCGGCGGATTCATGCAAAATTTCAACAGCACCATCGCGCTGACCGATGGGGATTTTAACGCGATCGAAGCGATTGCGAAAAACCCGCCGTCCGGTTACCCGGGCTTGACCACCCCCTACGCGGATTTCAGCGCCGCCTACGTCCCGGCGGCGGAGAAAGTTGTGGGGATGTTTGCGACGAATTTCGCGACGACGCCGATCATTCTCACACTTTTCCGGGTCGTCCCTGGCGACTTGGGCGTTACCTTGCAAAACGTGGTGCCCGATTGGGCGAAGGTGACTTATCCGAATCACTTCGGCACGATGATCTCGGCCCTTTACGCCGTGCCGGCACCGCATACGCCGCCGCCGGTGCCGTTCAGTTTTCCAAAGGGTTTCCAGATGGTTGATAAAACCAGCAATACCGCGCGGGTTTACATCGATCCGGACCCGATCCCGCTGCCTTTAGCCCCGATCCCGCTCCTGGATGCCCTCGAGCACGGCGTCACCCTGGGCGGTCAATATGTGGAGGTTTATGAAGACGACCTGACCAATCCGCTCTCGCAGCCGGTGCTGATACTCGAACGCGTGAAGTTGAAGGCCAACGTGCCAGCCGACGGAATCCCGGCGGCGCCCACGAATCTTCGGATTATCCCTTAGAGCCTGTTATTGCCCGAGACTGCAATCGGGCTTGATATCCTGCGCGTAGATATCGCCGCCATCGGCGCGCCCATCGCTCCAGACGAGCAGGCCGAAGCCGTTGGTCGAAAGGGTGAAATCGAGGCGCGACTTGGACGAGAGAGTCGACGAAACCGGGAATGGAACACAGAGGAACGCGCCGCTCGGATCAAGCTTCGCGCCGGTGATCATCGCCTGCGAGAAGGCCGCTTCCGAAGACCAGACAACCAGCGGCCCGGCTGGGGTGAAAACACTCTCCACGCCGAGAACGGCGGATGAGGTAAACGGCTGGACCACGACCCCGAACGCGCCCCATTGCACCGCGCCATTCGCGGCGAACTTCTGCCCCGAGACTCCTTCATTCGTTAGGGGGCCTTCCAGGATTTCATCCCAGAAAAGGTAAGTGCTGTCCGTCGCCTGGTCGTAGCTGGCCGTTGGATTCACCTGGTCGTGCGCGGTGTTTGTGGAACCGGGGACGCCGTTATGCGGGAACGCTTCGCTCCCATCCGCGCGGATATGCTGGGCGAGCGATTGCAGCGGGCCCACCTGATACCAACCGAAAACCGCGCCGCCCGCGCCATCGGTGATGAAGGATGGGAAGTTGCCGAATTGCAGCGAGCCGCCGTCAAAGACCACCACGTGCCCCGCGCCCCAAAGCAGCTCTCCGGTCGAGCTGATTTTATTCGTGAGCAGATGCTTCGGCCCGGTAAAGCCGGCCGCCGAGACCCACGAGGCGATCACCGAGCCGTCATCGCTCCCATGAAGATCGGCCAGCGAATAAGTCAGTCCCGTCGGCGCCGCGATCGTGATCCCGCCCGGACCCCAGGTCTTCCCGCCGCGTTGATCGAGTCGCTGGAACATCAGGTTGTTGCCCTGAATCCAACCCGCGACCACTGCGCTGTCGGAGGTGGCTGTGACCTTCGGGTTGCCGAGAAAATCCTGCCCGCGCGCGACCTGCCGGCCTTTGTTGCCGTAAACCTGTTCGCCGCTCGGAGTCACCTTCATCACCGTCACGGTGACGTTGGAAGCAAATTTCCGGCGATCGTCGAGGAAACAGAGCAACGCGTTTCCATCCGCATCGACGTCGAGCCCGTAGTCCTGGGTCGAACTCATCCCGAGATCAGCCAGCCGGATGCCCCCAACCGGAAACTGGGCCACGCCGTTCGCGTCGAGCCGTTGCAGATCGACATCGTAACCGAACGGCGGCTTGCCAGTCGGGTCGTTATCGAACCAGCTGATGTAGCAGCCGCCATCCGCGGTCGGGCGAACCTTCGGCTGCACCTGCTCGTCCGGTTTCACGGCGACCCCGAGATTCTGCATCGGGTCGGAGCTCCATTGGGCCAGGCCGGAGGAAAAAGGGACGCCGGCGATGAAACCAACCGCGAGCCAGGGAAGGATGTTTTTCATATAGTTGAGCGGGGAGGCGGCGCACCAGGAGCCAAATATTTGGACCGATCATATGCAGCGTTCCCTCCGGTCGCCTAGAAGAATTTTTGGTCCCGCGGAGGCGCGACCGTCTTTCGTCCCGGGCGTCCGCCCATAATTGCGCCTGCCGGTATCTGCGGCCAAGGTTAGCCGCATGCCCGACGACGTTCTCGTTTCCGACCCGCTTTGGTACAAAGACGCGGTCATCTACGAGCTGCATGTGAAGACTTTTCACGACAGCTCCGGCGATGGCATGGGCGACTTCCGCGGGTTGATCGAGAAACTCGATTACCTCCAGGAACTTGGGGTCACCGCGATCTGGATCCTGCCCTTTTATCCCTCGCCGATGCGGGATGACGGCTACGACATCGCCGATTACTACGACGTAAATCCAAAGTTCGGGGCGCTGGACGATTTCAAGGCTTTCCTCGCGGCGGCGCATGAGCGCGGGTTGCGCGTGATCACAGAGTTGGTGATCAACCATTCTTCGGATCAGAATCCGTGGTTCCAGAAATCGCGCCGCGCCGCGCCCGGTTCGCCGGAGCGCGAGATCTATGTCTGGAGCGATTCACCCGAGCGTTACAAGGACGCGCGGATTATCTTCAAGGACTTCGAGACTTCGAATTGGTCATGGGATCCGGTGGCCAAGTCCTATTACTGGCACCGCTTCTACGCGCATCAGCCGGACTTGAATTTCGATAACCCGGCGGTCCATAAGTTAGTCGAGGACGTGCTCGATTTTTGGCTGAGCATGGGCGTCGACGGTCTCAGGCTCGACGCCATTCCCTATCTCTACGAACGGGAAGGGACTAACTGCGAGAATCTGCCCGAGACTCATAGTTACCTGAAGAAGCTGCGCGCGCACATGGATGCGAAATTTCCGGGCCGCATGCTTCTGGCGGAGGCGAATCAGTGGCCGGAAGACGCGGTGAAATATTTCGGCGACGGCGACGAGTCGCACATGAATTTCCATTTTCCGCTGATGCCGCGGATGTTCATGGCGCTGCAAATGGAGGATCGTTTTCCGATCATCGACATCCTCGAACAGACGCCCGCGATTCCGGAGAATTGCCAATGGGCGATGTTCCTGCGCAACCACGACGAGCTAACTCTCGAAATGGTGACCGACGAAGAGCGGGACTACATGTGGCGCGTCTACGCGACTGACCCCACGGCGCGGATTAATCTTGGAATCCGCCGCCGGCTGGCGCCTTTGCTCGCGAATAGCCGGCGTAAGATAGAGTTACTCAATATTCTGCTCTTCTCGATGCCGGGCACGCCGGTTCTCTACTACGGCGACGAGATAGGAATGGGCGATAACTTCTATCTCGGCGATCGCAACGGCTGCCGCACGCCCATGCAATGGAGCAGCGATCGCAACGCCGGTTTTTCCAAGGCCAATCCGCAGCAGCTCTATCTCCCGATCACGATCGATCCCGAGTACCACTACGAAGCGATCAACGTCGAGAATCAGCAGAAGAATCTTTCGTCGCTCCTCTGGTGGACGCGGCGCGTGATCGCGATGCGAAAGAACTATCGCGCCTTCTCCCGCGGCACGATCGAGTTCCTTCTGCCGGATAACTCCAAGGTGCTCGCCTTCCTTCGTCGTCACGAGGACGAGACGATCCTGGTAGTGGTAAATCTTTCCCGTTTCGCGCAACCCGTGGAGCTGGACCTGTCGCGCTTTTCCGGCTGCGCGCCGATGGAAGTATTCAGCCGCAACCTCTTCCCGGCGATCCGGAAAGGGCCTTACACTTTGACGATCGGCCCGCACGGCCACTTCTGGTTCGTGCTCCAGTCGCCTAACGAGAAAAGGACGGCCAAGAAGCGGGCGCTGCCGGTGCTGGAAGCCGCGCCCAGTCTGCGCGCCCTCACGACGGATGGTCAGCGTTCCCGGATCGAGCGCGAAGTGCTGCCCGAGTATCTCCGCGGTTGTCGCTGGTTCGGCGCGAAAGCGCGGCCCGTGCGCGATATCCGGATCATCGAGCAAATCGCGCTCGGCGAAGCGGAAAGCGCCGCGCAGCTCTGGCTCGTGCAGGTGGATTACGTCGATGGCGCGCCGGAGGTTTACGCGATGCCGGTGCAGGTCGCGACCGGGAGCGCGGCGCATAACCTGACGCGCAGTTCGCCGCAGGCGGTGCTGGCAAAAATCGGGGGCAACGGCGGCGTGCTTTACGACGCGATCTGGGATGCAGAATTCCGCGCCAGCCTTTTCCGGCTCATGGCCAGCGGAGCGCGCTGGCAAGGGCGCCATGGCGAGTTGCGCGGCATCGGGAGCAGCCTGCTGACCGCGGAACCGGGCGAGAATGTGCCGGATTCGCAGATCCTAAAAGCCGAGCAGAGCAACTCGTCGATGCTCTTCGATAATCGCTTTTTCCTGAAGCTCTACCGCAAGCTCGAGGACGGGGTGAACCCCGACGTGGAAGTGACCCGGTTCCTGACCGAGCGCGCACAGTTCGCGCATGTCCCAGCGTTCGTCGGCGCGATCGAATATCGCCGGCCGCGTACCGAGCCGACCGTAGTCGCGCTCCTGCAAACGGCCGTGCCTAACGAGGGCGACGCCTGGTCGCTCACGCTCGACGCGGTTGGCCGTTTCTACGAGCGTGTGCTCGCGCGGAAGAGCGACCTCCAAAACGCCGTCGCCGCTCCGGGTCTGCTCCTCGACGAACTGATTGGCGGCATCTTTCCCGAGAAGGCGCGACTCATCGGCACCCGCACCGGCGAGATGCATCGCGCGCTCGCGAGCGAGGCTGCCGACAAGGGCTTTGCCCCGGAGCCATTTAACGCCATGGCGCAACGTTCGGTTTACCAGACGATGCGCGCCTCTTTGCGGAAGGCCTTTGCCTTGCTCCAGAAAAAGGTCGGCAACTTGCCGGAAGCTTTTCGCGCTGAAGCCGCGGAAGTGCTCGCCGCGGAGTCGCAGATCCTCGCGCAGGAGCAGCGCATCCTCCAGCATCACGCCGACGCCGCGAAGATCCGGATCCACGGCGACTATCATCTCGGCCAGGTCCTTTATACCGGGAAGGATTTTGTGATTCTGGACTTCGAAGGCGAACCGGCGCGACCGATGAGTGAGCGGAAATTGAAGCGCTCCGCCCTGCGCGACGTCGCGGGGATGATGCGCTCGTTTCAATACGCCGCCTACAGCGCGCTCTGGCAACCTTCCACCCGCGAAGAGGACCGCGCTTTTCTCGAACACTGGGCCGATCTTTGGTATCGCCAGCTCAGTGCGATCTTCCTGGAGAGTTATCTGCTCGCCACCGCGGGCGCGAGTTTTCTCCCGAAAAAGGAGAGCGATTTGCAAATCCTGCTCGAGGCTTACCTGCTCGATAAGGCGGTCTACGAAGTCGGCTATGAGTTGAATCACCGGCCCGACTGGGTGCTGATCCCGGTCCGGGGGATCAAGCACATCCTGCTCCCCGCGGCCTCTGCGCCTAACGAGTAAACGACGCGCGAATTGCCATGATTTCTTTCATCGTTCCCGCTTACAACGAAGAACGCGAATTGCCGGCGACGCTCGCCGCGATTCATCGCGCGGCTGGGACCGCGGCGGAGCCTTATGAAATCGTGGTGGTCGATGACGAATCGACCGACGCCACCGCCGCGCTCGCCCGTAGCGCCGGCGCTCGGGTGATCCCGGTGCGGCATCGACAGATTGCCGCGGTCCGCAATGCCGGAGCGCGCGCGGCAGCCGGCGATATTTTTTTCTTCGTCGACGCCGACACGCACATCATCGCGACGCACATCGCGGAAGCGCTCGCGCTCCTGCGCGCAGGCGCGGCGGGCGGCGGGGCGCGCGTGGTGATTGAGGATGAAATCCCGCGCTGGAGCAAAGTCTTCGTCTATCTTTTTTCCAAGGCTTACTTCGCAGCGAACCTCGGCGCCGGTGCGTTCCTGTTCACCACCCGCGATTTTTTCACGCGGAGCGGCGGCTTCGACGAACAATATTTCGCCGGCGAAGAGATTTACTTTTCGCAGGCCCTGAAGGCGCTGGGGAAATTTTCGCTACTGAGGACGCCGGTGGTTACCTCCGGAAGGAAGCTGCGGATTTATTCTGGTCGCCACATTTTGGGGCGGAGCCTCCAGCTCATTGCGGGCGGCAAACGCGCGGTCCGTTCGCGGGCAAAGCTTGATGTCTGGTACGACGGCAAGCGGGAGGCGGCGTTGCAGCCCGGGAATAATTAAACCGGTCGAGTCTCCGAAATTCATGAGACTGATTTTCGCGCTCCTTGGCTTCTCGTTAGGCATTTCGCTCCCAACCTTGCGCGCGGAAGAACATTTCGAGAGCGGCCCGGCGCGCATTGCCTTGCTCGAGCTTTACACCTCCGAAGGTTGCAGCAGCTGTCCGCCCGCCGAGGCGCAGCTGAGCCGGTTGAAAAATGATCCGGGCTTGTGGAAACAGATTGTGCCGATCGCTTACCACGTTGATTACTGGGATCGGCTCGGGTGGCGCGATCGCTTCGCTTCCAAATTGTGGACCGCGCGGCAGAATCGCTACGCTTCGCTTTGGCAAAGCGATTCGGTTTACACGCCCGCCTTCGTCCTGAACGGGAAGGAAATGCGCCGCGGCTTCAGCGGCGCTTCTTCGCCTCACGAGACCGGCGGCCGACTCCGCGTGACGAGCGCGGATAGCCGGACTTGGACCATCGAATTTCAACCTGCGAGCGGTACGTCCGGGGAATGGGAAGCCCATGTGGTGCTGCTTGGCGCTGGCATTACGTCGAAGATCGGTGGCGGCGAAAATGGCGGACGCAATCTGGAACACGACTTCGTTGCGTTCGCGCAACTGGATGTTCCGCTCCAACCAAAGGCAGACCAGTGGGGCGCGAGCCTAACGATTAAGCCAGCCGCGGAAAATGCGCCGCAAAAAGGGATCGCGATCTGGGTGACGCGCCGCGGCGAATTGGCGCCGGTTCAGGCAACCGGCGGCTGGTTGGCCGCGCGCTAGGCCGCCGCGAAATTTTGCTTTTGGCCGCGGCGAGATTCGGTCATTCTGGCGCCGACTCGCATGAAACCCCTCCGGATTTTCGCGTTCGCCGTCATCGTCGCATGTTTTCTTGAAACGGCTGCTGGGACCCCTGAAGACGGCATCCGTTCACGGATCAAACGTGAGCCGGTCCTTTCCAGCAACGTGGCCAGCATTGGCTACAGCCGGCATCTGCGCGCGCTCGAGATCGAGTTCACACGGGGCGCGATCTATCGGTTCCTGGAGGTGCCAAAGAGCGTTTACCTGGAACTGAAGGAATCGAATTCCAAAGGCCATTTCATCGCGCAAAATCTCCGCGATCGTTATCGCTTCGTGCGGGTGCGACCGGGGAAAATGCCTTCGCATGAACGGCTGGCCGCGCACGATTGATTTTTGGGCATTGAGTCCCCGGGTTTCAGCGGGGCGCGGTTGTGGTAAAGTTCCGCCATGTTTCTGCCGAATCAGAAGGTGGTCTGCGTGGACGGGCGTTTTCCGCTCGGGATTGAAAAGCTTTACTCGGAGTTGCCGAAGGAGGGGACGACCTACACGATTCGCGACATTGTCCCGGGGATCGGCCTCACCGGCGAGGAAGGCGAGACCGCGGTTTACCTTTGTGAAATCAGCGGGCCGCTCAATGCCTACGGAATCGAGCGCGGTTTTCGGGCAGATCGTTTTGCGCCGTTGCAGACCGACGAAGAATACGCCGAGGAGGAACTTTATGTGGGCCTGCCGGAGATGCTGCCCGCCTGATGTGACAGTTCGTTAGGCGTTAGGACGAGGGAAATTTTAGTGGGAAAGAAAATCTGATTTTTCGTGAGAATTTTCTTTTGACGAAGGGGCGAAGTCGTCTACTTTGCTCGTCCGCAGTGCTGCGGCTTTGGGAGTCCCCCAGGGTGTTCTTCTCGGTTCAACGCGAACCGGCTTTCGATCAGTATCGAAGGGCCGACTGTCGCCGCGAGCCGAAATGGAACGGTTGATCTTTGACAGTGCAATTCTGGATTTCGTCATCACGACGATTTAATTATTGAAATCCAGAAGGTAGAAGTCAGCGAAAATTGAATTGTGCGTTATACGTCGAGTTTCTTTGATTAAAAATTTTCCTGGACCGGTTCCTCGGAACCGCAAGGGAATCTTAATTTTGAATAAGATCGGACGAACCCGACACCTGCTTACGAGTGGGTAGTCGGTTTAGAATGGTCAGATTTCAGCTCCCTCTTCGTTAGCGAAGAGGGGCGCAAACTTTGTCCGGTGGCAGCAATGACACCGGCTCCAAATTTTTACGGAGAGTTTGATTCTGGCTCAGAACGAACGCTGGCGGCGTGGATAAGACATGCAAGTCGAACGGGATTACTTCTAGTAGCAATACCTGAAGTAATTTAGTGGCGAACGGGTGCGTAACACGTGGGGAATCTGCCGAGAAGTGGGGGATAGCTCGTCGAAAGGCGAATTAATACCGCATATGATCAGGGAAGACATCTTTCCAACATCAAAGCCGGGGCAACCTGGCGCTTCTTGATGACCCCGCGGCCTATCAGCTAGTTGGTGAGGTAACGGCCCACCAAGGCTATGACGGGTAGCTGGTCTGAGAGGACGACCAGTCACACTGGAACTGAGACACGGTCCAGACACCTACGGGTGGCAGCAGTCGAGAATTTTTCTCAATGGGGGCAACCCTGAAGGAGCGACGCCGCGTGGAGGATGAAGGCTTTCGGGTTGTAAACTCCTGTCATTTGAGAACAAGTGTAGTCAAATAACTACTGGCTACTTGATAGTATCAGAAGAGGAAGGGACGGCTAACTCTGTGCCAGCAGCCGCGGTAATACAGAGGTCCCAAGCGTTGTTCGGATTCATTGGGCGTAAAGGGTGCGTAGGTGGCGCCGTAAGTGGGATGTGAAATTTCGGAGCTTAACTCCGAAACTGCATTCCATACTGCGGTGCTTGAGGACTGGAGAGGAGACTGGAATTCATGGTGTAGCAGTGAAATGCGTAGAGATCATGAGGAAGACCAGTGGCGAAGGCGGGTCTCTGGACAGTTCCTGACACTGAGGCACGAAGGCTAGGGGAGCGAACGGGATTAGATACCCCGGTAGTCCTAGCAGTAAACGGTGCACGTTTGGTGTGAGAGGATTCGACCCCTTTCGCGCCGGAGCTAACGCGTTAAACGTGCCGCCTGGGGAGTACGGTCGCAAGATTAAAACTCAAAGAAATTGACGGGGGCCCGCACAAGCGGTGGAGTATGTGGCTTAATTCGATGCAACGCGAAGAACCTTACCTGGCCTTGACATGTATCTCTAAGCACGTGAAAGCGTGTGAGTCTCGAAAGAGACAATTTACACAGGTGCTGCATGGCTGTCGTCAGCTCGTGTCGTGAGATGTTGGGTTAAGTCCCGCAACGAGCGCAACCCCTGTGAACTGTTGCCACTCTCTTTATTGAGAAGCACTCTGTTCAGACTGCCCTGTGAAACGGGGAGGAAGGTGGGGACGACGTCAAGTCAGTATGGCCCTTACGGCCAGGGCTGCACACGTACTACAATGCTCAGCACAGAACGATCCGAGACCGCGAGGTGGAGGAAATCTAGTAAAACTGAGCTCAGTTCGGATTGGAGGCTGCAACTCGCCTCCATGAAGCTGGAATCGCTAGTAATGCCGTATCAGCTACGACGGCGTGAATACGTTCCCGGGCCTTGTACACACCGCCCGTCACATCATGGAAGTCACTTGTAGCCGAAGTGCGCGCGCCAACCTGCAAAGGAAGCAGCGCCCTACGCTATGAGCGGTAACTGGGATGAAGTCGTAACAAGGTAGCCGTAGGGGAACCTGCGGCTGGATCACCTCCTTTCTAAGGAGAAATTCATCACCTCCGAGAGAGCTTGCTCTCTCAAAAGCGTGATTGAATAGGTCGACGGCTAACCCTGAAGTCCTTCGGGATTCCAGACATGTCGTTAAGCCCTCAACAAGGAAACGCGTTGAGGCTCAGAGATTATCGAAACGGTAACGCACAATTCAGTTTTTGCTCGATTGCTGACTACTTTAAAGGCCGGACGGCTCATGCTGTCCGGCCTTTTCCTTTTTCCTCGGTGGATCCTGCCCAAATGCCCAATCTAAGCGACCAGGCTCTTGAAATTCTGCATTCCTGGGTGCAGTCGGAAAGCCTCCGCCGGCACTGCTACGCTGTCTCCGATTGCATGAAACACTTCGCGCTCTCATCCGGTGTAGATGCCGACCTTTGGCAGGCTGTCGGCTTGCTCCACGACATGGATTACGAGCGCCATCCTAACCCAACGCAAAGCTCGACCGAGGAACATCCTTCCACCGCCGCGGTCTGGCTGCGGGTGCAGGGCTGGAGCGAAGAAATCTGTCGCGCTATCCTCTCGCACGCGAACTACACCGGAGTCACGCGCGAGACTGCGCTGGAGAAAACCCTCTACGCCGTCGATGAACTCAGCGGTTTCGTCACCGCCGTCGCGCGGGTGCGTCCTTCCAAAAGTATCCGCGAAGTCGACGTCGCCGCAGTGAAGAAGAAGATGAAAGACAAAGCCTTCGCCCGGGCCGTGAACCGCCAGGACATTATCGAAGGCGCGAAGGAACTCGGCCGACCGTTGGAAGAAGTGATCGGCGAAGTCATCGTCGCGCTCACAGGCGACGTCGACCGACTCGGCTTGGCCGGCATCGCCAGTTAAGCGTCCCCCGCTTGCATTCCGCCTTCCGCATTCTAAAATCCGCATTCCAACCGGGGGCATAGCTCAGTTGGTAGAGCGCCAGCTTTGCAAGCTGGATGTCAGGGGTTCGAATCCCCTTGCCTCCACTTCCTTTTCCCTGCTTCGATGGGAGCGGAAACCCTTTCCGTTCCTACTCTTCGATGGCTCGATCAAAACTTTGGCAGCGCGGCTGGCAGGCTTTCCGGCAACCGTTCGACTTGGAAAAACAAAGTCGGCTGCGTGAACGCTGGGACTCCCTCCCGGCCGAGCTTCAGACATCGCACCAGCTTAGCGGCCGGCATCTGACTCATTGCGGGTTCACCACCGGAGCGAGCTATTGCTCCTTTCGTTGCACCCATTGTTATCTGCCGAAAGAAGCGAACCAGATCCCGATTCCCTCCTTCGCGGAGATGAAGGAGCAGATCGACGCCAATCGCCGTTTCCAAGGTCCGGGCGCCGGTTTGCAAATCACCGGGGGCGATGTGGCCGACGCCTATTGGCGGAGCGGCCGCCAGCGCGAGTTGGTCGCCATCGTGCGCCACGCAGTCGAGGCCGGGCTGGTCCCGATGCTGATGACCCATGGCCAGACCCTACTGGAACATCCGGAATTTCTCGAGCAGCTCGTGGCCGAAGGCGGACTACGGCAGATGGCCGTCCATGTCGACACGACTCAGGCCGGGCGCACCGGTTATCCGATTAATCGCCTGACGAGTGAAACCGGCCTGCATCCGGTGCGCGAAGCGTTCACCCGGCTGGCGATCGGTGTGCGAGAACGGACTGGCCTGCCCTTCGAGCTCTCGCACAACTGCACCGTGACCGAGCGGAATATCGGGTCCGTCGCCGAAGTGGTGCGGTGGTTTCTGGAGAATCCCGAGCGTTCGAAAATCTGGCGGATCCTCAGCTTCCAACCGGAGGCAAACACGGGCCGAACCATTTTCTCCGAGCATCCCGTCACCCCGGCCATTGTCTGGCAGGAGATCTGCCGCGGCATCGGCCGGCCAATTGACGGAAGCGCCTACATCGGCGGCCACCCCGATTGCAACCAAGGGGCGAGCCTGTTAATCGACGAACGCTCAAATCGTTTCCTTCCGCTCCTCCCGACCGACGCGAAAACGCGCGATCTTTTCACCGAGGTCCTGGAGCGGCTCGGCGCGGTGTCCACTATGACCACTGACGGCGACGCCGAGACCGGCGGTTCGCTCATCGTTTTCCGCGTCGCCGGCGGGTTGGCGCAACATCCTGGTCTCGCCGCGCGCATTTTTCTTCGTGCCTGCTCCCTGCTGTTTTCCGGCGCGCTTCCGGCGGAATTCGTCGTTGCGCTGCTGACCGGGCGCGCTCACACGATCAATATCGGGACCCATAATTTCATGGACGCCGCGCAGGTCGCGAACGCGCCTAACGATCCCGTGGTACAGGCCCGGCTCGACGCCTGCGTCTTCAAGGGCGCGGTCAAAAATCGCGCCAACGGCGAATGGGAAGCCGTCCCGATGTGCGCGATGAACCAGAGCCGCTGGAGCGAGCTTTACGCTGATCGCCGGAGCGACGCCGAGCTCACTTCGCTTTCGTCAGGTCAGGCCGATTGAGATCGAGATTTTTCTGCTCGATCACTTCGGTCTTCGGCACTTCTTTTTTTAGCGGCTCGAGAAACTCCGAGGCCTTGCCGACGATTACCGTGCTCGCGGTGGTGGCGAGGTCGCTTTTCGCGAAAGCGGTTACGTCAGCGGACGTCACCGCGTTAATCGAAGGGATGAACTTATCCAGCGTGTCGAGCGGCAACTTGTAGATGGCGAGGTCGGCGATCTCTCCGGCAAACCCTTGGTTCGTCTCGAGATTGCGGGCATAGCGACCGGTCAGCACGGCCTGGCGCGATTTTAATTCGTCACCCTGCACCGGGCTCGTGACTAATTTCTCCAACTCCGCGGCCATCAGCTTCGCCACCTCGGCGGCGGATTGATTTTTCGTCTGTGCGCTCGCGGTGAAAGCACCGCCATCGCGCCGCGCGTCGATCGAGCTGCCGGCGCCGTAGCTCAGGCCGCGCTTGATCCGGACCTCGCGGTTGAGCCGCGAGACGAACCCGTTCCCGAGCGCCGCATTCGCCACCATCGCGGAATAATAATTTGGCGAATCGCGCCGGATCGCCGGCTTCGCCAGGACCACGGCCGCCTGGCCCGCCTCCGGCATGTCGACCACGAGCGTCTGCGGTTTCCAGGCCTGCTCGTCCGTTGCTTTCTTTTCGTTAGGCGCAGAGCCCTTTTTCCAATCGCCGAATAGTTTCTGCGCTTCCTCCCTGCCCTGCGCCAGGGTGATATCCCCGACCAAAATAAAGACCGCGTCCTGCGGCTGATAATTCTGCTGATAAAGATGGACGATGTCGTCGCGCCCGATCGCCTGCACCGTCTCCATCGTGCCGCTCGCCGCATGGCCGTAGTCGCCGTTCCCGAAAATCACCCGCTCCGTTACGAGCCTCGCCAGCGAACCGGGCTGTTGCAGGGCGACCCGCAGACCGTCGAGCCGCTGGTTTTTCAACCGGTCGATCTCTTCCTGTTTGAAGGCCGGATGCAGCACCACATCGGCGAGAATCTTCAGCGCGGTCTCGGCTTGGTTCGACATCACGACCAGGCTCGCGACTGATTGATCCCAGCCCGCGCCGGAATCGATCGAGCCGCCTAACGACTCGATGGCAGTGGCGATCTCTGGCGCGGACATCGTGGCGGTGCCTTTGGTCAGGAGATCGCCGGCCATGCTCGCGGTCCCGGCGCGATCCGGTGCGTCGACCTCGGCGCCATGCCGGATGATCACGCTCGCGGCGAGCAGCGGAAGCTGATGCCGTTCCGCGACGATCACGCGCAAACCGTTGGCGAGAGTGGTCTCCTGCGGCTCGGCGAACTTTCCTTCATGGGGAGCAGAAGGCGCCGGGGCTTGATCCACGCCGCCGATCGCCCAGACGGATCCGGTTGTCGTTAGGCAAAAAGCCAAGGTGAGAATTGCGTTCCATTTGTTCATTAGGATTTCGCCCCCTTCGGCGTCGCGCCGGTTTTCATCGCTTCCGGCAGATACTCGATCAGAACCTTCTTCTTACCCGTAATGTAACGTCCGAGCGCCTCCTTCACCTGGTCGCCAGTGACCGCCTGGAGTTTGGCGAGGCCGGTGTTCACATGTTGCGGGTCGCCGTAGATCACGGCCGCCTCGCCGAGCGCGCCGGCTTTGCCATTGTTGGTCTCGAGTTCGAGCAATTTGCCGGTAAGGAAACGATTTTTTGCCTTCGCCAGTTCCGCCTCGGTCACACCTTTTTCGAGAAACTTCGCGATCTGCTCGTCGAGCGCTTTCTCCGCTGCGGCGGGCGATTTTCCGGTCGCCAGAATCATCCGGATGGTGAGCAGACCAAGGTCTTGCTTCAGGTCGGATTCGAAGGTCACGCGCTGCGCGATCTGTTGTTCGTAAACGAGCGACTGATAGAGCCGCGAAGAATCGCCGCCGGATAAAATTTCATCCGCCAATTGCAACGCCGGCGCGTCGCCCGCCCGGATCGACGGCGCGAGATAAGTCACCGCGATCGCCGGCAACGGCGCTTTCGGGCTGTACTCGACCAGCTTTTTGTCCTCCGTGCGGGGTGGCTCCTTCGCGGTGACACGGGGGATTTTTGCCCCAGGTTTTTTGACCGCTCCGAGATATTTCCCGAGCCAGTCATGCAACTCGTTAGGCTTGAAATCGCCGACCACCACGAGGGTCGCGTTATCCGGCCGGTAAAAGGTGGAGTGAAACGCAATCACTTCCGGCAATTTCGAGGCGTCGAGTTCCGCGATGCTGCCAATGCCCGGGCGCTTGTAAGGATGGACCGCGTAAGAATTCTTCACCGTATCGAGATAAAATTCCCCATACGGATTGGCCGCGATGCGCTGCCGGTATTCCTCTTTCACCACGTCGCGCTCGGAAGAAAAATTCGCCGCGTTTAAGGCCAGCGCGGACATCCGTTCCGCTTCCGCCCAAAGGATCGGCTGAAGATAATTCGAGGGCACGACCTCGTGATAAACGGTCACGTCCTCTGCGGTGTAGGCGTTGTTTTCGCCGCCGATGTTTTCCGTCAGGTCATCAAACGCATCCGGCGTGAGGTGTTCGTTCCCCTTGAACATCATGTGTTCGAAGAGATGCGCGAAGCCGCTCCGCCCAGCCGGGTCGTCCTTCGCGCCGACGTGATACCAGACCTGCACCGCCACCGTCGGGCTGGCGTGATCTTCCACGCTGTAAACTTCCAATCCGTTCGGCAGCGTTTCGTGTTGGAAATCAATCGGCGGAATCGTCACCGCAGCCGGCGCGGCGGGAGTTGGCGTCGGTTCGGCCGCGCGGGCGAGCGAACAGGAAAGCGTGCAGAGCGCGGCGAGAGCGAGAAGGAATTTCACGACGGGTTCGACACCATACACGCCCTTTTGTTGAGACGAATCGCGAAAGGGCGCGCCCGCGGCGCGTGGGCCTGACTGGATTCGAACCAGTGACCCTGCGCTTATCAAGCGCATGCTCTAACCAGCTGAGCTACAGGCCCGGGAAACGCCGGGGCGCCGAGGGAAGGGAATAGTGAAGGGGGTTGACCGCTTGGTCAAGGCGCCGGCGGCACTTAGGAGAACCGGGCTGTCACCGGTGCCGGTGCGCGGCGCGCGAGAGCGAGATGTAGCAGTCGCGCGAGCAGGATGCCCAGGATCGCCCCACAGTAATCGATCAACACGTCGCGCGCCGAGGAAGTGCGTGAAGGGACGAAGGACTGATGAAATTCATCCAGCGGCGCGAAGAGCAGCGCGGGCACGAGGGCGAAAACACCGCGCCGCCAAAGCCCGCTCATCGACCAGCGCAAGGCGCGGAAAAGCAGTCCGCTCAGGATTGCGTATTCCGTCACGTGGGCCGCTTTCCGCACGAAAAAATGCACCTGCCCGATCGTCCGCCCGGAGATCTGCGGGTCGAGCCAGCGCAAGAACGGCGTAAGGAAGCGCGAGGTGTGGTCGGCCGACATCAGGTCGCTCGAGCCGAAAAACATCAGCGCCATCCAGAGCACCACCGGCCCCCAGGCCTTGATCATTTCGGAAAATTTCAAGCGCGCAGTCTAAGCCGCAGCGAGTGTCTGACAACCGCCGCGCCTCGCGCTAGTCTCGCGGCGGAAATGGACCCTGCGATCACCGAGCCGCTGCTCTTCGAGCCGATTTTTCAGGAGCGCGTCTGGGGCGGGCGAGGACTGGAGAGCGCCTTCGGCAAACAACTGCCGACAGGGAAATGCATCGGCGAATCCTGGGAAATCGTCGATCGGCCCGAGGCGCAAAGCGTCGTTAGGCAAGGTCCTTTCCGCGGGCGTACGCTGCACGAACTCTGGGAAAACCACCGTGCCGAAATTTTCGGCGACGATTTCAGTTCGGGCGCGCGGTTCCCGATTCTCGCCAAGCTGCTCGACGCGCAGGATCGCCTCTCGTTGCAGGTACATCCTCCGGCGACGGTCGCGCAGCCACTGGGCGGCGAACCGAAAACCGAACTTTGGTATGTCGTCGCGGCGGCGCCGGACTCGGAAATTTTCCTGGGTCTGCGGGCCGGGATCACGCGCGAGGATTTCGCGAAGGCGCTGCGCGACGGAACCGTCGCCGATTGCGCACATCGCATCCCGGTGCAGGCGGGCGATGTGATTTTCCTGCCGAGTGGCCGAGTACACGCCCTCGGGGCCGGCTTGCTGATCGTGGAGATCCAGCAAAACAGCGACACGACCTACCGGGTCTTCGATTGGAATCGCGTCGGTGACGATGGCCAACCGCGGCCGCTTCAGCTCGAGGAGGCGTTGCGCTCGATTGATTTCACAGACTCGGCGCCGCGAAAAGTGGAGCCAGCCGGCGAACTGTTGGTGCGCGCCCCCGAGTTCACCGTGGAGAAATGGCGCCTCACGCAGCCACGCCGCGCGCTCGATCGTCCGGCGGCCGCGATCTTCGTCTGTCTTCAGGGCGCCGTCACGCTCGGCGGGACTGAGCTGAAGGCCGGCGATTTTTTCCTCGTGCCGGTCGGCTGCGGTGGAGGGGAGCTGGCGCCGCGAGCGGAGCACACCGAGCTGCTGCGCATCACCCTGCCGACTCGTTAGGCGGCTCAGACATGCAGGCCGGGCAGTTGGCGTTCCGGAATCCCGAGCGGCTGCACGCCGTCGATCTTCCAGCCGTCCGCTTCTGCGGTGAAGCTGTAAAGAAAGCCGCGCACCGCGCCGTCGGGCGCGATCAGGAAAACCTGCACGAGCGCGGTCTTGCCGACCACGTGCACCTCGCCGAATTCGACGTTTCCAGCCTGCGTCATCGAGGCGTAGTCGCGGCGTACCATCTCCTCGAATTGCCCCGGGGAAAACTTCTGGCGCACCACGGTCGCCGAGTGCCGGTAGGCGCTGACGAAATTCGCCGCGCGAAACTCAGAAAGCTGCCGGTTCACCACCGAAAAGAGCTCCTGGGATTGCGGAGGATTGCCCCGGTCCCGCATCTGCCAGGTCGCGAGCAGGGCCGCGCCGCAGAGGGCAACGAAGAAAAGGAGCAGCCCGATTTTGAGTCGGCGGCTCATCGTTAGGCGGCTCGCGCCGGATCGAGCCGGCGGAGATATTGGTAGGAATAAATCCCGCTGTTATGCCCGTCGCGCCAGGTCGGCTGGAGGGCGTAGCCGCCCACCATTTGCCAGCCGGTGAGATCGAAACTCTGCGGCGTGTAATGCACCTCCGGGCGGACCAGGTTGCCCATCACATCCGGCTCGCCGCCGCAGGCCGCGCACGGGCAGGCGCCGCGCATCAGGCGAAGGGGGAGGAAGGTTTCGCTGCCGTCGTTCCACTCGATGGCGAATTCGCCGCCGATCAATTCGACATTTTTTGGTTCCAGCCGCATTGGAAAAGCGTAGCAACGTCGCCCGCCCGGAGCAATCCCCGGGCGCGCATCGCGCCTGGATCCGGGAAGCAGAGCAGCATCGCCTAACGACTTCCGAAAATTGCCGTGCCGACCCGGACCATGGTCGCGCCTTCCTCGATCGCGACCGCAAAGTCACCGCTCATGCCCATCGAGAGCGTCGGCAATTTCACCGCAAATTCCGCCTCCAGTGCATCGCGCAACTCGCGCAGCGCGATGAAATATTTCCGCGACGCTTCCGCTTCCGGCGCAAACGGCGGGATCGTCATCAGGCCTTCAAGCGTAATCCGGCCTAACGATAAGGTCGCCTCGAGATCGCGGCGGAGCGCGTCCGGCGCGAAGCCATGTTTGCTTGCTTCGCCGGCCATGTTTACCTCGAGCAAAATGCGCGGGCGCAGGCCTTCCTCGTCGGCGATCCGCTCCATGTCCTGCGCGAGCGCGAGCGAATCAATCCCATGGAAAAGCTCGAAAAGCGGGAGCGCGTGGCGGATTTTATTCTTCTGGAGGTGGCCGATGAAATGCCAGCGCAGCCGCGAGGAACAGAGCGGCATCTTGGCGCGCGCTTCCTGCACCCGGCTCTCGCCGAAGAGGAGCTGACCGGCCGCTTCCGCCGCGCTGATTTTTTCCGCCTCCTGTTTTTTCGAGACCGCGACCAGCTCAACGTCGTCGACCGCACGACCGGCACGCACGCAGGCGGCGGCGATTTCCGCCCGTACCCGCTCCAGATTTTCCGCGATCTTTTCTTCCATGGCCTCCGCTGAAGTTCCTCCGGTGCGCGCGCGCTGACAAATCCGGGCTCGTTAGGCCGATGCAGAAAAACCGGGACGTTTGCGCGCGCAGTCGCGATTTCCAGAAGAATGGCGAACGAAAAAGGAATGCGCGCGGGCTGGATGCTCCTGAAACAAAGCGTGATCGAATGGTGGAACGACAACACGTTCCGGCTCGCGGCGTCGCTCGCGTTTTACACGATTTTTTCCGTGACCCCGGTGCTCCTAATTGCGGTCGGCGCGGCGAGCATTTTCTTCGCTCGGCAGGACGCGATCGACCGAATCGTGCGCGAACTGCAACAACTGGTCGGCCCGCAGGGCGCGGAGGCGATTCGCACCGTGCTGCAATCGTCCGGCGGTCTGGGCCACGGCGCGTGGGCGATCACGATCGGGATCGTGACGTTTGTGCTCGGCGCTTCGGTCGCCTTCGCTGAGCTGCAATCCGCGCTCAATGTGATCTGGAACGTGAAAGTCGAAGTGCGCCGCGGCTTTCTGCTCGATTACGTGCTCGACCGGCTGCGTGCGTTTTCGATTGCCGCCAGCGTTGGTTTTTTCCTGCTGATCTCGCTCGTCATGAGCGCGGTGCTGAGCGCGCTCCAGGATTATTTCATGAGCTGGGTGCCGGGTTTGCCGGGCCTTTGGCGCGTTGGCAATATCGGGATCTCGCTGCTGCTCGTGGCGCTGCTCTTCGCGGCGATTTACCGATTTCTCCCCGACGTTGAGATCGGATGGCGCGATGTCTGGATCGGCGCGGCGATGACTTCGGTGCTCTTCAACGGCGGCAAATACCTGATCGGGATTTATCTCGGCCACGCTGCGATCGGGAGCGCGTTCGGCGCGGCGGGTTCCTTCGCGGTATTGCTGGTCTGGATTTATTACTCGGCGCTGATCTGCTTTTTCGGGGCGGAATTCACCCAGGTCTACGCGCGGCGGCATGGGCGCCGGATTCAACCGGAAGGCCACGCGCGGCGAAAAGCCAGCGGGAAGACTCGTTAGGCGACCTCGCCCGCGGCGACGGCGCTGGCCCAAGCCCACTGGAAATTGTAGCCGCCGAGCCAGCCGGTCACGTCGACCACTTCGCCGATGAAATAGAGGCCCGGAACTTTCCGCGCCTCCATCGTTTTCGAGGAAAGCTCGCGCGTGTCCACGCCGCCGACCGTGACTTCCGCTTTCGGATAACCTTCGGTGTCGTTAGGTCGAATCGGCCAGCGATGGACCATTTCCGCGAGCGCTTCCAGATCAGCGCGGCGGAGTTGCGCGAGCGGTTTGGCCGGGGCGTAGCGGGCGCACCAGGCGGCGGCGAAGCGCGCCGGCCAGTGGCGTTCGAGAAGCTGTTGCGCGGTCGCAGCGGACGCGCGCTGAGCTTGGAGCCAATCGTCGCCGGGTTCGTTAGGCAAAAGGTCGAGCGTCAGTTCCTCGCCTTCGCGCCAGAACGAGGAGACCTGCAAAATCGCCGGCCCGCTCAGCCCGCGATGGGTGAAGAGCATCGCTTCCGCGAACGTCGCCCCGCCTGCCTGCGCGCGGGCCGGCAGCGCGACGCCGCTCAGTTCCGCAAAACCTTCGGACGCCGTCAGCGTCACCGGGACAAGCCCCGGTCGGGTACTCGTTAGGCGAAGGCCGAACTGCTCCGCCAGCCGGTAACCAAAATCGGTCGCGCCCAGTTTCGGGAAAGAGAGCCCGCCGGTCGCGACCACCAGCGCCTCTGCGTCTAGCGGGCCTTGATTCGTGCCTAACGAAAAGCCGTCCACTTTTTCGACCGACTGGATGCGGCAACCGCAACGGATTTCCACTCCCGCGATTGCGCATTCCGCGAGCAGCATCTCGATGATCTGGCGCGAGCTCTGGTCGCAGAAGAGCTGGCCGAGTTTTTTCTCGTGCCAGGCGATCCGGTGTTTCTCGACCAGCGCGAGGAAATCCTCCGGCGTGTAACGGGCCAGCGCCGAGGTGCAGAAGCGCGGATTCTGCGAGAGGTAATTTTCCGGGCTCGCACCGAGGTTGGTGAAATTGCAGCGGCCACCGCCCGAGATCGCGATCTTCAGGCCGACCCGCGCGTTCCCCTCGAGCAGCGCGACCCGTCGTCCGCGCCGCGCGGCGGTGAAGGCGCACATCAGCCCGGCCGCGCCGCCGCCGATCACGATGACGTCGTAGCGTTCCAATCAGCCTTCGTGCGCGTCGTGCACGCTTTCGCCGCGTTTCGCTTCGTCGAGATCCCAGAGGAGCCAGTCGTCGTTCGGCACGTATTTTTTCAACCGGTTATCCCAGCGGCGCGGGAGCTGTTTGGTGAGCTGCTCGAGAAAAGGCAGGAGTGGATTCTGCGGCGGCTGCTCTTTCTCGCGCAGGTCCATCGGGATCTCCGCCCAGCCGTATTTCTCCTGGAAATCGGCGAACCCGAAGCCGTCGAAAAAATTGCTGCTCCCGACCAGCGGCATGTACCAAAGGCTCGGGATGCCGCGCGGGTTCGGCTTGATCGGCACCTCCGAGCTCAGGCTGTCGAGCAGCTGGAGCGCGTGGGTGTCTTTGCGCTGCTCGAGATGGGCGCGCAATAAATCGAGCGCTGGGAAGCTGACCGGCGGACTAACGAAAAGCACCGGCTTCCATTGCAGCCGCGAGAGCACGATCTCGTGCACCGTGCCGACGCTGTAAATATTCGTCGGCACATAGGCGATCGTGAAGTCGCTGGTGTCGACCATCCGCAGATCGATGTGCAGCGTTTCCCAGAATTTCTCTGCGCACTGCGAGCGTTTCTCGTCGCCGGCCTGGCCCTGTTCGAAGGTCCACTCATCGCGCACGTCGATCGTGTTGATATCCTCGAGCCCGTACTGATGCGCCCCGCGCACGCCCGGCTTGAACCACGGATCGAAGACGATCGCGCCCTGCGCCCGGAGGTAATCCCCGATCCGGTTGCGCCAGCCGAGCTTTTTCTCGTCCGCCCGCGAGGCGACGAAGTCCATCGGCCCCGAGAGGTAAACGCGCGCTCCGCGCAGGAAATTGGAGTCACTCATGGCCCGAGCATAGCGTGTCGGCCGCTCCTCGGCGATACTCGCGCTGCCTCGACTGATGAAGACGATTTTCCCGCTCCTCGCCGCCGTGCTTTTTTGCCTAACGAGTGCGCGCGGAACGGCCGCGCCGCGCCTGACTGCGGCGGAAGCGGCTTCGCGGATCGGGCAGGATGTGGTCTTCGAGGATGTCGTGAAAGCGATCTCGCAGTCGCGCTCGAAGAAGGGCTGCTATTTCAGCTTCGGCGCGCCTTATCCGAAGCAGGTCCTTTCGGTCTGGGTGCCGGATGAAGTCTGGGCAAAACTCCCGCGCGATCCCGGCTTGATGGGGCGCACCGTGCGCATCCGCGGCCGGCTCGAAGCGAGCCCGACCGGACCGATGCTGACGCTCGCCTCGCCGGATCAGTTCGCCCTTGTGGACGCCGACGACCGGATGCTGGCGAAGGATTTTCTCGATGGCAAAATGGATCGCGAACATTTCATGGCGGCCGTGGCGCAGGCTTTTTGGCGCGAAGATTACGACACGCTGGAAGAGCTGGTCCGCGAGCTGCAGCAGAGCCACGAACGGTTCGCCGACGGCACCTGGATCGAGAACGCTCTCTTCAAAGGTCTGCACATCGCAGTCACGGAATCGGACCAGCGTTTCGCGGACGCCGGAGCCCGCTTCGATCGATGGAGGGCGCATTATCACACCTCGGCGGCGGCGCTGGTTGCGCAGGCCGGTTATCACATCGATCGCGCAGGGCAGCTGCGAGAAACGCGGCCGGCCGACCGCGTGTTGCAGACCCGCGCGGAATGCAAAAGCGAGGTGACCCTGGCGCGCCAGCTTCTCGAGGGGAATCCCGGCGCGAAAAGCGTGCCCGAGTGGTTCGTGAAAATGCAGAGGGTCGCGAACGCAGAAGGCTGGACGCACGACGCTTTCTTCAAGCTCTTCGACGAAGCCGTGGCGCGGGAGCCGGAGTATTACCCGTTTTATTTCCAGACCGCGCGCTACCTCTGGGACAAGGAAAAGCCGGGAACCTGGGAGCGTTTCGCGGAGTCGGAGCGGCAGAGACTCGGCGCCGGCGGAGAGGGCGACGCGCTCTACACCCGCATCGCCTGGTCGATGAGCGTGAATTGCAAAAACCTTTTCCAGTGCTCGTCGATCTCCTGGGAGACGATGGCCGCCGGCTTCACGCGACTCATCGCGGAGCATCCCGATTCGCGCTGGCTCAAGAATGCCTACGCGCGTTTCGCCTTCTTCGCCCATGACCGCACGCGCCTCCGCCCGGCGCTCGCCGCGATCGCGGACGATCCCGACATGGGGATCTGGGTGAACCTGGAAAACGTCGAGCTCGCGCGGAAGTTTGCCGCGGAAGAGGCGGTTGGAACGCCTTCTCCCTGAGCAAACTCAAAACCTTTCGCGTCAGACCAAGCCGCCGGGACGCGCGCAGAATTTCTCCAGTGATCCAGGCGGAATCATCGCTCGCGAGGAAAACCATCGCGTCCGCGATGTCGTCCGGCCGGCCGAGCCGGCCGAGCGGGGTGGCCGCGCTCATCTGGTCGCCGCTTTCGCCGTCGAAGACCGATCGCCGCGGTGCCGTCGGTTTCCGTGTTCCGGAGCGAGCGCAAAGGCGTAGAAATGCACGGCGCGACCCGTTGTGCGAAACTCGAGGACCGCTTCGGCTCGATGAACCGCGCGATCGTCGCGGCCTACCGCCCAAGGTCCGCCGCGCGGAAAACGAAGGCAAAGAAGCGCTAGCGCCTTACCGTGTCTCCGGTCTTGCGGCGAGGCCGCTTATGACCGACCCCTCTCCCGACCCGATTCCCCCGGCAGATTCTGCCCCGGCGATGAATCCGATACGGCCGGAGCGACGAAGTAGGAACATGGCTTCTGTGCTCAAATCCGCCGCTTCCCGCCGCGCTGCGACGCGCGAAGTCGTGGTCATCGGCGCCGGCCCGGGCGGCCTCGCGTCCGCGATCCTGCTCGCCGCGGCGGGCGCGCGGGTGCGGATCATCGAACGCCATCCGCTCGTCGGCGGGCGCACTTCGACGATCGAGGCGGAAGGTTTCAAGTTCGATCTCGGCCCGACTTTTTTCCTCTATCCGCGGGTGCTCGACGAGATCCTGCGCACCGCCGGCACGTCGCTCGAGGCCGAGGTGGAAATGGTCCGGCTCGATCCGCAGTATCGCCTCACTTTTGGCTCGGGCGGGCAGCTCGACTGCACGCCGGATCGCGCTGAAATGGAACGCCAGATCGGCGCGCTCGCGCCGAACGACGCGCCCGGTTTCGCGCGGTTTCTCGATGAGAACCGGCGCAAGCTCGCGCTCATGCAGCCCTGCCTCGAGAATGCTTTTCCCGGCTGGGCCTCGGTCCTGAACCCGCGGCTGCTCAAGCTCCTTCCGATGCTTCGCCCGCATCAATCGATCGACACTTACCTGAAGCGCTTCTTCGCCGACGAGCGCATCCGGCTCGCCTTTTCTTTCCAGTCGAAATACCTCGGCATGTCGCCGTTCCGCTGTCCGAGTTTGTTCTCGATCCTTTCGTTCCTCGAGTACGAATACGGCGTCTTCCATCCGGTTGGCGGCTGCGGGGCGATCACCACCGCGCTTGCGCGAGTGGCGCGTCGACTCGGGGTGGAAATCCAGCTCGATGAACCGGTCGAGGAGGTGCTCATGGAAGGACGGCGCGCCACTGGCGTTCGGACGAGTCGCGGCGTTTACCAAGCAGACGCGGTCGTGCTCAACGCGGATTTCGCGCGCGCCATGACCCGGCTTTTCCCTAACGATAAGCTGAAGCGCTGGAACGGGCGGAAGATGGCGACGAAGAAATTTTCCTGCTCCACCTTCATGCTCTATCTCGGGATCGAAGGCCGCTACGAGCAGCCGCATCACAACATCTACGTCGCCGCCGACTACGCGCGGAACCTCGACGAGATCGAGAACCGCCACGTCCTCTCAAGTGATCCTTCGTTCTACATCCAGAACGCGTCAGTGACCGATGCGACGCTCGCGCCCGCGGGGATGAGCACGATTTACCTGCTCGCGCCGGTGACGCATCAGCACGCGAATGTCGACTGGGCCAAAGAGCGCGACGGCTTTCGCGCCCTGCTCCTGAAACAGGCGGCGAAGCTCGGGTTCACCGACCTCGAAAGACGCATCCGATTCGAGCGCGTGCTCACGCCTAACGAATGGGATCAGCAGCACGAGATTCATCTCGGCGCGACCTTCAACCTTGCGCACAGCCTGCCGCAGCTGCTGCATTTGCGGCCGCATAACCGGTTCGAGGATGTGGACGGCGTTTACCTCGTCGGCGGTGGGACGCATCCGGGCAGCGGGCTGCCGGTGATCTTTGAATCGGCGCGGATCAGCTCGCGGCTGTTGCTCGAAGATTTGGGAATCGCGCCATCGCGGGCGGAGCAGCCGGCGATGGAGGAAGTGGTGGCGTGAAGGAAGCGATCGAAGCCGCGCGCGCGGCGCAGCAACCTTGGGCGGCGCGTCCGCTGCGCCAGCGGCTCGATTTCGTTAGGCAAATCCGCCGCGCGATCGCGGCGGAAGCGACCGCCCTCGCGAAGCTGGCCGCCGCGCCTAACGAACGGCCGATCGCCGAGAAACTCGTCTCCGAGGTGATCCCGCTGCTCGATGCCTGCCGCTTTTTGGAAAAGCAGGCGCGCTGGATTTTGCGTACGAAATATTTTGGAGTCCGCGGGCGGCCGCTTTGGCTGCGCGGGAGTTCGTTCACGGTGGAGCGGAAGCCGTTTGGCGTGGTGCTGATTGTCGGGCCAGGAAACTACCCGCTTTTTCTGCCCGCTGTGCAGCTCCTTCAGGCCGTAGTCGCGGGCAACGCCGTGCTCTTAAAACCGGCGCCGGATTGCAGCGCACCGCTGCACTGGTTCGCCAAGCGTCTTTGCCTAACGAGTGGCTTGGTGCAGCTCCTCGACGAATCGCCAGAGTCCGCCAGAGCCGCAGTCCGCGCGGGCGTAGACAAGGCGATTTTTACCGGCTCATCCGAGAACGGCCGCAGCCTGCTCGCGCTGATGGCGGAACGAAACACGCCCGGCGTCTTCGAGCTTTCCGGCGCGGACTCCGTGTTCGTCAGGCACGATGCCGACCTCGAACGCGCGGCAAAAGCGATCGCCTTCGGCCGCAGCCTTAATGCCGGCGAAACCTGCATGGCGCCGCAGCAGATTTTCGCGCACGAGTCGGTTGCTTCGCGCCTCGGTGACCTTGTCGGAACAGTCCGCGCCTTTTCCTCCGATGCCGAGGCGATCACGCTCGCGCGCCAGGCGGAGCACGGACTCGGCGCCTCCATTTTTTCCGCGGATGAAGGCGCGGCGCGCGCGTTGGCTAGCCAGTTGCCGACCGGCTTCGTTACGATCAACGACCTGATCGTTCCGACCGCCGATCCGCGCTTTCCGTTCGGCGGAGTGCGCGCGAGCGGATTTGGCACTACCCGCGGCGCGGAAGGCCTGCTCGAAATGACCTACCCGCACGTCGTCGCGACCCGGCGCGGCCGGAGCCTGCCGCATCTGCAGCCCGCGCAGCCTAACGACGAGGAACTTTTCGCGGCTTACATCCGCACCGCCTACGGCAAGGACGGGAAACGCTGGCGCAACCTGCGCGAACTGATGGAGGCGGCGCGAAATCGATGAAACGGATCGGCGTGATCGGCGGCGGACTCGGCGGACTCGCGGCGGCCTGCACCCTCGCGGCGCGCGGACATTCGGTCGTCCTCTTTGAGCGCAACGAATGGCTCGGCGGCAAAGCCGCGCTCCTCGAGCAGGACGGCTATCGGTTCGACATGGGGCCGACGATTTTGACCGTGCCCTCGGTCCTGCGCCGGATTTTCGCCGAGGCCGGCCGCGATCTCGATGATGAACTCGATCTCGTTAGGCTCGATCCGCAATGGCGCTCCTTTTTCGAGGATGGCAGCGTGCTCGATCTCCATTCCGATCCCGCGAAAATGCGCGCGACGCTGGCCGCCTTCGCCCCTGGTTCCGTCGAAGGCTACGAGAAATTTCTCGCGCTTTCGGAGCGGCTCCATCGCATTTCGCGCAACTGGTTTTTCTACCGGCCGGTCGGCGGCCTGCGCGACATGTTTAACGCCGGCAACATGGTCCAGGCCGGCACGCTCGGCGACGTGCTCGCGATGCGGATGGGCCGAAGCGTGGCCGCGACCGTGCGGAAGTTTGTGCCCGATAAACGCGTCGCGCAGATGGTCGATCACTTCACGCAATACGTCGGCTCCGCGCCCGACCAGTCGCCCGCGGTGCTCTGCGGCATCGCGCACATGCAGACCGACGAAGGCATCTGGTATCCGCGCGGCGGCACGAACCAGATCCCGCGCGCGCTCGCCAGACTTGCCGGGGAACTCGGCGTCGAGCTGCGCACCAATTGCGGCGTGCGCCAAATCGCGACCGCGCGCGGCGGGATCAACGGCGTAGAGCTGGAGAACGGCGAGTTCGTTAGGCTGGATTCGGTTGTCTCGAATTCCGACGCGGTCCGGACCCATCGCGAGTTGCTCGGCGGGGTGAAAAAATTCGAGCGCCGGCGCGGCTACGAGCCCGCCTGTTCCGGCGTGGTGCTTTATCTCGGGCTGAAGAAAGCGCCAGCCGCAGTTGCAGCATCACAACTTCGTCTTCTCGCGCGATCCGCATGAGGAATTCGAGTTCATCTATCGCCGCGGCGAGCCCGCTCCCGACCCGACCTGCTACGTCTGCGCGCCGGCGCTCACTGATCCCGGCGTCGCGCCGGAAGGTGGCGAGGCGCTTTACGTTCTGGTCCACGCGCCGTATCTGCGTCCAGGTCAGGATTGGCAGAAAATGTTCCCGGAATATCGACGCGTGATTTTGGAAAAGCTCCGGCGCACCGCGGGTCTGGAGCTCGAAGATCAGATCGTGACCGAGAGCGCGCTCACCCCGCAGGATATTCACGATCGTTACGCCGTGCTCGACGGCGCGATTTACGGGCTTGCGAGCCATGGGAAACTCTTCGGCGCGTTCAAGCCGAACAATCGCAGCCCCGATCTGCGCGGCCTCTATCTTGCCGGCGGCGCGGCTCATCCGGGCCCGGGCATGCCGATGGTTTTGATGTCGGGCTGGATCGCGGCGGATGCGCTCGATCAGGATCAGGCGGCGTGAAGGCAGCGGGCTCGGCGCCGAAAATTTCGCAGCCGCTCCTGCGCTTTTTCGGGAAGTACGCGACCGGCTATTTGCGGCGGCATTTCCATGCCGTGCGGCTCCTCAAAGGTGCCGAGCCGCCTAACGAGAAGACGGCAACGCAGGTGGTCTTCCTGAATCACGCTTCGTGGTGGGACCCGCTGGTCTGCCTCTTTGTGGCGCGCGAGTTTTTCCCTGATCGCCCGGCTTACGCGCCGATGGAAGCGGCGGCGCTGGAACGTTACGGCTTCTTCAAGCGGCTGGGATTTTTCCCGGTGGAAACCGGCACGGCGCGGGGCGCGGCGATGTTCCTGCGCACCTCGCTCGCGATCCTCGAGCGACCGGAAAACATGCTCTTCCTCACGCCGCAGGGCGAATTTGCCGACGTGCGCGCGCCGCAGGTTTTCGCGTCCGGCCTCGAGCATCTCGCGGAGCGTGCGCCGCAGATTCGTTTTCAGCCGCTCGCGCTGGAATACACTTTTTGGGAGGAGCGAAAACCGGAGGTGCTGCTCGCGTTCGGCGAAGCCGGCACCGATCAGCTCGGGCCGACGCAGGCGCGACTCGCGGCCGCGGCGCAACGGCGCCAGCCTAACGAGTGGGAAAGCCTGCTCCGCGCGTCGAGCGGCGTGAACTGGCCTTACGATCTCTGGCGCCGGACCCGCGCGCGACTGCGCGGCGAAGCGTTCCAGAGCGAGCACTCGCGTTTATGATCTGGCTCGCGGCGGTCTCGTTCTTCTGCGCGCTTGGGCCAGCGCTGCTCTTCGCGCGCAACCTTGCGGCGTTGCGCCCACCGCCGCTTCGGGACGGGGCAGCAGTCTCGGTCCTCATCCCGGCACGCGATGAGGAGCGCAACATCGCCGCCGCAGTGGAAGCCTCGTTAGGCAGCGGCGCGACGGAGGTGATCGTGTGCGATGACGACTCGACCGACCGGACCGCGGAGATCGTTAGACAAAGCGGGGCGCGGCTGATTGCCGGACAGCTGCTCCCGTCCGGGTGGCGCGGCAAAAACTTCGCCTGCGCGCAACTCGCCGAGGCCGCGACGCAACCAGTCCTGATTCTCGTCGATGCCGATGTGCGCCTCGCGCCGAATGCCGCGCCGCGCCTCGCCGCTTTCCTGCGGGAATCCGGCGCGGAACTGGCAAGCGGCGTCCCGCGGCAAATCACAGAAACTTTTTCCGAGCAGCTGCTCGTGCCGCTGATTCATTTCGTGCTCTTCGGGTTCCTTCCGCTCGACCGGATGCGTCGCTCGCAGCATCCGGCCTACGGGACCGGTTGCGGTCAGCTTTTCGTGGCCGACGCCGCGGCGTACCGCGCGAGCGGCGGCCATGCTGCGATCCGCGGCCGGATTCATGACGGGCTCGCGCTTCCGAAAAAATTTCGCGAGCACGGTTTTCGAACCGATCTCTGCGACGCGACCGACGTCGCGGTCTGCCGGATGTATCGGACGAACGCCGAAGTCTGGGCCGGCCTGACGAAGAACACGATCGAAGGCCTCGGCGCGCCCGGTTTGATCGGGCCGGCGACTCTGGTGTTGCTGCTCGGGCAGGTCGTTCCTTTTCTGCTTCTCTTCTCGCGATCGCGCGCAGTGTTCTGGTGCGCTTTCGCGGCGGTCCTGTGTGTTTTGCACGTCCGACTCACGGCGCGCGCGCGTTTTCGGCAGCCGTGGCTAAGCGTTGTTTTGCATCCGCTCGGCGTCGTCGCGCTGGTCGCGATCCAATGGTTCGGACTCGCGCGTCATTGGCGCGGCCGGGCGCCGCAATGGAAGGGCCGTTCGTTAGGCGCGCGCGCGTAAATTGCTGGCACCGCCGCGCGGCCTGCGCGATCTTTCCGCTGCCATGCGAAGAATTTTCCTGCTCCTGCTGCTGGCGCTGCCGGGTTTCGCGCTTGCGCAATCTTCCGCCCCGACCGGCCTCGAGGGCGTCATCCTGATCAGCCCCGTGATGGGTGGTCCGATCCGCCCGGGCGGGGCCGATGCGAAGCCGCTGGCGCAGACCGAATTTGCCGTGAAGCAAGGTGACAAAGTGGTCGCAACTTTCACGACCGATGCGCAGGGGCACTTCAAGTTGTCGTTAGGTCCGGGCCACTATGCGGTGGTGAAAAAGGAGCCGGGCGCGATCGGTTCCTACGGTCCGTTTGAGGTAGAGGTGGCCGCCGGAAAAATGAAAACCGTGGAATGGAAGTGTGACAGTGGAGTTCGTTAGGCCATGGCGGAGCCGGTAATAACAGGCGGCTGTCTTTGCGGCGCGATCCGCTACGAGGGGCGGGGCGAGCCGTACCACCTCACGCATTGTCATTGCCTGGATTGCCGCCGGAGCGCGGGCGCGGCTTTTGTGACCTGGTGCTCGTTCGCGAAGGAGGATTTCCGTTTCACTCAGGGCGAGCTGCGCGAGCTCGCGTTCGCCGGGCGGCTGCGTGGATTTTGTCCGGACTGCGGGACGACGCTGACTTTTCGCTCGGGGCCGGAGACGCAGGAATGGGATGTGACGGTGTGCAGCCTCGACGACCCCGCGGCGGTGACTCCGACCGATCATATCTGGATCGAGGACCGACTGCCCTGGATCGAACTGGCCGACGGCCTAACGACGCACACGAGGGGGAGAAACTGAAGATCGTGATCGTCGGAGCCGGCGGCCGGCTGGGGGCGGCGCTGGTGCGGGAGTACGGGCGCGAGTTTGCGGTTACCGGGTTCAACCGGGCGCAGCTCGACCTCGCCGCGCCGGAACGGGTACGCGAACTGGATTTCGACATGTTGATCAACGCCGCGGCGCTCACGAACGTCGATTACTGCGAGGATCATCGCGCCGAGGCGCTGCAGCTCAACGCCATCGCACCGGGAGTGCTGGCGGAGATCTGCCGAAAAAAAGGCGCGCGCTTCATCCACGTCAGTACCGACTACGTTTTCGATGGGGAAAATCGGACGCCCTACACCGAGGAGGATCTGGCGCAGCCGATCAGCGTTTACGGCGAATCGAAACGCGCCGGCGAAGATCTCGTGCTTGCGGCGAACGAACGCGCGTTGGTAGTGCGCGTTTCGTGGGTCTTCGGACCGGACCGCCCGAGCTTCGTCGATGCGATCCTGAAAAAAGCGCGCACGGAAGAAACCGTCGCCGCGGTCGCGGATAAATTTTCCACGCCCACCTACACTCACGATATCGCGGCGCTGTTGCGGCCATTGCTGCGCGACGATTCGGTTAGCGGGCTTCTCCATCTGGCGAACGGCGGCGAATGCAGCTGGCAGGAATATGCGCAGTGGGCGCTCGATTGCTGTCGGCGCCAGGGCGTGCCGATGCGCGCGACCACGGTGGGCGCCTCTTCGTTAGGCGAGATGAAAAACTTCGTTGCCCGCCGCCCGGTCTATACGGTCCTCGGAACGAAGCGGCTGGCTCGCCTAACGAGTCCGCCGCGGGACTGGCACGATGCGGTTGAGGAATATGTGCGGGAACACTACGCGGTTGCCCGGTAGCCGCTTCGCTGTGCGAAGCTCCTTTCCAGCGCGCGCCCGGCCGGGAGCGGAGCGTGTTTGACAACCCGGCGCCGCTGGCGTTTGATCGCGCGCAGATGAAGACCGCTTTTACGCTCTGCGCGTTCCTGTTCCTCGGCACCAGCGCGCTGCGGGCGGGCGCCCCGGAACCGCAACCGGAACTGGTCGCGCGACGCTCCACGGAAGGGGCTTTTGCGAAGGGTAAACTGGAACTCCAGGACGTCTCCGGCGCTTATTTCTTCTTCGACACCGGCCAAAATAACCGGCCGGCGATCGATTACTCGCTGAACAGTCTGCGGCTCGGAATCATGCTCTACGATCCGACCGGTCCCGGTCTGCTCGCGGGAAATTTCGAGCTGATGGGGGAAATTTTCGGCGGCGGAATCTTCGACGGTCCGGGCAACGTCATGGCCGGGAGCACGCTGATCTTTCGTTATAACTTTGTGCAGCCGCAGGCGCGGATCATTCCCTACCTGCAGATCGGCGCGGGCGGCGTTTACACCGACATCGGCGAGGGCGAATCGCGCGGGCTGATCAGCCTCCCGGTGGAATTCAATCTTCAGGCGATCAGCGGCGTGCGTTACATGCTGAACGATCGCTGGTCAGTGGTGGTGGAAGCCGCCTATCGCCACATTTCCAATGCCGAGATCAAGAAGCCGAATTTCGGCCTTGATAACATCGGCGGGAATGTCGGGTTCGGCTTTTCGTTCTAGATTGCAAACATGAAAATTTCCCTGGCCGTCGCCGGCTCTCTGCTCCTGCTTGTCCTGCCGCTGCGCGCGGCGTCACTGACCTGGGAAAGCCTCGAGGCCGACCTGCATCCGTCGATCACCGACAAGGAAGCGATCGCGCATTTTAAATACAAGAACACGGGCGACCAGCCGGTAAAAATCATCACGGTGAAGCCATCGTGTGGTTGCACCATCGCCACGCCGCCGAGCGAGCCCGTGGCCCCGGGCGCGAGCGGGGAGATTGCCGCCACTTTTCACATCGGCGATCGCATCGGAATGCAGACCAAGACGATCCACGTGACGACGGACGAACCCGGCGCCGAGAACGTCACCCTCACGCTCAAGGCCGATGTGCCGAAGCTGCTCGAGATCACGCCGACTTTCCTCTACTGGGCAAAAACGCAGCCAGTAACGCCGCGAGTGATCCTGGCCAAAGTCGGAGGTGATTTTGCGGTCACGAAACTCGATGTCACCTCGACCGATCCGGACATCAAGGTGGAGGCGAAGGCGATGCCTAACGACAAGAAGCAGTTCCAGATCACGGTGACGCCGAAGGTGACGAACCGCCCGCTGAACGCGATGCTGAAAATCCAGCCGGATTTCCCAAAGGACACGCCGAAATTGTTCTACGCGAACGTGCGGGTCGATGGGCACCCGGAGAACGCGCCGGAGAGTTCCCCGACCGCTTCTCCCGCGACGGCCCCGGCGGCACCGTAATCGTGCGCGGGTCGGTCTTGCGGCAGGCGGTTCTCCTGATCGGTCTCGCCTTTCTCCCGGCGATCGGGCAGGCGCTTTATTTCCGCGGCAACCCGGCGGTGCTGGCGAAGCCGGCGGACGCGCACGAGGTGACTCTCGCGGAGGCGAAAAGCTGGGGCCAGACCGCCCTGTGGCTCGATGCCCGGCCGAACGATGAATTTGAGAGCGGACATGTGCCGGGCGCGCTTTCCCTGAACGAAGACGATTGGAACGGGCTGCTCCCGGGCGTGCTCGCGGCGTGGAAGCCGGAAGGAAAAGTGATCGTCTATTGCAGCCGGAAAAGCTGCAACGCGAGCCACGCCGTGGCCGAGCGGTTGCGGAAGGACGCGGGCCTGAAAAACGTCTACGTGCTCCCGGGCGGCTGGGAGGAGTGGGAGGAAAATGCGCATCGTTAGGCTGATCCTCGCCCTGCTCGTCGGCGCGGTCTTCATCTACGCCGGCGTGCTCAAGGTGATGGACCCGCTCCGCTTCGCGAGCGACATCAGCAACTACGCGCTGCTTTCCTGGTCGTTAGGCGTGCGGGTCGCGTTTTATCTGCCGTGGCTCGAGATCCTTCTCGGGTTGGCGCTGATCTCTCAGCGGCTTTTCGCCGGGGCGATCGTGCTCACGGGCGGGCTGATTCTGGTCTTTATCGGCGCGACGATCTGGGCACGCGCCAAAGGAATCGACGTCTCCTGCGGCTGCTTCGGCACGGTGAGCAGCAACCTCACGCTCACCTGGCATCTCGTGCTTAATGGCAGCCTTTTCGCAGCCCTCGTCGCCCTCTGGTTTCTGCGCCCGGCGCCGCCGGAGCGCCGCGCCTAACGAGCGCTTTTTTCCAGCCGCGACGCGCGCGGGGCACGAATCAAAGGCTCCATGGAAACCCCGATACTTTACGTCAAACGCGGCTGTCCCTATTGCAAAACGGCGAAGGATTTTCTCGACCAGGAACAGATCGCCTACCAAGAAGTGGAAGTGCGTTCCAACCCGGCGGAGATGAAGAAACTCGAGGAAGTCTCCGGCCAGACGAAGACCCCGACGATGGTCTGGAACGGCGACGTCCTCGCGAACTTCGGGGTGGAAGAGCTGGAGCCTTTCCTGGCCCAGCATCGCGCATAGTCGGAACGCGAAACCGCCTAACGAAGCGCCCGGACGAAGAGCTCGCTCAGTTGTCCCGAGGCGGCCAGCTGTGTCTCCACCAGCTCGAACGGCGCGGTCGCGTCGCTTTCTCCCGTGCCGATCTGGACCGCGGTGTCGCGGGCGCGCAGGACTACCGCGACTACGTCGAAGGTCGGCGACAGCTCCACGCGCACGAATTCGAATTGCGCCGTCAGCCGCACCCGCATGGCTTCGCTTTTGGCCGCGGTCAACTCGACCACGCGTTTTTGGTCGGCCTGCTCGGTGCGCACGGTGTTGACCATGAAAGAATTTTGACCCGGCGAAAGCCCGGGCGGTTTCTGCGTGGGAAAGAGCAGGATCGTCCCGAGCCGCCCATGCGCGCTGAGCTGCGCCGGACCCATCCGGAAGCCGGTTTCCACGAGCATGCCGAGTGCGCCGCCGTCGGCCACGCGCACCGCCACAGCGGCCTCCGCGGGTTTTAAATGCAGCGAGGCCATCTGGAAACTGGGCGTCAACTGCATCGCCGCGACCTCCAGGGAAAAAGTGACGCTGACATCGGTGCCGGCCTCCGCGGCGGGCAGGGCGGTTTTTGAGAGCGCGAGGAACGGCGACGGCGAAAGTGGCGGGGCGGGTGCCGGGTTCGCCGTCGCGTGGCCGTTCCCGTGCCCGTTAGGCAAAATTGGTTTTCCGGCTGGGGGACGCGGCGCGGGCTCCGGCTCAGCTCGCGGCGCGGGCACCGGCGCGGGTGACGCGGGGGTCGCCGGCTTCTCGTCCAGCGGGAGCGCGGGCGCCTTCGGGAGCGGACCCGCCTCGAGCAGTTTCTCCACCGATTGGATCAGCGCGCCGGAAAGGAACGGCTTCGGCAAAGTCGCGACGACATTGCCGTAGCGCGCCGCGGTGTTCGCGAGCTCCGGCAGATGCCCCGACATCAGCAGGACCGGGATGCAGGCCGTCGCCTCATTCCCGAGCAGACCGCGGCAGACCTCGGCGCCGGTCGTATCGGTGAGGCTGTAATCGAGCAGGATCAGATCCGGGCGCAGCTCGGCCGCGAGTTTTAATCCTTCGCGGCCGGTCGAAGCGGTGGTGATCTCAAGAGTGCCATCCGCCGTCTCGAGCACGTCGGCTGCGAAAATGAGCAGCATTTCCGTGTCGTCGATGACGAGGATGGATTTGCCGCTTTTTTCCGGCGGCGGCGGCGGCGCTGGGGTGAGGGCGGGCGGACGTTGCGCGGCGCGTTCCGTCGCCCTGCGCACGGCCTGCAGGAGCAATACCGCCCAGGGCGCATCGACCGAGTGCGGCCCGTTTTCCGGCATCTCGGTTTCGCTGAATTTCCCGCCGGGCCAGCTCACGATTTCCTCGAAGGCCGGGACCCCGATCAGTTCGCCGGTTGTGGCATGCCAGATCTCGCCCTTCCGGAAGTGGATTTCGCCGGTCTGGCCTTCGGTCGTCTCGAGATGGACGATCACCGTGCTCAGGGAAAGAGATTTCAACTGGACGATATCGACCACGTGCAGATCGCGCAGCGTTCCGCGAAAGTGATCGGTCGGGGGCACGGCCCACGGGCCGAGCAGCGCCTGGACGGCAGCGCCAAATTCCCCGAGATCAAACGGCTTCTCGATAAACTGAACCGCGCCGGCCGGGCCGCGTTCAGTTCGCAATTCCGGCGAAGTGCCGGCCGCGACCACGAGCACGCGCGCTTCCGGGTAGCGATCCTGCAGTTTGCCGAAAAACTCCACATCCCCGACCGGCGGCGGATCGAGATCAACCACGAACAACTCCGGCTGGAGCTCCGCCGCCGCCTCCTCCGCGGCTGCGAGAGAACGCGCCACCCGCACGTCGTGTGCCGGGGCAAATTTCTTCAGGGCCGCGGAAATCGCGATCGCGAGCGCGTCGTATTCCTCGACCAGAAGAATGCCTTTCGCGCCAGCGACGGGGGGTGTTTGGGACTGTAGAAGACACGTTAGGCAGGCAAAAATTCGAGAATAGGATAAGCGGCAGAAATGGTCAAAGGCCGCGATTGCCGTAGATTGCATCCCCGGGAAAGCCCGGAGACGAAAGGCGGGAGGAAATGCAGACGAGCGCTACTCGAAGCGCAGGGCGTCGATCGGATCGAGCGAAGCCGCGCGGTAGGCCGGATAAAGGCCAAACCCGATCCCGATCGCCGAGCAAACGACCAAGCCTGCTATCGCCCAACCGAACGGGAAGATCAGGTCCACGTTCAACCAGAGCGCGAGCAGATTTCCGCCGAGGACCCCGAGGAGAATCCCGAGAATTCCTCCGACTTCCGAGATGAAGACGGCTTCGGTGAGGAATTGCCGCATGATGTCGCGATTCCGCGCGCCAATCGACTTGCGGACCCCGATTTCCTTCGTCCGCTCGGTCACGCTCACGAGCATGATGTTCATGATCCCGACCCCCGCCGCGACAAGCGCGATCGTGCTGATGACGAACGCGCCGATCCGGATCACGCCCGCCACCGAGACGAAGGCGCTCTTCAGGGAGTCGTTGGTGTAGACCTCGAAGTCGTTCGGCTCTTCCGCGCGCAGGCCGCGCGCGATCCGCATCGCGCCGATCCCGCGATCGAACGTGCGGTTGTAATCGAGTTGTGAAGCCGATTGGGTCGCGATGTTCACCGTGCGACCCGCGGTTCCGAAATCTTCGAAGAAGCGCGTGAGCGGCAGCACCGTGATGTCGTCCTGGCTTTGCCCAAAAGCCGTGCCGCGGCTGCCGAGCACGCCGATGACGGTGAGCTTGTGGCCGTTGAGCTTAATCTCGTGGCCGATCGGCGATTCGTGCGGGAAAAGACGTTCCTCGATCGCTTTCCCGATCACCACCACGCGGCGGCTGAGCGCGACATCTTCGTCGTTCAAATTCCGCCCGTAGGCGAGGGTGTAGGCGTTGGCGGCGAGGAAGCTTTTGTTCGTGCCGACGACGGTGAGGCTCGGCGTTGTCTTGATGCCGTTGTAGACCGCCTGCTTGCCATCATCGAAAACCTTCAGGCAAACTTCCGGCGCATAATCGGCCATAAGCTGGGCGTAGCGCTGCCCTTGCTCGAAGGTGATGTCGTGGCGGTTATCGTACTTCTTCGCATCCCGCCCGCCGGAATGGACGGAGACCGGATACTTCGCGAACTGGAAAATATTCGACCCGAAAAGCGTGAGCCCGGTCTCGATCGAAGACTGCATCGCGCCGATCGCAGTCATCACCGAGATCACGGAGAACACGCCGATGGTAATGCCGAGCATCGTGAGGGCGGAGCGCAGTTTGTTCGCCCCGACGGAGGTCAGCGCCATGACGAGGATTTCGCGAAATTTCATGGCTTACTCGTAACGAAGAGCCGTGGCCGGATCGAGTCGGCTCGCGGTCCAGGCGGGCGCGATTCCTGACGCCAAACCGGTGAGCACCGAAACGAGCATCGCGGCGATAACCAAGCCTAACGAAAAGCTGATCGGAAACGAGGGAAACGCCTTCGCCATTCCGAAACACATGAGGTAGGCAAAGGTCAGCCCGATCAGCCCGCCAACGAGGCAGAGCGCGGTCGATTCGATTAGGAACTGCAGCAGGATCGTGCGTCGGCGCGCGCCGAGCGCCTTGCGCGTGCCGATCTCTTTCGTCCGCTCTTTCACGCTCACGAAAGTGATGTTCATGATCCCGATCGCGCCCACGAAAAGCGAGAGCCCGGTAATGAAAAGTCCCGCGACCGCGATGGTGGTTTTCACCCCGTCGAGCGTGCTTTTGAAAGCCTGTTGCTCGTTGATGCTGAAGTCGTCCTTTTTCTCCGGCGGAAGCGAGCGGACGCGGCGCATGATTCCCGTGAGCTCGTCGCGCGCATCGAGCATGCGGGTCTTGTCGCGCACTTTCACCCGCACGTCGGCTTCGCTCTTCGCGCTGAAGTATTTCTTAAAAGCCGGCAACGGAATGATCACGATCGAGTCGAGACTGAAAAGCCCGAGAAAAGTCCCCTGGCGACTCAACGTGCCGATGACGTTGAAGGCGTGCCCGTTGACCAGCAGCCGCTTGCCGAGCGCGCTGCGTCCGGCAAAAAGCGCGTCCGCCACGTCGTAGCCGACCACGCAATCTTCCGCGCCGCCGCGCGATTCGATTTCGTTGAAGAAGCGGCCCTCAGCGCAGTCGATGGTCGAGATCTGGGTGTAATCGGAAGTGGTGCCAAGGATGAAAACATTATCCACGCTGTTGTCGCCCGACTTCACGCTGCGGACCAAACTCATCGTCGGCACGGCGATGCCGAGGTTGGTTTTCAACGTGGCCGCGCTCGCGTGATTGATCTTGTCCGCATACTCGGTGCGAATTTTCGGCCGGTCGCGGTAGTTCCACCAATCGTTCACCCGGGTCCAGGGCCGCTGTTCGATGTAGAGAACATCGTCGCCGATGAACGACATGCTGTTGTCGAATCCGGTGGAAATGCCGTTGATCGCCGTGCCCATGAGTGTGACCGCGACGATGCCGATGATCACGCCGAGCGCGGTGAGCATGGAGCGCGTTTTGTTCGCCGACATCTGGGCGAGGGCGATCTTCCAGCTCTCGCTCACCTCGTAGAGAAAACGTTTCATACCCGCCGGTTAATGAACCGCCATGGCTGGAACAGTGGCGTTCAATTCGTCGCTCTCGATCACGCCGTCGCGCAGGTGGACGCTGCGGCGGGCATGGCGCGCGATATCCGGTTCATGGGTCACCAGGATCACGGTGTTCCCCTTTTGATAAAGGCTCTCGAAAAGCGCCATGATCTCTTCGCCGGTCTTGGAATCGAGGTTGCCGGTAGGTTCGTCAGCGAGAATGATCGACGGGTTGTTCACGAGCGCGCGGGCGACTGCGACGCGCTGGCGCTGACCGCCGGAGAGTTCGTTAGGCTTGTGCGTCAGCCGATCACCGAGGCCGACGTCGCTGAGCGCGCGCGCGGCCCGCTCCTCGCGTTCCTCGGGATCGATTCCGGCGTAGATCAACGGCAGCTCGACGTTGCGCAGGCTGGTGGAGCGGGGGAGCAGATTGAAGGTCTGGAAGACGAAACCGATCTCGCGATTCCGAATGTCGGCGAGCTCGTCGCCATCCATGTCGGAGACGCTTTTGCCGTTAAATTCATAGCGGCCGCTGCTCGGCGTATCGAGGCAGCCGAGCATGTTCATGAGCGTCGATTTACCGCTGCCGCTCGGGCCCATGATCGCGAGATATTCGTTGCGCCGAATTTGCAGCGTGACTCCGCGCAAAGCGTGGATCGTCTCCTCGCCCATCACGTATTCTTTCGTGATGTTCTCGATGTCGATGACGAGCGGGCCGGGGCTGCGCATGCCGTTCGAGTTTTCCATTACTTAACCGCAGAAAGCGCCGAAGCAGCGGGGTCCCCAGCTCCGATTTATTTCTTCTCCTTCGCGGCCGGCTTCTCGATCTCCACCTTGGCGCCGTCCTTTAGCTTGCGGCTGATCGCGCTGTAGCTCCCGGAGATCACTTCGTCGCCCGCTTTCAAGCCGCTTTGGATTTCGATGTTCGCGTCGTCGGCGATCCCGGTGGTGACCTCGACCATCTTCGCGGTGCCGCCGGTTTTCAGGAAGACGACCTTTTTCACCTTGTCGCGCTCTTCTTTTTCGGCGGCCTTGGCGAGCCGGTCGTTCTGGACCTCGGCGTTGTTGTCGGCTTGGTTTTTCGCGGCGGTGACTTCTTTCTGTTTCTCGATTTCCTCGGGGCTGAGCGTGCTGTCGCCGCTCCGGATGGTGACGCTCTGGATCGGAACCGAGACGACGTCTTTCACCATTTGGGTTTGGATGTCGGCGGTACAACTCAGACCCGGGCGGAGGCGCACGTCGGGTTTCGTTAGGCGGATTTTCACCTGGAAATTAGTCACCTCTTCCTGCGTGCCGGTGCCGCTGGTCGTGCCGGTGTTGGCGATTTGCTCGACCACGCCGGGAAAATCACGCTTGCCGTAGGCATCGATCGAGACGGTCGCGGGATCGTTGAGCTTCACGTGGACGACGTCGTTTTCGTTCACGTCGACCACGGCCTGCATGTGATTGAGATCGGCCACCCGCATCACCTCGGTGCCGGCAAACTGATTCGTCGCCACGACGCGCTCCCCGGCTTTGCTGTTCAAGACCGTGACCACGCCGTCGAGCGGCGAGTAGATCGTGGTCTTGGAAAGTTGATCGCGGGCCTGGCTGGAACTGGCTTTCGCGCCCTCGATGCTGTGCAACCCGGAGTCGAACATCGACTTCGACGCGTCGTAGGTGGTTTGCGCGGTCACCATCTCGGTCTGCGAGATCAGTTTTTTGTTAAAGAGATCAACCGCCTGTTTCAGGTCCTGTTCGGCTTTGGCCATCGAGGCTTTTTGCTGGCCGCTGAGCGCTTCCGCGGTGCTGATCGCCGCCTGTTGCTGCTCGAGCTGCGCCTTGTAGGAATCAGGCCGGATCTTCATCAGGAGATCGCCTTTTTTCACTTCCTGCCCGTCGACGACGGGCAGTTCGGTAATCTCGCCGGCGACTTCCGGAGATATTTTTACCTCCGTCTCGGGCTGCACTTTGCCGGTGGCGGAAACGGTCTCGACGATCGTGCGGCGCGCCGCCTTTTCCGTGGTCACCTCGATCGGCGGGACGCGTTTGCCGCGGATCACCGAGAAAAGAATGAAGAGGAGAATCAGCCCGCCGATCGTCAGCCAGATCTTGCGCGCCCGGCGCGATTTTCGTTTTTTACGGACCACGGGCGGAGGGGAAGCAGAGACGGAAGCAGATTGATGCATGAGACGGGCAGTTTTCTGGAAAAGCAGTAGCGGCTCCTTAGACCTTTGCAACGCTTTTCCCGTTCAGTGCGAGCCGCGTGCGCAGGCGATCGAGCGCCCAACTGAGCGTGCTCGGCGATAAGCGCTTCGGGGTCCTGCGCCGCCCGCTCCAAGGCCGGCAGATCGGCTTCGGTCCCGACGTTCCCGAGCGCGACGCAGACGTTGCGGAGGAGGCCGCGACGCTTGATCCGCTTGATCGGTGAACCGCGAAACAGTTCGCGAAATTGCATTTCGTCGAGCGCGAGAAAATCGCGCAGCGCGAGCTGCGAAACCGCCGGGCGCGCCGCGAAAGCCGCCTCGCGTGAGACCTGCGCGAAGCGATTCCACGGGCAGGCGTCGAGGCAATCGTCGCAACCGTAAATGCGATCGCCGAGGAGCGGGCGCAGCTCCAGCGGGATGCTCCCTTTCAACTCGATCGTGAGATAGGAAATGCAGCGGCGCGCGTCGAGCCGATGCGGGGCGGTGATCGCTCCGGTCGGGCAGGCGTCGATGCAGCTGGTGCACGTTCCGCAGCGCGCGGTCTGCGGCGGATCGGGCGGCAGCTCGAGGGTGGTGAAAATTTCCGCGAGAAAGAACCAGGTGCCTAACGAACGGTTGAGCAGCATCGTGCTTTTGCCATGCCAGCCGATGCCCGCGGCCGCCGCGAAATCGCGCTCCAGCACAGGGCCGGTATCGACGTAGCGACGTTGCTGGCCGCCCGCGGCCTCGAGAAATTGGTCCAGCTGTTTGAGGTTCCCCTCGACCAGGTCGTGGTAATCATCGCCCCAGGCGTAGCGCGCGATGCGGCCGGCTTCTCGCGGTAGGCGTTCGCCCTGCCAGTAGTTCAGCGCCAGCACCACGACCGACTTCGCACCCGCGAGCACGAGCTGCGGATCAGCCCGTTTCGCCGCGCCGCGCGCGATCCAATCCATGTCCGCTGCCGCGCCGGTGTGGATCCAATGCGCGCAGCGCCGCCGCGTGCGCCGGAGCTTCCGCCGGCGCGATCCGGCAATCGTCGAACCCGATCTCCCGCGCCCGTGCGACGAGCGCTTCTTTCAGCTCAGCCGGCGATTGCACGACGAATTTCCTGCGCCACCTGCGCGTGATCCAACTCCGAGGTTTCGACCGTGAGATCGACCGCGTCCTGGTAAAATTGTTCCCGATCCGCGAAGAGCTGCGCAATCGTCGCCGCCAGGTCGGGCGTTTGCAGCAGCGGTCGATTCTTCCGGCGCGCCAACCGTTCCTGAAGCACGGCGAGATTCGCGGTGAGCCAGACCACCGTTCCCAGCTCGCGGAGCCGGCTGACGTTCGCGGGCCGCAGGACGATCCCGCCGCCGGTCACGATCACCGTCTGCTTCGTCGCGTCCATTTTCGCGAGCACCGCGCTCTCCTCGTCACGAAAACGCTCCTCGCCCCAGCGCGCGAAGATCGCGGGGATCGTCATTCCCAAGGCCGCCGCGACCAACTCGTCGGTGTCGCAATGTGGCCAGCCAAGGTCCTGCGCGAGCCGGCGCCCGACCGACGATTTGCCGCTGCCCATAAAGCCGATCAGGACGATGGAACGGTGTCGCGCGATCACTTAAGAGTATCGGGCGTCGTCGGTTTTTGCCAAACCCACGATCGCTAGCCGACCGACCTCAAAGCAACCGAACCGCCGTGATCGTGATCCGGCCGCCGAAGCAGACATCCGCGTCAGCCCCGGGCGTGCGGTCGCGCAGGCCGTAGGCGCCCGCGTAATAGAGCCCGCTCTCTTCCTCGTGCCGGTAATTCAACGGCAGCGGCCTCGGATCGAGCGGGCACCAGACCACTTCCGGGTCGGCCGCGTCGGGCGGCAGCATCGGCAGATTCACATTGTAGAAAACACCCGACTCCACCGGCGCCGCGAGCAGCTCGGCGAGGATCGGCGCGATCCAGCGCGTCGCGCGCGCCCAGTCGTATTCCAGGCCATCGCGCCGGTAGTGCGAGAAAGCGATCCCCGGCCAGCCGTGGAGCAATCCCTCGCGCACCGCCGCCACCGTCCCCGAGTAGTAGACATCCGCGCCGAGATTTGCGCCATGATTGATCCCGCTCAGGATCCATTTCGCATCCGGCACCGCGTGGAGCAGCCCGAGCCGCGTGCAATCCGCAGGTGTGCCGTGGATCGCGAAACGATTCTCGCCGCGCGGCTCGAGCCGCACGCCCTCGTGCCAAGTCACGGCGTGGCTCACGCCCGATTGCGGACCCGCTGGCGCGACGACCACCGGCTCTCCGTAGCCGCGCGCCGCCGCGACCAGCGCTTCCAGGCCGGGCGCGTCGATCCCATCATCATTTGTCACGAGGAACTTCATCTGCGGCGCACGCTACCGCAGCCCTGCCGCGCGGCTAGTGCTCCTTTTCCAGAAACGCCTTGAGCCGGTTAAGCGCCGCATCCCATTGCCGCGAGACTTCTTCGAGGTAATCCCGCGCCTGCTCGAGCGGTTCCGGCTCCAGCTCGAACAGGCACATCCGACCCGCGACCTCGGTGCGTACGATTCCGGCGCGTTCGAGCACCCGCAGGTGTTTCGTGATCGCCTGCCGGGTCATGGTCGAGCCTTCGCTCAGCTCGGAGATCGAACAGGGGGCGCGCTCACACAGCCGCCTAACGAGTATAAGACGCGTTTCGTCGCCGAGCGCGGCGAAAACCGGCGCGGGCGTGAGCCCGTTACGACGCCTGCTCGACATGGCTCCTGATGTCTTCCATCTGCTGCGCCCAGCCGTGGTCGTTCATCCGGAAAGCTTCCGCGCGCCGGCCCGCCGGGATCTTGTCGAAACCAGACTCGACCACCTTGAGCAAAGTGCCACCGGGGATTTCCTCGAGCGTAAACTCCACCAGGGTAGGTGGCTCCTGCGAGTAATCGACGTCCTTCTCGGCTGCGTAAGGGTGCCAGGTGAACGAGAACAGTTTTTCCGGCTCGATCCTTTGCACCACGACCTCCATCCGAATGTGCTCGTAGTTCGGCACCGTGATCTGCCCCGCAGTCGTCTTTCCCGCGATGAAGGGCGACTCCAGGTTGACCCCGAACCATTCCGAGAATTCCCGGTGATCCGTGAGGGCGCGCCAGACCCGGGTCCGCGGCGCTTTCAACTCCATTTGTTTTTCGATTCGATCCGTTTCGTCATGCAACTTCATGGTTGCATAATAAAGTGCGCCGAAAAACACGCAACTGATTAGTTGCTTCTTATTTTAGCTCCGCCAGTTTGCGGAAGCGCGGATCATCGCGGATGCGGTCCCAGACAGGATCGAGCCGGAGATAGGCAACGGTCAGCCCAAACTGAGAGGGCATGGCGAGGGCCCGCTCCAGATGCGGGAGCGCGCGATCGGCGTCGCGCAGAAGCGCGAAACCGCGCGCGACATCCTCCTCGGAATTCGGCAACTGCCAGCGGTCGTGCTGGTTTTCGCGCAGGAGAATTTCGCTCTCGCGCTCGACGGCGGCGCGGTCGCCGAAGACGGCGTCGATTGTGATCAGCGCTTCGCGCAGACCCAGCGCTTGATCACCTTCCTTGAGGCGTCCCTGTAACTGGCTGCGCACCGTTTTCAGGGTTGCCATCGCCTCCTCGTTTTCCCCGAGCAAAACCTGGGTGAGGCCAATGGAGAGTCGGGTAAATTGCCGGTCGTCCTCCCTCGTGCCCTCCGCTTGCAGGCTGTTCGTGAGAAAGGCAATCGCCCCACGGTAATCGTGCCGGAGCAGGAAGAGCGTGACCTGATCGCCAAAGAGCCGCCCGCCTTTAATCTTAACCTTTGCCAGCTCGTCCGCGGCGGTCTCGAGGTTGCCTTCGGCGAGATAGGTCTCAATCTCCTGGGATAGGATTGACCCGTCGCCAGGCAAAATGGTCAGCGCGCGATCGAACATCTCGCGCGCGTCGGCGAAACGGCGCTGCCCGCGATAACTCCGGCCGAGGTTCACCCAGACATCCGGATTGCGCGGGTCGAGCGCGGCGGCCGAGAGTTGCAGGTCGATCGACTGCGGCAGATCGCCCTGGCGTCGCTTCACCATCGCGGCCATGACCACCGCATTCGCCGAGCTGGGCGCGGCGGCGCGCGCTTTCTCGAATTCGGCGAGGGCACGTTCGTAATCCTGCAGGCAATAATAATAGTAGGAACCGAGCGCGGCGTGTGACTCGCTCGCGTCCGGCCGGAGTTTTAGCGCCATTTCCGCCGCCGTCCGCGCGGCGGTGAGCTGTTCCGGCGTGCGGTGATCGGCAAAATATTTGAAGGCTTCCCGATTCGCGAGATAGGCCCAGGCGATGGCAAACTGTGGATCGAGTTCAACCGCCTGGCGGAAAAAGAGGCGGGCTTTTTCGATCTCCGGATCCGCCTGGGAGTTATCCAGCGCGAGGCCGCGCAGATAGGCCTCGTAGGCCTCGGGATTGACGGTAGGAACCCGGGCGAGTTCTTCTTTCTCGCGACCGGTCAGTTGCGCGGCGAGCGAGCTGGCGATGCGGCCAGCGACTTCGCTCTCGACCGCAAAGGTATCGAGTAACTTGCGATCGTAAGTCTCGGCCCAGAGATGGGAGTCGCCTTCGACTTTGATGAGTTGCACGTTGACCCGCACGGAGTCACCGGACTTCTGCACGCTGCCTTCGAGGATATGGGCGACGCCGAGCTGCTTCGCGATCTCGGCAATGTTGACGGGCTTACTCTGGAACTGCTGCGTGGAAGTGCGCGAGATAACCTTCAGGTCGCCGATTTTTGAGAGCCGGGTAAGAATTTCGTCCTGAATGCCATCGGCAAAGTAAGCATTGGTCTTGTCTTCACTTAGGTTAGCGAAAGGCAGGACGGCGATCGACTTAGCGGATAACTCGGCGGCTTGGCGAGGAACTGTGGAGCGACCGAGAAAGAAAAGGCCGGCCGAAGCCGACGCGCCGATCAGAACGATGTAAACCCACGTGTAACTCCGCTTCCCCGGTCCGCTGGCTTCCACAGAGTCAGTGCGTTTGATTCCTTCCGGCGTCAGCTCAAAGGCCCAGGCGAGCACGAGCGCAACGGGAAAGCCGAAAGCGAGGACCAGAATAATTAGCCGGATTGCCCAATCCGGGATTTGCAGAAACGGGAAGACCTGGGTCGCGATTTGGACGAGGAGCCAGGCCACCACCGCGTAAGTCACTGCAACCTTGTAAACGCTGCGGCGTTTCAGTTCTTCGAAGAAGCCTGGTGAACTCACAGAGTTAGCGGTAGATCGTTGCCGGTTCCGGTCCACTGACCAAAGTCTTAAAACGCAGGTCCGCGCGCAAGCGATCCCAAACCGGATCGAATCGAAGCGTGGCCAGGGTGAGGGGAAAGGCGCCGTAGGGAGTGCGAAGCAGGTGCTCGATGCGTCGCAGCGCGCGGTCGCTTTCACCGACCTGCACTTCCACTCCGGCGAGCACTTCCTCCATGCCGGGACCGAAGACCGGATCGGTCGCGGAGGGCAGGAGCGAGACGGCTCGTTCCGCCTGGCGAAGCGCAGCTTCCTTGTTTCCCAGTCCGGCTTCGGCAAAGGCGAGGTTGGAAGCGATGAAGGGGCTGTTCGGTTCCTGCTCCTGCTGGGCTTCCAAGGCAGCTTTGGCCGCGAGATAGGCCTCATGTGCTCCGGCCTTGTTGCCGAGAAGCGCGCACGCATCTCCGATCATGACATGATAAAACGAGACATCCGCGGAACCGGAAGCCTGCTCGCGGGCCAGCCGCGCTTCAGCCAGGTGCAGTGCTTCGTCATAGTTTCGTTCCCACAGGAATTGAGTGTAACGGATGCCCTCGATCTGACCGCCGGCCGCGCTGCGCGGGATCTGCTCGAGCACGGCGCGCGCCGCCGGAAGGTTGCCGGTCGTCTGAAGTAGTTTCACTTTACTCTCGAGTATTTCGGGATCGTTAGGCGTGATCTCGAGCGCGCGCGCGATCATCTCTCCAGTCGGCGCGTATTGCCGGAGCATCGAGTAGGTCCAGGCGCGGTCCATGAAGAGATGGGCGTCGCGCGGATTCAACTGCGCAGCTTGCTCGTAGAGATGGAGGCTATCGGTCCAGCGGCTTTGCCGGCGAGCGATCCGGGCGAGCGCGGTGAGGGCTTCGCTGTTGCTCGGAGCTTCGTGCCGGAGCTTTTCAAAAAGGAGGCGCGCGCCCTCGTAATCGCGCTGGATGTGATAACGATAATAGGCATTGGCGAGCAGCGTCTCGGGAGCGGAAGGATTGAGTCGCGTGGCGGTTTCCGCCGCGATGCGGGACGCTTCCTTTCGCGTCGCGCTGGTGTCGAACTGCAGGAAAAAAAGACTCGCATGAGCATGCGAAAGCGCTGCCCAGGCGAGGGCGAACTGCGGATCGAGCCGCACCGCCTCGGCGAAGGCGTCGACTGCTTTCCGCTGATCTTCTTCCGTCTGGCCCGGGCGCGAATCCAAGTCGAGCCCGCGCAGATAGGCATCGTAGGCGGCGAGGTTGCTCGTCGGTTTGGCCGCGACGGCTTTGCGCTCGTCGCCGCTCAGGGTGGCCTGCAACGCTTCCGCGATCCGCGTCGCCAGCTCGCTTTGCACGGCGAAGATATCGGTCAGATCGCGATCGTAGATCTCGGCCCAGAGATGGCCTTCGTTTGTTGCGCGAATCAGCTGCACATTGATGCGCACCCGCTGGCCGACGCGCTGCACGGTCCCTTCCACGAGATGGGAAACGCCCAGCTCGCGCGCGATCTCACCGAGGTTGGAAGGTCGGGTTTTATAACGCTGGGTAGAGGTGCGCGAGATGACGCGGAGCTCGCCGATTTTCGCCAGCCGGGTGATGACTTCATCCTGGATGCCATCGACGAAATAACCGTTCTCCTTGTTCTCGCTCAGGTTTTCAAAAGGCAGGACCGCGAGTGACTTGCCGGCGGGCGCGGCTAGCGGAGTCTTATTCTCGTTAGGCCAAAAATGGCGGCCGGCGAGGAATAGCCCGAACGAGAGGAGGGCGCCGAGCACAGCGATGTAAATCCAGGCGTGACTCCGCTGCGGCGGATGCGCGCGGCTCACGCCATCGGCGCGTTGCAATCCCTCCGGCGTGAGGTCAAAAGCCCAAGCCAGGACGAGCGCAACCGGGAACCCGAGACAGAGCACGAGGATGACCGCGCGCACCACCCAGTTCGGGATTTCAAAGAAGGGAAAAGTCTGTGTCGCGACCTGGACGAGGAGCCACGCCACCACCACATAGGCGACCGCGACCTTGTAAACGTTTCGCCGTTTCAACTCAGCGAAGAAGCCGGGGGTCTTCATGGTGACACGAGCTTCACGAAACGCGGGTCGGCGCGCAATGGATTCCAGAACGGATCGAGCCGGAGCTGAGCCGGGGTGAGCGGAAGTTCCCCCGGGGTCACGAGGAGTTGTTGCACGCTTGCGAGCGCGGCGTCGGTGTCGCCAATTTGGGCGAGAGCTGCCGCGATCGCGACGGCAAGCGGCGGACCGCCGAAGGCGTCGTGACGGATCACGTCCTGGAGTTCGTCCGCCAGCCGGTGAACCTCGTCGCGCTTCTGGAGAAAGGCGGCGACCATGATCAGGTCGGCGGCAACATTGTTCCGCAGATCGCCTGCCGCGCGCTGCGCGGAGAGTTTCTCGTAGGCCGTTGCGAGATCGGCCTGCGCTTTTTCCTTCGCGCCGGCGAGCGCTTCGATGATGCCTAACGAGGCCTGGTAATTTGCGAGCGCGGAAGCGGGCAGGCGCTCCGCCGCCGCCAGCAGACCGCGCAGCACACCGATCGCTTCGTCGTATTTGTGCAGATAGGTCCAGTGCCGAAGGTGCGCGTTCAGGAAGTTCGGATCAGCCCCGTCCACTGGCACGTTGGCCAGTAACTCGGTCGCCTGGTCGAGATTCCCTTCCACATCGTAGGTGGTCGCTTTTTGCGCATTAAACACCGGGCTCCCCGGTTCCAGATCGAGTCCGCGATCAATCAGACCGCGCGCTGTCTCGAAGCGACGGAGCGCCTGGTTGGTCAGCGCCGATTCCGAGAAGAGGATCGAATTGCGCGGATCGAGCTCGAGTGATTTGGCGTGGAGCGCGAGGGCGTCGTCCCATTTGCCCTGGCGCCGTTTCACATAGGCGGAAAATTCAAGCCCCTCGACACTGCTGGCCGATTGTTCGCGGGCCCGCGCGAACGCCTCCAGCGCGCCATCGTAATCGCGCTGCCCGCGATAACGGTAGAGCCCGAGCGCGAACTGCGTCTCCCCCGCATCGGGTGCGAGCCGGAGAGCGGCTTCGAGCGCCTTGCGCGCGGCCGCGAGCTGGCGCGGTGTGCGCTCAAACTCCGAATAAATGAAACTCTGCGCGGCGGAAAGCGCGGCCCAGGCCGTGGCGAAATTCGGATCCAGCTCCACGGCCTTGGCAAATAAGTTCGCGGTGTTGTCGAGGTCTTTCGGAGAAGTCTGGATCCGGTTCCAGAGCGCGAGCCCGCGGAGATAGGCTTCATAGGCGGCCGGGTTATCGGTCGGCCGCGCGGCGACAGCCTGCTGTTCCGCGCCGGTTATTTTCGCCTGCAAGGACTGCGCGATTTTTTCTGCGACTTCGCTTTCGACGCTGAAAATATCGGTCAGGTGTCGGTCGTAACTCTCGGCCCAGAGATGCGAATCGGTCGCGGCCCGGATCAGCTGCACGGTGACGCGAACCTGATTGCCGGCTTTCTGGACGCTGCCCTCGAGAATGTGGGCCACGCCGAGTTGTTGCGCGATTTTCGGGAGGTCATCGGGCGAGCTTCTGTAGCGCTGGGTGGAGGTGCGCGAGATGACTTTCAGGTCGCTGATCTTCGCGAGCCGGGTGAGGATTTCGTCCTGGATGCCCTCGGCGAAATAAGCATTCTCCGGATCGCGACTCAAGTTCTCGAACGGCAGCACGGCGATCGACTTCGCCAGCGCCGACTCCGCGCCGCGCGGACGTTGGAGTTGGAAAAGGAGCAGCGCGCCCGCGACCAGCGCGACGACCACGACGAAGGCGAAAAATTTCCGCACGCTCCACTGCGGCAGCTTTTCGTTAGGCGAAAGATCCTCCGTACGCTTCATCCCTTGCGGAGTCATTTCGAAGGCCCAGGCGATCACGAGCGCGATGGGCAGACCGAGCAAAACGAGAAAGACGACGACGGTCGTCAGCACCTCCGGGAGATGAAGCGCGGGAACGATCGTGGCGGTGACCTGCATGGCCAGCCAGCCGACCGCGGCGTAAGCGACCGCGACTTTGTAAACGTTGCGGCGTTTCAGCTCGGTAAAGAAGTTCCGCGAGTTCACGGGTGCGCCAGTTTGTGGAAACGCGGATCTTTGCGGAGCGGATCCCAGGCCGGGTCGGTGCGGAGCGACGCTTCGGAGAGGTAGAAACCGGCGGGGGCCGCGAGCAGCAGTTCAAGGTGCTTGATCGCGGATTCTGTCTCGCCGAACTCCGCTTCGATCTCGGCGAGCTGGAAGAGATACCAGGCCCCGCCGAGCACGTCCTGCGACATCGGCAGCAGCTCGGTCGCTCGGCGACCAGCCTGGAAAGCTTTCTCTTTTTCGCCCAGCCCGGCGTAGGTGAGTGCGAGGTAGCTTTCGATTCCGGCCGGTTCGCGTGCTTCGCGCAACTTGTCTTCCAGAGCCTGTTGCGCTTCGAGAAAAGAGGCGCGCGCCGCTTCGCTCTCACCTTTTTGCGCCAGCGCCTGCCCGCGCCAGAGCGCGGCCGGCATCATCAGCCCGTCGGTACCGTCGTTCAACCAGGCCGGAGCCTTCGCCAGGACGGCGAGCGCTGTCTCCGGTTGGCGCATCGCCATGGCGAGGTAATAGCGCTGAAGCGAAACCGCACCCTGTGGATCGAGCTCCGACGGCACCGACTCCAGGACCTTCCGCGCCCCTTCCGGATCGCCACTCAGCTGCAACGCCCCGGCGCGATAAACGTAGGCATAGGCGTTATCCGGGGCGAGCGCGATCGACCGGGCGAAGGCCGCATCGGCTTCGGGATAACGACGCAGACAGGCGAGAGTGACCCCGATCTCGCGGGCCAGATCGGTATCGCGGGGATCGAGGGTGGTCGCTTGCTCAAACTCCGGGACTGCCTGCAAGAGATTGCCCTGGCGGCGATGGACGCGCGCGATCGCTTTCAAGACGTTGGCGTCGTTAGGCAGGCTCGCCCGGGCGAGGGCAAACTCGGCCAGCGCGGCCGGGTAATCGCGATGGCCCCAGTAGTGGACGTAGCCCATGGCCAGATGCGCTTCCGGCAGATCCGGCTGGAGCGCGAGAGCCCGCTCCGCCGCGGCCCGCGCGCCGGCGATCGCGGCGGGGCTGGGATCTATCCCAAACCAGTAAGCGGTCGCCTTGAGATAAGAGAGTTGCGCGGCAGCGAGGGCGAAAGCCGGATCGGCCGTGAGCGCGCTTTGGTATAAACCTTCCGCTTTCCGCGCGACCGCGCCCGGATCCTTGGTGTTCGTCCAGTAGAGTTGATGGAGAAAATATTCGCCCTCGAGAAAGCGATCGTAAGCCTGCGGATTCTCCGTCGGCACGTGAGCGATGCGGGCCGATTCCGCGGGCAGGAGTTCCGCTTTGAGCGCATCGGCCACGGCCTGCGCGACCTCGCTTTCGACCGAGAAGATGTCCTTGATGTTGCGATCGTAGGTGTCGGCCCAGCGATGCCGGTCATTGCTCGCATCGATCAACTGCACGTTCACCCGCACGGCCCCGCCGACGCGCTGCACGCTTCCTTCGAGAATGTTGGCCACGCCGAGTTGGCGGCCGATCTCCGGCAGGTTCTGCGGGCTGCTCGCGTAGCGCATGGTCGAGGTGCGCGAGATCACGCGCAGCGCGCTGACCTGCGCGAGGCGGGTGAGGATTTCGTCCTGAATGCCATCGACGAAATAGGCGTTGCTCTGGTCGTTGCTCAGGTTTTCGAAGGGCAGAACGGCGATCGATTTTTCCGGGATTCCGCTCGTCGGCTTTTCGTTAGGCGAGGAAGCGGAAGAATTCGTGGCGGACCAGAAACGCCAGCTGAAGAGGCCGCCGGCCACGATCGCCAGGGCAATCGTGAGTCCAGCGATCCTGCGCCCGGTCCGCCGGGTGATTGCTTCGTTCGCCGCGACCTCTTCGGCGCGCCTGATACCCTCCGGGGTGATCTCAAAGGCCCAGGCCAGAGTCATAACCACGGGAAAGCCGAGAACCAGGAGCAACACGACGAGACGCACGCCCCAGTTCGGGATGTCGAAAAAGGGAAAGATCTGGGTCGCGACCTGGATCAGCAGCCAACTAACGACCGCATAAGCTACCGCAACCTTATAGACATTACGCCGCTTCAGTTCCGCAAAGAAGTTACGTGAGTTCATCACTCGTTAGGGCTGCGCACCTTTGGGCGCGAGCGATTCGACGATTTTTTCGAAGCGCGGATCGCCGCGGAGCGAGTCCCAGTCCGGGTGGAGCTTGAGATCGCCGTAGCTCAGGTCGCTTGGGACGCGCTCGATGGCGGCTATCTGTTCGAGGGCGAGATCTTTCTCGCCGGCCCAGGCGTAGATTTGCGTCAGGTTCACCGCGAGCGCGGCTCCGTCCATCGCGTCCTTGGTGATGGGCAGCAGCTCGACGGCGCGGCGCCCTTCCTGCAAAGCGGCTTCTTTCTGACCAAGTGCAGCGTCGATTAATCCCAGAACGCAAAGCCCGCGGTAGTCCTCCTGCGTTCGCGCCATCTGCTCCTGTTCGAGGCGGGCGGCGGTGAAGGCAGCGCGGGCGCGCGCTTCATCGTGCATGGATCGCGCCAGCAGACCCTCGCCAAAATGCCGCCCAAATCTCACCGCTCCCTCGACCCAGCCATCTTGCGGCAGAGCAGCTAAAGCCTGCTCCGCAGCGGGCCAATCGCGTTTGACCAAGGCGCAGAAAAGCCAGCTATCTGCGACTTCACCGAGCAAGGCCGGTCGCTCACGGCGAAGCTGCTCGATAAATCGACTTAGCGGTTCAGGATTAGCCTGCGCGCGATAATCAACGAGGGCCCGGGAGATGGCGATGCCGGTATCCTCAGGCGCAATCTCACGCGCCCGATCGAGCAGGGCGGCTTCCTGCGCGTAACGGCGAAGATAGTTATAGCTAATGGATAATTGGATGATCGTGTCGAGGTTTCGAGGATCGAGCGCTACCGCCTGCTCCAGCGCGCGCAGGCCTTCTTCCTGGTTGCTTTGCCGACGCAGGATGTAGCCCATCGTCTCAAAAATCCGGGCATCATTCGGCAGGCCGCGACGCGCGCTTTCCAGTTCCGCCAATGCCCCCTTGGAATCGCGGAGTGCGTAGTAGAGGTGCCAGCCGCGGGCGAGGTGCGTCTCAGGAGAGTCAGGCCGGAGCTGGCTCGCAGTTTGCAGAGCGGCCTCCGCGGCGGCCAGGCGGCTCGGCAGGTGATCGCCCGCATATAAACTGTCCTGCGCAAAAACCAGTTGGCAATAGGCAGCGTGGAATGCTGGGTCGCGCGCGGTTGCACTCTCGAGAAGCTGGATTGCCTCCAGGAAGTTCTTGTTCTGGAATGGGCTCGCGCCGGTCGTCAGGAGGAGAGTTTTGCCGCGGCTGTATTGATCGAAGGCGATAAGATCAGCCGTCGGTCGTTGCGCGATGGCTTTCTTCTCGTTAGGCGAGAGCTTCGCCTGCAACTGATCGGCGATGGCCCTGGCGATTTCGCTTTGAATGGCGAAGACATCGGCCAGATCGCGGTCGTAGCTCTCGGCCCAGACCTGCGCCTCGGTCCGTGCATCGATCAACTGCGCGTGGACGCGAATCTTATTCGCGGAGCGCTGCACGCTTCCTTCGAGCAGATGCGCCACCCCCAGTTGCTGAGCGATCTCGCGCAGATCGCGCGTGATTCCGCTCTTGTATTGCAGCACGCTCGTGCGGCTGATCACCTTTAGATCGGCGATCTGCGCGAGGTCCGTCAGGACTTGGTCCTGCACGCCATCGGCAAAGTAAGCATTGGCTTTCTCTTCGCTCAGGTTACGGAACGGCAAGACCGCAATCGATTTGTCAGCGACTGCCCGTGCGGGCTTCAACTCTGACGCTGGCGACCTGGTGCGGACTAATTGAAAGAGAACCATGCCGGCGGCGATCGCTGCCGCCACTGCGGTTAAGCCGACGATCCTGCGCCCGGTTCCGCGCGCGATCGATTTGCCATGTTCAACCTCCGATTCGCGTTTGATTCCTTCTGGCGTGATCTCGAAGGCCCACGAGAAAATCAGCGCCGCAGGGAAGCCCAGTAACAGTAGCAGCACGACCAGCCGCACGGCCCAGCCGGGTATGTTGAAGAACGGAAAGACCTGGGTCGCGACTTGAATCAGCAACCAACTAACGACCGCATAACCTGCGGCGACTTTGTAAACATTCCGTCGCCGCAGTTCGGTGAAGAAGTTATTCATGGCTGCGTCCCGGCCAGTCTCTGAAAGCGCGGGTCGGAACGCAACGGATTCCGGAGGGGGTCGAGACGGAGGAGGGCTGGAGTGAGCGCGCCTTCACCGGAGATTTCGCGCTGATGCTCCAGGCTCGCGCTTGCCGCCGACGAGCGCGATGCAGACCACGAAAGCGACAAACTTCCGCCGGCTCCACTGCGGATTCGGTTCGTTAGGCGGAACGTCTTCCGTCCGCTTTATTCCTTCCTGGAGTCATCTCGAAGGCCCAGGCGATGATGAGCGCGATCGGGAACCCGAGCAGCACCACCGCGACCACGGCGGTCGTTAGGCTATCGGGTAAATGAAGCGCCGGATCGTGACCGCCGACCTGCATCACGAGCCAGCCGACCACCCCGTAGCCGACTGCGACCTTGTAAACGTTGCGGCGTTTCAACTCGGCGAAGAAGCGACGCAGGTGCATGGCTAATGCGGCGGGAAGAGGCGCGCGATGAGTTTCTGGAAGCGCGGTTCGCCGCGCAAGCGGATCGAGGATCGGATCGACCTTGAGCCAGGTGGTGTCCGTGCTGTCCGCGTTCTCCAGGGCATCGAGCGCCTTCGCGTTCTCGCCGAGGGCGCCGTAGAGGGCGGCGAAAAGATAGTTCCGCACGTATTGCTTATCGCCGAGCTGCTGGAGCCGCTGGAGGAGCGCGAGCGCTTTGTCGCGCTGCCCGGCTTTCGCATAAGCGCAGCCGAGAAACGCAAAAATTTCCGGGTCATCATCGAGCGCAGCGGCCCGTTCGAATTCCGCGATCGCGGCCGGCAGGTCGCCCTTCAGATAAAGCGCTTCGCCGAGATTCCAGTGGGCGTAGGCAAAATTCTCGTCGAGCGCCAGAGTGCGGCGCTCTTGCGCGATCGCCTCGTCGTAGCGCCGCGCGATCATGAAGGTGCTCCCGAGATCGGCGTTGATGATCAACGAGAGCGGATCGAGTTCGAGTGCACGCTGGCCTTCCTTCACTGCTTCGTCGAAACGACCGAGCGTGACCAGCAGGCTGTTGCCATACCAATGGTGCGCGGTCGCGTAGTTCGGGTTCAACTCGATCGCGCGCCGGAACTCGGCTTCTGATTCCTGGAATTTGAAAGCAAACATCTGGAGGAGGCCGAGTGCGGTGTGACCCTCGGCCGCCGTCCCATCCAACTCGATCGCGCGCTGCGCCGCGAGCGTCGCCTGCGGGAAATATTCCGTCGGCCGACCCGCGCCGAAAACCGGGATCAGCAGTTTTGCCTGCGCCAGCCCGGCGTAGGCCTCGGCGTAGTTTTCATCGGCGTCGATCGCCTGCTGGAAATAGCTGGCCGCAGTTTTGAGATCAGCGCCGGTGCGTTTGCTGAGATAAAAGCGGGCCTTGAGATAGAGCTGGTGCGCCTCGGAGTTTTCCGTCGGGCGCGCAGACATCGCAGTCTTTTCCGAGCCGGTTAATTTCGCCTCGAGCATGGTGGCGATGCTCTTCGCGATATCGCTCTCGACCCCGAAAATATCGGTCAGTTTGCGATCGTAAATGTCGGCCCAGAGATGCGCGTCGGTCGCGGCATTGATCAGCTGCACATTCACCCGCACCGCGTCGCCCGCCTTCTGCACGCTTCCTTCGAGAATGTTTGCCACGCCGAGGAGCCGCGCGATCTGCGGAAGGTTATCCGGCGAGCTTTTGAAGTTCTGCGTGGAGGTGCGCGAGATCACCTTGAGATCGGCGACCTTGGCGAGCCGGGTCAGGATTTCGTCCTGGATGCCCTCGGCAAAATAAGCGTTATCGGGATCGCGGCTGAGATTGTCGAAGGGCAGGACCGCGATCGACTTTGCCGGGATCGCCGCCGCCGGTTGCGTCGCGCTGTCTTTCGCCGCCGCTGCGGTGGAGGCGGTGGGATGGAGAAAGCGTAACCCGAGCAGCGACGCCGCGACGAGCGCGAGCGCGATCGTGATGCCCGCGAGCTTGCGCCTGGTCCGGGGCGAGATGGATTCGTTAGGCAAGACGTCCTCCGCGCGCTTGATCCCGTCCGGCGTGATCTCAAAGGCCCACGCGAGCACAAGCGCGACCGGGAAGCCGAGCACGAGCAGGAGCACGACCAGGCGGACCGCCCAGTTCGGCACTTCGAAGAAGGGGAAGACCTGCGTCGCGACCTGGATCAAAAGCCAGGCGACGACGGCGTAGGTGACCGCAACTTTGTAGACGTTGCGACGTTTCAGCTCGGCTAAAAAATTGCGCAGGTCCATGCCGGTGCCCGATCATAGCGTCCAGAGCCCGAACGGAAAGCGCGTTTCGCGCGCGGCGTTTGGCCTAACGAGCCGGGAGGCTGCGCTCGATCCGCCGGTCCGGGATGAGCCAGAGAATCGCCACCGTGACGTAGCCCGCGCAGGCCAGCAGGGGAAGCCAGAGCGCGACCCCGATCGCCGCGAGATAAATCACCGGCGAGACCCAGCCTTTCCAATCGCGGCCCATTGCGCGGGCCAGCGCGGAGTCGCCGCCTTCCGTCCGGATGAGGGAGCTCTGGAGAATCTTGTAGGCGAACGCCGCGCAGAGCAGCACCACGCCATAGAGCGCGACCGGCGCGGCGGAGAAATTATTTTCCCCCATCCAGCCGGTGACGAAGGGCACGAGCGAGAGCCAGAAAAGCAGATGGAGATTCGCCCAGAGGTCGCCGCCGGTGACGTGCTCCACCGCCTGGAGCATGTGGTGATGATTGTTCCAATAAATCCCGACGAACACAAAGCTCAGCACGTAGCTGAGGAAGACCGGCAACAGCGGCCGCAACTCCGCGAGCGTGTCGCCATGCGGCACCTTCAACTCCAGCACCATGATCGTGATGATGATCGCGAAAACCCCATCGCTGAAAGCTTCGAGCCGGCCGGTCGTCATCGCGCCTTCTTAGCGTGAAATGAGACGGATGGCCAGTGACCGAGAGTTGTTGATGTCAGCTCCTATTGTGGCCATTATTGCTTCACAAAGTTCGTCCGTTGGCGTCCCAGTGGGTAGCGCCGATCGTGAGACCGATCTATCGTCACCATTAACAGAAACTCGCCGACCACTCACACTCATGGCTAAGAATCGGGCGATCAGGGAATTCAGCAATATCCGGGTCACCAACGACGGATTTCAGGTCGTCATCACCCGCGCGAAGCAGGAACACACCGCCTACTTCGCCGGCCATACCGACCAGAGCCTGCGCGCCGCCCAACGCTACCGCGACCGCCTGCTGCGCACCCTCCCCGGCAAGCGCCTGAACCCCGTGCCCCGGCGCGTGCTCAAGGCGCTCGGCCTGTCTGAGCCCGTCGTCGGCGTCTTCCGACCGCACGGGCGCCAGCATTACTCAGTCGTTTATACCGACCGCGCCGGCCGCAAATGCACCCGCGCCTTCTCCTGGACGCACCAGGACGAGACCGAGGCCTATGCCCAGGCCATTGCCCTGCGGAACAAGGATCTGCGCCGCCGGGGCTAGCGCTGCGCAGCGCGATCGGAAAGGTGATCGTGCCATCCGGCGGTGCGGTAGAAGCCGTGGGCCGAAGTAGGGGTGTTATCGTAGCCCACGATTTGGCCGAGGTTGTTGATGAGACGGCTATAGCAGCCTTTCTTCGAACGGGTAAAGCCGACGTTGGTGCCGTTATTCGCGATCCCGATGCCTTCGGTGTTGGACGAATTTCCGAGGGTGTAATCGTAGACTTAGGTCTGCCTGCGATGATATCGAGTCGCCCCGTGCGAGAGCAAGCCTAAACGCGACCGTTTCGGGGAAGCAGAGTAGGGGTGCGTTCGCACCACCTGCCGTCATCTCGTCTAAGGTTTCATGACCACTTTGATGCAACCGTCTTTCTTATCACGGAAAGTCTTATATAGCTCCGGACCTTCCGCGAGCGGACGGTTATGCGTGATGATGAGGGAAGGATCGATCTCGCCGGCCTCGATCTTTTTCAGCAGCGGCTCGGTGTAACGCTTCATGTGAGTCTGGCCGGTCTTCAACGTCAGTCCCTTGTTCATGAAGGCGCCCATTGGCAACTTGTCGAGGAATCCGACATAGACGCCCGGCAGCGAGATCGTGCCGCCCTTGCGGCAGCACCAGATGGCTTCGCGCAGGACGTGCGCGCGGTCGGTCGCGAGGAAGACGGCGGCTTTCGCCTTGTCCATGATGGCGTCGAAGCTACCGGAGCCATGCGCTTCTGCGCCGACCGCGTCGATGCAGCGATCAGGCCCGCGCCCCTTGGTCATTTCCTGCAGCTTCTCGTAGACACTCCCGTCGAGTGCCTCGAAATTTATCGTCTCGGCTTTCCCGTAAGTCGCCGCCAGTTGCAGGCGTTCCGGCACCCGGTCGATCGCGATCACCCGGCCGGCGCCGAGCATCCAGGCGCTGCGGATGGCGAACTGCCCCACCGGTCCGCAACCCCAGACCGCGACGGTATCTCCCGGTTCGATATCTGCGTTCTCCGCTGCCATGTAACCGGTGGGGAAAATGTCGGATAGGAAAAGGACCTGCTCGTCGGTAAGTGAGTCGTTCTCGATCTTAAGTGGACTCACATCGGCGTAAGGGACGCGGAGATACTCGGCCTGGCCGCCCGGATAGTGACCCGTAAGATGGGAGTAACCGAACAAGCCAGCCGGCGCGTGCCCCATCATCTTCTCGGCCTTTTCCTTGTCGCGATTGGTATTGTCGCAGCAGGAGTAGAGCTCCTTCTCGCAGAAGAAACAGGTACCGCAGGAAATATTAAACGGAACCACCACTCGATCGCCGGCTTGGAATTTCTGCACCTTCCCGCCCACCTCCTGCACGATTCCCATCGGCTCGTGTCCGACGATGTCGCCTTCCTCCATCATCGGCATGTAGCCGTCGAGGAGATGTAAGTCCGAACCGCAAATCGCCGTTGCGGTTATCTTTACGATCATGTCGCCCGGGTTTTCAATTACCGGGTCGGGAACCGTGTCGTAACGAATGTCGCCTTTACCATGCCAAACCAATGCTTTCATATGTGTTCAGCTAGAACGACAGCCGCGTGCCTGGCGGATGCCTTAAAATCGCGCGCTGCAAAATGCGACCACGCGCATCGGTCCCCAGAGCGCCGTGATTGAGACCGACGCCGAGTTAGCGACTGCGGAGAACGGCCCGCGACCGGGTCGGAATCGGGCTAACTCCCGAACTGGTCTTCCTTCTCTTTGAAAAGGACGTTGAAGGTGGTGAGTGAGCCGTAGCAGCGGGTGATGTACTGCTGGAGGTCGAACTTCTCCGCGTCGGTTAGCTTCTCGTTCGAGTTCACCTTTTGCTCGAGCACACGCAGGCTGTTGCGGATCATGACGATCTTGTGGAAGAAGGTTTCGAGCGGGACCTCTTTTGGCTGCAGGGAAGCATCGGCTGGATGCAGGCTAAGTGTTCCATTTTGCCAGCGCGCGCCGAGTCCTTCCACGGTCTGCTCTGGCGGCTCGAGGCCGAGAGCGTCGACCACTGCTTCGGCCGTCTGGCGGAGAAGGGCGGCGAGCGGCATTTGCAGCTCGCTCACGTTCACCGACGGCTCGGCGAGGGTCAGGTCGCTGATCGCGGGATCGACCGTGCGCGGCGCGTCGTCAAAAGTGATGTCGGCGGTGTGTTCGGTGAGCCCTTTTACCTTGCCCACGCCGTAGCGCGGATGGCGCACCACCATCCCGATGTGCAGATTCTGAATCGCGATGCCCATGGAGAAAGGCTCCGCCGGGAACTACCTGGCGCAACCGGAAACTCCCGCCGACACTAATCGTTAGGCAGAATTTCCCTAGGCAAGCGCGTTGAGGTAGCCCATTCTCCCCGCTGCCCGCATGACCGACTCTGCCATTCAACACCCACCCGGCTTTCGTCCCCGTCGCGGGTTGAACTGGGCGTTCATCGGGCTGCTCTACACTTCGTTCTACCTCTGCCGGTATAACTTCTCGATCGCGAACGGCGCGATCAGCAAGGAGTTCGGTTTCAGCAAGGCGGACATCGGCACGATCATCACGACGGCCCTGCTCGCTTATGCCTGCGGTCAGATCATTAACGGGCTCATCGCCGATCGACTCGGCGGCAAAGCGGCGATGCTGATCGGCGCCGCCGGTACCGTGGTGATGAATCTCGCGTTCGGGTTCGCTTCCTTTTGGGGTCTGCTCTGGCTCTTCGTCACGATTCGCGGGATCGACGGTTACTTCCAGGCTTACGGCGCGCCGGGGATGGTGAAGATCAACGCCGCGTGGTTTGGTCCGCGCGAGCGGGGACGGTTTGCCGGCATCTTCGGGTTCATGATTAATCTCGGGCGTTTCGGGATCACGAAATTCGGCCCGGCTCTCCTCGCGGGTTTCGTCTTTCTCGGGATGTGGCAGATCCCACCGCTGCATTGGCGCTGGCTTTTCTGGGTGCCCGCGGGCGTGGCGACGCTGGTCGCATGTTGCGTGGCGATTTTCGTGAAGAATACGCCGGAAGAAACGGGTTTCCCGAGCCCGGTGCCGGACGAAACCGCGGGCGGCGACGTCCGCGCGAAGATCAGCGTGGTGCTTTTCACCATCCTCTCGAACCCGGTGATCTGGATCGTCGCCGGCGCCTATGCCTGCACCGGCGCGGTGCGGCAGAGCATCGATCAATGGTTCCCGCGCTTCATGCAGGAGGCGCATCATCTCGATCTGAACTCGGCGCAGTTTCAATGGCTCGGTTTCCTGATTCCGGTGGTCGCATCAGCAGGTTCGCTAATTTCCGGTTACGTCTCCGATCTGGCTTTCCAGGGGCGCCGCGCGCCGGTCGCCGCGGGACTTTATTTCATCGAGACAGCGGTGATTTTGCTGGCCGCGCAATTTCACAGCGCGAACGCAGCGGTGGTTTTCCTGGTGCTGATTTCTTTTACCGCGAATTCGACGCACTCGATCCTCGGCACGGCGGCGGCGATGGATATCGGGGGCGCGAAAATGGCCGGTTTCGCCTCGGGCGTGATCGACTCGTTCCAATATTTCGGCGGCAGCCTGGCCGGTTATTTTCTCGGGATGCTGCTCGATAAGAGCTGGGATTATTATTTCTACTTCATGGCACCCTTTGGCCTGATCGGAGGGCTGCTTATGCTGACGATTTTCGGCCGGACGAGCCTGACGAAAACGCCGAAGCCCGCTGTTGAGTGCGCGACCCGGGAAGGTCTTTAGAAGAGCGAGAGCTGTTCGTTAGGCCGGCGAAATGCCGCGGTCGAGAGCTTTGGTCGCGCGGTCAGCCCCGCCCGTTTGCAGCCGGCTTCGAAAAGGCCGCGGATCTGTTCCGCGAAAATTCCTTCGCCGACCATCCGCGATTTGAAGTTCGGATCGTTCAGCCGCGCGCCGCCGCCGCGCAGATGCCGGATCCGGCCGAGCACCTTCTCTTTGCGATCGGGGAAATGTTCCTCCAACCAGCGCTCGAAGAGCGGCGCCACCGCGAGCGGCAGCCTAACGATCGTGTAACCGGCCCACTGCGCGCCGGCTTCCGCCGCGGCTTCGAGAATCGCGGGCACTTCGTGATCGGTGAGCCCGGGGATGATCGGCGCGGTCATCACGCCGACGGGAATTCCGGCCGCGCGCACCTGCGCAACGGCCTCGAGCCGCGCGCGCGGCGTGGAGGTGCGCGGCTCGAGGATGCGCTGGAGTTTCGGATCGAGCGACGTGATCGAGATGTTGACCGCCGCGGCCTGGTGCGCGGCGAGTTCGCCTAACAAATCAAGGTCGCGCGTGACCAGCGCGTTCTTGGTGATGATCCCAACCGGATTGCGAAACCGCGCGAGCACTTCGAGGCAGCGCCGCGTGATCTGCAACCGGCGCTCGACCGGCTGGTACGGATCGGTCACGCCGCTCATCGCGATCACCTGCGGCTTCCATTTCGGCTTCGCCAATTCCGCCGCGAGCAACTCCGCGGCGTCCTCTTTCACCATGATCCGGCTCTCAAAATCGAGCCCGGCGGAGAAGCCGAGAAACTCATGTGTCGGCCGCGCGTAGCAATAAATGCAGCCGTGCTCGCACCCGCGGTACGGGTTCACGCTCGAGTCGAAGCCGACATCTGGGCTGTCGTTATGCGCGATGATCGTGCGGCTGAAGTCGCGGAAATATTTTGTCGCCAGCTTCGGGCGATTTTCATCCGCGAGGTCTTCGAGATCCGGCTCGAGCGCGAGCGCTTCGAAACGATTCGCCGGATTCGCGGAAGCGCCGCGGCCGTGGACGGTGAGCGGCGGCGGCGGGGTCATCACGGGTTCGAGGGTGTCATCCGGGCTCACGCGGATACGTTCATGCGAACAAGTGCGTTTGTCCAAACCTCCCGCTCTTGCTCGCGCCGAGGGCGATGCGAAAATAGCGGGCGCAACCGGAGGGGTGGTCGAGTGGTTGATGGCTCCAGTCTTGAAAACTGGCGAGGCGCAAGCCTCCGTGGGTTCGAATCCCACCCCCTCCGCCAGCGCGGTCGGAATCGTCGCTGCTTAAATCCGCCTCAGGGCCAGTGCACCTCGTTCGAGAACGGGCCCTCGATTCCGCTGGTGGTAAAGGCGGTGATCGCAAAATAGAGGACTTTGTTCCCGCGCACCGAAACCGTCGCGCTGGGCCGAGTGACCGTGAGTTGCCCCGTATAATTTCCAGACCCGCGGCCGTAATAAACATTGTAACCGGCAATGTCGGGCTCCGAATTTGCATCCCAGGCCAGCTTCACGGTCGACATCATCCCGTTCGGATCGTCGACGTCTTCAATCACATACGGGTCACCTTCGTCGCCTTCGTCGGCCTTGGAGAATCGAGGGGCGAGAAGCAGAGCGGGGAGGATGAAAAAGATGCAGATAAGTTTCTTCATTGGATGTCTGTGATGTCCCGAGTTTTTCGGGTCGCAGCACAACCAGTTGCCTCCCCAAACGCGATTGGGCGGCATCTTCGCAGGTGCGCACCGGAAAGTCAAAAAAAGATGTAAATCGCTTATATATAAGCAGTTAGTTGCCAGCGGTCCGGCTTCAAAAGCCTCTCGGCACTGAGATTTCCGGAGCTCGCCTTACGGCGTAGCAATGGTCCGGGCACACAGCCAGGCGCAGAAAAGTCCGAGGACCGCGGCGACCACGATATCGGATAAGAAATGCGCGGCGACGTACATCCTCGACGCTGCGATCAGCAGTGGGATCGGGAGCAGGCAAACGCCGAGCTTTGGCCTAACGAAAAGCAGCACACCGAAAAACGCGGTCGTGGCGGCGGTGTGACCGCTCGGGAAGGAATTATATTTCGAGCTCAGCCGCGGACCATGCCAGCCGTGCTCGACCTTCACCGAAGGGCGCGCGCGGCCGGTCGCGATCTTCACTCCGCGCGCGGCGACGCCGGCGAGCGCGCAGGCGATGATCATCGTGAGGCCAATTCGCACCCAGCGTTTGCTTCCGCGCCACCAGGCGAATGCGACGATGAGCAGACCGAGCAGCACATGCTCCGGCCAATCGCCGAACCGGCTCACGAGACGCATCCAATGTTTCGCGCTCCGATTCGCATGCTGCGCGACCCAATGGCGCACCGGCTCGTCGAAATGAAATGCGGCCACGATCGCAAGCGTGGCGAGGAGCAGGACGAGCAGCCACTTCCAGAGCGGCGCGATTCGGTTCATCGGAAAAATGCCGGTTGTGTTTCGGCGACCGCCATCTTTCAATCGCTCTCTTGCAACCTGCAACCCGCAATTTCGTGCTCCTCTTTTGCGGGACGCTGCTCTTCCACCTTGCCGGCACCTGGGCGCTGCCGCTGGTCGATCGCGACGAGCCACGTTTCGCGGAGGCTTCGCGCGAGATGATCGAGCGGCACGATTACGTGGTGCCCTATTTCAACGATCGCTACCGCTTCGACAAACCGCCGCTCACATATTGGATGATGATCGCGAGCTATCGCGTCTTCGGGCAGAACCCGTTCGGCGCGCGTTTCCCGACCGCGGTTGCGGCGGCGCTGACCGCGCTGGTGATTTTCGCCTGGGGCGCGCGGCTGCAAATGGCGCGAGCCGGCTGGTGGGCGGCGATATTTTTCACGCTTTGTCTTCAGACATACCTGCACGCGAAAGCCGCGGTCGCCGATATGTGGCTGGTGCTCTTCGTCGCATCGGCGCATTGGGCCGGCTACGAACTTTGGCGCGATCGATTCGGCGGGAGCTGGCGGAGCGCCGTTCTACAGCCTCGCGACACACGCGGCTGGTGGTGGCTTTTTTATCTCTCGCTCGCGCTCGGGTTTCTGGCGAAGGGGCCGGTTGCGTGGGTGCCGCTGGGCACGGTGGCGGTCTGCCAGTATCTGCGGCCGGTGCCGCATTTCGCGCGACGTTTTATGTTCGTTAGGGGAATGCTCCTCACGCTTGCGCTCGTCGCGCTCTGGGGCGTGCCCGCGCTTCTCCGGACGCACGGCGAATTCCTCGCGGTCGGGCTCGGCCGGCACGTGGTCGGGCGCTCGTTTGGGACGATGCAGGGGCACGGCGCGCGCTCGGTCCTGGTCGCGCTCGGGTCGCTCCCCTATTATTTCCTCACGGTTTTTTTGAGCTTCGCGCCGTGGTCGGTAAAACTTCCGTTGCTCGCCCGCCGGCTCTGGCTAAAACGCGACGCGCTCGACGTCTATCTCGTCGCGGGCACGGCCGTGATCTTCGTCATTTTCTCGATCGTGAAAACGAAGCTGCCGCATTACATCCTGCCGGCCTTTCCGCTCCTTGGCTTTCTGCTCGCGCGGCACTCGGAAGCAACCTCGCGCACGCTCCGGAAATGGTTGCTCGCGACCGCCGCGCTTTGGCTCGCGATCGCGCTGATTGGCTTTCCGTTCATGGCGCCGTTCTTCCCGGCCACCGCGCTTTTTGAGAAGGCGAAACCTTATCTCCAGCCCGAGATGGATTTCGCCGCCTACGATTTTGACGCGCCGAGCCTGGTCTGGCTTTTCCGGAGCCGCGTCCACGGCTTTCTCTTTTATAACCAGGAGGACGGGCGCGACGTGGCGGCGATTCAACCGGATCAGGTGCCGACTTTTCTCGCGCGGTCCGGCCCGCATTTCGTCGTGCTCCCGACGCGCATCGCGGATCGACTTTACCCAACCCTGCCGAGCGGTTATCGGAAGTTCTCGACGCGCGGGTTCAACGTCGCCAAGGGGCGCTGGGTGGACCTGACGTTGATCCTCAAAAACACATGATCACTTTTCTGCATGGCCGCCTAACGAACGCACTTCCGACCCAGGCGACGATCGATGTCGGCGGGGTCGGCTACGAAGTTTTCATCCCGCTCTCGAGCTTCGACAAATTGCCGGAGCCGGGCCAGCCCGTGCAGATCCTGACCCACTTCCATGTGCGCGAGGACGCGCAGATTCTTTACGGGTTCATGACCGCGGCGGAGCGCGATCTCTTCCGGCTGCTCGTGAATCACGTCAGCGGGATCGGCCCGAAGCTCGCGCTCGCGGTGCTGAGCGGCATGAGCGTGAGCTATTTCAAAAGCGCGGTGGTGAATTCCGATGTCGCATCGCTTTCAAAAATTAGCGGGCTCGGGAAAAAAACCGCGGAGCGAATCGTGCTCGAGTTGAAGGACAAACTCGGCGTCGCCGCGGCCTGGGAAGTGGCGAGCGGCGCGCACGCGCCGACGCCGGAACAGGAGCAGGCCAACGAAGCCGTTCTCGCGCTGATCGCCCTCGGCTACAAGCAGGTCGACGCGCACAAAGCGGTGCGCGAAGTGCAGCAGGGAAAGGCGGAAGCGCAAACTGCGGAAGACCTCGTTAGGCTGACGCTGCAACGTCTCGCCGCCGGACGCTAGCGGCGGCCGCCCCGGCTTTTTTCGTTAGGCGAATCCGAGCTCGAAAAGACGACCCTTTTCGAGCCGCCAAAAAAGTGAGGTCCGTGAGGAAGAAAAGTCTTGTCGGTCCCTGGGCAAAGTTTTAAACGGGTCGTTAAGCCTAACAAACATATGAATAAATCAAGCCGTTCGCTGATGGGATTCGTGCATAAAGCTTTGACCGTAGGTGGGGCGATATTATGCGTGGCAGCCTCAAGCGCGCTCGCCCAGTACGCCGTGAGTCCTGCACCCAGCAAGCCGGCGGCTCCGGCCCCGGCCCCGGCGCAAGCTCCCGCCCAAGCGCCAAAGAACAACGCGGTCGCAACGGTTTCGGAGACGCAGACTCCGGCCGTCAACGCCGACGGCACCGCGCAGCCGGTGCAAAGCGGCGGCGGCGCTGAAGCCTCCGCCGAGCGCGTGATCGTGACGGGCTCCAACATTCCCACCGCCGCCGAAGTCGGGGCGAACCCGGTCCTGACCTTTGACCGCGAGACGATCAAGAAATCCGGCGAGCGGACCGCGGAAGAATTTCTGCGCAACCTGCCGGTGGCGAACGCGAATGGCGTGCCGGTTTCGAACAATGAAAACGGCTCCAACACCGCGGTCGGTGCGGCGGCAATCGCGCTGCGCGGTTTCGATTCCCGCGCCACTCTCGTCCTGCTCGATGGGCGCCGGGTCGCGCCTTATCCGGTAGGTAACAATCCCGGGTCGGTCAACGCGATGTTCGTGGATCTGAACTCGATCCCGCAGGCGGCGATCGAGAGCATCGAGATCCTGAAGGATGGCGCTTCGACCACTTATGGCGCCGATGCGGTCGCGGGCGTGGTGAATCTGAAGATGCGCCACTATTTCGACGGCGGCGAAGCGACGGTGGAATACGGCAACACCACCGACAAAGACTCCGGGGTGCTCCAGGCCTCGCTCACTTACGGCGTCGGCACGAGCACGACCGAGATCGCCGGTGTGATTAACTATTATCATCGCAACGCGATCGCGAATCGTGACCGGAGTTACTCCGCGATCCCGCCGTTTCTGAGTTCGAATGCGAGCCCTTATAACCTGCAACTTACCAACGCCGCGGTCGCGGAAGCAGGCGGCACGGTGGTCCCGAGTGACACGGGTCTCCAGTTCGCGACCGCGCCGGATTTCACCAACGGTTCGGTCCCCGCGAGTGCTTTCCAATATAGCGGCTCGCGCATCCGGGCGGGAGCGAACGGGTTTAACTTCAACCAATTCTCGCTCTCCTTCCCCTCGACCGAACGCTATGGCGGTTATACCCATTTCGATCACAAGGTCTTTGGGGAACAGCTTGAGGTCTACGGCGATGTTCTTTATCAAAATGTGCAGAGTCATAATGAGCTGGCGCCGCCGGCGACCGGGTCATTTCAGACCGCCGGTCAGGTTACGCTCGCGATTCCGCCGCGCGTCCCGAACCCGGCCGGCACCACGCCCTTCGGCGGCCCGACTTATGGCGAGACTGGGGTAACTCCGGGAGCGTTCAATCCTTTTAATCCGTTTAACCAGATCATCTCCGGCGGCAGCCGCGCGCGGTTGGCGGAATTCGGCAACCGCTTGTTTGATAACGAGACCGACGCCTTTCTCACCACGATCGGGATCAAGGGCGACAAGCTTTTCAATGGCACCTGGGGCTACGACGCCGGGTTCCGCTACAGCCAGGTCAAGAATGTCCAGACCGGAAGCCAGGTTTCGATCTCGAGATTCAACCGCATCCTCAATCAGGCCGATCCGATCTTCGATCCGAACTCGTCCGAATACATCGGAACCACGGTCGCATTTAATCCTTTCGGTGACTATCGCGTGCCGATTCCTTCGAACGCCGCGACCGTGGCCTACGCGACGGTGCACCCGAAGGACGAGGACACCTCGAAGCTCGCGACCGTCGACGCCAATCTCTACACGACCGCGCTGGTCGATCTGCCGGCCGGCGGCGTCGGCCTGGCCTTTGGCGGACAATTCCGCCGGGAGACGCTCAGTGAAAATCCCGATGCCCTGAACCTGGCCGGAGATATCTCGGGTAACTCTCCCGTGCCCGCCGCCCAGGGCGGGAGAAGGTCTTATGCCTTTTATATCGAGAGCGACATTCCGGTCTTCAGCGAGAAGAACGGGATCCCGGGTCTCCATGCCTTTAATATCACGGCCGCGGGACGCTACGAGGCGTTTCGTAACAACGATACCGACGCGCTGGTCCCGAAGGTGGGTTTGCGCTGGCAGCCGTTCGACGATCAACTCACGATTCGCGCGACCTGGGGTGAAGGCTTCCGCGAGCCAAGCTTGGAAGAGTTATTCTCTGCGCCGATTTCCGGACTGAAACTCTCCCACGATCCGATGAACGGCGGCGCCTTCGAGCCCGAGACGAATGTGCTCGTGCTCAGTAACCGCTAACCTGCAGCCGGAGGAATCCACCTCCTACAATGCCGGTCTCGTTTATACGCCGAAGTATGTCCCGGGCCTGACCTTCTCCGTCGATTTCTGGGGGATCGACCGTGACAAAGTCATCGGCTCTTCGCCGGCCGATGAAGTGCTGGCGCGTGAGTTGACCGGAATGCTCCTGGCCGGTGAGTCCGTCGAGCGCGACGCCGGCGGCGGCATTACCCGGATCGTGACGCAGAATCGCAATCTCGGTTCGCAAAAGGCGAACGGGATTGATTTCACCCTGCTCTATCAGAGAGATATCCCCTGGGGCACGCTGACCTGGCTAACTCAGGCGACCTATCTCTATAACTTCGAGTTCCCGCAGGGCGAAACCGCGCTTGGTTTGGGCCTGGGGTCCAGTAACCTCGTCGGATTCACCACCAACCCCGGCGCGTCTAATGAAGGTTACTACGAATGGAAAGCGGACACGCGCCTCGACTGGGCGTGGAAGGGTTTCGATATCGCCGGGACGGTGCGCTACATCGATGGCTTCGACGAGCTCGACCCGAATCTCGTCCCGCGCTACGTCGAGTATACGATTCGGCTCGATCTCCAAGCTTCCTACGACTTCACTTCGCTGATTCCCGTTGAAAGCAAACCGGTGCCCGGTTATTCGAAAGACTCGGCAAAGAGTCTGAGCAGCACGGAAGCGGCAACCGCCTCGGTGATGGAGAATTCCATCCGCTCGCGCCTGCTTAATGGCACCGTGCTCACGATCGGCTGCAACAATGTGTTCGACGACGATCCCCCGTTTTCCTCCGGTGAAGGCGGCAACGCGGTCGGTTATCCGGGCTTCACCTATGATGCCACGGGCCGGTTCGTCTACGTGCGCCTGACGAAGAAATTCTAGGCGCGCTCTCCTGACTTGAGGCGGGCAAATGACTCCGGTCATTTGCCCGCTTTTCTTTACGGCCCTAGCGTTCGCTCATGAAAACGCTCACGCTCTTCTGCCTGATCGCTCTTTTCGCGGGAGGTAACTTGCTCGCCGAGCTGCCGGTGAGAAATGCAACCGCTGTCTCGTCCGGCAAAGGAAACGCTGGTCTTCATTACCGGCTCCCTGATCCCGCAACGCGTGCCGGCTGCGGTCGGTCGGCGCCGCGACCTTTTCCCCGGTGCGGATCATCGACCGGCACGAGATCGACGGCACCGGCCGCTTCACCACTGCGGGCGCCTTCGTCAATGAACCTGCGGTCAGCATCGTAGGTCATTAAGTGGCTCACCCCGGTGAAGAGGAACTCGCGCCAACTTTAGGATGAAAGCCAGCTACGATGTCGTGATCCTCGGCGCCGGTCATAATGGGCTGGTCGCGGCAACCTATCTTGCGCGGGCGGGTCTGAGTGTGCTTCTCCTGGAGAAGAACGATTACATCGGCGGGGCGACCACCTCCCAGAAGGTTTTCCCCGATTACGACGCCTGGCTCTCGCGTTATTCCTATCTCGTAAGTCTTTTTCCGGAAAAGATCATTCGCGACCTCGGGCTCGATCTCGAGCTGCGGCGGCGCACGACCGGTTCTTTCACGCCTTATGAAAAGAACGGCCGCCACGATGGCCTGCTCCTGAGCAATGTGTCAGAAGAAGCGAGTCGCGACTCGATCGTGCAACTGACCGGCAGCGATCGGGAATGGGAGCAGATGAAAAAGTTCTATCACCTCTCCCGCACTTTCGCGGAAAGAACCTGGGACAGCATGCTCGAGCCGCTCCGCTCGAAAGAGGATCTGCGCCGGCAGTTCGACGCGGATGAAACTGGTCGCGAAGCCTGGCGCAGTTTGGCGGAGGAGCCGCTCGGCCTTGCGCTCGAACGTTATCTCGAAAACGACCTCCTCCGCGGCCTCGTCTTCACCGACGCAAAGATCGGCGTCTCGACCCATCCGCACGACCCATCACTGTTACAGAATCGTTGTTTCCTCTATCATTTGATCGGGAACAAGACCGGGGAATGGAAGGTGCCGGTCGGCGGCATGGGCGCGGTCGCGCGGAAACTCGAGGAAGCGGCCCGCCGAAGCGGCGCGGAGATGCTCACCTCGGTGGAGATCCGGGCGCTCGACGCGAGTGGCGGGAAGCGCCGGGTTGAGTTCGTTAGGGAAGGTAAGAACGAGACGGTGGACGCTGGTTTTCTCCTCGTGAATTTCGGCGTTAACATTCTCTCGCAGTATCTCGGGCAAACCTTCCAGCCGGATCGGACAGACGAAGGCTCGGTCTTCAAGATCAACCTTCTCTTGAAGCGATTGCCGAAGCTAAAGGCGACACGCTACCCGGCAGCCGAAGCCTTCTGCGGCACCTTCCACATCGACGAGGGTTACGCTGAGATGAACCTGAGTTATGAGCAGGCGCTGTCCGGTCAGCTGCCGGATAAGCTTCCTTCGGAGGTCTATTGTCACACCCTGACCGATGACAGCATTCTTTCCCCCGAGCTGCGCGCGCAGGGATATCACACTTTGACCCTTTTCGGAATCGATACCCCTTGGTCACTTTTCGCCAACGAAAACAAAGCCATGTCGCAACGGGCCGAACGTCGTTTCCTCGACGGGATCAATCACTGGCTCGCGGAACCGCTGGAAGATTGTCTCGCGGTCGCGCGCGACGGCAGTCTTTGCCTGGAGAGCAAGAGCCCGGTCGACATTGAGAACTCGTTAGGCCTTTATCACGGCAACATCTTTCAATCTGCGCCCAGCTTTCCCTTCGCCACTGATCCGGCGCAGGTCGGCACCTGGGGCGTCGAGACGGATTTCGAAAATGTCTTACTCTGCGGCTCGAGCGCGCAGCGCGGCGGCGCCGTTAGCGGCATCCCCGGGCATAACGCCGCGCGCAAGGTCCTGGAAGCGATTCGTTAGGCGAATTCACGCGTGCTCACGGTCCGGGAATTAACCAAGCACTACGAAGCGACGATCGCGCTCTCGGACGTCTCCTTTGCGCTTGCGCCGGGCGAATGTTTCGGTCTGCTCGGGCCGAACGGCGCGGGTAAGACCACCTTCATGTCCTTGATTGCCGGGCTGCGTCCCGTCGATAGCGGCGAGATCTTTTTCAATGGTGAAAAGTTCTACCCGGAACGAATCGAGCAACGCGCCCGGATCGGTTACGTCCCGCAGGATCTCGCGCTCTACGGCGAACTCACCGCGGAGGAGAACCTGGTTCTATTCGGCCGGCTCTACGGACTCGGCGGCCGGTTGCTCCGTGAGCGGGTCGCGGAAGGATTGCGCGCGGCGCAACTCGAGGCGCGTCGCGGCGATCTCGTGCGCACCTTCTCCGGCGGAATGCGGCGGCGGCTAAACATGGTCGCGGCCGTGCTTCATCGGCCACAGCTTCTGCTCTGCGACGAGCCGACCGTGGGCGTCGATCCGCAATCGCGGAACGCCATCTTTGAGTTCGTAGAAAAGCTGCACGCCGAGGGAACCACGATCGTCTACTCGACGCATTACATGGAAGAGGCGAGCCGGCTCTGCTCGCGCATCGGAATCATTGATCACGGAAAATTACTCGCCATCGGCACCCTCGATGAGCTGCTTGAACAGCTGCCCTTTACCGAGCACATCCGGATCGCGCGGAATGACGCGACCTCGCAGCAGGTCGAGGCGTTCGGTCAGTTCGGCAAAGTGAACACGACCGTCGATACTTTTGTCCTGCGACCGCGCGAGGGCTTAAAACTCTCGGAGTTTTTCGCGGCGATGGAGCGGCTCGGGTTGCCCTATCGCTACTTCATGGTCACGCGGCCGACGCTGGAAAACGTCTTTCTGCAACGGACCGGGAAATCGCTCCGCGACGGGTAGCGGGCTCTGGCCTAACGAACAAAGGATTTCATGCGCACGATTTTGATTCTGGTCGGAAGCGAGTTCCGGCGCTTTTTTCGCGATAAGACGGCGCTCTCGCTCACCTTCCTCGTGCCGGTGGTTCTGATCTACATTTTCGGCCATGTCTTCGGCGTGAGCGGCGAAGGGCCGAGCGGGATCCCGCTCGCGGTAGTGAGCCAGACGAACGCGCCGATCGCCGAGACCATCACCGCAGCGCTGCGTCAGGAGAAATCCTTTCGCGTGATCACAACCGACGAGCGGTCGAAAACCGCTTCGCCGATCACTGAAGTGGAAGTGCGCGAACGAATGCGCACGGGTTCGTTGCGCTTCGCGCTCATCTTCCCGCCCGATACCGAGAGTGACGCGACTTTTGGACTGAAGGTAAAATTTCTCAACAACCCGCGGAACGAAATCGAGACCCAGATGACGCGAGGCCTGATCGAGAAGGCTATTTTTACTTCCGCGCCGCAAGCCTTTCTCGCCTCGCTCCAGAAGCGCGCGGCACAATCAGTTGGCCAACCGCGGCTCGACCAATTCAACCATTCGTTGGCCGACTCGATCGCGAAGGCTTTCGGCGGTGATCCGAATGAACTCTACGACCAGATCAGTCGCGGCCAGATCGTGACAAAGAGCGGGAGCGCGGGCGATTCCAAGTTCCTCGAGGGCCTGATCAGGATCGACTCCGAGCAGGTGACTGGCGCGCGAGTGAAAAGCCCGATGGCGACCCGAAGTGTTGGCGGTTGGGCGGTGATGTTTTTGCTCTTCTCGCTCTCGGGCGCGGCGACCTCGCTCTTTGATGAAAAGAAAGCGGGCCTCTATCAGCGCCTGCTCTCCGCGCCGGTGAAGCGGACACAGATTCTCTGGAGCAAATACCTCTTCGGAATGCTTGTCGGCCTCATCCAACTCAGCTCGCTTTTCTTCGCCGGACATCTGCTTTTCGGGATCGACCTCCGATCGAATTTCGGGAATCTCATTCTCATTTGCCTTGCGGCGTCATCCGCCTGCGTCGCCTTCGGAATGTTCCTCGCGGCGATTGCGCCGACTTCCGCGGCGGCGAGCGGGATGGGCACGTTCCTCATCCTCACCATGAGCGCGATCGGCGGCGCGTGGTTCCCGACCAGCCTGATGCCGGAATTCATCCAACACCTGAGCCGGTTCACGATTGTCTATTGGTCGATCGAGGGTTTCATCCAAGTGCTCTGGGCGAATTGCACTACGTGGGAGTTGCTCCCGACGCTAGGCATTCTCTTCGGGATCGCCGCGGTGGTGAATGCGATCAGCATCTGGCGTTTTAATCACGGGCACATTTTCGAGTAGCGTCCTTTGTTCGTTAGGCGGCTAGTGGCCGCCGGTGACGGTGTAGCCCTCGGCGCGGAGGTCCTCGGCCAGTTCCAGTTCCATCTGCATCGCCGCTGCAAAAGGCATCGGGTTGAAATGCGCGAAGAGTTCCGGGAGCAGGCGCACGCCGTATCTCTCCACCACCCAGGCCGACTTGTAGCCGTGCTTGTGATTCTCGAAACGATGCTCCACCGGGAGCCCGGTCATCCCAACATAGACGCATGGCTTCGCCGGATCGCGTCGGCGATTCACGCGCAGGACCGAGGGATGCTGGAGCACGGCGTCATCGAGAAGGATGACATAAACATTGTGATGAAAGGCGGGAGGCGCGCTCATGGGATCGGTGAAAATTTGCTGATTGACCTCGGCGCCGCCGAGCGTTCAACTGAACGTATGAGACGGCTTCTGCGCTTTTTGACTAAGATCACCCGGCCACCATATCACCGCGCGCAGCAGCTGGAATTCAACCTGCGCGATCGCCGCCGGCGTCGGTAGCGGCAGTTAGTCGCCGCGGGCCGCGGACTCGGCGAAAGCCACCTCGCCTTCGCGCATTTCCAAGGCGATTTCGTCAGGCGTACCGAAAACGCGGGCGCGGTGGTCATCGAACTCACCTTCCCAGCGCCCGACGACCACAGTGGCGAGGCAGTTGCCGACCAGATTCACGCAAGTCCGGCCCATGTCCATCAGTTCATCGACCCCGAAAATAACCGCCACGCCGATCGGCCCGAGCCCCGCGGGCAGAAACGTGTTCAGCGTCGCGAGCAGAATGACCAGCGAAGCACGCGGCACCGCGGCCACGCCTTTCGACGAGATCATCAAGGTCAGCATCATCACGATCTGCTGCCCGATCCCCATGTGGTGCCCGGTCGTTCCTTCCGCCGCCTGCGCGACGAAAACGGAAGCGAGCGCGAGATACAAAGTCGAGCCGTCGAGATTGAAGGAATAACCGGTCGGCATGACAAAGCCGACGATGCGTTTCGGCACGCCGAAGCGCTCCATCGCTTCCATCGCCTTCGGTAAAGCCGACTCGCTGCTCGTGGTGGCAAACGCGATCGCGGCCGGCTCGCGGATTGCCCTAACGAACTGTCGAAGCGGGATCCGCGCGAGCAGAATCACGGTTCCAAAAACCAGCACGACGAAAAGAATGAGCCCGAGATAAAGCGAGAGAATCAGGTTCCCGAGATGGGTGAGCACGCCGAGTCCCTGCGTCCCGACGGTGTGCGCCATCGCCGCGCCCACGCCGATCGGGGCGAACATCATCACGTAATTGGTGAACTTGAACATCACCTGCGAGAGACTCTCCATCGCGCGCAGAATCGGTTTGCCCTTCTCGCCGACGGCCGACACGGCCATCGCGAAGAGCACGGCGAAGGCAACAATCTGGAGCACGTCGCCGTGCACCATCGCTTCCACCACGCTCGCGGGGAACGCGTGCACGATGGTCTGGACCAGCGTCAGCGGATGCGTGGTGCCGATCTTCTGGATGATATCGGTGTTCGGCGCGACCAGGAGAACGCCGACCCCGGGCTTGGTGAAATTCACCACCGCGAGCCCGATGAAGAGCGCGGCCGTGGTCACGATCTCGAAATAGATCAGCGCCTTCACGCCCATCCGGCCGACCTTTTTCAGGTCGCCGCCGCCCGCGATCCCGACCACGAGCGTGGAGAAAACCAGCGGCGCGATGATCGACTTGATCAGGTTCAGAAAAATGTCGCGGAGGAAGTAAACCGCGTTTCCCCAATCCGGCCGGAGCCAGCCGATGAAGCCGCCGACCACCAGGCCGATCATGATCTGGGTGGTGAGCGACGGGCGATACCACGGGCGGCGCGGTGAAAGGCGGGAATTTTCCGAGCTCATGGAAGCGATCGCGTGATTAGGCCGATTTGCGCGGAGGAAATAAAGGCTTCTTTGTGCAGGCGGCGCAAAGCCCGCAACTCCAAGCCATGGCCCTAACGAATCTCCGCTGCACTTATTGTGGCCTGTCCTACGATTGGCAGGCGCTGCAAAATCTTTGCCCCGCCTGCCACAAGCCGCTTTTCGCGGAATACGATCTGGCCGCGATCAGTCGATCGTTCACCCGTGAAATGTTAGCGGGTCGCGAGAAGTCCCTCTGGCGTTATCGCGAAGTGCTGCCGCTCCCGGCGGACGCCGAGCCGGTGTCGTTAGGCGAAGGCGGCACGCCTCTGTTCCCGGTTGCGCGCTGGGACCGGGAGCTCGGGTTTACCGATCTCTGGGTGAAAGATGAAGCGCAGAACCCGACCCAGAGTTTCAAGGCCCGCGGCATGACGGTCGCGGTCTCGATGGCGAAATATCTGGGCGCGACCAAACTTGCGGTGCCGACCGCGGGCAACGCCGGCGGCGCGCTCGCCGCCTATGCGGCGCGCGCCGATTTGGAGGCACACATTTTCATGCCGAGCGATACCCCGCGCGCGAACGTGATCGAGTGTCGCGAACTCGGCGCACATGTCACCTTGATCGACGGGCTCATCACCGATTGCGGTGCCGAGATCGCGCGCCGGAAGGAAGCGGAAGGCTGGTTCGATGTCTCCACTTTGAAGGAGCCTTATCGCGTCGAGGGCAAGAAAACCCTCGGCTACGAAATCGCGGAGCAAGCCGGCTGGCAACTGCCCGATGTCGTGCTTTATCCGACCGGCGGCGGGACCGGCCTGCTCGGAATGTGGAAGGCCTTCGCCGAGATGGAGACGCTCGGCTGGATCGGGAAAAAACGGCCGCGGATGTTTTCGGTGCAGGCGGCCGGTTGCGCGCCGATCGTGCGCGCGTTCGAGCAGGGCGAGGAGTTCGCCGCGGAATTTCCTAACGCCCAGACCAAGGCTTCCGGCCTGCGCGTCCCGAAGGCGGTCGGCGATTTTCTCATGCTCCGCATTCTGCGCGAGTCTGGCGGCGGCGCCTTGACGGTGGAGGACGAAGAGATGATCCGCGAGACCCGCACGGTCGGCGCGGCGGAAGGGCTCTTCGTCGCGCCGGAAGGCGCCGCTTGTTTTGTCGCGCTACGCAAGCTTTGTTCGTTAGGCCAGGTTTCGCCGGAGGAGAAAGTGGTGATCTTCAACACCGGATCGGGGATCAAGTATCTCGAGTGTTACTCGTGAGTCGCGCGCGGCATTACATCGTGATGACGACTTTCCCGCGCGCGTGTCCCTTCTCGAGATAGCGGATCGCTTCCGCGATCTTACTCAGCGGGTAGGTCCGGTCGATGACCGGCTTCACTTTTCCTGATTGCATCAGGTCTGCCAGGGTTTGCAGGTCGTTCTTATTCAACTCAGCCATGAACATTCCCATCTTCTGACTGACAAATGGAGAGAGGAGCAAGGCCTTTAGCGGGCGGGCCATCGGACCAAGCAACCCGCTGTCGCCCGGACCTCCGCCGCCGATCATTACGCAAATCCCCTTGGGTTTCAGAGCGTGACGGAAACCCGCCAGTGGCTGGTTGCCAACGTTGTCGAGAATCAGGTCGTAAAGTTGCGCGCCCTGGGTGAAGTCCTCCTTCGTGTAATCGATCACGTGATCCGCGCCGAGTGACCGGACCAAGTCCAGGTTTTTGGTGCTACAGACACCGGTTACTTCCGCGCCGAAGGACTTCGCGATCTGCACCGCGAAAGTGCCAACCCCGCCAGAGGCGCCATTGATCAGGACCTTCTGTCCGGCTTGGAGGTGTCCCTGGTCCCGGAGACCCTGCAGCGCGGTGACCGCGGCGATCGGGACGGACGCGGCCTGCTCAAAAGTTATGTTGGCGGGTTTCAACACGATCGCCCGATCTGCGCGCGCACACACATATTCAGCGAAGGCGCCGTTCCGCCCGCCAAACACTTCATCGCCGACTTTGAATTGGGTGATGTTTTTCCCCACCGCTTCGACGACGCCGGCCAGATCCACTCCCAGACGTGGATCCTTCGGTTTGCGCAGGCCGACACCGAACGCCCGCATGATGTAAGGCGTCCCTTCGATGAAATGCCAGTCCAGCGGATTAAGCGCCGCCGCCCGCACCTTGATGAGGATTTGCTCGTCGTTAGGCGTGGGCGTTTTTATCGTTCTAATTTCGAGCACGTCAGGCGATCCATAGTGGGTGTAGACGACCGCTTTCATCGACGGTTCTCCGCTTTCGATCGGATTCTGGCGGGTGCCCGTCACCCAGGCGTAAAGCGCGAAGCCCCCGAGCAGGACAAGGAGGAAGTAAAAGATCCAGCGCAACCGGAAGCGGCGGCGGGATGAGGGCCCGACATTTTCCTGCGTCATGATGTTCCTCCCGTTGAGAGAGCTGCCGGCGTCGGCGACCACATGGTGCGCGATGCAGGGTTCGAACCTGCGACTTCTTGCGTGTGAAGCAAGCGCTCTACCACTGAGCTAATCGCGCGAAAAGGTGAGGGGAGGCTAGAATTACAGCGCTCTTCACCCGGGGCAACTGTTGATTTTTCGTCAGGCTTTGTCGCCCACGGCAGCCAGGTCGCAGGGCGCGGCGACGGCGCCCGGCGGTCGCCCGGGTTGGGGCCGGTAGCGGGGGCGGCTTCGTGAGAGTGTTTCCCAGAAATAAATGCCGACCCCGACGAGCAAAAGCCAGGAAGCCAGCGGGCGCACTCGCTCGAGGAAATGGATCGCGCCGAGGGTGGAAGTTAATTTTTTATCGAGCAGAAGGACGTCGGCGATCATCGCAGCGCTCATCGCGGAGAAGGCAAAATGGAGCAGGCTCAGGGGCAGGCTCACCCCGAGCGCGACCGCGCTGAGCACAGCGCCCCAGAGGAGGTAGCGCTCATGCATTTGCCCGAGGAGCGCGAACATCAGCAGCCAGGGCGTGGCGAGGGCGATCAGGAGCCGCGGGTCGCGCCGCCGCGCGTGCCGGGCCGCGCCTAACGAACAAAGGACGAGCGCCGCGAGATAGAGGAGACGCAGCGTCCACTGCCAGTTAAACGCGAGCTGGAGCGCGCCGAGGTGGCCGCGCCAGTAGGGCTCCTTGAGCGACCAATCGAGGTGCGCCATGAGCGAGGGCAGGTTGTAGCACGAGCTGATGAAGAGATAGGGGTAATGCTCGGTGCCATAGAGGAAGCCGATCTGCAGCCAGGCAAAGTCCCCACTGCCCCAGCCGCCGACACAAAAAGCCGCGATCGCACTGAGTCCGGCGGTCCACGGCCAGGTGTGGCGCGAATGTTGCCCGCGGAAGAAAAAGGCGGAGGCGACCGCCACGAGGGTAACCAGCGTCCAGGCCAACGGAGTGCGCAGGAGCCAAGGCGAAACCACGAGTGCGAAGGTGGCGACGAAGCCGGCGAGCACCCGGCCGGTGCGGGCCCAGCGTTTTTGCCAGAGCGGCCAGAAGAAAAAGAAGGGCGCGACGAAGAGCAACTGCCCTTTGAGCATCGCGCCGAGCGCGAGCAGGGCGCCGCACCAAAACCAGCGCCGGTTCAGCGCCGCGAACGCGGCGAAAAGATAGAAGGGAAGAATCCAGACGTCCCACTGCGGCCAGGCGTGCGCGTCGAGGATCATCGACGGCTCAAGCCAGGCGGCGAGGGCCGCGAGCAGGCCGCAGACGCTGGCCCGCTCCCCGACTGGAAAACGACAAAGCAAACCGGAATTGGTCCGGCCGCCGGACCGCCGCACGCCTTGCCTAACGAGCAGGAAAACCCCGAGCGCGGTCAGGATTTCGCAGACGAAATTCACCTTCAGGAGCGGCTCGACGTAATCGGGCGTGCCATCTTCCACCCCGGGGAATTGCGCCTTCACCTCCCGGGTCCAGATCGACATCACGAGCAACCGGAGCGGCGGGTAGTCGAGATTGTATTGCCCGTCGTAGGCGCCGCGACGGACGCTTTGGTAGAGCCCGAGATAGCCCCGGGCAAAGGTGCGCCACGAATCCGGCGGATCGTCAGGCGAGAGCGTGCGGCCTTCCTTGAGCAGCTGGCTGCCCCAGTAAAAACCGTTCACGATATCGTGCTGAAAACGAAGGTGAGTCGTGCGCGTCCAGGCGTAGCGGCGGAGCTGCACCCCGCCGAGGAGGAGGGAACCAACAAGCAGCGTGAGCGCGAGAAAGCGGAGGAGCGCGAAGCCGGAAGGGAGGCGGAAAGCGCGACGAACTTCCATGCGCCGCAGGGTAACGCGCCGCAGCCCGCGAGCAAATCGCGCACGGCAACCCGCTCCCGCGCGCTCGTTAGGCAGCGATCTAGCCGACCGCGGCCTGCGGGAAGATCTCGTCGAACATGAGCAGGAACCGGCGAATCTCGAACGGCTTCGTGATGTAGTCGCGCGCCCCAGCGGCGAGCATCCGCTCGATCTGGCTCGGAGTGGCGTCGGCGCTGATCACGATCACCGGCGTCTCCGCGGTCGCGGGCACTTTGCGGAGTTTTCCGAGCACCTCGCTGCCGTGCATGTCGGGCAGATCGAGATCGAGCAGCACCAGTTCCGGGTGTTGGTCCCGGGCCATCTCGAGGCCTTTCTCGCCGTTCTCGGCCCAGGTAAGATTTACCCCGGGCCGATCGCTGAGAATGCTTTTGATGAGCTGAAAGTTCGCCGGACTATCCTCGACGCAGAGCACCTGTGGGCCGTTGGGCCGGAAGTTTACCTCGCGCACGTTCCCTTCTTTCGGGGGGAAATCCGAGGGCGCGGACGGCAGGATCGCCGGAGGCCGCGGAGTCAAACGCGCGCCCAGCGGCTTCAACTCGCCGCGGGCGGCCTTGGCATCGTCGATCGCCTTAAGCAACTGCTCGCGCAGCATCTTGATCTCGAGCTGAGCGAGGCGCATGGCCTGTTCTTGTGGGGTTTCGTTTTCCGGAATGTTCATAGGTCTTAGAGGGCGGCAATCTTCAGGCCGGAGGGTTCATCGGCGATGGGCGAGCGCAGCTTCTTGGCCATCTCGAGGTCGCGGCGCATTTTGTTTTTGTGAGTGGAAAAGAGGAGCGCGGTCTCTTCGGAGATCACGTCCTCTTCGAAAGCGTTCAGGAGCGATTGATCGAAGCTGTGCCAGCCGAGCGTCGAGCCGGCCTCTATGATCTCCTGGAAAGTGCGGTTCTCGCTTTCGCCGTAGAGCAGCGTCTCGCGCGTGCGCAGGCTGCTGCCCATGATCTCGGTGACGAGCAGGCGTCCGCCCGCGATCTTGGTCACGAGCCGCTGGCTCACGATGTAGCGCAGGGTATCAGCGAGCCGCTCCCGCACCTGTTTCTCCTCGTCGGTATTGAAGAGGCCGAGGATGCGGTTGATGCTCTGGCCGGCGTTGATCGTGTGCAGGGTGCTGAAAACGAGGTGGCCGGTTTCCGAGGCGGTGAGCGCGATCTCCATCGTCTCGCGGTCGCGAATTTCACCGATCAGGATCGCCTTCGGCGCCTGCCGCAAGGCGGCCCGGAGGCCACTCGCGAAGTCGGAAAAATCCTTCCCCAATTCCCGCTGACTGAAAGCCGCCCGGCCGTGCGGATGGACGAACTCGATCGGGTCCTCCAGCGTCACGACGTGGACATCCTGGGTCTGGTTCAGCTCGTTCAGGAGCGCGGCCAGCGTCGTCGTCTTGCCGCTCCCGGTGCTGCCGGTCACGAAGACAATGCCGAATTTTTCCTTCACGATCTGGTTGAAGATCAGCGGCAAGCCTAACGACTCCAAGGTGGGCACCTCCGCTTGCAGCTTGCGCATGACGATGCCGATGCGGCCCTGCTGCCGGTAAATGTTGGTGCGGAAACGCGCCTGGCCCTCGAGCGCGTAGCTCGTGTCGCAGGAACCGGTCGCGGTGAGATCCTGCTGCAGGCGCTCACTGCCGTTGATCAGCAGGGCGGAGATGGCTTCCGTATGCGCGGGCTGCAGCGTCGGGCTGCCGGCGTCCATCGGCAGCTCATAGAGCTTGCCGTAGCGCTCGATCATCGGCGGCTTGCCGACGAGAAAGAGAAAGTCGGAGACGCCTTCTCCACTCTGGAGCATGGCGAGAAGAAGGTTTTGGAAATCAGCGCTGGTCATGGTTTGGACTCGGCCCGGTCAAAGTGGGCGCCCTCTTTTGTTGCAAGAATTGTTCCAGACGCGCCAGGAAAGTGGCCTCGCTTGCGAATTGCGGGCCGGCCTTTATTAAGAGGCATGTCCGAACACAAAATGACGCTCACCTGGAAGCGCGCCACGCCCGATTTCGAATACAAAACCTACAACCGCGACCATCAGTGGAGCTTCGATGGCGGCCACGAAATGACCGCCACCGCCGCGCCGGCTTACCTCGGAAATCCCGACCACGTCGACCCGGAGGAAGCTTTCGTCGCCGCGCTCTCCAGCTGCCACATGCTCACCTTCCTCGCGGCCGCGTGTAAGAAGAAATTCCTGCTCGAGGAGTATGTCGACCATGCCGTCGGCCACATGGAAAAGAATGCCGAAGGCAAGCTTGCGATCACCCGCGTGGAGCTGCATCCGACGCTGAAATTTTCCGGCGATAACCAGCCGACCGCGGAAGACATCGAAGCGATGCACCACTTCGCGCACGAGAATTGTTTCATCGCGAACTCGGTGAAGACCGAGGTCACGGTCGCGAAGTAGGAATTCCGGATCTCGGAGGAAAGCCGGAACGCAGAAAAGATTCTCTGACCCGCTTCCCTTCCTGCTTTCCTGAGTTCCTTAGCTAACCCTCTTTCGCCTATGACACCTAACGATTCCCAGCGGATGGAGAAGATCGTCAGCCTGTGCAAACGGCGCGGTTTCATTTTCCAGGCGAGCGAGATCTACGGCGGGCTCAACGGCGTCTGGGATTACGGCCCGCTCGGCGTGGAGCTAAAGCGCAATCTGAAGGACTACTGGTGGCGCGTGATGGTGCGCGAACGCGACGACGTGGTCGGGCTCGATGGCTCCATTCTCACGCACCCCGCCGCGCTCAAGGCCAGCGGGCACGTGGATACTTTCAGCGATCCGATGGTCGATTGCCGGACCTGCAAAGCGCGGCTTCGTGGCGATCAACTCCCGGAAAAAGGCGGCACACCGCAATGCCCCGTTTGCGGCGGCAAGGACCTGACCGAAGCGCGCCCGTTCAACCTCATGTTCTCCACCCAGATGGGCGCGTCGGCCGATCCCGATTCCATCGCCTACCTGCGCCCCGAGACCGCGCAGTCGATCTTCGTGCAATTCAAGAACGTGCTCGATACCGCGCGCAAAAAACTGCCCTTCGGCATCGCGCAAATCGGCAAGGCTTTTCGGAACGAGATCAACCCGCGGAACTACATTTTTCGCTCGCGCGAGTTCGAGCAGATGGAGTTGGAATATTTCTGCCGTCCCGAGCAGGGCCTCGAGCTGCTCGAGTATTGGAAAGAAGAGCGCCTGAAGTTTTACGAGAACATCGGGCTGCCGCGCGAGAAGCTGCACGTGCTCACCGTGCCGGATGCCGATCGGGCGTTTTATTCCAAGGGCACCTACGACATCGAATACGATTTCCCGTTTGGAAAACAAGAGCTCGAAGGGGTCGCCTATCGCACCGATTACGATCTCACCCAGCACCAGAAAGCCAGCGGCAAGCCGCTCGACTATTTCGACGAGGAAACCAAGCAGCGCTTCACCCCGCACGTGATCGAGCCGAGCGCGGGCGTCGATCGCACCGTGCTCGCGTTGCTCTGCGAAGCCTTCGCCGAGGAGACCGTGACTGACGACAAGGGGAAGAGCGAAACCCGGATCGTGCTCCGGTTTCATCCGCGGGTGGCACCGATCAAGGCGGGCATTTTCCCGCTGATGAAAAACAACGAACAACTGGTCGCGAAAGCCCGCGAAGTGCAGGCGCTGCTGCGCCCGTTGATGAATGTTTTCTACGACGAGACCGGCGCGATCGGCCGGCGCTATCGCCGCCAGGACGAAGCCGGGACGCCGTTCGGGATCACGATCGATTTCGAGTCGTTAGGCGAACGCGACACCGCGCTCACCGACACCGTCACGCTGCGACATCGCGACAGCATGGAGCAGGAGCGGGTCGCGATCAGCGAGCTGCCGCTGCGTCTGCTCGCAGCGATCAGCTGATGGATCTCGCGGTTTTTCGCGAATATTGCCTAACGAAACCGGGCGCGGCGGAGGATACCCCGTTCGGGCCGGACAATCTCGTCTTCAAAGTCGGCGGCAAAATGTTCGCCCTCGCCTCGCTCGACGAAGTGCCGCCGCGGGTGAATCTGAAGTGCGACCCTGAGCGCGCGCTCGATCTGCGGGACCGCTATGAGTCGGTGCAGCCCGGTTATCACATGAACAAGCGGCATTGGAACACGGTGGAATTCACGGGTGAAGTTCCCGACGCCGAGCTGCAACGAATGATCGATCATTCCTACGATTTGGTGGTCGCGTCGTTGTCGAAAAGTCAGCGATTGAAAATCAGCGGCGGGTAAAAAAGGTTGTCATCCCGAGCCCGGTGGAGCGCAAGAATCGCTCGACGTCGTTAGGCTAACCAAATCCAGGTCCAGCTTGCGAGGTCCTTCGCCGTCTGCGGCTCAGGATGACAGTGCTTTTTGAGCGTCGCCGCCAGATTGATGGATCACGGGCCGCAATTGCACCGTGCCGATGTCGAGTTGCAGTGCTGCACGCGCGACTTCGAGGAACGCATCGGGCGGATCGGTTAGTGCGACGGCCAGATTTCCCGTGTCGGTTGTTTCCGCCTGCAGATCTTCCGCAGCGAGGAGTTGCGCGACGGCGGTGGCGCAATTCTCGGCCGAATCGACCAACGTCACGGTGTCGCCGAGGAAACGCCCGATCGCGGCACGCAGCAATGGATAATGGGTGCAGCCGAGCACCAGGGTATCTATCCCTTCCTCGACCAGCGGCTCGAGATATTGCCTAACGATCTCATCCGTCACCGGTCCTTCGAGCCAGCCTTCCTCGATCAGTGGCACAAAAAGAGGACAAGCACGCGCGGTCACTTGCAGCGCCGGGTCGAGCGCCTGGATCGCGCGCTCATACGCGCCGCTCCGAATGGTCGCGCGGGTTCCGATGACCCCGATATGCCCCGAACGCGTGGCGGCAACGGCAGCGGCCGCGCCCGGCCGAATCACCCCGGTTACCGGCACCGGGCTCATCTCTTCGAGCCGGGGCAAAGCCAGAGCAGAAGCGGTGTTGCAGGCGACCACGATGGTTTTGCAACTTTCCGCCAGCAGCATCTCCGCGATCTCGACGCTGTAGCGTTCCACGGTCGCGGCGCTTTTCCCGCCGTAGGGCACGCGCGCGGTATCGCCGAGATAATAGATCTTCTCGTTAGGCAAAAAGCCGCGCAGCGCGCTGACCACGGTGAGCCCGCCGATGCCGGAATCGAAAACCCCGATCGGCCGGTTGCGCGTGATTTTTTCCGCAGTTTCCATCGAGCGCCGCCAAGTTGGGCGCGGGCCGCGTCCCGTGCAAGCCGCTGCGACTCGTTAGGCGACATCGCGCCACGAGCCTTGCAGCACCTGGCTTAATTTCAGAAGCAGGCTGCGCGTGGTGTAGGGCTTGGCGAGGAATCCTTCAACGTTCAGCTCCGCGATCTCGGCCAGTTCCCCGAGCTCCGCCCGGCCGGTGGAGACGATGACTTTCGCCGCGGGATCGATCCGGCGGAGCGAGCGCACAAAGACGAGCCCGCTCATGATCGGCATCGCGATATCGGTCACGACCACGTCGACGTGCCCGATTTGTTGCGCGTAAATCGCCAGCGCAGTCGGGCCGTCTTCCGCGGTGAAAACATGATAGCCATGATTCGTCAGGATCACTTCGGCGACTTCGCGGATACACGGTTCGTCGTCGACCACGAGGATCGTCTGGCCGCGGCCGCGCGGGATCAGCACATCGTTCGGGAGGGGCTGGGACACATCGGCCGCGCTCCGCGCCGGCAGGAAAATCTTGAAGCTAGTGTGCCCCGGCTCGCTCGCGACCTGGATGAAACCGCCGTGACTGCGCACGATCCCCGCGGTCGTGGAAAGCCCGAGCCCGGTCCCGACGCCGACGTTCTTCGTGGTAAAAAACGGGTCGAAAATCTTGTCGATCATGTCCGGCGGGATGCCGTCTCCGGTGTCGCTGACTTTGAACATGACATGCGGCCCGGCGCTCGCGTCGGGGAAGCCCTCGGCCATGTGCGCATCCACCTCGACATTTTTTACCTGCAACCGGAGCACGCCGCCGCTCGGCATCGCATCGCGGGCGTTGATCGCGAGGTTCAGAAGAACCTGGTGCAGCTGGGTGGGATCGGCCTCGATTGGCCGGGTATTTTCCTCGTAGCTTTTGTGCAGCGTGATCGATTTCGGGAAAGTCTGGCGTGCGATTTTGCAGACCTCATCGAGCAGATAGATCGGCTGCAAAAGAATCCGGTCGCCGTCGGCACCACGCGCAAACGTGAGAACCTGTTTGATGATGTCGGCGCCGCGGCGAGCGCTCGATTCCACGATGTCGAGGAAACGGTCGCGTTCTGCTTGATCCTCTTCGCCGCGTAAAACCGGCGCGGCCATCATGATTGGGAGAAGAACGTTGTTCAGGTCGTGGGCGACTCCGCTGGCGAGCGTGCCGACGCTTTCGAGGCGCTGGGCGCGGAGGAATTGCTGCTCGATTTTTTTCTGCTCGGTGATGTCGGTGTTGATCACGAGCATCGATTTCGGCTTGCCCTCGTCGTCGCGGACCAGGCTCCAACGGCTGCGGACCACGACGGGCGTGCCTTGTTTGGTTTCGTGCCGGCATTCCCCGGACCAGACGCCGGTCTCGATGAGGGTGCGCTGCGCGGCGGTGAGCGCGTCGGGATCATCGCGTTCGAGGAACTCGCCGGTCAGCCGATCCTGCGCTTCCGCCGCGGTCCAGCCGTAGAGTGCTTCCGCACCGTGGTTCCAGAATTCCACCCGGCCCTGCATGTCGCGCACCATGATCGCGTCGTGGGCGAGATTCAGCAGGTTTGCCTGCTCGAGGAGTTTGCGCTCGGCCTGCAGCGTGCTCGTGAGATCGGCGATCGAACCGATAACGCGGATCGGTTGACCCTCGGCATCGAGCACCGCGGAGCCGCGAAAAAGAAAATGACCGTAGCTGCCATCGGGCCGGCGGATCCGCGTGTGCGCTTCAGTCCGGCCGCCGGTGTCTTCCGGTTCCGCGACCGCCTTCGCAAAAGCCGCGCGATCCTCCGGATGAAGGAGCGCGGTGAGCGCGGCGACGGTGGGCTTGAATTTCTGCGGATCGAGCCCGAGCAACTCGAACATCCGCTCCGAGCAATGCAGGGCGCCGGTCCGGTAATTGTGTTCCCAGATGCCGTCGTTCGAGGCCGCGATCACGAGCCGTAGATGCTCTTCGCTCCGGCGCAAAACCAGATCCGCGCTGGCCCGTTCCACGATCGCGCGACAGCGCCCGCTCACTTCGGTGACGAGCGCGATCTCGCCCTCGGTCCAGGCGCGCGGTTCGTTTTGCTGCACGCTGATCATCGCCAGCAGGCGGCCTTCCTTGAGCAAAGGGCATACGACAATCGCTTTCGTCTCACCCGCGGCGTAGGCGGCGCGTTCTTCCGCGGAAGTGAGCTCGGTGTCCACATCGCGGAGGACAAGGGTGCGGCCTTCGAGCAGGCGCGACTGCGTGTGCGCGCCGAAATTTGCCAACGGGTGGCGCCCGGTGATTTCCGCGCAACCCTTGGTGAATTGATGCGGCGTGACGAAGTGCACGTCGTCCGGTTCCATCTCCGTGTAGGTGCAACGCGAGACGCCGAGATGCGCGCCGAGTAACTGGACCACGGTGGCGAGAATCTCCGCCGGCTGGGTGAGCGGGCGGCTGGCCTCGTTCAAAGCGTTCAGGAGCCGGAAACGCTGTTCGCTTTCACGCAGGATCTCGTCGGCCTGCTTCCGCTCGGTGATGTCCGTGCTGGTGCCGACCCATTCGCGGATGCTCCCATCGGCGTCGAGCACTGGCACACCGCGGACCGCGAAATAACGGTATTGCCCGTCGGCCCGGCGCAGGCGGTATTCCGTTTCGTAAAGGCTCTTTGCCGCGCGGCTCGCGGCCCAGCGCTGCAATGCCGGCACGCGATCGTCGGGATGCAGGCTCGTGAGCCAGCCGCTGCCGTGAATTTCCTCCGTCGTTAGGCCGGTGTAGGCGCGCCAGGTCGGGAGATCCTCCAGGACGAGGCCATCCGGGCTGGTTTGCCAGACGATCTGCGCTGTCGCCTTGGTGAAAGAACGGAAGCGCTGCACGCTGCGGCGCAGTTCTTCCTCGGAATGTTTGCGCGCGGTGATGTCCTGCACGCTGCCTTCGTAGTAGAGGGTTTTGCCCGCGGGATCGCGCACTGCGCGGACGTTTTCCGAGACCCAGATCCTGCTCTGGTCCTTGCGGCGGACTTCGTATTCGAAATTGCTGACCACACCCTTTTCCTCGAGCAACCGCTGGAATTCCGCGCGCTGCGCCGGATCCGCGTAGCTCTGGCGCGCGAGATCCTGCCGCTCGCGGATCAGCGCTTCCGGGCTCTCAAAACCGAGCATCCGCGCGAGCGCGGGATTCGCCGAGAGGAAGACGCCGTCGGGGGTATTTTGGAAAATTCCCTCAAGCGCGTTGTCGACGATCGAACGGTATTTCGCCTCGGCCGCGCGCAATTCTCTCTCGGCCGTGCGCCGCGCCGTGATGTCGCGCAGGATCACCTGCACGGCGGGTTTCCCCTCGGACAGGAACGGGATGACGCGCGACTCCACTTCCACTTCGGTCCCGTCGAGCCGCCTCATCCGGCGCTCCGTCGTGACCGCGCGCTGGCCTTTCGTTGCCTCGCGAGTGCGCTGTTCCACTTCCGCGCGTTCATCGGGATGGACGAGTTCGGCCGGACTGCGGCCAAGCAAATCCGCCGGCAACGCGGCCGCGAGCAACTCGAGGGTCGCGGGATTTACGAAAACGATTTTCTCCTCGCAGATCACCAGCACCGCGTCGGGTGAATGATCCACCAGCGCCCGATAATGGGTCTGATCTTCGCGCGATGGGTGCCCGCCTACGAGCTTTATCCAGGAGAAAGGCACTCTCTTTCTTCCGCAACTCTCGCGCCAACCTCCCGCCGAAAAAAAAGCATCCGCGGGAATCGGCGAGTCAGAGCTTCACGCCCGAGGGCGCAGTGAAGTCCGACTCCGCGGCGTCGCCCGTATTCCGGGTGGCAGCGGGCTCAAAAAGGACCACCTCGGCCTCCTCCTCCGCCGCGGTCCGATGCTCCACGCCATGCGGCACGACGAGGAATTCCCCGGCCGTCAAGGCCACGACCCGGTCGCGAAATTCGATCCGCATTCGGCCGCGCCAGACCAGGAAAAGCTCGTCCTCGCGCTCGTGCGAATGCCACGGGAAGACACCCTGGAATTTAACCACCTTCACCTCCTGCGCGTTCAATTCACCGACGATCTTCGGCCGCCAATGATCCGAGAACGCCGCGAATTTCTCCTCGAGATTTACTTTTTCCATGCCCGCAAATTAACACGATAACCAGATGGAGCGGCGGCCGTGTCCGCCGCATCCGCCGGCTCGCGCCCCGGCCCGCGGTCATCCTGAGCGAAGCGCAGCGAAGTCGAAGGATCACGTCGCGTTTCTGGGAAGCTCCTGTTGGGATTTCTACAAACTCCTGTTTTCCATTTTGCCCCGGCGCTTCCCCGCCCTTCCACGGGATCCTTCGACTTCGCTCAGGATGACACGGGGCCCTCTCTCACCGCATCCCGCCGGTTTGCAATCGCAAAACCCTCTCCGATGATTCCTGCCCATGACGGAACTCTCGAAGGCGTATGAGCCACAGGCCGTGGAGGCGAAATGGTACGCCCGCTGGCTGCGCGACGGCGTTTTCCACGCCGATCCTGCCTCCGCAAAACCGGCTTATTCAATCGTGATCCCGCCGCCGAACGTAACCGGCGTCCTCACGCTCGGCCACGTCCTCAACAACACCATCCAGGACATCCTCGCCCGCCGCGCGCGCATGACCGGCCACGAAGTGCTTTGGCTTCCGGGCCTCGATCACGCCGGCATCGCGACCCAATCCGTGGTCGAGAAAAAGCTGCGCAAAGACGAAGGCAAAACCCGCCACGATCTCGGTCGCGAAGAGTTCGTTAGGCGAATCTGGGAGTGGAAGGAAAAACACGGCGGCATCATTATCGAGCAGCTCAAGCGGCTCGGCTGTTCCTGCGACTGGGCGCGCGAACGCTTCACGATGGACGCCGATTATTCGCGCGCCGTGCAGCAGGTTTTTGTCGATCTCTACCAGAAGGGTTTGATCTATCGCGGTCGCCGGATGGTGAACTGGGATCCCGTCGCGCTGACCGCGCTCTCCGACGAAGAGGTGATCCCGACGCCGCAAAAATCCGCGCTCTATTACGTGCGCTACGAGCTGGTCGATGAGCCCGGCCGCTACCTCGAAGTCGCGACCACGCGGCCGGAAACGATCATGGCCGACGTCGCGCTCGCAGTGCATCCCGGCGACGAACGTTACCGGGCATTGTTAGGCAAAAAAGCCTGGCGCCCGCTCGACCGCGCGGAGCTGCCGATCCTCGGTGACGACGCGATCGACCCGGCTTTCGGCACCGGCGTTCTCAAAGTGACGCCCGCGCACGACAAGATCGATTTCGAGATCGGCCAGCGGCACGGTTTGCCGGTCATCGACGTGCTCCATCCGAACGGGAAAATTAACTGCCCCGCGGTCCCGGAACTCGACGGTCTTGACCGGTTCGCCGCCCGCAAGAAAGCCGCCGAGATGCTTACGGAGAGCGGCCTGCTCGCGAAAGAAGAGCCGCACGAAAGCACGGTCGGTTTCAGCGAGCGCGCCGGCGTTCCGATCGAGCCGCGGCTGAGCGAACAATGGTTCCTGAAATATCCGAAAGTCGCCGAAGCTCGCGCCGCCGTGGGCGAGGGGAAAGCGATCCGTTTCCGGCCGGAGCGCTGGGAAACGGTTTACCAGCATTGGCTGGAGAACATCCAGGACTGGTGCATCAGCCGGCAACTCTGGTGGGGTCATCGCATTCCGGTCTGGTATCGCGGCGAGGATGTTGCCTGCCAGATCGATTCGCCGGGCGACGATTGGACCCAGGATCCGGACGTGCTCGATACGTGGTTCTCGAGCTGGCTCTGGCCGTTCGAGACGATGGACGACGCGACCCGCGCGAAGTTTTACCCGACCACCGACCTCGTGACGGCGCCGGATATCATCTTCTTCTGGGTCGCGCGCATGATCATGGCCGGACTCGAATGGACCGGCGAAGCACCGTTCCGCGAAGTCTTTTTTACCGGGCTCATCCGCGACGCTTCCGGGCGCAAGATGAGCAAGTCGTTAGGCAATTCGCCCGACCCGCTCGACCTGATCGCGCAAGTACGGCGCCGACGGCGTGCGCTTCGGCCTGATGCGAATCGCGCCGACCGGCCAGGACATTCGCTTCGACGAGAAGCAAATCGAAGAAGGCCGCAACTTCGCGAACAAGCTCTGGAACGCGACCCGCTTCCGCCAGATGCACGGCGGCGAAACCGAGGGCGAAATCAATCCCGCGCTTCTCACCACCGACGATAAGTGGATCCTGCTCCGGCTCGATCACGCGATCCGCGCGGTCACGGTCGCGCTCGAGGATTACAATTTCAGCGAGGCAGCGCAGGCGCTTTACCGCTTTTTCTGGAGCGAATATTGCGACTGGTATCTCGAGGCGAGCAAAGCCGCGCTCGGCTTCGCCGGCGAAGGCGAGATCACGCCGCGGAAAGCGAACACCCTCGCGGTGATCGATTTCATCCTCGGTCATCTGCTGCGGCTCTTTCATCCGTTCATGCCCTTCATCACCGAGGAGCTCTGGCACGGGCTCGGGTTCAACAACGATCTGCCTAACGATCAGGGCGCGGAGACGATCCAGTTCGCGCGCTGGCCGGATCCGCTCGACGACGATTTCAAAAAACACTACGCCCTCACGCCTAACGACGAAGCAAAGGCGAACGCGAAATACGAAGCGGTGCTCGCCGGGCGAGGTCTGCGCCGGGATTTCAACATTGCTTCGAACAAGCGGGTCGGTTTCGTCCTCGTCCCGATCACGCCCGCTACCGGAGGAAGAGGCGGCGGTGCTGAAGATTCTGCTCAATGCCGAGCCGCTTGAGCTCCCGGCGAAATACGAACCGGTTAAAGGCACGCCGACTGCGCTCACTCCGCTCGGGGAACTTTATCTTCCGCTCGAAGGCCTGATCGATCTCGACGTCGAACGCGCGCGGCTCGGCAAGGAAGTCGCGAAAAACGAAGCGGAACTGATGACAGTGCGGAAGAAATTGCAAAACGAAAATTTCGTCACGAACGCGCCCGCCGCGGTCGTGGCCGAGCATCGTCAGCGCGAAACCGATTTCGCGGAAAAGCTCACGCAGCTCCAGCAGATGCGGGACTCGTTAGGCTAAACGGCGATTGCCGCCGCCGCGCGCCTTGCGCTAGAGTCCACGCCGGGGATGGCAAGGTGGCTCAAACTTCTTCTCTGGCTCGGCGTCGCCCTGCTCGGCGCGGGCGCGCTCGCCATCGTCGCCTTCGCGCGCGGCGAGCCGGTGAACGCGCTCTGGATCGTCACCGCCGGCCTCTGCGCGACGGCGATCAGCTACCGTTTCTACAGCCGCTGGCTCGCGGTGAAAGTGCTCGAGCTCGATGACAATCGCGCCACGCCCGCGCTCGTGGTCGATGACGGCAAAGATTTCGTGCCGACGAATCGCTGGATGGCGTTCGGCCATCACTTCGCGGCGATCGCGGGTCCCGGTCCGCTCGTCGGTCCGGTGCTCGCGGCGCAGTTCGGTTACCTGCCGGGCACGCTTTGGATTCTGATCGGCGCGACGTTAGGCGGCGGGGTGCACGACATGATCGTGCTTTTCGCATCCGTTAGGCGTCGGGGGAAAACATTGGGCCAAATGGTGAAGGAGGAAATCGGCAGCGCGGTCGGCGCGCTCGCGATGCTCAGCGTGCTTTCGATCATGGTGATCCTGCTCGCAGTCCTCGCGCTCGTGGTCGTGCAGGCGCTCGCGAAAAGTCCCTGGGGCGTGTTCACGATGGCGACCACAATCCCGGTCGCGCTGATCATGGGAATCGGACTGCGCTCCGGCAAAATCGGTGTCGGCGTGATGACGGTTTTTGGCTTGGCGGGGCTGCTCTTCGGGGTCTGGGGCGGGCAATTCCTACATCAATACCCGATGATCGAAAGCTGGTTTCAGCACGACCAGAAATGGCTCGCGTGGGCCATCATGCTTTACGGGCTCGCGGCTTCCGCGTTGCCGGTCTGGCTGCTCCTGACCCCGCGCGATTACCTGAGCACTTTCCTGAAACTCGGCGCGGTCGCGGCGCTCGCAGTCGCGGTGGTGATCATTCATCCGACGCTGCAAATGCCCGCGCTCTCGCGCTTCATCGATGGCAGCGGGCTTGTATTTGCGGGACCGGTTTTCCCGTTCGTCTGCATCACGATCGCCTGCGGCGCGGTCTCCGGCTTTCACTCGCTCATCGCCTCCGGAACGACCCCGAAAATGATCGAGCGCGAAGCGCGCATCCGCTCGATTGGCTATGGCGCGATGGTCACGGAAATGATGGTTGCCCTGATGGCGTTGATCGCCGCCTCGGTGCTCTCGCCCGGCCAATATTTTGCGATCAACGCGAAGGGGACGCCGACCGAAGTGGTGGCGAAAGTTTCCGCCGCCGGCTTCCCCGTCACCCAGGGGGAAATGACGAAACTGGCCAGTGACCTCGGCGAAACCACGATGTTCAACCGCGCCGGCGGCGCGCCGACTTTTGCGGTCGGGATGGCGCACATGTTTTCGCGCCTAACGAGCAACCCGACCGCGCTCGCGCTCTGGTATCACTTCGCGATCATGTTCGAGGCGCTCTTCATTTTGACCACGATCGATGCGGGCACGCGGGTTGGGCGGTTTTTGCTTCAGGATTTTCTCGGGCAACTCTGGCGACCGCTCGGGAACACGCAGTCGTTAGGCGCGAATCTTTTCGCAAGCGTGCTGCTGGTCAGCGCGTGGGGCTGGTTCCTCTACCAGGGCGTGCTCGATCCGTTAGGCGGAATCAACAGCCTCTGGCCGCTCTTCGGGCTCGCGAACCAGTTGCTCTCGGTGATCGCGCTCTGTCTCGGCACCACCATCCTGATCAAGATGGGCAAGGCCCGCTATGCCTGGACCACGGTCGGGCCGCTCGTTTTCATGATCGTAGTCACGTTCTCGGCGGGCTGGATGAAAATCTTTTCGCGCCGATCCGCGGATCGGCTTCCTGAGCGGCGCGCGGATGCTCGACGCGAAAGTGGCGGTGCCGCCGATGAACGTCGACTTCGCGCGGCAGGCCGGCATTTACCGGCTCAACGCCCTGGTCGCGGCAGCTTTCCTCCTCCTCGTGCTCCTGATCGTGCTCGGCTGCGCGCGGGAATGGTGGCGCCTGCTCCGCGGGAGCAAACCAGTGGTGCTGCACGAGAGCGAGTTCGTCCCGTTGGCCGCGATTCGTTAGGCAGAGAAACCAATGCGCGAAAAACAAATGCTCGCGGTCGCGAGGGGGTTGATGGAACAGCCGACCGCGCCGTTTCACGAGACCGCAGTGCGCGCGGAGATCGAGGCGCAGCTCGGGAAAATGCCGCACGTCAATTTCCGGCGCGACGGTTTTGGGAATGTGATCGCGCACTATCGGCGGGGCCGGTCGCGCGCGCGCTGGGCGTTCGCGGCGCATATGGATCATCCCGCCTGGGTGCGGCAGAAGAACGGCGAGATGCGCTTTCTCGGGTCGGTGGCGGAGCGTTTCCTCGCCAACCCGCAAACGAAAAACTTTGGCGACTTCGCGATGTGGGATTTGCCGGAGTTCGAAGTGCGCGACCGGAAAATTTACTCGCGCACCTGCGATGACCTGCTGGGTTGCGCGGAAATTCTCTGTCTTTTCCGGGAGCTGGAGGAAGCGGGCGCGGAGGCGCATTGCCTCGGGCTTTTCACCCGCGCGGAAGAAGTTGGATTCGTCGGCGCGATCGAGCTGGCGCGCGCGAAAATTTTACCGGCCAGGCTGACGATTCTCTCCCTCGAAACGAGCGCCCCGCGCGGCACCGCCGAGTTCGGCCGCGGCCCGATCGTGAGGGTCGGTGACAAGATTTCGACCTTTGATGGACCGGCCACGGCGACGCTGCTGGCAGCGGCGCAGGAACAGAAAATCGCGGTGCAACGCTGCCTGCTTGATGGAGGAAGCTGCGAGGCGACTGCCTATCAGCTCTACGGCTACACCTGCGCGGCGGCGAGCATCGCGCTCGGGAATTATCACAACTGCACGCCGGAAGGAACGATCGGTCCCGAATACGTCGCGATCGACGACTTCGTCGGGATGGTCCGGCTCTGCCTCGCGATCGTCTTACGCGGCGGGAAAACCAACGACGCGCCGCGCCAACTGCGCGCGAAGCTGGAACGGAACGCGCGGCAGTACCGCGAATTCCGCCACCGCGCCTAACGCCTAACGACGGCGGAGCGGAACGATGATCTCGGCGCCCTGGCTGGTGAGCACGACCTGGCCGTCCTCAATCGCACGCACAGTCACCTGATAAATCTGGCTCCCGATTTGCAGACCGATTTGCTGGCCTTCCTGCACCACCTTGCCGTTGAGAATGGCGAAGCGCGCCCCGGCGCCCATCGTCACTGAGCTGAGGGTGAAGGCAGACGGCGTGATCGCCGGCGCCGCGACCGTCGCGGTCTCGCCCTTGACCGCAGTCGGTTTCGTCCAACCGATCGGCCAGAACGGGTTGCGGGCCTTGCTGTCGGGAAAAACGGATTGCTGTTTCAGCTGGACCGCCGGGGTGGAGGCAGGAGCGGAAGCGGCGGCACACCAGGTGCCGGGCAGACTCGTTAGGCAAAGAAGCAGAAGGATCTTTTTCATTGGGCGAAGAGGGCGGTCTGGGCGGTCAGGCTGATCTGTTGGAATTGCGGTTCTTCCGGCACGGCGCGGATGACAATTTTCTGAACGGCGAGAAGTGGCTCGGTGTTCTCGAGCTTCGCGATCGCCTTGCCGAAGGTGTCGTAATCGCTCAGGGGCAGGTCAACCGTCCAGACGTTGCGCACCCAGTCGGTGAGTTCCGCCTGCTTGAACGGCCCGCTCGATTCCAGCCGCACGCCGGCCTTGTCGATACCCTGGGCGCCGAAAAAATTCCGCATCTTCGGCGGGAACCACGCGATCGGCGCGCCTTCCGCGGTGGTGGCCTTGAGCGCGGCGTAGCGGGTCGTCGCCTCCTTCGCCTGGAGCTCGAGGTTGGCGGTTTTTTTCATCTCGGTTTTCGATGAGGCCGTCTTCGCCTGGGTGTCGGCGATGGTCTGCGTCATCGTCGCGCGGCTCTTGTTGAGCGGCCCGAGGAAGAAGGTGAAGTAGCAATAAATCAGCGCGATAAAACCGAGCGCGCTGAGGACGATTTTCTGGATTTCGTCCTTCGACAGTTTTTTTATCTTCGTCATTTGGTGGTCACCTCCGGCGTGGGGGTTTCCGCGGAGGTGGCTCCGGGTTCAGGCGGTTTGGGATTAAAGGAAACATTCAGGACGAAGCGCGAGGTCGGGGTCGGCACGCCGGCGAGGGTCGCCAGGGTGTCGAGGTCTTCCAGGTTACGGAAGGCGACCTTCACTTCGGTGTAGTTTTTCGTCAGCGTCTCGCTGAACGACTGGCGGAAGGCTTCGGCCGCGCCCCGCGGTTCGCGGGCGGCGCTGATTCCCTCGATCACCAGGGTCGCGGAGTCGCCGACTTCGGAGACGTTACCCTCGAGGCCGATGATCTGAATATTCGGCGCGACGCAAGCGGCGAGTTTGCCGAGGAGCGGCGCCCAGTAGAAGCGGGCGTCGATCAGGCCGTCGAGAATCTTGGTGCTGTTGATGATTTTCGCGAGCTCATCCGCCCGTTTTTGCGCGGCGGTGACTTTCGGCTCGACCTTGGCCCACTCCGCCTGCGCGGCGTTGAGCTGGCTGCGAATCTGGATCGTTTGGTAGGCATTCCAGCCGTACCAAAGGAAAAGGAGCGCGCCGAAACCGACCAGGGCGTAGATGCCGAGCTTCAGCGGATCGCGCTGGCGCTGGCGCTGCTCGGAGAATTGTTCGTGTAGGAGATTGAGTTGCAGGGCCATGGCTTAGGCAGCTTTCAAGAAGGAGATGGCGGCGCCGCAGGCGACGTTGAGGGAGACGAATTCCGTCGCGAGCGCCTGGCGCTTTGCCGGCGGCAAAGCGACCTCGCAGCTCTCGAGCGGGTCCCAGATTTCACACGGCAGCCCGAGTTCGTCGCTCAGGACTTGGAGAATCATTTCCGTCCGCGCCATCCCGCCGGAGATGAAAATCCGGTGGATGCTTTCCTCCGATTGGCCTTCGAAAAAGCCGATCGAGTTGCGCACTTCGGTGGCGAGGCGGAAAAGCGAGGCGCGGCAGACGTCGGTCATCCCGGCGTCGCCCTGCTCGATCAGGATGCGAGCCGCTTTCGCGTCCACCGCCGCGCTGGCGGCGAGGTCTTCGCCGAAAATTTTGCCGCCGTAATCGATGCTGCGCACGAGCACGAGTTCCGACTTGTTGCCAATCAGCACGGTGCTCTGCTCGTGACCCATGTCGAGAAGCAGAAAGGCTTCTTTCGCGAAGACTTCGGGGTAGGCGAATTCGAAAGCGTTAAAGGAACAGACCGGCGCGAGCTGGAGGACGTTGGCCGGGCGTTTCATCTTCGTCATCGCATCGGAAATCTGTTTCACCGCGGGGCGGAGCATGCCGCCGACGAGGTAGCGGGTTTTGCCGGAGGCGGGCGCGCCTTCCATCGGTGAGCCGTCAGGCGCCACCGGCGCCATCGCGACCGCCGAGACCGGCGCGCAATCAAGCACAAAATCGCGGCATTCCTGGTTCAGGACCGCGAGCCCATTGAGCTTCAACGCGCTGCGGAGGAGTTCCACTGGTGTGGTCGGCTGCTCGATGATACGGAGGAGAGAATCGGGATCGGACGCCGCGACCGCGCACGCCTTTGCGCTCCCGCCCATTTCCTTGAGGAGCAATTTCACCTGAGCGGCGAGGTCCTCCGGGGTGTTCAAATTGTCCGGCACGACGTGCGAGGCGTAGTTGGTCAGAACGAAACGGCCTTCGCCCTTGCGGTGGATGAGCACGCTCTTGAAAACATGTTTCCCGAGGTCGATGCCGATGACGGAGTTTGCGGGTTTAGCCATGGTGTTGCGGTTCCTAAAGCGAAAACCGTGCCGAAACCGGCGGCTTTACTAATTTTATCGCTATCGGGCTCTGAATCGCCACGAGGCAACGGCCCCGCGCCCGTTAAGCCGCGTTCCGCCGGAACCCGAAAAATTCCCGTTCCTTGATGATCTGCGCCACTTCCGGCGGGACCATGCTTTCCCAGCTCTGATCGCCGGCCTGAATTTTCGCGAGCACATCGGGCGGAAAAATTTTCAGGTACTCGCGCTGAAAATTCCCAATCTCCTGGATGAAACAGTTATCCAGCAAATGCTGATAGAGATGGCGCAGATTCGGCGCGACCTCGAGCTGCCGCGCGGTGATCAACTCGCCGGTCTCCTCATCCTCCATCGGGTAGACGAAGAGCTTCAGCCCGCTCTTAAACATCCGGCCGAGCGCCTCGAGGATGCCGCCTTCGAGGTTGAGATAATATTTTTCGTCGAAGATTTCCTGCAGGCTCGGCACGCCCATAACGAGCGCGATCAGCTGATTCGTGTAGCGGGAAAGATAGGCCGCGAGCCGATAGTATTCGCCGAACTTCGAGATCAACACCGTCCGGCCTAACGAGCCCAGGATATCCACGCGCGCGAGAAAATCGGCGTGATTCAGCTGCCCTTCCGAAAGCAGATTTTCCAGCGTCATCTCCATCACCACCACGAGATCCTCTTCCTGGCAGCCGGCGTGCGCCAGCACCCCGGCGCGCGCGCCGTCGAGCATGTCGTTCGTCGCGTAGGTGACCGGGCGGAAATTGCCCCGCTCCACGATGATCGTTTTCTTGTAGAAGACCTCCGCCGGCTGCACGCATTCGCCATCGGCGTTGAACATCACGGCCGTGGTCAATCCCTGGCTCACCAATTGCAGGCTCATCAACCGGTCGTCGACCCCGGCGTAGGCCGGCCCGGAGAATTTGATCATGTCCACCTGCATCCGGCCGGGCGCGAGATTCTCGTGCAGCGAGGCGATTAATTTTTCCGGCTGATGGAGATAGAACGCGCCGTAGATCAGGTTTACTCCGATCACCCCGAGCGCTTCCTGCTGGTCGACGTTCGCCTCATCGAGCATCCGCACGTGGATGATGATCTGGCTCGGCTCGCCGCGCGTTTCCGACTGGTAACGGACTCCGAGCCAGCCGTGCGATTCGTTATGCTGCTTGAAACTGCGCGCCGCCACGGTGTCGGCAAAAACAAAAAATGTCCGCTCATCACCCAGCTTCTGGTCGAGCCGCTCGAGCAAAAGATGGTATTCGTGATCGAGCATCGTGTTCAGGCGCGCGCGGCTGACGTAACGATCGGCCGGCCCGTAAATCGCGTCGCTGAACTGCATGTCGTAGGCCGACATCGTTTTCGCGATCGTGCCCGCAGCGCCGCCGACGTGGAAAAATCGGCGCGCCACTTCCTGCCCCGCCCCGATCTCGGCAAAGGTGCCGTATTTCTTCAGGTCGAGATTGATCTGGAACGCTTTTTTGTTCGTCCCGATATCCATCTCCGCATTCATGTTTCCAAGATGGCGAGCGGGCACCGGCTCGGCAACCCGCCGGGCCGCCCGGGGCCGAGCCGCTGTAGAAAGATCATCGCAAAAACAAGCACACGCGCAGGATTCCGGGGAGCGCACGCGTCCTCGCGTGCTGGCGCTCACGCCCTCGTCAGCGCGAACTTTATTTTTGGGGCTGCTATTCGCGGAAGGGATTGCGGCGAGGGCACCGCAATCAGCACGCGAGGCGCGTGCGCTCCCCGGAAGCGCAAGCGAACTCGGCCGGCTTAGAACCCGAAACGCGCGGCAACATCCGGCGCGTAGCGCGGGAGATCCTGCCTCAGCCTAACGAGCGCGAGATCCTTCAACTTCGCCTCCAGCATGACGTCGAAGACCAGCCCGTCGAGCGCGCGCAGGAACGCGATGAACTCAAACGGCTGCACGTAATCCGCGTGGCCGGTCCAGACCGGCGGCTGCAGGACTGTTTCCAGTTTACCGGTTTGGCGGTTCCTACGTTTCAACTCGCGCAGCTCAGTCCGCGGCGAGGAGAAATGGATCTTCGGGCGAACCTCGTGAGGCCAAGTCCGAAGAAACTTTTCCACCGTCGGCCGGAGCGCGAGCTGCTCCGGGTTGTGACACCAAAAATGCTGATGATCGAAGATCAGCGGTACGCCCGTCGCGCGATGAATCTTCAACACATCGGCCGGCCCGTAGCGCAGGTCGTCGTTCTCCAAGACGAGTCGACGTCGGACCGCCGGCGTGAGTTTTTCATAGGTGCGAATCCAGTCGTCGCAACCGCGGGCGACATCGCCATAAGTCCCACCCGCGTGGACCACGAGCACGGCTTCCGGGCCGAGTTCCATCCGGTCGAAGATCTCCGTTTCCGCCACCAGATCGGCCACGCTGCGGCGCACCAACTCGGGGTCGGGACTGTTCAGGACGATGAATTGCGAGGGATGAAACGAGAGCCGCAAATCCATCGCGCGCGCCCGCTTCCCGAGCGCGCGCAACTCGCTCGCGCACTCCCGCACCTGCCGGTGGAACTGCGGCATGTCCGGGTGAGTCACGTAGGGCGCGACGTCCGACGACATCCGATACATCCGGATTTTCTGCTCCGCGAGATGGTCGAAAATCTGGTGCAGATAGTCGATCGAGACCCGCAGATGCGGCGACTGCTGCCAACGCCGGCTGTCGTTGCTCTTCAACCCTTCGGCGCCCATCACTTTCACCGCGAAACCGAGCCGCATTGGCGACTCGTTAGGCGAAACGGCAGGTGCGACCGGCTTACTTTTTCTTTTTGAGCGCGCCGGGCTTGTGGGCCGCGAGCGCGCCGGTCTTGGAGCTTTGGACAAGGTATTCGGGATTTTCTTTGGAGGCGGCGACGGTGTGCGATTTGATCCTGCGCGTGCCCGTCAGCTTCTTTTTCACCACGCCGCTGGTTTTCCCCTGCGACGTTTTCCAGGTCACCTTATCGCCCTTTTTTATCGTGCTCACAGCAGGAGTTCGCCGCTCCGGCGTTTTCGGATGCAGCGAAAAAGATCAGAGCCGCACGCGCTCGGCGCTTTTCGCCGGGATCCAGCCGCGGAGGTCGTTAGGCAAAGCCGCGTAGCTCCACTCGCCGCGCGTGCTCAGGATCTTGATCTCGCTGCCGGGCGGCAACACCAACACGGTGCCGGCATTCTCCGCGGTCGCGAGCCGGGCCTGCACTTTTTGCCCGGTTACGATCGCGAGATCGCGGCCGCCGCGGCCATTCTCGAAAACCGTGAGCGCGAAAACCGCGCCGCCCCCGATCGCGCAGAGCAGGACGAGGGCGAAAATCCAGACTACCGCGCGACGGCGGGCGAAAAATAAGAACGCGAGCAGGAACGCCGCGCCCCAGAACCCGACCGCGGCGACGATTGCGTATTGGTCAGCGCTGAGAAAATCGAGGTGCTGCTCGGCCCAGCTCGGCGCGAGCTCGAGCGCGCGCGCCTGGTCGCGGACCAGCCGGAGATTGGCCTGCGCCTCGGGCTGGGTCGGCTGCAGGGCGAGCGCGCGTTGGTAGTTGAGGATCGCGCGCCCAAAGTCGCCCGCGCGGAAGCTGGCATTCCCCAAGTCGTAGAAAACGCTCGCGCTCCAGTGATGCCCATCCACCAGTGCCTGATAACCTTTCGCCGCCTGCGGAAAATGACCCGCTGCATAATCCGTGTTGGCTTTGGCAAAGGTGGCCTCCGCCTGGGCGCGGACGGGAGTTACACTCGTTAGGCCGAAGCCCGCTACCAGCAAAACAGAAAGCAGAAGTGGCGTGCGCATCAGGAAAGATTCTCAATCAGGTCAAGCACTTCGGTGCGAGTTTGCTCGCTCACCGGGCTGTGGCCGTTCTGCCGGCCGCTGTAGCGGAGTTCGTCGCTCTGCCGGAAAAGTTCGCGCACCCGCGCGCGCTTCGCGTCGTCGAGTTGGAACGCAGAAACCGCGGTCTCTGCGTCAACCGTGTTCGGTTCGATGCGACGGGCGAGCGCCGTTTTTAGCTGCACCACCCGGAGCGCACCGGCGAAATATTGCTCCGGCGGTTCGTCAGTCCGGCGAAGTTTTTTCTGCAGTTCCGCGGTCTCCTGTTCCCAAGCGGCGCGGCGCAGGCCTTCCCGATTCGCGAGCCGGCGCTGCCGCGATTTCCAGCCGAAGAAACCGATCAGGCCGAGCAGCGGCACGGCCTGAACTGCCCAGAAAGTCGGCTGCAAATAAAGCGGGGTGAAACTCTGCACCCAGTGCGGTTGATCGGTCAGCTGGTACAAAATATCATCCGCCTGCGCGGCTGGAGTCGGCTGCGCTTGCGGGCGCGGCGGCGCGGAAGCGCTTGCGATCGCCGCCGTCGGCGCAGGCGCCACGCCGCCTTCCACCACCACCGGCAGCTCTTCACTTTTCACCGTGACGTAAGCCTCCTTCAGCGGATCGAAGTAACTCCAGACCAGCGGCGGGATTGCAGTCTTATTCTCGTTAGGCGTGAGCACCATCTCGAAGGTCTTCGTGCCGCTCAGCCCGACGTCGTCGTTCGCGGTGAAGTTCGCGCTCGGCGGATAAGTGTGCCAGCCGCGATCGTTCTCCAGTTCCGGCGCGGTCACGCGATCGAAATTCCCGCGGCCCGAGATCGTCGCCGTGACGGTGAAAGGATCGCCCACCTGCGCGGTGGTCGGTTTCACCGCGCTGCTGAGATTGAAAATGCCGACCGCGCCGCCGAAGCCGGGCGGGGGATTCGGTGGGAGCGCTTTCACCTCCAGCGTGACCGGCGCGCTCTTCATCTCGACCTGGCGTTGCTCGGTCATGCCGCCGAACGGGTCGTTGAAGAACGGATCGTTAAACGGATCGTCCATCCCGAAAATATCGAAGGGCGACCGGCCACCGCTGCCGGGTCGGCGCGGCACCTGCACGAGCGCCTTCGTTTCCACCGGGCCGATCTCGAGCTTTCCGCTGCGTGCGGGCGCAATCGCGGTCTTGAAGGTGAGCACCTGGTAAGCGACGCCGTCGATCGTTTCCATGGCTTGCTTCGGCTCGGGCATCCGCTGGGTGGTGAAGCCCTGGCCGGTCAACGTCGGCGGCTCCATCGGTCGCGCGCGGACGCGACTGTTGAAACCGAGGCGGATTTCCACCGGCACGATCTCGCCGACATAGGCGGTGTGTTTCGGCACAACCAATTCCGCAAAGACCAGTTTGCGTTCGTCGATCGCACCGCTGCCGCTGCGGCCGCGCCGGCTGCCGCGCGGCGCGGAGCCATCGTTAGGCGCGACATTCAGGGTGAGCGCGGGGGTGCGCTGGTCGCCGGTTTTCGTGTGGACGGTTTGCGGCGGGATCGTGTAAGTCCCGGCCTTCAGCGGCAGGATCGTATAGCTGTAAACGAAGCTGTAGCTCATGTGGAAGTTGCGACCCTCGATGAGCGTCGACTGGCCGGTGAAGCGGATGTCGAGGCCTTCGACCGCGATGTCGCTCGGCGGAACCGCGTCGTTGTCGTCGGTCACCTTGATCTGCAACTGCACCGGTCGGCCCTCTTCCGTTTCCGAGCTCGTCAGCACCGCGGTCACGTTCGGCGCATCGGCGCGCGCGACCGTCAACGCCGTGCAGGCGAAGAGGGCGACCAAAAAAATTCGTCGAAACATCGTTCTTTCCATCGGCCAACGGAGCGCGCGCAGCAAACTCACCGGGCTACCAATCCTTATAGACATGGCGCGTGGCGCGGTGTTCATCGAGCTGCACTTTCTGTTCTTCGTCCTTCATCGATTCGAGCAGGCGCGCCGCTTGTTTTGGGCTCATCTCGCCCTCTTTCTCCGGCTCGGCCTCGGCTTCCTGCGCTGGTTTTTTGTCCTTCGGTTGCTCGCCATTCGCGCCTTTCACATCGCCGGTTAACGGTTTGCCGGGCGTGCCGGCGGGCGTCGGAGCTCGGCTGCTGGCCTTCGCCGCCACCCTGATCGCCGGAGCCGGGAGTCGGCGTCGGCGAACCCTGCTCGCCCGGGGTAGGTGAAGGGCTTGCCGTTTTCTCCGGGTGAAGGCGACGGAGAGACTTCGCCTGCCTGATCGCCCGGGAAGGGTCGGCGTCGGGGTCGGTGTCCTTCTCCCGGCGACGAGCTGGTGCCCGGTGACTCGCCGGGTGTGGGTGTTGGCGTGGTGCCCGGTGACTCGCCGGGGTGGGAGTTGGCGTTGTACCGGTGACGGCGAAGAAGTAGGAGTGGGCGTCGGTGTGGGCGTGGTGCCGGGCGACTGGCCTTTGACTGCCTTTGGTTGCTGATCCTTGGACCCTGGCCGTTCGGCGACTGCTGTTGCTGATCGTCGTCCTCTGGTTTTGATTTCTGATCTTTGTTCTGCTGATTCTTGTTTTGTTGCTGCTTTTTGTCCGGCGGCTTGTCCTTGAATAGCGTCACCATCTCCTGCAGCTCGGGGTCGTGGGGGAACTTCGCGAGACCTTCCGCTACTTCCTTCTTGGCGGCTGCTTCCTGGCCGTAGACATACTTCTGCGCGCCGCGCGTTGCGTAGTCCGCCGCGGTATCCGCAAGCAAGCTGAGCGGCAGGAGCAACAGGCTAAAGATTATTATCTTTCCTGATCCCATTAATTTCCTCCAGCCGGTGGATGTAGTCGTCGTAATGATGCGCTGTCGTATCGATGTCGCACTGATCTTTCATGATCTTGAGCGCCTCCTTGAAATGGAAGGTAGAGACAGCCTTGTCAGCTTCCACCTTGGCCTTTTTCGCAGCCTCACTCGGTTCGATCGGAGGAGGCGGAGAACCTGGAGGAATCCGACTGCTTATCGTCCTTCTTATCCTGTTGCTGCTTCTTTTGGTCCTTCTTTTCCTCTTCTTTTTTCTTCCTAGCTCCTCAATCTTCTTTTTGACGTAATCGTAGTTATCCTTCGCCTCCTTATTCTTCGGTTCGGCCTTCAACGTCTCGCTGTAATGCTGGAGCGCGCCCTCCCAGTCGGTCAGTTTCTTGTCGTCGCTCTTCTCGGCGTCGCCCCGCTCGTAGAGTGAGTTGCCGAGGTTGTAATGGCTGGTGGCCTGCAGGTGCGGATCCTTCGAGAGCAATGCCTGGCTAAAGGACTGCATTGCCTTGTTGAAGTCCTTCATCTTGTAAGCCGCCGCGCCGGCGTCGAACTCGATCCGATCAGTCTGCCGGGTGCCCGGGTTCTCCTTCAGGGTCTGCTGGAAATGCTCATAGGCCTCGGGAAACTTCTGCTGCTCGTATAATTCGAGCCCGGCCGAAGCCCCGTCGCTTTGCCTAACGAGCATAAGAAAGAGCGCGGCTGCCACCGGCACGGCCGCCGACTTCCGCGACGGCGCGGCTTTGCGCTTTCGGTCATTGATCAACAATGCCATCGCGAAGAGCAGAATCGCCGCGGCCAGCGGCCACTCGTAGCGCTCGATCGGCCGGCGTGAGAGTCGTGCGTTGATATCGGCGACTTTCATTTTGCTCAGCCCGTCGTTGAAGAGCTGCTGCATTGTTTTCGGGCCGTTATCGAGGTGGAGATAGAAGCCCTCCGCAGCTTGCGCGATCTCGCGGAGGCGCGTGTCGTCGAGTTTCGATTTCACTACCTTGCCCTGCTCGTCTTTCACGAAAGCAGTCCCGCCATTTTCCCCGGCGATGGGAATAAGCGAACCGCCGGGCGTTCCCACGCCGACGGTGAAGATCTTCACGCCCGCGGCTGCGGCAGCTTTCGCGGCGGTGACGGCGTCGCCGTTCAGTTCTTCGCCGTCAGTGAAAATGATCAGCGCACGATTGCCGGTCGCGGCTTTGCCATAGGTCCTGGTCGCGAGCGTGATCGCGTCCGAAATGTTCGTGCCACCCTCGGGAATACTCTTGGTGTCGAGATCGTTGATCGAATCCACCGCGGCGTCGTAGTCGATCGTTAGGGGAGCCTGCAAAAAGGCGCGCCCGGCAAACGCGATCAGACCGACGCGGTCGCCCTGAAGGTTGTTGAGCAAATCCTGGGTCGCGAGTTTGACCCGCTCGAGGCGATTCGGCGGGACGTCGTTCGAGAGCATGCTGCGCGAGACATCCACCGCGAGGATGAGATCGAGTCCTTTGCGCCGCACTTCATCGAAGGCATAACCCCAGCGCGGTCGCGCGAGACTAACGAGGACGAGCGCGAGCACGAGCAGCAGGAGCGCGAAACGGAAGATGCGCCGGCTGCGATTCACCGTGCCGGCGAGTTGCGGGAGCAGACGCGCGGCGACGAATTGTTGGAGCCGTTCCGCGCCACGCTGTTCCGCGCGCGCAAAGAAAAACGCGAGCAGCGGCAGCAGGAGCAGCGCCCAGAGCCAGAGTGGATAACCGAAAGTCACGGCAATTTCTTCCAGATGGTTTGCGAGAGGAGTAACTCGGCGAGCAGAACGCCGACGCCAGCCATCAGACAGGCCGGAAAGAGATCGCGGTATTGCTGATATTTTTTCACCGAGACAGTCGATTTTTCCAGCTTGTCGATGTCGCCGTAGATGCTTTCGAGCGAGTCGGTGTCGGTCGCGCGGAAGAACTGGCCGCCGGCAATTTTCGCGACTTCCTTCAGGCCCGCTTCGTTGAACTGCACCTGCTGGTTCTGATAAAGCAGGTTACCGGAAACATCGGTGATCGGACGCCCGCTGTTCTGGTCGTAGACCGGCACCGGCGCGATCCCGTTGATCCCCGCACCGATCGCGTAGAGCTGGATTTTCAGCGCCTTGATCGCTTCTGCGGCGGTGTTCGGCGGAATCTTGCCCGCGTTATTATCGCCGTCGGTCAGGAGCACGATCGCGCGGCTTTTCGATTTCTTGTCGGTCAGGCGATTCGCGGCCGAAGCCATCGCGGAACCGATCGCGGTGCCGTCTTCGACCAGGCCAATCCGGACGCGCTCGAGATTCTGCAGCAGCCAGTCGTGATCGAGTGTTAGCGGGCTCACGACATAGGGACGGCCGGCGAACGCGATGATGCCGACGCGGTCGTTCGGCCGGCCTTCGATGAATTTCCGGGTCACCTCGCGGATGGCGTCGATCCGCGTCGCCTGTTCGCCGCCGACCGTGAAATCCTTGATCAGCATCGAGCCGGAAACGTCGAGCACGACCATGATGTCGATCCCGCTCGCTTCCACTTCGGTGAGACTTTTCCCGAGCTGCGGGCGGGCGAGCGCGAGGATGAAAATCGCGAGCGCGAGGTAGAGCAACCCGCGCATGATCGCGCCCGCGCTCGAAGCGCTCCTTTTGCCTAACGAGTGTAAGGTTGCGGTGGACGAAAAGACCAGCGCCGCTGCCTTTCCGCGCTGGCCGCGGAGCCACGCGATCAGCGGCACGAGGAGCAGGAGCAACAGGAACCACGGGTGCGCGAAAGAGAAGGCCCAGGGCGAGTTCGAAGGGAAGAGACTAAGCGGGTGCAAGCGCGCCTCCTTTCACGAAGCGATTCGCTTCTTCGAGCAGCGAGCGGCTGTCCGCCGTGGTCGCGTCGTAGCGGGCGAACTTGATCAGGTCGCAACGGTTGAGAAAGTCGCCGAGCAGCGTTTGCTCGTCGGCGGAGAAAGGCGAAGTCGCGGCGAGCGCGTTGAGAAATTCCACCGAGGTCTGGCGCGTGACCGGGAGCTGATATTGCTCGGTCACATAACGGCGCAGGATATCGGAGACGCGGATGCTGAATTGGTAGGGCGGGAGGGTCTCGATCTGGTTCTCGATTCGCGCCAGTTGGTCGATCGCGCGCTCGCGCGGAGTGAGGATTTTTGCCGGCCGGCGGCGATACCATTTCACCAGCCAGATCGTTAGGCCGGTGAGCAGCAGGAGCGTCGCGACCCCGCAGAAAACCATCCACGGCTTGAGGATGAAGTAATCCACCGGGCCGGAGATATCGTGAAATTCTTGGGCGAGAAAAATCATCGGGCTTTGCCTAACGACGGGCCATCCGCCGTTCGCGTTGCTTGAAAAAAGTGCGGAGCGCCGGGAGGTAATCGTCGCCGGTGCGAAGCGAAATCGCGTCGATGTTATTCCGCCGCAGAATCTGCGTGACCTCGCCGCGTTTCTGCTCAGCGAGCGCGCTGAACCGGCTGCGGGTCTGGCGATCGGCGGTGTTGATCTCGATCTGCTCGCCGGTCTCGGCGTCTTCCAAAGTGATGATCCCGATGTTCGGCAAAGTCTCTTCGCGCAGGTCGTCGATCCGGATCGCGATCAGATCGTGACGCCGGCTCGTGACCGTGAGGGCGCGCGAAAAATCTTCCGCCTGAAAATCGGAGACGAAGAAAACGACCGATCGGCGGGTGACGATGTGGTTGAGATAATCGAGCGCGAGACTCGGCAAAGTGCCGCGGCCTTTCGGTTCGAAGAAAAGGATCTCGCGAATCAGGCGCAGCGTGTGCGAACGGCCCTTCTTTGGTGGGATGAAAAGCTCCACCTGATCGGAGAAGAGAATCAGCCCGACCTTGTCGTTGTTCCGGATCGCGCTGAAAGCGAGCAGGCAGGCGACTTCGGCCGCGAGTTCGCGCTTCGACTGCGAAGTGCTGCCGAAGTTACCCGACGCACTGACGTCCACCACGAGCATGACGGTGAGCTCGCGCTCTTCGGTGAACTTCTTCACGAACGCGGTCCCGAGCCGGGCGGTGACGTTCCAATCGATCGCGCGGATTTCGTCGCCCGGCTGATATTCCCGCACGTCCTCGAAGTTCATCCCGCGCCCCTTGAAGACGCTGTGGTAATCGCCGGCGAATGCGGATTGCACGAGACCCTTGGTCTTGATTTCGAGCGCGCGGATCTTCTTCAGGATTTCGGCGGGAGTCTGCCGCTCCGGGTCAGAGCCGCTCCCACGGTCATCCTGAGCGGAGCGCAGCGGAGTCGAAGGATCCCGTCGCATCACCGTGCCGCCTCCTTCGGTGAAAGGGATACATCTCATCAAAAAGATCGCGCCACTCTGGGTTGGTTTTGACGATTAGCGCTTCTTTTTTTCTTCGAGTCCAACCTTTGAGTTGTTTCTCCCGGCGGATCGCGTCAGCGGGGTCGTTGAAGGTTTCGAAATAGACTAGCTGGTGGGCGTTGTATTGCTTCGCGAAGGCGCTCCCTTTGCCTAACGAATGCTCGCTCGCGCGGCGCTCCAGGTCGTTCGTCACGCCAACGTAGAGAACGGTGTGGCGGTCGTCGTTGGTCAAAATGTACACGTAGTAATTCTGGTGTTGCATCGGGGCTTCACGGTTGCTCCACGGGATCCTTCGACTTCGCTGACGCTTCGCTCAGGATGACAGGTGAGCGCCTGCAGGGGTTGGGCCTTTTTCGCGCGCGGCGGCTCACGGTACCGGCAGACCCGCAAAGATGCGGTCGATCACTGTTTCACTCGTTAGGCTCTCGGCTTCGGCTTCGTAGCTCACGATCACGCGATGGCGCAGAACGTCCGGGCCGATGCTCTTGATGTCCTGCGGCGTGACGTAGCCGCGGCCGTTCAGGAAAGCGTAGGCGCGCGCGGCGAGCGCGAGATAAATCGTGGCGCGCGGCGAAGCGCCGTAGCGGATGAGGCCGTCGAGTTCCAGCCGGTAGCTGGCCGGCTCGCGCGTCGCCCAGACGACGTCGACGATGTAATCCTTCACCCGATCATCGATATAAATTTCGTTCACCAGCTGGCGCGCGGCGATGATCTGCTCCGGCTGCACCACGGGCTGCACCTCGAGATTCGGCGCCGAGGTCGCCATCAGATCGAGGATGCGCCGCTCTTCGGCTTTCGAGGGGTAGCCGACGTTCAGCTTCAACATGAACCGGTCGAGCTGCGCTTCCGGGAGTTGGTAGGTGCCTTCCTGCTCGAGCGGGTTCTCGGTCGCGAGGACGAGAAACGGGTCGGGCAACTGGTAGGTGGTGTCGCCGATCGTCACCTGCCGTTCCTGCATCGCCTCGAGCAGCGCGCTCTGCACTTTGGCGGGCGCGCGATTGATTTCGTCGGCGAGGATTAGGTTGGAAAAAATCGGCCCGAGCTTGGTCGTGAACTCGCCTGAGCGCGGGTTGTAAATCAGCGTGCCGATTAAATCCGCCGGCAAAAGATCGGGCGTAAATTGCAGGCGCTGAAAACCGGTCTGGATGCAGGCCGCCATCGTCTTGACGGTGAGCGTTTTGGCCAAACCAGGGACGCCCTCGAGCAGGATGTGGCCGTTGGCGAGGAGGCCGAGCAAGAGCCGGTCGACGAGATATTTCTGGCCGATCACGACGTGGCCGACCTGTTCGCGCAAGGGCGCGATCCACTGCCCCAACTCCTGCACCTGCTGGGTGACTTCCTGCGTTGAATTCATAGGCATGGTGAGACAAATCGAAGCGGGATGCGTTCGAACAAAGACGGCTCCCGGTTCTGCCGAAGGCCGACTTGCTCCCGGTCGTCCTGAAACCTTCCGCAGCCGGAAGATTTTTCAAAATCTTGCCCGGCCGTTCCCGTAGTAGATGGAGACGCGACAAATTTCCCTTCCGAAAGCTCTCGCGCGCCTTCCCCCGCGGCGCCAGTTCCCCTGCGAGGGCTTCGGTCGGGGTGAAAATCTGGCGCGCGCACTGCGGATGTTTTCACGACTTGTTGCCCAGAGGCGGCTTTTTCGCTTGAACGAGCCGGGGCGGGCTCCCATGCTCGCCCCTCGTGGCCTCAGACGAAGCGAAGGGTGTGAATGGCAGCGCCCGATTTCACACCACCCGCTGGAGCATCATTCTCTCTTCGCTCGAGGAGGGGACCGATGGCGAGAAAGCGCGGGTCGCGCTCAGCCATCTTTGCCGCACCTACTGGCGCCCGGTTTTCGCCTTCATCTCCCGGCTCGGGTACTCGGTCCCGGACGCGCAGGACCTGACCCAGGATTTTTTCGTGATGATCCTGAACGGCAATCTCCTCGAGCAGGCCGCTCCCGAGCGCGGCCGTTTCCGCTCACTCCTGGTGAAGTCGCTCCAGCATTTCCTCCGCGACGCGCACGCGAAAGGCGCGGCGCGAAAACGCGGCGGCGAGGTCGAGTTCGTCTCCTGGGACGAATGGATGGCGGAAGCTCCCTCGCGGCTCACGGTGCCGACGCGGGCGCTGGAAAGCTGGACGCCGGAGCGAATTTTCGACGTGCGCTGGGCGGCTACGATCGCGGAGCGGGCGTTGCGCGGACTGCAGGAGGAATGCGCAGGGCTCGGGCGGCAGCGCGTGTTCGATGCGCTTCAGAGTTCGCTCAGCGCGGAGCGCGAAGATATTTCCTACGAGGCACTCGCGCGTGAGCTCGGCGTCGGCCTCGCAGAGATCCGCAATGCGCTCCACCGTCTGCGTCAGCGCTACCGGCAGCTGCTCCGCGCGGAAGTCGCCAACACGGTGCAGAGCCCGGACGAAGTCGAGGGCGAACTGCGTTACCTCGTCGCGGCGCTGGCCGCAGGGCAGGAGCGCTCCTGAATCGCGCGCTGTCGTTCGTGACGAGCCATCCCTCCTGTGAACTTCGCCGGCCTCACTGACTCACTCACGGATTGGCGCCGCGAGCCGGCCGCCTGCCCGCACTGCGGGACGAGTCTCGAAGTGGGCCGCGGACTTTGTCTCGGCTGCCTGCTCAGCATCGGGGCGGGTGAAGACGATCTCGCGCCGGAGGAGTTCGGCGACGCGCTCACCGCGATCGTGGTCGCGGACACGCATTGGCGGCTCGGGAATTACGAGATCCTCGAGGAGATCGGTCGCGGCGGGATGGGCGTGATCTATCGCGCGCGGCAACGCCATTCGCGCCGCATCGTCGCGCTCAAGCGGGTGCTGAGTTATCACAGCGATTCGCGCGAGACCCTCGCGCGTTTCCGGCGCGAAGCCGAGACCGCCTCCCGACTGGATCATCCGAACATTCTGCCGATCTACGAAGTGGGCGAGAGCGACGACGGCGTGCCGTACTTCAGCATGAAGTTCGCGCCCGGCGGCAGCCTGCAGGATGTCGGCCCGGCGCTGCGCGACGATCCGCGCGAGGTGGTCCGCCTGCTCGCGCAGGTCACCCGCGCGGTGCAATACGCGCATCGGCAGGGCATCCTCCATCGCGATCTGAAACCGGGCAACGTGCTCCTCGATGGCAGTGGCGAGACGCTGGTCAGCGACTTCGGCCTCGCCAAGTGGCTCGATGCTTCGAGCGATCTCACCCGCAGCCTGACGATTTTCGGGACGCCCGGTTTCATCGCGCCGGAACAGGCGCAAGGAATCGCCGCGAACCTCACCCCGGCCGCGGACGTTTATAGTTTGGGCGCGATCCTCTTCAGCCTGCTGTCGGGTCAGCCGCCTTTTCTCGGCGAGCACGCGCTCGCGGTGATCCGGCAGGCCGCGGAGAAAGCGGCGCCGAAGCTGCGTTCGCTAGTCCCGGGCGCGAATCGCGACCTGGAAACTATCTGCGCCCGCTGCCTCGAGCGCGAGCCGCGCGCCCGCTACCATTCGGCCGGCGATCTCGCGGAAGACTTGGAGCGTTGGCTCGAAGGCCGTCCGATCAAGGCCCGGCCGCTCTCGCCGCCCGTGAGACTCTGGCGCTGGTCGCGCCGAAATCCGATTATAGCCATCTCCGGTTTCCTGATAACTCTCCTGGCTGCCAGCACGCTGTTCTTTGTGACCGAACGAGGCAATCTCGCCCGAACGGTGGATCAGACGACGACTTATCGACACTCCGTCGCCTTTCTGCCTTTGCTTAATCTCGACAACGTCCTGCCCGATCCCACTTATGCTAATTCTTTAGCCGGCGCCCTGCAGAAGGACCTGCGCCGGATCGGCCCGTCCCAGGTCGAGAGTTATCCCCACTTGGACTTACTCTCCTCCGCGCTCGGCGACGGCGATGATATCCACCTCGCGAGCCGGAAGGCCGCAACTCGCACCGTGCTCACCGGGTCCATCCGGCAGAAGGAAGGCCGCCCGCGCGTCGCTCTTCGCCTGATCGAGGCCAGCTCGGGAGAAGTCCTTTTTCAGAAGCTCTATGAGCTGAAAACCAGCGACGCTTCTGTTTCCACCCTGTCTCTCCTCGCCGCGGGCGAGATCTGGTCCGCGTTGGAGAAAGATCCGCGCGCTCCGGCCGCGGACCTCGACCCCGCGCTGCGCAATCGCACCGCGAGCGAATACCTGCGCGCAGGTCATCGCTTCGAAGATCGGCGCGGCCAGGTCGATTTCGACCGCGCGCTGACCTGCTTTCAACAGGCGATGGACGCCGAACCGGCCTCCGCGCTCGCCCGGGCGGACTTCGCGATGGCGGCTGTGGCGCGGCTCTATATTGCCGCTACGCCCCCGGGGCTGGCCGACCGGATAAAGCCGCTGGCCCTGGAAGCGCTCCGGCTCAATCCCGCTCTCCCGGAGGCGCACCGGGCTTACGCCGCTGCGCTCTACCAGGAGGGAGATATCGTTGGCAGTCTCGAGCAGGACTTACAGGCCGTAGAGTTAGGCGGCCCGACCGAAGGGGCCGTGCTGGGCGCAGCCACGAACACTGCGATCGGCGGCCGGCCCGACCTCGCCCTGCGCTGGCAACGGATCGCGCAGGTGGTGCAGGAAGGTCCCGGCGATTTCGAATTCCCCACGGGCGGCTTCTGGACCGCGCTCGGCGAAGATGCGCGCGCCGCGAAAATCTATCGGCGCATCCTGACCCTGCACCCGGATCAACCGGATGGGTGGATCGGGCTTTGTGAGTTACAACTTCTGGAAGGAAAATTCGAAGCCGCGCGCCAGCTCTACCGCGAACACCTCGATAACTTCCCGGGCTTTCCGACTGCGAAGGTCATCGCCGCCCGGATCGAATTCTTCGCGCGCAATTGGTCCGCCGCCGAAAGACTCTGCGAGGAGTTAGAGCAGGTTAACCCCAATGGCGCGATGGCCGACGGCGCGATCCCGTTCCCGGCGGCGCTCGGTCGCATTCGGCTTGCGCTGGGCGAAAACGAAGCGGGCCAAAGCCTGCTCCAGCAAACCCTCGCGAAAGCCCGCGACGACTACGGCAAGGCGCCAGGAAATCCTCAGGGGGCCTATCGTCTCGCCGGAGTCTTGAGTTCGTTAGGTAAAAGCGCGGAGGCTCTCGGTTACCTGCAGCGCGCCTTTGGGATGGGCAACCTGGATTACCGTTCGCTCGAGTTAGACCCGCAATTTGACTCGGTCCGCAGCTTGCCGGGTTACCCGGCGCTGGTGAAAGCGATGGCGGCCCGAGTCGCCGAGTTACGTTCGGCGTCCATCGCGCACGAGCAGGAAAGCAACCAGGAGACAAAATGAGTGATTGGAATAAAGCAGACGATCGAGAGGAGGGCGCGTGGCTCTTCCTGAAGCGTCTTGATAGTGATGCACAACTGCGCCAGGAATGCCTCGCCGACCCGGCACGGGCGCGCCAGGTTTTCGAGCAGGCCGGCGGTTTTACAAACATGCCCACCGATGTCGAGCTGCGGATACTCGAAGATAACCAGGCGGCTCGCGACAAAGTGCACCTGCTCGCCATCCCGCCCGCGGGACACCTGGGAACACGGGAGAAGTTTGACGTCGAGAAGGTGTGGCTCGCGGCCTGGTCCCGCTGGGATCAATAACTAACTGTCGGCAGCCAGTCCGGTGACTCGGGCGAGATCGAGTAACCGGCGGGCCGGCCTCATCGTTCCATCCGGCATCTTCCACGGTGCCGGCTCCCAGTCGCTCCCGAAACACGAGAGATAGGAAGCGGGATCCGAGCGCAGGCAGCCATCGATCACTTCGGCGACCAACTGACTCCCGACCGTGCCGAGAGAGACGCCGCCGCATTCCATCTCACCCTCCAGAAGCACATAGAACCAAAGCGGCGTGCGGCCGCTCAATCCCAGCTCGTCGAGCTTCGCCCATGCCTCCTCGCCGCCTTCCAGCTTGCGCTGGCGCAGCGGCACGAAACCCAGGGCGTGCGCGACCTCCTCGCCGGTCGCCAGTCTCGTGCTCGCACTCCGCTGGAGCGTGCGCACAGCGAGCGCCTTCGGCAGGTCGGGTGCGTCCGGCTCGTGCAGATGATGTACCTTTTCCGGGGGCAGGTGGAAGAGCGGAGGCACCATCGTGGTGTCGATCGCCATCGCCGGCACGCGGGTGCGACCGGTTAAGCTCGACTCACTCGTATCCAGGAAGCGTGCCCAATCGAGCGCGAGGGCGGGAGCGAGCGGCTGCTCGCCCAGAGCGGGGTCAAAAATGACGCGTAACTCGACTTTCCGATTCTCCGGATTCAAGGTGTATCTCTCGCGGACCATGCTATGGCCGAAGCGAAAAGCCGCCTGCGAGAATTCCACCGGAATCGCAAACCCTTTGCGCGGCCAATCGATCTTGTGTTGGCCGCGAGTTACCACCTGGTCGTAAACGTCGTGTGTCACCAACTGGTAGAGAAAGTCCTCACGCAGGAGCCATTGGTACTGCCAGCAAACCCGGTTGCGCGCGCGCTGGAATCGCTCCAGCGGATCGAGCGTGGCGGGTAACTCCTGCACCGCCAGGTTATGCAGCTTCAGGAAGATCACGCAGAACTGGCGCAGGATAAGGTTCTCGGTATTCCGGGATTCAGCCGAGGCAGGCTCGCCCTCTTTTCCCAGGGGCAGGTCGAAGGTCTCACCCTCTTTGGTGCGGACGGTGCCGAGGCGGAAGGAACAGCCATCGGTCTCATAGAGTGAACCGTGCCGCACGGAACCCGGCCCCGCGCCATAGAGATGGTTGAGATTGAATCGCGCATCGGCCGCGTTCACCGTCGTGGCGGGTATCGAGGCGAAGCGGGTCGCTTCCGCGAGCGGAGTTTCTTCCAGGGTGAGGTCATGATCGAGAAACTGCCCGAAGTAAGTGTAACCCGCGGGGAGCGGATGCCGGAGCCGTTCCGGAGGGATTCGCGTCTGGGCGGACTCCATCGACGCGCCGAGCTTTTCCATCACTTCGAGGTCGAAAGTAGGATTTGTGGGCGCGAAGAGTCGGCAATAGCGATCCGGTGGCGCGGGTTCATAGGGAGGAATCATTTGGCGAACCTGACAGAACCGGCTCTAACTCAGCAAGATAAAAGTAGCATCCCCCTGGCCGGAAAAGAAAAAGGGCGGAATGCCGAAGCATTCCGCCCTGTTCAATGGCTTTGCTAAGTCTGAGTTACTTCTGGGCCGCGGCGTCGCGCAGGCCGCGGATCTTGTCGTGCGCGGCTTTCACTTCGGTCGATTGACGCATCACGATGTCCTTGATCGGCGCCGGCAGTTCCTGCTGCATCGCGTCCTTGTAGGCCGCGACGGCGCTGTCTTCACCGCGCTCCGCTTCCGCGAGGATGGCGTGGCGATCGCGATTCGTGACCGCGCCCTTGATGTTGATCCAGGTACGATGGAGCGCGCCGGTCGTGCTGCTCGAGTCTTCCGGATCGGGGTCGCCGAGTTTCACGACTTCGCTTTGCAGTTCGCCGGCAAATTTCGAACGCTGGAGCGAAAGCTGGTCGAAGGTGGTTTTCAATTGGCTGTCATCCACCCCGCTGGCGGATTGTTTGAAGCCTTCCTGCCCGTCCTTCAGCGTTTCGATCAAGCTGTTGAGTGTGCTGATTATTTCCTTGTTTTGGCTCATATGAAGGGAATCGAAGGGCAGCCCCCGAACGCGTCCCTCCGCCGCGCGATTTCGGCGCTTCAGTTGCCCGGCCGGCCCGCGCCACGTAGGGTGGAGGATGGATAACAACACCAAAGGTAAGGATTTAACCAAGCAGGCTCCCCGCAGCCCGAAAGTGGAACTGGGCGGCTATGTCATTCTCGGCCGCACGCTCGATAAATGCCGCGCACTCGTGAATGGCGGCGACATCGGCGAATATCATTTCGATTGTCCGCTCGATAACATGCTCTTCGGCTGGAAGGGCGTAACCGGCGACGATTTCAAGGCCGAGGTCGAGAAGGGCACCGACGACGCCGGGATGGTGAAGTGGATGGATGCGCACGGCACCCCGAAGACCGACGAGGAAAAGGCGGCCTGGCGCAAAGAAATGCTCCAGACGAACCCCTACAACAACCCGGAGAAGCGCGAGTGGTATGAGGACGCTGTGAAGCCGCTCGGCCTCGACGCTTCGCAGACCCCGCTGTTCGACTGGCTCGAGAAAGACGATAAAGCGAGCTACGCCACGGCCACGGCCTAACGAGTCGCGATAGTTTCAGCGCGCGCCTTCCTTTGCGGGAAGGCGCGCTTTCTTTTTGCGGGTGAACAGCGGCTGCCCGCGGCCTCCCGCGCACTTCGGAAAGGCCAATGGACGTCCGAGTTACGTTTCCGAGAAAGACGCGCGGCGTCTTTTCCCACATGGCCATCTCACTCAATCCGCAACACCTGAAGCGCTACCGCCAGATCGCGTGGATCTTCATGAAGTACGGCCGCTCCGACCTGGTGCAGACGAGCGGCCTCGGCGAAACCCTCACCGCCGAAGAGCAAATCCCACCCGAGCAGGCCGCCAAGGCCGACGAGCTCGCCAGCGATCTCGAACAGCTCGGCCCGACCTTCGTCAAGATCGGCCAGCTCCTCTCCACCCGCGTCGAGCTACTCCCGCCCGCCTACCTCGACGCGCTCGCGCGGCTCCAGGATAAAGTCGAGCCGTTCAGCTTCGCCGAGGTCGAGAAAATCGTCAGCGAAGAGCTCGGCGTCCGCCTCTCGAAAGCCTTCCAGAATTTCGAGGACCAGCCGATGGCCGCGGCGTCGTTGGGCCAGGTCCATCGCGCCACCTTGCGGGACGGCCGCGCGGTCGCGGTGAAGGTCCAGCGCCCGCAGATCCGCGAGCGGATGGTGGAGGACTTCGAGGCGCTCGAGGACATCGCCGACTTCCTCGATCACCACACCGAGATGGGGAAACGCTACGAGTTCTGCCAGCTCCTCGCGCAGTTCCGGAAGAGCCTGCTGCAGGAGCTCGATTACCGCCAGGAAGCGGCCAACCTCACCACCCTGCGCGAGCAGCTCCGCGAATTTCCACACCTCATCGTCCCCGCGCCGATCGGCGACTACTGCACCTCGCGCGTCCTCACGATGGAATTCGTGCCCGGAAAAAAAATCACCGACCTGAGCCCGCTCGCCCGGATGGAATTCGACGGCGCCGAGCTCGCCGAGGAAATGTTTCACGCCTACCTCGAGCAGATCCTGGTCAACGGCTTCTTCCACGCCGACCCGCACCCGGGCAACATCTTCATCACCCCCGACTACCGGATCGCGCTGCTCGACCTCGGGATGGTCGGCCGGATCATGCCGCGGCTGCAGGAAGACCTGCTCCAGCTCCTGCTCGCGATCGCTGAGGGCCGCGGCGACGAAGCCGCCAACGTCGCAATCAAGATCGGCGAGAAGAAAGAGGACTTCGACCCGAAGGAATTTACCCGCCGGATCGGCGAGATCGTCGCGCAGCAGCAGAGCGCCACCGTCGAAAACATGCAGGTCGGCCGGCTCGTTCTCCAGGTCACCCAGAGCTCAGCCGAGAGCGGCATCCGCGTCCCGCCCGAGCTCTCCATGCTCGGCAAAACCTTGCTGAATCTCGACCAGGTCGGCCGCGCCATCGCGCCCGACTTCGACCCGAACGCCTCCATCCGCCGCAACGCCGCCCAGATCATGCAACAGCGGCTCGTCCGCGGACTCTCGCCCGGCAACCTCTTCAGCGGCGTCCTCGAGTTGAAAGACCTGCTCCAGCGCCTCCCGTCGCGGATCAACAAAATCCTCGACGCGATCGCGAACAACGAGCTCAAGGTGAGCGTCGACGCGATCGACGAGAACACGCTCGTCGAAGGCTTCCAGAAGGTCGCCAACCGGATCACTATGGGCCTCGTCCTCGCCGCGCTCATCGTCGGCGCCGCCATGCTCATGCGAGTCGAGACCAGCTTCCGCATCTGGGGTTACCCCGGGCTCGCCATCCTGCTCTTCCTCGCCGCCGTCGGCGGTGGGCTCGCGCTGGTCGTGAACATTCTCTTCTACGACAAAACCGGGAAGCGCTGACCGCCGGCGGCGGCGCCCCGCGAGGAGAAGTCCTCCGACATCGTCATCCTGAGCGAAGCGCCAGCGCAGTCGAAGGATCCCGTGGAGCAACCCAAAAGCCCCGCTTTCTCACCCCCCGCGAAACCCCGTTTCCGCCCGCCCGCCGCGCTCCAAAACCAGCCCCGGAAAGCCCGCTCCCGCCCTGGCGGGAGGCCCTTTCCGAACCGTCAGCCCCCTCCCGGCCCGTCGGCCGCCCGATTTCCGACCTGTCAGCTCCCGCCCGACGTGGAAACCAAGCCTTTCCGAACCGCAAACTCGCGCCCGCCGTGCCAAACTCGCTCTTTCCGAACTGTCAGCACCAGATCCGCCGCCCGAAACCCCGCTGTCAGACCTGTAAATGGCAAAACCGGCTGGAGATTTGCCATTTACAGGTTCGCAACCATCAGATAGTCACTTATTTAAACAAAATTCTCAATTTTGAGAGCCAGCCAGGCAGAGTTCCTCGAAGTCGCTCGTCTCCTGGGCATCGGCTTCCTCCTCGGTGCCCGTCATTTCAGTCCCATCCGGAGCCCGGTCGGATGCCAGGGAAAACGAGGCAATCTGCTCCCAAGGGAGCTTGTAATAGAGGCCCTCCTCCGCTGCCGAGAGCACGATGTCATCCACATCGAGCGCGTCGAGATTCTTCTGTCTCATGCGGGCGAAAATCGTCCCCACGAGCGCGTCATTTTCCGCCGCCTCCTCCCCGGAGGCGGGGATCGACGTGAACCGGAACGTGCCCAGACCTTTCGTCAGCCTCGTCATATCCGGCTTCCAAAAGATCCCGACGATCTGAAACGTCGTGCCCTCGGCCGGAGCAGGGCACGATAAGGCGGCATACCGCTGCGGAGCCGCGAGCCGCATCGCCTTGTTCAATTTCTTCTGGGAAACTTTCCAGGCGAGGTTCTGATGGTAATCCAGCGGCAGGATGGTGATGACCTCGCCGTTCGTCATATCCTGGATCGCGACAAAGTGGCGGTCGTCCGGGCTGCTGTAGAAAAGCCGATGCCAGCGAGAGGTGTGCGGCTCATGGCCCGCCCCGGCGGTGCAGAAAGTGTCGAGCATGCCGAGCAACACGTATTCCTCGAGCGAAGTCCGCTCGATCAACCTCTTTCGGGCGTGTTGGGTCAGCCTGGCTCTCATAAGTTTTTATTCCCAAAAGCAAGAATCGGGCACTCCCGGCGAGTCACCTGCGTGCCGCCCGATCACGGACGGGCGCGCTTGCTCGGTCGGATGATGAAGTCGCGGGCGGGTGGCGCGGCCGCCTCCCCGATCTCCGCGAGGCGGATGAACCAACCAAGCGGGGGAGTAGGGTCAGCTCGGGGGTAGTTAGGGGTCGGCTCGCGTATCCCTACCAGCTACGGCACGAAGCGCGCGAGGAAGCTGTGCCCCTGCGAGTCGGACGAGAGGTAATAACTGCCCACCATCAGCCCGGTATTATTGATGTTCCCCAAGAAAGGGCCGTAATCCCCCGCCACATCGAAGGAAATCGAGTGCCCCTGCAGCTGCCGCACGAAACCATGCGCGATCGGGTCGTCATCCAGGTTGTAATTGCCCGCGATCAGCCCGTTGTCATTCAGCCCCATGATCTGCGTGTAGATCGCGCCCGGGAAATCCATCGGATAAGTCAGCGTCCCATCCGCGTCGCGGAAGAAACCGTGCAGCTGACTACTGCGCGGCAATCGGTAACTGCCCACCACCTGCCCCAGGTTATTAATCGCGACGGGGAACACTAAGTCCGACCCCGGGACGCTGAACTCCACCAGCGCTCCGCCGATGCTCACGAACCCCGAGGAGTCCGTGGAGCCGCAGAAGTCGCCCGCATCGTTCAGCCCCGTCACCCTCGTCCCGACCCGGTCGGGCAGATCGTAGCGGGTAAAGGTAGCCGTCGCCGGGTCGTAGAAAAACCCGTGCGCCGACCCGTCCGCCACCTCGCACCAGCCACAGACCAGGTTGGAAATATTTACCCCGCAGGCATAGGTGGCCCGCGCGTGCGGGAAACCCACCGGCGTGGTGTAGCCACTTCCCGGCAGCCGCTCAAACAACACCGCGAGACCCGACGGGTCGCGCACCCAGCCCACGACCGTGCCATTATTCGAGACCGCCGTAGTCGAGGTGCTCGTGTAATCGGCCCCGGGATAATCGAGTTGCGGCACAAGCACCCGCACCGTCGGCCCGGCCGCAGCCGTCGCGATCGTGAGCAGCAGAGCGGAGAAAGCAAGAAGGCGCATAAGTGTATGGGTTATAAGGCTGGAGTTATAGGCAGCCAGGGCGCTCCGACTCAAGCAAAAACCACGAAGCTCTCTCGCGGACCGATTGCGGGAATAAGCTCACACCGGGCGATCCACCAGCACGAACACACAGCCGGTCTCGGAGCGGACATCGGAATGAACCGACCCGACACTGGCCACGCTCGCCGACCCGGGACCGAGACGCTCCGACCCGATGATCAACTCACCCTCCAGCACATAGATGAACTCCGGACACTCATGCGTGTGGAGGGGAATCCGCGTCCCGGGCTCCACCCGCACCAGCTGCAACTCCATGCCCACCCGTCACCGCGACATCTTTCACCGACAACCCCGCGGCAAAAGTCGAAGGCGTCCAAGGCAGATCAGCGCACCGCACCGAGAAAAGCTGGCCCTGATCAACCTCGTTCATAAGTCTGCCTTTAGCGGACACTCGCCACGGAACGCCAGCAAGAGACTTTCTGCCTGCGTAACCTCCATCGCTGGCAACAAACGCTGCTGGCTCCTCTAAGTCTCGTTTGAAAGAAAATGCCGCGATTCACAGACTGACCCCGGCTTCCGCGTACAGGCCACCCGTCACGGCGACATCTTTCACCGACAACCCCGCCGCAAAAGTCGAAGGCGTCCACGGCAACTCATCGCACCGCACCGAGAAAAGCTGGCCGGAATCAAGTTCTTTCATAAGTCTGCTCTAGCGGACATTCGCCACAGAAAGCGAGCAAGACACTTTGTGCCAGCGCAACCTCCACCGCTGGAACAAACGCTGCTGACTCTTTTAAGTCTCGTATGAAAGAAAATGCCGCGATTCACAGACCGACCCCGGCTTCCGACCTACCGATAAGCAAAAGAAATTAATGCCATCCTCGTTCGGTCTTCTCAAAGCTCATACGACCGTTGAATTTAAGGTGGTCGCCTTTGAGCCATCGGGCGTCTAAACCGGGTTGCTTGGTTACTTCACGGGTCTGTAGAGTGTCTCGACGAAACAGTTCTGAAGATGCCGCCGGGCGCGACGTTTGGAAGTGCCCATCCCACTGCGCCGCGTTGGGCCCGTTCCATAGACAGTCGTCGAGAAATTGGAGTTCAGCCGCATAGATCATCTCGTAAGCCTTTACGCCCATCACATCGCGCATCACGCCATCCGTCTTTTGGAAGGATTCGAGTTTGATGAGTCCATTCGCCTCCTGTTGGATCTGGGCTTCGAGTTTTTGGCGTGCATCTGATTCCGACGGCTTGTCAGACTCCTGTTGACTTTGAGCTTCGGTCTTCTGTGGAGCGTCCGATTCGGCTGTCCTGCCTGAACAACCCAGAAGCGCGGAAGCAAGTACAAGTGCGAGGGCGGGTTTGGTATTCATAGTGACTTTGTGAGTTGAGGCTGACTTTGCAGATCAGGCTTTCAATCTCCGCCGAACATATAGTGTCCTAGGGAGCGGCCCTTACTAAAGGAATAATCCTTTACCCGCCCATTTGAGCCGAAGATGATGCTGCCAGACTGAGGCTTCTCATATAGAGTCGTATACTCGTGAAACGGGATAAATCTTTTGGCTCCCGGCTGGTTGAAGCGATAACTCCACACCTCTCCCTTTGCTGATTCATTAACTGAGTCAGGTTCGCCGTATTTTGATCGCACCTCTGACTTGGACATCCCGATCCGCGGTGGTTTAACCGTTTCGTCATCACGGTCATTTGCCTGTGAATCCTCGTCATGATGTACGGCCGCCTTCCTGGGATTCGTGGGTTTTGTTCCTTCCGTTTCACAGCCAACGATGGCCAGACTAAGGAGGATTATGTAGAACGGGCATGTCCAAAGCGGGGTCATATTCATAGAATGTGGATCAAAGCGATGCGGGACGGGATGTGTCAAGCCTCTAAATTTCGACAAGTAAGAATGGGCTGAAATATCCCGATCCTTCCTATAACGACATTACGGCGGCTCTCTGGTCGTTAGTAAGAAATGGCGAGGTGTGAACAGCCTCGTCGAGGCTGGCCTTGAGTGTTTCTCCCTGTGCCGCCACCAGTACGCCGAGCACAAAAAGCGGAATGGCAATCAGCGCGCCTAAGATCAGGCCGCCGTATTGGAGGATCGGGTTGGGGTGGTAGCCTTGGCTCCCAAGAAGGAAGCCGACTAGGGCGACGATACCGCCAAAAACGAAGCCGAGGGTTTTGATTGTACCGCCGATTCCAGTCGTGGCGCGCGCAACGAGGTATGCGTCCTTGTAGCGCTTCGTCATCCGCGTCGAGTGAGTTGATATTTCTGCTTGTTCCATAGTTTCTGCGATGGGTTGTGTCTGGGCGTGGCCTTCTGATGAAAGTGCTTCGGGTGCTAAGAGTTCGATGTGCCAGCGTCAACCGCGGGCGCGCCGCCCGTCGTCTGTCCGGTCGCATCCCCCGGGTCGATAGGTTCGTAGACGTACACCAACGCCCCAGCGGCGGTTCTTGGCCCGGCGGGAGGCGGGGCTCGGGTCTCTGCGGTGGAAGAAGTCCACTTCGTCGTAGATCTCGGTTGCGAGGGCCTGCGCTTCCGAGTAGAGGGCGCTGGCTTCTTCCTGCTCGCGATTGGTATTGAACTCGGCCTGGTCGGCCGAGTTGCGCGCGGCGGTGAAGGCGGCCAGCTCGGCGGCGACTTCGGCGGCGCTGGGCAGGGCCATCGGTTTGTAGGCGACGCCTTCGGTGCTCCCGCGGTCGGCTTCGCCCTGCACGATGGCGGCGGCGGCTTCGGCCACTTCTTCGGGGCTGGAGAGGGGCGGGATGTTCGGGAGCCGACGAGAGGGCATGGGATTCCTTCTATTTGGAGGCGCCCGGTCCGGAGGGAAAATTGGTCCTTGCCGGGGGCGTCTGGTGGGTTGTTTCCGGGGAGTAAATAAATTGCCGCGAGGGCTGGCAAGAAAAAATCTTCTCAGAACAGGATCTGCGGGATGGGAGGATGAATAAGAAAGGCAGGAAAGCAGGGAAGGGGAGACAGGATTAACGGGGACTAACGGGATAGGAGGAGGGATGCTCCGAAGGGTTCTCATTCTCTTAAATCCTCTCCTGCGCCCAGGCCCCGGCACGCGAAATCAACGGATGAATACGCCGTGATGGACTTCCCGGGGCAGGGGCCGCGGGAAGCGCAGGTTCCGAATGACGTAGGGATTTTTCCAGCCTGACCTATCCAGCCGGTTCCTGTTCAGGAGGGTGTCCCGCGAGTGGTAGGCCCCCAGGATGAGCACGCTCTTGATTTCCTCGAGGCGGGCGGGGGTGATGTGACCCGGGCGAAGCTTGATCGCGCCCAGACTGACTCGAAACGAAAGATCGGGATGATCTCGGCGGAGGCGGGCATAACGCTCGCGGTGATCCGCCCGCCGCAGGCGCCGGGAGACAGAGAGAGGAAAGGCTTTCCCGATGTAAAACAGCTTCGGCTCGTGTGAACTGGGATAGCCGAGAATCATGTAAAGCCTGCCCTCGGCACCGGAAGGCGAACCGCGCGTGAGGATCGTCTCGTAGGGCGCTGGGCGCGTCCACGAAATCTCTACTTCGTAACCGTAGTCGGGAACGATGCGCAGGAGTCTCAAGCGCTCCGCCTCCAGGGCGGAAGGCGCAAGGGGATTGGGGTCGGCGCTCACAGTTTCTCCCAGGGAATGCTCGCGCCGCCCATGGGCCCCGGTATCTGTGGTAAGCGTGCGCGCGGCGGGATTGGGAGTGGGTGCCCAGGCGTCGGGGCGGAGGGCAGGGGAGATATTGGGGAGCGGGCGGGAGGGCATGGGGGTTCCTTTCTTTGGGGAGGCGCCCGGTCCGAAGGGAAAATTGGTCCACACCGGGGGGCGTCTGGGTGGGTGGGTGGTTACGAGGAGTAAATAAATTACCGCACGGGCTGGCAAGATAAAATTCACGGTCGGGCGGGGTTTTGTCTGGTCCCGGGCGAGCCGGTCTTCGGCTCACAGGATAAGTTCGATTCCGGCACCGGCCGGCCCAGTTTTAAGAAACCATTTGTGCCCGACAACGTGAAGGAGATCGCGAAAGGGGAGTCAGTCGAAGTGCGCTCGGCTAAGGCTTCGCACCTCGGCGATAAGTTCCGCGAGGGCTGGCTTCGCGTCATCTGGCTACGGAAAATTCGCGGAAGCCCTTCGTGAGTCACCCGAAGAAGTGACCTGGTGAGTGCCGTCCGGCTTTTGACAAGGGAGAGGGCGGGCGGAAAGTGAGAAGTGTGAGCGATCGCTCGCGCGCCGGCTCGAATCGGAAGACCTAGCGTATGAGAAATAACACAGCACCTAACGATGGTTCTAGTTCACCCTCCGGTGTGCCGAAGCCCCGCCGACGCTGGAGAGTTCCGCTGGCTCTGCTCAGCGTGGGAGCCGGCGGGCTGTTGCTCGCGCTCAGCGCGGCAGGCATTGCGCAAAGCTTCGCCGGAGAGAAACGGAACGGCGCCACCGGCTGGAAACCACTCAGTCCGGGGAACCATTGGCAATGGCAACTTAGCGGCGTGGTCAATGAGACTGTGCTCGACCACTTATCCGGTCCCAAGATGTATGACATCGACTCGGAGGAAGCGACGCCGGAATTGATCAGCCGGCTCAAGGCCAAGGATATCTATGTGGTCTGCTACGTGGAGTCAGGCGACTGGAACAACCAGCGCGCGGATGCCGGCGACTATGCGCCGGAAATCCTCGGGCGCCCGATCGACGGTTTTCCCGATGAGAGATTCGTCAACATCAACGCCCTCGATGGGCCTCCCGGGCCTACCGGTAAGACGCTGCGCGATATCATGACCGCCCGCCTGGATCGGGCGCAGGCCAAGGGTTGCGACGGGATCGAGCCCGACCTGGACGACCTGCATAACTATAAGACGGGCTTTGTTATTACCCAGGCGGATCAGGTGGCGTTTAACACCTGGATGATCAACACTGCGCACGCCCGCGGGATGTCGATGGGATTAAAAAATGGCGCGAGCAGCACGACCGGCCCGGGATCGTTCGAGCGCCAGATGATCGATGCCGGCGCGGACTGGGCCCTGAACGAAGAGTGTAACCAGTATGATGAGTGCGTCGGTTACAGCCAGTTCATCGCCGCGGGTCGCGCGGTCTTCCAAGTGGAATACCTGGATAACCAGCGCAAGCCCTATAGCGGGCGATCGGGCACCTGTGCCAAAGACAATCGCGCCAACGCCGACGGCATCGTCAAAGACTCGAGCAGCATCCTCGGAGCGTTGCCGCTGATTGAGTGCCGCTAGGTCGGTTCTCTTTCGCCCGTAGTTCCAGCTTGGAGCTTGGCCGAGAAGGGGGGTCGGGAAGTAGCAGGGTTTGGTCCTACCTGCGACATTCGGTGTTCGTTAGTCTCAGCGTCTCAACTCACGGGGCGCGCTCGAGATTCGTCCGGCGAAAGCCGAGCCCACGCCTCTGCTAGAGTGGAATATCGTGCTTTAGGCGCTGGTTTTCCGCCATAGCGGCTTCGAGTTCAATGACACGTTTCGCGAGCGAATTATGCAGGTCGAGGATGCGCAGCCCGACCTGGATCCGCGCGAAGAGCTCCGACTTATCATAGGGTTTCACGAGGTAATCATCGGCGCCGGCCTGCAGACCTTCGACGATGTTCTCGCGCGCGCCGCGGGCGGTGAGGAGGATGATGTAAACGGTCTTCTCGCTCTCGCGGACGCGGCGGCAGATTTGCAGGCCGTCCATCCCGGGCATCATCCAATCGAGCAATGCGATCGCCGCGCCATCGGTGGCGCGAAGCGCGGCCATCGCTTCCTGGCCGTCGCGGGTGACGATGCTCTGGAAACCCCACTTCGCGACGAGGCTGGTGATCAGCTCGCGCGAGACGGGGTCGTCCTCCGCGATCACGATCGGGATGCCTGCGTTACGGGCCGGCTCCGGCGCGGCCTCAGGCCGGGACGGGAACGGATCGCTCGTTTGCCAGGGTGGCGAGAAGGCGATCGATTTCATCCTGAAGCTGCTGCAGATCGGAGGGGACTGCGGATAAGTGCCCGCTCCGGCCCGCTTCTTCAAGCCGCAATGTGATTTTGCTCGCAGCCGTGGCCTGGAAAACGCCTAAAGAACTGAGAAGGCCATGCGCGAGTTGCTCGATGCGGGGCCCGTCCGCACTAGCGGCGGCGGCGTGCAGATCCGCCATTACCGACGGGGTGTTCTCGAGAAAGATCGCGCTCAGCCGGTCGAGCAACGCATGATCGCCGTCGAACTGTTCAAGGAGGCTTTGGCGCGCGGTAAGTTTCGGCGAGGTCGCGGGCGGCCGGTGCGTAGGATTTTCGGCTCTGGGCAACACGGCGTGGTCGATCGCGGCGAGGAGAGTTTCTTTCGAGAGGGGCTTCGTCAGATAGGCATCCATCCCGGCGGCGAGGCAGCGTTCACGATCGCTCGCCATGGCGTGCGCCGTCATCGCGATAATGGCGGCGCGGCGGCCGAGCTTACTCTCGAGCGCGCGGATTTCCCTGGTCGCGGCGAGCCCGTCGAGCCCGGGCATCTGCACATCCATCAGGACGACGTCGAAGCGCTCGCGCTGATAGAGGCTGACGGCTTCGTGGCCGTCGTTGGCGATCGCGAGATGATGGCCGGCGCGGTTGAGCATGGCCGTCGCGACCTCGCGGTTTACGGGGTTGTCTTCGGCCACGAGAATGCGCAGACCGGTGCGGCGCGGGAGCGCCGGCTGGTCGATGGGAAGCGCGGGCGCGGTGAGTTCGTGATCGACCAAGCCGAAGCGCGCGACGAAATGGAATTTGCTCCCGCGTCCGAGCTCGCTTTCAACTTCCAGTTTTCCATCCATCTGCTCGACGAGGCGCGCGCAAATGCCGAGACCGAGTCCGGTGCCGCCGTAGTGGCGCGTGGTCGAGCCGTCGGCCTGGGCGAAGGCCTGGAAAATCAGCTCCTGTTTGTCGCGCGGAATCCCGATCCCGGTATCGGAGATGGCGAACTCGATCGCGATCTGGCGGCCCGGCTGCGCGACTTTCCGCAGGGCGATGGTGATGACCCCGGTGTCGGTGAACTTGATCGCGTTATCGGCGAGGTTGGTGATGATCTGGCCGAGCCGCGTCGGGTCGCCGACGACGGTGCGCGCGATCGCGTCGTCGAGGCGCAGGAGCAGAGCGAGGCCTTTGTTTTGCGCGCGGTTGCGAAGCGGTTCGAGGGTGTTTTCGAGCGCGCGCGGGAGGTCGAAAGGGATCTCTTCGAGCGTCAGTTTGCCGGCTTCGATTTTCGAGAAATCGAGCAGGTCATTGAGCAACCCAAGGAGCGAGAGGCCCGAGGTCTTCACCACGCCGAGGTGCTTGCGCGCTTCCGCGGAGAGCTCGAGATCGAGCGCGAGATCGGTCATGCCGAGGATGCCGTTGAGCGGGGTGCGGATTTCGTGGCTGACGTTGGCGAGGAACTCGCTCTTCGCCTGGCTCGCCGCTTCGGCGGCTTCCTTGGCTTCGTGCAGCTCCTCCTTGATCTTCTTGCGCAGACTGATGTCGCGCACGATGCCGGTGTAGAAACGCCCTTCGCCGGTCTCCCAGGTGGAAAGAGAAAGCTCGACCGGGAATTCGCGTCCGTCCTTGTGCAAGCCCTCCAGTTCCACGGTGTTTCCGATGACTCGCGTTTCGCCGGTGGTCTGGTGGCGCTGCATCCCGCGACGATGCATCTCGCGAAAACGCTCCGGCATGATGAGGCTGAGCGGCTGCCCGAGCACTTCCACCGGGGAATGCCCGAAAATCGCTTCCGCGGCTTGATTCCAGAAGATGATTCGCCCCTCGGCGTCGGAGGAAATGATGGCGTCGCCTAACGACTGGGCGACGGAACGAAAACGCTCTTCCGAGGCGCGCAGTTGCGCGGTCGATTCGTGGCGATCGGTCATGTCGTGCGCCACGCAGAACATGGTCCGCTCGCTTTGCGACCAGTTTACTGCCCAATTGATCGCGACGAGGGAGCCATCCTTGCGGATGTAGCGATTCTCGAAATCGGTCACCGTCTCACCCTGCATGATTTGCGCAGCGCGTTGGTTTGTCTTGGCGTGGTCTTCCGGATGGACGAGGTCGATGTAGCGCCGGCCGATCAATTCCGCCGGAGCGTAACCCCAGACGCTACGTGCGGCCGCGCTCACCTGAGTGAAGCGCCCCTGCTCATCGATCGTGCAAATGACGTCGAGCGAATTCTCGAGGATTTGCTCGTTCCTCGTCTCGGCCCGTTCGCGCTCGAGGATTTGTGATTTCAGGAGCGTGTTCGCGACCGATAACTCTTCGGTCCGCTCCGCGACTCGCCGTTCGAGCTCCACCTTCGCGCTCTTTTGGCCGTGGATGTCGGTGCAGGTGCCGACCCATTGGATGATCGCGCCCTGTTCGTCGCGCATCGACAATGCCCGCCCGAGGTGCCAGCGCCAGGCGCCATCGGTGGCGCGCTTGAAGCGATACTCCACTTCGTAGGGCTCGCCCGTGCGGACCGATTCCGTCCAGCGCTCGAGACATGGCGCGAGATCTTCTGGATGCAGGACCGGACCCCAGCCCCAGTCCTTTGTCTGCTCGAACGTTAGGCCGGTGTATTGATACCAAGCCTTATTATAATAATCGAGGCCGCCGTCCGGCCGCGCCGTCCAGATGATCTGCGGCATGGTGTCGGCGAGAAAAACGAAGCGCTTCAGGCTCTCGTTCAGCGAAGTCTCGACCCGCGCCTTGCCCTGCTCGGCCCGGAAAAGGAACCACCCGTTCCAGCAAACCAGACTAACGAACATAAGAATATTCGCCGCGCTGAAGATCAGGGTCTCGAGTTCCGGCGTGAAAAGCCCATGTCGGTGACCGACTAACCGCAGCCAGCCACCAAGCAACCCCAGCAGGATGACCGCCGGGCAAAGCCGCCGCACCATCGTGCCGCTCACGCCGTGGCTGGCACAGAGCTGCATGAATCCGGCGTCGGGCCGTGCGCAAAAAATCCCCGCGCTGAGCAGCAGGAAACAGAGGGCGGTGTTGAGCGCGACCGCGTTGTAGCGCGGGTCGGCGTGCACCGGGTTTAAACCGTAGAGCTGCCCCATGATCGCAAGCAGCGTTCCGAACGCGCCGAACAAGACGAGCCCTTGCGCGAGCCGGCTTACCCTTTGATTGAAGAAGAGCACCAGCGCCGCCCCGAGGCAGACGAAATTAAAAGCCGACAAGTCCGACATCCGCCCGGCGAAATAACCTTCACCCGCCGGCTGGGTGAAGAGAAACTCGTCGATGCGCAGGTCGATCCCGAAGCGGTATTCGATCAGCGTGGCCGCGCCGAGCAGGGTGACGAGCGCGCCGCAAACGCATCCGAAAATATTCCATCGATCGCGCCTTGGTTGCGGCCGGTGTGCCAGTGAGAAGAGCCCCGCGGCGCTCAGGCAAAACCCGAGCGCGGTATTTGCCGTCATCGCTGCGAAGCCGGGCGCGATCCGGAGCAGCGTCTGGTTTTGAATTTTCCAGCCGAGCAAGGCCAGCCCCGCGATCGCGGCAATAGCCAGTGCCAGCCAGCGCGCCGCGTGGCGGAGTTGCTGGCCCGGTTCGTCAGACGGGTCGATGGATGGCATGAGGGCGGTGGCGTTGCCCTGCTCGGGCGCGGTTGGCTAAAGCAGGTGCCCTGCCACAGCCAGCAGCTCGTTCGCATTTGCCGCGGGTCTTTTGAGATTGACGCCGCGACCGCGCTTCGCCCTTCTCTTCGGATGCTCAAACGCATTCTGAAATGGCTCGGCGGGATCGTCGCGGTGCTGGTGGTCGCGGCCGCGATCTTTCTCGTCAACCTGATCTGGTTCCGGCCCTGGAGCCTGAATCTTTTTTACGACAAGGTCTTTGCCGAGGCGCTTTTCTCCGAGCCGGAACTCCTTTCCTCGTTAGGCTTGGTCGAGCAGTTTGGGATCACCGGGCATAACGCGAAGCTGAGCGATGAATCGCCCGCCCATGAGCGGGCGGTCGCGGCTCGTTTCCGGAAGGACCTGGCGCAGCTGCGCGAGTATCCGCTCGCGCGCCAGTCCGCCTCGCAGCGCCTCTCCACCCGGGTGCTCGAATGGTTTCTCCAGCGCCAGGTCGAGGGGGCAGAGTTCCAGTTCTATAACTATCCGGTGAACCAGCTTTTCGGGGTGCAGAACCAGTTCCCGGGTTTCATGGCGAACACGCACCGGCTGCTTGCGCCGCGCGATTGCGGTTACTATCTCGACCGGTTGCACGCGCTCCCGCGGAAGTTTGACCAGACGCTGGAAGGTCTCCGGCTGCGCGAGCAGATGGGGATCATTCCCCCGCGCTTCGTGGTCGAGGAAGTGCTCAAGGAAATGCGCGACTTCATCGCCCAACCGCCCGCGGCGAATATCCTCGCGACTTCTTTCAAAACCCGCGCGGCGAAGATCGGGAGCCTGAGCGAGCAACAGCGCGCGGATTACCAGCGTCAGGTCGAGATCGCGGTGAACTCCACGGTTTACCCGGCTTACCAGAAGCTGATCGATTACTTCCAAAACCTACTCCCGAAGACGACCACCGATGACGGCGTCTGGAAGCTGCCCAATGGCGCGGCCTACTACGCCGCGGTGCTGCACGAGAACACGACTACGACGATGCCGCCGGATGAGATCCACGCGCTCGGGCTGAGCGAAGTCACCCGGATCGAAGCGGAGATGCGGACCCTGCTCGATGCCAATGGTTATGCCGGCCAGCCGATTGGCGCGGCGATGAAAGCGCTCGGGAAAGATCCGCGCTTCGAGTTCCCTAACGACGATAAGGGTCGGGCCGCCGCACTCGCGCGCTACCAGAGCCTGATCGATGACGCGACCCGGAATTGCGCGCAGCTTTTCTCCCACACGCCGAAAGCCCGCTGCGAAGTGCGGCGCGTGCCGGTCTTCAAGGAAGCGACCGCGCCCGGCGCCTACTATGAGTCCGCCGCGCTCGATGGGACGCGGCCGGGCGTCTTCTACGCGAATCTGCGCGACATGAGTGAGCTGGCGAATTGGACGATGCCGACGCTTGCCTATCACGAAGGCGTTCCCGGTCATCACTGGCAAATCTCGACCGCGCAGGAACTGAAAGACCTGCCGCAGTTTCGCCGGATTCTGCCTTTCACCGCCTATCAGGAAGGCTGGGCACTCTATGCCGAGTGGCTCGCGAAAGATGCGGGCTGGTATGCGCACGATCCCTTCGGAGATCTCGGCCGGCTCCAGGGCGAGCTCTTCCGCGCGGTTCGGTTGGTGGTCGATACCGGCATCCACGCGAAACGCTGGACGCGCGCGCAGGCGATCGCCTACATGCTGGAGAAAACCGGGATGGGCGAAAAGGAAGTAACCGCCGAGATCGAGCGCTACATCGTCCTGCCCGGGCAAGCCTGCGCCTACAAGGTCGGGATGCTGAAAATCTGCGAGTTGCGCACGCGCGCGGAGCAGGAGCTAGGCGCGAAATTCGACCTGAAAGAGTTTCACGATCAGATCCTCGGGAACGGCGCGTTGCCACTGGAGATTTTGGAGGACCAGGTGAACGCCTACATTAAGGCGAAGAAGACATAGCACGGTCCGGCGAGAGGACCTGCGGAAGCAGGTCCTCCGGAGGGATGCGCTTCCGCGCGTCCGCGATTTCGTCTCGAGGCTCGCTTCGATCGGAGGCTTCGTGTATTGGCTGCTTCTAATGAAATCCCGCGGCTGCCTGCTTCTCGTCTCCGTCCTTGTTGCTACCGCGTCGTTAGGCGCGGAGCCGGCCCGCTTGCTCAAGCCCGAGGATTTTGCCGGGCTGCGCGACGTCGATGAGCCAAATCTCTCGCCGGATGGAACAACCGTGGCCTATGTGGTCGGCACGGTGGACCTGGAGAAGGACAAGCAGCCGCACAATCTCTGGCTCGCGAAATGGGACGGCTCGGAGAATCGCGCGGTTACTTTTGGCCTGGAAGCACAGTCGCATCCGCGCTGGAGCCCGGATGGAAAATGGATCGCCTTTCTTTCCAGCCGCGCCGACGAGCGGGAGAATGACCAGGTCTGGCTCCTGAACGCGGCCGGCGGCGAAGCGGAACAGTTAACAAAGGAAAAGGGCAGCGTGGAGGATTTCGCCTGGGCGCCTGATTCGAAGCGGCTGGTGCTCGTAGTGAAGGATCCCGATCCGCGCGATCCGGAAGCGAAGGAGAAGGAAAAGAAAACCGTCCCGCCGATCGTGATCGATCGCTACCAGTTCAAGCAGGACGTGGAGGGTTACCTGACGAACCATTGGTCGCACCTGAAGCTGCTCGATTGCACGACGAAAAAGGTGGAGAACCTAACGAGTGGAGCGCACGATGAGACGCTGCCGGCGTGGTCGCCGGATGGGAAGCAGATCGCGTTCGTGACCAAACGCGGCGACGATCCCGATCGTACGGAAAACTGGGATATCTACCTGATCGAGGCGAAAGCGGGCGCCAAGGAAAAGCAGCTCACGACCACACCGGAAGCGGACGCGCACCCGGACTGGCAGAGCGCCCCGGCCTGGAGTCCTGATGGGAAAACGATCGCCTACATTCGCGGCGGCGATCCGAAGAAGATCGAATACGCGGCCCATGGGCTCGCAACGATTTCGGTCGTCGGCGGTGAGGTGAAAAACCTGACCGCGGAGCTTGACCGGAATCTCGCCCAACCGCATTGGACGACCGATGGGAAATCAATTTTCGCCGTGCTGGAAGACGACGGCGCGGAGACGCTGGTGCGTGTGCCTGCGGAAGGGGGCGCGCCAGTTCCGGTGGTCGGTGGGCGGCGCGCAGTCACGGCCTACGATGTGAGTCGCGATGGGAAAGTGATTGCGCGCGCAAGCACGCCGGAACGGCCCTTTGAGATCTTCGCGATCGACCCGAACGACCTGCGTTGCGTGACGAAGCAGAACGACAGCTGGCTCGCGCAGTTCCAGCTCGGCGCTTCGGAGGAAACGAAATTCCAAAGCAAGGACGGAACCGAAGTCCATGGTTTTCTGGTTCATCCGCCTAACGAGAAAAGGAGTGCAAAAGCGAAGACGCTGCTTCGTCCGCATGGCGGTCCACAGTCGCAATACGCCTGCGCCTTCGATTTCGAGAAGCAGCTCTTCGCGGCGCAGGGCTATCTTGTGGTTCTCCCGAACCCGCGCGGCTCGACCGGCCGCGGCACGGATTACGCGATGGGAATTTTTGCCAACTGGGGCCACGTCGACGTGGAGGACGATCTCGCCGCGGTTGACGACGCGGTGAAGCGCGGGCTGGCTGACCCGGAAAAGCTCGGGGTCGGTGGCTGGAGTTATGGCGGGATGTCGACTAACTATCTCATCGCCTCGACCACGCGTTTCAAGGCGGCTACGAGCGGCGCTTCCATCTCCAATAGTTTGGCCGGCTACGGCACTGACCAATACATTCGTGATTATGATTACGAACTTGGCAAACCTTGGGAGCACCCGGAGATCTGGAGTCGTATCTCCTATCCGTTTCTTCATGCGGATAAGATCAAGACGCCGACGCTCTTTCTCTGCGGCGAGGACGATTTCAATGTGCCGCTGTTGAACAGCCAGCAGATGTATCAGGCCTTACGCTCGTTAGGCGTGCCGACCGAGCTGGTGATCTATCCCGGGCAATTCCACGGCATCCGGAAGCCGAGTTACCTGCTCGATCGTTACCAGCGTTATCTCGCGTGGTATGCGAAGTATCTCCGCTGAGGCGGCTAGAACTTCGCTGGTAGTTGCGTGTAGCGGACCCGGTAACTCACGCTTTTTTCCTCGTCCGGTTTCAGCCGGACGACGAACTCGATCGTGTGCGAGTCGCGTTTCGTGAAATCGGCGGAGTGCTCTGCGATGTCCCAGCTGCGCCAACGGTCGAGGTGCTCCACGAGCTTGATCTCCACCGGTTCGGTCTTGTGATTGCGCAGTTTGATCGCGAACGCTTCGTCCATCGTGTGCTGCGCGCGGTCGAGGGTGAAGTTGGTCTGCTTCCGCTCCGCCGCGAGATCGAAGGCGGTGCCGGTGAAAATTCGCAACGTTTCATCCTTTGCGACGTGATCCTGTTGGTGCTCGCCGATGAACTCAAGCTGCCCATCGGCCGCGCGCCGGTAAAAGCGCCAACGGCCCTCCGGGAGCGGAATGCCGAGATGGTTACCCTCGCTGTTTTTGAATTCACGAATGATCCCGACCTTCGTCGCGTCCTGGGTATTCCAGTTTTCATCCACCATCGGCCCTTGCGGAGGAGCCGTCGGCAGGTCGTAGCCGGTGGCATCGAAGAGATAGACCCGTTGCGAGGCGACGTCGCTCGCGCGAGTGAACTCGATCTGTTTGCTCTCGCGATCCCGCAGCGTTACCGGCTGCGGCAAAGTGTAAAGGTGATAGTCGTCGAAGGCGGTCTGAGGGACTGGAATGTAGGAGCCGGTCACGACTGTGCGCTCGGCTGTGTCCATGCTTTTCAACTCCGCGGGCGGCTGGAGCCTGCTCACACTCCCCGCAATCAGCTTCGCGCGCGCGTTTTCGAAACGGTGACCGCTTTGGTTCGTGATTGTGATCCAGGCGGCGATCTCGAGCGCGTCGCCCTGTTCGGGAATGACCGCGTTGTAGTCCGCGTTCCAGCCCATCCCGCCGGTCAGGTAAGTGATCTCGGCGTCGAATTTAGCGGGCTTGGCGCTCTCGATTTTCCAATCGAGCGCTGGCTTTGGATTCACTTCCGCGGGCAGATCCGGGAAAAGCGGCGTGCCCGGGAGTTCGAACCGCAGCTTGCCGTCGACCTCGATGATCGGTGGCACTTGTTCGCTGCGGTCGTCGCCGCCGCGGATGATTTTTCCTGGAACGATCGCGTCGGGCTTGGTCGGTTGATGAACGAGAAAGTCGATCGTTTTCCCCTCGAAATGCCGCAGCAAGGTCGACTGGGTAACGAGATCGGCACGGTAACTCTGCTCCGCGACGCGGAAGGGATGCGCGCCCGCCGGATCGCGCAGGATGACCGAGCTCGCCTCGAGCTGCGGCGCGAAATCCGCGAAGTGAATGTCCGTCGCGCCAGCGCGCAGCTCGAGCGGAACGGCTTCGCGAACGACCGCGAAATTCTGGTTGTAGATCGTTAGGCTGGTCTCGGCCAGCGCGGCGGCGCTGAGCGCGAAAGGGACCAGCCCGCAGCAAAGAAGCAGTCGTGGCATCCCTGTTCCTAGCGCGGGGCGGGCCGGAAGACGATCTGGAATTGCGCACGGTTTTGATCGACAGCGCGCGCGCCGTTCCCTATGACCTAACGAATGCAGGACTCGTCTTCCACTCGATGAACGCCGAAGAAAAACGCCTCGCCGAGAACGACCATCGTTCCGAACGCTGGCATCTCTGGGGTCCCTACCTGAGCGACCGGCAGTGGGGCACGGTGCGGGAGGATTACAGCGCGAACGGCGACGCCTGGAATTATTTCCCGCACGATCACGCCCGGTCGCGCGCCTATCGCTGGGGTGAGGATGGAATCGGCGGCGTCTCGGATTTCAAGCAGCGGCTCTGTTTCGCTTTCACTTTCTGGAATGGGCGCGACCCGATCCTGAAGGAGCGGCTTTTCGGGCTCACCGGGCCGCAGGGGAATTGCGGCGAGGACGGGAAAGAGATTTTCTTTTACGAGGACAACACGCCGTCGCATTCCTACATGCGGATGACTTATCGTTATCCGCAGGCGGCTTATCCCTACGAGGAACTCGTGCAGGCGGAATAGCGGGCGCCCGAAACACGAGGGGGAATTCGAACTCTGGGATACCGGTGTGCTTCAGCGAGAACCGTTTCTTCGACATCACGCTCGAATACGCGAAGGACGCTTCCGACGATCAGCTCATCCGGGCAACGGTCACGAATCGCGGCCCCGAAACCGCCGCGATCCATCTCCTGCCGACGTTCTGGTTTCGGAACACCTGGAGCTGGGGGAACGACGATCGCCGGCCGAATCTGCGCGCCGGCAAACCGCATCCCGCGAACGTCGCGGTGGTCGAGGCGAGCCATCACGCGCTGGGTGAATACCGGCTGCTCTGCGAAGGCGCGAACGAGCTGCTCTTCACCGACAACGAAACGAACCTGCAAAAACTCTACGGCGTGCCGAACCAGGTGCCGTTCGTGAAGGACGCGTTCCACGAGTACGTCGTGCACCGCCAGACCGCAGCGGTGAACCCCGAGCAGACCGGGACGAAAGCGGGCGCGCTTTACCGGTTCGAGATTCCGCCCGGCGAATCACGTGTCGTTAGGCTGCGGCTCGCGCCCGCGGCGACTTCGTTCTCCGATTTCGACCAAATCTTCCAGCAGCGGATCAAGGAAGCGGATGAATTCCATGCCGCGCTCGAGCCGAGCTGCCTGAGCGCGGAACATTGCGCGATCCAACGCCAGGCGCTCGCCGGAATGCTTTGGACGAAGCAGTTCTACTACTACGTGGTCGAACAATGGCTGGAGGGCGATCCCGCGCAACCGGCTCCGCCTAACGAACGTAAGACTGGCCGGAACTCCGACTGGCGCCATCTCTTCAACGAGAGGGTGATGTCGATGCCGGACTGCTGGGAATATCCCTGGTATGCGGCGTGGGATCTGGCCTTCCATTGCATCCCGCTCGCGCTGGTCGATCCGCATTTCGCGAAGGGCCAGCTCGATGTCATCCTGCGCGAATGGTACCAGCACCCGAACGGGCAAATCCCCGCTTACGAGTGGAACTTCAGCGACGTAAATCCGCCAGTGATCGGCTGGGCGGCGTGGCGCATTTACAAGATCGAGCAGCGCAAGACCGGGAAAGGCGACCGCGCTTTTCTCGAGACGATTTTTCATAAGTTACTGATCAATTTCACCTGGTGGGTGAACCGGAAGGACTCCGGCGGACGCAACATCTTCGAGGGTGGTTTCCTCGGGCTCGATAACATCGGCGTCTTCGACCGGAGCGCGCCGTTCCCGGATGGCAGCCGACTCGAGCAAAGCGACGGCACGAGCTGGATGGGAATGTTTTGCCTAACGATGATGCGAACCGCCCTCGAGCTCGCGCGGGAGAATCCGGTTTACGAAAACATCGCGACGAAGTTCTTCGAGCATTTCCTCGGGATCGCCGGGGCGATGAACAATGCGGGCGGCAAGGGGATCGGGCTCTGGGACGAGGCAGACGAGTTTTTCTACGACGTGCTGCACACCCCGGGCGACCGCTATCTGCCGCTCCGCGTCCGTTCGCTTGTCGGGCTGATGCCGCTGCTCGCGGTGGAGACAATCGAGCCGGAATTGCTCGACGCGATGCCGGGTTTCAAGGAGCGGCTGGAATGGTACCTCACGAACCGGCCCGACCTCGCCGGCCTCATCTCGCGCTGGCAGGAGCCGGGCGCGGGCGACCGCCGCCTGATCGCACTCACGCGCGGGCACCGGATGAAATGTTTGCTCCGGCGGATGCTCGATCCGGATGAATTCCTGAGCGAGTACGGCATTCGCTCGGTGAGCAAATTTCACCAGGAGCATCCCTACGTTCTCGACATCCGCGGCGAGCGGAAAGTGGTGAACTACGAGCCCGGCGAGTCGCAGACCAATCTCTTCGGCGGCAACTCAAACTGGCGCGGGCCGATCTGGTTTCCGATCAATTACCTGCTGATCGAATCGCTCCAGAAGTTTCACCATTATTACGGCGACGAGTTCAAGGTGGAATGCCCGACCGGCTCCGGGAAGTTTGTCTCGCTCGACGAAGTGGCAAACGAACTCTCCAACCGGATGATCAAGATCTGGCTCCGCGACGAAAAAGGTGAGCGGCCCTTCACGCGCAATCTCGGAAACTCGTTAGGCGGCGAGGCGGACCGCGAGCGGTATCTCTTCCACGAATATTTCCACGGCGACAGCGGGGCGGGGCTCGGCGCGAGTCACCAGACCGGCTGGACCGGCCTGATCGCGAAGCTGATCCAGCAGCAGGGCAGCCGCGGCACAATCACGAAGCTGGATCCGTTTACCGATCTGTAGGCCGGTGGTTGATTCCTCTCTCATGAGTGAATTAAATCCGCGGCGCACGATCGAGGAACTGCAGGAACTGCGTCGCCTAACGAGTGACGAAAACGGCGCGCAGCGCGTTGCATTCACTGAAACTTGGGCGCAGGCGCGGAGCTGGCTCGAAGAGAAAGCGCGCGATCTCGGCGCGGAGGTGGACCGCGACGAAGCCGGCAATCTTTGGATGACTCTGCGCGGCGACTCCGAGCAGTCGGTCCTGATCGGCGGTCACATCGACTCCGTCCCAAACGGCGGTTGGCTCGACGGCTGCCTGAACACGCTCGCAGGTTTGGAAATTCTGCGCCGGATCAAGGCCGAGGGCATACCCCCGGTGACGGTGCAGCTCGTCGATTGGGCCGATGAAGAAGGCGCGCGTTTTGGGAAGAGCCTTTTTGGTTCCTCGGCCTGCTCCGGAAATCTCGACATGGACGAAGCGCGCGGACTCCGCGATCGCGACGGCATCACGCTGCCCGACGCGCTCCGCGAGCAGGGGATCGATTTCGAGCAGGTGAAAACAAGCGGCCGTCGCCTAACGAACACTGCCGCTTATCTCGAGCTCCACATTGAACAAGGCCCCGTCCTGCTCGATCTCGACCTTCCGTTAGGCGCGGTGCTCGGGACGTTCGGCGTCGAGCGGCACGCGATCACTTTCCACGGACAGGCGGCGCATTCCGGGAGCACGCCGATGAACCGCCGCAAGGACGCGTTCCTCGCCGCGGCGCAGATGAGCCCGGAAATTTACCGGATCACGGAGCGACATGGCGGCGTCTGTACGATCGGCAATTGCCTGACGAAACCCGGCATCGTCACCAGCGTGGTCGAGGAATGCCGGATCACGCTCGACCAGCGGCACCTCGATGCCGACGCACTCGCGCAGATGCTCGCGGAAGCGCGCGCCGCGAGCGAACGTTTCGCGAAAGAAGGCAACGTCACGGTGGAATGGGAGCGCCTCTGGCAGATCGAGCCGATGCCGTTCGACGAAAAGCTGATCGCTTTCTGCGACGAAGCGATTCGCGAGACCTGCGGGACATCGCATCGCTTACCATCCGGCCCGCTCCACGACGCCGCGGAAGTGGCGCGCGCCGGTGTGCCGACGGTGATGATGTTCGTACAGAGCCTGCACGGGATCAGTCACAACAAGATCGAGGACACGAAAGAAGAGCATCTTGAGCTCGCGGTGCGGGCTTTCAACGCGCTCGCCGCGAAGACGATCGCGTGGCTGGCTTCTCGTTAGGCCAAGCCCCGCTTTTGGGAATCCGGGGAGCACAGGCGGCTCGCCTGTCGATGCCGGCGGCTCGCCGGCATCCGGGCACGATTGAAGCGCTCTGCCCTTCGCTGCGGAGCCGATCGGACGGACGACACCGAAACGTAGATTTCACCTTGGTCCTCCGTCCCCGGTTGGAGGCGAGCCGCCTCCAACGACAGGCCAGCGGCCTGTGCTCCCCGGAGAAAGAACCCGCGGCCGCTCCTTTCTTCTAGCTGCTTGTTTTAACGAGCGCCGACCGGTTCAGGTTCGGGCAGGCCTTCGGTGCCGTGCTTTTCCGCTTCGGCTTCGTGGTGGCTGTGCGCGCTGCGCAGGAAGGGCACCCGGTCGAGCACGCTCTCCTGGAACCATTCCAGCGCGAGATAAATCACCGGCGTGATATAGAGCGTAATCAGCTGCGAGACGATCAACCCGCCGACGATGACCAGGCCCAGCGGCCGCCGCGAAGAACCATCCGCGCCGAAGCCGAGCGCGATCGGGAGCGCGCCCATCAAGGCCGCCAGCGTCGTCATGATGATCGGGCGAAAGCGTTCCACGCTCGCTTCGTGGATCGCGGCGCGCCGGTCGTAGCCTTCGTCGAGTCGATGGAGCGCGAAATCGACAATCATGATGCCGTTCTTTTTCACGATGCCCATGAGGAGGAAGAGCCCGATCACGGAGTAGAGCGAGAGCGTGGAACCGAAAAGCCAGAGCGTCCCCAGGCCGCCGACGACCGCGGGGAAGAGCGTCGAGAGCACCGTGATCGGATGCACGTAGCTCTCGTAGAGAATCCCGAGGATCACATACATGACGAAGATCGCCGCGATCACGAGGAGCGGGAGCGCGCTGAAAAGTTGCTGCAGCACGAGGCCTTCGCCTTGGAGTTCGCCTTTCACCGCCGCCGGCAAAATCTGCGCCGCAGTCTTGTCGATATAGCTCGTGACGTCGCCGAGCGCGGCGCCATCCTTCACGTCGAATCCGAAAGTGACGCTGGTGAATTGATTGATGTGATTCACCGATTGCAGGCCGAGCGTTTCCTTGGAGTCGGTGACCGAGCGAATCGGGATGAGCTTGTCGCCGCCGGCATCGGGCTTCACATAGAGCCAGCGGAAATCCCCCGGGCCGGAGCGCGCGGAATCTTCCGCCTCCACGATCACCTGATATTGATCGTCCGCCTGCTTGATCAGGTAGACGTAGTTTTGCGAATAAGCGGCGCGCAGGAGGCTCTCGATTTTCGTCGTGGAAACGCCGTAGACGCTGGCGCGCGAACGATCGATCTGGATGTCGAGGTTCGGGTTATTCTGGAAAAGATCGGAGCGCGGCGGGCTCGCGAAGCCGGGATAACCGGCGAGCTTTTTCTGCAGCTTATCAGCCGCATCGTAAACGTCCTTCGGGATTGATCCCGCTCAGCACATAAGTGTAGCGGCCAAACGAGCTCCCGGTGCCGCCGACGTCGATCCGCAGAACCGGCTGCGGATTCAAAGTCGGGAAGACGCCGGGGATTCCGCTGCAGGCTTTGCGCAGGTCCGCCGCGACGGCGTCGATGCTGGCGCGCTGGCTGGCCGGCTTCAGGAAAAGGACGGTGAAAATTCCCGCGGACTGACCGGTGCGGCCGGCGACCGTGAAATATTTATCGACCGCGGGATTCGCCTGCAGAATCGGGTCGAGCTTATCCTGCAAAGCTTTCTGCGCGTCGGGCGACGAGCCTTCTTTCACGATGAAAAATCCGCGGATCACCCCGCTGTCGCCGGTCGGCAAAAGCGTGAAGGAAAGATGGGTAAAGAAGAACCAGACGCCGACGCCGCAGGCGAGCACGATCGGGAGCGCGAGCCAGCCAACGTTGAGGAACTTGTCGAGCGTGCGCCCGTAAAAATCGCGAATCGGGATGAAGAACCGGTTCACGAAATTCTGCATCCAACTGTCGCGATGCCCTTCACCGCGTTCGGCGAGGATTCGCGCGCACATCAGCGGCGTGAGCGTTAACGAAACCAAACCGGACGCGAAAATCGCGACGATGATCGTGACCGCGAACTCGCGAAAGATCCGGCCCAGCAATCCCGGCATGAAGGCGAGCGGAATGAAAACCGCCGCGAGCGAGAGCGTCATCGAGAGAATCGTGAACGAGATTTCGCCCGCGCTGTTCAGCGTCGCGCGGTAGATCGACTCGCCCGCTTCCGCTCGCCTAACGACATTCTCGAGAAAGACGATCGCGTCGTCGACGAGGAACCCAATCGCGAGCGTGAGCGCCATCAGGGTGAGGTTGTTCACGGAATAACCGAGCTCCCACATCGCCACGAACGTGATCAGGAACGACATCGGCAGCGCGACCATCGGGATCAGCGTGTCGCCGGCGCGCCCGAGAAAAACGAAGATCACCCCGATCACGAGGACAAAAGCGATCGCGAGCGTGAACTGCACGTCGTGGAGCGAATCGACGATCGACTGCGAGCGGTCATTGACCTGGATGAGGTGAATCGAGCCGGGCAATTCGCGCTGCAATCCGGGGAGCAACTCGCGCACCGAGCGCGCCACCGCGACGGCGTTCGCGCCTGCCTGCCGCGAAACCGCGAAGACCACGACCGACGCCGGCGGATTAAATCCGCGCGCGAAAAAGTGCCGCGAAGAGCGTTCGTCGGAAACGCCGTCAATCACCTTCGCGACGTCGCGCAGGTAAACCGGCGAGCCGTTCGCGCCCTGCTTGACGATGATGTTGCGATAGCCTTCCGCGGTCTCGACCTGGCCCTGCGGGCGAAGCGTAATCGACTTGTTCGCGCCGTCGAATTGGCCGGCGCCCGCGTAGGAAGTGCTGTTCCGGATCGCGGTGCCCAGCTCGTCGAAGGTCATGTTCCGCGCGGTCAGCGCGCCGGGATCGACCTTGATCCGGATCGCGCTCTTCACGCCGTAGACGTTCACCTCGGAGACTCCGGGCAGGATGTTGATCCGCTGCTGCACCTCGGTGGTGGCGTAACGGTAAAGCTCGCCGCTGCTCAGGGTCGCGCTCGTTAGGGCAATGTAGATGACCGGCTGATCGTTCGGGTTCGACTTCGTGAAAGTGGGCGGGCTCGGGAGGTCGTTAGGCAATTGTCCGCTCGCGGCCTGGATGGCGGATTGCACGTCGGTCGCGGCGGCGTCGATGCTTTTCGAGAGATTGAATTGCAGCGTGATCGAGGTGCTGCCCTGCGTGCTCGAGCTCGTGGTGAGATCGAGCCCGGGGATCTGGGTGAACTGTTTTTCCAGCGGCGTGGCGACGGTGTTCGCCATCGTTTCCGGGTTCGCGCCGGGGTAGGAGGCCTGCACGCGGATGACCGGGTAATCGACCGCCGGGAGATCGTTTACCGCGAGCTGCTGATAGGTGAGGATGCCGAAGACGATGATCGAGGCGGTGAGCAGCATCGTCATCACCGGCCGCTGGATGAACGGACGCGAGAGGCCGGAGGAAAATTGGGTCAGCTTTTGCGCAGGCGTGCCTTTTGCTTTTTCGGCCGCGCGCTCGGCCGGCATGCCGCGATGCGAGCCGTGGCCGTTGCCGCCATTCCGGCCGTCCTGGTCTGAAGCGGCCATCGTTAGGGCGCGCTTGCGCCGTTTTTGTCCGGAGTCGCTTTGTCGTTAGGCGCGGTGACGTCGGCGGCTTTCACCGCGACCTTGTCGCCGGGAGCGAGTTGCAACTGGCCGACGGTAACGATGGTTTCATCTGCCTCGACGCCTTTGGTCACGACGGTGAGATCGTTCTCCTGTTTCTGGCCGGGAGTCACCTGCCGCAGATCGAGGGTGGAATCCTTTTTCACCACAAAAAGATACGGACCTTTCTCGCCAATCTGGATCGCGCTGTTCGGGACCAGTTTCGCGTCTTTCAAGTTGTCGAGCACGAGGCGGACATGAACGAATTGCGAGGGCCAGAGATGATGATCCGGATTCGGAGTGATCGCGCGCGCCTGCACCGTGCCGGTCCCGGCCTGGACGGTGTTCGCGATGAAATAAAGTTTCCCTTCCTGCGCCGCGAAGCCATCGTTCTCGGCGTCGGTCAGGACTTTCAGGTTCGGGCCGTTCAGATATTTGCGGACGAGCGGGAGATCGGGCTCAGCGACGGTGAAGTCGGAATAGATCGGATCGAGATTATCGATCTGCACCAGGACCGCGCTGCCACTGCCGGCACTCACCGTGTTCCCCACATCCACCTGGCGAAGACCGGCGCGCCCGTTGATCGGCGAGCGGATCGTGCAGTAATCGAGGTTCACCTGCGCCGCGGCGGCGGCAGCTGAGGTCTTCATCGCGTTGGCCTTTGCGGTGTCGAGATCCTGCGACGCGGTCACGCCTTTGGCTTGCAATTCTTCCTGCCGTTTCAGGTTGGCCTGCGCGAGCATGTCGTCGGCTTTCGCCGAATCGAGCGCTGCCTGGTAGGGACGCTGATCGATCGTGAAAAGGACGTCGCCTTTCTTGATCTCGGCGCCGTCCTTGAAATCGCGCGAGACGATCTGGCCGCTGACCTGCGCCTGGACCTGCACGCTTTCATTGGCCGCGCAGGCGCCGATCTCATCGAGGTAAAGCGGGACATCTTTCGTGAGCACTTTTGCGACCGAGACCGGACGCGGCGGCGGTGGGGGCGGCGCTTCCTTGCCGCCGGAGAACGCGCGATAAAGCAGGAATGCGATCGCGAGAATCACGATCGCGCCGATCAGGTAAGTGCCCTTCCGGCCTACCTTGCGCTCGACGTCGCCGACGGCGGTGCGCGCGGCGACGTTCATTTTCTGCGCGGTGATCATTTCGCCGCCTTCCGGAGTTTTTTCATGGAGTTGCCGTTGCGGCCGTTGCCGCGGGGTGCGGGAGATTCGAGCGCCTTGCGCCGGATTTCGTTCAAAACCCGGAGGCAGGTTTGCATATCCCGCGGCGACACCGTTTCCACCAATTCGTGTCTAAGGTTACGCGCGGTTTCATCGATCCGATGCAGCAGCGAGCTCGATTTCGGCTGGAGATGGACGGTCTTGCAGCGGCGATCGTGCTCGGCGTTTTGCCGTTTAATCCAGCCGCTGCCCTCCATGCTGGTAAGGGAACGGGCGAGGGTCGGCTCCTCGATGCCGAGGCGGTCGGCGAGCTCGCACTGGGTGAGATGACCTTCCGCGAGAAACGCGAGCGTGCGCCATTTCGCCTGGCTCAGGCCGAGCGGGTGCAGGCGCTGGTCGAGCCGTTGCCGCCAGACGCGGGCGGTCTGGTGGAGCAACTGGCCGATGGTTTCGGGATCAATTTCGGGCATCGTTAGCGTGCTAACGAATCGCATTTCCCTCTCAAGTCAATTCGGCGGAGGGTCGATTTCGCAAAGGTCCATGCGTTGGCCGCGGTAATCCTTGATCGGAAGGAGCAGGCGCAACCGGCCTTTCCAGGTGTCCGCGCCCGCCATTGCCGTCTTCTCGCGGGGGCGCAGGAGCACGAACCGGGCGAAGGTCGGCACCTCGTAGTAGTGGTCGAGATAGATGATCGGTCGCCGCACGTAGAACAGGTAAGGCTGATAATCAGGGTCGATCGCGTAGATGGATTCGTTAGGCGGAATCGCTGCGCTGATCTGTTCGCCGATGGGCCGAATTTTTTCGCGGTGCTGCAGGAACGGGATGATGCCGACCGTGTAAATGAGCATGGCCACGACGACCGCGATCACCATTCCCGTGATTGCCTTGCGCAATGGTTTTGGCCAGACGAAAGCGTGCTCCCTGACGAAGATCGCGAGCAACCAAATCGCCGGCGCGAGCAGGGGCATGTTGTAACGCGGGAGCGCGCCCGGCAGCAGGCTCACGACGATAAAAGGCGCCGCGATGCCTAACGACAAGGCGCAGCAGAATTTTCGATCCGCTTCGTTCTCGAGCAGCCGGAAACGCGCGAACGGCAGCAGGGCCGCCCACGGCAGCAGGTAACCGAAGCCGCGTGGGATGTTCAGAATCCAGTTCGCGAATTTGAAGTCGTCGCCGCTCATCCGGCCGGTGAGCTGGCTCGACCAGATGTGCGTCACGTGCGCGGCGCGCATCAGCTCGAGACAGGGAATCGCCCACGACGCGAAGATCCCGAGCATCAGGAGAACGCCGACGATGTGCGGCCAGCGCACCAGCTCTTTCAGCTCGCCCGCCTGCCACAGGACCGCGATCACGACGGCGTAAAAAAACAGCAGGTTCAGCGGCCCTTTTGCCAGCAGTCCGAGTCCGAGGAAAATTCCCGCGGCGATCCAGCCGAGTCCGCGCCGTCGCGGCTCCCCCCACCAACTCAGCCAGCAGATAAAAGCCAGCGCGGTGAGCGAAACGTAGAGCGCTTCGATCTCGATCATCCGGCCTTTCTCGAGCAGGCCGAAATTCGTCAGCCACATCAGCGCGGCGGCGACGGCACCGTTTCCGCCTAACGACTTCCGTGCGAGCCCGACAAAGGCGAGCGCGACCGCGAGGACGCAGAGCACCGAGGGCAGCCGCGCGGTCCATTCATTGCGCGCGCCGAAGAGTTGAAAGGAGCCGGCGACGAGCCAGTTCACCAGCGGCGGCTTGCGGAAATATGGCTCGCTCCCGACCTGCGGCACGATGTAGTTGCCGCTTTCCAACATTGTGACCGCAGGCAGAATGCGCCGACCTTCCTCGCTTTTGATCTCGAGCGTCCCGAGTCGCGGCAGATAGATCGCCGCCCAGACCAGCAACACCAAGAGGTAAGCCCGACCGCGTGACATCGGACGGATCTTAAACGCAGAGCATGCTGCAAGCGCAGAGAAAGAATTGCGGACACCGCTCCGCGCGGAACTCTTCGGCCTGCGGCAACTTGACGACCCGCCCGTGCAAAAGTAACTTCGGCGCCTAGTCCGTTGCTGGATTGGAGTGGGAGCCGGTGTCCCACTCTTTTTTGTCGGCGGACACCAATTTCCATGAACGCCGAATTCATTGCCATGCTCGACTACCTGGAGCGGGAACGCGGAATCAAACGCGAGATCCTGATCGAGGCGGTCTCGAACGCCCTGCTCTCGGCCTCGAAAAAAAGCGTCAGCGCCTCGCGCGATCTCCACATCGATATCAACTCGAAGACCGGCGAAATCCGCGCGCTCGCGAATTTGCTCGTGGTCGAAAAGGTCACGAACCCGGCTGACGAGATCACGCTCGACAAAGCGCGCCGGATCAAAGCCGAAGCTGCGGTGGGCGAGGAAATCGAGGTGGAAGTGACGCCGAAAAACTTCGGCCGGATCGCCGCGCAGACCGCGAAACAGGCGATGATGCAGCGCATCCGCCAGGTCGAGAAGGAGATGATCTACGAGGAGTTCAAGGATCGCGCGGGCGAGATCGTGAGCGGGACCGTTCGCCGTTTCGATCGCTCCGACGTGATTCTCGATCTCGGAAAATTTGAAGCGATCATGCCGCAGCGCGAACGCGTCGTGGTGGAAGATTACAACGTCGGCGACCGGCTCCGCGCTTACGTCGTCGCGGTCGAGAACGGCATCCGCGGGCCTGAGATCATTATCTCGCGCAGCCATCCGAATTTCGTTAGGCGGCTCTTCGAGCTCGAGGTGAGCGAGATCGCCGACGGCACGGTGGAAATCCGCGGCATCGCTCGCGAAGCCGGTTATCGCACGAAGATCGCGGTCTTCAGCGACAACCCGAAAGTCGATCCGGTTGGCGCTTGCGTCGGCATGCGCGGTTCGCGGGTGAAAAACATCGTGCGCGAGCTGAACAACGAGAAGGTCGACATCATTCGCTGGAGCTCGGACCCGAAGGAATTCGTCCTCGAGGCGCTCAAGCCCGCGAAGGTGAAAAACCTCGTGTTCGATCTCGAGAAAAAGAGCGCCACGATCTCCGTCGACGAAGACCAACTCTCGCTCGCGATCGGCAAAAAAGGCCAGAACGCGCGCCTCACAAGCCGGCTCACCGGTTGGGAAATCAACATCGAGAAGGAAGCGCCGAGCACCACCGCGGTGGAGCAGAAAGTGGCGCACGCCGCGCAGTTGCTCTCGAGCGCGCTCCCGATCACCGAAGACCAGGCGATGACGCTGGTGAAGACCGGGTTCACGAACCTGGAAGGTTTGCAGGATGCGGAAATGTCGGACCTCGTGGATATCCTCAGCGTGGACGAAGAGAAAGCGCGCGAGATTTACGAAGCCGTGCATCGAAGCGTCGAAGCAACTTGAAATGGCTGCGCGCTGAGATGCTCACGGCCATGAGCAGAACCAAAATTTTAAATGCCTACCAAAACGACGACGACCAAAACTGCGGCGCGCAAAGCGCCTGCCCGCAAGACGGCAAAGAGCGCTGCTCCTGCCGCCAAGTCGTCGTCCCGTCCTCGCGCCGCCGCGGCCAAGCCCGCTAAATCGGCGAAGAGCACCAAGGCCAACACCGAGGAACCTGTCGTGTCCCCAGTCATCGAAGAGCTGACGCCTGAGCCCGTCCAGCCGGCCACGCCGCCGCCCGCACCGGTTGCGGCCAAACCGGAACCGCCAAAACCTGTCGCGACACGTTCTGCTTTCACGCCGATCACCGGCCGCAAACCGGCGCCCGCAAAACCGCTCCCTCCACCCGTCGAGGAAAAACCTGCGAAAGTCGTGAGCGAAGCGGTTTCGCTGATCGATCCGCAAACGCCGAAACCGAAACGCACGGTATCAGAACAAGCGACGAAGCGTTCTTTCCTCCCGCCCATTTCCAAGATTCGCGAGCCGCAACCTGCGCCGGAACCGGTCGCGCCGACGCCTGCTCCGGAAGCTCCGGTCACGGGTGAAATCGAGACCGGGGAAACCGAGATCGCGGAAGACGGCCGGCCCATCATCCACATCAAGCCGCCGATCATCGTGAAAGATCTCGCGACGCAGCTCGGGGTAAAAAATTTCCAGCTCATCAAGGAGCTGATGGATGACTTCAATATTTTCGCCAACCCGAACCTGACCGTGGAACCGGAAGTCGCGATCAAGATTTGCGACAAGCACGGCTTCGCTTTTGAAATGGAACGCCGGCAAAAAGGCACCGGCGTCCACAAGGTTGTCGAGGTCGTGGTCGCGCCGCCGCCGCCGGTCATCGAGACCGAGGACGAGCTGAAGCTGCGCGGGCCGATCATCACTTTCATGGGCCACGTCGATCACGGCAAAACGTCGTTGATGGACGCGATCCGCAAGACGCGCGTCGCCGCGGGCGAAGCGGGCGGGATCACGCAGCACATCGGCGCTTACACGGTCGATTACAAAGGGACGCGGATCACATTTCTCGATACGCCGGGCCACGCCGCCTTCACCTCGATGCGTGCGCGCGGTGCGCACGTCACCGATATCGTCGTGCTCGTGGTCGCGGCCGATGACGGCCTCATGCCGCAGACGATCGAGGCGATCAATCACGCGAAAGCCGCAGAGCACGTCACGATCATGGTGGCGGCGAACAAGATGGATTTGCCGGGCGCGAATCTTGATCGCTTGAAACAGCAGCTCCAGGAACGCGGACTCACCCCGGAAGATTGGGGCGGCGACACGATCGTCGTTCCGGTGTCCGCGACGAAGGGCACTGGCATTCCCGAACTCCTCGAGAACATGGTCGCGCAGGCGGAAATCATGGAGCTGAAAGCTTCGCCCACGGCTACCCCGCGCGGCACGGTGATCGAAGCGCAGGTCGAGGCCGGCCGAGGACCAACCGCGACCGTGATCGTGCAAATGGGCACCCTGAAAATCGGCGAGCCATTTATCTGCGGCGATTACGGCGGCAAGGTGAAATCGCTCGTCGACGATCGCGGCAAGCCGATTAAATCGGCCGGCCCTTCCACGCCCGTTAAGGTTTTAGGCTTCACCGGATTGCCGAATGCTGGCGATGAATTTCTCGTCATGGAATCGGAGAAATCCGCCAAGACTCTGAGTGAAGAACGTCTTGCGAAGAAACGGACCGAAAAGCTCAGCGTCCCGCAGCGCGCCACGCTCGAGAGCCTGCTCGAAGCGGCCGACGGCAAGAAGGTTTTGCGCCTTGTCCTGAAGTGCGACGCGCAGGGTTCGCTCGAAGCGCTGGTGGCGTCGTTAGGCCAGATCGAGAGCAAGAAGATCGACCTCGAATTTATCCACAGCGGCGTCGGCCCGATCTCCGAGTCCGACATCCTGCTCGCGAGCGCGTCGAACGCGGTCGTCGTCGGGTTCAACATCAAGGTCGAGAGCAACGCCGTTTCCGCCGCGAAGCGCGAAGGCGTGCAGGTGAAACTTTACAGCATCATCTACGAACTCATCGACCAGATGAAGGACGCGATGGCCGAGATGCTCGACCCCGAGCATCGCGAGACCGTCATTGGTCACGCCGAAGTGAAACAGGTTTTCCAACTCAGCCGCGGCATCGTCGCCGGTTGTCTCGTGACCGACGGCCGGATCAGCCGCACCGCGCGCGCCCGGGTCTTGCGCCGTCGCCAGCCGGTTTACGACGGCGGACTTTCGACGCTCCGCCGTTTCCAGGACGACGTGAAAGAAGTGCGCGTCGGACTCGAGTGCGGCATCAAGCTCGGCGATTTCAGCGAATACCAGGTCGGCGACATCATCGAGTGCTACCAGCTCGAACAGGTCGCGCAGAAACTGTAAGCGGGGTCGTTGACCGCGGTCCGGCTGCAACGTCGCCGGCTCTAAAATTTCCATGAAACACCGACTTCTGCGCGTTAACGAATTGCTCAAGCGAGAGCTCAGCGCGCTCCTCGTCCGCGAAATGTCGTTCCCGAATCTGCTCGTGACCGTGAACCAGGTGGACGTGACGCCGGACCTGAAAAATGCGCATGTTTTCATCAGCGTGATGGGCTCAAAAGGCCGCAAGGAAGTGCTGCCGAAACTCGAAGCGAGTCGGGCTGCGCTCCAGGCCGACCTCTCGAAGCACGTCGTGCTGAAATACACGCCGCATTTGGTTTTCCACCTCGACGATTCCATCGAACGCGGCGATCGCGTGCTCGAGATCATGCAAACAATTCCGGAGCCCGAACCTTCTCCGACCACCGACCCTGACGACGAATGAACGCCACCACTGCGGAAGAACCAAAAACCAGCCTAACGAACGCCAGCTTTGCGGAAATTGCCGCGGCGCTGCGCGAACATGAGACCTTCGTTGTCCTGAGCCACGTCCGTCCCGATGGCGACGCGCTCGGGAGTCAGATCGCGATGGGACTCGCGCTCCAGAAGCTCGGGAAAAAGGTCAAGGTCTGGAACGAAGAAGGTCTGCTCGAGAAGTTTTCCTTCCTCCCCGGCGGCGAGCTGGTGAGCCTGCCGCCTAACGAGCCGGAAGATTTCGATGTCGTGCTCGCGCTCGACACCGCGACCCGCCAGCGCCTCGGCGATAATGTCCTTGCTGCGGTCGGCACCGCGAAGTTGTGGATCAACATCGATCATCACCCGAGCAACCCGCGCTACGGCGATCTCGTGCACATCGATCCGATCGCACCCGCGACCGGTCAGATTTTGTTCGAGCTGCTCCAGAGCCAGCAACTCCCGCTCGACGAAGCGATCGCGGAGAATCTCTTCGCCGCCATTTCTACCGACACCGGTTCTTTCCAATATCCGAACACGACCGCGCGCACCTTCGAGATCGCCGCGGATGTCCTGCGCTGCGGGATCAAAGTCGGTGAGCTGAGTCAGAAACTTTACGAGAGCTACCCGCGCCGCCGGATCGAGCTGCTGCGCGTCTTGCTCGCGCGGATGCGTTTCGACGCGGACGGCAAAGTGGCGAGCTTCAGCCTGCCGCTCGCCACCGCGAACGAGCTCGGCGTCATCCCCGAGGACAACGAAGGGTTGATCGATCACCTGCGCGCGATCGAGGGCGTGATCATCGCCGCGTTTTTCGAGGAACTGGAAGGCGGCAAGGTGCGCGTCAGCATGCGTTCGAAAGACGAGCGCGCCGACGTCTGCAAAATTTGCACCAGCTTCCACGGCGGCGGACACAAACTGGCTGCCGGCATTCGCATGCCCGGGCCGCTCGACGAAGCCTCGGAGAAGGTGCTCGCGGCGGCCGTCGCCACGGTCGACGCCATCAAAAGCTAGCCACCGCCACCGTGTCTCTTACTGCCACCCCCGACGGCGTCCTGCTCGTCGACAAAGCCGCCGGGATGACCTCGCATGACGTGGTCGCACTCGTTAGGCGCCAGCTTTCGATCAAGAAAGTCGGCCATTGCGGCACGCTCGATCCGATCGCGACCGGGCTCCTCATTCTCACTCTTGGGCGCGGGACGAAAATCCAGGACCTGATCATGAGCGAGGATAAGGAATACGTTGGCACCTTGTCGTTAGGCGCGACCACCGATACCCAGGATCGCGCCGGCCAGGTCCTCGAGGAAAAGCTGGTTCCCGAGCTGACCGACGAGAACGTGAAAGCGGCGTTCGAGAAATTCCGCGGCGATTTTTACCAGATGCCGCCCATGGTTTCGGCGATCAAGCAGGGCGGGGTGCCGCTCTACAAACTGGCGCGCCAGGGCAAAACCGTGGAACGCGAGCCGCGCCTCGTGCACGTCTATCGTTATGCGGTCGATCGCATCGCTTCGCCGGAGATCGATTTCACCGTCATGTGCAGCAAGGGCTTTTACGTCCGCACCTACGCGCACGACATCGGTGCGGAGCTCGGTTGCGGCGCGCACTTGAAAGAACTGCGGCGCACGCGCTCGGGTCGCTTCGATCTCGCGCGCTCGGTCACGGTGGAGCAAATCAAGAACTCACCACCGGTCGACATTTTGGAAAAAATCCTCACCCTTCCGGAAGTCTCCCGGATGCGCGGCGCCTAACGAAAAGCCAATGCGCGTCCTGCGGTCGATTCCGGAGCTGGCGCAAATTCCTGGGCCGGTCTTTCTCGCGATCGGCGTTTTCGACGGCGTCCATCTCGGACACCAGGCGGTGATCTCGACTGCGGCGCGGCACGCGGCCGAAGCAGGCGGCACGGCGGTCGTCGTGACCTTCGATCCGCATCCGGCTAAGATCCTCCGGCCTAACGAAAGCAAACGCCTGCTCACCGCGACCGAGCACAAGATCGCGCTCATCCGCGAGCTCGGTTTGTCGCATCTGCTCGTGCTGAAATTCGACCGCGAGTTCGCGGCCACGCCCCCGGAAGAATTCGTCAGGCAACTGGCCACGGCCGCGAACCCGCTGCGTGAAATCTGCGTTGGTCAGGAATGGTCTTTCGGGAAAAACCGTGCCGGCAATTTGTCGCTCCTGAAAAAACTCGGCGCCGAACTTGGCTTCAATGTGGTCGGCGTTGAGCCGGTCAAATTTGAGGGACGCGTGGTCAGCAGCACCGCGATCCGGCAGGCGGTCGAGGCGGGTGATCTCGCCTTCGCGGCGGAGATGCTCGGCCGCGAATACACCATCCTCGGCACGGTCGAGAGCGGACAACAGCTTGGCCGCAGCCTCGGTTTTCCGACGGCTAATCTGAGCGCGCACAGCGAGCAGTTTCCGCCCAACGGCGTCTATGCCGCGGAGGCGCAGTTCGAGGGGAAAAAGCTGCGCGGCGTGATCAACCTCGGCGTGCGTCCGACGGTCGAAGGCGGCGTGCCAACGCGAGTGCTCGAGCTTCATCTTTTCGATTTCTCGCGCGACATCTACGGGAGCGATATCGAGGTGCGCTTCCTGCGTTACCTGCGGCCGGAGCAGAAATTCGCGAACCTGGCCGCGCTCCGCGAACAAATCGCGCGCGATGTGGTCGCCGCGCAGCGCGCTTTCGACTCCGCCGCCTAACGAAGCTCGCGCGTCTGCGCGAGCGCCGCGCCGACCGCGACCACGGTGACGAGCGCGAGGCCACAAAAAATCACGACCCCGGTGAACCAGAGCGGCAGCGCGAAGACCAGCTTCGGAATTTCCGCGAGCAAACCGAACGCCGTTTCCACAAACCGCCCGCCGCCGGAAACGACATAAGTGAGCGTGGAAGCCAGGAGAGTCAGGCAGAGCAGAATCGCACCGCGGAAAGAAAGCCGTGCAGCCCGCCGGGTCGGCAGCTTTTGCACCACCTGCGCGGTGAAGCCGGCGTCGTCGATATACGGTGACTCCTCGCGCAAGCGCGCCTCAAGCCAATCATCCTGGAGTTGTTCGTCCATCGTCAGGCAGGTGCCCAGCCGGTTAAGAGTTTCTTTAACTTCTCGCGGCCGCGCAACACATTCGTTTTCACGGTGCCGAGCGGGATCTCGAGCACGCCTGCCGCTTCCTCGTGCGAGAGCCCGTTCTGGCAGCAGAGCAGGATCGCGGAACGCTCGTGGATCGGCAGAAGTTGGAGCGCTTGCATGAGGTCGTGTTTCAAGGCCGGGTCGGTGGTTTGCGGGTCGACCTGCGCTTCGAGCGCGTGCTCGTCGATGCCGACCAACTCTTTGCGTTTCCGCGCGTCCTCGCGAAAACAGTTGTAGGCGATCCGATAGAGCCAGGTGGAAAATTTCGCTTCGCCCCGAAAACTGCGGATGTGCTTGTAGGCGCGGAGAAAAGTCTCCTGCGCGAGATCGTCGGCCAGGGCGAGGTCGCCGCGGGTAAGTTGCCGCAGCAGACCACGGATCGCCGACTGGTGATTGCGCACCAGTTCGGCGAAGGCGTGGTGATCGTCATCGACGAGGACGCGGGCGACGAGGTCTGCATCGGTCAGTGGCACGCGGCCAGTTTACACCTGTGGGGAAGAAGGCGGCACCGGCGGCGGTGCAACCGGGGGAATAGTCGGCTGCGTGACGGTCGACGGCTGCGGCTCACGCAGGTCGAGCCGCCAGAAGATCAGGTACCCAGCACCGATCAGAAATGGGATGATCCCGATGCTCCAAGCGCCGCCTTCCCAGTCGTTGCAGGCACCGAAAAAGATCATCACGCCGACGCCCACGAGCATCCATTTGATCGCGCGGCGGAGGTCGGAACGCTGCCGCACCACGGGAGGCGGGTTGAGCAGCGACTCGGGAACCGGCTGACCCTTTTCCACCATCAGGCGGACGGTTTTATGCATCGCGCGGTTTCGCGAAAAGCTGAAGTAGAGGATGATCGCCACGATCAGCACCGGCATCCCGAAGATCGTGAGCAGGCTGATCACCACGATCGGCACCGCGATCCAGGCCGCGTCGTCGTTGTTGTTATTGCTCGAATGATGCCGATCGCTCGAGAAGTCGAAGTGGCTCCGGATTTTCTTCTCGATCATGCTGTCGATCGCGTCGTCCGCGCTCGGGGTGGCGGAGGTGGAAACGGTGAGGGTGACCGAGCTGCCGGGAGTCGGCGTGATCGTCGCGCTCGGAGTCGGCGTGCTGGTCGGCGGCGCGACCGCTGGCACCGGGGTGGCGGCGAAGGGCGAAGCGGTCGCCGCGAGGTCGGGCGACGGCGCCGGGGTGAAAGTGGGAGATGGAGTTTGCCCGAACGCGCTCAAGGCGAGCAGGCAGGGAAGAAGACTGAGGAAGGTGTTTTTCATAATGATCCTTTAGCCATGAGATGCAGCCGGCCCGGATTTGGATTCAACTTTCTCCGGGAAAAGTGACGAGCTTTCGCCTCGCTAGAAATGGCGGCGAGCAAACTCCCGGCCCGATCCACTCTTGAGGTATTTCTCGAAGCAGACCGCCTTTTCTCCGTCAGAGTTGTAGCGATGCGTAGCTGGCCTGCCAAGCCGTCCTGTTAAGCCGTAGCCTTGGCGAAGGCTAAAGTTGGAGCGCTGGAGGAGGATCGTCGTTGCCCGCCTGCGCTTCGCTCCGGCGTGGCGCTCCAGCCACCGCTTTCCGCTCCGCTCCAAGCGGAGGCTGGAGCGGGTGACGAGACTCGAACTCGCGACGTCCTCCTTGGCAAGGAGGTGCTCTACCACTGAGCTACACCCGCAGCGCCAGCTTTGGCGGACAGCAATAATGTCCACGGCCCCCGGGCGCGCAAGGTCAATTTGCCCCTCTTTCATGGCCCGGCAGGCGCATGCTAGTGTCTCGGCATGCCGACCCTGCACACACCCTTTGGCGCGCTCTTCCTTCTCCAATTTCTCATCGCCGCCTTCTTCGCGATCTGTTTTCTGCAATCGGGGATCGATAAGATCCTCGATCGCCGCGGCAATCTCGACTGGCTCACCGGCCATTTCGCGAAAAGCCCGCTCGGCGGATTTGTGCCGATCCTCTTCGGCATCCTCACCGTGCTCGAACTCGCGGCCGGCGCGCTCTGTGCGATCGGGGCGCTGCTCGTGCTCCTGCAGCGCGGGACCGCGATCGCTTACTACGGCGTGCTCCTCTCCGCGCTCGCGCTGCTTGCGCTGTTTTTCGGACAGCGCCTGGCGAAAGAATATCCCGGGGCCGCCGTGCTCGTGCCCTACTTCATCGTCGCGCTCGCGGGTCTTTATCTCCTCGCCTAACGAATCACGCGGCCTTTCCCATGCGCCCACCGGCCGCAGCGTTACGCTCCGCGCCATGAAAATCGTCCTCGCCTATTCCGGCGGCCTCGACACCTCGGTCATCCTTCGTTGGCTGCGCGAAACTATGACGCCGAGATCATCTGCTTCTGCGCCGATATCGGGCAGCGCGAAGAGCTCGACGGGCTCGAGGAAAAGGCGCTCGCCACGGGCGCGACCAAGTGCCTGATCGAGGACCTGCGCGCCGAGTTCGCGCGCGATTTCATTTTCCCGATGCTTCGCGCCGGGGCGATTTACGAGGGTCAATATTTTCTCGGCACCAGCATCGCGCGTCCGCTGATCGCGAAACGAATGGTGGAAATCGCGCGGGCTGAAGGCGCCGAGGCGCGAGGCGCGTTTCGCGAGGAATTTCCCGGGCGCGCCGAGATGATCACCTACGCCACGGAGCACAAGATCCCGGTCGAAGCCAGCGTCGCGAAGCCGTATTCAAGCGATCGCAACCTGCTCCACATCAGCTTCGAGAGGGGGATCCTGGAAGACCCGTGGTTCGACGCGAGCGGGCCGGAAGCGCGTGACATGTATAAGCTAAGCGTCGCGCCGGAGGATGCGCCTAACGAGCCGTAAGCCCGTTCTCGATTTCCGCGAGCTCGTTAGGCGAGATCACGCCGGCCTTCGCCAGCGCGAGCGAGCCCGCGATGTCGTAGCGATAGAGCCGCCAATCGTAGGAGACCGACTCGCTGTAGCGGAGCGCATCGCCCGCGGTCTGCTCGCTAAATCTTCCGTGTCGCATCGCTGTTCCCCAGTTTGCACAGGGTCGCCTTCTGCACGTCCGGATGTTGCAGGAGCAAACGAACGAGCTCTTCCCCAGCGTAACCGGAGGCGCCGATGACAACCACTTTGGTGGCCGGGTTTTTCAAGGGCGCAATGGACACACCTCGCGGGGTCGATTGCAAATGGAGATTTGGCCGCGGTGCGGCGAGGATGGCGGATGGTCAAAATCTCGATCGAATACACGGGCCAGCTGCACTGCGACGCGAAGCACGGGCCTTCGGGTTCTGTCATCGCGACGGACGCGCCGGCGGATAACCAAGGGAAGGGTGAAGCCTTTTCGCCCACCGACCTCGTGGCGACTGCGCTCGGCACCTGCATCGCCACGACGATGGCGATCGTGGGCGAGCGGCACGGCGTGGAGCTGAAGGGGATGACGGTGTCAGTGGGCAAGGAAATGGCGAGCGATCCGCGGCGGATTGGTCGCCTAACGACCGAAGTGCGTGTGCCGCTGCCGGCGGATCATCCGCAGCGTGAGCTCTTGGAAAAGGCAGCGCTCGGTTGTCCGGTGCATCGCAGTCTCGCGGCGGAGATGGAGCGGCCGACGGAGTTTTTTTGGGAAGGCTGAGCAGTCATCCTGAGCGGAGCGCAGCGGAGTCGAAGGATCCCGTTGGGCTTCCGTGAAGATTAGCGGACGGGAAGATTTGCAGCGGGGCTGCACGGCGATTCCGCAGGATCCTTCGACTCCGCCTGCGGCTCCGCTCAGGATGACCGTTGTTGCGATCCGACGTGGAACTCACGGGCGAGAACTTCGCCGACCGTTTTTTTACTGCCCGAGCACCCAGGCGAAAAGCAACGGCGCGCAAATCGTTGCGTCGCTTTCGACCACGAACTTCGGCGTCGAGGCCGCGAGTTTGCCCCAGGTGATCTTCTCGTTAGGCACGGCGCCGGAATAGCTGCCGTAGCTCGTGGTCGAATCGCTGATCTGGCAGAAGTAACCCCAGAGCGGCACCGAGGTGCGCTCCAAATCCTGGTGCAACATCGGCACGACGCAGATCGGGAAATCGCCAGCGATGCCGCCGCCGATTTGGAAAAATCCAATGGAGCCTTCGCGGTTGCGCAGCTTCTTCGCGTTCGTCGAGTAGTAACCCGCAAGCCAGGTCATGTATTCGATGCCGGTGCGGACGGTGTGCACGTTTTTGACGTCACCGCGGATGACCGCCGCCGCATACATGTTGCCGAGCGTCGCGTCCTCCCAACCCGGCACGACGATCGGCAGATTCTTTTCGCAGGCCGCCATCATCCAGGAATTTTTCGGGTCGATCTGAAAACTCTTCTTCAGCTTCCCGCCGCGCAGAATTTTATACATAAACTCGTGCGGAAAATAATGCTCCCCCGCGCGGTCGGCTGACATCCACTCTGCGAGTACCACCTTCTCGATTCGCCGCATCGCTTCCATCTCCGGGATGCAGGTATCGGTCACGCGGTTCATGTGCTGCGAGAGAAGTTTCTCCTCGTCCTGCGGCGTGAGCTGGCGGTAGTGCGGCACGCGCTCGTAGTGGTCGTGCGCGACGAGATTAAAAATATCCTCTTCCAGGTTCGCGCCGGTGCAGACAATGAGATGCACCTTGTCGCGACGGATCATCTCGGCGAGCGAAATGCCGAGCTCCGCCGTGGACATCGCGCCAGCGAGCGTCACCAGCATTTTGCCGCCGGCCGCGAGGTGCGTCTCGTAACCCTTCGCGGCGTCGAGCAGCGCGGCCGCGTTAAAATGGCGATAATTTTGCGCGATGAATTTCGAGACCGGCCCTTTCTTGGCCGCGAGCGCGGCGTTGATTTCTTCCGGGCTTTGGGAGCGTCGTTTGGCTTTCATTTCGATTTGTTCAGACCGGATAAAGCCACTTCATGTAATCCGCCACTCCCGCCTCGAGGGGGAATCGCGGTTCGTAGCCTAACGACTTCCGGACGTTGGTGAGATCCGCCTCTGTGTAATTCTGATAATGGGCGTGCGGGTTGTCGATATACTCCGGCTCGAATTTTGTGCCTAACGAGTCGTTTAAGATCGCGATCAGCTCGTTGAAGGAGCGTGGCTGGCCAGACCCAAGATTGTAAATCCCGCTCTCTTTTGCGTCCAAAGCGCGGATCGTGCCCTGCACGATATCCTTCACGTAAACGAAGTCGCGCTGCTGTTCGCCGTGCTTGAAAATGCGCGGGCGCTTTCCCTCGCGCATCTGACGCGAGAGATGAAGAATCATGCTCGCGGGCACGCCTTTGTGGGCTTCGCGCGGGCCGTAAACATTAAAATAACGCAGCCCGACAATCGTCCAGTTCGCGTTCTCCGCGGCCGCGCGGCGCGCGATGTTATCCATGATCGCCTTTGAGAACGCGTAGACGTTAGCCGGCGCGGCCTCATCGGTTTCGTGGCTCATCCCGCTCGCCGCCCCATAGGTTGCGGCGGAAGAAGCGTAGACGATCCGGGTCTGCGTCGGTCGCGCGAAGGCGAGTAAACGGCGAAAGCTTTCGACGTTGTCGTGCACCTGCGGGAATTGCTCGTGCACCGTGGTGTCGGTGATCGAGGCGAGATGGAAAATCGCGTCGAAGTTTTCGTCGCCGAACTGTTCTCGCAAATCAAGGTTCGCGAGATTTTTTGCGATCACGTCGCCGCGATACCCGCGCAGATTTTTAAAATCGCCCGAGCGGAAATCATCGATCACGGTCAGCAGCGCGTCCGGATATTTTTCCTGGAGTGCGAGGACGAGATTGGAGCCGACGAAGCCGGCGCCGCCGGTGATGAGGAGATGGTTAGGCGAGCTTTTCAAAGGAAGCAGAGGTCACGCGGGGAGGGTGACAAATAAATCTTGAGCCGGGAAGCGCAAGCGGCTACTTCAGCCGCAGTTCTTTGCGAGTTTGATCAGTGGAACGGCGCGAGAAATCCCGTGTGAACCGGGAGCAGTTGCGCTGCTGTAACTGGATACGACTTCCCATTTGAGCCAATCGTTAGGCATTCGTCAGCGCGAATGCGGCGGTGAAGGCGGGGAGAAGGTGTGCGTTTGGTGGTCGCGAGGCCGTCGGATGCCGCAAGCCAGGAGCCAGAATATTTGCCCGCTCCACCTCATTCGTGCCGCCGCGTGTGCGGGCCGGCGCGACAAAACTTCTTCGCGAAAAAGAAGAATGAGAGTGCGTGGATGAACTGCCGGCAGGTGACGAGTCCGCCTCTCTTTTCATGGAGGTAACTTGTCATGTTTGGATTTGAAACTGGAGCCGCGTCCGCGCGGAGAAATCTGGGGAGCGCACGCGCCTCGCGTGCTGGCGGTGGCGCCTCGCCATCGCGGACTTTCTTGGGCGAACCGCGCGTTTTAGACTCATGCTTGGCGGCGAGGCGCCGCCAAGGGCACGCGAGGCGCGTGCGCTCCCCAGAAGTCTGGCTCGTGCTTCTTTTGGCCGGCGTGTGCTCGTTAGGCAACTTGCGTGCGCAGGACGCGGTCACTCCTCCGGCTACCTCGGAAATCGTGGTCAGCGCCACCCGCTTGCCGATGCCGGAAGAGGAGACGCCCGCGAGCGTGACCGTGCTCACGGATGAAGATTTCGCCGATCGGCAAACGGAACGCGTCGGTGACTCTTTGCGCGCGGTGCCGGGTCTTTCGGTCGTGCAAAGCGGGACTGCAGGCCAGCTCACCTCCGTTTTCACCCGCGGACTGCGCAGCGAACACACCCAGGTGTTGATCGATGGCGTGCCGATAAACCAAGGCCTCGCCGGGCTGTTTAATTTTGCCGATCTCACGGTCGATGATCTCGATCGGATCGAGATCGTGCGCGGACCGCAGAGCACGGTTTACGGACCGCGAGCACTGGCTGGGGTGATCCAGCTTTTCACGAAGCAGGGAACAGAAACGCCAGCCACGGCGCTGAGCGTCGAGGGCGGGAGTTACGACACCTTTCGCGAAACTTTGAGCAGCTCGGGGAAGGTCGGGCAATTCGATTACTCGTTAGGCGGAAGCCGGCTCGACACCGACAACGCGCGGCCGAATAACCAGTATCGGCTCTCGAGCGGCGTCGCGAATCTCGGCTGGTCGCCTAACGATACCCTGCGCGTGAGCAGCCTCTTCACTTACTCGCTCGCCGACACCGGGAATCCTGACTCCATTTTCAACCCAAAACCGCTGGATAACTTCCTCACAGAACGCTGGCTGATCGCGCCGCACCTCGAGTGGCGGCCTTCGGAGCAGTGGGAGCACAAACTGATCGTTGCCTACGATCACGAGCGGCAGGTGAACGACCCGAACGAAGACGGCTTCGTCGGTCCGACGCGCGCGCTCTTCGAGCGCCTAACGATCGATTATCAGGACAACTTCCGCCCCGCGAAATGGCTCACGCTCACTTCGGGCTTCTTCTTCAGCGACGTCGATGCGGGACAGGAGCGGCCGTTCGTGTCGCAGGTCTTCGGACCGCAGCCGACCTTCATCAGCGATCACACGCAGGAGCGCGCGGTTTATCTCGAGGCGAGCGCGACCCCGCTGCCCGGGCTCAACCTCGTGGCCGGTGGACGCTACGAGGATTTCAACCAGTTCGGCGGCATCTTCACTTATCGCTTCGCCGGGAATTACCGGGTCGCGCCGACGGGCACGATCGTGCACGCGAGCGTCGCGACCGGCTTCAGTCCGCCGAGCAGCCAGGACAAGATTTTCGGGAACAACTTCAACCTCGATCCGGAAAAAGATCTCGGCTGGGAGATCGGCGTCGAGCAGCTCGCGTGGGAAGATCGGATCAAAATTGCGGCCACCTATTTTCACAACGACCTCTCGAACCTGATCGGGTTCAACGGCCAATTCGACACGCTGAACCTCGGCTCCGCGCGGACGCAGGGGCTCGAGAGCGAGCTGGCAATTCCGGCCGCTGACCGACCTGCGTTTCGCGGCGAGCTACACCTATCTCGACGCGGAAAATACCGGGACGAGCGACATCTCCCAGCTTCCCGGCGCGCGGCTCCCACGACGACCGCGCCAGGAGATTTACTTTTCCGGATCGTATTTGTGGTTCAAGAAACTGCGCACCACCGCGGAGGCGAAATGGGTGAACGCGCGCGAGGAACTGAACTTCGGCGGCCCGAATTTCGACATCGAGGATTACTCGTTCGTGAACGTCGCCGCGGAATACGCGCTGAACGCCCACTGCACGGTCTTCGGGCGGATCGATAACCTGACGAACGAACATTACTCTGAGGTTTTCGGTTTCCCCGCGCTCGGCCGCGCAGCGTATGGTGGGGTGCGATTTTCGTTCTGAGCCGCACTTGCGACGCCTCCCGGCGACTGTTAATCGAAACTCGTGGATCCTGTTCTCTCCGCCCTGCTCGGCTTGGTAGCGGGCGCCGTTGTGGTCGGCGCGCTTTTCCTGCTCCGCCGAAAACCGCCGGAGCCGCCTAACGACGACGAGCAGTTCGCGGAACTCCACCGCGCGCAGGAGCGAACCGAGCGCGCCTACCGCGAAGAAGCCGCGCGTAACCGCGAGGAAGCCGCTACCGCGGCGAAAGCGCAGCGCGAAGAACTGAGCGGTGCGCTGCAAAAGCTGGGCGAATCGAACCTGCAATCGATCGGTGAGATCGGCGGGATTCTGAAAGGCCAGCTCGAGACCGTCTCGCAACAGACCGGCAAACTCACAGAGTCGAACGAGCAGCGGCTCGAAAGCCTCCGCGCCGTGGTCGATCTGCGGCTGAAACAACTCCAGGAAGACAACGCCAAACAGATCGACAAAATGCGCGCGACGGTGGACGAAAAACTCCAGGGCACTCTCGAAAAACGGCTCGGCGAATCATTTAAGCTGGTGAGCGATCGCCTCGAGCGCGTGCACCAAGGACTCGGTGCGATGCAGCAGCTCGCGAGCGATGTCGGCGGGCTGCAGCGCGTGCTCACAAACGTGAAAATGCGCGGTGGCTGGGGCGAAGTGCAGCTCGGCGCGCTCCTCGAGCAGGTGCTCACGCCGGAACAGTTTTCGCGCAACGTGAAAACGCGCGAAGGCAGCGGCGAGATGGTCGATTTCGCGATTAAATTGCCCGGGACGGAAGCGGACGCGCCGGTCTGGTTGCCGATCGACGCGAAGTTCCCAATTGAGGATTACCAGCGGCTGCTCGTGGCGCAGGAAAATGCCGACCTCGCCGCGACCGAAGAGGCGATGAAGGGCTTGGAGACGCAGCTCCGCAAAAGCGCCAAGGCGATCTGCACGAAATACATCAACGCGCCGCGCACGACGGATTTCGCGCTGATGTTTTTGCCGACCGAAGGGCTTTACGCCGAGGCGATCCGCCGCGTCGGGTTGATTGAGCAGGTGCAGCGGGATTGCAAAGTGGTCTTTGTCGGACCGACCACGCTGGGCGCTTTGCTCAACAGTTTGCAGATGGGTTTTCGCACCCTCGCGATCCAGAAAGGATCGAGCGAAGTCTGGAATTTGCTCGCTTCGGTGAAGCATGAGTTCGGCCGTTTCGGCGGCCTGCTCGACGGCGTGCGGAAAAAACTGGAGCAGGCCTCGACCCAGCTCGACGACGTGAGCCGGAAGTCGCGCACGATCGAGAAGCGGCTGAACCGCGCCGAACAACTCCCGTCGAATCCGCAGCCGATGTTGCTCGGGGAGCTGCTCGGCGATCCGGAAGACGCGGACGAGGACGAAGAGCTGTTGTAGTCCGGCAAGGGCACAACCGATTTGACGAGTTCGCTTAAACTGTAATTGTATTAATTACAGAAAGAGAATCCAACACACCATGAGCACCAAGAAAATTGCCCTAGTCACCGGCGCCAACAAAGGCATCGGCCTCGAAACCGTCCGTCAACTTGCGCAAAAAGGGATGACCGTCCTGCTCGGCGCGCGTGATCCCCGGAAGGGCGCAGAAGCCGTCGCGGAGTTGCGCAAGGAAGGCCTCGAAGCGCAGGTCCTCGAAATCGATGTGAGCAAATCGGCCAGCATCCGGCAGGCTGCGGCGCAGGTGGAAAAAGATTTCGGACACCTCGACGTGCTGATCAATAACGCCGGCGTAATGCTCGACGACGACAAGAAAAAAGTGAGCGAGCAGACGATGGAAGACTGGCGCGACACTTTCCAGACCAACGTCTTCGGCGTGATTGAAACGACCCAGGCGTTCCTGCCGCTGCTGCGCAAAAGCGACGCCGGCCGGATTGTAAATCTCTCGAGCATTCTCGGCTCGATTCATTTTCACGCGACGCCCGGCTCGCCGGTTTACGACAACAAGGTCGCGGCCTACAACGTCTCGAAATCCGCGGTCAACGCCTACACCGTCCAGCTCGCCTACGAGCTGAAGGACACGAAGGTGAAAGTGAACGCGGCGCATCCTGGCTGGGTGAAAACCGAGATGGGCGGCGACGGCGCGCAGATGGAAATTCCGGACGGCGCAAAGACCAGCGTGCAGCTCGCGACGATCGGCGCCGATGGCCCGAACGGAACCTTCACGCACGACGGCGAAACGCTTCCCTGGTAACGCGACGATGCGCCAGATCATTCCTTTTCCAGTGTCGTTAGGCGAGAGCGCGCCAGTGCCGCAAGAGGGTCCTCGTGAGCCGGCTGATGACGGCCTGCTGCTCGACTCCTATTCGAAAACGATCGCCGCGGTGGTGAACCGCGTCGCGCCGAGCGTGGTGAACATCCGCGTCCGTAACGCCGAGCGCGGGGAAGGTGGCGGCTCCGGATTCATTATTGCTCGCGACGGCTTCATCCTCACGAACAGCCACGTCGTCCACGGCGCGCACGAGCTCGAAGTGACGCTGCACGACGGGCGCGTTTATCCCGCGGAGTTGATCGGGACCGATCCGGAAACCGATCTCGGCGTGGTCCGGATCGACGCGCCGGATATTCATCATGCGCGGCTCGCGGATTCGTCGGCGATCCGCGTCGGCCAGATCGCGATCGCCGTCGGTTCGCCTTACGGATTTCAGCAGACGGTGACGGCGGGCATTGTGAGCGCGCTTGGTCGTTCGATGCGGTCCGAGTCGGGGCGATTGATGGACGAAATCATCCAGACCGATGCGGCGCTGAATCCCGGCAACTCCGGCGGCCCGCTGTTGAACAGCGCGGGCGAAGTGATCGGCGTGAACACCGCGGTCATTTTACCGGCTCAGGGAATTTGTTTCGCGATCGCGAGCAACACGGCGCATTTCGTGGCCGGCTGGCTGATCAAGGAAGGCCGGATCCGGCGCAGCTCGATCGGCATCGCCGGACAAAACGTCCCGCTCCATCCGCGTGTCGTTCGCTTTCACAAACTCGAAGCGGATCGCGGCGTGCTCGTGCTGGAAGTGGAACCGAGCAGCCCGGCCGCGCTCGCGGGCGTGGCGGTCGGCGACACCGTGGTTGGCTTTAAGGGGGTCGCGATCGCGACGATCGACGATCTGCAAAAACAACTTTCGGCCGAGGAGATCGGCGTGCCGTCGCCGATCATGTTCCTGCGCGGAACCGAAAAACGTTTCGCGATGGTCGTGCCGCGCGAGTTGCCGCCGCTTCATTTACGCAAAAACAACCTAACGAATAAAAGACCATGAACGAACCGATCAACATCAACGAAGCCAGTTTCGAGAAAGCCGTGCTCCAGTCGCCGCTGCCGACGGTGGTGGATTTCTGGGCCGCCTGGTGCGGGCCCTGCAAAATGATCGCGCCGGTGTTGGACGAGATCGCGAAGGAGAACGGTGAGCGTTTCCGGGTCGCGAAGGTGAATATCGACGACGACCCGGCGCTGATGCAGCGCTACAACATTCGCGGCGTGCCCGCGCTGCTCTTTTTCCAGGGCGGCGAACTGCGCGACCAGATCGTCGGCGTCGCCGCGAAGAAGGCGATCGTCGACAAACTAGAAGCTCTCACCGACAACCAAACCGCAGCCTAACGAACATAAGACCATGAATAACTTCTCCGCCCCTGATCTGACCCAACATCCACCGCGCAGTGTGCGCATCCGCCTCGGCGGTTACGCAATTCTGCCCCGCATGCTCGACAAAGGTCGGGCGACGATCGCGGGCAAGAACGGCGAATTCAATTACGATTGCCCGATCGATCAGCATCTCGTGAACTTCCTCGGGTTCGATGCCACGGCGCTGCGCGCAGAACTGGCGAAAGGCAGTAGCGATTTCGAAATCCTGGAGTGGCTGAAGACCAACGCGAAGCATCAGCGCACAGCGTGGGAGATTGAGCAGTGGAGCGATTACATGCAGCGCCGCGGACCGGATAGCGACGCGGAAACGCTGGAGTTTTTCGCCCAGATGGTCGGGAAATTTTCCAAGACGCGTGAAGACATCAAGAGTTGGTCCGATCTGCTCGACCTGGATGATTACGTGACGTTTGGCGGGAAGGCGTGACCCAGAACAGAGTTGGGTAACCGGTCATCCTGAGCGGAGCGCAGCGGAGTCGAAGGATCCCGTCGGGTTTTGGGAAGCTTTGTGATGGGCTTCTGGAATTCCCCACACGAATCTTCTCGCGGGCGGGAGTTCCCAGATACTCCACGGGATCCTTCGACTTCGCTGCGCTTCGCTCAGGATGACACCTGGCTGCTATAACACCGCGTCCCACTGCTTCGGATCCTTTAAGAGGATCTCGCGCAAGAGCCGGATCGGCGGCATGCCGTGGTTCAGCACTTCGTCGTGGAATTTCTCGAGCGAGAAATTCGCGCCTTCCTGCGCTTTGTAGTCTTCGCGCAGTTTCAGGATTTCGAGTTTGCCTAACGTGTAGTTGAGATAGCCTGGGTCGAAGGTGCCGCGGATCGCTTCCGACATGGAGGGTTTCGGCTCGTAGTAGCAGTTCTCGTGGAAGAATTTCGCGCCATCTTCCACCGACATGCCGAGCGTGTGCATCTTTATCGAAACGCAGAGCCGACAGAGTCGCAGGAGCGCTTCGTCGGCCTGGGCCATACGGAATTTCGCGGCTCGGATCTTCTGTTCAGGCGTGGGAAGTGGGACGCTGCCGAAGCCTTCATCGAGCATCATTTTCTCGGTGTAATGGGCCCAGCCTTCGACGTAGGCGTAGCTCGCGAAGATTCGCTCGATCCGGGTCGCGGACGAAGCGTTCAAGTGCAGGAACTGCACGTAATGGCCGGGATAAGCCTCGTGAATCGAGACCACGTCGGCGGTGTAATAGTTAAACGCGGTGAGCCATTGGTTTTTCTGCTCCTCCGGCCACGTGCTCTCGGGCGGCGTGATGTAGTAGTAGGCCTGGGTCGCCTTTTTCTCGAAGGGCCCGGGCGTGTCCATCGAAGCAAAACTGGTGGCGCGATCGAACGTCGGCGTCTCCGTCACGGTTGCGCGCACCTCGGAGGGGATCGTGACCAGGTGATTGTCGAGAACGTATTGCCGAATCTGGTCCAGGTCCTTCGCGACCTCCGGGATCAGCTCCCCGGCTTTCGGATGATCCTTTTGCAAATCCGCCCAGACTTCGATCGCTGACTTCTTCGGGTCGATTATTTTCGCGGCGGCGGCGAAGGCTGCCTGTTCCTCCTGCAAACGCTGCAGCCCGAGCGCGAGGATTTTTGTCGGCGGCAGGTCGACCAATTCCGTGCCGGCGAGGAAGCGCTGATACTTCTCCGCGCCGAGGGCAAAATCAGCCGTCGCCTTCGGCAGGCGCTCTTTCGCGAGCCACTTCGCGTAGTCGCGCAAGGCGGCTGCGGCCTTCTTGTTCGAGTCGGCAAAAGCGGCATTCAACGTCTCGTCGGTCACGCCCTTCACCGCCCCGGCGAGGTCTTTCTCGAGGAAATCCGCGGAGCCGTTGGCGATTTGGATCGCGAGCTCCACAAACGGTTTCGGCAACACCGGCGCGAGATTGGTTTTACCGGCGGTAATGATGTTCCCGGCCTGGTCCTCGATGTTCACGATGTCGCGCACGCGGTCGTCGAGCGGCTTGAAGTCGCGCTTCACGTAGATGTTCACGTTCAGCGCGCGCGCGTAAACCATCGGGTTTCTCTCGAACGCGTTCATGTCGACGTAGAGCGCGAGCTCGCCGGCGATCGAGCTGAGGAGGAGCCGGCGATCGAGGTCGGAGCGCTTGCTCAGTTTCGTCGCGTCCATTTTTTGGAACTGCGCCTGGAAACGCCGCAGCCGTTCGATCTCGGCGTCGAGCGCGAGCCGGCTGTAGTCGCCGATCTTGCCGTCGTATTGATGCAGGCCAAGAGCGACGCCGGTAAGCGGGCGCACGTTGAGATAGCCGGCGATGTAATCGAGGGCCGCGGCATCGAACTCGGCCTCGGGGCCCTCGGGTTTCGCCGGGGTGGCGCTCTTCGCCGGGGTCGCGCTCTTCCCGGCCTTGCTCGCGGGCGCGGCGCAGACCAGGCCGCAGCCTAACGAGAAGAGAGCGAAAAGCAGCCCGGGGCTGGAGATTTTCATCAGGGCGGAACCTTAGGAGCAGTCCGCGGTCTTGTCACCCCGGCCGGTTGGCATTCGCGGGAGAATGAACGACAATCGATTCGACCGCGTCCAAGCACCATGTTCATGCAGCGTTTCCCGCTCTTACGCACCCTGATTTTCCGCGCGGCCTTCGCCTTTCTTTTCGGCCCGGCGCTCCTCGCGCAGGCGGCTGATCCGCAACCGGCGCCGACCCCCGCGGAAGACAGCGGCTACAGCGAGATCGCGACCTTCGCGAAGGCGATCGAGTTGATCCGGCAGGACTACGTGGACGGCGACAAGGTCAGCTATCACGACCTCATCTACGCGGCGATGAAAGGCATGCTCTCGTCGCTCGATCCGCACAGCCAGTTCATGGACCCGGATGACTTCAAGGACATGCAGGACGACACCCGGAGCCGCTTCAACGGGCTCGGCGTCGAGGTCGCGCTGAAGGACGGCATCCTCACCGTCGTGACGCCGATGGAAGACACTCCCGCGGCAAAGGCCGGAGTCCTGGCCGGCGATGAGATTTTGAAAATCAACGGGATCTCGACGGAGAAACTGAGCCTGCAGGATGCGGTCGACGTGCTCCGCGGCGCGCCCGGGCAGAAGATCACCCTCACGATCCTGCGACCATCGAGCAAAGAGCTGAAGGATTTCGCGCTCGAGCGCAAAGAGATAAAAGTGCGGAGCGTGAAAGGTGCACGGCTGCTCGCGCCGGAGCTGGCCGGTCAATACAAGGTCGGCTACGTGCGCCTCGTGCAATTCAACGAGCCGACCGCGGAGGAATTTGGCAAGGCGCTCGACGACCTGCAAAAGCAGGGCATGCAGGCGCTGGTGCTCGACCTGCGGAACAATCCCGGCGGTCTGCTCAACAGCGCGGTCGATGTGCTCGCGCAATTCCTCCCGCCGAACACGATGGTGGTTTCCACGCAGGGCCGCGCGTCGTCGCAACAGCACGAATATTCCACGCCGCCCGGAGGGAAGGAACGCGCCCGTTTTCCCGTTGTGGTTCTAGTGAATGAAGGGAGCGCGAGCGGCTCGGAGATCGTGGCCGGCGCGCTGAAGGATCTGCATCGCGCCATCGTGGTTGGCGAGACCACTTTCGGTAAAGGCTCGGTGCAAAACGTGATGCAGTTACCCGATGGCTCGGCGCTGCGCTTTACGACCGCGAAATATTTCACGCCGAGCAAGCAGGTGATCCAGGGCAACGGCGTCGTCCCGAACATCCGCGTGCCGCTCACGCCGGACCAGGAACGGGCGGTCGCGAATCTGCGCAACGACGACAAGATTCAGCCAGCCGATGCGACGGCGGTGATCAAATCGAAAGACCTGCAGCTGCTGCGCGCAATCGACGCGCTCAAAGGCGTGATGATCTATGCGCAGCAGACCGGGACTAAAGTCGACGCGGTGAAGAAGTAGCGACCCTCATTCTCCTGCTCTTGCTCCTGCTCTCCTCCGACCGCGAAGCAGAAAGGCAGAGGATCAGGAGCAAGGGCAGGAGCAGGATTAGGAAGGGAGAACCATGACCATCCTCGCGATTGAGACTTCCTGCGACGAGACCGCGATCGCGATTTTGCGCGGGCGCGAACTGCTCGCCAGCCAGGTCGCGTCGCAGATCGCGGAGCATCAGCAATTCGGCGGCGTGGTTCCGGAAGTGGCTTCGCGCAATCATCTCCGGCACGCCTCGCGCCTGCTCGAGGGCGCACTCGCGGAAGCCGGGGTGTCGTTAGGCGACGTGGACGCGTTCGCGGCCACCAGCGGGCCGGGCCTGGCCAGTTCGCTCATGATCGGCGCGTCCCTTGCAAAGGGCCTCGCGCTTGGTTTCCAAAAGCCTTATCTCGCCGTGAACCATCTCGAGGGTCACCTGCTCTCGCCGTTTTTCGACGGCGCCGGTGACGTCGAGCCGAACGTGTCGCTCGTCGTGAGCGGCGGCCACACGCTGCTCGTCGAGGTGAGCGGCGTCGGCGCCTACCGCATCCTTGGCCGCACGGTCGATGACGCGGCGGGCGAAGCGTTCGACAAGGTCGCGAAGATGCTCGGGCTCGATTATCCGGGCGGCCCGGAGATCGAGCGCCATGCGCTCGACGGCGATCCGGCGCGGTTCGATTTGCCGCGGAGCATGATCGGCTCGGGCGATGCGAATTTCAGTTTCAGCGGGCTCAAGACTGCGGTCCGCTATTTGTTGCCGAAGGTGAAAGGCGAAGCGCTGGCGGATCTGTGCGCGTCGTTTCAACGCGCGGTAGTCGATGTGCTGGTCGCGAAAACCGTCGCCGCCGCGCGCGCCGCCGGGCACTCGCTGGTGACCGTGAGCGGCGGGGTGAGCTGCAACCAGGAATTGCGGAAGCGGATGACGTTAGGCTGCGCCGCGGCGAAGCTGGAACTGCGTTTCGCGGAGCCGCGGCTCTGCACCGATAACGCCGCGATGATCGCCTTCGCCGCGCTGCAGCGGCTTCAGCAAGGCGCGACGACCCCCCTAACGACCGAGATCGATCCGAATCTGGCGCTGGTTTAAACCACGAAGGTCACGAAGGCCACGAAGAAGGATTTTTTCCCCCTTCGTGCTTAATCAATACTCCCGCGCCAGCAGGTGGTTCGCGAGCTCGTGCAACGCGCCAGCTTTTTTGCCTAACGGTTTCAGCGCGTCGTGCGCCAGCTTCGTCAGGCGCCCGGCTTCGACCCGCGATTTGTCCAGGCCGATCACTGCGGGGTAGGTGGCCTTCTGCGCGGCGACATCTTTGCCGGCGCTCTTGCCGAGCTTCTCGCTCGTCTGGGTTACGTCGAGGATGTCGTCGATCACCTGGAAAGCCAGCCCGAGCGCACGGCCGAAATCGCTGATCGCGAGCAGCTGCGTCGGCGTCGCGTTCGCGCTCATCGCGCCGAGCCGAACCGAAGTGGTGAGCAGCGCGGCGGTTTTATTTTCGTGGATGTAACGGAGCTGCGCGCGGGTGTGCGGTTTGCCTTCGCCTTCCAGATCGGCGACCTGGCCGGCGATCAGTTTCTGGCTCCCGGCGGCGACGGCGATTTCGCGAATGATTTCCCGCATATCATAGCGCGGCCAGCAATCTGCCTGTGCGGCGATCTCGAAAGCGATCGTCAAGAGCGCGTCGCCTGCGAGCACCGCGACGCCGTCGCCGAAGACCTTGTGGCAGGTGGCGCGGCCGCGGCGGAAATCGTCATTGTCCATGCTCGGGAGATCGTCGTGGATCAGCGAGTAGGTGTGGATGCACTCCATCGCGCAGGCGAGCGGGAGCGCGCTTTTCGTTAGGCCGCCGCAGGCTTCTCCAGCCGCGAGACAAAGAATCGGGCGCAACCGTTTGCCGCCAGCGAAAAGCGAATAGCGCATCGCCTGGTGGATGGTCGCGGGCCTGGCCGAAGCCTTCGGCAGAAAACGATCGAGCGCGCGATCGACTTCCTTTTGACGCGTCCGGAGGTAGCTGGGCAAATCCACAGGCGCGAATCTGGAAAGCGGAGCCGACCTGCGCAACGGAAATCACATCCGATCCGAACCGGCCGTAAGCGCGGTCATCCCGAGCGGAGTGGAGCGCAGCGGAATGGAGTCGAGGGATCCCGCGGGGTTTCTGGGAAGCGTCGATGACAAATCCCGACGGAGACGCGCGGCGGAGCGGCGAGGAAACTCCGCGGGATCCTTCGGCTTCGCTGCGCTTCGCTCAGGATGACGCGGTTTGCGCCCACGCCCTCCGGTCGCCTAGCGAGCTTCCGGTAATTTCGGACCGACCGGCGTCCGCCGCTCAGCGCATGCTGGTGCTGAGGCTTTTCACGATCTCGACGTAGCCGCGCAGGCCCGGGGACGAGTTCCCGCGCTTCCACGCGACGCCGGCTTTCATCTTGATGGCGGGCGTGATCGGCCGGAAGACCACATCGTGATGGGCAAACTTCCGCACCGGATCGGGCAGGATCGTAACCCCGAGACCAGCGGCGACGGAATCGACCGCGGCGCGCTCGATCTCCGCATCCTGCAGGATCTTGGGTTTGAAACCCGCCTGCCGACAGGTGTGGGTGATCCAATGGTGATAGCCCGGGAAGCTGGTCTCGGAGATCCCGATGAAGAACATCGATTTCAACTCCTTGAGTTTGACGACTTCTGCATTTGTGAGGGGATGATCCTTCGGGAGAGCGGCCAGGGCGCGGTAGGTAGCCACGGTGTGGACCTCCAGTTCCGTCGGCTCGGTCGGCCGGCAAAGGCCGATAAATCCGAGGTCGAGCCGACCATCTTCCAGGGCCCGGAGCTGGTCGCCACAGCTCATGTCAAAGAGGTTCACCGGGATGGTGGGGAAGGCGGCCTGGAAAGAGGTGAGCACGCCCGGGAGAATGTCGTAAAACAGATTCGCGACGTAGCCGATCTGGAGCGCGGCGTTCTCATGCCGGCTGAGACGCTGCACCGATTTTACGATCTCCGCGCTCAGGCCGACCACGCGTTTGGCGTCGGTCAGGAACGCGCGCCCTTCCGCGGTGAGCACGATCTGCTGTTTGGACCGATCGAGAAGTTTGACGCCGATTTCCAGTTCGAGATCGCGCACCTGGCGGGTGAGCGAGGGCTGCGAGAGATGGAGGCACGAGGCGGCTTTTGTGAAGCTGAGCGCTTCACCTACAGCAACAAAATAACGTAGATGCCGTAGCTCCATAGCGTTTCCCTGATTTTAATCAGAACAATTCTGACGTGGCAAGCGCCGGCCGTCGCCCAATCTAATGCCTATTAGGCATCACTCCGGGACGCGGAAGGTATTCGCTATTTCGCCCGTCCCGTCCATATGTCGCGGGTGCTGAATGAATCCGTGGCAGATGAATCGGTCGGCGAAATGGTGAGATCCAGTGAGAGCCCCGGGCGTGCTCCGGCGCCGCCGCGCTACCTCCTCAGCCTGCCGCTCGACCGGATCAACTGGACGACGAGTTCGTTCCTGATCGGCACGCTGGTGCTGACCCTGACTGCGGTGCCGCTCTATCTCTATCACTTCGGGCTGGATTGGTTTCAGGTCGCGCTCTTTGCCGTGATGATTTTGGCCTGCGGCTTCAGCATCACCCTGGGTTACCACCGCCTGTTTTCGCACCTCACGTTTCGCGCGAGCACTCCGATTAAATTGTTCACCCTGATCTTCGGTGCGGGCGCCTTTGAGAATTCCGTCCTGATGTGGGCGAGCGAGCATCGGCGCCACCACAAACACGTCGATCACGACGACGACCCTTACAGCATCTCGAAAGGTTTCTTCCACGCGCACATCGGCTGGTTGCTCTTCAAGCTTATCCCCGATCAGCCGCGCGATAACGTCCCCGACTTGGAAAAAGACCGGCTGATCTGCTGGCAGGATCGCCATGTGCAGACGCTCGCCGTGTTGGTGAGCTTCGTGCTCCCGTCGTTCCTTGGCTTCCTCTGGAATGGCTGGGAAGGCGCGCTCGGCGCATTCCTCATCGCCGGGGTGGCGCGGATCGTCGTGCTCCAGCACTGCACTTTCCTGATCAACAGCGCCTGCCACACCATGGGTCGGCAGCCTTACTCCACGAAATGCAGCGCGCGCGATTCGCTTCTGCTCGCCTGCTTCACTTTCGGCGAGGGGTATCATAACTATCACCACGAATTCCAGCACGATTACCGGAACGGCGTGAAGCCCTGGCAGTTCGATCCGACCAAATGGATCATCTGGTCGCTGGCCAAATTGAAACTCGTCGGCAACCTGCGCCGCGTCTCTGCCGACACCATCGACGCCGCCGAACGCGCGACCGAAGAACGAGCCGCGCTGATGGCCGCTACCCGCCTCCGCCGGCAGCGCCGCGCCACGCGTTCGGCCTTCCCCTCTCATGCGCCCGACGTATAGCACGGGACCAAACGAGGTATTGGCGCGCCTGCCGCATGGCGCTTATCCCCATGACATGCCCAATCGCAAGAATCGCTCCGCCTCCGTCGTCTGGGAGGGGAATCTCCGCGACGGCATCGGAACTATGACCACGGAGAGCGGCGTCCTCTCCGCCACGCAATACTCCTTTCGCACCCGTTTCGCGGAAGGGATCGGGACGAATCCCGACGAGCTCATCGCCGCCTCGCTCAGTGGTTGCTTCTCGATGGCCCTGGCGCGGGAACTGGAGAGCGTGGGCTTTCTCGCCGCTCGCATCGAGACCACCGTCACGGCCTCGCTGGAAGATGGCTCCGAAGGTTGGGCCGTGAGTCGCATGCAGCTCGACGTGCACGCCACCGTGCCCCGGCTTTCACAGGAAGCCTTCATGAAAGCGGCGCTCACCGCCAAGACGACCTGCCCCATCGCCCGCCTCCTGCGCACCAACATCTCGATGACCGCGAGCCTCAACTGAAATGAAAACCAGCCTGCCCTCGGCCACCCCACGAGCCGGCAAGTGCGCCCCTCCGCCGAACGCCGGCTGGAATGAAGCCCTCCACGCCTTCGAGTTCCGCTATCGCCGTCTCTTCGAGACCGCCCCGCACGGGATTCTCCTGCTCGATGCCGGGAGCGGCAAAATCACCGACGCCAATCCGTTTGCCCTCGAACTCCTCGATTTTCCATTCGAGGAACTCTGCGGCCGGGAGCTCTGGGAGATCGGACGCTACGAAGAGATCGCGGAGAGCCGCGCGAGCTTCCGGAAGCTGCAGCAGACCAGGCACGCCCATTCCGATCATCTCGCGCTGCGGACGAAAAGCGGCGAAGTCATCGCGGTCGAGGTCGAGAGCAGTATCTACGACGAGGGCGAGCAGGAAGTCGCGCAATGCATCATTCGCCGGGACTCCGAGCCCACTTCGCGCGCGCCCTCGGCCTGGTTGCGCACGCACTCCGAACGGCTGCGCGCGCCCCTGACCGAGATCGCCTGGATGATGGGCCTGATGGAACTGGAGCAAAGCCTCGTCCCGCAACCGCGCTCCCGTTTCGACGAGGCGGCCCTGCGGCACGTGCGGCGGAATTTGCAGATGCTGATCCAAGCCTTTAACCAACTCTCCGCGCGCACGGGGGAGAGCCTGCTCTGGCTGGCCGGCAGCCTTTCGCCGCCCCGCCGCTCGGCGCCACCGCCCCGCAGGCGCGAGTCCGTCCCTCTTTCTTTAGCCGACCAACCGTATCACTCCTAGGAAGCCCCCTGCCCATGACCTCCCACCACCAACACCCCAGCCCCCTGCCCGCAAGCGGTCGCGGGAACTCCCTTGACCTGCCCCTCGAAGAATCCGAAATGCGTTACCGCCGCCTCTTCGAGACCGCCCAGGATGGCATCCTCATCCTCGACGCGGAGAGCGGCAAGATCATCGATGTGAATCCCTTCCTGCTCGATCTGCTCGATTTCCGTTTCGAGGACCTGGTCGGTCTGCAGCTCTGGGATATCGGCCAGTTCAAGGATATCGCGGCGAACCGGGAAGCCTTCGCGGTTCTGCAGACGAACGAGTACATCCGCTACGAAGACCTCCCCCTGGTCACAAAGGCCGGGAAGACCATCCAGGTCGAGTTCATCAGCAACGCCTACTTCACCGGTCAGCGGAAAGTCATCCAGTGCAACATCCGCGACATCAGCGGCCGCACGAAGTCCAGCCTCGCCCGGGAGCGCATCGCCCTGCTTGAAGCGGCGGAGGCCGAGAAGGACAAGGTCATCGCCCTGCTCTCGCATGAGCTTCGCACCCCGCTCACCGCCATCTCCGCCATGGTCGACTTGGTGGAGATGGGGCGCGACGTCGCGGGGATGACCGCCCAAGTCGACGTCCCGACCCATTTCGACCGCGCGGCCGTCTCCCTCATTCGCCGCAATGTCGGTGGCGTCATCCATCTGGCGAACGAGCTCCTCGATGTCACTCGCCTGGGCCAGGGCAAGATCGATGTGAAAGCAGACACGCTGGATTTCCACGAAGCCATTCGCTTCGTCGTGCGCAATCACGAGAGCCAGCGCAAGGCGAAGCTCATCGCCATCCACCTCCATCTCAACGCCATCGAGCATCACATCAGCGCGGATCCCGATAAACTGCAGCAGGTCCTCACCAATCTCATCGGCAATGCGATCAAGTTTACCCCCAGGGCCGGCAACGTCTCCATCGCCTCGCGCGCAGAGAACGGGCAGATCGCCCTCGAGATCAGCGACGACGGCATAGGCATCGCGCCGGAAGTGCTCGGCCGCATCTTTAATCCCTTCGTCCAGGGCGATACCTCGATTCAGCCACGCTTCGGCGGCCTCGGTCTCGGCCTCTCGATTGCGCAGAAGCTGGTCGTGGCGCAGGGCGGCACCTTGCAGGTGGAGAGCGCCGGATTAGGCCAGGGCACGAGCTTCACCCTTCTCTTCCGGACCGAGCCGCTCCTCGTGCGCGCCACCCTGCCGCAGGTGCGCCGCGAGCCGGCCGTGCGCATCCTCGTGGTGGAAGAGAACGACGACGTCCGCCGCTGCGTCTGCCAGCTCCTGGAAGCCAACGGCCACCAGGTGCGACCGGCGCCGGATGGGAAAACCGCGCGCGAACTGATCGACTGGCACGACTTCGACGTGCTCATCACCGATGTCGCCCTGGCCGATGGCCCGGGCAGTGATCTGCTCGAGTACCTGCGCGGCGGCTCGCCCGAAGCGCACGGCATCGCCCTGACCGCTTTTGCCTTGCCGGAACATCTCGCGGCCACGCAGGCGGCCGGCTTCGTCGCCCACCTGCCCAAGCCGATCGAATTCCCCCGGCTCATCGCGACGATTGAAAACCTCGTTCCCGCCGCCGCCGTGGCCTAACGGAACCGATAGCCTGCGCGCATGACCGGGCGACGCACAAAGTATAGGCGGCCCGCGCCATTCGGTGGTTTGTCCTCTCATGAGCATTGCGCGCACCCATCCGCGTGAGTTGTTGTCCCTTTCCCCGGTTCGGCGATTCTCATCGCTATCCGTCACGCTCAAGGCAGTACTAGATCAGCTGTCACCTCAGGAAAAGGAACAGTGGTGGGTGCACGCCAGCCGCTCGTTAGGCCAGAGCGGATTGCGCGAGCATGAAGAGGGCCTCGACCGCATGCGCCAATCGCTCGCGCGCGTCACCTCCAGCCTCCAGCGAGATCGTTAGGTCGGGCCCGCCTGGCCTTTGGGTAACGGCGCGATTTGCCGTGCATCTGTCTCGCCCGCGGGAGGCCGAATATTACCTCTACGCCACCACCGGCCAAGGGCTGCCCGCGGGCGATATCGAAGGGACCGGCACGCAGGGGACCACCATCATCAAGGCCAACCCGAAGGTTACTTTCCAGACTCCGCTCTTCGCTGCCTACGCCAACGAGATCGCGGCCGACGAAAAGAATCACGTGGAATTCCTTCGCGCCACCCTCCCCGCGTTCGGGGAAACACCGGTCGCGCGTCCGCCGCTCGATTTGCTGAACAGCTTCAACACCCTCGCGCAGGCGGCAGGCCTTGGGGACACGTTCGATCCGTTTGCGAATGAGGTGAACTTCCTGCTCGGCTCCTTCATGTAGTCTCCGCGGCGGCCGGCATCCTCGGGGTGGAGGCCTATCATGCCGCCACCGTCCGGGCGAGCCTGCTCTCGCTTCAGGACCGCACCATTACCAAGACTGTGAAAGCGATCTCCGATCTGCGCGATGCGCTCGACGGCACCGGTGACGACGACCAGGGTATCCTCCTCAACCGCGTGCCGAACATCGTCCCGACGGACGAAAACTCGCTCGTCTACGCCCGCACCACCGACCAGGTGTTGAGCATTGTTTACGGCGCGCCCGGCGCACACAGCGGGCTCTTCTACCCGAATGGCCTGAACGGCGCGATCGCGTAAATCACGCGGAAATCTGCAATAGGGAGGGCCGGTCCTGTTATGGGGCCAGCCTCTTTTTGCCCCTAGCCGCCGACGGCCTGGTAATGGCCAAGGCCTCGCTTCCACATGAGATTCGCCGCGGCCCACATCGCGAGGAGCCAGCCGGTCTGGATGGCGAGCGCGCCGTACATTTCCGCGCCGGCGAGGCGGCCCTGGAAGATCGCGATCGGGCAGAAGAGTTCGTAGTAGAACGGCAGCCATTTCATCACCGCCTGGATCGCCGGCGGCATGATATCGAGCGGGAACATCTGGCCGCCGAGGAAGTACTCGAAGCTGTAGACGATGAAAACGATGGTCGAGATTTCCAGGATCCAGAAGGCCATCATCGAGAGCGCGTAGGTGAGGAAGAACTGGATGAAGGCCGACATCACGAGCGAGACGAAGGCGCAAAGCCAGGTGATGGCTGCATGCGGCCAGACGATGAAATGCCGGAAGTAAACGAAGATCGCCGCGATCGGGACGATGGTGACGATCGTGTAAACGAGCCGGCCGCTGAGAAAAATGCTGAACCGGTAGCCGAGATAATTCACCGGCTTGGTGAGGAAGGAATTGATCTGCCCCTCGCGGATGTCGGCGGCGATCTGCCATTCGTCCTCGGTCGGGGTGACGAGGTTGCTCACGAGAATGGTGAGCAGGTAGTAGTAGATCATCGACCCGTAGTCGTAGCCGCGCATGCCGCCGCCGCTTTCCTGAAAGACCGCGCGCCAGAGGAAGATGGTGCCGACGAGCGGGATGATGCCGAAAACTGCGCGGAGCAGGTAATTCCAGCGATACACGAAAGTGTTCTGGATCCCGAGGTTGAAAACGGTGAGGTATTTCGCGGGCTGCATCGGATTAAGACCGGCTGGGGAGCCGGCGCATCTGACGATCGTGCCAACGGGCCATGAAGAGCAACGCGCAGAGCGCGCCGATCAAGGCCATGCACATGTCTTCCTGCGTGTCCCAGACGTCGCCCTGGGTGGCGAGAAATTCCGTCGCGGCGGATCCGCTCGCCAGCGCAGTCCACCATTCGATCAACTCGTAGAGCGCGCTGATTCCCAGACAAACGAAGACCACCACCGCGAAGATCCAGCCGCGCGAATGGATGACGTTCCGCCTAACGAAAAGCTCGCGCGCGATCAGTGCCGGGACGAAGCCCTGGGCGAAATGGCCGAGCCGGTCGAAGTGGTTGCGATGCCAGCCGAAGACTGGCTTGAGCCACTCGAAAAGCGGGACGCGCGCATAGGTGTAGTGCCCACCCACACAGAGGAGGCAGATGTGCAGCGCGATCAGGGTGTAGACCAGCGTGCTGAAGCGGAACCGGCTGTAGGTCGCGAGGAGAAGCGCGGCGCCGATGATTCCCGGGATGGTTTCCAGCCACCAGGTGAGCCGGTCGTAGGGTTGCCACGCGGACCAGGCGAAGACCGCCACGGTCGCGAAGAGCAAAACGAGATGGAAGGGCGAGATGCGGTTGTTCATGGCGTGGCCAGTTCCACCGCGAGCCGGATGGCGGCGATCATACTGTCGGGTCGCGCCATCCCTTTCCCCGCGATCGCAAACGCGGTCCCGTGATCGGGGCTGGTGCGCGGGAAGGGGAGACCGAGGGTCACGTTCACGCCTTCGTCGAAGGCGTGGAGTTTCAGCGGGATCAATCCCTGGTCGTGATACATGCAGAGAACGGCCGCGAATTCGCCGGCGACGGCGCGGTTAAAGATCGTGTCGGGGGAAAAAGGACCGTGGAAGATATTCGAGGCCCGGTTCAGTTCGGCGATCGCCGGCTCGATCAGATCGATTTCCTCGCGACCGAGCGCGCCGGATTCGCCGGCGTGCGGGTTCAGGCCGGCGACGGCAATCTGTCCGCCACCGCGCCTAACGACGAAACCTTCGAGCAGCTTTCCCACGCGCACGATCTCCGCCGCGCGCAGGCCGGTGCTGACCGCGGCGAGGGGAAGGTGGGTCGTGACCAGCGCCACGGTGAGTTTTCCGCCGGTCAGCATCATCGCGAAGTTTTCGACTTCGCACCGCGCGGCGAAGAATTCCGTCTGGCCGGGAAACTCGAAGCCGATCTGATACATTCGCGCCTTGTGAATCGGCCCGGTGACGACGGCGTCGAGCGTGCCGGCGCGGGCGCGGCGCACCGCGGTTTCGAGCGCGGTCTGTGCGGCGCGCGCGCTCTCCGGCGTCGGGTTGCCTAACGAAAAGCCAGCGGGCTCACCGATGACTTCGTAGTCCGCCGTTTCCGGTAATCGTCCGGACGCGAGCGCCTCCCGGATGATCTCCGGGCCGATGCCCGCGGGATCGCCCGTGGTGATGCCGATGCGTGGTCGCATGTGGACACACTCACGAGCCGAATGTGCGGCGGCAAGCGCCGGCTAGAAGGTCTTGATGTAGGCCTTCGAGCGCAGGCTGGCGATCCAGTGCTCCTGCAACTTGTGCGATTCTTCCTGGCGCAGCCGCGCTTCGATCTCGGCGCGCACATCTTTCAACGGCTTGAGATCGCCGCCCTGCCGCGCTTCCACTTTCAGGATGTAGTAGCCCTGGCCGACGCCGTCCTTGCCCGGCAGGCTGATCACCCGGCTGATCTCGCCCGGTTTCAATTTGAAGGCCGCTTCGGTCAGCGGCGCGGAAAGCGTCTTGTCATCGATCCAACCCCAATCGCCGCCGAGATCGCGGGTGCTATCCTCGGAATACATCTGCGCCATCTTGTCGAAGTCCGCGCCGGTGATCAGCTTCCCGCGGATCTCTTCGGCCATCGCTTTTTGCGGATCATCACTGGCACTCGCGCCGACCTGGCCCGGGATCATGATCAACCGCAGTTTCACCTGGGCTTTCGACGAAAAGAGATCGCGGTGTTCCTTGTAATATTCCTCCACCTTCATCGGCGGGACCATCAGGTTGGACTTCACATTCTTCGAGCGCATCGCCTGCACGATGATCTTTTCGCGCTCAAGAGTCTTGAACTTCGACATCGAGAAATTCTGCGCCTCCATCGTCTTGATGAAAGCGTTGCGATCGCCGCCGAAAGAATCGCGGATCACGTCCTTCACCCGCTCGTCCACGAAGAAACCGGGGATGTCGAGTTTGTCCTTCGCGAACTGCTGGATGATGAGCTGCCGATCGATCAAATCCTGAAGCGCGGACTTGCGCAGCTCGATGATCTTTTTGTTCAAGTCCTCGCCGGAATATTGGGAGCGGAGCAGGCGCTCACGCGGTTCCGCAAGTTGCCGAACCTCCGAGTAAGTAATGACGTCGTTGTTCACGACGGCCGCGATGCCGTTAACCGACTCAGCGCCGTGGGTCGGCGAAGCGGTCGCCGCGACGGCGAGGCAGGCGGAGGCGAGGAGCGCGGTCAGCGGATGCCGCCAGAGGCTTAGAGTTGCTTGATTAGTTGCCATATCTCAGAGAGTCGGGAATCGATGCTACTGGAAGTTAAACGGGGAAATTTTCCTCCCACAAGAATAAAGTCGCCGCGGCGGCTCAGCATCAACTTGCTGTCGCGCACCTCGACCCGATTGACGCGGGCTCGGGCGGCGGAGAGCTTGATTTCGCTGAGGAGGAGAAGATTGTCAACCGCGGGCGAGGTCGGGCCGAAGCGATCGCGCCAGTCGCGGCGCAACCGGTGAAGCTGTTCCTGGGTGGTGATTTCGGCCAGCGCGCGGTAGGCCTGGATGCGGAGCGCCGCGTCGCTGATGTAGGCGGTGGGGATGAAGGAGGGCACGAGTTTGCCGCGGCCGGCGGCAAGGAATTCCCCTTCGTTCGTGGCCAGGAAATCGAGGCGCACTTCCACTTCGAGCCGCGGGCGGATCTTGTCGCCTTTGAGTTGCGCGACCGCCTGCTTCAGCAGCTGGCAGTAAAGATCAAACCCGACGTTGATGATGTGCCCGCTTTGCGCGGTGCCGAGGATGCTCCCCGCGCCGCGAATCTCGAGATCGCGCATGGCGATGCGAAAGCCCGCGCCTAACGAACTATATTGCTTGATCGCGTTGATCCGCTTGCGCGCGGCGCCGACCGTCATCATCTCGCGCGGCAGCAGGAGGTAGGCGTAGGCCTTGTGCTCGGCGCGCCCGACCCGCCCGCGGAGCTGGTAGAGATCGGCCAACCCGAAGCGATCGGCGCGATCGATGATGATCGTATTCGCGTTCGGAATATCGAGCCCGCTCTCGATGATCGTGGTGCAAACGAGCACGTCGATCTTACCGGCGACGAAACGCTGCATCACGCCTTCCAGTTCATCGGCGTCCATCTGCCCGTGGCCAAAATCGACCCGCGCCTGCGGGCAAAGCTCGACGATGCGATCGCGCACTTTCTGGATCGTGGTCACGCGGTTGTGCAGGAAATACACCTGCCCCTGGCGCTCGAGCTCGCGGTTGATCGCGTCGCGGATGATCCGCTCGTCGTAACCGGCGACGATTGTTTCGACCGGCAACCGGTTCAGCGGCGGCGTCTCGATCGTGGACATGTCTTTCACGCCGACCAGCGACAGGTAAAGCGTGCGCGGAATCGGCGTCGCCGAGAGGGTGAGCACGTCGACGAGCTTGAAGAGCTCCTTGAATTTCTCCTTATGAAGCACGCCGAAGCGCTGCTCTTCATCGATCACGACCAGCCCAAGATCCTTGAAAACAACGTCGCCGGAAATGAGCCGATGGGTTCCCACGACCACGTCGACGCCGCCGTCGCGAAGCTGCTCGAGGACCTTGCGCTGCTCGGCGGGCGAACGGAACCGGCTCAGCATTTCAATCCGCACCGGGTAATCGAGCATCCGGTGCCGGAAGGTCTCGAAGTGCTGCTGCGCGAGCACGGTCGTCGGGCGTGAGAACCGCGACCTGCTTGCCGTCCATCACCGCCTTGAAAATCGCGCGGATCGCCACCTCGGTTTTGCCGAACCCGACGTCGCCGCAGATCAGGCGGTCCATCGAGCGCGGCGCTTCCATGTCGGCTTTCGTGTCGGCGATCGCCTTGAGTTGGTCGGGCGTTTCGCGAAACGGAAACGAGTGCTCGAACTCACTTTGCCATTTCGAGTCGGGGCCGAAAACGTGGCCGGTCTGCGTTTCGCGCTCGGCCTGGAGCGCGAGCATTTTCCCGGCGTAATCGAAGACCGAGGCCGCGGCGTTTTTCCGCGCGCGCGCCCATTTCGCATCGGCCAGCGAACTGAGCGGCGGCGATTTTTTCCCCACGCCGACGTAGCGCGAAACCATGTAGGCCTGCTCGAGCGGGACGTAGAGTTTCGCTTCCTCGGCGAACTCGATCAGGAGCACTTCGCTCGCATCCGCGTCGCCGAGTTTTTGCAGGCCTTGGAAGCGGCCGATGCCGTGTTCCAGATGGACCACGAGATCGTCTTCGTGCAGCTCGCTGAAATCGATCTGCGCCCGTTGCGCGCCGAACTTGCTTGCGCGTTGCAGGCGACGTCGGCCATGCGTCGGCGCGCGTCCGAAAATCTCCGCTGCGGCGAGCACGACGAGGTTCGCGGCGGGAAAACAAAAGCCGCGCGCGAGCGTGCCTTCGGTTAGTTCGAGGCCGGTCGGCTCGATTTTGGCATCGGCAAGAATTTCGCGGAACCGCTCGATCTCGCCCTCGGTTTGGAAATAGATCGCGATCCGTGCGCCCTCGTCGCGCCAGCTCGTTAGGCGCGCAAAAAATTGCTGACGTTTCGCTTCCGCGATGAGGAACTCGCCGGTGTCGAACTCGCCGATCTCGCAATCCACAAACGCCCCGGAGAAATCCTCTTCCCCACTGGCGGCGCCCTGCCAGTTTTCACTAATGACGATCGCGGCGTCGGCCTCTTCCTCCTCCGGCTCGATCGCGATCTGGAGATCGTTAGGCCGCAGATAATCGCCCACCTGGCCGCTCTGGTCGTCGGTCGCGCCTAACAAGATCTCAACGGCCGGCAAGTTGCCGACCGAAGTTTGCGCATCGAGATCGAACTCGCGGAGCGACTCGATCTCGTCGCCGAAAAATTCTGCGCGGATCGGGAGCTGCGCCTGCCACGAATAGATGTCGAGGATCCCGCCGCGGACCGCGAATTGCCCGCGGGTCGTGACCTGCGGCGCCCGCTCATAGCCGGCTTCGCCTAACGAGTGCACAATCTGCTCGAGCCGCTCGATCGCGCCGCGCTGCAACCGGAGAACGGAAGCGCGGAGCGCCCCGGGCGGCGGCGCCGGTTGCGCGAGGCTGGCGCGGGTTGCGACCACGACGTGCCGGCCTTTTTCCTCGAGCCGGCTAAGAAGCGCGAGCCGTTCCGCGGTGATCTCCTGGTCCGGCAAAATGTTTTCCATCTCGAGGAATTCGCCCTCGGGGAGGAAGAGCGCTTCAGGGAGCCAGTTGACCAGGCTCTCGTAGAGTAGTTCCTGCCGGCGCACGCTCGGGCAGATGACCCAGAGCGTCGGCTTCAGTTCCCGCGCGAGTGCCGCGACGAGGAACGCCTGGGCCGACGCGATCACGTGCGAAAACGCCACCGGTTTTTCGCCCCGGCGCAGCGCCTCGAGCTGCCCCGCGATCGGTTGACTGCGCGCGACTGCGCCCAGCAGTTCCGCGCCTAACGAGTCCGCCACGTCGTCAAACGTCCCGTCCGACGGCGGCGGCGACGGCGCGAATCCGCTGCACGAGATCTGCGAAAACTTCCGGCAACAGCGCCTGGTCGCCATCGCTCCGGGCCCGTTCCGGGTCGTCGTGCACTTCGATCATGAGCGCGTCTGCGCCGGCGGCGACCGCCGCGAGTGCCATTTGCGGAATGAAGTCGCGCAGGCCGATGCCATGGGTTGGATCGACCACCACCGGCAGCCGCGTCTTGGCCTTTAAAATGGGGACCGCGTTCAGGTCGAGCGTGTTCCGGGTCATCGTCTCGAAAGTGCGGATGCCGCGTTCGCAGAGAATGACGTTCGGGTTGCCTTCGCTCAAGATGTATTCGGCGCTCATCAGGAGGTCGTTGATCGTCGCCGAAAACCCGCGCTTCAAGAGCACCGGCAGCCGGCTGCGACCGACTTCCTTGAGGAGCGCGAAGTTTTGCATATTGCGCGAACCGATTTGCAGGCAATCCGCATATTTCTCGACCATGGGAAGGTCGCGGGTGTCCATGATCTCGGTGAGAATCGGGAGTCCGGTCTCGGCCCGCACGTCCGCGAGAATGCGCAGGCCTTCTTCGCCCAGACCCTGGAAGCTGTAGGGCGAAGTGCGCGGCTTGAAAGCGCCGCCGCGGAGAATTGTCGCGCCGGAGTTTTTCACCGCGGTCGCGATGGAGAGGAGCTGCTCCCGACTCTCGACGGAGCACGGCCCGGAAATGAGCGCGACCTTCTGGCCCGTGCCAATGGCGACGCCGCCGATGCTCACCGGCGGAGGCGCGGCGCCGTTCCTGGCGACAAGCTTGTAGGGCTTCAAGACCGCGAAGACCGACTCGACTCCGGGGATGGCCGCGAGCGGTTTCTCGCGGATCACATCTTCCGGACCGAGCACCCCGATCACGACGCGTTGACTGCCGCGTATGACCTCGGCCTTGAGCCCGAATTCCTCGACTCGCCCGACGATGTGCTCGATCTGCGCGTCGGTGACGGCGGGTTGGGTGACGATGATCATGGCGCGAAGAGCAGGAGTGTAGCTTCTGCGCGGGAGCGGGCAACAGCCAGGATTCCCGGCCGCCGCCGGTCACTGCGACCTACGGGACAATCTCGACCGGAGTGCCGGGCGTGACGGAATTATAGAAATCCTCCGCCATGAACTCGGGCATGCGGATGCAGCCGTGCGAAGCCGCGTAACCAGGCAGGTAACCGGCGTGCAACCCGAAAGCAGGCGCGATCTTCATGTAGTAAGGCATCGGCGCCCCCTTGTAGTGGGTGCCCGGGGGCTTGGGATCCTTGCCCAGTTCGATATTCGGCACGACCACGTTATCCGCCGCGTCGACGTAGTCGCCATACAGGCTCGAGGCGTGATCGATGTCCTTGTCGAGAATCTTGAACTTGCCCATCGGCGTGTCTTTGCCCTCACGTCCGGTCGAGAGTTGCGAGATCCCGACGAGCTGGCCGTCCTTGTAAAAATAGGCGCGCTGCTCGGAGAGGCTGATCTTGATCGAAGGTTTGCCGGGCACACCCTCGCCATCCCAATAAGAGACGGTGTCGTTCGGTGCGGTTGAAGCCACCGGCTGGTTCCCGTAGACGCCGCCGAGATATTGCGTTTGTGCATCAGCAAAGCGCGGATCGTCGCCGGCGCAGCCTGCGAGGGTCAAAACCGCGCTGGTTGCGAGCAGAAAAGTGAGGCGGGAAAGGTGGCTAAACATAACGATTTCGGCCGAGGGAAGCGCAACTAACGTGGTGGCCCCGGCAAAGTCAAGATAACCGGAAGAGCAGCCGGCGGGCCGCGAGGCTTGAATATTGCTTGGATTTGTCGAGACTGGCGAACCATGACCGGGTGGCCGGTGTTTTGACCTATGCCAACTTATGAATATGCCTGCCTGAAATGCGGGAAAAACTTCGACGCTTTTCAGTCGATGCGCGACGACGCCTTTAAGACGTGCCCGAAAGAACTCTGCCAGCAGGCGAAATGGGGAAAAGGGAAAGTGAAACGCCTTCTCGGCACCGGAGCCGGGCTCATCTTCAAAGGCTCGGGGTTCTACATCACTGACTACCGGAGTAACTCCTACAAGGAAGGCGCGAAGAAAGATTCCCCGGGCGGCGGGGAAAAGAAAAGTGAGAGCACGCCCGCCAAGACCGAGGGTAAACCCGCGACGCCGGCCGCGTCGCCGAAGAAAGAGTCGAATACGTGACCAAACTTACCTGTCCCGAATGCCGGCACGAGAACGAGCCGGAACGGATTTATTGTCATAACTGCGGCGGGCGACTCGATCGCAGCACCGTGCGGAAGGAGTCGGCCGCGAACGAAGAGAGCTCGGAAGGCGCTCAGGAGCGATTGAAAAAGATGATGGATCCGGCGCGTGGCCGGAATAAGGCCATCGGCCTAAAGCTGGGGAAGATCCTGCTTGGCGCCGCGCTCGCGGCGGCGGTCGCAGAAATGTTCCTGCCGCCTGATCTGCCCCCGGAAGTCAAAAGTAGCGGGTTCGCTCCCATGATCAGCATGGACCTGCTTTCGGCGATCGAGAGTCGTCATCCGGCGCAACTGGTTTATAGCCAGCAACAGGTCAACGATTACCTCGCGTCGGCGATCCATCGCTCGAATAGCCCGGCCCAGGGAGGTTACTTTCCGATCAAGCGGCTCTTCGCAGAAATGGAAGAGGGTAAGATAGGCATTCGGACGGCCTATAACTGTTTTGGTTTGCCTCTCTATGTCGCAAGCTCCTACCACGTCCAGATTGACCAGGGTAAGATTACCGCGGATTGCGCGAGCGGGCAGATCGGCCGGCTTCCGATTCACCCGCTCGTCATGCAGCATCTGGGTCTGCTCTTGGGCAAGACCTGGGACACGCTGGAGCGCGAGAAGAAACAGGTCTCGCGGCTTGCGGGGATCGAATTCCATCCGCAGTCGGTGACGTTGATCGTCGCGCGATAACGCCACCGACCGGCGGTGGAAAACAGTTAACCGAGACCCATCGTCGAGAGTAATCGGTCGTCGATCCGACCGTCCACGTGCAGCCCGTTGGCCCGCTCGTAGCTGCGGATCGCGCGGCGAGTGCCGTCACCGACCACGCCGTCGATCTCTCCGTGGTAATAACCGCCCTGCGCGAGTTGTTCCTGCACCTGAGCTTCGACCGATGACTGATCTTTCGGGTCAACCTCTCGGCGAGTCCGGTTGGTGCGAGGGTTAACTACGCGCCCTTCATAGACACCCTGCGGGTCATAAGTGTACCCCGCGGAGTAACCGTAGGAAGGTCCGTAAGCGTACCCGTAAGGATAGCCGAAGCCGTAGTAATAAGGGTAGCCGTAGTAATAGGGATAGCCGAAGCCGCCAACATAGAAGTTGACCCCGCCCCGACCGCCATAATAGCGGCCACCGTGGTAGCGTCCGCCATAATTACCGCGACCGTTGTTGAAGTTCCCACGCCCGGCTGTCATGGTTCCGTTGCCGCCGCGTCCCGGATTCATACCGCCGTGGTTCATGCTTTGGCCGCCACCTCGACTGCCGCCGCTGCCACCACCGCGCCGTTGAGCCTGGGCTGGAGCGGCCAGGGCCAGCACTCCGACGGCTGCCAATGTGAGTGATAGTATTGTTCCTGTTTTCATAGTTTTTTCTCCCTGTTTAACCTCCGAAAATATAGCACAATCAGATGCATTTTGCGGGTCCACTTTAAAAAGACCCGCTCTCCTCCGACTCCTGTGCGTTCGCTTTTATTCATCCTCTTCGTCGCCCTGCTGGGTGGCGGAGTCGCGCCCGCCCGGGCCGAGGGGAAGGCGCACAGCACCAGCACCTCCCGGCAGTTCATCGTCTACGGCGGGGATGTGCGGCTGCGCGGCGCGATCAGCGATCTCGCGGAGCGGACGAAAGCGGGTTTGCTCCAGGTGTTTGGGCAGCGCGACCAATGGAAGACCCCGCTGGTGATCAATCTTGATTTCCCGCAGGCCAATCTCCCGGAACTGGTGCCGGCGCGCCTTGATTTCAGCCAGACCGGCGCGGGCCTGAAACTGCAACTCAATCTGCTGGTCACGAACGATCTCCGCGGCAGCGAAGTGCAACGCGAATTGCTGAAGGCGATTTTGATCGAGATGATCTATCGCCAGCGAAGCAACGTGGCGGCCGGGAGCCGTTACGCGGCGCCGCCGGATTGGCTGGTTGACGGTCTGCTGCAACTCGCCCCCGGTCACGACGCCGACCAAACGGCGCAGCTCCTCGATTCGGCGGTTACGAGCGGCCGGATCACACCGGTGGAGGAAATCGTGGCGCAAAAGCGCGCGCAGCTCGACCCGACGTCGCGCAAAATGCACGACGCTTATTCCATGGCATTAGTGCAGTTGCTCCTCGATTCGGCCGATGGCCGGCGCAAGCTGGCGCAATACCTCCAGGACCTGCCGGACGCTCCCCGGGATCCGGCAGCTGATTTGCGTCGGCATTTTCCCACGGTGCTGGGCAAGGCCTCGGGCAGGTGGTGGTCGCTCAGCGTTGCGCGTCTCTCTGCTACAAATCGTTACGAAATTCTCTCCGCCGCCGAGACGGCGAAACGCCTTGATCGGCTCACCACGCTCACGCTTCCCGACCGCGCCGGCGTGAAACACGACTACGACCTCGCGCAGTTTTCCACCTACTTGAAACTCCCCGGAAGTCGGGGCGCGCTCCAGGGATTGAGCCAGCAATTTCTGCTCCTCGCGACCAGCGCGCATCCGACCTATCGCACTATCGTGCAGGAATATTACCAGCTCGCGCTCCTGCTGGCGCGCGGCAAGACGAAGGGGCTCAGTCCGCGTTTCACCCGCGTGGTCAGCTACCGCGCGGTGCTGGAGACGCAGGGCCACGACATGGATGACTACATGAATTGGTTCGAGGCTACCCAGCTCCGGACGATGAGCGGGGCCTTCTCCGAGATCCTGAAAAACGCGACCGAAGAGGAACCCGGTCCGCCGCGCCGGCGCGACCCGATTTCCGTCTACCTCGATTCCATCGAGGCGAGCCTGTAGCTACAACTTGTCGGCCTGGTCGCGCAGCTTTTGCTTCAACCCGTCGTGCCGGACATCGCGGATCAGGTCGAGGAACCGGCGGGCTTCTTCCTTGTGCCCGAGCTTCAGGCTCACCCGGGCCAGTTGCAGGTTCGCGAAATCCGCCTGCGGCGAAAGGCTGAGCACATGTTTCCAGGCGGCTTCCGCTTCCGTCCAATCGGGATCCGGCACTCCGTAGAAAGTCTCCGCATAACCGCGTGCGTATTCCATGTTCTGCGGCGCGAGCCGGCTGGCCTCGCGATATTCCGCGAGCGCCTTGCGCAGAAGCTCCGGGGTCTCGATTTGCCAGGCAGCCGTCAGGTCGCGCCGGAGGAGGAACTCCACATTTCCGAGGTTGTAATGATAGGCTGCCACCTCGCTGGCGCTGTCGACTGCGCGCTGGAATTGTGTGGCGGAAAGCGCGGCGCGCCCCATCCGCAGATAGACGCCGCCTAACGAGTTCGCGATCGCGGCGTTGCGCGGGTCGATCATTTGCGCAACGCGAAAATGCGAGACGGCGGCGCGCATTTCACCCTCCTCGAAAAGAAACTCGGCGTAGGCGAAATGAACCGTCGCCGAGTCGGGATGAAGTTGGAGCTGCTTCTCGTGCCAGGCTTTCGAGGTTCGGCCCGCGGGCGCCAGCGGCCGGTCATCCGCGGGCGCGGCTACCGCCCCGGCGCAGAGCAAAATGAACACCAGCGCAGTCCGCATGTCCCACTCTACACGATTTGCTCCGGGTGCGGTTACTCGCTATTATGGCGCACGCGCTGCTTCTCGTTGGCGCGTTTTTTTTCCATGCAGAAAATCGGATTTGCTGAAGCCCTCGACTCCATCGTCGCGAGTGACGCGCGCTACCATCGCGACGCCTACGTTTTCCTGCGCGACGCGCTCGATTACACCACGAAGCAGCAGAAGAAAGCACGCGGCGCGGTCGTCCGCCATGTCGCCGGCCCGGAACTGCTCGAGGGCGTGCGGCTCTATGCGGTGAAGGAATTCGGGCCGATGGCGCTAACGGTTTTTTCCTATTGGGGAATCAATCGCTGCGAGGACATCGGGCACATGGTTTTCAACCTCATCGGCGCCGGCATTTTTGGGAAGACCGAGCAGGATTCACTGGAGGATTTCAAGTCGGTCTACACCTTCCACGATGCCTTTGTGAAACCGTATCTCCCGGAAGCCCCGAAGCCGTTTGCGCTCCTCCCGCCGCCGCAGCCTGCGCCGGAAATCTCGTGATGCTCCCCGCGGCTCAGCTCAATCCCGCGCCCGCCGCGGGTTCGCCGGCGATTACTTTCCCACCGGTCACCGCGCAGAAATGGACGCTGCCGAACGGCCTTACGATCATAGTGCAGATCGATCGCAGCGCGCCGGTCGCGAGCGTGCAGGCCTGGGTCGGAACCGGGAGCGTGAACGAGGATGCGCATCTCGGCGCGGGGCTCTCGCACATCCTCGAGCACATGCTTTTCAAAGGCACGAAAACGCGGACCACGAACGCGATCGCACAGAGCGTGCAGGACCAGGGCGGCTACATCAACGCCTACACGTCGTTCGATCGCACGGTTTACTGGATCGATGTGCCTAACGAGGGCGTCGCGAGCGCGCTCGACATTCTCGCCGACGCGACGATGAACTCGACGCTGCCGGCCGACGAATACGTGAAGGAACAGGAAGTTATCCGGCGCGAGTTCGCGATGGGAATGGACGATCCCGATCGGATGGTGGCGCAGTTGCTTTTCAAGACCGCCTACCAGCGGCACCCGTATCGGCTCCCGGTGATCGGGGAGATCCAGGTCTTCGATCAACTCACGCAGCAGGACGTGCTCGATTACTACAAAGCCCGCTACGTCCCGAATAATCTCACGTTCGTGATCGTAGGCGATGTCGATGCGGACAAGGTCTACGCGCAGCTCGCGGAGTATTTTAAAGTTTATCCCGAGCAGTCGTTGAAGCCGATTTATATTCCGGCAGAGCCGCCGCAGATCGGGCGGCGCGAGGTGAACGAAGAGTTCGCAACCGAGCTCACCCGGCTCGCGCTCGCCTGGCATATCCCGGAGATCACGCATCCCGACGTGCCCGCGCTCGACCTGCTCTCGACCGTGCTCGGGGACGGCCGCAGCTCGCGGCTCTATCGCAAGGTGCGCGAGGAAGCGGGCCTCGCCTTTTCGTTAGGCGCTTTTTCCTACACGCCGGGGGATCCCGGCATCCTCGGGATCGATGCGACGGTGGAACCGGAAAACCGGGGCGCGGCGGAACAGATGATCCTCGAGATCGTCGCCGACCTCGCGACGAACGGCGCGACCGCGGAAGAACTCGCGAAGGCGAAAAAGATCGGGCTCAGCCATTCGTTAGGCAGCCTCACCACCATGCGCGGCCAGGCTTCGGATCTCGGCTCGAATTGGCTCGTCGTGCGCAATCTCAATTTCACCCGCGAGTATCTCGAGGCGATGCAGCGGGTCACGCTCGCCGACCTGCAACGGGTTGCCGCAAAATATCTGGTCGAGGAAAATCTCACCGTGGTCTCGCTCAACCCGCGCGGGACTTTGGCCCCGAAGACGACTGAGGCCGTTGCCATCTCGGCCGGGGAAATTCAGAAATTCGAGCTTAGCAACGGGCTTCGGCTTCTCGTGAGGGAAGATCCGCGGCTGCCGCTGGTCTCGCTGGTCGCGGTTTTCCGTGGCGGTCTGCTTGCGGAAACGCCGGAGACGAATGGCATCACCCGGCTGCTGGCCAAGGTGCTGCTCAAGGGCACGAAGACGCGTACCGCCGAGCAGATTGCCGATCTGATCGAATCCGTCGGCGGCGGGATCGGGAGCGACGCGGGGAACAACAGCTTCAGCGTCTCGCTCGACGTCACCCAACCCGATCTGCGCCTCGGGGCCGAGCTGCTTTCCGATATCTTGTTGAACGCAACGCTGCCGGAAAAAGCGATCGGTCGCGAAAAGGAAGCGCAGCTCGCCGGGATTCGCGACGAGGAAGAACGGCTCACGACCGTGGCGCGCAATATTTTGCGGGCGACGCTTTTCCCGGCGCATCCCTACGCGCTCCGCGGCAAGGGGACGCCCACTTCTGTCGCCGCACTGACGCAGGCGAATCTGCGGGAATTTCGCGATCGCCTGCTCGTGGCGAAGAACGGTGTCGTCTCCGTTTTCGGCAATGTGCAGGCCGCGGAAGTGAAAGACATTTTCGAAAAGGCGCTGGCGCAGATGCCCGCCGGCGATCTCGCCCTCGCGAGCGTCCCGCAGCCGCCGATTTTATCCGCCACGGTGGCGGTGGAAGAAAAGCGTGACAAGGCGCAGGGCGTTCTCATGGTCGGTTTCCGCGGCGCCGATATGTTCAGCCCGGACCGTTATGCGCTGGAGTTAATCGACGAAGCGAGCAGCGATCTCGGCTCGCGTTTTTTCGTCCGCATCCGCGAACAGATGGGGCTCGCCTATTACGTCGGCGCCAGCCAGATGCAGGGCCTCGTGTCTGGCCTCTTCGCCTTTTACCTCGGCACCGATCCGCAGAAAATCGAAGCCGTCAAAACTGAACTCCTCGACGAGATCGGAATCCTCGCCGCCGGCGGCCTGACCCACGACGAACTGGTGCGCGCGAAGAAAAAGCTCATCGGCCAGCAACGCATCTCGAACCAGAGCAATGACTCGTTTGGCTACATGGCCGCGCTCGACGAGCTTTACGGTCTCGGCTTCGATCATTACCAGGAACTCGAGCGCGAAGTGAACAAGGTGACGGTCGAAGAGATCCGCCGCGTCGCCGCGAAATATTTCCAGCAACCTTATGTGCTCGCCACGGTGAGCCCCAAACCAGCAGCAACCCCTAACGAATAACGATTATGGCCGAAGTCCAAAAAACCACCCAATCCGGAGAAATGACCCAACGCTTCATCGAGTTTGTGATGATGCAGGCGCAGAATGCGGCCCTCTTTCTCGGGCAAATCCCAAACCCGCAGACGGGCAAAGCCGAGATCAATCTCGAGGTCGCCCGGATGTTCATCGACCAACTCGCGATGATCCAGGAAAAGACCCGCGGCAACCTGACCAGCGACGAGTCGACCGTCCTGAAAAACGCACTCGCGAGCCTGCAGATGGCTTTCGTGGAAGCGTCGCAGGGAACCGTCGCGGATTTTGCCGAGTCCGCGCCCGAGCCGGAACCTGAGAGACTCCGGCCGAAAGGGCCGTTCCCGAGCAGGTCCCGAGCTCGCCGCCCGAGTCCGAGTCGAAAAAGAAATTCACCAAAAGCTACGGGGCGTAATCGGCATGGCGGAGGCGAACCGTTTCCAGAAGCTCGTCGCGGAGGCGAAAAAGAACGTCGCCGAAATCTCACCGGAGGACGCCCGGCACGAAGTCGGCTGCGGAGCGGCGGTCCTCATCGACGTCCGCCCAAGCGAAGAGTGGCAGTCGGGTCACGCGAGTGGCGCGCGACATCTCGACCGCGGGGAGATCGAGCTGGAAATTGAAGAGGCCGTGCCCGATCTCGATCAGCGCATCATCTGCTACTGCGGAGGAGGAGGTCGGAGCGCACTCACCGCGGAGAGCCTGCAAAAGATGGGCTATCGCAACGTCCGCTCAATGGCCGGCGGCTTGCGCGCCTGGCGCGACCGCGGCTTGCCGACCGCAAGCTGACATCCCCCGTTCCTGCTTAGAAGCGGCTGATGCGTCCGTGTTCATGTCCATTCCGACGCGGACCGGCGGAGCAGTGAATAAGCTTGACAGTCGCCCCGGCTCCTGAGCTTCGATAGATAGCCATGAAAGCGATCCCCACCGGTTTTCTTCTCGCGGGCGCACTCCTTTTGGCTAGCCTGCTCGCCGCTGCGCCGCGGGCACTGGGAGGGAGCGCCACTTGGTTGAACAGCCCTGTCAGCAACAAATGGAACAGCGCCGCCAACTGGCTGCCGGCTAACGTGCCTAACGGGGCCACCGACATCGCGACCTTCTCGTTCTCTGACACCACCACAATATCGGTGGTCCAGAATACGGAGGTCGACAGCATCTTCTTCGCGGAAGGCGCCAGCAGCTTCACGATCATGCCGCGCTTTTCGCCGGATACCGCCCTCGTGCTGAGTGGCGCCGGGGTGGTCAACAATTCCGGCGTAGTGCAGCACTTTGCCGCCGGGGTGGCTTTCAACGGGTCGATCAACACGGTCGGTACGATCGAGTTCGCGAACGCCGCGAGCGCGGGGGAGCAGACGGACTACACGGTCAACGGCTCAAATGCCAACGCGACGCTGGTTGGCGCGATTATTTTTCGCGATACCTCGACAGCGGGCAGCGCGACTTTTCTTAACCTGCCGAATCCCTCAAACGTGCGACCGAGCCGAATCGACTTCGAGATGGCTGCCACGGCCGGAAACGCCCTCGTCACCAGCGTCGGCAGCACGCTCCCTGGAGGGGCGGGGGCGCAGGTTTACTTTTACGGCACGGCCACGGCTGGTAACGCGACCTTTGTCTGCGGCGGGGGCGGGGCAAGCGGCGGATACACGGAGAGCTTTGTGGAGTTTCGCGAAGGTTCGACGGCGGGAATGGCGACGCTGACGGCGAATGGCGGCACGGCCAGCGGTGCGCCCGGGGGAGTGATCTATTTCCAGTCGATCGACCACCAGAATCCGAGCACCGGGACCGCGACCCTGGTCGCCAATGGCGGGACTAACGGTGGCCTCGGCGGGCAAATCCTGCTCGGCGGAAAAGTGCTCGGAAGCGGGACGGTGATTCTCCATGGCAACGGCTGTCTCGACGTGAGCACTGCCTCGCCGGTGACGGAAGCGACGATCGGTTCGCTGGCGGGCGAAGGGTTCGTTCATTTAGGAGCGAGGGAGCTGGAGGTGGGGACGAACAACGCCAATACCGTTTTCAACGGGGTGATAGAGGATGGCGGGCTCATCGGAGGAACCGGCGGGGCGCTGGTCAAAGCCGGCCGCGGGACGTGGACGGTAGCCGGAGAGAGCCTGTACACCGGCGGCACGACCTTGAAGGCCGGGCGCATATTCCTGGCCAATAGCAGTGGCTCGGCGACCGGCAACGGGCCGGTGACGGTGACGGGCGGGACCCTCGCGGGCACTGGCATAATCGCGGGAGCTCTGACGTTTGCCCCCGGCAGCACGGGGGCGACGCTCGCTCCCGGGAGCGGCGTCAGGGTGCCTGCGACGCTGACAATTCAGCGGGCAATGACACTGGGTGCCGGCACTAATTTTCAGGTGGACCTCAAGCCGACAGGCACGCCGGCAGCCGACCAGGTCAAGGTCGCAGGAGCGACGATCGCCGGGGGTGTGACTCTTTCGCTGCGCGAGACATCGCGGATGGCGCCGCCTGTCGGCACCGTCTTCACCGTGATCGCGAATACTTCCGCCCTGCCGACGGTTGGGACGTTCGCCGGGTTGGGTGAGGGCGCGACGATCGTGATCAATGGCCAGACTTTCGCGATCAGCTATCAGGGCGGTGATGGGAACGACGTGACGCTGACTTACTTGGGGAGTTAGGCGGGCGAGGTGGAAAATAACACCCGAGAAACCGGGTGGGCGAGTTGTCTTTCCTGGCAAGTTGACACTCGGATGAAGCCATCTACCTTTCCGGCCCGCTGTTCGATCCTTGCGAACGGGGAAGCCATAATCAGGAGAGCCTAACGAGCTCGCTGGAACTGAAAACACTATGCAAAAAAATCGCTCTAAACGTTATCGCGCCGCCGCCGAATTGGTGGACCGCAATAAGACCTACAGTTTCTCGGATGCCGTCACGGCGCTGAAGAAGCTTCCCCCGACGAAGTTCGACCAGACGGTGACGATGTCTTTTAGGCTTGGGGTTGACCCGAAGCAGTCCGACCAGATGGTCCGCGGCACTTGTCCGCTCCCGCACGGCAGCGGCAAGCTGGTGCGCGTCCTCGTTTTTGCCCAAGGCGCAGCCGCAACCGCGGCGAAGAATGCCGGCGCAGAATACGTTGGCTTCGAGGATCTGATCAAAAAATGCCAGGAAGGCTTCCAGGATTTCGACGTCGCGATCGCGACGCCGGGGACGATGGCGGAAGTCCGCAAACTCGGCAAAGTGCTCGGACCGCGCGGCCTGATGCCGAACCCGAAGACCGGCACGGTCACGGAAGACACTGCCAAGGCGGTCGGCGAAGTGAAGGCCGGCCGGGTGGAGTTCAAGCTCGACAAGAACGGCAACATCGCCGTCCCGCTCGGCAAATTTTCCTTCGAAGAAAACCAGCTTTTGGAAAACGGCACCGCGATCATCGAAGCAGTCGTGAAAGCGCGCCCGGCGACGGCAAAGGGCCGGTTCGTCGAGGGCATGACGCTCGCGGCAACGATGTCGCCCGGTCTGCCGGTCGATCCTTCTCCTTACCTCAGCATCTAATTTTCTCGCACCACCATGAGACCTGAAAAAGCCAACATCGTTTCCGACCTGTCCGAGAAATTGAGCCAGTCGCCCTTTCTGCTGGTGACAGATTACCAGCGGATGAAAGTCGGCCAGTTCGGCGAACTCCGGAACCGGCTCGCGCCGACCGGCGCCGAAGTGCACGTGGTAAAAAACAGCTTCCTGAAGCGCGCCATGACCGCCAATGGCCTGCCGGATGTCGGCAAGGAACTGAGCGGCCAGACCGCGGTCGTCACTGGCAACAGCGATGTCGCGCCGGTCGCGAAGGTGCTGAAGACTTTCGCCGCAGAATTTAAGATCGCCGCGCTTAAGATCGGCGTGGTCGACAACGCGATCCTTTCGACCGCGGAAGTGGAATCGCTGGCCGATCTCCCGCCGCGTGAACAGCTGCTCGCGCAGCTCCTCGGCGTGCTCCTCGCTCCGGCGACGAAGCTGGTCCGCACTTTGAACGAACCGGGCGCTTCGCTTGCGCGGCTCCTGCAGGCAAAAGCAGACAAGGAAGGCGCGCCGGCAGAGGCGGCCGCCTAACGACTAACGAATTTCGTCGCGCGATTGCGGGACGAGCAACCAAAAACAACAACTGTCCGCGCCGATGGCTATCGGCGGTAAATTTCCGGGGGCTTCCGGGAGCGGCAATCGGAGGATAAATAAAATGGCAGATACAAATGCAATCGTGGAGCAACTCAGCGGCCTGACCGTTCTTGAGGTTGCCGGACTGGTGAAGCAACTCGAAGAAAAATGGGGCGTGAGCGCAGCAGCTCCGGTCGCGGCGGCAGCGCCGGCGGGCGGCGGCGGTGCGGCCGCTCCGGCAGCCGAAGAGAAGACGACTTTCGACGTCATCCTGAAGGAAATGGGCTCGAACAAAATCGGCGTGATCAAGGAAGTTCGCGCCGCGGTCCCCGGACTCGGCCTGGCGGAAGCCAAGGCTCTGGTCGAGGGCGCGCCCAAGACGATGAAGGAAGGCGTGACCAAGGAAGAAGCCGAAGAGATCAAGAAAAAGGTCGAAGCGGCCGGCGCCAAAGTCGAAATCCAATAATCTTATTCAGCGGCGGCGCAGGCGGTTCCAGAAAACCGCTTGCGCCTGCCCGCTGGATGGGCATAGTAACCCTCCCCGTTTCCCCGCAAAGCAGACCTACTTTATTCTTACCCGCGCTCGGTTCAGTTCATCTTGGCAACAAAACAGCGGAGGCCGCGTTGACCTCCGCTGTTTTGCTGCTAGTTTTTTTGCCCGCGATTCCCGGCTGATCTCTTGATCCTCAGCCCACTGCACGGCCTGCATCCAGGGCCGTGGTCAGCAAGTAAACCCATTGGAGATTGGTCATAGTTATGTCTGAACGTCCTGTCGAGCGTATCCATTTCGGAACCATTAAAGAGGCGATCGAGCCGCCTAACCTGATTGAGGTCCAGCTCAATTCCTACGTCGATTTCCTGCAAAAAGACGTGCCCGCAAACAAGCGGAAGAACACCGGTCTGCAGACCGTGTTCAAGGAAGTCTTCCCGATCGAAAGCTATGACGAGAAAGCCACGCTCGATTTCAGTCATTACGAAATCGGCGAGCCGAAGCTGAGCGCGATCGAAGCGCAGCGCGAGAGCCAGACCTTCAGCGCGCCGCTCCATGTCACCTTCCAGCTCAAGGAAGAGAAGGGGACCAAAGAGGAGAAAGTTTACATGGGTGAGATCCCGCTCATGACTCCGCAGGGCACGTTCGTGATCAACGGCGCGGAGCGCGTTGTCGTCTCACAGTTGCATCGGTCGCCGGGCATCGCGTTCGAGTCGTCGATCCATTTGAACGGCAAGGTTCTCTACAGTTTCCGCATCATCCCGGATCGCGGCTCGTGGATCGAAGTGCAGTTCGACACCAGCGACCTGCTTTACATCTATCTCGATCGACGCAAACGGCGGCGGAAATTCCTCGCGACCACTTTCCTCCGCGCGCTCGGCTACGGGACGGATGAGGAAGTGATCAAGCTGTTCTACACGATCGAGGACTTGAAATTAAGCGACAAGCTCGATGAAGAGAAGCTCGCCACGAAGGTGCTCACGGCTGACGTGCTCGACGGCGAGATCACGGTGGCGCGTGCCTTTGAGCCGCTCACGCTCGCTGCCGTCGGCCAGATCATGGCGCTCGGCATCAAAGAGGTGAAGGTGATCGACATCACGAATGACGACACCGTCGTGAAGGCGCTGAAAAAAGATCCAGCGCACGATCAGGAAGAAGCGCTCAAGGACATCTACCGCAAATTGCGCCCTGGCGATCCGCCCACGGTGGCAAACGCCCGCGCGCTCCTCAAACGTCTCTTTTTCGATCCGAAGAAATACGATCTCGGCCGTGTGGGTCGCTACAAGCTGAACCAGAAGCTCAGTATCGACGTCGATCTCGGCGAGCGCATCCTGACCGACAAGGATTTCATCGCGGCGATCAAGTATCTCATCAGCCTCCGCCGCGGCGAAGGCACGCTCGATGACATCGATCATCTCGGATCGCGTCGCGTCCGGACAGTCGGCGAATTGCTCGCCAACCAGTGCCGCGTCGGTCTCGCCCGCACGGAACGTCTCGTGAAAGAGCGCATGACTTTGTTCGACGTGAACATCGACGGCATGACGCCGCAGAAGCTGATCAACCCGAAGGCGCTCAGCGCTGTCGTGCGTGATTTCTTCGGTCGCTCGCAGCTCTCGCAGTTCATGGATCAGACGAACCCGCTCGCCGAATTGACGCACAAGCGTCGTCTCAGCGCCCTCGGGCCAGGCGGTCTCTCGCGTGATCGCGCCGGCTTCGAAGTCCGCGACGTCCATCCTTCTCATTACGGTCGCATCTGTCCGATCGAGACGCCGGAAGGTCCGAACATCGGTCTCATCAGTTCGATGAGCACCTTTGCGCGCATCAACGAATTCGGCTTCATCGAAACGCCTTATCGCAAAGTCGAAGGCGGCCGGGTGAGCGATCAGGTCGATTACCTGACCGGTGACCGCGAAGAAAATTATATCGTGGCCCAGGCGAATGCGCCCATGGACGCGAAAGGTCATTTCACCGGGGAAAAAGTCTCGGTTCGTTACCGTGGCGACTTCCTCGAAGTCGAGCCCGAGAAAGTCCACTACATGGACGTCTCGCCGAAGCAGCTCGTCTCCGTCGCTGCGGGCCTGATCCCGTTCCTCGAGCACGATGATGCGAACCGCGCGCTGATGGGTTCGAACATGCAACGCCAGGGCGTACCGCTAATCGTTTCCGAATCGCCGCTCGTCGGCACCGGGCTCGAGGGCAAAGTCGCGCGTGATTCCCGCGCTGTCGTCGTCTCGACCGAAGCCGGCAAAGTCGCTTCCGTCACCGCCGACCAGATTGTGGTGACCAAAGACGGCCACATGCCGGAAGGCCGCAAGAAATTGAAGACCGACGAAGAAGCCGGTGTCCACGTTTACGAGCTCCGCAAATTCATGCGCTCGAACGCCGGCACCTGCGTGAACCAGAAGCCGATCGTAAAGAAAGGCCAGCACGTGAAGAAGGGCCAGGTCATCGCCGACGGTCCCAACACCGAGCAGGGTGAGCTCGCGCTTGGTCGCAACGTGCTCGTCGCGTTCATGCCTTGGAACGGCTACAACTTCGAGGACGCGATCATGATCTCGGAGAAGGTCGTGAAGGAAGACATCTACACTTCCATTCACATCGACGAGTTCGAGATCGGCGCGCGCGACACCAAGCTCGGGCCGGAAGAAATCACCCGGGACATCCCGAACGTCAGTGAAGAAGCGCTCCGCAATCTCGGTCCGGACGGAGTCATCCGCGTCGGCGCCGAAGTGAAGCCGGGCGACATTCTGGTTGGAAAAATTACCCCGAAATCCGAAACGGAACTTGCACCGGAAGAGCGTCTCCTCCGCGCCATTTTCGGTGAAAAAGCGGCCGACGTGAAAGACACGTCGCTGACCGTCCCGTCGGGCACTTACGGCATCGTGATGGACGTGAAAGTCTCGTCCCGCCGCGAAGTCTCGCGGGAAAAACTGACGCCGGCCGAAACCAAGCGCCAGCTCAAGTCGATCACGGAAGACAACCGCAAGAAGAAAGACGAGCTGACCGAGCAACTGACCGACGCGCTCTCCAACTTCCTGTTAGGCGAAAAAGTCCCGCTCGACGTGGTCAACGCCCAGAGCGGCGAGATCATCATCCCGGCGAATCGCAAGATCACCAAAACGCTCCTCCGCAAACTCGCGGTCGCGCATGATCACATCGAGATCGATCCAAGCCCGATCCGGAACAAGATCCGGGAAATCATCGCACAGTATGAGCATAAATTTGCTGAGCTCGAGCTCGAGCGGGAACGCTCGATGGATCGCGTCGAAAGCGGCGACGACATCGACCCGGGCATCATCAAGCAGGTAAAAGTCTTCGTCGCGAGCAAGCGCAAGCTGAGCGTCGGCGACAAGATGGCGGGCCGCCACGGAAACAAGGGCGTCGTCGCCCGGATCGTGCCGGAAGAGGACATGCCTTATCTCGCGGATGGAACTCCCGTGGAAATCTGTTTGAACCCGCTAGGCGTGCCCAGCCGTATGAACGTCGGCCAGGTTCTTGAGACTCACCTTGGCGTCGCCGCGAAAGCGCTCGGCTTCAAGGTCGCGACTCCGGTTTTCGACGGTATCTCGGAAGCGAAGATCCGTGAATATCTCAAGGACGCGAAGAAGGTCGACGGTTACACTTGGGTGCAGGAGAACGGCAAGGCTCGTCTCTTCGACGGTCGCACCGGAGATGCCTTCGATCAGGAAGTCGTGGTCGGTTACATCTACATGCTGAAGCTCGGTCACTTGGTCGCGGATAAGATCCACGCCCGTGCGGTCGGCCCTTACTCGTTAGTTACTCAGCAACCGCTGGGTGGAAAAGCGCAGTACGGCGGTCAGCGTTTCGGCGAGATGGAGGTCTGGGCGCTCGAGGCTTACGGAGCGGCTTACACCCTGCAGGAACTCCTCACGGTGAAGTCCGATGACGTCCAAGGCCGCACCCGGATCTATGAGTCGATCGTGAAGGGCGATAACTCGCTCGAAGCCGGCACACCCGAATCCTTTAACGTTTTGATCAAGGAAATGCAGTCGCTAGGCCTCGACGTGAAAGTCGGTGGTCAGGCTCCTGCCTTCCTCGAAAACGTCGCCTAATTAGTTAGCAAACTTAGAAACACTTTCTCTTATATGAACGAACATTCCTGGCGTGAGTTGGTGGGCGAAGAACGCTCTGTTGGTTTTGATCAGGTCGCGATCGGTGTCGCTTCGAGCGATACGATGCGGTCCTGGAGCAAGGGCGAGGTCAAGAACCCTGAGACCATTAACTACCGCACCTTCAAGCCCGAAAAAGGCGGCTTGTTTTGCGAACGCATTTTCGGCCCCACCCGGGACTGGGAGTGCTCCTGCGGAAAATACAAGCGGATCAAGCACAAGGGTGTGATCTGCGACCGTTGCGGCGTCGAAGTGACGCTGGCGCGCGTCCGTCGCGAGCGGATGGGCCACATCGAATTGGCCGTGCCCGTTTCGCACATTTGGTTCTACAAATGCATGCCGTCGCGGCTCGGCCTCATGCTCGACATGAGCGCCCGTCAGCTCGAGCGCGTGATCTATTACGAAGACTACATCGTGATCGATCCGGGCAACACCCCGCTCACGAAGTGCCAGCTCCTGACCGAGGTGGAATACCGCGAAGCGCAGGAACAGTACGGCGAAGAATTCACCGCCGGCATGGGCGCCGATGGCGTGAAGACGCTCCTCGCCGAGATCGATCTCGCGAAGCTCAACAAAGAGCTCGAAGAGGCGATGGGGAACACCAAGTCGAAACAGATTCGCAAGAAATTGGCGAAGCGTTTGAAGCTCGTGCAGGGCTTTGCTTCGTCGCACTCGCGCCCTGAATGGATGGTGCTCGAAGTGCTGCCGGTCATCCCGCCGGATCTGCGTCCGCTCGTTCCGTTGGAAGGCGGCCGGTTCGCGACTTCGGATCTGAACGATCTTTATCGCCGCGTGATCAACCGGAATAACCGGCTCAAGAATCTGCTCCAGCTAAAGACACCGGACGTCATTATCCGGAACGAAAAGCGCATGCTCCAGGAAGCAGTCGACGCGCTCTTCGACAACGGCCGTCACGGCCGCGCCGTTACCGGCGCCGGCAATCGCCCGCTGAAATCCTTGAGCGACATGCTCAAGGGCAAGGGCGGACGTTTCCGTCAGAACTTGTTAGGCAAGCGCGTCGATTACTCGGGCCGTTCGGTCATCGTGATCGGGCCCGAGCTGAAGCTCAACCAGTGCGGTCTGCCGAAGAAGATGGCGCTCGTTCTATTCGAGCCGTTCATCATTCGCCGGCTGAAGGATCTCGGCTACGTGCACACCGTGCGCAGCGCGAAGAAAATGATCGAGCGCCAGACGCCCGAAGTTTGGGACATCCTCGAAGAAGTCACAAAGGGACACCCGGTCCTGCTGAACCGCGCGCCGACGCTGCATCGTCTTTCGATCCAGGCTTTCGAGCCGCTCCTGATCGAAGGCGAAGCGATCCGCATTCACCCGCTCGTTTGCACCGCTTACAACGCGGACTTCGACGGTGACCAGATGGCTGTGCACGTTCCGCTCTCGGTCGAAGCGCAGATGGAAGCGCGCATGCTCATGCTCGCGCCGAACAACATCTTCTCGCCCTCGAGCGGCAAGCCGATTACGACGCCGTCGCAGGACATCACGCTGGGCTGCTACTACCTCACGCAGAATCCTCGTCGCGCTGCCGGTGCAGCCGTCGAATCGCGTCTCCCGCTTTTCGAGAACGCGACCGAAGTCGAGTTCGCGATGGCTGACGGCAAGGTCAAAACCCACGATCGGATTCGCCTGAAGAACCCGGATTTCGGCAAGAAAACGATCTACGGCGATTCCGAAACGCGGGTCATGGAAACGACCGCGGGTCGTGTGATCTTCAACGAAATCTGGCCTGACGGTCTCGGCTTTTTCAACAAAGCCGCGGGCAAGAAACAGCTCTCCGACATTATCTGGCGTTGCTACCAGGTGTCCGGCCAGGACGGCACTGTCGAGACGCTCGACAAGCTGAAGGAACTCGGTTTCCGCGAAGCGACCAAGGCCGGTGTCTCGATCGGGATCTCGGACATGATCATTCCGAAGGAAAAAGAGGTCGAGCTCGCGAACGCCTACAAGCAGATCAAGACGGTCGAGCAGCAGTATCGCAAAGGCATCATCACCGATGGCGAGCGCTACAACAAAATCATCGATATCTGGACCCACGCCGGCGACGAAATCTCCAACGTCATGTTCCGCACCCTCGAGCATAACGAGGGCCGCAAGGAACTGAACCCGGTCTTCCTCATGGTCGATTCCGGTGCGCGTGGTAACCGCCAGCAGGTGAAACAGCTCGCCGGCATGCGCGGTTTGATGGCCAAGCCTTCCGGCGAAATCATCGAGCGGCCGATCACCTCGAACTTCCGCGAAGGTCTGACCGTGCTCGAGTATTTCATCTCCACGCACGGCGCCCGCAAGGGTCTGGCCGACACCGCGCTCAAGACCGCGGACTCCGGTTACCTCACCCGTAAACTGGTCGACGCGTCGCAGGACGTGATCATCAACGAACTCGATTGCGGCACCGTCAACGGCATCATCGTGAAGTCGATCTACGAAGGCGACGAAGAAGTCGTCGACCTCGCGACTCGCATCATCGGTCGCGTCAGTTGTGAGACCGTGGTCGACCCGGTGACGAAGAAGAAAGTCATCAAGGCCAATCAGATGATCGACGAGCCGACCGCGGCCGCGATCGAGAAGATCGGCGTCGAGCAGCTCAAGATTCGCTCGGTGCTCACCTGCGAAACCGGCCGCGGCGTTTGCGCGCATTGCTATGGGCGCAATCTCGCGACGGGCCAGTTCGTGAAACTCGGCGAAGCGGTCGGCATCATCGCCGCGCAGTCGATCGGCGAACCCGGCACGCAGTTGACCATGCGTACCTTCCACATCGGTGGAACGGCTTCGCAGACCTTCAAACAGCCGATCATCAAGGCGAAGAACGACGGCGTGATTCGTTTCAACGACATGCGCACCGTGCAGGCCCTCGACGGCAACTGGATCGCGCTGAACAAAAACGGCTCGATCACGCTGCATAATGATGAAGGCCGCGAGATCGAGCGTTACGCCATCGTCATCGGGTCCGTTATTTCCAAGGAAGACGGCAGCAAGGTGAAGAAGGGCGAGACCTTCGTGCAGTGGGATCCGTACAACGTCCCGATCTTGACCGATAAGACCGGCAAGATCGAATTCCGCGACATGATCGCGGGCGTGACGATGAAGCGCGACGTCGATGAAGCGACCGGGCTCATGGGCACGGTCATCATCGAGCACAAAGAAGATCTCCATCCGCAGATCGTGATCGTCGGCGACGACGGCGAAGTCAGCGCGAGCTACTCGATTCCCGCGGGCGCCCACGTCATCGTGGAAGCCGGCAAGAAAGTGCAGGCCGGCGCGCTCCTCGCGAAAACGCCGCGCAAAGTGGCGAAGACCAAGGACATCACCGGCGGTCTGCCGCGTGTCGCGGAGTTGTTTGAAGCGCGTCGTCCGAAAGACAATGCCGAGATCGCGAAGATCGACGGCGTGGTTGAAATCGGCGGCACCGTGCGCGGCAAGCGCAAGCTCATCCTGAAGGACGCCGAGACCGGCGCCGAGGAAGAGCACCTCATCCCGATGAACAAGCACATGATCGTCTTCAAGGGCGATTTCGTGAAGAAGGGCTCGCAGCTGACCGACGGACCGGTTGTGCCGCACGAGATTCTCGAGATCTGCGGACCGCAGGATTTGCAGGAGCATCTCGTGAACGAAGTGCAGGAAGTCTATCGCCTCCAAGGCGTCGAGATTAACGACAAGCACATCGAGATCATCGTTAGGCAGATGCTCCGCAAGGTGAAAATCACCGATCCGGGCGACACTTCGCTGCTTTGGGGCGATCAGATCGACAAGCTGGATTTCGAGAAGGAAAACACCAAGGTCGTGCAGCAGGGCGGCAAGCCCGCGGAAGCGACTCCGGTGCTGCTCGGCATCACCAAGGCTTCGCTCGAAACCGACAGCTTCATCTCAGCGGCTTCGTTCCAGGACACCACGCGTGTGCTGACCGAAGCGGCGACGCTCGGCAAAGTCGACAAGCTGCGCGGCTTCAAGGAAAACGTCATCATGGGTCACCTGATCCCGGCTGGCACCGGCTTCCCGGCGGTCCGCGAGATCAAACTCGTCGAACTCGGCGAGCAGGTGGGAGCGCCGTTGATGGAAGAGCCGGAAGCGCAACCCGCGCTCGGCTAACGAACGAATCGAAAACCAATGTTAACCATGAGAGCCGCAACGAAAGTTGCGGCTCTCATTTTTTGAAAATGTCGATCGCAACCAAGACCGGCGACGCCGGTGAAACTTCACTCATGTATGGCCGGCGCGTCGCGAAGACCGATCGCCGCGTCGACGCCTACGGCTGCGTCGATGAAGTGAACTCCACGCTCGGTCTCGTCCGCGCCGCGCCCGGTGCCGCCCCGATCGCGGAGCAAATCCTCGCGATTCAAAAGGAGCTCGTCACCGTGATGGGCGAACTCGCGACCGCGCCGCAGGATCTCGCGCGCTACGAGAAAGACGGCTTCGCCCTCACCACCGCCGCGATGGTCGATCGCCTAACGAGTGCGATCGACGAACTGGAAAAGGACAAAACGCTTTACGGCAAAGGCTGGGCCATGCCCGGCAACACCCCGCTCGGCGCCGCGCTCGATCTCGCGCGCACCACCTGTCGCCGCGCCGAGCGCCGCGTTGCCGCGCTCGACGTCGATGAACATTCCAACCCGGAAATCCTCCGCTACCTCAACCGGCTTTCCGATCTTTGTTGGTTGCTCGCGCGGTTTGTCGAGAAAGCGGATTAGCGGCGGCCGCGGCAGCCGCCCAACCTCGATTTCTGCGACCGCGCGCTACTTCGGCAGCGCGTCGTCTTTTCCGAGAAATTCCCAGCGTTGGAGCGCGATCGGCACGTTGCCGTTCTTCCAGACGAAATCGTGGAACGCTTGCAGGTTGAATTTCTCGCCCTGCTGCAGCCGCGCTTCCGCGAGCAGTTTGGTGATTTGGAGTTTGCCGATCTGGTAGGTCAGCGCCTGGCCCGGTCCGGTTGAGAAAGCGATCGCTTCCGACCGTGCCGTCGCGGCATCCATCGGCACTTTCGACTCCAGGTATTTCGCGGCCTGCTCGAGCGTGAATTTTCCGAGCGCGAGCTGCACGTCCACTTCCACCCGGAGCGCGCGGAGGCGCATGAAATTGTAGATGATCTCGCGCGTGTGCGGACTGTCGTCGAAGAGCCCGGCCTGCAGCATCATCTCCTCGGCGTAGAACCCGATCCCTTCGTTCGCGCCCGAGTCGTAGTAGTGGCGCCGAATCGGGTCGTCGTGTTTCCAGGAAAGACAGAGCTGAAAATAATGTCCCGGAATTCCCTCGTGCACCGTGAGCGGGCGCGGATCGGCGGCGGTCGCGCGGAGAAAATAACCGAGCTTCGGCGAAGGCGGCGGCACGTAACGAATGCAGTTCTCATTCAGTCGCGAAGGCGAAGTGAAATCATCGAGCTCGGTCCATCCCTCCATCGCCGCGAGATACGGCGGCATCGCGCGAAAGGTGTAGTGCTGGAACCAGTCCGGTACGGTGAGAATTCCGTGCGTCCCGAGGAAATCGCGGATCTGCTTTTCCTTTGCCGCTTCGTCGCGCGTCCAGCTTTCGATATCGGTCGCGAGCGCGACTTCCGGGACGTCGCGATTCCGCTGCGCCTCGAACGCTTCGAAGGCGACCGCGCGATCCCATTCCTGCCGCCCCATCGCGAGCATCTCCTCGGGCGAATAGGGATTGAGCGCCACGTTCTTCAGGAAAAACAGGTAGGCCTCGCGACCGAGCGCCGTCTGCTCCGGCAAAGACGGAAGCCGCTTCTGCAGGTCCTTTTGATATTTCTCGAGCGCGTCCGCGGCGCTCGCCGTGGCCTGGTTCAACTCCGCCGCGGTCAGCGTCGTTGCGGGCTGCAACGCGGTCGCCATCTCCTGAAGGCGTGGCCGGATTTTATCGAGCGCCTCGATCGCCACACTCGCGAAAGGCTTCGGCGGATTCCGCAGGTTCGTGCTCCCGCTCGCGAGGATCGACGGCATGTTGCTGATCCGGGTGAGGATTTCGCGGCTGCGCGCTTCGTCGTAAGGACCGGGCACGGTGAGCGCTTCCACCAGCGGCGTGAGCGTCTGCTCGAGGTAAAAATTCGGGTCGCGTTTCCAGCGCGGATTCACGTCCAGTTCCCAATGCACGCGGGCCAGCGCCGAGCCGATCAACCGGTAGTCGACCTGTTGCGGAATCGGCCAGCCGCTCGCGTCGATTTCCTTCCAGCGGGCTTCGAATTTCGCCAGATCCGCGTGCCGCTTTTCCACCGCGGCCGCCGACCAGTCGCGTTTTCCGCCCGGCCGCTCCTGCCGGTTCACATCGTCGCCCGAGAAGGGCGCGAACTCCGCGCGCCAGCCCCAGAAATCAGCGGCGAGTTTCTGCAAAGGCGCGTCTGCCTCTTCTGCTCCGACCCGAACGGCAAACAGGAGAGCGAAGGCAGCCAGCGTCCAGCGATTCATCATCCGCGGAAGCTAGCGACCTCCGCTCGCGAAGCGGAGCAAAATCGCTCGCCTAACGAACTATTCCGCGCGCAGCGCCATCATCGGATCGACCCGCGCCGCGCGGCGTGCGGGAATCCAGGTCGCGAGCAGCGCCGCGACTGCGAGCACGAGCGGCGCGACCGTGAAGGCAATTGGATCGAGCGCGCCCACTTCGTAGAGCAGGCTGCTCACGACCTGTCCGGTCAGGACGGCGAGGAGGAGGCCAAGTGCGAGCCCGCTGAGCAGCATCACGCCGGTCTCGCGCATAAACATCCACTGGACCATTCCGGGCCGGGCGCCGAGCGCCATGCGAATGCCAATCTCGCGCCGGCGCCGCGCCACCGCATAGGCTTTCACCCCGTAAATCCCGATCACCGCGAGCACGAGCGCGAGTCCGCCGAAGATCGAGAAAAGCGTCGCGCCCGCGCGCGCGAGCCAGAGATCGACATTACTCGCGAGATGTTGCGCGAAAGTTTTGAGCGAGAGAATCGGCAGGTTCGGATCAACTTCGCGCACGGTTTGCCTAACGAGATCGGTCGCGGCCGTTTCCTGGGCGCGACTGAGCGAGGCGAACTTCACGATCAGGAAAACGTTGCTTTGGAAACCGCGCGCGAATGGCAGGTAAATTGCGCCCGGCAGTTCCTTCTGGAAAAGCGCGTCGCGGGTGGTCGGGACGATCCCGATCACCTCGATCGGCTCGTCGCGTTTCAGGTCGCCACTCGAATCGTCATTCATCGAGACGCCTTTTTTCCCGCCGCCGCCTGCCGCAGGCGCGTCGTCGCGCGCAATCTGAATCTGCTGCCCGAGTGCGTCGCCTTGTGGCCAAAGTTTTTTCGCGAGGACTTCGTCGATGATCGCGACTGCCGGGCCGCCGGGGTTGCTCGCTTCCGCCGCGCTGAAGGCGCGCCCGCGTAGAAGGTGCAGCCCGACGGTGTTAAAATAATCCGCGCTGACGCTGTCCCAGCGGGCGTCGAAGGCGAGTCCCTCCGCCGCCGTAGCCGGATGCGCGTCGGCCGCGGGAGGGATGCCGGCGCGCTGGATCTTGCGACTAAGCGAAATCATCCCGAACGGCAGCGTCGCCGAGATGCTGGCGTGCTCGACTCCGGGCAGCGCCGCGAGCCGTTCCTGCAGTTTTTCGTAAATCGCGCGGCTCTGCTTTTGATCGTGATTGCTCAGGCTCGCATCGACTTCGAGCAGCAGGCTGCGGTCGGTTTTCAATCCAGTATCGACATCGGCGGCCTTCTGCGCGCCGCGGATAAAGAGCGCGGCCGCGGTCAGCAACGCGAGCGAGAAAGCGATCTGCGCGACGACGAGCGGGCTGCGCGGGAGAAAGCGCCAGCGCCGCTTCACCACATCCTCGGCAGCGTTTTCTTTTAGGTCACCGATAATCGGCGCGCGCGAGAGCTTCAGCGCCGGCCCGAGGGCAAACGCGATCGTGCCAAGAAACGAAAAAACCAGCGTCGCGCCTAACAATGCCGGATGGAGGCCGCTGCCCCAGACGAGATCGAGTGGCAACATGTGCCCGAGCGAAGCGAAGAGCAGATCGGTCGACCAAATGCCAAGGAGGATCCCGAGCCCACCGCCGCAGAGCGCGAGCGCGAAACCTTCGACGAGCAGTTGCCGGACGATCCGGCCGCGGCTCCCGCCGAGCGCCTGGCGGATCGCGATTTCCTTCCGCCGCGCCGTGCCCCGGGCGAGGAGCATGTTCGCGAGATTGAGGCAGGCGACGAGAAGTACGACCAGCGACATGCCGAGGAGGAGCGGAGCGATCGTCGTGACACCGCCGTCATGCGCCGGGCTCGTGCTGGTCGAGAAACGCGAGAGCGGCGCGGCCAGGAAAGTCTGGTTTTTCTGCTCGACCGGAAAGGCTTTTTCCAGGTTGGCCGCGAGGGTTTTCAGGGCCGGTTGCGCCGCCGCCGCGGTGACGCCGGGTTTCAATCGGCCGACCAGGAGAAGCTGCGTGCCGCTGCGGTCGCCTAACGAGGCGCGATTCTCGTGCGCGAAATCGTTCGCCACCTGGTCGTAGGTCCCGAGCGGGAGCCACGCCTCCGCGGAGACGATCTGCATCGTGCCGGTGAAGCCCTCCGGCATGATTCCCACGATCGTGAAGGGCCGGCCGTTGATCTGCATTTTCTTCCCGAGCAATCCCGGATCGAAGCCCTGCTTCTTCCAATATTTGTAACTCACGATCGCCACCGGCACGTTCCGGCCGGGCGTTTCTTCCTCCGGCAAGAATGCCCGGCCTTGCATCGGTGCGCGTCCGAGCACGGTGAAATAATTCGAGCTCACGACGTCGACAAAAGCGCGCCGGGTATTGCCTTTTTCGCCGAAGCCGACGAGCGCGAGATTGTGCGCGAGAAGTCCGGAGAAGACCGTGTTCTGCGCGCGCAGATCGAGATAAGTCGGGTAGGAAAAGCCGCGGAAACTCTTCGGGTTTTTCGCATCCTGCGAGAAGACCTGCATGATCTCGCGCGGCTGGACATAGGCCGGCGGCTCGAAGAGGAGCGTGTGGAGGAGGTTGAAAACGGCGAGGTTCACGCCCATGCCGAGCGCGAGGGTCAGGATCGCGATGGCGCTAAATCCAGGCGATTTGAAGAGGAGCCGAAGGGCGAAGCGGATGTCGTGGAGCATGGCGGTGGTTGGTTTCTATTCGGCGCGGAGCGCTTCGGTGGGATTCACCTGGGTGGCGCGGCGCGCGGGGATGAGACTGGCGAGGAACGTCGCCCCGCCGAGGAGCGCGATGACGAAGAGGTAGGTGGGAAAGTCGAGCGCGCTCACGCCGTAGAGGAGCGAGCCGAGAAGGTGGGAACCGCCGACTGCGCCGAGCACACCGAGGGCGACGCCGACGAGAACGAGCCCGAAACTTTGCCGCAAAACCAGGGCCAGCAGGTCGCCGCGCTGCGCGCCGAGCGCCATGCGAATGCCGATCTCGCGTGTCCGTTGCGAGGTGACGTAGGCCATGATGCCGTAGAGCCCGACCATCGCGAGGAGCAACGCCGCGCCTGCGAAAACGCCGAGCATCACCATGCTGAAGCGGCGGCTGTCGAGGGACGAGGAGACGACCTGTTCGAGGGTTTTGAATTCCGTCGGCATCTGCGGATCGAGCGCGCGCGCTTCCTGCCGCATCGCGGCGATCAAAGAGTTCGGGTCGCCGCGCCCGCGCAGGACCACGGAAAATTGCGCTGCGACACGCGGCCGCTGCACGAGATCGACGTAAACCGTCGGGCGCGGTTCCGTATCGAGGCCGTCATCGCGCACGTCGCCGACCACGCCAACGACGTGGAGCAACCGCACGTCGCCATCCATGTTGCCGAACTGAATCTGTTTTCCAATCGGGTCCTCGTTAGGCCAGTAACGTCGCACCAGAGCCTGGCTAACCAAAGCTACCTGCGGCGAGTCAGGGCCATCCGAAGGCTCGAACGATCGGCCGCGCACCAGGGGAATGTGCAGCGCCGAAAAATAACCGGCACTGGCCACGCGAAACTCCGCGTCGCGCAGCCGCGGCGTCCCCGCGAGCGCGGAGAATTCCTTCCCGAGATCCTCCGGCGTTTTCGCGGTCTCGCCGCCGGTTTCGACGATGAAACTTCCGTTCGCCCCGGTGTCGCTCATCGGCAGCGCGTTGATTCCGCCGACCGCGCTGACTCCCGGCAAGTCCGCGAGACGATCGAAAAGGCGCTGATAAAACTGTGCCAAACCGCGCTGCTCCACCGGCGTCGCCGGATCGCCGCGCGAGACACTCATCGCCACCGCGCTCTCCGTTTGGAATCCGGGATTCACCGCCAGCAGCCGTTGAAAACTGCGGCCTAACAATCCCGCACCGACGAGCAACATGAGCGTGAGCGCGATTTGGGAAACGATGAGCCCGTTGCGGATCCGCGCCTGCCCGCCGGAGCTGCCGCGGCCGCTTTCCTGCAGGTCGGTTTGCAGATGGTCGCTCGAGAGGTGCAGCGAGGGCACGAGCCCGAGTGCGAACCCCGCGAGCAGGGTAACTCCGAGCGTGAAAAGGAGCACCGTCCGGTCGACCCCGATCGACCCGAGGCTCGGAAGATTTCCATGATAAAAACCGACGATCAGCGCCACGCCCCCGTAGGCGAGGAGGGCTCCGAGCGCGCCGGCGAACGCAGCGAGGAGCAGCGATTCGGCGAGGAACTGTCGCGTCAGTTGTCCACGCGACGCGCCGAGCGCGGCCCGGAGCGCGATCTCTTTCCGCTGGGAAGCTGCCCTAACGAGAAGCAGGTTGGCGACATTGGAGCAGGCGATCGCGAGGAGCAGTCCCACCGCGCCGCAGAGAACGAAGAGCAGCCCGCGCACATTTTTCACCATCCGTTCGCGCAGCGGGATGAGACCGAAGCTGCTCGCATCGGTTTGATGGCCGTATTCACGTTTCAATTGCTGACCGAGCGCGGCCACTTCCGCCTGCGCCTGCGGCATTGAAACGCCTTCGCGCAAACGCGAGATCACGCTCCAGTTATGCGCCGTGCGCGAAGGCGTCGGCGGATAAATCGAGGCGGGGAACCAGACTTCCACCCCCTGCGGAAATTCCACACCCGGCGGGAGCACACCGATGACCGAGAAGCTGTGCTCTTCCAGGCGCAAAGTCGTTCCCTCGAGACTCGCCCTTCCGCCTAACGAACGCTGCCAGAAGCCATAGCTCACGACCGCGACCTGGCCTTCGTCTCGATCGGAGAAAAGGCGACCGCGAAACGGTTGCACGCCGAGCACGCGGAAGAAATCCGGCGAGGCCGCGCAGGCGATCGTGCGGATCGGTTCGCTCCCGCCTGCGACGGCATCCGAGCCGGCGTTGTAGCGCGCGATGGCCTCGAAGCTGTGGTTCTGCTTTTGCAGATCGTCGAAGTTCGGATCCGCTACCGGCATGCCTTTGCCGCTCTCGTCGAGTTCGCGGAGCTCGACGATCCGCTCTGGTTGCGGATAAGGCAGTGGTCGGAGGAGGACGGCGTCGACTACGCTAAAAATGGCGGTCGACGACCCGATCCCCAGTGCGAGGGTGGCGATCGCGACGAGGAAAAATCCCGGCCGCTTCAGGAGCGCGCGCGCGGCAAATCGAAAATCGGTAATCATGGTCCGTTCCCCCTTATGATGCGGCGGTTGGGCGGATTGGATTCGAAAGAATGCGCTCGCCTGTTTTTGGGTGTGGAAATTTGCCGGGCGGCGGGTCAACGGCTCACGGAGGACCAGGGGCGTGTTCCTCCGCCGGGATGCGTTCGCCCCGCTGGTCGGTTCCCCCCTGGTGCCAGATCGCAGCGGTCGCCAACTCGTTAGGCTGAACCACAAACGTCAGCTGGACGTCGAGCACGCGGGCGAAGAAATCGCGCTCGCCCTCGGGGAAGAAATCCAGCTTTCCGCCTTCCGACGGCGCGACGACGAGGTGCCCCTCCACCCGCGTGACCGTGATCACATCGGTGGGCGAATAGCGATAGCGACCCGCACATCGATCAAGCTGCGCCCGGTCGATCGTGACCTCGTGATGCGGCTTCGGGATGCTAAAATCCACCGGCACGTTTGGGTTGAGCCAGTGCAGGGCGATGTCGTCGGCGCCGACCGCGGTCTGCGCATTCGTTAGGGCGACGATGCCGCGGTGCGCCTTGGGATCGTAGCCGAGGAAGGCGCGAGACCCGCCGACGCTCCCGTTTTTCCAGGCGATCTCGCGGCCCTCTTCGCTGAAGACATTCCAGGCCAACGCGATCTCGGTCGCCGGTTGCATCCCGCCCGGACGTCGCGTTTGCAGCATGGCCTCCATCGCCGGGTGCAGGTCGGATTTCCGATTGCCGAGAAATGCCTCGAGCAGGTTGAGCAAATCGTTCGCCGTCGCGTGAAGCGCACCGGCACTTTCCAAGGCGCCAAAATCCCAGCGCGCCGCGGGCTTGAGCTCGCTGCTGTAGCCGGTCGCCATCCGTTCCTGCAGCGCGGGAGCCAACGCGACTCCGGTGCTTTTCATCTGCAGCGGCGCGGTGATCCGGGTCCGGACGAGATCGTCAAAGCTCATCCCGGCGCGCCGCGCCAGCGCCTGTCCGAGCAGGCCGTAGCCGACATTGGAGTATCCGTAGTGCCGGCCGGGTGGCGTCGGACGGAAGCCGGAGACAAAGCGATCGAGCAACTCGGTGGTGTAGCCGGCGTATGGATTTTCCGGGTCCTTCGCGATGAGATTGGTCGGGCGCAGGGGCAGGCCCGAAGTGTGCGTCGCGAGGTCCGCGAGGGTGATCTCGCGACCGCTCCCCGCAGACAGATGCAGGTCGCCCGGAAGATATTTCGCGATCGGATCGTTGAGCGCGACTTCGCCGCGTTGCGCCATGTCGGCGAGGAGAAGGGCGGTGAAGACCTTGGTGATCGAGCCAATCTCGAAAACCGTTTCCCCGTCCATCGGTCGTTTATTCTCCAGCGAGAGCGTCCCATAGGATGAAATCCGGCGCGCCTGGCCATCAATCATTCCGATGACAATGCCGGTCCCTTTCTTTTGCAGATCGACCCGGGTCCGCAGCATTTTTTGCAACTCCGCGTCGGACACGCCCGAAGACGCGGCGGAAAGCGAGCCGACGCTCGCGAGGAGGAGGAGGAGGCCGATGCGAAGGGCGACAATCACCACCGGTTTCGTTCGAGCCCGGGTGAGCAGGAGCGTCGGTGAGGCCGCCCGGCTACTCACTGCGCAGCGCTTCCATGGGGTTGATGCGGGTGGCACGGCGCGCCGGCAGCCAGGTGGCCAGGAGCGCGGCGAGCGCGAGCAGCACCGGCGCGAAAGTGAACGCGATCGGATCGAGCGGGCTCACCTGGAACAAAATACTGCTGACGATTTTACCGGTGCCGATCGCGAGGAGGAGCCCAAGAAAAACGCCGGCTGCGATCATCGTCAGGCCTTCGCGCAGGATCAGCCAGAGGACGGCTTTGCGCTGCGCGCCGAGCGCCATGCGAATGCCGATCTCGCGCGTCCGCCGCGCGACGGAATACGCTTTTACGCCGTAAATTCCCACCACCGCGAGGGTGAGGGCGAGCGCGCCGAAGATCGAGAACAAGCCCGCGCCCGCCCGCACGATCCAGAGCTGCGGATTCGCTTCCATGTGCCTAACGAACGTGCGCAATTCCAGCACCGGCAGAACCGGATCGACGCTCTGCACGGTGCGGCGGAGGAGATCGGCTGTGGCTGCCTCCGTTTTATCCGAGAGGGAGGCGAGGCGGACAAAAAAGAAAACATCGCTTCGGAAGCCGCGCGCGAACGGCACATAGAGCGCCCCCGGTGCGTCGCCCTCGAAAAGCCGGGTCGGCGTCGCGGGCACGATCCCGACGATCTCGATCGGTTCGCCCCGGCGAATCTCCCCGAGGTGCGCGCCGGTTCGCTCCGGCGGCGCATCTTTCCAGACCGGGAACTGGATTTGCCGGCCGAGCGCGTCGTCGTTAGGCCAGAGTTTTTTCGCGAGCACTTCGTCGATGATGGCGACCGCGGGACCGCCCGGTTCGGTCGCCTCCGCAGTGGTGAAGGCACGGCCCCGGAGCAGGCGCAGACCAACCGCCGAAAAATAGTCCGCGCCGACGCTGTTCCAGGCCGGACTAAAGGTGAGGCCATCGACGGGGGCGGCCGGTTTGGCATCAGCGGCCAGCGGCGGCATACCGGCGCGTTGCACCTGGCGATGCACGCTGCTTTCGCCAAAGGGAACGAGCGCCGCAAGGCTGACGCTCTCGACCCCGGGAAGCGCGGCGAATTTTTCCTGGAGCGTGCGATCAAGCGCGCGCGCCTGCGTTTCGTTGAAGCCGCCGAGGTTGGCGTCGGTCTCCACGAGGAAGGTGTGGTCGGCACGCAGGCCGGAATCGAGCGCGGCCGCTTTCCCGGCGCCGCGCACGAAGAGCGCGGCGGCGGTCAGGAGCGCGAGGGAAAACGCGATCTGCAGGACGACCAGCGGATTGCGCGGAAGAAATTTCCAGCGGCGCCTAACGACATCTTCGCCGGCCTGTTGTTTCAAATCTTCCAGGACGGCGACGCGCGAGAGCTTGAGCGCGGGACCGAGGGCGAAGCAGAGGGTGCCGAGTGCGCAGAAGGCGAGGGTGGCGCCGAGAATGACCGGGCTCGGGCCGCTCAGCCAGACGATGTCGATGGGAACGATTTTGCCGAGCGAGGCGACGAGCAAGTCAGTGGACCAAAGCCCGAGCAGGAGACCGCCAAGACCGCCGAGAAGCGCGAGGACGAAGCCTTCGGTGAGCAGTTGCCTAACGACGCGCAGACGGGTCCCGCCAAGCGCGAAGCGGATCGCGATTTCCTTGCGACGCGCGGTCCCGCGGGCCAGAAGCATATTCGCGAGATTGAGGCAGGCGACGAGGAGTACCGACTGCGGCCATGCCGGAGAGGAGCGCGCCGATCGTAGGGATCGGGCCGGCGTTGACCGGATCGGTGCTGGTCGAGAAACGGTCGAGCGGAGCCGTCATGAAGGTTTGGTTCTTCTGCTCCACCGGGAAGGCCGTTTCCAAATTAGTCGCCAATCCCTTAAGCGCCGGCGCGGCCGCGGCGGCGGACATTCCCGGTTTCAATCGTCCGATGAGAAGCAGTTGATTGACTTCGCGACTGGCGAGGAGATGACTTTGGTCGCCGCCGAGATCATCGGAGAGCGCGTCCCAGACGCCGAGCGGCAGCCAGACCTCGGACGAGAAGACGCTCATCGTGCCGGTAAAACCTTCCGGCATGATCCCGACGATCGTGAAAGATCGGCCGTTAATGAGAAGCGTGCTGCCGAGGAGCGATTGTCCGCGGCCATGTTTTTGCAGGTAGCTGTGACTGACGATCGCGACCCGCTCGTTACTCCCGGGCTTTTCCTCGTCAGGCAAAAAGGCGCGCCCCGCGGCTGGGTTCACGCCGAGTACGGAGAAGTAATTCGAGCTCACAATGTCGGCGGAAGCGCGGCGGGTGTTTCCTTTTTCGCCCAGGCCGACGACGGAAGTGCTGTGCGCGAGGAGACCGGAGAAGACGGTGTTCTGCTCGCGGAGATCGCGGTAGAGCGGATAGGAAAAGGAGCGAAAATCCTGCGGGTCTTTTTTGTTCTGGGAGAAGAGCTGGACGATCTCGTTAGGCTGCTGATAAGCCGGCGGCGCAAAGAGCATCTGGTTGACGAGCGCGAAGATGGCGGTGTTCACCCCGATCCCGAGCGCGAGGACGGTGACGGCGGCGAGGGTGAACCCCGGGGATTTCCAGAGTTGGCGAAGGGCGAAGCGGAAGTCGTGGATCATGGTCGGTTTTTCGTTAGGCGGTTATTCATGGCGGAGCGCAATGATGGGATCGACTTGCATGGCCCGGCGGGCCGGGATCACGCAGGCAACGAGCGCAACAACGAGAAGAAGGATCGCGAGCGCCGCGAAGGTCAGGGGATCGGTCGGCGAGATGCCGTAAAGCAATCCGGCAAGGACGCGGGTAGCGGCGAGCGATAGGACCACGCCGACGGCGGCCCCGGCGAACGACAGCGCCATCCCCTGGCGCAGCACGAGTCGCATCACGTCCGGCGCCTGCGCGCCGAGCGCGACGCGGATGCCGATCTCGCGGGTCCGTTGCGTGACCAGGAAGGCGAGCACGCCGTAAAGCCCGACGCCCGCGAGAAGCAGCGCGACGCCCGCGAAAATCGCGAGCAGCAGGGTGTTGAAACGTTGTTCGGCGAGCGAAACGGCCAGCACGTCGGTCATCGGCCGGATGTCGGTCACCGGGATAAGCGGATCTGCTTTCCAGATCGACTCTTTGAGTTGCCTAACGAGTTCGGGCGAAGAGCCGCGCGCGGTTTTGACAACCAGTTCGCTCCAGCGTTTCCATTCCTGGCCGGACTGCGCGTAAGGCGTGTAGATCGCGGGCTCTTCCGCCGCGCCGAGACCGAAGTGCCGGACGTTGCCGACGACGCCGACGATCGTAATCCAATCCACGCCTTCATCGCGTGCCCAACGCATCCGCGCGCCGATCGGGTCGGCGTGTGGGAAATAGCTTTTCGCCATCGCTTCATTCACCACTCCGACGGCGGGGACGCCGGCGCGATCGTTCTGATTCAAGACGCGGCCGCGCAGCAGCGGGATGCCAAAGACCGTGAAATAGTCGCCAGCGACGCTGCGATTATAGAGCTCCGGTTCGTCGCCTTGGGTGACGGATGGCCGGCCTTCGATCAGAAAATTGTGACTGATCGCGTTCCCGCCGAGCGGTAGCTCGCTGACCATCGCAGCTTGAATCCCGGGGAGCGTGTTCAAGTTTTCGAGCACCTGCTCGCGGAAACGCGTTTGCGGCGCGACCGCGCGATAGCGTGCCTCGGGCAATTCGACGCGCAGGGTCTGGACGTGGTCGGGGTTGAACCCAGGGGCTACACTCGTTAGGCGCCAAAACGCCTGGCCAAGCAAACCCGCGCCGATGAGCAACCCGAGGGCCAGCGCCAGCTCCGCGATGACGAGAAAATTCCGAAAGGCCGAGCGCCCCGTGGTCACGCTGCGTCCGCCGGCGCTGAGCACGCTGCCGATTTGCAACCGGGTCGCTTCCCAAGCCGGCAGCACCCCGAAGAGGACGCCGGTGGCGAGCGCGAGGAGGAAGGTGAAGCCGAGAACGAAGCCATCGAGGTGAACGTTTTCCACCCGGGGCAAATCGTCGGGACGGAGCGCGAGAAGCGCATCGATGCCCCAGCCGCCTAACAATAAGCCGGCAGCGCCGCCGAGCAGCGCGAGCAACACACTTTCGATCAGCACCTGCCCAATGAGCTGCGCGCGACTCGCACCGAGCGCCGCGCGCACGGTCAATTCCTGCCGCCGCGTGGAGGTGCGCGCGAGGAGGAGATTGGCGAAGTTCGCGCAGGCGATTAGCAGCACGAGACCGACCGCGCCGAAGAGCACGAGGAGCGCGGCGCGAATGTCGCCGACCATCTGTGCGTGCAACGAGACCAGGGTGGTCTGCCGATTTTTGTCCTCGTCCGGATTGGCCAGTGCGAGGTGTTGATCGATCACGCGCAATTCGCTTTGCGCCTGCGCGATCGTTAGGCCGGGATGCAACCGTGCATAAACCCGAAGCAGGTGCGCGCCGCGCGACTTCGCCGCGAGTGGGTAAAAAACGTGCACCGGCACGAAGGCATCGAGCGCCCCGCGCGGTGAACGAAAGTCCGCCGGCAAGACTCCGGCGACGTTGTAGCTCTGGCCGGCCAGCGTGACGTTGCGCCCCAGCACGGCCGGATCACCTCCAAATTGCCGCTGCCAAAGTTCGTTCGTCAAAACCACGATCTGCGGTCCGCCGAAGCGATCGTCCTGCGCGGTGAGCGTACGGCCGAGCGCGGCGCGGGTACCGAGGACGTGAAAAAAATCTCCTCCGACGAGTCCGAGCTGGAGTTGGATCGGCTCCGTCGCGCCGGCGTAATCGGCCGCCTGAATCCCGAGGCCGCCGATGCTCTCGAAGCTCTTCGTTTGCGCGGCGATGTCAGCGAGCTCGGGCGAAGATTGTTGCGATTTGAGCGTCACCAATTCCACCGGTTTCACATACGGCAGCGGGCGCAGGAGGATGCCGTTGACCACGCTGAAGATGGCGGTGTTCGCGCCGATCCCGAGCGCGAGTGTGAGCACTGCGATGAGCGTGAAGCCCGGAGACTGGCGCAGACGGCGCAGGGCAAAACGGAAGTTCTGGATCATCTATTTAGGCGCCGCGGCTACTCATTGCGTAAGGCTTCGATTGGGCTCACCAGCGTCGCCCGCCGCGCGGGGATGAGGCATGCGACGAGGCCGGCCAGCGCAAGAACGATGATCGTTCCCGCGAGCAGCACTGGGTTGGACGCGGAGATTTCGTAGAGCTGCGCGGTGAGGAGTCGCCCGAGGAGGAGCGCGGCGGTGAGGCCGACGATCAGCCCGACGAGGACCGGGCTCATACCCTGCCTAACGACCAACCGCAGGACATCGCGGGTTTGTGCGCCGAGCGCCATCCGCACGCCGATCTCGCCCGTCCGTTGCGCCACGCTGTAGGCGACCGCGCCGTAGATGCCGACCGTCGCGAGGAGCAGCGCCACACTCGCGAAAAGGCCGAGCAGCATCGTCGTGAGGCGCGCCTGTCCGAGAGCTTGCGCGACGATCGCGCTCATCATTTGCGGCTGCGCGATCGCCAGGGTGGGATCAATGCCGGCGAGCGCCTTTTGGGCGAGCCCCGTGATCTCGGCAGTGGGGAGCGTGCTCCGCACAGTGAGAGTGACAAAGGGGAAATTCTCCTGCGCCCACGGGCGGTAGAATTCCATCTCGTTCCGTTGCGCGACCTTTTCGGAACGGACATCGCCGACCACGCCCACGATTTCCGTCGGCACGCTCGAGCTGGTCACGAGCAGGGTTTTGCCGAGCGGATTTTCGTTTCCGAAAACTTTGCGCGCACCGGCCGCGCTGATCAGCATCACGTTCGGGTGATCGCTCAGGTCGTGTTCATCAAAGGCGCGGCCGGCGAGCAGGGGAATGCCCCAGGTCTGGAGGTAACCGGGCGCGATATCGTGCGAGGGCGCGGCGGCCCGCTCGTTGATCGGCAGGACGTTGCCATCGGGCCGGGTGTAGAGCGTGCGGTTGCCGCCGGCGAGAGGGATTTCTCCGCTCAGGCTGACCTGTTCGAAGCCCGGCACGGTGCGGAGTTTCGCATCCAGTTGTTGAACGAAACGGGTGCGCGCTTCCATCTCCGGGTAAGGCGCGGCCGGCAGCGTGATGAAGCCGACCCAGAGATTTTGCGCGCGGAAACCGAGGTCCTGCTGGCTCAGCCTAACGAAACTGGCGATGAGTAATGCGGCACCGGCGAGCAAGGTGAGCGAGAGCGCGACCTGCGCGCCGACGAGAATCCTGCGAAAGCGCTGCTGCTTCACGCTGCCGCTCGAGCCGCGCCCACCTTCCTTCAGGCCGTCCACCAGATCGGCGCGGGAACTTTCCCAGGCCGGATAAAGTCCCATCGCCAGACCGGTCACGACGGAAAGCCCGATCGCGAACAGGAGCACCGGCCAGGAAAGCCCGACGCCAGTTACCGGATCGAGCGGGAGAAAGTTTGCCGCCATCTGCGGGACGAGCGGGACCAATTGCCAGGCGAGCAGTGCTCCGACAACACCGGCGAGGACGCTGACGAGCAGGCTTTCGAGCACGAAGAGACGGAGCACGCTCGCTCGCGAAGCTCCGAGCGCCATGCGGAGTGCGATCTCGCGCCGCCGCCCGCTGAACCTAACGAGAAGCAGATTCGCCACATTGCTGCAGGCAATCAGCAAAACGAAGCCGACCGCAGCGAGGAGCGTGCCGAAGGCCGGCCGCAAATCGCCGCTCACATCTTCCGGCAGCGCTTTCACAAAACCGACCACGTCCGCATCGATCTTCCCGGGATTCGCGCTGCGATAACTTTGCGCCAGCGGAAGGAGCGCGGCCCGCACCTGCGCGACCGTCTGCCCCGGTTTCATCCGCCCGATCACGCGCAGGAACGCGGTCCCGCGCATCATTCGTTCGTGCGAAAAACCGGGGATGACCAGCGGCTTCGTCGTCCAGACTTCGTTGCCGTTCGGGCCGACCCATTGCGCGGGCATGTTCGGGATCACGCCGACGATGGTGTGCGCCACGCCGTCGAGCGTGAGGCTGCGGCCGAGCACCGCGGGGTCGCCGCCGAGTCGGCTGCGCCAGAATTTTTCCGAGACGATCGCGACGTCCGCGCCTTCCTCTTCCTGTGCTGAAAAAGTGCGGCCCAAGATCGGTCGCACGCCGAGGACATCGAAGTAGTTCGCGGTCGTGCGAAAACCCTGGAGCTGCACCGGTTCACCGATGCCGGTGAGGGTGAAGGCGGTCCCGCTTTCCGCCGCGAAACCGTCGAAGATTTGCTGCCCGTCACGGTAATGGAGGAAGCGCGGCGCCGAGAGCGGGTAATCGAAGGTGTCGCCCCCGGGCGGCTTGGTGAAGAGATGGACGACGCGCGCCGGTTCGTGAAACGGCAGGCCGCGAAGGAAGAGATCGTTGATCAGGCTGAAGATCGCGGTGTTCAGCCCAATCCCGAGCGCGAGGGTGATCACGGCGAGCAGGGTGAAGCCGGGTGACTTGAGGAGTTGGCGAAGGGCGAAGCGAAGGTCGGTCAGCATATGGTTAGGCGGTTTTTATTCATGACGAAGCGCGATCATGGGTTCGACGCGCGTGGCGCGGCGTGCCGGGATGAGACAGGCGAGAAGGGAGACGACACTCAGGACCAGCGCGGTGCCAAGCAGGGGGCCGACGGCCAGCGCGGGCACGCCGAAGAGCACACTCTGCATCGCTCTTCCGGCGAGCATGGCGCCGAGCACGCCGAAGATCGTTCCGGCCGCGAGGAGGCGCAGGCCTAACGACAGAAATTGCGCGCCGATCTGCCCGCGTTGCGCGCCGAGCGCCATGCGGATGCCGATCTCGCGCCGCCGTTGCGCGACCGCGTAACTGAGCACGCCATAGGTCCCGAGCGCCGCGAGCAGGAGCGCGACCGCGGCGAAAATTGCCGCGAGCAGCGCGGGCGATCGCCGCGTCGTTAGGCTGTCGTCGATCCGCGCGTCCATCGAGCGGATATCGTCGATCGCGAGCGATGAATCGGTCGCGCGCACCGCTTTGCGCAGCGTCGTGGCAAACGCTTCCGGGCGCTGACTCGTGCGCGTGACGACGAAGATATTAGCGGCGTCGCGAGAGGCGAATGGCAGGTAAACCGCGCCCTGGCCCGCGGGCTCGGTCAGCTCCGCCTGTTTCACCGCGCCGACCACGCCGACGATCGTGAAAAGATTCGCGTTGTCTGCGTCGCTCCCTTTCCCGGTGAAGATGATGGCGCCGTGAAAAATCTGCTGCCCAATCGCGCCGCCGCGCGGCCAGTAGCGCCGCGCAAAATCTTCGTCCACCACGCAGACCCGTTCCGCGCGGTGAGAATCCGCCGAGGTCAGGAAGCGTCCTTCGCGCAGCGGAATTCCGAGGGCCGAAAAGTAATCGCCCTCGACTCCGTAGGAATAATGACCGTGCAGCGATTCACCCGGCTGCGGCACGTAGCCCTTCGGCGTGACCGCGGTCTTCCCGTTATCGCCGCTCAACGGAAGGTTCGTGATCGTGCCGGTGGCGGCGACGCCGGGTTGCTGGCCGATTCGTTCCAGCAACCGATCGAGCAGAGTCGAGCGCTCGGAGCCGGTGGAATATTCTCCCCACGGGAGGGTGAACTGCCCGGCGAGCACGTGATCGGCGCGGAAGCCGGGCGACACCGCCATTACCTTTTGCAGGCTCAGCCCGAGCAGCGCCGCGCCCGTGAGCAACACGAAAGCGAGCGCGATCTGCGCGACGATGAACCCGTGCCGCAGGCTTTGCGCGGCCAGGCTGCTCGTGCCGGTGCGCCCGTCGGATTGGAGCGCGTTGGCGAGGTGGTTGCTCAGGTTGAACCAGGCAATCGGCAGCGCGATCACGACGCCGAGGAGCAGCGCGCCCGCCAGCCCGATCGCCGCGAGCGAGCCATCGAACGCGACGTGCGCGCCTAACGGCAGGCGATCCGCGCCGAGCACTTCGAGCAGCCGGGTGCCCCACGCGCCCACCACCAGTCCGAGCAGGCCGCCGGCGAAAGTGAGCGCGACGGTTTCCAGCATCACTTGCCTAACGACATGCCCGCGGCTCGCACCCATCGCGCGGCGCACCGCCATCTCCTTCGCGCGCCCGCTCGCGCGGATCAGGAGCAGGTTCACGAGGTTGACCGCGCCGATGAGGAGAAGAAAAAAGACGCCGCCCTGCAACAGCCACAGCGTCGGACGAATCGCGCGCACGTGCTCCGCGTGCAGCGACAGGACGGGCGAGCGGAAGCCGGCCTCGGCCATCGCTTTCGCCTGGGGATCGTCACGCTCGACCGCGGCGTTATGCGCGTCGATCTGGGCCTGCGCTTCCGCGATCGTCGCGCCCGCTTTCAGGCGGGCAATCATGTGGATGTTGCCGCCGCCAGAGTGACGTTGCGAAGGCGTGCGCAGATCCATCCGCGAGGTCAGCGGGAGAAAGAAGCGCGCGTTCGAGGAGAGAAAACGAAAGCCGGGCGGCAGAACGCCGATGATCTTTCGCGGCACGCCGTTCACCTCCAGGATGCGGCCGAGAATATTCGGATCGGACTCGAAGCGCTGCCGCCAGTAGCCGTCCGTGAGGATCGCGACGCCGCGGTCTTCCACCGGCGTGATCGTTTCCGGCTCGGTGAAGGTGCGGCCGAGCGCGAGCGGAACGCCGAGGGTCGCGAAAAAATCAGGCGAGACGCGCATCAATTCTTCCTGCGCGGTGGACCCAGGCTCGCCCACGACTTCGCTGCCGTAGCGAAAAATTGTGAGACTCGAAAAGGCCGCAAGGTGACCGCGCCGCTCGTAGTAGTTCGTGAGGGAAGAACCATCATTCTCGACTCCGGCTTTCGGGTAGGTGTTGTAGATCGAGACCAGCCGATCGGATTGCGGAAACGGCAACGGACGCAACAGTACCGCATCGATCACCGAGAAGATCGCGAGGTTGGCCCCGAGACAGATCGCGATCGTGGCCAGCGCCGTGAGGGTGAAAGCCGGCGCTTGGCGCAGCTGGCGAAAGGCGAAGCGAAGATCGTTCACGACTCGTTAGGCGGGAGCGCGCTTATTCATGACGAAGCGCGATCATTGGATCGACTTTGGTGGCCCGGAGCGCCGGCAGGATGCTGGCGAGAAATGCGGCGGCGCCGAGGAGCGCCACCACGAAAACATAGGTCAGCAAATCACTCGCGCCGACGCCGTAGAGAAGCGCGCCTAACAAGTGCGTCGCGCCGAAGGCCGCCGGGATTCCGATCACCATCCCGATCAGCACCAGCCAGCCGCTTTGCCGCAAAACCATCCGGAGCATGTCTCCGCGCTGGCCGCCGAGCGCCATGCGAATGCCGATCTCCTTCGTCCGCTGCGCGACCGAAAACGAGATCACGCCATAGAGCCCGATCGCCGCCAGCAACGTCGCCAGGCCCGCAAAAATCGAGAGCATGAGCATCGCGAATTTTTGCCGCAGCACCGAATGCGCGAGCACGTTCTGCATCGTTCGCGGATGCGCCAGGGGCACGCCGCGATCGACGCTCCAGACGGCGCGTTGCACCGCCGGCAGGAGAGTGAGCGGATCGGAGACCGCGCTCCGCACAGTGAAAAAGAGCGAGGGCCACTGCGTCTGCGCGATCGGGAGGTAAATTTCCGGTCGCACGGCGCTCTCCAGCGTCACGTGCCGCACGTCGCCGATTACGCCGACGATCTGCAGCTTCTCCGCCTTCGAGCCGAAATGCGTGAGGTATTGGCCGAGCGGATTCTTGCCATGAAAAACCTGGGCCGCGGCCGTCCGGTTAATGATCGCGACCGGCAAGGAATCAGCGCGGTCCTGCTCGTTGAAGTTCCGCCCCTGCAGCAACGGAATCCCCATTGCCTGGAAATACTCCGGCGTGCTCACGCGCAAATCAGCTTCGTAGCCGCGCTCATCGCCGAGCACCTTGAACGAGCGCGAACTATTGCCGCCGGCCAGCGGGAGCTGGCTCACGGCGCCGACCGCCTGCACTCCCGGGAGCGCCTGGATTTTCTCGCTCACGTCGCGGTAGAAATTCGTCTGCCGCGCGGCGTCGGCCGAGGTCGACATCCCGACGTTGAAAACCAGCAGGCGCTCCGGATTGAAGCCGGGATCGACACTCGTTAGGCGGAGGAAACTTTTCAGCATCAGTCCCGCGCCCGACGAGCAGGACGAGCGAGACCGCGATCTCGGCCGCGATCAGCGCGGACCGGGTCGCGCTTTTGCCTAACGAACTCCCGCGCCCCCCTTCCCGGAGCGCTTCGTTCGGCGCGGCGCGCGAGGCGAAGAGGGCCGGCGCGACGCCGAAGAGCGTGCCGGTCGCGAGCGAGGCGAGGAAGCCGAAAGCGAGCACTTCGCGGTTGAGCCCGATCCCGCGGAAGTCGGCGATCTCGCCCGGGCTGAGGGCGAGCAGGAGCGGCAGCGCCCAGCTCGCGAGGAGGAGCCCGAGCGCGCCGCCGAGGAGCGCGAGGAGCAGACTTTCCGTGAGCAGTTGCCTAACGAGCCGGCGCCGCGAAGCGCCCAGCGCGGTGCGAACTGCGATCTCGCGGGCGCGACTCGCGGCGCGGGCGAGGAGGAGATTGGCGACGTTGGCGCAGGCGATGAGGAGGACGAACGAGACCGCGCCGAGCAGGATCAGGAGCATCGGGCGGAGGTTGCCCGACCAATTGTTCGTGGAGCGGGACGAGGGCGATGCCGGTGTCGTCGTTCGCGTCCGGGTATTGTTTCTCCAGGCGCTGCGCGATCGCGTTCATCTGCGCCTGGGCCTGCGCCACGCTCACGCCCGGTTGCAGGCGCGCCCAGCAATCGAGGTAGCTGCGGTCGCGGAGCAGGCGCGGGTTGTCGTTAGGCGCGAGGGGATGGACCGGCACGTCGTAGGGCGAGGGCTGCCAGAGTTCGCCGTAATTGTCCGGATCGAATCCGGGCGGCATCACCCCGACCACGGTGTATTTCTCGCCGTTGAGGATCAGCTCTTTGCCGATCACGCCACGGTCGGCCGCGTAGTGGCGCGTCCAGAGCGCGTGACCGAGCACGACGACATGTTCGTGTCCCGGTTTCGCGTCTTCCGGGCCGAGGGTGCGGCCGAGGAATGGCGCGGTTTGGAAGAGCTGGAAAAATTGCGCCGAGACGGTGGTGGTGCGCACGCTCTCGGGTTGTGCACCGTCGGAAAGATTGCGCGACGAGGAGCGGCCGCAGGCGAGGGCGGAGAAGACCGAGTTCTGCGCGGACCAGTCGAGGAAATTAGCCGGTGCGACGTCGCCATAGGAGACGCCGGTGCTGCGAGTCGTCTGCGAGACGCCCACGAGTTGCTCGGCATGCGGGTAGGGAAGGGGATGGAGCAGGACCGCATCGACCACGCTGAAGATGGCGGTGCTGGCCGCGATGCCGAGCGCGAGCGTGAGCACCGCGACGATCGTGAAAGCGGGTGATTTCAGAAGGAGCCGGAAAGCGTAACGGAGGTCGGTCAGCATATCGTTAGGCGGCCGAAGCTGAGCGTTTCTTTTGCGGCGCTATTCATAACGAAGCGCGACGATTGGATCGACCCGGGTGGCGCGACGGGCGGGAAACCAGCAGGCCAGAATCGCGACGCCGGCGAGCGCGATGATGGCGGTGCCCAAAGCCACCGGATCGAGGCTCCCGACGTTATAAAGCAAACTCGTTAGGGCGCGACCGGCCCCGAGCGCGCCTAACAATCCGAGACCAAGCCCGATCCCGACGAGCAACAACCCGCGCCCGAGCGCGAGCCGGAAGACATCGCTGCGCGGCGCGCCGAGCGCGAGGCGGATGCCGAATTCCCGGGTCCGCTGCGTCACGCTCAACGCCATCACGCCATAGAGCCCGACGCTCGCGAGCACGAGCGCGAGTGCGGCAAACGCGCCGAGCAGCGTCATCGTTAGGCGGCGGGTGGCGAGGCTTTCCGCGATGTTCCGGCGCATCGGCGCGATGTTCGCCACCGCCTGTTCCGGATCGATGCTCTGCACCGCGCGCACGATCGCCGGAGCGAACGCGGCCGGGTCCCCGCTTTTCACCCGCACGAGCAGGCTGTTTTCGTGGGTCGCCATCTGCGCGGCGCAGAAATACATCTGCGGCAGGTTGAGCCGGTCGAAAGTCTCGCCCGGCGCGTCGGGACGGACGTGCGGCACCACGCCCACGATCGTGAGCGGTGGCGGGTTCGGATCGTTCGTCTGGTTGTCGTCGAGTTGCTCGCCGACTGGATTTTTCCCCGGGAAAAACTGCTGCGCGAAGACGTCGTCGATGATCACGGAGCGCGGACGGCTCGGATGATTTTCCGCCGCGCCGCCGGGCCCGGGCGTTCGCGTCGTTTTGAAATTGTCGACTGCGATCGTGGGGTCCGGTCGATCCTCGGGGCCGAAATTGCGCCCCCGCAAAATCGGCATCCGCAGGGTCTTGAAATAGTCGAACGAGATCACGTTCACTTCCGCCGAAGGCTCGTGCCCGCGGATCGCCGGTGGCGTGCCCGTGAGGTGAAATGAACTGTCCCATTCCGTGTTGTCGAACGGCACGTTTTGCCCGATCGCCGCCGCCGCCACGCCGGGCAGCGCTTCGATTCGCTCGATCAGGCGCGTGTAGAAATCCGCGACCTTCTGGTTCGAATCGTAGCGCGCCTGCGGCAAGGCCAGCGTCATGGTCAGGACGTCGTTAGGCTCGAAGCCGAGCGGCGCGTTTTGCGAGTTCCAGAAACTGCGCAGCGTCAGTCCGGCGCCCGCGAGCAGAATGAGCGCGAGCGCCACCTGCACCACGACCAGGATGCCGCGCGCGCGTTGCCGATCGCCGCTTTCGCTCCCGCCGCGCGAGCCGGCTTCATGGAGCACGCCGCTCAGGGAGACGAGCCGCGAGACCCGCCAGGCCGGCCAGATCCCAACGAGGATTCCACAGAGCAACGCCACGCTCGCGCTAAAACAGAGCGTGAGAAAATCGAGCCGCGTCTCCTGGAAACGAGACACGTTCGGCGGACTAAGCGCGTGAATCGCATCGAGGCTCCAGACCGCGATGAGCAGACCCGCGATGCCGCCGACAATTCCGAGGATCGCGCTTTCGATCAGCATCAGCCGCATCAAGCGCCAGCGGCTCGCGCCCATCGCGGCGCGGACCGCGAGCTCCTTGCCGCGGGCGAGGGCGCGCGCGAGCTGCAGGTTGGTCACGTTCGCGCAGGCGATGAGCAGGACGCAGCCGACCGCGACTAGCATCAGGTGCAGATTCTGTCGGTAATCGCCCACCACCGATTCGAGCAGCGGCTTCGCGGTCACCGCCCGTCCTGTGTTCGACGCCGGATATTTCCGAGTCAGCTCGCGCGCGATGCCGTCGAAATCGGCGCGCATTTGCTCCAGGCTGACGTCCGGCTTCAATCGTCCGAGGGCAGAAAAGCCGGGATGATTATCGCGCTGCAGGACGCTTTTGTCGGCGCGCAGATCGCCGAGCGGGAGATAAACCTCCGCCTTGCGCATCAGCTGCATTTCGTTAGGCAAAACGCCCACGATCTCGCGCGGGATGGCGTCCACAATCAACTGTTGCCCGAGAACTTTCGGCGAGCCGCCGAAGCGGGTTTTCCAAAGCGCTTCGCTGATCAGCGCGATCTTCGGCCCGCCCGGCACGTCCTCCGTTTCGCTGAAATCGCGACCGAGGATCGGCCGCAGGCCGACGATGCGGAGCAGATTCCAGCTCATGACCGCGCCGGCGACGCGCTCCGGCGGCGTCGCTCCGTCGCGGCTCGAAAGATTCAGCGAGTCGCGCCGGAAAAGCGCGAGATCGGTGCAGCTGCGATTCTGCGCGCGCCAATCCAGGTAATTCAAAAAGCTGACCGAGCCGGTCTCGAACCACGGCATTTTCTCGCGCAGCAAAATGAGCCGGTCGGGCTGCGGGTAAGGCAGCGGCTTCAGGAGCACGGCGTCGATCACGCTGAAGATCGCGGTGTTCGCCCCAATCCCGAGCGCGAGCGCGACGACTGCGATGATGCTGAAAGCCGGAGCTTTCAGGAGCATGCGGAAAGCGTAGCGGATGTCGGTCAGCATAAGCCTGGAGAGCGGATGGCGTTTTTATTCATAACGAAGCGCAATCATCGGATCGACTTTCATGGCGCGGCGCGCCGGGATGTAGCTTGCGAAAAACGCGGTGCCGCCTAACAAGAAGACGACGCTCGCGTAGGTGAAAAGATCGTTTGCGCCCACGCCGTAGAGCAGGCTCGCGAGCAGCCGCGTGGCGGCGAACGCCGCCGCCAGTCCGAGCACGAGACCGATCACGACCACGCTCAGGCTTTGCCGCAAAACCATCCGCAGCATGTCGCCGCGCTGCGCGCCGAGGGCCATGCGAATCCCGATCTCGCGCGTCCGCTGCGCGACGCTGTAGGCGATCACGCCGTAAATGCCGATCGCGGCCAGGAGCAGCGCGACACCGGCGAAGACCGCGAGCAGGATGGTGTTAAAACGGGGCTGCGCGAGTCCTTTGCCGAGGAGGGTGCGCATCGGCTGGAGGTTGGCGACGAAGACGTCGGGATCCTGCGCGTGGAGCACGCGGCGCACCGAGCCGTCGAGCCCGGCGAGCGTTTCGTTCGCAGTGCGGAAGACGAGCCAGAGCCGTCGCGCGGGTGCCTGCGCGAGCGGCTGATATATTTCCGGCGCGCTCGGCACGCTCAGATCGGTCTGCTTTGAGTCCGCGACCACGCCGATCACCTCGACCGTGTTCGTCTTGTTTTCGCCCTGGTCGATCAGCACGTGCTGGCCGATCGGATTCTCGTTAGGCAAATAACGGCGCGCGAAAGTTTCGTTGATCATGATCACGCGGCTCGCCTCCGCGGCATCGCGCGCGTCGAGTTCGCGGCCGGTGCGCAGCGGGATTTTCATCGTGCGAAAATAGCCAGGCAGGACAGTGAGGATCGAAGCGTCCGGGTGATTTCCCGGCGCGAGCGCGGGCTGGCCGGCGATGGTGAAGGAGGTGGCGTTGTCATTCCCGCTGAAGGGCAGCGGGTTCGCGCCGCCGACCGATTCCACGCCGGGGAGCGCCGCCAGTTTCGGCACGAGCTGCTCGTAGAAACGCCGTTGCGCATCCGGCTCGGAATATTTCGTGCGCGGCAAAACCTGATCGAGCACGAGCAAGCGGGCCGGCTCGAAGCCGGGATTGGTCGCGCGGAGATTGAAGAAGCTTTTGATCAGCAAACCCGCGCCCGCGAGCAGGAGCAGTGAAAGCGAGACCTGCGAGACGACGAGAAAGGCGCGAACGCGATGGCCGTGCAATCCGCCGGTCGAACCTTTCGCGCCCTGCTGGAGCGCTTCGTTCACGTTCGGGCGCGAGACCTGCAACGCTGGGACGAGCCCGAAGAGCAGCGTGCTCAAAACCGTCAGCCCGAAAGTGAAGGCGCAGACGCCGAGGTTGACGTGGATCTCGCCGAGCCGCGGCACATCCTGCGGCCCGAAGCGCCCGAGCAAATCCACCACCCACCAGGCGAGCACGAGACCGGCCGCGCCGCCGAGAAGCGCGAGCAGAAAACTTTCCGCGAGCAGTTGCCTAACGATCAGGACCCGGCTCGCGCCGAGCGCAGCGCGGATGCTGATCTCGCGACTCCGCGCCGCGGCCCGCGCGAGCAGGAGATTCGCGACATTCGCGCAGGCGATGAGAAGAACGAGCGCAACCGCGCCGAGCAGGATGAGCAAAGCCGGCCGGACATTCCCGACCACATCCGCGAGCAACGGCCTAACGAGCAAGCCGCGATCGACATTCGTGTCCGGATACTGCGCAGCGAGGCGGGCGGCGAGCGGCTGCAATTCCGCGGAGGCCTGTGCCGCGCTCACGCCGGGCTGGAGGCGACCGACGAAATGGAGAAAGCGCGCGCCGCGTTCCGGCACTTCCGCGGCGACCAACGGCTCGAGCGGCGCGATGAATTCACTCGTCGCGGCCTGCACCGGGAACTTCCAGCCGGGCGGCATCACGCCGAGCAGCGTGGCGCTGCCGGCCCGCGAGATTGATCTGCCGGCCGATCACCTTCGGATCCTTCGCAAACGCGCGCTGCCAGAGCCCGTAACCGATCACCACCACGTTAGGCTGACCGGCTTTCGCTTCCTCCGCGCTGAAGCCGCGACCAAGCAGCGGTTTCACGCCCAGAGTCGCGAAGAAGTCGCCGACGACCGCGACGCCGCTCAGTTCCTGCGCTTCGCCGACGCCATTCAAAACCGTCCCCGCCCCGCTGTAGGCGGCGAGCGCGCGGAAGCTGCGGCTCTGCGCGCGCAGATCGTAGAAGTCGGGGAACGACCCGGTCTCCTGCGAGTTTGGCTGGTTCGCGTGCGTGCCCCAGAGCATCACGAGCTGATCGGATTGCGGAAACGAAAGCGGCCGCAGGAGGACGGTATCGACGACGCTGAAAATCGCGCTGTTCACCCCGATGCCGAGCGCGAGGGTGAGCACCGCGACGAGGGTGAAGCCCGGTGACTTCAGAAGCATGCGGAGAGCGTATTTGAAATCGGCGAGCATATCCTTTGTTCGTTAGGCAGCCTTCTATTCGGTGCGCAGCGCGATGATGGGATCGACCTTGGCCGCGCGGCGCGCGGGCAGCCAGGCGGCGAGAAAGGCGACCGCGGAAATGAGAAGCACGATCGCGCCGAAAGTCACCGGGTCGGCCGCGCCGACACCGAAGAGCAGGCTGTTCAGCAACCGCGTCGCGGCGAACGCGCCCAGCAATCCCACGCCGACGCTGATCGCGACCAGCCCCATCGCCTGCCCGACGATGAGCCGGAAGATGGACGACTGCCCGGCGCCGAGCGCCATCCGGATGCCGATCTCGTTCGTTCGCTGCGCGACCGAGTAAGCCATCACGCCGTAAATCCCGATCGCGGTGAGGAGCAGCGCGGTGCCGGCAAAGATCGTGAGCAGGAGCGCGTTGAAGCGCGGCCGGGCGAGCGAACGCGAGATATATTCCTCAAACACTCTTACACTCGTTAGGGGAATATTCGGGTCGACCGCGGCGAGTTGCGCGCGGACCGCGTTGGTCAGGCTGGCCGCATTTGCGACCTGTGTGCGTACCACGAGCGAGGTTTCGTTGAACGGAATCTGCGTGAGCGGCAAATACATCTCCGGCGTTTCGTCGTTGCGCAGCGAACGATGCCGCACGTTCCCGACCACGCCGATGATCTCGCGCATCAGCGGCTTCTCGTCGCCCGCGCTGAAGCCGGGCGCGATTCGTTTCCCGAGCGCGTTTTGCCCCGGGAAAAACTTGCTCGCGAAGAGCTCGTTCACGACCACGACGGGCGCGGACTTGAAAGTGTCGTGCTCGTCGAAGATGCGGCCTTTCGCCACCGGCACGCCAACCGTTTTGAAATAATCCGTCGCAATGATGCGCGCCGGCGCAGTCGCGCGCTGACCTTCCGGCAGCGGATGTTCCGCGTCCTCGAAATCGGTCACCATATTACTCGAGCTGAGCGGCAACGGGACGATCGTGCTGGCCGCTTCGACGCCCGGAAGCGCGCGCACTTTCGGCAAAAACTGCGCGAAGAAACTGAGCACGTTTTCGTTCTTAGGATAAGCCGAAGCAGGCAGGCTGATCCGCGCGGTCAGGAGATGATCGGGTCGCATCCCGGTCTGCACCTGGCCGAGCCGGGCGAAGCTCTGGATGAGCAGGCCGGCGCTGATCAGGAGGACGAGCGCGAGCGCCACTTCCGCCATCACGAGCGCGTTGCGAAGGTGGCCTTTGCTGCCGCTGTCGCTGCCGCTGCGCATCCCGCTTTTCAACGAGCTGTTGAGATCGAAATGCGACGCCTGCCAGGCCGGGACGAGCCCGAAAATCACGCCGGTGGCGAGCGAAACCAGGAGGGTGAACGCGAGCACCGCGCCGTCGAGTTGGATGTCGCCGATCCGCGGGATGTTTTGCGGGACGGCCTTGATCAGCGCGGCCGTGCCCCATTCCGCGAGGAGCAAACCGAAGAGCCCGCCGAGCGCGGAAAGCATGACGCTTTCGGTGAGTAGCTGCCTAACGATGCGCGCGCGGCTCGCGCCGAGCGCGGCGCGGAGGGCGATCTCTTTCCCGCGGACCGAGGCGCGCGCGAGCAGGAGGTTGGCGACGTTCGCATTTGCGATTAGAAGCACGCAAATGACGGCGCCGAAAAGTACAGTAAAGTGCCGTCCGCACATCGCCGACCATCTCTTCTCGCAATGGTTTCAGGAGCACGCCGAAGTTGGTGTTCGTGTCGGGATATTGTTTCTCGAGCCGCGCCGCGATCGTCGAGAGATCGGCCTGCGCCTGCGCGAGCGAGACGCCCGGTTTGAGCCGCGCGACGCCGACCACGCTATGACTTCCGCGCTGTTCGGTGGAGGGCTTGAAGCCTTCCGCGTTCGACGCGTCTTCCGCGATCGTGGTGTAGAGATCGACCGCGTCCGACTGGATCGGAAACTGGAAGTGCGCCGGCATGATCCCGATCACGGTGTAGGGCCGGCGATCGAGCTGAATGGTGCGGCCGAGCAGACTCTTATCGCCGCCGAATTGCTTCTGCCAAAAATCGTAGCCGAGCACGACCTTGTAACCGCCGGGTCCGCCGCCCGCCTGTTCATCCGCGCGGACGAAGCCGTGACCGAGCAGCGGCTGCACCCCGAGCACGTCGAAGAATTCGCCGCTCGCCTTTATTCCGACCAGGCTCTGCGCACCGCTCGTTCCGCTGAAGGCGACGTTCTCCTGGTGATACACCGCGCTGTTCGCAAGCGTCTGATTCTCCTTCCGGAAATCGAAGTAGTCGGGATAGGAAAGCGAGTTGAGCGAATCGCGCCGGCTTTCCTCGACCCGGTTGGTGCTCCCGAGCGCGACGAGCTGTTGCGCGGCCGGAAACGGCAGCGGCTTCAGGAGCACGGCATTGACCACGCTGAAGATCGCGGTGTTCGCCCCGATCCCGAGCGCGAGGGTGAGGACGGCGATGAAAGTGAAGCCCGGCGATTTGCGGAGCTGGCGCAGGGCGAAGCGAAAGTCGTTCATAAAGTCCTATGTTCGTTAGGCGAAAAACTGGAGCGCAATCCTTCGTGATCGCGTGCCTGAAACTCGCGACGACAGAGCGTCGCGCTCCAGTGGTCGCCGCAGCTCATTGTTGCGCGGTTTCCTTGTCGGCCGAGACGATCTCGATCGCCCCGGCGCCGCTGCGGAGGACGAGCTTTTTACCGCCGCCGTTGATCGTCGCCTTGAGCGATTCGTCGTCGGTCCGCACGTTCGCCATCGGCAGATCGCTGCGCACGCTGCCCGCGCCGGTCTCGGCATCGATTGTGAGGCCGGCGTTCGGAGGCGTCATCACGGTGATCGCACCGGCGGAAGTTTCGAGACTGATGTCGTTCGTCACCGTCGCCGGCAGAATCGCGGAGATCGCGCCGCCGGCCGTTTCCGCGATCAGCTTTCCACTGATGTTGGCGAGCCGAAGTTTGCCCCCGGCGCTGTCGACTTTCGCGTCGCCCGCGAGATTCATCACGGTGACGTTGCCGCCGGAAGTGTCGGCGTTGAGATCGCCGCGGCCGTCGGTGACTTCGATGTGGCCACCGCTGGTGTCGAGGTGGGTTTTCCCTTCGCACTTGGTGACCTTAATCCCGCCGCCGCTGGTGTCGGCGTGGATGTCGCCGTGGATTTTCTCGAATGCGAGATCTCCGCCGCTGGTGTCAGCTTTGACCGAACCGGTGAGCCCGTTCGCGGTGATCCCGCCGCCCGCGGTGTCGAGGTCGGCGTTGAAGTTAGCCGGCACGCGAATGCGGTAGCGACCTTCGGTGTTGTGACGACCCAGCGCGCTCCAGAGCTGCACGCTGAAGTGCTCGTGTTTGCGGATCGCACGGACGATGACTTTGTTGCCTTCGGTCGTGATCCGAATCGGAGAGGCCTGGAGATACTCTTCCTCCTTCGCTTTCGAGGAAGCCTCGACCTTGCGGTAGGCGTCGATCACGACCTTGTCGTTGTCGCCGGGCACGACTTCGATCGAGCCAAACTCGACCTCGACCACGAGGGTGCCACCGGGGGTGGCGGCGCGGGTTTCATGGATGTTTTCCTCGGTGACGGCCAGCGCGGTCAGGGTGGAGACGAGGAGAAGGGTGGTGGTGTGGAGCAGGGTTTTCATGGTTTCGAGTTCTTTGTTCGTTAGGCTGCGAAAGTTATTTCACGATCCAGCCGTCGCGGAGCTGGATGATGCGGTTGCCGTAGGTGGCGTTGGTCTCGGAATGCGTGACCTGGATGATGGTGATGCCCTCGCCGTTGAGCTTCTTGAAAAGCCGCATGATGTCCTCGGCCTGGCCGGAATGGAGGTTGCCGGTCGGCTCGTCCGCGAGGATCAATTTCGGCTTCGCAATGATCGCCCGCGCGATCGAGACGAGTTGTTGCTGTCCGCCGGAGAGCTGTCTCGGATAGAGATCTTTTTTCCCGACGATGGAGAAGCGATCGAGGGTATCAGCGACGAGCGCGCTCCGTTCGGATTTGCTGTAACGCCGATAGGAGAGGGGAATGTCGAGGTTCTCGTAAACCGTGAGGTCATCGAGCAGGTTGTAGTTTTGAAAAACAAAACCGATCTGCTCGTTGCGCAGGGTGGTGCGCTCTTTCGGCTTCAACTGATGGACCGCGACGCCGTCGAGGAAGTATTCCCCCGACCAGCCGAAATCGTGCATGCCTAACAAATGCAGGAGGGTCGATTTCCCGGCGCCGGACGGCCCCATCACCGAGACGAAATCGCCTTCCTCGATCGCGAGATTGATGTCGCGCAGAACGTAGGTGAACTGCTGTTTGCCTAACGGATAGGAACGCTCGATCTGCTGGAGTTTGATCAGTGATTCAGTCATGGAGTTTTATTGAACATGACCGAGAGCGATCATGGGATCAGCGCGCATCGCGCGGCGGGCCGGCAGGTAGCTGGCGACGAAGGCGACGAGCGCGAGCGTGAGGGTGACGAGAGCAAAAGTGGCGAGGTCGAACGCGCTCGTGCCGTAGAGCGCGGAACGGAGCGCGGAGGTGCTGAGAACTGCGATGATCAATCCGAGCAGAGTGCCCGCGCCGATGAGCGCGCCGGCGTGCGAAATGACGAGGCGAAGGACGTCGGAACGTTGCGCGCCGAGGGCCATGCGTACTCCAATTTCGTGAGTTCGCTGGACGACGAGAAACGACATCACGCCGTAAATGCCGACCGCAGCGAGCAGCAGGGCGACGGCGGCGAAAACCGCGAGAAGCACGACCGACAACTTCCGCGGCGCGACCGAATCCGCGATCACCTGGTCGAGCGTGCGCACATGTGCGACGGGCAGGGTTGAATCGATTGCCTGCACTTCGCGCCGGAGGGCATTCGTTAGGCTGCGCGGATCCTGCGCGCTCCGCACCGCCAGGATCATCGAGGTGTAGGGCACCTGGGCGGCGGGAATGTAGAATTCCGGCTTCACCGGCTGGTCGAGGCCTTTGTGATGCACGTCGCCGACGATCCCGACGATGGTCGAGAGCGTGGGCATGGTGAAGGGAACTCTAAGCCGCTTCCCGATTGGATTTTCGTCAGGCCAGTAACGCTGCGCGAGCGCCTGGTTGATGATCACGACCGGCGGCGCGTCCAGTTTATCGGCGGCAGTGAAGAACCGGCCCTGGCGCAGCGGAATCTCCAGCGCGCGAAAATAATTCGGCGAGACGATCCGATCTTCCTCATCCGGTCCGGGATGCGTGTCGTCGCTTACCCGGCCTTCGATCCCGAAAGAGCAGTCGCTATTGATCCCGCTCATTGGCAGGATCGTCGTTAGGCCAAACTGTTTCACGCCCGGCAACCGGCTCACGCGCCGCTCGAGCTCGGCGTAGAAACCGGCCTGCGCCTTGTTGTCGGGATAACGCAAAGCCGGGAGCGAAACCTCGGCGGTGAGGACGTTCTCCGGGTTGAAACCGGGATTGATGTTTTGCAGCCTAACGAAACTCTTGAGGAGCAGGCCGGCGCCGGTCAACAGGACGAGCGCGAGTGCGACTTCGGCAATAACGAGCCCGTTACGGAGCTGGTTGTGTCGCCGGCTCGTGGTCGAGCCGCGGCCGCCTTCCTTCAACGCCTCGGTCAGGTCGGGCTTGCCGGTGGCGAGGGCGGGCACGAGGCCAAAGAGCAGGCCGGTGCCGATCGCAATCCCAAGGGTAACGAGGAGCACGGTGCTGTCGATGCTCACCTCGCCGAGGCGCGGGAATGGTCTGGGTGCCGAGCGTTTTCACCAGCTCGATCGCCCAGACCGCGAGCAAGGTTCCGGCCAGTCCGCCGAAGATCGCGAGGACGACGCTTTCCGTCAGGCCCTGGCGCAGGAGCCGTGCCGCGACTCGCGCCGACCGCGACCCGGATGGCCATTTCGCGCTCCCGCGCGGAAGCCCGGGCGAGGAGCATGGTGGCGAGATTGGCGCAGGCGATGAGGAGGACGAGCGCGACCGCGCCGGAGAGAATGAGGAGAAGCGATTTCATCCCGCCGATGACCTGTTCCTTCAGCGGATAAACCGTGGCGCCGAAGCTGTCGGTCTGCGGGTAGTTGCCCGGAAAACGCGTGCGCATTTGCCTAACGACGGTGTCGAGTTCGGCCTGCGCCTGCTGCGGCGTAACGCCGGGCGCCAGCCGCCCGATCACGCCGTAACTGCGCGAACCGCGGTTCTTCATTTCCTCCGCGGTGAAGGCAAGCGGCTGCCAGATATCCGCCTGTTCGCCGAACTGCGCGCCGGTGATGTTGAAAAGCGGGAGCGGAAATTCGAAACTCGCCGGCATGATCCCGACCACGGTGAAAGTGCGACCGTCGGCGACGAGCTTGCTCCCGAGGACGCGCGGATCCTTGTCGAACTTCCGGCGCCAGAGCCGTTCGCTGATCACGACGACGTCGTTCCGACCGGTGGTGCATTCCTCGGCGCGAAAGGTGCGGCCGCGGATCGGCTGCACGCCTAACAATGGGAAAAGATCCGCGGAAACGGTCGCGCCGAAGATGCGCTCGGGGGTTTCGCCCTCCGCGAGATTGTAAGTCCCGGTGTTGAAGGCCGCGAGCTGCGGGAAGCTCTTCAGTTGCGCCTTGTAATCAAGGAACTCCGGCGGCGAAACCGGAATGGCGTCGAGGTGCTGATCGCGAAAATGCTCGAAGAGCAGAACGATTTTCGCCGGGTCCTGGTACGGCAGCGGCTTGATCAGGAGGGCGTTGACCAGGGTGAAGACCGCGGTCGTCGCGCCGATTCCAAGCGCGAGGGTGAGAATCCCCACGAGCGCGAAGAGCGGGTTCTTGATCAGCTGGCGGAGGGCAAGACGGATTTCCTGGATCATGGCGTGTGGGTCATCCCGAGCGCAGCCGAGGGATCCCGGCGGTTTTCTGGAAAGGTTTCGCTGCCTAACGAGGCAACGTCTTTCGTTGCGGTATTCTTTGCGGACGGAACGGCCAGTTGCGCCACGGGATCCTTCGACTGCGCTTCGCTCCGCTCAGGATGACGGAGGCGCGCGACCGTCAGGTTCGCGAGGAGCAGCGCGAGGATCAGGAGCGCTTTCAGTGATCCATCTTTGAGATCATCTGGGCGCATCACTCTTATCCTCGTTAGGCCTTTACGCGGCGATTTTGTCCTCGACGACCCGGCCGTCGAAGAGGTGGATCGTGCGATCGGCGTGCTCGGCGAAGCGCTGGTCGTGCGTGACCATGCAGATCGTGGCGCCACCGGCGTGGAGCTCTTTCAGGAGATCCATCACGGCTTCGCCATTGCGCGAATCGAGGTTTCCCGTCGGTTCGTCGGCCAGGAGGATCGCCGGCTTGCCGGCGAGCGCGCGCGCCACCGCGACGCGCTGTTGCTGGCCGCCGGAGAGCTGGCTCGGCAAATGTTTTGCGCGATGCGCCATGCCGACGCGTTCGAGCGCTTCGTTCGCGAAGACTTTTCGCTCGCTCGCGGGCATGCCGCGATAAGTAAGGGGGAGTTCGACGTTCTCGAAAACGGTGAGATCGCCGATGAGGTTGAAGCTTTGGAAAATGAACCCGATCTCGCGATTCCGGATCCGCGCGCGCTCCGGGAAAGTGAGGTTCGCGACCTCGCCGCCCTTCAGCGAATAGCTGCCGTCGCTCGGGGTATCGAGCAGGCCGAGGATCGAGAGGAGCGTCGATTTTCCGCAGCCGGAAGGTCCCGCGATGGAGACATATTCGCCGCTGCGGATGTTCAGGTGGATGCCGGAAAGGGCATGCGTTTCCACTTCATCCGTGAGGAAGACTTTGGTGACGCCGTCGAGGTGGATCAGGGTGTTGTTGCCGTTGTTCATATTGGTTAGAGACGTGGGGTGGTGAAATGGATTCGTTAGGCCGACGCTTAGTTCAGCTGGATGCGGTCGTGGGAGTCGTAGGCGCTGGTGTCGGAAAGGATCACCTGGTCGCCGACGTTGAGGCCGCTGAGGATTTCGATCGTGTTCACCGAGCTGCGGCCGAAATGCACCGGGGTGCGGATCGCTTCGCCGCTGGTCGTTAGGCGGAAGACGCCGACGGTCGCGCCGTCCTGGGCAAACGCGGGCCGGCCGACGTAGAGGACGTTGTCGAGGCGTTCGAGTTCAATCGTGCCGTCGACGCTAAGGTCGGGGCGCGCGCCTTTCGGGAGTGCGCCATCGAGCGCGACGTCCACTGTGACGGTGCCTTGTTCCACTGCGGGATCCACCCGCGTGACGTGCCCGGCGACGACGCCGTTGCGGGTGTCGATCGAGGCGGGCTGATTAATTTGAATGTCCTTCGCCTGCGTCTCCGCGATCTTGATTTGCGCCTTCAACTTCGTCGGGTCGGCGACGCGGGCGATGTTCGTGCCGGGGATGACGCGCTGGCCGACTTCGACCGGAAGTTGTTGCAACACTCCGGTCATGCCGGCGCGGACGTGGAGATTTTCCACCTCGTTCAGGCGCATCTGCGCGGAGGCTTTGAGCTGGTCGACCGCGGCCTGTTTGGCCGCGAGCTGCGGCTCGATGGAATCGCGCGCAAACGTGAGTCGCTTGTTTTCGATTTCGTCGCGGCTGGCGAGCTCGTCGCGTTTGATGATCGAAGTTTTGTATTCGAGATCGGCGATGAGGCCGTTCTTTTTCAGGTTGTCGTTGGTCTCGGCCTCCATCTTGGCCTGCTGATATTCGGAGTGGACCTGCGCGGTGGTGGATTCCTGGTTCAAAACCTCGCGCTGCAAGGTGGCGCGCAGGGTCGTCAACTCGGCTTCACCCGCCTTCTCCTGCAGCTCGGCGTCGCGCGCGGCCTGTTGCAAGTCGGGGCTGGAAAGCTCGACGAGCAAGGTGTCCGGCTCGACGTGGGCGCCTGGCCTAACGACGATCTTTTCCACCCGGCCGTCTTTCGCGGCGGCGATCCAGCGAATGTCTTCCGGCACGAGCGTGCCGAGGCCGCGGACCTGCCGCAGCATCGGTCCGCGCTTCACGGCGTCGATCCACACCGACGAACGATCGACGCTCGGCGCGGCCGGTTTCAATCGCCCGACCACGACGCTGATCACGATCAGCGCGAGGATCGAGCCGCCGATGATCATCATTCGGCGCTGGCGCTTTTTCTTCGCGGCCCCGACCCGCGGCACGTCCATGGAGTTGGTCGGCGCGGTGAAGCCCGTCGCGCGGGGGGCGGCGGCGGGCTCTTTTTTCCCGGGGATGACCTCGAAGCTGCGTTGTTCCATGCCGGTGCGGGTCGCGCTTAGAGCAGGCCGAGGTGACGGACGAACGGCGCGACGGCCTGGAAGCCGTTGACGATCGGCAGGACCGCCATCGCGATGAGCGCGGCGAAGACTGCGGCGTCGACCGCAAACCCGCGAGGCTCTTCCGCGGCAAAATAATCTTTGCTGATGTCGGCGAAGGAAGGGTGCTCGAATTTAACCGGCTTGCCGCAGCTGCCGGTGAAATTGTTGGATTGATAATTTGCGGCGACTTCCGGTTGGCGGGCGCTGTTCGAGCGATCGCGGATTTCGGTTTGATGCCGTTTGCTGAGGTTCTGAGTGTGCGGTGTGTTTTTCATAATCTGGTTTCCCGTTTTCTTTGAGATGCGTTGGCTCTCGGTTTGGATTCAGGAATCGGTTCTATGTCATGCCCCTTATTGCAATGTGCGTGCCACGCGTTTTATACATTTCTAAACATCTGAAATGCATATGGTTATGCGCCTAACGAACTCGGGAGCTGGGTTCCGAATGCTTCGGCCTTGGGATTCCGCTCTCCCATTTTTGGGACAAATCCTGAGTTGAAAAAGCGCAAGACGGATCAAGCGGGCGATTCGTTAGGCGGGTGCGGACAGTCAGGGCTCCGGCTTTGCCTAACGAGGCAGACGGAGGAGCGCTTCGCAGCCGCTGCGATCGGCGCGATTCGTTAGGCTGAGCGAGCCGCCGTGGGCTTCCGCGATCTGCCGGCTGAGCGCGAGGCCGATGCCGGAGCCGCCCGGCTTGGTGGTGAAGAAGGGCACGAAAAGGTTCCCCGGATTCATGATCCCGGGCCCCTGGTCGCGCACCACCACCTCGGAGCATTCGGCGAGCGAGCGCCAGCCGATCGTGACGCCGCCGCCCGTTTCGAGCGAAGCATCGACCGCGTTGTGCAGGATGTTGATCAGCAGCTGCTCGATCTGCGCCGCATCGGCGGAGATCGTTAGGCTGGGGCCTTCCTTGATCTGCACCGCGAGGCGGGTTTCCAGGCTCACGACTCGCCTAACGAGTTCGCCCAGATCGACCTCCTCTTTCTGCGGCGGGGGCAGGCGGGCGAGCCGCGCGTAGGCCTGCATGAAGCGGCTGAGCGATTCCGCGCGGGTCGCGATCACGTTCAAACCGCTCCGCGCATCGTCGCGCCAATCGGGCGGCGCGGGGTCGCGGCGGAGGAGCGATTCGAGGCTGCCGGCGATCGACTTGATCGGCGCGAGCGAGTTGTTCATCTCATGGCCGAGCACGCGGACGAGCCGTTGCCACGCGATCCGTTCCTCCTCGCGCAGGGTGCGGCTGAGATCGGTGAGCACGAGCAATTCGTGCGGCAACCCGTGCTCGCGGAACTCGCTTTTGCGCACGCCCCAGCGGCCGGAACCGCCGGGGAAGTTGAGGGCGAGCGGCGCGTCTTCATCGGCATCGAGACAGACCGCGAGCCCGAGATCGCTCGCGCGTCGGCCGAGCAACTTATCGATCGGCTGGCGCAGCAGATTTTCGCCGGCGCGATTTACCAACCGAAGTCGTCGCTCGGGATCGAAGGTGAAAACCGCCACGTCGATCTCGGCCATGATCGTGCGCAGAAGCGCGGTCGCCTCGAAGGCGCCGAGCCGTTGCTTGCGGAGCGTTTCGCCGAGCTGATTTATTTCCAACAGGACCTCGCCGAGGGCGTCGTCCACGCGGGCGCCCCGGGCGCGAATCGAGTAATCGCCCTCGCGCAGAGCCGCGAGGAGGTTGCTCATGGTTTGCAGCGGCCTCACGATATGTTCTCGGGTGCTGGCGAGGAATCCGAAGCCGCAGCCGAGGATCAGGAGGGTGAGCGTCCAGTCGACCTTCGCGCTGAAATCGCCCAGCCAGAGAAGCAGGAGCGCGATCGCCATCGCGGGCCCGACCGCGCCGATGGTCAGCCAGGTGATCCGGTTTTCGTGGGAAAGCTGCGACCGCGTTTTGCGGGGCGGGTTCATGGCCGGCGAATGCGCCTAGAGGCCATAGTGCTGGAGGCGCCGGTAAAAAGCGCTCCGGCTCAGGCCTAACGACTCCGCGGCTTTGCGCGCGTTGCCGTCGTTGCGGGCGAGCGCCTTCTTGATCAGGAACGCTTCCACTTCCTCGAGGCTCATCTCCTCGAGGCGCGGCGAGCCGTCGCCGGCACTCGTGAGGCCGAGATCGTTCGGCCGGATTTGTGCGCCCTGCGCCATCAAGACGGCGCGTTCGATGACGTGATCGAGCTCGCGGACGTTGCCCGGATATTGATGCCTAACGAGTGCCTCATGCGCAGCCGGCTCGAAGCCGGTTAAATTTTTCCGGTAACGCTCGGCGTGCTGGCGGAGGAAGTGCGCTGCAAGCGGCGCAATGTCCTCGCGACGTTCGCGCAAGGGCGGAAGCGCGACTTCAATCGTATTCAGGCGGAAGAGCAAATCCTGGCGGAAACGACCCGCGGCCACTTCCTCGTGGAGGTTGGAGTTGGTCGCGGAAATGATCCGCACGTTGGCGTGCAAAGTTTTCGACGAACCGACCCGCTCGAATTCGCCGGTTTCGATCACGCGCAATAATTTCGCCTGCTGGCTGAGCGGGAGGTTCGCGATTTCGTCGAGGAAAAGCGTGCTCTCATCCGCGAGTTCGAAGCGCCCGGCGCGATCGGTTTTCGCATCGGTGAAAGCGCCTTTCACATGCCCAAAAAGTTCGCTCTCGAACACGCCCTCGGACAGGCCGCCCATGTTCACCGTGATCATGATCTTGCTCGCGCGGCTGGAGAGCGAATGAAGCGCGCGCGCGACCAGGCCTTTGCCGGTGCCGTTCTCGCCGGTGACGAGAATGTTCGCGTCCGAAGGCGCGACCCGCGAGATGAGCTCGATCACCGGGCGCATCTGCGGCGAGTCGGAAATAATCGCGGGCATTTTGCCGCGCAGGAGTTCGTTCTTCGCCTCGGCCTGCTGGCTTTTGCGGAGCGCGCTGCCGAGCGCGATCTGGGTGCGGACGATGGCGAGGAGGCGGTCGTTATCCCAGGGCTTCGGAACGAAATCGCGCGCGCCGAGTTTCATCGCCTCGACCGCGAGATCGATCGTGGCCCATGCGGTCATGACCACGATCGGGAGATTTTCGTCGAGCGCCTGAATGCGCGGAATCGCCTCGAGCCCTTCCTGCCCGGACGTGGTGTCGCGGGTGTAGTTCAGGTCCATCATGAGGAGCGCGTAGTCGCGTTTCTCGAGGGAGTTGAGGGCCGCGCCTAACGACGTCACGGCGTCGGTCTGGTAGCCTTCGCCTTTTAATAAAATCCGCAGCGCCTCGAGGACGTCGCTCTGGTCATCGGCGATGAGGATGCGGCTCACGGGTTAACGATGAACCGCATTTCCCGCGTGGCGTCAATTTCGCACGGAGACGCGGGCCGGCGCTTTGTCGAGCACCTGGCGGACGCGCTCGGCGAGGCCGTGGCCGGTAAAGGGCTTGGGCAGGAACTCCACTTCGAGCGACTGCGCGGAGCGTTCATCAAGGAGATCGTCGTTCCCGGAAGTGAGGATAACGCGGACGCCCGGATTGTTCATCGTCAGGCGTTCCATCAGTTCGCGGCCGTTCATGCGCGGCATGTTCAGGTCGGTGAGCACGAGATCGATTTCGCCCGCGTGCGCGGCGATCACGCGCTCGGCGGCTTCACCATTTTCCGCGGTCAGGACCTGATAACCGAAGTCGCGCAAGAGGAGCGCGACCACTTCGCCGACGGCCGGTTCGTCCTCGACCACGAGGATGGTCTCGCGACCGGCGACCTGTTTTGGTGTGGTTTTTTTCCGCAGCGGAGTGACGGGCTCGTCGGCGCGCGGGAGAAAAAGCGTGAAGGTTGTGCCTTTGCCGACTTCGCTCTCGCAATCGATCCAGCCGCCGCTGCGCTGCGCGATGCTCATGCAGGTGGCCAGCCCGAGGCCGGTGCCCTGGCCGGGGCGCTTCGTGGTGAAGAACGGATCGAACATCCGGCTCTGCACTTCCGGGGGGATGCCTTCGCCTTCATCGATGACCGAGAGCGCGACCCAGCGCGACGCGTCCGGGATCGTCTCGGGCCGGTTGCGCGCTTCGGTGACGACGCGTGCAGCGATCGCGATTTGGCCGCCGTGCGGCATCGCGTCTCGGGCGTTGACGATCCAGTTCAAAATCAATTGCTCGATCTGGCTCGGGTCGGCTTTCACCGCGCCGACTTCGGAAGAAATCTCGGTTCGCAACGTGATCGTGTCGCCGAGCACGCGGCAGAGCATGCTTTCGCTTTCGCGCACCACCTGCTCGAGGCGGAAGACGGCCGGCTGATACGGTTGTGCGCGACTAAAGGCGAGCAGTTGCCGGCTCAACGCCGCGGCGCGCTCGGCCGCACGCAGGATTTCCGCGGCGTGACCTTCCCGTTGTTCTTCGCGTGGGAGGCCGACCATCAGGAGCGAGGCGTAGCCCATGATCGCGGTGAGGATGTTATTGAAATCGTGGGCGATCCCGCTGGCGACGGCGCCGATCACTTCCATTTTCTGCGCGTGCAGGAGCTGGGCCTGCGTCTTCTCGAGAATGTCGGCGGTCTGGCGATGGTGGCTGCTTTCCTCCGCGAGGCGGCGGGTCGCCTGTTGGAGGGCCGCGGTGCGCTGGCCGACGTGTTCCTCGAGGGTGGAATGGGATTCGCGCAAGCGCTCGGTCGCGCGCTGGCGCTGGGTGATATCGGTCGCGATGCCGCAGATCCCGTAGGCCCGGCCTTTGCCGTCGAGCAGCGGCACTTTGACCGCGAGAAAAGTGCGGATCTCGCCGGCAATCGGGATCTTTTCCTCGAACTCGTCGGGGCGCCCGCTTTCCATGACTGCGAGGTCGTGCGCACGGATCTCCTGGGCGAGTTGGCGGCGGTAAAATTGCTCCGGCGCTTTCCCGAGCGCGGAGTCCGGCGTGACGCCGAAGGTTTCGCGGAACTGCCGGTTCACGAGCACGAAACGGCTCTCCAGATCCTTCACGAAAATCAACGCGGTCGTGTTATCGATCACGGCCCGGAGCTCGGCTTCGCTTTGGCGCAGCTTCTCGCTCCGTTCCGCGAGCAGCTGGCTGGTGGTTTCCAGTTCTCGCTCGACCTGCCCGATTTCGTCGAAGGCTCCCTCCGTGGGGGGCAGCGTCGCCCCGAGACGCATCGCGCGGGCGTTCATCCGCAGGGTCTCCATCCGGCGCGCGATCGATTGACCGAAGAGCAGCGCAGCGAGGAGGCCGCCGAGGAAACCGAGGGCGAGAGTCGCGCCGCCGGCGGCAACCGCGTGGCCGCGGGTCCGGTGCAGCTGGTCGGTGCGGATTTCCTGGAGGCGTTCCTCCTCGAGATCCATCCGCCGGATCGTGGCGCGGAGCGGGGTCATCGCCCGGTAGGCCTCGAGTAATTGCGGGCTCGCCGGCAAAGTCTCGGCCGCCCGCTCGGCAACGATCATCTTTTCCATCGCGGCAAATTTCTCCGCGACCAGCTTCCGCAGGGTGGGAATCTGCGCCGCCTGCACGGGATTTTTGTGGGTGAGAGCGGCGAGTTCATCGATCTGTTTCTCGGCATGGGCCTTGGCCGTCTCGAGCCGGGGCAGGAAATCTTCGTGATGCGAGATCACGAATCCGCGGGCGTTGCTTTCGGCTTCGAGGAGGTTGCTCAGGAGCGCGCCGAGTCTGCCCCGGACCACGACGGTATGCTGGACCCATTGCTGCGCCTGATTTTCGCGCCGAGCCATGGTGAAGAGGGTCGCCAGCCCCACGGCGATAGCGACGATGGGTAATCCGACGACGGCGATGCCTTTCCCGCGAAGCGGGAGATTAATCCACGTCCGCCGGAGGGCCCCAGGGAGTTTGAGGTCCATTCATTCAACCTCGAAGCGAGATTCGTGCCCCGCAAGCAGGCAAATGCCTCAGCGACAGCGCAGCGGATTTCGCGGTTGTGCCCGGCAGCGATGTCAGGCAATAAGCGGGCCGGTAGCAATCCTGCTGCAATTCATGAGCGTGCATCTTTTTCATTTGGTCGTCGTTTTCGCGCTCGTGGCGTTGGTCTTCGTTGCTTTCCTGAAAGAATGGGGCTCGCCAGACTTGGTCGCGCTGAGTGCGCTCGGGGTGCTGCTCGTCACCGGCATTCTCCGGACAGACGAGACCCTCGCGGTCTTCAGCAACAGCGCGCCGATCGTGATCGGCTGCATGTTTGTGCTCAGCGCGGCGCTGGAACGAACCGGCGCGATTGACGCGCTGGCCCGGATTTTTCTCCGCCTCGCGGGTACGAGCGAACTTCGGGCGCTGCTCGCGCTCGCCGCGCTGACCGTGCCGCTCTCGGCCTTCGTGAACAACACGCCGGTGGTGGTGGTCTTCATGCCGGTGGTGCTGGCGCTGGCGCGGAACACCGAGCTGAAAGCGTCGCGGCTGCTCATCCCGCTCTCCTTTTTCTCCATCCTCGGCGGCACCTGCACCCTGCTCGGCACCTCCACTAACCTGCTCGTGGATGGCGTGGCGCGGCAGCACGGGATGAAGCCGTTCGGGATCTTCGAGATTACTCCGCTCGGCTTGTGCTACGGGGCGATCGGCGTGGTCTATCTGCTTTTTATTGGGCGGAAACTTTTGCCGCGCCGGGAGACGCTGGCGGCGCTGATCGGCGGCGGGATGTCGCGGCAATTCCTGATGCAGGCGGTGATTACGGAGGCTTCGCCGCTGGTCGGGAAAACGATCGCCGAGACCGCGCTCGTCCGTTTGCGCGAAGCGCGGATCATCGATGTGCGCCGGAACAGCGTGCGGGTGGAAACGCCGCTGAACGAGCATCGCTTCGAGGCTGGCGATCAGTTGCTCCTCGAGAGCCCGGTGGCGGGCGTGAAAGGAATCCGGGAGATGCCCGGCGTGGTCTTCCGGCCGGAAGCCGAACTCGGCGTCGAGAGCACCGGCACGCGCGAAGCGATCCTGATGGAAGGCATCATCGGGAGCCGCTCGACCTTTGTCGGGCGCACGCTGCGCGACCTGAATTTCCGCCAGCGCTACGGCGTGCTCATTCTCGCGCTCCATCGGCAGGGGGAAAATCTGCGCGAGAAATTCGAGGATGTGGAGCTGGCATTTGGCGACACGCTCCTCGTGCAGGGGCCGGCGGAAGGAATTCATCGGCTGATGCAGGAGCGCGATTTCCTGAACCTGACCGAGCCGAAACAGCGGGCGTTCCGCCGTCAGAAAGCGCCGCTCGCGATCGCGTCCATCATCGTGGTGATGGTGCTGGCGTCGATCAATTCCCTCCCGGTCGCGGCGCTCGCCCTGCTCGCGGCGATCTTCGTGATTATCACCCGCTGCCTTGACGTGGAGGAAGCCTACGAAGCGATCGAGTGGCCGATTTTGTTCATCATCTTCGGGATGCTTGCGCTCGGCAAAGCGATGGAAACAACCGGCGCGGCGCATCTCATCGCCACCGGCGTGACCAATGCGGTCGGCCGGTACGGTCCGGCGGTGACGCTCTCGGTGATGTATCTCGTGGCGACGTTGCTCACGGAATTGATCAGCAACAACGCGGTCGCGGTGCTGCTCACGCCGATTGCGTTTGAGATCGCCGCGACGATGGGGGTGGACGCGCGGCCATTCTGCATCGCGGTGATGTTCGGCTGCAGCGCGAGCTTCGCGACGCCAATCGGTTACCAGACGAACACCTACGTCTTCGGCGCGGGCGGTTACCGGTTCATGGATTTCCCGCGGGTCGGCGCGCCGTTGAACTTCATTCTCTGGATCGCCGCGAGCATCCTCATCCCGGTCTTCTGGCCGTTCGTGGCCAAACAGTAAGAGGGCGACTCGGGCGCAAAAAAAGCGCCCGACCGAGGATACCCCGGCCGGGCGCGTGATTTTGCGGATGAGAGCCGCGGTTATTTGGTCGTCACCGGCGGCGGAAGGCTGTCATCGATGTCGTAGACCTCGACCAGAGCCACGCCGGACGTTTCGCCAACGCCACTCAGCACGGCGGTGTACATTCCCGCTGGCAGGATTTCGAAAAGCGCCGATTCATTCGGGTCGCTTGGCGCGAGGCCGTTGTCGGTGATCTGCTGCATGTCGGGGCCATCCATCCAGTTATCGTTGGAATCAATCACGTTGCCGTCGGCGTCGTGGAGTTCGAGCGTCGGGTCGGCGAGGAAGTTGGTGATCCCCTGGTCGGCAAGGGAAGGCCCGAGACCACGAATCACGGTGGTCGAAAATCCGCCGTTGCCGACGATGAACCCGCCGATCATCACGCCGTCGACGGTCGTGACGTTGCTGCGGGTGCTGATGTTCGCCAAGTTGGAATCGGTTGCCCCGTTATCGAGGTCGTAAGCTTCCACCAGCGCGATGCCGGTCGAGTCATTCGCCCCGCTCACGATCACCGTATAGGAGCCAGGCGCGAGGGTCTCGACCAAGGCGGATTCCGCGTCGTTAGTCGGCGCGAGATTGTTATCAGTGAGGACGGTCTGGTCGTCGGAGCTCAGGTCCATCCAGTTGTCGTTTGTCGCGACCACGGCGCCGGTGGAGTCATGGAGTTCCAGGACCGGGTCGGCGAGCGCGTTGGTCACTTGCGACGAAGGAAGGGAAGGCCCAATCGCACGAAGCACGACCTGCTTGGAATCAGTGCCGGTGATGATGAAACCACCGATGAGCACGTCTTCACCGGTGCCCACATTACCGCGGGTCGACAGGTTCTGTGGCTGCGAAGGCGGCAGCACCGTGGCCGCGCTCGTGTCGAGTTTGAAGTCGACCTGCTGGATATCGAGGTCGAGCGTGCCCGCCGCCGCCAGGAGCGCCGAGCCGGTCGGCGTGAAATTCAGCTGGAACGACGCCGAGAAGTTACCCGACGCCGGCACTGGAAATGCCGGTGCCTCCGCGCTGCCTTCGTATTTGTGCAGACCGGGCATCAGGGTGCCGCTGGCCATCACCGGGACTGGGGTTCCGCCGACGTCCACCGTCGCCGTGATGTTGTAGTCAACGGGCTCGGGGATATTGAGATCGACCGAGAAACTGTAGGCGACCGAGAATTTCTCACCGGCTTCGGCGCTGTAGTTGCCGCTCAGGTCGATCGAGACGGTGTTAGTATCCGGGGGCGTGACCGTGGCCGTGCCCTGGAGATCGATCAGGCCGCCGAGGATCGTCGTGTTGGCGACGATCGTGTTGTCGGTGAAGGCCGTGTCGGGCGTAAAAGTGGGACCGCTATCGAGGTTCAGAATGGCGGCCGGGCTGGAGCCGGCGAAAGCCAGGGCCGTCGCGGCCGCGGCGCCGAATGAGAGTAAGGTTTTCTTGATCATAGTTTGGTAGGTAGGTGGAATTTTTCGAAGTCTTCCCTTGGTTATGGAAGCCCCTAGTAGAATCGACCTGCGGAATCCGTTCGGACGCAGTTTCTACGTGAAATAAATGTCAGAAAACTTCCGTGTTCCTTGCCCGCCGGCATTTTCGTCGCGAACCTCGGGCATGAACACCGGGCTTTTTCGGATCGCGGCGACGCTTTGCTTTCTGGCCGTCGGGCTCGGCGCCTTCGGAGCGCATGCGCTCAAGGAAACGCTCGCGGCCCACGCGATGACCGACGCCTGGAACAAGGCGGTCCTCTACCATTTCGTGCACGCGCTCGCGCTGCTCCTGCTCGCGACGTTGCCAGGCGCGAGCCGGCTCGCCTCCGGGCTCCTGCTCGCAGGCATCGTGCTCTTCAGCGGCAGTCTCTACGTACTTGCCCTAACGAACATAAGATGGCTCGGCGCGATCACGCCCCTTGGCGGCCTTTGTTTCCTCGCCGGCTGGCTCACGCTGGTGATCGCGCCGCCGCGCTGAATTGTTCACGGCGACGGCGCGCTTTTGCGGAGATACTTATCCAGGAAATCCAGGATGGCTTTGTAGGCGCGGAGCTCGTTTTCCTTCTTCGTGAAGCCGTGGCCTTCGTTGGGGAAGACGATGTATTCGACCACGCCTTTCTTCTTCTTGATCGCATCCACGATTTCGTCTGACTCCGCCTGGAGCACGCGCGGGTCGTTTTTGCCCTGGAGCACGATGAGGGGCTTGGTGATTTTATCGGCGTGGAAGAGCGGGGAGGTGGCGCGAAGCATCTCCAGGTCCTTCGCCGGATCGCCGATTTCGGCGTAGAGGGCTTTGCGCTGCGACTCCCAGTAGGGCGGGATGCTTTGCAGGGTGCGCACCCAGTTGGCGACCCCGAAGATATCCACGCCCACGGCAAACTCCTCCGGCTTGAAGGCCAGCGCTGCCAGCACCATGTAGCCACCGTAGGAGCCGCCCATGATCCCGATCTGGTCCGGCGCGACATAGCCTAACGAGTAAAGGAACTTCTTTGCCGCAAGGCAATCCCAGAGCGGCTCGCGCCCGTGCTTCCGGTCGTCGGCGGTGAAGAAGGTCTTTCCGTAACCGCTCGAGCCGCGATTGTTCACATCGAGCACGGTGTAGCCATGGTTCGCGAGATATTGAGCGAGGGCGTAGTAAGGCAAACGCGCCTGGCCGCCCGGTCCGCCGTGGACGAAGACGAGCGCCGGCACCTTATGTTCCGCGCTGGCCTGGTGCGGCTGGTAGAGAATCGCCGGGATCTCCAGCCCATCGAACGATGGGTAGCGGATCACGCGCGACTCCACGAGGTCCGCGGGATTGATTGCCGGGCTCAGCGTGTCGGATAGTCGCGCCACCTGTCGCGAGGCAAAGTCATAGACATAGAGATTGTTCGGCGAGCGCGGGCCGTTGTGATAGAACGCCATCTTCGTCTCGGTATCGGAAATAGTTACACCCGTGATGTCGCCTTCCGGCAGCTTCGGCAAAGCGACTTCTTTGCCCGTCGCCGTCTCGACGATCTTCACCTTGCTCCGCGCGTCCTCATTCGTCGTGGTCACGCGATACTTGCCGGTGCGCGAGAAGGACATCTCGGTCATGTCCCACTTCGTTTTCTCCACCACTTCGCGCTGACCACTCGCGAGATCGAAGCGCGCGAGATACATGAATTCAGCCCCCTCGTCCGAGAGGAAATAGAGATGCTTCGATTCCGCGTCGAAGGCTTGCGGGGCATTCTGCACCTCTCCTTTGTGAGCCGTGAGATTTTTCATCTCCTTCGTCTCTACGTTATAAAGATAGGTGTCCGAGTCGGCGGTGGTATCACCTGTTTTCCCGAACGCGATATAGCGCCGGTCATCCGAGATATCGGCGAAGTCGTAGCCGGCTTCGTTTTGGTAAACCAGCGACCGCGAGAGATCCGCGATCTTCATTTCGTAGACGTCAAAATACTTCGGGTCGCGCTCGTTCGTGCCGAAGAAAAACGAAGTCCGATCGACGCTCCACTTCAGGAAATCCGCCTTCGTCTTCGCGCCCGGCGTGAGGTCGCGCACCTTCCCGTCGATCTCCTGCAGATAGAGATGGGAGTTCTCGTTGCCGCCCTGGTCGGCGGTGTAAAGGAAGCGCGCGTATTTCGGGAAAGCCGTGACCAGGTAAGTGCTCTCCTTGGTCGAATGCGTCAGCTCCTTCGGCTCCCCGCCCGTCACCGGCACCCGGTAGACGTTGTAGATCCCGCTCTGGTTGCTGTGGTAGAGGATCGCCTTTTCATCATGGGTAAAAGAGGCGCCGCCGATCCGCGTCGTGTCCATGAACTGCTCGATCGTGTACTGCTTCACCGCTCGAGCCTCGCCCGCCGGGCTCGCGCTGTCGCCTGTCGCGGCCGGTTTTTGGGTGGTGATCAGCGCCTTGTCGCTCAGGTCGGGCGGCGACGGCATCGCGGCGGGCCGCTGACCCAGGGCGGGGTTGAGCGAGCCGACGAGGAAAAGGAGACCGCAGGTTTTTGCGAACGCGTTCATCGGACGAGAATGTGCCGCCGGCCGCGCGTTGGCAAGACTGCCCCGAGCACGCTTGTCGAGATCGCTCCGGCTCTGCTATCCTCCTGCCTAACGAATGTCCGCTCTCGCTGAACCACAACGCGCCTTCGCCACGGTCGCGGTTTTCATCGCGACCTTTTTCATCACGCTCTCCCTCGGGCGTTTGTTGAAACGCAAAGCCGGTGTGCGCTTCGGCGTCTTCTTCCAGCTCTTCGCCCTCGCCCTCGCGTTTTACGCCGCGGTCTGGGTTTACGGGATCGACCTCCGCTACCGGAATCACGTCGGCGCCGCGCTCACCCTCCTCAGTGCCGGGGTCGTGATCGCGCTGCTCGATCGCTACCTCTGGGATCTCTACTTCGAGCACCGCCGCCAGACCGTGATCCCGAAGTTCCTCCGCGAGCTGGTCGCGCTGGTGATTTTCCTGATCGCTCTCCTGCTCGTCCTCAGCGTCGGCTACCACGCGCAGAGCCAGCTTACCTGGCTTCTCTCCGGCTCCGGCGTGGTCGCGATCGTCTTCGGTTTCGCCACCCAGAACATGCTCGGCGGCGTCATCGCCGGCATGTCGTTGCAAATCAGCAAACCGTACAAAGTCGGCGACTGGCTCAAGGTCGGCGAACACTCCGCGGAGGTGATGGAGATCAACTGGCGCTCCACCCGGCTGCGCACGAACGACGCCATCTACCTCGACATCCCGAACAACGAGATCGTCCGGACCACGATCGTGAACCTGCATTACCCGCAGGAGCTTCATGCCATGCGCATCCGGGTGGGCGTCGACTACGGGAGCGCGCCGAACAAGGTCAAGGACGCCCTGATGCGGGCAACGATGCATGCGGACGGCGTGCAGCACGACCCGCCGCCGAAGATTTTCCTGATCGATTTCGCCGAGTCCGCGATCGTCTACGAGATCAAGTTCTGGATGCTCAGCCACCAGCGCTACAACGATATCTGCGACGCCATCCGCACCAACGTCTGGTACGAATTCAAACGGCAGAAAATCACCATCCCTTTTCCGATCCGGACCCTCGAGATCAACCGCAAAACATCGCGGGTCCAGGAGGAACACGGCAAGGCGCGCACCATTCTCGAGACCGAGCCGCTTTTCGCCTGCCTGAACGAGGCGCAGGTCGGCGCGCTCGTCTCCGAGTCGCGCACGGTGCACTTCGGCCGCGGCGAACGCCTGATCGAGCAGGGTGCCGATGGGTCGTCGATGTTCGTGATGCTGGAAGGCACTGCCCAGGTCTCGGTCGCGCAAAACGGCTCGTCGATCCGGGTCGGCGTGCTCCGGACCGGCGATTGCTTCGGCGAAATGTCGCTCCTCACCGGCGAGAAACGGACCGCCACCATCCGCGCCGAGAGCGATTGCGAAGTGCTCGAGATCACCAAACCGGTGATGGCCCAGCTGCTCCGCGACTCGCCCGAATGCGTCACCCAGCTGAGCGATCTGCTCGCGCGCCGGAAGATGGAAAACGAAGGCCTGATCAAGGACGCCGCGCACGACCAGGACGGCCAGGCCGCCGCCTACCGGGCCACCTTCCTGCGCCGCCTCCGCGGCTTTTTCGAGCTGTAGACGCTCCGCGCCCGGGGCGCCTCTCTTTCCATACGCAGCGCAAATCTCGCGGGTTGCCACTGGGGCAAATCCCTCTAAACTCCGGCTTCCCAATCCTACCGCTTATGAATCTATTCGCATTTTCGATTCTCTCTTCAGGCATCTGGCTGGCGATGCTCTGTGCCGTCGCCGGGCTCGCCTTCGCTTATTTTCTGATCCTCTCGGTGATCCGGTCTTCGCCGGGGAATGCGCGGATGCAGGAAATCGCGGGCGCCATCCAGGAGGGCGCGAAAGCGTATCTGAATCGGCAGGTGGTCACGATCAGTGCGATCGCGGTGGTCATCTTTATCCTGCTCTTCATTTTCAAGGATCACGCCACCTCGATCGGCTTCGTGATCGGCGCGGTCTGTTCGCTCGCGGCCGGTTTCATCGGGATGCGGATCGCGGTGCTGGCGAACACCCGCACGACGCAGGCGGCGACGGTTTCGCGCACGGCGGCGATGCGGGTGGCTTTTAACGGCGGCGCGGTCACGGGTCTGCTCGTGGTCGGCCTCGCGCTGCTGTCGGTCGGTCTTTTCTACACCGTGGCGGGGAATATGATCGGCCACGATCTGGCGGTGAAGAGCCTGATCGGGCTGGCGCTCGGGGCGAGCTTGATCAGCGTGTTCGCGCGACTCGGTGGCGGCATTTACACCAAGGCCGCAGATGTCGGCGCGGATCTGGTCGGTAAAATCGAGAACACCCTCGATGAAGACGATCCCCGCAATCCGGCGACGATCGCGGACAACGTCGGCGATAACGTGGGCGATTGCGCCGGCATGGCGGCGGACGTTTTCGAGACCTACGCGGTCAGCCTGATCGGCGCGATCCTGGTCGGCGCGCTTACTCTCGCGAACTCACCGGCGGCGGTGGTTTACCCGTTCGTGCTCGGCGGCATTTCGGTGCTCGGTGCGATCGTTGGCATTCTTTTCGTGAACGTGAGCAAGGCCAAACCGGGCAACGTCCTGATGGGCGGCGTGATGGCGAGCGGCGTCGTCTCGGCGATCCTTTTCTGGCCGGCGACGCACATGCTTTTCCCCGACGGCGTGATCATCGCGAGCGCGCTCCGCACCGCGAACGATCTCTACTGCGCATCGCTCGTCGGTCTGCTCATGACCGGCATCGTGGTCGTGATCACGAATTACTACACGTCGATGAGTTTCTCGCCGGTCCGCAAGATCGCGAAGGCTTCTGAAACTGGCCACGCGACCAACATCATCGCCGGTCTCGCGATCGGGCAGCACGCGACCGCGCTGCCGGTCGGCTTCATCGGCCTGGCGATTTTGTTCAGCTTCCATTTCGCCGGTCTTTACGGGATCGCGATCGCGGTCATGAGCATGCTCTCGATGGCCGGCATCATCATCTCGCTTGATGCCTTTGGCCCGATCACGGATAACGCCGGCGGCATCGCGGTGATGAGCGATTTGCCAAAGGAAGTGCGCGGCGTGACCGACGACCTCGACGCGGTCGGCAACACGATGAAGGCGGTGACCAAGGGTTATGCGATCGCTTCCGCCGGGCTCGCGGCGCTGGTCTTGTTTGGCTCTTATGTTGAAGAACTCAGGGCGCACGTCACCGCGGCCGGACGTCCGTTTAATTTCCAGTTCTCGCTCACCGAACCCAAGGTGATCATCGGTCTTTTCATCGGCGGCCTGCTGCCGTTCATCTTCACCGCGTTCAGCATGGACGCGGTCGGGAAAGCGGCCGGCGCGGTAGTGCGTGAAGTGCGGCGGCAGTTAACCGCGAAACCCGGCATTCTGACCGGCGCGGACAAGCCGGACTACGGTGTCTGCGTCGATATCGTGACCAAGGCGGCCCTGCGCGAGATGATCATTCCCGCGCTGCTCCCGGTGGCGTTTGTCGTCGCGGTGGCGGTGATTAAACCTCTCGGCCCGGTGGTGCTCGGCGGAATGCTGGTCGGCACGATTGTGACCGGTCTTTTCGTGGCGATCGCGATGACTTCCAGCGGTGGCGCCTGGGACAATGCGAAAAAATACATCGAAGAGGGCAACCTCGGCGGCAAAGGCTCCTTCGCCCATGCGGCTTCGGTCACCGGCGATACGGTAGGCGACCCCTACAAGGATACCGCGGGTCCGGCGATCAATCCGATGATCAAGGTGGCGAACATCGTGGCCATCCTGATCATCCCGATTTTTTTCTAGGCGTCCGCCTAACGAACAAAGCACCGCCCGCTGTCGTCGACCGTTTATTCTGGTAGAGTGGAACGATGAACGCCTCAAAATTCCAACTCGTCCCGGCCGCCCGCAAGGAAACTCGGCGGTGCCCGATGCGGGCGCGAGTCCTTTCCGGGTCGTGGTCGACCCGCAGATGCGGTTGCAACTGCGCCGCGCCCTGATCGATTTGATCGATAATCACGATGAAGCGCTCGCCGAGCATTTCGCCGACGGCAAGCTCGCGCTCGAGTCCTACAAGGAATACATCGAGGTCTTCGCCCGCAGCCTCAAGGAAACGATGGAGAGTCCCGAAGGGGTCTCCTATTTGCTCCGGGCGGTCGGTTTCGAGATCCCGCCGGAGCAGGTAAATCTCCAGCCCGAGCTGCGCTGGAAATATCAGCCGCCTGCCTAGAAGCCGGTCTGCGGCAAATGGCTCAGTTCGTTTAGGAAAAGGCTTGTCTCTCCGCCTTTGCTCTGAGAGAACTGCCGCACTTTCCATGGCCACGGTCCTTTTAATTGAAGACGATGCCGAAGGCCGCCGCGCGACCGCCGAGCTTTTTTTGCGCGAAGGCTGGGAGGTGCTCGAGGCGGGCGACGGGGAATCCGGCGTAACTCTCGCGCTCGAGCGCAAGCCGGAGCTCGTCCTCTGCGACCTGCTGATGCCGAAGTCGAACGGCTTCCAGGCCTGCCGCCGGATCCGGCAAAAACTGCTCCGCACTCGCATCATCATTATCTCCGGCCGTGACTACGGTGTGGACCGGAGCAGCGCGATCGATGCCGGTGCCGACGAATATTTGGTCAAGCCCGTTCAGTGGGAGCACCTGCGCGAAGTCATCGATCGGGTGATGCCTCCCGATGGCTACCAGCACGCCGATAACGATGAGGTGCCGGAGTTTGTGCCTCCCTCGACCCGGTTGCGTTTCTGGGGCGTGCGCGGTTCCATTCCGGTTCCGGGCTCCTCGACTGTCCGCTACGGCGGGAACACCAGCTGCATCGAGTTCCGCGCCGAAGGCGAGATCATCATTCTCGATGCCGGTTCCGGCTTGCGCCTGCTCGGGAATTCCCTCGAACAGGAGTTCGGCCCGAAACCGATCAAGCTCACCCTGCTCATCACGCACACGCACTGGGATCACATCCAGGGCCTGCCCTTTTTCCTGCCCGCCTACAAGGAGAAGAACAGCCTCCGCGTGCTCGGCTACGAAGGCGCGCGCAAAGGTCTCGCCGCCATCCTTGCCGGCCAGATGGAGACCTCATTTTTTCCTGTCAGCCTGCGCGACATGCCGAGCGCGATCGAGATCGAGGAGCTGAAGGAGATGGAGTTCGAAATCGGCAAAGTGAAGGTCCGGGCGCGCTTCGTGAATCATCCCGGGATCTGCGCCGGCTACCGGCTCGAGACCAGCTCCGGCTCGGTCGCTTATCTGCCCGATAACGAGCCTTACGACACCTTGAAAGCCAGCCATGCCGATGGGGGCAGCGCGGCGGTCGATGAAGCGCGCGCCTACGCCATTTCGGAGCGGGCTAAACTGGTGCGTTTCCTTCGCAAGGTCGACGTCCTGATCATCGACGCGCAATACACCGACGACGAATACGTGAGCAAAATCGGCTGGGGCCACGGTTCGCTCAGTAGCGTGGTCTCCCTCGCGCTCGATGCCGACGTGCGGAAACTTTTCCTCTTCCACCACGATCCGGAGCACAGCGACGCCAAGCTCGACGAGATCGTGGAAGGCGCGCGCACGCTCGTGCTCGAGAGCGGCAAAGCGATGGAAGTGGATGCCGCGCGCGAAGGCGCCGAAATCTGGCTCAATTCCGAGCGCGCGCGGTAGCGAGAGTTAGCGGGCCACGCCGCGCAGCGCCGCGGTGAAACGGACCAGTTCCGCTGCCACCTGCTCGATCCGGCTGACAATTTTCCGGTCGGTGATCGCGTCGTCGTCGAAGTGATCGCCCGTCGCGTAGACGAAGCGCGGGATGATCACACAACGAAAGTCGAGCATCAGACTGTTGGCATAGGCCATGACCGACATGTAACTCCCCATCCCGCCGGCGGCGCAAAGGAAACCGACCACCTTGTCTTTCCAGGCGTCACCGGTGAGTTCGATCATGTTCTTCGCGGCGGCACTCACGTCATAGTTATAGACCGGTGCGGCGACAAGAATGCCGTCGGCGCCGTTGATCGCCTCCCGGAGTTTGCGCGCCCCGGGCGCGGCATAGCAGGCGTCTGCATCGCACAGAGGCAGATCCATCTCGCTAAGATCGAGCCAGTCGCAACCGACTTTGCTCTCGGTGAGATAGGCATAAGCCGCGCGTCCCATCTTTCGGCTCCTGCTTGCGGGATTTCCGCTGGTGCTTATGACGAGGTGTTTCGACATCTGCCAAGGCTAGCGCAAGCTCACGAACGAAGCGAACACGGCTAGAGCCAGTTTCGCTTTTTGAAATACAAGATCTGACCGATCGCCACCACCAGCATGATCAGGAGACAAACCCCGTAGCCCCAAGGCTGCGCCAACTCCGGCATATGGACGAAGTTCATCCCGTAGACGCCGGCGATGAAAGTCAGTGGGATAAAGACCGACGAGATGACGGTAAGCACGCGCATGATCTCATTGGTGCGCAGGCCGATACTGGAGATATGCACCTCGGTCAGTCCCGATAACACATCCCGGTAACTCTCCACCAGGTCCATCAGCTGCACGCTATGATCGTAGCAGTCCCGCAAAAAGATTTTCGTCTCGGGTCGAATCAAGCCCGGTTCATCGTGCAGGAGGAGGTTGGTGACATCCCGGAGCGGCCAGACCATCCGGCGGATTTGCGTCAGGGTGCGCTTGTGTTCGTGCAGGCTGCCGACCGGCCGGGCGAGCGGACGGTCGATCAGTTCATCCTCGATCGCGTCAATCTCCGAGCCGATCGATTCCAACACCGGATAGTAGTGATCGATGATCGAGTCGAGCAGAGCATAAGCCAGGTAATCGCTCCCGGCGTGGCGGATTCGACCCTTGCCGCTGCGAATCCGCACCCGCACCGGCTCGAAGACATCGAACTCACCTTCCTCCTGCAAAGTGATCAGGAAAGACTTACCCAGGAACATGCTGACCTGCTCCGCGCCGATCTCGCCCTCGGCATCGAGATAGAGCTGGTGCGCCACAATGAAGAGATAGTCATCGTATTGCTCGACCTTCGGCCGTTGATTCGTATCCAGCACGTCTTCCAAGGCCAGCGGATGCAGGTTGAAACGCTCGCCCAAGGTGCGCAGAACCGATAAGTCGCCGAGTCCGTCGATGTTGATCCAGGTGACCAACTCATTGTTCAGGTGCGGCAGGAGTTCTTCGCAGGCGGCGTCCTTTTTTTCCTCGAGACAATCCGGTCCATATTCGATCAAGGTGATGACCGGCCGTTCGTTCGGCGCGTTCTGGTCGAGCCTGAGAAGGCCGGGCGCTTCCCCGGGGGTGACAATCTTGCGACGTTTGAGCATCAGTTAGCTCGCGCCCTCGGATGGCTCTGGGGACTTCGGCTGGGGAGGATTCTTAGGTTGCTTCTCCGCCTCGCGCTGCAACTGCCCGAGATAGGCTGGGAGATCGAGACCGGCGTTGCGCGCCAGTTCGTGCAGGGGCGGCAGCGCGCTGATCATTCCGGAAAGGAAATCGGCGGTGCCGGTTTTGCCGTCGGCGTTCTTGCCGCTATCCCAGACGGTCAGCTTGTCGATCTTGAGGTTGGAAATCGCGTTCACCTGCTCGTGAACCAGGTTGGGTAGTTGTTCGGTGATGAGCATGTTCTGCGCGCCGGCCGGTCCACCGCACGTGTCGATGAGGTCGCGGAACCCGGCGGCTTTCTTGGTCAGGATGGCCTGGGTTCCATCCGCCTCGGCGAGCAGTTTGGCCTTGAGACCTTCCGCTTCTGCTCGCCTAACGAACAAAAGACCGTCCGCTTCCGCCTGTTTGGTTGCGCGTTGGCCGTCAGCCGCGCCTTGCTGCATCCGGCGCGTCTGTTCGGCTTGTGCTTCCGCTTCCACGAGCAGTCGGTCGCGCGCGATCTCCGCGGGAACCACGACGTTGGCGTATTGGGTAGCCTTGTCGCGTTCGGCGCGTTGCGACTCCGCTTTTTGCTCGGAAGAATAAGCCTCCTCGAGCGCGCGCGCGGTGGCGACTTTCTCGGCCGCGCTCGCGATCCGCTCGGCTTCCGCTTCCTTGCTCCGTCGTTCCGCGCTGGAATTAGCGATCTCCACCGCGGCGACGTTCTCACCCTTGGTTGCGGTGGCGTTGGCATTGGCGACCTGGATGCGTTGATCCCGCTGCGCTTCCGAGGCGCCGATCTGGCCGTCGCGATCGGCCTGCGCGACCTTGATTCGCGCTTCGTTGATCGCTTTCGAAGCGGCTTCCTGACCGAGTGCGTCGATGTAACCGGAGACGTCGGTGACGTCCTGGATGTTGACGTTGATCAGCCGCAGACCCAACTTTTTTCAGCTCCACTTCCACCCCGCTGGCGATGTTGGCGATGAGCTTGTCGCGATCGGAATTGATCTCTTCGATGTTCATCGTCGCGATGACCACGCGCATCTGGCCAAAGATAATGTCCTTGGCCAGTTCCTTGATTTCCGTGAGCTGCAATCCGAGCAAACGCTCAGCCGCGTTTTCCATCACGCCCGGTTCGGTCGCGACGCCGACGGTGAAGGTCGAAGGTGTGTTGACGCGGATGTTTTGTTTCGAGAGCGCGCCCTGGAGATTGATCTCGATCGGCATCGGGGTGAGATCGAGGAACTGGTAGTCCTGGATAATCGGCCAGATAAAAGCCGCGCCGCCGTGCAGACAGTGGGCGGACTTACCGCTGCTGACTTTGCCGTAGACCACGAGAATGCGATCCGAGGGGCACTTCTTGTAACGTGAAGCGAAGGCGATCAGCGTCCCAAAAATAATGATGAAGGCGGCGGCGGCGAGGACCAGGATATCGAGGTTTCCAGAATGGAGAGACATATGTTCGTTAGGCGGAAGGTGACTGACTGTTCAGGGGCTCGACCAGAAGAGTGCTCTGGCCGATGAGATCGACGACTCGGGCTTTGCTGCCCGGTTTAAGAAGCTGCGCGGACTTTGTAAAAGCGTCGGCCATCATCAGCCGGCCTTGCAGGACAAGCTCGAGCTGACCGCCGCCGCTTTCGGCTGCGGGGATGGTGGTGTAGACCGTGCCAACCGTGCCGATCGCGTTGCGGTAATCCAGGTTCCCGCTGCTCTGCAAACGCAGGAGATTGCGAATCAGAAACGCGGTGCAAAGGAGAAACACCACTCCCGTGCCCGTGCCGCCGAGAATCGCGACGGGAACTGAATGGCCATGATTCAAAATCACCACGCCGCCCCAGCCGAACCCGACAAAGAAGGCCGTGACCGTGCGCACGGTGAGCAACCCGAGACCGGAGCCATGATCGCCGTGCCCGCTGAAGTCGGCGTCGCCGTGATGCACATCGATCCCCACGACCGTGAGGATGATTTGCAAAACCAGGACGCCGAGGGAGACGATCCCGATGGCGTAGAAAATCTGGCGCTCGATCAGGAGCGAACTCCACCAATCAATCATGGGCATGGGGAGACCAAGTCATCCTCGGCGAGCGTGAGATATTCTGGCGCGGACGGCAAGCAGTTTACTTATGGCGCGCGAGGATCAGGGTCGAGCGGGTGCGGCTCCAGCGATAGCCGATGCCGAATTCCAGCGGTGGTCGCTGCGCCTGCGTGTAGAGCGCCTGCAGGTCCGGCTGGAAATGTTCCTTAAAGAGATCGATCGGCGTGCTGTAGGTGCCGAATAACTGGAGATCCCATTTTGCGGGGTCAAAGGCGCGGAGCGGAATGCCCGAGTCATCCTCGATCAGCGCGCGGCTATGCGTGAGGAGAAAGTCGCGCACGTTCTCGAAGCCGGACTGAAACATGAGATACGACGCCGACTTCAACAGACTCAGCCCGACGTTCTGCGAGGCGCAGAATTTCATAAAACCCGGCTGTGCGCGGATGCCTTCGTTCGAGAGATCGGTGGTAAAATAGTAGAGCGTCTGCGGCGCGCTTCCCGGCCCGCCAACAAAAGTGATCCGCACGCCCGGCGCGTAGCCGCGCGGGGTCGGCGTGCTCGCGAGGTGCGGATCGCCATTTTTGTCGAGCATCAGATAGCTGATGTCGGTGATGCTTTTACCCGCGCGGGCGAGGAAGACATAGAAGATCGGGAGCGTGCCTTTCAACTCCTCGCGTTGCAGATCGTTCTTCATGTCCTTGGTGATGAAGAAGCTGAAACTCAACACGGAGTTGAGCGCGGTCTGGAGATTTCCGAGCGCGGCTTCGAGCGAAGGACCGGCGAAATGAGTCACGTCCGGCAAGGAGCCGATCGGCTCTGTCCCGGCGAGGATGTAGGTGGTGGCGTTGGGGAAAAATTGATCGGCGTAGAGATAGTCCGGGCCGCTGAACAGGTAGAAAACCACCGGCACCCGCCCGGTTGCTTCCGGAAAATAACTGGCTTCCCAATGTTGAATCCCCGTGAATTGGCGCTGCGCGAGGCGCGCCCAGGCCTGATTGAAAACGGTCGCGTGATGTTGCCAGGAAGCTTCGCGCGTGAGCTGGCCTAACGATGAGTTCTGCGAAACCGGCAGGCCCGCCAGGAAATGCGCGGTGTCATTCACTGAAGCCGCGCCCACCTGCGGCGCCGGATAGGGCGTTGCCGGCGCCGGGGGCAATGTTGGCTGAGGCTGTGGCTGTGGCTGTGGCTGTGGCGACGGTTGCTCCGGAGCGGGATTGACCGGCAACGCGCGACGAATCTCCACCGGCCCGGTCGAGGGAAGTTGGTGGACTGGGAGCGCGCGGCGAATTTCCTGCGCGGAAGCCGCGGTCGCGAGACAGACGAGGAGAAAGAGGGTGCGCAGCACGGTCGTTAGGCAGCGTCGCTCGCGGAACGCGTGCGCAGCCCCATGATCTCGCGCAACATCCGCAGGCTGTCGTGCACCAGATGCACTTTGCTGCCTTCGTTGTGATCCCAGCGCACCGGCACCTCGAGCAGGCGCAGGCCGCCCTTTTGCGCGAGAAAAAGCAACTCGACATCGAAACCAAAGCCATCGATCTCCGCCCGTTCGATGATCGGCCGCGCCGCCTCCATCCGGAAGGCCTTAAACCCGCATTGGGTATCGGAAAACGGGAGCCCGGTCGCGAGCCGCACGAGCCCGTTAAAAACCTTGCCGCCCTGTTCCCGCTGCCAGGATTGGCGTTGACCGATCAACTTCCGATCCAGCGCGCGCGAGCCGAAGACGAGGTCGTATTCGCCGGTCTCGATCGGTCCGACGACGCGCGGCATTTCCGCGAGCGGGGTGGAAAGATCGGCATCGCTGAAGAGGGCAATCGGCGCGTCGGTCGCGAGCAGACCCTGACGGACGGCGTGGCCTTTCCCGCGATTCCGCGGCGAGCGGATGAGGCGCGCGGCGACCTCGGGATGCTGCGCGATAATCGTTTCCGTGAGTTGCGCGGTTCCGTCGGTCGAACCGTCATCGACCACGAGCAATTCGCTCCCCGGCCGATGCGTTTGCAAGTATGCGAGCATCTTCGGGAGAGTCTGGTCGAGCCGGCGCGCTTCATTGTAAGCGGGCACCACCAAAGCGAGCGAGGGCGTCTCCATGCCTAACGAATCGCCCCGAACGCCAGCCCCAGCCCGTAGGTCACCACCGCCTCAAGCACGCCCACCATCGTCATTTCAAAACCGGAAGCCCACCATGAGCGGATGGTGATGAGCGACTTCACCGCGCCGACCGCGAAGTGTGCCAGAATGCTGACCACGAATGCCGCGATCACCGCCGGAAAACCGCTCATGAAAAAGAACGGGATGATCGGCACGAAAGCGCCGATCGCGGTCGAGAGCGCGGCAGAAAAAGCCGAGGTCCACTGGTTCGGAAAATGATGCTGCGACAAGCCGAGCTCGCTCTGCGCCATCGCCTGCACCATTTGGTCCGGTTGTTCCGCCAGCCGCTCCGCCATGCGTTGCGATTCTTCCGGAGCGAAACCCTGGAGCTGGTAAAAAAGCGCCATCTCCTCGATCTCTTCCTCGGGGTTTTCCTCGACCTCCGCTTTCTCGCGCGCGATTTCCGCTTCGTAGATTTCGCGCTCGCTCTTGTTCGCGAGATAGGAGCCGGCGCCCATCGAAAGCGAGGAGGCCATCATCCCGGCGAGACCGGCGATGAGGATGACGTGCTGCGAATTATCGGTCGCCCCGGCGACGCCGGAGACGATCCCGAAGACCGCGCCGAGTCCGTCGTTCACGCCGTAGATCGCGTCCGCCACCCAGCCGCCGCCCCGCCCGTGCCAGCGCTCGCGTTTTAGTATCGTGTCGAGCAAACCGCGCGGGCCTAACGACACCGGCCCGCCCGCGCCGCCGCCGCTCATGCTGTTGAGAATGCGCGAGTGCGCTTTCTCCTCGAGCGCGGTCTGGCGGAGAAATTCGCGGTCTTCTTCGTTCGGCGAAGTCTCCGCCGCGCGCTGCGCCTGGTAGCGTTCCTTGTCGCGATCTTCCGCGGCTTCCATTCGGCGAATCGCGACGTCGGCGCCGGCGTTTCGGTTCCACCAGCGATTCAGCCGGCGGCGCCAGTCGTTAGGCAACTCCGGCGGCGGCGCGCCGAGCTCGGCCAGTTTCGCCTCCCAGCGGACGGCGTGACGTTCTTCCGCTTCCGCCATGCGGAGGAGAATCCCGCGACGTTTTTCGTCCGGTTCCCGCGCGGCGAGGTCGCGATAGACAAGCGCGGTCTCGCGTTCCGCCCGCCAGTTCGCCTGCAGAGTCTGGATGGATTTGGTTTTTTCGTCCGCCATGCGCCAAGACTTCTATTCGCGATTGCTCGCCCGGCGCAACTACGCGGAGGGGACACGCCGCGGTTTTTCTTTCGCCTGCTGCGCCGTAATCACGAGCGCGACCGAGCCGATGATGATCGCCGCCGCCAGCGCGGTCCGCCCGTTCACCGTCTCGCCGGCGAAAAATGCGCCAAGGAGAACGGCCACGACCGGGTTCACGTAGGCATAGGTCGCGACCTTTGCCGGGTCGCAATGCCGGAGCAGCCAGATGTAGGCGGTGTAGCCGACGATCGCGCCGATGAGCACGAGATAAACAAACGCGCCTAACGAGAGCAGCGTGATCTTTTCCGGGTGGAAATCGCGCGCTTCGCCGGCCGCGAGGCCGACCACGAACGTGAGCGCGCCGCCGCAGAGCATGGTCTGCGCGGAGGAGAGAAACGGCGAGGCGGAATTCGAGGCGCGCCGCGAGTAAAGGGAACCGATCGACCAGATGAGCGAGCCAAGGAGCAGCACGAGCATGCCCAGCCCTTGATGGCGTGCGCCTGCGGCAGGCGCCGCCGTCAATGCCGGGCCGACTAGAATTCCCACCCCGCCGAAGCCGGCGGCGAGACCCAGCAAGACCAGCGGGCGCGGCCGCGGCGCGGAGCCGGTCAGCCATGCGAGGAGCGCGATGTAGATCGGGACCGTCGCGACGAGCAGCGAGGCGAGTCCGCTCGGAACCCATTGTTCGGCAATGGTGACGCCGCCATTACCGCCGAGGAGAAGACAGGCGCCGATGATGAAGGCCGTTCGCCATTCCCGAAAAGTCGATTTCCCCGCGCCCTGAAAACGCGCGATCGCATACATGATCAACCCCGCGGCGAAGAACCGCGCGCCGGCCATGAGCAGCGGCGGCATCGTCTCGATCGCGAAACGGATGCCGAGATAAGTGGAACCCCAGATGATGTAGAGCGCGGCGAAGGCCGTGATGATCGCGAGCCGGCGCGGTGCCGGAGCCGGCGCGGTCACGAGAAACGGTCTTCCGTCCAGGGATCAGCGGTATTGCTGTAGCCGCGCACTTCCCAGAAACCGAGCTTGTCCTCGGCCACGAATTCGATTTGCCTAACGAACTTCGCGCCCTTCCAGGCGTAGAGCTTCGGGATGATCACCCGGGCCGGTCCGCCGTGTTCACGCGTGACCGGTTTGCCGTCGAATTGCGTCGCCATCAGCACATCGTCGTCGAGGCAATCGGAAAGCCCGACGTTGGTCGTGTAGCCGTCGTAACTGGTGAAAAGCACGTGCTGCACTTCCGGTTTTGGCCTAACGAGTTCGACCAGGGTGAAGAACGCGACCCCGCGCCAGCGGCAATCGAATTTGCTCCAGGTCGTAACGCAGTGGAAATCGCTCACGTCCTCGAATTGCTCGAGCCCGTTAAATTCCTCCCAGGTAAAAGTGCGCGGCGCTTCCACCGCACCGCCGACTTCGAGCCGCCATTCGCCTAACGAGATCTCCGGGCGAATTCCGAGATCGAGCACGGGAAATCCCTGGGTGAGATGCTGCCCCGGCGGAAGCCGGTCCTCTGAGCGAACGGCGGGCTTGGCGCGCCCGCTCATCTTGCGCGCCCAGCGTTCCTTTCGCTCGGTCAGGCTGGAATTAGCGGCCATTCCGGAGGGACTTGCTTCCGCAAGTCCGCGTGAAAGTCTCGCCGCTCGACAGAGCCCGGACGTGCGGAAGCACGTCCCTCCGGGCCGACATCAGCTCCCGACCTCTGGGCGGGTCTTGATATTGCGGATGGCGTCGCGCAATTCCGCCGCGCGCTCGTAGAGCTCGCCCGCGATCGCGCGTTCCATTTCCCGCTCCATCAATTCCAGTTTCGAGAGCGGCCGTTTCGCGCGCACTTCCTCGAGCCATTCGTCGAGAAACGCGATCTCGGAGCTCTTCGCTTCCATCTCGGGAAAGGTGGATTGCTGGAAAAATTCGCTGATCCGCTCACGGCCGGCTTCAATCCCGCGGATCGCGTCGCCGAACTGCCCATCGGCGAGCAGAATCGAGACTTTGGCGCGGGTGTTCATCATCAAAACGTAGGGCCGGAACTGCTGGAAACTCCAGACCAGGTCGTCGCGCTCCGTGTGGTCATCGACGAAGGAGAAGAGGTCGAGATTCCGCTGCGTATCGCGAATCACGCCCTCGAAATCGTCGATCTGAAACAGACTCAGGTAGCGGTGATAATACTGCACGCCTTCCTGCTGCAGTTCGCCGCATTGTTCGGGCGTGAGATCGTATTCGTCGCCCCGCTCCTCGGCGCGGGCGGCGCGGCGCTGGTGATAGACCAGGAGCGACTCGCAGTTGTGCGGACGCTGCCCATCGGGACGGCCATCCATCTCCATCTGGAGGAGGCCGAGATCGATCCGGAGCTGCAATTTTTCGCGACCGTCGAGGCCGGGAATCTTGCGCACTTTGATCGTGCCGTTTTCATGCGGCCAATCGTTCAGGAGCGAGTTTAAATCGAGACTCATGCTGCGGAAACAATCGAGTCCGGCCCTGCTTTGTCAACGCGAGGCGGATTGCATTGGCCCCGCGCTCTGCCCATGGTCAAGCCGTGGAGCAGGAGATCGAAACCTTCATCCGTTACCTAGCGGTGGAGCGCGGTCTTTCGGAGAATTACCAGCTCTCGACCCAGCGTTCGTTAGGCGAATTCGCCGCCTGGTGCTCCGCCCGGAAACAGATCGTGCAGCCGCGCCAGGTCGGGCTCCCGCTGATCAGCGAATATCTCGCGGAGCGGAAACGCGGCGGGCTTTCCGCGTCGTCGATCAAGCTGATCGTAGTCGCGCTGAAGATCTTTTTTCGTTTCGCGACCGCGCGCGAGTGGGTGACGCGCGACCCGGCGGAAGCGCTCAGCCTGCCGCGGATCGAGCGTTCGTTGCCGGAGACGTTGAATGAGATCGAGGTCGAGCAGTTGCTTGAGAGCGTCGACGAGACCGTGCCGCTCGGGCAGCGCGATCGCGCGATGCTCGAACTGCTCTACGCGAGCGGGCTGCGCATCTCGGAACTGGCCGGCGCGAAGCTGGAAAATCTCGACCTCGAGAATGGCGTCGTCCGTGTAACCGGGAAGGGGAACAAGACCCGGCTCGTGCCGGTCGGGCAGAAAGCATGTCGCGCTCTTGAGCGCTACATCCGGCAGGAGCGGCCTGATCTCGTTCGGCCAAAAAGCGGGAGCGAGGTTTTCCTCTCGGTCCGGGGCGGTCGCCTCACGACGGTGCGGATTTGGCAAGTCGTGAAGGCCTGCGCGCGACGCAGCGGGCTGGAGACCAACATTTACCCGCACCTGCTCCGGCACAGTTTCGCGACCCATCTCCTGAGCAACGGCGCCGATCTGCGCATCATCCAGGAGATGCTCGGCCACGCCGATATCTCGACCACGCAGGTTTACACCCACGTCGATCAGCAACGGCTCAAGGCCGTGCACCACAAGTTCCACCCGCGCGCCTAACGAATCACTCGCAGAAGAGTGCAACCGAAGCGGTGTAGCCGTGGAGGTAACTCGCGTTCCCGATCGGTCCAATCTCGCCGTTGCAGAAAAAGCCCGCGCTCGCGAGCGGGCCGAACGTTTCCGTGAGGGTGAGGGCGTCGTGGTTGGGCACGCCGAAGAAATTCTGGCCGCGCCCGTTGCAGGAAAAAACCAGAGCGGCAAACGGCTTGCCGTCGCCTTCCGTCTGATTTTCCGCCAGGTCGACGAGATCGGCGTGCGCGGTGATCCGGTCGCGGAGCTGATATTGCAAAGTCTGCCCAGTGCGCGCGTGCGCGCCGATCGCGACGGCGCCGGTTTGCGGATCGGCGCCTAACAGATTGCGCACGAGAAAATCGCCGCGCTTCAGGTCCGCGACATATTCCGAAGCGGCCAGGCCGGCAAAAAGATTACCGCGGGCCCGTTCTTTTTCGTCGTCGGAGAGCCCGTTAAAAGTTTCGCTCAAAACCTGGTAAGCCGGCCGTGAGCCCATCGTGTAGACGAGGTTTTCCTCCGCGCGCGTGATCGTGAACGGCTCGCCCACCGGCTTGCAACCCTGGCTCACAATCGTGCGGATTTTCATCCCCTTCACCGCGAGCGCGAGGACGGCGCTGTTCGTCACCGCGCCGTCCAGAATGAGGACGTGTTCGCCGTCTTCGCTCCCCCCGCTGGCCAGGCCGCCGATGCTCGGGGAATGCGGATACGCAAGGTTCCATTCCGCGAGCCAGGGCTCGAGTCCGGGCACGGTTGGGTTCGCGAGAATGATCCATGCGTCCACTTCGTCAGGGCCAAGGCCGGTCGCAGCGTGCCAGGTCGCAGGCCCGGTGGATTGCTCGATCTGCTCGTTTGAAATCAGCACTGGGGTCAGCGTGGTCTCCGGCAGCCTAACGAGAAGCAGGGACATCCCGGAGGCGCCTTCCACTTCCCGGCTGGTGCCGATGAGGCCCGAGCCGACGGTGCCGACGAGCAACGGGATGCGGCCATGGAGCCGGATCAGGTCGAGCACTTCCTCGATCTGTGGCAGCCAGTCCGAGGAGACGAAGAGGAACCCGCAGGTCGGTTGCCCGCCGCAATCCGCGAGCGCCTGCTCGGCCGCGGCGGCGACCGCTTTTTCGTCGAAAGCGCCCAGTAGGAGGCGGGAACCGGCGCAAGCTTTCATAAAATGAGATCGCCGATGCGCATGGCAATGTCGAGCGCTTAGCGCTGCGCGCCGCGGGGAATTGGTGCAAGGTTGCGGCCATGAAAAAATTTCTCGGCGTGCTCGCGGCGGCGCTGGTGATCGCGCTCGCGCTCTGGGTCGCGTTGCGCGTGCAGCAGGCGAATCGCGCGATGAAAGCTACCGAACTGCTGCCCCGGTCGACGTTGTTGCTCGCGGAAATTCCGGATTTCCAGAGCACCCGCGAGCATTGGCACGCAAGCGATCTCTACGCGCTCTGGCGCGAACCGGCGGTGCAGGCGTGGCTGCAGGAACCGCTCGCGCGATTAGCGCGAAAGCGAGGCAACGACCAGACGCTTTCCGAGTTCCTGAAACTCGGGCCGACCGAAGGCTTCGCCGCGCTCGTCTCGATCGAGAACAACGAGCCGAAATTCGTCGGCGGTTTTCACTACGAACGGTCAGACGCGGACGCGCGCCGTTTCATCGAGGCGCGGGAAGCGCCGCTCCTCGCGAAATCCGGTTCGGCCAAGCGCGAGACGATCGATTACCAGCAGCACCAGATCGAGACGGTGAACGCCGGCCACTTCGCGCTCGCCACCGTTTACGATCGGAACTGGTTCTTCGCCTCGAACGATCTTAAATCGCTCAAGGCGCTCCTCGACCGACTCGATCGTCGCACGCCCGACGCGACTCGCGGATCGTTGCGCGAGAACGAGGCCTTCACCACGGCCGCGAAAAATCTTCCGGCGGATTACGACGGGATGTTTTTCCTCGATCCGAAACCGTTCCTGGAAAAGCTCCTGCCGGTGCTCGCGATGGCCGGGCAATCGCCGGCCGGGGAGCAATGGCAGCGGTTGCAGCAAGTGCGGAGCGTGGCGGGCAGCCTCGGGTTTACCGCAGGTAAAATGCATGAGTCCCTTTTCGTCGGGATGCCCCGCGTGGCAGGGGATGGAAAAATCACCCGCCCATCACTCGCGTTCGCCAGCAAGGAGACGTTTTTTTACTCCGACGCGCTCGCCCGCTGGCCGGAGCAATGGAAAATGGCTGGCGCTTCGCCGGCACCGGCGTTGCCGCCTTTCCTGCAGCAGATCTCCGGTGCGCTGCTCAAGTCGGGCCTGACGCAGGGCGACTTGAGTGCAGCTTTCGGGAGCGAAATGGAAATCATTGGCTCGTGGCCGGCGGACTCACGCTGGCCGGTTCTCTCCGTGACCTTGCCCGTTCGCGATTCGGTCCGGGCCCGGAAAATTGCCGACGCAGTGGTGACGGTCCCGTTAGCCGGCTCTGCCTGGACGCGAACCGATAAGGACGGCGTCTCCTCCTACGTCACCGAAGGTTTCGGCGGCTTCGTCCCGGTCCGACCGGCCGTCGCGATCTCCGATCGGCAACTCACCGCAGGCACCGACGCCACCGCGGTCGAGAGTGCGATCATGCAGAAAACCCCCGGCGCCGGCGAGTTGGAAAAGAGCGCGACTTTCCGCGAAGCAGTGGCGCGGGTTCCAGCGGGAGACGCCGGTTTCAATTATCTCGATCCCGGTCTGCTCTTCAGCCGCGCCGACGCCGCGCTCCGTCCGCTCCTCCTGATGAGCGCGTCGCTCTACCCAGCACTGGGCCAGAAAGTCGACGTCTCGAAGTTGCCGCCCGCCGATGCGATCACGAAACATCTTTCCCCGATCGTGATGTCGCAGCGCTACACGGGCGACGGTTATTTGAGCGAATCGATCGGACCGGTGAGCTTCAACGAAGCGGCACTCGGCTTCGGGGGCGCGATTGCGGGAGGTTATTTTTATTTCGTGCGCGGTTTCGCCGATCTTTACCGGGCTGCGCCGACGCCCGCACCGGCGCCGAACACCAGCCCGAGCGCAAGCTTAACTCCCAGTCCGACGCCGCCGTAAGCCGCGCTTTTCAAGAGGCGTCGGGGATGTCTCCCCCGCCGCGATTTTCCGCTCTTTCAAGGGAGAAAACTGCTGCGGGATTTGACGAATATGTTACTCTTGGCGCCCTATATGGCCATGCTAAAAAAGAACGCATTTTCCCGTCGGGTTCCGGATCTTGTCACGGAGGAATTGGTCGCGGTGCTTTCGCGTCGCGCCACCTTCGAATTCAAGCAGCTTTTTGAGATCCTCCACGAGAATTTGCGGGCCCGAAATGCCGCCAGCGGTGGCGAGGAAATGCTTCGTCTGCGCGCCTACGAAAAACTTCAGAATCTGGTCGCGCGCGGGATGGTGAAAAAGACCGGCAAGAAATACAAAGGTCTCCCCTCGGCGTTGGCCAAGGCGTTGATCCCGCCGCCGCCGCATCTTCCCTCGTCTGCGATTCGGGCGGCCGCTGCGAAATGATTCGCGAATACATTCCGATTCTCCTGCAGGCACTCGTCGCGGTGGGCTTCGCTGCCGGTGCCCTGATCGCGAGCGTGCTCCTCGGCAAAAGCGGCCTGCGCACCCGCACGAAAGACACCGCCTACGAGTGCGGCATGATCGCGCAGGGCGAAGCGCAGCCGCGCTTCAGCGTGAAATTCTATCTCGTTGCGATGCTCTTCATCCTCTTCGATTTGGAAATCGTCTTCATGTATCCGTGGGCGGTGGTTTACCGCGAGGCGATCGTGCACAGCCACGTCATTCTCTGGAGCATGCTCGGCTTCGTTTCCATCCTCATGGTGGGCTACGTTTACGCGCTGAAAAAGGGCGCGCTCGACTGGAAAAATTAGCGGGCTCACGGCTCGCGGTTTCCTGCTTGCGTGGGTGTCGCCTCCCGCCTAATTAGCTAGCCACCCATGCTCCACCACATCGGTCTCTACAAACTGAAGCCGCACGTCACGCCCGAAGACACCGAGGAGATGATGATGAATGCGCGGATGCAGCTCCTGAAGATCGACGAAGTGCTCAGCATCAAGTGCGGTAAGCGCGTCGACGCCAAGGTGCCGTGGCCTTTTTTCATCGCGATCGATTTCGAGTCGCTCGATCGGCAGGCGATTTTTCGCGAGGACCCGATCTACATCAAGTTCGTCGAGGAAGTGATCAAGCCGCACACCTCGGAATATCTCGCGCTCGATTACGAGATGGATCCGGGTAAAAACGTCGACCTCGCGTGAAGCCGGGTCCGGTGAATCTCTGATTCCCCGTGCGCCTGGCTTATCTTTACTCGCGGTATCCGGTCGTCTCCCAGACTTTTTGCGACACTGAAATGCTGGCGCTGGAACGGCGCGGCTGGTCGTTTGAGATCGGCTCGATCCATCCGCCGCACACCAGTCTGCGCCACGAGCACGCCGCGCGTCTGCAGGCGCCGATCCACTACGCGCCGCCGCAGGAAATCCTGAAAATCCACGAGCGCCACGCGAAGGAAAACGGCCGCTGGCCAGTCGCGCTCGTCGCGCGCCATGAGCAACGCTACGGCCCCGCCGGCAAGGCGGGTCTGCGCGCGCGGAACGCGCTCTATTTCGCGGAACTTTTCGAGCGTCACGGGATCGAACATTTCCACGTCCACTTCGCGAATCGCGCCGCGCAGACCGCGCTTTTCGTGAAGGCAATCTCGGGGATTCCGTTCAGCGTGACCGCGCACGGGCAGGATTTCATGGTCGATCTCGGGAGCGTGGAATTGCTTCGCGAAATCTGCGCCGAGGCGGAGTTCATCGCGGCGGAAACGGATTACAGCGTCGGGATGCTGCGCGACCGTTGTCCCGATGCGGCCGGGAAAATTCACCGCGTTTACAACGGGATGGACCTCGCGAATTTCCCCGCGCCCTTCGCGCCCGTGACCCGGCCTAACGAGCCGGTAAAAATCCTCAGCGTCGGACGGTTGGTGGAATTTAAAGGGTTCCGCTATCTGCTCGAAGCCTGCGCCGAACTGCAGCGGCGCGGCTGCGATTTTCACTGCGAAATCGTGGGCGACGGTCCGCTCCGCGAAACCCTCGCCGCGCAGTTGCCGGCTGGCGTGACCCTTTCCGGCGCGCGTTCGCAGGAGGAAATTTTCCAGCGACTGCGCGAGGCGGATATTTTCGCGCTGCCGTCAGTGATCGATGCCGCGGGCGCGAGCGACGTTTTCCCCACGGTGATTTTGGAAGCGATGGCTTCTGGCCGGCCAGTTGTCTCCACGACGGTGGCGGGAATCCCCGAATCTGTAGTGGATAGCGAAACTGGTTTGCTGGTTCCCCCTAACGACGCCACGGCTCTGGCCGACGCGCTGGAAAAACTCGTGCGCGACGCGGATTTGCGGGCGCGTTTCGGCGCCGCGGGGCGAGCGCGGTTGGAGGAAAATTTCCAGGTGGAAACCACCGTCCAGCCGCTGGAAGCGCTACTCCGCCAGTCGTCGTTAGGCAAAACTAAACCCGCACCGCCGCCCTGCGACAACGAGCAGGTCGCCTATCTGATCGACAGCTGGCCCGATCCGGCGCTACCGGATTTGGAAACCGAAATCACGGAAATGCGTCAGCGCGGCCTCCGGATTCTCCCGATCGTCTGTCGGCTCTCCGATCAGAAACTGCCGGCCGGCGACTTCGCGCGACAACTCCATTTCCTCCCGGACGCCCTCGTCGCTCGAAGCCGAATGGCAGCAGGAGCGCGCCTTCGCCCGAACCTTGGAAGCCGAACACGCCGCCGCGCTGCAGCGCGTTCCCGGCGCGCTTTTTCTCGAGCAGGCGCGCTTCGCTCTGATCCTGCACAAGCTCGTCGCGCAGGAAAAAATCACGCACCTCCACGCCACCAGTTCGCGCGCGCTGGTCGGAGCGCTGCTCGTGAAAAGTCTCCTCCCGATCACCGTGACCGCCGCGATCGAAGCCGAGCCGACCCTCGCCCGCAACGCGCTGAAAGACACCCTGCCGCAAATCGAAGGCGGCCGCGTTTTCGATTCGCGACTCGTTAGGCACGCGGCCGGTTCTTTTCTCGTCGCGGCGCCGCCGACTCTTTTGTCGCGGGTGAAGTTGGATCGCCGGGAAAAATTCTGGCAGGATTGGGCCGAGCTTCTCCAGCGCTGGAGCCGGCCGCAAAATTCATGAAGAAAAAAGCCATCCTTCTCGCCGGCGGCGCCGGCACGCGGCTCTATCCGCTGACCAAGATCGTCTGCAAACAGCTTCTCCCGGTTTACGACAAGCCGATGATTTGCTACCCGCTGGCCACGCTCATGCTCGGCGGCTTGCGCGAGATTCTCATCATCTCCACGCCGAAAGATTTGCCGATGATCCGCGATCTCCTCGGCGACGGTTCGCACCTCGGCATCCGGCTCGAGTATGCGGAACAGGCGGAGCCGACAGGCATCGCGCAGGCGTTTCTGATCGGCGCGGACTTCGTCGGCGACGACGGCGCAAGCCTGATCCTCGGCGACAACATTTTCTACGGGAAGCTCGACTTCTTCCGCGAGGCCCTCGCGCTCGCGACCGGCGCCTGCATTTTCGGCTATCAGGTGCGCGATCCGGAACGCTACGGCGTGGTGGAATTTGGTCCGGATGGCAGGGTTATCAGCCTCGAGGAAAAGCCGGCCCACCCGAAGAGCCACTACGCCGTCCCCGGGCTTTACGTTTACGACGAGCACGTCGTGGAATATCTGCCGGGAGCTGCAACCGTCCGCGCGCGGCGAGCTGGAGATCACCGATCTCAACCGCCGCTACCTGGAGCAGCAATCCCTGCACGTCCGCCTGCTCGGCCGCGGCATGGCCTGGCTCGACACCGGCACACAGACCAGCCTGCTCGAAGCCGCCAACTACATTGCCACGATCGAGCACCGGCAAGGATTGAAGGTCGCCTGCCTCGAGGAAGTGGCGCTGCGCGCGCGTTTCATCGACCAGCCGCAGATGGAGAAACTGATCGATCGTCTTCCCAAAGGCGAATACCGCGATTACCTCCGCCTGGTCGCCGAGGAAGAAAAGTCGTCCATGGGCGCACCAGCTCATTCCTAAGGACGGCCCTCTCGCGGGCGTTTCCACGCGGTTGTCCGACATTATGGAAATTATAAACAACGGCATGTTGCTTGCTCTTTCAAGGGGTAGTGATCGTCTGTTTTCAGTCCCGGCCACGGCGGCTTCAGCACGCGGGTTTCACCCTCCTCGAAGCCGCGATCGCGATCGCACTAATTTCCATCAGCATGACCGCCTTCCTCATGGTGATGAGCCGGCTCAACGAAACCGCAAGCGTCGCCCGCAACGCCACGGGCGCGGGGGCGGTCGTGCAAAACCAGATCGACCTGATCCTTTCCGACGGGCCGTTTAACCCGCAAAAGACCAACTCCGACGGCACCGCCCAAATCCCGCCAGAGCTTGTCCTTGGGACCCACATCACGACAAACGTCGCGATCTACCGCGAGCCGAGCACCGGCATCGTCGTCTCCGGGATTCTTACCACGACCGTGACCGATATGAGTACGGTCCTGAGTGGCATCACCATGCCCACTTACCGGGCCGACGTGCAGGTGGCCTACACCTATCGCAGCCGGAACTATGTCCTCCGCCGCAGTACGCTGAGGACCGCTGACATATGAGGTACGCTTCGTCCCGCCACCGCGGCACCACTTTACTGGAGCTAAGTATCGCCATAAGTCTGATCGGCGCGATCGGACTGTCGATATACTCATTGCTCAATGTGGGCATGATTCTCGGAGCGAAGAACTCCGCGGTGAACACCGCGCACCAGCAGGCCCGGATCGCCATGCTGCAACTGGTGCAGGATCTGCACTCAGCCGTCTCCCTTCCAGCTCTGACCGATCAAAACTCGGTTCCCCTCGATAACCCGACTCCTAACACTGCTGCGGCGGGTATCTCTTTCCAGGTCTGGGCGGCGGGCCCGTTTCAAATCTGCGCTGACGCTGCGGCGACCGATACCGTGATTCAGATCCAACTTGCGGCAGGCGACCCGGTGCCTAAAAAAGACGAGAGAATTATCGTCAAGAGTCATGAAATTGAACAGGACATAGTCTCCGTCACGGCCCTGGGAAATCGGAAGTATAACATCGCGGTGCCCACGCCCCTCGGGGCGGCCATTCAGGGAACCGGGATACCGACCTTGTACAACATCCCCTGTTTCATTGCGGATCGGGTCTCTTACGTAGTCAACAACGGGGCGCTCGAATGGCATGGCCCGACGCAGAAAAAGGCTTTTGCTCTCCTCGGGAATGACATCATTAGTCCTACTCCTTTCTCCATTCCCAGCACTCCCGCAGGCGCCCTTTATTACCGCTTCGTCGCGGCGATTAATCTCTCAACCGCCGATAGCAAATCCTCCAACCGCGGCTTCAAGTCAGCGAACATCCTGCTCAACGGGCAAGTCCCCATGCGGGCCCGGCTTACCACCTACCAATGAAAAATCCCACGAAAATCGCGGGCGCCGGCTCGGCCCTGATCGTCGTCCTCTCGGTCATCGCGACACTCTCGGTGACTTTGGCTGTCTCGATGGAATACACCACGGTGGTGCGCCGCCATGTGCAGCGAAGCGAAGCCCTGCAGGCCGCCACCACGATAGGGGATGGCGTTCTCGAACATGCCTTTTCCTACTGGCGCGAAACCTGTCGGAGCAACACAGATGCGTCCTTGCATAACGGTTCCTTTGCGAACATTCCGCTGCCGACGCAGAGCCAGTTTCCGAACGTGCCCAACTTCACATCCCAGCGAATCAGTGCAGATCTCAGCGGCGCGAGTCCGCCGACTGTGTCCAACTTCCAAGTCATTGCCATCGATCCGGAGATGAAACCGGTGGCGAGCACCGATCCGCTGGTGCCCTCGATTGGACAGTCGCCCGTGACAGCCACCTACTCCTATTTGGGAGAGGCGGATGTGTCTCTGCCGGTCCAAGGCGCGAGCGTGAGCGCGAGAGTCCGCCGGGTCTTTCAGAAGGAGCAGCTTTCTCCATGGAATTGGGCCATCTTTTATGTCGACCCACTGGAAATTCAGCCGGGTGCGCCGATGACTGTTACCGGCTGGGTGCATACTAATGCAAATCTCTTTACCGGTCATAACCTCCTCACCTTCCAAAGCAAAGTGACCTACGCGACAGACTGGGTGGTGGGCTTCATGCCAGGGGATGCGCGCGCGCCCGGCGGAAGCAGCCAGGAAACTCCAACGACTCCTAACTATGCCAGCAATCTGCCGCCGGCTTTCGACGTGGCCCACCAGCCCTTCGGGCTCGACGCGACGCGGATCTTTTCCGCGACCGACAATAATCCAAACAACGACAGCTATCACGAACTGATCGAACCGCCGGCCGCGGGTTACACTGACCCGCTCGCGGGCAAACGCTACTACGACCAGGCCGGGGTTAAGATTACCATCGATGGCAGCAATAACATTGTCATCAAGGATCAGGCAGGAACGACCCTGACGGCTTCCAGTCCGGGGCTCGGTGGGATTATTTACTCGACCTTCGCGAGCGCGCTCACCACCAACCAGACCATCCAGGATAACCGTGAAGGTGCTTCCGTCCGGTTGGCGACTCTGGACATGGGAATTGTGAGTAGCAAAATTCGCGATGGCACGCTCGCGCCTTTCAACAATCTGATCTACATCAACGACAGCAGCGCCGGCCAGACGGGCTCGACGCCGAAGCGCGGGATTCGACTCAAGAACGGCGCGATTATGCCGAACAACGGGATTACCGTGGCGAGCGCCAACCCGGTTTACATTCAGGGTGACTATAATACCGGGGGCGGTAACCCGCCGTCGAATACGGGTGATTACGCGAATCCGCAGGTCAGTGGTTACACGCGGAAACCATGCGCGGTGGTGGCGGACGCGGTGAATATTCTTTCTAACGCCTGGGTGGACGGAAACTCCTCGGCCAGTCTCAGTTCGCGGAACGCGAGTAACACCACCGTGAATACGGCCATCGTTTCCGGGATCGTTCCCAGCGTGAGTAATTATTACAGCGGGGGTGCGGAGAACTTTCCGCGGTTCCTGGAGAACTGGAGTAACAAGACTCTCACCTACTACGGATCGATGGTGGAGTTATACAAGAGCAAGCAATCGATCGGACGCTGGGGGAGTGCGAATGTCTATAATCCGCCAAACCGGCAGTGGTTCTTTGACACTAATCTGCAGGTCTACACCCCGCCGGGCAGCCTCCCGGTTTACAGTTACACCAAGGGGCGCTGGTTCATCGCCGAGTGATCGTTCCTGCCATGACAAGAATTTGTGTATTCGCGAGCCTGGGCGTTTTTTGTTGTGGGTTGATTACCGGGGCGCGCGGTGAGTTGGATTTGTCGCCGCAGGTCGAGGAGTTCAACTTGGAAGGGGTGAAGATGTCGCAACTGGCCTTCGCGAACGGAGCCCGGGAACGAGCAACATACCAGCCGCCGGCCGCTTGGAAATATTACGGCACGAAAGAGAGCCTTGATCTGCTCCCGCCAAGTGCAGCCCAGGCGAAGGCGAAGATCAACTGGTGGCCAGGAGAGGGCGAGATCACTTTTGATCCTGAGTCCTGCAAGGAACTGACGCAACAGTTTATCCGGATGCTGCCCGAGGGAAGCGAGGAGGTGAAGGTGGAGGCAGAAGAACTAAGTCCGCTGCAGATCAATACCAAGCCGACCTATCTCGTGGAATTGAGCTACGCCTACTACGGCGCCAGGTTCCGCGGTTATTTCCTGCTGCTGCAGCGCAAGCCGGAGGCGCTCGCTTTTCGGCTGATGTGTCGCGCCGCCGATTACGAAAAGCTGCGAGGGGAATTCCAGCGCAGTCTTTTTACCTGGCAGAATCTCTAGCTCTTCACAGACGCGGGCGGCTGCTCTTGGAGAAGGTGATGGATGTCCGCCAGTAACCGGGTAACGGCGTCGGCCTCGGTTGCGTCGTAGTAGCCGCGGATCGCACCGCGCCGATCGACCAGGATGATCCGGGTGCTATGCACGGGCTGACCATCATTCGCGGTCGTGGCCGCGAGCTTAAAGCCATCGTGAGAGAGCCGATAAATGGTCGCCTTGTCGCCGGTGAGGAATTTCCACCGCCCGGGCTGGGCGTGCAGTTTGTCTGCATAATCCTGAAGCACCGACGGGGTGTCGTGCTCGGGATCTACGCTGAATGAGACTAACTGCACGTCGGTATCGCGCAGCGGTTTCTGCGTTTCACTCATGCGACTGCTAATCATGGGACAGGGTCCAGGACAGGTGCTGTATACGAAGTCGGCGACCCAGACTTTGCCCTGAAGCTGTTGTGTCCCGAAGGTGGCTCCGGTTTGATCCGTAAGGGTGAACGGCGGGACCGCGCCGAGGTCCGGTAACTGATGGCGCCCGAGGCGGGAAACTTCCGCCTGCCGCAGGAAGAAAAGCCCGGTTGCGACCAGCAGCGGGATAAGCAGCAGGGAAATCTTCCAGGCCAGCGCTCGCGAAGAGAGCGGCGCGCGGGTCGGTGCGAGAGTGCTCGGCGAACTCATTGTTTCGTAAGCATCAGCGCCGCAAGCAGGAGCGGGAGGTAAATGATCGAGGTCAGGAAAAGCCGGCGCGCATTTGGCACTGTGCGGTCGGCATGGAAACGCAGCGCCATCGCCACAAACCATCCGCTGAGCGCGACCGCAATCGGAAGATAATAGAAGTTCGTGAGACCGACATAACTAGGTAAGCCGGAAAGCACGAGGAGGAGGATGCAAAAGAGGACGCTTTGGCTGGAGCTGCGCAGCCCGGTTTCGTCATCGGCCGACATCATCCGGAAACCGGCGCGCGCGTAGTCCTCCCGATACATCCAGGCGAGCGCGAAGAAGTGTGGCATTTGCCAGATGAAAAGGATCGCGAACAGACTCCAGCCTTCCGGTTCGAGCGCGCCGCGCGCCGCGACCCAGCCGATCAACGGCGGAATCGCCCCGGGGATGGCGCCCACGAGCGTGTTCGTGGTGCTGATTCGCTTCAGTGGAGTATAAGCGAAGACGTAGAGCGCGATCGTGAGGGCGGCGAGGAAAGCGCTCGGCGAGTTGACGGCGAGCGCGAGGTAAACCACGCCGCCGACGCTGAGGAGCACGCCGATCGCGAGACCTTCACGAGGCAACATCCGACCTGCCGGGATGGGCCGGGAGCGCGTCCGATTCATCTGCGCATCCAGTTTGTGCTCCCACCATTGATTGAGCGCGGCCGCGCCCGCGGCGGCGAAGGCGGTGCCGAGGACGGCGTTGAGCAGCGCGAGGTAAATCATCGGCCCGCGCCAGCCGACGTAGAAGCCGACGGCGGTGGTGATGAGAACAAGAAAGGTGAGTTGCGCCTTCACCAGTTCGGCGAAGTCGGCCATCGTTAGGTTGCGGCCGGTTGGGAGAACCGGCGGTTCGATCGCAGTTGCCTTCACGAGGCGTGGGCTCCGGCGAATTCGGGAACGCGCGCAGCCGATCCCGCCGCGAAAGCAAGCTGCCGGCTGCGCCAGACGAGAGCGACGAAGGCGATGCCGGTGACAAAAGTGAGCGCGCCAGTGGCGACGTGGGCGGTGGCGATGTCCGCCGCCTTGTTGCTCCAAATCGTCCACGCGCCGAGCGCGATCTGGAAGACAACGAGCAACAGCCAGAAACTCGCGAGCCGGTTCAGGGAACCATCTGCGCCGATTTTTCGCCTAACGAAAAGCCGGAACGCGATGATCGAGCACCCGATGACCAGCGCGCCAAAGCGATGCGCCATTTGCAGCCAGATTTGCCCGCCGGTCACGTCGGAGAGCGCCGTGCGATCGCGCACGGCGTTAATCTCTGCGATCGCCGTCGGACTGGTCCGCGGAATCAACTGGCCGTAGGCGAGCGGGAAATCGATGATCGAAAGATCGCGATGCTGATGCCGCATGGTCGCTCCGAGACCGAGCTGCAGATAAACGACCGCGGTGATGAAAAGCGCGAAGCGGACGACGGGCGCAAGGTTTTGCCTAACGACCGCTGAGCCCGCTCGCTGCCAGACCGGCGAGAGCGCAAGGGCGATGAGCACGAGCAGGGCGAAGAATGCCTGCGCGACGCAAGCGTGGAAGATACCGATCTGATCTTTCATCAGGGTGACGCGCAATCCACCGAGGACCCCCTGAAGAATGACCATGCCTAACGACGCCCAGCCGAGCTTTTTCAGCCACCGCGGCACGCGGGAACAGGCCAGCCAGATCGCGAGGATGATGGTGAGAAATCCGACCACCGAAGCAACCAGCCGGTGCGTGTGTTCGAAGAAAATCCCGCCGACCCATTGCGAGAACGGGAAGAAAAACATGTTGTAGCCAAACGTGGTCGGCCAATCCGGCACCGACATGCCGACGCCTTTGCTCGTGACCATGCCGCCGCTGCAGATCAGCAGCAGAGTCGCGCCGGCAGTGCACCAGGCAAAGTAACGGAGAAGGGGACTCGGTCTCGGCGGCGGGCGTGCGCATCAGATCATTCGTGGTGCTCCGGCGCCAAGCCGGTATTCACCATTCCTATCCGCCGCCGGGGTTCGCTGTTTTCGGGGCGCCCGGAGGGGGCACGGTGCCGGGAGTCGGGCCAACTGCAGGTTCGCCGGGCGGCCGCGCGAGGGGCGGCGGCGCACTTTGCGTGCCCGAGAGTTCCATCCGCTCTTTTAGCCAGGCCTGATAATCTTCCGGCGTATCGACCACGAGCATGCCTTTCATGCTGTAATGGCCGAGCCCGCAAAGCTGGGCGCAGACGACCTCGTAGTTGCCGGTTTTGATCGGCTTGAACCACATCGGGATGATCTGTCCGGGAATCGCGTCCTGCGCGATCCGCATCCCAGGAATATCGAAATCGTGGATCACGTCTTTCGATGAGACATCAATGATGACGTTGCGATTGACCGGCACGTGCAGTTCCCCCAGCGCGGTCAGATCGTCTTTGCCGGCGGGGTCGGCCGGATCGAGACCGAGCGGATTCGCGTTCGAGACCAGGTCGAGTTCACGGCGGCCAAAGGTTCCGTCGGGACCGGGAAGATGGAAGGTCCAGTTAAACTGCTGCCCGATCGCGTGGACGAGGATAGCGTCTTTGTCGGCGGGAAATTCGTTCACCCGTTTCGCCCAAAGCGGAACCGCGAAACCGATCAGGAGCACCGCTTCAATCAGAACGACGGCAAATTCCAAATGCGTCGAGATCCCGCTGGTCACGCCTTCGTGGCTCGCAACCGGGCTGCGGCCCTGCCGAAAACGGATGAGCACGTAGATGAAAAAGGCCGACCACCCAACAAAGAGCGCGCCCATGAACCAATGGCTGAACTCGATGATGTGATCGATCTGGTAGCCGTGCGCAGAGGCGTTCGGCGGAATTCCCAGAAATTCGTTGATCAGCGCGAGACTAGTCATATTTCTCAAAGTCCTCGTTGATCAGCTGCTCATGCGGCTCGAGCGGGATGCTCGCGTGCCGCCAGAGGTGCACGCCGAAAGCGCTGACGCCGCCGAGGACCGACATCACGGCAGCGATCATGACCCAGATGGCGATCGCCATATGCGCGGTCGATTGGGAATCTTTTGCGCCCATACAGGTGGCACAGGCAAGCGCCTCACCAGCGGACGAGGCGAGCACGGTCGCCAGGAGAACGAGTAGTTTTTTCTTCATCAAATCAAACGGAGCCGTTTCATTTTTCGCCAGAACCAGCAGCCGTAAATCACAAGCACGATCGCGGCCGCGAAGGCGACGATCGCCCCCGGCGTGTAAGCGGTCGTCGCGGAAGTCTTGTTTACCCACAGGCACCAGACACCGAGCCCAAACGCGAGCAGGGTCGAGAAGGTGATGAAGACGATGTGGAAACCTTTGAGCGACATTTAGTGAACGATCGGATCGTACCAGGCGAGATAGGTGAGCCAGAAGAGGGCGAAAACGAAAATGCCGGTAAAAACGAGCACTCTATAGATCAGTTTTTTCTCCGCCGACAGATGCATGAAAATGTAAGCGACCAGACCCGCCTTGAACGCCGCGAGCAGCATCGCGACGGCAATGTTGGCCTTCTGCGAACCGAAATTCACATAGGAAAGAAAGACCGTGAGCGCAGTGCAGAAGATGAGCGTCCCGCCCACGATGAGATACCCGCGGACGTGTTTACTGACGTCGTGCGCGTATTGCTCGGTCTCGTGTTCGGAAGGCGAGATATCAGGCGGGTTGTTCATCGGTTAGAGAAGATAGAAGAGCGGGAAAACGAAGATCCAAACCAGATCGACAAAGTGCCAGAACAAGCCCGCGACCTCAACCCGGTTTGCAAGGTGCTCGGGGTTTTGCCGGTAGAGTTTGCCGCCGAAAAGGAAGAAGTAACAGAAGACGATCACGCCACCTAGAACGTGCAGGCCGTGCAGGCCAGTGATGGTGAAGTAAGTCGCAAAGAAGGTGCTGTGCGACGGCACAAACATGGTCGCGCGTTCCACATCCGCCTTGTCGATCGTCGCCATCGTCTCGGTCGGCGGCAGATAGAAAAAGTGCGGCCGATCCATCTTCGGGTTCGTCGGGTCGGTGTAGACTGGATCGAGGCCGATCTCGTATTCCTTGATCTTCGGATCGTTCAGCGCCTCGTTGTTGTGGAGATGACCGGTGATCTCGACCCGCGGGGCCAGACCTTCGGAAAGGAGATGTTTGTTCCCGAGATACTTCTCGTACTTCTCCATCGCGCTCGGCTTTATGTAGGCGCCGAAGTGGTCGAACTTCTGCGGCCACTCGAAGTAGAGTTTCACGAAAAGGAAGACGATCCCGCAGACGATCGTGATCCCCATGTAGAACTTGTAGCGCCCGAACTGCCGCATCTTCAGCGATGCCCAGGCGAGCACCACGGTGACCGAGGAGGCGATGAGGATGCCGGTATTCATCGTGCCGACGGGCACGTTGAGCAGACCATGTGGCCAGAAGCCGGGTTCGGCGTCGAGGCGAAGGAAGATGTAGGCGGAGAAAAGCCCGCCGAAGAGCATCACTTCCGAGGCGAGGAAAAGCCAGATGCCGATCTTGGCGTTCCAAAGGCCGGTATCCGGCCGGGCGGTGACTGTGTAAGGGATTTCCATGTGCGCGATTCGTTAGGCTTGAGGCAACCGGCTAGTGACCGAGCGACATGGTCGGCTCGTGCACCGTGTGTTCACCGGGCTGCACCGGCTCGGTTTGCATCGTGTAATCCTTGGCCCGACCCGGCAGACTGTATTCGTAAGGTCCGCGATAAACCACCGGGGCGGTAAGGAAGTTGCCGTGCGGAGGAGGCGAGGGCGCGGTCCACTCCAGGGTGGTGGCTTCCCATGGATTGTCGTCCACTTTTTCGCCGTGCCAGATGCTCCAGAAGAAATTGATGATGAAAGGAATCTGCGCCACGCCCATCGTCCAGGCGGCGATCGAGATCGGCAGGTTCCAGTGGAAACCGCTCAAGCCCCAGACCTTCTCGGCGGCAAGATTCCAGCCCTGGCCGCCGTCATACCAGCGGCGATGCATCCCGAGCATGCCTTGGAGAAACATGGGCAGAAAGATGGCGTTCATGCAGATGAGCGAGGGCCAGAAATGCACCTTCCCCCAGAAGTCGTTCATCTTTCTCCCGGTGGCCTTCGGAAACCAATAATAAACGCCCGCAAAGACCGCGAAGATCGTGCCCGGCGCGACGATGTAATGGAAATGCGCGATCACGTAATAGGTGTCGTGCAGGTAAAGATCGGCGGTGTTAAACGCCAGTGGTATGCCTGTGAGACCGCCGATGCCGAACATCGGTAAAAACGCCGTCGCGAAGAGCATCGGCACGGTAAACCGGATCGAGCCGCCCCAGAGCGAGATGAAGAACGCGCTCAAGATGATGACCGACGGGATCGAGATGATCATCGTCGTCGTCTGGAAAAAGGCGCTCACCACCGTGCCCATGCCGGTGAGCCACATGTGATGCGCCCAGACGATGAAGGAGAGGAACCCGAGCACGAGCGCGGCGAGCACCAGAGATTTGTAACCCCAGAGCGGCTTGCGCGTATTGTTCGCGAGCACCTCGGCGACGATGCCCATGCCCGGCAAAATCAGCACATAAACTTCCGGGTGACCGAGGAACCAGAAAAGATGCTGCCAGAGCAGCGGGCTCCCGCCGCCGCTGATCGAGACCTGCGCGCCATTCACAACGAGGCCGGTCGGGAGGAAGAAGCTCGTGCCGCCGATCCGATCCATCAGTTGCATCACGATCGCCGACTCCAGCGGCGGAAAAGCGAGGAGAAGCAAAAACGCGGTTACGAACTGCGCCCAAACGAAGAACGGCATCCGCATCCAGGTCATGCCCTTCGCGCGGAGCTGGATGATCGTCGCGATGAAATTGACCGCGCCTAACAGGGACGACGTGATCAGCATGATGAAGGCGATCAGCCACAACGTCTGGCCGTTAAAAATGATGTGATAGGTCGGCCCCTTATCCGCAAGATCCGAGAGCGGCGTGTAGGAAGTCCAGCCGCCCTTGGCCGCGCCGCCGGGGACGAAGAAGCTCACCAGCATGATGATGCCGCCGACGAAAAACGCCTGGTAGCTCGCCATGTTGATCTTCGGAAAAGTCATATCCGGCGCGCCGATTTGCAGCGGCACGACGAAGTTGCCGAAGGCCGCAAACGCGACCGGGACGATCCCGAGGAAGATCATGATCGTGCCGTGCATCGCGCCTAACGAGTTGTAAAACTCCGGCGTCATCACGCCGTTTTCCATCGCCCCTTTGCCGAGGACGTTCTCCAGCATCGTGCCGACAATCGGCAACCGGGTGCCCGGGAAAGCGAGCTGCCAGCGCATCAGCATCATCAGGCAGAACCCGAGGAACAAAAAGATCAGCCCGGTGATGAGATACTGCAGGCCGATCACCTTGTGATCGGTCGAGAAAACATATTTCTGCAGGAAGGAGAGCTCATGATGTCCATGCTCTTCGTGGTGCGAATGATCGTGCGCGGCGTGAGTCGAGACGGAAGAAGAAGCATCCATAGATTGCGAGGTCATACTCTGTTTGCCGCGGAAGTTTTCAAGGGGAAAGGCGGGAAATAATGAATTTCGTCTCGTTAACTCATCTCGGGTTCGGTTCGTTTCTCCTCGATTTGCACTTCGCGTAATCGACGGAGCGAATGCGTGCGCAGGCTTTCCTCGAAGAGATCGCGATTGATCGCCTGCGCGGCCGCCGCGCCCTGGCCGGCGGCGATGATCATCTGGCAATTCGCCGGCGTCACACAACCAGCGGAGTAAAGCCGCGGCACGTTCGTGCGCATGCACTGGTCGACTTTGATCTGTCCGTCGCGATCGAGCTTCGCGCCGACGGACTCTGCCAGTTCTGTGTGAAAGATGTCGCCGCGAGTGGTGAAAATGTAATCGATTCGTACCTCGGTTCCACCTTTCAAGCGCAGCCCGCGCACCTGGCAGGCGCGATGATCGACGCCGGTGATCTTGGCGCGGTGCACCGGGATTTCGTACTCGCGCAGCCACTTCGTGTGGCGCGGACTCCAACGTTGTTTCTCGCCGTTGGTGGCGACGATTACGCAGGCGGAATAACTGAGCATCCCGAGCGCATACTCGACCGCCTCATCGTTCGCGCCACAGATAGCGATCCGTTTTCCGCGCACCCGGTAGCCGTCGCAATCCTTGCAGAAAAACATGCTGTGCCCGAGGCACTCTTTCACACCCGCGATCTTGGGTGGGAGGTGGAAGATGCCGGTTGCGATCAGGAGCCGGTTCGTCCGGTAACTGGTTCGCCGCCCGCGCAGGGTGAAACCGGTTTTGCGCCGGCGGACGCTCTTGATTTCATCGTGCGCGAACTCGACTTCGTGAAAGCGCGCCTGTTGCCGGCCAAATTTTAGCAGGTCTTCGCCCGAGACCCCTTTCGGGAACCCGAGATAGTTGCGCACTTCCGGCTCCCACGTGGCCATCGAATGTCCGGAATCGATCACCAGCGTGTCGCGCTCCGCGCGTCCGAGATAAATCGCGGCCGACAACCCCGCGATTCCACCGCCGATGATGATTACGTCGCGCTCTTTGATTGCACTCATCCTTTACCAATCGCAGCCGCCCGGCTGCCTGCTCTGCGTCCAGGCGATAAATATCCTTTACTCCCGCCTAACGAGCCGCCTAGCCTCGCCGCCCATGCATAAAAAATATCTGCTCCTCGCGTTCCTCATGGGCGCCAGTCTCACCCAATTTCAATCCGCCGTCCTCGCTCGCGGTGCTTCCAACGCCCCCGGCAAATACGAAGACTGGCACGATCTCGACCACGTCCAGATCATGCAGACCTTCGCGCTTGCGAACTACCAGTCGATCGTGGTTGCCCCCGTTTCCAGCAAAGGCGCTCAACTCCCGCCGCAGGAAGACAATTCCTATAAACCGGTGACGGATGCGCTCGCCCATGTCACGGCGACTTTTGCCGAAGGCGTGAAAGACGAAGCGCCCCGCGGTCTCACTGTTTCCCAAGGCAGCACCGCTGCCGCCGGCGCGCTCCTGATTCGCGCCCATGTGACGGCGGTTCACCCGGGCTCGGAAGCGGCGCGGCATTTCGGCGGCATCGCCGGGCTCGCGGGTGGGGCGGCCAGCGTCGCCATCGCCGGTGAAGTGGTCGACGGCAAAACCAAGAAGGTCCTTTTCACTTTCGAGCAGGAACGTCGGAGCGGCGCCAACAGTGGCGGCCTCTTCAGTCTCGGCGCGAAAGGCGACAACAATCCCTACGCCCGTCTCGTCAACCGCAGCGCGAAAGAGATCGGCAGCGACATTGGCAGCGCGCTGAAGGCCTTCTAGGCGCTCACGGTTTGGGCCGCCGGCCCTTGCCGCTCAGGGCGATCTCGGTGCCGTCGCCGGAGGTGATCCGCACGCTGACGCAGGCGTCACTGGGATCGGCGCCGGAGTGGCTTCGGAGCCACTCGGCCCGGGCGCGACGGCGCAGGCGCTCGTAGACTTTGTCGAGGTTGCGCATCAACGCTTCCGCCTCCGGATGATCGTCGATCTTCCCGGCTTTGGGAGGCGCGTTGCGAGGAGCGGAACCGGGTCGTTTGAACGGCAGCCTTTTCATGTCGTCGACACAAAAAGCAGGAAGCGGGCCTACATAGGTTTTGGAACGACCATAACCGTGAGAAAGTAACCTTCCGAGGCGATTGCCAAGATTGCCCGGTTCTTTTACACTCGGGCCCTCATGGATCGCGATCTACTCATTATCGCTACGCTTTGCTTTTTCGGCGCGATGGTGCGGACGGTGCTGGCGATCCGCGGCGGCGCCTACCGGCCGGCGGGCTTTAACTTCATCGCGATCGCGCTCGGGTTCGTTTTTCAGACCGCTTTTCTGAGCGTGCGCGGGCGTGCGCTCGGCCGCTGTCCGTTGACCAATCTCTTCGAGGTTTTCATCTTCCTCGCCTGGTCGGTGGCGCTGATCTACCTGCTCGTCGGGCCGGCTTACCGGCTCTCGCTGATGGGCGCGTTTACGGCTCCGCTGGTTTTCGGGTTGCAAACCTTCGCGCTTATCGCGCCGATCGATACCTGGCACACGATGAATTCCACGCCGACGCCATGGCTGGAATTCCACGCCTCCGTCTCTCTCATCGCCTACGGGGCTTTCGCGCTCGCCTGCGTGGCGGGGTTGATGTACCTCGTGCAGGACCGGCAGCTGAAACGCCGCCAGCTCAACTCGATGTTCTATCATTTCCCCCCGCTGACCGATCTCTTCGCGGCGATCACCCGGCTGCTTTGGCTCGGGTTCGGATTGCTCACGGCTGGGATTGCGGCCGGTTTTTTTACCGGCCAGCCGCTGCCTTACGGCAAAGTCGCCTGGTCGCTGGGCGTCTGGATTTTCTATGCCGCGATTCTGCTCGCGCGGCATCTTGGGACCACGGCACCGCGGCGGATTGCGATGCTCTGCGTGATCGCCTTCAGCGGTGCCCTCACCCTGCTCTGGGGCATCACCTTTCTTTCGCAGACCCAGTCGATGTGATGCATCTCTTCTGCGTCGGCCTGAGCCATCACACTGCAAATGTCGAGACGCGCGAGCGTTTCATCGGTCATGCCGAAATCGATCGCGTTCTGCGCGAGACGGTCGGTTGCGCCGAGGCGCTGCTCCTCACCACCTGCAACCGCGTGGAAGTTTACGCCGCCGCGGAGAAACCGATCCCGACCGAACTGATCGCGAATTGCCTGCTGAGCAACGGCGCATCGTTAGGCGAAGAAGTGGAATCATTCTACCGGCATGAAGCGCAGCAATGTGTGCAGCATCTTTTCCGGGTCGCCTCCGGCCTCGACTCGATGGTGATCGGCGAAACCGAAATCCTCGGGCAGGCCAAGAAAGCCTACGAAGCGGCGCGCTCTTCCGGCACGGCCGGGCCGTTTCTGCATCGGCTTTTTCAGCGTGCTTTCCGGGTTGCGAAGCAGGTCCGCACGCATACCGAGATCACCCGCGGCGCGGTCTCGGTCGGCTCGGTCGCGGTCGATCTGGCGGAGCAAATTTTCGGTGACTTTGATACCCGCAAAGTGCTCCTGCTCGGTGCGGGGGAAGCGAGCGAGCGGACGGCGCGCGCGCTCGTGAAGCGCGGAGTGCGCGATCTCCGCGTCTGCAACCGTTCGCCCGAACGCGCCGAGGCCTTGGCCGCGCAGGTCGGCGGCCGCGCGGTCGCAATGGAAGATTGGGAAACGCAATGCCGCGAGGTCGACATCGTGGTTTCCTCAACCGCTTCGCCGACCCCGATCGTCACGCGCGAAACCCTGGAGCCGCTGCTCCATGACCGGCTCGACCGACCACTTTTCATCATCGACATCGCGGTGCCGCGTGACGTCGCGCCGGACGTGAACGAGATGGAAGGCGTCTTCCTTTACGACATCGATTCGCTGCAATCGATCGCCCAGCAATCGCTCGCCCAACGCCGTCAACAGATCTCCGCGGGTGAGGAAATTATCGCCGGCCACGTAAACGAATTCAGCGGCTGGTTCACGCTCCGCGCGGGCGCGGCGGGAAGGGTCGGCGCTGGAGCTGCGGGCGTCGGAATCGTGATCGAGCGGATCGTGCTCGGCTCGCGCGGGAGCGAGCTGGCGCTGGCGCAGGTGCGACTGGTGGAAACGGCGTTGCGCCGCGCCTGGCCGGAGCTGGAGATCGCGGTCGAGATCATCCGCACGAGCGGGGACGAAGGCTCGAAAAGCGCGCCGGTGCTTGATCGCAAAGCGGGCCGCAAAGGGATGTTCACCCGCGAGATCGAAAAGGAACTTCTCGTTAGGCGGATCGACGTCGCGGTGCACAGCGCGAAGGATCTGCCGAGTGAGCGGCTCGCGGAACTGGAAGTGCGCGCCGCGTTACCCCGGGCGCAGACGGAAGATGTCCTGATCACGAAACACGGCGGCAGCCTCGCGAGCCTCCCGGCCGGCGCGACGATCGGGACGGGGAGCGTGCGGCGACAGCATCAATTGCGATTCGTGAGGCCGGACTTCCAGATCATCGATCTGCGCGGCAACGTGCCGACTCGGTTGCGGAAACTGCAGGAAAACGAAGGCTGGAGCGGGATCATCCTGGCGCGCGCTGGTCTGGAACGGCTCGGGCTCGACGTACAGGGCGAGGTGCTTTCGCCGGATGATTTTGTGCCGGCGGGCGGGCAGGGGATCATCGCGCTGCAGATTCGCCGCGACGATGAGAATGCGCGGCGACTGCTGGATGCGATCAATGATCTTCCGACGTTTGTCGCGCTCCGCGCAGAGCGGGAATTTCTGCGGCTGCTCGATGGCGACTGCGATTCGCCAGTTGGAGTGCAGGCGAGGATCGAGGGCGCGACGCTGCAACTGCAGGCGCAGATTTTTGAAACGGAAACAGGCGCGCCGAAAACGGGCCGCGTCGCTGGCACGAGCGACGACCCGGAAGCGGTCGCGGCCGCGCTCTGGGAGAGAATTTATGGCCGATAAAAAGAAAAAAGGACGCTGTTACCTGGTCGGCGCCGGACCGGGCGATCTCGGGTTGGTGACTTTGCGCGCGCGGCAACTGATCGAACGCGCGGAAGTGCTGGTCTACGACTACCTCTGCAACCCGGAGATGCTCGCGTGGGCGCCGGAGAAGGCGGAGATCATTTACGCCGGCAAAAAAGCGGGCGCGCACACCCTGAAGCAGGACGAGATCAATGCGCTGCTCGTGGAAAAAACGGGCGCGGGTTTGGAAGTCGTCAGGCTAAAAGGAGGCGATCCGTTTCTCTTCGGGCGCGGCGGCGAAGAAGCGCTCGCGCTGGCGGAGGCGAAGCTCGCGTTCGAGGTCGTGCCCGGAGTTACTTCTGCGATCGCCGCCCCGGCTTACGCCGGCATCCCGGTGACGCAGCGTGGGATCACTTCGCATGTCACTTTTTTTACCGGCCACGAAGACCCGGAGAAAACCGAGAGCGCGATCGATTTCGCGGCGCTCGCGAAACTGGGCGGGACGCAGGTGATGTTGATGGGCGTGGAGCGAATCGACGCGATCGTCACCCAAATGCGCGCGCACGGTGTGCGCGAAGATTTGCCGGTCGCGCTCGTGCGCTGGGGCACCACGGGCCGGCAGCAGACAGTCACCGGAACCTTGGAAACGATCGCGCAGCGTCTGCTCGAGGCGGAGTTCACCGCGCCGGCGGTGGCGGTTTTCGGCGAAGTGGTTTCGTTAGGCAAAAAACTCGACTGGCAGGCCGATCGTCCGCTTTCCGGCAAACGCATCGTGGTTACGCGTACGCGGAAGCAGGCGGGCGCGCTCAGTAGCCGGCTGCGCGATCTCGGTGCGGAAGTGATCGAGCTACCGACGATCCGGGTCGAGCCGCCGACCGATCTGCGCGCCTTCGCGGAGCTGGTGCAGGATTGCCACAGCTATGACTGGATCGTTTTCACCAGCCCGAATGGCGTCTCCGCCTTCTTCGAGATGTTCTACAAACTCTACGATGACGCGCGCGACCTCGGCGCGGCGCGGATCGCCGCGATCGGGCCGGCGACGGCGGCGCGGGTGCGGGAGTTCCACCTCAAGGTCAATCTGCAACCGGACGAGTTCGTGGCCGAGGGCGTGGTGCGCGCGTTCAAGAAAGAAGGCGACATCGAGAACCTGCGAATTCTCATCGCCCGGGCGGAAGAGGCGCGGGACCTGCTAACGAAGGAGCTAACAGCCATGGGAGCCATCGTGGACGTCGCCCTCGCTTACCGGACCGTCCCCGAGACGGATGACCGGACGGGGGCGCGGACAAGACTGACGGAACAGGGCGCCGACATGATCACCTTTACCAGTTCATCCACCGTGGAAAATTTCCTTGCTCTCGGTCTCCCTTGGCCGCAGGGCCTGGAGGTCGCCAGCATCGGCCCGATCACCTCGCAGACGGCGCGCGCGCGCGGCCTCGCAGTCGCGGTGGAAGCAAAGCAATACGACGTGCCCGGGCTGGTGGAAGCCATCCGCCGCCACTACGGACGCGCCTGATTTTTCGACGATGAGTGAAATGACCGAGATCGAGACGGACTTCGCGGCCGCGATGCAATTACTCAGCGTGCAGGCGGCAGGACCGGATGACGACCGGGTCGCCTCAGGCATTTCCGTGCTGATCAGCGGGATGCACTCGTTAGGCCAGCGGATGGAGGCGCTCGAGGAATCGATGGTGCGGAAATTTGAGTCGCTCCATTTCCAGAAGCTCGAGCAGCAGCTGGCGGCCATTCGCGACAGCGAATCGGTGAACCAGAAATTGTTCGATTCGCTCCATCAGGAGTTGCTCAGTTACCGCGATAATTTCGTCCGCGACGCTCTCCAGAAGCCGTTCATCCGCGACCTTGTGGTGCTTTACGACGATCTGGCGCGCATCCTCGCCCAAGCCGAGGCGCCGCCCGCGGAGGACGGTGCACCGGTAAGTCCTCAGGTTCGCGACAATCTCGAGAACACGCTTCATTTCCTGGTCGAAATTCTCCACCGCCTCGAGGTGACCGCGATCGATCCACTCGACAAAGTGGACCTGACGCTGCATCGCGTGGTCAGCGTGGAGCCGGCCGCGACGGCGGAAGAGGACGGCCGGATTGTAGCCCGGCTGAAGCGCGGCTTCCGCTGGCGCGACAAGGTCCTGCGGCCGGAAGAAATCGTCGTTAGGCGATTTCGTTAGGCGGCGACGGGCCGGCGCTTTTCCCGGAAATTCCGGCCTTTTCTGGGCCGGGGCGCGAGCCGCCGGCGATTGCTTTCCGTGGCGGGCATGAAAACTGCAGTGAGGAGCAGGCAACCTGGTTTCACAACACCTCATTTCTCCTATCATAATCATGAGTACACGCAAAGCAGTCGGAATCGACCTCGGCACCACTTTTTCCGCCGTCGCGCACATTGACGCCTACGGTAAACCGCAAATCATTCCCAACTCCGAGAGCGAACGTATCACGCCCTCGGTGCTCCTCTTCGACGGGACCAACGCGATCGTCGGTACCGTGGCGAAAAACAACACGGTCGCGGAGCCGGAAAAAATCGTCGATTTTGTGAAGCGCGAGATGGGCAAATCGAAAGAGCAGTTCCACCGCGATTTCGAGGGAAAAAATTACTCCGCCGAGGAACTCTCCGCGCTGATCCTAAAAAAGCTGAAAACCGACGCGGAAAAATATCTCAAGATGCCGGTGACCGATGCCGTCATCACGGTGCCCGCCTATTTCAACGACTCCGAGCGGACCGCGACGATCACCGCCGGCCGCCTCGCCGGACTCAACGTCCTCCAGATCATCAACGAACCGACCGCCGCCGCGCTCGCTTACGGCCTCGACAAGCTCGATGAAGACCAAACGGTTTTCGTCTTCGATCTCGGCGGCGGCACTTTTGACGTCACGCTCATGCGGATCGAAGCGCATCGCCTCGAGATGGTGGCGACGAATGGCGATCACCGGCTCGGCGGCAAAGATTGGGACGACGTGATCGTGAACTGGGTCGCAGAAGAATTCGATCGCCAGCACGGTGAGAACCCGCTTCTCGACCTGCAAAGTTACCAGGACCTGCAGAGCCGCGCGCTCGCCGCAAAGATCCAGCTCTCGAGCCGGCCGCGGACGACGATTGTCCACAACCACAACGGCAAAAGCATCAAGCTGGAGCTGACCCTGGAAGACTTCGAAAAAATGACCCGCCACCTCGTCGAGAAGTGCAAGGCGATCTGCGAGATCGTGATGCGCGAGGCGAAGATGGAATGGAGCGAAGTCGACAAGATCCTGCTTGTTGGTGGCATGACGCGCATGCCAATGGTCCGCAAGATGATCAGCGGGCTCTCGTCGGTGCCGCTCGCGGAAGATGTGAACCCGGACGAAGCGGTCGCAGTCGGCGCCGCCATCCAGGCCGTTCTCTCGCTGCTGCACGAGGAGGAAGTCTCCGGTGAACGCTCGCTGCCCGCGGAAACCCGCCAGCAATTTTCTTCCCGCGAAGGCGGCCTCATCCAGGTGCGCAACATCACTTCGCACACGCTCGGCGTGGTGCTCTGGGATGAAACGCAGCTCGAGGAATACGTTTTTCCGATGATCCGCAAAATGACCGCGATGCCCGCAACGGCGAAGAATTCCTTCGGCACCGCGACCGCCAACATGCAGCGCGCGATCGTCCGCATCGTGGAGGGTGAAAGCTCGCTCCCGGGGGAATGCACGCCGCTCGGCATTTGCGACGTGGAACTCCCGCCTTTCCTGCCGAAAGGCTCGCCGGTGGAGCTGACGTACGAATACAACGCGAACCAGGTGCTCGAAGTCGCCGTCCAAGCGTGCGGCAACGTCGCCACCGTCTCGATCGAGCGCAAAACCGGCCTCTCGGAGGGGGAACTCGATCGCGCCACCAAGGCGTTGGGCGCTCTGGTCGTGGTCTAAGTTTCGCCGCCGGCAATGAACTTTCCGCGGCCCCTGCCGGACGACCCGCGCAAGTGGGACGGTTGGAATCGTTATAACTCGCCCGACCTGTACGAGCGACTCTGCCTCGACCCGCAGACCAATCCGTCGAACGAGCTGATCGAGGAGCATTTTCGCGAGCTGCTCCTCTGGTGGCAGAAAAAGCTGCCGCTCAAGAACCAGCCGAGTAATCCGCTGGCGCAGTTGTTGCGTTCCGGGCTTGAGGAATCATCTCGCTACCTGACCGAGGCGCGGGTTGAATTGCTGAATCCGGAAAAGCGCCAGAAGATGGACGAGCAGCTTGCGGCGCAGGCGGAAGAACGCGCCGTGGCCGAGTTCCAGAAATACCTGACCTTCGCCCTGAATGACAAGCGGCTGCTCCCGCATGAGGAGGAAACGCTGCAGCAATTCGGGCGCGACAACGCGCTCAGCGAAGAACGCATTCGCGACCTAATCGACGCTGAATTGGCCGCGACCGGCGCCATCCGCGTATTGCCTCCGACTCCCGAGGAGATCGCGGCCGGGGATCGAAAACCGGGGAGCAAGCTCAACCCGCAGGAAGACTTCATGCGCATGCTCCGGCTCAGCGGCCTCGACAGCGACGACATGACGGACGACCAGCGCGACGCCTTCATCAACGTTGCTGAGAATCTTGGACTTGAGCCGGGCGACGCCGAGGACATGGTCGACCTTTATCTTGAGCAGTTCGACGGCGGCGGCGCCGAATCCGCCGAGCCGGCTACGGTCATGGTGAAAGAGCCGCCGAAAGTCGTGGCCACCGTGGTGGCAGTCGCGCCCGTGGTCGCACCGGTCATCGATACCACCCAGGAGCGCGTCCGCTTCCAACCATTCAAAAGCTCCATCGGCCTCGAGCTGCTCCTGATTCCTTCCGGCACTTTCCAGATGGGCTCCGAGGAATCCGATGCCGCGCCGAACGAAGCGCCGGTCTCGAGCGTAACGCTCACGCGGTTTTTTCTCTCCCGGCACCCGGTCACGAACGCGCAATATGAGCAGTTCGAGCGGGATCATGCGCGGAAACGCGCCACGGGCGCCGGCGATCAACACCCGGTCGTCTACGTGAACAACTCCGACGCGATGAAATTTTGCCAGTGGCTGAGCACGCGGGAACGCCGCCGCTACCGGCTGCCGACCGAGGCAGAATGGGAATACGCTGCGCGCGGCACCGAAGGACGCAAATACCCCTGGGGCGTACAGGAAGGGCGAGGTGATCTCGCGAACTTTGCCGATCGGAACACTCTCTTTGCGTGGAGCGATCGCGAGATCGACGACGGTTACCCGGAGAGCTCGCCGGTGGGCGCGTTCCCACTCGGCGCGAGTCCGTTCGGGATCGAAGATATGGCCGGCAACGTCTGGGAATGGTGCAGCGATTTCTTCGAGCCGTATCGGCTCAACGCGAAAACAAATCCGCGCGGCGCGAAGTCGGGCACGAAGCGAGTTTACCGGGGAGGAAGCTGGAAATCGCGTTTCAACAGCCTGCGCGCGAGTGCGCGCGGATCGAACGTTCTAAGCTACTCGTGCAACGATCTCGGCTTCCGAGTCGTCTGCGAGTGCGACTAACCGACCGTCGCGGCTAGGACGGGTTAAAGCGGAACTTGGCGCGGCCCCGTTTCGCATTGGCTTTCGCCTTGCGACGCGTCTTTTGATTAGGCGTTTCGAAGGCGCGCAGCCGGCGCACTTCCTCGAGGATGCCTTCTGCGTCCAACTTGTTCTTCAGGCGTTTCAAGGCCCGGTCCACCGGCTCACCCTTACGAACGATCACTTCTGGCATGACAATTATTTCTCCTCGAACTGTTGAATTTAAAAAAGTTTCCGCTGACTGGATTGCGACCTTACGACCCCGCCCGGGGAGCGTCAACCGCAGGTTTTGTTAGGCAAAGAGAGAGGCTTAACTCTCCGGGCCAGACTCCACCGGCGCCATGCTGCCGTTCATCATTAACACGAGCTCGTTTGAGGGCGGCCCTTCGCCGACCGCGTTCACCGCAGTGATCGTGAAATAAGTCCTCGGATGATTGAGAAACACCGGCACACTAAGCTGGTTCCCCAACGCCACATGACCGGCGTAAAGCCCGAGACTGCGTCCGCCGCCCTCGACCACTGCGGAAACCTCGCCCATGTAAATATTATAGCCGATTGCGTCGCCCGTCGCCGGTGGATCCCACGAGAGCGTAAAGATCACCAGCGTATCGGAATACGAGGCGGTGATCAGGAGAAAAAAAAGCGCCAAAGTCGATCTCATCGTGCCGGTTTGGCAGATGAATCAAAGTTTGTCGCGAACTTTTTCTAATGGCGCACAAAAATGCAATCAGACCGCCGTCGTCGGGGTCGTGACCGCGGCTTTCTGATTCATTTCCCGGCGCAGGCTGCTTGCGCTGCCGCCGCGCGCGCGCGTCCACCAAAGGACGATCGGCGAAGCGATGAAGATCGAGGAGTAGGTTCCAACCGCGACGCCGACGATGATCGCCAAGGAGAAGTCACGCAGCACCGCGCCGCCAAAGAAGAAGAGACATAGAATGGGGATCAACGTCACCGTGCTGGTAAGGATGGTCCGGCTCAGCGTCTGGTTGATGCTCTCGTTCATGATCTGCTCGATCGTGCCGCGTCTTCCGCTCGCGAGGCCTTCGCGAATTCGATCATAGACAACGATCGTGTCGTTAATGGAATAACCGGCAATCGTCAGAATCGCGCCGACCAGCGGTAGCGTCAGCTCGCGTCCCATGAGCGAGAAAACGCCCACGGTAATGAGCACGTCGTGGAGCAATGCGACGATCGCACCAACCGCGAAAGAGAGCTCGAACCGGAACGTGACGTAAATCAGGATGCCGAAAATGCCGAGGCCAAGCGCCCAGAGCGAACTCTTGGCCAGTTCGCCGCCGACCAGTGCGCCGACGCGCTCTTCGCGCTCGACCTTGAATTCACCGTTCGGGATCGCGCCGCGGATCGCGCTTTCCACCTTCTCCGAGGTGTTCAACGGCAGGCGAAGCGTGAGAAAATTGCGTCCGCCCTGGAGCGATTCCTGGATCGGCTCATTGTCGAGACCAAGCGGTTTCAGCGAGTTGCGGACCTCCGCTACCTTGATGCTCGGCGCCGCGCTCAGCGAGAGCAGATCGCCGCCCTTGAAATCCACGCCGAAGTTCCGCTCGCCCCGGACCACAAACGATGTCGCGCCGGCGATCAGAAGCAGGAGCGAGAGCATGCAGGCGAGGAAACCTTTGCCGAGGAAATTGATGTTATGCGACGAGATCAGGTGCAGCATCGAAACCTTTTTCACCCGCTCCGTATCGACGAACCAGCCAAACAAATTGCGCCCCACGATCAGTGCGGTGAAGAGCGAAGCGAGAATGCCCAGGGTCAGTGAAATTGCGAAACCCTTCACCGGCCCGCTGGCTTTCCAGAAAAGACAGGCGGCCGTGATCAGCGTCGTGACGTTGGCATCGAGAATCGAGGAAAAGGCTTTCTCGTAAGCGGTCTGCACCGCGAGCTTGAGCGACTTCCCAAGCGCGAGCTCTTCGCGCAATCGTTCGTAGATCAGCACGCTCGCATCGACCGCGAGGCCGATTGTCAGGATGATGCCGGCGATGCCGGGCAGCGTGAGCACGAAGTTGAACATCGTGAGCGCGCCCATCAGCAGAATGATGTTCACGATCAGCGCGAGGTTCGCGATCAGGCCGGCGAATTTGTAGTAGATCAGCACGAGCACGAGCGTGATCGCGAGGCCGAGGAGACCGGCAAAAATGCTCGAGCGAATCGAGTCCTGGCCGAGCGTCGGCGAGACGCTGCGCTGTTCTTCCATGCTCACGGGCGTCTGCAGCGGGTTCTCGAGCACGCTGGCGAGGCCGCGCGCTTCCTGCTCCCCGAAATGCCCGGTAATGATCGCGTCGCCGCCGTAGATCGCGGTGCGGATGCTCGGTGCGGATTGGATCGCGCCATCGAGCACGATGGCGAAACGATGACCGACGTTCGCTTCCGTGATCTGGCCGAATTTCTTCGCTCCTTCACTGTCGAACTTCAGCTGCACCGTCCAGCCTTCGGGCCCGTAGTAAGCGTTCGACTCAGTCACGCGATCGCCACCGAGATCGGCCTTCTTCTTTACCAGCAAACGCTCTTCGGTCGGCTTTTTCCCTTCGCTCCCTTGCTCGACAACGTATTTCTCGATCCGGTATTCCGGCGGGATCACTTCCGAGCCCGAGTCGATCGCCCGCAGGCGCTCGCCATTATCCGGATAAACCAACCGGAATTCCAGCTTGGCGACCCGCGAGAGCTGCTGCCGTGCTTCGGTGATTTTTGCCGGATCAAGACCCGGTATTTGCACCAGGATGCGATCGTTACCGACCGGGCTGATGACTGGCTCGCCGCCGCCGAAATAATCGACCCGCTTGCGGATCACCTCGACCGCCTGATCGAGATTGCCCTGGGTGATCGGGCGGTCGCCCGGGATGAGCCGGATGAGGAACGAAGTGCCGCCCTTGATGTCGAGACCGAGCGCGATTTTTTTCTCCGGTGGCCAGATCGTCGCGATGCTGAAAGCGACGAGTAACGCCATCAGGAGCGTGGCGAGGAGACGTTTGCGCGGCCCGAAATCAGTCGCGAAATACCAGCCGAAAAGAACGAGCAACAGAAGCCCGAGGAAAAAGGTCAGTGCAGGAGTCATATCAAGCTTGCGTCGGTTTCAGCACATTCGTGACCGCGGATTTCTCCATCTCGAGTTTCACGTTGTCGGCCACTTTCACGATCACGGTTGTTTCCTTCACATTCGTGATCCGGCCGTGGATGCCGGATGCGGTAATCACATCGTCACCAGTCTTGAGCGCGGATACGAGGCGCGCCTGTTCCTTCGACCGGCGCATTTGCGGGCGAATCATGACGTAATAACCGATCACGAAAATGAACACGATCGGGAGCAGCCCAATGAGTCCGGAGCCGGCGGGAGCGGGAGCTGCCGGGGCAGCCTGTGCGAGAAAAGTAAGTAACATTGGGTATAACGAATCGGCGCCCGGGCAGACCTGCCAAAGCGGGATTCCACTGAGCACGGGTTGGCGAAAATTGCAAGGGCCGGATCGACGGTCGGTTGCCTAACGATGTCGATAATTTTACATGGGAGAGGCGGATGTTAGGTTTCCCGGCGCGCGCCCATTCCATGGATCAAAACCCACCCTTCCCGTCACCCGAAGAATTGCAGTCGAAGCTCTCCGAGTTCATGAAATCGAACTTTGGCGACAAGGTTTCCTTCGCCAGTTTCGCGCAGCCGGACCGGGCTGAGAGCGGCGACGACGCCGAGCCGCTGCCGCAGCCCGATGACAGCTTCGAGTTCGATTTTCTCCCGCGCGACATCAAGGCGCATCTCGACCGGTTCGTGATCCAGCAGGACGAAGCCAAGAAGGTGCTCTCGATCGCGGTTTGCGATCATTACAATCACGTCAACTACTTGCGCCGGCTCGAAACCGAGGACGCGGAACGCGCGGAGAAAACCGAATACGCGAAACAGAATGTGATCCTCGTTGGCCCGACCGGCGTTGGAAAAACCTACCTGATCAAGCACATCGCGGAGCTGATCAAAGTGCCGTTCGTGAAAGCGGACGCGACGAAATTCAGCGAGACCGGCTACGTCGGCGGCGACGTGGAAGATCTCGTTAGGGAGCTGGTGCAGAAAGCCGACGGCGACGTCAGTCGCGCACAGTTCGGGATCATTTACATCGATGAGATCGACAAGATCGCTTCGGCCAACAACGTCGGCGGTCGCGACGTTAGCGGGCGCGGCGTGCAGACCACTTTGTTGAAGTTAATGGAAGAAACCGAAGTGCCGCTGCGGAGCGCGAGCGATCTCCAAGGCCAGTTGCAAGCCGCGTTCGAGTTTCAGCGCAAAGGCAAAGCGAAGCGCGAAACGATCAGCACGCGCAACATCCTTTTCGTCGTCAGCGGCGCCTTCGAGCGGCTCAAGACGCAGGTCGCGCGCCGCATCGCGCAAGGGCAGATCGGCTTCCAAAACGATCCGCTCGAAGTGCTCGACCAGGATATTTTCAAACACGTCACGACTGGCGATTTCGTCGAGTACGGCTTCGAGCCGGAATTCATCGGCCGCTTGCCGGTCCGCGTGGTCTGCGAGGAACTCGGCGCCGACGATCTCTTCAAGATCATGAAGTTTTCCGAGGGCAGCATTCTCCGGCAATACGAACGCGCCTTCCGCGCTTACCGGATCGAGATCAGCTTCGAAGACGAGGCGTTGCTCCTCATCGCGACCGCCGCGGCCCAGGAAAAAACCGGCGCGCGCGGGCTGCTCACGGTCTGGGAAAAACTGTTTCGCGATTACAAATATTATCTAGCGGGTTCAGGATTGTCGCAGCTCCGCGTGACCGAGGAACTGGTCCGCGAGCCAGCGAAAGTGCTCGAGCGTTTGCTGGCCGAGGGGCACCAGCAGGAGAAGGCCGCGCTGCAACACGAGGCGACGCGTTTCGCGGATCGCTTTTCCGGCGAACACGGCGTGGAATTTCGCTTCGACGACTCGGCGCTCGCCCGGCTGGCGGAGCGGGCCGAAGCCGAGCGGATGAAAATGGACGACCTCTGCGCGCATCTCTTCAAGGATTTCCAATTCGGGCTCAGCCTGATCCGCAAAAACACCGGCCGGACGCAATTCGTGCTCGATCGGACCGCGGTCGATGCGCCGGATAAATTCCTCAGCGATCTGGTGCTGCAATCTTACGGCCCCGGCGCACCGGCGGCATGAAACGCTCCCTTTTCACCACGGTGGGGATCGGCGCGCTCGCCGCTGCGGCCGTGCTGTTCCTGCAAAAATTCGGGCTGCTGCTCCGGCCCGAGAACGCCATCCTCGCCTGGCTTTTCCCCGGTGGTTCGCCTAACGACGGCCTCGGGCCGGGAAATTACCTGCTCGTGGCCGGGCTCGGCCTGGCTACCACCTGGACCATGCTGCAGGTCGCGGAACCGCCGCGCCGCGTCGTGCTGCTTCTGCTGCTTCTCGCCGAGATCTTCGGCGCCGCTTTTGTCTTTTCGTTAGGCGGGATTGTTTTTCAGCCATTCCCCGGTCTGCTCGTCGCGTTCCTCGCCACCCTTTTCGCCGCCGCCACCGGACTCACCGAATCCGGACGCCGGCGGCGCGCGGCCGCGGCGGTTTTTCAAGGCCGATTGGCGCCTGCTTCAATCACGCGCCTAACGGATAGCGAACTGCCCGACCTGACCGCGCCGCAGACCCGTGAGGTCACGATTGTGTTCTGCGAAATCGCCAACCAGGCGGACCTGATCGACGACCTGCCGCCGGCGGAATGCGCCCGGCTCACGAACGATTTCATTGCAGCCGCGAGCGAACTCTTCCTCCGGGAGGGCGGTTACCTGCACGGCGCCGATGGCGAAGGAATTCACGCCGTCTTTGGTTACCCGCTGGCGGCACCGAACCACGCCGCCGCCGCCGCCCGGGCCGCCTTGCTTTTTCGCGATCGGATGGCGGTGCTGGCTTACAAGCAGCCGGACTCGTTAGGCAAAGTCGACCTTCGAGTTGGGATCAGCTCCGGGCCGGTGGTGGCGATGGTGCCGGATGCGGCCGTGAGCCGCGATGTCGTGATCAGCGGCGCGCCGATCGAGCTCGCCCGCCGGCTCGCGATCGCGAACAAAGTTTACGGGTCGCGGATTTTGCTTGGGCCGCGCGCTTTCAGCGAAGCGGGCGCGGAGATCGTGGCCCGGCCAATTGATTTCCTGCGCAGCGGCGAAGCGCACGAGCGTCTTGAAGTTTACGAATTGCTCGCGCTCACTGCGGAAGCGAGCGCGGAGGAAATTAATTGCCGCGATCGTTTCTGGACCGGGCTGGTTTATTTCCGGGAACGCCGCTGGAAGGAAGCCTTCGCCGAGTTCAATCGCGCGCGCCGAAGCGATGTCGCACTCGACGAACCGTTGCAGTGGTATCTGCACCGGCTCGAACCGCTTGTTCTGCAAATGGCCACGGAGCCGGCGCCGGTGACCGATCCGCTCGCCCCGCTTTGAAGCGCACGGAATACCCCGCGGCCATCCGCGACCTGATCGTGCAGCTCCGCCAGATGCCGGGCGTCGGCCCGCGCTCCGCCGAGCGGATCGCGCTCTGGATCGTGCAGGCGCAAGGTGCGCAACCGGAAGCGATCGCGAGCGCGATCACGCAGACGCGCGCGGCGATTCATCCCTGCCGGCTTTGCGGCTTTTTCGCGACGGAAGATCTCTGCGAAATCTGCGCCGACGACTCCCGCGCGCAGGAATTGCTCTGCGTGGTCGAGCAGCCGACCGACATTTTGCCGCTGGAAAAAACCAGCGCGTATCGCGGCCGCTACCACTCGTTAGGCGGACGAATTTCCCCACTCGATAGGGTCGCCCCGGAAGACCTGCGAATCGAAGCGCTCGTGCAGCGGGTGGAAAAGGATAAGCCTAACGAGATCATTTTCGCGCTCGCGGCCGACGTGGAAGGGGAGGCGACAACCCATTACCTGGTCGATCTGCTGCAGAAATATCCGGTTAGCCTAACGAGGATCGCCCACGGCCTGCCCGCCGGCGGCGGCCTCGAATCGGCCGATGAGCTGACCCTTTCCCGCGCCCTGGCGGGTCGCACGAAATTGTAAGCCGCTTGAAGGTTGCAGGCGTTCTGCGACACGTGGGAACGTGACGAAACCCGCGCCGAAAATGCTCCAACCGGACCGGCGCGCGCGTTTTCTCAAGATCATCGCGATCTTCAAGCTCCTGAAAGGCGTGCTCCTCCTCGGCGTCGGCATTTCGCTCCTTTTTCTGAACAGCCGGACGCAGTGGCTGGAAAAAATCGGCGACTGGGCGGGCGACGAGCTCGCGCTGGTGCACAGCCGGCCTGCGCTTTATCTGTTGAGCCGACTGCAGGACGTGATTGCGGGCGGGCAGTTGCGCTTCACCGGACTGGTCTCGCTCTTCTATTCCGCGGTCTTGTTCACAGAGGGAACGGGCGTGTATTTGCAACAGCGCTGGGCGGAATTCCTCATGGTTTTCGCGACCGCGGCCCTGATCCCGTTCGAGGTGCATCACATGTGGTATCGGCCGACGTTGATCGCGGGCATCGTCCTCGCGGCGAACTGTTTTATCGTCTGGTTCCTCTACCGGGTGCTCCGGCGCGAGAAGCACGATTCGCCGGTCGCGCCGAAGCGCGAAATCGCGGGAGTTCGTTAGGCGTTAGGCTTGATGCCGAAGCGGGGAAGTGCGCGCTGCAGTTCAGCCATGGGCAGGCCAATGACGTTGCTCCGCGAGCCGACAATGCGCGCGACGATGGCGCGTCCTTTGCCCTGCGCGGCGTAGGCGCCGGCCTTGTCGAGCGGGTTGATCTCGCGCAGGTAGCGATCGATCCGCCCGCGGTCCCACGGCCGAAAGAGGACCGTCGAGCTAACCGCAAAGGTCTCGGTTCGCCCATTCGTTAGGCAGCCGAGAAAAACCCCGGTGGCGACGAGGTGCGCCCGGCCGCTCAGCCGCGCCAGAATCTTCCGCGCGCTGGCGAGATCGGCGGGCTTTCCGATGATCTCCCCCTCGAGCGCGACGAGCGTGTCGGCCGCGAGGATGACCGCCTCAGGATGCCGCCGCGCCACGGCGAGACCTTTGCGAAGCGCATTCCAGCAGACGATTTCGCGCACGGTGAGAGCCGCGGGCGCGAATTCTTCGATCTCCGGCGCGACGACTTCGAAGCGGTAACCGGCTGCGCCTAACAATCGTCGCCGGCGCGGCGAACCGGAGGCCAGGACCAGCCGCGGTTCAACGGAGTTCACTCCTGACCCGGTTGATCAGGCGCGGTTTTCCCGCCGAGGAAATCGGGGAGTTTCATCTCGGAATAACCGGCCGGAATCGCGAAAACGGATTCCGGCACCGGCGCGAGGTCGACCGATTTGATCGTGCTCGTCATCTGGTTTTGACCGTCCATTTTCACCTCCGTGCGAAGAGGCAGACCCGGCAGATCCTTGAAATCGGGCAGGCTCTTGCGCAGCGCGGCGAAGGCGCCGTTTTGCAGCACATTCATCTGTCGAATGATCTCCTGGTATTGCGGGTAGTCGGTCGCGACCCAGTAGCTGGTCTGCGCTTTCGGGGTGACGGTGGAATACTCGGCGGTTTCGTAGCCATTGATCTTCTGTTTCTTACCGGTGGCTTTCGGTGATTGCTGGCTTGGCATCACGTCTTTCGACATCGCCTGTGCCATGTCGGCCATCGCCTTGGCCCGATCGCCGGAGATGCGCATCACTTTTTTCTGGTCGTGCAGGATGGTAGTGAGTTCGCCGCTCTGGGCGTCGAGAATGGTGGTGATCTGCGGGTTGATGTCGACCCGGGCCCGGCTGCCTTTTACTTTCATCGTGATTTCGTTGGCGCCCTTCTGGCTTTCGACCTCCTGCACGATGGTGAGATCAGCATGGACCGTGGCGGTTCCAAGGAGTGAGGCGAGAAGCAGCAGGCGCGAGAATTTCATGAGGCGTTGTTAGCCGGGCCGGGAGGTTTTGGCAAGTGGCCCGTCCCGGCGGCGCATGCGCAAAATAACTTGGCAATTCTCCACGGTAAAGCCACCTTGGGCCGCGCGCGGGCATAGCTTAATGGTAAAGCTCCAGCCTTCCAAGCTGGCTATGAGGGTTCGATTCCCTTTGCCCGCTCTTTTTCCAAGGGAGCGGCGGCAGATATATATTGACCGCTCGCGTGCGCGCGGGGTAGAAAACATAAGTTTATCCAGTCTCTATGAAAAAATTCCATCAGGTCTCACCACGCGGATTTTTAGCGACTGGACTGGTCCGCATGACCTTTTCGCTGGTTCTGTTGCTGGCCTTGGCCGGTGGTTTTTGGTTCGCTACGCAGTCTGCCTCCGCAGCGCGGGATCTGACTCCGACGGAGATGATCCAGGAGGGGTTGCCCCCGGGTAAAACCATGCGCAATGCGACGAAGCCGGAGTTTCTTTCCGCGGTCTGTGCGGCCGTGAAAAAGCATCGCCCGAAGGCGGCGGCGATCACCAAGGTGGCGGTCTCTGCTCACCGGGAATATGCAGGTGACATCGTGGCGACAGTGCTGCGCTGCAGCTCCAATCCTGATTGCGCATTCGTCGGCACGATCGTAAGTGCGGCCGTTCAGGCGGCGGAGAGCGAAGCTTCGGTCATCCAGGATGCAGCCCTGGCGATCGCGCCGGATTGCGCGGACGCGATTCAGGGCGCGAATGATATTCCGGGTGAGGGCCCGACCGGCCCGATTTCGCAAGTGCCGCTGCCCGGATCGATCGGCGGCGGTGGTGGCGGGTCCAATCCGCAGGAACAGCTTTTCATGGTTTGCGATAACGGCACGCAGCGCTCGGTGCGTGAGAGCCAGTTGGGCGCTTTCCTCACCTCGCATCCCGGTGCTTTCGTTGGCTCCTGCCAGCCGACGCCGACGACCAATCCTTAGTCGGCCGACGCCTTCTTGAGTCGGAGGAGAAGCGGTTCCGATTCAATCCACGGCTTGGCGTTTCACGGGTTCACCGTTGGAAAAAAGTCCTTCACTCGTTAGTCGCGGATCCGAAGGACTGGCAGCCATTCTCCTTGCGCTCGCGCTCGCGGGAATGCAGGTCCTGATCGGCGGGACGCGCCTGGCCTTTAGTCTGCCCGTAGATGGATTGCTTGCCGCGGTCGGCTTGCTCAGTCTCTTGATGTTCCGGGCGAAACCGGCCGCCGGCCGGGTTTGCCTGCTCTCCGCGGCGCTCTTTTTCGGCTATGTGCTGGCGCGCGCCTGGTTCTCGCCGGTCCCCTACATCGCGCGGGCGGACATTTTTTCGGTGCTGGGCGGCCTGGTGGTTTACTTTTTCACGGCCGGGATTCTGACCTCCGCGAAACGGCGGATCTATCTACTGATTTTCCTCGTCGTTGTCGCGCTCGGGCAGGTCGTGATCGGCGCGATCCAGTTCCGGAGCGGGAACAATTTCATGCTCATCCCGTTCCTGCAGCGGTTCGATTACGGCCGGCGCGCGAGCGGGTTTTATGTCTGCCCAAATCACTTCGCCGGGCTCCTCGAGGTGCTGGGGATTTTTTGCGTCAGCCTGGTTTGCTGGAGCCGTTGGCCGGTGTGGGGAAAAGTCCTGCTCGGATATGCCGGTTGCGTCTGTTACGCGGGGTTGGCGCTCACCGGCAGCCGCGGCGGGTATGTCAGCGCGAGCTTTAGCCTGCTCGTGTTTGCGGTGCTGACCTTGCTGGTGTTGCGGCAGGCCGGGAGCGCCATTTTCTGGCGAACGGCGCTGGGCGGCGCGGTCTTTGCGCTGATCATGGCCGCGGCGCTTTTTCTTGGGTTTAAGAATAGCCGGCTCCTGACCAGTCGCGCGCAGACGATTGTCGACACGCAAAACATGCGGCTCGATCTCTGGCAGGCGGCGGTGGAGCAATGGAAAACGGCACCGCTCCTGGGCACCGGCAGCGGGACCTACCTTTACTACGGTCGCCGGTTTCGCAGTCCGCGGGTGCAGCTCGACCCGGTGGAGGTGCACAACGATTACCTGCACCTGCTGGCGGAATACGGCGCGGTCGGCGGCGCGTTGCTGCTGATTTTCCTGGGGGCGCATGTGCGCTGGGGTTGGCGCGCTTTTCAACGCCTCGGGCCGCGCCGGGTCGCCGTCTCGCTGCATCTTCCGAGCAACGGCCTCGCGCTCAATCTGGGTTCGTTAGGCGCAGTGGCGGCGCTCGGCGTGCATTCCGCTTTCGATTTTAATCTCCATATCCCGGCTAACGTTCTGCTCCTCGCCCTTGTCTTCGGGATGCTGGCGAATCCCGCGATCGAGCGCGCGGCGGGCAACGAGCAGTTCTCCGGTCCGTTCGCTCCGGGCCGCCTGGTTCTTCCGTTGCTCGCGCTCGCCCTGGCGGCCGGTTGCTGGTTTCTTCTGCCGGCGGAAATCTTCGCGGAAAAGGCGCGGAGCGCGTTGCGCGATGAACGTCACGTTGCGGCCATGCGCTGGGCCAACCGTTCGCTCGCGCTCGACCAGCAGAATCCCGAGACTTGGTTTTATCTTGGGGAAAGCAGGATCCGCCGGGCGGAAAACGTGCGCTCGATGGCCATCCGCGATTCGTTTGAGACGGCTGCGCTGGAGCCTTTCCAGCGCGCGCTCGCGCTCGCGCCGGACGACGAGACTTTCCTGATCGCGCTCGGGCGGGCCTACGACTCGTTAGGCCGATACCCGGAGGCGGAATGGATGTTTGGCCGCGCGCTGGCGTGGGATCCGCGCTCGGTTGTGGTGCAGAAATCCTACGCGGCCCATCTCGATTTCTGGAGGCGCGGCGACCGCGGCGCGGGCCTGCAACCGCCACTCGAGCTGCCCGATAAAAATGCACCGATTGCGCCTGCCAGAGCGGCTTCTCCCGCGCCGGGAAATTGAACCCGGAATGTAACCCGAAAAAGATTGCTCATTTTTGCAACCCGCCTACTCTTCGACGCGTTAGCCGGGAAAAGATGCGTAAACTCCCCAGGCATTTGCCCAAAATCTCCATGACGATCCGAAAATTTCTGCCGGGGACCTTTGCCCTGACCGCGGCGGCTTTGCTTTGTTCTCCGCTGGATGGCCGAGCGCAGGACGAGCCCACGCCGACGCCGGCGGAGGACTCCTCTTCGAGCGCCAGTTACGCGACGGGCAAGGAAGTGTTGACGCACGATGGCGGCAAGGAAGTCATGCGCGGTTCCGGTAAGGAGACGCTCAGTGATGAGAGCAAGGACAGCGGATCGTCAGGCAATCTCGGAACCGGCAAGTTCTCGAAGTCGCCCTTTCACATTTCGGTCTCAGTGCGTGAAGGCTACGACGACAACGTCTACACGACGAAGGAGAGCCGCGTCGGTTCCTGGTTTACGAATGCCTCGGCCGTGCTGGACTATCAATTCGGCAGCGCGCGCACCCGCTTCGATCTCCAGGCGGTGGCCGGCGCGACTTATTATTACTACCGACCTTTCGGTCAGGAATACGACATCAACACCGCGCTGACGCTCGGGTTGGAACATCATGCGACGCCGCGGCTCACCCTCTCCGCGAACGCTTACATCACCTACCAGACCGAGCCGGACCTGAACACGGGCATTGGGGTGAACCGGCGCGCCGGGAATTACTTTTACACCGCCGACAAGTTCACCCTGGCCTATCAATGGGCGCCGCGCTTCTCGACGGCCACCAGTTACACCTTCGGCGCGATCAATTACGACGACAGCAATATCGGGGCGTTCGAGGATCGTTTCGAGCACACCTTCGGCAACGAGTTCCGCTTCCTCGTTCTCCCGACCACGACCTTAGTGGGGGAATATCGGTTCCAGATTATCGACTTCGATGTCGCCACGCGTGATTCCACTTCGCACTTCCTGCTCGCGGGCGTCGACCACACTTTTAATCCCCGCTTCAACGTCTCGATTCGAGGCGGCGCGGAAATTCGGGAGATCGATAATTTCGGTGAGCGCACGTCGCCCTACGCCGAGTCGACGCTCCGTTACGCCGCCGGGGAGCGGACTTCGCTGGCCTGGGTCAGCCGGTTCGGCCTCGAAGAACCGGATGTTCCCGGCAGCCCGTCGCGACAGACGTTCCGGACTGGTCTGACTCTCAGTTATGCGGTCGCTTCCCGCATTACCCTGACGGGCTCGGTCTTCTATGAGCATGACGATAATGCCGGTGTGCTCGCGCCGACCTTTTTCCAGCCGGACTTCACGGAAGACACCGTCGATCTCGGGTTGGGCGTGCGCTACGACATTAACCGAGTCTTTGCCGTGATCGCGGGTTACAACTTCACCGAAGTGTTGTCCGATGTTGCCCTCCGCGAATACTATCGCAATCGCGTTTACCTCGGTCTCAACGCGACCTTCTAGGACTGCTTTTCCCTCGCTCCGGGGGCATTGCACCTGCTAGTTCCTCTGTTAGATTCACGCCCCTCGCTGCTGGAGATTCCATGGCCCAAACAGAAGAAGTAAAACTTCATTTTCTCGATTACTGGCGCGTGATTCGAGTCCGCTGGGTGCTCATCCTCCTGGCGTTTCTATTGGTGGTCATCACCGCCGCGGTTGTGACCTATTTTCAGCCGCGCCAATATCAGTCGTCGGTCTTCATCGAGGTAAAATCGATGGCGGAAAACCCGCGGATGTTCGGCGGCGACGGCCTCTCTGCTCCCTATCACGATCCGCAACTGGCCCCGACGGTTTACCAGGTGATCCAGCGCACCGGCATTCTCTACCCGGTGATCGAAGACCTGAAGCTGCAGGATAAATGGGCGCACGAAGGCAACCGCCCCACCCGCGAGCAGGCCTATAACATCTTGCGGGGCCAATTGAACGTCGACGAAGTCCGCAACACCGATCTGCTGCAGATCAGCGTGCTCGATACCGACCCGCAGGAAGCCGCAAACATCGCGAATAAGATCGTCGCGGTTTACCAGGAAAAGCGCGTGCAGGAAGAGCGCGAAATCCTTAACCGCGCGGTCTCGACGATGAATGAAGAGGTCGCCAAGGAAGACAAGCGCGTCGAAGAAGCGGCCGCGGAAGTGGCGCGGATTCGCGATGAAGAACACATCGTCGATCTGAATCCGGAAGGGACTGAGGACACAGTCAGTTCCGCTAACACCAACGTCCTGAAACAGGAAGGCGAAGTGAACGATGCCGAGACCAAGGTCTCCACCTTGCAGGCCAAGCTGCAGCAGACCGAGAACCTCAAGGGCGAGGACCTGATGCGGATGATGCCGACCTTGGACATCCAGGACCCGACGATCCAGAAGATCCTGCCTAACTATCAGGAAGCGGTCGCGCAAGAGGCGCAGCTCCTGAACTCCGGCCTCGGCGAGAATCACCCAAAGGTGAAAGCGCTCCGCGCGACCAAGGCCGTTTACATTCGCCAGCTCGAGCAACAGGTCTCGAGCGTCCGCGACGCTCTCCAGCGCAACCTGAATTCCGCCAAGGAAACACGCGACCAGCTCAAGAGCCGGCTCACCACCATCAACGAGGAGCAGGTCACTTCGAAAAACCTAAGCGCGAATTACACCAAGGCGAAGAACACCTACATCAAGGAAAAATCGTTGCGCGACGGCGCGCGGCTGCGCGCGCAGACGCAGACGATGGAAATGGCGATGCCGCGCCAGGCGGTGAGCGTGAAACAGGTCGCGGAGCCGCCTTCTTATGCGGCGCGTCCGCGGGTGGCTTTGAACATGGCGCTCGGCGCGCTCGTCGGTCTCGCGCTCGGCATCGGTCTCGCTTTTTTCATCGAGTATCTCGATACCAGCGTGAAGACGATGGAAGATGTCGAGACTCTGCTCGGCGTGCCGGTGCTCGCGATCATTCCGCGGAACATCAAGCTGCTCCACCAGGAGGCCGGCGACACGCCGGACGCAGAAGCCTATCGCATCCTGCGAACGAATATTGAGTTCAACCGCAAGAGCCCCGATGCGAACACCATCTCACTCGTCAGCGGTGGTCCGGGTGAAGGCAAGTCAACGACCCTCGCGAATCTCGCTTTCATTTCCGCCCAGGGCGGTTACTCGACCCTGATTGTGGACGCAGATTTGCGCCGGCCGGTGCAGCACTCGCTTTTTGATATCGACAACCAAGTCGGCCTGACGAATTACCTCACCACCGACATGCCGCTCGAAGACGCGATCGTGCGGACGTCGGTGGAAAATCTCTCGCTTCTGCCGAGCGGGATCCTTCCCTCCGACGCGGTCGGCATCCTGAACTCGCAGCGGATGAGCGACCTGATCGCCGAGCTGAAAACCCGCTACGACATCGTGTTTTTCGACTCGCCGCCGATGCTCGGGGTCAGCGATGCGTCCGTTCTCGCGAGCGAAGTCGATCAGACGATCATCGTCGTGCAACATCGTCGTTTTCCGCGCGCCATGCTCACGCGGGTCAAGCAGGCGATCATCGGCGTCGGCGGCACCGTCCTCGGCGTGGTGCTCAATAACGTCGACCTCAAGCACGACCAAAACTACTACTACTACACGAGCTACTACGGCTACTATCAGCCGCGCGGCGATCAGAAGAAGAAGACCGGCCGGCGGGAAAAAACTCCTGCCACCACCGCGAGCAACGGCGCTTCCGATCCCGATAAATATTAAATGCGCGCGCTCCTCCTTTTCGCCCTTTTCGTTTGTGCCTCGCCGGTTTGTGCGGATTCGGTCCTGCGACCCGGCGATCCCGTTGACTTGAAAATCAGCGGCGTCCCGACCGAGGAACAGACGCAGGTAAACAATATCTATTCCGTCGACGCGGATGGCATGGTCAACATGCCTTACATCAACAAAGTCCACGCTGCCGGGCTGACGCCGGGGCAACTTGCCAGTTCGATCGAGGGCAACTATCGCTCGGCGAGAATTTTCACCAATCCCACCATCACGATCGTGATGCAGCCGCAGTCGCGTTTCGTGAACGTCGGCGGCGCGGTTAAGGCGCCGACTCGCGTGCCGTATACCGAAGACATGACGCTGCTCACGGCGATCAATGCCGCCGGTGGTTTCAATGATTTTGCCGATCAAAAACGCGTGCGTCTGCTGCGCGGAAGCGAAGCGAAAATTTACGACGTTCGGCAATTTCGCCGCGATCCGGGTCTCGATCCGCGGCTCCAGCCCGGCGACCGGGTCGAAGTGCCGCAGAGCTTTTTCTAGCAGCGAGCTTGCAGCTCCCAATCCCGTGTCCCTGAGCGGAGCGGAGTGAAACGAAACGGAGTCGAAGGATCCCGTGGATCTTTTGGGAAGATCGGACAGCAGCGCCGATTCCCGTGCGAAAGCTTTCAGGAAACCCGGCAGGATCCTTCGACTGCGCTCCGCTCCGCTCAGGATGACACGGCTGCTTTGGCGATAGCTTCCTGCGAGACTTCCCAGGAAACTAAACCTCGCGCACCAAATCCCGATGCCGCCAGAAATAACCGAGGCCAGAGTAAATCGTTAGGCCGATCGTGATCCAGAGCAGCCCGTCGCCTCCATAGTGCCACGCGTTCTGCCACCAGCCGGTTTCGCTCGTGGTGGGCCATAACTCCAGCGTCGCGAGCAACGCCAGCAGATAGGCAACGGTGACGATCTGCCAGGAAGTTTTGTGTTTTCCGAGCCGCTCCGCCGGCAGCACCACGCCCTCCGAGGATGCGAGCAGCCGCAGCCCGGTGATCAAGAAATCTCGCGCGACCACGATCGTCGCCACCCAGGCCGGGACGGCGCCGATCGGCACCAGACAGATGAACGCCGCCGCCATCATCACCTTGTCCACCAGCGGGTCCATCAGCTTGCCGAACTTCGTGATGATCCCCCAGCGCCGGGCGATTTCGCCGTCCAGGTAATCGGTCACGCTCGCGAGCAGGAAAAGCCCAAGCGCGACCGTGCGGCCGTAAGTCCAGTTCGAGCTCAGTGCGAGCACGAAGAGGACGGTGAGGGCCAGTCGCCCGAGAGTCAGCCGGTTTGCCCAATTCATTGGCAGGCGCCGACCGGCTCGTTCGGCTGCAGGGTCCCGGCCTCTTTTGGCCTAACGAAAAGCACCCGCTTCCAGATCGGCACTTTTTTTTTCAGCCCCGCGATCAGCGAGGTGCTGGCGGCGAACGCCTCCGCCCGGTGCGCGCTGGTGACCCGGAGAAAAAGCGAGGCCTCGCCCGCGGCGACGAAGCCGATCCGATGTCGCAGAACGATCTCCTCGAGCGGGAACTCCGCGCGCGCCGCAGCCACCAGCATCTCGAGTTGGTGTTGCGCCATCGCCTCGTAGGCTTCGTAGTCGATCCCCACGATCTCGCGACCCCCTTCCAGGCCGCGCACGACGCCCCAAAAATCCACCACCGCCCCGGCCGAACTCTTCCAATCGGGGGGGAGCGGAACCAGCGGTGCGGTCGTGATCAGGATCTGTGATTTGGAAATTGCCATTCGCTCCGCCGAGGACGTAAGGTGCTGCCCTCGCCGCGCCGCGGTCAGTCAGGAGATACCCAAAATGAAAACGAATCAATGTGATATTGGCCTGATCGGCCTCGCCGTGATGGGCGAAAATCTCGTCCTCAACATGGAGTCGAAAGGCTTCACCGTGGCGGTCTACAACCGCACCACCGAAGTCACGGAAAAATTTGCGGCGAATCGCGGTAAAGGGAAAAATATTCAGCCGACCAGGACGATCGAGGAATTCGTCGGCGCGCTCTCGAAGCCGCGCAAGGCGATGATCATGGTGAAAGCTGGCAAGCCGGTCGACGCAGTCATCGATCAACTCGTGCCGCTGATGGAGAAAGGCGATGTCATCATCGACGGCGGCAACTCGCTTTTCACCGACACCCAACGGCGCTGCAAGGATCTCGAGGGGAAAGGAATTCACTTCGTCGGTTGCGGCGTTTCCGGCGGTGAAGAAGGTGCGCTCAAAGGCCCGTCGCTCATGCCCGGCGGCCCGCGCGCTTCGTGGGATATCATCGCGCCGATTTTTACCAAAATCGCCGCGGTGGTGGATGGCGAGCCCTGCTGCCGTTACATGGGGACGGACGGCGCCGGCCATTACGTGAAGATGGTCCACAACGGGATCGAATACGGCGACATGCAGCTGATCTGCGAAGCCTATGCGATCCTCAGCGGCGTCCTTGGCCTAACGACAGATGAACTCGCGGATATTTTCACCGAGTGGAACAAAGGCGACCTCGACAGTTACCTGATCGAGATCACCTCGCAGATTTTCCGGCGGAAAGATCCCGATACCGGCAAAGCGATGGTCGACGTGATCCTCGACAAGGCCGGCCAGAAAGGCACCGGCATCTGGACGCTGCAATCCGCGATTCGCCAGTCGGTCGTCATCTCCACGATCAACGCCGCGGTCGAAGCGCGCGTCATCTCCTCGCGTAAAGACGAGCGTGTTAAAGCGTCCAAGGTTTTGCCCGCGCCGCAGGTGGAGAAGTTTTCGGGCAACCGCGACGACTTGATCGCCGCGGTCCACGACGCGCTCTACGCCTCGAAGATCGTCTCCTACGCGCAGGGGATGGAGTTGCTAGGCGCGGCGAGCAAGGAGTTCAATTGGAACCTGAACTTCGGCGACATCGCCACCATCTGGCGCGGCGGTTGTATCATTCGGGCGAAGTTCTTGAACCGCATCGTCGAAGCCTACGGACGCGATCCCGGCCTGCAGAATCTGCTGATGGATTCGTATTTCACCGACATCATCGCGAAGACGCAACATAACTGGCGCATCGCGATCGCGACCGCGGTCCAGCAGGGCGTCGCGGTGCCGGCCTTTAGCGCGTCGTTAGGCTACTACGACAGCTACCGACAGGCGCGCCTCTCCTCAAACCTGCTCCAGGCGCAGCGCGATTTCTTCGGCGCGCACACCTACGAGCGGGTAGACAAGCCCGGGGTTTTCCACACCGACTGGATGGGCCTGGCCTCAGGTGGTGGCGAAACCGCGGTGGAGCCGAAAGAGGCTCCCAAACGCCACGCGACCGAGTAGCTTCCGTCATGCCCATCTACGTTTACGAAACTACCGATCCGGCGAAACCCGCGCGCCGCTTCGAGGTGAAGCAAAGCATGAAAGACGAGCCGCTGCGGGTTGATCCCGAGACTGGTGAACCGGTTAAGCGAGTGATCTCGGGCGGTTATGGCGTGCACGTCGTCGGGAGCTCTGTCGGTCCGTCGGTCGGCTCGGTTGGTGGTGGCGGTTGCGGGCCGAGTTGCGGCTGCCATTAAGCACTGATTTGTCATCCCGAGCCCGGCGCAGCGCGGCGAGGGACCTCGCAAGCGTCGATGAAGGCCTACTACGTCTACCTGATGACGAACAAAAGGAGGGTTGTTTTGTATACCGGCGTCACGAATGACTTGGAGCGTCGCGTCTGGGAACACCAGCACGCCGAGATCAAAGGGCTTCACCAAGCGCTATCGGGTTAACTGCCTCGTCTATCACGAGATCTACAGCCAGATCGACGACGCGATCACTCGAGAGAAGGAGATCAAAGGCTGGCGTCGTAGTAAGAAGAACGCGTTGATTGAAACGCTGAACCCGCACTGGGCCGATCTGTCCGTGGAGCTCTTCCGCCGCTTGTGAGGTCCCTCGCCGCGCTTCGCCGGCTCGGGATGACAAACTAGGGCAAGGTCGCGCCTAACGAAAAGCAGGCGCGCCTCGCGGTTTAATGAAAATCGTGCGACTCGCTGCCGGCGAGTCGCTGATGCGCCAGCGGCACGATTTTGCGGGCTTTAATCAGGATCACGTTTTCGGTGTTTTGCACCTCGCCCTCGATCATCAGGAACGGCTCTTCCGTGATCACTAACCGCAGCCGCTCGAATAAATCCGGGGTTACGATCGCGTTCGAAACGCCGGTCTCGTCTTCCAGGCTGATGAAGACAAACCCCTTTGCCGTCCCCGGCCGCTGACGGCAGATCACATTCCCCGCGATCTGCACGATCGCGCCATGACGCGCCTGCGCGAGATCGCCGGCGCGCCAGGCGTGCGGCAATTGCTCCCGCAGTAACTTCATCGGATGCGGCCCCGTTGTGAGGTTCATCGTTTCATAATCCGCCTGCACGCGCTCCGACAGCGTCATCGGGTGTAGCGCGGGTCTCTGACCCGCGTCCCCGAGACTCGCGGGTGAGGACACCCGCGCCACAGCCTCGCTCCGCTCAGCAGAGCCAAAGAGCGGACCCGGTTCCGTCTCCTCCACCCGCCAGAGCGCCGCACGACGATGCTGCTCGAAACAATTAAACGCCCCCAGCTCCGCCAGGGTGCGCAGCTCGTCCTTCGTTAGGCCGACGCCCTTTTTTAAATCCGCGAGCGAGTAAAAGGGCCGTTGCCTGACGAGTTCCTCGGCATGCTCCTCGCGCAGCCCGTTGACGACACAAAATCCCAGCCTAACGACCTCATCCGACTCGACCTCGCAATGCCATTTCGAGGTCGCCGCACAGACCGGCCGCATCCGGATCCCATGCCGGTGCGCGTCTTTCACGATCGTGGCCGGGGCGTAAAACCCCATCGGCTGATTGTTCAGCAGGCAGGCGTAAAACTCCGCCGCGCGATGCACTTTCAGATACGCGCTCCCATAGGCAAGAATCGCAAAACTGATCGCGTGCGACTCTGGAAAACCGTAGAGCGCAAACGAGCTGATCGCTTGGATGATCTTCAGGATCACCTCGGGTGAGACGCCGTTTTTCTCCATCCCGGCGCGCAGCTTCACGCTCACTTTTTCCATTCTCTCGGGCGAGCGATGGAAACTGATCGCGCGCCGGAGTTCCTCCGCTTCCGCCCCGGTAAAATCCGCCATGATCATCGCGATCTTCAGCATCTGCTCCTGGAAAAGCGGCACGCCGAGCGTGCGCGCGAGCACCGGCTTCAGCCGCTCGTCGAAATAAGTCACCGGCTCCTTCCCCGCGCGCCGCGCGAGATACGGATGCACCATGTCGCCCTGGATCGGTCCCGGCCGGATGATCGCGACCTCGATCACCACATCGTAAAATTCTTTCGGCTTCATCCGCGGCAGTGTCGCCATCTGCGCACGGCTCTCGATCTGGAAAACGCCGATCGTGTCGGCCTTTTGCATCAGCTCGAAAGTGGCGGCGTCATCCTTCGGCAGATGCGCGAGATCGAGTGGCCGGCCGCGTTCGCGGCAGAGCGTGAAGGTGTCCTGCATCACCGCCATCATCCCGAGGCCTAACAAGTCCACCTTCACGATCCCGAGATCTTCGCAGTCTTCCTTGTCCCATTGCGCGACCACGCGGCCGGGCATGGAGGCGTTCTCGAGCGGGACGAACGAACTGAGTTTTCCCTGGCAGATGATCATCCCGCCGGAGTGTTGCCCGAGATGCCGCGGCAATCCGTAGATCGCTTGGTAAAGCCTAACGAACGCGGGCATGCGTGGATGTTCGTTAGGCAAACCGGCCTGCTCGATCTGCGCCTGGAGATCGAGCGTGTGCGGGAAATCGCCGTTCGCAAAGAGCGCGGAGAAGCGGTCGAGAATGTTCGGCGCGAAGTTGAGCGCCTTGCCGATCTCGCGCGCCGCGCTGCGTCCGCGATAGGTGATCACGTTCGCGGTCATGGCCGCGCCATGTTTGCCGTAGCGCCGATAAACTTCCTGGATCACCCGCTCGCGCCGATCGCCGCTCGGGAGATCGAGATCGATATCGGGCCAGCCTTTCCGGCCCTCGCTCAGGAAACGCTCGAAGACGAGGTTGTTGCTCACCGGATCGACCGGCGTGATCCCGAGGCAATAACAGACCGCGCTGTTCGCCGCGCTCCCGCGGCCCTGGACCATGATGTCGTTTTCGCGGCAGAAATTCACGATGTCCCAGACGATCAGGAAGTAGCCGGAAAACCCGAGCTTGCCGATGAGCGCGAGCTCGAACTCGAGTTGCCGCTGCACTTTTTTACTGACTGCCGCGTAGCGCTGCTGCGCGCCGAAAAGCACGATTGTGCGGAGGAAGGAATTCATGTCGTGCCCGTCCGGCACCGGGTAATTGGGGAAGTCGTAGCCGATGTTCTCGAGGGAAAACTCGAGGCGGTCGGCAAGGCGGAGCGTATTCGTTAGGGCCTCCGGCTGATCGCGAAAGAGCTGCTGCATTTCCGCGGCGCTTTTCAGGTGGCGCTCGGCGTTGCTCGTTAGGCGCGTGCCCGCGGCATCGAGATGCGTGTGCTCGCGGATGCAGGTGAAAACATCGAGCGCTTCGCGACCATCGGGTGTGGCGTGCTGCACGCTGTTGGTCGCGAGGAGCGGGAGACCGTGATGTCCCGCGAGATCGATCAGCGCGCGGTTGCGGCGTTCTTCCCCCCTCACGAGTTGCCGCTGCAGCTCCACATAGACGCGCTCATAGCCAAAGAGATCGAGCAACTGTTGGGCGTGCGAGAAGAGGTCTTTTTTCCGGGGAGCACAGGCGGCTCGCCGCAAACCTCTTCGTGGACGGGGATTGACAACAGAAGCGTCCGGCGAGCCGCCTGTGCCCCCCGGAAGAGGAGTCAACAGCGCGATCAGCCCTTCCCGGAATTGCGCGACCTCTTCCCAGCGCACTTCGCAGGTTCCTTTCGCGCTGCGCAGATGCGCCTCGGTCAGGAGGCCGCAGAGGTTCCGATAGCCGGTCCAGTTCTCCACCAGCACCGGGAGGAGGCTGCCGTCGGCCATCGTTAGGCAGGAGCCGATGATCGGGCGCACGCCCTGTTCGCGGCAGGCGGCGGAGAAACGCTGCGCGCCGTAAACGCCGTTGCGATCGAGCAGCGCGACGGCGGGTAACTCCAACTGCGCGGCGCGCTTCGCGAGATCCTCCGGGAAACTCGCGCCGCGCAGAAAACTGAAGGCGCTACACGCGTGAAGTTCGGCGTAGTCCATCCTTCGACTCCGCTGCGCTCCGGTTAGGATGATCGTGGTGGTGCGTGCTTCTTCGCCTAGTCATAAGCCGCCTCAATTTCCCAGCCGGTCGCGCGTTCCTGCGCGCGGCAGAGCGCGCCGTCGGCGAGTTGTAAATCCCACTCGGTGCGGGCCCAGCTTTGCCGGTCCCACCAATCGCCCGAAGCGCGATACGGGCCCTGTCGGCTGACCACGGACGCATCGTTAGGCCGCGAGCGCGGCAGCCGGAAACGGCGCAGAGCCGGACCGAGAATCGGCTCCGGTTCGGACTCGTTAGGCGGCTCCGGCCTTTGCCAGGAAAATGGCTCGAGATGAAACGTATCCGGCCGATGCGAATCCTCGCGCACCGGCGTGCCGACGCGCTCGATGCCCAGCAATCCTGTGAGCCGGGTGAGGGTTTCGTGCAGCCGGCTCGGGTCGCGCAGCGGCGTCTCGAACAGATCGAACTGCTGCCGTGCGGGTCGCGCCGGAAGAAGCGCGAGCGCGAGCGCGACGATCGGATGTTCCGCTCGGAAATTTTCCAGGTGCGCCTGAAGGAGGCGAAAGAGAATCTCCCCCGAGTGGGTGGGATCGGGAATCTGGAACCGGTGCGCGTAGCGGGATTTGTCGGCGAAGGTGAGCTCGAGCGTGAGTTCGCAGGCGACAAGGTAGAGCGTGTCGAGCCGGCGACTGAGCTGCTCGAGGAACCGGCGCAGGACAAAAAGGAGCGGCTCAACAGTTTCGATTTCGTGCTCGAACTCGAGCTCTTCCGCGAACAATTCCGGCGGCCTCACGAGTCGGAGAAGCCGGGTCGATTTACCCGCGGCCTGGTCCCAGAGCTGGAGGGCGAGGGGACCGAGCCGCAGTCCAAGCTGATCGCGCTCGAGTGCGGCGAGATCGCCGAGCGTGTGGATGCCCCATTTGTGGAAAATGGCGAGGAGCCGGGAGAGTTCGGCAGTGGGTTCGTCCTTCACAGGCGAGGAGATTAGCGCTCCTAGGTAATATGTTCAATAGAACATAAATTCCACTTGTCATCCTGAGCGGAGCAAAGGATCTCGCAGGCGTTTTTCGACGCCGATTCTAAAATCTGGTTAAACCAGGCTTGTGAGGTCCCTCGCCGTCTGCGCGGCTCGGGATGACAAAACTAATTGGAGCCCGCCTCGCCGGATCGATGGATGCCGCAGTTCAGATCCTGTCGGCGACACGCCCGCCGCTCCCGTTACCCGTTCGGCGTGAGCAGGCGCGTCTTCGTTTCGTTAGGCAAACTCGAGTTCGAGATCCAGACCGACGCGCTGCGTGGATCGGTTTTCAGCCAGGAGCGCGCGGCGGATTCGGTCTGGTTGTCCCGCATGCCCTGGTCGCCGATCGTGGCCGCCCATTGCAAAGCCGCCTGCGGATCAGAGGTGCGAATGCGATCGGCAAACGTGCTCACCGCCTCGTCGCGCGACGGACTGTCGGTCAGTTGGCCCAGCCAGTTGGCGGTCGCGCTCGCATCGATCGCCGACCAGCGTTGGATCAAACCGCGCAGGACCGCTTCCCGCGTTTTTCCCTCGGGAAATGACGCCGCCCACGCGCTCGCGGCCGCCGGGTCGTTCCCGGCCCATTGCGTCACCACGCTGCTCGCCGCATCGGCCTGCGCCTGGCCGGAGAGCCGGTTGATCATCTGCGCGGCCGCGCCGGGATCGGTATCGGCCACGGCGGAAATAATGTTCGGCATGACTGCGGCGCGCGCCGCGGCATCGGGCAAACCCTCCGCCCAGGCGACCGCGGCCTGCGGATCGGTCTGCGCCCATTGCCGCGAAATTGTGTCGAGCAAACTCTGGCGCATCTCGCCGTTCACATGGCTCAGGGCGTATTCGGCGGCGGCGCTCGGGTCGGCTTCGCTCCAGCGCGCGATGATCGGGTTGAGCGCGTCCTGACGTGTCGGGCCTTCCGGCAATTTCTCCGCCCAACTGATCGCGGATTGCACGTCGGTGGTCGCGAGTTGTTGCGCGATCGCCTTCACGGCTTCGTCCTGCCCGGGACCCGTCGGTAACGCGGCAACGTAATCCGCGGCGGCGGTCGGTTCCGATTCGGCCCAACTCGAGAGCACGCTCTGGAGCGCGCGTTTTTGTCCTTCGCCCTCCGGCAGAGTATGCGTCCAGGTGAGAGCGGCGGCGGGATCATTTTGCGCCCAGCGCCGCGCGACATTTGCGGCCGCCTGATCGCGCGCGGAACCAGCGGGCAATTGCGCGATCACGCCCGCGGCGCGTTGTGGATCGCTGTTCGCCCAATTCGACATGATATTTTGCAGCGCGCTGTTGCGCCCCTGGCCAGCGGGGAGCGCGCTCGCCCACGCAAAAGCCGCCTCGGCATTTTGATTCGCCCACGTCGCCGCGACCACCTGCACGGCCTGATCGTGCGCCGGACCGGGCGGGAGTTGCGCGGCGCGCGCGCCGGCGGTGACCGGATCGCTGTTCGCCCAGTTGGAAAAAATCGGCCAGTAAAGATTGCGCCCGGAATTGCTCGCGGGCAGGGACTGGAGCAGGCCGAGCGCGGCCTGCGGATCTTTCTCGGAAAGCGCGCCGACGACCGATTGGAGCGCGCGTTCGCGTTCCTGGCCGGGAGCGAGTTGCAGCACCCAGGCCTTGGCCGCGTTGCCATCTTTCTCCGCCCAAGAGCGGACCGCAGCCATCACCATCACGCTGCGTTCATTCGAAGTGCCAGTGGTCTGCGCGTAGCCGAGCGCGGCCGGCGGATCGGCCTCGGCCCAGCGCGAGAAAAGCATCGAGACGAGCATCATTTTCTTGCGCTGATTCGGCAGACCTTGGACGGCTTCGATCACCGGCCGGACGTTTTTCGGATCGAGGCCGTCGATCAACTTGCTCAGCTCCATGTAACCATGCCGATCGGAGGAAAGCGCGAGCGCGTTCTTGATCCCGGCGATAACCGACGCGACCGAGGCCGGCGTCGGGCTTTTCGCAGGATCGTTAGGCGGAGTCGCGCGGGGCGGACGCCCAAGGCGCATCCCGCCGGTCTCGCCTAACGATTGCAGAACGGTCGGCGCTTTCGCCACCGTGATCCTCGGGGGCGGCAGCAAGAAATGATCAACCGCGAGGCCGACCAGAAAAGCCGCGAGGCAGAAAATGATCGTGAGGCGGAAACGCTGCACGTGAAGGAAAATAGCGGAAGCGCGGGCGGGGCCAAGCAAACGTCACAAAATCTTCACCGGACATTCCGGGAGCGCCTTGAGAAAGGCCCGGCCGTAAGTCTTGGTGACGATCCGGTTATCGAGGACGACGACGATGCCGCTGTCGCTTTTGGTGCGGATGAGGCGACCGACGCCCTGGCGAAATTTCAGGATCGCCTCGGGCAGCGAATACTCCGTGAAGGCGTCGCCGCCGCGCGCCTGGATCAGCTCCAGTTTCGCCTCGATCAGCGGGTGATCGGGCACGGCGAAAGGCAGCCGGGTGATAATCACGTTCGAGAGCGCATCGCCCGGCACGTCGACGCCCATCCAAAAACTGTCGGTGCCGAAGAGCACGCTGCGCGGCGTGGTTTTGAATTCCTCGAGCAGCCGGCTGCGGGGCGCGCCTTTGCCCTGAACGAGCAGGTTGAGATTTTGGCTCTCGAAAAAATCCTCCATCTCCGCTGCGATCTCCTGCATCGAGCGGTAGCTGGTGAAGAGCACAAACGCGCGCCCCTCGGATTCCTCCACGAACTTCGCAATCCATTCCGCGAGCGCCGCACTGTAACCTTCGGAACGCGGATCGGGCATTTTGCGCACGACGAAAACCTTCATCTGCTTCTGGAAATCGAACGGGCTGCCGAGTTGCAAAGCCTCAGCCTCTTCGGCGCCGATCCGTTTCCGGAAATAGGCGAGATCGGCGCGCCCTACCGCGAGCGTCGCGCTGGTCATGATGCTGCTGCAGCCGTCGCGAAAAAGCATCCGGCGCAGCACCGGCGCGACGTCGATCGGCGCAGCATTGAGCGTGAGGTTCTGCTGCGCTTTGCCGGTCCGTTCGATCCAGTAAACGTATTCCTCCGCGCTCTGTTGCAGGAAAATCCCGATCCCTTCGCGCGCGTCGCCGATCCGGCGGCCGAGCTCCTGCAATTCCGTCTTGAGAAATTCGTCCTCGGTCTTGCGCACCACTTCGCCGATCCGCGTCTGCAGACTCGTTAGGCGGCCGGTTATCTGGTCGTCGACCATCTCCGCTTCGCGCACCCGGTATTCGCGGCCTTTTTTGAAATTCGAGCGCTCTTCGACCGCGGCGAAAAACCGATCGGTTTCTTCCGCAAGTGAGGCCGCGAGCGTCACACCGGCCGCGTCGCGCGTGACGGTGAAGAGGCCTTTCTTGGTTCGCGCATTGTAGAGCCGCTGGATCGTGGAGCGCAGGCCGTATTGCGAAATCCCGACGCCGATCTGGCGTGAAGCCACCTGTTCCAGTGTGTGCGCTTCGTCGAAAATCAGGAAGTCGTTCGGGAAAAGATAACCTTCCTCGCGCTCTTCCTGTTCCGCGGGATTGCCGAGCAACATGAAAAGCAGGGTGTGATTCATCACCACCACGTCGGCGGCGATCAGTCGCTTACGCGCCTGCTGGAAAAAGCAGCGCGGGTTTTGCCCGCAACTTTTCGCGGTGCAGATGTGCGCTTCGCTGCAAACCTGCGTCCAGACTTTCGGGTCCGGCTCGATCGGCAGATCGCTCAGCGAGCCGTCGGTCGTGGTCCGCGCCCATTCCGCGAGCCTAACGAGTTCGGATTGCTCGGTGCTGGTGAAAAGTTCTGTTGATTGCTGAAGCGCGCGCTCGAGCCGGCGCGGGCAGACGTAGTTCTGCCGACCCTTCATCAAAGCCGCCTCGAACTCGAACGGCAGGATTTTTTTCAGGATCGGGATGTCCTTGTGAATGAGTTGTTCCTGGAGGTTGATCGTCTGCGTGGAGATGATCGCTTTCTTCTTCTGCTCGATCGCAAACATGGTCGCCGGCACGAGGTAGGCGAGCGACTTGCCGACGCCGGTGCCGGCCTCGACCGCGAGATGCCGTTCTTCCTCGAGGGCGCGCGCGATCGCCGTCGCCATCTCCTGCTGCTGCGGGCGGAACTCGAAGTTGCGCGCCTGCGCGAGCAGACCGTCTTCCGCGAAAATCGCCTGGACCCGCTCGACAAAGTCGCTCCCGAGAGAATCTTTGAGCGCAATCATTCCGCGCGAAGTTACGCGAGAATTTCGAATCCGCCCGCATGAGACTCCTCGACCGCTATATCGTCCGGAATTTTCTCCAGCCGTATGCCTACTGCATTCTCGGCTTCCTCTCGATCTGGCTCATCTTCGACATCAGCGATAACAGCGCACAGATCTTCGACACGCGGACGCCGCTCCTCGCGGTGCTGCGCTTTTACGCCGGTCAGATCCCGCAGGTCCTGGTCATCCTGCTCCCGGTCTCGCTCCTCCTCGCCCTCCTCTTTTCGTTAGGCAGAATGTCGCGCGCGAATGAGATCGTCTCGATGTTGACCGCGGGAGTGAGCGTGCCGCGGGTCGCGCTCCCGCTCCTGCTGGTGGGCCTGCTCACCACCGGCGTGACCTTTGTCCTGAACTACTCGCTCGCGGCGCATGCGGAGCGCGCGCGGAAGACTTTCTTCGATGAGATCAATCGCGGCGGACCGCGCGACGTGGTGATTAACGGCCAGGTTTTCCGCAACCGGACCGACGATCGCACCTGGTTCATCGCGCGGTTCCGGCCGGGCGCGAACGCGTTCAGCGGCGTGCAGATCGTGCAGCAGGACGAAGATCAGAACATCGTCCGCAACTATCTCGCGAGCGACGTGTTCTACGATCCGGCGACGAAAACCTGGCGGCTCTCCCAGGCGAAAGTGGTGAACTACGATCGCGCCGGAAACATCACCGACGAGAAAATGCAGTCCAGCCTAACGATCAGCGACTGGAGCGAAACGCCCTACCGACTGAGCAGCGCGAACGTGCGCCCGGAGTTTCTCGGGATCGGCGAACTGGATGAGTATCTGCGCTTCAACTCCGACTTTCCACCTTCGCTGCTCGCACCGTTTCGCACTCAGCTGGAGTATCGCTGGGCGCTGCCCTGGACCTGTTTTGTGGTCGCGATCATGGCCACGCCACTCGGGATCGGGTTCTCGCGCCGTGGGATTTTGTCGAGCGTGGCGGCGGCGATCGTGCTCGTTTTTTCGATGAACTTCCTGACCCATCTTTTCCTCGCGCTCGGGGAAGGGGACCGCGTTTCGCCGTTCGTCGCGGCCTGGGCGCCGAACCTTATTTTTCTCGTGATCGGCCTTTATCTCCTCCGCCTGCGCGCGACCAATCGAGAAGCCCCCAGCTTTAATCCGGCAACGCTCTGGCGTAACCTGCGCGCGTCATGAATTCCCTGGCCGAAGATTGGTCCATCCAGCATCGCGCAGACGCCTGCGCTGCGACGGGTCGAGCGTTTGCGGAAGGCGAGAATTTTTACACGCTGCTCTTTCGCGAGGGCGACGGATTTCGCCGGCAGGATTTGAGCGAGGAAGCTTGGCAGCAGCGGAACGATAATCTGCTGCCCTTTTCGTTCTGGCGTTCGACCTTCGAACCGCGCCCGACCGCGCCACCGGAGACGTTGCCGAAGGAAAACGCGGAGGAGCTTTTCCGCCGCCTCGTTACGGCCGCCGACGGCGCGAACGTCAATGCGTGCTACGTGCTCGCGGCGATGCTCGAGCGAAAGAAGATTTTGAAGCCGATTCAGAGTGAAACTGGCGACAACGGGCGGGTGCTGATCTACGAGCATGCGAAAACCGGCGACGTCTTCGTGGTGCCGGACCCGCAGCTGCACCTCGACGAATTGGAGCCGGTGCAAAACGAAGTCGCGAGCCTGTTACAGAATAACGCGCTCGCCTAACGAGCCATGCTTTCCTGGTTTCAAGGCGGGAAATTCCCGCTCTACCTCGCACCGATGGCGGGCGTCTCGGACATGATTTTCCGGCAGCTCTGCAAGGAGCGCGGGGCCGATGTCCTGGTGACGGAGTTCGTTTCCGCGGAAGGCGTCTTCCGGCGCAACGAACGGACGCGCGAATACCTTGAATTCGACGCGGCGGTGGAACGCCCAATCGGCGTGCAGCTTTTCGGCGGGAATGCCGAGCACATGGCGGAGGCGGCGCGGCAGGTAGTCGACTGGGTGCAGCCGGATTTCATCGACCTGAATTTCGGCTGCCCGGTGAACAAGGTGGTCGCGAAAAATGGCGGCAGCGCGCTGCTCAAGGATTGCCCGGCGTTAGGCAAAGTCGTCGACGCAGTTGTGACGGCGGTGGCGCCGGTACCGGTGACGGCGAAAATCCGGATCGGCTGGGATGACCGGACGATCAATGCGGTGGAAGTGGCGCGGCAGGTGGAATCGTTAGGCGTGGCCGCGCTGGCGGTGCATGGCCGGACGCGCGCGCAGGGTTACTCCGGCGAGGCGGATTGGAATGTGATCGGCGAAGTGGCGGCGGCGGTTGCCATCCCGGTGATCGGCAATGGCGACCTCTTCACTTCGGCCGACGTGGCGCGGCGGCGTCGCGAGACCGGCATCGCCGGCGCGATGATCGGCCGCGCGGCGATGAGCTCGCCCTGGATTTTTTCGCAGACAAAACATTTCCTCGCCACCGGCGAGCTGCTCGCGCCGCCCGAACCGGCGGAGAAGTGGGCGCTGATCCAGCGTCATTGCGAACTGGCGGTGGCGGAGTGGGGAAATGAAGACGTGGCGATGCGCTCGATGCGTGGCCGGTTGATGGCCTACACCAAGGGCATGCCCGCGGGGAAAATGCTCCGGGAGAAGTTCTCGCATGTCCGTTCGTTAGGCGACATCGCGGAAATCGCGCAGGGGCATCTGGCAACCTGTCTCGAAGCGGCGTAAATTCCCTCGTGACCGCAGCCGCCACGCCTAACGGCGAGATCAAGTTTAAAATCGGCAACGAGCGCCTCGTCAAAGTGACGGAGGATGCCTCGCGCAAGCTCACGTCGCTGCTGCAAAAGCAGGGGCGCGCGCATGGTGCACTGCGCGTGGCGGTGATCGGCGGCGGTTGTTCCGGGCTGCAATACAAAATGGATCTGGTCGATGGCCCGGCGAACCGGGACATCATGGTCGAGTCGCAAAACGTGCGCGTTGTGGTCGACCCGAAGAGCGCGCTTTTCGTCAGCGGGTCGGTGCTCGATTTCAGCGACGATTTGCAGAAGGGCGGCTTCAAAGTGACGAACCCGAACGCGGTCGCGCACTGTTCCTGCGGCGAAAGCTTCTCGGCATGACAGATTACTTCGCGCTCTTCGAGGAAGCGCGACGGCCCTGGCTCGACCCGGACGAGCTGAAGGAAAAATATTTCGCGCGCAGTCGCGTGGAAAATCCGAGCGCGGAACTGAACGAAGCCTTCCGTGTCTTGAGCGACCCGAAGCTGCGGCTGCACCATTTGCTCACGCTCGAGGGCGCCGATCTCGCCGCGGGACGTCCAGTGCCGCCGGCGGTGGCGGAGCTTTTCTGGAATACCGGGACCCTGTTGCGCGAAATCGAGCGCTGGCTCCTGCAGAAAACTGCGGCGACTAGCGCACTCGCGAGCGCCGTCCTGCAGACGGATCGCGGAACACTGGAACGGCGCCTGCAGCAACTGGAAACGCAATTATCCGCGATGTTCGAAACCGAGCTCGCGCAACTGCGCGCCGCGCCTAACGAGTCGTCGGAGCTGATCGAGCGCTACGACCGGATCGCCTACCTCAGCCGGCTCCGCGAACGCGCGGCCGAGAAGAGATTGCAGCTCGACCTGTAGCCGTTAGGCAATTTGTTCTTGCGTCCGCGCATGTTTCCCCGAACATGTTCGGATGCTCACTCCCGGGCAGAAAAAAATCCTGGAATTCATCGAGGCCGAGCAACGCGTAAGCGGCCTCACGCCCAGCACCCGCGAAATCCAGGAGCACTTCGGCTTCGCCAGCCAGACCTCGGTGATGCAGTACCTGGCCACCCTCGAGCGCAAAGGTTTTCTTCAGAGGCACGCACGGAAAGCCCGCGCGCTGGTCACCTCCGGAACCAGAATGCGAGTGGTCGACATCCCGATCTACGGTCAGATCCCGGCCGGTATGTCGACCCTCGCGGAAGAGAATATCGAAGGCCATGTCGCGCTCGACTTGGACTCGATCAACGCCTCGCGGACGGCGCGCACTTTCGCGTTGCGGGTGAGCGGTGATTCGATGATCGGCGCGCACATTCTCGATGGCGATATTGTGATCATGGAAGATCGGCAGACCGCGCGGAGTGGCGATATCGTGGCGGCGTTGATCGACGGCGAGACGACGCTGAAGCGTTATGTGACCGAGCGGGGACGGCCCTATTTAAAGGCGGAAAACCCGAAGTTTCCGAACCTGGTTCCCGCGCAGGAGCTGCGCATTCAGGGCGTGATGACTTCGCTCGTGCGCAAGCAATCGACAGCGCGGCGCTCTTCAGCGTAGCGTCGCCCGGTGCCGCCGCTTCACACTTATACCGCGCCACTCACGACCGCGCAGGCGACCGCTTTACGGGTGTTGGTCGACGAGCTGGGCTTCGAGTTTTCGCCAAAGCCGTACACGATTTTTTTCGCGCAGAAGAACAAGCTGAGCGTCGCGGTTTACGAGAAAGGTCCAAAGGTTCTGCTGCAAGGGAAGGGGATCGAGGATTTCGTGAGCTTCGAGCTGGAGCCGAAAATTCTCGGCGAGGCCCGGCTCGGCTACGAAGAGGTGCATTCGCCGGAAATGTTCGAACCGCACTTCGGGATCGACGAGAGCGGGAAGGGCGACTTCTTCGGCCCGCTCGTAATTGCCGGCGCCTACACTGACCGCGCGATCGCTCGCGCCTTCAAAGACAACGGGATCCAGGACAGCAAACGGATCACCTCCGACGCCAAGATTCATGCGCTGGCGAAGATGATTCGCGAGACACCGGGCGTGGCCTTCGAGGTGATCGTGATCGGTCCGGAAAAGTACAACGAGCTTTACGCCAAATTTGCGAACCTGAACGATCTGCTCGGCTGGGGGCATGCGCGCGTAATCGAAAATCTGCTGGCGAAAAGGCCCGATTGTCCGCGCGCGCTCTCGGATAAATTTGCTGACGAGCGCGTGATCCGGAAATCGCTCTTCGAGCACGGGAAAAACATCGAGCTCGAGCAGCGTACGAAGGCGGAGTCGGACCCGGCGGTCGCAGCCGCGTCGATTCTGGCGCGCGAGGGATTCATCGACTGGCTGGAGCGCCACGGGAAACGAGCCGGCTTCGACCTCGGTCGCGGCGTGTCCGAGCCGATCAAGGCGACTGCGCGCAAAATCGTCGAGCAAGGCGGACCGGAAGCGCTGCGGCGTTTTGCGAAGGTGCACTTCCGGACGGCGCACGAGATTGCGCCGGATTACTACGCGGCGCCGCAGCCGCGGGTGGAATGGCGGAAACGAAAAGCATAGTTCCGCCGGGGGGCGCCCCTTCCTGGGCGCAGCCGAGAAATGCCCGGCGGTGGGCAAGCTTCCTGCTTTTATGGGTGAAGACTTGTGGACATCCGCCTGCTGATACTCAATCCCGATCCGGTTTTCTCCGACACCACGCTGACGCACTTTTATGCGATGGAGCAGGTGGAGAGCCGGATCGTGCGCACGCTCTCCGACGCGATCTACGTCCTGCTGCGGGAAAACGTGGATCTTTTCGCGGTGGAAGGCGAAACCGCAGTCGCGATCGAACAGGCGACCAACGCGCGCCAGCATTTTCCGTCGCTCGAAGTTCTCTGTCTCACCACCGAAAGTCCGGACGCGGCGCAGCGTGAACAACTCGAGCAGCAAAAAATCCCATTCGTGGAAACGAACATCCCGCAGGCCCAGTTGCGGCGTCGGTTGCGCACGATCATGTCCGCTTTCGAGCGGCAAACAGACACGCCCTCCGAAGGGATCGACCCCTGCCATTCGCTGGTCGGGAACCTGAATCAATTTTCCGCCGCCGAAGTCCTGCAAATGAGCTGCCTCGGTCAGCGGAGCGGGCGTTTCACTTTCAAGTCACGGCGAGGGAATAGCGAAATCTACCTGCATCACGGCATGGTGCGCCACGCCGTCTACGGCACGCTCGAGGGCGAAGGCGCGGTCGCGGAGATTTTCCGCTGGCGCCAGGGCCGTTTTTATTTTGAGGAAGGTATCATCAGCCAGGTGCAGACAGTCAGTCGCCCCTGGACCCACCTCCTTATCGACAACCTGCAAAAGCTCGACGAAACGATGGATTCAGTCGGCCTCACCGCTCACTCATGAAAGATCCCGTCCTCGAAACCGACCTTCGCCTCCTCAACCTCCAGGTGGAGAGCTGGAAAAAGCTGCACAACTTTATCTCCTACGCGCTCGATAAATCGAAGCCGTTGATCTCGGTCGTGCAGGAAGGCCATTTCACCGAGACCCGCAGCATCCTGCTCCAGGAGAGTGAACATGTTTTCGAAGAACTCAGCATCGTCGAAGAAGCGGCCGGCAAGACCATGATGGTCTTGCAAAGGGCGACCTCGATGCGCGGGGTACGTGAACTCCCGGGCGAGGAATCGCGCCGGCTCGAGATGGATTGGAACGCTGTTTTCACGAAGCTCGGCGTGCTCCAGGGCCAATTGAAAGCGCGCCGCAAGGATTTGCGGACCAGGAGCGCTTTTTCGGTGTCGCTTGGACGAGTTTTCGGCCAACGCGCGACCGCTTCTTAGAGGTCAGCGGCAGAAAGAATTGCGGGAGAGCATCTTCCGCCAGCGCGTCCTTTTACGGTCCGGGCGTTGTTTTTGCGATTTTCATCCGGTCAATTGCGTGCCCGGCTGCGATTCCATTTCCATGAGCAAGCTCACCAAACGAGATATCGTCGTGGCGATCAGTAACCAGACCGGCATGGTCCAACACCAGGTCTTTGACGTGGTGCAACGGACCCTGGACGAAATCACCGACAGCCTGGCGCGCAATGTGGCCGTCGAGCTGCGCAATTTCGGCGTCTTCCAGCCGCGCCTGACCAAACCGCGCGTCGGCCGCAACCCCAACCAGCCGGGCAGCAGTTTCGTCATCCCGCCGCGGGCGACGGTGAAATTCAAAGCCGGCAAGGTGATGCGCCAACGGGTGGAAAAACTTTCCCGCGAGATGAAAGACGACGCGATGCGGGAGAAAGCCGGCAAGGGGAAAACCCCGGGCAGCCCGGAAGGCGCCGGCGAGCCCGCTCTTGCCTAACGAACCCGCTGATCGGTATCCGGCGCGCGCGAATATTTACGGGAAAAGGCCAGTCCGCTTTGTGCCGAGGGCACGATTGAGCTAAACAAACATCGTTATGAAAAAATTTACCCTTCTCCTGCCGGTTCTCCTCCTTGGCCTCGTCGCACCTGTTTGGGCAGGGTCGGAGGTGGAAAGCAAAGCCACCGTCACCACCGCCGCGACGTCGAACGAAGAAGTGCCGCTTAACATTTTCAAGCTGGAGAGCGCCTACGATTTCGAGAGCGACCTGAATCACGGTGGAAGCTTCGGGAAACAGGACCTGATCCAGAACGAATTTGAATACGGCCACCGCCTGAAACTGCGCGGCGATGCCTACCTGCACCTCGGCCTCGCCTATGACCGATTCGATTTCGGCAGCACTGCCGCACCCGTGCCGAACCATCTCCAGTCGCTTGCCGGCGTGGTCGGCATCGACATCATGCATGGCTCCGATGTGGGTGCCTTTCTGCAGGTTCGTCCCGGTTTCTATGGCCAGAACGACTTCGACATTTCCTCGTTCGATATTCCGATCACGCTCGGCCGGATCTTCGTTCTGCAGCCGGATAAACTTTATGTTTTTGTCGGCGCCTACGCGTCGTTTCTGCGTGGGGGTTCGCCGGTCCTGCCCCTGGCCGGCGTGATCTGGATGCCGACGGATAATTTTCGCGTGCTCGGCGTCCTGCCAGAGCCTCGCGTAGTTTATTCGCCAGCGAAGAATCTCGATCTCTACGTCGGCGGCGAAGTGGCTGGCGGCTCTTTCCGCACCGATGAAAACAAGGGGATCACGCCGCACAAGTTGAGCGGCGCGCAGGTTGATTTCAGCGATTACCGCGCTGGTCTCGGCGTGGCCTACAGTCTGAAGGACAATCTCTCCCTCGATCTCGGTGCCGGTTATTCGATCCAGCGTCATTTCGCCTTCCACCGCGCGGGCGAAAACTACCGCACCGATCCGTCGCCTTATCTTCGCCTCGAGTTCAAAGCCGCGTTTTAACCGGTGCATCGGTTCGGGTCGACCCTCGTGTGCTCGTTAGGCAAAAGCCTGGGCACGCTTGCGCTCGGCCTGGTTTTTGCCGGCGTGGCTAGTGGTGGGCCGCTGGAAGAGATTCGCGCGCGCTCGCATTTGCCGGCGTTCGATCTGGCGAAGCTGAAGCGCGGCGAGATCATAATGCAGCGCGGGGAGGAGGGCAGTTTCGCGCGCGGCATTTCGCTTGAGTCGTGTTACTTCGTCGCCGCTCCGATGACAGAAGTCGGGAACAAACTCCTGCACTGGGATCCGACGCGTCATCCCGAGATGGAGACGCGGCTCTACCGCGAATATCCGCCAGCTGCGCCGGGTCCGGCCTTTCAGGCGGTGCGACTTTCCAGCCGCATCGCGAACGATCACTGGTTACTCGATCACACCTATTCGATCGCGGATGGCAACGCCGCGGGCGACCTGCACCTGACCGCGGCCGAAGTGCGGCTGATTCGCGAGGGCGTCCCGAAAAAAGAAGCGGCCTCCGCCGCCGCGCGCGAAGCGCGGGCCAACGATGTCTGGGGTCAGATCCTGCGGCGCCGCAGCGAAAGCCTGGCAGGCGGCGGCATGACGGCGGTGGCGCCGTACGGCAGCGAGCCCGCCATCTCTCCCGGCTCGGAATTCCGCGGGTTACTCACGCTGGATGAGAAGGCCGCAAAGCACTTCCGACCGATTCTCGGGGCCCGCCCGCTAAGTGGCAGCGGCGCAAACGCTGATGAAGCGGTCGGTTATTGGGAGACTGCGCTCATCCGGGGACACACCACCCTGCAGCTCGGAGTTTTCACCGCGCGCAAAGGCACTGACTCATGGCAGTTAGTCGATTGCGTCTATTACCCGACCGACACTTACTTTATGGCGCTGGATGCTTTTCAGCTCTGGCCGGTCGAAGGCGGAACGCTGGTCTATCAGGTTGGTTTTGTCTCCGCGCCTTTTCGGAGTTATCTCGGCGGCGTCGATCGCTACGTGGCCGGCAAGCAGATGGTCGGCGAAACGCTCAGCACGATCAAAGCCTTCCGCGCCGATATCGAGAAGCGACGATAACAGCTATTCCTGGATCCGCTTTAAGAGGACCGCCGCACCGACGAAGGTAACGATCGCTCCCACCAGAAGGAAGAGCAGATCGCCGGCATAGAACGCGAAGTCCGCGCGATAGAGATTAACCAACCGGAAGGCCCGGCAGAAATGCGTCAGCGGGAAACATTCCGAGAGATAGCGAATCGGCTGCGGGAGCTGTTCCAGCGGCGCAAAGGCGCCGGATAAAACGAATACCGGGAGCAGAAAGAAAACCGAAAGCTGAATCGCCTGCGTCTGCGTCCGCGAGAAGGTCGAGATGAGCAAACCCAAGCCTAACGAGAAAAGCAGAAAGAGAAGGCAGATCAATCCGAGCATGATCGGCTGATGAAAGATGACGTGGAAATGGAAACCGGCCACGACCATCACGACCAGGATCATCAGGATCGAAATCGCGAGATAGGGAATGATCTTGCCGATCACGATCTCATTCCGCCGTAGCGAGGTGACCATCAGCTGGTAGAGCGTGCCCGATTCCCGCTCGCGCGCGATCGTGCAAGCGGTGAGCGTCACGGTGAGGAGTTGGAGAATGATTCCAATCACGCCCGGGACAACGTAGTCAATGAAGCGCTCCTCCGGGTTGTAGAGCACATGCTTCGCGACGTTCCATTGGGTCATCGAGGAGACGAACTCTTTCCGCACCTCGACCGGCAGTTTCTTTGCCAAGTCGAGCACCCCTTCAGGCAAGGCTTCGATCATTTGGTCGCGCTGCTGTTTCTGGAAGTCGCCCAGGCTTTCCAAGACCCGACCTTCCAACTCGCTCGCCGTATTCGTGTCCGACCCATCGAGATAGAGCGGGAGCGGGATGGGATCGCCATTCTTCAGGCTGGCGCCCCACCCGGCGGGAATGAGGAGCGCCGCGCGCACGTGCGCTTGCAGCAGGTCGGGCCGGCCCGCGCTCGGTGGCGCCTGCTGCCACTTAAAGGTCGTTTCTTTTAACAGGTCCTGCACGAAAAGCGCGCTCAGCGGCGAGTTATCGGCGTCCTCGAGCAGGGCTGGAACATCACTTGAAGAAGTGCTCTCGAAAGCGTGTCCGAAGATCAGGGTGAACACTGGCGGCAGAATCAGGAGCAACACCAGGATGCGCCAGTCGCGATAGATATGGATGAACTCCTTCTTCGCGACACTGCTGACCGCCTGCGGGCTGAACCGACCTCTCATGACAGTCCCGCCTTGTTTAACATCGAATCATAACCCTGGGAGTAAGCGGTAAAGACATCTTCCATGTCCGGCGCGGCCCATCGGTAACCCTTGAGCTCGAGGTCGGCGAAAGGCCAGCGCGCCTGCCATTCCGCGAGCAGCCGCTCCGCTTCCGGCGCGTAGAGTCGCAGGCTGCCGCTGCGCAGGGAAATGCCGAGCACCCCCGGCCATTCGCGCAGCCTAACGAGTGCAGGCATGAGCGGCTTTACTTCCAGCTCGAGCAGCTTGGCCTTGAAAGTCTCCATCAGCGCGCGCGGCGACGCTTTTGCGAGCAGCCGGCCCTTGTCGATGAAGCCGACGTCGGTGCAGCGTTCCGCTTCGTCCATGTAATGGGTGGTGACGAAAATCGTGATCCCGCTGTCGCCCAAGTCGTAGAGCAAATCCCACATCTGCTGGCGATGCACCGGGTCGAGGCCCGAGGTCGGCTCGTCGAGAAAAAGCAGCGGCGGCTCGTGCACCAGGGCGCAGCCGAGCGCGAGCAATTGACGCATCCCGCCGGAGAGCGCCCCCGCGGGCGTGTGCGGCTTTTCTGCGAGGTCCATCTGCTGGAGGAGCTGTTTGATGCGCGCTTCCATTTTGCTCGGCGGCACTCCATAGGCGCCGGCGAAAAAGCGCATGTTTTCCAGCACCGTGAGGTCGGGGTAAAGGCTGAATTTTTGCGCCATGTAACCGAAACGCGCGCGCACTGCGTAGCGTTCGCGCCAGACGTCGCCGCCGACGATCGTGGCCTGCCCGGAAGTCGGCCGGAGCAATCCGCAGAGCATCCGCATCGTCGTGGTTTTGCCCGCGCCGTTCGCGCCGAGGAATCCGAAAATCTCCCCGCGGCCGATCCGAAGCGAGAGATCGCTGACCGCAGCGGTCTCCCCGAAACGCTTCGTTAGGCCGGTGATGGAGATGATGGGTTCGCTCATGGCAAGCCGGTTCCGCAACGAAACGCGAACAGCAGGAAAGCCCACGCCTCCCCGGGACGCAAACCGGCTCCCTGCGTTGACACTCCGCCGGTCCGTTGAAACGTTCGGGAAGGCCATGAATAAACTTCCGCTTCTCCGTTTTCTGCTCCTCGGTTTCCTCGTGCCTGCGGCGGCGCTGGCTGATCCGGTCAGTGAACTCGCTGGGTTCTCGGTTTTCGGAAAAGTCGATCTCGGCGAGCTCGCGCGTGGTGACGTGAAAACCGCCGCCGGCGCTCCGATGAGCACGCCCCGCTATCTCTCCGTGCAAAGCGCTTTCGTGGTCCCGCGGACGCCCGCGCAGGTCGTGCAGGCGATGAAGCAATTCGACCCGACCGCGCATCGGGAGTTGAAGGTTTACCTGCACTCCGATCTCGGCGGCGGTCCGTCCGCGGCCGGTTTTGCAAAACTGCAGAACCCGCCGGGAAACTCCGCGGTTAAGGCGCTCAGCGCGGCCACCGAGAAGATGGGCGCTGAACTCCAGCTGAGCCGCGCCGAGGCGCAACAATGGACGCCGGGCAAATCGGTTTTTGGTTTCTGGATCGACCTGCTCGCGAAACGCGCGCAACAGTTCGCCAGCGGCGGCGCGCGCGCCCAGGCCGCATACGATCACAGCGGCGCGGCGGTGGAGCCGGGCCGGGAAATTTCCGGACTCGTTAGGCAACAGGGCGCGGTCGACAAACAGTTCGGCGGTTTTCTCGCGGCGACGGGACTGGTCGGCGGGAAAGGCGCGCTCAAGCCCGATCTTTACTGGGAGATGCTCGAGGTGGAAGACGAAGGCGTCCTCACTCTTGGCGCGTCTTACACCCGCGGCACCGCAGGCGGCGGCTTCCAGGTCGCGGATGGACTCTACTACGCGAGCGGCGGCTATTATGTGGCGCTGACCCTTTACCAGCTTTGGCCGATCGAGGTGGGCGGCAAACCTTCGACCCTCGTCTGGCGCGGTGATTTCATCTCCGCCGCGTCGTTAGGCGACCTCCACGGGGTGGAGCGGATTGCGTCCGAGGGAGCGATGAAAAAAGATATTACCCGTGCGGTGAACATCTTTCAGCGCGAAGCTGGCCGATGAATCCGCGTCGCTTCCTTTCCACCGTTCTTGGTTTTGGTCTGCTCGCGCTTCCCGGCGCCCTTCATGCCGGGGATGGCAAGGCCGTCGCGCACGAAGCCGCCGACATGACCGCCCCGCCTTTTCGGTTCGCGGGCGAGTTCACCCTCGAGCAATCCTACGGCGGTGACTCCGAGGTGGCGCGCGGCCGTCGTCAGGTGGACGGCCTCGAGGAGCTCTATACGAATCTCAAGTTCGTCTACACCCCGCGGGTGAAATACGGCATCATCCGCGTCGGGGCGCAGTTCGAGCGCTACTCCTTCGGCTTCGATGGGAGCGGCCAGCAGTTGCCGAACACCCTGCAGGCACTTACAGCCGTAATCGGTTTCGACACCAAGCTCGGAGATTCCATTCTCGTTAGGCTGGAGGCGCAGCCCGGTCTCTACGGCACCAGCTTCGACGCGCTCTCGGGCGATCAGTTCAACGTCCCCTTCATCCTCGGCGGCACCTACATCGTCAGCCCGGAATTGCAGTTCGTCTTCGGCGTCGGCGTGAACTTTCAGCAAAATTACCCGGTCATCCCGGGCGGTGGTGTGCGTTGGAAATTTGCCCCGCAATGGGTCCTCAACGCGGTCCTCCCCACCCCGCGGATTGAGTTCGCCGCGACCCGCAACGTGACTATTTTCGCCGGCGGCGACATCAAGGCCAACACCTTCCGGGTGGACGACCGTTTCGGCATCCGCAACGGCGATCGCAGCCTGAACAACGCCTGGCTGAGCTACGAAGAACTGCGCGCCGGCGCGGGCGTGGAATGGAAGCTCAATTCTTCGCTGACCCTGAAGCTGGAAGGCGGCTACGTGCCTTATCGGAACTTCGATTACTTCCGCACCGACGTGCGCTATCACAACGAGCGCGGCGGTCCCTACGGTGCGGTGGTCTTCCAGGGGAATTTCTAGCCCGGGTCTTAGCCTAACGAACTAAGGACAGTTCGGACAGGAAACGGATTCCACGTACCGGGGATCCTGCTGCTCGAGCGCCGTCAGCGGGCTTTGGCAGACGAAGCAAACCGCGGCGCCGGTTTCGCACAGCGTGGGATCGAGCGCGACCCGTTTGTCGAAGACGAAGCAGTCTCCCTCGAAGTGCGCGCCGCCGCATTGCTCGAAGTAATGGAGGATGCCGCCATCGAGCTGGAAGACCTGGGTGAACCCCGCCATCTCGAGGAGCGGCGCGGCTTTTTCACAGCGAATCCCGCCGGTGCAAAAAGTCACGACCGGTTCCTGCTTCATTTTTTCCGGTAACCGGCCGGCCGCCTCCGGAAAGTCGCGAAAATGATCGAGGTCGAGTGAACAGGCACCGCGGAACGTGCCGATTTTCACTTCGTAGCCATTGCGGGCGTCGAGCAACGTGACCGCGCGACCTTCGTCGAGCCATTGCTTGAGTTGAAGAGGAGAGATCCGCGGTGCGGGTCGCCGTGCCGGGTCAATTCCCGCGACGCCAAAGGCGATGATCTCTTTTTTGATCTTCACCAGCATGCGATTGAAAGGTTGATGATCGCTCTCGCTCACCTTCGCGGTCAGATCGGCGAGACCCGGCAGAGCTCTTAGCCTAACGAGAAGTCGATCGCAGGCTTTCCGGTCGGCCGCGACCACGAGGTTGATCCCTTCCGGGCTGAGCAGGATCGTGCCGCGCATTTCCTGAACGGCGCAGAATTCCCGGAGATCATCGCGGAGCGGGACGAGCTCGCCCAACGAGACAAAGCGGTAGGCGGCGAGATTGGTGAAGGCGGGCATGGACGAGGCGAAACTTGCTCCATCGGGCAACCGCTGCCAATAGACCGGAAGCATGGCGCGCCGGAAAACTCAGGGAACTCGCACGCGGTTCGATTCGTCGACCTGGCTGCTGCTCCTGGGCGCATTTGCTCTCGGCGTCGGCGCCGCCTGGTTTTTTCTGCGCGGTGCGACCGCTCCGTCACCGGCGATCGAGAGTTTTCTCCCCGGCACGGCCGGGCCGACGTCGGCGACCGCGCCCACCCTTCCCGCCGCCGGAGCGCCGCCGGATGTGTCCCAACTCCCGCCGGCGGAAGCCGCCCGCACCCTCGGGAACTGGAATTACGACCAGCACAATTGGAGTCACGCGATCGAGCATTACCAGCAGGCGCTCACCGCTGGGGCCGATACGCCCGATGTCCGCACCGATCTCGGGAATTGCTTCCGTTTTCTCGGGCAACCGCAAAAGGCGCTTGAGCAATATGAGATTGCGCAAAAGCAGGATCCGCGACACGAGAACAGCCTCTTCAACCAGATCAGCCTTTTCACCGACTACCTGCACGACAAAGACCGGGCGGCCGCCGCCGCGCGTGATTTTCTCGCCCGTTTTCCGCAGAGTCCGCAGGCCGAGGCCGCGCGCCAGCTCAGTCTCAAGATTCGTTAGGCGAGATTCTTATCCAGCCGGCCAATCCGGCGGATCACGGGCCATTTCACGGCCACCGCGGCCACGACCAGGATTGTGCCTACGCCGCCGGCGACGACGGAAATAACCGGCCCGAAGAAAGCCGCAGTCAGCCCGCTTTCGAGCGCGCCAAATTCGTTCGAGGTGCCGATGAAAATATTGTTCACCGACGAGACCCGGCCGCGCATTTCGTCCGGGGTGAGGAGCTGCACCAGCGTTTGCCTAACGACCACGCTGACGCTGTCGAAGAGCCCGGTGCAGAAGAGCATCAGGAGCGAAAACCAGAACCAGGTCGAGAGCCCGAAGAGAATCGTCGCCACCCCGAAACCACTCACGCACCAGAGCAGCATCCTTCCCGCGTGCCGGAGCGGTGGGAGATAGGCGATCGCGACGGCCATGACGAACGCGCCCACCGCCGGCGCCGCCCGCAACCAGCCGAGTCCGATCGGCCCGCAATGCAGGATGCGATCGGCGAAGATCGGGAGCAGCGCCGTCGCGCCGCCGAGGAGCACGGCAAACATATCGAGCGTCAGCGCGGCCAGGATCACCTTCCGGCTGGCCACGAAGCGCAGCCCGGCGACCAGACTATTCCACGCGCCCGCCGCGACCCGCGAGGCTTCCCGCGCTTTCCGGATCGGGAGCACGAGGACGAAGAAGATCAGCGCGCAGGCAAAATCGAGCGTGTAGATGAACGGAAAGCCCAGCCGCACGATGAGAAATCCCGCGGCCGCCGGACCGAACACGCAGGCAATCTGGAACATGCTGCTGTTCCAGGTCACCGCGTTCGCGAAGTGATCGCGGGTGACCAGAGTGGGAAAATAAGAGGCTCGCGCCGCCCAGCCGAAGGTGCGGGCCGAGCCCGAGATGAGCATCACGAGGAAGAGCAGCGGGAGCGATAGATCGTCGAAATGATAAGTGGCGTGCCGCTCGAAGACCTGCGCGATCGAGGCGAGAACCGCATTGGCTTTCACGAGCACGGCAAGGCGCGGAAGGGCGAGATGTTGCCACGAGATCAGCGCGAGACCGAGCGAGCAACAACCGCTCGCGACCTGCGACCAGAGGATGATCTTCTTTCGGCTGAAGCGATCCGCGAGATGTCCCGCGGGCAGGGAAAGCGCGACCACCGGCAGCGCGGCCATCAGGCCGACAAGGCCGAGCGCGGTCGCGGAGTGAGTGCGCGCGTAGACTTCCCATTCCAGCGCCACCGTCAGCATCTGCCGGCCCGTGATCGCGATGAAGTTGCCTAACGAATAAAGGACGAACCCGCGGAAGCGAAAAGCGGCGTAAGGGTCGCGGCGGGTGGGGAAGGTGGTCGGCGGTTCAGGTGTGCGCATCCGGGCGCGCAAGCCACAGCCCGGGCGCAGGGAATCGTAAAGGAGCCGCTCGCTGCCGCAAGCGCGCCAATTCTGACGGACAAAAACTCCCGGTCATCCTGAGCGGAGTGAAACGGAGTCGAAGGATCCCGCGGAATTTCTGGGAAGTTTCGACCGATTCAGCCCGGTCCGCGCGAGACCTTTCAGGAAAACCGGCGGGATCCTTCGACTCCGCTGACGCTCCGCTCAGGATGACGTGGAGTTTTGGCGGATCTGGCTAGAGCAACATCGTGCTCCGCACCCAGCCGCTTCGCGCCGAAGGCGCGAAGCGCGCCTGCTCCACCTGCAGGTCGCGCAGATGAGCCGACTCGTCCGAACCGGGCGCGCGCGGGGCGAGGTCCTCGTTCGGCGGAATCGGCGGCAGATCCTGGTGTTCGAGATTCTCGTAACGTTTCCGCACTTCCTCCGGCACCCTTGATCGCTCCTGATCGGTCTCGATCGGACCCTGGAAAATCAATTTACCGGCCGGGTCCTTGGCCGTCAGCACGCGTTTTCCTGCGACGGTCTCAAGCCGTAGCTCGCCCTTGTCGTCGGAATAAACAATCTGCGCCTTGCCCATGTCGACATGGGTCGCTTTCACCGTCCCGTCGTCGGTCGTGACCACACGCAACTTCCGCGCGGCCTCGCGCGCCTGTTCGCCCGCGTGCGCCGCATTCTTGCGGGCTTGCGTGACCACTTCGCGCAGCGCCGACATATCGGGCAGGTGCATGTCCTTCAGCGCATCCATTCCGTCCATGCCGTCGAAGTTCCACTCGTAACCAAACCCATTTTTGCCCGGCTTATCCTCCTTCTGCTGGAGGCGCACGGGCAGCTTCATCTCCTTGCCTTTGCGGAGCACGGTGAGATCGACCGTCGTCCCGTCAGCGAAACTCCGAACCAAAGTGCCGAGTTGATCAGAGTCGACCAGAATCTGGTCGTTCAACAACCGGACGATGTCGTTTTGTTCCAGACCAGCCTTCGCGGCGGCGCTCTCCGGAACCACGTAGTCGACGACCACGCCGAAGCCGCGCGGGAGACCGAGTTGCTCGCTGACGACGCGCGGCACGCGGGACGTTTCCACCCCGAGGAAGGTGTAGGGACCGCGCGGTTGATCGTCGCCCCGCATCCGGTGAACCGGTGGCGCGGGCGGGACTGGCGGCACGCCCGGAACCCCGGCGACCGCCGGCGCGGAGGGCGCAGGCGGCACCGGAGCGAGGGCCGGTTGGGGCGGGGGATTGTCGGCGTTGGGGGTGTTGTTCTGGGCGGAAGCCGTGAGGGCGAAGAGGGCGGCGAGGGCGCTGGTTAAGGCGATACGGATTTTCATGGTGTTATGTTCGTTAGGCTATTGGTAGGAAATGGGTGTGAGCACGACCTGTTCGGCGGGAAAGGAAACGCGCACCGAGGCGCCGGTCTGCGCATTGCGCCAGCGCATGGTCTCGCGGGTCTCATAACGAAGACGGCGGCGGACCGTGCCCGAGTCGTCCGGGGGATAGACCAGGCCTTCGTCACGACCGCTGTAAACCACCTGAGTCACTCCGGCCGGTCGGAAACCCTCGGCGCCGCTCGATGTCGCGAGCTGCGGCGGGATCGTTGTTTGATCGAAAAAAGTGAGCCCGATGACCAGCAAAGCAGCTACCCCGGTGAGGCCCAGGCCGAGCGACCACCAACCGCCGCTCCGCGCCTTCGAGCGCGGACGCGGCAGCACGCCGGCCGTGGGCAACACCGCGGGCGCCACCAGCGCACGCTCGACCCGCTGGAGCAGCCCCGGCGAGGCGGGTGCCGGGCGCAGCTTCTTCAGGTCAGCTTCAAGTTCGGAAAAATCATTCATGGGGTTGGAGAATCTTCTTCAGCGCACCGAGGGCGTAGCGGTAGCGGGAGGCGGCGGTGTTCTGGGAGATCTCAAGCGCGACCGCGATCTCGGCGAAGGTGAGCTCGTTCCAGATCTTCAAGGTAACGACCTCCCTTTGCTCGTTAGGTAAACGCGCGACGGCCGCGGCGAGGAGCTGCTGGCCTTCGTCCTCCGGCTCGAAGACCGGGTCGCAATGCTCGGCGTGATCGACCGCGGAGAGCGCTTCGCGACGCGACCGCCGTTGCTCGCGGCGGAGTCGATCGAGTGCGGTGGAACGGACCGTGGCGTAGAGCAGCCCGCGATTCGCGAGCGAATGCTGGTGGCGCCAGAAACGCACGAAAGCTTCCTGCACGACGTCCTCGGCGTCCGCCTGGGAGTGCGTCCAGCGGCGGGCGAAGAGCAGCAAGGCGGGGGCGAGCTGTGCGAAACAGGTTTTCCAATCTTCATGCGAAACAGTGATCTCCATGACCTCATCAAGGGTCTTTTAGAATAGAGACGCCGCCAAATGCGGGTTTTGTCTAAGCCGCCGTTTTTATTTGCACTCGTTAGGCGCGCCAGGATTGCCCGAGCGTGCGCGCACGCTGTTCGAGCAACTCGGCCGTGCGCGCGAAAGGCGGCTCGTCGTCCAGCGTGAGAACGCCGTCGAAGAGCGCGCGCACGGCGGGGTCGTCGCTGGCGCGGCCGACGATCGCGAAGACCGGTTTGCCCATTTCGCGGGCGAGCCGGGCGATGCCCGCCGGCGCTTTTCCATCGAGCGTCTGGCGATCGAGCGAACCTTCGCCGGTGACGATGTAATCCGCGTTGCGCAGGGTGCGGCGCAAGCCGATCGCTTCCGCCATCACTTCGAAACCCGGGCGCAATTCCGCGCCACAAAAAGCGCGCAGCCCGAAGCCAAGACCACCGGCCGCGCCCGCGCCCGGAAGGTCGCGAAAATTCCTGCTGTCCGGCGCAACGACATCCGCGAAACGGGTCAGCGCCCGCTCCAGCGCTTCGATCATTTCCGGGGTCGCGCCTTTTTGTGGACCGAAGGTGCGGGTCGCGCCGCGGGGACCGAGCAGAGGATTCCGGACATCGGCGAGCGCGGTCAGCGCGGGCCAAGTGGATTCGTTAGGCCGCTCGAAACGAGCGAGATTTTCGAGACCCAGGATCGAGGAGATTTCGTTCTCCTGCGCATCAAGGAAGCGAAAACCCAGCGCGCGCGCCAGGCCGAAACCGCCGTCATTGGTCGCGCTCCCGCCGAGACCCATCAGGATGTTCTCGGCCCCGTGCGCGAGCGCGTCGCGGAGCATTTCGCCCACCCCGAAGGTGGAGGCGGACAGCGGATTGCGCTCGTTAGGCGAGAGCTGCGCGAGTCCCGCAGCGGCGCTCATTTCCAGGACCGCGATGCGCGCGTTCGCGATCCAGGCGTAACCGGCTGTGATTTCCTTTCCAAGAGCATCGTGGGCCGCGCAGCGGACGTTGACTCCGTCGAGCGCGTCGCGCAGCACCTCGGCCGTTCCTTCGCCGCCATCGGCGACTGGCACGATCTGGATTTCCGCGTCCGGCCAGGCCGCGCGCAAGCCCGCGGCGAGATGAAAGCCGACCGCCGCCGCGCCTAACGAGCCTTTGAATTTATCCGGAGCGACGGCGATCCGCATCGCGACGAATCTGGCGGCACGGCGTCGACAAGTCACGACGCTTCCGGGCTGGCGGCATTGACACTTTTCCCCCTGCTCGCTAGAGAACGGGCCATGCGCGCCGCCTTCCTTTTCCAGGGCAACCGGTCGGAGCGCACTTTTGCGGTCGCGCTCACGCTTCTCGGCGCGGTCGCCGCAGTGCAAATCGTGGGCGCGGTGGTGCTGCATTATCGCGGCAGCGCGACCGTCGCGCCGTCGACGACGCGGGTCGAGGAACCAACGCCAGTCGCGCCCGCATCCGCTCCCGTGACGCAGCTCCGTTCCGCCGTCGCGCCGGTCCCGACGCGCATTCTCCCCGGGCGAAAAACTCCACCACGCGCCCGTCCCGCCGCGCCCTCGCGGACTTCTGTGCCGGAAGAATTACTCCAGGTCGCGAAGGCGCTGCGCCTCCACGGCGACACCGGGAACGCGATCGCGAAACTGCAGCAGGCCACCGCGCTCGCGCCGGATAACGCCGACATCCTCGCGGAGCTCGCGATGACCTATGAATCGATGCAGCTCTTCGATCGCTCGAACGAAACCTGGCGAAAAATAAAGGAGCTCGGACTGGAAGCCGGTGCGCTCGGCGAGTTGGCGGATTTGAAACTCAAGATGGGCGTGCCGGTGCAGGGCATTCCGGGTTCGACCGGTCGTTCGCCGACAGACCCGGCCAGCCCTGATGACATCACGGGTATTCCGGATGGCTCAGCCTTTGGGATCTCTCAGGTCAACCAAACGACCTTGGCCGATCCCGAGGCGGTGACGAAACTCACCCTGCGCGTCGGGGTAAAAAAACGGCCGAATACGCCGGTTGATTACACCAAGGTGAAGATCCAGGTCTTCTTTTACGACGTGGTAAACAACGACCAGGTCCTGCTCACGAATGCGGATGTGAGCTACGAATGGATCACCCCCGGACATAACTGGTCCGACACCGACACCGAAGTGCTCGACGTCACTTATCGACGGGCGAAAAAACATTATCCGGTGCCCGGCGGCGCGTCGGCCACCGTCCCGGATTCGGTGGAAAAGGCGACGCGCGCGGAGGCGGGCAAGAGCGGATCCGAGGATGAATTCGACAACGCTCCGCGGCAGTATCTCGGCTATATCGTGCGCGTTTATTACCAGGATGAACTGCAGGCCGTGCGCGCCGACCCGACTCGCCTGCTCAACCTTTTCCCGCCCCCCTTCACCGCGCCACCGCAGTAGATGCAACTGCTGATCGTCCATCAGGACCCTGAGGTGGGCGAGGGTCTGCTCGCGATGCTGCGCGAATACTCGACCGACGAAGTCGATTACGTCGGGAGCGACGCCGCCGCGCAGGAATGGGCGACGACCCACCCGGAGTGCGACGTGCTTCTCACCCAGCTCGAGGGCCCGGGGGTGAACGGGCTCGCCGTTAGCAGTTCGTTAGGCGAAATTTACGGAACGCTCCAGACTTTTTTCCTGCCCGGTTATCACGCCTCCGCCCAGCCGCTGGAAGTAGCCCACTCGAAGATTTTTCCCGAGCCGATCGACGGTGAGCGCCTGCTCCAGCGCCTCGCGGAGGTGGCGACGAGTGAGCGCACCGGCGATTTTTTTCATCTCGTCGATCTGCTGCAGATGTGTTGCCTGAGTGAGAAAAGCGGCGCGATGCAGATGGTCGTCGGGAATGAATCCGGGGTGGTGTTTTTGCGCCACGGCGAACTCCGGCACGCGGTTACGGCGCGCGCCAACGGGCTCGAGGCGATCTACGAAATGCTCTTCTGGGGGCCGGCGGAATTTGCCTACGACGAGGAGTCGAGCCCGGCCGAGCAAACGATCGGCGTCGGCTGGGATGTCGCCCTCGTGGAAGTGGTGCTGCGCAAACGCGAAGCGCAGGCACTCGAGCCGGAAGCCGTGACCGAAGAACCGCAGGTGGCCGTCTCGCACCTGACGCCCGAGCCCGACCTTACCGGCCAGGATTTCGGCCGCTATCGCGTCGGGCGGAAGTTAACCGAAAGTTTTTGGGACAAAGTCTACGAAGCGCAACAGACCTCGGTCGGCCGCAAGGTCGTCCTCCACGTCCTGCGCAGCAGCCTGCGCGAAGACACGGCGCGCGCGCAGGAATTCCTCGATACCGCGAGCGCGAACGCCAACATCCGGCACCCCGCGATCCTCCCGGTTTACGAGGCGGGGGAACATGAGGGCACCTACTTTTATGCGCGCGAGTTTGTGGTCGGGCGAACGCTTTACGAAATCCAGGCGGCCGGCCTAACGATCTCCGCGCTGCTCGCGCTCCGCATCATCCGCGCGGTCGCGGAAGGCCTCGCGCATCTCGACGATCACCAGATCCTGCATGCGCCGTTGCGGCTCTCGCGCATCTTCGTTACGCCTAACGAGGAGGCGCGACTCGCGGAAGTGGCGGTCGCCAATCCCGCGCTCGCGCAGCTCGAGCCCGCGCAGCACGAAATCCAGACTCTCGGCCGGCTCCTCATCCCGATGACCAAGGCGACGGCGTTGCCCGGTAGCGGGCGCGTGCTCAAGCTCATCCATCAGATGCAAACTTCCGGCGAGAATGCGTTGACTGATTGGAAAGCGCTCGCCGAGGAAGCGAAGAAGCTGGAGCCGATCGTCGCGCCCGCGCCGCTGGTCCGCGCGCCGCGCAAGACCGGGCTGCTCGAGAAAGTGAAATTCTGGGGCAAATAGCCTCAGCGCCGGGCCAAGACCAACTTTCACTTCAGGCGACTTGCATTAGTTTAGGCGCCGATGATCCGAAGTCTCACCTGCGTCGCGCTCTTCGTTTTCGCTCTCTCCGCGCAGGCTCAGATTCAGATCGATCTGAAGTTCAAGCGGCTCCAGTATATCGCCTACGAGCCGGTGATCGCGACCGTGAAAATCACCAACCTCGCCGGCCGCGACATCGAGCTCCACGACGTCGACGACCAGCATTGGTTTGGTTTTGAAGTGACGGTGGGCGACGGGCGCACCCTCGGGCCGACCGTGCAAATGGCGGAACCGCCGTTGCAGATTGCCGCCGGCACTTCGGTCACGCGCAAGATCGATCTTGGAAAGCGTTTTCCGGTGGCGGATCTCGGTGTCTATCACGTGCGGCCGAATGTTTACTTCGCGGACCTGAACAAATATTTCTACGCGCAGGCGAAGGTCTTCGAGATCACCACCGCGCGCCCGATCTGGCAGAAAACGGTCGGACTGCCCACGGCCGACGGCGTGCGCACCTATTCGCTGATGACGAACCGTTTTGCCGATCACACCTCGCTCTATGCGCGGGTCGAGGACAAGGCGAACGGGCTCGTCTATTCCACCTACTCGATAGGCCGGCTCATTTCCTACGATCAACCGCATGCCGAGATCGATCGTGAAAATCAACTCCACGTCCTGCAATGTTCCGCCCCGCGGATGTGGACCTACTCGCTCATCGGGCTCGATGGCCGGCTCTTGAAACATGGCAACTACGCCGAGGCCCGGAGCACGCCGCACCTGCGGCGCATGGCCGATGGCAGCGTTACTGTAGCCGGCGGCATTCTCGATGTTCCGGTGGTCCCGTCGACGAACGGGAGAGCCGTTCCCAAACTATCCGATCGGCCGCTCGATCTGCCCCCGGAAGATTAAGCCGATGCTCCCATTTTCGCGCAGCGCGCCTGGGCGCGCCTCATCGTTAGGCTTGGTCGGCGCGGCCTGCCTTGCGCTTGGGTTTTTCCTCGCTCCCGCCGCTCTCGCCGCGAGCGGACCGCACACCATCGTGCTCGACGCCGGCCACGGCGGATTCGATCGCGGCGGCATTCCCGGCCAGCGGGTGGCGGAGAAAACCATGGCCCTCGATGTCACGCAACGCGTCCAGAAAAAGCTCCGCGCCGCGGGTTACCGCGTGATCATGACGCGCAACAGCGATGTCTTCGTTCCGCTCGGCACCCGCGTCCGGATTGCCAATTCGCAGCGCGACGCCGAGTTCGTCTGCATCCATTTCAATTCCGCCACGCGCTCCGGCGCGAACGGCATCGAGACCTACTACTACCGCAGCGACAGCGCGCGCCTCGCGGCGAATATCCATCGCCAGGTGGTCAGCGGCACCGACTCGGAAAATCGCGGGATCCGTCGGCGTGGCTTCTACGTGCTGCGGCGCACGAGCATTCCTTCGGTCCTCGTAGAGTGCGGCTTTCTCACCAACCCCGGCGAGGCGGCGCTCGCGCTTCAGGGAAGCTATCGCGATCGCCTGGCGGAAAAAATTACCGCCGGCATCCAAGGCAAACCCGCGCCCTATAACCGGCCCGTGGTGGCCGGCCTGATTCATGTGCGCTCACCGATCGGCAGCGGGAACGACTTTGTCACCGCGAGCGCCGAACGGCCATCGATCTCGCGTCACACGGGAAAAAGCTCGAAAAAGAGCAGCCGCCACAGCACCAAGAGTTCGAAGAAAAAGAAATCGACGAAAAAGAGCAGCAGCGCGAAAAAGAAGAAGAAAAAGTCCTCGGACGACAATTAGCCTAACGAACCCGTTGCACTCGCCGATCATCACTCCCGCCGAAATGCGCGCCGCGGAAGAGCGGGCTTTCGCGGCCGGAGTGTCGGCCGAGGCCCTGATGGAGGAGGCCGGCGAGGGAATCGCGCGGGCCTTGGCGAAGTTTTTTCCGGAGCCGGGTCGCTGCGTGGTCTTCGCGGGCAAAGGGCATAACGCGGGCGACGCTTTCGTCGCGGCGCGCCGACTCGCGGCCTTCGGCTGGGCGATTGAGACCCACCTGGTTTATCCCGAGAGCAAGCTCAGCAAACTCACCGCGAAGAAACTGCGCGAACTGCGCGCGGCCCAACCGCCGACGGAGCGCGCTGGCCTAACGATCGTGCTCGACGGCCTGCTCGGGCTGGGCTCCGAGCCGCCGCTGCGCGAGCCGGTTCGCGCGGCCTGCCGTGAGCTTAACGCCTGGCGGTCCCGCGCCCAGATCGTCGCCATTGATTTGCCCACCGGTCTCAGCGGCGCCTCCGGTGCGGCGGATGAGGATTGCGTGGCGGCGGATCTCACCCTCACCGTCGGCTTCGCAAAAACAGGCCTGCTCGCGGATGACGCGCTCGATTTTGTCGGCCGCCTCGAAGTGATCCCACTCGGCGCGCTGCAAAGTGAGCCGGGTGGCGCGGAGGTGGCGACTCCGCAGACGCTGGGTCCGCTGCTGCCGCGGCGAAAATATTCCGCCTACAAGAACCAGTTTGGACGCATCGGGATTGTGGCCGGTTCGCGCGGCTTTACCGGCGCGGCGCTCCTTTGTTCGTTAGGCGCGCTGCGCGCCGGCGCCGGATTGGTTGAGCTCTTCGTGCTCGAGGAAATCTACGAGATCATCGCCACGGCCGCCGCGCCCGAGGTGATGGTGAAGCCCGTTAAATCGTACGCCGATTTGCTCGAGGAACCGATCGATGTCTGGGCGGTCGGGCCGGGTTTGGGGAAAGCGCGGGCGAAGGAAATCCTCACGCTCATCCGCGACGCGGAACGACCGATGGTGGTCGACGCCGACGGCCTGAACATCCTCTCGGAAAAAATCGAGACGCTGAAAAAAGTGCGCGGCCCGCGCCTGCTCACGCCGCATCCGGGCGAGATGAAGCGCCTTTTCCCGGCGAAGAAAAAATCGCGCGCCGATTGGGCCACGAAATTTTGCCGGACCTACGACGTCGCGCTGCTCTTGAAAGGCAGCCGCACGATCGTCGCGGAGCGGGGCGCGCCGCTCAGCTACAACCCGACCGGCACGCCCGGGATGGCGACCGGTGGCATGGGCGACGTCCTCACCGGCGTCTGCGCTGGTCTGCTCGGCGCGAAGCTTTCGCCTAACGAGGCTGCGCGGGTCGGCGCCTGGGTCTGCGGCCGCGCGGCCGAGCTCGCGCTCAGTCACGGTGGCGCGAGTGAAGAATCGCTCCTCCCGAGCGACCTGCTCGCGCATCTCGGCGCAGCTTTCCGAGAGCTGCACCGCAGGTGAAAAATCTCGTCATCGTCGGCTACCCGAAAAGTGGTTGCACCTGGGTGACGCGATTGCTGGCGGAACTGGTCGGTTGCCCGGTCGCAGGTTTCTGGCAGTCGAAGAAATCAGAGATCGCGGTCGAAGGTGTGGAGCGCGTCTCGGATTATCGTTGTCACAAATCGCATCACCAGTACCGCGAATTGGCTCTGGGGCCGGAGGATCGGGCGATCTACGTCCTGCGCGATCCGCGCGACATCGCGGTCTCGGCGGCGAGTCATTTCATCTTCCGGCGGTTTGGGAAATATCGCACCTGGGAGCGAGCGGCCTGGGCGCGCAAACTTTACGCGCACACCCTCTATCCGCTTCTCGTTAGGCCGAGTCTCCGGCTGGAGAAAATAACCGGCGCGCTCCTCGCGGGCGATGCCCGGGTGCATAACTGGGTCCGCGTCTCCTGGCGTGAACACCTGCGTCCCTACGCCGCCGCCGGCGTCCCGCTCGTGCGCTACGAGGACCTTCTCGCGGAACCGGAAACGGAGGTGCGCACTCTCCTGCAACAGCTGGCGATCGCGCGCTCGCCGGAGGAAATCGCGCGCGCGGTCGACGAGCAATCCTTCGCTCGGAAGAAGGCCGCGCTGCTCGCCAGCGGCGAGCGCGGGCAGGCGAAATTTCTGCGCGTCGGCTGCAGCGGGAAGTGGCGGAAACAATTGCCGCTCCACCTCCAGGCGCGCTTCACCCGCGAACTCGGCGACGACCTGGCGCGCTGGGGCTACGAAGTTGCCTAACGAATCGGAGAAGCGGCCGCCTCCGCGGGTTTCGCCCAAAGCCGGGCGAAGCGCGGGTCGGCGCGGAGCGGGGCCCATTCCCAGCGTTTCTCGAGATCGCTCCGCGTGATGCTGTAGTCGGCGCTGTCGACCGCGCCCGGCGTTTTCAGCAATCGCTCGATCAACGGGAAGGCGAGATCCAGCTCCCCGGTGCGCGCGTAGATCAGGGCGAGGAAACCCTGCATGAGCGCGCCATCGAAGGCGTCGAGGCCTTCCGGCTTTAATTCCACCGCGCGCCGCCCTTCGCGCAAGGCGTCTTCCTTGCGCCCGAGAAAGGCGTAGAGCAGGCCGAGATTGGCGTGGCGCTCGGCGACATCCGGCGCTTCGCGCACGTCGTCTTCGAAAGAAACCCGCGCCCGCTCGAAGTGCACTTTTGCAGCCGCGCTGTCGCCCCGCGCGAGCGCGCTGCAACCGGCGAGGAAACTTTTCGGCGTCGCGCCACCATTCAGGTAATCGATCGCGTCGGAAGGAGTTTGCTCGAGGATTTTTTCGGCCTCGCTGAAGGCGCCATCGAGCATCGCGACTTCCCAGCGGCAGGAAGTGGCGACGCCGTCGGGATCGCTGGTGATCTGCGCGAGCTGCGTGTGCATCGGCGCGGTCGTGCCTTTCCACCAGAACTCGACGTAGCCGGTCTGGATTTTCGCGACCACGGAATCGGGCGCGATCGCGCGCCAGCGGGTCGCGGCGATCGCCGCCTCCGGCCACTTGCGCATCGCGGTGCAAGTGATGAGCAACTCGCGCACGAGCGATGGATTCTGTGGGTCGAGCGTCTGGATGCGCTGGTAGGCGGTCAGCGCCTCGTCCCAGCGGCCCTGCCGGCGTTTGATCGCGGCGACGAAACGGCCGATCGCGGTATTGTTAGGCGCGAGTTCCTGGGCCTGGGCAAACTGGGCCAGCGCGCTCTCGTAGTCGCCCTCCATCCAGTAGCTGCACTGGCCGAGCGCGAAGTGCGCCTCGCTCAGGTTCGGCTCGAGCCGGAGCGCGAGCTGCGCTTCGCTTTTCGCCTTTTCCTTCCAGCTGGCGAGCGGTTGATGGAAATGATAAATCTCCGCGTAGGTGGTCGCGAGATGGGCGTGAGCGAGCGCGAAATCCGGATCGAGCGCGATCGCCTGGGTGTAGAGCCGCACCGCCCGCTCGTAATCCTCGAGGAACGTATCGGGCCCCTGTTCGTAGGGAAGGGCGCGGAGATAAAGGACGAAGGCATCGGCGTTCTGCGTGGGCTTTTGCTGGACCCGTTCCTTTTCGTTAGGCGTAAGGGTGGCGCGGAGCGCGCTCGCGATCTCGCTCGCCAGTTCGCCCTCGAGGCCGAGCGAATTCGCGAGGGTGCGCTTGTAGCGATTCGCCCAGAGATGGTGATCCGTGTGCACATCGATCAACTGCACATTGACCGCGACCTCGTTGCCCGCACGGCGCACGCTCCCCTCGAGAATATTCGAGACGCCTAGCGAGTTGCCGATCTCCCGGATGTTGCGCGTGTTCGTGTCGCGATACTTCATCACGCTGGTGCGGCTGATCACTTTCAGGTCCTTGATTTTCGCCAGATTAGTCAGGAGATCGTCCTGGATGCCATCCGCGAAGAAGGCGTTCTCCGGGTCGGCGCTGAAATTTTCAAACGGCAGCACGGCGATGCTTTTGTCCCGGCTGCGCGCGAAGAAGCGGAACCAATGCGGCTGCAGGAGCAGCACGACGATGATCACAGAGAGCACGGCGATGATGACGAAATCGATGCGGCGGGTGACCCGCGCCGGCCGTGTGCCGGAGGAGGGTTGATCCTCGGTTTTCACGATCCCTTCGGGTGTGATCTCAAAGGCCCAGGCGAACACGAGCGCGACCGGGAAACCGATAACGAGTCCGATGATAATCGCGCGGACGAGCCAGTTCGGGGCGTTAAAGAACGGGAAGGTCTGCGTGATGACCTGGATGATGAGCCACGCGCTCATTACGTAAATCACGCCCGCGCGATAAACGTGCCGCCGTTTCAGCTCATCGAAGAATCCCCGGCCTGCCATGCGCGGTATTTAGCGGGTTCGCGCACAGAATGCGAGCAGGCGTTCGTACCGGCCTGGCGTGTATCCGCCTGAAGATGAAGGGTCGCGTCGTGGCCGTAGATTCTTGCGAAGCGAAACGCAGCACTGCTTATCGCGCTACGTCGATCCAATAACTGGACCGCCCGAGTGCGAAACTCAGGGGTAACTCCACCGTCAGCGGACCGCGGACGAATCTGTCACGGACTTCGTAGACTCCTTTACGATGGTCGCAACCCCCCGGGGGCTTTCACCGGGCAATCTTACGAATCCGTCGGTCTCCCGGTATTTTCTTGACGGCGGTCTCCGTTTTCTGAGATTCAGAACCCTCGCTACCGGAGTTTCTTATGATGATCCTTGTCCGAATGTCAAAACGTGCCCTATCCGCCTGTTGGTTCCTGGTGTTTTTAGTCCCGCTCGCTTCCGGTCAGCTCGCACCAACGTCGCGCGCGCCCCGCGGTGAGCCGCTTGAGACTTATGATAATCCGCCGGCTGCTCCGCACCTCATGCAGACTTCGCCGCGGATGATCTCGCAGTTCGCTTCCTTCACTAGCATCCAGGTGAACGTAAATGCGTTTGGCCAGAATATTATTGGGGATGCCGCGAACGAATGCTCGATCTCCGTCAACCCTGTGGACCGCAACAAGAAGACGATCGCGTGGCGCCAATTCAACGATGTCTCCTCAAACTTCCGGCAGGGCGGCTGGGGTTATACGAGTAATGGCGGGACCACCTGGACTTTCCCCGGCGTCCTCGAGAGCGGCGTCTTTCGGAGCGACCCCGTCACTCACTCTGATGAGCTGGGTAACTTTTTTTATCTTAGCCTGCAGTCCGACATCAACACTTCCTTCTTCTGCGATGACCTCTGGCGCTCCATCAATGGCGGGCAGGCCTGGACGCTGCTTTCCGGCGAAAAAGGAGCCGGAGGCGGCGATAAGCAATGGCTCACGATCGATAAGACCAATGGTCCCGGGCACGGCTTCCAATATCAGGCGGATGACGGGATTAACTGCAACGGCGGCGGTGTGCAATTCCAGCGTTCCATTAACGGCGGTGTCACCTGGCAGCCGCCGGTAACGATCCCTAACTCTCCGATCTACGGCACCCTGGACGTGGATACGAATGGCAACCTTTTCATCGGCGGTGAAGGTTCCAATGCTTTCTACTGTGAACGCTCGAGTAACGCGCAGATCGCGGCGGTGACCCCTAACTTCGACCGGAGCACGGCGGTCAACCTCGGTGGCTTCATCGGCAGCGGCGGGATCAACCCGGCGGGCCTGACCGGGCAGACCTTCCTCGCGGTCGATCGCTCGGGCGGTCCGACGAATAACAACGTCTACATGCTCGCCAGCGTGGTGCCGAATGGCCGCAGCACGACTGACGTGATGTTTGTGCGCAGCACCGATGGCGGCCTCACCTTCAGCGCGCCGAAGAAGGTAAATGACGACCCGGTCAACCCGAGTAAATGGCATTGGTTTGGCACTTTCTCCGTCGCCCCGAATGGACGGCTCGACGCCGTCTGGTATGACTCACGGAACGCCGCGAATAATACCGACTCCCAGCTCTTCTACTCCTGGAGTACCGATGCGGGAGTGACCTGGGCGCCAAACGTCGCAGTGAGTAACTCTTTCAATCCTTTCGAGGGTTATCCTAACCAGAGTAAGATCGGCGATTACATTACCATGGTCTCAGATAACACCGGCGCCGATGTCGCCTATTCCGCGACCTTCAACCTGAACACAACCCGCGGGCAGCACGAAGAAGATGTCTACTATGTGCGGGTCGCCCCCACGACCTCATCGCTTAATCTCGTCAGCGCGGCTTCACGCCTTACTCATGGCCCGGCGGGCGCTTTCGATATCGCGATGCCGTTGACCGGTGCCTCCGGCGTAGAAGATCGCAGCGCCAGCACGTATAGCGCTGTCTTTACCTTCGATAGCCCGGTCACCTCCGGCCAGGTCTCGGTCCTTACCGGCACGGCGACGGTAGGTGCGCTTTCATTTAGTGGGAATAGCCTCACCGCTCAGCTCACGGGTGTGACCAGCGCAGAAGTGGTCACTCTGCGGGTGCAAAACCTCAACGGGGATGGCCAGCTCCATGGCGACGTGCCTTTTGGCTTCCTCACCTCCGATGCCAGCGCGAATCGCTCGGTCGATAAACCCGACCAGCAACAGATCAAGGGCGCCAAGGGTCAGACGGTCACATCGGCTAACTTCCGCGACGACGTAAACCTGAGCGGCGTGGTGGATAACGCCGACCTGCAATCGGTCAAGACCAACCGGGGCCACTCCATCCCGTAAATTTCCGAGTCTTCGCGCTCGTCCCGCCGGGAGGGCAGCGTCCGCGTTTCTCAGCGGACCTCGCCGGCCCCTAAGTGTTAAGCCAGCGCACGTTGCCTGCGCCACGCCCCGGCGGCTGACGACGAAGCCTTTGCGTTTGCTTTTGTGGGCCCCTCCGCGACCTTACGCGCCAGACAGGTTGTTCCTCAGCGTCCGCTGCGCGACCTGACCTCTTCGAGATATGCCGCACCTTATGGACACCCAACCCCAGGATATCACCGATCTGCAGGAGGTGATTTTGCTTCGTCACGGCTGCAGATCCTCCTACTGCCGCACCGAGCTCGTGGCGGATTCTCTGGCCGGTCACCCGGATTGGGATGGCTTGGTGAAAGTGTTCGACCTCTACGGTCACCCCATGGCGGAGTGCTGCTTCGCCTGGAACTACCGCGCGCAGGGCGTGCTCCAGCCCGTCACCGTCCTGAAATTGCCGCCGATCGACACCCCGGCGAGCGCGGTGCGGATGTTCCTCGATCCCGTTCTCACTGGCCCGCTGGAATAGCGGGGCGCAGTCCGGCGGGTCGGCTTGTTGCATGCGTATTTGCCTGCAAACGCCGAATACGTGTGAGTAATATTCTCCGCAGTGAGGAGCTCACTCTTCCACTTTCCCGATGCGGTAAGACGCGATCCCGCCATCGCGCTCTGGCTGGAGCAGCAGCCGGGCGCCTTGGGCACGATCGCGCAGCGCTGGTTTGAGGTCCTGCGCGACTGCGGGGACGACGTGCGTGAACTCTTGCATGATGGCCATCCTACCGCCTGTGTCGGAGAGGTAGCCTTTGCCTATGTCAATGTCTTTACCGCTCACGTTAATGTCGGCTTCTTTCGCGGCGCAGAGTTAGCGGACCCGGCGGGCGTGCTGGAAGGCACCGGCCACCGGATGCGCCATGTGAAGCTCCGCCCCGGAGATAACTCTAAGGCGATGGCCCTGCGAACGCTGATCGAGCAGGCCTTCACCGACATGAAAGCGCGCGTGCAGGCGGAATCCTGACCAGCACCGCTCCAGTCGCCGCCGAATGGGAAGGGGGAATCCTCCTTTATAAGTGCGCCGGGGACGTAGGTCGCGGGAGGTGTTACCGCACTCTGACTCCAACCAGCCGCCTACCACAGGAAGGACTCCTCAAATTCGCCTCAGTTCCGCCGTTTCGCTGCTCATGGGGAAGACTTACCAGAGGGCGCGAGATCGGATAAGCGGGAACGGTTACCCAGCGCCATGGCGAATGCCCGACAATGACGCGTCTTCAGAGAGGTGGCAGCTGACACGGCCGCCGCTCTCGGTCTAAACCGACTCCACGGGTTCCAACTCGGGCTCGGGCGGGACGATGTCGAGCGGGGCGGGGACGATGGAGAGAATGGCGTAGCGGCCGCCGGCGCCGTCGGCGCTGAGTTCGATGACTTCGCCCATGCGGTGGCCGATCAGGGCTTGGCCGATGGCGGTCTGGTAGGAGATGATGGCGCGGTCCGGGTCGCCGTCCCAGGCGCCGAGGATGGTAAAGGTCTCTTCTCGGTTAGTGGTGGTCTCGCGGAGAGTCACGACGGTGCCGATGGAGACCTGAGTGAGGTCAGGGTTCTCGAAGGCGGTGCCGCGGGCGCGATCGAGCGCGGTCTCGAGTTCGGATTTGCGGCGCATGAGCACGGCCTGCATTTCCTTGGCGGCTTTGAATTCGAAATTCTCCCGCAGATCGCCGTAGGAACGAGCGACGCCGATCTCTTTGCTGTTCTCGGGGATCTTTTTGTTGATCAATTCCTCCAGCTCAGCCTTCCGCTTTTGCAGGCTGCTCCAGGAGACGACGATCGACTCGGTCTTGGTCTCGGCCTGTTCGCCGCTGACCAGGCTTTGCAGGTCGGGGTAGAGCTTGATGATGCGCGCCATCAGCGAGCGCTTCGTGAGTTCGTCGAAGACGGGGCTCAACATCAGGCGCCGCATGGCGTCGCGGGCGAGGGAAATATCGGCGCCGGCGAAGATGTCGGGGATGAGGGAACGATCGTCGAGCAGGGTGTCGCGCAGGCGGGTGCTGCGGCTATTGCTCTCGTTATGCTGGTCGCGTTCGCAGGCGGAGAAGATCGCGCCTAACAATTCGGGCGAGATCAGCTCGGGCCAGTCTTTCCGGTTTTTGCACAGCCAGTAAAGCATCTCGCTGGTGGCGGAATGTTCTCGCAGGCTGCGATCGAGCGCGGCGCGGAGCTCGTCCTGTTTGCCATTCTCGATAAAGACGCGGGCCATCTGGCCGACGAGGCGGGCGTTGTTGCCCTGCATGAGCTGGAGGGCGCGGGTGGTCCAGCGTTCGCCGAGGGCGGAGGGGATGACGTTTAAAAGGGAGCGCTCTTTGGCCGAAGGAAGTTTCGGGAGGATCGCGCCGAGCCGGGGTTCTTCGTCGGAGAGCAGACGCTGGAGGGTGAGATCGGGGTGGGTGGTGTGGAGTTTTGGCTCGCGCTGGAGGAGTTCGTCGCGGCCGATGACGAACTCGAAGGTCATCGCGGGGTTGAGCTTCTGGTTGCGCCGTGCGGTGTCCTCGATGGTGTCGATGAGCGGCTGGAGCTGCTTCTCGGGGTCCTTGAATTCGTGGTGCGCCTTGATGATCTGGTCGAGCGCGGCGGCCTGCTCTTTCGGCGCGCGCGCCTGCGCGAAAAAGGCGAGCAACTCGTCGGCGTGCGAGACCTTGCTCGTGCGGAGTTCGATCGGGTCGCCCTTTTTCGTTGGGATGAGGAAGGTGCCTTCCTTCTTGATTAGCGCCTTGGTCGCCGACCACCACTTCTTGAATTCCGGTTCGCTGAAAACATCGCCGAGCAACCAATGGCTGATCTGCTGCTGCGTGGCTTTGCCGCCGAGGCTCTCGAGAATGCTGCGCATCATCGCGGCGGGCGTCTCCTTGAGGGAAGTCTTCAAACCCGGGAGGTCACTGGCTTTGCGCGCGAGGAAATGTTCGGCGGCGATTGGCGTGAGATTATCGGCCGCGTACTGCAGCTGCATCGGATGGCCCTTTTTCTTTTCGAAATCGATCAGCACCTGGTTGAGGAGCAGATTCCAATCGGCGACGCGGCCGAAGCCCCAGCTCTTGTGCAGACAGAACGCGCCCGGCTTGAGCTGCTCCAACTGGATGGCGCCGGCGTTGGTCAGCTTGCCGGCTTCGACTAATTTCTGCAGTTCTGCGTCCATAATTTTTCCCGTGCGTTTTTTGGGGGACTCACGATGCACGACGCGCCCCGACGGCGCAAACGAACGGGCGCGTTCCGATTCGCGTTGCCCGCATCGAGGAGGCGTGGAACGCTAGCGCCGCGTGTCTGTCAGCATCTGGTTTTGGGTCGCATTTCACGTTGGAGTTTTCGGGGCCCTCGCCATTGATCTGCTCAGCTTCCGCGGGCCGCATACGATCACGCTGGCGAGCGCAGTCCGCCGTAGCCTGATCTGGGTTGCGCTCTCGCTCGCCTTCAACGTCGTCGTCTGGCGCTGGCAGGGCGCGGACCAGGGGATCGATTTCTTTACCGGCTACCTGATCGAGTACTCGCTCAGCGTCGATAACATCTTCGTCTTCGTCCTGATCTTTGCCTACTTCCGGGTGCCGCCGCAGTACGAACATCGGGTGCTCATCTGGGGCATCGTCGGCGCGCTGGTGATGCGCGCGCTCATGATCTGGCTCGGGGTCGCGCTGGTCGCGCGGTTTCATTTCGTGCTCTACATCTTCGGCGCCTTCCTCCTCATTACCGGAGCGCGGATGCTCTTCAGCCATTCCGAGGAGCTGGATCTCGAGAATAATTTCATCCTGCGCACGACCCGCCGGCTGCTCCCGGTCACGACCGACTACCACGGCCCGAAATTTTTCGCGCTCGTCGGCGGGCGCCGCATGCTCACCCCGCTCGCGCTCGTACTCATCGTGATCGACGTGATGGACTTGGTCTTCGCGGTGGACTCGATCCCGGCAGTGCTCGCGATCACGCAGGACACCTTCATCATTTATACCTCGAACATCTGCGCCATCCTCGGCCTGCGTTCGCTCTATTTTCTGCTCGCGAACCTGGTCAATCGCTTTGTCTACCTGCGGATCGGGCTCGCGGTGATTCTGATTTTCGTCGGCGCGAAAATGATCACGGCGCGCTGGTATCATGTGCCGAACTGGCTCTCGCTCGTCTTCATCATCTCGGTGCTCACGATCACCATCGTGGTCTCGATTTTCGCGACCAAGGGCCAGCCGGCGCCGCCGGCGAAATAAACAACAGTTGCAATCGCGTGCACGGATCGGTTTACTCGCTGGAGATATGAGACGTTTGCTTGTTTTGCTTTTCCTCGTCGGGTTCGCGGGCAGTGCGCTGGCGGATATCCAGGACCCGCCGGCAGCGGATAGCGGCCCGACGCGCAAACTCGCGCGTGGCGTCTCGAACATGTTTTTCGGCTGGTCGGAAGTGCCGTCGACCATCGCCAAGATCAACAAGGACGAAGGCAACGCCGCAGGTCTGAGTTACGGCGTGATCCGCGGAACCGGGCGCGCGTTTGCGCGTTTCGGCGTGGGATTCTACGAGGCGATTCTCTGGCCGTTCCCGGTTTATAAGGGGAGCTATAATCCGGTGCTGCGCAGCGATGTGCCGTGGATCCACCGGGGCTACAGCGAATTTCCGCCCGAGCTGGGGAACGAGTCGAAGTATCCCTACGTCCGCGATTATTAGCCGCTCGTTAGGCGGCTGGGTGGTCTGATGCCGGATCTCGGCGGCGCGCTGGCGGATCGACTTCGGCCGCTCTTCGAGGAAAATTTCACGCGCTTCGGCGAACTCGGCGCGGCCATCTCCGTCTGGCAAAATGGCCAGCCGGTGTGCGAATTGCACGGCGGATTTTGCGACGCGCGGCGGGAGATTCCCTGGACCGACGACACGCTGGTGCTCGCCTGGTCGGCGACCAAGGGGATCGGGAGTGCGTGTCTGCTCCACGTCCTGCAGGAGCATGGGATCGGTCTCGAACGGACGGTGGCGGAGTTCTGGCCGGAGTTTGCCGCGAATGGAAAAAGCGCGGTCACCCTCGCGCAATTGCTCTCGCACCAAGCTGGTCTCGCCGCGCTCGACGAGCCCGTCGAGGCGACAGATTTCGAGGCGGTCGTGAGGGCGCTCGCGCAACAGGCGCCGCTCTGGTCGCCGGGAAGCGCGCACGGCTATCATGCGCGGACGTTCGGTTACCTGCTCGATGAACTCGTTAGGCGGATCGACGGCCGCACGCTCGGCGTTTACTGGCGCGAAGTTTTCGCGGAACCGCTCGCGCTCGATTTCTGGATCGGCCTGCCCGCAGAATTGAACGCGCGTGTGGCCACGATCTACGCGGCGAAAGCCGGCGGCGTCGCGGAGCCGGCGGAATTTTACCGGGCTCTGGCCACGCCCGGCACGCTCACGCGGCAGGTCTTCAGTTCGCCGCGCGGGCTGAGCGCGGTCAGCGCGATGAACACGCCGGAGAACCGCGCGCGTTCGCTGGTGTCGTTAGGCGGAATCGGCAGCGCGCACGCGTTGGCGAAATTCTACGCGCTCCTCGCGCACGGCGGGGAACTGGCAGGCCGGCGCTTTTTCACGGCGGCCACCCTCGCGCAGATGACGACCACGCTCGCGCGCGGCGTGGATCGGGTCTTCGGCGTTCCCACGGCCTTCTCGGCCGGCTTTATGCGGGATCCGCCGGAAACAGAGCGGCGGCTTTTCGGTCCGTCGGCGCGCGCCTTCGGCCATCCGGGCGCGGGCGGGAGCCATGCCTTCGCCGATCCGGAGAATGATCTCGCTTTCGCCTACGTCATGAACCAGATGGCGCAGAGTCTTTTGCCTAACGAAAAGTCAATGCGCCTGGTTGACGAAATCTATCGCACGCCGTTCCCTTCCGCTCGTGTCGAAAACTGATTACACCGCCGTTGGGTTTGAGAAGATCGACCGCGATCTCGCGTTCCTGAGCGAGTGCTTCCGCGAAGTGCTGGTGGAACTGGGCGAGCCGGAATTGGCCGCGCGCCTCCCTTGGATCGCCCATCCGCCTAACGATTTCCCGGCGACTTACCCGCCGCGGATGGGCCAGGCTTTTTCCATCGCCTTCCAGCTCCTCAACCTGGTCGAGGAAAACGTCGCCGCGCAGATGCGGCGGATGCGCGAGACCGAGTTGGGACTTTCCTTCGAGCCGGGTCTTTGGGGTTACCACTTCCATCGCTTGAAAGAGATTGGTGTGGCGGAAAACGAGATCGCGCAGGCGGTCGGCGCGATCCGTGTCGAACCGGTGCTGACCGCGCACCCCACCGAAGCGAAACGCGCGACCGTGCTCGAGCAGTTGCGCGCGCTCTACCTGCTGCTCCTGAAGCGCGAGGATCCGCTGGCGACCCCGCGTGAACAGGAGGCTTTGCGCGAGGAAATCAAAGGCGCGCTCGAGCGACTTTGGCGCACCGGCGAGATCGCGCGGCACAAGCCGTCCGTCGCCGAAGAGCGGCGGAACACGATCTATTATTTGCGGGAAGTTTTTCCCGAGGTCCTGGTGCAACTCGACGAGCGTCTCGCGCAATCGTGGCGCGACGCGGGTTTCGATCCGGGTTGGTTTGCGGAGTCGCATCGGCAGCCGGCTTTGCGTTTTGGCACGTGGGTCGGCGGCGATCGCGACGGGCATCCGCTGGTCACGGCGGAGGTGACGCGCGAGACGCTGGTGGACCTGCGGGTGAGCGCGCTGCGCTCGTTCCATCACAAACTCGACCGCACGCTCGACCGCCTGAGCCTCGCGCAATCGGTGCATCATGTGCCGGAGGAATTGCGGACGGCAATCGCCGCCGGGGCGACGCATCTCGGCGCGGCCGCGCTGGGCGACATTCAGCTGCGCTACTCGGACGAGCCGTGGCGCCAGTTCGTTAGGCTCATTCAGGAACGGATCCCGATGAAACGTTCCGCCGAGGGCGTGGCCGAGCTGCATCAGGCGCCCGGCCGTTACCGCCTGGCGCATGAGGCGATGGCGGACCTGGAAATCCTGCGGCGCTCGCTGGAGTCGACCGGCGCGGTGCGGCTCGCGCGCGCGGAAGTGCTCCCGGTGATGCGGCATCTCGAGGTTTTTGGTTTTCACTCCGCGACGCTCGACCTGCGCCAGAACAGCGCCTTCCACGAGAATGCGCTGGTGCAGATGATGAACCGCGCCGGTTTGCCTAACGACGCCTACGCGGGCTGGAATGAGGAAGAGCGTTTGCAATTTCTCGAGCGGGAATTGGGTTCGCCGCGGCCGTTCCTGCTCCCCGGCGTTTCGGCCGGAGCGGAGGCGGATGCGGTGCTCGATTCCTACCGCGTGCTCGCGCGGCATCGCGCGGAATTTGGCGGCGACGGGCTCGGAGCACTGATCGTGAGCATGACGCGCAGTCTTTCCGATCTCCTGATGATTTATCTTTTCGCGCGCGAAGCGGGGCTGCTCGAGACGACCGACTCCGGCCTCGCCTGTGTGTTGCCGGTCGTGCCGCTCTTTGAGACGACGGAAGACCTCGAGTGCAGTCCGGAGTTGATGCGTAAATTTCTCGAGCACCCAATCACGCGCCCGAGTCTCGAACTGCAAAAGAAACTGCGGCGCCGGCCGGCCAGTCGCGATCCGCGACCGGTGCAGCAGATCATGGTCGGCTACAGCGACAGCAACAAAGAGGGCGGCATCATCGCGAGCCAGTGGTCGCTCCAGATCGCGCAGGAAGCGCTGACCGAGATCGGCGCGGAGCGCGGTTTCGCGACCCGCTATTTTCATGGTCGCGGCGGCACGATTAGTCGCGGCGCTGGTCCGACGCATCGTTTTCTCGAAGCGCTTCCGCCGGGAACGATTGCGCGGCGATCTGCGCCTGACCGAGCAGGGCGAGACGATCGCGCAGAAGTATGCGAACCGCGGCACCGCCGCCTACAACCTCGAGCTCCTGCTCGCGGGCGTGACCGGTGTTTCGTTGAAACAGCGAAAAATGCCCGACCCGTCGCGCCCGCTGAAAGGCGCGATGCATCGGCTCGCGCGGACCAGCCGCGAGGCTTACCAGGCATTGTTAGGCGAAGCGGATTTCATGGAATTTTACCGGCAGGCCACGCCGATCGACGCGCTCGAGCGGAGCACGATCGGCTCGCGCCCGCCGCGCCGGACGGGACAGCAGCACCGATTGAGCGATCTGCGCGCGATTCCCTGGGTCTTCAGTTGGAATCAGGCGCGCTTACTATCTACCGGGTTGGTACGGCGCGGGTCACGCTCTGGAAGAATTGGCGACGAACGAATCGGAGTCGTTCGAGTGGCTCCGGCGCGAAGTGAAACGCTGGCCGTTCCTGCGCTTCACCTTGAACAACGTCGAGACCAGCCTGGCCAGCGCCGATCTTCCGTTGATGACCCGCTACGCCGCGCTCGTGCCTAACGACGCGGTGCGCGCGCATATTTTCGGGATCATCCGCGCGGAGTTCGATCGCACCCATCGGATGCTCGCGCGGATCATGGGCACCGACGAATTGGCGCCGCGCCGCCCGCGCTTCGAGAAGACTTTGCGGGTCCGCGCCGATGCCCTGCTCGGTCCTCCACGGCCAGCAGATCGAGCTGCTGCAAACCTGGCGCGCGCTGCAGGATCGCGACGAGCACGACGCGGCCGACGCGATGTTGCCGGAGTTGCTCCTTTCGATCAACGCGATCGCGAGCGGGCTGCGCACGACTGGTTAGGCGCTTCTCGTTAGGGCGTGTGCCTGGAGGGATTCGAACCCCCAGCCTTCTGGTTCGAAGCCAGATGCTCTATCCGGTTGAGCTACAGGCACTCAATCCGGTGGCGATTATCGGCCAAGGCGGCCGACGCGCAAAGTTAGGCCGCGAGTAATTCGCCGTCGTCGAGCGCGGCGATCAGCTCACAACCGACAAGCAATTTCTCCAGCGGCGCGCAGTCGCGCAGTTCCTGGTCGTTGAGCAAACGTTCCCAGAAGGAGATGATTTTCACGGAGCTGTCCGAAGTGGCGGCGGCAGGAGATGAGGTCATGCACCCTGCTTTAGCAGCGGCCGTGCCAGCGGGGCCTGCGCGCTGCAAAAATCTGCAATCCGCCTTCCCCTTTCACCGGAGCGGGGAGGAGGGTGGCCAACGGGACTCGAACCCGCAACAGCCAGAACCACAATCTGGGGCTCTACCATTGAGCTATGGCCACCGACGCGCAGGACTCTAGATTTCTCGCGCACTTTTGCAAAGGCAAAGGCGCCTGCTTTCATTGCATGCCGCGGATCGGTCGCTTATCATCCGCCGCTTAATCGATGAACAAAATCGGGCTGCTTCTTCTAACCGCCCTCGCGATCCTGGCGCAGCCGTTCGTCACTTTGGCGCAGGAAACCGACCCGTCGGAAGTCTTTCTCAAGGCTTACATGACCGCGCAGCAGGCCGAGAAACTGGAGCGCGAGAACCAGCTCAAGCCCGCGCTTTCGAAGCTGCGTTTCGCCGGCTCCCTCCTCGAGGAAGTGAAAAAGAACAACCCCGATTGGCAGCCGGCGATCGTCGATTACCGCGGGCGGAAGATCAGCGAGAGCATCCTGCGCGTGCAGAGCAAGATCTCCACCCAGGCCGATCTCTCCGACGGCGCCGCCGCGGCTCTCGCAAATGCCGAGGAACCGCCGCTGCCGAGCGCGATCCCCGCGAACGGAAATCAACCCGCGGCGCAACCGAGCGTCGACGTCGGCGCGCCGTCGAAAGAAGAACAGGCGGCCAACGTGCAAAGCGCGATCCAGGACGCGACCAAGGAGCTGCGCGCCCGGGTCGATTCCCTCGAGACCGAGTTGAAAACTTCGCGCCAGCAGGCCGAGGCCGCGCAAAAAGAAAAACAGGAAGTCGCCGGCAAACTCCAGGAAACCAGCGCCGCGCTCGAGCAGGCGAAGTCCGAAGTCGCGAAGAGCGCGAAAGCCGAAAGCGACGTCCGCGACCAGCTCGCCGAAGCGCAGAAATCGCTCACCAGTATTCAGGCGAACAACAACGGCGACCAGAAGGCGGCGCTCGCTTTACAGGGGGAAATCAACCAGCTGAAGAAAGCGCTCGAAGCCGCGCAATCCGGCCGGACCACGGCCGAGAAAGAAACCGCGGCCGAGAAAGCGAAGCTCGCCGAGTCCAACCAAAAGATCGCCAGCGTGAGCAAGGAACGCGACGCGATGGAGCAGCAACGCGACGACGCGCTGAAGCAATTGAAGAGCGCGGGCGAAGCGCAGGCGCGCGTGACCGCGCTGGTCGCCGAGAACGCCGACCTGCAACAGCGCCTAACGAGCGCGGTCACCACCGTGCGCGAGATCAGCGAGGACAAACCAAAGCGCGCCCGCGAGCTCGCGGAGGTGAAACAGGCGCTCGAGAAACTCCGCAACCAACTCGTCGAAAGCCAAAAACAAAACCAGGACAACGACAAGACCGTGGCCGACCTCCGCTCCCAGCTCGACGAAGCGAGCGGCGCGCTGACGAACGCAAAACTGAACGGCACGAACACCGCCGAGTCCGCCCAATTGGTGAAGGAAAACCAGATGCTTCGCGGGATCGTGATTCGCGAACGGCAGGAAGAAGCGCGCCGCGAACAGGCGAAGAAATTGATGCTCGCGGAGTTCGACAAACTGAAAATCAAATCCGACGTGCTCGACCAGCAGATCCATTTGCTCGCCGAGCCGATCACGCGCCTGAGCGAGGAAGAGCTCGCGCTGCTCAAGGCGCCGGTCGTCGCGATTTCCGAGGCCGAGCCGCAAACGATCAAGGCCAGCCTAACGATGGCCAAACCGACCGGAGCCTCGCCCCCGGCCGGACCGCCGGTGACGATCACCGACCCGACGCCCGCGAGTGGCGGGATCGAAGCGGACACGTCGAGCGCGAGTCCGGCAGAGGACGGGAACAATCCGCCCGGGCCGGCGGTGGAAGCGGGCTTCAAACCGGGCGTGCCCGGCGAGCTGCTCCCGCTCGCGCGCGATGCGAAGGACAGCTTCGATCGCGGGAAATTCCAGGAAGCCGAGCGGCAATACGAAGAGATCCTCGCGAAGAGCCCGAACAATGTTTATTCGCTCTCGAATCTTGGGGTGGTTTTCTTTCGCAACGGCAAACTGAAAGCCGCCGAGCAGACCCTGAAGAAAGCGATCGAGCTCGCGCCGCGAGACGAGTTCACGCACACCACGCTGGGGATTGTTTATTACCGGCAGAGTAAATTCGACGACGCGCTGAGCGAGCTGACGAAGTCGCTCGCGATCAACCCGAAGAGCGCGACGGCGCATAATTATCTTGGGATCACCGCGAGCCAAAAGGGCTGGCAGGAGGCCGCGGAGAAGGAAATGCTCGAGGCGATCGCGAGCAATCCCGAATACGCCGACGCGCATTTCAACCTGGCGGTGGTCTATTCCACCTCGACGCCGCCGGCGAAGGAACTGGCCCGGCGCCACTACGAGAAGGCGCTCGCCCTCGGCGCGCAGCCCGACCCGACGCTGGACAAGTTGCTCGGGCGCTAGGGGCCGGGGGCGGAAATGCCAGTCATCCTGAGCGGAGCGGCAGCGGAGTCGAAGGATCCCGTGGGGTTTTTGGGAAGCTCCCGATGCTTGTCCACCGTGAGCTTCCGAATGAAATCCGCGGCGGAACTTCACGGCTGATCTGCGGGATCCTTCGACTCCGCCTGCGGCTCCGCTCAGGATGACCGTCTTTACCTGCCCGCGCGGCTGAACAACTTCCCGGAGGAACCGGAACCTAACCCTCCGGAGGGACCTGCTTCCGCAGGTCCGCCCGGCACGGAGCGCCGGGCTCCCTTCAAGGGCGGAAACGAAGGTTGGTTTGCCGGCGACCAGGCTTGGTTTGAGGCAAACCAAGCCTGGGAAGAGCCATACCAAGCCTGGTCCGGGACGAACTAAGCTTAGTTTGCGGCAAACTAAGCTTAGTTCATGGCAAACCAGGCTTAGTTTGAGGCAAACCAAGCTTAGTTCATGGCAAACCAGGCTTATTTTGAGGCGAACCAAGCCTGGTTGGAGGCAAACCAAGCCTCGTCGCTGACATACCAAGCCTGGTTTCCCGCAAACTAACCTCCGTTTCCAGGCCGGGAGAGCAATTCCCGCAGCACGAAGGGCAAAATTCCGCCGTGCCGGTAATAATCGATCTCGATCGGGGTATCGATCCGGAGTTTCACGGGCACGCTCTCGGTTTTCCCGGTCGCGCGCTTGATCTCCAAAGTGAGGTTTTGGCCGGGCTGGATGGACTCTCCAAGCCCGGTGACGCTGAAGGTCTCCGAGCCGTCAAGGCCGAGGGTCTGCGCGGTGGCGCCGTCGGTGAATTGCAGCGGGAGCACGCCCATGCCGACGAGGTTGGAGCGATGGATCCGCTCGTAGCTCGCGGCGACGACGGCTTTCACGCCGAGCAGCCGGGTGCCTTTCGCCGCCCAGTCGCGGCTCGAGCCGGTGCCGTATTCGTGGCCGGCTAAAATGATCAGCGGGGTCTTGGTTTCGGCGTACTTCTCGGCGGCGTCGAAGATCGACATCTGCTCGCCGCCCGGCTGGAATTTCGTGACGCCGCCTTCCACTCCGGGGACCATCAGGTTCTTGATCCGGACGTTCGCGAAGGTGCCGCGGGTCATGACGAGGTCGTTGCCGCGCCGGCTGCCGTAGCTGTTGAAATCCTCCGGCTTGATCCCGCGCGACTGGAGATATTTCCCGGCGGGCGAGTTGGCCTTGATCGCGCCGGCCGGCGAGATGTGATCGGTCGTGACCGAGTCGCCGAAAATGCCGAGCGGCCGGGCGTCGCGGATGTCCTCGATGGTGCCGGCGTTCATCGTGAAGTCGGCGAAGAAAGGCGGGTCGTGGATGTAATCGCTCGCCTCGTCCCACTGGTAGACGTCACCGGTGCTGGAGGAGATTTCGTTCCACTTCGGGTTTTGGTCGGCGAAGTCGCGGTAGAGCCGGCGGAAGATCTCGGGCTTGAGCGCCGATTGCATGGCGTCGCGGATCTCGCCTAACGACGGCCAGAGTTCGCGCAGGTAAACGTCCTTGCCGTCCTTGTCTTTCGCGAGCGGGTCGTGGGCGAGGTCGAGGTTGATCCGGCCGGCGAGCGCGAAGGCGACGACGAGCGGCGGCGACATGAGGAAGTTCGCCTTGATGTTCTGGTGGACGCGCGCCTCGAAGTTGCGGTTGCCGGAAAGGACGGAGGCGGCGATGAGGTCGTGCTCGCTGATCGCCTGCTCGATCTTCGGATGGAGCGGGCCACTGTTCCCGATGCAGGTGGTGCAACCGTAGCCGACGATCTGGAAGCCGAGCTGGTCGAGGTAGGTCTGGAGTCCGGTTTTCGAGAGGTAATCGGAGACGACGCGCGAGCCGGGGGCGAGGGAAGTCTTGACCGATTTGTCGATCGTGAGGCCGCGCTCGACGGCTTTCTTCGCGAGCAGGCCGGCGGCGAGCATGACGCTCGGGTTGCTCGTGTTCGTGCAACTGGTGATCGCCGCGATCAGGACGCTGCCGTGGCCGATGCGCGTTTCGCCGTGCTCGAAGACGGGCTCCTTTTCCGCCTCGATCTCGTCGCCGCTGTCGGGCGTCGGGCGGTTGCTGACCATTTCGATTTTGTTCAGCTCGTCGCCGGGCTCGATGCCCTGCTCCTCGCGATCGGTGGAGACCATTTCCTCGGCTTCGACGTGGGTGCCGTTCAGCCTAACGAGATGCTGCGTGCCGAAGTCGGCGTCGGCTTTGCCGTAGCCGCCGTCTTTTACCGGCTTCTCCATCAGGCTGCGGAAAGCGCTGCCGAGTTCGCCGAGGTTGATCCGGTCCTGCGGGCGCTTCGGGCCGGCGACGCTCGGCTGGACCACAGCGAGATCGAGCTCGAGGTCGACGCTGTAATCGATGTCGCCCTTCTGCGGCATCCCGAACATTTTCTGGGCGCGGAAATAATTCTCGAAAGCGGCGCATTGCTCGTCGGTGCGGCCGGTGGCGCGGAGGTAATTAACCGACTCGGCGTCGACCGGGAAGTAGCCCATGGTCGCGCCATACTCAGGCGCCATGTTGCCGATCGTCGCGCGATCGGGGAGGGGAAGTTTCGCCGCGCCTTCGCCGTAGAACTCGACAAACTTTCCGACCACTTTCTGCGCGCGCAGCATCTGGGTGATGTGGAGCGCGAGATCGGTCGCGGTGACGCCTTCGCCTAACGAGCCGGTGAGATTCACCCCGACGACTTCCGGGGTTAAAAAATAAACCGGCTGCCCGAGCATGCCCGCTTCCGCCTCGATCCCGCCGACGCCCCAGCCGACCACGCCGAGGCCGTTGATCATGGTGGTGTGCGAGTCGGTGCCGACGAGCGTGTCGGGGTAATAAACGTCGCCGCTCGAGAGCACGCCCTTCGCGAGATACTCGAGGTTTACCTGGTGCACGATGCCGATGCCGGGCGGGACGAGGCCGAAAGTTTTGAAGGCCTGCTGGCCCCATTTCAGGAATTCGTAGCGCTCGCGGTTGCGCTTGAATTCCATGTCCATGTTGAGCTGGAGCGCGAGCGCCGACCCGGCAAAATCAACCTGCACCGAGTGATCGACCACGAGATCGACCGGCACGAGCGGCTCGATGATTTTCGGATCGCCGCCGACCCGCGCGACCGCGCTGCGCATCGCCGCGAGATCGACCACGAGCGGGACGCCGGTGAAATCCTGGAGCACGATGCGGGCGACGACGAAGGGGATCTCTTCGTTAGCCGGCTTTTTCGCGTTCCAGTTTGCGAGCGTCTCGACATCCTTGCGCTGGACTTTTTTCCCATCACAATTGCGCAGGACGGATTCGAGCACGATCCGGATGCAGACGGGCAGGCGGGAAATTTTCCCAATCCCCTGAGCCTCGAGCGCGGGGAGGGAGTGGAGAGAACCTTTCCGGCCGAGGCCGGCGTCGAACTGCTGCAAAGTGGAGAAAGTATCTGCGCTCATAGTCTCAGGATAAAATGACCAGGCGCGGAAGCAACGCGGCTATTTTTCCAGAAGAAGAAACGTGCAGTTGCGAATGCTCGGGCGGTCAGGTCCCTGCAGAAAAGTGATCTCATCGAAGATGATTCGGTAGGTATGAGGTCCGCGGGTGAAGTCGATCGTAAACGCGGGCAGCGAGCGGTCTTCGTCGTCGGAACGATAGTTCACGACTGCGGGGGCAAAAGGAAGTGCTTGTGGGGTGTGGTCGGAAGGTGACTGGAATGTGAGCACGCCGTTCTCGAGGTCGACTCGAAGATCACCGAGTTTTATGTGGTTGGGATCGGAGTCGATGGGGCGGAAAAATTGTACCTGCCAAAGCTGCCGGTAACCGGCCAGCGGGAGAGCCGTCGCATGGTCGCGGTGCAGGCTCACGCTGGCGAAGTTATGGCCTGGGCGCACATTGAGCGCCTCGAGGATCGCGCCCGCAGCTTTGTATTTCTCGATCTTGGTCACGTCCAGCACCTGCGCGAAAAGTGGGGCAACGAAGCGCGTGCCATGCACGGTGATGAGATAATTCAGGGAGGATTCGAGCTGCTCGCGCTCTCCAGCGGGGAGATCGAAGAAAGCGCGGGCGGGCTCCGCTTTATCGCCTCGCCAAAGACCGTGAGACTGCAGGGCGACGACCAAGCGATGAAACTGGCTCGCGCGGGAGATTGCGCCGGCACTCCACGGACCGAAGGCGGCGAGAAGGCTGATGACCGCGAGCGAGGCGGGGATCCAGCGGATGCCGGCGCTTCGCCTAACGATGAAGACGAGCGCCCAGCTCACGATCCAAAAGCCGGCGACGACGCCGAGGTAGCGTTCCTCGGTCACGCCGTAGTCGGCGATGCGTTCGCGCACAGAGAGGAGCAGAAGGATGGCGAGTGGCGCGAGGGCGCGCGGGAAGTTGCGCGTGTACCAGCGGGCCCAGGTTTCGTCGGGCCGAGTGCCTAACGGATGCAAAAGCACGGCCGCGAAGATTCCGACGCCGGAGAGAATCAGGACCGGCAGCGCGACCCAGCCGTGGGGCCAGCTGCGCGCGAGAATGATCTTGAACGCGTAGGCAAAAAGGATCGCGGTGTAAACCGCGACGAGCGGCGCAAGCGCGAACTGGGTGAAAGCCTTGAGCCCGCGCGGGTAATCGGCGGCGCGATTCAGTTCTGCAAAATCGCGCGGCACGCTGGCGAGAAAAAAGGCCGGATGAAAGCAGCCGGCCATGAGGAAAAAGAGATCGGCGTAAGCGCGATCGAGCTTGAGTTCGAAGAGCTGACTCGCGCTGAGCAGCGCGAGCTCGAAGCCGACCGTGAGCACGCCTGAATAAAGCGTCGCGAGAGCGAAGCGAAGGAAGAGATGGCGATTGAATTGCCAGAAGCCTAACGACTCGCCGCCGCGAACATAGCCGGCGACCGCGGCGAAAAAATGAAGCGCGGCGAGCAGGAGCAGCCAGCGGATGAAATAAATCTCCGGCGCTTTCATCGGCTCTGCCGGCTGCAGGAAATACCAGCCAACGAGCAACGCGACGCCGACCCACGCCAGCGGCACACGCGCGAGCCGTGTAGTGCGTTCCCGCAACAGCCGGAGCGAAAAAAAGAGCGGCAACCCGAGAGCGACCGTCATTCCGAGGCGCTGCGCCGTGCCGAGGAGCGCTTCATTCCTATGCGCATGGATCGCGGCGATCGCACAGCCGCTGCCGACTGCGCCGCAGAGGAGAACGAATGGAAATCGAGCAACCGCGTCGAGCCAAGCCGTTCGCCAGCGGGCGAACGAGAGGCCGAAGCGCATCAGGTGCGGACTACTTCAACTCGGAGAGCTTGGCCTTGATCTTCTCGAAGTCCGGTAACTCGCGCGCGTCTTCGAGGACCTCGGCGTATTGCACCACGCCGTCCTTGTCGATGACGAAGGCGGAGCGCTTCGCGACGCCGGCGAAGCCGAGGTTCAATTGCGGCAGGAACGAGTCGTAGGCGACGCCGTAATCTTTCGTGACCTTGTGCTCGTAGTCGCTCAGCAGGGTGACGTTGATCTTTTCCTTCTGCGCCCAGGCTTCCTGCGAGAATGGGTTGTCGCCGCTGATTCCGTAGACTTCCGCATTGAGGTCGCCGTATTCGCGGAGGCCGTTGCCGACACCACACATTTCGGTGGTGCAGGTGCCGGTGAAAGCCATCGGGAAAAACAGGAGAAGCGTATTTTTTTGGCCGAAGTTTTCGCTCAGCTTTACCGGGCGCGGGCCGTCGGCGGTTTTAGTGGGAAGGGTGAAATCGGGTGCTTTGCTGCCAACGGTAAGTGCCATAGGCCGTCAGTATAGAAGTGCCCGCCGATCGGTCAAAGGTTTGCCTGTCGTTAGGCAAACCAAGGTCGCGCGCGCGACTCGTTAGGCGCGATCGTCAGCCGGCTTCGCCGAGCTGGCGGAGGCGCGTTTCGGGGTCGGCTTGGCGGCCGGTGCGGCCGGCGCCTCGGGTGCGGCGGAAGTGGCGATAATGGTCGTTTTCGAGCGCTTCAGTTTCGGCAACTTTGGCAGGGACTCGGGAATGATCCGGACGATGGCGCCGATCGGAAGCTGCGCGTAGACTTGGGTCACATCCTTCGAACACATCCGCACGCAGCCGTAGCTGGCGGGTTTGCCGATGGTTTTTTCCTCGGCGGTGCCGTGGATGTAGATGCAGCGATTGAAAGCGTTGGCATTGGAATGCTCAAGCCCGCGGAGCCAGATGATGCGGGTGACGATCGGGTCGCGGCCCGGCGCGTTCGGTTTCAGGATCTCACCGGTAAAACGGCGTTTGTGGAAGACGGCGCCGACCGGCGCATGATCGCCGATTTTCTCTGCGACCTGCATCCAGCCGAGCGGCGTGGCCATGCTGCCCCAGCGATCACCGAGCCCGAACTTCGAAGTGGAAACCGGGTAGACCGCGGCGCGTTTGCCGTCCTCGATCACCATCAGCTTCTGGTCTTTTACGCTGATGATCACTTTCGGCGGGATCACTGTGACGGTCTCGATGCCGGCCTGGAGACCCAGGGTCGCGAGAACGGAAATCGTTAGGCCGAGGAAGGCCGCGCGTAAAGGCATCGGCGGTCTATTAGCGGGGAAGCGGTCCGCTGTCACGCAGGAATTACGGTTTCGCGCGGGCTGACGAAAAGAAAGCGCGGCCACCATTGCGCCACCGAGGTGAGTGCAACGTAAAGAAAACCGGCCTGGAACATGACCAGAAACGGCAGGTTAAAAAACTGGCGATGCATGATCGCGAAGTAAACGAAGTAGCTGAAGTAGGCGGCAAACCCGATCTCGATGATCGGCAGGAGCGACTTCAGCGGCATGTAGCGGCAGGAACGCCAGGCCTGAGCTTTGTGCTCGATCCCATATTTCGGTGTCCGTTTGAATTCCGACTCGTGATTGAAGACGGCTTCAAGAACGGCGCGCGCGTTATTTATCGAGAGTCCGACGCCGAGCGCGAGGAGTGCGGGAAGGAGAAGAATCTCCTTCATCCAGGTGTGCGGATGAAGTTCGCGCTGCGCGCAAATGTAGAAGACCGCGACGGAAAGCGAGGCAGTGAAAAAGATCGGCACGTCGAGCAGGAAAGTGCGCAGCCAGCTGCTTTGCGGTCCGCCTAAGGACGGATGGAGAAGCACGCAAAGGCAGGCGAGGAGGAGGTAGGCGAAGTTGGAAGTCAGATGGCCGGTCGCCTCGATCTTGATCGCGAGCGGCAACTTGCTGCGCCAAATCGTGGGCAGGAGTTTCTTGCAGGTCTGGATCGAACCTTTGGTCCAGCGATGCTGTTGTGATTTAAAGCCGTTCATGTCCACCGGTAATTCCGCCGGCGTCACCACATCGGTGAGGAAGACAAATTTCCAGCCTTCGAGTTGTGCCCGATAGCTGAGGTCGAGGTCTTCGGTCAGGGTGTCGTGTTGCCAGCCGCCGGATTCCTGAATGCAGGATTTGCGCCAGAGGCCGGCGGTTCCGTTGAAATTAAAGAACCGCCCGCTGCGGCTCCGCGCGACCTGCTCGAGAAGGAGGTGACCATCGAGAAACATCGCCTGCACCCGGGTGAGCAGGGAATAGCCACGATTGAGGTGGCCCCAGCGGGTCTGGATCATCCCGACTTTCGGGTCGGTGAAAAAGTGGACGGTTTCCTGGAGCAACTCGGGCTGGGGGACAAAATCGGCGTCGAGAATGCAAACGAAATCGCCGCGCGCGGTGTCGAGCCCGGCCTCGAGCGCGCCAGCTTTGTAACCGACCCGGTTTGTCCGCTGCAGCAATTCCACCTCGAAGCCGCGCTCCTGTAATTTCTCCACGCAGGCGCGAGTGACGTCGCAAGTGTCATCGGTCGAATCATCGAGCACCTGGATCTGCAGCCGATCGCGCGGATAATCGAGCGCGCTCACCGCCTTGAGCAGGCGCTCGACGACGTAGATCTCGTTGAAAACAGGCAGCTGCACGGTCACGACCGGCAACTCCTCGAAGTGCGCGAGCGGGAGCGGCGGCCGGTCTCGATTTTTCAGGAAAAGATAGACGATGAAATACCGGTGCAGGCCGTAACCGGAGAGTCCGATGAGGACGCTCAGGTAACAGACCGTCCAGAGAACATCCAATGCGCTTCCTCCCATAGTCGAATTCCGTGCTGTGCCCAGCCGGGCCCAGAAAGGCGACATGATGCCGTCTCCGCGAGATGCGTCAAATCAAATCTCGGTCGCGCACCCTCCCGGGAAAGTCCGGCCGGTGCCATGGGGAAAACCGAACCGGGCAGGGGGATTCGACGGTTGCTTCACACGGGAAGTGGTCGAAGACTGCCCCGGTAGAAAAATACGTCAGCGTGCGAGAGAAAACGAAAATTTCCACCGCGGGTCGCCGCCGCTTCGAGCGATTGAACGTGGTCGTGAGCATCCTGATTGCCGGCTGGGTGCCGTCGATCCTGATGCTCGTGATTTCCTACACGATCCTCACCCGCACTCTCGAGTCGAAGATCCTGCGCGATCGCCAGGCATTGGTGCAACTCATCGGCCACCTCGTCGGCGACGATCTCAGCCGCACCGGCGCGGTGGTTGATTATTACCAGACCTTCCAGCAGTTGCGCGAAATCCTGAGCTCGCCCAATGCGACGACGGCAGGCCAGGCCTGGTTGACCGAGACCTATTTTTCCCAGCCCCGGATCGACGGAATGTTTCTCGCCGACGCAGACGGGCGGTTGATCGCGTCGATTCCGCCGGAACCGGCCCGGGTCGGCACGGATTTCGATTCGGTGCATTGGTTGAAAGGCGCGCGCGCCGCGAGCGGGGTTTACTTTTCCGCAGTGCATCCGCGTTCGGCCGATCGGCGGAGTGCGGCGGATATCGTCGGGACGGTGCGGGCAGCGGACGGCTCGACGGCTGGGTTCATCGGAGTCTCAGTGCTGGTCGAGCGGATCGGCCGACGGCTTCTCACGATCAACTTCGCCGACGAAGCGCATTGCCAGATTGTGGACCAAAACGGGAACGCGCTTTTCACCGGAAACTTCACGGCCAGTCCCGGCCCGGTATCGAGCGCCGGGCAAAAGCTCGTGCAGGATATTCGGAACGATAAAAGCGGACACATCGAGCGCGATGGGAACATTTTTTCCTTCGCGCCGGTCGAGCCCACGGGTTGGACGACCGTGCTGATTCAACCGCGCGCGGTCGCCTACCGGCCGGTGCACGACCTTTTGCAAAAGACGACCCTGCTCGCGCTCTGGTTGATCGCGGGCACGGCGGTCATCGCCTGGCTCGCGAGCCGGGTTTACCAACGCCAGAGCGAAGCTGCGGCGCGGATCGATCGCGAGGTCACCTTCAACGACAAGATCCTCGCGAATATGCCGAGCGGGATCGCGCTGGTCGATCCGGAGACGCGCCGGTTTCTGCAGGCGAACGAAGCTTTCGCGCAGATGGCGCGGCGCTTCGGAAATTTCCCGCCCGAGCGCGACATCCGCGAAGCCACCTACGAAGAAGTGGAAATCGCGCCCCGGGACGCGATCGAGAAGGTGCTTTCCTTCGGCACGCCCTTTCAACTGGTCGAGCAACCGCTCGTTGATCGCGGCGGCACGACTAATTTCGCCAACGTCAACCTCCTGCGCCTGCAGGACTCGAAGCAAAACGTGCAGGGCGTTCTCTTCCTCGTCGAAGACAAAACGCGCGACGTGCGCCTGCGCCAGGAATTGATCGCGGCGAATGCCTCGAAGGACCAATTCCTCGCGCTGCTCTCGCACGAGCTGCGCAATCCGCTCTCGCCCGTGATCGCGATGGTCGCTGAACTCGAGGCGCGCGCGCCCGATGGTCCCGAAGTGCGCCAGGCGCTCGCGGTGATCCGGCGCAACGTGGAACTGGAAGCGCGCCTGATCGACGATTTGCTCGACATCACGCGCATCTCGAAAGGGAAGTTACAGCTCAGCTTCGAGCCGACTTCGGTGCATGAGACGCTGATGCGCTCCTACGAGATTTGTCGCGAAGATATCTTGCAGAAAAAGCTCGAGTTCGAGTTCCGTCTGGACGCGAAGGACGACTACGTCAGCGGCGACCCCGCGCGCCTGCAGCAGGTCTTTTGGAACCTGATCAAAAACGCGGTCAAATTCACGGACGAGGGCGGCCTGATCACGGTGGAAACTTCCAACCCGACCGCCGACCAGATCGAAATCCGCACGATCGACAACGGGATCGGCATCGAGCCGGAGAAGATCGGAAAGATCTTCAACGCCTTCGAGCAGGGGCAAAGTTCGATCACCCGGAAGTTCGGCGGGCTCGGACTCGGTCTGGCGATTTCCAAGGCCATGGTCTCCGCGCACGGCGGCACAATCGCGGTCGAAAGCGAGGGCAACGGCCGGGGCGCGACTTTCCGGATTCTCCTGAACACGGTGGCGACGCCGGCACCGGAAAAGCGCCAGGTGCCGCTAAGTCCGGTCGCGGCTAACGACGCGCCAACGGGGAAGGATCCCAGCCAGAAGATGCATCTCCTGGTCGTCGACGATCATCACGACACCTGTCTCGGGATGAAATTGTTACTCGAGCGGCGCGGTTATCGCATCACCCTGGCGCATACGGCCGACCAGGCAGTGGCGCGGGCGCAGGAGGAGAATTTCGATCTCGTGATCAGCGACATCGGCCTGCCGGACCGGAGCGGTTACGAGTTGATGAAGGAATTGCGCGCGACCCGTTCGTTGCGTGGCATCGCGTTGAGCGGGTTCGGGATGGAGAATGACATCAGGAAAGCGCACGCGGCTGGTTTTTCCGAGCACCTGACGAAGCCGATCAACTTCGAGCGTCTCGAAGAGGCGATTCGCAACCTGCTCTCGGCGGAAGCAAATCACCGCGGGTAGCGGCTTCGCCTAACGACGCCGATTCCCCGTCCACGGGCTGGCGGCAGTCTGGCTCTTAAGCTTTCGGCAGGCGCGCGTCGACCATCCCGCAGATCACGTGCAAGAGGAACTTATGTGCTTCCTGGATTCGCGCGGTTGTGTCGCTCGGCACCAGCAGTTCGATCTCCGCCATCCCTTTGGCTGGACCACCGCCCCGACCCAGAAGCGACACAGTCGTTAGCCCACGGGCTTTCCCTTCCTCCAGTGCGCGCAGAATATTTTTGGAGTTTCCGCTGGTGGTGATCGCAACCAGGACGTCACCGGCGTGGCCGAGTCCGGCAACTTGGCGCGCGAAGACTTCGTCGAAACCATAATCGTTGCCAATCGCGCTCATCAGGCTGCCGCCTTGGGCAAGATTCAGGGCCGGGTAAGGCCGGCGATCGGTCGTGAACCGGCAGCCGAACTCCGCTGAGAAGTCGGCTCCATCGGCGGCACTCCCGCCATTCCCGCAGACCAGCAGTTTCCGGCCGGCGCAAAGGCATTCCACCATCACGTCGGCGGTGCGCGCGACGGGCGCGGCGAGGTCTGCGAGCGCGGCAAAAGTGCGACGGGCGTCGGCGATTGAGTCCGTGAGGTCGTTCGTTAGGTTAGTCATGGGCAGATCTTCTTTCTCGTAGATTTTCGCGCTGCTTTAGTCTCCACGCCGTGAGGATGCAAAGAAATTCCGCAGGCGGGAACCGACTCAGAGCGAGTTTTTGATTGCTGTCCGGTAAGGTTTTTGTTAAACCTTGGGTGATGTGCGAATCGATGCATTACCACCGTCGGAATTCGCCCCGGTTCGATGGGTCGTTCGAATTATTCGATGACTCAACCCGTCGGACGCAAGTCGACGGAAGCAAAATTTTCGCCCTCTAGGAGAGCGTAATGCGGGCCGTAACGGCAAATTTCAATATACAATCATCTCGAAATTTCATAAGCTCCATAACGAACTAAGTATTTCTCTGCTCAAAAAAAGCGCATGAATAATCCAACCACTCTGATGGCCGACCGGGAAGAACGCTCCGGGAAGAAAGCGGCTTTGCCCGTCTCGCTCTCGGTCATTTTCCCGGCCTTCAACGAAGAGGCAAATATTCAGCGGACCGTGGAGTCCGCTCGCCAGGTGCTCCCGAAACTCGCCCAGACCTGGGAGATCATTTTAGTGAACGACGGGAGCAAAGATGCGACCACGCCGCTTTGCGATCAACTGGCCGAGCAATACCCGGAAGTGCGCGCGATTCACCACGTCGACAACCGCGGCTATGGGGCGGCGCTGAAGAGCGGCATCCTCGCTGCGCGACACGATTTCATCTTCTTCACCGACTCGGATGGTCAGTTCGACCTCGAGGAACTGGAGCATCTGATCGAATACGCGGGCCATTACGACATCGTTACCGGCTATCGCGGCAAGCGGTCGGATCCACCGCATCGGCTGATCAACGCCTTCGGCTGGAAAATGCTCGTCCGCATGGTTCTCGGCGTGAAGGTCCGCGACATCGATTGCGCTTTTAAGATTTTCCAGCGTTCCGTGTTCGACCGGGTCCAGATCCGCTCAGTCGGCGCGATGGTGAACACGGAAATTCTCGCGCAGGCCAACGCGTTTGGAATGCGAATTCATGAAGTGCGGGTGAGCCACTATCCGCGGCAGTTCGGGACGCCGTCGGGCGCAAATCTGCGGGTGATCGCGAAGGCATTCCGGGAGTTGCTCCGCCTCTATCGTCAGCTCCGCACCGTGACCCACGAACAGGCAGGCCTCTTCCGCACGGATCGGCAGATTCATCATAAAGTGTTTCGTCACTACGGGGTGGCGGAAGAAGTCGGGGCCGGCGTAGGCGCCGTCTCGTGCCGGTTCAGTGTAGAGCCCGCCGCCGAGGCGAACTCGAGTCGGGGGATGTTCGCCGACTAAGGAAACCGCGGCGGGCAGGCAGGCCCCGATTTGGTCTGCTCTTTGCGCTCATGCAGTTTGGCTGGACCGGGAGCGATGGTCGGACGGGAAACCGTCTTGAACGAGGAAGTTTGCGAAGTCGAACGGCTTCGCGAACCACGGAAAATTCAGACGCGCAGCCGACATCACCCTTATTTACATTTATCTCTAGCCAATTTTACGACCCATCATGCTGAAGAAATTTTTCTCACGGTCTTCCGCTGAGCCTGCATCGCAGACTGAAGGGACCACGGCGCCGCCGGCGGGGAAGAAGCGGGTCCTGCTCATCGGGCTCGACTGTGCGGAGCCGGAGTTGGTTTTCCATCGCTGGCTGGATGAATTGCCGAACCTGAAATCCCTTTACCAGCAGGGCCTGCACGGGCCGCTGCGTTCCTGTGATCCACCGATCACGGTGCCGGCCTGGTCGGTCATGATGTCTTCGAAAAGCCCGGGCATGCTCGGCGTTTATGGGTTCCGGAACCGCGCGGACCATTCCTACGATCGTTATGCGATCGCAAACTCACTCGCGATCAAGGAAGAGCGACTCTGGGAAATTCTCTCCCGCGCCGGGAAGCGTTCGATCGTGATCGGAGTTCCGGGAACCTATCCGCCGAAACCGTTGAATGGGCTCATGGTGACCGATTTTCTCACCCCGGATATCACCTGCGAATACACCTATCCGCCCGATTTGAAGAAAGAGATCGCTGAGGTAGTCGGGGAGTACATCCTCGACGTGCGCGATTTCCGCTCGGGCAACAAGGCGAAAATCCTGGCCGACATCTACGAGATGACGCGCAAACGTTTCCAGCTCGCCCGGCATCTGATCCAGAAAGAGGACTGGGATTATTTCATGATGGTGGAGATGGGGACTGACCGGATCCACCACGCGCTCTGGGATAACATGGATCCTGCGCACCGTTTTTACGAGAAGGGCAACGAATTCGAGAACGCGATCCACGACTACTACGTGGAGGTGGATCGCGAAATCGGCGAGCTGCTCAAGCTGGTCGACGAGAACACGGACGTGCTCGTGGTCTCCGATCACGGCGCGAAGCGGATGGATGGCGGCATCTGCGTGAACGAATGGCTGATGCAAAATGGCTATCTCGCGATCCGGGAAAAACCGGAAGGCGCGGTCCCGCTATCGAAGGTGAAGATTGATTGGCCGAACACGAAGGCCTGGGGTGATGGCGGCTATTACGCCCGGATTTTCCTAAACGTCGCTGGGCGCGAACCGCAGGGGACGATCGCTCCGGAAGATTATGAGAAGGTCCGCGACGAGCTGATCGCTGGGTTGAAATCGATCAAGGATGAAAACGGCCAGGAGATCGGGACCAAAGTTTACCGGCCGGAAGAACTTTACCAGGAGGTGAGGGGAGTCGCACCGGATTTAATCGTCTATTTCGGCGATCTCTACTGGCGCTCCGTCGGCACGATTGGCGGCGGGAAACTGCACACTTTTGAGAACGATACCGGCCCCGACGGCGCGAACCACGCGCAGGACGGCATCGTCATGCTCCGGCCCGCCGGCGGCCTCGCCCAGGGTGGAGTGCTCGCGGGCGCGAAAATTGTGGATATCGCGCCCACGGTCCTGGACTTGCTGGGTTTACCGATTCCCGCCGACATGGAAGGCCAAGCGTTGCGCAGCTAAACCTGCCTGAATGAGCGACAAACCGAACAACTATCTCAGCCAGATCAAAATGGTGCGCGCGCGCACTCCGCTCCGGTTGAGCTTCGGCGGCGGGGGCACCGATGTGTCGCCTTATGCCGATACTCGCGGCGGCTGCGTGCTTAACGCCACCATCTCGCGCTATGTCTACGCGACGCTCGTGCCGAAGTCGGAGCGCTCGATCGGCTTCCGCTCCTTCGATTACGGCACGGTCGTTTATTGGACTCAGGAGGAACACTTCCAGTTCGACGGCCAGATGGATTTGGTGAAGGGCGTGCTGAAGCGTTTCGAGCTGGATAAGTTTCGCACGGATGGCTTCGACCTCTTCGTCCATGCCGACGCACCTCCCGGCTCCGGATTGGGGAGCTCTTCCACTTTTACGGTCGCGCTAATCGGTCTCTTCCGGGAGTTGCTCGGTTTGCCGATCACTTCAGAAGGCATGGCGGGATTGGCCTACGACATCGAGCGCAACGAGATCGGGATCAAAGGTGGCCGCCAGGATCAATACGCCGCGGCTTACGGCGGATTCAACTTCATGGAGTTCAACGGCAACGACACCGTCGTCACCCCGCTGCGCCTGAGTGAATATTTGATCAACGAGCTCGAGTACAACCTGATTCTTTGTTTCACCGGCAGCCGCGAATCGCAGCCGATCATCGAGAGCCAGATGGAGAGCGCGAGGACCGAAGAGGTCGATGCGATGGCCGCGATGGACCAGGTGAAAGCGATCGCTTACGAGATGAAAAAGGCGCTCCTCGCGCACGATCTCGACCGCTTCGGCGACCTGCTCCACGAAGGTTGGCGGCAAAAGAAAAAAATGGCCAAGGGGATCACCACCCCACGGATCGACGAGCTGTACGACGAAGCGCGGAAAGCTGGCGCAATCGGCGGCAAAATCACCGGCGCGGGTGGCGGCGGCCACCTTCTGCTCTACTGTCCGTTTAACAAACGCCACATCGTGCGCGAGCGTTTAACTCAGCTCGGGACGACGGTGACTGACTTCCGCTTCGATCCGGTCGGGATGCAAACCTGGCGGGTTTATAAATAATGCGTAACCGGTTCTTGTTTCCGACGATCTTTACGGAACCCAGCATGCTTGTTAGTCCCATCATAAAGTGAAGAAAGACCCTAGAGCTGTCATTATCGGCCTTGACGCCGCCACTTGGACTCTCATCCAGCCCTGGATGGCGGAAGGGAGTCTTCCAAACCTTGCCCGACTCGCGCAGCAAGGAGTCAAAGGCACGCTTAAATCTGTCCTGCCTCCCATTACACCGCCGGCCTGGACTTCCTTCATGACCGGGAAACAACCGGGCAAACACGGGATCTTTAACTTTGTCGAGAGCGAGCAGGCCGGCTATGCGATGAACTATGCGAATGCCACCTCACGGCGGGCGCCCACCGTTTGGAAGCTCCTGAACGACGCCGGTTACACGGTTGGCACGATGAACGTTCCGTTTACCTATCCGCCCGAGAAACTGAACGGCTTCCAGATCTCCGGCATGGATACCCCTTCCGAGTCGAGTCCTTTCATCCATCCGCCGGAGCTACGCCAAGAGTTAGTCAAGCACCTTGGTCGCGACTTACAGCTCGACCTCCGCTTTCTCGGCTCGATGAACACCGACGAACGTCGTCAGCAGGTGCTCGACGAGATGAAAGAAATGGACGAGCAATGGTCCAAGGTGGCGTTCTATCTCTTGGAGAATCATCCACAGGACGTGATGATGTTTGTCTTCATGTCGATCGACACGGTGCAGCACTACTTTTGGCAGCACATGGATAAGGAGCACTTTCTCCATGATCCGACGTTGGTTGCGAAGTTCGGCGAGGCCATTCGCAAGGTCTATGAGAGACTCGATACCGTCGTCGGTCAGATCATGGATCGCTTGCCGGAAGAAACCGCCGTTTTTGTCGTCTCCGATCACGGCGGCGGCCCGGTGGTGGATCGCACGATCTATCTGAATCGCTATCTCGCGCAGCTGGGACTTCTGCATTACAAGGAAAGCGCTACCTCCGGCCTGCGGACGCTTGGTCAGAAAGTCATGCGTGCCGGGTTCTCGGCCCTGCGCAGCACATTAAGTTCTAAGCAAAAGGTGAAGCTCGCCGCGCTCTTCCCCGAGATGCGGCGTAAAAGCGAGCTGGCTTACTCTTCTTTCACCGCGATCGATTGGAGCCGCACCAAAGCTTATTGCAGCGAAGTGTTAGCCGCACCGCCCAGCATTTACATCAATCTCAAAGGCGTAAAACCGGAAGGAATCGTCGAGCAGAAGGATTACCCCGCTTTAGTGAACGAGGTGATCGCCAAGATCGCGGAGCTAAAAGATCCGCGCGACGGCCAGCCGGTGATCAAGAAAGTGTGGCGCCGTGAAGAGCTTTTCCATGGACCTTTCGCTCAGGAAACGGCCGATCTCATTCTCGACTGGTGGAGCGAGGACAGTCTATTTTCTACTCAGCCGAGTTTTCCGGAAGATACCGATCAGCCCGCACTCATCATCCGCGAGCATAAACCTTCGGATACCTCCGAATGGGGCGGCACACATCGCTTGAACGGAATCCTGGTCGCAAAAGGGCCGGTGATCCGACAGGGCGCAGAGATAGAAAACGCGAGCTTAATTGACCTTGCTCCCACCTTGCTCCACCTCTTCGGCGTCGCGATTCCCGAAGATATGGATGGTCGCGTCCTTCTGGATACGTTTCAGCCTGACTTCCTGGCCGCCCATTCCGTCAAGGCGGGAGCGGCCGCTGGCACTTCGTCGGGCGTGCGCTCCAGCGGCTACACCGATGAGGAATCCGCCAAGGTCGAGGAACGTCTCCAGGCGCTGGGCTATTTGGAATAGAAATACAACTAGGTTTACCGCTATGTTTGAAAATATTCGTGCTGACATTGATCGCAAACGTTCCAGCTTCGGCGTTCGGCCGCAGGACAAGACTTTTTTTCGCCGCTGGATTACGCCTCTCCTCGAATTTGGAACTTTTGCCGTAGTCGTCTATCGATTCGGTTACTGGGCCTACACCATCAAGATCCCCGTAGTTCGGCAGCTTCTCATCGGACTTTATTTGCTGGTGGACGTGTTCTGCATGGCGGTTACCGGAATTAAGATTCAGCGGGAGAGTGAGATCGGACCGGGCATGGTTATCCATTGCTTCTCCTGCATTCACATTCTCGTGACGCGCATGGGGCACAGTTGCACCATCAACCAGGGTGTATCGCTCGCGAACATCCGAGGTTCAGGCCGGCCGACGATCGGCAATAACTGCTACTTCGGAGCTGGTTGCAGGGTGCTGGGTGGCGTGACCGTCGGAGATAATGTCGTGGTCAGCGCTAACTCTCTCGTCATCACGGACGTGCCAAGTGGCTGCACGGTTCTGGGTGTGCCTGCTCGCATTATTTCACGTGAAAATGTAAGTCCCTACCTTAAGACCCCATTGAAGTCGGCTCCGGTAGAAACCTCAGAGGCAGCAGCAGCGACGACATGAGTTCGCCCAAGCCAAAGCTTGGCCAGCGGTCGGATAGCTATACGATAGCGATGGTGGCAGCGTGCCCCTTTCCGGCTAATCACGGGTCGGCTGCGAGTATTCGCGAGATGTCCGATACCTTGACGGATATGGGTCATAACGTAACCATCGTGACTTATCCGATCGGTCAGGAAGATATCCACGTGCGTTGCGCCAAGGTTCGGCGGACTGATCCTTTCCGGCCGGAAACGAATGCCAAGGTTGGCCCTTCGGCGGATAAGTTCCTCCTGGACTTCAAGCTGCTCAAGCTCCTCTGCCGGGTCATCCGCGAGGAGAAGGTCGATGTGATCCACGCCCATAACTACGAGGGGGCGCTTGTGGGAATCATGGCCAAGTTCATTACTGGACGGCCTCTGCTTTATAACGCCGTTAACCTCATGTCGGATGAGCTGGCCGGTTATAGGTTCATCCGCCCCGCCTTTCTCGCTCACTGGCTCGCGGCTATCCTCGATTGGTTTATCCCGATCTTTCCCAATCATATTACCGCGGTCTCGCCGGAATTGAGGGATTGGTTTGTCGAGCACGGCGTGCCCGCTGAGAAGGTGGACATGGTTCCGGCCGGTATTGAGCCGGGAATGTTTGATCACCCGAACCCCGAGAAGTTTCGCGCGCTCTTACCGATCAATGGCCGCCCGGTCGTCATGTACACGGGCGTGCTCAATGCTTTCCAGCGCGTCGATTACTTGCTGCGCGCGTTCGCGGTGGCTCTGCGGGAACAGCCGGACGCGCTTCTGCTCATGGTAAGCCCGCTGGTTTCCGCGAACCACGAGCGCGAGTACAAGGAACTCGCGCAGGAATTGGGTATCGCGGATTCAATTATCTGGATTGCACCGCACGCGTTGGAGGACCTGCCGAGTTATCTCGCGTTGGCGGACGTGACCGTGGTGCCACGACCGGAGTGCCCGGGACATCCGGTGAAGCTTTTGAATTACATGCTCGCGGGCAAGCCGACGGTCACTTTCGCCGGTTCGGCCAAGGGTGTGCGCCACCTGCACGACGCTTTCGTCGTGCCGAATCACGACTTCGAGGCTCTCGGGCGCGGGATCAGCACTTTGCTGAAAGATAAAGCACTTGCCGCGGAATTGGGCGCCAATGGCCGCGCCACCGTGCTGGCGGATTTCGACTGGCGCCAGATTTGTCGGCGAATTGTCCGCATCTACGATCAGATGCTCGGGGTTTCTCCGCAGCTGGCTCAGGCTCCGCTTGAGGCGCCGGCCGGAGTGGCGGTGGGCGAACATTAAATATTCGGTGAACACGATTTTGCGCTCTCGTTCAACGGCTTGTGGGTTCTTCGGGCAACCGCTGACCGGGCGGTTTAATTCTCGACAACCCGCATGCTCCAGCCTAGAACTCCCAATTTCGGCCAACTAAACAAGAACACCAAAGCAACTATGGATACGAAAACTCAAACCCCGGAGACGTCTCCGCGTCGGACCAACGAGACCATCCGCACTTCGACTTCTGGCATGAAGCCGGCCCATTGGATCGTCTTCCTCGTTGTGTGCATTGTTCTTGGCCTGCTTGTCTTCGAGACGGTCGTCCACGTCATCGGCACGAACACCGGCGTAGCGCGACATTTCAACGCCGCTTCCCCGGTGGAAACCGTAATTGTGCAGCGGCAAGCTCTGGATGAAGTGATCGGCGGCAGCGGCGCCGTCGAGCAGTCGAGCACGGTCCAACTCACCAGCCAGGTGACTGCGGAAGTGCTCGAGGTGCCGGTTAAAGTCGGCGACCTCGTGAAGAAGGGCGACCTGCTCCTTCGCCTTGACGATCGCCTGATCCAGGCACAACTCGAAGCCAACAGGGAGTTCGTCGACGTCAGCAATGTGAAAATCAAGGACCAGCAGAAGCAGGTCGACCGTTATACCGCGCTCGAGAAGAAGTCGATGGGTACTCCGCTTGAACTCGAGAAAAGCGAGATCGCGCTGGCCGATGCCCGCCAGGATCTGGCCAAGGCAACGCTGACACTGCGCCAAGCCGAGATCGATCTCGAACATGTGAAGGCGATTTCTCCGATCGACGGCATCGTCCTCGAGCGGTTGGTGAATCCAGGCGAATCCACTCATCGCGATCAGATCGTGCTTAAGCTCGGCTCGCTCAACACGGTCTTCGTCGCGCCGAAGATCAGCGAAGAAAAGATGCACGCGCTCCAGGTGGGCATGCCCGCCGAAGCGACTTTCCCGGCGTTTTCGGGGGAAGTCTTCTCGGGCAAGATCGTAAAGATCGATCCGAACATCGACCCGGTCACTCGCACCTTCACCGCGTATGTTGAGATCAAGAACGAAGACCTGCGTCTTAAACCCGGCTTGTCCGGTTTCGTCCGCATTCGGCGCAGCCTGAAGGATGTGCTGGCGGTGCCGAGCATCGCAGTGATGAATCCTTCCGGAGAACAGGCTTCGGTCTTTGTCGTAAATGACAGCGGGCACGCTAACCAGCGCAAAGTGCGGACCGGCGCGGTCGTGAACGCGATGACGGAAATTACCAGTGGCCTTCAAGCCGGCGAGAAGGTCGTCTCAATAGGTCAGTTGTACCTGAAAGAAAATGATAAAGTTCACACGACAGCACGATCGAATCCTAGCAAGTAGTCTTCTTCTCTCCTGCGCCTTACTCTCGTTAGGCGGCGCCACCGCGCGGGCGCAGGAGGCGCTCGAGACGCCCCGGACGCACCTGCTTACATTGCAGGATTGCCTTTCGATGGCGCTACAAGAGAGCCCTTCGCTGGAAGCGAGCCGCTTCGACGTCGCCTCGGCCACGGAAGAAGTCCGCGCGGCGCGCGCGAAGCTCCTCCCGGATCTAAGCGCGCAGGCTTCCGCCCAGGCATTCTCCGGCAGCCCGTCGAGCAGGTTCTCCATTGTCAATGTCGGCGACCAAGGCAGCGTAGCGATCAATCCCAACCGGGGAAATTCCAATCGCTCGGTCAATCTCGGCGAAGTCGAGCTTTACTCTGCGAAACTGAGTTATCCGCTCTTTAAGGACGGAAGCTTTTTCGGTTTTGGCAATCCACCCGCTGTCGCCAGCAAACAGGCCCGCAAGCGCAATCTTGCCTGGACCTTCCAGCTTCGCCGCGAAGAAGTTATCGATCGAATCACAGATGCTTATATCACCACGGTCTCGGCCATTAATCGCGCCGGCTACGCGGAGCGCCGGGTCCGACTGCTCGATTTGCTGGTGGGAATCACCCAGGAGCAGCAGCGGCAGGGACTGACGCTACCCATCGACCTTAAACTAGCGCAGGGCCAGTTATCCGGCGCGCGCTCGCTCGCAAAAATCCTCCGCGAGCAGGCTGTGGCCGGCTCCATTGAACTCTCGCGCGCTCTCGGCATGGAGTCCGCGCAGGACCTCCACCTCTCGTCCGAGCTCCCCCTGCCACCAGAACCGCCAAGCGCCCAGGCGCTGCTCGGCAACTCGCTGAACCAGCATCCCTCACTGCAGGTGCAGCGGGCGGTTATCGACCAAGCCAAGGCGGATTACAAACTCGAACGCTACCGCCTCTATCCTTCGGTCAATCTGGATGGATCCGCCCTGCACATCGACGATTTTGGTTCTTCCGGCGCGGAGGTGTATTCGGGCGCGATCACGGTGAGCATTCCGATTTTTGATTTTGGGGCACAGCTCGCGACCACGCGCGCCAAGCTCCTAAAATACAAGGCCGAGCGCGCGCGGCTGCTGGCCGTCGCGGATGACGTTACGTTTGAAGTAGTGAAGACCTACCAGGAAATCTATGTCTTGAGTCAGAACATCCTTTCCCTCCAGGAAGATGTTTCGAAGGCAGATCGCGACTTGCAGGTGACTAACTCCCAACAGCAGCAAGGCATCGCGCCACCGCTTACCTCAATCGAGAAAGAGTTACGTCTCATTGCCAAGAAAGACGATCTCGACGGGATTGAAGTCCGCCGCCTGATTCTCTACTCCGCCCTGCAGAAGGCCGCCGGCGGTTCGTGGCAGTGGACGAAATGAAGCAATCGCAGCGGATCGTTAAGAACGTCGTTTTGGGGATTGCCGCCGGCGTCATAGCCGGGTTGGTCTATCTGCTCACGACCGTTGCGCTGGCGCGCAACAGTCACGTTAGTCTGGTCGAGTTTGGTAAGTACCAGTGGGTCCTTTCTTTCGCCATGATCGCGCAACTCGTGGCGGACTCTGGTCTGCCCAGAATGATGATTCGCGAAATCGCCAAGGAGCCGGATTGCGCCGGCAGCATTACGGGCGCGGCCCAAGGTTTGATTTGGGCCATTTCGGTAGTGGTATGTCTCTTGGTCGGTGTCATTGCCCTCTTTCTGCCTTACGGCAATGACGTGAAGCTCGCCGTCCTGCTCATGACAGGTGCCACCCTTGCGACTTTTCATAGCGCAGGCTATAGCGCGGTCCTCCGTGCGTTTGAGGATAACGAGCTGAACTACGCGGGCTTGATCCTGCAGAAGGTTCTGCTCCTGGGTTTCATCCTGGCCATGCTCCACTTTCGGACCGGTCTCATCGGGTTTGTCATCGCTCATCTGGTTTCCAACCTCCTTCTTTGGTTTTTCTATCACGTGATCGTGAGTCGGCTCTATACCAAGGTGAAGCTCCGGATTGACTGGCCGCTCTGGAAATCACTTTTCCTCTCGGCGATCCCCATGGGGGGCGGAGTGATGCTGAGGTCCCTCGCCATGCAGATCGACATTTTCGTTCTGGGCCTGATGACGAATATGAACACGGTGGGACTTTTCGGTGGTCCTTATCGACTGAGTTGGACCTTGCGCACGGTCCCGCAGACGCTCGCCTTGCCTCTCTACCCGCTCTATTCCCGGACGGCCCACTTGTCGCCGGAACGCTTCCGACAGGCTTATCAGCAAAGTATCAAATTTTTCGCGCTCGTGAGTATTCCCTTTGCGGCCTTCTTTGTTGCCTGGTCGGCGCCCATTCTGCATCTCGCTCTTGGCGATAAGTTCACCCCGGCGCTTCCCGCGATGCGTTACCTTGGTCTCGGCCTGGTGCCTTTCTTTCTCTCGACTATTTTTCAGTATCTGTTTGCCGCGCTCGACGAACAGAAGCGCTTCCTTTACAGCGCGTTTATCGGAACCGTATTGCGCGTTGGAATGTTGATCTTCCTGATTCCGCGCCTTGGGCTGGTCGGCCCGGCGATTGCTTTTACCTGTGCGGAAACCCTAATTGTCGGCATGTGGATCGTGCAACTTTCGCGGCTAGGTTATCCGGCTAAGTTAGGTGAGGTTTTTGTTCGACCCTTGGTCGCAGGCGCCTGCATGTCCGCGGTCCTGTTCGCGTCCAATGACGCTCCGCTTATCTGGCAGCTAGGCGGTGCGCTGCTCGCTGGGATTGTTTACATCGTCGCCTTGCTCGCGCTGCGGACATTCTCCGCGGAGGAGATCCAACAGGCGCGCGAAGGAATTTCATTCGTCTCTCCCTTAATCGAATCCTGGTCAAAGAAACTAAAGCGAAACACGTGAAGCTTTTCGCGCGGATCGAACGGATCGGGGGCTGGATCGGGAATATCTGGACCCATAACTGGTTACTACTTGTGGGCAGTCTTTTCGTCTTCGGCTCTGTCGTGCTGAAATGGGTGGAATTCCCTTTCAGCCGCAATCTCCGCGGTCTGCAGTTTCCGCTCTTTCATGATGTCGGCCTGATGCCACATCTGAGTCCGCTCTCTTTCGGAATGCTCTCAGTGCTGGTTTTGCTGGGCGGTTTGGTTTTTTGTCGGTTATCCCCGGGGTTTCTGGCGGGTGCGGCAGCGGTTCTCCTGACCATTTTCGCCCTCGTCCCCGCCCACATTGCCTTTGCCCAGCCGACCATGCTGCAGAGGCTCACTGAAGAATCCCAGGCGATGCCGCTGATTAAGGCTTTTACCAAGAGTTACCTGCCCCAAAATTACGGTGCGGCGGAAGTAATCCCCAAACGCATGACTCTTTATAGCGGCTGGGGTCGTTTCCTCGCCGCGTGGTCCTTCCTTCGTCTTGGTTGGTATCTCTTCGGAATTGGGTCTTTCCTAGTCGCGGCCTATGCCATCAGCCGGCTGCGCGGGCAAAGAGCTTTTGTCATCGTCGGTCTCTTCGGCCTCCCGCTGGCTGCGCTCGCGGTTGTGCTGGCTCCGGCCATGCTCGGCCAGCACTTCTTTACGAAAGGTTCCCTAGCTAAGGCCGAGGGCCGCAACGTAGAGGCGATCGCTGCTTTTCGACGTGCCATGCGCTGGGATGCTTGGCATGCCCGAGATATCGACCTTTATGGGACGATCGGCGAATTACAAAAGTCCGCCGGGTTCGCGGAAGGTTCCCCTGAGCGACATATCAACCGGGCGCTGGACTTGGAGAAGCTCAGCCAGTACGAGCAGGCGATCTTCGAGCTGGAAGATGTCGCGAAAGTAGGCGGTGCGATGGGTGACGCAGCCCGGCGAGAAGCGGCCCGGGCGCACGTCTCGTTAGGTTTGGCGCTCTACCATGCAGGCGGAATTGGCAGCGCAGTCACGCATTGGCAGCAAGCGATAATCGAAGACCCGACGCAAATCTACGGAATGCCATATCTCGCCCGAGGATACTTCGATCTCGGAAGCTATGATTCTGCCATTCAGACGGTCGATCAGGTGATCAAGATCGTAAAAGACCATAACTCGCTTCTTGGCGACGCCTACTCGCTTGGCGGAGACTCCTATGCCAAACTCGGGCGGGACGCCAAGGCCCGCGAATACTACAGCCTGTCACTCACTGCCGATCCGGTAGAGAACTACTGGGCTTTAACCGGCCTCGTCGGAGAATAACCGTGAAACGCAACGTGCCAAGTCAATCCACAACTGTCCGGTCGCATGCGGTCGTCTGGTCGCTCGCGCTGGTCTTATCCTGTGGTCTTCTCCTCGGCTACTATGTCCTGCAAACCTATCTAGCACCCAAGCATCGCCAGTATCAGCTTGATTTTGGCGACGCGCAGTGGATCGAGCCGGCCGAGGCCGGTCCGACGGCCTACTTCCGCACCGCAGTCTTCTTAACCGGTATGCCGGAGCAGGCTTGGCTCGAAGTCTCAGCGACGGACAACTTCAAAGCCATCATCAATAGTCGGACCATAGGCGTCGAAGACTCGGTGAAGACACGTGTCGCTGGGATCTACGACATCAAGAAGCGCCTGAAGACGGGAACGAATGTAATTGCGATCTCCATTTCACGAACTTCCTTTCCCGGAGCGGCTCAGCTTCTTGTTCGTGGCTTTATTAGAGAACGTGGGGGCAAGACAACCGAGCTCGTCTCGGATGGAAGCTGGAAAGTCACGACTGAGACCGGTATCGTGCGCGGCTCAGAAGAATGGACCTCGTCCAAGGTGCAGGACGAACAATGGCCGCGCGCAATTCGCTCGAAAATCGCGGATAACTCTGTTCCTATCGCCTGGGTCGATCTTAACCCGCTGATCCTCCAGTCCACCCCATCAGGGTCGTGGATCACTTCAGAGAACGCGGCGAGCGAAGTGACTTTTTCGACTGTCCTTAAGGCGAATCATGCGCGCCAGGAAACGTGGCTGCAAATCGCCGCCTCGGGCGACCTCGACTTGGTCATTAATGGGCATCTGATTACCGCGGCGGAGGGCAGTTCGGCCGGCGCCCGACTCCCTCATTTACCGACGAAAGAGGCGGCCTCCTCTGCTCAGAAAGCAGGCAAACAAGCAGAGGAGAAAACTTCACCGAAGGAGACGGAGGCTATCGTTGAGAAAGCCATCCTCGATGTCTATGACATTAGCTACTGGATTAAAAGCGGCGACAACTCCATCGTCGCGACAGTCCGTGCGGACCATCGTCCGGCGACGCTTCTCGTCTCCGGTTTTTTTGTCACCGGAGACGGCCGGTTGCAGAAATTCGATTCTAACTCGCAATGGCTGGCCAAGGACCTGCTCATGCAACGCGAGGCGCAGCCGAAGCAGGCCGTTGAGCTCGGTGAGAACGGTTCCGCTCCCTGGGGCTATCTCCCGCAGGAATTTGCCAAGCCGGTGAGCCGCGCCGGTTTTGTTTCCATGTTACGGGATTGGCTTACGGTCACGCTGACAGCGGCGGCGGTGCTGGGCATCTGGCTTCTCCTTTCTGGCTTAGTCGCGAGCGGACGCGACGAAGTGTTTCGACGAGTCATGGTGCGCGACGCCCTTTTTCACGTTCCGATTACGATCGGCCTGCTCTTCCTGTTGCTGCCCAATTACGATCTGCGTTTTCCCGCGGGCTGGGCGTTTCAAAACGGATTCGTGGTTGCCGCGGTCTTACTCCTTCTCGGGATGAGGCTCTTTCACCTGTTCCCGATCGACGAATTTGCCGATCAGCTAAAACCGCGAGTTCCGCGGTTCGATCGGGCGATTTTGCCGTTTCTGGTGCTCTTTGGCATCATGGCCTTCGGTCTTGCGCTTCGCTTTCATAATCTCGGTTATATGTCGTTTGATCACGACGAGATGGGTTTGGTCAACAAATCCAAGGGAATCTACACGCTGGGGTTTCCTTACACGATCAATGTCGGTGAGGTTCGCTGGATTACGACCTACGAAGCGGTTCCTTACCCCCTGGCTCTAAGCGGTCTCTTTGGTTACTCCGAGTGGACCATGCGCTTGCCGTCCTGTCTGATGGGAACTCTCAGTATTGGGCTCATCGCTCTGCTCGGACGGCGACTCTTCAACTGGCGGACCGGGTTATGCGCGGCCTTCGTTTACGCGTGCCTCCCTCTAAATATCCGCTGGGCACAAAACTGCTTTTATCCTCAACAGTGTCAGTTCATGGCCTTGCTTACGACCTGGCTGTTTTACGAAGCGATCCGACTCCGACCATTGCGTTCGGGTTATCTCATCGGAGCGGCGATTGCCTTTTGTCTCACGTACCTTTCGTGGGAAGGAAGCGCCTTCCTCCTGCCTTCCCTTTTTGTGGGTTTGATGGTCTACCGCTGGGGCGAATGGTGGTGGCTCAAGGAGTGGTCGCTTTATCGGGCGATCTTCGTCGTGGGCGCCGTCGTGGTCGCTCAATACTGTTCGCGAACGTTGGCGGGTATCCCGTATCTGCAGATTGGTTCGGGTCTCTCGAACCTCACCGGGCCGTCGCTTTTTTTCCTGAAGTCGGGCTATCTGCCGATGTATTATGTGGACAAGCTCTGGCTGTCCGAAGGGCACGTCTTCTTTACCGTGATGGCGTTGCTCGGTCTGCCTTTCTGCTGGTCACATCGCGGCTTCCGATATGTCTTTTCGATCTTGGTCAGCCTCTGGATCTGTCACACGAATTTCATCGCGGCGCTGTCACCTCGATATTGCTACTATTTCCAACCGTTGCTGGTCCTATCCGGAGTAGCGGCGACGGTGATGCTATATGATCGGTTGGTTGCCTTGGCACGCCGGGAGAGTGACTCGGCGATCGCGGCGATCTGCGCGCATACTTCCGGGATCGCGGCCTTGCTCCTCGTTTTCCTTGCCAGCAACGAATTCCTCTTCAAGGAATATGAACTGTCCAGTACCGGCGACACGCCGGGAATGATGACCCGGATGAACACATACCGCTACGACTACCGTTCGGTCGATCAATATGTAAAAGCTCATTTGCAGCCGGGTGACGTCGTCTTCCCCGGGATTCCGCACCTTTACGCTTATTATACCGGCAGCCCGGGGGACTATTTCCTCGATACCCTGCTGGGGTCGAAAGTCCCTTACAATCAGTTGCTCGATGAGCCACGATTTGTCGATAAATTTGGCGGCCTCCCGGTCGTGCGAAACCTGACCGAACTCAAGGAGGCAGTAAATCGCGGCCGGCGCACCTGGCTTATCTTCGCGCCTTACGCTTCCTTCGAAAAGCTCAGTAATCCTAAGGTGCTGGAATATCTCCACGCGAACTCCCGCATCGTTTACGAGACTTACCGGGCTAAGGTCCTTCTGATCGAAGGACAGAGCCAGATGTTTGAGCAGCGCGGCTCGCGGACGGCCTCTGCTCAGACCGCGGAGTAAACGCGACTCAGGGCTTTGCGCCCGGTTGAACGCAGGGAGAAGAGCGCGGAAGTCACTCGATCCTGGGTGCGCTCCCGAGCTGCTTCCAGTTCTTTGGTCAGTCGATTCACTTCGACGGTGTTCTTTTGCACCGCGTCTTCGAAACGTTTGGCGGCGAAATCGTAGAGAGCGACATCGTAGGAGTTTTTTTCCACGATCAGGTCGAGCGTAGTCTGAGGGAGGTCACGTTTCTTCGGGCGCGCGCGGGTAATATTGAAACTGGAATAGGACGACAATTTCCAGCCATAGCGCAGTTTCATCAGGGCCAGACTCTCTTCAAAGCGTTCGCTTAGGCCGACGACGCTGAAGTGCTTTTCGATGTTGGTCATCGCGCGCGCACAGATTTCTTCGGTGCAGGGTTTCTCATACTCGGCGCCGGCTAAAATCTTGCACTGAACGTTGGTCCGCGGGGAACGATGGATGAAGTCATCCAGTGTCCAGTTTTCTCGGCGCATCTTCCAATACAGCGGATGTAGCTTATAGGTGCGCATGAAGTAGTAGGCGGAGAGGACACGATCAACCGGCTCGCGCAGGACGGTGATATAAGTGGCGGGCTGAGGCAGAATCTCATGCAAGCCGAAGAGCATGTGGCCCTTGAACATCCGGATCCCGCGTAACCGGCTGGCGGGATACTTCCGCAAGTGTTTGCTCGACCAAGTGAAGAGGACGGGATCGACCGAGTACATTTGCCGCACCGGATATTCCCATTCGATCAACCGGTTTAAGGTTGTGCCCGCTGTTTTTGGCACGTGCAGGAAGATGACGGCTTCGTCGACTGCACGTTGGTTGGAAGCGGTCTGATAGTTAAAGGTAGCGGACGAGTTCATGGTTAATGACGATACTTCTTTGGAGATGAGCTTTTCTTGTAAGCCTCGCAGCCCAATTGCTTCGCTTCGGCCGCGTGGTCCTGACTGTGCGACTCCGCCCGAGTGGCTGCATCCGGCGGGAGCTTCTGCATCACCCAGAGGCCGCCGCGGGTAGGCGCAGCCGCTTGGATTTCAGCTGCGCCCCCGATAAGGCTCAGGGAGCAGAGGATGCGCGGAGTCTTCATAGCACTGAAGCGACTTTACTGACAAGGAACCGGCCGCGGCCCACGCTGGTCTGGAGGAAACCTTCCAACTTTCCCGGCTTGCGCGTGGCCTGCAGAGTCGCCCCAGTTTTCAGGATGGCGTCTGCATTATTGGCCAGGTCTTCGTCCAAGCGGCGCTGGCCAAATTCATAGAGTTCTATGTCGTACAAATTATGTTTTCGAATCCGCTCAAGTGTCTCGGAGTCGATCGCGGGACGGTTCTTCGAGACCTTGTGATTTTCGTAGTAGGGAATCTCCCAGCCGAATAGGGAGGCGATGAGAAGCAGGCTCTCGTGAAAGCGCTCGCTGATTCCGACCACTCGGAATGACTTAGTCGCGTGCTCCTTCGCCGCGGCCAGCGTCTGCTCATCACAAGGCGCAACGTGGGGCACGCCCGCGAGCATCTTCGTCTGCAGGTTTTGCCGATTCGCAGTAAACTCAAGGAATGCTTCGAACGAATTCCCTGTCGCCTTCAACTTCCGATGCAAAGGATGCAGCGGCCGTCGGAGGATGAATTGGTAGGATGACAAGACTCGCTTTACCGGATCGCGCAGCATCGTGATGTAGGTGCCGCCCTGGGGCAGACGTTCGTGGACGCCGTAGAGCAGATGACCGCGCACCACGCGTAAACGTCGCCGCCGCTCTTCCGGCAGGGTCGCCAGCCGGCCGACGGTGGCGCGAATCTGGTACGGATCCACGGTGTAAATCAACCGCGGATCGTATTGCCATTCGATGATTCGGTTGAGGGTCGTGCCCGCCGTCTTCGGGATATGGAGAAAGATCAGCGCTGCGCCGGAAGTCGGGCTGTTCATTTGTAGCGGCCGCGATCCGGGGTGCCCCGAGGTGGGCAGGTACGCGCAACTTCGGCCTTCGGCGACGATCCGCGCATTCTCAGCCCAGGATAAAGGATCGTGGATGAGCCCTCCGGGCGTTTGCTGTGAATGAGAATTTGTCGTTGTTTCAATTTGGTGTGATGCGATCCATCGAGGGCTCCGTGTTGAATAACACGAGGATTTGAAATTTTCCCCCGCAAACGCTGCGCTTCCAAAGCGGTGTGCAAGTATCGTGATATTTGCTCAGAAATGTCAAGAACGACAGGTTCCTCGGAAGCGAGCGGAGTGACTTACAGGGCTTGGTTGGCTCGATTCTAGCTAAATTGAAATCCCGGTCGCGACGTGTATCATGCGCCTGCTTCGCCCCGGGATAATACTTTATGCCCTATCTCTTGCATCAAATGCTCACGGCCAGCGCAACTGCGCGGCCCGCCGCGGAAGCGGTCCGATTGCTCGAGGAGTCGATCACTTATGGCCAGTTGGAAATGCAGAGTAACCAACTCGCGCACGCGCTGATGGCCGCGGGCGTGGGGCCAGGAGATCGCGTCGGGATTTATCTGAAAAAGTCGCCGGCAGCGATCGTCAGCATTTTTGGAATTCTAAAAACCGGAGCCTGTTATGTGCCGGTGGATGCGAACGCACCGGGTCCACGTCTGGTCGAGATCGGCCGGCAATGTGCTTTCCGCGCGCTCATCACCAGCGCGGCACTATACCCGAAGATCGACGGCAGCCTGCAGGAGGAATGTCCGGCTGCCGCTCTCTTTTTCGTCGATGAAAAACCCACCGGCGCGCCGTCGGGACGAGCCTTCGCGGAGACGCTTCCGGAATATTCGTCCGCACCGCCTGGGGTGCCGGTTATCGATCACGACCTCGCGTATATCCTCTTTACCTCGGGTTCCACCGGCACACCGAAGGGAGTGATGCTCTCGCACTTGAACGCGCTGACCTTCGTGAATTGGGCGGCGGAAACTTTCGCGATCACCGGCGACGACCGGCTCTCGAATCATGCGCCGTTTAACTTCGATCTTTCCGTCCTCGACATTTTTGTGGCGATCAAAGCCGGCGCCGCGATCTCGCTCGTCCCGGAAGGGTTAGCGGTTTTTCCGCTCCAGCTCTCGAAGTTTATCCAGAGCCAGAAGATCACGGTTTGGTATTCGGTGCCGATGGTCCTCATGCAGTTGCTGGCCCGCGGGAAACTGGAGGAAGGCGATTTCAGTTCGCTGCGCTGGATTCTTTTCGCCGGGGAGGTTTTCCCGACGAAACATCTGCGAACGCTGATGGAGAAGCTGCCGAAACCCGGATACGCGAATCTTTACGGGCCGACCGAAACCAACGTCTGCGCCTATTACGAAGTGACTGCGCTCGACCCCGGGGCAACAGCGCCGATTCCGATCGGCAAAGCGTGCGCGAACACGGAGCTGATTGCGATTGCCGAGGACGGCGAACGCGTCACCGGGCCGGGAAAAGAAGGTCTGCTCTACGCGCGCGGCTCAACGGTCAACCAGGGTTATTACGGCCGCGCCGAAGCCACGCAGGCTGCGTTCATCTCCAACCCGTTTTCTGTCGGGCGCGAAGAGAAACTTTACTGCACCGGTGACTGGGTAACACTGGACGCGGAGGGGAATTACCTCTTCGTCGGCCGCAAGGATCACATGATAAAAACTCGCGGTTACCGCGTGGAACTGGGCGAGATCGAAGCGGTCATGGTCGCGCATCCCGCGGTGGACGAGGCGGTCGCGCTCGCGATTCCGGATGACGCGGTCGGCAACACGATTCAGGCCGTGGTGACGCTCACGGCGAACGGTGCGCTCGATGCGAACGAGTTGAAGCGCCACTGCGCCGCGAAGCTCCCGGCCTACATGGTTCCTGAGAAGATCGATTTTGCGGAATCGTTGCCGCGGACCGGCAACGGGAAGATCGATCGCCGGCTTTTGCAGAGCGAGCGCGTCCCTGCTCGTTAGGCAAGCAAAGTCTGTGCGCGTTCGAGGTCGGCCGGGATGCCGATGTCGATGAACGGGCCGTCGCAAACCACGCCGTAAACGCGGCCCGCGAGGAGTTCAGGAAAAACATCCCGTTCCAGCGACATCGGTTTATCGATAGGCAGCTGGCTCACGATTTCCCTGCGCAGCAAATAGACGCCGGCGTTGATCAGGCCCGCGCCGGCGGCGCTGCTTTTCTCGACGAATTTCGTGATTCGGCCATCTACCGTCATCAGCACGGTGCCGTAGCGGCTGACGTCCGGCACGACCTGTAAGGTCATTACCAGGTCGGCGTCGCGTTCCGCGGCGAGCGCGCGCATCGGCGCCAGATTCCATTCCACGTAGCTGTCGCCGTTCAAAAGCAACGCGGGATCGCTCAGAAACGGCTCTGCCAGTCTCACCGCACCGCCCGTGCCGAGGGGCCCGGTTTCGCGCGAATAGCTTATCGTTAGGCCGAACTCCGCGCCGTCACCGAAATGCTGCTCGATCTGCTCTGCCAAATGCCCGGTCCCAAGGATGACTTCGGCAATTCCCTGCTGGCGCAGGCGCTTGAGCAAGAGTTCCAGAAACGGCCGTCCCGCCACCGGCGCCATCGACTTCGGCCGATCAGAAAGAACGGAGCGGAGTCGCGTGCCGAGGCCGCCGCAGAGCACGAACGCGCGCACGCCGGCAGCGGGCTGCCCGGAAAAGCGTTGGCTGGCCAACGCGTGGGGCCTAAGGCGTCTCCGCGGGATTCGACTTGCTCTCCAGGAGGGCGCTGAGTGCGCGCATACTGGCGAAGTTTTCCGCGAGCAATTCCTCGTCTTCGATCCGGATGCCGAGATCGCTCTCGAGAAAAGCCACAAGTCGAATCAACCCGAGCGAATCGATCTGCAAGGGTTCATCGGGATCGCTGATGGGAGGCAGCGGGGCCCGGTTCGTGTCGATATATTCTTTTAATTTAGGTGGTATTTCCATGAGCTTGAGCAAGTGACCGGAGGCGTCGTCCGTTGTGGCGCGCCGCGTGGGCAGCCGTGCCGGCTGTTGGTGACTTTCGCAGAGCGTTGCATTTTCGCGAGATTTTGTAAAGCCAACACCTTTCAGCGCGGTCAGAGTCTTCTAGATTGGTTAATTTTTCTGGACTCGGAGTATTTTCTCGACAAGCGCCAATCGGTTTGCGATCATCTTTCCCGATTCGTGTCGTCTCGGGACTGCAACTCCGCGGCCGCAATCTGAACCATGACAGGGTTCGACGAAATCGCCTAATTAGCATGAAAATCCATTCTTTCTTCCTGCCCTTGCTTGCCTTGGTGATTCTTGGCAGCGGGGTCAACGCCCAGACCATTCCTCTCTCGCCGGAGCGCGCGGGCCATACCGCGACTCGTCTCAGTTCCGGCGAAGTCCTCATCACGGGCGGGGTGAACGAAGGCACCACACTCGCCTCGGCCCTTCTCTACGATCCGGCGACCAATAGCTTTTCCCCGACCGGCAACATGACTACTCCGCGGGCCTATCATACCGCGACTTTGTTATACGATGGGACAGTGCTACTTACCGGCGGCGATCCGGGAAACTCGCTCCCGTTGCTCAAGTCGGGTGAGATCTACAATCCTGTTACCGGACAGTTTACCGTCCTCGCGAAGGGAATGTCTATCGGTCGGGACAAGCATACCGCGACCCTGCTCCACGATGGTCGAGTAGTCATCGTGGGCGGGAAACAGGCGGATATCTACGACCCCGTTTCCAAATTGTTTTCTCTGACGGCTAGCTCTCCGACGAATCGCAGCAGCCATGCTGCGGTGCAGCTGCTCGATGATACGGTGCTTGTTACCGGTGGTTACGTGGGCAGCCTGCCTGCTAGCGATGCCTGGATTTTTGATCCCGCGACGACGAACTTCACCCTCCTACCAGCCAAGATGGTGATCTCCCGGGCTAATCACGCGATGACCTTACTGCTCGACGGCCAGGTTCTGGTGACTGGTGGATTCACCGGGACCAGTCCGCACGATCAGGTCGACATTTATAACCCAACGTCTCAGACCTTCGCGCCGGTTCGCCACATGCTTTTTCACCGTTCCAATCACGAGGCCCTTCTTCTGCCAAACGGAAAGGTTCTGGTTGTAGGAGGGACGACACTGGAAAGCGGTTTTCTCGCGACCAATGAGATTTACGATCCAGAGCAGAACATCTGGACGAAGGATAGCTACGTCATGCAGGAAAATCGGTCTGGAACGACCGCCAATCTTTTGTTAGATGGCAATGTCCTTGTCGCCGGTGGGATCACCGGTAGCAAGACACTGAAGTCCGCGGAGATACTCGATCCGGTGACTCATGCATTCACCAAAATTTCGGATATGAATGTTGGACGGAACCAGCATTCCGCAACTGTGCTGGAGGATGGGCGCGTCCTGCTGGCGGCAGGGAGTACCGACTTTATCTTCCTGAAGTCGGCCGAGATTTTTGATCCCAGCGATGACTCTTTTACGCCGACGGGTTCGCTTTTGGATCCTCCGGGAAGGAGTGGTGCAAGGAAGAGTCACACGGACACTTTGTTGCCCAACGGCGATGTCCTTCTGACCGGAGGCAAGAGCGACAGCGGAGACCTCGCCTCCTCTGAGTTGTATGACCCGACGACCGGGCAGTTTTCTCTCACCGGCGACCTGAACAACGGACGCTCTCTCCATACCGCGACCTTACTCAACAATGGTAAAGTCCTGATTGCGGGCGGCCGCCAAGGCGCGACTCCGCTTCTGACAGCGGAGCTATTCAATTCTGCCAGTGGAACCTTTACACTTACCGGATCTCTAAGCGTGCAGCGCAAGCGGCATGCGGCGACGCTTCTCAATGACGGCACCGTTCTCGTGGAGGGCGGGGCTTCCGTTTCCAACGGAATGGCCGTCGATGCGGGGACTCCTACCGCCGAGGTCTATAACTCTTCGACTGGGACCTGGGCGATCAATACCCCTGCCGGAGACATGAGCACAGGCCGCACTGAGCACTCCTCAGCTTTGCTCGCCGATGGAACTGTTCTCGTCGCGGGCGGTATCTCTCTGATCATGCCCTCGGACTTGTATCATCCATCAGGGACGCCTGGGACTCCCGGAACGTTTTCTGTGGTCGCTGGGTTGATGCATCCCCGGCAGCGGCACATCGCCATTAGGTTGGATTCGACCTGGGGCTCGCTGGAAAATCATGTTCTCGAAATAGGTGGCGCCTCGACTGGTAACTCTGTCTTTGGCGGCTTGGAGCAGGCGCTCGATACGGTTGAGATTTACGATCCGGCTACTGGGACTTTCAGCTTATTTGGAACCATGACTGAGCCGCGGCAAAATAATACTGCCACCCTGCTGAATGATGGCCGGATTCTCATCGCGGGCGGCGTGAGTAGTCCTGCGATCAGTGGCACGGCTGAGATACTTCCGGAAAGTGGAGGCACGCCCACGCCAACGCCCTCTCCTGTTCCAACCCCGACGCCGAGTGGCACCCCGACGCCGACACCGACTCCGCCCGGTAATTTGTTTAATATCTCGACGCGTCTGAAAGCTCAGACCGGAGACAATGTCTTGATTGGTGGCTTTATCATCACTGGGACTGCACCGAAGAATGTTCTCGTCCGGGCAATCGGCCCGTCGCTTAAAAACGCCACTCCACCGATCGACGATGCGCTGATCGATCCGATCTTGGAGTTACACAAACCAGACGGAACGATTGTGACGAACGATGACTGGAAGTCTGATCAGCAGGCGCAGATCAACGCGACCGGCCTCGCGCCCACCAGTAATTTGGAGTCAGCTATTTTCGCCTCTCTGGCCCCGGTAGATGTCAATGTCCCGGGGAGCGGAACTTATACGGCCGTCGTCCGTGGAAAGAACGGCGGCGTCGGCGTAGCCCTGGTGGAAGTTTACGATCTGGATTTCGCTAATCCTGAGCCGACGTCGCAACTCGCCAACACCAGCACCCGCGGCTTGGTCGAAACCGGAGATAATGTAATGATCGGCGGATTCATCGTCGGCCCTGCTCCCGAGACGGGTGCTCAGGTTCTGCTTCGCGCAATCGGTCCATCCTTGTCTGGACTCGGCATCGTTAATCCTTTGCCGAATCCCAATCTGGAGATTCACGATGAAAACGGTAACATCATCGCGGTTAACGATGACTGGGCGAGCTCCAATGCGGACGCCATCAGGGCGACTGGTCTTGCACCGACTAACGACCTTGAGGCGGCCGTTTTGCTGAGCGATCTGCCGGCTGGCTCTTACACGGGGATAGTCCGCGGGCAAGGGACCACGACCGGCGTAGCATTGGTGGAAGTGTACCGGTTACGTTAACCGGAGGCGGCGCAGTGGTGCCGGAAACCGGGTTCGGGCGGGAAATTTCGATCTGCGAAGGGCGAATTCCGTTATTTTTCTTTCGAAATTTGTCCCGTCTGGCCCGAAGAACGCTTTTCTCAGGATGAATGTGGCTGCCTTCGTCCTTTCGTAGTTCGCGCTTCCGGTCATCCGGCGGTCTCATCGCGCTTTTTTTACTCGTCGCAGGCCTGTTCTCTTCGTCGGCCAGAGCAGGGGTCCCACAAGGCGTTTTCTGTCTCCTCCCGGCTGGACGCGCCTGCTCTCCGACCGCGCTCGCCAATCCAAACGTCGATGGCATCGCCGTCCGCCAAGCCTGGGGCGATCTCGAGCCGTCCGAGGGACACTTCGATTTCAGCTATCTCGATGCTGAAATCGCGCGAGCGGCGGCCGCTGGGAAAAAAGTCCTCCTCCGCATTCTCACCCAGACCAACAAACCCGACCTGGGTCACTGCCGCCGTTTCCGCCGCTGGCGGACAGTTCTTCACTTTCGATCAGGACGGCGTCAGCTCCGCGATCCCGGTATTCTGGGATCCGACTTTTCTTGCCAAGAAGAAGGCAATGATCGCGGCTCTCGGCGCGCATTTTACCGGCAATCCCACGGTCAAGGTCGTAGCTATCAGTTTTGCTAATGCCAGCAGCGAAGACTGGAGCGTGCCGCATACGCCGCCCGAGATTGAACAGTGGTCGCAGGTCGGTTACACCTCGCAGAAGTTACTTGATGCCGGCAAGACTTTGATCGATGCCGCGATGGTCGCCTTCCCGAATCAGTTGATCACCCTGGCGGTCGCGGGCAACGGCCAGCTCGATTCCGATGTCAGCTACGTCGCGCGCAACGCGATCGCGACCGCGCGCGCAAGCTGGCCCGGCCGTTTGCTCGTGCAGAAGAATTCGCTCGCGGCGTTCATCCCGACGGCGCCGGGGACCAGCACCCTCTACGGCGTGTTATGGGATAGCCGGCCGGATGTGGCCGGGCAAATGCTGGACGCCTCCTATGGCGACACGACTTACCGCAATAACGCCGGGGTCCCGGGGGATGCCGCGAGCATTCTCCACCACGCGATCGATAATGGCGTCGGCTATGGGATGAAATACATCGAGATCTACCAGACCGATGTGCTCAATCTGCCCGCCGAAATAGCCTATGCGCACAGTGCGCTGCTCGGCGCGTCCGGGCCGCCCCCGCCACCTGCCGGGCCGAAGGCGCCGACCGGTCTGCGCGTCGTGCGCTAAGCGGCGAACGGCGTGTTCGACACCGCGCGGGCTCACCGTTAAACTCGGCGTCTCCGATGACGCGCGCCCTTTTTCTTCTCCCGTTTCTCGCGCTCCTGCAGGCCAAGCCTAACGACTGGCCTTTCCCGAGCCGCGCCCCGGCCGGCGACGTCACACCCGCCGCTTCCGCCTCTCCGACTGCCCCGCCTGTCTCCACCCCACCACCTTACGACGTCGCGCTTCGGCAGGAGCCGTGGGAGAAATTGCCTGACCAGCAAATCAGCCGCGTCGGAGGGGAAGCACTCGCGCTCCGTCCGCAGCAATGGCGGCACGGCGAGACCGAGAATTTTATCTTCCATTATCGTGGCTTGAGCGATGCCCTACAGATCGCGCGCGAGATCGAATTCGACCTTTGGTACGTCGCGAACTCGTTAGGGGCGAAGAAAGCCGACTACACGAAAAAATCGCACGTCTATATCTTCGCGGATGAGAAAGAGTGGCAAAAATTCGTCGTCGCCAGTCACGCACCCGCTTGGACGCACAGCCTCGCGATCGGCGACGAGCTTTTCCTGAATGTCCGCGCGGCTGGCGGCGGCTTCGATTCGCAGACACTCGCGCACGAGACGACGCACGCAGTGGTCGCGCGAATTTATCCCGGACGGCACTGGCCGGTCTGGCTGAACGAGGGTTTCGCCGAATACATGGGCGACGCCAGCGTGGCCGCGCGAGGTTCGCGGTCGCCGCGTTCGAACCAACGCAAACTGCATTACGCCGACATGACCGTCGCGGAGCTCACCGCGACGGTCCGCTACCCGGAGCAAATCGACCAAGTCGCGCGGCTCTACGACACGAGCGCGAAATTCGTGCGCTACCTTTTCAACAAATATCCGAAGGAGCTTTTCCCGAAATTCGTTAACCGGTTGCTTGATGGCGAGCCCGCGGCGACGGCGCTCGCGGAAGTCTACGGCGCCGAATTTCGCGACCTGCCGGCTTTTGAGAAACGTTTTAGCCGGTTCACCCGATGATGAAGGCAAAGGCCAAAGTCGCGAACGCTTCCATCTACGCCGTGGTCGGGTCGGATGAGAGCACGGTGAAGGCGCGTGCGCGCGAACTCGCGACGGAACTTGCGCCGGCCGACGCCGGAGATTTTGGCGTCGAGACGATCGATGGCGCGGCCGATAACGCCGACCAGGCCGCGGGCCGGATTCGGTCGGCGATCGAGGCGCTGCAGACGCTGCCCTTTTTCGGCGGCGGCAAACTGGTTTGGTTAAAGAACGCGAATTTCCTCGCCGACAGCGTGCTCGGACGCGCCGCGGATGTGCAGGAAGCACTCGAGGAACTGGCCGCGATGTTGCAGACCGATTTCGGTTCGGCGGAAGTGAAATTCCTGCTCAGCGCACCGGAGGTGGACAAGCGCCGCTCCTTTTACAAAACCCTCGTGAAACGCGCCGAGCTCGAGGTCTTCGACAAGCTCGACTCCAGTCGCAGCGGCTGGGAGGAAGAAGCCACCGATCTCGTGCAGTCGTTAGGCAAAAAAAACCGGCTGCAATTCGAGCCCGACGCGCTCGATCTTTTTGTCCTCCTCACCGGCGGCGATAATCGCGTGATCGGCAATGAGCTGGAGAAGATCGATCTTTACCTCGGCGCCGCGACCCGCCGGGTCACGCTCGAGGAAGTGCGGACCCTGGTGCCGATTTCGCGCGCCGGCGTCATCTTCGAGCTCGGGAACGCGCTCGCCGCGCGCGACCTCGAGCATGCCCTCACGCTCGTTAGGCGGCTGCTCGACCAGGGCGAATCCGTCATCGGGATTCTGCTCGTCGCGATCATCCCGACGGTGCGCAATCTCCTGCTCGCGAAGGATCTGATGCAGCGCCACAAGTTGTCGCGACCGGGCGCGCCCTTCTCCTTCATCTCGACCCTGAACCGCTTGCCGAGCGAAGCCACCGCGCATCTGCCCCGCAAAAAAGACGGCTCGCTCAACGGCTACGCGCTTGGGTTAGCAGCAATGCAGGCCGGCCGTTTCACAATCGACCAACTCGTGCACGGCCTCGAAGCCTGCCTCGAGGCGAACCTGCAAATCGTCAGCACCCAGCTCGATCACGAACTGATCCTGAATCAGGTGGTGGTGAAGCTGCTGCTGTAGCCGCTCGTTAGGCGGTTCGATCGGCTATAAGGTCACGCCGGCCTGCTTGCGCGCCATCGGGCCCACCCACGGGATGTCCCAGCGCACGCCGCTGAAGGCTTTCACGATCGCGATGATGAGCACGATGAGGAAGGCCACGTTGACCGCCGCCCAGACGAGCCACAGCAGAAAGGCAAAGATGACCCCGATGCCGGGAATGCTCGCGAGGATGCTGTAAAAAATTCTCCAAGCGAGCCCGAAAAGCATCCAGGCCAATCCGAAGATGATCGATTGCATCGCGTAGAAGCGAACAAACGAATCGCGCTTCTCCAGGATGTAAAAGATGATCCCGCCGATGAGCGGAAAACAGGCGAGCGCGGCGGCGACATTCGAGGGCAGGCCGGTGGACGTGGGATGTGATGAGCCTTCGTCCGCCGAGGGCGCAGTGCGCGGGGGCGCGACAGGATCAACCGGCTCGAATGGATCTGGCATGATCCTACTAACACTGGAAGCGGGTGGTTAGGCAAGCGGCGGTTGCGCGGCGAGCGTGCCGCGGATTTCGCTACCGCAGTTCGCAGCCGCAATGTTACGGTGCCGCCGTGATGGAAAAAAAGCGCACGTCGGTTTGGCAACGCGGGTTCACTTTGATCGAGCTGCTCGTGGTGATCGCAATCATCGCCGTCCTCGCCAGTCTCGCTTTTCCGGTCTTCAGCAGCGTGCAGGAGCGCGCCCGGATCACCCAGGACTTGAACAACCTGCGGCAGATCGGGATCGGGACACAGCTTTACCTGAACGATCACGACAGCGTTGTTTTTTCTACCGACACCACGGCGGGGACCTGGATGGCCCAGTTGCATCCGAAGAATTTGCCGACTTGGAAGATTTTCCAATCGCCCTTCGATCGTCGCGCTCCGAAGGAGGACGACGCTAACTCGCCGGTCAGTTACGGCCTGAATAGCAAAATCATCGGCCTAACCTCTGATAAAATTGGGCGTCCTTCCGTCTTCATTCTTTTCGCGCCCGCCCAGACCAGCAGCACCACGGTCACCTTTGGTGGGACGGCTGCCGCTGCGGTCACGGTCCTCCGCGACGCCAGTACGCCGGGCGGCCCGGCCACAGGCGGAACGCAGAGCAAACGCAAGCGCATCAACGCGCTCTACGCTGACCTTCATTCGGACAGCCTGAACTGGACGACCTTTATCGCACAGGCGAATAACGTTGCAGGGGACGACTCCAATTACCGCTGGGAAATTGGACCCTCGCCGACGCCCGCTCCGTGAGGACGGTGGAAGTCCGCGCCGGCGCGGCACCCTACCAAGCGCTCATTGGGGAGGGCCTCCTTCGCCGCGTCGGACCATTCGTTAGGCAAAAGCTTCCCGGCGCGCGCGGTGCGGTTATCTCGGATACCAACGTCGCGTCGCTCTACGCTGAGACGATGCTCGAAAGTCTGCGCGGCGCCGGGTGCGCGGTCGAGTTGCTCACCATTCCCGCAGGCGAAAGCTCGAAATCGTACGCGCAGGCAGGCACGCTCTGCGAGCGCTTGAGCGCGCTGGCACTCGATCGGAGTTCATTTTTGGTGTCGTTAGGCGGCGGTGTCGTCGGCGATCTCACCGGGTTTGTCGCTTCGATTTTCCTGCGCGGAATTCCATACGTTTCCCTCCCGACCACGCTCCTCGCGCAGGTCGATAGCTGCATCGGCGGGAAGACCGGGGTGAATTCCGGAGCCGGCAAAAATCTCATCGGCAGCTTTCATCACCCGGCGCTGGTGCTCGCGGACACGGCGACTTTGCGCACGCTGCCGGAACGCATCTGGAACGAAGGTTTCGCCGAGGCGATCAAACACGGCGTGATTCGCGATGCCGCGCTTTTTGATTCCGTCCCGGAAGTGACGCGGGAGAATGCCGCGGAGTTTGTGGAGCGGAACATCGCGCTCAAGGCGTCGATCGTGGCTGCGGATGAACGGGAACGCAGCGGGTTGCGCGCGCTCTTGAATTTCGGGCACACGATCGGTCACGCGATCGAGCACGCGGCCGGCTACGGGGAATTGCTGCACGGCGAAGCGATCAGCCTCGGAATGGTGGCCGCGGCGCGCATCTCGACGCACCGGGCCGGCTTGTCGTTAGGCGATTGCGCGCGGATCGTTGACGCCTTGGCGGCGCGACAATTGCCAGTGCAGCTGCCGGCGGACTTCCCGCGCGCAAAAATTTTCCAGTCCTTGCAGCGCGACAAAAAATTCGAGCAGGGCCGCATCCGTTTCGTCGTCGCGCATGCCATCGGTGAAGCGAGCGTGAGTGAAGAGGTGACTGCAGAGGACCTCGAAGCCGCGATCGCGGAGTTGTAGCTGCTACGGCCGCGCCTGCTTGAAGTACGCGACCACACCATCGACCACGCCATCGACGTATTCGCGAAAAATGCTGGGCCGCTTTTTTCCCGCGACCCGTTTGGTGCCTTCGTAGTCGCCGGCTTCAACCCGCGCGAAAACCTCCCGGCTATTCATCACATACGGCTCCAGATAAACCGTCGGGCAGCGATAGAGCCGCGTCGCCATCAGGTTGCGCGCGTAGACGTAACCGCTCTTCCCGACCGGTCGGACGTTGTCGGGCGTGGTGTATTGATACGGCGGCAGGTTGGTTTTTTTCTTCATCGTGAGGGCGATCGCCTCCGCGAGTTCGAGTTCCTCCGGGTAAGCCTGACTCAGGAGTTTGTGCAGCATCTCGCAACGCTCATCGTCGAGGTCGAGTTCCGCCGGCAGGTAGGCGCCGTTCACGAGCAGGTGGAGATGATTTTTCTTCACCAGGCTCGGGCTCGCCGGGTCGCCCCACGGTTCCGCGTTGAAATGCAGGCAGAGCACCAGGTCCGGTTGCAGCCGGTAGTTTACCAGGCTGGCGCGTCGGCGGATTTCGCTGGTCCGGTAAAAGAGCAATTCCTCCTGCCAGCGCACGCTTTTTTCCTTCTCGGGGTCGGCCGGTCCGGAGAAATCTTCGCTTGGTTCCGCGACCCCCGCCTGGTGCAACGCCTGCAGTGCGATCTCGCGAAAATCCGAGGGCCGATATGGCGTGATCGGTTCCTTCTCCGCGCGCACGAACGACACCTTCGCGCCTAACGACTCCAGCCGCGGCGCGAGCAGCTTCGCCACTTCCAGGGTCATGTCGCCTTCCTGAATCGCGGGCGCTTTTTTGATCTGGAACCAGCGCTCTTCCATCTTCGCCCAAGTGCCGCCGAGATGGCCGGGATCGAGCGCGATATGAAACCCGGCGAGCGGCCCGCGACCGGCGATGGCCGGTAATTTTGCCGGCGGCGTCCATGCGCGATCGAGCGGCAGGCGATCGGCTTCGGTCTTCGCGAAGTGGAGCGTGAAAATCTCGGGAGCGCCCTTGTGTTTCACAATCCGCGCCTCGGTCGGCGTCACCTCGATCAGGTCCGCGCTGAAGCCGCGCGGGGCGTAAACTTCCTGCAGCAGATGGAGAAATTCGTCATGCGTGATCGTCGCCTGATATTTCTCCAGCTCGGTCCAATCCGGCTTGCGCCCCAGGGTGCTCAGGCTCACTGCGGGATCGTTAGGCGGCTCGGTTTCCAGAGCGCGCGCGGCGGGCGCGAGGCCGACAACGAGGAGCACGGCGAGGACGAAAAGGCGGCGGACAGGAAACAACATCGTCTTTTGGAATTTTCAGTTTAATACGATGCTCGGCGATGCTTACCATTCTTTTCCTCGGCGACGTCGTGGGCGAGCCCGGCCGCAGTGCCGTGATCGCGCGGCTCCCGGAATTGAAGGAGAAATGGAACCTCGATTTCGCGATCGTGAACGGCGAAAACGCCGCCGCCGGCCGAGGCATCACGCCGCGGATCACAATTGACCTCCTGCGAGCGGGTGTGCAGGTCGTCACCACCGGCGACCACATCTGGGACCAGAAGGAAATCGTTTCCTTCATCGACACCGAGCCACGCCTGCTGCGCCCGATTAATTATCCGGACGGCGCTCCCGGTGGCGGTACCATCATTCTTGAGACGCCAAAAGGAAGAGTCGGCGTAATCAACGTGCAGGCCCGGACGTTCATGCAGCCGATCCTGGAAAATCCTTTCCCGATGCTCGACCGCGCCGTGACCGAAATGCGGGCGGAGACCCCGGTCATCGTGGTCGATGCGCACGGCGAAACCACGAGCGAGAAAATTGCCATCGGGCGTTTTCTCGACGGCCGCGTTTCCGCCGTCTTCGGCACTCACACCCACGTGCAGACGGCCGACGAACAGATTTTTCCGGGCGGCACGGCCTTCCTCTGCGACGCCGGGATGTGTGGCGCGGTCCACTCCATTCTCGGGCGCGCGATTGATCCGATCGTGAAGCGGTTCATCAATAATCTGCCCACGGCATTCCCCGTGGCGCAGGGTGAGGTCCGGCTCCACGGCGCGCTGGTCGAGATCGATGAAAATACCGGGCGCGCCTTGCGCATCACCCGGGTGGATGAGCCGGGCGTCGAGGCGCCTGCGCCTACAGAATAGCTTTGCCGACGCAGCTTGTTGCGGCCAAACTCGCCGCGTTTCCGAATCAAGAGAGGATAAATATGATCATGAAAACCTTGAAACAAACTTTGGTGCTGAGCGTGTTGCTCGCTGGCGCCGCCCTGCTGCCGCCGCTCACCCGGGCGGACGACAAAGCCGACGCCTACAAATACGGCAAGGAAGGAATCGAAGCCGCCAAGAGCAAGGAATGGGACAAGGCGATCGACCTTTTCCAGAAATCGGTGAAAGCCGATCCGAAAGAGGCGAACAACTACAACAACCTCGGTCTCGCCTACAAGGGCGCGAATAAATTGGACGAGGCGGTGAAGGCTTTCTCCGGTGCGATCGACGCCGAGGCGGATAACTACGCCGGCTATCTCAATCGCGGCATTATTTACACCTCGCAGGAGAAATACGACAAGGCGATCGAGGATCTCGACCACGCGGTGAAGCTCAAGAGCGACAGCGTATCAGCGAAGCGTTTCCGCGCCTTTGCCTATCTCCAGCACAAGGACTACGCGAAGGCGGTGGAGGATTACAACGTGGTCCTGAAGGAGAAGGACGACCTGGAGATTCTCGACCGGCGGGCCTTTGCGCTGTGGAACCTGAAGGAATACGACAAGGCGATCGCTGACTTCAGCAAGATCATCAAGGAAAAGCCGCAGGCGAAGGAAGCCTATCTTGATCGCAGCTATGTCTATGAGTTGAAGAAGGACTATGCCAAGGGAATCGCTGATTGCGATAAGGTCCTAAGTCTCGACCCGGCCAACGAGGACGCGAAAAATCGCAAAGCGCGCCTCGAATACGCGCAAAAGGGTGGGGGCGCCCCGACTCCGACGCCAGCCGCGAAGCCGCGCCGGACCTTACCCCCGGAGCCGGAAGCTACTCCGCGAAAAATGCGCCGGCCCGGCGGTGGCGCCTAAGTCGACGCTTCTCTCGCCCTCGGAAGAATCAGGTCGCCCTGACTAACGAGCGAGCGCGTTCTCGACCTCGGAAGGGTCGTCGAGCATGATCCAGCGCAGGACGGAGACAGGCAGGCTGCCGTGACTAATCAGGTCGTCGTGGAACTTCCCGAGTTGGAAATCTTTGCCCTTCTTATCCCGGTAACTCCCGAGGAGTTGCATGATCTGCCACTTCCCGACGATGTAACTGATCTTCTGCGTCGGGCTCGAAGCGGCGCCGGCGGCTTCGCCTTCTGCTGCCTCGTAGTCGAGACCGCCCGCTTCCATGAAGTAGTTGACGGCCTGGTCAAAGGTCCACTTCCCGGTGTGCAAATTCACATCCACTCCGATGCGGGCGCAGCGGTAGCGCGCCAGTCTCAGGACTTGGCCGGCCGACGAAGAGTCCGCCGGATAAAGTCCCTGGCGCAGGAGCATTTCCTCGCCGTAGAGCGCCCAGCCCTCGACGAAAACGTTGTCGCCATGGTGCCGGCGGATCTCGTCCTGCAGGTGATTGGCAATTGAGAGCTGCATGAAATGTCCCGGAATTCCCTCGTGCCCGAGGATCGGCCGCGGATCCTCAATCGCGGCGCGAATGTAGAAGTTCTTCGACTCCGGATTATAAGTCGGGATGAAATAGAAACCGGCCGGGTCCTTGTCGTAGAGACCGGGAGGATTCATAAACCCGCCGGGGCTGGTAGGCTTGAAGGCCTCGGGTAATTGTCGAATCTCAAAGCGGCCGAGATAATCCGGAATCGTCACCAGATGGTGCTCCTTCAGGAAAGCGATCATCTCCGCTTCCCGGCTTTTGTAGGCCTTCAGGAACGAAGCCTGATCCGGCGGAATGTTCTTGCTTCGTTTCGGGTCGGGATCGGCCAGCGAAGGATCGGGCAGCCAGGCCTCGTAGGCGCGGAATTGCGCCAGTTCCACGCGGCCGATCATCTCCACCTGCGCCGCGTCGAGCGGGAGGAGCAGGATGTGGTGAAGGTAGAAATTGTAATTCTCCTCACCCATCGGCGCGAAGGCGACCATCGAGGGGAGCTTCTTCTCGAGGTGATCCGCAAAAGCGTGAATCGCCTGCAGGGCCGCGTCGCGCGCTTCCACCAGGGACTTATGTTCGTTAGGCGGAAGATCCTTCGCCAGAGTCATCAGACTGTCCTTGAAGAGCGGGTCAATCGCGCGCGCCGAGTCGATTGCGAGCTGGGCAAAAAGTTTTACGGGCTCAGTCAGGTTTTTCTCCCCCTGCGCCAGCATCGCCGGCATCGCTTTCATCCGTGCGGTGGCCGCTGCGGCCCGCTTCTGCGGCGTGTCGTATTCCTTTTTTAGGAGGGAAAAGATGGCGTTGCTGCATTCGCCCACATAAGTCTGCGGATCGCGGCTGGTGGAATGCCAGACCCGGTCGTCGAAGGCAGTGCCTTCGAGTTGTGAACGGAAAAGAACCCAGTCGACGCGATGGTCTTTCGGCCATTGCGCGGTCTGCATCGCGCTGACATTTTGCAGCACCTCGGCAACATGCCGCGCCCGTTCTGCGATCGCCGCCGGCGAGTAATCGGTGAGCCGATCGTCCCAGGTGTGCAGGCCGGAATCGCTGCTCCCGACCGGATATTGCTCGTTGCGCCAGGCGTAAAAATCGTCCGCGGCTCTGTGCAACGCGGTGGTCGCGACGAGGTCGGATTGCGCGCCTGTGATCAAGGCCTTGTTCGAAACGTCCGGCGTCTGATGCGGCGCGGGCATTTGCGCGAAGGCGGCGGGTGCGGCGCAGAGTGCGGTGGCGGCGATGGCCCTAACGAGGATGGTTTTCTTCACCCGCCAAAAGTAGTCGCCGCGCACCACCGCGGAAAGCGTAAAGCGCGCGGTCCTCAGGGCCGTTTCCGGCGGGCTGCCGGGGCGGGGGAATCGGCAACCGGCATCAGCTCAAAGGATCGAAAGAGCGACGCGAGATCGATCGTCGCGTTCGCGGAAGCTTTCAGGACGTTACCGAGATTCTGCGCGACCGAAGCCACTTCCACGCGGATGCCTTCGCGGCGCAGCTTCGTCGCGAGGTGGGCGAAGTCAGCGTCGCCGGTCACGAGCACCACGACGTCTGGCTTTATCAGCGTCGCGAGCTCGAGTGCGTCGATCGCCATCATCACGTCTACGTTCGCCTTGTAATGACCTTCCTCCGCCGGCGCCCCGTCTTTCGTCACCACGAGGAAACCATTCGAGCGCAGCCAGTGGATGAATTTGTTTTTCTTGTCGCGCTCCTCCTGCCAGAGCGGGATCGCCGGCGGCAGTCCGGCGTAAACCACCATCTCGATCAGCTCGCGCCCGCTCTCCGGTCCGGCGAGAAAATCACGCAGCCGCAGCCAATCGAGTCCGCGCCCGACCGTTCGCGCGGAGCTGCCGACGTTCGATTCGTCGACGAGCACAAGGAGTCGCGCCGACCGCGGGGCGGCCCCGTCTTTCCTTGGCATTGCCCCGGTTACTTGGCGGATTTCTTTTTCGCGGTCGCCTTTATGATGCGGTCGGATTTTTTGCGGCGCGCGGCGCGTTTCTTGACGTTGTCTCTGCCTTGGCTGTTTCCCATAAGGCGGCCACTGTCGCCCGGGGCAGGCCGGTTCCCAAACGGTTTCGCGTCAGGCCTTTTCCGATCGATCAAAGAGCAGAAACACGCCTAACGAGAGCGTGCCGATGGCGGCGCCCACGCCCGCGCTCAGGTTCCAACCGCCCGCGGCGAAGGTGGTCGAGCCGATGAGCGAGCCGGTCGCGCCGACCACGAACATCGAGGTCAGGTAGATCGAGTTCACCCGGCTGCGCGCGTCCCGCGAAATCTCGAAGATAATTTTCTGACCGGTGATCTGATTCAACTGCACGGCGGCATCGATGAGAAAAGCGGTCGCGGCAAAGGCGAGCACGCTCAGCGCCGCGACCGCGAACCCCGCGCCGAGGAAGCTGAGCACGAGCAGGCCGTGCGCGAGCAGGGTCGTTAGGCGAGTCCAGCCGCGATCGGCCATCCAGCCGGCGAGCGGGGCAGCGAGCGCACCGCCGGCGCCGGCGAGCGCGAAGAGCGCGATACCGTTTTGGGTAAAGTGAAATTTCCGCAGCAGGAGCAGCGGTGCGGCCGTCCAGAAGAGGTTAAACGTCGCGAAAAGCGCCGCCTGAGAAATCGCGCGAAGGCGAAGCCGGCGATGCTTTTTCGTGAGGGCGATCATCGAGCGCAGGATCTCGCCGTAGCTCTTCCCGGTCGTCGGCCGGCGCTGCGGGAGGGTGAGCGCGAGCGCGATTTCGAGCAGGGCCATCAACCCGGCCGAGAAGAAAAAGACCGAGCGCCACCCGAGCCATTCCGCCATGAAACTCGCGAGCGGCCGCGCGAGCATGATCCCGGCGAGCAGCCCGCTCATGATCTGCCCGATGATCCGGCCCTGCCGATCGGGCGCGCTCAGGTGCGAGGCGAGCGGCAACAGAATCTGTGCGCCGGTCGCGCAAACTCCGGTCAGGAGCGAGGCGACCAGAAAAGTCACCGGCCCCTGCGAGAGCGCGATCCCGAGACTGCCGAGAAAAGTCCCACCGGTCAGGAGCAGCGTGAGCCGGCGGTTCTCGAACAGATCGCCCAGCGGCACGAGCGCGAAGAGCCCGATCCCGTAACCGAGTTGGGTGAGGGTGGTGATCGCGCCGCCAAGACTTTTCGAGAGTCCGATCGCAGGCCCGATCTCGTCGATCAGCGTCTGCGCGTAATAGAGGTTCGCAACCATCGCGCCGCAGGCGAAGGCCATAAGCACGATCAGACCGCCGGATAACTGCGCGCCGCCGCGCGGCGTTTGTTCGTTAGACATGCGCGGCGGTCACCGCCAATGCTTCGCGATCAGCGCCTTGATCTCCGGCGTTTGCAGCCGGTAGTTTTCCTCTTCACGGCTGGGCAATTCGGGAAACCACTTCCACCAATACATCCCGGCAATCACCGGACAGCGGAGCGGCAAATCGAGCGCCACCTCGAGGCAGCGCTGCTGGATTTCCTCCGCATGTTCTCCCCCGGTTTTGAACGCCCAGGGCTCGGCCGCAGCGCGCGCGCTTTCGTTGTAGCCGATCTCAACGAAGAGAAACTTTTTGTTCCCGTGCGCCGCGGAGAAGGCCTCGAGCTGCTTGCAGCGCGCATCCCAGGCGGCCCGGATCTCAGCCTCCGACGGATCGACGCTTTTCGTTAGGGGGAAATACGCGAGCACGCCGATGTAATCGAGCGCGTCCCAGAATTTCACCTGGTCGAAGCTGTCCCAGTTCCCGCCGTAGGTGACCTTGCCGTGATAAACCGTGCGGACCGCGGCGATGATCTTGCGCCAGCGCGCCTCGAATTTCTGCGCCTCGGTGAACTCCAGCCCGATGCAAAAAGTGCCCGCGCCATGCGCCTCGGCGATCGTCGCCATCTGCACGATCCAGGTTTCGTAATCACCGAAGAAGCGATCCCATTCCTCGGCCGTCTGGAAATTGATCTCGCCGCGCCAGAGAAATTTCGAGCCCCAGTAAGCGATGTGCGGGATGAGCATCACCGACATCCCGCGCTCGCGCGCCCAGTCGAGCGGCACGGTAATTTCGCGAAAATTGCTGTCGGCGTGGAAGCGAACGTGTCCGTCGTTCTGGATCTGCGCGTAGGGATGAATCGAGAAGCTGTTTACGCCTAACGACTTCAATTCATCGAGCGTTTTCGCCATTTGCGGCGTGGCCCATTCCCAGCCGGAGGTCTGGCAGGAAATGGTCACGCCCTTCACGAAATCGTCTTTCGCGAGGGCAAACGGCGGCGCGGCGAAAAGCACGGCAGCGCAGAGAAAGCTACGGAGAACGCGGCGGGCGGAGTGCATCGTGCGCAAGGTAATACAGGAAAAGCGAGTTGTAGCGCAGGTAACGCGCGGCCAGCCGGCGCGGCTCGGAAAAAACGCGAAACGCCCAGGTGAGCCCGGCGCGTTGCATCCACGCGGGCGCATCTTTTTTCATCCCGGCGTTCACATCGAAGGCGAAGCCGACAGCGAGGAGCACGCCGCTTCGGATTTTGGTTTTGTGCCGGTGAATCCACTCCTGCTGTTTCGGCGTGCCGAGCCCGACCCAGATGAAGTCGGGCGCGAGCCGGTTAATTTCCTCGAGGATTGCCGGCTCCTCGTTAGGCGAAAAATATCCGTGTTGCGCGCCCACAATCTCGACCTGCGAGAATCGCGCGCGCAGCGCCTCGAGACACGCGACCGAGCCGCCTAACAAATAGTGTTTCCAGGGCGGCCCGCTCGCCTCGAGGCAGCGCCGCATGAAAGTCGGCCCGTAAACGCGATCGTGCAGCGCGGCGCCGCGGCGATTCAGGCACCAGATGAGCGGCATCCCGTCCGGCACGAAATAATCAACGTCGTCCGTCAGCTCACGAAAATACCGATCCCGCCGGCGGAGCGTGACGATGTGCGTGTTAGTGAAATCGATCGCGCAAGTCCCCCCCGCACGCGCGAGTTCGTGACACCGCGCGATCAGCTCATCGTAAGTGGTCGCAAGCAGCGGCGTGCCGAGCAGCTCGAAAACGCGAGGGTCTGGCGTCACGCGGATTTTTCGAAAGCAACGCGGCCCGCGCGGCGGTCCGCTTCTCGTTAGGGCTCGATCGCCGGGAGATCGCGCTCCGTGTCACCTTCGTCGATTCCTTTTCCCAGCCGGCTATGGCTGATGCTGTAGAGGAAATAAATTGTCAGCCCGATCGCGAGCCAGACAAAGAATCGGATCCAAGTCTCGATCGGCAGACTGAGCATGAGCGCGCCGCAGAAGAGCACGCCGAGGATCGGGAAAACCGGCACGAACGGCACCCGGAACGGCCGCGGCCGGGTCGGATCTTTTTGCGGAGCACGATCACGCCGGCGCAAACGAGCGCGAAAGCGAAGAGCGTGCCGATGTTGGTGAGGTCGGCTAACGAACCTATATCGGTGAGCATCGCTACGCCGCCGACGACCACGCCGGTCCAGATCGTGGTGATGTAAGGCGTGCGGTAGCGCGGATGGATCCGGGCGAAATAACCCGGGAGCAGACCGTCGCGCGCCATCGCCATGAAAATGCGCGGCTGCCCGAGTTGGAACACGAGCAGCACCGAGGTGAGCCCGGCGAGGGCGCCCGCGCTGATCAGCGCCTGTGCCCAGGGTTTCGCCGCGAAGGCGGTCGCGACCGCGGCCGAGTCGCCAACGAAGGTCGTGTATTTTTTCATCCCGGTGAGAACGAGCGACATCGCGACGTAGAGCACGGTGCAGATGATCAGGCTGGCCATCATCCCGATCGGCAAATCGCGCCGCGGATTCTTGGTTTCCTCCGCCGTGGTCGAAACGGCGTCGAACCCGATAAACGCGAAAAACACAATCGCCGCCCCGCTCATCACCCCGCCGAATCCGCTCGGCATGAACGGGTGCCAGTTTGCCGGGCTCACCATGAACGACCCGAAGGCGATCACGAAAACCACCACCGCGAGTTTGATGATCACGATCGTGGTGTTCACGCTCGCGCTTTCCCGGATCCCGTAAATCAGGAGCACGGTCACGGCCGCGACGACCACGAACGCCGGGAGATTCAGCGCGATCGGGTGGCCCATGATCATCGGCAGCGTGGTCGAAGAATAATTCGTCAGGGCGTCGCCCCCTTTCGCGATCATCGCGCTCGCCGTGGTGTAATCGCTCACCAGCCAGAGCGGAAAACGCAGGTGCAAACCGAACGGCAAATTCCCCATTAGCTGCACGAAATAACCGGACCAGCCAACCGCCACGGCCATGTTCCCGACCGCATACTCGAGGATCAAATCCCAGCCGATGATCCACGCGATGATCTCGCCGAGTGTCGCGTAGGAATAAGTGTAGGCCGACCCCGAGACCGGGATCATTGAGGCCAGTTCGCTGTAACAGAGCGCCGCGAATCCGCAGGCGATCGCCGCCACGATGAAGGAAAGCGCCACCGCCGGACCCGCGGCCGGTCGGCCAAAAACCAGGTCGCTGTGATTAACAAACGCAATGATAAAATTCAGCACCGGCGTTTTCACCAGCGACCCGCTGACGTGCACCGTCTCGCCCGCCGCCGCGGTCCCCGCGAGAGCGAAAATACCGGTGCCGATGATCGCGCCGATCCCGAGACAGGTGAGATCGAACGCGGTCAGCGATCGCTTCATCTTCCGGTCCGAGGCTTCGGATTCGTGGATCAGGAGTTCAGGACTTTTGGTGCGAAAAAGATTGGCGGCCACGAATTAGTTCCGGTTGGTGCGTTGCGGTTTTTATGGAAAGTGCGGCATCGTCTCACCGCGTGCGCCGGGCGGTCAATGCTTAGTTTGGCGAAAGCCGGCGCGCCTAACGAATCGGCCGCGGATGCGGATGGCGCGGTTCTGGCTTCCATTTCCGGCATGCCCGCGCTGCCCGCCATCTCCGGCCTCAACCTTTTCGCCGGGCTCATCTTCAGCAGCATCGGCTTCGTCGGCTTCGTCTATGGGAAGAAGATGCACCTCTGGAAGCCGCTTTTCCTTGGCATCGCGATGATGGCTTACCCCTACTTCATCGAGAACACGGCGGTGCTCTGCGCGATCGGAGTCGCGGGGACCGCCGCGCTTTTTTTCTTCCGCGATTAATCGGCCCGCTCGTGCGGCATGGACTTCGCGCGCCCGTTTGCCTAACGTGCGCCGATGTCTGACGAAACGCCCCTCATTCTCGGGGACGCCGTGGCGGCCGAGCTCGACCGGCCGCCGCGCCGGCGCTGGTTTCGGAGTAAAAAAAAGTCGCCGCCACCGCTGACCCATTGCGAAAATTGCGGGCACGCGCTCGATGGTCCGTACTGCGCGAAATGCGGGCAGCCTGCGATCGATTACCGGCGCTCGCTCGGGTCGCTCCTGGTCGACGCCGCCGACGCGTTTTTCAATTTGGACGCGCGCTTTTTCCAGTCCTTCGGGCTGCTCCTGGTGAAGCCATGGCGCCTCACGAACGAGTTTGTCGAGGGCAAGCGCGCGCGTCACGTGCACCCGCTGCGCGTCTACCTGATCGCGAGCGTGCTCTTTTTCCTGGTGATCAATTTCCTCTCCCGCGACACCCACATGCAGGCGCACCAGGACGGCAAGCAATCCGTGATTTCCCTGGAAAAGACAACGCCGACGCCTGCGCCCGACTGGCTCGGACCGCTGCGACCGGAGCCGGCAGCGGCGTCGCCGACGTTTTCGTTAGGCATCTCCCCGGAGAAACCGGCGGAGGTCGCGGGGCGGCATTTTACCTGGAGCAACGACGACGCGGCGGCGCCCGCAGCGACCCCGGACAAAAAGGTCTTCTTCGAGGAACTGGACAAGCAAAAGAACATTCCGCCTTTTGCGAAGTGGGTGGAAGCGCACGCTAAAGAGAAACTGGGCCCGACCGGCGACCGCGGTGATCTCTTCCTCCGCGCGCTCATCCAAAACATCGCGCCGATGGTGCTCTGCTGTATCCCGCTCTTCGCGCTCGTCCTGAAGATTCTCTACATCTTCAAGCGGCGTTTCTACGTCGATCACCTGATCTTTGCGCTCCACACGCACGCGTTCGTTTTCCTGAGCACTGTGCTCATCATCGGCCTCGGTTTTCTTTGCGCGCTGCGCTCGTCGGCGCTCACCGCGGTGGCCTGCACGTTCCTCGGCTTCGTGGTCCTCGTGCAGCTGCTCGTGGCGATTCGCCAGGTCTATCGACAAAATTGGATCTCCACCGTGTTCAAGTTCGCGCTCGGGAGCGTGATCTACCTGGCGATGCTGACGATCGCATTCGGCATCACGGCATTCGTGACCCTGCTTTTGCCCTAACGAAAAGCAAGCCGATCGGGAAGTTAGCCGATCGATCGGATCACCCCGCCGTCGGCGCGGACCGAGGCGCCGTTGATCGCCGACGCGAGCGGGCTGCAGACGAATGCGACCACGTTCGCGATCTCTTCCGGCTCGAGAAAGCGTTGCACGATCGAGCTCGGCCGCGCGTTTTTGAAAAAGTCCTTCTCGAATTCTTCGTTGCTCACTTTTTTCTCCCGCGCGAGCTGGCCGACAAATTCGGTCACACCCTCCGAGGCCGTTGGCCCCGGGAGCACGGAGTTCACCGTCACGGCGGTGCCGCTGCAGGTCTCGGCGAGACCGCGCGCGATCGCGAGCTGCGCGGTTTTCGTCGTGCCGTAGTGGATCATCTCCGCCGGGATCTGCAGTCCCGATTCGCTCGAGATGAAAACGATCCGGCCCCTGTTGCGCTCTTTCATTCCGTCGAGATAAGCGCGGCTCAGGCGCACGCCGGAGAGGACGTTGACGGTGAAAAAGCGCAGCCATTCTTCGTCGCTGATTTGCGCGAACGGCTTCGGCTCGAAGATGCCGACATTGTTCACCAGGATGTCGAGTTCAGGCAGTTGCCTAACGACCTCAGCGCAACCTTCCGCCGTCCCGAGATCAGCCGCGAGGCCGTGAACTTTTCCGGCCGCTGAGAGCTGCGCGAGCGCCTCATCGACCCGCTCTTTGGTGCGCCCATTCACCCAGACCTCCGCGCCTTCCTGCGCCAGTCGGCTGGCAATCGCCAAGCCGATCCCCGCGGTCGAGCCACTCACGAAAGCTTTCTTGCCGTCCAATTCCAGATTCATGAGCCAGCTACGCACGGCCGCGCGGCGCGCGCCACTTGCCACCGTCGCGCGCGCCGGGTAAATCAGGCCTATGGGACGTCAATGGCTGCACGCCAAACGCGAAGTCGCCGGCCTGAAAAAAGGCCAGGTGACCGGCAAACTGGTGAAAGAAATCATGGTCGCCGCGAAGCTCGGCGGAGGTGATCCGACGGGCAACGCGCGACTCTTCGCCGTCGTGGAAAAGGCGCGCCGCGCGAGCGTTTCGCGGGATGTGATCGAACGCGCGATCAAGAAGGGCGCGGGCATTGGCGGCGAAAAACTCGAGCTCGAGCACGTGGTCTTCGAAGGCTACGCGCCGAACAAAATCCCCGTGATCGTGGAGGTGCAGACCGATAATAAAAACCGCACCGCGCCGGAGATTCGCGTCCTCTTCAAACGCGGGCAACTCGGCGCACCGGCGAGTAACAAATTCCTCTTTGATCACGTCGGCCTGGTGGAAGCGCACCATGCCGATCCCGCCGCGGACCCGGAAGCCGCCGCGATCGAAGCAGGCGCGCAGGATTTTAACCCGCTCACGCATGCCGACGATCCGGAGATTCCGGAAGGCACGTCCGGCGCGCGCTTCGTTACCGGCGCGACCGATCTCCACGCCGTCTCGCAATGGCTCGGGCAGAATGGCTGGACCATCGTCACGAGCGAGCTCGGCTACGTCGCGAAAAATTACCCGGAACTCAGCGACGAAGACCGCCAGCAGGTCGGCGAGTTTCTGCAAACATTGGAAGACCACGAAGACGTCCACCGCGTGTGGGCGGCGCTGAAGTAGCGGGAGCGTCCGCTGCGGGCGGCGGCCTAACGATGACCATGAACAGCCGCGCTAGCGCCTTCGCGGGCTCCATTCCCGAGTTCTACGAGCACTATCTCGTCCCACTCATCTTTGAGCCCTACGCTGTAGATCTCGTTAGGCGCGTGGCGCGGCGGCAACCGGCAAGCGTCCTCGAAATCGGCGCCGGCACCGGAGTCGTTACGCGCGAACTCGCGCGAGTCTTGCCACCGGAAGTCGCGCTCACCGCGACCGATCTCAACCAGCCGATGCTCGACCAGGCGGCCGCGAAAGGAACGAACCGGTCGGTGAAATGGGAACAGGCCGACGCCATGCAGTTGCCGTATCCCGATGGAAGTTTCGACGTCGTGGTCTGCCAGTTCGCGGCGATGTTTTTCCCGGATAAGGCGAAAGCCTTTTCCGAGGCGCGACGCGTCCTCTGCCCGGGCGGGTGTTATCTTTTCAACGTCTGGGATCGACTCGAGGAAAATGAGTTTGCCGCGACGGTGATTCAGGCCCTGGAGCGGTTGCTGCCCGATAATCCTCCAGGCTTTCTCACCCGACTCCCGCATGGCTATCACGACCCGGCGGTGGTGATGGAAGACCTCTTCACGGCGGGGTTCGAAAAACCGATCGCGTTCGCGACGGTCACTGCAAGGAGCAATGCCCCGTCGCCGCGCCTTCCGGCGATTGCCTATTGCCAGGGCACGCCGCTGCGCCACGAGATCGAAGCCGCCGGGAAGATCCGGCTCGAGGAAGCGACCGAAGCCGCCGCCGCAGCGATCGCGGAGCGCTTCGGATCCGGGCCCGTGGATGGTAAAATTCAAGCCCACGTTTTCGCCGTTGAGCGCTGACGCTATCGCGCTCCGGCTTACCGGCCGAGCGACCTGCGGATGGTTGTCGACACCTATGTCGCCTCGCTCGGCTAGAACTGGAAGTAGATAAACGGCACGTATTGCGCCGGGATGAAGAGAATCACCACTGCCCAACCAGCTCCGTAAGCTGCGGCGAAAACTGGCTGCGGCACCTGGCGCCACCAATTCGCGAAGACTCGCTTGTAATTTAACCAATGCACCGCGGCGAGCAGGCCGATTAGCCACCAAAGTCGCAGGTCGAGACTCTGCGCACCGCCGCCATTGAAGAGGACGAACTGACGCACGACGACCAGCGCTTTCGGCAACTCCACCGCGCGAAAGAAGATCCAGCAGAAGCAGACGAAATAGAAGGTCATTGCGGTAGCGAGAAGTCGGTAAGCCAGGACGCCCGCCCGTGGGACTCGCTCCGGGTTCCAGTTCATCCAGGCCCGCGACCAGAGCCGATGCATGATCAGTCCTACCCCATGCAGACCGCCCCAGAGCATGAAGACCCAGGAAGCTCCGTGCCAAAGTCCGCCGAGCAACATGGTCAGGAGCATGTTGCGGTAAGTGAAAAGGATCGACCCGCGATTCCCGCCTAACGAGATGTAAAGATAGTCCCGCAGCCAGGTGGAAAGGCTGATATGCCAGCGCCGCCAGAAGTCGGTAAGGGAGCGCGCGAAGTAGGGAAAATCGAAGTTAATTGTAAGGCTGTAGCCGAGCAGGCGCGCCACCGCGATCGCCATGTCGGTGTAACCCGAGAAGTCGCAGTAGATCTGCACCGCGTAGAGCAGAACGCCGATCCACGCGCTGGCCACGCCATAGCTCTGCGGGTTGGCGAAGTATTGATCGACAAACGGCGCGACGCTGTCCGCGACACAGGCCTTTTTCACGAAGCCCGTGAGGAAGAGCACGAGCGCGCCGCGGACATCCACTTCCGACCATTTTGGCCGACGTTTCGTCTGCGGGAGAAAATTCATCGCGCGCACGATCGGGCCCGCGACCAGCGGCGGGAAAAAGCCGATAAAGAACGCGAGATCGAGAAAGCTGCGCTCCGCTTTCAGGTGCTTCCGGTAAACCTCCACGGTGTAGCTGATCGACTGAAAGGTATAAAAGCTAACCCCGTAGGGCAGGATGATCCGCAAGGTGTGAAGCGAAGCTGGTAACCCGATCCAGGCCAGAAATTCCCCAGCCGAGCCAATGAGGAAGTTCAGGTATTTGAAAACACAGAGCGTCCCGAGATTGACCGTGAGACTAACGAGTAAAAGACTCCTGCGCCGCGTCGGGCTCGCCGTGTCTTCGAGCCAGAGCCCGACCAGATAATCCATGCAGGTGGACCCGAGGAGCACAAACGGGAACCACCAGCCCGCCGGCAGCGCGGACCATTCACCGGCCCAAAGGTGGCGGGCGAAGGTCGCCGGATTGCCCACAAAAAAGCAGCCATAGAAAAAATAGCTGCAGGCAAGGAGAAAGGCTTTCCGCGCCGTATTCGAGCGCAGCGTCCACGCGACCGCGAAGACGAAGGCGAAAAAGAAAAAAAAGCGTGACTCGACGAAAAGCACGGGGAACCTCGGCGCGCCGGCTAACGAGTGGCCGCGCCGTCGAGCGCGTGGACGAACTGCTGCGCGAGGTCGCGGGTGAAGATCTCGGCCCCGCGCGCGTTCAGGTGCTCGGCATCCGGCCGGTTTGCTTCATCATAGAGCGGGGCGTAGCGGGTGAGATCGTCGAAGGAAAAAAGCAGACTGCCCGCGGGGGCATCTACGCCCGAGCCGCGGGCGTTCCGCAGAGAGGGCGGGACCACGAAAAGGACCCGGATTTTTTCCGCCGCCGCTTCCTTCGCAAACCGGCCAAGCTCGTCGCGCATCGCCGCGTCCACTCGCTTCGGCCCGCGGGCGCGCGCCTCCTCCAGCCGCTGCTCGTAGGTCGGGCGGAACTGCGGTTTCATTTCTTTTTCCAGCGGGTTGAACCCATCGCCATCCGGCCCAATCCCGCTACCGCCCGCAAAAGCTACCGGCATCAGTTCCGAAATTGCGGGCGAGGCCGCGCTCACTTCAGGTTCGTTAGGCGCAGCCGCCGGGCCGCCGACGGCCTGCAATTCGAAGAAGAGATATTTCAACTTCGCCGGATGAAGCGCGAGGACGCGCCGCGCCACCTCGAGACAAGCCGGCGTGCGCATTCGATCGACCCCGAGATTGAACCCCCGCCATGGACGCCCCGCTGCCTCGGAGAAAAGTTTCGGCGAGATCCCGTGATAAATCCGGCTCGAACCGACAAAAACCAGGTCGTAGCTGTCGCGGTGTTCCGCGAACCATTGCCAGCGCGGCGAGTCGTCGGCCAGTTGCGGCGGAGCGCCAGATGAGCTGGCGGCGAGAAGCAGGCTGCCGAGAAGGAGAGTCCGCCGGAGGAATTTCATTTGCGGCCGAAGTAACATGCTTTGAAATCCGGGGCAATCGCCTAACGAGTCGTCGACGGGAGACTCGCGCTGTAATCTTCCGCCATCGTTCGCGAAAATATCTCCGCCCCGCGCGCGTTCAGATGCTCGGTATCGAGGCGGTTTTCCTCCGCGTAAAATTGCGGATAACGCCCCAAATCGTCATAATCGAAAAGCGGATCGCTCAGTGGGGCCTGCACCCCGGATCCGTGCGCCGCCATCAGCGAGGGCGGTGCCACAAAAACGACGCGGATTCCTTTCGGCGCCATCTCGCGGACGAAACGCTGCAGTTCGCTCCGCATCATCGGGTCCGCGACTCGCGGCGGTGCGGGCGCCTGCTGATCGGCAAAAGATTTGCGGTAGGTCGCGAGCGTTTTGTCGTCCATCGGACGGGTCATCGCGTAGTAGCCGTTCCAATTTGGCGGCAAATTTTTCAGCTTCGGTTGGGACTTCACGCGGGGCGGGAGTTGCGCGAGGGCTTTGCCGAAGATTTCCAGGCCCGAACCGACATGTGTGAAGTTGCGAAACCAAAGTCGCGCCGTGGCCAGAAAACGCGGACCGAAATCCTCCAGCCGGCGGGCGGAAAACGGCTCGCCCGGAAGCACCCCGCGCGGCCAGGCGAGGCCTTGCGCAAAAATCCGCGTACCGTCCACGACCGACGGCCAGTCTCGCCAATAGACGTCGCGCACTTTTACCTGGTCCACCTCCAGGGGCGTGCCCGCAGTGATCGCAGGCTGCACTTCGAAGAAAATCGTCTTCAACTTGCGCGGATGCAGCGCCAGCAGATGCCGCACGAGCCCGAAAGCCTCCTCCGTGTTCATCCCGTCCATCGCGACATTGAAGGAGCGCGTCGGATGTCCGTGCGCTTTCATCGCGCGATCGAAGACGGCGGGATCGATCCCGTGATAGATCCGGCTGGAGCCGACGAAGATCGTGTCGATGTGTTTTTTCTGCGCGGCGAAGCGGCTGAATTTCAGCGAGATGCCGTTCACTTCCTGCGGGAAATATTTCCCGATCGCGAGGCAGACGAGGGCGAAGCTTAGCAGGCCGAGCGCCCAGCAGAAAGCGACGCGCGCGAAGGGTTTCACAGCGACGCCGCAGTCAGAAGCGTCCGGGCCTGCGCGAGCGCCTCGGGAAGTTTGGTCGCGTCCTTGCCTGCGCCGCGCGCTCCTTCCGGACGGCCGCCGCCTTTGCCGCCGACGATCGGCGCGAGCTGCTGAATCAGCGCGCCGGCCTGGACTTTGCTCGTTAGGCTGGAAGGAACCGAAGCGATGAGATCGACTCGGCCATCGCTCTCTCCCGCGAGGAAAACGGGTCCGCTAAATTTGGTTTTCAATGCGTCGGCCACTGCCTGGAGGAGGGCGCCGTTGGCGTCGGGGATTTCGGTGACGATGAATTTTTCATCGTGCGAGTTCGCGCTCAATTCCTCCGCGAGCAACGCCGCGCGTTTCTGAATTTCCGCGCCCGCCGTCTTCGCGTTTTCCTTCTCCCATTCGCGCAGTTCGTTCTCTGTCTTTTCGAGATGCGCGGCGCGCGCATCGATCGAGGCATGGCCGGTGAAAGCCGGGAGCGCGCTGAGATCGCTTTTCCTTTTCGTTAGGTTGGCGAATTTTTCATCCTGCTGCGCGGCTTCTTTTTCCGCCCACGCCGCGAGCGCGTCACCCGCGACGGCTTCGATCCGGCGAATGCCCGCGGCGATCGCGGACTCGCTCAGGATCCGGAAATGGCCGATGTCGCCGGTCGCGCGGACGTGGGTGCCGCCGCAGAGTTCCATCGAATAGCCGTCCAACTCGTTAGGCGCGCCACCGATCTGCACTACGCGCACGAGGTCGCCATATTTGTCGCCGAAGAATTGCATGATATCCGCGCGCTGCTTCGCTTCCGGATAGGGAATTTCCTTCCAGGAAACCGCGCTGTTCTCCGCGACTTTTTCGTTCACCAGCCGCTCCACTTCGCGGACCTGCGGTTTCGTCAGGGCCGCGCTCGCGAAGTCGAAAGTCAGCTTTTCCGGGCCGACGTAGCTGCCCTTTTGCGTCGCGTCGCGGCTGACGATTTCGTGCAGCGCCCAATGCAGCAGATGCGTCACGCTGTGATGCCGCTCAATCGCCGAACGCCGCGCGCGATCGAAGCGCACCGTGACATGCTCGCCAATTTCGGGAGCGTCATCGCCCGCGAGAAGATGCACGAAAGCGGCGCCGGTCTTGCGGGTATCGACCACCGTCCAGGTTTTGTTTTCCCCGACGATCTCGCCGCGATCGCCGACCTGGCCACCCATCTCGGCGTAGAGCACCGAGTTGTTTAAAATCACGCCGCGCTGCTGGCCGATGTCGACCACGCTCTCGACATCCGCGCCGGTGTGATCGTGCTCGAAGCCGAGAAAGTGGGTCGCCTTCTGCGCCGAATCATCGGTCACCGTGATCACGCTTTTCTTCTGCGCCTTCCGCGCGCGATCGCGCTGTTCTTCCATCAGCGTCTCAAAGCCCGCGGTGTCGACCGTGAGCCCGCGCTCGCGCGCCATCAATTCGGTAAGATCGAGCGGGAAACCCTGTTCGTCATAGAGGCGAAAGGCGAACGCACCCGAGATGCTGGAACCAGCGGCGATTTCGCGCTCGAAGAGCTCGATGCCGCGATCGAGTGTTTTGTTAAACGATTCTTCCTCGCGCTGGATCGTCTCGATGATCTGCGGCTGTTTCGCGCGCACTTCGGGGAAGACGTCGCCCATCGTTAGGCTGAGAACATTGACCAGCTTCGAGAAAAACGGCTCGTGGAAACCGAGGGTGCGGCCGTAGCGAACGGCGCGGCGAAGGATGCGGCGCAGGACATAGCCGCGGCCTTCGTTGCTCGGCTGGATGCCGTCGGCGATCGCGAAGCTGAGGGTGCGGATGTGATCGGCGATGACGCGAAAGGCGATGTCGACTTTTTCATCGAGGTTATCGCCGGTGCTCCCGGATTTCGGCAGCGTCGCGTTGTATTTCTTACCGCTCAGTTTTTCGATCTCGTCGAAGATCGGGCGGAAAATATCGGTCTCGTAGTTCGAGATCTGGCCGTTGAAATCGGTAAAATTTTTCGTGCCCTGGATGATCGAGGTGACGCGCTCGAAGCCCATCCCGGTATCGACGTGGCGCGCGGGGAGGGGGACGAAAGTGCCGTCGGGATTCGCGTTGAACTGGATGAAAACCAAATTCCAAATCTCGATGCAGCGCGGATCGCCGACGTTGACCAGCGCGCCGCGGGTGTCGCCTAACGGAGTCAGGTCGACGTGCAACTCGGAGCAGGGGCCGCACGGGCCGGTGTCGCCCATCATCCAGAAGTTATCCTTCTTGTTGCCGTCGACGATGTGGACGGCAGCGTCGAGGCCGGCCGCGGTGAAGAGTCGGTGCCAGTGGTCGTGAGCCTCCTGATCGAAATCGGCCGGCTCGCTCAGGCCCGGACGATAAACGGTGGCGTAGAGCCGCTCGGCGGGAAAGCCCCAACGCCTAACGACCAGCTCCCAGGCCCATTCGATCGCTTCCTTTTTAAAATAATCGCCAAAGCTCCAGTTCCCGAGCATCTCGAAAAAGGTGTGGTGATAAGTGTCGAGCCCGACGTCATCGAGGTCGTTATGCTTGCCGCCGGCGCGGATGCATTTCTGGGTGTCGACGGCGCGCGGCGGGTCGTAGGGCGCGGTCTGCTGGCCGAGGAAAATCGGCACGAACTGGTTCATGCCCGCGTTGGTGAAAAGGAGGTTCGGCGAGTCGGGAAGGAGCGATGACGAGGGCACAACGGTGTGTGCTTTTTCGCGGAAGAAATCGAGGAAGGATTGACGGATTTCGGCGGAGGTCATCGGGTGGAGTCTAGCGTGAGTGAAGGAATTTTCATGGCGCCGCAATGCTCGTCATCCTGAGCGCAGCGTCAGCGGAGTCGAAGGATCCCGCGGAGCAACCGGGAAGGTTGGCTGCTTTCCCCGCGGACGATTTGCGGCCACGCTTCCCAGAAACCCCACCGGATCCCTCGGCTGCGCTCGGGATGACTGCGACTTGTGCCTAACGAGTTACTTCTTCTCTTCGTCGAGCTTGGCTTTGACCATGGTCTCGATCTCGGCGTAGAGCGCGGGATCGTTCTTCAGCACTTCCTTCGCGGCGTCGCGGCCTTGCGCGAGCTGCGCGCCCTTGAAGCTGAGCCAGGAGCCGCGCTTCTCGACGATCTGTTTTTCCAATGCGAGATCGAGCAGCGAGCCGGTCGTGGAAATGCCTTCGTTGTACATGATGTCGAACTCGGCTTCGGTGAACGGCGGCGCGACTTTATTCTTCACCACTTTGATCCGGGTGCGGTTGCCGGTGACAACGCCGTCGGTCTGCTTGATCGCGCCGATCCGGCGGATATCCATCCGGACGCTCGAGTAAAACTTCAGCGCGCGCCCGCCCGGCGTGGTCTCGGGATTGCCGAACATGACGCCGATCTTTTCGCGGATCTGGTTGGTGAAAATGCAGCAGGTTCGCGCCTTGGAAATCAGCGAGGTGAGCTTGCGCAACGCCGCGCTCATCAGCCGTGCCTGCGCGCCAACCGTGGAGTCGCCGATCTCGCCTTCGAGTTCCTGTTTCGTGACCAGCGCCGCGACGGAATCGAGCACGATGACGTCAAGCGCGTTTGACCTAACGAGCGTCTCAACAATGCGAAGCGCTTCTTCGCCTGAGCCCGGCTGCGAGACGAGCAGATCGTCGAGATCGACGCCGAGCTTGCGGGCGTATTGCGGATCGAGCGCGTGCTCCACATCCACGAACGCAGCGAGGCCGCCGCGCTTCTGGGCCTGCGCGATGATCGTGAGGGTGAGGGTGGTTTTACCGGAAGATTCCGGCCCGTAAACTTCCACGATCCGCCCGCGCGGCACGCCGCCGACGCCGAGCGCGCGATCGATCAAAATGTTGCCGGTGGGGATGACGTCGATGTCGACAATGTTGCCGTCGCCGAGGCGCATGATCGCGCCGTCGCCGTAGTCTTTCGCGATCTGCTGGATGGCGAGATCGAGGTTTTTATTGCGGGCGGTGACGAGCTTGTCTTCGGTCGGTTTTTCTTCAGCGGTTTTGGAGGCCATAAGCGCCTCTTAGGTACGTCGCTCCGCGCGACCCGCCAAGTAGAAAAGCGGCTGGACGCAAAAAGCCGCAGACCTCGCGGCCTGCGGCTTCCTTATCACCTAACCAATCAGAATTTATGCGACCGCGATGCGGCGCGGCTTAACCTCTTCCGCCTTCGGCAGATTGAGCGTGACCACGCCCTGGCTGATCCGGGCGCTGATCTTCGCGCTGTCGATCGACGGGTCGATTTCAAACGCGCGGCGATAATTATGCGGCCGCGATTCGCGATGCACGATCGTGCCTTCCGGTGTCGTCGTGCTCTTGCGACCGATGATCGTGAGCTCGTTGTTTTCGACCGAGATCTCGAGGCCATCCTTGCCCACGCCCGGCATTTCGAGCTCGAGCGAATAGCCCTCTGCGGTTTCGTTCACGCTCGCCACCGGGGTGATGAATTTCTCACCCTCGGTCCGGCTCGCGCCGTTGCGGTTATCTTCTCTCGTTAAAGTATTGTTCATTTTTTCGGGTTCCTTTCTTGGACTGATTTATTCGACGCTGACTTCGATTTTCTTCGGCTTTGCTTCCTCCGCTTTCGGCAGGGTCACGGTCAGAACGCCATCCTTGTAGGAGGCGGCGACTTTGCCCGCATCGACGCGGGTGGGGAGTGTAATGCTGCGGCGGAATTTGCCGGTGACGCGCTCAGTGCGTTCGGCTTTTTCGCCCTCGGCGCTGCCGACCTGGCGTTCGCCCGCGATCGTGAGAACGCCGTCATGGAGCGAGATTTCGATCTCTTCTTTGCGCATGCCGGGGAGTTCCACCACTGCGACGACGTTGTCGGCGTTCTGGTAGACATCGAGGGCCGGAGTCCAGCCACTGAAGAGCTGCGCCTGACGACCGGCCGCGGCCATGAAGGGCAGCTCGAAGAGACTGTTCATCTCGTCCCGCAGATTGGCCCAGCGATCCATGGACGGCCAGGCGTTGGATTGAGGAGTTTGATAACGAATGATGTTCATAGGTTTTTGTGTTGGTTGATTTGACGATTGTGAAAGTTACGAGCCGTCTAACAGCTGCCGGGATGCCAATTCGGTTGCCATAGATTTAAATGACTGAAAGAGAGGCTGTTGATAGAGGACAATTGGTTTTGTCCATTTCTTAAAATTGGGCCATTACGACTCTCTTTTCCTATGCATATGATGGGGTGAACTGTAACCGAATGACGCACTACTGACTTCTCTTAACGATCGACCATTCGAATGTGCCGTTGCGATCCGGCTTCCGGCGTTTAACCTGCGCGGATGCCGGAAATGCCCGACGAAAGGTTCATGGCGGCAGCGCTCACCGAAGCACGCAAAGGCGTGGGCATCGCAAGCCCGAATCCGGCGGTCGGCGCAGTGCTTGTGCAGGGCGGGCGTGTGATTGCGAGCGGGTATCATCGAGGGCGCGGGCGACCGCATGCGGAGATCGAATGTCTCACCGCAGCGGGTTCGCGTTCGCTGCGCAACGCGACGCTCTACGTCACGCTCGAGCCCTGCTCGACGACCGGCCGCACGCCGCCTTGCACGGATGCGATCATCCGCGCCGGCGTGAAGCGGGTGGTGGTCGGGGCGATCGACGTCAACCCGGCCCACCAGGCGCGCGGTTTGCAGCAGCTCGAACAGGCCGGGATCGCCTTGACCAGCGGCGTGCTCGCGACGGAATGCACCCGGCTGAACGAAGCGTTCAATAAGTGGATCGTGAGCAAGAGGCCGTTCGTGATCGCAAAATGCGGGATGAGCCTCGACGGCCGCCTCACGAGACCGCCTAACGAGAGCCGCTGGCTCACGAGCGCGGCCTCGCGCCGCTCCGCGCAGCAACTGCGCGCGAGCGTGGACGCGATCCTGATCGGCGCGGAAACGCTGCGCCAGGACAACCCGCGCCTAACGACGCGCGGAATCGCCGGCGCGCGCCAGCCCTGGCGCGTGATCCTTTCGCGTTCTGGCGACCTGCCACGCGACGCGCAGGTTTTCACTGACCGCTTCGCCAGCCGCACGCTGGTTTACAAAAAGAAGACGCTCGCCGCGGTCCTGGCCGATCTCGGGCGCCGGGAAATCACCAGCGTCATGATCGAAGGCGGCGGCGAGATTCTGGGCCAGGCATTCGACGCGCGCCTCATCGACAAGGTGCAGTTTTATCTCGCGCCGCTCCTCACCGGCGGAGCCGTTCGCGCGGTGGCCGGGCGCGGGGCGAACGCGACGCTGGCCGGGGCGAAAATCGCCGAGGTCAACTATGCGCGCATCGGCTCCGACCTCTGTGTCAGCGGCTATCCGCGCTGGGACGAAAAAGACGCTGAATAGCCGGCCGTGGCGCGCGTCTCAAATAAGTTATCCCCAGCTGGGAAGGAGGTGAGGTTCATGAATTGGAAAAAACTTCTTATCATCGCAACAGTCGTCGGCGCGTTCGCGTTTGTCTCCGCTCCGAAGTCTGAAGCGCGGGTTTCGGTTGGCATCGGTATCGGCCTGCCGCTCGCGTATCCGGTCGGCTTTTACGGCGGCTGCGCGCCCTACGGATACGGCTATGGCTACGGCTACGGATATCCGGCGTACGGCTACTACGGGTATCGGCGTCCGATCGTTTACGGTCGTCCGGTAGTTTATCGCCGGCCCGTCGTTCGCCTGCGCAACGGCCACCGCGTTTACCACCGCCGTTAGGCGGACGGAAGCGGTTTCCGGATTGGTTCGAGATCGGCAGCTTCGAGGAATCCCTCGAGCTGCCGAATCCTCGTCGGATGCCGCATTTTGCGCAGCGCTTTCGCCTCGATCTGGCGGATGCGTTCGCGGGTGACGCGAAATTGGCGGCCCACTTCCTCAAGCGTGCGGCTGTAGCCATCGACCAAACCGAAACGCTGTTCGAGCACCTGGCGTTCGCGTTCGGTTAACGTCTCGAGCACGTCCTTGATCTTCTCCTTCAGGAGCGCGATCGCGGTCATGTCGCTCGGGTTATCGGCCGATTTATCCTCGATGAAATCGCCGAAATTCGTCTCCTCGCTTTCGCCCACCGGGGCCTGCAAAGAGATGGGCTGCTGCGCCATCTTCAGCACCGCGCGCACGCGGTCGACCGGCAGCAAAATTTCCTCCGCCACTTCTTCGGGCGTGGGCTCGCGACCGTATTCCTGGAGCAGCTGCTTCTGCACCCGCATCAGCTTGTTGATCGTCTCGATCATGTGCACCGGGATGCGGATCGTGCGCGCCTGGTCGGCGATCGAGCGGGTGATCGCCTGCCGGATCCACCAGGTCGCGTAAGTCGAAAATTTGTAGCCGCGTCGATACTCAAATTTCTCGACCGCTTTCATCAGGCCCATGTTGCCTTCCTGGATCAGGTCGAGGAACGAGAGCCCGCGGTTGGTGTATTTCTTCGCGATCGAAATCACGAGGCGCAGGTTCGCCTCCACCATCTCGGTCTTGGCGCGCAGTCCCTTGCGCAGCCAGTCGCGCAGTTCGCGGTAGCGTTCTTCAAATTCCGCGACGGAAAGCCAGAGCGTCACTTCGAGCGCGCGCAATTTCTTCTGGACCGCGTCTTTGCCCTTCTTGAGCGCGCGCGCGTTTTTCAGGTCCTCCTGCGCCGTGCGGAGCAGGGTGTAGTGCGAGTCGGCGAGATGGACGAATTCCTCGATCACGCGCTGCTTGAAAAAGAACTGCGGATATAGCGCCTGCAGTTTCTCCGCCGCCTTCTCAAATTTCTTCGCCTGGGCGGGATCGCGCTGCGCCCGCTGCGCGATCTGCGCGTAGTCCTTGGCCAGCTCGGCGCCCATCTTCTGCACCTTCCGGCAAAGCCCCGGGAGCTGTTTCATGTAGCGCTCGCGGCTCTCGATTTTCTTGTCGAGGATCACGCGGTCGAAACGTTCGCCGCCTTCGGATAATTTCGCTGCGAGATCGAGGTGCGCCTGCGCCACGAAACCGAAACGGTTGATGTGCAGCTGCACCTTCTCTTCCGCTTCCTCGATCCGCTTGGAGATCTCCACTTCCTGCTCGCGGGTGAGCAGCGGCACCTGGCCCATCTGCTTCAGATACATCCGCACCGGATCGTCGAGGATGTCGAGTTTCGGCTCGGGCTTTTCCTCTTCTTCGTCGGCGTCTTTTTTCCCGTCCTTGAAGCTGTCGACCTCGGAGGCCTCGATGATGTTGATCTCGAGTTTGCGCAGCCGCATCAGGATGTGATCGAGTTCTTCCGGGTCGGTCACTTCCGCCGGGAGCGCTTCGTTCAGGTCGTCGAAAGTGAGATAGCCCTGCTCCTTCGCGAGCTTGATCAACTCGCGAACGTGGGCCTGCGTTCGGCTCGAGCCGTTGGGGCCCGCGGCGCCGTTCGCGTTCGCGGCTTGCTCGGCCAGGGCGATGGCGAGACGTGACGGTTTGGCTGGAGCGGCCTCCGATTTTTTTTTGCCGGGTGGCCGGCCCCGGCCACGCTTCACGGCCTCAGCTACAGCCACAGGCTGTTTGCGCGGACGACCGCGCGGACGCTTCGGCTGGTCCGCGGCGACGGCCGTTTTTTTGGTCGAACCGGCCGGGCGGCCTCGTTTCCGGGGCGCAGTGGCGGGAGCAGGTTTCGACGGCTTTTTGGGACGTCCGCGTGGTTTGGGTTTCTTGGCCAAATCGAGAGTCTGTTTAAGTCTGGGAAACGGAACTAAGCAGGAGCCATTCCGTGGACGACCACTAGGTGTCGAGCTGGCGGTCCGGCGAAAACCGTGAAAATTCGTCGAGCTGCCCACGGAGGTCAACCACTTGTTTCTGCAGTGAGACCACCTCGCCGGCGGTGATTTGCGGGAGCTTCAAACGGCTCTCCGCGGCCTGCAATCGCCGCCGCAAAGCCGGGGTCCGCAAACCTTGCCACCACTCGCGCGCGACCTTCTCGGCATTGGGCGGCATCTTCTGCATCAGCCAGCCGGAGACGAGCGATTCCTCTTCCGGCTCCAGCTCGGAAAGGAAGATATTCAGCGAAGCCGGCTCGTCGGGGCGTAGCTCGCTCTCGAGAATTTTCCCGAGCATTTCCGTGCCCGGCGTTTCCTCGACCACGTCGCGCCAGTCGGATGCGAGGAGGAAACTACGGGCCTCACTGCTGCGCAGCGCGAGCAGGCAGAGCAGCGCAATCTCGTGCCGCGGGGCAGGGGCGACGGTGCGCGGTCGCGGCTCGTTAGGCGTGCGATTGCGCGGAGCGCGCGGGAGGAGATTCGCGAAATCGGCGGGGGAGACGCCGAGACGTGCGGTGACTTTGCTGATCACTTCGTTGCGCATCATCGGGTCGTGAACGCGCGCGACCGTCTCGGCGAGTTCGCGCGCGAGCTGCATCTTGGCGCCGAGATTTGAGAGATCGATCGAGCTGGTCGCGTGCTCGATCCAGAAATCGAAGAAGTTGCGGGCGTTGCTGATTCGCGCGCTGAAACTTTCCGCGCCATCCTTCCGGATCAGCGAATCCGGATCTTCGCCCGGCGGCATCTCCGCGACGCGGACGATGAGATCGTGCTGGAGCAGCGGCTCGAGCGAACGCTCCGCGGCTTTTTCCCCCGCGGCATCGGCGTCGAAGCAGAGCACCACCTCGTTGACGTAGCGCTTCAGGATGCGCGCCTGATCTTCGGTGAAGGCCGTCCCCTGCGGCGCGACCACGTTCGTTAGGCCGGCCTCGAAGAGCGTGATCAGGTCGAGCTGCCCCTCGCAAACGATCGCGCAACCGGCTTCGATCAAGCCGCGCTTCGTCTTGTGCAGCCCGAAGAGGATTCGGCCTTTGCGAAAGAGCGGCGTCTCCGGCGAGTTCAGGTATTTCGCGCTCTTCGCATCGCCTTCGAGGATGCGCCCGCTGAAGGCCACCACCTCGCCGAGATCGTTGCAGATCGGGAACATCAACCGGCCGCGGAACCGATCGTAAACGTCGCTCTCCGGCCGCTCCTCATCGCGCAACTTCACCAGCCCGCTTTGCAGCAGCGCCTCCCGCCGGTAGCCGCGCTCGAGCCCCCAATCGAGGAGCGCGTCCCAGCTTTCCGGCGCAAAGCCAAGCTGCCACGCCTTCGCGATCTCACTCGTGAGGCCGCGCTGCTTCAGGTAGTCGCGCGCCGGCTTGCCGCTCTCGCGTTTCAGCAGGTTGTCCTGGAACCATTCCGCGGCTTCCGCGTGCAGCTTCAGCAGCGTCCTGCGCGCTTCGTGCTGGCGATCGTCCTCGCTGTTGCTCCCGCGTTCCTCGATGATCGGGATGCCCGCGCGGGCCGCCAGTTTCTTCACCGCCTCGGGAAAATTCAGGTGCTCATAAAGCCCGACGAACTTGAACACCCCGCCGCCTTCCCCGCAGCCGAAGCACTTAAAAATCTGCCGCTGCGGATTCACCGTGAAGCTGGGCGATTTCTCCTGGTGAAAAGGGCAGAGCGCCTTCCAGGTCGAGCCCGCGCGCTTCAGCGGAAAATAGGAGCCGATCACCTCCACGATGTCGTTCGCGGCGGCGACCTGTTCGAGAATGTGGTCGGGGATTGTGCCCATGTGGAGCGATGCGAGATTAAACCCATGTTCCGTCACGTGCCCCGCGTTTTTGCTTTCCTCCTCGCCGCTGCCTTGTCGTTAGGCAGTGCGCAGGCGGCGGAAAAGACCATCAACCGCGGCGACGTCGTGGTCGTGCCGCTGCAGGGCGAGATCACCAAGTCGCTCGCCGTCTTTCTCCGGCGGGCCGAGAAGACCGCGGAAAGTGCCGGCGCGGTCGCGATCATTTTCGACATGGACACCTACGGCGGCGCGCTCGATGCCGCGGAAGAGATCACCGGCATCCTCAATCACGCCACCATCCCGACCTACACTTACATCAACGCCAACGCCGGTTCCGCGGGCTCGCTCATCGCCCTCGCCACGCGCCACATTTACATGGCGCCGGTCAGCGCGATCGGCGCCGCCGCGCCGGTGCAGGCTTCGGGCGAGGACCTTTCCGCGACGATGAAAGACAAGACCATCTCCTACTGGTCGGCGGTGATCCGCAGCACGGCGCAGCGCAACGGCCACAACCCCGAGATCGGCGAGGCCTTCATGAACAAGGAGAAGGAGGTGAAGATCGGCAGCCGCGTCGTCCATGCGAAAGGCACGCTCCTCACCCTGAACGCGCAGGAAGCGACCGAGAAGATCAACGGGAAGCCGCTGCTCGCCGACGGCATCGCCGAGTCGATCCCGGACCTGGTGAAACAGGCGAACCTGCAAGGCGACAGTCGTGCAGTTCGCCCCGAGCGGCTTCGAGCAGCTCGCCTTCTGGCTCACCACCCTCGCGCCGCTCCTGTTGCTGGGCGGAATCCTCGGCGCCTACATCGAGTTCAAGATTCCCGGCTTCGGGATCGCCGGGATCGTCTCCATCCTCTGCTTCGCGCTCTTCTTCCTCGGTCACTACTTTGCCGGCCTCGCCGGTTGGGAAGTGGTCGCGCTCTTCGTCGTCGGCTTCCTCTTCGTCCTCGTCGAGGTTTTGTTCTTCGGGCATTCCACCATCGTCTTCGGCGTCGTCGGCGTGCTCGTGATGCTCGCCTCGCTCCTCTGGGCGATGATCGATCGCTATCCGGGCCAGGGGATTTTCCCCAGTAGCGGGATGCTCCGCGTGCCGGTGACCAACCTCTTCATCACCCTGCTCCTGGCCGCGATCCTGATCGCCGTGCTCACGAAATTCCTCCCCAAGACCAGCATCTACCGCCGCTTCATCCTCTCCACCGTGAACCCGCCCGGCCCGTCGCTGGGCGAACCGGTCCGCGCCTTCATCCCCGCGACCCCGGTCGCGCCCGGGATGCGGGGCCGCAGCCTCACCAGCCTGCGCCCGAGCGGCAAAGCCGAGTTCGACGACCGCGTCGTCGACGTCGTGACCGAAGGCGAATTCATCGCCCCGGAGACGCCGGTCGCCGTCATCGCCACCGACGGCATGCGCGTGGTGGTAAAAGAATCCGCGGGAGCGTAGCCGGTGCCCCGCGTGAGGGTTGGGGCGCAGCTGGCGAGGCGAACGTTTCCCGGCCAAACTTGGGCAAGTTCGCCGGCAACAAGGTCACCGGCCCCGGCCCGAGGAAGGGCAATTGTAGGGCGCTTGGGTCAGACGCCGCCCACAGAAAACCGTCTCCCCGCGACGGCCTCGAATCGCCGGCTCGGAAGCCAAATGTAGGGCATCTTTTTGCTCAAAGAGCGTCGCACGGTCAGTGAGCCGGAGAGGAACCGGGCGAACGCGATGGAGCCGGAAAAGCGTTTTTCTACGGCGAAACGCGTACGCGGCACGACAAAAGACGTACGTGAATCCACGATTCTGTTACGTGGCCGGAGGATTCTTTTAACGGAAACGCCGTCTGGCGTACCACAAACGGCGTTTCTCATACGCGCGACGCCGTCGCGCGTATCACGAACGCGATTCCGTGTAACGGAACGCGGACTTGGTTAAACGAAATCTGCGCCGACGTACGACAAACGTCCTCTGGCGTAAAAGAAACGCGCGCCGACGTAAAAGAAACGGCGCGGCGCGTAAAAGAAAGTTCGTGTCACGTACGTAAGTCGGCGCGCCAAATACGATAATCGGGAGGAAAAACCGCTCTTGGCCAAACCGGCGCAGCGAAATCAGGTCGGTATGCGTTTTGTGCAAACCACGAAGACACGAAGATCACGAAGGAAGAGGAAATAGGTCCCCTTTCGTGCTCTTCGTGTCCTTCGTGGTGTCCCTTCTCCCACGGCAACGATCTCACGCTCACCGTGCAGCAGGCAGAGCGAGCCGGGTGATTTGGCTGGACCGGAGAGATGCACTCTGCGTCAATCGGCAGGATGAAAACCCTCCTCGCCTCTCTCCGCACTTCTTTGGGTCGCGACATGCCACTCGCTTCGCCGGCAGTGCCACGTGGAGCAGCCATCCACTCAACGGCGACTGACAATACGGCCGCAAATTGGTCGCCCGCGACCGTACCAGCCTTCCAAGTGACATTGCTACTTTCGATCTCTCGCAGACGACCAGCGTCACGCTCAGCAGCAGCGTTACCCTGGACAGCTTTGTCTTTAACCCGTCGGCTGACGCTTTCACGATTGCTCCGGGTGTAACCGGAGCCCTGCATACACTCACATTCTGCGGCGCGGGAGTGCTCAATAACTCCGGACTCAAGCAGAACTTCACGATGGATGACAACTCCGGGTTCTGCTATTTCAAAGGCAGCGCGACGGCTGGCCGCGGAACCACCTTCACGGGTGCTAGCGGCACCGGTGTTTTCTTCGAGGAATCGTCCAACGCAGGGAGCGCGACCTTTATTGATAATGGAGGCCTCAACGGCCACAACCACACCGGTGCCTACACAGTTTTCGTGGGCACGGCTAGCGCAGCCGATGGCACTTTCATCTCCAATCCCGGTCATAAGCAAACCGTGGGCGGTACCGTCACGTTGGGTTACTCTGCGACGGCCGCGCAAGGCACCTTTATCTGCAACGGTGGGACGGCGGAGCTTCCCAACGCCGGCTACCTGCAAATCTACGACACCGCGACCGGCGGTGACGCCACCTTCATTCTGAATGGCACAGACACGCCGGGAGCCAGCGCCGGGTCGCTCTGGCTTTACTACGAGGCGACAGCAGGCAATGCCACGCTCATGGCGAACGGCGGAGCCGTCCGGGGCGGCCAAATTTCTTTCTCCATCGGCAGTCCGCAGGGTGGGACGGCGAAGGTTATGGTCTATGGCAATGGCGAGTTGGATATCAGCCAGACGGAGGCCGATATCACCATAGGGTCGTTGGAGGGCGACGGCTTAGTCTTCCTGGGCACGCTGAACCTGACGATCGGAAGCAACAACGGGAGCACGACCTTTTCGGGCGTGATCCAAGACACCGGCGGGGTGACCAAGAGCGGCACCGGCACCCTCACCGTGAGCGGAGGCAACACCTACACCGGCAATACCACCGTGAGCGCAGGCGTGCTGGTGGCCAACACCAAACGGGCCTCGTCCACCGGCACTGGGAGCGTGAACGTGAACGGGCGGCACCTTAGGCGGCAAAGGGATGATCAGCGGGCCGGTGACCATCGGCACGGGCAGCGGGAGCGGAGCGATCCTGGCCCCGAGCGTGGGCTCGAAGCAACCGCTCACCCTGAGCCTGACCAGTCTGCTGACCCTGCAAGGGGACAGCACCTACACCTGCCAACTGAGCACCCAGAAAGCCAAAGCCGACGAAGTGATCGCCCAAGGCGTGACCATCGCGAGCGGCGCGCAGTTCACCTTACAGACGGTAGGGAACAAAAGACTCAGCCCCGGCGCCCTCTTCACCATCATCAGCAACACCAGCGCCACCCCGATCAACGGCACCTTCGCCAACCTGGCCGATGGCTCCACCCTCACCGCCGGGCGCAACAAGTTGAAAGTGAGTTACACTGGCGGCGATGGCAATGATCTCACGCTGACGGTGCAGTAAGCGGGGCTAGCTGCGGCATTTGCGCGGCGACCAGGGACCTGAGGATAAGCTTGACTGCGCCGAGGGGAAGAGTTGGGATGGGCGCGATGACAACCCGTCGCCGTTCCCGTCCATCCTCCAAACTTCTTCATCTCCGCTGGACCTCCTACGCTATCGCTGCCGGGGCCACGGCCGCAGGCGCAATCCCCGCGGTAGAGGCCGAGATTCATTATTCCGGGCCGATCGATTACAAGTTTGCAGGCTCGAGCACCTTCGAAACTCACACGTTCCAGTTGAGCGACGGCGCTTATCTCAGAGGGGACTTCAACAAAGTCTTCATCGGCTATGACTCCGCGGGTATCGGCGTGGACGGTGCCCGCGTTTCGAATTCCATGCGCGGACCGGGGCCGTCGGTCTCGAGCCGCTTTCAGTTGCTCTCCGCGCTGCCGGGGAAAAGCGTGGTTTCGCTGGGAAGATTCTTCCCTACCCATCACTTCTCGTATGGCTTGATGCAAAACCGTTGGTGCGATAACCCCGACTGGCAGGAACGTGGGACCTATTACGCCGGGTTCCGCTTCAATAACGGTCGCGGTCCGCAATACGGGTGGGTGCGGGTTCGGTGGGCTGGGTGTCCCCGTAACTATTTTATCGTCAAGGACTATGCCTGGGGCGATCCGGGCGATCAGATCAAGACGGGACAGAAGAAGCTCAATAAGAGTGTGGCCGCTGCGCCGGCGGGGGATGCGCAAGGTTCGCTCGGCCTGCTCGCGTTGGGCGCGATCGGGTTGCAGGCCTGGCGCGCGAAACGGCGCGAATAAGCTCCCGCCAAGGGCGTCGGCCCGGCTTTGCCAGGTCGCGGTTCGCAGTCCGGCCTTGACTCCGCGGGCGGAATGGCTGTCGTCTTCCCCCAGATGTCGCGCCGAAATCTGTCCACCGCCCCAGCTCGCCCTTCGCTCTCCCGCAGTCTGCGGATGGCGCTGAGCTATCTCGCGCTGCTCCTCTTCACCCTCTTCGCGCTTTATCCGATCAGCCGCGTGGTCACGATCGCGCTCCGGCCGGGGGATCAGTTGCTCTCCTCGTCGCTCGCGATCATCCCGCGCAACCCGACGCTGGCCAACTTCCGCATCCTGCTTTTCGAGACGCCGTTCCTGCGCTGGCTCGCCAATTCCACCCTGATCGCGCTCGCCGTGACCGTGACCGGCGTCGCGCTCGCTTCCACGGCCGGCTATGCGCTTTCGCGTTTCAAGTTCCTCGGCCGCAGCGCCACCCTCAACGGGCTCCTCGTCACCCAGATGTTCCCGGCGACGATGCTGCTCCTGCCGCTCTATCTCATCCTGATCAAGCTCAGCCTGATCAACAGTTATCTCGGCGTGATCATCATCTACAGCGCGACCGCGCTGCCCTTCTGCATCTGGCAGCTCAAGGGCTACTACGACACCATCCCGCTCTCGCTCGAGGAGGCGTCGAACATCGATGGCTGCACCCGCTGGCAATCGTTTTACCTCGTGGTCCTGCCGCTCTCGCTCCCGGCGCTGGTCATCACCGCGCTCTTTTCCTTCATGACCGCGTGGAACGAATACGTCGTCGCCGCGCTCGTGCTCCAGGACGTGGAGCGGTTCACCCTGCCGCTCGGGCTGAAGATGTTTCAGGCCAACATGAGCACGCAATGGGGCTTGTATGCCGCGGGCGCGCTCCTCGTCTCGATCCCGGTGGTCGCGCTCTTTCTGCTCCTGAGCCGGTTCCTGATTTCCGGCTTGAGTTCCGGGGCGGTGAAAGGCTAAGGAAGAACTTCCACATGAAAAACATCCGCCGTGCTCTCCTTGGCCTGCTCCTGGCCGTTGCTCCTTTACTCGTTAGGGCGGATCAGACCAACATCGCCGAGGACGACGCCAGCCAGGAGGCTTACAAGGATGGTTTCCAGAGTGGCAAGAGCGGCGGGAGCGGCTTTGGCGAATGGAAGATGGCCCACGACGGCGATGGCGCCGACCGGCACGCGGGGTTCTTCATCGCCAGCACCGGAAGCAACCCCGATCTCAACGGGATCGCGAAAACGGCAAAGCCTGGGGCCTTTACGCCAACGGCACCGGCTTCGAGCAGGCAGTGGCCTTCCGCTCGTTCAAGCTCCCGCTCGCGGTGGGCGATTCCTTTTCCTTCCTGATGGAGAACGGCCGGATCGAGAAGCGCTTCGCGACCGACGATCCCGCGCCGGGCGAGATCGGGCTCACCCTGCGAACCGGCAGCACGGGTGAGTCGCCTATCGAGTATAACAAGGACGCGGTCTTCGAGTTCGGCTTTGTCGAAGGGAAGGAGAACTACCAGATCATGGATGACTCCGGTCCGGAGAAAGCCGACTCCGGCGTGCCCTTCACCGATGCGGGCGTGATCGTGACCGTCACGCTCACCGGCGCCGACACCTACGACCTGGAAATCCAGACGGTGAGCGACAAGAAGCTGACCAAGCTGCCCGGCACGCAAACTTTCCGCCGCGGGGCCGATCACGAGCTTCGCGATCTTCAACCGCGACGGCGAAAAGACCGACGCGTTCTTCAACGGGCTCCAGGTCGCGCGCGAGAACAAGTAGCGGGCGGAAAAACCAGTCATCCTGAGCGAAGCGCAGCGGAGTCGAAGGATCCCGCGGAGCTACCGGGAAGCCCAGAGGCAAATCACCGCAAACGGCGCTTCACGGCAAGCGCACCGGATCCTTCGCCTTCGCTGCGCTCCGCTCAGGATGACGAAGCTTGCTCCTGCCACGGCCTTTCCGGTAACGTCCCACCTTTCCGCCGCCACCATGCACAAACCCCGTCTCTCTTTCGGTCAGATCTGGAACATGAGCTTCGGGTTTCTCGGCATCCAGTTTGGCTGGGGTCTGCAGATGGCGAACATGAGCCCGATCTACAAATACCTCGGCGCGCGCGACGACCAGATCCCGCTGCTCTGGCTGGCCGCGCCGCTCACCGGCTTCATCGTGCAGCCGATCATCGGCGCGATGAGCGATCGGACGTGGGGCCCGCTCGGCCGGCGCCGTCCCTACTTTTTAACCGGCGCGATTCTCAGCTCGCTCGCGCTTTTTCTCATGCCGAACTGCCAGCACGCTCTGGATGGCGGCGTGTCTGCTCTGGATCCTCGACGCGTCGATCAATATCTCGATGGAACCGTTCCGCGCCTTCGTCGCCGACAAGCTGCCGGAAGAACAACGCGGCACCGGCTTCACGATGCAGAGCCTTTTCATCGGCGCGGGCGCGGTCATCGCCGGGATGCTCCCGTGGGTCCTGAATCACGTCTTCGGCGTGACCAGCGACACGAGCGTCGGCAGCGCGATCCCGCCGAACGTGAAATATGCGTTCTACATCGGCGCGGTCGCGTTCCTCGGCGCGGTCCTCTAGACCGTTTTCACTTCCAAGGAATACCCGCCCGAAGACCTCGCCGCGTTCCGCCGGAAAAAATCCGAGCGCAGCGGGCTCGCGCTATCTGCTCGCGGAAATCCCCGACGCCCTCCGGCAGATGCCGAGCACGATGAAGCGGCTCGCGCTCGTCCAGTTCTTCACCTGGCTCGGGCTGTTCTGCATGTGGCTGCATTTTTCGAATGCCGTCCCGCTCGTCTTCGGCGCGACCGACACGCAGTCGCCGCTCTTCAAGGCCGGCGCGGAATGGGCCGGGGTCTGCTACGCCGCGAAGGACTTCGTCACCTTCGTCGCGGCGTTTGGCTTGATGGCGATCGCCGCCACTTTCGACCGGCGCAAAATCCACGCGGTCTGCCTTTCGTTAGGCGCGATCGGGTTGCTCTCGATCGGGTTCATCCATGGCGAAGGCCAGAAGAGCCTGTTGTTAGGCGCGCTCGCCCTCGGCGGCATCGCCTGGGCGTCGATTCTCTCCATGCCCTACGCCATGCTCGCCGGCGCGCTGCCCGCGGAGCGGATGGGTGTCTACATGGGGATCTTCAATTTCTTCATCGTGCTCCCGGAAATCCTCGCGGCGCTGACCTTCGGCCCGGCGGTGAAAAATCTGCTCGGCGGCAATCTCATCTACGCGGTCATGGCTGGTGGCGTTTTCATGCTCGCTCGCGGCCATCCTCACGCTCTTCGTCCCGCGCACCGGGTTGAACATGGAACAGCTGCAGGAGGTCGCGCGCGATGAAGGCATGTTGCCCACCGCGACACCACCCGAGAGCCCGCTCGCCTGACGTGAACTCCCGGCGATGGCTCGCTTCTTCCTCAGCGCTCTCGCCGTTTTCCTGCTCATGACCGCCGCCCGGGGAGCGGACAATGCCGCGGGTCGCTTTCGCGGTCGAGGAAGCGGAACTCCGGGTCAGTTATCATTGCGGCGAACTCCTCGCGCCGCGGACCGTTTTCATCGCGCTGCGCTCGGGTACCGCTGCGGGCTCCGCGGTGCTGCCGTTCGCGGAAAATGCCGAAGGCTCGACTGTCTTCCTACCCTTCCAGGCGACGCGGCTCTACGAGATCGAGTGGCACGACGACGCGAGCGTGGTCTTCCAACGGACTTGGGAAAAATGGAAATGGAGCGAAAAGCATCCCGCCCCTGACGGTGTCGAAGCAACGATCGCGGACGCCACGTGCACGCTGCGAATTCCGCGCGAGGGCTTGGAGGACAAGTTCAGCGCGGTCGTCTACGCGAAGGACTTCTCGCACGGAAAATCGTGGGGCTGGTTTTTCGGCTGTTCCGACTCTGCGGTCGCGAGCGGCGAAGGTGACAAATACATCCCACATTTCCTCGAGGTCGATCTTTCCGGAAAAGTGAAACCCAAAGTGATAAGCCGTGGCCGGCTGGGCGGCGACGCCGCGCGCCTGCGCATCTACCAGCTATTCGTTAGGCTCTTCGGCAACGTCAACGAAACTCGTCAGCCAAATGGCACGGTCGCGCAAAACGGCGTCGGCAAATTCAACGACATCAACGACGCCGCCCTCGCCGCGATCGGGCAGATGGGTTTCTCGCACGTCTGGCTTACCGGCGTGCTCCAGCAGGCTTCCGCGACCGACCACTCCGCAGCGGGCCAACCGGCGGCCGACGCGGATTTGCTCAAGGGGCTCGCGGGCAGTCCCTACGCGATCGAGGATTATTTCGACGTTTGCGCGGACTACGCGGTCGAGCCGAAGAAGCGGCTCGCGGAATTTCAGGCGCTCCTCCAGCGGGTCCACGCGCATCGGATGAAAGCGCTGATCGACTTCGTGCCGAACCACGTCGCGCGCTGCTATCACTCCGATATCAAACCGGAAATCAACTTCGGCACGACCGATGACCGCACGAAGTTTTTCGATCCGCAAAACAACTTCTTCTACCTTCCGCCTAACGAGCAGGGGCCGCCGTTGCGTCTGCCGACTTTCCGCGATGGCGTGGCTCTGAGCCCGACCTGCCAACTTGAGGGGATGAAGTGCGACGGCCTCTTCGCGGGCGAAGCGGAGCACGGCCGCGTCACCGGCAACAATGTCGTCAGCTGGCAGCCGAGCCTGAACGACTGGTATGAAACGGTGAAACTGAACTACGGCTACGATTTCACCGACCCGCTAAAGAACCGGCGCGAATATCCGAATGCGCGCAGTCCCGATAATCCGATCCCGAACACGTGGGAGAAAATGGATCGCGTGATCGCCTACTGGCAGTCGTTAGGCGTGGATGGTTTTCGCTGCGACATGGCGCACATGGAGCCGCCGGAATTTTGGAAATGGCTGATCCAGCGCGCGCGCGAACGCGGCCCCGAAGTGACCTTTCTCGCCGAAGCCTACGACAACGATCCGGCGAAAGTGCCGGGCAGCGACCTGGTCCTCACGAAGCTGCACGGCGGCGGCGGCAACGTGATGTGCGACCTGCTCGAGGCCGGTTTCAACGGCGTCTACGATGACCCGACGTATCGCGTGCTGAAGGGGATTTACGAGGGCGGGCGTTGGGCGAACGATCTCGATTCCGCCGCGCGCGATCCGTTTATTTTCGAGAACTCGCTGCGTTACGCGGAGAATCACGACGAAGTCCGGCTCGCCTCGCCGAGTCAGTGGGGCGGCGTCGGGATGAACGTCGGCCGCCCGGTCGCGGCGATTCTTTACGGGCTCTCGCGCGGACCGCTCATGCTCTATAACGGCCAGGAAGTCGGTGAGCCCGCTACTGGTGCGGAAGGTTTCGGCGGGGACGATTCGCGGACCACGATTTTCGATTACTGGTCGATGCCCACGCTGGTCGGCTGGGTGAACGGGCACAAATACGACGGCGCAAAATTATCCGAGGCGCAGCAGGACCTCCGCGCTTTCTATGCCCGACTCGTTAGGCTGAACAACGAGCCGGCTTTTCGCGATGGCGGTCTCTTCCCGCTGAACGCCGCGAACCGCGACAACCCGCACTTCGGCCGGGTGGGCGACGAAGGGGTGAGCGGCCATTGGTGCTACGCGTTTCTCCGTTGCGACGCGGCGACGAAGCAGCGCTTCCTCATGGTCGCGAATCTTCACCCGCATGAAACGCTGCGCGACGTGCACGTCGCGCTACCGACAGCCGCACGCGATTTTCTTTCCGTGACCGAGGGCACAGCGCTGAAATTCACCGACCGACTCGCGGCCGAGTCCGTTATTTACGAGAGCCCCGATGCCTCGGGCGTGACCATTCCGGAGCTTCCTCCACTCTCGGCGCGCTACCTGGAGATTCAGCCTAACGATCGTTAGGCGGCGGCGGGGGCGGTGCGTCATCCGGCCCGAGCGGCGGCCGCCCGTGCCGCAGATGTTCGCGGCTTTCCGCTTTCATCTTCTCAAATTTCACCTGCTGTTCCGGGGTGAGCAGACGCGCGATAGCCGCGTGCGAAACGTCGAGGCGCGCGACGACGCGCCGGGTCGTCTCGCGGCGAATCGCCTCCAGATCGCTCCCGGTTTTCTCGACCAGCGGCCGCACTTCTTTCATCTGCGCTTCGCTAAGACCCAGACCCTCCTGCAAATGATGGAGCATGTGCCGCGACATCTGCTTGGAGCCGGGTGGACGCATGAACGCGCGCCCAAACTTCGGCGCGAGGAGCGCGCCCGTCGCGAGTCCCGCGAGGAAAATCAACGAGACGTAGAGGACGATTTTAGCCAGGCGCGGTTTACTCATAATCAAAGCCGCTGACGATGGCGGAATCAGCCACTCGCGCGGTGGGATCGAAGCTGCTCCCGAGCGCGCTGAGTTCGTCGTTTTGCAACGCACCGACCGCGAGCGCGATGACGCAGGCGGCGAGCGCCGCCCAGCGCAGACCGCGGAGCAAGCCGGCGTTTTCGCGTCCGCGATTCGCCGCGGCGCGCCAATGCGCGAGCACCGCGGTCTCCATGCCGAACGGAATCTCAGTGGGCTCCGGCGCAGGCGCGCGGCGAGCCAGCGCGTAAATGCGGGTGAGAAATTGATCGCGATTCATCGGGCGAAAGCGAGATCGAGCTTCTCCAGTTGGGGAATCATTTTCTTCATCCGCGCACGTGCGCGGAAGGCGCGCACCCGGACCGAGGCGTGACTCCAGCCGGTCAGCGCGTGGATTTCCTCGACCGAACGCTCTTCGAGATGGAGCAGCGTGATGAGCAACCGATCGTCGGCTGGGAGCCGCGCAAGCATGCGCTCGAGCAACGCCTTCGCTTCCCGCGTGTCGTCGATCGTGGCGATGTCGCTCTCGGTCCGCGCGATCTTTTCGATCATGGACGAAGTCTCCTCGTCGAAGTCGGCGAGGCGCCATTCCGGCCGGCGTTTCTCCGCGCGCAGCTCGTTCAGGCAGGTGTTCACCGCGACGCGCGAGATCCAATGCGCGAGCGGCACTTTCCCGCTGTAGCGGTCGAGGTTTTGGAAAATTTTGATGAACACCATTTGCGTCAGGTCCTCTTCGCTCACCCGACGCGGGAGATGCGACCGCACCAGCTTGAGCACGAAAGGATGGAAGTGGCGCAGGAGTTCGCGCGCCGCCGCCTCGTCTCCCTGGGCAATCCGGCGGAGGTGATCCTGCTCGTCAAAATCTTCATCTGGCATGAGCGGTCGCAAACCGAGTCCACATCGGGGCTAGAGACGCCGTGCGGGCTTCGTGGTTACAGACATTTTCTTTGGTGCGAGGTGGTTGAAAAAAAGCGCGCGCCGGTTGTAACCGGCTCGGTCATCCGGCGTCTCCAGCATCGCAGCGAAATCGCTGTGACAGAAAAACAAAACACCAAATGAAAACAAACAAACTCATTCCATTCACCCTTTGCGCGGCCGCGACGCTGGCCATCAGCTCGTTAGTCTTCGCCCAGGGTCCCGACGACCAGGGTGGTCCGCGTCATCATCACGGCCCGCATGACCTCACCGCGATGCTCAACCACACGCTCGACCTGACCGACGCGCAGAAGCCGCAGGTGCAGGCGGCCGTCACCGCGGTGCAGCCGCAGCTGGAGGCGATTCACCAGCAGGCGCGGACCCAAGCGGACGCAATTCTGAAGCAGCTCGACGCCCAGATTCGCCCGCTTCTCACTCCGGAGCAGGTGAAGAAACTCGATGCGCTCGAAACCTTGCGTGCGGGGCACGAAGGTCCGGGATCGGAGTAGTCGTTAGGCAAAAAATTGAACAATGCGAGGGCTGCGGATTTTTTCCGCAGCCCTTTGCGTTTCCAAGCCTAACGAGGCCGGGCCTCATGGCGCAGTCGCGCGAGATACCCGGAGAAGTGCTCCGGGTTCAATCGCTCCACCGGGCGCAATTCCCAATCGGGGTAGCCCATTTCCGCGAGTAGATCTGCGGTCAGCGGGCGTAGCGTTTCCACGTCTTCCGGGGTGAAAAATTCCCGCCAATTTTCGGAGGAAGCGGAACGCCGGGTGCGCGCGTATTCGCCCACTTCGCGGCGCGGCGAGAGGCGGAATCCGAGATACGACTCGAGCCCGCCGAGATCGCCGCGGATGAAGGTCTCGTATTTCAGGAGGTAGCCAGAGCCGCCTAACGAGCCGAGAAAATCCCAGAACGCACGGTTCGTCACCTGGCCGCTCTCGGTCATGAGCCACGTGCTCGAGTAGCCACGCCAGCGCATGATCCGATTCACGCCGTCGCAGAGGCTCGCGAAGGAGATCGTTAGCGGGCTTTGCTCTTTCGCGCGGACGAGCTCCAGCACTTCGTCGAGCTGTTCCTCGGTCGCCGCGCCCGGCTGGGCAAGGCTGTAGAAATTGTAGAGGAACGAGCTGATCGCCTGGTCGCGCGGATCGCGAATGATTTTCACGATCCGATCGAAACGGGCGCTCGATCTGTTCTGCAGCACGTTCGTTAGGCCAGCGAGATTTTCCTGCCACTGACCGTGCAAAATCTTCACCACCGTGTGTGCCGCACCGGAACGCGTGAGGCCCGCTTCCGTTTTCGGCTCCATCAGGAAAACCGCGTCCGGGAGGGAATGCTGGATCGTCTTCGCGATCACCGTCGTCCCGCTTTTGCCCTGCCCGAAAACCAGCACGTTCATGATTTGTTCTATTGCTCCGTCGGTCGCGGAGAGTATACGCAGCGCAGTGCGCGCTTCTCGTTCTGCACCGGCCTCGATCTCGCTCCTGACCGCGACCTGTCTCGTGGTCGCGAACATGGTCGGCACCGGCATTTTCACCAGCCTCGGATTTCAGGTCGGCGACCTGCCGAGCGGCTTTGCCTTGATGGCGCTCTGGGCGGTCGGCGGGCTGTGTGCGCTCTGCGGCGCGCTCTCTTACGCGGAGCTGGCGGCGGCGCTGCCGCGCTCGGGCGGGGAGTATCATTTCCTGCGCGAGATTTATCACCCGGCGGTCGGTTTCATGGCCGGCTGGATTTCGGCCACGGTCGGATTTGCCGCGCCGGTGGCGATCGCGGCGATTCCGTTTGGGACTTATCTCGCGGGAGTTTTCCCGGGCCTGAACCCGCTATTTTTGTCGTTAGGCGTGGTCTGGCTCACGACGCTGGTGCTGCTCCGCGACGTGCGGCTCGGCGGACATTTTCAGAACAGCTCCACGCTGTTGAAGATCGCGCTCATTCTCGTGATCATCGGCGCGGGCTTTTATGTGGCGCGGACGCAGCCGATCTCGTTCGCGCCGGTGGCGGCGGACCGCAGCCTGCTCGTGAGCACGCCGTTCGCGATCAGTCTTTTCTGGGTGATGTATGCCTACTCCGGCTGGAACGCCTCGACCTACGTGCTCGGTGAAGTGCGCAATCCCGGGCGGACGATCCCGTTGTCGTTAGGCATCGGCACGCTGCTCGGTGACCGCGCTCTATCTCGCGCTCAACGCCGTCTTTCTCCGGACCACGCCCGTCGCCGAGATGATCGGCAAACAGGAGGTCGGCCTGATCGCAGGCGAGCATATTTTCGGGAACGCGGGCGGGAAGGTGATGGCGGTTTTCATCGCGCTCGGCCTCGTCTCGACGGTGAGCGCGATGATGTGGATCGGCCCGCGGGTCACGGTCGCGATGGGGGAAGATTTGCGCGCGCTCTCCTGGTTCGCGGTGCGGAATCGGCGCGACGTCCCGGTCCGCGCGACGCTGCTGCAATTCGCGATCGCGAACCTGCTCATCCTGATCACGAGTTTCCAAAAAGTGGTGAACTACGTGCAGTTCAGCCTCACGCTTTTCTCGGCGCTGACCGTGCTCGGGGTCTTCGTTCTGCGCTGGCGTCAGCCCAATCTGGTGCGGCCTTATCGCACCTGGGGTTACCCGTTTACGCCGCTCATCTTTCTCGTGATCAGCGGCTGGATGCTGTGGCATTTGCTCGCCGAGCCGGCTACACGCCAGGCGTCGCTCTGGGGCCTGGCGACCGCGGCGCTTGGCCTGGTGATTTATTACCTCTCACCGCGCCGGGTGGGCTGATCTTTTCCGAGCAGGAGCCGAAGGAATTTCGCGTCGGAGAATGACCCGCCGTTGCCGTGCCTAACGACGATCGAGATCGAGCGAAGGGATGACGTAAAGTCGCTGATAATCGGAACCGATGCAGGCGACCAGATCAGGCGGCGCGTCGCGGCAGAGGCAGGCATCGTTCCAGTTTTGCGCCGGCCATTTCGGTTTCAACATCGCCTCGAAATCGAATTCGCGGCCGCCGCGGCGCGGCGCGGTTGTTCCACCAGCCTAACGAGAAGGCGCGGTTCGCGGGCGAGCCGCGCCAGGTTTGCGCGAGCGTTTCCGGTTGCACGACGGGCTTGCCTTTGGCGAGCACGAGCTCGCCGATTTTCGCCCACTGCCGCGCGCTGAGGGTGAAGCCGGCGGCGAGCAGGGGATTGCCCGCGCGGTCGTCGAGGTAACGCTGCGGGACCGAGATGCAGTCGGCGCAGGACTCGGCGCTCGAGGTATTCCGTCGGCGTCTTCTCGCCGAGTTTCTCCTTCAATATCTGATGGAAAACCTGGAGCGCGCTCGGCCCGTAGATGAACGCGCGGCCCGGCTCCGCCACGAGCGGGAGCCGGAGCGCGGTGCGGTCGCGATCGCCGTAATCGTTTTGCTGCAGGCCGAAACCGGGGGCGAGTCCGGCGGAGAAATCGAGCAACTGGCGAATGGTCACGCGCGCTTTGCGCGGATCCTTGCGCCACGACGCGATCGTGCGCGCCACCGGTTCATCGAGGTCGAGCAGGCCGTCGTCCGCCGCCGCGAGCGCGGCCAGGTTCCAGAAGGCCTTCGTTCCGCTGTAAATCCGCCACGCTGTTTCCGCGTCGCCTTTGCCCGGATATTCCTCGAGCAGCGTCCGGCCGTTTTGCCTAACGAGAAAAGAAAGTCCGTGATGGCTGGCGGAATAGGCCGCGGCTTTCCGGAGCGCGGCGGGATCGAGTTCCGCCGCGCGCGCCGGCCAGAAGGCGAAGAACAGACTGCCGCAAATCAGCAGCGCGTTCGTTGGAATATTTCTTCTCCGCATCGTGCACCGGCTCGTCTAGGCTGACCCGCTTGATCGCCTACTACTTGGATAACTTCAGCCCGTTCATGGTCAAATTCGGGCCGAACCTCGGGATTCGCTGGTACGGGTTTTCCTACCTGCTCGCCTTCTTCGTCGGTTTCCTCCTGCTGCACTGGCTGGCGAAGCATCGCTACTGCGCGCTGCCCGCGACGAAGGTCGGGGATTTCATCGCGCTGGCGTCGTTAGGCGTGCTCGCCGGTGGCCGGCTCGGGTTCGTCATCTTTTATCGTCCGCACCAACTGCTGGCCGACCCGCTGATGATTTTTCGTGTCTGGGACGGCGGGATGTCGAGCCACGGCGGGATGATCGGACTGGCGCTCGCGACATTTTATTATGCGCGCTCGCAACGGATTTCCTGGCTCAGCCTGGCCGATAACATCGCCATCTCCGCGCCGCTCGGGCTGCTCTTCGGTCGCTGCGCGAATTTCATCAACGGCGAGCTCTACGGACGGCCCGCCACCGTGCCGTGGGCGATGCAGTTTCCCAAGGAAGCGCTCGACCTGCCGGCGCTGGGGCAACGAGTCCTCGCGGCGGCGCACGCGGTGCAGCCGAACAGCGGCAGCCTGGAGGAAATCATCACCCAGGCGCGAACCGACGCGGGTCTGCAAAACGTCCTGCACCAGATCCTGACCCCGCGTCATCCCTCGCAGCTTTACGAGGCGCTCCTCGAAGGCGCATTCCTCTTCAGCTGCCTCTGGTTCCTGCGGCTGCGGACGCGCCAGCCGCGCGGGATGCTGGCGGGGATTTTTCTCCTGCTCTACGCGGTGGTGCGGATCGTGGTGGAATATTTCCGCGAACCGGATGCGCCGCTGACCGGACCGTTCACCCGCGGGCAGACGCTCTCCGTGCTGCTGATCGCGGGCGGGATTTGTTTCGTCGTTTACGCGCTCAGGAACCGGCAATACGAAGCCGCGCAGGAGAAGTAAACGCTACGAAGCGGTCCGGTGATTCTTCAGCACCAGCGCGATGGCGATGCCCGCGAGGAAGAAGCCGACGACCTGCATGAAGATGTAGGCGGCGGTGTAAACCGCGGGGAAGCCGTACCAGTTCCAATACGAGATATTGGTCGCGATCGCCGCGAGGATGCCGGCGACGGTGACGAAGCCGACCCGCGCGCCGAAGGTGACGAGCCGGGTGCAAACCAGGAGCAGGACTACGAGAAGCGACTCGAGAACTTCCGTGGCGAACTCCACCCCGAGCCAGCGGCCCATCATCATCGGGCGCGCGCCGGTCGGGTGATACATCAGGATCCCCGAGGGATATTTGGCGACGCGTTCATCGAGATGCTTCATCGCCTCTCTTTTCTGCGCGCTGGTCGCGTCCGGGCCGAGCCCGAAACCGGGGAGAACATAGAGCCCGGCCTGATCGCCGAGGTTGCTCTGCAAAGCCTCGAGCGTCGCGGGGCCCGGTACCTCGCGCAGACCGGCTTCGCCTAACGGGAGCGCCATGTGCGCGATCGCGGACCAGATGAACATGGCGACGCCGCCGAGAAGAGCTGCCAAAAAAATACGCATAACTTTGATCCTCCGGCCACCGAGGCTGCCGCGCCCGCTCCCGCAAGTCGAGCGTTTAGTAAACCGGCTCGGTCGCGCTGGTTTTCTTCAGGAACACCTGCGCGAAAACGAAGAGGATCGCGAAGATCACAACCGACAACGCCGCGGCCCAGCCGAAGCGATACATGCTGAACGCCGCCTTGTAGACATACGAGACGAGGATGTGCGTGGAATCAGCCGGCTCGCCCATGTTCGAGACCAGCCAGACGACGTTGATGTTATTAAACGTCCAGACAATCCCGAGCGTGATCGCCGGGATCATGACCGGCCGGAGCAGCGGCGCGGTGATGTTCCAGAACTGAAACCACTTCGACGCGCCATCGACATCGGCCGCCTCGTAGAGCTCGTCCGGGATCGACTGCAAACCGCCGAGCGCGATCACCATCATGAAGGGAAACCCGAGCCAGATATTCGTGATGATGACCGCAAGAAAAGCCTCGAACGGCGAGGTGAGCCATTGCACCGGCGAGAGGTGGAGATATTTCGTGATCAGCAAATTCACCGCGCCGTATTCGTAGTTAAACATCCCGCGCCAGGTGAGCGCGGTGATGTATTGCGGGAGCGCCCACGGGAGGATGAGCAGGACGCGCCAGGCGGCTTTGCCGCGGATGAATTTCTGGTGCAGCACGACCGCGAGGAAAACGCCGATCGCGACGTGGAAAACGATGTTCACCACCGTCCAGACCACCGTCTTGCCGAGGATCGACCAGAAGAGCTGCTGCTGAAAAACCGAGACGTATTGCGCGAAGCCAATCAGCCGCCAATCGCGGATGTGATAGATGTTCGCGTTCGAGAACGAGAGCAGGACGTTGAAGAGGAACGGGAAGAGAACGACCGCGAGGATGACGAGCAGCGCCGGCGCGAGGAGCAGGGTGATAAAGAGTCGAGCTCGTAGGTCGCTGCCGCGCATCGGGCAAGACGTTGGGAGCAGGAGCCGGGCGGCGCAACCTTGTTTTCGCCGGGGGCGGAAAAGGAAGTGGCCCGTGCCACTCCCCCAAGAAGCGACACGGGCCTTGTTCTCCCCAGAACGAGTCTTTATCAAGCAGCCGCCATGCCAGCTGCCGGTGATTTGTCGAAAGGATTTAACCCACGCGCGGGCGGAGGTCGGGCGGCGCTCCGGTCTTCGACCAGGGCCGGAAAAGGAAGTGGCCCGTGCCGCTCCCTCCCAGAAGCGACACGGGCCTTGTTCTCCCCAGAACGAGTCTTCATTAAGCAGTGCCCGTGCCAAATTCCGAAGGGCCGTGAAAAAAATTTGTCCGACGGCCCGGGCCTGCCCGGCCAAAGAGGCGCACGGACCGGGGATGGAAGGTCAGGGACTCCATTTGCGGCCGTTGCCGCCGGGTGCGGAAACCCCGGCGCGCCTGGCGGAGAGCCGGATTTCCCATATGGAGCGCCGGCCGTTCCATATGGAGTGTCGAACGATCGACCCGAAGCAGGCGACGACTTCACCTGGAGCGCTGGCGAAACCGTTGGATCGGCCGGAGTTCCGCATGGAGCGCCCGGCAGATCATGTGAATCAGCGGCGCTTCATGTGATCGCCCGCTGTTTCATATGAAGCAGTGGACGATTCATGCGAATCGCCCACGGAACAGATGGAGCGCAAAAGAAATCGTATGGAGTGCGGCGCGCTCCATATGAATCACGCGGCACTCCATATGGGGTTTTTCGCGTTCCATATGGATGAGCGGGTGATTCACATGAATCTCCGGACGCCTCCGGTGGTTTGGGAGCCCGTCCGGATGGAGCGCCGGACGCTCTGCCTGGGGCGGCGCGCACTCCGTGCCCGGTGGGATTCCCTCCCGACCGCGCGGCGGGCGCTCCGCTAGAGATTGCTGTCCGCGATGTTCTTTTCCGCCTCGCGCTGCATCCGGTGCGCGGCTTCTTTCGCGGTGATGGCGCCGTTCATCACCAACTGATATGGCCCGCGCATCCCTTCCCAGATCTGCCGCATCTGCGGGCGGATCGGCATCGGGCGGCCGTGCGCGATCTGTTCCATCGAGGCGACGAGCGCTGGGTTGTTCCGGATCGCGGGAGAAGCCAGGACGGTCTTATCGACCGGGGTGGTCGCGAGCTGCACCGCCATTTTTTCCTGCACCTCGGCACTCGTCAGGTAAGTGACGACGTCGCGCACGATCGCGAGCTTTTCTCCCTTCACGTTCGCGCTCACGGAATAGCCCTTGGCGGAGATCATCGGCTCGCACCAGAGCCCGGTCTCGCTGTTGAACGGCAGCGGCGCGACCATGCTTTTCGCGGGCACATCGTAGCCGCCCCACGACCACGGGCCGTTGATGATCATCGCCGTGCGCTGCTCCTTGAAGAGCATGTCGGCGATCTCGTAATCGCCTTCCTTCGGGATGATTTTGTATTTGTCGCGCAGGTCGAGCACGAACTGGATCGCGCGGACGGTCTGCTCGTTGTCGAGCGTCGGGTTGCCGTTCTCGTCCATCACCCAGCCGCCGAAACCGGTGAGGAAGGGGATGAAGAAAAACGGCTCGCGGTAGTTCCAGGTCAGCCCGTATTCATCCACCTTGCCGTCGTGGTTATCGTCCCTCGTTAGGCGCTGCCCGATCGCGATCAACTCGTCGAGGGTCGCGGGCGGTTTCGGGACGAGCGCTTTGTTGTAAACCAGCGTGAGATGATTCCCGATCTGATCGGCCGCCAGCCAGTGCGAGCCTTTCCAGTCGACCAAACCCTGTGGAGTGAAGCGCTCGAAAAACGGTGCGTCGAAAATCGGGTTAAGCGGCTGGATCGTCTCCGTGGTCACGAGCACGCCGACGTTATCCGCCGGGCCGTAGATTAAATCCGGACCCTGCCCCGCGACCGCGGCGATGATGTAAAGATTGCGCAGCTCTTCGTTCTCTTTGTAGAGCGCCTCGACCACGCGATCGGGATGGACGGAGTTATATTGCCTAACGAGATCCTCGAAGAGATCGCGCTCTTTCCCGATCTTCTGATGCCAGATGCGGATGTGCGCGCGGGTGTCGGGGGCGCGGTGGCACGCCGCCGCGAGGACCGCGCAGGCCGCGAGGACCACGAGAGCGAGACGCTTCACTCGAAGGAAAGGACCACGCCGGTCAGCGGCGGGAGGGTGAGATCGAGCGCGTTGCCGGAATCTTCCGCTTTCACGTCGGCGAGTTCGCCTTTGGTCGTGAAAATCGGCAGCGCTTTGCGGTGCGGGAAGTTCAGGCCTAACGACGCTTCCTTGCCGCCGCGGTTCAGGACCACGAGCAGCTTCTCTTTTTCACTCCGCCGCACGAACGCGAGCGTGTCGTGGTCGTTATCCGCCGCGAGCACGCTGTAGTCGCCGTGACTGAGCGCGTCGTGACCGCGCCGCAGCGCGACCGCGCTTTTGTAAAAATCGAAAACCTGCTGGTTGAAATTCACGTCGTCCGGCGCGCGCTCGCCGCCGCGCGGATCGATCGCCTGCGGCTCGAATTTCAGGTCGGCCCAGACCATCGGCATCCGATCGTCCGGATCATGGCCGCCCCACATCCCGGCTTCGTCGCCGTAGTAGATCATCGGCGCGCCGACGTAGCACATCTGGAAAAGGACGACGAGCCGCTGAATCTCCCGCTCGCGATCGTTAGGCTTGCGGATTTTGTAAGTCTTCGAGGAGTGCGCGTCGGCCTCGGAGTTAAAGGAAATTTCGCCGTTGGTGTATTGCGTGCCTTCGCCGTTCACGATCATCGAGGCGAGCCGGTCGGTGTCGTGCGAACCCATCAGGTTTTGCATCACATAGGCGACCGGCGCCGGAAAAACATCGCGCCGCTCATCGGTCAGCTTGACGAATTTCGACGGCCCGATGTTGTCATCCACGAGGTAGCCCTTCACCGGGATGGTGAAGGCGTTGTAATTCATCGCCGCGGAGAAGCCGCCGTCCTTCACCAGCGCGGCGGCGTCGTGCCAGATCTCCGCGGTGGTGTAAGCCTCGGGATTGCACTTGCGCACAAAAGCGTTCCAATCCGCCCAGAATTTAGCGGGCCGTTCATCGGCGACATCGAGCCGCCAGCCGTCGATGCCTAACGACGGGTCTTTTCCATCCGGCAGCATCCATCGTTTCGTCGCCTGCATGATGTAATCCTTCGGGCCCGCGGCCATATCCTTGCCGTCAGCCGAGGCAGCGAACACCGGGAGCGTCGCGTGGCCCCACCAACCCTTGTAAACGAACTCATTTCGCTTCGTTTCCGGGTCGTCGAAGCTGCTAACCACGTACCAATCCTTATAGGGCGAAGCCGCCTGTTTTTTGCGTAGATCGTTGAAGGCGAAAAAGTCGCGCCCGGTGTGATTGAAAACGCCGTCGATGATCACCCGCATGCCGCGCGCGTGCGCTTCCTTCACCACCTTGAGGAAGAGCTTGTCCGCTGCGGTCCACTGCCAGGTTTTCGGATCAGAAGTTTCCTTCTCCATCAGCGCGAAGTCAGCCTGCGGATGCGGCCCGAAATTCGGGTCGATGTGGTGATAGGAATTGCCGTCGTATTTGTGGAGCGAACGCGAGTAGAAGAGCGGATTGAAGTAGAGGCAGTTGACTCCGAGGTCCTTCAGGTAATCGAGCTTCTCGAGCACGCCCTGGAGATCGCCGCCATAACGCCGATCAAAGACCCCGTCGTAGAAATCCGGCCCCATCTTTTTTTCCCAATCCGCCCGCGCATACCAGTCCGCCGTCCACGAAGAAATCGCCCAGTCGTCCGGCGCCATGATTGGTGTCTCAAGACCGTCGCGCGTGGGATCGTTTTTCTTGTCGCCATTGCGAAACCGGGTCGGGAAAATCTGGTAGAAGACCGCCTCGGCAGCCCATGCCGGAGCCGGCTTCAGGCGTCTCGAGCGCGACGCCTTTATCTTCCGGAAAAGCCTTCGGCGTCTCGGCAAAAACCGGGACGAGCGTGAGACCGACGACGGCGCAAAACAGAAGCGACCTGAGCATGGCGAGCAGACTGGAGAACGGCGCGCCTCAGGGCAAGACCCGCACGCGATAAAACGCGGGCGTGCCGGCGGAGAACGTCTCCGTCGTGCTCGCGCCGGTCGCAGTCATCGGCGAGCCTAGGGAAGAGTAGCTGCCACCGAGCGTGGCCGCCGACTCGAGCTGGTAACTCTTCCCGCTCACCGAGCTCCAGGTGACCGAAAGCGTGCTCGGCGGAGTCCGGGTGATGGCGGTGATGCGGAGGATGGAGTTGCTGCTCAGCGGGTTGGTCGCGGCGGTGTCCTCGGCGGCGTTCGGTCATGCCATCGCCGTCGTCGTCCGCTATCGGATCGAGCACCTTGATCGTCGCCGCACTGCTCGTGCCGCCGCCGACGTTGGTGTCGTTAGGATTCACCGCCTGCACAGTAACGCTGAGGGTCTGCCCCGGCGTGACGGCGAAAGACAAGGTCGTCGCAGTCGTGAGGTAAACCGTGGTGTTGCCGTTGATCGTGACGCTGACTTTGTAGCTCGGCACCACTCCTTCGCTGTCCGGGGTCGCGGCGTTCCAATGCAGCGTCGCGGTGGTCCCGACGACGTAGCCGTAAACATTCGGCGGAGTCGCGACGCCCGGCGTTCCGGTCGGAGCGGTCACGTCGTAGAGCTTGAGGTATTGCGCCTCGAACGGTGTGGTATTCCAGTCCGCATCCGCGGCCGGGACTTTGTTTAGCCCGACAAAGAGGCCACCGTCGAGCAACTGGTCGCCGGTCTTGCGATTGAGGAAGTAATTTCGCCGATTCGGGTCGAGCGCGGTGTAGGCCGCGATGTTCTTCAAGTCGTAGGTGCGGCCGCGCTTGATCCCAAAAAGGTTGCTCCCGTTTTGCGTGATGTTGACGTTGAAATTCCCGCTCTGGTTGTTGCCGCGGTCGAGGTTCATGAACCCGAAAACGACATCGCTCTGCGCGGGCGACCCGTTCGGCGAATCGTATTTCGCGACCGAGAAAATGCTCTGCTGCACGCTGCCGTCGGTCTGGTTCAGATAATAGCGATTCGAGCTGCGGAGCGCGCTGCTGAACTGACGCGCCTGACCCATCGCGGCGTAAACCGGGAAGAGCTGCTGCAAGCCGTAGGTCTGGTTGCCGATGATCGGGCCGAGATCGTTGAAGACTTTAAAGTGCGGGACGTACTTCCCGAAATTCACTTCGTAGTGACTGAAGCCGAAGGTTCGCGAAATGCCATTCTCCTGCCCGTAAAAAACCATCGGCACTCCGTCGATTGTGTTACTCACGCCGTAACGGATCAGCGCCTGGAAGGGATCGGTGTAGTTCTCCTCGTCGTGCGACGTGGAGTTCAGGAGCACCAGACCCTGGCCGTAAGCGCTGCGGCGGGAGTCGAAAATCCCGCGGTAGTCATTCGTGGTCGAAGCCGCCTGGAACGGGAAGATGATGTTCTCGTTCAGGATATCGAAATGCCGCGCCGAACGATAAGTCACCGCGCCGCCGTCGAGTGACTCGGTCATGAAAACAAAGTTCCACTTATGACTGCGCGCGACGTTGATGATGTACTCCCAGGCCTGCGGCGGCAGTCCCTGGCCGAAGTCGGCGCGGAGGGCGTCGATCCCTTTGCTATCGAGCGCGAGACGAGTGGCCGCGTCGCCATTGGCGGGAGTGCTGTTCACGCCGCTATGTCCGGTTTGCGTGAGCCAGTAGGGAATGTAGCTCGCGAAGTAACGCCAGACGTTGCGGGTGATGTTGTTGTTCACTCCGCCATTGATGAAGTCGGTGCTGGTCCACGCGGTGTCGCTGTACTGGAAGACGTCGCTTTCGTTCAGGTAGTTTCCGTTGTCCGCATTGTTCAGGCAGACCAGCGCGGAGTATTGGCCGAAGAAGATGTCGAAGGTGTCGGCGAATTTTCCGAAATCATTGCGATCAGGGGCGGGCGCGATGTTCGAGGCGCTGGAAGCGCGGATGCAATAGTTGTTGTTCGCGATGTTGAAGAGATCGCCCTTCGAAAAGAAACGCGCGTCGGCATTGCGAATCTGAGTGAGCGGATCGGCACCGGGCTTGATCAGTTGCACGCCCTGATTCGCCAACTCGACGTCATAGGAAGTGTGATTGAACGGCGCGTCGAGCATCACGCCGACGCTGGCGGTATCGGCCGCGGTCATGAAACCCTGGAACTCGGACATGGCGCCCGGCCGGGTGTTATCGCGGCCCATCAGTTCCATGATGCTGAAGAAATTCTTCACCGCGTACGGACTGCCGACGGTGAAAGGCTGGTTGGTGTCCGGATCAATCTGGCGCCCGTCGATCCCATTCGGGTGAATCGGTTGAAACCAAAGATAGTTACACCCCAGGTTCTTTACGTAATCGAGGTTCCAGCGCTTCGAGTTGTCGTGGAGGTCGGCAAAGGTGCTGCGTTGCGCCATCTGGTCGCCAGTCGCGTTGATATTGATCACGTTCGCTTCGTAGAGATCGATGTTTCGCGCGCCCTTCGGGGAAACCACGATCGCGTGATCCCGCCGGCCATTTGAGCTGTAGTAATTCCAGGTGCTGCTCCCAATGAGCCGGTAGCGCGCAGTCAGCCGATAGGCGCCGGTGCGCGCCGGGCCGGCGTTTGAGCCATCGAGGGTGAGGCTGTATTGCCCGCCGCTCGCGGGCATCGTGTAGGCCTTGTAATAATGACTGTCGTTCGTGCCCACGACGTCACCGCTCGGCGGATTGATTCCCTCTTCCGTCGCGATCCCGCTGCCATCAGTATAGGCGAGCGTCGCGTAGTCACGCCGGTTCAGGTTAGTGAACACCTGCACGGTGGTCGCATCGACGTTGGCCGCGTTTGGATTGAAGACGACCGAATAGGAAACCGCGTCCCCCGCGATCTCATCCACATAGATGTGCTCGGTCGTGTAGTTGGCGCTTACGCCGTTCACGGTCAGCGTCGGGTTCAGATCGACAGAATAGGGATGGGCCGCGGCGAAGGCGGAGTCAGTCGTGGCATTACTCGTGGAATCCGTTCCGTAGAGATAGGTCGTGGTGTGATCGCTGAAGGTGATCTGGAAATAATATTGTACCGGGCCGGGAGAAGGCGCGGTGAAGCTGGCGACCCAGAACTTGTCGTTCCCGCTCTCAGCGAAAAAGCCGAGCGCGGCGGACTGATAGCTCCCCGTGCTCGACTTGTAGAAGACCGTGCCGCCGGTCTGGTTGCCGGGATTACCGGAACCCTGGAACTGCGCGCCATTATAAACTGTAATCGTCGCGCCGGCGTCGCTGCCGCTTAGGGGCGAGCGCATCGTGTTGCTACTCGTCGGCACGACATTCGTCGGGACATGCCAGGCGTTGCCGATCGTCTGCGCCTGCGCGCCGAGCGTGCAGAGTCCAAGAATGAAGATGAAAATACGAAGCGATTGTTTCATGGAGAAATCGTTAGGGCGCGAGGCTGACGTCGAGCTTGTAAAAACGCGGCGTGCCTGTGGTCGGCGGCGAACCAGTCCCGCTGCCGTCGTCGAGGTAGGTAATGTTGCTGCCAGTGCCGGCAATGTTCGCGCCGGCCTGGGTCCAGCTCGGGTTCGTTAGGCTGGAAGTGTAGGAGACCTTGTAAATCCGGTCGCGGACCGACGGGAAGGTGAGCGTCACCGTGGTCGGCGAGGTGCGATTGATCGTTAGGCTGGCATTTGCGGAGTCGGCCACCACCGGATTCGTGCCGAGGATGTATTCCTGGCGATTGGTCCGGCCGTCCCCATCCTGGTCGCCGTTCGCGCCGTTGTTGCCGTTCGGGTCGTTCGGGTTCGAGGCCATACTGAATTTCGAAGGAATCGGGCAAACCATCGCCGTCGGTGTCGTAGCTCAGGGTCGAACCGGTCTCGAAGCCGAGACCGAAAGTCATCCCGGTCGCGCCCTGCATTTCCACCTGCTGGGTCTGCGCCTGGTTGCGCATGACCACGGTGTCGAAAGTCGCATCGGCATCGCGATCGGTTGCGGCGGGGTTGTAGCTCGCACCGCTGAAGCCGGCCGCGTTGAAGCGCAGATAAGCGCGCACCGTCCGGTTCGGGTTGGTGTTGAACAGGTTCACGTCCTGCGTGTCACTCGTTAGGCTGCTGAGATATTTCTGGCCGTTCTGCATCAGGTCGAGCAGGTCGGGCGAGAGACCGAAGCGGACGAACAACTGCACGTAACCGGTGAGCGCGTAGTTCGCGGACAGCTGACCCTTCGCGACCGGGAGCGTGATCGTCTTCACGATTTTGCCGTCGGAACTGGTGAACTTCCAGCCAACGCCCGAGCCCGCCGGGATCACGGAGTAGAGATTGTTCACGTAGGTAACGCCGTTGCCGGTAGTGTTATCGATCTTCGCGAACCAGTCCTTGAAACTCGAGGTGCGATAAGCCACGACCGCGCCGAGGCTGGTGTTGCTCGTGCCTTCCTCTTCCGTCTCGGAACCGGCGTAGCTCGCGAGGTTACCGGCCACCTGACTCACCACTCCGGTATTGATGTCGCGCAGCCAGGCCGCGGTCATCCGTCCACCGATTTTCTCGAAGATCGTGAAGAGCCGGTCGTTGTAGATCAGGAATTCATTCTCGCCATCAAGGTCGACGTCCGCCTGTTCCGCGACCGAAGAACTGTTATAGCTGCCGCTCGCGGCGGCCTGCGCCCAGGTATTCACGCGGGCGTAGATCGCGGCGTCGCGCGTGTGCGCCTGGGAGGCTTTCGAGAATCCCGCGAGCGACTGGAAAGTGGTGTCGGGATTGATGTAGGCGCCGGTGCTGTATTTGCTCAGGTCGTTGTTCGTCTGGTCGTGGAAAGCCGTCTCGAACGCGGCCGCGTGCAGCGTGGCGCGGGCAAGCGTGTCGAGCCCGATCGTGGCCGGCAGCGGCACGATCGCGGCGACAGATTGCCACGCGGAATTTGCGATCCCGCTGCTTCCTTCGGTCCCGTAGCTGGTCGTGAGGGCGACGCCGGTGCGGATGTTGAACTTCTTGTCGCGCAACGATTCCTCGAGCCCGCTGCCGTTATACCAGTTGTCGTAATTCTCCTCGGTCGCGTGATCGATGTAATCCTTCGCCACGTTCGCCAGCGTGAGCCCGGTGCCGCGATTCACGCTCCCCCAGGTGTCGCCGGTTCCATCTGGCGGCTGGGAGAGATCAACCGCGCCGTTCACGATCTGATCCGGCGTCACGAGCTGGATCCAAGGCCGGCTGCCGAGCCAGCGCATGTTCTTGTCGTAGTTCGCGGCGTTGGTCGCGTTTGTGAAATCCTCCCAGCTGTTCATGAAGACCACGACCTGGTCCTGGGTCGCGGCGCGCGCCTTGCGATTGAGTAGCTGGCGCGAGAGGATCGGCGAGCCGTTGTCGTCGCTCTGGAAAAGATAGCTGCTCGCGCTGTCGTTGATCACGAAAACGTTTTCGCCATTGATCTGGTTGATCCGGTAACCGTCGTCGCCGAGCGCGGAAGTGCGGCCAAACCACTTCGTGATGTGCCGCATCTGATCGACAAAAGTGTAGCCGTAACCGGCCGCCGCGACTTTCCCGAGGACAGCGGAACTGGAAACGCGCTCCGGCGTCCAGAGCACGTTCGGCGAGGGGAGGTGACCGTAGATGTTGCTCAGGAAATCGCGCGCGAGATCGAGGTTGTCGGCGTTAAACGCGCTGTCGAAATAGGGCAGGAGATGATCCGAGAAAGTGCTGCCTAACAAGTCGATCGTGCCCGCGCCGATCAGCGTGCCGATGCGCGCGTTGAAGGCCGGGCCGTCGTCCGCGCCTAACGACGCGCTGCGCGCCCATTGCACCGCGGAGGCGAAGGTCGGGGTGACGTGCAGCGTGAGGGGAACCTCGAAAGCCTGGTGCGCATCGAGCGCGCGATAGTAGCCGGCGCCCGCGCCGTTGTTGATCAGCTTCTGCATCACGCTGCCCGGCTGGATCGCCTGGTTGCCATGGATCAGGCTGATCACCTTTACGCGCTTGCCGCGATCGTTGTCCGCGTTGATCCCGACGTACTGAGTCAGCACGCTGTTCGCGCCGCTGATGTTCGGCTGGTCGGCGTAATAATCGGAGGCGATTTTGTCGTTCCGGATGGAATCGCGAATGTCGCTCCGGCCGCCGATGTCGCCGGCGCCTTGCGGGCTGTTCTGGGTGCCGTCGCGGGTGGTGAAGACCTGGTAGAGCAACGTGGTCGGGTCTCCGTTCCAGCCCGCATCTTTCAAGGCCTGTCGGCTGATCGAGAACTCCACCGCGTCGAGATCAGAATTGTAATAGGCCTTCTTGAAACCGTTCGCCGTATTCTGATCGCGCACGGTCACGCCAAACTGCGAGAGATCCTGGCCGATCGCGGTCGAATGGGTCGCGTGATTTTTATCCCAGACGTAAACGTTCCCCTTGTCGGTCTGGTAAGAGGCGACGACCACCTGCCATTTCAGCGAGGTGCCGGTATCGACCTGGTCGGGGAGGTTGTATTCGCCGGTGCCGGGATTGCCGAAGATTGATCGCGACATAGATGTCGAGATTGCCCTGCTCGGCGTAGGCCTGGAGGTCCGCCATGTCGACGCGAAAATAGAAATTCCCGTCACCACCGGCGGTGGTGTCGCCGCCGTCGTGCGCGTAGAACGCCACCATGTCGCGCGAGGAATCGAAGCCATCGTAACCGTGATAGACGTCGCCCTGGTTGAAATTAATCCCGTCGCCGTCGTAAGGATCGAGCGCGATCAAATCGTTTGCGCTCCAGTCGGTGAACTCATGCTTGTTCACCGCCACGCCGAAGGTCGTGGTCGCGCCCGGACCGATCGTGATCGCGCCCGCGGGCGGCGGCGGCGGAGTGCCAGCCTGCTGCGGATCGGTGCCATTCAGGAACTCCTGCAGGTTCGTTAGGCCATCACCGTCCGGATCGCCGTCGACGCCGTTGGTCGTGGTCGTGATCGCTTTGCCGGTGCGCAAATTGTAATGCCCGACGATCCCATCATCGAATGGATCGAGATTATGCTGGAGCTTCCAGCCATCGGGCAGCGCGTCGCCCGATGTGCTGTAGCGGCGCGGATCGGTCTCGAGCCAGATGACGTCGAGCTTATCGCTGCGGATCGCGCCACCCGGCTTGAAGATGGCATTGAGCTTCGCCTTATCGAGCGCGGCGGAAGTGTAGGTCTAGTCCGTTCGTCGGCTCGATGTAGGTGGAGCAGAAATCGGAATACTTAAAGGTCTGCGCCGTTCCGCCCGGTGCCGACCCGGTAACGGTGAAGCTCTGTTTGAAATCGTTGAAGGTCGCGAGAACGACGAAGTTGCCGTTCGCGTCAGTCTGATTCCGATCGACCACCGCGAGGTCGACAATCCCGTTGTGGTTCGCGTCTTCGTTGCCGTCGATCACGCCGTCGCTGTCGGTGTCGGCGTTGTTCGGATCGGTCTCGAGCCAGACCGCGGTCGGCGAAACTGCGAGCACCTTCGCGCGGTCGACTCGTGAAGTGTTATAAACGGTCGGCGGATGCGCGATCGCGCGGAGCACGCCGCCGCTATCCGGCACCCCGATATCGACACGGCCATTGTAGAATCGGGAGAATCGGGAAGGTCGTGCCGCCTAACTGGAAGGTGCGATCCTCGAAGCTGTCATTCAGCCCGTCGCCGTCGGTGTCCGGCTTGTTCGGGTCAGTCATCGTGCCGGCGATGAGATCGGTGCGCGAGTTGTTCAGGTTATAGGGCCACTGGGTGAAATAGTCATAGCCGGTCGGCCGATTCGCATTGTCAGTCGTGTTATAAATCGGCGGATCGAGATCGGGCTGGAAATTCTTTACCCCGTCGCCGTTGGTGTCGGTGTTGACGTTCGTGTCATCGACGGCGGAGCCCCAGCCGAGTTCGAGGCCGTCGGACATCGCGTCGCCGTCGGTATCGGGACTTAGCGGATTAGTCTTACCGGAGATGGCCCAGATGTGGACGTCGGCATTGATCCAGGTTTCCGAGTTAGTGGTCGGCAACGGGATCGCGGTGGTCTCAATCGGCGCCGCGGTCGGACCGTAAAGGCCAAGGCCGTCATCGTCCTTGTCGTGCTTGTTCGGATCATCCGTCACGAGCTGGCGGAAAACGATCGTGGCATTGCGCGAAGCGGTCGCGTTGCCCGTCGGTGTGGTCGCGGTCGCTAGGAAAGTGAAATTACCCGCGGTCACGGAGTTCCAGGTGAAATCCCAGAACTTACTCGTGCCGACGATCGTCGGACTACCCGCGTTCAAGGTCACGTTGCCGGTTCCTTGGATAAACGTGATCACGACATTGGTCGCCGCCGGATCAGTTTCCACCCGAATCGGCACCGCGCGCTGCCCGGCCGTCGGATTTGCCACGTCCGGCAGGCTGATGATGTAAGGCTGACCGTCGGAATCCACGGCCGGCGGTGTCACGATGTTGTCCTTGATCACCACGACCGGTTTCGCCTTCACAAATCGGAAAGCCTCCAGCGGCACGCCTCCGACCGGCGGCGTGTAGGTCACGTCGATCGTGTGCAGGAAATCCGGCATGTCATTGTAAAGATTCGGGAGGGTGAACGCGAGCTCGTCGTAGTCCGAGGTGACGTTGTAATTGATCATGTAACCCGCGCGATCCTGCGCCACGCCGTTTGCCGGTGATCCCGATTCGCTGCTCGCGATCTTGATCAGGAAGCGATTGATCAGGTCTTGAGTGCTCGTGTTATCCGCGAGCGACTTACTGAACCAGACTTTCATCACATAGGTGTTGTCGACGATCGTGCCGTCAGTCGGCGGGAAGGCGACGAACATCTTTTGCGCCGGGCCGTTCGCGGTCACGTTGCGGGTGAGGGTAGTGTAATGACCGGCCGCATCGCTGAGTGAGAAGTCCTTGAACTCCGCCGACGAAAGCTCGCGCAACCGCACCTGGAGATGTGCGGCGGTCGAGCCACTCGGGATGTTGTTGTAATTGAATCGCCACTCTTTCGGGTAATTGCTCGTGATCGTGAGCGAAGGTGTTACCTCGGTCGCGCGCGCCCAGGTGGTAGTGAGGTTGCTATCCCAGACGCCGTTCGCGTTCAGGTCTTCAAACGGTTCGCTGGCATCGCGGGTGCCGTTGCCATTGGTGTCGGTGAAAGGCTCGAAACCGTTGCCGTTGCCCCCTTGCGTGCGGGTGTTGGCGTCGTTGTTCGAGGCATCGGCGTCATCGATGTGATACCAGACCTCGGTTACGCTCGGATCGGTCCGCACAACCACGCCGTAACCGGAGCCACCGATGGTGTCGTTCTCAGCCGGGAACTTGATCTCACCCGTCGGCGCCTGCGCGTCGTAGTAAAAAGTCTGCTTGAAAGTGTTGTAGATCGAGGCGCGCCCAGCGCGATTCAAAAAGGCGCGGGCACGAATGATATGGAAGCCTTCGCTCAACCCGGTCTGCGTCGTTCCGAAATCGTCATGCGGGAAAATAGTTGCGGTGGTGGCGTTGAGCGGATTCGTCGTAAAGGTCGTAAGCATGTTAACCTTGCGCCCAACGCTCGTAGCGCTGTCAGGAAACTGGCTCGGCTGGCCAGTTTTGTAGATCCCGATCTTATATTTGATCGTCCCCGCCGGATGCGTCACCGCGGTGTTGGCCCACCAGTTATCACCGTTACTCTCGTTAGGCGGTTGGTATAACATCTCGGCGACCTGAGTAGTGCCGAGGCCGACTCCGCCGGCGCCCTCGGGATTGGAGCCGTCGCTGGTGAAATAGAAGAACATCCGAAAACCGCCGCCGACGCCGTTTGTTTTTGCGAAAACCTGAAGCGCGGAGCCGTTGTCGACGAGTTGGGTGGCGGGATGCGTCCCGGTCCAGGTGCTAAACCCAGCGGTCGGATCGTGATAGACAAAGGTGGCCGCGGCTGCGTCCTGCGGATTCGCGCCCCCGCCATTCACCGTCGCCGCGCCGACGGTGTAAGTCTCCGCGCCGGCGGAGCCAAAGGTGCAGCGCGCGGTTGTAATGGCGGCGAATTTTTCCGGTCCTTCGCGATCGACATAGGTGGGCTGTTCGTAGCCGGCAAAGACATCGGTCGAAAGACCAGGCGGATGATCGCGTTTACCGACCGGGTCGTTGCTGTCGCCGGCGCCGTTCAGGTCCACGCCGCCGTCGAGTTCGAAGAGGATGTTTTCCGCGGAGCCATCTGCGCGCGCAGTGAAGGTAAGAGCGCTGCCGCTGGTGACGCGCGGAATCGTGAAGGGATAGGAGTAACTCCCGGGCACCGCGCCGGCGACGGCGTACGGATTGAAGTTAGGATCACCATCGGGTCCATCCTTACGCAGATAGGTGACAGAACTAACCGGCTGCCCGCCTTGGCGGATCGTGATCGGTTTGCCCCCGCCTAACGACCAAAGGTTTGATTCTTCCGGATTCCGCCAGGAGAAGGCGAAGTATCCGCCGGGCGGAACGACGACGCTGCCATTGACAATGTTGCTGGCGTACGCATAAAAGCCACCGCCGTAGCTCGAGTAGTTGTAGAGATAAGCGTCATCGACAAACGGCGTGTGCCCGAAACTCGTATTCCAGCCATTCCGGCCCTGGCCGGCGGCGGAGTTGTCGTTCATCAGATAAAGCAGAGTCGCGCCGTCGGCATCGCTCATCGCCGTGTTCTCGCGCTTGTCGATTCGCTCGTAGGCTACGAAGTCCGCATCGGAATAGCGGCCGACCTGATAACCGCGCGCAAACTGGTTATGGATGTAAAGAAGGTTCGGGATCTTCGGGTCGGTGAACTGCCCGAGGAAGTTGCTGTTCGCGTGCCGCGGAAAAGCACCGCCGCTCTGGCCCAGGGTCTGCGCCTGGTGATTGCCGTCGGTATAGATCAGGCCAATCCCAGCGCGGGTGAGATAGAGGCCGTGCTGCAGGTCTCGGTCGGTATAGTAATCGTTGTCGTGACTCTGCGCGTGCATCACCGCGAGACTGGAGGCAAAGCCAAAGCCGCCATCGCCGTCGAGGCCCTGGAGGCCGGCGCTCGGATTGCCGAGGACACTATTCATGTTGTTGCGCAGGACGTTGTCGACCAGCCGCATCCCGACGTTGAAGTAATCGGAATAAGGCGGCGGCTCGCCGAGGTGCTCGCCGAACATCATCGCGTTATGCCGCGGTTTCTCGGTATCGAAGACCGACTCGCGCAGGTTCACGTTGGAACCCTGGGAGCTGGAGTTAAAGCGTGAGTCGTTGAACCCGCGGGTCAGGTTAAACTGCCGCTGGGCCTGACCGAGATAGCCATAGTCATTGTAGTCCTTGTCGGACCCGTAACCGGCGCCAAAGAAATCGCCGCGCACATGCTTCACCGCGTCGAGGCGCAAGCCGTCCGCTTTGGTGCGATCCATCTCCCAGCGAACCGCACGATCAAGGAACTGTTCGACATATTCGCTGTAGTAGCCGGAATTGTCCGCCAGCATCTGGGTCGTGATCCCGTTGCCCGGGCCGAAGCCGACATAGCTGCCGTCGGGCTTATAGCAGTAGTATTCTGGATTGTTCGGCTGCCTTACGAACTTGATCTTCGGAAAGGTCGAGCCCTCCGTGGCGCCGAAGTTCTCGTTCGTTGTTCCGGGTTCCTGCGCGATATCGATCAGGTCGGCGAGACCAAGATGCTGCACCTGCCAGGCATCGTTGTAATCGCGAATGTTATCCCACTTCCGGTAGAAACCGTCCTGGGTGAGCTTGAGGTGGAAATCCTCCGGCACGAAGCCCGGGTAGAGATCGATCGGCGTGGAGGCGCTGTAGCCGGGTACGTCGAAGGCGTTGTGATTCATCACGTTGTCGAGATAGATGCGGATCCCGAAACGATGCGCGGTCTCGATCAGCCGCAGCAGCTCCGCCTCGGTGCCGTAGCGGGTGCGGATGGATCCCCGCTGATCCTTGCTCCCGAGATCGAAGCGATCCCAAAGGTCGTAGCCGACCGAAAGTCCGCCGCTTCCCTTGGTCGGCGGCGGCAGCCAGAGCGAATCGTAGCCGGCTTCGGCCAACTCCGGCATTTTCTGCGCGATCTCGTTCCAGTCGGTATTGAAATACTGGAGCATCGCCTCACTGCGCGCCTCCTCCACGGTGGCGCAAAAAAGCGCACAGGCGAAAAGAGCGGAAGCGTAGGTGACGACTTTTTTCATCAAGCAAGGACCGCAACCGAGAGCGAGACGAGCAAACGGGCCGGCCAGAGAAGCGCCGATAGTAGCAAGAATCTCACAAATTGCGCACCTATATTTACGTGTTTGGGGGACTCCCCGGGTGCGCAAGTTTTGCACCGTTCAAGGCATTTTATTTGTTCCGGGCCGCCGCTCGACCCCGTTATTGGTAAACGAATTCGCTTTTAGGCTTGTGGCACGTCCCTCCCTAACCCTAGGCTGCGGCGGGTAAATCTCGTGAAAGCCGGCGCCCCAGCCGTGGAGTCAGTCGCGACCTTTTTTCAAAGGTCCCCGTGGAGTGTTCGCTGGTTCTGGTACGTGCTCTCGGTGGTGATCCTGGCCGCTGATTACCTCTGCGGGCCGGAATTGCTCTTCCCTATCCTGTTTATTTTCCCCGTGATGCTCGCGGCCTGGAATTGCGCGAGCCGCGATGCCATCGGGATCGCGCTTTTCCTCACCGCCGCGCGCTTCGGCGCCAGTCTTCTGCGCGATCCGGGTTTGCCGATTGTCCCCGATCTCATCAACAGCATCATCCGTGGCGTCGTCCTCGTCGGGCTCGCGATGCTCGTCCTGCGAGTTGCGCGGCAAAACGCTCAGCTCGCCCGCCAGGTGAAACAGCTCGAGGGTCTCATCGCGATCTGCGCGCATTGCAAACGCATCCTCGACGAAGAGAAACATTGGACCCGCCTCGAGACATATATCGTGGAGCATTCCGCCGCGGAATTTACCCACGGGGTTTGCCCCGATTGCGCGCGGCTCCATTACGGCCTGACCGCGCCTAACGAGAGTGCGTTTTGAAATCGTTGAAAGCGGCGCGATCGCGGCTAAGCTGGCGCGGCCGCCCACGGCCCGCAGGACTCCGCAAAACTTTTCGCTTATGACACCAACCGATCCCTCTTACCCGAGCAAACGCGGCGACTCGACGCTCGCGATCAGCATCATGTTTTTCTCCGTGGCGGTGCTCTGCCTGCTCCTCGGCTGGGCCCAGGGCGTGCGCAAAGATACGACCTTCCTCCACATCCCAGAGACCGGTAGTTGGCTGGTCGCAACCGCGATTCTCGCCGGACTTGGCGTTCTTTTTCTGCTCTGGTCACGCGCCGCGCGGCGCTAGCCGGCCAGCGAGTTCGCGCCATGAAACCGCCGGAGGCTTCGGCGCTCGCGCTCGCCGATTTCGAAGCCGGCCGCACCGATCCGACGGCGTTCACGCATCGCGACCATGTGCGGATCAGCTTCGAATTGCTCCGGCGCTACACCTTTCCCGAAGCGCTCTTTCGCCTGGCCCGAGGACTGCACAGGCTCGCCGACGGCGCGGGCGTCCCCGGGAAATATCATGAGACGATGACCGTGGCGTTTCTCGCCCTGATCGCGGAGCGTCGTTGGCGTGGCGGGTCCGAAGACTGGGAAGAGTTCGCCGCCGGCAATCCCGATCTGCTGCAAAAGGATCTGCTCGCGACAATCTACGATCCCGTGATCTTGGAGTCAGCCGCGGCGCGCGCGACTTTTCTTCTTCCGCATCGGCTTGCCTAACCGCGCGGCCCTCCGTTCAGGACGACCGCGAGTTAGCCTAACGAATCCTCAGAGGTTTTCCGCCGTTGCCGCAACCGCGGCCGGTCGCACCCGGGTCGCGAGGAAAGCGCCGAAGAGTAACACGCCGGCGCTCCAGAGTTGCGCCGCGCTCAGGCGTTCCCCGAAAATCCACGCCGAGAGCGCGATCGCGCCGACCGGGCTCAGGAGTTGCAATGTCTGTGAAAGCGCGACGCCGATCTCGCGGATGGCGATGTAATAAAGGACGTGCGCGAGGCTGATGCAGGTGACCGCGGAGATGACGAGCACGCCGTTCACGTGCGCTGGACGCGTGCAGTGGCGTGCCGATTTTTCCAAAGGCCAGAGTGAGCGGCGCGAGCATCGCGGAGGTGAGAAAACTGATCACGCCGAAGCTGCGGATCGTGCCGAGCCGCGCCGAGGGTCGCTTCACGAGCACGCCGTAGAGGGCCCAGCAAAAGGTCGCGGTGAAGGCAAGCGCCAAGCCGCCTAACGGGATGTGCCCCGCGGTCCAGCCGGGTTGAAACCAGAAGACGCCGATCGCGCCTAACAATCCCAAAAACGTGCCGGCCTGGAAGCGCCATTGTCGGATGATCCAGCGTTCTTCCGGGAAAAAAATGAGCGCCAGCAGCGCGGTCATGATCACGCTCGAGCGGGTGAAGATCGCGTAGACGCCCGGCCCCATATAGTAGAGCGACAAGGTCTGCGTGACCTGGTGGACAACGTTAGGCAACGCGGGAATCAGGCAGGCGCCCATTACCTGCCAGTCGAGCCGCGGTCCGCTTTTCCGAAACCGGTAGATCGCAAACGGCAGGATCGCCAGACAACCGACCGAGTAGCGGTAAAAATTCTGCGCGAACGGGTCGTAGTAGCGGTTCAGATAAAACTGGAAAAGCGACGGCGTGGACCAGATCAGAATGGTTGCGCAGACGGCTGCGTAACCTTCGGAGCGGTGCGCGGTTTTCGGCGACGCGCTGGGCGTGGGAACGGGAGCGAACGGCATGGGCGGAAGTTTATTTAATTTGCTGGCCTACAAGCGATCGATCACGGAGAAACGTAATTCTTACCAAGACAAACCCATGCATCATTTACCTACATCACTTCGCAAAGTCGCGGCGGGCGCGACGATTTTTTTGTTCGGCCTGAGCGTTCCGCTGTTGGCGGTGAAGCCGGAGGCGGCAAAGCACGGCAACCAGGGCAACCAACTCGCGCAAGCCGGGAAATACGACGAGGCAATTGCCGAGTTCACGGCGGCGATCAACACCGATGTGAAGGATCCGCGCTTTTATCTCGATCGCGGCCGGGTCTATCGGCTGGCCAACAAGATGCCCGAGGCGCTCGCCGATTTCACGAAAGCGATGGAGATGGCGCCGGAGAATGACGTTGCTTATTTCGAGCGCGGCAAAACCGAGCTCGCGCAAAATCAATACGACCCCGCGCTCGTCGACCTGAACAAAGCCATCGAGATGAACCCGAACAATCCGGACGCGTATTACCGGCGTGGGCTGACCTTCTATCACCTCCAGAAATTCGACGACGCGATCAAGGATTACACCACCGTTCTGGAGAAAAACCCGAACGATCTCAACGCCTACAATCGGCGCGCCGACGTCTACGTGACGATGAAACAATTCGAAAAGGCGCAACCGGATCTGGAAGCTGCGTTGCGCTTGAAGCCGGACGATTCCGCGACGATCCAGCGGTTGCAGTTCGTGAAAAACAAGATCGAAGAGGCGAAGATCCCGCCGCCCGTCCTGGCGACGCCGCCGCCTCCCGCGACGGAGCGCCATTCCCAGACGAGCCTGCTCACGCCGATGAATATCGGCATCGGCGTGGCCGTGCTCGTGGTTTTGCTTTTCATCATCATCCTGATCGCCCGACAGAAATCTCGCAGCAGCTACGAAGAATAGATCCCGTGACGCGACGGTGCCGCCGCGCGGAAATTGTTTTTGACACCAAGGGGCGGGCGGTTAGTTTGCCCCCGCTTTTTCGGAGATCGAGGAAAAGTCCCATGGTCGTTCAAATCGTTGACCGGCTCTGGGACTTTCGCTTCTAACGACGACTCAGCGACCGGTTTGTCCCGCGTCTGCGGGGGCGAGCTTGGCATGAACAGCGGCCCACATAGCTCAGTTGGTAGAGCACGTCCTTGGTAAGGACGAGGTCACCGGTTCAAGCCCGGTTGTGGGCTCCAGTGCTCGCGGCCGGTTAAAATCACCCTAACGAAAAGACAGCAGCAAAAAAGTTAAGTAACCCAAGGAGAATTCCAGATGGCTAAGGACAAGTTCGAAAGAAATAAGCCGCACGTGAACGTCGGCACAATCGGTCACGTCGATCACGGCAAGACCACTCTCACCGCCGCGATCACCACCGTGCTCGCGAAGAAAGGCTTTGCCCAGGCGCGCGCTTACGATTCGATCGACGCCGCTCCGGAAGAAAAAGAGCGTGGCATCACGATCTCGACCGCGCACGTGGAATATGAGAGCGACAAGCGCCACTACGCCCACGTCGATTGCCCCGGACATGCCGATTACGTGAAGAACATGATTACCGGCGCCGCGCAGATGGACGGTGCGATCCTCGTCGTCTCTGCTGCTGATGGCCCGATGCCGCAAACCCGTGAGCACATTCTGCTCGCGCGTCAGGTCGGCGTGCCTTCGGTCGTCGTTTTCCTGAACAAGGTCGACATGGTGGACGATCCTGAACTTCTCGACCTCGTCGAAATGGAAGTGCGCGATCTGCTCACCCAATATGAATATCCCGGCGACACGATCCCGATCGTGAAGGGCAGTGCGCTCAAGGCCTTGAACGGCGACCCCGAGCAGGAAGCGCAAATCCTCGCGCTCATCGCGGCCGTTGATGATTATATTCCCGTGCCGGAGCGCCCGATCGACCAGCCGTTCCTCATGCCGGTGGAAGACGTGTTCAACATTGAAGGCCGCGGCACCGTCGCGACCGGTCGTGTCGAGCGTGGCATCCTCAAGAAGATGGAAGAAGTGGAAATCGTCGGCCTCACGGATACGGCGAAGACGACCGCGACCGACATCGAAATGTTCCGCAAGCTTCTCGACGAAGCGCGCGCGGGCGACAACGTCGGCGTGCTGCTGCGTGGCGTGAAGAAAGAAGACGTCATGCGCGGCCAGGTCATCGCCAAGCCGGGCTCGATCAAGCCGCACAAGAAATTCAAGGCGGAAGTCTACGTCCTCTCGAAGGAAGAAGGCGGCCGTCATACGCCGTTTTTCACCAACTACCGTCCGCAATTTTACTTCCGCACGACCGACGTGACGGGCAGCGTGAAGCTGGCCGAAGGCGTCGAGATGGTCATGCCGGGAGACAACGTTTCCGTCGAAGTGGAGCTCGGCACGCCGATCGCCATGGAGAAAACGATTCGATTCGCAATTCGCGAAGGCGGCAAAACCGTCGGCGCGGGTCGCGTGAGCGAGATTCTGGACTAGGGTTAAACCCGAAAGCGGTTCTTTCCATATAGGTCAGTAGCTCAATTGGTAGAGTAGCGGTCTCCAAAACCGTCGGTTGGGGGTTCAAGTCCCTCCTGGCCTGGTTGGAAGCTCGTTAGGCGCATGATTACAAAATCTAAAAATTTCTTCTCTGAAGTTCGGCTCGAACTCGTCAAGGCTTCCTGGCCTTGGGACCCGAAGCAGAAGGGGATGAAGCGCTATAAAGAGCTGACCGATTCCACCATCGTCGTGATCGTCGCGATGCTGCTCCTCGGCGGCTATGTCGCACTCTTCGATTTCATCCTCGTCAACGTGATTCATTTCCTCACCCGGCTCTAAAATCATGGGACAGGTCGCTGCTGCAAAAGATCAATGGTACGTGGTGCACGTGCTCTCCGGACAGGAGAACAAGGTGCGCGAGAACATTGAGAAGCGCGTGAAGACCGAGGAGATGAGCGACGTCGTTTACGAAGTACTCGTGCCGACCGAACGGGTCTCCGAGATCAAGCGCGGGAAGAAGAGCGAGACCACGCGGAAGTTTTTTCCCGGTTACCTGATCGTGAACATGCACCTGCTCGATGAGGAAAATCAGCTCATCGGCCGGACGTGGTATTTCATCCGCGAAACTCCGGGCGTGATCGGCTTCGCCGGCACCAAGGATCGTCCAATCCCGATGCGGCAATCGGAAGTCGACAGCATGCTCGCGCAAATGCGGGAGCGTGAAGAAAAGGTCAAACCGAAGGTCAGCTTCGAAGTTGGCGAGACCGTCAAAGTCGCCGACGGCCCTTTCCAAAACCAGAGCGGCATCGTCGAAGAGATCGATCCGGAACGCGGCAAACTTCGCGTTTCAGTCACCATTTTCGGCCGTGCCACACCGGTCGAACTCGAATACTGGCAGGTCGAGCGCGGCTAGAGAAAAGTATGAAGGAAGAAGGCAGAATGAAGAATTTTGTCGGCTCCTTCGCTCTGACTCTCCTTCTTAATTCATCCTTCTTAATTCTTACTTCTCTTCACCATGGCTAAAGAAATCGTCGCTCACATCAAATTGCAGATCCCGGCCGGACAGGCCAACCCGGCGCCTCCCGTCGGCACCGCGCTCGGACCTCGCGGCGTCAACATCATGGCGTTCTGCAAGGAATTTAACGCCGCCACCCAGAAGCAGGCCGGCGACATCCTCCCGGTCGTCATCACCGTTTTCAAAGACAAGAGCTTCACCTTCATCACGAAGAGCCCGCCCGCCGCGATCCTCTTGAAGAAAGCCGCGAACATCGCCGCCGGTTCGAAAGAGCCGAACAAGACCAAGGTCGGCAAAGTCACGCGCAAGCAGATCATGGACATCGTGAAGACGAAGGGCAAAGACCTGAACTCGCGCACCGACGAAGCCGGCTTCCGGATCATTGCCGGCACTGCGCGGCAGATGGGTCTCGAAGTCGTCGACTAGGTCGCGCACCCCCCGCGACTTCGCAATTCGTTAGGCGCGGCGGTCGCGTTGCGGCTTCCGTTCGCTCGTCCTAAGATCGCAACCCATGGAGCAGATCATCCAATTCGGTGGCCTCCTGCGGTCGCTTCTGCTCTGGATTAGGAATCGTCCGCTCACCGCGCTTCTCTTCGCGGCGGCGATCGCGATCGTCGTTTACTTCTTCGGTTTTCTCCGCCTTTACGCGAATCAATCGCAACCAATCTGGGAATGGGCCTGGCTCCGTTTCCTCCCGCAATACAACCAGGAACACAGCAAGCTGATTCCGCCGCTTGTGCTCTTCCTCCTCTGGTATCACCGCGACCAAATTCGCCAGGCGCCGCGCGCAGGCAGCAATCTCGGGCTGCTCTTCATCGCCTGGGGCGTCGTCTGCTACATCGTCGCCGCCCGCGCTTTCCAGCCGCGGGTCGCGCTCTTCGGCTTCCCGTTCCTGATCTATGGCATGGTCCTGTTTCTCTGGGGCAAGGAAATGGCGCGGATTCTTCGCTTCCCGATCGCGCTGCTTTTTTTCATGATCCCGCTCGGCGCGCTCGAGCAGACCACCTTCCGTCTGCAGTTTCTCATTATTGGCGTGGTTAAAGTGCTGAGCAGTCTCTGCGGCATCGCGATCTACACCATCGGGACGTCGATCCGGCCGGTGCACGGCGACTGGGGATTCGAGATCGCGGAAGGCTGCAGCGGGATTCGTTCGCTGATCGCGATGATCATGCTCACCGCGATCTATGTGCATCTGCGGGAGCCGAAAATCTGGAAGAAGGTCGTGATCCTGCTTGCCTCGGTGCTCTTCGCGATCGTCGGAAATGCCGGCCGGATTTTCACCATCATTCTCCTCGGACATTTTGGCTTCCCCAAGTTTGCCGGCGGGATTTATCATGACTGGTCGAGCCAGTTGCTCTTTTTCCCGATTGCGCTGCTCTGCATGCTTGGTTTTAGCCGGCTGCTGAACATCGACTACGGAAAGTGGCTTGGGAAAAAGCGAGCAAGGGAGGTCGTCGCGCATGAGTAATAAGCGCCTGCTTGTTCTGCTGCTGATCCTCGGCGTCGGTCTTAGCGGGATTTTCTTCCTGCCCGCCGCGTCGGAAATCCAGCCCGCCGGGATCAAGCTCGAGCTCCCGGATTTCGTCGGAAAATGGTACGGGACCGACCAGAAAATCACCGCCCGCGAATTGGAAACGCTCGCTGGCGACACGGAATTCGCGCGCAAGCTCTACACCGATGCCGCGGGTAACTCGATCTTTGTTTCGATCGTCCTTTCCGGCACCGATCTCGATAACAGTATTCATCGGCCGGAACGTTGCCTGCCGGCCCAAGGCTGGACGATTGCCGATACCAGCAAACTAAAAATCCCGATGGAATCCGGCGGGAAGCTCGGCGTCACGCGACTCCACGATGTCCGGCAATTACCGCTCAAGGACGGACGAATGATTTCCGTCTACAACCTCAACTACTACTGGTTCGTCGGTTACCATCATCTGACCGCTTCCCATCTGCAGCGCGAGATGTTCGACATCCAGGATCGAGTTTTCAAGGGTTACAACCAACGCTGGGCCTACATCACGGTCGCAGCCGATATCACCGACGGGCTGGTCCTCTTCGGCCGCACCGAAGAGAAGACCGACGCGATGATTCAGGACTTCATTCGCCAGATTTTCCCGGAGATTTCGAAGGAGCCGGCAAACCTGGCGCGTAAATCGCAAAAGCCGGTAACTCTTTCGTCACTTTGAAATCATTTCGCGCGAGGTAAGCGCGAGCCTGGCCGGAAGAGTCATAGATGTCTGGCTTGGAAAGAACCACCAGATCCGGGAGGGAGATATTTTCACCTGGCGGTGGAGAAGTGGCGATCTGTCCGGTACCAAGTGGCAGATGATAATAAATCCCGGTGCTGATATCGGCCAGCCACCAGACTTTTTTCCCGTTCGCCAGAGCTTCCCGCGCGAGGCCGGCGGCTGAACGATAGTCATCACGTCGGTGACGTGGCTCGAAGCGAATTTCCAAGGCCGACACCAGGAGGATTCCGACCGCTCCAAGGGCGAGGAACCTTAACCAAAGGCGGGACTGAAAAAACAGCTTCCCAAAACCCGCGGCGACGAGCGCGAGCAGAAAGGGAAGCAACGGGGCGAGGTGGCGACCGACCAGTCTCATGTGCGCCGAGGCGCCGGCTGCGAGGACCAGTGCAAAAGGCAGTCCGACCGCGATGGCAAAGAACGCGACCTGCCTTCTGCTCGTGCGCGCGCGAAAGTCAGCGCTGCCGGCTAGCACCAGCACAAAGAGGGAGATCGCGCCGAGAGCGAGGCCGCGGGAGAAATGCCGCCGCCTGTCCGGCTCCTTCCGCACGCAGATCGAGCCGTCCGGGCCCCAACCCGGCCAGGCCGAGTAACTCATAAAAAATATAAGCCACATTGACCAGACCGGTTCGGCCGACATCGGAAGCTCGCGCCCCGAGGCTCAATGTCCATACGTAATAGCCCGCTAAGAAAACAAGACTGGCGCCGAGCAAGAAGGACCACCCTTTGAATCTCAAGGCCATCCGAAAACTGGATCTCAACCCGCACCAATAGAGGACCGCACCCATCGCCCCCAAGGCCCACGGCACCGCGATCATGCTGGTGACGCACAAACCGATGATCCCGGTGCAGAAAAGTCCAAACCAAGTCCTGGATTGCAACGCCTCGGCGTCGTTCTCGACCAGGCGAAAGAGACAAGCGGCCACCACCGCTGCGAAAGCAAAAAGAACAACGTAAGGCCGGGCCTCGCTCAGGTAATACCAAAGAAAAGCATTCGTGCAGGCGACGACCGTGACCGCGATTTGCATCCTGCGATGCCGCGAGAATCCCCACGCTAAAGCCACCACTCCTCCCGCGAAAAACGGAATGTTCGAAGCCCGCAACGCAATCTCCGAGGAGCCAAAGATTTTCGCCCAACCCCAAAGGTAAAAAAGCTCTCCCAGGAGCTGCAGGTTCGAGTTTCCTTCCGTCCTCAGGTTGAGCCACCAAGCGGGCAAAGTCGGCTCCATCGCCTTTAGCGCCGCCGCGCCTTCGTCGATCCAAAGGCTTTGATTCGTCACTGCCAGCGCGCCGACGAGCAGCGCCATCAGGCCGATCGCGAAATACGAGGTTTGTTTTTGCACGGTAGGTTTCTCTGCTAGCGTCGGCGGCGAATGCTCGACTCGCCGCCGCTATCTATGGCCGATGATTTCGCCACGCGCCAGCGGGTGCCGCTCTGCATCGACCTCGATGGGACTCTTATTCAGACCGATCTTTTGCATGAGTCGCTCTTGCTTCTGGTCCGGCATGCGCCGCTGACTTTGCCGATGATTCCGCTCTGGTTGCTGCGCGGTCGGGCAACCGTGAAACAGGAAGCGGCGCGGCGCGTCCCTTTTGTCGCCGCGCGGTTGCCGTATCGGCAGGACTTGCTCACCTATCTCCGGCACGAACAAACCCTGGGCCGGCGCCTGATCCTGGTCACGGCGGCCGATGAGTCGATTGCCCGGAAAGTGCAGGAGCACCTTCAATTGTTTACCGAAGTCATCGCGAGCGACGGGTCGGTGAATCTCAAAGGCCGGGAAAAAGCGCGGCGGTTGCAGGAGAGATTCGGCGAAAAAGGTTTCGACTATGCGGGCGATTCTCCGGCAGACTTCGCGGTCTGGCGAATCGCGCGGCGCGGAGTTGTGGTCCACGATAGCGAACGCTTCATTGCCAAAGTGAAAAACGTTGTCCCGGTCGAAGCCACCTTTCGGAAAACCGGCGGCAAAGTGTCAGCGCTCTTCCAGTCCTGCCGTGTTTATCAGTGGACGAAGAACGTGCTCGTCTTCGTGCCGGTCCTGACTGCGCACCAGCTCACTAATCCCCGCGCCATGTTCGCCGCGGCGACTGCCTTCGTTGCCTTCAGCCTGGTCGCGTCGGGAGTTTACCTCTTCAACGACATGCTCGACCTGGAGTCGGATCGTAGTCATCCGGTCAAATCACGGCGCGCCCTGGCGTCTGGCCGCGTATCGATCCCGCTCGCGATCATTGTTAGCCTTTTCCTCCTGCTGGCGGGCTTGGGGATCGGACTTATCGGGGGGAAGAATTTTCCTCCTCGTCGTGGGCATTTATCTCGCGAGTAATCTCGTCTACTCCACCTGGTTCAAACGCGTCGTCATGCTGGATGTCGTCGTGCTCGCTTGCTTCTATACCCTGCGTTTGCTGGCCGGTGGTGCGGCGACCGGGATCGGCGTTTCGGACTGGTTGCTCGCGTTTTCCGTTTTCTTCTTTTTCGGGCTGGCGATGGTGAAACGCTATTCCGAACTGCGGACCATGGCCGTCGAGGAAGGCGCCGCCGCCGGTCGCGGATATCTCCGGAGCGACCTGGAACCGATCGGAACCTTTGGCGTCGCCAGCGGAATGATTTCCGTCCTCGTCCTCGTCCTCTATGTCATGAGTCCGGAAGTGCGACTGCTCTACCGTCATCCGACCGTCCTGCTTCTGCTCTGCCCGCTCTTTCTCTACTGGATCACGCGCCTCTGGTTCAAAGCCAACCGCGGCGAAGTGCCGCAGGACCCGGTCGTCTTCGCGCTCACCGATCGCACGAGCTACATCGCGGGAATCCTGGCGGCAGTGGTGATCTACACCGCCACGATCTGGTAGATCTCAGACTAACTTTTCCAGACTGCGGCAACGATTTCTGGCACTGTCGGCCATCCCGGAAGAGTTCGTCCGACATATAGCGCGGGTGCGGACGATAACCGCGGGGCGTTTCCTGTGACTTGATAAGTGTGACGGCAGGCGGCGCCCATTCTTCGATCGGTGAGGTGCGGACCACGGCGATCGGTGCGGCAGCCGAGGAATGCCGCCACGTGCATCGGTCCGGAGTCGTTCGTGATCACGTGAGCTGCTGTTTGCAGTTCATGACCAATGACTCATCGGCGACGCGTTTCACTTCGCTTTCACCCAAGGCCGGGCGGCAGGAGATCGCCCGGGCCCGCCAGGATGGTTACCGCGAATCCTTGCGTTAACAAGTGACTCGCGGAGAGCGACAACCTCAGGAAACTGCTTCGAGCGCCATTGCGCTCCCACATGAATCGCGACCTGGTTGTTCCTGGAGGCTGCCGCTTGCAGCCGGTGATAGGTAGCGACCACTGTTTCGTAGGGCACGCCGGCAAGTTTCGCCCACGATTGGTAACGGTTCCGAGCCGGGAAAAGGCCGACGCGATAGGGGAGATTCACGATCGCACTCTTCCGCCCGAAAAATCGCACCCAGCCGTTCATGCGGATGCGCGCCCTCGGGAAAAGCCTTCGCGCCGCGGCGAGATCGCGAAGATCGCCGCGAATACTCAGGACGCAGGTCGTGTCGGGGTACGGCCCGCAGCTCAAGTCGTCGCTAGCATCGAAGGCGTTGGTCCGCTTCCTGGTCGTGTAGGGCAGGTCGACCGGGATCAATTCAATGGCCGGTGTCGGCGCCGAAGGCGCGGCGAAGGAGCGGGTGCCAGGCCGAATGGCAGGCGATCGCCGGAGGCTGCGCGAGCTCGCGCGCGGCGGCGGCGGCGATCATGACGTCGCCCAGGCTCCAGGGCTCAAAGAAAACCACGCGATCCCGCAAGGGCTCGGTCATCTCGCGGGTGCGACGACCTTGGATCGTACGGGCCGGGCCAAGGGAACAGTCGGTTCTACGTCGAGCAGCGGACGTCGTTCCTTATTTTGATCCTCCAGCGCCAGAAGCGCGAGGAAGCCAAACATGATTTCCGTGCTGGGAAAACCTCCGTTGGTCCACCCGAGGCCAAGCCAGATCACAATCCCAAAGACCCCCAGAAAGGCGAAGGCATGAGCATGGTCCGATACCTTTTCGCGAAGAAGAATCGGCAAAAGCCGGCGCAAAAGATAGAGAAGAACACTCAGGTAGAGCAGCAAGCCCAGACCAGGCCGGTCACGGCGATAACGGTCCACCAGCCGGACTCGTAAGCGCCGACCTTGGCCGAAGACTCCTGATAATCTTCGTTTGTCGTCGACGCCAAGAATCGTTTCGCTGATCGCGTTGTCGTAGGGGCGGATGCCGGTTCCGAAAAGAAAGGTATTCCACGAGTCTAGTCCATTTCTTATACCCAAGTGCGCGCATGTTCGCGTGCCATTCATCGCTTGATTCCGCGAGCCCGTACTTCTCAGACTTGCGTCTGATCGAATAGCAAGATCGAAGCCGAACGTTGCACCGGGGTGAGAGGTTATCGAGCAAGCTGGGTTCAAGATTGAGGACCAAGAAAACCGCTCACGACCAGTGTCGGAAGCAAAAAGAAGGGGGATGACTTTCCGGTAGAGGAGCGCCGCAAAGACTGGAATCAGGCAGACCAGGACAAGAACGGTTCGCCCGGCACCGAAAAGTAGGGCCACGCAGCTGCCAAGAAAATCGAGAAAGTGAAATGACTTCCGAAGAAAGCCTTTCTTGAATCAGAAAATAACAGGCGGCGAGGGTGGCCAAGGTTAAGCCAGAGAACGCGAAGTCAGCGCCGCGAGCATGAGTCGAACCGGGAAGGACATAATTAATGACCGGAATGTAGGCGAAGGCGTTGGTGAAGTAAGTCAGGATTCCGACGACGACTCGAGCGCCGGCGGCGAGGTAACTCAGGAGAAGCGCGGCGGGAATGATATTTGGTCGAACCATGCTGCCAGAAGGCCCAGAGAAAAATGATCACCCAATAGGCGTTGAAATAGGCGCGCGTGACATTTCCGTAGCCGCCTCCGCCATCCAGCTTGTTGTAGATGTTACTGCCGAGCCAGTGAGCGAAGAGATAGAGCCCGAGCAGATAGAGAACGGTAGGGAAGGGAGTAGTTCGCTGCTGCACCGCTCCCCGCGAGCGCACCGCACTGACCAGGATTAGCGGCAGCAGGCTTCCCGCGAGTGCCACTTCATGAGGATAAAGTTTGAAGCCGAAGTAAAAGTATCCCCCGAGCGTCCCGGCGGCGGGAACGAGCAGCCACCAGCGCCCTCTGGCAGTCGTGGCCCAGATTAGGGCAAGCGTGACGGTGCCGATCACGATCACGGTTGAAACGGCATCGTTCGCCACCGCCATCCCGAGCGCGGCGCACGTGATCAGTCCGATGACTGCGATCACCCACAAGCCAAAGCGGGGCCCAATCATTTGCGGTCAGCGCGGCACATGCGCCCAATAGTAGATTGCTCGGATGCGCGCGGCAATTTTTTCGCGAAGATAGGGTCGATGCGCGCGTCTACAGGTCAATGCCCGCGCTTTCCGTGACCCGCGGAAGGCGCTCGCTGCGCGACTGAGCGAGCTGGCCGCGCCGCTTCTGGCCCCGGCCGTGCGCATCGCGGTCCGGCGTCCGCCGACGGACTCCGCATTCGTGGCGGCGCGGAATTCTTGCTCGGGGCGGATCACATCGGGGATGTGCTCTACAACACGGGTTCACTGCCGGCTTTGGCGGAGGGGTTCCCAAATTGCGATGGCATTATGTCGCCGCGGCGTCCGCGTGCGGCGGTCCTCGCGAATAATCCCTCCATTAACAGCTGCGTTGCCAAATTGGACCTGCTCAAGTCAGTCGATGTGGCGATTTGCTATAACAGCGGCGGCTATTGGCGCGATCTGCTCAAGGTGGTTGGCCAGCGCATTCCGAATCGCGTCGGTTATGTGCACAAAGGCTTTTCCGCGCTCGTGACCCATCCAGTCGGAATCGATTATCCGCAGCCTTATCCGGCCTATTTTCGCGATTTGGTCGCGCAAATTACCGGGCGCACGCCTGACTGGTCCTTGCGCCCGAAAATTTATCCCGCAGCGGGCAGACGCAGAAAAGGCGGAGGCAGTTTGGCAACGAGCGGGCTTGGGGAAGGATCCGGTGATCGCCTGTTTCCTGACCAGCCGGCAGGCGTCGGGTGTCTGGCCGGCGCGTAAATTCGCGGAAACCGTTGCGCAGCTCGAAGCAGCGGACATTGGCCGCACCGTGCTTTGCGGCACGGCGGAAGACGGGGCATTGCTCGGCGAGCTCAAGGCGCAGTTTGGATTGCAGGCACCGCTCCTGACCGGCCAGCTCGACCTGCTCGCGCTCGGTTGTTTTTTGGAAAAATGCGCGGTCGTGCTCTGTCCTGACTCCGGCCCGCGGCATCTCGCCAACGCCGTTGGCACACCGGTCGTGTTCGTGCGCAACTTTGCTGTTGGCAGGATTGAAACCGGCGCCTACTGCGAAACGGAGATCGACGCGGCGCCCGCGCTGGAGCGGGTCGCACCGGCCGATCAGGCGGCCGCTTTCGAAACTCTGGCACCGGCGCGGGTTTCGGAACTCGTCAGGGAACAAATGCGCGCCTGAGGATTCGTTAGGCCGATGAAGCCAGCAGCTGCTGAATTTCCACCAGCAATTGTCCGGCTGAAATTTGGCCACCGAAATCGCAGCAGACATCTCCGCCCGCGCGCCGCGGGCAGAGCGCCGGTTCGACGACCCGTGCCCGCGCGCCGACGTTGCCCCAGATCGCGGCGTTGAGCGGGACCGTGGGACAAAACGGCGAAACGGTCGCGGTGCCGAGGGCACTGGCGATGTGAATGGTCCGGTGCTCGAGCAGACGTAGACTCTCAAATCGGCGATGAGACATGCGAACTGCCGCAGATCGAGCATTCCCATTGAATTCCAGACGCGATTGGAACCGAGAACCTCCTCGGGCCAATCCGCGAGCAACTTCCTCTCCGCCACCGTGCCGGTGACGACAACGCCGCAATCCGTCCCCTGCAAAATTTGCGCGGCGAGTTCCGCGTAGACCTTGCTCGGCAGGTTGCAGGCGTTGCCGGCCGAGCCGGGATGAATGCCAACGAGTGTGAGGCCGGCCAGTGCGCCGGGATCAGCTTGCGCATGTCCGCCTGTTCGTTTTCGGACAGGAAAAAATCCGGCTTGATCCCGCGCGGCGGAGCGCCTACCGCCTCGGCGCAGCGCAGGAGAATCTGCGCAAACGGCCGCGGATTGGTCAGAATTTCCGACCGCAGACATTGGTGCAGAGTCAGGCGCCCCCAGATGCCACTCCACATTGCGATGCGGCGCGAGGTTCCGCTGAAGGCGGAGGCGAAGCAGAGCCGCTTTTCTTTCGCGTAAGCGAGGATGATCAGATCGTAGTGGCGCGCGCGTAGCCAGCGCGACAGCTTCCACCAGGCGCGCGGGAAATCCGGCGCGACCGATTCTAGAGCGATACCATTCCCGCACATGAGGCGAGTGGAGAAAGATCGGCGCGAAAGCCTGGCGCGCGAGCACATCCACCTCGTGGCCCGCCAGCGGCGAGCGCGCGCACCAGCGGCGTGGTGAGCAACAGGTCGCCGAGATGATCCAGCCTAACGACGAGTGTTTTCAAGCTGCAACATCACCAGGGTGGTGCCTTCGATCCGGCGCAGGGCGGAGAAGGCGGGATCGGTTCGGTAGAGATCGTTCAACCCTTTCAATGACTCCAGGCCAATCCTGCTGGTAATCGTGCCAAAGAATCGACCGCCGCCCGCCGCGGCCAGACGCAGCGCGGTTGAGCTGTCGTGGCGCAGATATTCCTCGGTGTGCGACCCGTCGACGAAGACCAGTCCCGCCCGTTTCTCAAAGGGAGAAAAGTCGAAAGTCGCCGAGTCGCCGTAAAGCTGAGTGATCTTTGCTGCCTGCTCCGTGCTTCGATACTTTGCGCCCGATTCCTCTTTCGCCACGAAAGCGCGCTCCCCGGCTTCGATCTTGAATCTGGTTTGGTCGAGGCCCGAGCGCGGGAGATCGAGCGTCCAGACTTCTCCCTCTTCGGGCAGGTTCGCCGCCAGATTTAAAGTCGTGCGCCCATCGAAGGTGCCGATCTCAAAAACCGCGGCCGGCCGCGCCTGCCGCGCCAGCGTCGCAATTACGAGTAGCTCAAGCAGGGATACATTGCCGGGCGCGCCGAGTGCTTCTCGCAGTTCCAGATCCAGATGCGGGCCGAGAATGTCGCCCAGCAAAATCTGGGGGATCGGCTGCGCCGGCGGCGGGACCTTCAATCCGAAATGCTCTGCGATCTGGAAAATCAAGAACCGATGCCGTCGCGAAAAAACGCCCGCAGAAAAAAGGTAGAGGCTTGCTCCAGCGGCGCGGAGATACTTTGGAAGAAAACGTTTCGCGGCCGTGATCATCGGGTTTGCTGTCAATCAGCTACCTGGGAATGAAGTAAGCGTTATGATTTAGAGGTTGCCTAAGCTGTCCCGTTCCATGGGTCTGGCGATGGTAGCTGAACTCCGCTAGGAAATTTTCCACGTCTGCGCTACTCGCATCAGCTTCGGCTAGATTTTCTTCGAACAGTTCAATGGACGATCCCCTTAAAAACCCGCTGAGCCAGCGCCTTTCGCATGCCATGCAGCACTTTCAGCTCGAAGCCTTCGACATCGATTTTGGCCAGCCAGCAAGGATGCCCGGGATAGGGAATCGCTAAGCGTTCCACGACCTCGTCGAATGTCCAGACATCGCATGAGGTTAGTTTCGCCATCATCTTGGCTAGCCCTAGCCGGCCTGATAATCGCGGACGCCGGCAAAGGAGGAATGGCCGGAGTTACCCGATAACTGCAAGAACTCCAGGCGGCCAGCGGCGTCGGATAATCCGTAGGGCTGCGGATGAATGCGCGTCGCTCCATTTCGTGCGCAAATGTCGCTGAGCCGTGCGAATGTCTTTGGGTTCGGTTCGAAGGAGAAGATTTCGAGTTGCGGGACCGAGGAGTAGAGGAGGAAACTGAAGAAACCATAGTTGGAGCCGATGTCGAAAAAGTGGCTCGCCCCGACGCTCCATTCTTGGAGGATTGCTGGGGTTGGCTCTTCAAACCGAGTGCCATACCAGTAGGTGGTCCGCTGGGTTTCATCTCGCATATCCAAGGATGCGTGAATTCCGGGGAAAAGTTGTGTTTCGATTACTGAAGGCAGGCTGGCAAAGATTTTCGCGAAAGCAGTCCGACCCATTCTCGGAAAACGGTAGCCGCAGTGTTGCCTAAAGCCATCGACTAGACGCGGCCAAAGTTTCTGCTTCGAATTGCGAGGTGCGGGCGCTTCCATCAGAGACGGTTTCAGGGAGAGGCGCGTTTACCTGCACGTCCAATGAGGCCGTTTATGTAATCGCCGGGAGAACGGCCCATCGATTGTAATCCGACCCTGCACGATCCACCAGTTATTGAAGGAAATTTGCACGATCCCAGGCACGAGGACCAGTGCCCAGATGCCGAAGCGTGGAACGAGCAGGACACTCAGGAGCACGATGAGCAGGCCGGAGACGACGACCGGCGTTGCAAAGGGATTGCGGTGGGCAGTGACCGCGAGTTCCCGAAACACTCCATGATGCGCTTCCAAGGCCCCGATAACGAAGACGGCTATCAGAAGCGGAGTGGGGAGAAGAAGCGTCCGCGCGTGAAGCCAATTTTGGAGGAGATAGTTGCCGAAAAGAACCGTCATCGCGGCGAGAAACACATAGACGCCCCAGAACCAGCGCATCCGAGGAAAGACCACTTGGCTGATGGCCTCCTCTTCCCCGAGCGCGTGCATTTGCGCGATGACCGGCACTTTGACCAGAATGAATGACGCCGCGATCGCCACCGCCGCGAAAACCAACTGCATGCTCAACCCGTAAGAGCCGGCTGCCTTGAGACCGAGAAACGCCGAGCAAATGAGCGTTCCGGCACTAAGGGTGGCGTAGATCCCCAAAGTCACGATCCCAGTCCTCCAGGCGGTCGGCCAGAGCGCGCGCAGCAGAGAGGATGACCAGCGCGAAGTTGCAGCGTATTCCTTGGAATGGGCGAAGCGATTGAATTGCATCCGAGCGCCACTGCGGGAGATCAAGCCCATAAGAAAAAAGCCTGCGACCGGCGCGAAGAGGCCCGCACCGAAAAGCAGCCCGATAATGATTGTTAGGTAATTCACCACCAGGCCGCAAACAAAGACCTGTTGGTTCAGACGCACTTCGTTGATCCCGGAAAGCAGCGGGTGCCACATCCCGCTGGTGATGTTCACGAAGATGCCGGCGAGGAAGAGCAGCCAGGCCCAGAAGACCGCATGGGCATCCGGCAGGTGTTGGGCTTTTTGGAGGATCCAGACGCTACCGAAAATTCCCATCGTCAGGGTGACGAAAAGGCCGATCCCCCAGTAGTAAATCTGCATTGTTTTCACCAGATCGGCGAGTAACCGGAAGTTCGGCGCGCGCGGGGCCTCACCGGTCGGGCGGACCGGCGCCACCCCGGTCTTCAAGGATTTCCTCCGCGCCGGCCCAGAGATAGGCGGTCACGCGCGACATCGTAGGGTAGAAGCCGAAATCGATCAGGCTCGCCATCCCGCCCAGGGAGAGGAAAACATACCAGAGACCGAGATCGTCGGGACTCAGTTTGTGCAGCATCAAAGGGAGCACGAGAAGATTTCCCCCGGCCCGGATGGCCGTGAAGACAAAAGACCAGGCTACGGCGGAGGAATAGAGTCGAGCGCCAGTCAGCCTTATGAACCCTGGCATAGCGAGGATGAAAGCTTCATTTGGCGGTGCTGCTGAGCGGGGCTGCGGCAGCGGTGGAGAGCGAGCTTAGTGAGGTTGAGTGCAACCGCAACGAGGAACGAAGGCACTCGAAGCAGATGATGGCATTCGCCGGCGCAATCTTCCATTTCCTGTATCTCAGGCGACAACGGCATAAAGTCGAACGGGAGCGGAGAAGTTCCGGAGCCAACGGTCGAGCGCGCCGGGAACGGTCGAGCGGAGAAGTTCCGGAGGCAACTCCAGCGCCGGAAACGCGAGCGGCAGAGTTCCGGAGGCAATTTCGAGCGCAGGAAACGTGAGCGGAAGAGTTCCGGAGGCAGATCCGGAGCGCCGGGAACGTGAGCGGCAGAGTTCCGGAGGCAATTGCTGCGCCGGAAACGTGAGCGGAAGAGTTCCGGAGGCAATTTCAGCGCCGGAAACGTGAGCGGAAGAGTTCCGGAGGCAATTTCTGCGCAGGAAACGTGAGCGGCAGAGTTCCGGAGGCAATCTGTGACGCTCGGAAACGTGAGCGGCAGAGTTCCGGAGGCAATTCCTGCACAGGAAAGGTGGAGCGAAAGAGCTCCCGAGCCGGTTCCCGCCGCCGGAAACAGGAGCGGAATAATAACTGAAGGCAACGGTCGAGCTATGAGATCGCGATAGCCGGCAGGCTGCGGATCCTCGCGCCGCGCCACGCGTGTACATCGCCACGGCGAAATGCCACCGGAGGGTTTTCGCCAGACATTGCTGGAGCTTCAGTTTCATCCACATCTTCAGGTCGCGCACGTGGTAGATGTCATCGACGCCGAATTCCAGGACGCTGAATGCGGCGGCGCGCAGGGCGGAGCGCAAAGTCGCGGGCCGGAAGTAAGTGAGATGGATTTCGCCGCCGAAAGTCAGCGGATCGAACGGGCTGCTCCGGCCCGCAGCCTGGCCGAGGCGGCGGCGGAGGAAATAGTTTTCCTCATTAGGGACGGCGACAACGAGAACGCCGCCAGGCCGGAGGAGGGAATGCACTTTGCGCAGGACCGCGGCCGGGTCGGGCACATGCTCGAGGACGTGCCAGATGGTGGCGATCTCGAAGCTCTCCGCGGGCAGGTCGAGATCGGTGATCTGTCCGAGGTGAACCTCAAAGCCGCGTTCCCGGGCGTAATTGGCGCCCGCGGCGGAAACTTCCGTGCCCGCAACTTCAAATCCTCCCTGTTGAGCCGTGACGAGAAACGGCCGTCGCCGGTGCCGACATCGAGCAGGCGGCCGCCGGGGACATGCTTCCGGACGAGGGCGAGACGGCGTTCCCACATTTTGGCGCGCGCCGCTTCTTCGTCCTGCCACGCCTCGAAGGTTCCCCCGTGTCATAGGAACGAGCGATCTCGGCCTGAGTGGGTCGCGGGTTCCTAAAATACAATCGGCACGCATCGCATTGCGCGATGTCCCGCTCGGGGGCGGCGTGAATGTCGGCGCTGCGGCATCCTGGGCACGATCGATTCTTTCGAACTCGAGGAACTGCGCGGTCATGGATCTATGCCGGCCGTCCGCGGGATGCGAAGAGGTAGGACTCGTCGAAAAGGGTGCGGGGTTCTGCCTCGAACCCGTGCGTGCGGAGAAGATCGAGTAGTTCGACGAGAGATAGCGGACACCAATGGTGGTATTCGCAGGCGATCATGACCTTTGCGGGCAAGCTTGAGAGATTGGCGCAGAGCCACTCGATGATTTCGCCTTCGGCGCCCTCGCAATCCAGTTTCAGGAAGAGGAAGCGCGCGTCTCCGAAAGCAACCGTGCCTAACGAGACGCTCTCAAGCTCCGTGGCTGGCCCATCCCCCTGCAATACGATACCGGAGGCGCCGCCGGCGCGAACTGGGAGAAAACCATGGTCCGTCCATCTTTCGTGACGGCTTTTCGGTGCAGGACCACATTGGCCAGGCGATTCAGCGCGACATTATCCGCGAGCCGATCGGCATGCGGCGGCGATGGTTCAAAGGCGTGGACCTGCGCGTCCGGGTGGAGGTAAGCGGCGAGGCAGGTGAACGCACCGATGTTTGCGCCGACGTCGATGATTAGGTCGGGCTGACAGGCGCGGATTCCGTATAGATCGGCGATGGCCGGTTCGAAGATTTCGCCCCAGGCTTCTTTCAGGGGCGGCATCGGGCGCAGCTTCAGGCCATTGCGGAAATTCAGCGTCTCGATCGCAGCGGAGAGTCGAGCCGCGCGCGCGCGACGGCCGGCCAGTTTTTCACGGCGCGAACCGTGGCCGCGAAGGTCGACATTTTTCGCCTAACGAGGTGAGCAGGTTCATGACGGATGGAATTCGAAATCGCCGCGGAGGAACGCTGCTTCCTTGAGGCGCTTATAACAGGAGTAGCGATAACGAAGCGGAAGGTGAGCGGCCAGCGGGCGGAGGCATCCCGGATATTTGGGGGCAGGAACGTCCGAAGTTGGGCGGAGAAAGAGGGCGCCGCCGGCGGCGCGATCTCCGGACGGTTGGTGTCCGCCCTCCACGTGCGCGCATAATCACTTTGTTGCGGGGGAGCGACGAAGAGCGGCCGCGCGGCGATCTTTTTCGCGAGCACAAAGAGGTAGGCAGCGCGATTGTTTTGCATTTCCACCCGGCCGCCGACTTGGTCAGGATCCTGCACCCGATACCAGCCACTGCCTTCCTTGGTCAGTAGACCGCGAAGCGCGAAGCCGTTTTGCTCGGTGAAAATCCGAAAATAAAGTTCCGGGCTGAACTGGTAAAAGCCGTGTCCGCAAAAATTATTCGCCGGCGCTGATCCCTAGGAAATGTCCGCCGACCTGCAGCATCTCCATGCAGTTCCGAATGGCTTGGGGAAAATCAAAGATGTGTTCGAAGACACCCGCCATCGAAGAACAACGCTAAAAACGCTCCTGAAGTGAAGGGATAAATCGGCGCGTTCATGTCTAGTCACGACCGAAGCCCCTTCATAAGGAGAGTTATCGATCGCGACGACTTCGTCGGCACCAAGCAACTCAAGATATTTTTCCGCGTAACTTTCCGATTCGGCCAGGAATTCGCGGGCGGACCTACCCGGCAAGCGAAGATCGAGCAGACGCTGGAGCTCCGCCGGCGCCGGGAAAAAATTCTGCCGGCCGAGCATCGCGGTATGGCGAAAGGAAACGCCAGCCGCGTGTGCTGCGAAAAGGAATTTCGTGCCGTCGCTATCGAGTCCCATAAATCTACCACTTAGTCCGGCGAGAGACTGTCAACGAGCCTCGAGGTGGAGGAAGGAAAGAATCCTCGAACACAACTTTCTCGGATAAACTATTTGTTGGTAAGGAAAAACAAATGCCGAAGAATTGCGAATTGCTAAGTCGCCACAGATTCAGACTCGGCCGTCGATCGTTTGCGTCTGCCGCTCGAAATCCCGTCCGAGAAAGCTACGGTTTCGATACAGGGAAAGGTTTTGTGTCTTCAAAAAGTTACTACGGTTCTTTATTTCTCTTACGCTGACTTTCGCGGTGCTGATCCATTCGAGAGCGTGTTCGTCGCTGCCGTTAATCAAAGAGGCACGCGCTCGCTGTTGATGCTGGCTGTACGTGCGAGATTTCAAATTGAGGCGTCGTCCGAATACATGATAACAGAAGTATGCCGAGAAGTGCACACATCGGGAGTGAGCGAAGTTTCGGGAACGCGAAGTTTTTGCATCCAATAGTAGAGCAGAACGGCAACGGAGACCCAAAGTAAACATGCGATCGGATAATAGCGAGGGTCGCTACCTTGAGTCACGCCGAAGGCAACTCAGATAATTGCGATCAAACCAGCGCTCGCGAGTGAGTAGCACCCAAGTGCAATTACTTGCAAAATTGCGGAGTCGCGCTCTAAAAGAGCCTTCCAGCTGAGAAGCACGAGCCGCAAATCCCGGTACGCTGGCGATGACGCCGAGGAAGAAGCGTGGCGGCGCGAGGGGAGTGCCCAAGAAGTTTGTAAGGTATAAGAACATGCTGTGAAAATTGGCTGAGGTCGCTCCAGAAACGTCGTGTCGAAAATCAATTTGTCTGAGAATCGCCAGAGAAGTGGCTGCTCCCGAGACAACGAGCAAGCCGAGGCACGCGAATTTTTTAAGGCGCGGCAAAGGGTGAAAGAAAATTACAAAAATGGCGGAGGGCCAAAAAAGCAATCCGTTGCCAAACGAAATGCTTGCCACGATCCCTAGAACTATAGCAGCTGTAAACCGGAGGGAGGTCATGGGAAGGAGCATCGCAATACCCCAAGCGGCCGCGCATACGCTCAAAAGACAAGAAAATGTCCATCCCCAAAAATAATTTACCCACCCGTTGAGGGAGAAAACGAGGAAGGAACATGCTGAAGCAAGATATACCAACCTTTGTCATCGGGTTCTTTCGATACTCTTTTAATGATGCCAGTGATCGCGCACAGGGTTCCGACGGAACAAAGAGATTCAGGGCATACTGATAATTCAAATTCCAGTGACTCAGCCTCGCTAAGCTTACATGACAACCTTTCCGGCGAAGATTTCATGCTGCTCGTATGGTTGCCAGAAATCTTGGAAAGTCAGGGTGTGATCCGCCTGCTTCCTTAATAGAGGAACGAGATCCCAGTCGTCAGATGTAGGAACGTCGCACGCGAAGCATAGAATCAAGGTAACGAGGACCAAGATTGGAAAAACCGTAAGTCCCCTGATGGCCGACAAGAAGTAGGGACGGGCACTCAAATAGGGTTTGATGTGGTTTCGGGACACGTTTGTTTACTTGCCTAATGTTTGAACAGTTTGCTTAAGGAAGTCCGAAAAAGAGGTTTGGCTGGCCATGTCGTTGATGTCGACTTAAGGTGCTGGTGTTCTGGAGAAACAATTTGGCAACGATGAGCGGAATCCTAGTCAGGAGCGAGTGTTGCCTTTTTACAGTGCGTATTGGGTTTGTTCACCGGAGGGCCTTATTTGAACCTGATTTGCGCTTAGGGGTGCTTTTCGCTTGCTCCGCGCCGTATGACAAGAGAACTTTGCCCCGGTCGCTCCGGTTTTAGCATTTTCTGCGGTCCGAGATCAGCAAGAAGGACAGAATATTATAGGAATTGAATGCGAATATTGATCACTGGCGTTTGTGGATTTGTCGGCATACCGATTGCCTTACGGCTGCATGAGGTTCTTCCCGAGAGCGAGATTTTCGGCTTCGATAATTTTATCCGACCCGGCAGCGAGCCGAATCGCTGCTCTTGGACGGGCAGGCATTGCGGTGCGGCACGCCGACCTTCGGAATAGAGGCGATATCGACGCTCTGACGGCCGATGGGTGATCGACGCCGCGGCCATGCGAGCGTTCTCGCCGGCGTCGATGGCCGCAGCAGCAGCCGCCAGCTGGTCGAGCACAATCTCGGCGGCACGATCAACCTGCTCGAATACTGCAAGCGCGGATCGCGCGGGCTTTATCCTGCTCAGCACCAGCCGCGTCTATTCGATCGCCGCCGCTGGCCGCGCTGCCGGTGCAGGAGCGGAGGCGCCTTCGCGCTCGATTCGCGCGACCTGCCCGCCGGGTATCTCAGCGCGCGGGCATCGGCGAAGAGTTTCTCCACCACGCCGCCCGTCTCGCTTTACGGCAGCACCAAGCTCGCCTCGGAACTGCTGGCGCTGGAATACGGCGAAGCGTTCGACTTTCCCGGTCTGGATCAATCGCTGCGGCGTGCTGGCGGGCGCCGGCCAGTTTGGTCAGCGCGGAGCAGGGCATTTTCAGTTTCTGGATCAACTCCTGGCTGCGGCGGCGCCCGCTGAAATACATCGGCTTCGACGGGCACGGGCACTCAGGTCCGCGACTGCCTGCATCCGCGCGATCTCGTTCCGCTGCTCGCGCGAGCAATTCGCCGACGCCGACCGCTGCGCGTGCACGCGCATCATCAACGTCGGCGGCGGAGTCGAAAACAGCATGTCGCTCGCGCAACTCAGCGACTGGTGCGCCGCGCGTTTCGGCCCGCGCGAAGTCGCCTCGGATCCGACGCCCGCGCCCGTTCGATCTGCCGTGGGTGGTGCTCGATTCCAGCGCTCGCCGCGGCGCACTGGGACTGGCGCCCGCAGACCCCGCTCGCCGATCGATTCTCGAAGAAATCGCGCAGCACGCCGAGGCAGCATCCCGACTGGCTGGAGCTCTCCGACTCCATGAACGCCGGACCCGCGCCCGCAGCCGCTCACGCTTGCTCTCCGTCGTCATCTCCGGCGCGCGATGAAGAGGGCTGCATCGCCTCGACCGTCAAACATCTGCATGTCGAGCTCGCGATCACGCGACGTGCCCGCATGAAATCATCGTCGTGGACGACCACAGCACCGATCGCGACCTGGGAAATTCTCACCGCGCTCGGCGCGCGAAATTCCCCGAAGCCGCGCCCAGTGCAGAACGGCCCGCGCGCGGCTTCGGGCGGGCCATCGTCGCCGGGCTCGACGCCAGCGCCGGCGACGCCGTGGTGATCATGATGGCCGATGAATCCGACGATTGCCGCGACGTGGTGCGCTACTGGGAGAAGCTGAACGAAGGCTACGACTGCGTCTTCGGCAGCCGCTTCATGAAAGGCGGCGGAGTGATCGATTATCCGCGCGCTCAAACTGCTGCATCAATCGCCTCGCCAACTTCTTTCTCCGCGTGCTCTTTCGCATCACGCTGAACGACACCACCAACGCCTTCAAAGCCTACCGCCGCACGGTCATCGACGGCTGCCGCCCGCTCATCGCGCCGCATTTCAATCTCACGGTCGAGCTCCCGCTCAAGGCGATCGTGCGCGGCTATTCCTGGACGGTCATTCCCGATCACCTGGCGCAACCGCCGCACGGCGAGGCCAAACTGAAAATCAAGGAAATGGGCAGCCGCTACCTCTTCATCTGCCTCTACATCTGGCTGGAGAAATATTTCAGCCGCGGAGACTACCGAAAACAATGAGCGCGCAATAGCCGTGCAGATCTGCAGCGAATTTATGAGGCGCGATTCGCGGAAACCGCGGCTATCGCAAGCAGAGTCTGGCAGGTTCTGGTGCCGGATTTTTTCCGCGATTTATTGCGCCGGACCGACACCGTGCTCGATCTCGGCTGCGGCTATGGCGAGTTCATCAACGATATCGCTGCGGGAAGAAGCTCGCGATGGATCTGAATCCCGATGCGCCGCACATCTCGATTCGTCGGTGTCGTTTTCTCGAGCAGGATTGCTCGACCCGCTGGGCAGTTGGGATGGGGACTCGACCGCGTGTTCACCAGCAATTTTTTCGAGCATCTGCCCGACAAGGCGTCGCTCGGCCGGACTCTGGATGAAGTTTTTCGCTGTCTCGCGCCGGGCGGCCGTTGATCGCGATGGGGCCAAATATCCGCTACCTGGCGGGAACCTATTGGGACTTTTGGGATCACTATCTTCCGCTTACGGAGCGGTCGCTGGGCGAAGGTCTCACAAATCGTGGGTTTGAAATCGGTTCTGTCGCTCGACCGATTTCTTCCCTACACGATGGTCAATAGCAGCGCGAACAGCCATTGTCCCTGTAAGACTTTACCTGCGCCTTCCCTTCTTCTGGAAGGTGCTGGGGAAACAGTTTCTGGTGGTCGCGCGAAAGGTTTGATCGGTCTTACTTCGCTTCGAAAACGAGATGTTTTCCGCGAAATGATCCGGTAACGAGCGATAACGCTCGGTTCCGGCGGCGAGAGCGAATCCGCGCTCCTTCATGAGCCCGATCCAGTAATCCGGTTCCTGTTCATTGAGATGACCGAGCCCGCCCTGGCCGGGACGCGCGGCGGAGAGGAGGATGCGATCACCGTGGTTTGTGAGCGTCTCGAGAAACGGGCGGACGGAGCGCGGGTGAATGTGCTCCGCGACTTCGAAGCACCAGACGAGGTCGAACTTTTCCCGAGGTCGAGCGGCGCGTTCAAGTCGTGCTGCTGGATGAGCGCCGCGTGACGCGCTTTGGAAATCGCGAGCGCCGAACCTTCGAGGCCGCGCACGGCGATCCCTTTGCTCATGAAATAATCGAGGCTGATTCCGGTGCCGCAGCCGACATCGAGGACGGTGCGCGGGTGAAAAAGTTCGATCGTGAGGTCGAGGATTTCCTTGGGGAAAATGGAGCACATCGCCATCTCCTCTTCCCGGATGAAAATCGAGTTGTCGGTGATCTCGCGCGGCGCAGTTTTGTTTCTCGAAGCCGGTCCTGAATCTTAACCAAGAGCTGGTAAGCGAAATGTCCGAAGCGATAGGGGATCGATTCTCGTCGGGAGCGCATTTTTTAAGCGGACGCGAAGGCGCGTGAGCCACATGTTCATCGGGCGCAATCTTCCCCGAGAAAGAGCGACGACTTGCTGCCGGCGACATGGAGGAAGTCCGAATCGCCGAGGCACGCGCGAAGATCGCGCGTTCCCGCCGAAGGCGGCGCACCAGAGCCGGCGCGGGAATCGATCGACGGTGAGGGCGGCAGCCTTGGAGCGGAGAAGAAATGGCATTTGGCGAGGACTCACGTGTTGACGATACCAATGCCACCAAAGGGTGTTGTGGCGAGGGCCGAAATCGCGGTAGCGGTTTTGGGCTTGGAGCGCGTAGGAGACGTGGGGTTGATCGGCGGCGACCGCAAATGGATCCTTGGTGAGCCGGTCGCGATATCGCGGGCGTGCTTTACGCGCCTTTCCACTCGCGGTAAACGCGCTCGAGAAATCGGCCTGCTCGCGCGGAATGACGAGCACGCCGGTGTTGATGATCTGCGGAGTCGGCCAGCGGCGGCGTCTGCGCGACGGAGTATTCGTCGTAGTAGCGCGCGATGAATTCCGGCGACCAACCGGCCTGGGCGCTCTCGGAGGTCGCGCCGATCAGCGGCGAATCCCATTCCTGGAGCAGCGGACCGGCCTGCGGATTAACGAAGACGTCGTTATCGAGAAAGAGCAGGCGCCGGCGGAGCGCAGCTCGGGCACGCGATAAAGGAGGTGTTTGTTCCAGTAATAATCTTCGCCTGCATAGGAGCGATCGAGGATGACGAGCGGCAGCGCCGTGCCGGTTTCGCATATTCGCCGCCACGAAGGATAGGTCACTTCGAGGATGCGACGCTGCCGCGGATCGTAACAAACACCGACGATGCGCCTGTTCCATGTTTAGGCGACGCGAGCGCTGATAGAGGCGACGCAGGGGAAGGACGAGCCGGTTCGGCATGAAGCAGGACGGGAAAGGTCTGCAGCCAGAAAGCTTGGATAGCGGCCGTAGTGCCGACGCAGAGCGGAGCGCCTGGCAGAAAAAGGAGAACGGCGCGCCGGCGCGTTTCGCGGTCACGATGTGGTGGCGCGCGTGGGTGCGGGAGACTTCCGCCATCGCTTCATGGTAGAGACTGGCAATCGCGGCCGAACACTTCGCCCACGATCGTTTCGTAGCCGCAGACGTCCATTTGCAAGCGGCCGAACTGGCCGAGGGCGCGGAAGGAATCGTTGTCGGCCCGGAAACGCGACGCACGGGGTCGGCGAGGAATTGCCAGTGGGGCGCCTGCACGAGCAGCCGCGCGATGACGTAGAGCTGCACGTAGCCGGTGAAATACGGCGCGAGATTTTCCCGCGCTAACGATTTCATTCCAGAGGGAACGGCGCACGATCTGGCAGGAGAGAAAACCGAGTCGGTCGAGCAGACTGAGGAAAGCTTCGCGGGCGTCGGTGAAAGTGCGCGGTCTCGCTGCTGTTTCAGGGGCGCGAACGGGAATTCGGTCGGTCGAGCGCGCTGTCGTAGGAGATGCGATCGGTCGTTAGGCCGGTGAGGTCGGGCGTCGGCTCCGCAGCGCGCGCGAGGACGGCGGCTAGCGCGCCCGGCTCGAGCCGATCGTCGTCGCCGAAGAGCCAGCAATATTCGCCCGCGCCAGGCGACGGCGTGCAGGAGATTCCGGTCGTAGCGCAGTGGCGGGATCGACCCGCTCGTAGACCAACCGCGGAAGGTCGGTCGCGGAAGGATTCGACGACTGCGGCGGTGTCATCGGTCGAGCCATCGTCGGAGATGACGACTTCGATCTCCGGCGTGCTTTGCGCCGCGATGCTGGTGAGCAACTGGCGCGGAGATACCGGCGCGGTTGCGCGTGGGATGCAAAAGGAAAGCAAGCGTGAACGCATGCGAACCTCTAACAGGCAGCCTGAAGCGTCCGAACGTGAGTCCTCCAGCATCAGATCACGTCCGCAAACGTGCGTTCCGTTTTTCGGAAATACCAGATCCCGGTGGCGAGCAGAAGCGCGATCGTGATGAGCGAGAGGACGAGGCTTTGCTGCGGGAAGGCGCTGCGGCCGTTGGAAATCGCCCAGCGGAAGCCGTCGATCACGCCGACCATCGGGTTGAAATCGTAGAGCAGGCGCCATTTCTCCGGCACGATCGCGCTGCTGAAACCGACCGGCGAAATGTAGAGCCCGAACTGGACGATGAAGGGCACGACGTAGCGGAAGTCGCGGTATTTCACATTGAGCGCCGCGAGCCAGATGCCGGCCCCGGCCGAGGCGAGCAGGGCGAGCAGGGTGAAGACCGGCAGCATGAGCACGGGCCAGCCGGGCCAGACGCCGTAGATCGCCATGATCACGCCGAGCAAGACCATCGAGATCGCGAAATCGACGAACGAGACGATGACCGCGCTCGCCGGGACGATCAGGCGCGGGAAATAAACCTTGGAGATGAGGTTGGCGTTGTTGATCAGGCTGCCGCTGCCTTCGCTGAGCGAGGTGGCGAAGAGCTGCCACGGCAGCATCGCGGCGAAAACCATCACGGGGTAGGGGACGCCGTCCGCGGGCAGTTTCGCGATCCGGCTGAAGACGAAGGTGAAGACGATCATCGTGAGCAACGGCCGCAGCACCGCCCAGAGAATGCCGATGACGGTCTGCTTGTAGCGCACGAGCACATCGCGCCAGGCGAGGAAGTAAAAGAGCTCGCGGTAGCGGAAGAGGTCGCGCCAATAGTTCCGCTCGGTGTGTCCGGCTTCGATGATCAGTTCGGTGGGGGCGGCGTGCGACATGGGCGGGCGATTGTAGACGGGTTGCGGCGGAGTGACAACGGGCCGTTCGGAGTTTGGGATTGCGCGGATCACCAGCCGGGGCGTAATCTTTTTCCATGAGCACCGCCGTTGCCGAAGAGAAAAAAAGCGCGTCCGAAACCGAGCCAGCTCGAGCAGCTGAAGAAGTTCACCAAGGTGGTCGCCGACACGGGCGACTTCGAGACGATCAAGGATTTCAAACCGCAGGACGCGACGACCAATCCGAGCCTGATCTACGCCGCGACGCAGAAGGAACAGTACGGCCACCTGCTCGAGAAAGTGATCGCCGATCGCAAAAATAGCGGGCTCACCGGCGCGGCGCAGATCGAGGACACCATCGATCATTTGCTGGTTGCGTTCGGCTGCGAGATTCTCGAGATCGTGCCGGGCCGCGTCTCGACGGAAACCGACGCGCGGCTTTCTTTCGACACCGAAGGCTCGATCAAAAAAGGCCGGCAACTGATCGAGCTCTACGAGAAGCGCGGGATCGATCGCAAACGCGTGCTGATCAAAATCGCTTCCACCTGGGAAGGGATCAACGCCGCCGAGCAGCTGCAAAAGGAAGGGATCAACTGCAACCTGACGCTCCTCTTTTCGCTCGCGCAGGCGGTGCGTTGCGCGGAGGCGAAAGTGCAGCTCATCTCGCCGTTCGTCGGGCCGGATTTACGATTGGTTCAAGGCGGCGAACAAGAAGGATTACACCGGCGCGGAAGATCCGGGCGTGAACTCGGTGAAGGAAATTTACACCTACTACAAGAAGTTCGGCTACGAGACCGAAGTGATGGGCGCGAGCTTTCGGAACACGAGCCAGATCCTCGAGCTGGCCGGCTGCGATCTGCTCACGATCAGTCCCGAGTTGCTCGAGAAACTGGCGAAAACGGAGGAGCCGATCGAACGGAAAATCGGGCCGAACCGGTCGAAGGAGGCGAAGATCGAAAAGCTCGAACTCGACGAGAAAAAATTCCGCTACCTGCTGAACGACGACGCGATGGCGACGGAGAAAACCGCGGAAGGCATCCGCAAGTTCGCCGCCGATATCGTGAAGCTGGAGAAGTTCGTCGCCGGGAAGCTGGGGTAATGCGCGAGCCGGTGTTCAACGTCGTCCTGGTGGAGCCGGAGATTCCACCGAACACCGGGAACATCGGCCGGCTCTGCCTCGCGACGCGGGCGACGCTCCATCTCGTTAGGCCGTTAGGCTTCTCAATCGACGACCGGACGTTGAAGCGGGCTGGGCTCGATTATTGGGCGGAGGTGGAGGTGCGGTTCTGGAACTCGTTAGGCGAGTTGCAGGCCGCCCAGGATTCCGGAACCCGCTATTTTTTTCTGACCACGAAATCAAAGCGCCCGTATCACGCGGTGCGTTTTGTGCCGGGTGATTTCCTGGTCTTCGGTCGGGAAACCAAAGGCCTGCCCGAGCCGCTGCTCGCGGCGCATCCGGAGTCGACGCTCACCATTCCGATGCACGGCACGCGGAGCCTCAATCTCGCGACCGCGGTTGCGATTGTGCTCTTCGAGGCCATCCGGCAGCAGGCGTAAAACGCAACCGCAATCGGCCGATTGGGCGTATCATCTTTGAATAAACGAAGTGGCCACGGGGTCGAACTTCTGAGGAAAAAAATTATGAAGAAACTGCTGCTCTTAACTCTGACGCTCGCGCTGCCGCTGATTCCCGCGGCGCAGGCTGATAACAACAACAATCGCAAGGGCCGGCGCGCGGCTGAGTCGAACGACTCGAGTGCGGCGCGTTTTGAAGCGGCTAAACAACAGGGCGTCCGCAACGCTCAGCGGGCGCCGGTGCAGCGGCCCGCGGTCCAGCGTTCCAGCGTGCTTTATCCGCCGCACCGCACCGCGACCGCGACCCGCGGGAATGTGGCGCCGTCGCAGAACCGCCCCACGGTTTACCGGCGCAGTAATTCCCCGGGCACGACGCGCGACACCGCAAACCGATTAAGCCGCAACGGCGACCGTAACCGCAATGTTTCCAATGGCCGGGTCCCGGGCAACGGGACCGTGCAGCAAAACCGGAACAATCGCGGCCATCGCGATTTCAACCGGAACAGCTTCGCAGCGGCGCGCGGGCGCGGGGTCCACGGCCGGCATGATCGCGGCTGGTGGAGGAGCCACTATAACAACACGACCTTCGTGCTCTTCGGCGGCGGTTATTACTACTGGGATGCCGGTTACTGGTTCCCGGCCTATGGCTACGATCCGTATTATAACAACTACGCCTACGACGAACCGATCTACGGCTACAACGATCTCGCGCCGGGCCAGGTGCTGGAAAATGTGCAGCTCGCGCTCCGCGACGAGGGCTACTACAACGGCGCGATCGACGGCCTGATCGGGCCGCAAACCCGCGCCGCGCTGGCGGCCTATCAGCGCGATCACGGACTCGTCATCACCTCGGCGGTGGACGAGCCGACCCTGGTCACGCTCGGCCTGGCCTAACGAGCGCCTAACGAGTCAAATCAGCCGCGCGGAAGTTCGCTTCCGCGCGGCTTTTTTCTTCGCGGGACGACGACTCAGTCGACGACGCGGGTCGAAGTCTCGGTGCCGCAGCCGGTGGCGATCAGGTTGCCCGAGGTGTCGTAGGTCTCGAAGACGACCGTGCCGCTAAACGTGCTGCCGCTCGGATCGACCTGGAAGTCGCGCGTCACTTTTTGCATCCCGGTATTCGTCCCGTCCGCGAGGAAGCGGAAGAAGCGGAACGTCGCGGTGTAATGACCGGCGCCGAGCGCCTGCCAATGGCCGAGACTCGGGCTGCTCAGGAATGGCGGCATGTTATTCGTCTGCGTGAGCGCGCCGCCGCGGATGAAGAGACCGAGCCCGCGGAAGCCGGCGAGCACGGTGCCCGACTGGCAATCGACGATGTTGACCTGCGAATCCCACACGCCTTCGATGCGATCGCCGGGGTTGCGGTCCGGCGCCGCCTGCGCGGGGATTGAAAACGCGAGCATTCCGATGGCGCCGAAGAGCGCGATGGTCGAGGCGAGAGGGCTTTTGCTGAGTGTTCTTTTCATGGTTCTCCTTTTTGGTTTGGTGGTTGTCGGATCGGTTCTTTTTCCTGATCCTGTGTGGAGCCACGATCCGCCGGAGCCGGCTGAAAAATCCTTAGGGCGTGGCTGAAAAGTTCTGAATTTTCCCCGAGCGCGGCATGACGAAATCTTCCTCACCAGCCTTCGAGTTTGGCGACTTCCGCCTCGATGCGGAGAGGCGTCTGCTCCAGCGTCGCGATGGCGCGGCGGTGCCGCTGACGGCCAAGGTTTTCGACACGCTGCTCTGCCTCGTGCGGGCAAGCGGCACGGTGGTCGCGAAGGAGGCTTTGATGAAAACGATCTGGCCCGACACGATCGTGGAAGAGAATAACCTGACGCAGAACATCTCGGCGTTGCGCCGAATCCTCGGCGAGAACCCGCGGACGCATCGCTACATCGTCACCGTCCCGGGGCGCGGCTATCGCTTCGTCGCGGCGGTGCAGGCGCGGGAAAAAGTAGCGACCGCTCCGGCGGCGATCAAAACGCTCGCGGTGCTTCCGTTCAAACCGCTGCTCCCGGAACACGGCGACGCGGTGCTCGAGATCGGGATCGCCGACACCTTGATCGCGCGGCTCGCGCACATCCGGGAGGTGACGGTGCGGCCGCTCAGTTCGGTGCGGCGCTACGGCGGGTTGGAGCAGGATCCGGTCGCGGCGGGCGTCGCGCTGAAAGTGCAATCGGTCCTCGACGGCACGGTGCAGCGTTCGGCGGATCGCATTCGCGTCTGCGCACGGCTGCTCAACGTCGCGGATGGTGCGGCGCTTTGGACGGATCGATTCGATGAGGAGTTCACCGATGTCTTCAGCGTAGAGGAGGCAATTTCCGGGCGGGTCGCGCGCGCCCTCGCGCTCCATCTCAGTCCGGAAGAAGAGCGGCGGGTCACGAAACGCCACACGGAAAATTCGGCGGCTTATCAGCTTTACCTGACCGGGCGTTTTCATTGGAGCCGGATCACGCCGCCGGAGATTCGGAAGAGCATCGAATTTTTCCGGCGCGCGATCGAACTCGATCCCAATTACGCGCTCGCTTATGCGGGTTTGGCAGAAGCGTTCCGCTCGTTGCCGATCACGAGCGACGTTCCGCCTAACGACGCGATCCCGCAGGCGAAAGCGGCGGCCGCGCGCGCGATCGAGATCGACGAGACGCTGGCGGAGCCGCATGCATCGCTCACGTTTGTGCAGTTTTGGTACGACTGGGATTGGGCGGGAGCGGAGCGTTCTGCGCGCCGGGCGATCGCGCTGAATGACAATTCGGCCTTCGCCCACATCGCCTACGCGAACCTGCTCGCCGATCTCGGGCGGCGCGATGAAGCCGTCGCAGAAGGCGAACGTGCGCGCGCGCTCGAGCCGGTCTCGTTGATCATCAACGCGCTCAACGGCGCGGTGCTTTATTATGCGCGGCATTTTGAGGAGGCGGCCGCGCGCCTGCGGGAGACGCTGGAACTGGAGCCGAACTTCTGGGTGGCCCGGCTCTTTCTCGGCAAGGTCTTCACCGAGCAGGAGAAATATGCAGAAGCGCTCGAGCAGTTCGCGCGGGCGCGGGAAGGCTCTCATGGAAACTCGGAAACGATCGCCATGCTCGGTTATGCGTGGGCGTTCGCGGGCGAGAAGGCCAAGGCCCGGGGAATCCTTCGCGAAATCAAGACACTCGCGGGTGAACGCTATTTTCCGCATGTGAATACCGCGGTGGTCCATCTCGGGCTCGGCGAGTTCGACGAGGCGTTGACGTTGCTCGAGGAAGCCGTGCCGGTGCACGACGTGCGGCTGAGTTTTCTCAAGGTCGATCCGAAATGGGATCGCCTGCGCGGACATCCGCGGTTCGTGAAACTGCTGCGCCGGCTCGGATTCTAGCCGAGCGCGATTGCGGGCCGCGGCGAGATGGCGAATGCTTGCAGCCCGATGCCCGCCCCGCAATTAGTCGCGCGCGACTTGCGCCGTTCTTTCCAGATCGGGCCGCCGTCGCATCGAGGTGCTGCGCGGCGTCTCGCTCGAGGTGCAAGAGGGCGAAGCGATTTTTCTCTGCGGTGCTTCGGGGGCGGGAAAGACGACGCTCTTATATACCCTTGCGGGTTTGGAGCGGCCGGAATCCGGCGAAGTGGAATTTGAAGGACGACAACTTTACCGCGGAGGGGAATCAGCTCTCGCGAAGCTGCGGAACCAGAAGATGGGTTTCGTTTTCCAAGGCTATTTCCTGCTGCCGGAATTAACCGCTCTAGAAAACGTGATGCTGCCCGGAATGATCGGCCGGAAGGCGGCGCAGGAAGTTGTGCGAAAAGAGCCTCGCGGATGTCGGCCTCGGCGATCGGGTGAATCATTTGCCGCCGGAACTTTCCGGCGGCGAACAACAGCGGGTCGCGATCGCGCGCGCCCTAACGAACGATCCTGACATCATTTTCGCCGATGAACCGACCGGGAATCTCGATTCCAAAACCGGCGACGTGATCATGGAGTTGCTTCTCGGCCTCGCGAAAGATCGCCAGAAAACGCTGGTGGTGGTGACGCACGACAACAACCTTGCCGCGCGCGGTGATCGGACGTTGCGGATCGTCGACGGCCTGCTCGCCGCCCAGTAAGCGAATTCGCGACCGTTACTGCATCCCCGTTTCGCAGTTCCAGCGGACGGTTGTCATCTCCCCAGCGCGGACGTCAGCCACAAAAGGGCCGAAGAAACCGACCCGCGATTTCCAGTCCTTCCGCACGACGGTGTAGTGGCCGGCGGGAAGAGGGGCTTTGAATTGACCCCGGCTGTCGGTGGTGAAGGTGGCGACGTCCTTGCCGTCGCGCTGCACCACGAAAGTCATCTGGGCGAGCGGAACAGAATCGGGCACGCCCATCTTCACCGGTCCGCCCGAAGTGCCGTGGAGCGTGATCGTCCCGTTGAGGCCCGTGACCGGCTTCGCAGCGGACCCGGGAGTCTCAGTTTGCGCCAGACAGGAGAGCGAGGTGAACAAGAGGAGAGCGACCGATGAGGTAACCGGAAAGGGCAGCGGGATGTGGAGCATGAAAGTGTCCTAAGCTTCTTCGGGGCAAAAATCGAGTTTCATCGACCCTTTTACGCACTGCGGAGAATTTCCGGTGTAATCCTTGAGCGTTATGTTCGTTAGACTGAGCATTCCTAGGCGAAAGATGACCGATTTGTAAGGCAATTGCGGTGTATTGTCATTGACTCGGCAGGCCCGTTACGATCTCCTCGGCCCTCACCTCCACCGTCTTCGGAAGACGAGTTCAACGCAGCTATCTTAACCAGGAGTCAGTGTATGCTAAATCGTAAAATTGGGTTGGTTCTCATCAGCAGTATCTCAGTCCTTGCTGTCGCTATGGCAGGGCGAAGCGGGAGTAATCAAACCGCGCCGGCGGTCAAAACTGCTCCAACCCAGCCCGTCATGCTGGCGCAGAGCGTCGCGATCATCGGCCACCCGGTGGCAGTCGCGGAAACCCGCGCGGTCCGCGATATCATCGCCGAGGCCGCCACGGTCGATATCCTCGGACCTGAATCCGAGCGAGAGGTGATGGGCGAACTGAACTCCGTTTTTGAACGGCGGGCGAATCCGAATGCGCCGGCGCGGCCTGATGGCGCTCTCCAATCCAGCGTCTTTGGACCGGATGGACATTTTGTTTTGAATATCCCGACCCCGCTGGTCGTGTTCGAAGGCATGGGAGTGGCGAATTCCGCCCCACCCGACACGATGGGTGCGGTCGGCCCGAATGACTACGTGCAGACCGTCAACGGCACGGGCGTTCGCATTTTTGCCAAAGACGGCACCCCGCGCGGGCCGGCCTTCAAGCTGAGCACGCTATTCGCCCCCCTTGGCGGCGTGGCGGCAAACACCGACAATGGTGACGCCCTCGTCCTCTACGATCGGATCGCGAACCGCTGGGTGCTGACTCAGTTCGCCTTCACGAGCAGCTCGACGCCTCCCTTCCACCAGCCGATCGCCGTTTCCAAGACCAGCGATCCGACCGGTGAGTATTGGGCTTACGACTTCATCACGCCGGGGAACGATTTCCCTGATTACGGCAAGATCGGCACCTGGACCGATGGTTACTATTTCACCGACCGTCAATTCACGGGTGGAGTGAGTTACAATGGCTTTGGCGTCTTCGCTTTTGACCGCGCCAAGATGCTGGTGGGCGATCCCACGGCCAGCTACGTCTATTTCAACGCCGGCCCGAGCCTGAGCAATGCTTCCTCCGGCATGATCCCGAGCGACTACAATGGTCTCACCCCGCCGGCACCTGGTGCGCCGAACGTCTTCTCGGTCTTCACCGACAACGATCTGGGCGATCCGACCGATGCGCTGCGCCTGTTCGATTTCCACTCCGGCTTCGCGGACAACACGGCCCCGACCTTTACCGAGCGGCCAGAGAGCCCGCTCCCCGTTGCGGCCTTCGATTCGCGTAACCCTGACACCTCATCAGGTGCGCCGACGAGCCGTGCGGACATCGAAGAGCCGCTCCCGGCCACCACGGCAGATTATCTCGATTCCATCGGCGACCGCCTCATGCTGCGCTTGCAGTATTACAACAACAACGGACTCGAGACTCTGACGACCTGCAACACGGTCAATGGCGGCGTGATTCCGGCACCGGGCCTGAGCCCGACGGTCGGTCAATACCGCGCAGCGACTCGTTGGTATATCCTCCAGAAAACCAGCCCGGGAAGTAACTGGTCGGTGCAGAATCAGGGCACCTATTCGCCGGATTCCGTCGAGCGCTGGATGGGTAGTACGGCCGTAGATAACGCCGGCAACTTGGCCGTGGGTTATTCCAGCTCCAGCTCGAGCGTCTTCCCTTCCATCTCCTACGCAGGCCGCCTCTTCGGAGATCCGGCAGGGATGCTGTCTCAGGGTGAGGCGACGATGTTCGCCGGCACGGGCGTGCAGCTCGGCACCAGCAACCGCTGGGGCGATTACAGCGCGATGGTTCTCGATCCGGTTGACGACTCGACCTTCTGGTACACGAACGAGTATTACAACACGAGCCCGGCAGCAGGCTTCGCTTGGAAAACAAAAATCGGTGCCTTCAAATTCACCGGCACGACTGCGCCAGCGCAGGGAACCTTAAGCGGCACTATTACCGCTTGTGATACTGGCGCACCGATCAAGGACGCCTTTGTGCAGGTAACAGGCGGGCCTTCCAACAACTTCTCCTCCGCGAGCAAGCCGAATGGCACCTACTCGATGAACCTGGCGCCCGGCTCGTACCAGGCGACGGTGATCGATCCGGCGCATAATTGCACCGCGATTGGGCCTTTCCCGGTCACGATCACAAACGGCACCACGACGACCCTGGACGAATGTCTGAGTGGTCAGGCCAAATTAGTCTATGTCTCTAACATGGTCTCGCTCGCGGGCGGGAACGGGAATGGGACGATCGAACCTAACGAGTGTAACAACCTGAATGTCACGATCCTGAACGACGGTTGCCTCCTTGGCAGTGGGATCACGAGCGTCCTCTCCACCACGACTCCGGGGGTTACGATCACCCAGCCGAATTCGGCTTATCCAAATGTGAACGAAGGCGCGACGGCGGCAAACACGACGCCGTTCGAAGTCAGCACCTCGCCTTCCTTCGTTTGCGGAACGAACATCGACTTCGTCCTTAACGTCTCCTTCGCTGGAGGTGGCTCGGCCGTCTTCAACTTCTCGACCGCGACCTGCGTGCAGGCGGCGACTCCGATTAACGGGGTCTTGGATTCCACTGATCCAGTGCAGGAAGGCCGTCTCGCCCGAAACGGCGTCGCCAGCATCTGCGGATCGCTGAAAGTATGCCCCGGCACTTTCGGGACAGGTAATCGGCATTTCGATGTCTATTCCTACCCGAATGGTCCTCAGGCCGCTTGCGCCACCGTCAATCTGACGGCGACCAATTCGACGGCTGCCCTTGGAATCCTTTCGGTCGCCTATCTGAACTCGTATATCCCACCAGTGGTTGGAAATACCGGTACGATCTGCACCAACTACCTGGGCGATCCGGGCGGCAGCGCGGCCGTTGTCGGCGGTGTGACGTCATTCTCTGTCGACATCCCACCCAATCAAACCCTGGTGGTCGTCGTGGAAGAAACGAATGCCGCTCAGGCCTCCGGTTCGACCTACACCTTGAATGTCTCGGGTCTGGTAGGAAACGGCATGGGCAACGGAGTTTGCTCTAGCCCAACGCCAACGCCAACGCCAACGCCGACGCCGACGCCGACGCCGACCCCAACGCCGACGCCAACGCCAACGCCGACGCCAACGCCTACACCGACGCCGACGCCTACACCGACGCCGACACCAACGCCGACGCCAACGCCGACGCCAACGCCGACGCCAACGCCAACGCCGACGCCAACGCCGACGCCAACGCCAACGCCGACGCCGACACCGACGCCGACACCAACCCCGACACCGACACCGACGCCGACGCCGACCCCAACGCCGACACCGACACCGACACCGACACCGTCGCCAACCGCCGATCTCCGCATCACGAAGACCGATGGAAAAACGGCCGTCTCGCGGGGCGAACAAACGACCTACACGATCGTTGTGAGTAACGCGGGTCCAGATGGAGTCGCGGGCGCAACGGTTGCCGATACGTTCCCGTCAAAGATCACCGGAGTGACCTACACGGCGACGTCCACCGGTGGCGCCACGGGCTTCACCCCGGCGGGAAGCGGCAATATTGGCGATACCGTTAATATGCCCGCAGGCAGCACCATCACCTATCTAGGGACTGGGACTGTTGCCACGAATGCGAATGGGAAAATTCGGAACGAGGCGATTGTGACGGCTCCCGCAGGGACCCTCGATCCGCGGCTTCGCAATAACCTCGCGGGCGACCAAGACAACGTTAGGCGGTAACCCGGTCTGCGGCTTGGCGTGACACGATCGCCAAGCCGCCTCGCCTTAACTGGATTCGGAAAAATTGCGAAGGGGCATTCAGCGGAAACGCTGAGTGCCCCTTCTGCTTTTCCGTTACGTGGAATTTTTCGCGGGCAATCGACATGGAAATTGTTTCCGCCCTTGAATTGCCTTCCGAGAGGCCGGAAGTTTTCCGCATGCCGACTACAGACTCTGCAGGAACCGCGGTCATGGAACCCCCAACGCGGGAAGGGGCCACGAAGAACCCGGTGCCCGCGACCGCAAAAAAGCCGCTCAAAATCTATATCGACGGAGATTTTTTCGACGAAGCGAACGCGAAAGTCTCCGTTTTTGATCACGGCCTGCTCTACGGCGATGGCGTTTTCGAGGGAATTCGTTTTTACAACGGACGCGTCTTCCGGATGGAAGAACACATGGAGCGACTCTGGGAGTCGGCGCGCTCGATTTGCATCGATATCCCGATTTCACGCCGGGAGTTGGATGACGCGCTTCTCGAGACCATTCGCCAGAACGATCTGCGCGACGGTTACGTCCGCCTCATCGTTACCCGTGGGGTCGGTAATCTCGGGCTAAATCCGATCCAATGTAAGCGGCCGAGCATCATCATCATCGCTTCTACGATCGCGCTCTATTCGGAGGAAGTTTATCGACGCGGTCTCATGGTGGTCACAGTTGCGACCAGGCGCATGGGCCCGGCAACCCTGAACCCGGCGATCAAATCCCTGAATTACCTGAACAACGTCCTCGCCCGCATCGAGGCGAACCTCGCGAACGCCGATGAAGCGCTGATGCTGAACGATGCTGGCAACATCGCCGAATGCACCGCGGACAACGTCTTCATCATTAAGCGCGGCCAGATCATGACCCCGCCGATCACAGCAGGCGCACTGCGCGGCATCACCCGCTCGGTCGTGTTCGACATTGCCGCCGAGCTCGGGATCAAGATTTCCGAGCCCGACCTGACGCGGCACGACCTCTACATCGCGGATGAAGCTTTCCTCACCGGCACCGCCGCGGAGGTGATCCCGATGGTGAAGGTGGATGGACGTCCGATTGGCACCGGCGAGCCCGGTGGGATCACCACGCGGATGATCGCGCGGTTCCGTGAGTTGACACGTGAAACCGGGACACCGATTTTTCCGGAGTGACCGGCACTTTCTGCCTAACGAGTAGTCCCGCGGCGATTTTTCGCGCTGCCGTTGAATGTTTCCGCGGCTTTGTGGTCTAAGTTTCAGCCATGCTTTGCGACGTTTGTAAGTGCAACGATGCGACAGTTTTTCTGACGCAGATTGTCGACGGCAAAATGCAGAAGGTGAATCTGTGCGACGCCTGCTCAAAGGAGAAGGGCGTACAGGACCCGACTGGTTTTGCGCTCGCCGACTTATTGTTAGGCATCGGCGCGGCGGAAGAGATCGAGAAAGGCGCACCGACCCAGAAATGCCCCGTCTGCGGCTTCACCCAGGCGGATTTCAAGAAGACCGGTCGGCTCGGTTGCAGCGCCTGCTACATTACTTTCGCGGAAGGCCTCGGGACGCTGCTGAAAGCGATGCACAAGGGGACCGAGCACGTTGGTAAGTTACCGCAGCGCGCTTTCCGCCAGATTGAATTAAACGACAAGATGCGCACCCTGACCGACCACCTCGAGAAGGCGGTGGCCGAGGAAAATTACGAGAACGCAGCGTCGTTGCGAGACCAGATCAAACAACTCGAACACGAGATGGCAGGCTGACGATGAAGTTCGCCCAAGTCATGTCCAGCGCCGGCGAGTGGGTGCGCGGCGAAGGTCCCCACCACCAGATCGTGGTCAGCAGCCGCGTGCGGCTCGCGCGCAATCTGCGCCATCGCGCTTTCCCCGGCTGGGCGAAAAAGGCGGAGCGCACGCTCGTGCTCGAACAGATCAAGCCGCGGATCGAAGAGTTGCCGGAGATGCAGGATTCGTTCTCGGAAATGCTCCAGGATTTGTCGGCACTCGAGAAGCAGGTGCTGGTCGAGCGTCACCTCATCAGTCGCGAACACGCGGCGAAAGGGATCGGCAGCGCGGTCGTGATGAACCGCAAGCAGACCCTCAGCATCATGATCAATGAGGAGGATCACCTGCGCATGCAGTCGATCCGTTCCGGGTTGCAACTGAAGAACGCATTTAAGCTCGTCGACAAGGTGGACAGCGTGCTGGAGGGAAAACTCGACATCGCCTACGACCAGCGACTCGGCTATCTCACCGCCTGTCCGACCAACGTCGGCACGGGGATGCGTGCTTCCGCGATGCTGCATTTGCCCGGCCTCGTGCTCAGCGACCTGATCAATCAGGTCATCCAGGCAGTGAACAAAATCGGTCTCGCGGTGCGCGGACTCTACGGGGAGGGGACCGAGGCGATGGGCAATCTGTTCCAGATCTCCAACCAGACGACCTTAGGCGAAAAGGAAGAGGAGATTATCGCCCGCCTAACGAAGGTCATCGAGACGATCATCGAAAAGGAACACGACGCCCGCCAGGTCCTGATCCAGAAAAAAGCCGACACTCTCTGGGATCAGATCGGCCGGGCATACGGCGTGCTTACTTATGCGCATGCGATGACCTCGAAGGAGGCGCTCAATTTACTCTCGATCATGAAACTCGCAGTCGATCTTGGCGCTTTGCAGAAGACCGGCGTCTTCCGGTCGATGAGCTCTTCATTGAGACCCAGCCGGCGCATCTGCAAAAGACCTCGCAGCAGAAGCTGAATGCCGAGGAACGTGACTTCCTCCGCGCCGAAATCATCCGCGACCGTTTGAAACTCTTTCCCAAACCTGATATGGATAAAGTGGCGCGGGGGGCGAATCCCGAACCACACTTCCACGCCTAACAATAATGAATAATTTCACTCCTCGGGCCCAGCAGGTTCTCGCGCTGGCCCGTAAAGAAGCAGATCGCTTCAATCATAATTACGTCGGCACCGAGCACTTGTTGCTCGGGCTGATCAAGCTCGGCCAGGGCGTCGCCGTGAACGTGCTCCAGAAGATGGGGCTCGATCTCGAGACCGTGCGCATGGAAGTCGAAAAACAGGTCGGCTCCGGTCCGGAGACGAAGATGGTCGGCAACATTCCCTACACCCCGCGGGTGAAAAAAGTGCTCGCGCTCGCCGGGAAAGAAGCCCGCGCCTTGAACCATTCCTACGTCGGCACTGAGCACATTTTGCTTGGTCTGCTCCGTGAAGGCGAGGGCGTGGCGGCGCGTGTTTTGAAGAGTCTCGAAGTCGATATCGAGCGCACCCGCAACGAGATTCTCAAGGAGCTCGATCCGAATTTCACTCCGCCCGAGAGCGAGCAGGAACCCGGCGCAACCAGCGGCGAAGGCTCGAAAAAAGATGTGAAGACGCCGGCTCTGCGCGCGTTTGGCCGCGACCTCACTGACCTCGCGAAGAAGAGCGAACTCGACCCGGTCATCGGTCGGCACAACGAAATCGAGCGCGTTATCCAGGTGCTCTGCCGCCGGACGAAGAACAATCCCGTCTTGTTAGGCGAAGCCGGCGTGGGCAAGACCGCGATCGTCGAAGGTCTCGCGCAGGAGATTGCCAGCGGCAACGTGCCGGAGTTGCTCCGCGACAAGAAGGTCATCACGCTCGACCTCGCGCTGATGGTTGCGGGGACGAAGTATCGCGGCCAGTTCGAAGAGCGGATCAAAGCCGTGATGGACGAGATCCGTCGCTCGAAAAACGTCATCCTTTTCATCGACGAGCTGCACACCATCGTCGGCGCCGGTTCGGCCGAGGGTGCGATGGACGCGAGTAACATCATCAAGCCGGCGCTGAGCCGCGGTGAGTTGCAGTGCGTTGGCGCGACCACGCTGAACGAATATCGCAAATACATCGAGAAGGATGCCGCGCTGGAGCGCCGCTTCCAGACCGTGAAGGTCGAAGCGCCTAACGTTGAAGAAGCGATCCTGATTTTGAAAGGCCTGCGTCCGAAATATGAGGCGCACCACAAGGCGAAGCTGACCGACGAAGCACTCGAGCAGGCGGTGAAGCTCTCCGAGCGTTACATCACTGGCCGTTTCCTGCCCGACAAGGCGATCGACGTGATGGACGAAGCCGGCGCGCGCGCCCGAATTAACGCGATGACGCGTCCGCCCGACGTGAAGGACATCGAAAAAGAGATCGAGCAGATCCGCGTCGACAAGGAAGCTGCGATCAAGGCGCAGGATTTCGAAAAAGCCGCCGCGCTTCGCGACAAGGAGAAACAGGCGAAAGAAAAACTCGAACAGATTCTCGCCGAATGGCGCGAGCAGCGGGAAGAAAAGGAAGTCATCGTGACCGCCGATGACATGATGCACATCATCTCGAAAGTGACCGGTGTCCCGCTCCAGAAAATGGAGCAGAAGGAAACCGCGAAACTTCTCGCGATGGAAACCGACATCAAGCAGCGCGTCATCGGCCAGGACGAAGCGGTCATCGCGATCAGCAAGGCGCTGCGCCGTTCGCGCGCTGACCTGAAAGATCCGAAACGCCCGATCGGCTCGTTCGTTTTTCTCGGCCCCACCGGTGTCGGCAAAACGTTTCTCGCGCGCACGCTCGCCGAATTCATGTTCGGCGACAGCGACGCGCTCATCCAGATCGACATGTCGGAGTACATGGAGAAGTTCACCGCCTCGCGCCTGATCGGCTCGCCTCCGGGCTATGTCGGTTACGAGGAAGGCGGCCAGCTTTCCGAAGCCGTTCGGCGTCGTCCGTATTCGGTCGTGCTCTTCGACGAAATCGAAAAAGCGCACCCGGACGTGATGCATCTCCTCCTCCAGATCCTGGAGGAAGGAAAAATCACCGACTCGTTAGGCCGGAAGATCGATTTCCGGAACACGATCATCATTATGACGTCGAATGTTGGTGCGGAGTTGATCAAGCGTCAGACGACGATGGGCTTCGGCGCGAAGAGCGACGATGGCAATTACGATCAGATGCGCGACAAGATTCTGGAAGAGACGAAGCGCGTCTTTAAGCCGGAATTCCTGAACCGCCTCGACGAGATCATCGTTTTCCACACGCTCGAGAAGCCTGACCTGCTTCGCATTGTCGACCTCGAAGTGGATAAGGTGAAGAAGCGTTTGCAGCTCAAGGAAATCGAGATTTCGCTCGACCAAGCGGCGCACGAATTTGTGATCGAGAAAGGTTACGACCCCACCTATGGCGCGCGGCCCATGCGGCGCGCAGTGGAGCGTTACCTGGAAGATCCGCTCGCGGAAGAACTGCTGCGCGGAAGCGTGAAAGCCGGCGATCTGGTGAACGTCACGATGGAAAACGGCAAGCTCGCCTTCAACGTCGCGGTGCCGCACGACAACGCCCCCGCGGGCGCAAGTTAGGCGACGCTCGCGGACGCGCGGAAGCGCATCCCTCCGGAGGGACCTGCTTCCGCAGGTCCGTCTCCCGAGGCAACGCGTCACGCACGCGGATGCGCGTCGGCGTAAGCCTTCTTCAACCGCTCCGTGGTGACGTGGGTGTAAATCTGCGTCGTCGAGAGGCTGGCGTGGCCTAACAAAGACTGCACGCTGCGCAGATCCGCGCCGTTATCGAGCAGATGCGTGGCGAAGCTGTGCCGCAGCTTGTGCGGGCTGAGCGCGATCGGGATGGTGGTGTGGCGCAGGTAACGTTTCAGCACCAGCCAGATCGAGCGCGGCGAAATCCTCCGCCGGCCTTTGTTCAGGAAGAGCGGGCCGCTGTGGACATTCGCCGCCGCGCGATAGCGCGAGACTGCTTCTAAGGCCGGAGCGCCAACCGGACAGACGCGTTCCTTCCGGCCTTTGCCGACGACGCGAACGGACTCGGTATAGATGTCGAGATCGCTCACGTTGAGCGAAGCGAGTTCGCTCAGGCGCAGCCCGCTGCTGTAGAAAACCTCCATGATCGCGGCGTCGCGCTGCGGCATCCAGACCGGCGCGCTTTTCTCCTTCGGCACCTGCAGCGGCGCGGCGAGCAGCTCGCCCATCTGCGTTTGCGTGAGCACGAGCGGCAACTTCTTTTCAGGTTTCGGCAACTGCACTTCGCGCACCGGGTCTTTCGTTAGGCGGCTGCGGGCGACGAGGAAACGATAGAAACTGCGCAACGCAGCGAATTGCAGGCGAATGTAAGAACGCGCCTGCTTCTGTTTCATCAGGGTGAAAAGGTATTCTCGGAAATCATCCGGCTGGCATTGGCGCCAGGTCGGCGCGCCGCTCTTCCGAAAATCCCGCAGAGCAACCCGGTAGATTTCCAGGGTCCGTGAGGAGGAGTTCCGCTCCACCTCGAGATAACGAAAAAACTCCTCCGCCAGCTTGTCCTTTGCCGGACGCGCCGATTCGTTAGGCGCGTCCCCCAGCGGAGGCGGCTTACTGCGGCTTTTCGATTTGGTAGCGATTGTCACCCGAGCCGGAGTATTGGCTTTTGAAAATCGGCGGCGGATTGGTCGAGATCAGCTGATAGCCATCGAGCACGAACTCCGGGTAAACCCCGTTACTTGCCGGCTCGTAGACCTTGTCGCCGCTGAATTTTCCGAAGAGTCGATACTCGTAGCCGTTGTCGAAGCCGAAATTCACCTGTTCGCGATCGGGCGCGAGCTTCTTGTTTTCGTTCAACATCACGAGCACCGCGGTGTTCCACGGCTCGCCCGGCCGGCGCACGTAGCCCCAGAATTTGAAGTCCTGTTTATAGTAACGGCGACCGACAAAGTAATTGCCGGCCGGCTCGGTCTGGATGCGCTGCGACATCGCGACGCGCGCCTGTTGAATCCCCTGCGGCATCGTCTCGCAGCCGACGAGGAGGCTCAGACTAACGAGCAGGATGAAACCCTGGAGCGGAGAAAATCTAGTCATACAAGGCAGGCGACGATGGTTCCCTGTATCGCAACATGCTTCCCCTCGCAATTCGGCGCGCCCGCGATTACTCCGGCTTTTCGATCACGGAGGGATTGACCCCGCGGCCCATCAGCTGGCTCGGAAAAATCGGCGCCGGATGAGTCGAGACGAGTTGGTAATTGGTGAGGACAAACTCCGGATAGATCCGGTTACTGACCAATTCGTAGACCTGGTCGCCGCTGAAATAGCCGTGCAGCTGATATTCGTAATCGTTGTCGAAACCGGCGTGCGCTTCATAACTGCTGCCGGTGCCGGGACCGAGCTGCGATCGATCAGGCGCGAGCTTTTTGTTCTCGTTGAACATCACGAGTGTGGCGGTGCTCCAAGGCTGACCCGGCCGGCGGACGTAGCCCCAAAATCGGAAGTTCGATTTGAAATAGCGCCGGCCGATAAAGTAATCGCCGGGCGGCTCCGCCTGGATCTGGCGCGCCATCGCCTGCCGGCTGAGAGTCGGGCGCGAGGGCGCCGTCGCGCACCCCGGAAGGGCGACCAGGAGCGCGCCACAAAGCAGCGCGAAGATTTGAGTTTTGCCACCAGCCCGTGGGCCGGGTAAAGTTTTCGCCGTCATCAATTCCCCATTTTTTCCATGATAGAGCTCGAAGTTTACGCGGCCGGTGTGCGCGATCTTAATAAAATTCTGGAACTCGACCACCAGCTCGAAGCCGTGCCCGGCCTGCGCTACAAGGTCGATAGCAACCACGACATCGTCTACCTCGAGCTCGATGAGCCAAACATCACTTTCCGCGAGATCCGCGCGGTCTTCGTGAAGCTCGGTCTCGAGCCGCGCTTCGTCGGGGCGATTCCGCCGGAGCTTCGCCCGCGCTCGAAGACGCAGCCGCTCACCGTCTGATTTTTTCGCAAGAGGCGGTTGCCGGTAGCGGGCTGATCGTGGATGGAAGCACAGCTTTCGCTCGATGTTAACCCGCTTCTTCACCGGCCTGGGCGCGGTCGTCATCTCCTTCTTCGTTTACCTCGGGGAATTGGTCGTGCTCGCGGCGGAGAGCGTGCGCTCGGCCGTGACGCATCGGATGCGCTGGCGGCTGTTCATGCGGCAAATGGTGGACATCGGTTTGCTCTCGCAGCTCGTGGTCGTGATCACCGGCGGCTTTACTGGCGCAGTCTTCGCGGCGCAGACTTATTTCCAGTTCAATAAACTTGGGGTCGCGTCCGGCGTCGGTGCGGTGGTCTCGGCGGCGCTTTTCCGCGAGCTCGGGCCGGTGCTGACCGGGCTGATGGTAACCGGTCGCGTGGGCGCGGCGATGTCGGCGGAAATTGGCACAATGAAAGTGACAGAACAGATCGACGCCCTGCGCGCGCTCGCGGTGCATCCGGTCGATTACCTGGTCGTGCCGCGGATGCTGGCGATGATGATCTCGATGCCGCTGCTCGTGGCGGAGTGCATCTTCTTCGGGCTGATCGCTTCCTATCTCGTCTCGGTGAACGTGCTCGATATTCCCGGGCCGTACTACGTTGCGAACATGGTCCGCTGGACCTTGATGCGCGACATCATCATGGGCTTATCGAAGGGCTTTTGCTTCGCGCTCCTGATCGTTTTCATCAGCTGCCACAAAGGGCTAAACACCCGGGAAGGCGCGGTCGGCGTGGGGCGCGCGACGACGGAAGCGGTCGTTAATTCCTCGCTCGCGATCCTGATCTCGAACTTCTTCCTCACCATGTTCCTCAACGTCATCTTCCCGGCCGGATGGCAATAATTTCCCGTCATCCTGAGCGGAGCGCAGCGGAGTCGAAGGATCCCGTCGGGCTTCCTTTTAGCTCCGCCCCGTCGACGATTCTGGGAACATATCTTCACGGCAACACCACGGGATCCTTCGGCTGCGCTCAGGATGACTAAGTCGCCGATGATCGCGGTGCGCGATCTGCACAAGCGCATCGGCGCGCAGGAAATTCTCCGCGGCGTCGATATCAGCGTCGGCACGGGCGAGACGCTCGTGATCATCGGGCGGAGCGGCGGCGGGAAGAGCGTGCTCCTGAAAAATCTCATTGGCCTGATGCTTCCCGATTCCGGCGAAATCTGGATCGACGGCCAGAACATCATCGGCCTCGGTGAGCGCCAGCTCGCCGCGGTCCGCCGCAAAGTTGGCATTCTTTTTCAAGCCGGTGCGCTCTTCGATTCCATGACCGTCGAGGAAAACATCGCCTTCCCGCTCCGCGAAGCCGGCGAGCGCGATAACAAAGTGATCGAGAAAAAGATCGCGGAAATCCTCGAAGTCATCGAGCTCGAGGGGCAGCAGAAAAAGATGCCGGTGAACCTGAGTGGCGGAATGAAAAAACGCGTCGGCCTCGCGCGCGCGATCATCAGCCAGCCGTCGTGCATTCTTTACGACGAGCCGACCGCGGGACTCGACCCGGTTGTGTCCGACAGCATTAACCGGCTCATCCGCCGGCTGCAGGAACGCTTCCACGTCACCAGCGTGGTCGTCACGCACGATATGAAAAGTGCGTTCCACATCGCGGATCACATCGCCTACCTGCATGAGGGTCGTATTTACTTTTACGGGACGCCGGAGGAAATTCAGGCCTCGACCGACCCGCTGATCCAGGACTTTTTGATCGGCCGGGCGACGCTCGCAGACTAACGAATGGAACAGCAGGATCGCGGACTGGAATTGAAAGTGGGGATCTTCGTGGCCGTCGGCCTCGCGATCCTCGCCGCGCTGGTGGTGCAATTCGGGAGACTTGGGGAGGGGTTCAAAACCTACTACGATCTCACGGTGCATTTCGCCGATGCGAGCGGGCTTTTGAAAGGCTCCGATGTGCTCATGGGCGGCGCGAAAATCGGCCGCGTTTCCGGTCAGCCGCGCTTGGTCACGACCGGTCGCGGCGTCGATGTGCCGCTGCGGATTTATGATTACGCGAGGATTCCGGCGGGAACTTCGATCACCGTCGGCAGCTCGGGATTGTTAGGCGATCGTTTCGTTCAGGTCTATCCGCCCGCGGGAACGCCGAAGGCTTACATTGCAAAAGGCGCGCGGATCGAGGGAACCCGCGAGAAGGGGATCAGCGATCTTACCGCGGAAGGCGGCGACCTGGTGAAAGACCTGCGCGGCGCGGTGGCGAAGATCGACACCGCGGTGAGCCGGTTAAACGATCAGGCGCTCTCCGCGGATAACATGAATCACCTGAAGGAAACCTTCGCGAACCTGAGCAAGACCACGGCGGCGCTTTCCGATTCCTCGAAAAAAATCGACGGCGTGATCGAGAAGGCGAACGCCACGCTAGGCTCGACCAAGGAGGCCGCCGATAAAGTGCAGCTCGCGGTCGGCGACGCGCGCACCACGATCCAGGGCGCCGGCAAGGTCATGGAGGACGCGCGCCACGGAAGCGGCCTGCTCGCGATGCTGCTCTCGAACGACCAGGTCGCCAACGATCTCCGCGCGCTGATCAGCAACCTGCGCAGCCACGGCATTCTCTTTTATCGCGACAGCGCCGCGAAAAACGCGCCTCCGGAACCGAGCCCGCCCCTGCGCCGCCGCGGTCGTTAGGCCCTAACGACATGAGCACCAACCTGACCGTCAACCTCCTCCGGGTTCTCTTCGTCACCTTCTGCGCCGCGGTCGGTTCCAGCATCACCGCCGAGTCGCTGGATAATCCCTGGCAGGGCCTGCTCATCGGGATCGTTTTCGGGCTCGCGCTCGTGCTCGTCGATCGCCTGCTCAAGGGCTTTTCGCTGCGTGCCTTTTCCTCCGCGACCCTCGGCCTCCTCCTCGGTCTGTTCTTTGCGAATCTGCTCATCTCCTCGCAGGTGCTGCGCTACCAGTCGGAGTTCACCCAGTGGACCCTGCGGCTCCTGGTCTACTGCGCCTTTGGTTATCTCGGCACGATGCTGGCGATGCGGAGTAATCGCGACGAATTCTCGCTCATCATTCCGTATGTGCGGTTCGCGCGCGAGACCACGCAGCACGAGCCGCTCGTGGTCGATACCAACGTCATCATCGACGGCCGCATCGCCGATCTCTGCGCGACCGGGTTTCTCAGCCGCTCGCTCATCGTGCCGCGTTTTGTGCTCGGGGAATTGCAGCAGCTCGCCGATTCGCGCGACAGCATCAAGCGCGAGCGCGGCCGGCGCGGGCTGGAGATCCTGAACCAGTTGCAGCGGGTGCGCGAGATCGATCTCACGATTCACGACAGCGCGGACGACAGCAACCTGCCGGTGGACGTGCGGCTCGTGCGCGTCGCGCAGGTCCTGCAGGCGCGTCTGCTCACGAACGATCAACCACTCTGCCAGGTGGCGCGGCTGCAACAGGTCCCGGTGTTGAATCTCACCGACCTCGCGAAGGCACTCGCGCCGGTGGTGGTGGCGGGAGACGAGCTGGAATTGAACCTGGTGAAGGAAGGCCGCGAAGGGCATCAGGCGGTCGGTTACCTCGCGGATGGCACGATGATCGTGGTGAACCAGGGCCGGCCGCACATCGGCCGCGTCGCCACCGTGGTGGTGGCGAGCGCGCTCCAGACCGGCGGCGGTCGCCTGATCTTCGCGGACCTGAAAGAGAACACCAAAGTGCGCGGGCCGTTGCAGGAGAAAGCGACCGCGGTTTAGCGGCGCGCGGCTTTTCGTTAGGCGTGCGGTGTTGGTTATTGGTCGTTCGTCGTTAGTCGTTAGTCGTTAGTCTTTAGACGTTAGGTTGCGACGAGGCGCGCAGTAGCCGGTCATCCCGAGCGGAGTGCAGCGCAGCGGAACGGAGTCGAGGGATCCCGTGGAGCTGCTGGGAAGTTCTCGTTCTTTCTCTCTTGCCGTTGGCTCGCTGCACGGCGGCGCGACGGGATCCTTCGACTCCGCTGGCGCTTCGCTCAGGATGACGGCTCTCCGCCTAACGAAGCCCAACCGCTTGGCGCACCCGCTCCATCACTTCGTTCGCGGCCGCGTTCGCCCGGAGCGCGCCGACCGCGAGCACTTCGTCGATCAGCCCGCGCTGCGCGAGGATCTCTTCACGGCGCTGCCGCATCGGCGCGAAGTATTCCCAGAGCCGGGCGTCGAGCTGTTTCTTAAAATCCCCGTAGCCGCGCCCGCCGCGCGCGAAATCCGCGCGCAGCTCCGCGCTCTCCTCCGCCGAAGCGAAAAGCGAGTAGAGCTGGAAAATAACCGACCCGTCCGCATCCTTCGGCGACTCCACCGGGGTCGAGTCCGTCTTGATGCTCATCACCCGCTTCCGCGTTTCCTTTTCCTCGCCGAAGATCTCGATCGTGTTGCCGTAGCTCTTGCTCATCTTCTGCCCGTCCACGCCGGGCACCAGCTCGGTCGCGGGATTGATCCGCGGCTCCGGCACCTTCAGGATCGGCCCGTAGGTTTCGTTCATCTTCACCGCGAGATCGCGCGTGATCTCGACGTGCTGCTTTTGGTCGCGCCCGACCGGCACCACGTCGCTGTCGTAGATCAGGATGTCGGCCGCCATCAGGACCGGGTAAGTGAACAGCCCCGCGGAAGCGGGCAGCCCGCGCGCGACCTTGTCCTTGTAGGAGTGCGCCCGTTCCAGCAATCCCATCGGCGTCGCCGTGCTCAGGATCCAGGCCAGCTCCGTCACCTGCGGCACATCGGATTGGCGAAAGAGCGCGCTCTTCTCCGGGTCGAGCCCGCAGGCGAGGAAATCGAGCGCGACGCGCCGGCTATTCTCGCGCAGCGCCGCCGGGTCGCGCGTCGTGGTGAGCGCATGGTAGTCGGCGATGAAATAAAACGCCTCGCCCTCCGCCTGGAGCGCGATCGCCGGCCGCATCATCCCGAAGTAATTGCCGATGTGCAGGAGGCCGCTGGGTTGGATGCCGGAAAGAATGCGCATGATTCGAGAAGCGAAGAGAAACCACGTTAAAGAGATTCGTTTCCACCGCCAACCGCCCGCCTTTTCCCGGGTCTCGCGCGCGTGGGAAAAAAATAACTGGACGCCACGCAACGAATTGATTGCCAATTCTCCAGCATCCCGGCAAACTCCTTTTTGCTTTCCACAGCCGGTCCTCCTCTGGGGGGCCGCAAACCCCAACCCTCAAAATAAAGGAAATCAAAATGCACGTTCGCCTCAACTCTCCCGCGGCACGTTCCGTCCTCGGATTCTCCATTGGGCGCAAGCTCAGTTTCGCCGTCTGCGCGGCGCTCGCGCTCCTCATCGCCGCGACACCACTCCCGGCCGCCACCGTCCAGGTCCAGGTCGGTGCCGGCGGTCTCATGTTCAATCCACAGTTCGTGACCGTCCAGGTCGGCGACACCGTCGAGTGGGTTTGGTTCTCCAAGGGCCATAGCTCCACGTCCGGTGTCCCGGGGAATCCCGATGGAAAATGGAATTCCACCATCCTGAACCGGGGCGCCACCTTCAGCCAGGTCTTCGCCAGCCCCGGGAGCTTCTCGTACTTCTGCACCCCGCACGGCAGCTGTTGCGGCATGGTCGGCACCGTCACCGTAGAGGGCGCCACCCCCACGCCCACGCCGACACCCACCCCGACTCCGACGGCGACACCGACTCCCACTCCGCCACTGCCGCCGATCGCGCAGGGCGGGATCCAGCTGAAATTCCAGACCGTCGCCACGGGGTTGACCGCACCGCTCGAGATCACCTCATCCCCTGACGGCACCGGCCGCATGTTCGTCGTGGAGCAGACCGGACAGATCCGCATCCTCAACCTCCAGCAGGCGCAGATGCCCTTCCTCGACGTTTCGCGGCGGCTCGTCACCCTCACGCCGTCCTACGATGAGCGCGGCTTGCTCGGTTTCGCCTTCCATCCCGATTACAGCAACCCGTCCGCTCCCGGCTTCCGCAAAATCTACACCTACAGCAGTGAACCGGTCGCCGGCCCGGCCGATTTCACCGTGCCGGATCCTCATGCCTTCGATCACCAGGGCGTGCTCGCCGAGTGGAAAGTCTCCGCCAACAACCCCGACCGCATCGATGCCAAATCGCGGCGCGAAGTGCTGCGGATCGACGAGCCGCAGTCCAACCACAACGGCGGCCAGCTCGCCTTCCGGCCGAGCGATCGCTACCTCTACATCTCGTTAGGCGATGGCGGCAACTCGAACGACGTCGGCGACGGGCACACCCCGGTCACCGGCAACGGCCAGGACCGTTCCAACGTCCTCGGCAAAATCCTGCGGATCGATCCGCTCGATCCCGCCCTCACCACCGGCAGCCACGACCTGGTCAGCGCGAACGGCAAATATCGCGTCCCGGCGTCGAACCCCTTTGTCAGCCAGCCTGGCACCGTCGCCGAGATCTTCGTTTTCGGCCTGCGCAACCCGTTTCGCTTTGGCTTCGACCCGACGCTCGATCAACTCATCGCCGGCGACGTCGGCCAGAACAACATCGAGGAAGTCGACCTCGGCCTCCCGGGCCGGAACTACGGCTGGAACAAAAAAGAAGGCACCTTCCTCTTCAACCCCGCCAACGGCACCATCCAGCCCGACCCGAACCCCGACCCGCTGCTCACCGACCCCGTGGCCGAGTACAGCCACTTCGACGGCAGCGCCGTCATCGGCGGCTACGTCTATCGCGGAGCGCTCGCGCCCGCCCTCACCGGCAAATACGTCTTCGGCGACCTCCTCGGGCCGGCCGGTTCCGGCCGCCTCTTCTACAGCGACCTCACGCCCGGCGGCGACATCCTCGAGTTCAAACCCAGCGGCGCGAACCCGCTGGACGGAGCCTTCCTGAAAGGATTCGGCCGCGACACCGCCGGCGAACTCTACATCCTGGTCGACACCAACATCGGCCCCACCGGCACCGGAGGCCAGGCCTACAAGATCACCAAGGCTACCGGCCACTAGCGCGCCCTCCCAGGGGAAACCGGGAGGGACGTGCTTCCGCACGTCCGCGTGGAGCGTCCGCTCTCCCCAGCGGACACCCCACGCCACCCGTCATCCTGAGCGAAGCCGAAGGATCCCGTGGAGCAGCCGTGAAGCCCCGATAAACCGCTACCGCACCCGCTCGTTGCGAAAACTTAATGGAAACCCAACGGGATCCTTCGACTCATTCCGCTGCGCTCCATTCCGCTCAGGATGACACCGGTTCACGCGTCATCCGTCATCCTGAGCGAAGGGGAAGGATCCCGCCGAGTTTCCCCGAAGCTCCCCATGGGCCCCGGCCGCACGCGGACCTGCAGAAGCAGGTCCCTCCGTGGAATCACCCGCGACGAGGGCGCGGCGCCGCCTCGCAGGTCCGCGTCGCGTTCGCTGTCTTCAGCGGCAACCGGAGGGACGTGCTCCCGCACGTCCGCGTGGAGCGTCCGCTCTCCCCAGCGGACACCCCACAGCATCCTCGTCATCCTGAGCGAAGGGGAAGGATCCCGCCGAGTTTCCCCGAAGCTCCCCATGTGCCCCGGCCGCACGCGGACCTGCAGAAGCAGGTCCCTCCGTGGAATCCCCCGCGACGAGGGCGCGGCGAAACGGCACGCGGGCGCGTGCCGTTCGCCAGAGAAGCCCCGGCAGTCCCAGCTGAGCGGCGGTTAATTCCCCCGGTCCATCGGAATGCCGGGATCGTAGAGTTCCGCGCTCGCGAGAACGCCCGTGCCGTCCGAGCCGCCGACGGCCAGCACCTCCCCGTTGGGCAGCAAGGTCGCCGTGTGGAGGTCGCGCGCCGTATTGAGACTGCCCGTGAGAGCCCAATTCTCCGTGGCCGGCTGGTAGAGTTCCGCGTCCGGTAGGACATCGCGCCGGTTATTGAGACCGCCGGCGACCAGCACCGTGCCGTCATTCAACAAAGTCGCGGTGTGCGCGTCGCGGCGCACCCTGGCCGGGCGGGTGTAGGTCCACAGCGCGGTCGCGGGATCGTAGAGTTCCGAGCTGGCGATCGTATAGCCCGGCCGGTAGGTGTCACCACCCACCACCAGCACCTTGCCGTCATCGAGCAAAGTCGCGGTGTGATTATAGCGATCCTTGTTCAGCTTCCCGGTGTTGGTCCACACTTCGGTCGCCGGGTCGTAAAGTTGCGCGCTCAGGATCCCATAGTCCTCGGCCAGTCTGCCTCCTGCCGCCAGCACTTCGCCATTCGGGAGCAAGGTCGAGGTAAAGTAGGCACGGTAAGGGCGAAGGCTGCGCGTCAGAGTCCAGCTGCCGGTGGCTGGATCATAAAGCTCCGCCGTGGTGACGAGATGCGACGCGCCGCCGCCGGCCACGAGCACCCGGCCATCGGGGAGCAGGGTCGCCGTATGACCGAAGCGCGCGTTGTTCAGACTGCCGGTCGCCGTCCACATCCCGGTGGCGGGATCGTAGAGTTCCGCGCTGGCCTGTGCGCCGCCGGTGCCGTAGCCGCCGGCGACCAGCACTCTGCCATCGGGGAGGAGCGTCGTCGTGTGGAAGTAGCGCGCATTCGTGAGGCTGCCGGTGGTCGTCCACATCCCGGTCGCCGGATCGTAGAGTTCCGCGCTTGCGAGCGGGACGCTGTTGATGCCCGCCACCACCAGCACCCTGCCATCCGGGAGCAACGTCGCCGTGTGGCGGACGCGCGCCATGTTGAGGCTACCGGTATAATCCCAGGCCTGAGGAGCGGCGGTGCAAGGCTGCACGAAAGCCAGCCCTGCAAGGAGGAGAAGCAGCGGCAAAGCGCAGCGCCGCGCGAGCCGCGAAGCGAACTGCGAGTGCCGGGCCCGCAGGAACCGGCGCGGCCCGGTTGGCCAGGGCAGGGGAGCGAGTGCGGTGGGCGTTGCCTGGATGGAGGCGAATGGGACAGGAGTCATGACGGGTTTTCCTTTCCTGGGTGGTTTCGCAGCAAGGGAAGATCCGGGACGAACGAAGAAGCTCCCCAGATAAGCATCCGGTCGCATCCAGATCTCCTTTATGGTTACAGCCCCGCGCGCAGCCCGCACAAGCAAAAAATCCCCCGCGCCACCCGTCATCCTGAGCGAAGCCGAAGGATCCCGTGGAGCTGCCGTGAAGCTCCGATAAACCGCTGCAGCACCCGCACCTCCGGCCCCAACCACGCCGCACCCGATCGCTGCGAAAACTTAATGGAAACCCAACGGGATCCTTCGACTCATTCCGCTGCGCTCCATGCCGCTCAGGATGACACCGGTTTACGCGCCACCCGTCATCCTGAGCGAAGCCGAAGGATCCCGTGGAGCTGCCGTGAAGCCCCGATAAACCGCTGCTCCCGCACCCGCCTATCCACGTCCCACCCGCTCGCTGCGAAACTTAATGGAAACCCAACGGGATCCTTCGACTCATTCCGCTGCGCTCCATTCCGCTCAGGATGACGATCGCACCCGCGGACCTGCGATCGCCGGTGTAAAAACAGATCAGCCGCGCCGTTAGTCGCAGGCGGCTTTGGTCCAGATCGCCGGGACGACGTTGCCACTTGTCGGGTCGGGACTGGCGGAGGAACCGACGATCGTCCCGCAGCGATTCACCCCCGTGGGCCCCGAGAACGGCCCCTTCTCCGGCGCGAGATCCGGCAGCATCTCCACCACGGCGCCCCGCCGGGTCAACCCCACCACCCCGGCATCCACCACCCGCAGGCCGACCGAGCGGCCGAGATCGCTGATCGCGAGCCCCTGGGAGTTCCGGTCCAGGCGCAGCGGACGCATCCCGGTGTTTGCCTTCCAGATGAAAGCCGCCGGCGGGCGCGGCGGCGCCTGGTCGGAGACGCCCACGATGGCCAGCGCGTTGTTGACCGCGAAGGCCTGGCTGCCCGGCCCGCCCAGCGTTTGCAGGTCGATCTCCACCCCGTCATGCCGCCACAGATAGGCGTGCGAAGCCGACCCTCCATTAGGAAACACCCACCCGACCACGTCGCCCGCATCGTTGATCCCGAGCGCCTCGCTGATCCCATCCGGCGGGTTGAGATCGGTCAGCGTCCCATCCGCGTTCCAGCGCACCGCGTGGAGCAGCTCGGCCGCGTCGTAGGCCCAGCCAACCGCGACCCCGTCGGCATTGATCGCCTGCGCCAGGCTGGCGTCGCCCCCGAGCCCGCGCAGCGGCTGCATCCCCGTGTCGGCGCGCCAGATGAACGCCTGGGAAACGACAAAATTGCCCCCAAAAGCGAAGCCCACGATCGTGCCCGCCTGGTTGATCCCATTGGCCAGGGCCGAGGAGAAACCGGGGAGCGTGCCCAGCTCAGTGAGCTGGTTATCCGCGCTCCAGCTCACGGCGACCGATTTGGTCGTGGTCTGATACCACCCCGCCGACACCCCCGCGTCATTGATCGCGCTCGCCTGCCCCGAGAACGCGTTCCGCGGAATGGTGAGAGCCTGCACCGTGTAGGAGCCATCGGCGGTCGCGCCGGCCCCGGCCGCGAACGTCCCCAGACCGGACCCCACGAGCAGAGACGCGAACAGGAACCAACTCGGAAGGTGACCACTCGACCGACGAAATCGCAGGTAATTTCTCATGGCCGATCCTTGGCCCGGCCCCCCGAGGCCTCAAGAACTCATTGGTAACAGACCTGTTACCTTTCGACGCGGCGGTTGGTTAGCGGTGGTTTCGCCGCCACGGCGATCGCTTTGCGCGCAGGCGCGTTTCACTCCTTCGGCTCGTCGAGGTTTTCCGCAGGATTCACGAGCTGACCCCTATCCCCGCATAACCCGCTCATCGGGCAGTAGAGGCCACTCCAAAGACTGCTGCGCATACCACTTGCCCCGAGCGGCCCGCACCGGCCGAGCGAGGGCCTATCGGCCCTCCTTGGAAGGTGCAGGTTGGCCTAAGTCTTTTAAGCCCTCCTTGATCACGTCTTTCCAATACGGCTCGACTGTCCTGTCTCCCGCCAGTAAGTCCTCGCCCTTGCGGAAAGCCGCCAGCGCACCCTCCCGGTCGCCGGTAAGGGCGCGCGCCTCCCCGAGCAACGCCTGAATAGGTGCCGATTTCGAATTGCCCTTCTCCACCAGCGTGAGCAGAGGGATCGCCGTCTTCGCATCGCCGTCCTCCAATAAGACCCGGGCCGCCGCGCTCGCTGGACCCGCGGTCTCACCGAACGACCGCATCAGCTTAACGGCTTCTTCGGCCCCGTGCTGCCGGACGTACTGTGACATTTGCCGTGCCGTCGGGGGAAGCGGGATTGGGGGCTTAAACTGCAATTTAAACCCTTCGTCCAAGCCTTCGCCACGAACACTCCGCTCCAGCGAGGCCCGCGCCGCCGCCTGTCCCTTCAGCGTCGCATCGAAGAAGAATAGAATGTGTTCGCATACGCGATCGTAGCCCAGGCGGCGGGCGTGCTTCGGATCGGGCCACCTCTTCGGCATCAGCGCCGGGCCCATCGCTCCGTGGGTGAGATAGTCGTTGTGCTTCAGCCCGGTCACGGTCGCCTCGTAATGCGGCGTTACCCTCAGATACGGTTCCAGGTAGTCGAAATTCGCCTGTCGCTCCCGGGACGCGAAGCGCAGCGAGGGCGCCCGGATGTTATCTTTATTCTCCTTCATCTCATACTGCAGCGAGGGCGCACCGGAGGTCTCGACGGAATCGTACCTCGAGCCCCGAGTCCAGCGTAACAAAGGCCCGCAGCGCCGAATCCGGCTCCGTCGCCCAGCAGAGGATCGCCCATGCGCCATAGCTGTGTCCCATCGCGCCGAGTCGGTCTACGTCGGCGAAGGGCAGCCCACGGGCATAACGCGCGAGGAACTCCATGTCCCGAAACGTACACGCGAGATCGCCGCCGCCCCCGTTCACGTCATCGGTCCCTTGATACATGCTGCTCAAAACCACGTAACCATGGCTGGCCAGGTATTCGAACAAGGCTGAGTTATCCTCGGGAGTTCCGTCCGAGCCGGGATGGTAGATCACGACCGGGAAACGGCCCTCAGCCGCCGGCGCGTCCTTCACCGCGAAAGTCTTCGTCGCTAACAGACGATCAAGCGCCGCCGCGTCCGCCGGCGTCACTTTTGCCGGCTTATGGACCGTCTCTTCGGAAACAACGTCGCGGATGTGATGGGCGAGCCGCTGAGCGAAGGAAGCGAGCCCGGGGTCGTCCGTAGAGACGTCGAGATACTCGCCGTAATTCATCCGCTCGCCGCTCGTCTTCTGCGCTGGATACCACATGCAGATCAGGATCGGTCGCGGCCGATGAGCCCGTTGCGCCGCCGGATCGCCGGTGAATTCTGGGTCATACTGCCGAGTCGGATCGAGTTGATAGAGCATCCGGTATCCCACGGCATGCGGCCCGGGCTTGAGGCCACCCCACAGCAGCGACTCCTGCCCCGCGGCGCGCGAGGCTTCCAGAGCAACCAGAACGGCAGACATCACAACCAGCGCCCGCAACCACTGCCATCGGAGCGGAGTGAGACAGAAAAAAGGATGCATGTTCCTAAACCTTTCAACCTAGCGATAACAGGACGAACCACGCTGGCGACAGCGCGGATGGCAGCGGGAGAGCTCCGTGATTTCTTCGCGTTGCAAGGGGACAAATTGGCGGTCGCAAAGCCGCGGTGCAAGAGCGGGTTGCGCCGCGCTGGCGGGGAGGGGGCGAGTCAGGCCCTTCCGAGCGGAAGGGGCCAGCCGGTGAATCTTGCCGCTTCAGGCCAGCAGATGAAGGCTGCCTCGGCAAATTCCAGGCGCATAAGGTGAATCGTGCGTTACCTCGCGGTTCGCTGCATCGCGGGTTAGATCATTTTTCAAGCTTGCTGACAATTTCGCTGAAATACCCTTTGATCTGGTTGAACTGGACATTGAACGAGTTCACGCCAGTTTCGAGAATAGACATCATCAGCTTGTGAGACTTTTCTTCGGCATCCATTTGTTGCTTCAAAAGCTTCTTTTGGAAGCCGTATGTGAGCCGTGCCCCGACCCAAGCCCCGATCAGAGCACCGAGGACAACCCCCCCGACGCCAACAAAAAAAGTTTCGTGTGTAAGCATAGATCTAACGAGAACAAGATGAGCGACGGCGGACGAGGACGCGCGTCGCTCGGAGTGAAGGTGTGGAAGTCATCTCACAAGTGGAGCGTACGGCGGTCTGCCGTTCGCTCGATCGCCGGGTTAGATGCATTCATGTGATCGTCGCACTGCGCCTGAAAATGACAAAGAAAACACCAACGACTGCTGCAAAGACAAAGCTAGCAAGCACGACAGTGAATAGGCCGATGAGCCACAATGGATCTAAAGGGCCAGATGCGAGAGACACAACGGTGACCAATGCTGTGAGCGCCACGGTGCACACTATGCAAGCAATCAGCCAACGCCGAATAAACCAGTGACATGCAAAAGCAACCGCAGCGGCGAGTGAGAAACCGCCAAGCATCTCCCAGCGCACCTTAGCAGATTGCTTGCTCCAGTCGAATGGATCGCCACCGAACCACGCACCTAGGAGGATGATACCCAGCAATGCGACGACTATCGCGATGATGACTTGCTTAGTACGCTGAGGCGTCATGCATCTAACGAGACGGAGCTGAGGTGCTGCGAGCGAGAGCGCGCGCCGCTGCGGGTGAATGGGTGGAAGTCATGAGAAATGAGGTCGCACGCCGGCTCGCAGTCAGCTCCAGCGGCTGGTTAGGCATTATTGCCACGCAAAAGCAGGGCTACCTTGAGCCCCTCCGCTGGGAAGAACCTGCTCGAGCATACCGTCAGGTTGAAGTGTTGCATAGGCTGAGTAAACGCTCGCTTGTTCGGGAACGGTCTTCCACGTCGCGCCGTCGAAAATGTAAAATATAGTCCCTTTTCTTGGGTGAGGTAATTTTTTCGGGCTCGCGATACGCGAGCTACAAATAACAATAACTCTGCGGCTCCCGGCAGAATGGCCTTGCGTTCCGCTCCAGCTGAGGATGCCGTTGATGCCATGCTCGGTAAGAAGCTGGCGGGCGTCAGGCGTGATCCAGCCGTCGGGGTCATATTTGACGTAGAGTGGATCAGCAGTCGGAGTCCACCGAAAAGACGCAATAGAAGGGAAGTCAAGCTTACCCTGCTCGGCTCGGTGAAAGTAAGTTGTGGCTGCGAAACCAGCACTAATAAACAAGCAACCAACGAACAGTAGAATGCTCCATCGCCAGGGACGCGGAAAGAAGAGACTGAATGCGAGAAGCGCAAAATAGCCAAATAGCAGAATGTAAGAGATCGGTGAAATGATCGTGTTTGGCGAAGGCAGCAACGAGGCCGATGCCGGAATGTACAAGGTGCCGATGCCCAAGATCGAAGCGGTAGCAAGTCTCCGCGCGATGAAGGGCTTGAACAAGCACACGAAAGCAGAAATAAGAAGCAAAAGGCTCGAAAGCAGACCGATATATTGCACGAGGTAAGTCGGGGCACCCCAGACCGCCCACATTAGCATGCGCAACGCAAAAACCGCGCTGGCCGCGCCACCGAGCAAGAAAACTGGGAACGAAATCGCGCGCTGCATCTAACAGCCTAACAGGTAGTAGACGAAACGGACTTTCGCCTATTTCGGCTCTGGACCGGGGAGGTGCCGGGAGAAAACGAAACCATTTCTTCTATCCTGTTCGTCCCAGGCGCGGCTGCCAAGACAAAATTGCTGGGCCAGGGAACATCGCCGTCAGCGCTGAGACCGACTGGTGTTCCTGGCCACGCGGGCGCGTGCCGAAGGAGGCGTTGCTATTTCCGCTCGATCCTTCCGCCGTTCCGCTCGAATCTTTCCACGTTTTTTCGCTACAACATCGACGTTTTCCTTCAAAAACACGGAGTCGTGTGACTGAGGTCCGAATTGGGGGAGGTGGGATGGAGGTTGTGGCCATTATTGGGCACGCTCCAGCTCCGCGCGGCAGGTTGTGGCCGTTATTGGGCGCGCTCCAGCTCCGCGTGGCAGGTTGTGGCCATTATTGGGCACGCTCCAGCTCCGCGTGGCAGGTTGTGGCATTATTGGGCACGCTCCAGCGCAGCGCGGCAGGTTGTGGCCATTATTGGGCGCGCTCCAGCTCCGCGTGACAGGTTGTGGCCATTATTGGGCACGCTCCAGCTCCGCGTGGCAGGTTGGGGTGTTCCCCCGTTTTTCAGTTGGCGGCGACGGTGCGCGGGCTTGGAGCTTGTCTCTGAAGATCAAGTTGCTAAGGATACGCGGTGCCCTTGGACGATTTGAAAGCTGCCCTCACCCAGTTTGCCGTCTTCGCGCGCAGCCTTCAGGGCGACGAAAAGAGCGAGGCGCAACCGTTCCTGGATCACTTCTTTCGCGCGCTCGGCCACGGCGGCGTGATCGAGGCCGGGGCCACGTTCGAGTTTCGCGTCCAGAAGAAGCCGGGCACCGCGCAATTGGAACTCCTAAAAGACGAGCAGGTAAAAAAGTCGTCCGGGAAAAAGTTTGCCGATCTGCTCTGGCCGGGGCGCGTCCTCATCGAGATGAAGTCGCGCGGAGCGAAGCTGGAGATGTAGTACGACCAAGCGTTCGACTGCTGGCAGCTCATCGTTCTGCACGGCCCGCACTACGTCATCCTTTATACCGTCGACGAGTTCTGGATCTACGATTTACCACTCTACGTTCACCCTCCGCCTTCACTCTCTTCCCAGGGGTTTAGATTTTACGCGCGCGATGGTCATGCGCGTAATCTCCAGACGAGCGTAAACGCGATGAGCACCGCGCCGAAGACGCTGGCAAACAGTCGCCACTCGCGACTGCCGTAGCTCCTGAGGTAGCCGAAGTAAGACTGTCGTAGGGACTTACCCCACCACGCGCGAAAGCCGACTGCACGAATCTCGACGAGCCAGACGATGAATTGCGTCGCTAAGAGGCTGAAGAGGACGACTCGACCGAATCCGCTGACTGCGAGGTTCGCCGCTAAAATGCTCACTGCATCTAACGAGACGGAGCTGAGCCACCGCCGGCGAATGGAATGCGCTGCCAAGGCATGACACAGACGGGGGCCCAAAGGGTGCGGGAGCAGAGCGACCAAAGCAAAGCGGGCGTGGCCGCGGGATGTGAGGTTGAAGTCATGGAATGGAAGGGACTGCCAAGCCGTGACATAGACGGAAGCCCGCAGGGTGAGGAATAGAGAGACGAATCAAAGCTTGGTGGTCCGCCGGCCAGTGGGTGGCTGCAGCGCCGGTTAGGCGTTAGTGAACTGGCCGAGTGTATCGGTAAAATTCGCCTGCGGTGGCAATGATCATCTCACTCTTTGTAATTTTTACAATACGCTGGATAAGCGGGCTCGCCTCATCAGCCGACTGCGTGACCAGTTGGTCTCCTTTTAGCTCCCAGGTGCCAGTCGGCTTTTCACCGGGCTGGGGATCGAGCGCGAACGCTCCGCCGGCGTAGAAAGCTCGAGTATGCACGTCACCTTCCCACTCGCCGATGAGTCTTTGGGTGATCTCTCGCTGACTCGCCGGCCAAATCACATGGAAATCTTTCACCGTAAACTTCCCCTCTGAGGTAACGAGCGCATCAAGGTGGGAGTCTAAGTCGGCCGGAAACCCTGGATTCTGCTTCGGATTTGCTGTGAGGTCGACCAGAACGTGGAATGGAAATGTAATCCCGTCTTTATCGGTTTTCACATCGACGGTGAACCCCTCTGGATAAGCCGAACCGTTGCCGGAATTTGCTCGCTTCGCTGCAGCGTATCGCAGCGGCCAAGCCTTTTTCGTGCGAGTGAGGATCGCTCGCTGCGAGGTCTTCATCAGATCGATCTGCCACTGCTCTCTTCCGTCGTTGAGCTTCAGCAGCACGAGAGCGTCAGGAAACCATTTACCGTTGACTTTCCAGAGCAAAACGGACGCATCGGCCGACCAGAGCGGAGGAGCTGTCTCGTGAAAATTCAGTGCGCGGTTGTAGCCGGGGTCTGCGTGAATGACGGAGATAACACGACCGGTGCTTAGCTCCACGACTTTGTTTTGCCGGTCATCTGGCCCCTGCGCTTCGTCATGCCAGACCGGTATCATGACACCGTATCGCCCGTCGGGTGAAAACGTGAACGACGGCGTGATGTAGTCAGTGTTTGGATTTGCCGCGAGGCAGGTTGCGGCGGCGCTGACGAGCGCCGCTGCGATCAATTTGCACACGCGGACAGCCATTGACGTGGAAGTAGGCCTACGAGAACAAGATCAGCCACCGCCGGCGAATGGAATGCGCTGCCAAGGCATGACATAGGCGGAAGCCCGCAGGGTGAGGAATAGAGAGAGAGACGAATCAAAGCTTGGTCGTACGTCGGCCAGGGGTCGGCTGCACCGCTTGGTCAGACCTTATCCATACTCCTGCTCACGGCAACTATCCTAGCTTTAGCGTCTGCCATTGCTTTTTACTGCTCAGGCGCATCACGCCCCGCCTCCGTGGCTATTAACCCAAAATATGAGATGACTCTGCCGATCCTTGCAGGCGCGGAGCACGCGCAGGGCGAAGTAGCGGAGAAGCTGGCGATTAGGGAATTTCTCATAGTTATAGTTATTGCTGTGTTTTAGACGCAGCCCAGTCGGGCCTGAGCAGTAGGCGCGAGTCTCAAGTTCTCCCCCGGAACACCTGTCGTAAGGGTTGGTATGCCTCCTGCTTTCTAGCCAGGTCATATGCAGACAATACCTACAAACTGGGGCCAGCTCTATGTGCTGGCTTGCATGATCTACACGGGGCTCGTCAACCTAGCGACGTCGATCCCTGTCACGATGGTGACCGCAGCTCAGATGCTCACGAGCAAGACTGCGTTCAAGAACGCCGGCGATACCTACAATACCGCCCGGAAAACACTGGATGACGCCTACAAGATCTCCATCCCAGCCCAGAAGGCGCTGGAGGAGTGGCTCGTCGTCGTGCGGACGGTTCTCGCCGGCCGTTTTGGCAAAGACTGGTCGGCGGCATGGGCCCAGGCAGGCTGGGTCGGTCCGCGCACGGCGGTGCCGAAGTCAATCAAAGGCCGCATGGCCCTTGGGTTCGCCTTGAAGGATTATTTCACGGCTAACCCATCCGCGCAGGTGGCCGACATGAACATCACCGCCGACGTGGCGGATGACCTAACGACGGCGGCACTGACCAGCCAGCAGGCTGCGATGCTGGCAGAGCAGGCGCTGAAGGATGCAGACCTGGCGCGGCAACCGATCAAGGCCGATCTGCTCAAACTGATCAGCCGCGTGGTGCTGAACCTGGATGGCATGCTGGCAAAAGATGATCCGCGCTGGCTGGTCTTTGGCCTGCGAATGCCGGCGACGCCCACCACCCCGGGCAAACCAACCGGCCTGGCCGCAACGGTGATGGGCACGAAGGTGCAGCTGGAGTGCGACACGATGGAGTACGCTACGCGCTATCGCTTCCGCACGAAAATCGTAGGTGTCGAAGACAACTACAAGCTCGCAGCCAGTGGCACGGCGCCGGAGGCGATGCTGAAGGGTATCGCCGGCGGGACCATGCTGGAGGTGATCGTGCAGGCGGTGAATGGCTCTGCGCAAGGCGTGGCCAGTGACCCGATCCTCGTGACGATGCCGGCCACCGTCGCCGAAACCAAACCCGCTATCTCGGAGGCCGAGCTGGCTCCGCTAACCGCGATCACACCTAACGGGAGTAGCAATGGCAACGGCAATGGCAGTCATGTCGTGAGTCGTCTCGGTTAACTAAGACTCTAACTCTAACCAGAAGCCCGTGTCGCCGGAAGGGGACGCGGGCTTTCTGCTTTGGTGGGGCGCGCCTCCTAGAGGCGCGGCGACGGGCCGGGGTGTTATTGGGCTGGTCTTTTGCCGGCCATGTCGGCAGGCTGGCGGGATGGATTCGACTTCTCCGGAGACTGCGCCGGTGGCGGGGGCCGCGCGGCGGGGGTTTCCCTGGGTGCCCTATGTTGTGGTCCTGTTCCTGATCGGGCTGGTGGCGCTGGCGCCGGTCTTTTCGGTGATCGCCTGCGGGGTGATCGCCCGGGCCCTTGGTTGTCACGTCGATGAAGGGTCGGTCCATCCCTGTATCGCGCACGGGAAGGATTATGGTCAGCTCCTTTACACGCTGGGGGTCGCGGGTTGGCTGATGCTGCTCACGCTGCCGGCCGGGGCGCTCGCTTCGTTCGGCTGGCTGGTGGCGCTTCTCCTGCATCGGTCGCGCTGGCGCAAACGGGTGGTGGGATAACTTCCATCGGTTTTCGAGCGGGCCGGGCGGAGGCGGCAAAGCTGCGAACGCTCGAGCGCTGGGCGGGCGGCGGATGATTTCCCGCTCGCCAAGGGCGGGGAGTGCATTTACATACTCCCGCCATGCCCGAAAAGAAGAAGCAGCAGCCTGTCACGGTGGTCACCGGGGGCGCCGGTTTTCTCGGGTCGCATCTGACGGATCGGTTACTGAAGGAAGGGCATCGCGTGATCGCGATCGATAACCTGATCACGGGTCACCTGACGAATATCGAGCATCTCGCGGGGAACGAGAATTACCGGTTCATCAAGCAGGACGTGACGCAGTATCTCTACGTCCCGGATGAGATCGATTACGTGTTTCATTTCGCTTCGCCGGCGAGCCCGATCGATTACCTGGAATATCCGATCCCGACGCTGAAAGTGGGCGCGCTCGGGACGCATAACGCGCTCGGGCTGGCGAAGGCGAAGGGGGCGACTTTCCTGCTCGCCTCCACCTCGGAGTGCTACGGCGATCCGCTGGTGCATCCGCAGAAGGAAGATTACTGGGGCAACGTGAACCCGATCGGGCCGCGCGGGGTTTACGATGAGGCGAAGCGTTTCGCGGAGGCGATCACGATGGCGTATCACCGCTATCACAAGGTCGATACCAAGATCGTGCGGATCTTTAACACCTACGGGCCGCGGATGCGGTTGCGCGATGGGCGGGTGGTGCCGGCGTTCATCGGGCAGGCGCTGGCGGGCGAGCCCCTGACGATCTTCGGCGATGGCTCGCAGACGCGTTCGTTCTGTTACGTCTCGGATTTGATCGATGGCATTTACCGGCTTTCGCAATCGGATTTCCACGAGCCGGTGAACATCGGGAACCCGCGCGAGATGACGATCAAGCAATTCGCGGAGAAGATTCAGGCTCTGATCGGGGAGAAGTCGTCGATCGAGTATCGGCCGTTGCCGGAGGATGATCCGAAGGTGCGGCAACCGGATATCGGCCGGGCGCGCGAGATTCTGCAATGGGAACCGAAGGTGCAGTTCGAGGAGGGGATCCTGACGACGATCGATTATTTCCAGAAGTGGCTGGCGCGGGCGAATCAACGCTGAACGCATTATCTGCTCGCTTCCCGGCCGAAGAATTGGTGAAGTCTGCAACTTCATGAAACTCCGCTTCCTTATTCCGGCTCTGGTTCTCGTGGCCACATCGTTTGTCTCGGCGCAGGCGCCGGCGGCGGCGGGCGGTTATCAGATCACGAAGATCAATCGCGAACTGGTGCCGACGCCGGAATACACGCTCTCGCAGGGGCCAAGCGTGAAGAGCAACGGTCGCGAACGCTGGCTGCAGGTGGAAGTGGATTTCGCCGCGACGCCGGAGTTCACCGACGAGCTGACTTTTAAATACTTCATCCTGATCGATGGGAAGCTGCTCACCGGCGAGGTGACGCACGTGAATATTCTCGCCGGGAAAGAACTTCACTCGGTGATGTATGTGGCGCCGAAAGCGCTGGCGCATCTCCTCGGCAATCGCTCGCTGACCGCGAACTCGCTCCAGAACGTGGCGGTGCAAGTCCTCGCGAAGGGCGAGGTGAAAGACGAGCTGAGCCTGGTGCGTTCGCGGCCGCAATGGTTCACCGCGCTGCCGGCGATGACCGGTTTCGTGTTGAACAAGAACGAGACGCCGTTCGCGCCGCTCTTCTGGGACCGCTACGAGCAGATCAAGCCAGCCGGCGCGCGCTGACCTGTCCATGCCCGCTGCGTCCCGCATCGTTAGTCTCAATCTCGGTTCGCAAACCCTGAGCCTGGCTTCGTTCCAGGCGCAGCCGACGGGCGGATTGGTGCTGACCGGTTATCGCCGGCGCGAGATCGTGGTGGATCCGGCGGTGGCGGGCGATCGCCACGAACAGTTCGACAGCACGGTGCGCGGGTTGATGAGCGATCTCGGGATCAAGGGCGGGCCGGTAGATTACGCGGTCTCGGGGCAATCGGTCTTTGCCCGGTTCGTGAAGCTGCCTTCGGTCGACCAGGATAAGATCGAGCGGATCATCACTTTTGAAGCGCAGCAGAATGTGCCGTTCCCGATCGAGGAAGTGGTCTGGGATTATCAGCTCGTCGGGTCCGACGCGGAGAAGCAGATCGAGGTCGTGCTGGTGGCGATCAAGAGCGACCTGCTCGAGGGAATGAACGCGGCGGTGGAAGCGGCCGGGCTCGAGACCACGCTGGTCGATGTGGCGACGATGGCGCTCTATAACGCTTTTCGTTTTAACTACAGCGAGCTGACCGGATGTTCGTTGATCGTGGATATCGGGGCGCGGACGACGAACCTGCTTTTCGTCGAGCCAGGAAAAGTTTTCAGCCGCAGCATCCCGATCGGCGGGAGCTCGATCACGGCGGCGATCGCGAAGGAATTCAACGAGCCGTATGCGGCGGCGGAAATGCGCAAGGTGAAGGACGCGTTCGTGAGTCTCGGCGGCGCCTACGTGGAGCCGGCGAACGCGGAACTTACGCGGGTCTCGAAGCTCGTCCGGAACACGATGACGCGGCTGCACTCGGAGCTGGCGCGCTCGATGAGTTTCTACCGCTCGCAACAGCAGGGGAGCGCGCCGCAGCGCATTTTCCTTTGTGGCGGCTCGGTCACGATGCCGTATATGCGCGAGTTCTTTCGCGAGAAATTGCAGTTGCCGATCGAGTTCCTGAACCCGCTGCGCAACGTCGCCGTCGCCGAGGGGGTGAACGTCGAGGAGATCTCGCACTCGGCGCATTTGCTCGGCGAACTGGTCGGGCTCGCGCTGCGCTCGACCATGACCTGCCCGATGGAGCTGAATCTGCGGCCGGCTAACGTCGTTAGGCGGCAGCGGCTCGCGGAGCGGCGGCCGTTCCTGCTCCTGGCCGCGGCCTGTTTTCTTCTCGCGCTCCTCGGCTGGGGATTCTATTTCATGCGCTCGGCGCAGGTCGAGGCGGCGGAGAGCGACAAGCTTCAGGCGGAAGTCGACCGGATGCACGGGCTGGAAACGCAGCTCGGGAAATTGAGCCGCGACATCACCACGCTCGACGCCGCGACGGCGCCCCTTCTCGCCTCGCTTAGCGGCCGCGGCGGCTGGCTGCAAATCCTCGACGACCTGAACGCGCGGCTGCCGAAGGAAGATATTTGGATCACGCAGCTGGCGCCCATTTCCGGCAACCAGGTCCTGGGTGAAAGCGAAACCGGCCTAACGACCGCGCCGGCGACCCTGCCGGTGGCGGGCGCGCGGGGACGCGGCGCCGCGGCGGCGACTTCAGCGCGGCCGGCGATCGACGGCGTGTTCGTTAGGGGGCTCTACCTTTCCAATCCGAAGCAGCAGGAAATCGTGGTCGATTATTTCCGGAATCTGCTCGACTCGAAAATCTTCGCGGTGGACGCGAGCAACCAATCGCAGGTGATCAAGCCGAGCACGCCGACGAACACCGAGTGGGCCTATCCCTACGAGCTGCGCCTGAAGCTGCGCGACCCGCTTTACCTGCCATGAACTGGTTCCGCCAAAACAAGTTTCTCGGCGGCTTCCTCGTCGCGTTCGCGATTGCGACGATTCTCTGCGGCTACTTTTTGCTTCACGAAAAAGGACTCGCCGATGAGCAGCAGGAACGGCTCGAAGCGACGGCGAACGAGCTGAACCGGCTGCGCGCGACCAAGCCATTCCCGAGCACGGCCAATCTCGAGAAAGCGCGCGGGCAGGCGGAAAGTTATCGCTCGTCGTTAGGCGCGCTCGAGGCCGAGCTGAAAGCGCGCACCCTGCCGGCGGTGCCGCTCCAGCCGAATGAATTCCAGGCGCAGCTCCGGCAGGCCGTGACCGCGGTGAATGAAAACGCGGCGGCCGCGAAGGTGAAGTTGCCGCCGAATTTTTATCTCGGCTTCGACGAATACGCGACCTCGCTTCCGAACAGCGCGGCGGCGCCGCTGCTGGGCCAGGAATTGCAGGCCATCGCGATGCTCGTCAACGGGATCGTGAACGCGCACGTCGACGGACTCACCAGCCTCGCTCGGACGCCGTTGCCGGAAGAAAAAGCCGCTGGCGCCACCCCGACTCCGACGCCGGGCCGCGGCGCGCGCCCGCCCGCGGGGAAAGCGAAGTCGGCCGCCCCGCCGCCAGTCTCGACCCACGCGGTCGAGATTGTTTTTTCCGCCAGCCCGACCGCGACCCGCAAAGTCCTGAACCAGATCGCGACCGCCCGGGAACAGCTCTTCATCATCCGCACTTTGAACGTGAAGAACCAGGTCGATAAGGGACCGGGCCGCTCCACTGCGCCCGGCGCGGAAACAGCGACGACCCCGCCGCCGGAAGCCGGCGCGAACGGCACCCCGGCGCCGGCCGCAGCCTCGGTGCATTTTATCGTCGGCGCCGAGCATCTCGACACTCGGGCGCGGATCGAAATCGTGAGCCTCGTGGCACCGGAAACGGAGGCTCGTTAGGCGATGGACTGGGTGAAGCAAAACTACGAGCGCGCCGCAGTGCTGGCCGCGGCGCTTTTCCTGTTCCTTTGCGCCGTATTTATTTTCCTGAAAACGGGCAGCTTCGATGAACAATTCAGCGCGGTGCAGAACGCCCCCGCGCCGAACAACGCCGTGCCGGAAGGGCACGCGCCCGAGCTCGCGCAGATCATGCTCCGGTTGCAGTCGCCGCCGCAGTGGACCTTCAGCGGCCGTTCCGGGCTCTTCGTGCCGGAAAAACATTTCATCGGCGCGAACGGCGAGCCGGCGACCCTGCAGAGCACGCTCCTGCACCCGCCCGTGCCTAACGAGTGGCTGGAGGAATTCGGCCTGCCCATCACCGAGGGCGACGTCCTCACCCAGGACGCGGACGGCGACGGCTTCAACAATCTCGACGAGTGGTCCGGTCACACGAATCCCACGGAAAAGACTTCCCATCCGCCCTACACCTCGATGCTGAGATTGAAATCCTTCTCGCAGGAGCAGTTCCCGCTCATTTTCTCCTCCTCGGTCGGCGACACCTACGCGATCAACAACACCGACTCGAAAGTCCCGACCCAGTTTCTCAAGGTTGGCGACCTGGTCGCGGGGACGAAGTTCAAAATCACCGGCTACACCGAGAAGTTCGACACCGATCAATACGGCACCAGGATCGACGTCTCCGAACTCACGCTCGAGCAGACGGACACGGGCGACAAAGTCACGCTCGTGAAAGAGAAGACCACCACCTCGCCGGAGTCGGTTGCCAATTTTCTCTACACCTGGAACGGCGCGGAACAGACCTTCTCCGTGAAAAAAGATCGAGAATTTACATTGAAACCGTCAGAGGAGATCAAATATAAGCTCCTCGACGTCCAGCCCGATAAAGCCATCATCATCAACATCCAAAAGCCTAACGAGAAGATCGAGATCCCCATCTTGAAGTCGTAACGGCGTCCCACCCCGGGACGCTTTCGCTTTTTTCGCCTGCCCATCGACATGACCACCAACCTGCGCCGCTCCCGTTTTTCTTTCTACGCCTTCCTCGTTTGCACGGGAACGCTGGCGATCGTCTCCGTCGCCCCTGCGCAAAATGTGCAGAGCATCGCCGAGCGCGAGATCGCGCGCCGACAGGGCGGCGTGCTCCAGGGCCAGGCCGCCTTGGAGCGCGGTAATCTCGCGATGAAGGCGAACGATTTCGCCCACGCGCACGACGAATATCGCGTCGCGGTCAGTTTCCTGCCCGACGCCCTCACCACCGCGGACGCGCACGACCGGGCGGTCGCGGGATTTTGCGACAGCGGCGTCGCGCTCGCCGAGCAGCGGATCGCCGAAGGCAAATATGGCGAGGCGGAACAGATCGTGCGCGAGACCACGAGCGATCGTTACGACCCGAATTGCCGCAAGGCGCTCAACCTTCTCGCGCACCTTTCCGAGCCCGGCTACTACAACAAAACGATGGGCCCGAAGTTCATCGCCAAGGTCGAGGACGTGAAGAAACTGCTGAGCGACGCCGACGGTTATTACAGCTCGGGCCGTTACGATCTCGCCTTTAAAAAATACGAGCAGGTCCTGAACCTCGACCCGTATAACGTCGCCGCCCGGCGCGGCGAAGAGCGGATCGACAACGCCAAGCTGCAATACGGCGAAGAGGCTTATAACGAAACGCGCGCGCGCAATCTCTGGCAGGTCGAGAAGGGCTGGGAAGAGCCGGTCCGCCAGTACGGGCAGACCGTCGGGCCGATCAGCGACGCCTTCGCGCGCGACGCCGGCGGCACCGCGCGGATCACGAACAAGCTCAACAGCATCATCATCCCGCGGATCGAATTTCGTGACGCGAGCATTCGCGAGGCGATTGATTTCCTCCGGCAACAGGCCGCGGCGAACGATCCTTCGCCGGACAACAAGAAGGGCGTCGACATCGTCCTGCGCACGACCATGTCCAGCCGTGTCGAGGCGCCTGCGCCGGTTACCGCGCCGCCGCTTCCGGGGGCCGCGCCGGAAGAGGGTGCTGCGATCGAGCCGGCCCCGCTCTCGGCGGCGCCCGCCGCGCCTTCGATCGCTCCGGCCGATGCGCGGATCACGATCACGCTCAATCAGATTCCGCTGGGCGAAGCGCTTCGCTACATCGCGAGCCAGGCCGGATTGAAAGTGAAAGTCGAGCCGTACGCCGTTTCGATCATCCCGATCAACGAACAGAGCAGCGATCTCTTCACGAAAGAATACCGGGTTCCGCCGGGCTTCATCAGCACGTCGGTGAACATCGGCGCGAACTCGCTCGATCAACCGGCTGCTGGTGCGGGCCGGGGCGGCACGGGCAAGGACACGCAGGAATCGACCGGTGGCCAGCAGCTCGTGAATCGCCAGAGCGCGTCTGACTTTCTCAAAGGCCAGGGCGTTCCCTTCCCGACGGGGGCGAGCGCCAATTTCCTGCCGCAGAGCAGCCGCCTGATCGTCCGGAACACGGAAGAAAATCTCGAGCTGGTCGATGCGCTGGTGGAGCAGGCTAATGTCACCGGTCCGAAGCAGGTCGAGATCGAGGCGAAGTTTGTCGAGATCACGCAAAACAATCTGAAGGAGCTCGGCTTCGACTGGTTGCTCGGGCAGTTCAACGTCCCCGGTTCCAACCGCGTCTTCGCGGGCGGCGGCACCTCCGGCACCGGCGCCGCGACTAATTCCAACGACTTTCCCTTCGTCCCGCCGGGCGGTCAGCCGGTTGGGCAATTCCCGGTCACCGGCGGCAATCGCAGCGGCAATCTCGCGATCACCGCCAATGCGATCGACGCGCTCCTTTTCGGCATCCCGGGGGCCAGTTCGCTCGCGCCCGGCATCTTCGGGTTGAGCGGCGTCTTCACCGATCCGCAGTTCCAGGTCGTCGTGAGGGCGTTGAACCAGAAGAAGGGCGTCGATCTCCTCTCCGCGCCGCGCGTCACCACCAAGAGCGGCCAGCGCGCCGTGATCGAGATCGTGCGCGAGTTCCGTTATCCGACGCAGTTCGATCCGCCTAAAATTCCGGATCGCACGGATTCGGGCGTGGTGGTGAGCAGCGGCGGCGGATTGACCGGGGCCACCTCCGGAGCGTTTCCCGTCACCCCGACGACCCCGACCGGATTCGAAACCCGCAACACCGGCGTGACCCTGGAAGTCGAACCAGTCGTCGGCCCCGATGGCGTGACGATCGATCTCAACCTCGTCCCGCAGGTGGTCGAGTTCGAAGGCTTCATCAACTACGGCAGCCCGATTCAATCGGTCTCCGTGAACGCGCTCGGGATCTCCTCGAGTTTTGTGCTCACCCCGAACGTCATCAACCAGCCGATCTTTAACTCCCGCAAAGTCACCACCAGCGTGAGCGTCTGGGACGGCCAGACCGTCGTCCTCGGCGGCCTGATGCGCGAAGACGTGCAGAAGACCGAGGACCGCACCCCGATCATTGGCGACATCCCGCTGGTCGGCCGGCTCTTCCGCACCAACACCGAGCAGCACCTGAAGCGCAACCTCGTCATCTTCGTCACCGCCCGGCTCGTGAACCCGGCCGGCCAGCCGATCAACTCGACCGAGGAAGAAGAGGAAACCGAAACGGTCAGCCAACTGGTCGAGCCGCCCACGCTCCCGCAGGTGCCCTACTACAAGAAATAACCGTCGCTCAGTTCCGCCGGCCCGTCGTTAGGCGACGCCACCGCGACGCCCCTGTAGCTGTTTCGCTATGGCGAGACACGGGTATCGACAACGAAAGCCGCGCCGCGACGAGTCAGAGTCCGCTAGACCGCGGGCATCCAGATCCATCTCCAGAAACTCCGCTTTGCTGGGAATCACTGGCGGCCGCGAATGGTTAGGCGGCGTGGGTGGGTTCGAGGCTGAGCGCTGACACCCAATCTCGTTCCGACGCGGTCAGGACCACAGGTTCGCTTCGTGCGAATGAAAATCGTGGAAAGACCATCCCTGTGAAGCGGCTCAGGCCAGGGGTTGTCTCCATCGCATGGTTCGGCGACACTGGTGAGTTAGTTTGGAGCGTCAGACGGAGGATACTGCTCAAACTTGGGAAGAGCCGGGTTCATGTGGTCCCACGGCTGTGCATCGGCGGTAAAGATGTCCATTGTCGGTTGGAAGATGGTCGGATCATCCAGGCTTGTGGCCACAACACCGACGAAGGGTAACGCGGGATCTATGATGCCCACGACCCGGGAGCCACAGTTGGCGCAAAAGCCGCGTGTGTGAGTGCCACCCCCGTCGCTCGGCGTGGCAAAGTACCTTGGGGAACCTCGCGTTAGTTTGAAGGCCTTCGCTGGCACGAGCACCGCAGGGGCATACGCGCCACCGCCAGCGCGCTGACAGTCGCGGCAGTGGCAGCTAAACATCATCATTGGTTCTGCGGTGGATTCGTAGCGAATGGCGCCGCAAGCGCATCCGCCTGAGAAGGGTGTAGTCATTAGTTTGTAGTGATCTTGATTGGTGGATTCAAGAGGCGCGAGAGCAGCTGCGAGCGAGGGCGCGCGCGGCAGCGGGTAAAAAGTTGGAAGTCATCGAAAACGTGGGGCATACGCTCGGTCCTGGTCAGCTCCATCGCCAGCCTAGGCGTCGTGGGTCTTGGAATTGGGGCGTTCATCGCTGGTATTTGTCGGGGAGAAACTCCGCGACGGGAACGCCGACGGGCCGACCGTTGCGCAGAATGATGACGGTGGCTGAGGGTGAGTAATCGCCGATAAGCTCGCGGCACATGCCGCAAGGAGAAGCGATGTCGCCGAGTTGGTTGACGGCCACGATGGTCTCAATGTCGGTGTCGCCGGCAGTGGCAGCCGCGCCGATGGCGATAGCCTCGCCGCAAACGGCAATGCGACCGACATACGCCTCGATGTGGACGCCAGTGAAGACAGCACCGCAGCGAGTGCGGAGAGCCGCCGCAATGTGATGACGGCCCTCGACGAAACGGCGCTCGATGAGGTCGCGTGCAATCTGGATAAGTTCAGCGTGGTTCACAGGACGCGGATAGCAACGCCTAACGAGACGAAGCTGAACTGGTGCGAGCGAGGGCGCGCGTGGCAGCGGGCGAAGTGATTAAAGTCATCGAAATCTGGGTCGTCCTCCAACTCGCAGTCAGCTCCAGCGATTGGTTAGATTATTGAGCATCACGGAAATGCATCCTCAGGTGCAATTTCTTCATTGCTAGGTTGGCCTCCGCAACCGTTAGATACTCGATCTTAGATTCACCGATCCACCACACTCCACGTTCGCTGCCGGCGGACATGTAGAGTCGCTGCACTTCCGGCCGGTTCACTCGAAGAACTCTACCGTCGTAGAAACGGACATAGATTGACAGAACTGTGTCACCTGGTGAGCTACCCCTCGCCGCGGCATAACGGTTTATCCACGTGCTATTCGCGCCGTGTGTGCACTCGTATTGGAGGAAGACCCGCTTTTCCGACCCGTTTACAAAGAAATTTTCTCTCGGCAGTCTCCAACCACAGAGCAGAGCTGCAGTTGCTATCACGAGAAGGCCGCGTTTGAGTTTCATCTAACGAGAACAAGATGAGCGACGGCGGACGAGGGCGCGCGTCGCTCGGAATGGAATGGACTGGCAAGCCATGACATAGACCTCAAGCCGCAGGCATGAACGAGTCGGCGCGACTGCATCAATGGAAGTGTGGGAGTCATGTTAAGAGTGGAGCGTACAGCGATCCGCTGTTCGCTCAATCGGCAGGTTAGATCATTTGCGTAACTTAGCGCGGAGATATACAAGCGGTTTTTCCCCGAGTATCACGAGTGCGTTGCCGCGAAGTGTGTAAGTGATGGTCTGGGTAAACGCCCTCAGGTGAAGACCGGGAGGTATGTCTTCCAGTCGTGGCGAAATAAGATTCAGGGGTGACCAGTGGATCGTGACGGAGCCGGCTGAAGCCTGGATGCTGGTGGCGTAGCACGATTGAACCAGATGCAGGGGAGCCGGACGATGAGGCGTGCGCAAACTCAACGTGGTGTCATACACTATCGTGCTCTTGCCCTGTGTATCGATTGTAAGCGTGTCGCGTCGTTCGCTGTACAACCCCTTCGGGGTGGTGGCAGACCGAGTGGCAAACCATGTCCCATCAAAAGAGGAAGCGGGCGTTCCTGCTCCCGCACAATGGCCGAACTGGGCGAACGCCGATATCACTACCGCAACAAGACACGCGCTCTTCATGATCTAACGAGTATTCGGGTGGAAAAAAATCCCGCCTTTTCTTGCGGGATAATTCGGCCTAATCCGCATGGGTGCGGGGAGAGAGCGCGACAAAAGCCGGGAGGAGAGTTCGCCGGCGCGTGGGCCGGGGCGGGTGGGCGAGCCGGCAGAGCGGCGAGCGGGGCGGGAAGAACCGGGCACGGGAGATTATCTGACAGGTCCGCCCGGGGCGGGCAAGGGGAAAATGGCGGTCCCGCGGCCCTCACGGGAAACCGGGCGCGGGATGGGAGAAATAGCAGAGTGATGGTGCGCCTGCGCCGCCGTGGACAGGCTTGACATTTTTTCCCAGCACCCGATCCCCTCCAGCCATGACCAAGCGTCCCCTGAAAAAGCCGGTATCCTTAACCTCGCACCGTTGGCTCTCCTACGTCGCCGCGGGCGCCGCCACCACTGTGGCGGGCGCCCACTCCGTCGAGGGCGAGATTCACTACTCCGGAGTCGTCGATATCGCCCTCCATGTGAACAACGTCTTCCTGAAGTCGAAGACCGCACCGCTGACCGGCGGCGCTTATCTCGACCTGATTCAGGTCAACTCCTTCACCGGCCAGAGTAACCTCATCGGAGTGTGCGGGGCCCAGCTCGGCGCCCTGCGCGCCCGGGGCAGTTACTTCGCTTCCAGGATACGGGAGGGGCGGCCCGTCTCGGTCGGTCCCTTCTACGGCACTCACTTTCCCGGCGATATCTTCCTCCTGCAGAATCACTACGGCTCCGGGGACTTCCTCTCGGGCGTGAAATACGTCGGCTTCAAGTTCGACGTCGGCCAGGGCGCGCAATATGGCTGGGGCAGAATCCAAACCTTCAAGAACGGCAGCTTCCAGCTGATCGATTACGCCTGGGGCGATCCCGGCGACGCGATCAAAGCCGGCGAGACCGGTCTCCCCGGGAGCCCGGCGGAGACCGCTCCGTCCACCGGCTCGCTCGGCCTCCTCGCCCTGGGTGGCGCCGGCCTGCTGGCCTGGCGGCAGCGCCGTGCGAGAGAGCTTCCGCCGAGGACAGCCGACCCCACGGGATAGCGGCAGCTATCGACGGACGCCGGGCCGGAAGCGTTCCGCTGGGCCCATGTGGGCCAAACCGAGGCAGCGGAAGCGTTCCGGTAACCCATGGTGGACCAAACCGAGGCGGCGGAAGCGTTCCGGTGACCCATGTTGGCCCAAACCGAGGCGGCGGAAGCGTTCCGGTGACCCCTGTTGGCCCAAACCGAGGCGGCGGAAGCGTTCCGGTAACTCATGTTGGGCCAAGCCGAGGCAGCGGAAGCACGGTGGAGAATGAACGCGTCGGGCAGCCGGCCGCCGGATCTGCTGGACACGATCTACGTCTGCCAGCAGCGGCAGGAGTGGTATCGGGATTTCGCCCGCTCGGTGGGGGAAGGGCCGCTCGGGATTTGTCGGCTCGGCTACGCGTGCGGGATGAGGTCGTCCCGACGGCGGCGCGGATGCGCAGCGGCGTTGGGCTTTGACGTGAACGAACGGCGCCGGATGCCGACCTGGACCGATGCGCTGCGGCATTTCATCGAGCAGGCGGACGCGCCTGGGCATCGCTCGTGATGTGCAACGGGGTGGTGCACAACAATAACTACCGCCATCTGGACCCGCAGGAGTTCCGCGGGTTCGCGATGGCGGAGTGCGCTCGCGCCGCTGCGTGTTCATCAACGGGGCGGATACGAAGTGCGGCGCAGATGTTCACGCTGGCGCACGAGCTGGCTCATATCTGGCTGGGGCAGTCGGCGTTTTCCGATGCCGAGCCCATGGCCGTGCCGGAGCAGGCGGTGGAACGCTGGTGTAATCAGGTGGCGGCGGAATTGCTGGTGCCGCTCGAGCCTGATGAGAGGGGAATACCGTCGCGACGGGGAGCTGGCGGCGGAAGTGAGCCGCGCTGGCCCGGCGGTTCAAGGTGAGCACGCTGGTGATCCTGCGCCGGATTTACGATGCGCGACGGCCTGGCGCGCGAGGAATTCTGGGCGGCGTATCACGCCGAGGTGGCAAGCGCTGCTGGCGATCCCGCGTGGGAGCGGCGGCAACTTCTATCTCACGCAAGCCGGCGCGGCCGCGCCGACGTTTTCGCGGCCGCGCCTGGTGACCAGTCCTCTTGGGCTGCAAACGCTCTATCACCGACGCGTTCCGGATGCTCGGGTTCTCGAAGCAGGCCGACCTTCAAGCGAGCTGGGGCGCAGTCTCGGGGGTAGGCGTCGCTTGAGCTATCTGCTCGATTCCGATGTCTTCATTCAGGCGAAGAACCTGCATTACGGTCTCGGACTTCTGTCCTGCTTTCTGGGAGTGGCTGATCGCTGGCAACGCCGCGGGCCTGGTCTACAGCACGGAGAAGGTCGGAGACGAAATCGCCGCGGGTGCGGACGAGCTGTCCGGAGTGGGCGGCAGCTCGCGGGAGATCGGTTTTTCCTTAAGCCGGACGCCGCCATTCTGCCGGCCCTGGCGACGGTGAGCACGTGGGCGACGGGCCGCGACTACGAGCCTGCCGCGGTGAACACGTTTTTACAGGTCGCAGATTACTATCTCGTTTCCCACGCCCTCGCCCACGGTTATACGGTCGTGACCCACGAAATCGCTTCCGCCTCGACCAAGAAGCTCAAGATTCCTAACGCGTGCATCGGCCTGGGCGTGAAGTGCATGACGCCCTTCGAGATGCTGCGGCACGAACGGGCGCGCTTTGTCCTCGGCATCGAGGGTGAGCCTAGGAAGCGAGGGAGCGAGCGGGTCGGGTAGAGGCCGGCTGCTTCGGTGCGGTCTTATCCGCGGCGGAAGACGCCGCGCGCAGTAAGCGGGGTCGGTCTGTGCATGTTGCTATCTTTGGCGGTAATGCGGTCTGGCCCGTGGACTTGGTTTCCTCAACCCTTCTCGAAGTCGCAGGTCCGCGCAGGGGAAGGCGCCGCGGGTGCTGATCCTGAAGCGTGCGCTCGATTACGGGCAGCGGCTGGTGCAGGCGGGCGTGCTCACTCCGGCGGAGATGGAGAAATTGCGGCGGCTCATCACCGGGGTTGAACCGCCAGGGTGCGGCAGCGGACGCTGCCTCCCGGGGCTCCACCCCGGGTCGGCGGGGGAATTTGCAGGCTACAGGCGAAGCCGCTGGCGTCCCCGCAAGCATAAGAGAGGACGAAACTGCCGGTGGCTTCGTCGGTGGAAAATAATGCACTTCTCGTTACCTATTCGTTCGAGCGTCCCGGGATGGCATTCTAGAATTTCTAGCAATTCTATCTTATAAGACTAGCGATCGTTTCCGCGCAGCTGTCGGGCGTAACAGTGTTAGCATAACGAACAAAGGGGGAAAGGGTGATGGCACAAGGGCTGCTATATCGGTTAGGCATATGAGTATCGAAAGACCAAGAACAGACGCGGAGATTTACGTCTCCGCCACGAAAGGCTACAACGGGCTCCTCGCCGATGGCTCCGGAGTCCCCGTTACAATGGTGACCGCAACCCAAATGCTCACGAGCAGGGATGCGTTCAAGAACGCTGGAACTAACTATAACTCGGCCCGGAATGCGCGCGGCGCCGCCTACAAGGTCTTCGAGCCGGCGATGCAGGCTCTTTATACCTGGCTGGTGACGGTGCGCGCGGTGCTGGCGCGTCGCCTCGGCCCGCGCTGGACGGAGGCCTGGGCAGAGCCGGGCTTCCTGCAGCCGAGCACGCGAGTCCCGCGCACGATCGACGGTCGGATCTCGCTCGGGGTCTCGCTGAAGGAGTACTATACGGCGCACCCCGAGTATGAGGTGCCGGACATGGAGATCACGGCGCTCGCCGCGCAGGCGCTCTCCGAAACGGCGGTGACTACGCAGAATGTGGCGCTCGGGGCCGACCAGGTGGTGGAGGCTGCGGACGCGACGCGCCAGACGGCGCGGACGGCGGTCCTCGGCAACATCGAAGCGTTGATCGCCAACCTGGAGCAGAAGCTGGGGCCGGACGATCCACGCTGGACGGCCTTTGGGTTCCGCAAGCCGTCCACGCCGACCACGCCGCCGAAGGTGACCGGTCTGCACGTGACGATGATGGATGGCATCGCACTGGCAGAGTGCGATCCGGCACCGCTGGCGACGCGCTATCGCTTCCGCTCGCGGATCGTGGGCATCGAACCGAAATACAAGCTGGCGGCGAGCGAAGTGGCGCCGATGGCGAAGTTGGAAGATCTGCCCGTCGGTGTGCAGATCGAGCTCATCGTGCAGGCGGTGAATGGACCCTCGCAAAGTGTCGCGAGCGATCCGATCACCTTCTCGGTGCTGCCGCCGGTGGCGGCGCCCGCGCCTGCCGCCAAGCCGGCTATCTCGGAGAGCGAGCTCGCGCCGCTAACGGCGATCTCGCCTAACGGGAGTAGCAATGGGAACGGGCACGGTAGCCATGCCGTGAGTCGTCTCGGTTAACTAAGACTCTAACTCTAACCAGAAGCCCGTGTCGCCGGAAGGGGACGCGGGCTTTCTGCTTTGGCCCGCGTCGTTCCGCGTCGCGGCGGTCATTCGGCGGGGAAAGGCTGTTCGCGGAGCAGGCCGTAAACCACGATGTCTTCGGCGTGGCCGTTCTTGCGCACGTGTCCGCGCAGCAGTCCCTCGCGCTGCAGGCCGGCTTTTTGCAGGACGCGGCCGGAGCCGGGATTGCGCGCAAAATGTTGGGCGTAGACTCGGTGCAGTTCGAGGCTGGAGAAGCAGTAACCAAGGAAAAGCCGCAGCGCGGCCGTGGCGTAGCCCCGGTTCCAGGAGGGCTGGCCGATCCAGTAGCCGATCTCGCCGCGCTCTTGCTCCCGCTCGATCCTGACCCCGATGCAGCCGACCAGCCCGCCGTCCGCGCGCGCGAAGATGCCAAAACCGGCGCTCGTGCCCTGCTCGAATTCCGCCTGTTTCTCTGCGATCCATTGGGCCGCGCCCCCTTCGGGATAGGGATGGGGAATGGACAAGGTGGTGTCCGCGATGGCGCGATCACTCAGCAGGATTTGCAGGGCGGGCGCATCCGCCGGGGTCAACCGGCGCAGCGTGACCAGGGAGGTGGGATCCGGTGCGGGCGGATTCATGGCGGGGAATTGGCTCCGCCTAACGATGGGGCGCAAGCCGACGCCTGGCGCCCGGAGGGGTTGACGGAGGCGAAGGGATTCCGCTAGAAGCGGGCGCGAGTCATGTCCACGAATTGCACTGTGATCGGGATCACCGGCGGGATCGCCACCGGGAAGTCGACCTTCAGCGAAATGCTGCGGGCGCGGACGGGCGCGGCGTTTTTCGACGCCGATCGCGCGGCGCGCGCCCTGGTGAATGAGGACCCGGAAGTGCAGGCGCTGATCCGGGCGGAGTTCGGCGCGGGAATTTTTTCTGCGTCGGGGGAGTTGAATCGGCCGGCCCTTCGCGCCATAGTCTTCGCCGAGCCGGAAAAGAAGCGCGCCCTCGAGGAGATCCTCCATCCGCGCATTCGCCTTCAGTGGGCTGCTGAAGCGAACCAAAGTCGTCTGACGGGCGAACTTTTTCTGGCCGACATCCCGCTTCTTTATGAAACCAATGGTGAAACTCTGTGCGATGCCGTCGTGGTCGTCGCCTGTGGGCCCGCGCTCCAGCGGCAACGCCTGATGAAGCGTGCACACCTCCACGCTGACGAAGCCCGCGCCATGATCGACTCGCAGATGCCGCTCTCCGCAAAAATCGCCCGCGCCGATCACCTGGTCTGGAACAACGGCCCGGTCGACGTGCTCATGGCTCAGGCCGATCTGCTGGCCCGCCGCTGGCAATCTCGCTGATGGAACAGGAAGAATTTCCTCTCCAAGCCGAAGCCGGGTCCGGCGTCGCCGCGGCCACCCTCGCGCCCGAGCCCAGCGAGCAGCCGGAAACTCCGGCGCTGCCCGCGGTGATGCTCCACGAATTGCAGGAGCTCGAGCCGGCCGCGCTCCACGATCTTTACGCGCAGTTGGATTTGCGGCCGCACCCGGCAGCGAACCGCCACCAACAAATTTACGAGCTCGTGCGCCAGGGAATCCCGCGCGGTCTGCGGGTGAACGTGGATGGCTGGCTCGAGCAGCCTAACGACGGGCCGGCCGTGCTGCGTTCGCCGCGTTTGAATTTTCTCCCGCTCCCCGAGGATATCGGCGTCGCGCATTACCTGATCCGGCAGTTCGGGCTGCGGCCGGGGCAGCATCTCCAGGGGACGGTCCGCCCGCCGCGCGATCGCGAGCGCGGGCTGATGCTCGATCGCCTCACATCTGTGGAGGACCAGCCGGTCGCGGAATGGCAGGCGCCGACCGCGTTCGACAGTCTCACCCCGCTCTTTCCGCAGGGGCGGATCATGCTCGAATGCGATGGGCCGGATTCGGTGAGTGCGCGCGCGGTGGATTTGCTGACGCCGTTAGGCCGCGGCCAGCGCGGATTGATTGTGGCGCCACCGCGGGTCGGCAAAACGATTCTGCTCAAGCAGATCGCCAAGGCTATCCGGACGAATTATCCGGATATCGTGCTCATCCTTTTACTCGTGGATGAACGCCCGGAAGAAGTGACGGACCTGCAGCGCGAAGTCGGCTGCGAGATTTACAGCAGCACCTTCGACGAACCGCCACCGCGCCACATCCAGGTCGCGGAACTCGTCAGCGAACGCGCGAAGCGCCTCGTGGAGCAGAAGAAGGATGTGGTGCTCTTGCTCGACAGCATTACCCGCCTCGCGCGCGGCTATAACGCGATGGTCCGCGGCAAAGGCCGCACCATGTCGGGCGGCGTGGAGGCGAAGGCGCTGCTCAAGCCGAAGCGCTTTTTCGGCGCGGCCCGCAATGTCGAGGAAGGCGGCAGCCTGACGATTCTCGCGACCGCGCTGATCGATACCGGCAGCCGGATGGACGAGGTGATTTTCGAGGAATTCAAAGGCACCGGGAACATGGAGCTGCACCTGGACCGTTCACTGGTGGAGAAGCGCCTTTATCCCGCCATCCACATTCTCCAGTCCGGCACCCGCCGCGAAGAACTCCTCTACCATCCCGAGGAATGGGAGCGGGTGCAGCTCCTGCGCAAAGCGATGGCCGCACTCCCGCCGCTCGAGGCGATGGAGATGCTGATCAAAAACCTGCAGGCCACGAAGACCAACGCCGAGCTCCTGCTCGCCGGATTGCGGTGATCACGACCGACGCACAACTGGCGGAGATTCTCCCGCAACTGCAGTCCGTCGACCGGGTCGCGGTCGACACGGAAGCGGACAGTCTGCATTGCTACTTCGAGAAGCTCTGCCTCATTCAGCTCACTTTTGCGGAGCAGGATTTCCTCGTCGATCCGCTCGCGCGGGTTGATCTTCAACCGCTCTGCGCCGTGCTCGCGGAGAAGGAAATTATTTTGCAGGGCATGGACTTCGATCTGCGCCTGCTCCGGCGCACGCTCGGATTCAAAGCCCGCGAAGTTTTCGACACCGTGATCGCGTCCAGGCTCCTCGGGTTGCGCGAGTTCAGCCTCGCTGCGCTGGTGCAGCAATACTTCGGCGTCACGCTCGCGAAAGGTTCGCAGAAGGCGAACTGGGCGCGCCGCCCGCTGCCCCACGTGATGGCGGAATACGCGAAGAACGACACCCATTTCCTCCTGCCGCTGGCCGCGCAAATGGAGGCGCAACTCGAGGAACTGGGACGCACGGAATGGTTCCGCCAATCCTGCCGCCGTGCGCTCGAGCAGGCGGCGGTGGAGCGCGAGAAAGATCCGGACCAAGCCTGGCGCCTCGCGGGCAGCGGAACGTTGCCGGCCCGGACGAACGCGGTCCTGCGCGCACTTTGGCGCTGGCGCGACCAGGAGGCGCAACGGGGTGACCGCCCGTCGTTTCATATTTTGCAAAACAGCGCACTGCTCGATGCCGCCGCGCGTTTCGTCGAGGGCGAGACGCCGGACTACCGGCACTTTTCCGATCGACGCCGGCACGACTTCATCGCGGCGGGGCAGGCGGCGCTCGCGCTGCCAGAATCGGAGTGGCCGCAACGGCCGCCGCGCGTGCACAAGCCGCGCACCCGCAATCTCGAGAAGCGGGTCGAGGAACTGAAACAAATTCGCGACCGCCGGGCCACGGAGCTGGCGCTCGATCCTTCGTTTATCGCCTCGCGCGGCGCGCTCGAATCGATCGCGGCCGATGAGAGCCGCACTGGCGAGATCCTCGTCGACTGGCAGCGCGCGCTGCTCGATCTCTGAGTTCGTTAGGCGTTAGGCGTTAGGCGACAATGCAGCTATTGCGGCGCGGGTGGCAGCGGACCCTGCCCGACGCCCGCGTTGCCTGCGCCCGGTTGGTTCGGATGCGCCGGCGGCAGCGAATTGTAGGGACCGGCGTCGTCGCTCGGATTATAAAGATCGCGGCGATTCGAGAGCGTGGTGCAGGCCGTCGTGAGCGTGGCCACCGCGCAGAGGAGCAGGAGAAATTTCACGCCGCAGGGAAACAAATGCGCGCGGGGCTGTCAACGCCCTCCATCCCGCGGAAGAAAAACGATTGCGCCGGGCGCCGGGTCGCGGGAAATTTCCGCTCCGTCAGGGGCTATGGACTGAGGACTAACGAATCCCGCCAGGGCAGGAATGCAGCAACGGTAGTCTGATTCTCTTTGCCGTAGTTCTCTGGCGGTCTTTTTGTTTCGATGAGCGTCACTTCGCCTAACGATAAGCCGGTTATTTTCTCGCCGGAAGAACGGCAGCGTTACTCGCGGCATTTTTTGCTGCCTGAGGTCGGTCCCACCGGGCAGGCGAAACTGAAGGCTGCGCGGGTTCTTTGCATTGGCGCGGGTGGCCTTGGGTCGCCGGCGGCGCTTTATCTCGCGGCGGCGGGGGTCGGCACAATCGGGCTGGTGGATTTTGATCGGGTGGAACTCTCGAACTTGCAGCGGCAATTGCTTCACGGCACGAGCGACGTGGGTCGCGCGAAAGCCGAGTCGGCGCGCGCGCGGCTCGCGGAGGTGAATCCGCACGTCGAGGTGCGGCTGCACGAATGCCGTTTCCAGAGCGCGAACGCAGAGGAGATCATCGCGGACTACGATCTCGTGTTGGACGGGAGCGATAATTTCGCGACCCGCTATCTCACCAACGACGTCACAGTTTTTGCGCGGAAGCCGAACGTTTACGGATCGATTTTTCGCTTCGATGGGCAGGCCACGGTTTTCGCGCCGCATCTGGGCGGTCCGTGTTATCGCTGTCTTTTTCCGGAGCCACCGTCGCCCGGTTCGGTGCCCAGCTGTGCGGAAGCGGGTGTGCTCGGGGTGCTGCCCGGAATCGTCGGGACGATCCAGGCGACCGAAGCGTTGAAGCTGATTCTCGGCATCGGCGAGACTTTAGTCGCCCGGTTACTCCACTTCGATGCGCTGAAGATGAAGTTCCGCGAGTTCAATCTCCGGCGCGATCCGGAATGTCCGGTCTGCGGTGACGCGCCGAGCATTACGGAGCCGATCGATTACGAGGCTTTCTGCCAAGGCGAGCCCGCACCGGAAACCGCTCACTCCGAGATCGACGTGCAGACTTTGCAACGAAAGCTGGCCAGTGGCGCGGCGGTGACGCTGCTCGATGTGCGTGAGCCTTTTGAATGGGAGATCGCGCAGATCGAAGGGGCGAAGTTGATTCCGTTAGGCCTGCTCCCCGCGCGGCTGGCTGAGCTCGATCGTAATCAGGAAACGTATGTACTCTGTCACAGCGGAGTGCGGAGCGCGCACGCCACGGAATTTCTCCGTTCCGCTGGTTTCGAGAAAGTCGCGAACGTGGCCGGCGGCATCGACGCGTGGTCGGAAGAGATTGATCCCGATGTTCCGCGTTACTAAGGCGTGGCGCCTGGGCGCGATCCTCTTCTCGTTAGGCGCGCTCGCGGCCTGCGATCGCATGGTCACGGCGCGTCCGACCCAGCTGGCGCTCGATGGCGACGCCAAGGCGGGCGAGGGGAAATATCTGGAGGCGATCAATCTCTACGAAGCGGCGCTCGATGGGAGCGATCGCTCCGCCGACGTGCACTACAAGCTGGGTCTGCTCTACGACGACAAAATGAATGACCCGTTGAATGCGCTCCATCATTTCAAGCGTGTCCTGACTCTGGCGCCGACGGGCAAACGAGCCGAAGACGTCAAGAAATTCATGAAGCGCGATGAGCTCACGCTCCTGACCAATCTCGCGGGCGACGCGATCGTGACCCGCGCGGATGCAGCCCGGCTACAAAACGAAAACCTGAGCCTGCGCCAGCAGCTCGACGAGCGCTGGGCACAGAAGAAAGCGGCCGCGGCCGCGGAAAAGGCGGCCAGCCGCAAGACGCAGCCTAACGATGGCAAGAAAGGCGCCGCGAGTGGACGGAGCTACACCGTGCAGCGGGGCGATACCCTGGCCTCGATCTCGCGGAAGTTTTACAAGACCTCGTCACGCTGGGGAAAAATCCTCGCGGCGAACCCGGATATCCTGGCCAAGCCGGCTGACCTCAAACCGGGGCAGACGCTGCTGATTCCCTAGTTGTCCTCCCGTTCCCGGTCAGGTGACGACGTTGAAGAATTTGTGCTGGCCGCGCAGCGTCTTCTTCACCGTCGCGAGATCGGCTTCCTTCTCGAACTCGATGAAGAGATGCCGGTCGATGAGCAGACGGACGTTGGCGTTCAGCTCCATCAATTCCCGGTAGAGCGTCTCGTAAGGCGATCCGGGAATACTGTGATCGCGGCGAACGCGGTTGCGATAAGTCCACCAGTTCGTTAGGCGAATGAGCGGATAAACCAGCGGCAGCAGCACCAGTGAAGTGCTCGAAGCCTTGGTGAAGATCGTTTGCTTGATTCGAAACCCGGAGAGCTTGGCGAGCAGCCGGAGCTTCTGGATGCCGAGAAGGAAGAGATGCCCGAAGTAGATCTCGTTGGTGCGCGATTCGTCCGCCATCCAGATCGAATCGATCTCGTTAGGCGGCATCGTCTTGAGGTGGTACTCGGTCTCGAAGAGCAGGTAACTCAGTTTCGATTGCAGGTTGGAATAGTTAGGCGTGGTCAGGAAGAGCGAGCCGCCGGGTTTCAGGACACGGTTGAATTCATTCAACGCGCGATATTGATCGCTGAAATGCTCGATTCCTTCCTGGCAGAAAAGGATGTCCGCGGACTCGTCTGCGGTAGGCAAGCCTTCCAGGATATTGGCCCGCTCGCAGGTGAGACCCTTCGCCGTAAAATACTCCGGAAAAAGATCGTAAGCCTGCACCTGCGCGCCCGCGTCCTTCAGCGCTTTCGCCGTCGTGCCCGAGCCCGCTGGTGTGTCGATCACCACCTTGCCGGCAAACTCCGCCCGGTGCTCCGTGATGTAGCGCTTCACGTAATATTTGATGCTGACCGGGTTGTCTTCGTAGAGCATGTGAGCGCGCGAAGCTAAGGAGCGGTGTCGGGGTGGTAAAGCGCAAAAGCCGGCGGCGCCATTTGGCGCGGGCGGCGTTTCCGCTTAATGATGCGCATGACTTTTTCCGCCGACGAAGAGTTTGCGCTCCAGCTCGATTGCGAGGACGCGCTTGCGGGTTTTCGCGAACGTTTCTGCCTGCCCGTAGGCGAAGACGGTAAGCCGTTGATTTATTTCGTCGGCAATTCCCTCGGGCTCATGCCGAAAGCCACGCGGCAGATCGTCGACCAGGAACTCGATGACTGGGCCCGGCTCGGGGTGGACGGCCACTTCGCCGCGGCCACGCCCTGGTATTCCTATCACGAGACCTTGCGCGACTCGGCGGCGCGGCTGGTCGGGGCGTTGCCTAACGAGGTCGTCTGCATGAACAGCCTGACGGTGAATCTGCACCTGCTGATGGCGACCTTTTACCGGCCGACGAAAACCCGCTGCAAGATCCTGATGGAAGAGCCGGCGTTTCCTTCCGACACCTACGCGATCAAATCGCAAATCGCGCATCACGGCTTCGATCCGGAGGAATGTCTCGTTCTCGCGCGCCCACGGGCAGGGGAGATGACTCTTCACCACGAGGACATCGAGGCACTGCTGGAAAAAGAGGGCGACCAGATCGCGCTCGTGCTTTTCGCAGGCGTGAATTTTTTTACCGGCCAGCTTTTCGATATCGCACAAATCACGGCCACGGCGCACCGGCTTGGTTGCACGGTGGGGATCGATCTCGCGCACGCGGTCGGCAACGCGCCGCTCTCGCTCCATGACTGGGAAGTCGATTTCGCGGTCTGGTGCTCCTACAAATATCTCAACTCCGGTCCAGGTGCGGTCGCGGGCGCGTTCGTGCACGATCGCCATGCGCGCGATCGCGAGCTGCCGCGGTTTGCGGGCTGGTGGGGGAACGATCCGAAGACTCGCTTCCGGATGCAACTCGAGCCTGACTTTATCCCGGTGCCCTCGGCCGACGCCTGGCAATTGAGTAATCCGCCCATCTTCGCGATGGCGCCGCTGCGCAGTTCGTTCGCGCTCTTCGATGAAGCGGGCGGGATGCCAGCGCTGCGCGCAAAGTCGGAGCGGCTGACCGGTTATTTCGAGTTTCTGCTCGATCAAATCGCGACCGGCCTTTTCACGGTGATCACGCCGCGCGCGCCTAACGAGCGTGGGTGTCAGCTCTCGATCCTGGTGCACGATCGGCCGGCCGAGCTTTTCAAAAGACTCGAAGCGGCCGGGGTGAAGACCGATTTCCGCGAGCCGAACGTGATCCGCGCCGCGCCGACGCCGCTCTACAACAGTTTCCTTGAAGTCTGGCGTTGCGCGCAGATCCTCGGGGAGCACCGCGCCTGACCTAGCCGAGTAACTCTCGGAGACAGCTGATCAACCCCGGGATCGGAAACGGCTTCACGAGAAACTTCACTTCCTGCTCGATCAGGAAATTCCGCACGCCCGGATCGGTCGCGTAGCCGGTGATGAAAATGAAGCGGTCCGCCAATGCCGGCCGCACTTCCCGGGCTTGAAGATAGAAATCGTCGCCGCGGAGATGCGGCATTTTCAGGTCGCAAATCACCGCGTCGTAGTCATGCGCGCGCACCTTGAGCAGGGCTTCGTCGCCATCGTAGGCGACGTCGACGAGGTAATTTTCGTCCGCCAGGATCCATTGCAGCGCGGAGGCGAGTTGCTGGTCGTCATCGACCACGAGCACGGCTTTCAGGTTGAATGCCTTGCCCTGCGCGGAGCCTTCAGGTGAGGGGTCAGATTTCATGCGGACTCTCCCTAGTTAGCAGACCCGGTGCCAATTCGCTCGCGGATGGCCAGGCCGGGGCTTGGCAAACGGCGGGAAGCGTCCACGGTAGTGCCTGCATGAGCGCCAAGTTTACTCTCGTGGGCAGCGGACTGGCCGGTGGATTACTCGCCGGTTTCCTCGGTCGGCGTGGCTATGAGATCGATCTCTTTGAGCGCCGCGCGGACCCGCGCGCGGGGAACACGGTTGGCGGCCGTTCGATTAATCTCGCGCTCTCGACCCGCGGCATTCACGCGCTGCAACAGCTCGATCTCGCCGACGAAGTGCTGCGCCACGCGATTCCGATGCGCGGCCGGATGATTCATGACCCGGATGGCGCGCTCCATTTTTCGCCCTACGACCGCGACCCGAACAAGTGCATCAATTCGATCGGTCGCGACATTCTGAACACCGTCGTGATCGAAGCGGCACAGCGTTATCCGAATGTGCGGGTGCGCTTCAACGAGCGCTGCACCGATGTCGATCTCGACGAGCCGTCGGCGCATTTCGTGCAAACCGAGACTGGATTAGAGAGCACGGTGCGAAGCGATGCGATCATCGGTGTCGATGGCGCTTTCTCTGCGGTGCGCGCCTCGATGCAGCGGCTGAATCGCTTCGAGTACAGCCAGAGTTACCTGCCTCATGGTTACAAGGAGTTAACCATCCCGCCGGCTGCCGATGGTTCGTGGCAGATGGAGAAAAACGCGCTCCACATCTGGCCGCGTCATCGGTTCATGATGATCGCGCTGCCTAATCCCGACGGATCTTTTACCTGCACGCTCTTCTGGGAGTTCGAAGGCCCGCGCAGTTTCGCGACCACCCGGACGGATGACGAGATCAGGCGTTTTTTCGCGGAGGAGTTTGCCGACGCCGTGCCGCTGATGCCGACCTTGCTCGAAGATTACAAGACCAATCCGACCGGCTCGCTCGTGACGATTCGCTGCGCGCCCTGGACTCACCAGGACAAGGTCGCGCTTGTCGGAGATTCGTCGCACGCCGTGGTGCCGTTCTATGGGCAGGGGATGAATGCCGCCTTCGAGGATTGCGTGGTCTTCGATGAATGCCTGGCCGAGTTCCCTAACGAACGTAAGCGTGCGTTTGAGGAATATTTTGTCCGCCGCAAAAAGAACGCCGACGCGCTGGCGGACCTGGCCGTGCATAACTTTATCGAGATGCGCGATAAGACGGCTTCCCCGCTTTTCCGGGCGAAGAAGAAGCTCGATCATACGCTTGAAGGCTGGCTTCCTGGCATTTATCTCCCGCTTTACAGCATGGTTTCGTTTAGTCGCATTCCCTATGCCGAGGCGTGGAGGCGCGCGCACTTTCAGGATCGTTTGGTCTACGGCACATTGACCGCGCTTGCAGCCCTGATGCTTCTCCTGCCGTTTTTCTGGTTTTCTAAGTCATGCGCCTCTCTCACAAGCTCAAGAAAGTCATGAACCCGCTGGTATTGCGCAGCGCACGCCAACACCTTGGCGTGGTGCTCCTCAGCCGCCGGCTGGTTTTCGCCCTCGACGAGGCGATTTTCCGCGCGATCGACCGGGAGAAATTCCAGGCAATCTACGATCGCCACGCGGTGGAAGATCCGGGTGACGCCTGGCCGAAATACCTCGACCTGAAGCGTTGGATTCGGACCAATCTGCAACGGGTGCACGGACTCGATCTCGACTGGGGCCGACGGAAGCAAATTCTCGATCTCGGCTCGGGCGCCGGTTACTTCCTCTTCATTTGCAAATGGCTCGGGCACGATGTTCTCGGGCTCGATCTCGATGAGTTGCCGATGTACGGCGAAATGACCGCGATGCTCGGCGTGCCGCGCGTGATCTGGCGGGTGAACGCCTTCGAGCCGTTGCCAAAGTTCGAGCATGATTTCGATCTCATCACGGCCTACATGATCTGCTTCAACGGCCACAAGAGCCCCGCGCTCTGGGGTCCAAAAGAGTGGCAGTTCTTCCTCGACGATCTCGAGACCCGGCTAAAACCCGGCGGCCGCATCCAGCTCGGCTTTAATCGCGAGCTGGATGGTGAATATTATCCCGTAGCTGTGCGTGATTACTTTCTGGAACGCGGAGCCAAGATTGAGGATCAGCGAGTAACTTTTCGGCCGGGAAGTCGTTAGGGCAACGAAGTTCCGACCGCTCGTTTGACGAGGCTAGCGTCCTGCCGGTCGATCGAGCCGCTGGCGTTGATATCCTCGCGGAAGTTAGTCGCATCCGTCGTTTTGCCCTGATCGAGGCGGACCGGGCGGGTGTCGGCTGTGGTCACGGAACCGTCGCCATCCACGTCGCCGAGCAGGAGACCGAAGGTAACGGCCGCGGAAGCGAGACTGTTCCCCTGGGTATCCGTGACATTGTTGAGGGTAACGGTCACATCCTGAGCATTGCAGGTTACGCCGGTGAGATTAACGACCAGTTTATTACCGACAATGGTGGTATTAGCCACGCTGCCGCAATTTGAGGTTACACTCCCCACGCCATTCAAGGTGTTGTTGAAAAGGAAATCGATCTCGTAGACGCCAGTACGGCCGCCACTGCGGTCTTCCACTCCAGGCGTCCCGATCAGCGGAAGGGCAATGCTGAAGCCCCCTTTCACCGAGGCCGCGCTGGTCAGGCTGAGATTCCCGCCTCCGCTCGGCGCGACCCGCACGTAGTAGACGTCTTCTTCGCCGTTGAAGGTGGCGGTGTAGGCCACGTTCGCGCCGGTGTTATCGGACACGATCGTGATGTAATCGCCCATCTTGTCCTGTTGGGGATAGCCCAGGAAGGGATTGAAAGAGTTGCTGACGACCACGTTCGGGGCCCAGGTGACACCGCCGTCGGTGCTATAGGAATAAAAGAGCTGGGAATCAGTGTTATTCGCAGCGTTGCGGGTGTCGAGCCAGACACTGTCGATCCGGCCGTTGGGGGCGACGGAAAGCGTGCCCAGCCAATGCCACTTGTTATGATTCACCGCGTCATCGTTCACCCGCTTCGGCGCGCTGAAGGTTTTGCCGCCATCCGAACTGCGGACGAACATCACGTCGCTGCCATTCGTCGTGCCAGTCGGCAGCACGCTGGCCAGCATGTAGACGTTATCCTTCATCACAGTCGTCGAGCGATCGACGGCGACGAAGATTTGTCCTACCAAGCCGACGGGATTGATTGGTTCACTGAAGCCAATGTCGCCGCCGAGGTTGACCAAAGTATTTTGATCGAAAGTCGGAGTCAGTGCGGAGTTCTTCGCATTGGTCGAGCGCTCGCAGGAGATCTGACCGGTGTTCAGGTTGACGCCACCGATGAACAGGTTCCCTGAAGTATCCACGTCCTGCGTGCCCCAGGCGGGAGAGTTAGGGATATTTACCGGGCTGATCCAGGTAAAACCGCCATCGGTCGAGCGGCTAAATTGCCGGCCGCCATAGTTATTCCCGCCGGTGCTCCAGCTCTGATATTGGAAGCCATGACCGGTGCTGTTGGTTTGATCGATCGTGAACCACTGCTTGTCGCCGCCGGTCGCGGACGCGAGGCGAGTGTAGGAAACACCGCCATTGAGCGAGCGCCACATATCGTCGAAGAAAGTCTCGAGCAGACTGAGATAGAAGAAACCGCCCGAGCTATCCGAGGCGAGCACGGGATCGCTGCGGAAGACATTGTTCTCGAGAATTCCGGGAAAGGTCCAGGTCGAACCAGAGTTACTCGTGTAGGCCCAGCCGGCCTGACGGAAGTTTGAGGCGACGCTGTTGAATTGCCGCCAGCCGATGGACATTTTGCTGCCATTTGTCGGGTCGACACAGATCGACGGCTCGTTCGCGGCGTCGCCGGTGATGTTCTGGCCGGTCGCGGAAACGTTTACCTGCGTGCTGGTGAAAGCGTCATGCTGCGAAATCATCCTCGGCGATAGGCCGGTGCGCCAGACATAGACGGGCGCATCATCGGCCTGCTCCAAGGCTTCGGTCGGCAACGGTTTGCGGGCCGCAGCCTCCGTGGAGACCAGGGTGAGGCTGCAAAGGAGCGTGAACGCGGAGGCGGCAAAGTAACAGGAACGAAGTCGAAGCATGTCCCGACAGTGGCGAAGAAGGGCGGAAGTTGTCAACCGACCGATTGGTCAGCCGGTTGTCGTTAGGCGGTTTTGAGTGATGGAGAACTTGCTGCTAACCTGAAAGTCGATGAGCGATTTCTACCAACTCGATGACCTGCTGACCGCGGACGAACGGCGGCTGCGCGACGAAGTGCGGGCCTGGGTGGATGCACGTTTTCTCCCGGTGATCGCGACGCATTATCGCGCGGGGACTTTCCCGCTCGAGCTCGTGCCCGAGCTGGCGGGGCTCGGCGCTTTTGGCGCGACGATCAAAGGGCACGGCTGCGCGGGACTTGGGAATGTCGCGGCGGGATTGCTGATGCAGGAACTGGAACGCGGCGATAGCGGGCTGCGGACTTTCGCGTCAGTCCAAGGGTCGCTTGCGATGATGGCGATCGATCTCTTCGGTTCCGACGAACAGAAGGAATACTGGCTGCCGGCAATGGCGCGCGGCGAAAAACTCGGATGTTTCGCGCTCACGGAGCCGGACTACGGTTCGAATCCCGGCGGCATGCAGTGTCGGGCGACGCGGACGTCCGATGGCTACCGACTCAGCGGCCGGAAGAAGTGGATCGGTAACGGAACCATCGCCGACGTGGCTATAGTCTGGGCGCGGGTGGAAGGTCTGCCCGGGATCGACTCGGAAAGCACGAGCGCCATTCGTGGTTTTCTTGTCGAGAAGGGTTCGCCCGGTTTTACGGCGACGTTGATCGAAGGGAAACTTTCGCTGCGCGCGGCCCTCACGGCAGAGTTGGCTTTCGATAACTGTCCGCTCCCGGAGACCGCATTGCTTCCGGGCAGCGACGGCCTGCGCGCCCCGCTGACTTGTTTGAATCACGCGCGCTACGGAATCGCCTGGGGCGCACTCGGGGCGGCGATGGCCTGTTATGACGAAGCCGTCGGTTATACGAAGCGCCGCGAACAATTCGGACGTCCCATCGCGAGCTTCCAGCTAGTCCAGGTCAAACTCGCGCGCATGCTCACGGAGCTAACCAAGGCTCAACTCCTCGCCTTCCGTCTCGCGCAGTTAAAGGACGCCGGCGCGGCGAAGCATTACCACATCTCGATGGCGAAGATGAACAACGTCGAGATCGCGCTCGACGCTGCGCGCACCACCAGAGATATCCTGGGCGGCGTAGGTATCCTCGATGACCACCATTGCTTCCGGCATATGTGTAACCTGGAAAGTGTCAAGACCTACGAAGGCACTCAGGACATTCACCTGTTGGTCCTGGGTCAACAGATCACCGGGATTCCGGCGTTTGCTCACTAAAGAGCCGAGGCAGATTTTACGCTGCTGTATTTCGGATCCAGCACCCGCTTGCGAATCGCGGTAAACACTTTGCGAATCGCCGTCCGACTGCCGCCATTGGCGAGGAAGGCTGGAATCGCGCCCCCGGTGTCGCTGTAGATATCGTAAGTCGCACGAGTCTCACCGGTCACGGTCGGCTCCAGCAGCCAGCTTCCCTGGCAGACGGTGACCCGATGCACTCCGGGGCGTGGACTCGGACCGATGCCCTCGGCCGGCTGCCAGCGAATATGATAGACCGGGCCTTCGGTGCTGGGAGTCACTGTATGCACGGAACGCAGGATATAGTCGCGATCATCGATCAGCGGCAAGTCGAGCCGGTGGTAGGCTACGACCGTGCTACCGCTCTTCTGCAGGATTTTCACTTCGACCGAGTAGGGCATGAACTTTGGAAAGTCCGCGGAGTTACTGAGTAACTCAAAGACGGTATGCGGCGCGGCGTCGATCAGCCCGACGCTTTTGAATTCTTTCAGCCCGGAATCACCGTGCGGACGACTGTAGACCTCCACGCCATCCTTGTTCGCCTCCAGTTTCCAGGCACACGGCTCCGTGCCCGCGAGTAGGGTGCCTTGACTCGCGAGGATGAGCCCAGTGACGAGCGGCGCAAGCGCTTGGAGCGGCGAAGAGAAAATCATGCGGACGCAGTAAGAATCGTTCCCCATCCTTTTGGCGGCTCCTTTTCTTCCATTGTCACTTCTTTCGCGCCAGCCAATGGATTTCGCCCGGCCACCAGGGGAAGGCGCGACCCCATTGTAAGTTGAAACGCAGCCAGGCGCGGGAGTTTTCGAGGAAGAATCCTTTGTGCCGCATGCAGTAGGCGCCCGAGAGAAATTCGATCGTTAGGCCGGCCGCTTCCGCCAGCGCGCGCACCCGTGCCGGCGAGAAGACGGTGACGTGCCCGAGCTTTTGCGCGGTGCGACGGAGCTGTCGTTCGCGCAGCCCGATCAGGCAATGCGGGAGTACGGGCGAGCCGCCAATGATCGATCCGCCCGGACGCAGCGCGTCCGCGACTTTGCGCAACGCGCCTAACGGATCCGCCGTGTGCTCGAGGATGTGCAGACAGATCGCGCTGTCGAACCCATCCGGCAGCACGAGGTTCGGCGCTTCGATATCGGCCATCAGAATGTCACGGTAGCCGGCGAGTCGCAGGATGTTGCGCTTCGGCACGGCATCCACTCCGAGCCAGCGTCGATAACGCGGCGCCTCCTCTCCGATCCGGTGCGCGGCGAGCCGGGCGAAGGTGAACATCTGGCCATTATGGGTCCCGAGTTCGAGGATATCGAGCGGTCGCCCTACGCGACGATATTCCGCGGCGAGCAGGTGATAGGTGAACCAGTAACGCAACATCCGCACCGGGAAGCGCACGGTTTTCGCCGCCGCTGAAATTCCGAAACGCCGGCCGCGCAGCAGCTCGCGGGTGCTGAGAAAATCTATCGCCCAGCGGTTCGATTTGTAGGGGTCGGGCAATTCGTTAGGCGAAGCGGCGCCATCGAGCGCGCGCTCGAACGCGAGGGCCTTGGAACTGCTCATCCCCCTAAATACGTGCAAGGTCGCGCGCTTTGCTGGAAAAATTGCGCGCCACGAAAGACCCGGACATTTATCCACTGGATGCGCTTCGCCGCCTGCCGCATGCTCGCGCGCAATGCACTGGTCATTCGTCTGGATCGGCTACCTCCTGACCTGGGCCACGATTCCGCACATTCTCCTCCGGAATAAACCGCCGGCCTCGACCCTCGCCTGGATCTGGGCGGTGCTGCTTTTCCCCTACGGCGGCGCGATCTTCTATTTCATCTTCGGCACCGATCGACTCGTTAGGCAACGGCTCCGCGCGACGCGCGAGATGGATGCCTCCGGCGCACGCGAAGAGCGGCGGGTGAGTGCCGATACCAGGGCGTCGGTCGCGGAGCTGTCCGCGGCCGAGCAACTGCGGGTCGAACTCCTCTCCCAGATCAACGAATACGCGATTGCGAGCGCCGCCTCGACGCGGTTGCACGTGGATGGCGCGAATTTTTTTGCCGCTCTCGCCCGGCGGATCGACGAGGCGAAACATCATGTGCACGTCGAGTTTTACATCTGGCAAAAAGATGCCCGCGCCGACGCGATGCTCGACCGGCTGGTGGCCGCGGCTCTTCGCGGCGTCGAGGTGCGGCTGTTGCTCGACCCGATCGGCTGTTTCGGGCTGCGGCGTTCGCACTTCGATCGGCTGATCGAGGCCGGGGGAAAGTTCGCCTGGTTCCGCACCGCGCATCCGCTGCGCAATCAGTGGACTTTTACCCTGCGGAATCATCGCAAGCTCCAGGTGGTCGACGGCCGCTGCTGCTTCGTCGGCGGGATGAACATGGGCCGCGAATACGCCGGCGAAGATCCGGCGGTCGGTCCCTGGCGCGACATCCAGATCGAGATCGCGGGCGGCGGGACGCGGAAGTTCCAGATGATCTTTGCCGATGACTGGTTCTTCGCGACCCAGGAGAAGCTCCTCGCGCCGGTTTATTACCCCCGGCCTAACGAGGAGCAAACCCTGCTGGTGCAGGCGATGACCGATGGACCCGATGGCCCGGACGACCCGATCGAGATGTCGCTCGTCTCGATGCTGAACAACGCGCGCCGCCGCGTTTGGCTGACCGCAGGTTATTTCGGGCCTAACGAACCGCTCCTCACCGCCCTCCAGCTCTCCGCCCGCCGCGGCGTGGAGGTGCGCATGCTCGTGGCGGGGAAGAGCGATCACCCGATGCTGGTGAACATCGGGCGCTCCTATTACACCGAGCTGCTCCGGCACGGGGTGAAGATTTTCGAATACGAAACCGGGATCAATCATGCCAAAGTCGCGCTGGTCGACGAAGAATGGCTCATGGTCGGCTCCGCCAATCTCGACGTGCGCTCGATGCGGCTGAACTTTCGAGTTGAACGCGCTCGTGCGCGATCCGGCGACCGCCGCGCACCTGGAGCGGATCCTGAACGAGGACTTCGCGGCCTCGCGCGAAATCGATGAAAGGGATTCGCGGAACGCTCGTGGATCCAGCGCCTGAAAGAGAGTCTGGTGCGACCGCTGGCTCCTCTGATATAGAGCGACAGTTTTCCTATCCGATGAAAGACCTGACCCAGGGTTCCGTGTTGAAGCATCTCATCCAGATGGCGGCGTTCCTCGCGGTCAGCATGGGTGTGCAGACTCTCTATCTCCTGGCGGATCTCTACTGGGTCGGTCGTCTGGGTAAGGAAGCGATCGCCGCCGTTGGCGTGGCCGGTAACCTTAATATTATCGTGCTCGCGCTCACGCAGATGCTCGGGGTCGGCACCACGACCCTGATCGCGCAGGCGGCCGGGCGGAAGGATCAGCCGCGCGCCGAGGTGGTCTTTAACCAGTCGTTCATCATGTCCCTCCTCGTGGCGGTTGTTCTCGGCGTGATCGGCTTCTTGGTGCGAACGCCTTACGCTAACTCCTTGAGCGCGGATGCGGCGACGGCGGCACTGGCCCGGGGCTATCTGCTTTGGTTCATCCCCGGGCTTCTCCTGCAGTTTCCTCTTGTCACTCTCGGCTCCGCGTTGCGCGCGACCGGCATTATCAAACCCGCGGTCGCTTTCCAGATTCTCAGCGTTTTTCTAAACATGGTGCTGGCGCCGTTGCTGGTCTTCGGGCTGATCGGTCTTCCCGCGCCTGGGAGTGACCGGCGCGGCCGTGGCGACTTTCATTTCCATCCTCGTCGCCGACGTCCTGATGATCGTCTACTTCGTCCGGAAGTATGACTATCTCCGGTTCCGCAAAGCCTTATGGCATCCGCAGGTGAAAACCTGGTGGGCCATGTTGCGTATCGGGCTGCCCGCGGGCGCGGAGTTCGCGCTGCTCTTTCTCTTCATCCTGATCGTTTACGGGATCATTCGCGACTTCGGCCCGGCGGCCCAGGCGGGCTTCGGTGTAGGCTCACGGATCATGCAGGCGATGTTCCTGCCGGTGGTCGCATTGAGCTTCGCGGTGAGCCCGGTGGTGGGACAGAACTTTGGTGGGCGTCACGGTGACCGCGTGCGGCAATCCGTCTATGCCGCGATCAGCCTCGCGGCCGGGATCATGGTCCTCCTGGCGCTGGTGGCGCACTATTTCCCGGGGCTATTGTTGCGCCCTTTTTCGAGCGACCCGCGCGTGATCTCAGTCGGAAGTGAGTATCTGCAAATCGCCGCACTGAATTTCGTCGCCGCGGGAATCGTCTTCTCAAGTTCCAGCGCTTTCCAAGGACTTGGGACATACGATTCCGCCGCTGCTGAGTTCGATGATGCGGTTATTTCTCTTCGCCCTCCCGGCGATGCTGCTCTCGAGGCACCCCGGTTTCCAACTGCGCACGCTCTGGTATCTCTCCGTCGCCTCACAAGTCATTCAAGCCTGCGTGAACCTGCTCCTGTTGCGGCGCGAACTTCGCCGCAAGTTGGTGTTCCCGGATACAGCCGGGCTCGCTCGGCGAGCCGCTCGACTTCCTAAAGAGTCATGGCATTTCGAAAAACTACGGAGACTTACATGGCGGGAGCGAAGACTTTGCCGCAAAGCTACTTTGTGGCGCCGGATATCTTTCAATCGGAACGCGAACGGATTTTTGCGCGCGAATGGGTTTGTGTTGGACACCAGAGTCGACTCGAGAAGCCCGGTTCTTACTTTGTGCAAGAGGTCGCCGGCGAAAGCCTGGTGATCGTGCGGGACAAGGCCGGCGAGATCCATGGCTTTTTCAATGTTTGCCGTCACCGCGGAACACGAATCTGCGAAGAAGCAGAGGGGTCCTGCTCGGTGCTACAATGTCCTTATCATGCGTGGACCTACGGGCTCGACGGCCGGCTCCTCGGTGCGCCTTCGATGGAAGCGGTTCCGGGCTTCACGCCCGCAGACTTTTCACTGCACCGCGTCAGCCTGGATATCTGGGAAGGTCTTATCTTTGTTAGTCTGGCGGACGCCCCGTTGCCGCTCGCCGAGTTCTTCGCGCCGCTCTGCGGGAAAGTTTTCGCATTGGAATCTGCCGACCCTGCGTTCCGCCCGGCGGATCACTTACGATGTGGCGGCGAACTGGAAGTTGATCTTCGAGAATTACTCCGAGTGTTACCACTGTTCGCTCGTCCATCCGGCGCTGAGCCGGTTGTCGCCTTCCGATTCCGCGGAGAATGATCTCGTGGAAGGACCTTTCCTCGGTGGCTTCATGGCGATCGCGAAAGGGGAAAGCCTGACCACCAGCGGGAAGGCCTGTGCGATCCCGGTGGGCAGCATCGCGGAATTGGATCACGCGCGGGTTTTCTACTATTCTCTATTCCCCAACCTGCTGCTGAGCCTGCATCCGGATTACGTCATGACGCATTTGCTTTGGCCAATTTCTCCCGGGAGAAGCCTGATCCAATGCGATTGGTTCTTTCATCCCGACGCTGCCGGGCAGGATTTTAATCCGGAAGACGCAATCGGATTCTGGGACCTGACCAACCGACAGGACTGGCATGTCTGCGAACTGAGTCAGCAAGGAATTTCTTCGCGCGCCTACGCGCCCGGTCCTTACTCTCCCCGCGAAAGCATCCCCGCCGCCTGGGACCGCGAGTATTTGCGCCGGCTGGGTTGAGGCCGCATCTCACCCACCAGCCATCGCGCCGATAATGCAGAAAGGTTCGGCGCCGCTGGCGACTGGATCCGGCAAAGGTGCGTCGGGGGCTTCGTGGGAAACGTCTTCGCCGCAGGCAAAGAACCTAACGAGTGGCCTTCTCTTCCCACTCGCCTGATCGCGTATCGTTCCGCGCAAAACCGGATAGCGCGCTTCCAACGCATCGAGGATGGAACGCGCACAGACCACCCCGTCGATCGGCAACGGCACCTCGTCGGTTACCCGGGCGAGATTGCGGAGATGGACCGGGAGCACTACTCGGATCATGGCAGAGTTTGCACCTCAACCGATAACACCGCGGGCAGATCGCGCGCCACCGCTGTCCAAGTGTCGCCGGCGTCGGCGGAGGCGTAGACCTGTCCACCCGTGGTGCCGAAGTAAATGCCACACTCATCCAGTGAATCAACGGCCATCGCGTCACGCAGGACGTTCACATAGCAATCCTGTTGCGGGAGACCTTTGGTCAGCGCTTCCCACTGGTTACCGCCGGTCCGGCTGCGGTAGACGCGCAGTTTTCCATCCGGAGGGAAATGTTCCGAGTCACTCTTGATCGGCACGACATAGATTGTCTCCGGCTCATGCGAGTGTACGTCGATCGGGAAACCGAAATCCGACGGAAGGTTATCACTCACTTCGGTCCATAAGTCTCCGGAGTTATCGCTCCGCATGACGTCCCAGTGTTTCTGCATGTAAAGCACGTCCGGTCGCGCGCGATGCATCGCGATCCGATGCACGCAATGACCGACCTCAGCATCTGGGTCGGGTAACTCATACAGTGATTTTAGTCCGCGATTGATCGGACGAAAAGTGTCGCCGCTATCGTCGCTGCGAAAGACACCCGCGGCCGAGATGGCGACGAAGATTCGTTCCGGATTCACCGGATCGAGCAGGATGGTGTGCAGACACATCCCGCCGGCGCCCGGTTGCCAGAGCTTGCCTTTCGCGCTCCGCAGGCCCGGTAATTCCTGCCAGCTTTTCGCGCCGTCGGTGGTTTTGAAAAGTCCCGCGTCCTCCACGCCCGCATAAACCGTATCGGGATCAGTCAGCGATGGTTCGAGGTGCCAAACGCGTTTGAATTCCCAAGGATGCTGCGTGCCGTCATACCATTGATGAGTCCCCGCCGTTCCCTGTAGACGAACTCTTTTCCCATCGGTTCCCAAGTTTCGCCGCCATCCTCGGAGCGCTGAATCAGCTGCCCGAACCAGCCGCTCGACTGCGAGGCGTAGATCCGGTCCGGGATTTACCGGCGAACCTTTCACATGATAAATTTCCCAGCCGGCAAAGTGCGGTCCGCTGATTTCCCACTGCGCGCGCTTCCCGTCCGCGGTGAGGATGAAGGCGCCTTTGCGGGTTCCGACGAGCAAACGAATTCCACTCATGATGGTGAACTTTTACTGTCCGGAAGGTGCCAAGGCAATCCGGGAAATCGCCGCCGTTTTGCTTCTCGGCGAACCGGGCTAAAATGAGCGGCGCATGAGTGCAGATCTCTACGACGTAGCCATCATCGGCGGCGGCCCGGCCGGCAGCACGGCTGCGGCTTTGCTCGCGCAGGCGGGGCGTCGCGTGGTCGTGCTCGAGCGGGAAAAATTCCCGCGCTTTCACATCGGCGAATCGCTCCTGCCTTCGCTCGCGGGGATCTTCGACCGGCTCGGCGTGCGCGACCAGCTCGACCGGACCTTCATGCCGAAATATGGCGGCGAAGTGGTCGCCGGCTGCGGCACGCGCGAAGTGCGCTTCTATTTCAAGAACGGATTCCGTTCGCAAAACGAGCGCGCCTACCAGGTCACGCGCGCGGAGTTCGACGCCCTGCTGCTCGATAACTCTCGCGAAAAAGGCGCGGAAGTGCGCGAAGAGACAACTGTGCAAAAGATCGAGATGACCAGCGATCGCGTCCGGTTGGAGTTAGCCGGTTCTAACGGCCAGCCGGCGAAGGTCGAAGCCCGCTACCTGCTCGATTGCAGCGGACGCCAGACCGTGATCGGCAACTTTTTCAAACTCAAGCGGTCCTACGAGAACCTGCAAAAGTTCTCCATTTTCGCGCATTACGAAAACGTCGAGCGGCCGGAAGGAATTGATGGGACTCTTATCCGGATGGTGCGCGGGCTGGATCGCTGGATCTGGATGATTCCACTTACACCTACCCGGATGAGTGTGGGCGTCGTCATGGATACGACGACCTTCCGGGCGATGAAACTCGCGCCGGAAGAAGTGCTGGAAAAGTGCATCGAAGAACAACCGCTCGTTTCCAGCCGAATGACTCGTTCGGAAAGAGTGACCCAGGTTTACTCGGCGGGAGATTACTCCTACCGAAACGTGAGCCTGCAGGGTGATCGCTGGCTTTTGGCGGGCGATGCGGCCGGTTTTATCGATCCGGTTTTCAGCAGCGGTGTCTATCTCGCGATGATGTCGGCCGAGAGGGCCGCGGACACTTTGGAGGCAGTCCTTACCAAGCCGGCTACGCGGAAGAAACTGTTCCGGAGTTATGAACGGCGGGTCACGGCGGTGATGGCGATCTATCTCCGTTTCGTCAACGCCTGGTATGGCGGTCGGGAATTCATGGAAGTCTTCATGAACCCGACTGAGTTTCTGCAACTCGCGCCCGCGGTCAACTCCTTGCTCGCGGGCACCGACAGCCAGAGCTTTGCCGTCCGCTGGCGGATGTGGCTCTTCTACTTTTTCGTCAGTGCGCAACGCTACATTCCTTTCTCGCCGCGACTTACTCTCGTGCCGGCCAAAGCTGAGACGATGACTGCGGAACCAGCGCCGTTTCCCGCGTGACCATGCCGCTTCATTCGGACTACGACGTGGTCGTGATCGGCGGCTCGATGTCGGGCGCGGCGACCGCGACTCTACTTTTGCGCGAGCGTCCGGAGTTGCGCGTGCTGATCGTCGAGAAAGCAGAAAAATTCTCGCGCCGGGTCGGAGAGGCGACGGTGGAAGTCAGCGCCTACTTCATGGGACGGGTTCTGGGACTTACGCAGTATCTCAACGAGAACCATCTCGTGAAACAAGGCCTGCGTTTCTGGTTTACGAACGACCAGGTCGCGAACCTGGGTGAGGCGAGTGAACTTGGTGGCCGCTACCAGGTGCGGTTGCCTTCCTATCAGCTCGATCGCGCGACTTTCGACGAAGAAGTGCTGCGCCGTGCTGTCGTGGCCGGCGCGGAAGTGCTCCGGCCCGCGACCATTACCGAGGTCAGTCTTTCATCGGGCGGACAGCAGACGGTAATTTTCAAGAATAGCGCGGAGTCTCAAACTATCCGCGCGCGCTGGGTCGTGGATGCGTCCGGTGTGGCCGCGTTGCTCGCCCGGAAGAACGGCTGGTTCACACCGAACACCGAGCACCCCACTGCCGCCGCTTGGGCGCGCTGGAAAGGGGTGAAGGACTGGGATAGCCAGGAGCTTGGCGCGAAGTATCCCGAGTGGGCGGAAGCTGTCTATGGCATCCGGGGCACCGCGACCAATCACGTGGTCGGCGATGGCTGGTGGAGTTGGTGGATTCCGCTGCGCGGTGGCGATGTCAGCGTGGGCGTGGTCTTTGATCAACGGCTCGTGGAATGGCCCCGGGAGGGCCGGGTAGGGGACCGGCTCAAAGAGTTTCTCCTGCAACACCCGGTGGGTCGCGAGATGCTCGCGGACGCGGAATACGATCCGGACGATGTGCACTGGCGGAAGAACCTTTCCTACTTCAGCAGCACGATGGCCGGGGATGGTTTCGTCCTGGTGGGGGACGCGGCGGCGTTCCTCGATCCATTCTATAGCCCGGGAATGGATTGGATTGCTTTCACGAGCACCGCGGCGGCGGATCTCATTACGATGGAGCGCAACGGGCAGCCGGTTGCAGAGCGCATTGAGCGTCATAACCGGGTTTACGGGGGAAGCTGTAAGTCATGGTTTGAGGCCGTTTACCGAGGTAAGTATGAGTATCTCGGTGAGTTTGACCTCATGAGTATGGCGCTAACTCTCGATCTCGGTCTCTACTATCTCGGGATCGCTTCGCAGCCTTATAAGCTGGGGCCGAAAGCTCTCCTTGTGCCGCCCTTTTCCGAGACGGTCTCGCAACCGTTCTACCATCTCATCCGGAGTTACAACCACCGCTTCGCCGAGATCGCGCGGCGGCGACGGCGACTCGGGTTGCTCGGTAGGAAAAATCGTGGACGCCGGTGCCTGATCGGCGGGTTCACCCTGAAGCCGACCGATATCACGCTCATCCTGCGCGCACTTTGGTCATGGCTCTGGCTGGAACTCACCGAAGGCTGGCGGAGCTGGCCCGCCTTCTCGCCCGAAGCTAAGCCAGTCCGAGAAACTCCTGGCAGGTCCGAGCCAGAAGTTGCCCTCGCACCTGCGGGGAGAGATCTGCCATCCCTGCGATAAGCGCGCCCGCTTTCTCTTCGCCTAGCGGAAAGGGATAATCCGAGCCGAGGGCGACGCGTTCCGCGCCGAAGAGCTTGATCAGATAGCGCAGGGCTTCGGGATCGTGCACGAGTGAGTCGACGTAGAAGCGTGCCGGATTCGTTCCGTGTGCGAGGTAACTCTGCGGATGAGTTTTACTCTCGATCGCGCAGAGATCCGGGCGAACGGCGAAACCATGTTCCACGCGACCGGCCGTGATCGGAAACGCCCCGCCGCCGTGCGCGAAAGCGACGCGGAGTTTCGGGAACCGATCGAAGACTCCACCGAACATCATCGAGCAGATCGCGAGCGAGGTTTCCGCCGGCATCCCGACCAGCCAGGGAAGCCAGTATTTCTGCATCCGTTCTTTCCCGACCATGTCCCAGGGATGGACGAAAATGCCGGCGTCGAGTCGCTCGGCGGCGCTCCAGATCGGATCGAGGGCGCGTTCGTCGAGGTTCGAAGTCGCGCGGTCGAGATGAGGGTTGGCGTCCACGTGCGTGCCAATCTCGACCCCGCGTAAACCGAGTTCTTTCACGCAGCGACGCAACTCTTCCGCGGCAAGGTCCGGGTCCTGCAACGGGATCGTGCCGAGCCCGCTAAAACGCCCGGGATTTGCCCGAACGACTTCGGCGATGTGATCGTTCAGCCGTCGCGAGAGATCGAGCGCGTCGGCGGGCTTGGCCCAATAGCTAAACATCACGGGCACGGTCGAGAGCACCTGCATGGTGACGCCGGCCTGGTCGCATTCCTCGATCCGGCGCGCGGGGTCCCAGACGTTGTCGCCGATCTCGCGAAAGAACTTTTCTCCGATCATCATCCGCGCGCAGCAGGGCCGGTGATGTTCCAGCCTAACGAACCCGGGATAACCGTAGCGGGCATCGAGGTCCGGCCATTCCCGCGGCAGGATGTGCGTGTGCAGGTCGATCTTCATGCCGCGTTTGCCGACCGCTTCAAAAAGGCTTCACCGGTTCCGGTTGCGGCACTTTGGTCCCGCATTGGGGGCAGGTGCGACGCTTGTCGTCGTTCCAGAAATCGAGCATCGCCTGGCTGAAATGCTGGACGATGTCGCCGCAATCGAAATCGATATCCTCCACGAGTGCGCCGCAGTTTTCGCAGTAGAAAATGACGTGCTCATGTTCGCCCGGCGGACGCCTTTTCTCGACCACCACGCCCAGCGTGTTCGGGGGGCGGACCGGCGCGTGCGGGACATTTGGCGGGATGAAAAACGTTTCCCCTTCGCGCACGAGGTGATCGACGATCTTATCGCCTTCGCGCGTCCGGATTTTGATGTCGCCCTTGAGTTGATAAAAATACTCCTCGGAATCGACGAGATGAAAATCATTCCGCGCGTTCGGCCCCGCGATGACCATGACGAAGAAATCGCGGCCGTCGTAGAGATACTGGTTGCTGACCGGCGGCTTGAACCCGGCGCGATGGGTTTCGATCCAGTTTTCGAGGTTGATCGCTTCCTGCACTTTGGTTTCCATAATCTTGAGCCGGCGGTGTCATTCTCTCTAAACTTCCCGTCCGAGGAGCACAACGATTTCCGCCGAACTTTCATCCCGCACCGCAAGCGCCGCCGACGGACCTGGCCTCACGAGTAGCTGGCTGCGCGGCGCAGTGGTGGGGCTTGATCCTGATCTTCTGGGCGACGACAAATCTGCCGTGGACGCTGGACGATTACGACCAGGCGAAGCAGGCCTACACGTCGTTCGAGATGGTGGGGCAGGGGCACTGGCTCTACCAGCAGACGCCTAACGAGGGGGTGGCGACGAAACCGCCGCTGGTCGGGTGGATCTCGGCCGGGCTCTACGAGGTGACGCGCTGGTGGGACGGGGCGTGGCGGATTCCATCGTTCGCGGCGGGCATCGTGTTGCTCTGGTTGATCGGGCGCTGGGCGACCGCCGCGTACGGCGCGACCGCGGGACTGCTGGCGCTGAGTGCCTTCGGACTGAACCTGCTCGCACCGCGCCTGGCGACGCTCGTGCGCACGGATATGCCGCTCGCGCTGGTCACTTTTCTGATCGGCGCGCAGATTTGGCGGAAAATCCGGCGCGCCGAGGAGTGGACGAGGCGCGATCGCTGGATTGCGTTCGGCTTGCTCGCGATCGCGCTGTGGATCAAGGGGCCGATCGTCTACGCGTTCATTCTGCCGGGCCTGGTGGCCTACCAATTTCTCAGGCGAAGGTCCGGCGCAACGAGCGCCTGGTGCGGGTGGTGGCCCTGGATTTTGTCGCTCGCGATTTTTCTCGCGTGGGCGATCGGCGGGATCGTTAGGCAACCCGGCTTTTACGAAAGCGTGGTGCTGAAGGAATTCGCCGGGCGCTTTACCGAGACGGTCCACAAGCCGCAGCCGGTCTATTTTTACCTGCCGCATCTGCTCCATAAATTCGCGCCCTGGAGCCTGCTGATTATCGGGTTGGCGATCCTGCTTTGGCGGCGGCCAACGGAACGGCGGTTGCAACCGGCGACCCTCTGGCTGGTCTGCTGGAGTGTGGGCGGATTGCTTCTGATGTCGGTGATTCCGTCGAAGCGGGTGGACCGGATTTTCCCGGTGCTTCCACCGCTTTGCCTGTTGTTAGGCGCGCAGGTTGCGGCCTTTCGCATGGAGAAGCGCTGGCTGGTCGGGGTACTCGCTTTTGCCTGCGTTTTCACGGGCGGCTACGCGGCGTGGAAGATCGGGAGCGCGCGCCGCGAGAACGCCGACGCGCTCGTGCGGTTCTCGCGCGAAGTGCGCGCGCTCGCGGAGAAAAATCATTGGCGCTACGAAGTGGTCGGCGGGCGCGAAGAGGGAATGCTTCTCTATTTGGAACGCGCTCATTTCCTCGCGCCTAACGACGCCGTGCAGCAATGGAATGCCGGCACGCTCGACGCGCTCGTGCTGCCGAATCGCCCGACTGCGCCCGTGCTCCCGGGCGCAGAGCCGCTCCTGGTCTCGGAAAAATCGGCCGCGGTTCCGCAGTATTCGCTCTTCGTCCACGCCGCAAAACCGCCTCGACACGAATCGTTCCGCCGCTAGGCTGACGCAGTTTTCCCGCTCTGCCTAACGACGCATGGAATTTCCGAAAGCCGAAATCGAGACCCTCTGGTGCCCCTGGCGGGTGGAATATTTCGAGCAGGAAGCGCGCGATCCGGATTTCCTCACCCACGCGGCGCAGGCGAGCGATGATGCGGCGCACCTCGTGGTCGCGCGGCGCAAGAACGCTTTTCTGATGATGAACCGCTATCCGTATGCGGTCGGTCATCTCATGGCCGTGCCCTATCGGAAGACGGCCGACCTTTCCTCGTTAGGCGAAAGCGAAGTCCTCGAACTCTGGGCGCTCGCGGTCCACGCGCAGGCGTTGCTCCGCGCGACGATGAAGGCGCAGGGTTTTAACATCGGGCTCAATCTCGGCCCCGGCGCTGGCGCGGGCGTGCCGGATCATCTGCACCTCCACATCGTGCCGCGCTGGCAGGGGGACACGAACTTCATGCCGGTGCTCGGCGGGACGCGGCTCCTTTCCGAGGGGCTGCAGACGTTGTATGGGAAACTCATGAGCGCGCAGGAAAATCTCACGGCCTAACGACATGGCGAAGACACCTGGAAATTGGATCGAGCCGCCGCCGCAGAAGCCAACCGGAATGGGCTGCGCTGCCAAGGGGGTGATCGCGCTGATTGTGCTCGCTCTGCTCCTGGTCGTCGGCATTTATTTTTTCATCTCGCACGGCGTCGTCGCCTCCGCGCCGACCACGATCCCGGTCGCAGAGCTGCCGCCGGAACAATTGAGCGCGTTGCAGCAGCGGATCGAACAATTTCAAAGCACGCCACCAGCGCCTGCGGTCACGCCGACGCCGGCCGACGCGGTTGCTCCCGATGCCACGCCGATCCCGGAAGCGGCGGCCACGCCGACCGGAAAGCAACTGATCCTCAGCGCAGCAGAAATTAACGGGCTCATCGCGGCGAATCGGAAATCACGCGGACATGCTTTTGTCTCGCTCAGTGGGAATACCGCAAACGTGCAGATCAGCGTGCCGACAGACAAAGTTCCGGGAATTCCCAATGGTTATCTGAATGGCGGCTTCGTGATTGCGACGGACGGGCCGACCCCGATCGGCGCGCTCAACGTTTCCAAAATCCGCGCCAACGGCCTGCCGGTGCCGTCGGGAATTCTCTCGATGTCCTATCGCGGGCAATCGATCCTCGGCTACGCGCTCGCCGGCGCGGCACCGTATAACGTCAGCTCGGCGGAGATCCAGAACGGCAACGTCATCCTGCACTGAGTCGTTAGGCAACGATCATTATTGCTTGATGATTTCGCGCACGAAAACGTTGAGCTGGCCGTCGGATTGCTGTCGCACTTCGGTCACTTCATAGGGCCGCTGCGCATCGCGATCGAGAGTGGAGCCGGGTTCCGGAAGGGGCGCGCCAGCCGGGTAATCGACGATGATGCGCGCGTTGCGCGAGAGGCCGCCGCGACCGGCGGTCGGGCGGAGGACGGCGCGGTTGCCGTCGGCAAAGTTCACCACGAACTGCCCGCGCAGATAGACGCGCTCGCCGCGGGTACCGTTGTTCGCGACGTCGCGTAAACCGGTTGGGTCGACCAGCCGGCCGATCGGCATGCGGCCCGGGGTAAAAGTTTTCCAGGTCGCGCCGGTGGTGGAAGCGATCGCGACCGCCGGCGTCGGCGAAGTCGCGTCCACGGGAAGCGCGCGCATCACGCGCGGCGGGGCGGACGCAGAAGTGGCCACCGCTACCGCGCTTGCTTCCGGCAACGCTAAGCCGGTGCCGCCTGCGCTCGGCGAAGCGGCGGCGACGACCGGTGCGGGCGTGGCGGCGTCGAGTCTGCGATTTCCGCTTGCGAGCGTCGGCGGCGAAGACGGCTCATCGTCCATGGGCACGGCCGGCTCCACTCGCACGAGGGCGTCCTCGGTCGGGGCAGTGGTTTTCGCGGGCGGTAAACCGACGATCGGTAACGAACTCGAAGTGGGCGCGAGTTTTTCGCGATAGCTGTCGTAACGGACTTCGGCGGTATGACGGGCGCTGCCTTTGAAGATGGGCCAGCCGGCCGCGAGATTCAGATCCGTCGGCGGCTCGAGGCTGAAAGTGCCGGTGCCCTTCGTCGCCGCGTAGCTGCCATAGAGCAGTGGGATCGCGGTAATCTGGATGCGGCCATCGGGCAGACGCTCGGCATGGATCACGGCGGAAAGATCGTGGCTGCGTTCGAAGTTCACGTCCAACCCGAGAACGAGCCGCGGCGCAAGCAGCTTCGCATCATGCTCATCCGCGGTCGTGAAAACGTGCTCCATGAGCAGTTCCGGCTGATCGACCGCGCGGGCGAGCGCGACCGCACCCGGGTAAAAAACGTCCGTCGACTCGAGCTCGCGCGCAGCCATGATATTGAAGCGGCCGACGACATAAGTGACCAAACCGTGGACCTGCTGGAAGTTGCGGATGTAGTTGCGCGTCAGCTCCGCATCCTTCCGCGCCAGCTCCGCCGGACCCATCGCGGTGTAACGCGCGTAGAGCTGTTTCGGAGTGAGAAATTCACCGGACGGCGCCGCGGTGAGCGCGAACCGTTTCGGTGCCTCGACCTTGTGCAGCTTCTTCAGCAGCCGGTAGCTCTCCGGGCGTTCCGGTTGCCCGAGCACGTAGAAGCTTCCCAGCCAAGCCGCGAAAACGAGCCCGATCAGGAAGAGGATCAGGATCGTCCAGCCGAAATAATTCGTCCGCTTGCGCTGAAAACCGTGCGGATCGTCGAAGCGAAAAAGGTCGGGTTCCATGTCGGGAGCCGCGCGCTTCGTCCGCCGTCGTTAGGCGGAAGGAGCGGGCTCGAACGAAGTGCCGCAGCCGCAAGTGCGCGCCGCGTTCGGATTCACAATGCGAAAACCGGCGCCGGTCAGGCCATCCTCGAAGTCCAGCGTCGCGTCGCGCAGGAAAACCGCGCTCTCGGGATCGACGAAAAACGCCACTTCCTCGCGCGCCACCACGGCGTCGTCGGGCAGTTGGCGATCGAGCGACATCTCGTATTGCATACCGGAGCAGCCGCCCTTTTGCACCTGCACGCGCAGGCCTTTCCCGTCGGCAGTCGGGTGTTCCGCCAAGAGGCTACGCAGGTGCTGGACCGCGCTGTCGGTAACGAGAATCATCGAAAGAAAAAGCTATCGCGCCGAGAGGGCAAGTCAACCCGTCGCGCTCGCGAGATCGTTAGGCAGATGAGGACGCGGGTCACAAAATTCCGGCGCCGGCGAGCTTTTCCATTTCGGTCACGACGCGATCGAGTTCCTCGATCAGCTCGCTTTTTCCATGCTGCCGGAAGGCCGTGACGAGCGCGCGGTAGTACCAGAGCGCGCCCTGTTTGCCGGCTTTGAAGCGATCCCAAACCGACTCGCCGTCTTCGCGCAGGTTGTGCACGATCGCGCGGGCGTTGTGCAATTTATCCGACGCCGAGACCAGCCGGGTCGAAGAGGACGCGGTCGCGAGATGCGCGATGTAATTTTCTTTCCGTTCCCGCCAGGGCGGCTTCGGGGTTTTGTCGGTGTCGGTGCAGCCATCCACGATCGTGGCCACCTCTTTGCCGAAGCGTTTTTCAATCTGCTTCTGCCGGTCCGGCCCGCCGCCGTCCTCGACCGCATCGTGGAGGAGGGCGCCGATCGCCTCAGTCTCGTTCGCGCCGTATTCGAGCGCGATCGCGGTCACGCCGAGGAGGTGGCCGATGTAGGGCACCTGCGTTTTCTTCCGCAGTTGGCCGCCATGAATCCGGGTGGCGTAAATGAGCGCATCTTCAAAAGCGGGAGAAAGTTTCATTCTTGTAAAAATCAATCGTTAGCGCCCGTTTCCTGCTCCGCAAGGATGCAATTCTCTTTACGAATCGAAGCTTTTGTTGTCTTATCGTCATTCAATATAATTATGAAAACTGAAGTTCTTATCATTGGTGGAGGCCCCGGCGGGGCGGCAGCGGCGATGTTCCTGCTCAGAGAAGGCATTAAGCCCATTATCCTCGAACAAGAGGAATTCCCGCGGTTCCACATCGGCGAATCGATGACCGGCGAAGCTGCGGCAGTGCTCCGGCGTCTTGGAGTCACTGATCTCATGAACGAGAAAATGTTCCCGGTGAAACATGGCGTGCGCGTCTATGGCGAGGGCGGCAAAAATTCCTGGTATATCCCGGTTTCGGCCCGCGATGAAAATTGGGAGCTGAAAGCCGGCACCACCTGGTCGGTCCGCCGGAGTGAATTCGACGGCCTGATGCTCAACCAGGCGATCGAGCGCGGTGCCACCCTCGTCCGCGGCAGCGCGATTAAGGCGCTCCTCGACGAAGACGGTGCCGTCTGCGGCGTGACCATGCGCCACCCCGATGGTCGCATGGAAGACATCGAGTCCACGGTGCTCCTCGACTGCTCCGGCATGGCCACTTTCCTCGGCAACCAGAAAGTAACCGGACCGAAATATGTCGGCAGCTACGACAAACAGATCGCCTTTTTCGCCCACGTGAAAGGCGCGATCCGCGACAGCGGCACCGAAGGGGAGACCGCGCCGGGTAACACCGTCATCTTCTACCAGAAGAAATATCACTGGTCCTGGTTCATCCCGGTGGATAACGAAATCACCAGCCTCGGCTTGGTCGTGCCGCGCGCGAAATTCATCGAGTCGAAGCAGACGCCGCAGGAATTTTTCCTCGATTACCTGCCGCAGATTAACCCCGACCTCTCTCGGCGCATCGCCGATTACGAGCTCGTCGATAAGGTGCACGTGATCCCGAATTACTCCTACCAGGTGCGCCGGTTCTGCGGCAAAGGATTCATCTGCATCGGCGACGCGCATCGTTTCATCGACCCGATCTTTTCCTTCGGTCTTTCCGCGACGATGCGCGAGGCGGAATTCGCCGTGCCGCACATTGTCTCCTATCTGAAAGGCGAGCGCCGCGAGGACGAAAATCCATTCGCAGAGCACATGCTCTTTTGCGAGCAGGGGATCGATAATCTCGAGGACATGGTCGACCTCTTCTGGGAACAGCCGTTCGCCTTCGCTACCTTTGTGCACGACCGCTATCGCGGCGAGCTCATCGACTGCTTCGCCGGTCGCGTTTACGCGAGCGAGAATCAGCCGTCGTCGGCCATTCTTACCTTCCGCAAGATGCTGAAACGCGAGCGCGGTTACGAGCATCAGGACGACTACTCGGTGCCGATCGGATCCCGCTATCATCCGGAGCGCGCCGCGCTCTGGGCGCCTGACTCACCGGTCGAAACGACCGAGGGGTGGTTGGCGGCTGCGCACGCGGAGTAATTCAAAATGAGGCGGCAACACGCCGCTGCGCGAAATGCAAAAAAGGTCCCGGAGGAATCCGGGACCTTTTGGCGTTTTGGGGAAGACCTAGTTTCCCTTTGCCTGTCGTTCACCTCCTGTCATAATCGATGGACTCTTGCGGGCGCCACAGGTGCCTGTCCCGATTCAAAAAGTCTCCTCGGAATCGCTCGGTGCGGATGGTCGACCAGCGCGCGACCATAGAATTCTGCACCATGATGACGAGACTCTTTCGCTGGCGAAACGGAGCAGTTGCTTTCCTCCTGGCTTTGGCGTTCGCGGCTTTCTTCGGCGCGCCCCGCGTGAGTGCGGCGGACCCGGCGATCGAGACGTATGGGCTTGCCCCTGACGGGGCGGTTTTGCAATGGATCGTTTACAAGCCCCGAGGCAACGGGCCCTGGCCGGTTGCGCTCGTCATCCACGGCGGCGGCTTTCATGGGGGTGGCCCGAGCGATCCCGACCTCGTGGTGGCCGCGCAGGATCTGGCGAATGCCGGCTACCTTGCCCTGGCGATCACCTACCGGCTCGACGCGCAATTTATCGACGGCCAAACTTCCGACGGCGGGATCCCACAGCAAACCGACGATTGCAAGCGGGCGGTGAAAGCGGCCCGGAAGCGATCCGATTGTAATGGCAAGGTCGTGGCCGTCGGCGGCTCCGCGGGAGGTTCCCACGCGGCCTATCTTGCGGTGACTGGTCAAGTCGGCGTCGACCGGTTGGATGCCGCGGTTTGCCTGTCCGCGCCTTTCGATTTCTCGGATTGGCGCGACGACCCGAACATCGCTGACTTCAAGCAAAACGTGCAAACATACTGCCGGGTGCCGAGTGTTGAACCTCCCACGCCCGCGAGCGTCGCGACCCTGCGAAGCGCCTCTCCGGCCTGGCAATCTTTCACCGCCGCGAACGCCGCCCCGATGTTTCTGGTCGCGTCGGCGAGCGACCCCACGCCGCACACGCAAATGCCGGACATGGTGGCGGCCCTGCAAGCGGCCGGCCTCGCGGTGACGACTTACCCCGTGCAGTCGCGAGATCAGCAGCTGACCATTCCCGGCGACCTGCATGAGTTCGCCTATTGGAGCGTGCCGGATGACACGGTGAAGAACGCAACGATCGCGTTTCTGAACGCGGCTCTCCAGTCCACCCCGCCGACTCCAACCCCAACGCCATCTGCGACCCCAACCCCTTCCCCGACGGTTTCCCCGTCGCCGACACCCCCGCCCGGCCCGGCCCAACTGCTCAATATCTCCTCCCGCCTTCAGGTGCAGACCGGCGCCGGCGTGCTCATCTCCGGCTTCATCGTGACGGGCGACTCGCCCAAGGAGGTCGTCGTCCGCGGCCTCGGCCCATCGCTCACGGGCGTCGGCCTGGTTTTGGCGGACCCGGTGCTGCAGCTCTTCGGCTCAAGTGGGAGCCTCCTCACCACGAACGATAATTGGAAGAGCACGCAGCAGGCTCAGATTGTCGCGACCGGTCTTGCGCCGGCCAACGACCTGGAAACGGCCCTCGATATCACTCTCGATCCGGGCTCCTACACCGCCATCCTGACCGGCCGGAACGGCGGCACCGGCGTCGGCCTCCTGGAACTCTACGACCTGAACCCGTCCGCGGGCTCGCGCCTCGCGAACATCAGCACGCGCGGCCTGGTGCAGACCGGCGCCAATGTCCTGATCGGCGGCTTCATTCAGGGCAACGGCTCGGGCCAGAATACGGTGCTCGTCCGGGCGATCGGTCCTTCCCTGGCTTCCCAGGGCGTCGCGGGCTCGCTCTCTGACCCGACGTTGGCTCTCTATAATGGCGACGGCACGGTTGCAGCCGCGAACGACGACTGGCGGACGACGCAGCAGGCCACCATCATGGCGACCGGTGCCGCGCCTACCGACGACCGCGAATCCGCGATCGTGGCGACGCTGGCGCCGGGCAATTACACCGCGGTGGTGGCCGGCGCGAACGGCAGCGCCGGGATTGCCCTGGTCGAGATTTACGATCTCCCCTGACGAATAAAACAACTGTTGGAAATAACCTGTCTATGAAACTTCATCACCTGGTAGCGGCCCTTTCTCTCCTCGGCGCGACCGCTGCACTGGCGCAGGCGCAGCCCGACGCCACGACCTACACCACCCAGCAATACGCGGTCGCGGCTGATGGCACCTCGTTGCAGTGGGATCTCTTTCTTCCCTCCACCGGCTCCGGCCCGTGGCCGGTGGTGATCGTGATCCATGCCGGCGGCTTCCGGACCGGCGTGCGCGGGCCGCAAAACGTTTGCGAAGACCTGGCGGCCGCTGGGTTTGCCGCCGTCGCGATCGATTACCGGCTGGATGCGAAGAAAAATCTCCTGCCCACCCAGCCCGCGCCCGTCTTTGCGCCGCCGGCGCTCGACAATCAAACCCTCGACATCCAGGCCGCCGTGAATGCCGCCCGGCATCCGACCCTCCCCCCACTCGCCGGACACGTCACCGGCTGGGTCGGCGCGGTCGGCGGCTCCACCGGGGCGGCGCACGCCCTTTGGGTCGCGGCCACCGGCACGCTCACCGGCACCCGGGCGAATGCCGCCGCGCTGCTTTCCGGCGCCTATCAATTCGACGACCAGGCGTCGCTCAACAACATGATGCTGCTCGGTTGCGACATGGTGCTGAGCGGGTTTCGCAGCGACCAGACGGTCTATTGCCAGACCAGCTTCACCAAGCCGAACTCGGCGCTGTTGCGGGCGGGTTCGCCCCTTTACCAGGTGAAGAGCGACGTCTCACCACTCGACATCATCGCCACCACGCTGGACCCGATTACCCCCACCCAGATCACGGACCTGCGCCGGCAGCTCCAGAAGGTGCACGCCAGGAACTACGTCTATAACGAGATGGAAGGCTGCGAGCACTCTTACAACTACTGGGACCTCCCCTACGTCGGGGCCAACCCTCCGGAGACGGTCGGGCAGCAGGTGATCAATTTCTTTATCGATAACCTGTAGCCGTGACATCGAGCCGTTCTCGAACTCCCGCCATTTCGAAATCAGCGGCCTCGAGCGAGGCAAGGACGTTTGGGTGCGAGTGCGCGCGCGCAACTCAAATGGCGCCGGACCGTGGAGCGATCCCGCGACCACGATAGTGAACTGGGCTTAACCGCCAGCCAAGAAAACGAAGCGCCGGGGGGTTACCGCCCGGCGCTTTTGTTTTCACGAGGGCAAAAAAGTACCGCCTCCCCAAGCCGAAAGGCTCGAAGAGGCGGCTGTTCCCCCCAGAACAACTGATGAAGTTTTCAACAAACCTGACGAAACCGCAATCTCTTTTATGCGCCGTTTATCCGAGAACGCCTAGTCGATCGCGATGCTCGATAACTGGCCGGCGAAGGCGTGTCCCGGGGTGGTCTCGACGACCTTGATGAATTTACGCATGGCATCGAGGACCGGCACTTCGCTCCGGTCGAAGACTTCGCCCTGCAGCAGTCGCAGCACTTCCACCCGGTGCTCCTTGGATTTAATGAAGTGGGTGAAGAGCGGCAGGAGCTTGTAGTAGAGGCGGATGAACTCGTACCAAATGGCGGTGCCGGAACGCAGTTTTTTCTCGTAGGGTTTCAGGTTCGCTTCGCTAAAGTCACCGGTCCGGAACGCTTCGACGATCCGCTCGGAGGAATATTTCGCGCTGAAGAGGGCGACACTGACCCCGGAGGAAAAGATCGGGTCCACGAAACGGGCGGCGTCGCCGATCATGACAAAGCCGTTCCCGGCGAAGGTCTCCATCTGGTAGCTGTAATCGCCCTCCATCTTGAATTCGTTCACGCGTTTGGCATTGCGCATGGCATGGGCGAGGTCGGGGTTGGAGGCGACGTATTTCTCGAAGTATTCGGCCGGGGTCATCTTGCCACCCTTGAAGACGGCCTTCTCGGCCACGATCCCCATCGAGGTGACCTCGTGGGTGATCGGAATCTGCCAGGCCCAGCCGCGCTCGACCGGCAGGAAGTAGATGTGAATGTATTCCGAGGAATCGACCTGGCTCTTGTCGACGTTCTCAAACCAGGCGTGCACGGCGAACTGGTCGAAGATCGGATCGTTCTTCTTCACCTTCAGCTGTTTGCCCAGCAGGGTGCTGCGCCCGCTGGCGTCGACCACCATGCGGGAGGGAATTTCGACGTCCTGTCCGGCAATTTTCACTCTGATCCCCCGGGTATATTTCTCTTCGTCGAAGAGAACTTCGGTGACCTGCACGCCCTGATAGATCTTCGAGCCAAGGCTCTCGGCGTGCTTCAGCAGGAGGAGGTCGAACTTCTTTCGATCGACGTGATAGGTGTAGTCCTGCTTGATGTCTGCCTGTGGGAATTCGTTGAAGGCAATATCGGCTTCGCCTTTGGCCACCGGCGGATGCCAGGAGGCCCCATACTTGCGGACGAAGCCTTCTCTCTCCATCACCGGCAAAAAGCCGATCTCGTCGAACACGCGCACCGACGACATGACCATGGACTCGCCCACATGGTCGCGCGGATGAATTGCGCTCTCGAAGATGGTGTTCTTGATCCCGGCTTTCGAGAGGTAACAACCGAGAGCCGAACCGGCGGGGCCGCCGCCGATGATGACAACATTATCCTGTGTATTCATGGTGAAAAAGACTGCTGGTGGAAGCGGGATCGGAAGGGCCGAGGGAGGTCGGGTTGGTCGCGCCTGCTATTGCTTTGACTAATGACGGTATCGCTTATTCCATCAGTTGTGACAAGCTGTTTTCGGTCGCAAAAGCAAAACTTCGCGCGCGGTCCGGCGTTTTCGGAGGCCGCGTTGTGACTGCCTATCCATGACAAGAACGCTGAGCTCTTGCTGATCATAGGGCTCGCCACAGCGGCGCTGTTCGTCATTTTGCATTTCGGGCGCCATCTGCCGCTTCCGGGGCAGACCGACCCGTCGGTCACCAGTGCTTCCACGCGGCATTTGCTGAGGGGGAGCGGGGTTTCGTTCGGCGACGCGGTCAAGGAGCAACTGCACGTCAATGCCACGGACTCGCTCAGCCGTTTTTTCTTCAGCTTTTTGTCGTCATCGCGGCTTCGTATTTGGTGGGGTGGATTTTCACCCGTTGCGGCCAGCCAGCCGTGGTGGGCGAAATGATGGCCGGAGTGTTCCTCGGCCCATCGCTTTTCGGACTGATCGCTCCTACCGCCTTTGAGTTTGTCTTCGCCGCATCCTCGCTCGAACCGCTGCATCCCCTGAGTCAGGTCGGCGTGTGTCCTGTTCATGTTCGCGGTCGGGATGGAGATGGATTGGGCGGAACTGCGGCAAAAGGCGTCGGCGGCCATTCTGGTGAGCCACGTCAGCATTGCCGTCCCGTGCGTCCTGGGCGCAGGCTTGGCCTATTTGCTCTACGATCGCCTCGCGAGCTCCGGGGCGCCCTTTGTGCCTTTTGCACTTTTCGTCGCGATCTCGATGAGCATCACGGCTTTTCCTGTGCTCGTTCGGATCCTGCAGGATCGCGGTATTTTGCGGACGCCGCTCGGCCGCACCGCCTCGGCGGCGGCCGCGATGGGCGATGTGACTGCCTGGGGTCTCCTCGCTTTTGTGGTCGCTCTCGCGAAGTCGTCGGATTTTCGTTCCGCAGCCTTTTGCCTCGGGCTCGTGGCGTTGTTTGTCGCGGTGATGTTCGGCGGGTTGAAGCCGCTCCTGCTGCGATTGTTAGGCCAAGCAGCGCTGGAAGCACCGAAGCCCGGCAAAGGGACGCTCGCGCTGGTGGTCGGGATTGTCCTCGCGTCGGATCTGGCGACGCAACTCCTTGGCATCCGCGCGCTCTTTGGATCATTTGTCGCCGGGCTGATGTTTCCGGCTCGGCGCCTAAATGAATACGCGAGGGCTGATGGAACTGATCGCGCTCAACCTCGGTTACGATCTGCACATTCTCTCCCGCAGCGTCTTCAGCATGCTGGTGTTGATGGCATTAGTGACCACGGTGATGACGGGCCCACTGCTCTCTCTCTTTGGCCAGATCGGCCGGCGGTCGCGAGGTCCTAGTATGAACCGCCCATCCGACTGGGGCTCCTGCTTGCCAAGACCCGTCGGCCCGATTTGTGCTCGGTGGCGCAGAGGGACGTGACCCTGTCCGAAAGGGCTTTTTTAAGACTTCAATTCACGCTCGCGCTTGGCGGCCAATTCCCGCCGCGTGGCCACGCTGGCGGTCGTCGAGACCAAATAGGGCACGACGACGGTGAGGCACATCTGCAGGATCCGGCCGCGCGTCACCGTCCCGGTCAGGATCGCGGCGCCGTGATTGATCGCGATCAGGGTGATCCCGACGATCAACGCCGTCAGCAAGGCACGCCGGAGCGTGGCGGGATGGGCCGCGAGGGCGAACCAACTGCTCTGGGCGACGGATTGATCCGACAGGCATCCCACTTCGCGCGGCGCGTTGGTTTTGAGATTCTCCAGTTCGGGGACATCCATTAATTGCGTAGCCATGATTCTTGTTCCTAAGTGCGAACGATAGAATAATAAGCCCGACCTATGAAAGGAAATTCTGCGGAAATTTTGCAGCATTGCCTTCCGCGCGCTGGTTCGACATTTTGAAAATCACGATGACCCACGACCCGCTCGAACTGAGGCACCTCCGTTATTTCCTCGCCGTGGCCGAAGCCGGGAGCTTCAGCCGCGCGGCCGACCGGCTCGGAATTTCCCAGCCGAACGTTTCCCAACAGATGCGCGATCTCGAGGCGGAGTTGCGCGTTTCGCTTTTTCAGCGGCGCGGCAAAAAAATCCTGCTCACTGCCACCGGCGTGATCTTTCAAGAGCATGCGCGCGCCATCCTGCGCCAGGTGGAAAATTTCCTCGCAGGAAATCAGCACCGAGCCCGGCCAGATGCGCGGCGCGCTCCACCTCGGCGTGGTCCCGATTCTGAACGTCGCGCTGATGCCGCAATTGCTCGGGCTTTTCGCCTCGGATCATCCGGGGATCAGCCTGAACGTGGAGGAAATTTCCTCGACCGAGATCGAGACCGCGCTCGAAGAAGGGCGGATGGATGTCGGCCTCGGCTTTCTCACCCGGCACTCGCCCAATCTGCGCTACGATCGACTCTGCACGGATGAGTTTGCGCTCATCGTGCACCAAAGCCACGAATGGGCGCAGCGTCGCTTCATCGAAGTTCGCGATCTGCACCAGGCGCGCATCCTCCAGTTGCCGGATAGCTTTGTGATGCGCCGGATGTCGGACGCGATTTGCCGCGAGCACCAGGTGCGACCGCACACGGTGGCGGAGATCAATGCGATCGAGACGCTCCTGCGTTCGCTCGCGCCGCTGAACGCCGCCGCGCTGATGCCGAAGATCGCGCTCCGCGGCACGACAGGGCTGATCGCGATTCGTCTGAAAGGGAAAAATCTCGCCCTCGAGATCGGGCTGCTGCGCTTGATCGATTCCGGCGCGAACAGCGCGGTCAGTGAATTCACCGAACTCGCGCGCACCGCGGTGCCGAAGATCATCCGGAGCCGCGCGCCGGTTCGTTAGGCGGGTTCAGCGTTTGCTCAAGCCGCGGATGACCGAGCCGATCACCGCGCCGGCGCCGACCTCTACGGCCTCGCCTTTGATTCCCGGGAGATAAGGCGCAAGCGCGTGGGCGAAATTCGCCACGGTCAGCGTTTGCAGCCAGACGCGGCCGGGACCGGTGAGCGCCGCGAGGAAAATTCCGTCGCCGCCGAAGAGCATGTTGCGAATGCCTTTGATCCTGGTGATGTCGAAGCGCACGCTCGCCTCGAACATGCCGACATGGCCGGGATGGACGCGCAGCGTTTCGCCCGGCGCGAGATCGCGGGTGACGATTTCGCCGCCGAGCTCGACGAAGGCCTGGCATTGCCCCTCCAGCTTTTGCAGGATGAAACCGTCGCCGCCGAAGATGCCTGCGCCTAACGACTGCTGGAAACCCAGGCTCAACTGCACGCCCGGCGTCGCGCAAAGAAAACCGTGGCGATGAATCAAGTAGGTCTGTCCGGGCGACACTTCCACCGGCACGATGTGCCCCGGCAACTTCGTCGCGAACGCCACTGTGCCTTCACCTCCACGCGACGTGTATTCGGTCATGAAAAGCGAGCCGCCGCCGACTACGCGCTTGAAGGCGCCTAACAATCCGCCGCCACCGCCGAACTGTGTCGTCGTCTCAAGATCGATCGTGCTCGTCATCCAGGAAAGCTCGCCTGAGACCGCGACAATACTCTCGTTAGGCGCGAGCCGGATTTCGAGCACGGGCATGGAACTGCCGATGATTTCGTGTTGCATGAAGAAACGCTCCGTCAGCCGCGGAGACGGTCAACCGGCTCCTAGTAGGACTTCGCCCAGAGCACGCGGCGCGCGCTCGCCTCGCCGGTGATGACGCATTTACCGGGCTCGGGCGGCTGCGCGGGATCGTCGAAGGGGATGCAGCGGATCGTGACCTTGAGATCGGCTTTCACCTGTTCTTCGACGGCGCGACGGCCGTTCCAATGCGCGAGCGCGAAGCCGCCGTGGATTTCCGGTTTCGCCGCATTGTTAGGCGTAAAGAAGGCGTAGAACTCGTCTTTAGTATCAATCTTCCGCGTGTGCTCGTCGCGGAAGGCGAGGGCGCGTTCGTAGAGATTTTTCTGGATGGCGTCGAGCAGGCCGGTTGCCTGCCTAATGAATTCGTCGGCCGGCAAAAATTGTTTTCCTTTCGCGCCTTCATCGCGGCGGCTGACGGCGACGCTGCCACTTTCGAGATCGCGCGGACCGAGCTCGACGCGGAGCGGCACGCCTTTTTTGATCCACTCCCAGTTCTTCGTCCCGCCGCCGATGTCACGACCATCGACGTGCACTTCGACCGGCGCGCCGTGCCAGGTGAGCGCGCGGAGTTTCGTTGCGAGTTCGTTCGCCGCGCCGAGAACGGCATCGCGCGTTTCGGGCTTCGGCATCACCGGGACGATCACGATGTGCGTCGGAGCGATCCGCGGCGGAAGGATGAGCCCGTCGTCGTCGGCGTGCATCATGATCACCGTGCCAACCAGCCGCGTGCTCACGCCCCAGCTCGTGGTCCAGCCGAACTCTTCCACGCCTTCGCGGTTCTGGAATTTGATCCCGCTCGAGCGCGCAAAATTCTGTCCGAGGAAATGCGAGGTGCCGGCCTGGATCGCCTTTCGATCCTGCACCATCGCTTCGATGCAAAGCGTCTGGACCGCACCGGGAAAACGTTCGCTCTCCGATTTCTCGCCGGTGTAAACGGGAACCGCGAGATGATCCCGCACGAAGGTCTCGTAAACGTCGAGCATCTGCCGCGTCTCGGCGCGCGCTTCCGCCTCGGTTTCGTGGACGGTGTGGCCTTCCTGCCAGAGAAATTCCGTGGTCCGAAGGAAGACGCGTGGCCGCATTTCCCAGCGCACGACGTTGGCCCATTGGTTGATCAAAATCGGCAGGTCGCGATACGACTGGACCCACTTCGCGTAGCTCGCGCCGATGATCGTCTCGGAAGTTGGCCTAACGACAAGCGGCTCAGCCAGCGGGCTCGCCGGCACCATTTTGCCCTCGGCATTCAGCTCCAGCCGGTGATGGGTGACGACCGCGCATTCCTTCGCGAAACCTTCCACGTGTTCCGCTTCCTTTTGCAGGTAACTGAGCGGGATAAAGAGCGGGAAGTAGGCGTTTTTGTGGCCGGTCGCCTTGAACATCGCGTCGAGCGCGCGCTGCATGTTTTCCCAGACGCCGTAGCCCCACGGCTTGATCACCATGCAGCCGCGCACATCGCTGGGCTCGGCCATGTCGCCGGCGCGCACGACCTGCTGATACCACTCGGGAAAATCTTCGGTGCGCCGCGGACTGATCGCGGATTTGGGAACGTCGGGCTTGGCCATATCGGAAGCGCGATACTTAAACCGCGGCCTCCCGGTTGGCCAGTTGGTTAATCAGTTCCGCGCGAGGAGCGAACCGGCGACCTGTTGGCCGTGCTCGGCGTAGCCGCCGGCGAAGTCGATGCTGCAGACCGAGCGATAACGGGCATGCGGCCCAACCGCGGCACCGGCGACGTTGAACGCCGGGTTGAAAATATTCTGCCGATGTTTCCGCGCGCGCTGGCCGTCGTCGATGATCAACGCCACCACGATCTCGCGCGCACTCGTCTTGCCGTAGGAAATGTTTTCGCCCCAGGTCCCGATCCAGGCGCCGTAGCGATTCAGGCGCGCGCCGGGATTGCTGCGATCCGAACCGCCGTGTCCGAAAGCGCCGCCAGCTTGGTCGGCCACGTGTTGCGCCGCGGCTTGCGACATTCCGCCCGACGCGCTCAATGGCTGTAAGGGCTGCGCATGACGAAGAAAACGAATCGCGTCATCGAGACCGCGGACACCTTCTTGCGTGCGCAGGAGAGATCCGTTCTCCTGCACGAAAACACTGCCGCGGAAATTGCCGCGTCGCGTTTCGAGAATGTTTGCGTAGAGGTCCGGATGTTGCCGGGCGAGGTTCATCTCACGAATCACCGCCTCGCCTTGGTGAGCGGAGCCGGTTGTTTCCCTGGCCGAAAGAGTAGTCGTGCCGGCAAAACCGAACGTCAGAAGGAAGCAAAAGAACGCGGAGGATCGCATTCTAGTAATTATAGCAATAGCGATGCCAGCCCGGGATTCGTCTCCCTTTAACTGCGCCGGCGGATGAACGCGCCCCTGATTTGACACCCGCGGGCGACGCCGCTACTTTCCCCGCCCTTCACCAGACCTGCCGATGAGAACCTTTTCTGCCAAAGCCAACGAAGTGCCACGCAAGTGGTGGATTATTGATGCGGAGGACCAGGTCCTCGGCCAAGTCGCGGTCAAAGCCGCCAACCTGCTGCGCGGGAAAGAAAAGGCGATTTTCACTCCGCATGTCGATACCGGCGATTTCGTTGTCGTGATCAATGCGGAGAAGGTGCGCGTCACCGGCAAAAAAGAAGACCAGAAAAGCTTCATGAGTTTTTCCGGTTTCGTCGGCGGTCACAAAACCGAGAACGTGAAGGCCCGGCGCGCGCGTCATCCGGAGTTGCTCGTGGAGCACGCGGTCCGCGGGATGATTCCGCACAACCGGCTCGGTCGCGCGGTTTATCGGAAACTGAAAGTTTACAAGGGCGCCGACCATCCGCACGGCGCGCAACAGCCGGTCGCGGCGGTTTTGGACTAACGAATTATTTTCATGGCAAACACTGAGGAATTTATCGCCACGGGCCGCCGCAAAACTGCGGTTGCGCGGATTCGCATGACGGCCGGCAGCGGCAAAATTGAAGTCAACGGCAAGAGCTTCGAGGATTATTTCCCGACCGTGCCGCTGCAAAACACTTTCCTCGCTCCGCTTCAAGTGGTGAAGCTGACGAACGCCTACGACATCTCGGTGAACACGAGCGGCGGCGGCGCCACCGGCCAGGCCGGTGCGGCACGTCTCGCGATCGCGCGGGCGCTCCTCCAGGTCGACGCGAATCTTCGCGGCACCTTGAAAGCGGAAGGCCTTCTTCGCCGCGATCCCCGGATGAAGGAACGGAAGAAGTCCGGTCAGCCGGGCGCGCGCAAGCGCTTCCAGTTCTCGAAGCGGTAAACCGCTGTTTCGGACTCGCGACGGTCAGGAGACCGTCGATCCTCGCAACGGCAAAGCCCGAATCAGGGCTTGGCTGCTGCCGTTGGTTTCGGCTCGACCTTGGCGGGCATCGCCGGGGCGGCCGTCTTCGGCAACTTCTGCAATTCCCGGAGTGCTTCCGTCATGTAAACGCTCTCGCGGTACTGCGAGAGGATCGTTTCGCAAGCCCTGCGCGCTTCTTCGAATTTGCCCTTCGCCTTAAGCAAAGGCACCTGCGAAAGGAGCGCGAGTGGCGCGTTGAAGCTCTGCGGATACTCCGTCACCAGCCGCTGATAGGTGCTCAGCGCCTCATCGTTGTTGCCTAACGACTCCAGGTTCGCGGCGATGCCCATCCACGCCGTCGTGACCAGCTCGTGCTTGGGAAATTGCTCGACGAACTTGTGCAGCGTCGCGTTGGCGTCGGCAAACTTCTTCTCGCCCCGCTGCGCATTGGCGAGGAGCAGAGCAGCGCTCGCGGCTGGTCCGCTGCCGGGGTATTTTGCGATCACTTGCTGAAAATCCTGCGGAGCCTTCGCCCCGGCGAGCAGCGCGGCGGCCGCCTTCGCCTGCTTTTGCTGATAAAATTCGTAGCCCGCGAAACCAAGGCCGCCGAGAAGCAGCACGACCACGATCGCGATGATCGGCAATTTGTACTGATCCCAAAACAAGGTCGTCTCGAGCGCGGGGTCCTGCGAAATTTGGGATACGGTAGCCATAGAAAACGGGAGTGGTGTCTATGCCACGCGAAAGTTTTCCGCGCAAGCCCGTTCCCCGCCGGCCCGCCTCATGGTGGTTAAACCTTCAGTAGGGGTTGGCGACCATCCCGTGTGGCTTCTTCACCTCGATCTGGCCGTCACGCACCCGGACTTGAAAACAGGGTTGCGCGTAAGTCGCCGGTCCCGTGATCACGCTGCCATCCTCGATGGAAAATTTCGATTGATGCCAGGGACAAACGACCGTCTTCCCGTCGAACTCTCCCTCGGAAAGCGGGCCGCCGAGATGCGAGCATTTTTCCGCCATCGCGAAGATGCGACCCTGGTGCCTAACGACGAAGATCGGAACGCCGTCCGCGTCGGCCTTGACCATCTTGTCTTCGGGAAGCTCGGCCTCCTTCATCACCGGGACAAACTTTTCCGGGAGCTCTTCGGGCGCGTGATTCACGCCGATCCGCTCGTTGTAAACCAGGTGTCCGCCCAGATATGCGCCGGCGATCGAGAGGGCGTAGCCGGCGAAGCCACTCGTTAGGCCAGCGGTCCGACAACCATTCCGCCGCTGCCACCACGAGCCAAGGTAACAGGCGGTCGCCGCGATGTTAATCGTGGCGTGGAGCGCGCCGACGCGTCGCGGCTTTTCATAGGTGTAATTCCAGTCGTTCAACCCGGTCAGCGCCGCGCCCGCCGCGCCGATCAGGCCAATGCCGACCGCGACGTCTGCGCCGCGCGCGAAGCTGTCGTCGCCGGTCGCGAGTTCATAGACATCGAGTGCCGTCGCCGCAGTCCAGGCGCCGAGCGGCACGTCGGTAATGACGGGATGCAGCGGATGACCGAACCAGGTGCCGTGAAAGAAATTCCGCAGCTTCTCGCCGAAAGGCACGCCCTTGAGAAAGAGCGTATCGGCGATCGCACCGAGCACTTTCTCGACCGGTTCGAGCCATTTCTGTTCGCTGATCAGATCGCCGAGCTTGTCCATGCAAGGGAATCGAAAGAGAGCGGTGCGGCGGCTCCCGCAAAGTTCTGTTGCGAGTCGTCGTTGGACGGCGACCGGGAGCCGTTGAAAGGTGCGCGGTGATTCCGCATGACAAGCTTTTCATTCCCGGCCCGGTGGAAGTTTCCGAGCAAACGCTGGCCGCTTTCGCGCGGCCGATGATCGGCCATCGCGGCGCCGATTTTAAGAAGCTCTACGCCGGGATTCACCCGCGTTTGCAGGAACTGTTCGGAACACAGCAGCCGGTTTTTCTTTCCACCTCCTCAGCATGGGGCGTGATGGAGGCGGCCATTCGGAATCTCGTCAGGCGCCGAGTCCTTTGCTGCATGTGCGGCGCGTTTTCCGACAAGTGGCTCGATGTCGCGAGGCGCTGCGGGAAAGAAGCCGACCCGCTCCAGGTGGAGTGGGGGCAGGCAATCGATCACCGCGCGCTCGACGCGCAGCTCGCGACCGGGAACTACGACGCGGTTACGCTGATCCACAACGAGACCTCGACCGGGGTCATGAATCCGTTAGGCGAAATCTGCTGTGTGCTTGCGAAATACCCGGAGGTTCTGCTGATCGTCGATGCGGTTTCATCCTTCTCGGCCATGCCCATCCCGATGGACTCGTTAGGCATCGATGTGCTTTTAACGGGCTCGCAAAAGGCGCTCGCGTTGCCGCCGGGGTTTTCGCTCTTCAGCGTCTCGGAGAAGGCTTTTGCCCGCGCCGCCGAAGTGCCGGATCGGGGCTACTACTTCGATTTCCTGGAGTTCAAAAAACAGCAGGAAGGCGACATGACACCGACCACGCCGAGCGTCGGTCACATCCACGCGCTGGCTTCGCAGCTCGACGTTTTCTTCGCCGAGGGACTGGAGAATCGTTATGCGCGCCATCAGCGCACGAACGCGCTCGTCCACGACTGGGTGAGGGCCCGAGGGTTCGAGTTTTTCGCGCCCGCAGGAGCCCGCTCGGTCACGCTCACCTGCGTGAAAAATAGCCGCGAGATCGATGTCGCTGGCCTAACGAAAAGCCTGCGCGAGAAACATCATCTCGTGATCGATGGCGGCTACGGGAAGCTCAAGGGCAAAACTTTCCGGCTCTCGAACATGGGCGACGAAACCGAAGCGACGGTCGCGCACTTGCTCACTGCGCTCGACGACTGCCTCGGCTAGCGCCGACCGGTGGCCCGGCCGGCGCTCCGATTTTCCGAGCTCCTAGAAGTCGAGGCTGAACCCGACGTAGTAATTGCGCCCTGCCGCCGGGACGATGCCTTCATCGCGAATCTCGCCGTAGTAATCTTCGTCGAAGAGGTTGTTGACGCCCGCGATGACGCCGAAACGGCCACGATTGAATTTGTATTCCGCGGTCAGATCCCAAGTCGTGTAAGCCGGGAATGAAACGCTCCCGGGTGTTGTTACTGTCGGCGAAGGAATCGTCGACCATCGTGCCGATAAATCCAACCTTGAGCGCTTCCTGGTAACGATAGAGCAGGCCGGTTTTCACCTGGTAATCCGGCGCGTAGGTCGGGGTGAAGCCATCGTTAGGCCCAGCGGTGAATTTCGCATCGAGCAGGGTCACGTTCCCGTAAAGCGAAAGCGCCCCGAAAGGACTCGGCTGGCCGCCGCGGGCGAGCGCGAGCACGTCGAGCTCGAAGCCCGCTTCGACCCCGCCGAAACGAGCGTCGCCCACATTGCCAGTGGAGGAAAATCCCCCCGGTAAACTGATATCGCCAACCAGATCGTCGAGCGTGTAGTAGAACCCGCTGACGTCGAAGTTCAGGTAAGGAAGCGGCTTGCCGCGCACGCCCAGTTGGTACTGGATCGATTTTCCTTCCTCGAGGTCGCCATTTACGATGCCGTTCGCGCCGGTTGGGACCAGTTCGCCGTAAGTGCGCGGCCGATAGGCCTGCGACACGTTGCCGTAGAATTCCAGCCGCGGCGCGCCGGTCGCGGTCGAAGCCGCTGCCATGGTGCGAGTGACATCTTTTCCATCCTTGCCGGCCGCGACCTCGGTCGCAGCGCCGGCCTGTTCCGCCGGGATCGCGATGTAGGAAAGTCCGCCGCCAAAGAGCGGCACAAAGGAAAAGTCGGAGCGTGAATCCAGCGTCTGACCGATGCCGGCTTTGGACACGTTGACCTGCTCGTCGAGGCTCTGCTGGAGATGCTCGATGCGCACGCCGGGCGTGATCGAGAACGGGCCGAACTGAAAACGGTTCTCTGCGAAAACCGCGCCGTCAAAGGTCTCACCGGTGTTCTTATTCCGCAGCGTGCCGCTCTCGGCATCAGGCGTGGCGCCGCGTTCATCGGTGCGCACCTGCTCCGCGTGGTAGAAATAAACGCCGCCCGCGAGCGTCGAAGTCCCGCCGAGGAATTCGTAGTCATGCCGCAGGCGCAGCTCCGCGCCCTCGGTGTAATCCTTGCGTTCCTGAATGGAATTGGTGGCCGCGTCGGGACCGGTCGGCAAGGTGCCGAAGCCGCCGCCGCGCTGGCGTTTGCTGAAGCGCGAGAGATAACCGCCGAAAGCTTTGAAAGTCAGCGCGGTCTCGGCCGAGAAGTCCTTCTCGTAAGCGAGGCTGCCCGCGTAACGCTGGAGACGAAAGCGATCGAAGAGCCGGGTCGAGGCGTTGCGATTCGCCTGATAGAGAATCGCGCCGGGGCCGGCGACTTCGGTCAGCCCACCGGGCTCGCCGTGCGTCTCGTCGTAGGCGTCGAAATTCAGGATCACCCGGCTGTCCGAAGTGATGTCGTAGAGCAGTTTGGCGCTGCCCTCGTTCAGGTCGTAGTCGCCATTCGCGTCGCGGAATCCTTCCCGCTCGCGATGATCGAAAGAGGCGTAGTAACCGAAGGGCCCGCTCGTCCCGTCAACCGCGCTGTAGCTGGTGAAAAGGTCGTCGCTTCCATAGACATTGCGCGTCGTGAAATGAAACGGCGCGTCCGTCCGCGGCAGGCGGGTGACGAAGTTGATCGCCCCGCCCGGTTGCGGGCCGAACTGCAACGCCGCGCCCCCTCGGATGAACTCGATCCGCTCGAGCGAATCCAAAGGCGGCGCGTAGTGGGACTCCGGGAAACCGAACTGCTCGTTCTTGATTGAGATCCCATCCTTCAGCACCTGGCTGAGTTCGCTCCGCTGGGTGTCGAGCCCGCGATAGCCGATGTTGATGATCGGCGAACTCGGTTCCTCGCTGATCAACAGGCCGGGCGTGGTCGCGAAGACCTGGCGATAATTGTTGTTCACGATCGTCGGGAATTCCTCCGGCCTAACGAACGAGGTTTTCTTGCCCGAGTTGATCCGCGTGCCCTGGACATCCGGCAATGCGGGCGCGCCAACGGTTCCGATTTCGTAGCCTTCGATCACGAGCGATTCACTCTCCGCGGTCGCGGCGACCAGGCCGAAGGTTTGCGGAGCCGCACCGGGCAGGGAAGTGCCATCGGCGTTGACGCTTGGAGCGAGCTGGCGCGCGACGCCGCGTTGCTCGTTTTCGTCCTCGCGGTTGTCGTTGTCATCGGTGTTGCGTTCTTCGGTTACAGAGCGCGTGACCATTTCCTGCGCGTCCACCGGTTCGAGAAAAAACGACCCGAGCACCAAAGGCACCAGGGTCGCGAAGAGCTTGGAATACTTTTGCATGGGCGCAGCAGAGAGGGATGTGCGCCCCGAGGCAAGACAAACTGACAAACCGGTAAGATTATTTTAGCGGGCTTGGCCGAGGCAGGCCGATCAATTGACCCACCGGAGGCTCGCCCGCATAGTGGCCCTCCCCATGTCGATCGAGCTCACCCGCAACTTCTGCATCATCGCGCACATCGATCACGGCAAGACCACCTTGTCGGATCGTTTGCTCGAGCGCACGGGCACGATCCAGGATCGCGAGCGGCAGGACCAGCTCCTCGATTCCATGGACCTGGAACGCGAGCGCGGGATCACGATCAAGTCGCACCCGGTCGCGATGCGCTACACCGCGAAGAACGGGAAGACTTATCGGCTGAATCTTTCGGATACGCCCGGCCACGTCGATTTCGCGTATGAAGTTTCGCGTTCGCTGGCTGCCTGCGAGGGCGCGCTGTTAATCGTCGACGCCGCGCAGGGTGTGGAAGCGCAGACCGTGGCGAACGTCCACCTCGCGCATAAGCAGGGCCTAACGATCGTCCCGGTGATCAACAAGATCGATCTGCCGAACGCCGACATCCCGTCGGTCCACCGGCAGATCGAGGAAATCCTGCAGATTCCCGCGGAGGAAGCGATCGATTGCAGCGCGAAAATGGGGATCGGGATTGAGGACATTCTCGAGGCGGTGGTCCATCGCATCCCCGCGCCGGTGCAGCCGAAGGACGACATCCTGCGCGCGCTGGTTTTCGATTCGGTCTTCGATGTTTACCGCGGCGTGATCGCCTACGTGCGCGTGATGTCCGGCAGCATCGAGGCCGACCAGCAGGTGCGGATGATGAACAACGACTCGCGCCACGAGATCAAGGAAGTGGGCGTGTTCACCCCGAAGATGCTCGCCCAGCCGAAGCTGAACGCGGGCGACGTCGGCTACTTCATCGCGAACATCAAGACCACCGCCGACATCAAGATCGGCGACACCATCACCGACCTGCGCAACCCGGCGAAGGAGCCGCTGCCCGGTTTCCAGGAGATCCACCCGATGGTCTTCAGCGGGATCTACCCGATCAACACCGCCGATTTCGAGCATCTGAAAACCGCCATCGGCAAGTTGCGCTTGAACGACGCCGCGTTCGTCTACCAACCGGAAAGCTCGGTCGCGCTCGGCTTCGGTTTTCGCTGCGGTTTCCTCGGGTTGCTCCACATGGAGATCATCCAGGAACGGCTCCGGCGCGAGTACGACATGGACATCATCGCCACGTCGCCGAGCGTCATTTACGAGGTCCTCACCACGCGCGGCGAGCTCCTCGAGGTGGACAACCCGGCGCACCTGCCGGACGCGAGCGTGATCGAGGAAATTCGCGAGCCGATCGTGCGCGCCTACGTGCTTTGCCCTAACGAATCCATCGGCGACATCCTCCAGCTCATCATGGAAAAGCGCGGCACGATGGACCACACCGAGACGCTCGACGCGCGCCGCGTGATGCTCCATTGCGAGCTGCCGCTGAACGAAATCCTGGTCGACTTCAACGACAAGATTAAGTCGATCACCCGTGGCTACGGCTCGATGGATTACGAGCACGCCGGCCATCGCGCGGACAAACTGGTGAAGCTCGACCTCCTGGTGAACGGCGAGCCGGTGGACGCTTTCTCGATGATCGTGCACCGCGATCGCGCGGAATCCCGCGGCCGGCAGATGGCGGCGAAGCTCAAGGAAGTGATCCCGAACCAGCTTTACCAGGTCGCGATCCAGGCGGCGATCGGCGGCAAGATCGTCGCGCGCGAAAGCGTGAGCGCGCTGCGCAAGGACGTGACCGCGAAATGCTACGGCGGCGACATCAGCCGAAAGCGCAAACTGCTGGAGAAGCAGAAAGAAGGAAAGAAGCGGATGAAGAGCATCGGCCGGATCAACATCCCGCAGGAAGCCTTCATCAAGGTGCTGCGAACGCAGTAGCCGGCCCACGCGCGCGTCTGAACTAGGGATTTTGCAAAACCGCTTCCTCAGCTAGCCTTTCGCCTCATGTTCGAGCCCCGCTACATCAAGCACAGCCAGCTTCTCGTTAGGCACGCGGAGAAAACCATCCGCTACCGGCGCGACCTTCTCCCGCCGGAGAAAATCGCCGAACTCGAGGCGCAGATCGTCCTGGTGAAAGCGGCAATGAAAGCCCGCGATCAAAAAGCGACCCACGAGACTTCGGAGAAACTCGACCACCTCCTCGGTGCGCACACGCCGCCGCCGCGCGACGCCGTCTGGCGCGAGAACGTCGAGGTCATCCTCGTCGCGATCGTGGTCGCGGTTGGGATTCGCTCCTACTTTTTGCAGCCGTTTAAAATCCCGACCGGCTCGATGCAGCCGACCCTCAACGGCATCATCGGCCATCCGCTGACCACGGCGTCGCCGAACATTCTCCAGCGCGCCTTCGAGTTCGTCTGGCTGGGCCGCAACTACATCGACGTCGTCTCGCACGAGGAGAACACAGTCGAGGGCGTGACGAGCAGGAAGTTCCTCTTCTTCTTCACCCTCTCGCGGATCGAGTGCGACCACGAGAGCTTCACCGTCTATGCGCCGCCGGAGATCTTGCAGCAGGACTTCAAGGTCTATCCCGGCAACGTCTACCACCCGCAGCAGGTGATCGCGCGCGGCGCGGTCGACACCGGCGACCAGGTTTTCGTGGATAAGTTCAGCTATAATTTCATTCATCCGCCGCGCGGCGACGTCTTCGTCTTCCGCACCAACGGCATCCTCGGCATCCGCGAGGACCCGGACTCGGGCGCCCCCTATTACATCAAGCGGCTCACCGGCACGCCGGGCGACGAGCTGCGGATCGACTCGCCGAATCTCTACGTGAACGGCCAGCTCGCGCAGAACTTCGGGATTCACCGCGTCGCCTCCGCGGTGCCGCCGTATCGCGGCTACGGGCCGGGGCAGGCGGTGCTCGCGGCGCCGGACCGGCCGTTCGTGATCCCGCAGCGCGGCTACTTCGCGATGGGCGACAACAGCTACAACAGTTACGACAGCCGCTACTGGGGCCCGGTGCCGCAGGAGAACGTGGTCGGGCGCGGGCTTTTCGTTTACTGGCCCTTTAGCCGGCACTGGGGCTTCATTCGTTAGGCAAAGTGGCGATGTCCTCCGCCCTCCCGCGCGTCTATCCGCTGCTCGGGATGCTCGCCGGTTATTTGCTGCTCCTGGGTTTCAGCCCGGTGCGGGTGGCGCTGCGCGACGGCTTTCGTTGCGTGCTCCGGTTTCGGCGGCTCTGGCTCGTCTTCGCGCTCCTCGCGCTCGCCTACGCGGTCTTTCAATGGACCGTTTTCACGCCGTTAGGCGCGACCTCGGATTACCGGCTCGAGCAGTTTGAATTCTGGGCCTCCTGGCACTGGCCCGGTTTCCTCGAGGTCTGGCGGGAAAGCCTCCTCCACACCGCGGAATCGGTCGCGGGCATCTTCGACGCCGCGGCCACCACCTATCCGCTTTCGGTCCTCGCCGCCGTCCTCCTGCTCGTGAACTGGCGCGGCCTGCACGGCAGCCTGATCCGCGCGTTGCGCCGGCAATTTGGCTGGGCCGGCTGGCTGATCTACCTCGGCGTGCTGCTCGGCGCCGTCGCTTCGCTGGGGAAGCCCTTGCTCTACTGGCTCCTGCCCGGATGGATCCACCTCGTCTCGCCCGCGCGCACCCTTCAGGCCTCGGCGGTGGTCGAGACCGTCGCGTTTATTTTCGAATATCTCTGCGCGGCCTATCTCCAGGTCTATCTCATCACCGTCAGCCTGGCCTGGATCAAAGGGCTGAACTTCGGCGAGGAAGCGCTCCTCCGTTTCGCGATGCGGCGCTTCAGCTTCGTCCTGCAATGGCTCGGGCTCGTCATCCTCGCGAGCACCCTCCTGCTGCGCGCCCCGCTCCTCGTCGCCTATTTTCGCAACGTCCCCGGCGTGCTCGATTACCTCCCGATCGGCCGTGGCCTGATGGCGGCGCTGCTCCTGGCCTTCGGCACGATGCAAATCTCGCTCGTGCTGCATAACGAAAGCCTGCGCGAAGCCTTCCGCGCCCACGGGCAATTCCTCCGCCGGCACGGCGTGCGCTTCGGCTGGTTCCTGCTCCTTTGCGCCGTGCACTACTGGTTCCTCGCCCTCGCCGATACGACCATCCGCGCCGCCGCGGTCGAGCGGCCGCTCGCGCTCATTCCTGTGGGCGCTGCTTTTTCTGCTCGCCCGCTCCTTCGTCACCGGCTGGCTCCTCGCGAGCTGGGTCTGCCTCTACCGCCAGTGCGAGATTGGCCGGGTAAACCGGGAAACCTGGATCCGCTATTAACCGATGCCCGCGGAAACCAGCGCCCAGCAGATCACGCGGAGCAGCAAGTCGAACCTCGCGCTCGCCTTTGTCTCGTTAGGCAAAGCGCAGCGCCGCGACATCACCATCTTCTACGCCTTCTGCCGGCTCGTCGACGACATCGCGGACGACCCCGGGATTCCACGCGAGGAAAGAGAACGCCAGCTCACCACCTGGCGCCGGTCGCTCCAGGGCCCCGTCCCGGGCGAGCCGCCGCTCGCCGGCGAAGTCCGCGGCCTGCTCGCCCGTTACCCGATCACCCCCGCGATGCTGGAAGAGATCATCGACGGCGTGGAGATGGACCTCACCATCGCCCGTTACGACACCAGCGCCGACCTGCGCGCCTACTGCTACCGCGTGGCCAGCGCCGTCGGCCTCGTCAGCATCGAGATTTTCGGCTACCGCCACCGCGCCTGCCGCGAATACGCGGTCGAGCTCGGCCTCGCCCTCCAGCTCACCAACATCCTCCGCGACGTCGCGAAAGACCTCGCCAACGGCCGAATCTATCTCCCGCGGGAAGAGATGGCGCGGTTCGGCTACAGCGCCGCCGACCTCGAGCAGCGCGTCTATGACGACCGTTTCGTCCGGCTCATGCAATCCGAGGCCGACCGGGCCGAACACCATTTCCGGAAAGCCGCCGCCGTCCTGCCGCGCGAGGATCGCCGGTCGATGATCGGCGCCGAGATCATGGCCTCGATCTACCACGCGCTCCTCCGCCAGATGGAGCGGGACGGTTTCCGCGTCTTCACCCGCAGCTACGGCCTGAGCAAGCCGGCGAAGTTTTTCCACATCGTCCGGCAGTTTCTCCGCCGCGGTTGAATATCCGGCGGGAGCATCCGTCTTTACCTCGCAGTTCGAACTATAAAACAACATGAAGAAACGATTTATACCCGCGGTCTCGGCCGCGATTCTTGGGACACTGGCGCTGAGCTCGTGTGAAACGCCGGTCGGCCAGGGGGCCGGGATCGGCGCCGCCAGCGGCGCGCTCATCGGTGCCGGCGCGGCCGGTGGCCGTGGTGCGGCGATCGGCGCCGGCGCAGGCCTGCTCGCCGGCGCGCTCGTCGGCGCGGCGATCGAGTCCGATCAGGAACGCAACTACCACGCGCCTCCCGGAGGCTACCCCTACGGGCAACGGACCGGCACACCCGGTTACGTCTACAGCCCCTACGGTCAGCATAACGTGATCGACGTCCGTGGCGTGCCGCGCGGCGCGCTCGTGCGCGACCCGTCGAGCGGCGGCGTCTTCCGCAAGCCGTAAGCGGTTCCTAAAAAAAGATTCACCACGGGTTGGTCGTGCCAGGCGCGATCAACCCGTTTTCTTTTGCCCGCGACCGGCGGCGGGCGGAGCTGGCGCGCTGCCGTGCCAAACGAGATGCCAAGAGAGTCCTGGCGCTTCTGACCGGCGGTGACCGGGAGCGGGAAGAGAAGTGCTGGCTGGAGACCGATTGGAATATCCTGCGACGCCGCGGGGTGGGGACCGGCCTACAGCCTTTCCTGGAAAGCGTCAGGAATCATCTGGTGCCGTTGGTCGTAGGAGAACAGAGACGCCCTCGCGACTGAAGCGGACCGCCGGGCCGTTGGCGGGACTGGAGATTTCAGTCTGGTGACACGCGCTTCGTTTTGGTATGACGACGTCATGCCAATGATGAAGAGTTCGACCCGTGTCCGCCTCCTGCTTTGCGCCATCTGCCTGGTCTGTTGTCGCGTCCCATCGGCCTCCGCCGGGAGCGCGACCTGGACGAGCGCGCCCGGCCGGATGAGCTGGACCGATCCGGCGAACTGGAATCCGATGACGGTGCCCAATGGCCCCGCGGATGTGGCGACGTTTGCGGCCTCCAGTTCGACCAATGTTTCCTCGGGAGCGGCGATCCAGGTCGCCAGCGTGGTTTTTTCTCCCGGCGCCAGCTCGTTCCAGATCGCGCAGAATGTCGGGACGCTCACGATCAGCGGCGCCGGGGTGGTGAATGATTCCGGGATCGCGCAGAACTTCGCTGCGGCGCCGAGTCAGCAGCTGGGAACAAGCCCGCTCCTTTCCTTCACGAACGAGGCCAGCGCGGGGGACGCGATTTACTCGAATGTCGGGCAGGCTTTCGAGGCGACCACGGTGGGCGCGACGGAGTTTCGGAACAGCGCGACGGCGGGGAGCGCGACTTTCATGGATAACGCGGGCTTCATGTCCGGCGGTCACACCACTTTCCGCGACAGCAGCAGCGCGGGGCAGGCGACGTTTTTTAATTTTCCGGCTTTTCTGTTTAGCGGGCCGCCGAGCCAGGGATTCACGGAATTCTACGGAAGCTCGAGCGCGGCGCAGGCCAGCTTCACCTGTTATGGCGCGACGCAGTCGGGTGTGTTCGGAATCGACTACGGCGGCGCGGTGACCTTCTCGGACAGTTCGACCGCGGCTGACTCGGTGCTCGATTTGGAAGGCGGGACCGGGTCGATGACTGCGGGCGGTCAACTCACTTTCACGGTGAATGCGACGGCGGCGAACGCGACCATCACCGCGGGCGCGGGGGCAAACGGCGGGCTGGACGCGAGCGTTTACTTTCTCCAGGGGAGTCTGGGCGGGGCCGCGCGGCTCATCCTCTGCGGGGACGCTCGATGTGAGCGGCCATAACCAGCCGGGGGTCGCAACCGGCTCGATCGAAGGATCGGGGACTGTCGTTCTCGGCAGGAACAAGCTCACGGTGGGGGCGAACCGGTTGCGCACGACGTTCTCGGGATTGATCAAGGATGGCAGCGTCGCCGGCGGCTCGCTCGCGGTGAGCGGCGGGCGGCTCACTCTGACTGGCGCGAGCACTTACACCGGGGGCACCTCCGTCAGCGGCGGAACGTTGGTCGCGAACAATGAGAGCGGGTCTGCCACCGGGCCGGGCCCGGTCGCGATCGGGGAGGGGACGTTAGCCGGCCAAGGCTTTGTCGGTGGCGCGGTGACGGTGGGCACCGGGAGTGGCGCGGGCGCGATCCTGTCGCCGGGAAGCAAGGCGACGCGATCGATCGGCAACTTCACCGTGGCGAGCAGCGTGAACTTTAACTCCGACGGCGTCTATTTTTGCGAAATCCAAAGGCAGGCGTCGGATCGGCTAACGGCGAATGGAGTGACGATCAACTCGGGCGCGCAGTTCAATCTCGCCCTGCTCCGGCACGCCGCCCCGCGGCCCCGCACGCAGCTCACGGTGATCGACAACACCTCCGCTCTGCCGATCGCCGGCACTTTCGCGAATCTCGCGCAGGGCGCGATCCTGCTGGTGGAGGGCGTCAAGTTCCAAGCCGACTACCTGGGCGGCGACGGCAACGACCTGACCCTCACGGTCGTCCGGTAGCGCGGAGCAGCGCGCGGGCGCTAGCCGCGCAAACGATCGACAGCGGCCTGCACTTCGGCGCTCATCCGCACCAGTTCCGGCCAGCCGCGATGGTGGCCTTCGCCGGGGAGTTTGCGGGTCGCGTCGAGGCCCATGTGCGAGCCGACGTTTTGCAGGCTCGGCGCGTGATCGAGTGAGTCGCTCGGGTTTTTGATGATCGTGCTGTCGCGCTGCGGGTCGGTGTTCGCGCACATCCGGAAAAGGACTTCGCTGGTGTTGTGCACGTCGCAGTCTTCGTCGACCACGATGATGTATTTGCTGAACATCATCTGGCCCATGCCCCAGAGGCCGTGCATCACCTTGAAGGCCTGGTAGGCATACTGTTTGCGGATGCTGACGAAGACGAGGTTGTGGAAAACGCCCTCGGCCGGGAGCGCCATGTCGACCATCTCGGGGAAGTTCATTTTGAAGACCGGCAGGAAGATTTTCACGCTGGCGGAGCCGAGGTAGAAATCTTCCATCGGCGGGATGCCGACGATCGTGGTCGGGTAAACCGCCTCGCGCCGATGCGTGATCGCGGTGAGATGGAAGACCGGATAATCCTCGACCGCAGTGTAGAACCCGGTGTGATCGCCGAACGGTCCTTCCGGCCGGGTCTCGCCCGGCTGGACGTAGCCTTCGAGGACGAAATCGACATCCGCCGGGACCTCGAGATCGTTCGTTAGGCACTTCACCAGCTCGACCGATTTCTTGCGCAGGAAACCGGCGAAAAGAATCTCGTCGAGCCCGTCGGGGAGGGGAGCGGTCGCGGCAAAAGTATAGGCCGGGTCGCCGCCGATCGTGACCGCGACCGGCATCCGCTCGTTCCGCTCGTAGTAAAGTTTGCCATGGCGCGCGCCGACCTTGTGCACCTGCCAATGCATCCCGGTGGTCTGGCCGTCGTAGACCTGCATCCGGTACATCCCGAGATTGCGCTCGCCGGTCTCGGGATCGCGGGTGTGAACGTTCGGCAAGGTAATAAAGCGTCCGCCGTCCTGCGGCCAGCAGTGCAGCACCGGCAAGTCGCCTAACGAGAAGCCGCTGGTCCCGCCCTCGTCGAAACGCTGCACCACTTCCTGGCAGGCGCCGCTTTTCACATGCTTCGGGCGGGCGTGGAGCAGGCTGAGACCCTGCTTCAAGCAGGCTCCATCCTTCGCGCAGATCGGTCGGCGGTTTCGCCTTCAGGATGAGCGAAATCTCCTGCGCGAGATCCGCGATTTGCCCGACCTGCAGCGCCAGCGCCATTCGCTTTTCCGAGCCCATGGTGTTGATCGCCACCGGGAAGCGCGACGGCTTTCCGTCAATGAGCGGGTTCTCAAAAAGCAGCGCCTGACCGCCGCCGGGCGACTTCATTTCGCGGTCGGCCCATTCCGTGATCTGGAGGTGCGAGTCGACCGGCTCCGCGATGCGCCGGAGCTCACCGGCGCGGTCGAGCGCCTCGAGGAATTGGGTGAAAGAAGCGTAAGCCATCGGCTCCTGCTTCCTTAGCCCGCTTTCGCGCGGCGTCTAATATTTCGGCATCGCGACCAGGCCGCGGCTGAGATAATCGGCCAGCGTGAGCGTAAACATGAGAGCGAGCCAGAGTAATCCGGCCGCGGCCGCGAGATGGAGCATCCGGTTCTCCGTCTTCAGATGCATGAAGAAGAGCGCGATCAGGATCATCTTCGCGAAGGAAATCGCGAGCGCAGCGACGAGGTTGAAGACGCCGAGATTGACGTAGCCGAGCCCCCAGGTGAGCGCGAGCAAGCCCATAAGATAGGCGCAATTTTTCCAGTAGTAGCTCGTTGGGTGCGTGGTCATCAGCGGTGTCCGGCGAGGTAGAGCATGGGGAAAAGAAAGACCCAGACGATATCGACGAAGTGCCAATAGAGCCCGACCACTTCCACCGGCATGTAATCGCCGTTCGTTAGCTTCCCGCGCCACGCGAGCGTCGCGAGCACGAGCATAAGACAGATGCCGACCGTGACATGGATCGCATGCAGCCCGGTCATCGCGTAGTAGAGCCAGAAGAACAACTCCGCCGCGCCGGGGTTCGCCTCCGTCCAGACAAAGTTCGCGCCCGGCAGCAGATGCGCGGTGTAATCCTTGTAATACTCAAACGCCTTCACCCCCATGAAGAGAATGCCTAACGAGGCCGTTCCGAGGAGCGACCAGAAGAGCGGCCGGCGCTGACCAAGCTGCGCCGCGCGCACTGCCAGAGCCATCAGCGTGCTGCTGAAAAGCAGGATCGCCGTGTTCGCACCGCCGAGGATCACTTCGGTGTGCCGGCTCGCGGCCGCGAACATTTCCGGATAGAGATACCGATAGACGGTGTAGCTGAGAAAAAGCCCGCCGAAAAAAAGCACCTCGGTCGCGAGGAAAATCCACATCCCGAGCTTCGCGGCTTCGTGCTGTTGCCCGAGATTGTCGAACTGCTCGGCAACGAGATCGGAGTTGGCGGCGGCTTCGGTCATCGGGATATCAACTTGATCGCGGTTCGGCTTGCCGGCGAGTGGATCGGATCACTCTTCGGCGTCGTAATAATCGAGCGGCTCGCCCCGCATGATCCGCCGCTCTGGTGAACGGATAATCCACTTCCCGCTGTCGGGGTAATAGCTGGACTCGCCGACGGGGTTATCCGCGATGACGTAAACCACGAGGTCTTCGCTGCCGTTGTTGATCAACTGATGCGCTTCGCCCGGGCCGTAGATAAAAGCGTCGCCGGCCACGATCGGCGTCTTCCCGTCCTCTTCGCGCGCCAGACCACTGCCGGAGATGACGTGATAGAATTCCCACTGCGCGCTGTGCGAGTGATACACATACGGCGTCTGCCCCGGAGCAATCCGCAGGATCTCCACCGCGAACGGATGGCGATCGCGCGCGCTGGCCGAAGCGGGGTCAAAGCCGAGCGCGTCGGAGATTTCCTTGCCGGCACCCTGGAATTTTCCCTTCGGTGATTGCCAGGTGAGCTCCGGGAGATCGTTCGAGTTTATTTTGCGCATGGCGGATTCCTTGCTGCAATGATGCAAGCAGTCCGGCGCTCGCCTCGCAAGTGTGGGATTGAAGTGGCGAGCGGATTGGGACAACCTCGCGGCATGTTACAAAAGATTGCGAGCCGCTTCGCCCTCGGTGCCTCTCTCGGGGCCGTCACACTTTTCCTTTTTTCCGGGTGCGCTTCCGAGGACGACGGCATCATCGGCAAACGCGATCCTGCGGCCGAGGGAGCAGCGGAAGTCCCCGGCGCCGCCACTCCCGCGCCCAACGCGCACAGCGGTGGTTGGTGGTAGGCCGTCAACTCGTTAGGCAAACTCCCTGTCGGCTGGCCATTTTTTTGACAAGAATTTTTCCGAATGCTAGGATCGCCGGACTCGAGCGACAACCCCGCTTAACTTTCTGCACGCGCTTCTAAACACCCAGGTGTTGGTGCTCAATCGCCTCTGGCAGGCGGTCAACGTCTGCTCGGCGCGCCGCGCCTTCACGCTCCTCTACCAGGGGCACGCGCAGGTCGTTTCCTCCGATCAGCAGAATAACTTCGCGACGCACGACTTCGCAAGCTGGCTCGACTTCTCGTTAGGCGCGCCGGAAGCCGAGCACGAAATGGTGACGACGATCGCCTGGAAGATCCGGATCCCGCGCGTCATCGTGCTCCTGCTTTTCGATCGGCTGCCGAAGAAGGAGGTGAAGTTTACCCGCCATAACGTCTTCGAGCGGGACAACAACACCTGCCAATATTGCGGCAAGATTTTCGAGCGGAGCGACCTGAATCTCGATCACGTTCTGCCGCGCGATAAAGGCGGCCTCACGACCTGGGAAAACGTCGTCTGCAGCTGCATCCCGTGTAACACGCGGAAAGGGAACCGGCTCCCGCACCAGGTGAACATGGCGCTGATCCGGAAACCGAAGCGGCCGAAGTGGCGGCCCTTTGTGCATCTCACTTTCAGCAGCCAGCAGCACGAGAGCTGGCGGCATTTCGTCGACCTCGCCTACTGGAACGTCGAGCTGAGCGACTAACGCCTAACGACTCGCCGTGACCGCAGCGGCCGGCTGCAACGCGTTCAGGATCGGCTGCGGATAAACCCCGAGCACAAAAATTCCCGCGACGAGAATCGCGATCGCAACCTTTGAAAGCGCTCCGACGAAAAGCGGCGGCGCATCGTGCGGTGGCTCGAGCCAGAACATCGCCCGCACCACTTTCAGGTAGTAATAGAAGCCACACGCGACCGTGATTACGCCGATCACGACCAGCAGCGTCTGATGTTGCCGGATCGCCGCGTCGAAGATGAAGAACTTACCGAGGAAACCGACGGTGAATGGAATCCCCGCGAGTGAAAGCATCCCGATGAGCAGCGAACCGGCGAGGAACGGTGAGCGCCGCCAGAGGCCCGCATAGTTATCGATGTTCTCCTCGCCATCCGCGCCGACCAAAATCATCACCGCGAAACAGAGCAGCGTCATGAGCAGGTAGCCGGCGAGGTAAAACGCCACCGCCGCGCCGGAGAAACAGACAACGCCGATGAGCAAATAACCGGCGTGCGCGATGCTCGAATAAGCGAGGAGCCGTTTCAGATTCGTCTGCGGGAGCGCGGCGAGATTTCCGTAGAGCAGGGTGAGCGCGGCCATGCCGACGAGGAGCTTGCCGACTTCCGGCAAGGCGAGGAAGGGCGCGAGCACACGCAGGAGCACCACGAAGCCGGCGGCTTTCGAGCCCACGGAGAGAAACGCCGTCACCGGCGTCGGCGCGCCCTGGTAAACATCGGGCACCCAAATCTGGAACGGCACCGCGGCGATCTTGAATCCGAGCGCCACGAGCACGAGCGCGATCCCGAAGAGGAGCGGGATGCGATCGAAGTTGCCTAACGAGATCACCGCGCCGATCCGCGCGAGACTCGTCTCGCCGGTCACCCCGAAAATCCAGGTGATTCCGTAAACCAAAAAGCCGGTCGAGAGCGCGCTCAGGATCAGATATTTCACGCCCGCCTCGAGCGTAGCCGGACGCCGCCGGGTGAAAGTGACGAGCACGTAAAACGACATCGTCACCAATTCGAGCGAGACGAAAATCATCACGAAGTCGATCGCCGACGCCATCCACATCAGCCCGGCGCAGGTGAAAATCGGGAGCGCGAAAAACTCGCCGAGCCCCGCGTGCGGATGTTCGCCGGGCACGCCCATCCCGATCGACGGCGCGTAATCGATCGCCATCACGAGCACGAAAATCGTGGTCACGAGCGCGAAGCGTTTGAAGAAAATCGCCAGCGGATCTGCGGTGTAAAAACTCCAGAACCCGGACGACGCGAGTGGCGGTGGCGGGGCGAGGAAGAAACTGCCGATCAAGACCGCGGCGAGTCCGACGATGCCCGCAATCGCGAAAACGCGCTTGTCCGCCTTGCCGGCAAATGCTTCCGCGAGCAGGAGCACCAACCCCCAGACGAGCACCGTAATTTCGAGCGCAGGCGTCGGGATCATCGGGCGTTTTCGGTCAGCGCCGGGCTGAAGGTGGGCCGCAGCACGCGCAGCAGCGTATTCGGATAAAAGCCGACCACGAGAGTCGCGGCGATCAGCAGGATCACGGGAATCCGAAGCGCGATCGCGAGATCGGGCAGCGTCGACCAGCGTTCGTTAGGCGCGCCCATGAAGATCGCGCGATAAGCGCGCAGCATGTAGACCGCGGAGATCACCACGCCCCAGAGCGCGAGCACCGTGGTGACTTGGAAAAAATGCAGTCCCTGCAAATCCGCGCCGACCCGGAACGCGCCGAAGAAAACCATCACTTCTGCGGCGAAGTTCGCAAAACCCGGCAACCCGATCGCGGCAAAAGTCGCGACGCCGAAAGCGAAGCCGGCAAATGGCATCGTCTTCGCCAGACCTCCGAGATCGCTGAAGGCGAGCGTGCCAGTGCGATGGCGAATTTCCCCGGTAAGCGCGAAGAGCAGCGCGATCGAAATTCCGTGCGCGAACATCAGGAGCGCGGCGCCGTTTACGCCGATCACATTCGCGCTCGCGATGCCGAGGAAGATGTAGCCCATGTGCATCACGCTCGAATAGCCGAGCATCCAATCGAGCCGCTTCTGCGCGAGCGTGACCAGCCCGACGTAAATGATGTTGCCGATCAGGAGCACGAGCAGGAGCGAACTCCAATGTCGCGCGCCCTCTGGCAAAAGCGGCAGCGCGACGCGGAGCAGACCGTAGAGGCCGAATTTTTTCAGCACCCCGGCGTGCAGCATTGCCGCTGGTGCGGGCGCGGAGGCATACGCTTCCGGCGCCCAACTGTGAAACGGGAAGAGCGAGATGAGGACGCCGAAGCCGATCAGTAACACGAGGAAAATGGCGTTTTGCGCCGCGGGGGCGATCGCACCCGCGTTGGCCGCGGCTTGCAGCACGCGCAGATCGAAACTCCGTCCATCCACCGGCACGCTGCGATAGAGCATGATCAAACCGAGGAGCAAAATAAAGCTGCCGAGCGCGAGATAGATCGTCACTTTCCAGGCGGCGGCGTAGCGATTTCCCGTGCCCCAGATTCCGATGAGCAGGAAGGTCGGGATAAGCGCCAGCTCGTGGAACGCGTAAAAGAAAAAAAGATCAATCGAAGCAAAGGCGCCGATCGCGCCGCCCGCGATCAGGAGTAGGCAGCCATAGTAGAGCCGCTCCGATTTACCGATCGGCGGCGAGAACCAGACCGCGCAGAAAAGCACGATTCCCGCGAGCAGGAGCATGACCAGGCTGAGCCCGTCCGCGCCTAAAGTGAAGCCGAGCCGCCAGCTCGCGCTGATCGGCCAGGAGCTGACGAATTGATAACCGGCCGCCACGCTGTCGTAGCGGCAGAACGTAACAAGCGCCGCGAGCGCGGTCGCAGCGGAACCGGCCAGCGCCGTCACCCGCCCGGGCGAGCCGAATAAAATCAAAAGCGCCGTCACGAGCGGCGCGAAAACGATGAAGAGCAGCATCAGTGGAAAACCGTGAAGTAAATGAGACCGATGATGCCGAGGCCAAACAAAAATCCGTATGCCTGCAAATTACCGACCTGCAGGAGGCGCAGGAGAAACCCGGAACCCCAGGCGCCACCGCTAATCCCCCTCACGATCGCGCCGTCGAGGATCCAGCGATCCGCAAACGCGGAGAGCGAAGCGAGCATGCCCTGCGTGGCGGCGATCAGCGCAGTGTAAAATTCGTCGATGTAAAAGCGGTTCCGGAAGAGTGCGATGTTCAGCGGCTCACTCGTGCGTCCGCGGTAGAGTAGGACCGCCGCGAGCACGCCAACCACGAGCGCGGAGAGCGCGATGATCGGCACGGCCACGATCGGCGCGGCCTCGTTAGGCAAAACCAGGAAGCGCCGCGCGAAAAATCCAAAGCCGCCGAACGCCGCGGGAATCGCGAGGATCAAAAGCGGGAGCACCATCAGTGCGGGCGATTCGCCGCTCCGCGCCGCATGATCGCTCCGCGGACGCCCGAAGAAAACCAACACCACGAGCCGCGTCATATAGAACGCGGTGAGCAAAGCGGTGAATGCGCCGAGCACGAAGATCGGGAAGTTGCGCTCGTAGGCGAGCACCAGGATCGCATCTTTGCTGAAGAACCCGCTCGAACCCGGAAACCCGATCAGCGCGAGCGTGCCGATGAGGAAAGTCAGGCAGGTCAGCGGCATCCGTTTCCACTGCTCGCCCATTTTCCAGATGTCCTGCTCGTGATGCAGCATGTAAATGATCGAGCCCGACCCGAGGAAGAGCAGCGCCTTGAACGCCGCGTGCGTGAAGAGATGGAACATCGCCGCTTCGCCGGAAGCGAGCCCGACCGCCATCACCATGTAGCCGAGTTGCGAAAGCGTGGAGTAGGCGAGGACGCGTTTGATGTCGTCCTGCTGCGTCGCCATGAGCGCGGCGAGCACCGCCGTGATCGTGCCGATCCAGGCGATCACATGGAGCGCGTCCGGCGAGGCTTGGATGAGAAAGCCGACGCGCACGAGCATGTAAACGCCCGCTGCGACCATCGTCGCCGCATGGATCAGGGCCGAGACCGGCGTTGGACCTTCCATCGCGTCGGGCAACCAAACGTGGAGCGGAAATTGCGCCGACTTCCCGACCGCGCCGCAGAAAACGAGCAGCGCCGCGGCCGTTAAAAATCCCGTGTGCCCCGCGAAGCCCACCATGCCCTGCGCCGCGTCCGCGAAAACGAACGAGCCGGTCGCCGTCCAGACCATGAGAATCCCGAGCATGAAGCCGAAATCGCCGAGCCGGTTGGTGATGAACGCCTTCTTCGCCGCGTCTGCTGCGGAAGCGCGGTCATACCAATGCCCGATGAGAAGATAGGAGCTGACGCCGACCAGCTCCCAGAAGATGAACATCATCACGAAATTGTTCGCGAGGACGATCCCGAGCATCGCGAACATGAAGAGCGAGAGCGACGCGAAGTAGCGCGACTTCCCTTCGTCCGTGCGCATGTAGCCTAACGAGTAAAGGTGGATGAGCGAGCCGACGCCGGTGACCATGAAAAGCATCGAACGGCTGAGCGGATCGAGCGTCAGCCCGATCGGCACCTGGAAAGCCGGGCCGAGATCGATCCAAGAGATCGCCGGCGCGTCCGCGATCTTTTGGAAAAAGATGAAACAGGCGCAGACGAAACTCGCGAGCACCGCTGCGACCGAGATCAAAGCGCTCAGCGTGCGGAGCGGCCGCGTCACGATCATGATCACGACCGCGGAGAGCAGCGGTAAAAGTAAAGCAAGCCAGGGAAGCATAATCAGCGAGTCATCCTGAGCGAAGCGCAGCGGAGTCGAAGGATCCCGTGGCGCTGCTGGGAAGCGTCCATCAGAGCGCAGCGAAGCCGAAGGATGCCGTGGAGTTGCTCCGAAGCGGAAGCCGTAGCTTCACAGAAACCCAACGGGATCCTTCGACTCCGCTGCGCTCCGCACAGGATGACGGGAAGGGCGTGCATCAAAATTTCAGCGTGTTGATGTCCTCGACGTGGATCGTCCGCCGCGCGCGGTAGAGCGCGACGATCACCGCCAGCCCGACCGCGACTTCGGCCGCCGCGACGGTGATAATGAAGAAAACGAAAACCTGCGCGTGATAATTCGGCTGGCCTGACGAATCCACCCGGAAGCGCGAAAAGGCGACGAGTGAGAGGTTGGCGGCGTTCAACATCAGCTCGAGCGACATGAAAATGATGATGAGATTGCGCCGCAGGAGCACGCCGGCGAACCCGAGGCTGAAGAGCAGCCCGCTGACAAAAAGATAATCGCCGAGAGTGACCATGATTTAGCGCAGCTCGCGTTTGCTGAGCACGATCACGCCAATCGTCGCGACGAGGACGAGGACCGCGATGATCTGGAACGGCAGGTTGTAATTGCTGAAGAGAAGTAGCCCGACCTGGCGCACATCGTCGGCGCGCTGCGCGGGCAATTCTGGAAACGGCAGCCGCGCCGCGCGGAGCTGGCCGATCACGAGATAAAGCTGCCCGAAGAAAACCACCGCCACCGCCGCGCCGCCGCCGAAAGCGAGCAGGTTGATCTTGCGCCGTTTCTCCACCCGGAGGTCCAGGAGCATGATGATGAAAAGGAAGAGCACCATGACCGCGCCGGCGTAGACGAGCACCTGGATAATCCCGATGAAGAACGCGTCCAGCGTCATAAACAGGGCGGCGAGCCCAAGGAACGAAACCACCAGGCTGAGCGCACTCGCCACCGGGTTACGGTTCACGATCACCGCCGCGCCGAAGATCAGCATCAGCGCGGAAAAGGTCCAAAAGAAGAAGGGCGACATATTCGTTAGGGCCTAACGACGTTGGGAAAGAAGATTGCGAAGGAAAGCAGGAACGCAGGAAAGGAATGGGGATTGGATTTTCGCGTTCCGCACTTCGTCTCATTTCCTGCTTTCCTGCTTTCCTGAGCGATCATTTCTTCTCGTTCCACTTCAGCACCAGTCCGTGGAGCGTGCCGCCGAGTTCAAGCAGCTTCTCCTTGTCATGGACCATGTCGGCTCTCGTGAGGCCGGTGATTGCGTAATCTTTGCGCAGGAAAATCGCCTGCTCGGGGCAGACCTCCTCGCACATGCCGCAGTAGATGCAGCGGATCATGTCGATGTCGAAGGCTTCCGGGTATTTCTCGACCTTGGAAAATTTTTCGCCCAGCGGAATCTCGCCCGGCACGATCTTGATCGCGCGCGGCGGGCAGATGAATTCGCAGAGCTGACAGGCGACGCAGCGGACCCGGTCGCGCTCGTCTTTCACCAGCGCGGGCGCGCCGCGATAGTGATCGGGCAGGTGGCTGTCCCACTTTTGCTCCGGGTATTGCATCGTCACCTTGGTGCGACCCGTAGAGCATGTTTTTCAGATGGCGCAGGGTGATGACCATGCCGCTGAAAATGGCCGGAAGATAAATCTTCTCCGACCAGCTCAGATTGGGACGTCGAACCGTTATCGCCATACGAAAAAATCTCTAAGGAACGCAGGAACGCAGGAAGGGGAAATGGATGTCGGCAGCTCGCCGCAAGACCTCAAATCCGTTCCTGCTTTCCTGCTTTCCTGGCCATTACTTCGGCATGTAGGCCACGATGATCGCGGCGATGAAGATGTTCACGAGGGCGATCTCGAAAAAGAAGACCCAGCCGAGGCGCATGAGCTGGTCGTAGCGGAAACCGCGGGAGCGTCCAGCGCACCCAGATGAAGCAAACGAGCAGCACCGCGACCTTGGCGAAGAAAACGAAGATATTGAAGAGTCCGCCGAGCACGCCGAGCCAGCCGCCTAACGAGCCGTTCGACGAGCAGCCAATGGAAACCCTGCGCGTGATTCCAACCCGGGATCGGCAAGTGCCACGCGCCGAGAAACAGAGTGACGATGATGGCCGAACCGGTAATCATCGCGGCGTATTCGCCGAGGAAGAAGAGGGCGAATTTCATCGACGAATATTCGGTGTGATAGCCGCCGACCAGTTCCGTTTCCGCTTCCGGCAAATCGAACGGTAACCGGTTTGTCTCCGCGAAAATCGCGATCGTGAAGACTACGAAAGAGATGAACATCGGGATGGTCAGGAGCCATTTCCAGATGTTCAGCGGGTCGCCAAGGAAGGGCGCAATCATCCAGCCGTTGTGGATCTGGTAATCGACGATGCTGGTGAGGCGAAGCTGGCCGACGAGCAGGAAAATTGGGATGACGGCCAGGCCTAACGACAGCTCGTAGGAGATCATCTGCGAGCTGGCCCGGACCCCGCCGAGGAACGGATATTTGGAATTTGACGACCAACCTGCGATGACGATCCCGTAAACGCCTAACGACGCGATCGCGAAGACGTAGAGCACGCCGACGTTGACATCGGCGATCACCATCGGGATGCCGAAGAGCGTGCTCCCGAAGGGCACGACCGCGATGGTCATGATCGCCGGGACCATGGCGAGGCAGGGCGCGAGCCAGAAGTAAAACTTGTTCACGTGCGCCGGGGTGAAGTCTTCCTTGAGGATGAACTTCATCGCGTCGGCGATCGGCTGGAAAAGTCCGGCGGGTCCGACGCGGTTCGGGCCGAGCCGATCCTGGATGAGCGCGCTCACCCGGCGCTCCGCGTAGACGCTGTAGGAAACCATCGGGAGGATGACCACGAAAACGATCGCGAGGATTTTCACCAGCGACACGAGGACAAAGAAGAGCGTCGGGTTCATCGGGAGAGAGCAGAGTCATCCCGAGCGAAGTCGAGGGATCCCGTCGGGCTGCTGGGAAGATTCGGGGCGGGGACCGCGGCGGGGCTGAAGGGAAGCCCGGCGGGATCCTTCGACTCCGCTGCGCTGCGCTCAGGACGACGGAATGGTCGACCGCTCTCTTGCGGGAAATTTTGCCGCGTTATCATTGCGGGTGTTTCTCCCGTTCGCGCTCGCGCACTTTTGCTTCGGAAGGTTCGCCGGGGGCGTCGGGGCTGCGGTCGACGTTCATCACCGGGACGCCGAGATCGCTGATTTTACTCAGGGTGAGCCCGCTAAATTCCGGCACCGCCGCGCTCATCTGGCGGAAGACGTCCTCGATCGTGTAAATGCCGTTCGCGCCGGTGACGACCTGAATCAGGTCGCGCAAAATCTCCCAATCATCGCGCGCCTGACCGGGGCCGCGCACGGCGCGGTTGAGGCGCTGGAGGCGCCCTTTGCCGTTGATCATCGAGCCGCGCTTTTCCGCAAAGCCGAAAGCCGGCAGCACCGCGCTCGCGTAGGCGGTCGCCGCGTTCGAGAGAATGTCCATCGTGATGTAAACCGGCAGCCGCGCGAGCTGCTCGGGCGCGATCCCGCAGTGAAGCGGATTTTCGCCTAACGAGATCAGGGCCTGCACCTGGCCGGACCAAATCGCTTCCTTGATCTGCTGAAGCACGGTGCCGGACGGCGAGGCAACGCGCAGGAGGCGGGCGCCACTGGTGTTTGGATTGCGATCGGCGCTGAGGAGGATGTCGTCGCTCGCGCCCATCCGCGGGACGATGTCAATCAGGGTCACGCCTAACGATTCCGCGAGGCGCGAGGTGAGCCAGAGTTCTTCGTTCGTCATCCGGCCGGAAGCGAGAATCGCGATCTGCCAGCCGACATACGGGCGCAGCATCGCTGCGATGCTTTCGAGCGTCTTCGTCCAGGTGGCCGGCTGCAATTTTTGCTCATCGCGCACGAGTGGCTCAAGCAGGCGGAGATCGCTTTGCAGATAGTCAAATTTCAGGCGCCCGTAATCGCACATCCAGCAGGAATTGACGGCGTCGTTCTCGCGGGGCGTCTGCCGATAGATCGCGTCTTCGCGCGTGCCGATGAGCGTGTTGCAACCGGTCGCGCAATTCGTGCAGAAGCTCTTGGTTTCCTTTAAAAACCAGACGCGCATCTTGAAGCGGAAATCGGTCGAGGTGAGCGCGCCGACCGGGCAGATGTCGACGGTGTTGAGCGAGTAGTTATTTTCCAGCCGCTTGCCCGGATGCGCGGTGAGCACGGTGTTGCTGCCGCGGTCGATGAAGCCGAGGACGTCGTCGTGCGCGATCTCTTTCGAGAAGCGAATGCAACGGGAGCAGAGAATGCAGCGCTCGTCGTCGAGCGTGACCCGCGGGCCGAGCTCGACGTTCTTCGGCTTCTTCACTTTGTTCTCGAGGAAGCGCGAGTCCTGGCGGCCGTACTCGACGCTGAATTCCTGGAGGCGGCACTCGCCGGCCTGGTCGCAGATCGGGCAATCGAGCGGGTGATTGATGAGAAGAAATTCCATCACGCCGCGGCGGCATTCCTCGACCATCGGCGAATGCGTGCGCACGCCGAGCCCTTCGGAAACATCGGTCGCGCAGGAGATCTGCGGACGCGGCATCCAGTTTATCTCCGGTTTGCCGTCTGGGCCGAGAACCGGCTTGCGATCGGGGCCCATTTTCGGCATGCCCATTTCGATCAGGCACATCCGGCAGTTACCGGGGGAGGAGAGCTTCTTGTGATAGCAATAGCGCGGGACGTAGCTGCCCGCCTGTTCGCAGGCCTCGATCAGGCGGGTGCCCTTCGGGAACTGTTTCCAGACGCCGTTTATCTGGACGTTGATCATCGGGGTCGCTTCGGACATGTCTCAGGAAAGCAGGAAAGCAGGAAATTTTTTAGGCTTGGAGATCGGGCGGCTCGAAGGAGCGCTCGCGTTGAACGCGCTTCACGGTCAACGGGATGGAAGAAAAATTAAGGATAAGCCCGTCCGAGAGGCTGCACGCTTTCAAGTAGCTGCGCACGATTGCGAAGTGCACATTCTCAAAGCGCTCGACGGCCTTTAGCTCAACGACGATTTTTTCTTCCACCAAAAAATCGAGACGATGCTCGCCAATCTGGTGGTCGCGATAAAAGAGCGGGATCGGCTTCTGCCTAACGAACGCCACGCCCCGCAGCGCAAATTCCACCGCGAGCGCCTGCTCGTAGACGGATTCCAGGAAGCCCGGCCCGAGTTCAGTGTGAACCGCGATGGCGGCCCCGATCACTTCCTGCGTGATCGACGCATCCCTTAGCTCCCTTCCTGCTTTCCTGCTTTCCTGAGACATCTTCTTAGACCATTCCAGCGGAGCCGGCTCGTTCCCAGCCGGGATCGTGCGCGAGGGAGGAGGTGGGGATTTCGGTTTCGGCGATGAGTTCGCCGGAGGTGTATTCGGGCGGAAGCGGCGGCGGGAGGGGCTTCTCGGCGCGGGTGGCGAATTCGTCGGGGAATTTTTCCAGGAAACTCTGGGTCGGCCAGGCGCAGGCTTCGCCGAAGGCGCAGATGGTTTTGCCGGCGATGTTGTCAGCGACGTTTTTCAAGGTCGCCGGATCCTGGGTGACCCCGCCGCCGAGGAGCATGCGGTCGGTGATTTTCTTCATCCAGAGCGAGCCTTCGCGGCAGGGGGTGCACTGGCCGCAGCTCTCGTGCGCGTAGAATTCGTTGATGTTGTTCAGCGCCCAGAGCATGTCGCGCGAGTCGTCCATCACGATAACACCGCCGGAGCCGGCCATCGAGCCGGCCGCGGCGAGGGAATCAAAATCCATCGGGATTTCCTCGAGGGAAACTTCGCGGTCTTTGAGCTTGAAACGCTCGTCGGCGCGCAACACTTTCGCGGAGCTGCCACCGGGAATAACGGCTTTGATTTTGCGACCCTCTTTCGGGCCGCCGGCGAGATCGTTGAGCACCTGGCCCATCGTGAGGGCGCCAACCTCGATCTCGTAATAGCCCGGCCTAACGACGTCGCCGCTCACGCAGACGATCCGGGTCCCGGTGTTGTTCGGCCGCCCGATCTTGGCGTATTCCGCGCCGCCCATCTGGATGATGTGCTTCACGTGGCAAAGCGTTTCCACGTTGTTCACGATCGTCGGGCACATCCACAAACCGAGGACGGCGGGAAAGTAGGGCGGCTTGATCCGCGGGTAGGCGCGCTTGCCTTCGAGCGATTCGATCAGGCCGGTTTCTTCGCCACAAATGTAGGCGCCGGCGCCGCGATGAATATAAATCTCCGCGTTGAAGCCGGTGCCGAGAATGTTTTGGCCTAACAAGTTCCGGTTACGCGCTTCCTCGATCGCGCGCTCGAGGATCTTCGCGCCTTCGGGAAATTCCCCGCGGATGTAGATGTAGGCGGTGTGCACATTCAGCGCCCAGCAACTGATCAGCATCCCCTCGATGAGCTGATGCGGATCCTGGTGAATGATGTAGCGATCTTTGAAAGTGCCGGGCTCGGATTCGTCGGCGTTACAGATCAGGTAGACCGGCTTCTGCTCGTCGGGCTTGATGAAACTCCACTTCACCCCGCACGGGAAACCGGCGCCGCCGCGGCCGCGCAGACCGGAGGCTTTGACCTCATTCACGATGTCGGCGCGCGTCATCGACATCGCCTTGTGCAGTTGGTGGTAGCCGCCGTTGCGCAGATAGGAGTCGAGGCTGGTGGTGTAGTCTTCGCGACCGATGTTTTGGAAAATCAGGCGCTTCTCGAGCGGGTGGACCGAATGCGGAATGCGGAATTCGGAATGCGGAAGGGAGAGCAGCTCCGCCGCTTTCGCTGGTTCCACCTTTTCATGGAGCTCATCGTCGACCATGCAGACCGGCGCCGTGCCGCAGCTCGCGAGGCATTCCACGAACTCGATGCTGTATTCGCCATCCTCGCTGACGGAGACCGGGTTGTGCATTCCGGCGCCCTGATGTTCGCGGTCGATCTGGGCGAGGCCCGCGAGTTTTTCCATCAACGGATAAGCGCCCGCCATCGCGCAGCTCAGAGTGCGGCAGACGCGGAAATGTTTACGCCCGGCCGGCGCCTGGCGAAACATCGGATAGAACGTGACCAGCTCGAGAATGTTGATCGGTTCCACCGCGAGCTTGGCGGCGATCCATTCCACCGCGACGTCGCTGATGTAGCCGTAATGCTCCTGCCAGAGATGAAGCAACGGGAGCGCGGCGCTCCGCTTATGCTCGGGCGGATAATGCCCGATGGCCTGGTCCATTTGCCGTTCCAGCTCGGCCGGAACGTTTGTCAACGTCGTCGTCTCCACAGACGGTTAATCGTGGAGTGAACTTTCCTTCGACGCCAGCTTGTCGTTGGTGAAAACGATCGTGACCGATTCGCTGCCCTGTTGGTAGACGTAGGTCACCTTTTTCAGGACGAGGAGATTGGTGCTGTCGACAGAGGTCGGCGGGCCGAGGATCGACTCCACCTGCTTCCGGCTCATCCCTTCGGTCACTTCGGCGACGTTTGCTTTCGTGATCCGCTTCCCATGGCAACCACCGAGCGCCAGCCCGACCGCGAGGAGCAGGGCGAAAAACTGGAATCGAAAGGCCTTATTCATCCGCCAGCGCACGCGCACTGCCTAGGGTTCCCGCCCGAGATTCGTGTCCTTGCTGTCGACCTCGTCGTTCTTGAAAGTGATCATGGCGAACTTCGCGCCGTCCTCGTAGCGATAGGTGGTCTTCTTGAAAATCACCACGTCCTTCGAGTCCATCGTGGTGGGCGGTCCGAGGATCGTTTCCACCTGTGCTTTCGACATCCCGAGGGTGATCTGATCGTAGTTCGCGCTGGTCAATTTCGAGCCGGAAAGCGTGGCCTTGTTGCACGCGCCTAACGAGAAGAGGGCGAAGGCGGCGAGCAGGAGCCCGAAGAGGTGGATTTTGGTTTTCATAAAGTCGATTTTCATCTGTCGCATTCTCCCATCACGAAGTCCAGACTCCCGAGGATCGCGACCACGTCGCTCATCATCGCGCCGGGGAGCAGTTCGGGCAGGATGCTCAGGTTCACAAACGAGGGAGCGCGAATCTTCAGCCGATGCGGCACGCCGCCGCCTTTGCTGTTGATGTAAAATCCGAGCTCGCCCTTGGGATTTTCGGCGCCGAAATAGATCTCGCCGGGAGGCGCATCGAGCCCTTCGGTCACGACGATAAAATGGTGAATCAGCTCCTCCATTTTCGTCATCACGTGCGACTTCGGCGGGAGCATGTTTTTCCAGTCGACGACGTTGATCGGGCCGGCCGGAAGTTTGTCGATCACCTGACGGAGGATGCGCACGCTCTGGCGCATTTCTTCGATCCGAATGAGATAGCGATCGTAGCAATCACCGGCACTCCCGATCGGGATTTCGAAATCATATTTTTCGTAGTCGAGGTAGGGGTGCTTCTTCCGCAGGTCGTGCTCGACGCCGCTGCCGCGCAGGTTCGGACCCGAGAGCGCGTAGGCGACCGCGCGCTCTCGCGGGATTACGCCAACGTCGCGCGTCCGATCAACGAAAATTTTATTCCGCGTGAGCAGGTTGTCGATCTCGTCGAGCTGCGGGATGAAGCCGTCGAGGAAAGTCTCGAGCTGCGGGACAAAAGTCGGCGGCAAGTCGCGAATCTGTCCGCCGACCCGGGTGTAGCTGGTCGTAAACCGCGCGCCGGTCAGCAGCTCGAAGAGGTTATAGAGTTTCTCGCGCTCCGTGAAGGTGTAGAGGAAAACCGTCATCGCCCCGAGATCGAGCGCCATCGCGCCGAGGCCGAGCAAGTGCGCCGAGATGCGCGCCGTCTCGCAGCAGATCACGCGGATCGCTTTGCCGCGCGGCGGAAGTTCCCAGCCCATCAACTTCTCGACCGCGAGCGCATAGGCGACGTTGTTCGCCAACGGCGCGAGGTAATCGAGCCGGTCCGTGTAAGGCACGAACTGGTTGTACTGCATGTTCTCCGCGATCTTCTCGTCGCCGCGATGGAGATAGCCGATGTCGGGAGTGGCCTTCGTGACCAGCTCGCCGTCGAGTTCGAGTACGAGGCGGAGAACACCATGGGTCGCGGGGTGCGACGGACCCATGTTAAGGATCATCTTTTCACCGATCAGATCACCTTCCGGCGCCTCATCGACCGCGCGCTGCATGGTGCGGGCGAGGGGGTCGGGAGCTTCGATTTCGCGGGTCGTCGGTGCAGCCATGAGGAAAGCGCGACTACGCTCGCGAGCGGAATTTAGCGTGCAAGCGCAAAGTTACCGGCCTTGGAGCGACGAGAAAACAGTTTCCCGTCTCAGCCGGGGAAATCCGGCCGAGGATCAGCAGTTTGGGCGCAGAAGATTCCCGAACCTCCTGCGCACAACTGCGCCAACCGCGAGTCCTTAATGGTCGCGGGTGTATCTCGCTACCGCCCAGTAGGGCTGGGTCTGCGGCAGCAGCGTCTTCACCGGAGGAGGCGGGTGGACGAAGGTGATCTTCTCCACGCGGCCTTGCGTGAGGTCGGTGGCCACCAGCGAATCCTGGCTAAGCCGCCACTTCATCGCTGCTTCCTGCGCGAGCCCGTCGAGCGTGTCCGAACCGCTGCTTCGCAACACCTTGGTGTCGGTGACGTGTCCGCTCCGATCAAGGATCATGGCGAGCACCACCGAGCCCTGCAGTCCTTCAATGTAAACGCCGTAGGGACAACGGGGGTTGCCCTTCTCGATCCACCTGGCATTTGCCGCTGCTAACGGCAACGCAACTAACATGGCAACAAGCGCCCCGCACACGACGGAGCGATGCTGCAGCCTGCTTGGTTTCGTTTGCATGGCTCCAGCCTGAGCCCCGGTCACGTCAGGGGCAAGCTTATTTCGTCTTCGGGCTCGCCCGCATCGCGGGGCCGGTTTAGGTAATTCCCATGGCTAAAAAACTCGCGCTTCTTTTCTCGGGTCAGGGTGCCCAGTGCGTCGGGATGGGCCGCGATCTCGCGGCGGAGTTTCCCGAGGCCGCGGATCTGTTTCGCCGCGCGGACGAAGTGCTGGGGCGCAAGCTCAGCGACATCGCCTGGGAGGGCCCGCTCGAAGAGCTTACCCGGACGGCGAATTGTCAGCCGGCGCTTTATATTCACGGGCTCGCCTGCCTCAGCGTGCTGCGCGAGATCGTGGGGAATTTCGAGGTCACGGCGGCGGCGGGTCTGTCGTTAGGCGAATGGACCGCGCACGCGGCCGCGGGCACGTTTTCCTTTGAGGAAGGCCTCCGGCTCGTCGAGCAGCGCGGGCGTTTCATGGAGGCGGCGTGCGCCGCTACTTCCGGCGCGATGGCCGCGCTCATCGGGGGCGACGAAGCGGCCGTGCGCGCGCTCGCGCAGGAGACCGACGTCGATGTCGCGAATATCAATTCGCCCGGCCAGATCGTGATTTCGGGCGAGCGCGCGAAGATCGAGCAGGCGGTCGCCAAAGCGAAAGATCACGGCGTCCGGCGCGCCACCTTGCTCAATGTCGCCGGCGCCTACCATTCGCGCCTGATGGAGAGCGCGCATCGTCAGGTCGGCGAGGCGCTGAGCGGCGCCGAGTTGCAGGCCCCGGCGTTCCCGGTGATCAGCAACGTCACCGGCCAGCCGGTCGCCTCGGCGGCGGAGATTCGCGCGACTTTGCAGAGCCAGGTCACTGCCACTGTGCGCTGGACTGATTGCATGGAACGGATGCTCGAGATGGGTTGCGATCTTTTCCTCGAGCTCGGGCCCGGCGGCGTGCTCGCCGGATTGCTCCAGCGCACCCGCAAAGGCGCGGACGTGATCAGCGTCTCGGATGTCGCCTCGCTTCAGGCGGCCGTCGCGCGGTTGCAGGTGGAAATGTGCGGGCCCGGTTAGGCGGGGGCGCGCAAGGCGCGGCGACCATCCATCCTTGCGCCGCCGATTACATCTGCTAGAAGCGGGTTCCCGAAATGTATCAGCCTGATCTCAACGCACGCTCGCGCGTGATGATGTTCGCCCCGCATCCGGACGACGAGTCGCTCGCCGCCGGGATTTTTCTCCAGCGGGCAGTCGCGGCCGGCGCGGACATTCGCCTCGTCTACGGCACCGACGGCGAGAAAAATTGCTGGCCGCAACGCCTCCTCGAACGCAAAGCCCGCATCGGCGAGGCGGACCGCCGCCGTTGGGGTAAACGGCGCCAGGCCGAAGCGTTGGCGGCGTTGCGCGTCCTTGAGATCCGACCTGAACAGGTGGAATTCCTCTCCCTGCCCGACCAGGGCATCACCGATCTTCTGCTCGAGGGCGGGGGCGAAACCATCCGTCGTCTCGCCGATCTCATTCTCGCGTGGGGACCGACCCATCTGCTCGTGCCCTCCGCTTCCGATACGCATCCCGATCATAGCGGGCTCGCGGTTCTACTCCGCTTCGCGTTTGATAATTTCCTCCCGCGCCGTCACGGCATCGAGCGACTCGATTATCTCGTCCATGGCGGCAGCGCCTCCTTCGCCGAGGCGGCTTGCAGCCTTTCGCAGACGAGCTCCGAATCTGCCCGGAAAAAAGAGGCTATCACTCGGCACCACACCCAGGTCGCGTTCTCGCGTCGCCGCTTTCTCGCCTACGCAAAACGACCTGAGCGTTTCGTTGTCGATGGCGGACAGGGAAGCGCTGCCGGCCATGGCCCGATCCTTTCCTGTGAACGCACCCGCGACCAGGTTCATCTTCAGGTCGCTTTCGAGTTGAAGCCGTTGCGCGCTGAGGAGACGACGCTGCATCTCATCGGTCAGGATTCCACCGGCGCTCTCCGCTTTTTCCGCGCCACGCTTCCCGGCCGGACGGCACTGCTCGAAATGATCGATCACGCCACCGGCGAGACCGCCGGGGTCGGCTACTACCAGGGTGATGCCTTTCGCGCGGAAATTTTTCTTCCGGCGCACGCTTTCGCGCTCCACCGCGCTCTCCATCTTAAGCTCAATCGCCGCGTCTGGTTCTTCGACGAAGCCGGCTGGCTGGAGCTCGCGCCGCTCCTGCCCGCGCCCCTCCGCGTCTGGACCCGTCCGCCCGCAACCCGCGAGCTTGCCGTTGCCTAACGAATAAAGGACTCAAATGCCACTTGCCCAGCAGATTGATGCCGACCTGAAAGACGCCATGCGCGCCCGCGATGCCGAGAAACTCGGCGTCCTCCGGATGCTCAAGTCCGCCTTGAAATACGCCGCGATCGAGAAAGCCGGCGCGGAGGGCGAACTCGACGACGCCGAGGCCACTCAGGTCATTCGCAAGCAGGTAAAACAGCGCCAGGATTCGATCGAGAGTTTCGAGAAAGGTGGTCGCGCCGAACTGGCGGCAAAGGAAAAGAGTGAGCTCGCGCTCCTGAGCAGCTATCTCCCGGCGGCGATGAGCGCGGAAGACCTGACCCGTCTTGTGCAGGAAGCGATTGCCGAGACCGGCGCCACCAGCCGCGCGCAGATGGGCGCGGTGATGAAAGCGCTCGGCCCGAAAGTCGCCGGCCGCGCCGATGGCAAAACGCTCAGCGAGGAAGTGCAGCGGCAACTCGCCTAACGAGTAAAGGACTGACGGGTGCTCACCGCCATCATCGTCGCGGGCGGCAGCAGCCGGCGGATGGGTTTCGACAAGACCTTCGCGCCGCTGGCCGGCCAGCCGGTGATCGCATATTCCATCGCGGCTTTCGAGCAAACCGACTCGGTCGGCGCGATCATTCTCGTCGGTCGCGCTGACCGCCTGGCAGAACTGAAAGAGTTAGTGAGCGCAAAGGTGACCGCGGTAATAGCGGGTGGGGATCGCCGACAGGATTCCGTGGCGTGCGGTCTGGCACAGCTCGAACCGGAAACAACCTTCGTGGCCGTGCATGATGCGGCTCGTCCGCTCGTTAGGCCGGAACTGATCGAGCAAATCTACCGGCTCTCGCGCGAGCATGGCGGAGCTGCCAGCGCCGCGCCGGTGATCGATACCCTGAAACGGGTGAACCCTGAACACGAAGTGGTTGGCGGCGTCGATCGTGCCGGACTCTTCGGAGTCCAGACCCCGCAAATTTTCCGGCGCGACCTTTTGGAAAAAGCCTATTACGCGGTGCGCGAAGCGGGCATCGAAATCACCGACGAAATCTCGGCGCTCGAACACGTTGACGGGAAGGTCGTGCTGTTACCTAACGAGGCTCCTAACTTCAAGATCACCTATCCCGTCGACTTGGAATTGGCGGAGTTCCTGCTTCGTCAACGGACCCTCTGATTCCCTTCGGCGCCACAGAAGTGCAGACACAACCAGCCGTGTCATCCTGAGCGGAGCGCAGCGGAGTCGAAGGATCCCGCCGGGCTTCCCGGAAGCTCCGCACACTGGGCCATGCGTTTCGATCCGGGCTTTCCCAGAAAATCCACGGGATCCTTCGACTGCGTTCCGTTTCACTCCACTCCGCTCAGGATGACTCGGCGACTCTTCGCTTGACCAGGATTCGTCGTCCGGGCGCGCGGCCGATTAACGCCTAACCCCCGGGCGTCTTGCGTTATCTTTCCAGCTTCGCGCGAATCAGCGGAATTAGTTGCGGAATATCCGAGCGCCGGAAGGGCCGGCCTTTTATTTTACCGACGGTGGGCGGTAGGTCGCGCACTTTGGTCAACTCACCGTTTTGCCAGACCCACGCGTTCTCGTTGTAAGGGCCGACTTTGCGCGGGTCGCTCCAGGTGTGGATCGAGATCAGGCGATCGCTCAGCGCGGAGGCGATGTGCATCGGGCCGCTATCGACACTCACGGTGTAACGCGCGTGGCGCAGCAGCCAGACGAGCTGGAGCAGGCTCGTGTGATTGAGCAGGTTCACGCAGTTATCAGTCACCGGGAGCTCGCGCTTGGCGCGGCCCGCGAGCACGACCCGGTAAGGCGCGAGCGCGCGGCAGAATTCCTCCACTGCGAGATCGCTGAGCGACTTGCGCGAGCCACGGGCGAAAGGATGCAGCAGCACAAACGGCTCGTCATCGTCGAAGCGCAGAATCGGGTCGCCGGTAGGCAGGGGAAAACGCAATGGCCGCGTGATCGGCACGCCGAAGCTCTCGACCAGTGAAAGATAACGCTCCACCGCGTGCGCGTTGCGATCGACCGGCGCGACGTGATCGTAGAATCGGCGTGCTCCTTCGCGCGCATCATCCATTCCGTAAAACTCGCGCGGGTGACTTATCCGGCCGATGAGGGCGCTGCGCAGGAGACCTTGAAAGTCGAGGGCCGCGTCCGGTTGCAGCCGCCCGGTCTGCCGGATCCAGGGCAGGAGTCGCGTCGCCATGCCGAAGCCGCCGAGTTCACCGCGCGGGAAAATGTGAATATGCGTGACGCAGCTGTTCCCGCGAAGGAGCGGCGCCCACTCGGGATTGATTACCCAGGTGATCCGCGCGTTCGGAAACGCATCGCGCAGGAGCGCGACCGAAGGCAGCGTGTGGACCACGTCGCCTAACGAACTCGGCTTGATGATCAGAAGCGAGCGCAGGGCCGGATTCAAAATACCTCTCACGCCCTGCGTCTCCTCCGCCCCATTCCGCATTCCGAATTCCGCATTCCGAATTGCCCTACCGTCCCTGCGCGAGGCGGTCGGCCAGCCGCTCGGGCAGCCCAGCCTGACGGATTTTACGCTGGGTCGTGGCGAGATCGTATTCGACCCGGCGCTGCTCGATCACGTGGCGCTCGCTGTCGTAGATGCAGTAGGCGGCGCGCCAATCGCGATCGCGCGGCTGGCCGACGCTGCCGGTGTTGATGAAATACTTTTTCCCGGGCGCCATCTGGATGTGATCAGTACTGAATCCGGCGCACGTTATCGTCGCGGACGAAGGCGGTCGGCCAATGGGTGTGCCCGAAAAAACAGAGCGAGGTGTGCTGGTAAGTGAAGCTGGCGATGGCGTCGAGATCGTTGAAGACGTAGCCCCATTGCTGCGGGGTATCGAGGGTCGAGTGGACGATGGTGAAATCGCGGACTTGTCTCGTTAGGCGCAGGTCGCTCAGCCACTTTTTCTCCTCGGGGGAAAGGTGTTCGCGCGTCCAGCCGATCGCTTCCTCGGCCAGTTCGTTGAAGCCCTCGGTCGAGTCCTCGATCGAAGCCTGCTCGTCGTGGTTTCCTTTCACCACCGGGCATTCCAGGTCCTGGATGATCCGCACGCACTCGCTCGGATTCGCATTGTAACCGACGACGTCGCCGAGACAGACGAAGTGCGTGCAATGATGCGCCCCCGCGTCCGCGAGCACCGCTTCCAGCGCTTCGAGGTTCCCGTGGATGTCGCTGATAACGGCAAATCGCATGGCAGAAAAACTTACGGCTCCGGGTCGGGAATGCGCTGATCCAATGGGATATCGAGTTGTTTTTCGAGAAATTTCAGGCGCTTCAACAAAGTAGGCAGGCGCTCGCCCGGTCCGCGCCGATAGAGCGCGCTGAGCGCGTCATAGGCGGCGCGTTCCTCGCCCGGCGCATAGGATAGCTCGTAGGCGGCGAAGCGCTCGACGTATTCCATCGCGCCGGGAAGTTTTGCCGCCTGCGCGTAGAGCCGCGCGGCCGCCGCGTGGTCGTTCAACTTGTCTTTTTCGAGGCGGGCGAGCGATTCGTAGAGCTGCGGGCGATCGGGATTATTCCGGATGCCGCGCTCGAGGAAATCCTTCCCGAGCCCGATATATTCCTGGGCGGCTTTCCTTCGCAGAGTCTCGTTGGGCTGCGCCTCGTCGCGGAGCGCGGCGACGCTCGCATTCCAGGCCATGTGCCACGCGGCCATGTCCCAGAACAAAATCGAGCGCGGCTGCAGGGTGGTCGCTTCGCGAAACAGCAGGAGCACGCGGCCCCATTGCGTGTTCTCCCACGCGACGTGCGCCTGGATGAAAATCACATCCGCCACAAGCGAGCGAAACCCGCTGAGCGCGGCGAGGAAACCGAGCTGCCCGATCTGTTCACGCAGCCCGAGATCGAGCTGTGCGCTGTGGAAATAAGCGCCGCGATGTTGCGCCGTGAGCGACGACTCGATCGGCACCCGCAGCGCGCCGAAACCGAGCACGAGCAACGCCACTAGCGCGCCACGAATCAAAGTTCCCTCCCGTGAAACACCACCCAGGCAAAGAAGAAATAAACCGAGGTGTAAACGCACCCGAGGACCGCGGTTTGCGCGAAGAGGCCGGCCGGGATCGCGGTGCCGGCGACGATATCGTCCACGAGATTGAAAAGTTGCAGGTCGGGAAAGGCGAGGGCGACGAGCGCAAGGAAGGTCTTGGCGATCCAGCCGGCGCCGTTTTGTTGCAACCAATAATCCCGCGCCGTGGCCTGGAGATGGCCGATGAAATAGATGAACACCATCACGCAAATCGTGAAGATGTTCGAGGTCGCGAAGGTGGAAATGAAGAGCGTGAGCGCGGCGAGCAGTGCCGCCTTCAGGTAGATCACGACGATGCCCGCGCCCAGGCTCCAGCTGAACGCCGAAGCCTTCAGCGCCGCGACCGCCTGCTGCACCTGCTCGGGGCGGAGCCCGCTGGCCTGGCGCAGGGTCTCGTTCACGAGCATTTCCTGCCTAACGAAAAGCACCGCGAGGAAAACTGCGGTCATCGCGACCACGCTGAGGAGGAGAAGGAGCAGGACGCCGCCGAGCTTGCCCGCGAGATATTCGTAACGCGGCACCGGCTTGGCCAGGATGGTGTAGATCGTGCGCTCCTCGATGTCCCGCGGGATGAGCTGCGCCGTGGCCACGATCGCGAGCAGCGAGGTGAAAATGCTCATCGCGCCTAACGAGACGTCTTTCAGCACCTGGAATTCCTGCTGGAAACTGAGCTGCGCCATGAAGATCGAGCTTCCGATCAGCAGGAGCGCGAAGATCAGGAGAAAGTAGAAGACCTTCAGCCGGATCAGCTCCGTCAGCGTGTTGCCGACGAGCGCGGCGATGCGGGAAAGGGAGAAGGCGCGGTGCACGGCGTTTTACTTTTCGTTAGGCGGCTTGGTTGCCTCGAGGAAAAGGCGTTCCAGCGTGGTCTGCGGCTGGCGCTGCTCGACCAGGCGGGTCGGCGATTTTTCCAGGAGCGCGGTGATCTGCGCGAGCACTTCGGGCGTGGCGTTTTGCAGGATCAACTCGGTCTGGTTCTCGATCGCGAGCAGGTCTTCAACCCGGCCTTCGCGCACGAGCACCCCGTTCGCGAGGATGCCGACGCGGTCGCAAATCTCCTGCACCTGCGCGAGCAAATGCGACGAGAGCAGGACGGTGATGCCGCGCCGTTTCAGATCCAAAATCAGGTCGCGAATGTCGCGCGAGCCGGCCGGATCGACCCCCGCGGTCGGCTCGTCGAGCACGACCAGTTTCGGTTCCTGGATCAACGCCTGCGCGAGCCCGATGCGCTGGAGCATGCCCTTGGAATAGCCGCCGAGCCGGCGATCGCGCGCACTCGTTAGGCCGACGAGCTCGAGCAGTTCGTCGAGCCGCGCACGCAGCCGCGGGCCGTGCAATCCGCAGAGCTTTCCGTAGAAGCGGAGTGTTTCCGCGCCGGTGAGATATTTGTAGAAATAAGGATTCTCCGGGAGAAAACCGACCGCCTCGCGGCTCCCGACTTCGCGGCTGTCGCGCCCGAAAATTGCGGTCGAGCCGCTGGTCGGCGCGACCAGGCCGAGGATGATTTTCAGGGTCGTGCTTTTGCCCGATCCGTTCGGGCCTAACAATCCGTAAACCTGCCCCGGCGCCACCTCGAGATCGAGCCCCCGGACCGCGACCAGGCGCTGGCGCCGGAAAGGGATCGGGAAAATTTTCGTCAGCCCGCGGACGGCAACGGCGGGCTCACTCATGGCGAATCTCGAAACCGCGCACGGTTGGCGGCGTCGCCAGGACTGAGTCGCTCTGCCGGCGAATGTGAGCGCGCAATTCGCTCTGGCCGATCGCCTCAAGGAAATCGCGCACTTCCGCCTCCTCGCCGCTCGCCTGGAGCTCGACGCGGCCGTCGGCGAGATTGCGCACCGAGCCGGTGACGTCGAAGCCCTTCGCGAGCTGCTTCACCGACCAGCGAAATCCGACGCCCTGGACGTTGCCTTCAAAGAAAACCTGGAGCGAAATCATCGTGCGGTGGCGGGCACGTTACGCACCGGAGGCACCGTCGCCAAGGCCGACCGGCGGGTTGTTTTTCGCTTCCGTTTCGGCGAAAACCCTAGGGATGATCCTCGAGCGGCGGACTCGGGCTTTCGCTCTCAGCGGGGAACGGCTCCGGCAACGGCTCGGGCGGAGCGATTAGCCGCGGGTCGTTCGTGTTCATCTGGAATTGTTCCTCGGTGCTCTGCCCGGCGATCAACGGCGGTGGCGTCGGCGGCGGGGCGGTCTTCTCGGCCACGAGTTGCGCGGTCGCGGGGCGGATATCCTCACTCGCGACGTAGCCGTTCTCGCCGTTCTGCAGTTTCACTTTTACGTAGCCAAATGACGGTCGAATCACCGTCATGATCGAATCTTTCGGGAGTTGCTGATCGGGGCCGTTACCCTGCTGCGGGCCGTAGCGGTAGAAGGGCGCCTTGTCGGAGACCACGGAATACCACTGCCCGTTTTTGCCCGCGATCGCACTGATTTTCTGGACTGTTCCGCAGCCCACGGCGAGCGCGAGCACGAGGGCGAGAAAAGGCCACGCGAGCGCCGGCCGACGAATTATTTGTAGCTGTAAACGAAACATACTCCTGCGGGCGCAGCCTCCTCCAGTCCGACTCGGACGTAGAATTGACCGCTGTTCGCTACCGTTAACCCAGCAGCCGCCTTGCCATCCGCATGATATTTATCCGTGGTCACCGGCGCGCCGGTTTCGTCGAAGACTTCGACCGTCAGATGTTTTCCCGCTTCCGTGGCTCCGGCGGAAAACCAATACTGGTTTCCGGCGTAGAGGTTCACCGCGAAAAGTTTCGTCTCGTGCGGCGCGAAGGTGCCGCTCCAATGGCCATCGCGCAGCTTGAAGCCGTCGTTGGAAAACGCTCCTGCGAGGTCGAGCGCGCTCTCCCGCGCGGCCACTTCCTGGTCGGTCTCGGCCAGGGCCGAAACGGCGAAGGTCGTTAGGCAAAGAAGCGAAATCAGCCCGGTGCGCGTCATGAGTCCTTTTTCTGAATCTCCTGCATCAGTTGATTGACCGCCTTTTGCAGGCGCGCCACCTCTTCGGTCGAAAGCGATTTGCCGAAAGGCGTGGCGACGATTTTCTCGATCCCCTGGAGCTGCGCGTTCACGCTTTTCACCAGCGGGTCAGCCTGCAGTTCGGGGGAGACCTCGTTCAGCTTTGAATGGATGAAACGAAGCAGCTCCGGCTGCCGCAAGACCTGCGCGAGGCGCTCGTCGTAATTTTTCGCGATCACGCTCGTCACCACCTGCGTGCCGCGAATCCAGCCGCCCAGGCTCACGAGGATCACCAGGTCCTGGTCGCGATGCGATTGCATCGAGGACTTCACTTCGTTCTGCGTCGCCTCAAGTTCTTCCTGGAGCGCGGGCCACTCATCGTTCTCGGCGAACTGATTGATGCTGTTCCCGCGGGCGAGAATGTTTTCGGAAACCCCGAGGGCCTTCGCCATTTTCAGGATGTCGCCACCGGTGTTCTTCACCTGCTGCGAATCCTGCGCCTCGATCGCGATGAAACCGTCGGCGATCAGGCCGCCAAGATTGAGCGCGATCTGCGCGCGGGTTTTGTAATTCATCGCGATCGGTCCGCGGAAGCTCGCGGTCCAATCGGGCTTCGCCGGTTTCCCGAGCGCGGCGAATGTCTCGCCCGGCGTCGGAATTGTGATCGCGTCCGTCCGGATCGCCTTGCTCAGGTCGAGCGGTGGAGGTGGGGCCGCAACAGTGGACGGAGTGGGAGCTTTCGGCGCCGCAAACCCGGCTCCTGCGAGCAAAAGCGAGAGTGCCATCGCCGGGAAAAGAGTGCGCACGAACATGCCGGAGATTATCTGCCCGCCGGGGCATTGCCAGCCGAATTCGCGCGGCTCTTTCTGCCTTGTCCCCGGCGGGGAGCTCTCAGTCGGGCAATTTCTCTCATCTATTCCATCGCTCGCGCGCGGAGATTGCACCACCCTTGCGCGCAGTCCATTAATTCAAGCTCGATGACTGATTCGGCTCCGACAAAAAGGAAAGTCCTCCTCATCGGCTGGGATGCCGCCGACTGGGAACACATCACGCCGTTGCTCGAGGCAGGGCTCATGCCGACCCTCGACGGCCTGATCAACCGCGGCGTCATGGGCAACCTCGCGACGCTCCAGCCGATCCTCTCGCCGATGCTTTGGAACTCCGTCGCGACGGGGAAGTTTGCGGACAAGCACGGCATCCATGGTTTCATCGAGCCTGACCCCGTGAACGGCGGGGCGCGGCCCTACAGCAGCGCCTCGCGGAAGTGCAAAGCGCTCTGGAATATCCTGAGTCAGTCCGGCCTCACGAGTAACGTCGTCGGCTGGTGGGCGAGTCATCCGGCGGAACCGATCAAGGGGAACGTGGTGACGAACGCTTTCGGCGGGGTCCGCTTCGATCCCGAAAAGGGCTGGACGATTCCGTGCGGCGCGGTCCATCCGGCGGAGCGGGGGAGGGAGCTGGCCCGCTACAAAGTTTTCCCTAACGAACTCACCGAGGCCCATATTCTGCCCTTCATCCCCGACGCGGCGACGATCGACCAGCAAAAGGACAAGCGCCTCAGTTCCTTCGCGAAGGTCCTGAGCGATAACGCTTCGGTCCACGCCGTCGCCACCGCCTTGATGGAAGAAGAGTCGTGGGATTTCACCGCAGTTTACTACGACGGGATCGATCATTTCTCGCACGCCTTCATGGCTTATCACCCGCCGCAGTTGCCCTGGATCAAGGACGAGGACTTCGCTCTCTTCAAAGATGTCGTGAAGGGCGCCTATCGCTTTCACGACATGATGCTCGAGCGGCTGCTCGATCTCGCCGGTCCGGAAACGACGGTGATCCTTTGTTCCGATCACGGTTTCGAATCCGGCTCGCAACGTCCCCGCGGCACCCCACGCGAACCAGCCGGGCCTGCGGTCTGGCATCGGCAATACGGCATCATCGTCATGGCCGGCCCCGGCCTGCAACGCGACGAACGCATCTACGGCGCGAGCCTGATCGACGTCGCGCCGACCGTGCTCACGCTTTTCAATTTACCGATCGGCGAAGACATGGACGGCCGGCCGTTGCTCGAAGCTTTCGCGGAAGTGCCCGCCGTGAAAACCATCCCGAGCTGGGAGCAGGTCGAGGGCGATGCGGGCATGCTCGATCCGAATCAGCAGCTCGACGCCGCGCAGGCGAATGAACTCATGCAGCAGTTCGCCGCGCTCGGTTACATCGAGGATCCCGGAGCCGACAAAGAGAAGGCCGCGGAGTCTGCCGAGATCGAGGCGAAATACAACGTCTCGCGCACGCTACTCTGGAAAGGCGACGCGGAAGCAGCGCGCGCCTTGCTCGAGGAAATCGTTAGGCGCCGGCCATGGGAAGATCGTTTCCTCTCGCTCCTTGCGGCCTGTTATTTCCAGGGCGGTTACCTCGCGCAGGCGGAACGTCTGCTCGGCGCCATCGCGGACGGCGAAGAGGCCGAGACCGCGACCACCCGGCTGCTCTGGGCACGCATCAAACTCGCGCGCGGCGATCTCGGCGGCGCGCTCGAGGCCCTGCTCGCCGCGGAAACCTTGAACCCTCGTCTCCCCGGCATCTACGTGCAGATCGGCGACACCTACGCGCGTCTGCTCCAATGGGAAAATGCCAAAACCGCCTACGAGAAAGCCGTCGCGCTGGATGAGGACAACGCCCGCGCGCATCTCGGTCTTTCCAATGTTTACCGGCGCACCGGCGACAACCAGCAGACCGTCGACTACGCGCTCCGCGCCGTCGGGTTGCTCCATCGTTTGCCGCAGGCGCATTTCAATCTCGGTGTCGCCCTCGCGCGCTCCGGCGAGAACGAGCGCGCCACCCTCGCCTTCGAAACCGCGCTTCGTTTCCGGCCGGACATGGTCAACGCCCACCGCTATCTCGCGACCATCCACAAAGTGGAAGGGGGCGATGCGGAGAAAGCTGCCTTCCATCGCGGCGAGGTGGTCCGCCTAACGAGTCGTCGCGGCCGCCAGGCGGTCACCGCCGATCCGAAACGCGAGCAGCTCTTCGAGCTGCCGGAGATCCCGCCGCGGCCCGAGCGCCTGGCCACTTTGCTGAAGGAACGCCCCGACCCGAAACCGCCGGTGGAGAAATCCGGCAAGACCTTCGTCCTCGTCTCCGGCCTCCCGCGTTCCGGCACCTCGCTCATGATGCAGCTCCTCGAAGCCGGCGGCCTGCCGGCCATGACCGACCGCGAACGCGCCGCCGACATCGATAACCCGCGCGGTTATTACGAATGGGAAGCGATCAAACAGATCGGCAAAAAACCGGAGCTGCTCGACGACCCGGCGGTGGAAGGCCACGCGATCAAATGCATCTCCATGCTCCTCCCGCAGCTTCCGGAGCAGCACGAATACAAAGTCATTTTCATGACCCGTCCGATCGCCGAAGTGGTCGCGTCGCAGGAAGCGATGACCAAACGTCTCGGCACCAAAGGCGCCCAACTCGACCGCGAACAACTCGAGCGCGGCCTGCGCGCCCATCGCGCCGAAGTCCGCAAATGGGCCGCCGCCGCGCCAAACCTTGCATGGCTGGAGATCGATTACCCAGCGCTCGTCCGTGACCCCGCCCCCGCGCTGGAGCAACTCCGCATCTTCCTCGGTGCGGAACTTTTACCTAACGAGTCCAGGATGGCCGCCGTGATCGACCCGGCGCTCCATCGCCGCAAAGCCTGACCCAAGCGCTGTACAGCGTGCGCTGTCCCCAGCGCATCCCGGAGAGATCTGCTTCCGCAGGTCCGCGGACGAGCAGAAGCTCAGTCCCTCCGCGCGCATCCGGCAAAAAAGAAAGACGCCAGCGGAAAATTCCGCAGACGTCTTCGGGCGCTCCGTGGATTTCCTGCCGCGCCTTACAGGTCATTATGGCTCTCGAATGGTATACCTCCTCCATTGGAGACCGGGTCTGCGGTCGGCTCTCACGGCTCACCACGACTGCAGACACGGAAGTTAGCGGGTGATGAAATAGCAGGAACTTTGCCAACCCCAAAGGTGCGGGGGAACTCGAACGAGCAGGAGCATCGTTCCCGCCGCGCGCGCGCTCGCCGAGCCAAACACCCTGCCCTGGATCGACGCAGGGAATGGCCCCCACCTAACGAAACTAAGAGTGCCGCGGTCCCTATTTTAAGCTTGCCCGGCGCGCCCTCGGCTCCTCATGCTCGAGGCCATGAAGACCCGTGGCAGGCAAATCGGTTCTCTCCAGATCTCGGCAGCCCGCTGGTTAGCCTATGCCGGGGCCGGCGCAGCGACCGCGCTGACCGTCGCGACACCCGTCGAAGCCGAAATCCATTATTCCGGCCGGGTCGATACCGCCTTTCCGCCGGATCAGGACAAGTCAGTCGCTTTCCCCCTCGCACGACCAGGTAACTCGATCAGTTTCATTCATACGGTGAACCAGGGGATGGGCGCGGCCGCGGATTTCTTCCTGCCGAAGGGATTGAAGAGCGGCGCCTTCGTGGGTTCCTATCCGGCGTTCGAGTACGGCTACGTCTTTCGCATTGGGAGGCATAACCCTAATCGCTACATCTCAGCCGGTCCTTTCGTCGATGGCCTGGGGACCATGATCAACGCGGGACGGCGCAGTTTGCACTGGCCCTGGCACAAAGCCGACGCCTTCGTCGGCTTCCGTTTTGATAACGGCTCGGGCAAACAATACGGCTGGGCCCGGGTCAGGATGGATGGCGCGGACTCTAACTTCAGTTTCACCGTGGTCGACTACGCCTGGGCCGACCCGGGAGAATCGATCAAGCCCGGCCAGACCAGCAACGTCGCCGGGGCGCACGCCACGACCGAAGGCTCGCTCGGTCTCCTGGCGATTGGTGCGGCAGGCCTGGCGACCTGGCGACAAGGTCGGCGCCGGCGATGCGCCTAACGGGACAAGGAAAAGGCGTCGTGGAGCGCGCGCTGTCTCAGCGCATTCCGGCGACCAAGACAAGCGCCTGCGGGTTTGAAACCGCAGGCGTTCCTCGCGCTGCCGTGGATCTCGCGACGCGTCCCACAGGGTATGAATAACGCCTGCATGGCACGGAGCCCATGTGAGCCCGCGTCCGGTCGACTCACGGATCACCACGACAGCAGACACGCAAGCCGGGTTGCGCGCTCCAGGTGACCTGGCCGGTCCCGGCGTGGAGCGAGGTGAACCCGAGAATGCGGGAGACTGAGACCAAAAGGAAAAGTCTCTTCGCCATGGGCGGCATGGCCCGCCGAGCCGGTCCCCGATCATGTCAAGACCTTAAAAAAGCACTGACGAGTGTCGATAAACGGCGCTACCCCACGGCTCCCGCGGCGTGGAGGTAACAACCCCGGCGGACCCCCGACGACGCAACGAAGTTTGTTTCGGCATCGTTAGGCATTTCCCGCAAACACCCCTTGCGCATTGGGGAAAATCGGTTGAAGTCCCTAACGAAATGTCCGGCACGAAAATTTCCCAAATTCATGCGCGCGAAATCCTCGATTCGCGCGGGAATCCTACAGTAGAAGTTGATGTCCGCCTCGAGGGCGGCGGCTTCGGTCGCGCGGCGGTGCCGAGCGGCGCGAGCACGGGGGAGCACGAAGCCTGGGAATTGCGCGATGGCGAGAAGGCTCGCTATGGCGGCAAGGGCGTTTCCAAGGCGGTCGCGGCGGTGAACGAAACGATCGCGCCGGCGCTCCTCGGCATGGACGCGCGCGAGCAGGCGAAGCTGGACGAGGAAATCATCAAGCTCGATGGCACGCCGAATAAGCAGAAGCTGGGGGCGAATGCGCTGCTCGGGGTGTCGCTCGCGGTCGCGCACGCGGCGGCGGATGCGGAAGGGCTGCCGCTCTTCCGTTATCTCGGCGGTGATGAGGCGAAGGTGCTGCCGGTGCCGATGATGAACATTCTCAACGGCGGCGCGCACTCCGATGCGCCGATCGATTTCCAGGAGTTCATGATCATGCCGAAAGGCGCGCCGAGTTTTCCGGAAGCGCTCCGCTATGGCGCGGAAGTTTTCCACGCGCTCAAGGGCGTGCTGAAAAAGCGCGGGCTTTCCACGGCGATCGGCGATGAGGGCGGCTTCGCGCCGAACCTGAAGTCGGTCGAGGACGCGCTCGGCGCGATCGCGGAAGCGGTCGAGAAAGCCGGCTACTCGTTAGGGGAACAGATTTTCATCGCGCTCGATCCGGCTTCGTCGGAGTTCTTCGACAAGGAGCAGAACGCCTACGTTTTCAAGAAATCGGACGGCTCGAAACGGACGCGCGGCGGAGCTGGTCGATTACTACGCGGAGCTCTGCGCGAAGTATCCGATCATCTCGATCGAGGATGGCTGCGCGGAGAACGATTGGGACGGCTGGAAGAAGCTGACCGACAAGATCGGCGACAAGGTGCAACTGGTGGGGGACGACCTGTTCGTGACCAATGTCGAGTTCCTGCAAAAGGGGATCGATCGCGGCGTGGCGAATTCCATTCTCGTAAAGGTGAACCAGATCGGCACGCTGACCGAGACCTTCGCGACGATCGACCTCGCGATGGCGAACAATTACACCGCGGTGATCAGTCATCGCTCCGGCGAGACCGAAGACACCACGATCGCGGACATCGCGGTCGCCACGAACGCGGGCCAGATCAAGACCGGCTCGCTTTGCCGGACCGATCGGGTGGCGAAATACAATCAGCTTCTGCGGATCGCGGAGGAACTGGGTGACAAGGCCGTCTTCGGCGGTAAAATGCGATAGTGGACGCCACCGGCTACGGCCCATTTCGCGCGCGCCGCGAAGCGAACATCTGGCAACAGATGAATGCGATCCTGCGCGTCCTGCTCCTGATCGCGGTCTGGCTGTTGATGATCAGTTTCTTTCTCCCGCCCTACCAGCAGCTGCAGCGGGATCGCGCTTCGATCGATCTTTTGCGGACCCAATTGAGCGCTCAGAAGGGGACGCTGGCGCGTCTCACCCGGCAGGTGGCGTTGTTGAAGAACGATCCGACCTACCTGGAAACGATCGCGCGTGACAACCTGCAACTGATGAAGGAAGGCGAGACGATTTTCCGGCTGGAGTCGGCGCGGAAATAACGGCGGACTCGGCTAAAACTCCGCCAGAAAAAATCAGCGGCTGAACTGGCGGTGACGCCGCCATGCGGACGCGCAGAAGCGCATCCCTCCGGAGAGACTCGACGCGGCGAGTCCGTCGCGTGCCGGAGTGGTCGCTTCGCACCTGAATTCGTTCCAGCCTAACGACTGGACTAACGCGCGCTCGCGAGCTGGGCCCGTTGCGCGGGCGCGAGATACTCGCTCGTCTTCGCCGGATCCGTGCGGGCAAAGGCGTTCACCTTGGTCGCCTGCTCGGGCGTGAGTTTCAGGTGTGCGTAGGGGGTTCCTTCGAGCTGCTTCTTCTGGTCGCTCGCCGGGGCGGTGCGATAAGTCTGGTCAAGCGGCGCGCCGACCGTGACGCCGGCGATTTCGCGGCCGGCCGCGGGCGTGCCTGCGGGCAGATAAATGCGATCGCCCACGCCCGCCTTCTTCGCTTTGCCGGCCAGCTCTTTAAGCGAAATTCGCGCGGGATCGAAATCGACCAGAGTTACCTCATGACCCTGAAAGTAGCCGGCTTCGGTCCGCACCACGCCGTCGAATTGGCCAAAGGTCATCTCGCCGGTCCAGAAACAATATTGGGCGAAGGCGACGCGCTCGGTTTTGGCGGGCGCGGCGGGGGGTTCGGCGTGGAGCGTGGCTGGGAGCATGAGGGCGGCGAGTAAGAGAATCGATTTCATGGTGGTGGTGTAGCGCAGGTCTCCGACACGCGGAATGCGCCGTTGGCGAACGCGGGTCAGAGACCCGCGCTACAGGCTTATTCCGCGCGTGCTTAATTCAGCCGCAGATTTTCCCAGTGCAGGATGCTGGCGTTCCAAGCGGTGCCGCAGAAATCCAGCTCACTGTAACGATAATCGAATGCGACGTTGCCCTGCCCATCGAGTCCGGTGAGGCCGGTATACACATAGGGTCCGGCGAGCGTGTAATCGATCAGATAGTTATCCGGCGCGTCCTCATACACACTGCTGCAGAACGGGCTGTAGACGGAGAGGTCATTCAGGAAGTGATAGACCTCGGTGGCGGTTTTGTTCGTGAGGTCGAGCGCGTATTTCCGCGTCGCGCTGTAGGTCCGGGTATCCCCGGGCGGGACCTGATAATTGCTCGGTGCGCCGTCGTCGAAGAGGAGCAGTTGATCCGCCGACGTGATCGAGACGGCGTGCTGCCCGATCGGCGGCAGGGTGTCGGCACCGAGGGCTAACTGGAAGGCGCGCAGCGAACGGAATTGGTGCCAGTGTTTGGTCGGGTCGCCCAGGAGCCATTTGATCGCTCCGGAGTCATAGTCGAGCGCGATGACAAAGTTCTCGCGGCTCGAGACGATCAAAGAGTTATCGGACGCGCGATAGGCGGTCGCATTGTTGTGGAACCAGTCGGTCGGCGCCGGATGCACAAACAGGCTGGCGTTGTCTCCCCCTGCGGTCATCGCCGCGGTAATGATATCAGCGAGGTTCCAGGTCTTCAGGACGGTGCCGGCCTTGTCGACTTCCAGGTTTACCGATTCCGTCTGCGTGGTCGTGTCCACGTCGAGGATCATCCCGGTCTTACCCGGGTCGATGTTGTGGTGAAAACCGGTGACACCGATTGAGCTGTAGTTCGCGATCGTGGTCGTCTTGCCATCGAGATCGGTGCGCAGCAGCGAAGTGCCGGAAGTGAGATAAAACGCGTTATCGAAAAACGCGGACGGCTGCGAACTAACTCCGGCCGTGCCGACCCAGCGAATCTCGGCGTCGGTATCGATGATGATCGGCGTGGTCGGATCGGCGTAGCTCTTCAACATGATGAAGTCGTAACTGAGCGTCGTGCCCGGGAGCCGCGGCACGGCGACATTCGGCGCGGAATAAGTCCCTTCGGTGTAGGCCGCGGTCGCGATATTCATGTTAGTCACCTGCGAAGTCCCATCGCGGAAGGCGAGCGTGATCGTCACGCTATTGCTGCGGCCGGCGTAGAGACCAAAAACCGGGACGGTGAGCACGCCGTGGCTGACATCGATGTAGCGGCGTTTTTGCAGATAGTGGCGGGAATAGCGAACATCGATCGCGCGAGTCGCGGAGCCGGCCTTCGGCGCGATGTTGAACTCTGCAGATTTCAACGTGGTTATGTTACTGACATCAAGCTGCACGAAGCTGATGAACGGCGTGGAGCCAGGCGCGTAAGTGGCCGCGCCGGCGGTGGAAATGGCTAATCCGAGCGCGAGAGCGAGGAGACGGAATTTCATGGCGCCGTTTTACCCGGCGGTGCATTACGGGGTCAAGAATATACCTGCCTAACGACGCGACGTGGACGGCGGCGGGGGCGTCGGAGTCGGCGGTGGCGGGACGATCTCGTCCACGATCTTCTGGAGCAAGGCGACCGAAGCGCCCTCGGAATTTCCGCTTTGCAGGCTCCGGACGAGCTTGAGCGCTTCGTCTTTCTTACCCGCTTGGAGGAGCGTGTCGGCCTGCTCGAGCGCGACGCGCAGGAGATCGCCGCGCCCTTTGTAGATCGTGCGCGCCTGCCGCAGGCAACTCACGGCGCCGTCGTAATCGCCCGCCTCTTTTTCGACGAGCCCGAGGTCTTCCAGCATCGGCGCGTTCGCCGCCCGCGAGGCCGTCTGGCGCGCGAGTTTGAAATAACCGACCGGTTCCATCCCGGCGTTCTTGAGGGCAAAGGCGTGCGCGATTTCCCACGGTCCGCGAGTGTGGCTGGAAGTCTTCGCGCTCAGATCCGTCCACGCGCCGAACGGCCGGTAAAGCGGATCGCCGACCACCACCGTCATCCAGGAAAGGGCGCGCGTCGCCATATAGGCGCTCTCCGCGAGAGTGAAACCGTGGAGTAGCCGGTCGTTTAAAATGTCGAGGTGCGCGGTCATCTGCAGGTAGGGCTCGTAGACGTTGCCTAACGACGCCGCGGCGCCCTTGCCGAGGAGCGGTGCGACCCAGCCGGCATCCGCCTGCCGCAGCGAGCTCGCGCTGAAAGAATGGATGTGCACCGCCACCGCGCCCGGCGTGAAAACGAACCCGGGATCGGCAAACGCGCCCGCCATGCCCCCGGCGTACCAGCCATAATAAAGCGAGCAGTCGGTCAGTGGATAGCCGCTTGGGAAGATCGCCGGTTTTTCATCGTAGACCGTGGGGATGCCGACCCAGCGCAAATCCTTCACCACCGTCTTGAGCCACTTGTCGCCGTCGGCCAGGCCGCCCTCAGTGTTGTGCGCGCCGTCGACGTAGGCGCGTCCCCAGAGCCCGCTCTTTTCCGCCGCGATCGAGTCAGTGATCATCCGCCTAACGATGCCCGCGGTGGGCGCGTCGAGCCGGCTCACGAGCAGGAGCGGCGCGCCGTTCAGTTCCCTGATCGGCCGGAAATTCTGGAAGTAGGGATTCGCGGTCGCGCCCGAAATCTGCCGGCTGAAAAATCCCAGCGCTGCCAGCTCGGAATCAACCGAGGCCTGGTTCTGCGAGCCGAGCAGATTGCTCTCGACGCGATCGCCCGCGTAGTTCGCAGTCGCGCGAATCTTCAGCGGCATCCCGCGGATCAGCGCGACGAATGCAATCTGCTGCGCGCTCACGGTGGTCTGGCCGCTGCCGTTTACGCGCGTGCTCCACCATTTCCGGTCCGCGAAGATTTTCCGGAGCGGCTCCGCGATCGTCTGGTCGTATTCCTCGCGGCTGATCTCCTCCTCGGTGGAACATTCCAGGCCGACGAGGTGATCGTTAGGCAAATGCCGCTGCTGGGCGTAAAAGCGCGCGAGCCCGGCGGAGTCGGGCGCGGCGCGGTTGTAGACCACGATCGTCGCCGGCGCGAGATCGTCCGCCGCGCGCAGCCCGCTGCCTAACGAAAACAGGAGAGCGAGCGCGGCGACGGCCGCCTTCACGGCGCGATCCTTAGTTTCAAGCCGTCGTAGGCGAGGCCGACGTTCTCCGGCAAATCGGCTTCCGCGCTTTGCGGCAGCTCGTGGCAAATGTGGGTGAAGAGCGTTCGCCCGGGTTGCACCCGCTCCGCGACCTCGAGCGCCTGGGCTACGCTCAGATGGGTCGGGTGCGGTTTCTCGCGGAGCGCGTCGATCACCAACACCTGCACGCCGGCGATCTTGCGCGCGACCTCATCCGGCACTGCGCTGCAATCGCTCAGATACGCGAGCAGCTTCGCGCCGTCGCGGGAGAAGAGGTAACCGTAAGTCTCCGTGCGGCCGTGCGGCGACGGGAAGCGGAGTAAGAAGAGTTTTGCCTAACGAAAATGGCCCGCAGACAATGTGCGGCTCCGGTTTCAAATAACCGGGCCACGGGCTCACCGACTCGAAGGCAAAAGCGTAAACCCGCTGCAGATCCGCCATCGTCTCGGCCGACGCGTAGACCGGCATCCGCCCGCCGCGCGGCGAGGCGAAACGGCGGAGATCGTCGAAGCCCATCATGTGATCGGTGTGCGCGTGAGTGAAGACGACCGCGTCCACCTCCCAGATATTTTCGCGCAGGCATTGGGTGCGGAAATCGGTCCCGGTATCGACCACGAACGAGAGCTCCGGCGTCTCCAGATAAATCGAGGCGCGCGTCCGGTTATCGCGCGGATCAGGCGAACGGCAGACCGCGCAATCGCACCGAATCATCGGCACGCCCTGCGAAGTGCCGGTGCCGAGAAAAGTGAGCGCGAGCGCGGAATCGGAAGGCTTCAGAGTGCGCAAGTTTCATCTGGCAAAGGGTGGGCCTCAACTTCAACTTCTCGGCGTGCCGCTCCTCAGCCTGCTCCGAATCAAGAACCTCGCGCTGGTCGAGGATTTGGAATGGGAACTCGGGCCGGGGTTCACCGCGATCACGGGCGAGACCGGCGCGGGGAAGTCGATCATCATCGGCGCGCTCAAGCTCTTGTTAGGCGAACGCGCGGAGAAGTCGCTCATCCGGACCGGCGCCGAAGCCTGCACGGTGGAGGCGATTTTCGACGGCGGGGATTTTGCGGAACTAAACGCGCGGCTGGAAGAAGCGGGCGCTGAACCGGGTGACGGCGCGTTGCTTCTGAAGCGCAGCTTTTCGTTAGGCGGGAGCACCCGGCAATTCGTCAACGGCTCGCCTGCGACGCTCGCGCTTTTGAAAACGATCGGCGACGAGCTGGTCGATTTGCACGGCCCGCACGATCACCAGTCGCTCCTCGCGCCGGAGCGCCAGCTCGCGCTCCTCGACGGCTTCGCGCACGCTGAGCCGGCGCTCGCGGAATATCGGAAAGTTTTTCGCGAACTGCAGGCGCTGGTCGCGGAAGAAGCAGGCGCTGAGCACGGCGGAATCGGCGCGCGAGCAGGAGCTCGATTTGCTCCGGCACCAGGTGCAGGAAATCAGCGCGGCGCGACTCGAGCCTAACGAGGAGGAAGAGACGCAGGCGCGTTACCGGTTGGCGAGCAACAGCCGACGCTTGATTGAGCTCGCGACCACCATCTCGCGCCAACTTTCCGAGAGCGACGACGCGGTCCTGAACCGGCTCGCGGAGACACAGCGGCTCCTGCGCGAGCTGGAGAAGATCGATCCCGGCCTCGCGGGAAGCGCCGAGGCGCACGCGGCGGCGATGATCGAGCTGACGGATGTCGCGCGCACGCTCGACCGTTACGCGGAGCGGCTCGATCTCGACCCGGAGCAGCTCGCGCAGCTCGAGCAGCGGGTGACTTTGCTGGAAACCCTGAAGCGGAAATATGGCGGTTCGTTAGGCGAAGTGATCGCCTTCGGCGAGCAGGCCGCCGAGCGGATGCGCAAGATTGAAGGCCGCGACGCGGAACTGGAACGCCTTGCCGGCGAGATCGCGCAGGCCCGGGCGAAGCTCGAGAAGGCGGGCGCGGCGCTGCGGAAGTTGCGCACCGCAGCGGCGCCGAAACTGGCGAAGACCGTTCGCCAAAATTTAGCGGACCTCGGGTTTCGGCAATCGGAATTCGAAGCGCAGCTCTCGCCTAACGACGAGCCGAAGTTGAGCGGGACGGACGCGCTCGAGTTGCTCTTTTCGCCGAACCCGGGGGAGCCGCTGAAGCCATTGCGCACGGTCGCTTCGAGCGGGGAAATCTCGCGCGTCATGCTCGCGATCAAGTCCGCGCTCGCGACGCAGGACGCGATCCCGTTGCTCGTCTTTGACGAGATCGACGCGAACGTCGGCGGCGAAATTGCGAACGCGGTCGGCGCGAAAATGCGCACGCTCGCGGCGAAACATCAGGTGCTCTGCATCACCCACCTGCCGCAGGTCGCGGCGGCCGCGACGACGCATTTCGTGGTTACGAAGGAAGTGGCGGGTGGCCGCACCTTCTCCGAGCTGCGTGAAGTGAAAGGGAAGGCGCGGCAGGAAGAGATCGCACGGATGCTGGGCGGGAAAACGGATTCCGCGCTGAAACACGCGGCGGCGCTGTTGCGCGGATAGCTCGACTCCGGCGAGTTTTTCCGCGGTCGTGGACCGGTTGCTGCTGAGGAAGAGCACGGCGCCCCCTCGCGTCGCGCAATCGATGAGTGATACCAGCCCAGCCACGGAACGAGCGGAAGAGTTATTCCGGCAACAGCGCGCTGCGGTTTACCGACAGACGGACCAGCTTTTGGCGCGTGTCCTTTTACTCGAGTGGGCCGCGCTCCTGATCGTCGCCCTGCTCGTCTCGCCCGGCAGTTGGCGGGAGTCGCTCGTTGCGGGGCACGCGCCGTTCTGGTGGGCGATTTTCTTTGGCGGCACGATCACGCTCGGACCTCTGGCGCTGGTGCGCTGGCGATCGGGCGCGGCCGTGACCCGCTACGCGATCGCGGCCGCGCAGATGATGCATTCCGGTCTGCTCATCGCGCTGAGCGGCGGCCGCATGGAAACCCATTTCCACGTCTTTTGCTCGCTGGTGATTCTTTCGTTTTATCGCGACTGGCGCGTGCTGATTCCCGCGACCGCAGTCGTTGTGCTCGACCATTTTGGGCGCGGCCTACTCTGGCCGTTGTCGGTTTATGGAGCGAGCGACGGTGTGATCTGGAAATCGCTCGAACACTGCGCCTGGGTGCTGTTTGAGGACATGTTCCTGGTCGTCGGCTGCCTGCGCAGCGTGGAGGGAATGCAGGCCACGGCGAGTCGCACCGCGGCGCTCGAGGCAAGCCAACACGCGAACGAGCAGATCATGCTGAATTCGCGCGACGTGATTTGCACCAACGACGCAGACGGCCGCTTCGTCACGGTCAGCGCCGCCTGCGAAGCGCTTTGGGGTTACACACCCGCGGAGCTGATCGGCCGGAACGCCGCCGAGATGGTGCATCCCGACGACCGCGAGCGCAGCCGGCTCGCCAATCTCGAGATCATGGCCGGGCACCCGGTGACGAATTTTGAAAATCGCTACCTGCGCAAAGACGGGCAGGTGGTCGATGTGCTTTGGTCGGCCTACTGGTCGGAAAGCGACGGCACGCTTTTCCAGGTGGCGCGCGACATCACGTTGCGCAAGCAGGCGGAGGTCGCGCTCGCCCGCACGAACCGGCAACTCGCCTCCGCGCACCAGGCGAACCAGTTGATCATGGATAATTCGCAGGACGTGATCTGCAGTCTCGACGTGCAGGGAAATTTCCTCTCCGTGAACGCGGCCTGTCGCGAACTTTGGGGTTATGAGCCGGAAGAATTAATCGGCCGCTGCTTCCTCGCGCTGGTCCATCCGGAAGATCGCCCGTGGTCGCGCGAGGCGGAGGAAGGGACGCGGGCGCGCGGTCAGCGCAGTGATTTTGTGAACCGCTGCCTGCGCAAGGGTGGCCAGGTCGTGGACGTGCTCTGGTCCGCCAACTGGTCGGCCGCGGATGAAATCATGGTCTGCGTCGCACACGACGTGACGGAACAACAGCGCGTGGAAAAAGCTTTGCGCGACGCGAAGGAAGCGGCCGATGGCGCGAACCGCGCGAAGAGCGAATTCCTCTCGCGCATGAGTCACGAGCTGCGGACGCCGCTAAATGCCATCCTTGGTTTCGGTCAGGTGCTCGAGATGCAGAATCCGCGTTCGACGCAGTTGCCGCATCTCCATCATATTCTCGCAGCCGGTCGCCATCTGCTCGGGCTGATCAACGAAGTGCTCGATATCAGCCGGATTGAGTCCGACCGGATGACGCTCGACCTCGAGCCGGTAAGCCTGCGCGTGGTCCTGGATGAAGCGATGGAGATGATCGAGCCGCTGGCGGTCCGCCACGAAGTCGCGCTGCGGATTCCGGCCGCCGGGGAAATGGATTATTTCGTGGCGGGCGACCCGCAACGTTTGAAACAGGTGCTGCTCAACCTGCTCGGCAACGGCGTAAAGTACACGCGCGCCGGCGGCTCCGTGCGGGTCGGGTGCGAGATCGCCGGCGAGAACGTGCGGATCACGATTCAGGATACCGGCGTCGGGATTGCCCCGGCCATGCTCGCGCGCGTCTTCACGCCGTTCGACCGGCTCGGGGCGGAACGCTCCGGCATCGAGGGCACCGGGCTCGGTCTCGCGCTTTCCCGCCGCCTCGTGCAGGCGATGCACGGGAAGATCGGGGTCGAGAGCACGGAAGGGAAGGGGAGCACCTTTTGGTTCGAGCTCGGGCGCGCGGAGCGACCGGATGATTCGGCGAAGCTGATCCCGCTGGCCTTCGTGAGGCAGGAAGAGCCGGCGGCCGCGCTCGCGCTCGTTCGTTAGGCGAAGGCCCGCGCAGCGGTGTCCGGCTCGTGCATTCCGCGGAATTCGCGGTAGGGGTTTCTCCATGAAGAAACTCCTTCTTTCGTTCGTGCTCGCTTCCGCCACCTTTTCCCACGTGGAAGCAAAACTCATCACCAAGGCGGTCGCCTACGAACAGAACGGAACCCAGCTCGAAGGCTACCTCGCCTACGACGACGAGAAAACCGACGCCGGCCAGGTCCCCGGCGTGCTCGTCATCCCGGAATGGTGGGGCGTGAACGCCTACGTGAAGAGCCGCGCCGACCAGCTCGCGCAGCTTGGTTACGTCGCCTTTGTCGCCGACATGTATGGCAAAGGAAAAGTGACCGAGGACCCGAAGCGGGCCGAGGAATGGTCGACGCCGTTCTACGGGAAGGCACTCATGCCGGAACGCGCGCAGGCTGGGCTCGATCAGCTTTTGAAGGTGGCGCAGGTCGATAAGGCGAAAGTCGCCGCGATTGGATTTTGCTTTGGCGGGTCGGCCGTGCAGACCCTCGCCTACAGCGGCGCGCCGCTCGCCGGGATCGCGAGTTTCCACGGCGGCCCGGTGCCCGCGCCCGCTTCCGCCGAAGGAAAAGTAAAGGCGAAGTTCCTCCTCATGAACGGCGCGGTCGACAAGATGGTGAGCCCGGAAGACCGGGTCGCGCTCGAGCAATCGCTCGAGAAAATCGGGGTCGATTACCAATCGATCGACTACGCGCACGCGCTCCACGCCTTCACCAATCCCGACGCGGACCGGGTGGCCAAGGCTCACGGCATGGTCGGCAAAATCGGCTACAACGAACTGGCCGCGCGTCGTTCCTGGCAGCAGATGCAGATCTTCTTCGACGAGATTTTCGGAAAGAAGAAGTGATCGGCCAGTATCGCCTTCGCTGAGAGAGTATTAGGGGACCGGGAGAAAATATCCCTCGCCAATTTACCCTAACAAACCCTATCGTCCCGTTTTCCTTAAATGATTCAACGCGACTATCTCATCATCGGCGGCGGTATCGGCGGCGGCAGCGTCTGCGAAGGCATCCGCCAATACGACAAGAAAGGCTCGGTCACCCTCGTGGGCGGCGAGACCTTCCATCCTTATAAACGCTGGATGCTCTCGAAGCAGTTCCTCCGCGAGAAAGTGCCCGCGCTGAAAAAGTTGCCGGTCATGGACGAGAAATGGTACGACGCCCACAAGATCGAGACCCGTCTCGGCACGGTGGTGACACAGTTCAATATCGATCGCCGCCTCGCGGTGCTCGGCAACGGCGAGACGATCGAGTTCAAGAAAGCTTGTCTCGCGATGGGCAGCCGCCCGATCCGCCCGCAAGTCGCCGGCATCGGGCTCGGCAACGTGATTTATCTGCGCACGATCCGCGACGCGCTCGCACTCCGCGAAATGTCGCAGTCGGAAAAGATGATCGTGATCGTAGGCGGCGGATTGCTCGCCTGCGAAGCGGCCTCGAGTCTACGCCAGGCCAAGCTGAAGGTGGCGATCATGCACCGGCATCGCGTGCTCCTGAATCGTTACCTCGACCCGGAGACGGCGGCGTGGGTGACGGAACAATTTTCCAAACATGGCGTGACCATGCTCCTTGGCTCGAGCCTGAATGGATTCGAAGGCAAGACGGTGTTGCGCAATATCCAGACAAAAAGCGGCGAGCGAGTCGCGGCCGGAGTCGCGGTCGTGGCCTGCGGTTCCGAGCCGAACCTCGACATCGTGCGGAACACGCCGCTCTCCGGCCCGCACGGTTCGCCGGTGACCGATTATCTCGAGACGGAAGAGAAGGGGATCTACGCGGTCGGTGATCTGGCGTTTTATCCGGACCGGCTGATGGGCGGGATGCGCCGACAGACGCATTGGGAAAATGCGCGTGAACAAGGCCTGATCGCGGGCGCGAATATCACCGGGAAAAAGCGGCAGCGTTACGAGCAGATTCCGTATTTCTGGACGGAGATGTTCGACCTGCGACTCGATTTCGTGGGCGACTTCACGGTCGCACCGACCCGCGTGGACCTGAGCGGCTCTTACGCGAAGTCACGTTTCGTGGCCCGCTATTACCAGGGCGAAAAACTGCGCGGCGTGGTGCTCTGCCATCACAGCAGCGGCGATGTGGACGCGGCCAAGGCTGAACTGCGCCTGGCGCTCGGGAAATAAGAGCTAGGCTCGTTAGGCGTCGGGCTGGTAGGACTTGCCCGCGGCCGCCCAGGGCGAAGGCCGGCCCGGGTCAAGGCGATCGTCGATCACCAGGTTATCCGGCACGGGATCGGTCGTGCGTTCGAATTCTTGGCGAAAAGCCGGATCGACTACGGCGAGCGCGCTCTCCAGGATGTTTCAGGTAAGACCGCCGGATCGCGCCGGTGCGCGGGCCGCTGATCGCGCGCGCCAGATTTTCTTCGCGGGCCACATAGACAATCGCTTCACCGCCCTGTAACTGCACGTTGCGCAACTGATCGTTCACCACCGTCGCATCATAGATCCATTCGCGGTCGTGCATTGCCTCGAGCTGATCGTTTCGGACCACGAAAAGGACACAGTTCAGAAGTTCCTGCGGCGCGGGGCGAAGGTTGAGATAGATGATCTGCTCCGGGTAAACGCGTTCGTTGCTTTCTTCGAAATAGTAGGCCTCGTTCGGCATCGACACATCCCAGGAGCGACGCCAGCCCTCGAGATGACAAAAGAGAAACGGCCCGGTGTAAGGTTCTTTCAGGGTGCGACTGAGGCTCTCGATGGAAAGCAGCGAGCCGTAGCCGATCACGGCCGTTTCATCCGCGGCCAGTTGCACCACCGGCTCGTCCATTTAGCGGGTCGTGGCCAGCGGCGGCGGTTGCGGAAGCGGCTCCGGCTGGCGCACGAAGTCCCAGACGAGATCGACGACGCCGACCGGCCTGTCCGGTAGCGTCCAACGATAGATCCCTTTGGGCGAGCCGAGGTCAGCCGGCCAGACGTGATCTCGCCGACGTTGCCGGCATAAGTCGCCACACTCGATATCACGCGTCTGGACATAACACTCGGGCAGCGCGGAAAAGACATAGCCGGCAGCGAGAAAGGCTGAGAGATCGAGCTCGTAACAAAGCCGCCAGAGACGCGCGTTATAGGAGGAGGGATGAAAGTGCACGTCGTATTCACCCGGCGGAAAGCCGTTATAGATCTCTACTTCCACCTCGACCGTCTGCTCGGTTTTAATCTGTGGGGTGAAATCGAAGCGGAAGTAGGTTCCGGTTCTCTTAGCCCGTCCCAGTTCCTCCATCGGCGCCTCGTTCGCCAGGCTGGCGCGACCGATGAGATAGCCATTCTTGTTCGTGGCATAACTCACGGCAAAGTTGTCGTCGCACCGATTGGAAGCGGCGAAGCGAATCCGGCGGGTCATGACCGCATAGTTATCGTAAGTGACCGCGCGCGTTTCTCTCCCATCGGGCACGGTGATGGTGGTCTCGGCGCGAGGTTCGACCCGCACGGAGACTTCATAACTCTTTACTTCGAAGCGGTGGGTATGTCCGCCTGGCTCGAGGAGAAGATTCGCGAGCTGCTGGTAACGGCCATCTTTCCGATCCTTCGGTTGCAGGATCGAGAGATGATGACCCGGCACCGCGATGACGCTATCGAAGACCCCTTTGGCGGAAGACTCCGGCACAACCTTGTCCTGCATCCCATAGATCGCGTGGATCGGCACCCGCCATTCGCCGGTGTCGTCGCGCGTTGCCCCGACGATGTGCTCGCGCACGCGCCGCCGGGTGTCGGCGCAATCGGGGTTGTGCACCCGCAGCGTCATTTCCTGGGGGTTACTGAAAAGGGTGGAGAGAAAGAGCCGCCCATTCATCGCGGTGGTCGATCCTTCGGTCGGGGTGGCAATGAAGATCGCCTGCCGAATCCAACGCAGCCGTTCCGCCTGTTGCTCCACGAGTAACCCGGCGAAGTAAGTCTGAATAACCAGCCCGCCCTGGCTGTGACCGACCAGAGTAATCTCCCGGTTGCGATATTCCGGAAGAGCGAGATCGCCCTGCAGTTTCTCCGCGATCTCTTCCAGTCGCGGGATGCGCCCGAGGATATTCAGCTCAAACCATTTCGTCGGGTAATCCCATGTCTCGAGGTCGTAGGCCGCCGTGATTTGTTGGTCGGCGCGCAGAAGTTTCAGCAGCGGCTCCCAGCATTTCCCGGAGCTGCCGAAGCCGTGGATGAAAAGAACGAGCGGTTTTTGTGGAATGGTCTCGTCCATGAGAGCGCCTCGGGTCGAGCGCAGGAAACCAAATGCGCTCGCCGGAGGCGAGCAGAATCAGCGGCCCTAGAAGTCTCCCTGCGGCAGGGTGAGCGATTCGTTAGTTACCTGCACGAGCTCCCAATCCCATGGCTTCCAACTTTGGTGGCGCCAGGAGAGTTTAAAGGGCGTCGACAGGCTGTTCACTTCCGCGGTGATCCCGCCCGCGGCTTCGCCCCGGCCGGTGAGCTGCACGCGCGCCTGCCAGGTGCCGGTGGTTCCGCTCGTTCTCGCCTGCACCTGCGAGGTAGCGATCGTGAGATCGAAGAAAAATCGCCCGACCAACCGCAGGCGCGTGAGCAGCCGCGCGCGATCGTCACCCCAATCGTCGCGATAATCCGCGGCGACAAATTTCTCCACCGCGCTCCAGTTCCGTCGCTCCACCTGATGGACGAGATGCTCGCTATGCAGCCGCACCTGATTCTCCGCGCTCCAGAGGCGCACGAGGTAAATCCCGAGGACAAACGCGACCAGCAGACCGGCCCAAAAGCTGTTCCGAAATGAAGCGGGCATCGCGCATTCTCGTCTTCTTGAGCCGGGCGCGACAATTCGTTTGACGATGGGAGGGGTGTTGGGCATGAAACGTGCGCACTTTCACCGGACCACCCACTTATGCTGAATCTCAGTTCCTTCTTCATCCTTCTTTGCAGCCTCGGCGGTTGCATCTGGTGGGCCTGTCGCGATGACCGGAACGAAACCTGACTTATAAAAAATGCTCGACCACGACGATCTGAAATGGACTGCCGCGAACCTCACCGATTTGAATCGGCGGTTGCAACAGATCTCCCGGTACACCGAGCAGGCGACGCAGCAGGCGCGTGGCGCGGAACCTTTCCTGCGCCTCAACGAAGAGGTCGCGCTCGCGTCGAAGCTTTCCCAGGCGCTCTTTGATCGCATCACTTCGCGCATCCTCGCGGGAGCTACTCCCGGCGCGCGCACCACGCCGGAGCCACCGGTCTTCCGCGTGGTCGGTTCCCGGAGCGAAAAAGGCGCGCCATCCTCCACAGTGGCGAGCAAAATTCCCGTCGGTGAGATGAAGCTCGGCAACGAAGAGCCCTCCTACGGATACGAAATTCAAAATCCCGAAGGGAAGCGCGAGCTCATCTTGGTGGTGGATGATGAACCGGAAATCCTCGAGCGCGCGAGCGAGATGCTGACTTTCGAAGACTATCGCGTCGTCGTGGCGAAGGATGGTTTCCAGGCGCTGCAAATCTACAGCCAGATGAAGGACCAGATTGCCCTCATCATCCTCGATTTTTTCCTCCCGGTGATGGATGGCGACGCCGTCTTCGATGAGTTGAAAGCGATCAATCCGCGCGTGCAGGTGGTCCTGAGCAGCGGCTTCGCCGAGCAGACGAAGCTGGGCAGCATGCTCGCGCGCGGTCTTTGCGGGTTCATCCCGAAGCCCTATACGAGCGCGAAATTGCTCGACCAGGTGCAGTCGATCATCGCGGCCTAACGACCGCCTAACGACGCGCCCCTGTGCGCGCCGGCGGCCCCGCCGGTTTTGGTGAGACGAGCTGGTCGCAGAGCTGCCCTCTTTCCCGGGACGCCGCGCGCGGTGGCAAGAATCGTGACGGAAATCATCTCCGCCCGCTGCATGGCATCCTTTTAGCTACTCCGGTTGCCAACACCCATGGCCCGGATCGACGCATTCTTTAAATTGATGTCTGAGGAGAAAGCCTCGGATCTCCACCTCGCAACCAACAACCCCCCGATGCTCCGCATCAATGGCGACCTCGTGCGGGTCGACTATCCGCCGCTCCAGAATGACGAGCTGAAGGCGATGGTTTACGAGATCGCGCCCGAGGCGAAGATCAAAGTCTTCGAGGAAACTTCCGACGTCGATTTCGGTTACGAGGTGCCGGGCGTCGCCCGCTACCGCGCGAACTTTTTCCAGCAAAAATACGGCATCTCCGCCGTCTTTCGTCTGATCCCGTCGAAGATTCTGACCGTCGAAGACCTCGGTTTGCCGCCGGTGCTGAAAAAATTCCCGCTTCTGAAAAAAGGCCTCATCCTCGTGACCGGGCCGACCGGTTCCGGTAAATCGACCACGCTCGCGGCGATGATGGATTACGCGAACCTGCAACGCCACGACCACATCATCACGGTGGAAGATCCGATCGAGTTTGTGCATCGCAGTCAGAACTGTCTCGTGCAGCATCGCGAAGTCGGCATCCATACCCGCTCTTTCGGCGCGGCTCTGCGCGGCGCGCTCCGCGAAGATCCGGATGTCCTGCTCGTCGGTGAAATGCGCGACCTCGAGACGATCGAACTCGCGCTCACCGCGGCCGCGACCGGTCACCTTGTTTTCGGCACACTCCATACGTCGAGCGCTGCGAAAGCGGTCGATCGCGTGATCGACGTTTTCCCAACCGACCAACAGAACCAGATTCGCGCCACCCTTTCCGAGTCACTCAAGGGCGTGATCGCGCAGAACCTTTTCAAGCGGATCGACCAGCCGGGCCGCGTCGCCGCGCTCGAGATTCTGGTCGTTGACATGGCGATCGCGAATCTCATCCGCGAAGCCAAGACGCACCAAATCCCGGGCATGATCCAGGTCGGCAAAAAGAAGGGCAACCAGCCGCTCGACGACGCGATCATGGACCATCTGCGCCACCTGCGGATCTCGCCGGAAGAGGCTTACGACAAGTGCATCGACAAAAAGAAGTTCCGTCCCTTCCTCAAGACGCCGCCGGCGGAAGAGTTTGAGGAATAGCTTTTCCCAATCATGAGAGCACCCGATTGCGACCGGATTTTATCCGCGATGCTGAACACCTACGACGGCATCTCGGATCTTAACTTTACCGTCGGTCATCCACTGCAGGTGGAGGATTTTGGCGAGTTGAAACCGGTCTTCGTCGAGCCGCCGATCGGCCGGCTCACGCCTTACCAGACCGAACAGATCGCGCTCGTCCTGATGCAGGGAAATCGCCGCCTGATGCGCGACTACCTCCTGACCGGCTCCTGCGATTGCAGTTACGCGCTCTCGGATGAAGCGCGTTTCCGCGTCAATATTTTCCGGCGGCAGGGCAATTTCTCGATCGTGATGCGGAAACTCCAAGCCGTCATTCCAACTTTCGATTCGCTCGAACTCACGCCGATTTTCGCCGAGATCGCAAAGGAACGAACCGGACTCATCCTCGTCACCGGCGCCACTGGCAGCGGCAAGACGACGACGCTGGCGGCGATCCTGAATGAGATTAATCAGACGCAATCGGTCCACGTCGTGACGCTCGAGGACCCGATCGAATTCGTGCATCCCGCGGCCCGCGCGACTTTCAATCAGCGCGAGCTCGGCCACGATTTCGACAATTATCCCAGCGGTGTCCGCGCCGCCCTCCGGCAGGCGCCGAAGGTGATCTTCGTCGGTGAAATGCGCGATCGCGCGACGGTCGAGGCCGCGCTCATGGCCGCGGAAACGGGCCACCTTGTCGTCAGCACTCTGCATACGGTCGACGCCGGGCAATCGATCAATCGTATGCTCGGCCTTTTCTCGTTAGGCGAAGAACAGCAGCTCCGGTTGCGGCTTGCCGATACCCTGCGCTACGTCGTGAGCCAGCGTCTGGCGCCGAGAGTCGGCGGCGGTCGGCAGCTCCTGGTCGAGATCATGGGTCACAACCTCCGCACCCGCGAATCGATCGCGCTCGGCGAAGCGGAGAACCGCACCTTCTACGAGATCATTGAGGCCAGCGCGGCCTTCGGCTGGGTGACTTTTGACCAGTCGATCCTGAACGCTTTTGAGTCCGGCCTGATCAGCGAGGAGACCGCCCGTCTCTTTGCCTCGAAACGCGGCCGGGTCGCCCGCGGGATCGATCTTTTCCAGAAAATTCGCGGGCTGGAAGATAACCACGACACCGGGCTGCGGCTCGATCTCTCGGCCGGTAACCCCGCCCGACGCAAAGCATGAACCTCGACTCCGACAACAGCATCTTCGACCTCGACGACCGGACCGCGCTGGTCTGCGTGACCTCTTCACCGATTCAAAAGATGATCTCGGCGCAGCTGCTCGAGTTAAACTACAAGGTCCATCTCGGTCTCTTCGCCGAGGACGTGCACCTGAAGCTCGCGACCTACAGCTACAACGTGGTTGTGATCGACGAGAATTTCAAAGGTGCGATTCCCGGTGAAAATCCGATCCTGATCGAAATGGTGAAGCGTTCCGGCTCGCTCCGGCGCGAACATTTCGTGGTGCTCCTGAGCCAGCGCTTCCCGACGAATGACGCCATGAGCGCGTTTGTGCAGAGCGTTGATCTGATCGTGAACTTCGCCGACATCGCGAACTTCAAGCCGGTCGTGCGCCGCGGGGTCGCGCAATACGACGCGCTTTATAAGCCGTTCCTCGAGACGCTCACCGCCGTGCAGGCGCTCTAGGTTGTCGACCGAGATTTGGCTTGCGCTGAGTCGGCTGCGTCGCGCTGCAGATCATCCGCGTCGCACTTTTTTCTGCGTGATTTCTGAAACGCCGGTTGCGACGCCGTAACGGGCCGTGGTAATTTCGATCTTGTCGCACATGAAGCTCGTTCGCTGGGTTCGTTTCAATTGGGATTTGGAAAAGCTACCCGCGCTCGGGGATGCGCTGCCGGCGCATTATCATTTTGCCCCGGCGAAACCGGAGAACCGGGCCGACGTGCGCGAGGTCATCTCCCGTTCCTTTGCGCACGATACCGCGTGGGGTGACGCGATCCACGTCGTCAACGGAATGCTCGACGGTTGGATGGAGCGCGTCTTCGGGGAGGAAGCCGGAAGCGGCCAATGCCTTACCTTGCGGCATGGTCTGCGCATTATCGGCGCGACTATCCTGCTGCCGGATGCGCTGGCGGAGCATCATCTGGAGCCCGGCCCGTGCGTGCTGATGGAATATCGTAACCGCGGCCTCGGCACCGCGCTTCTCGCTCAGTCGTTGCGCCAGTTGCGCGAAGCCGGGGTGAGCCGCGCCTGCGCGCGGGCCAAGGACAATTCGCCGGTGGCGAAATTTCTTTACCCGAAGTTTAACGGCACCCCGACGCCGGACGATACGCCGCTGGTCGCGGCTTAGTCTTCGTTAGGCGATTCGCCTAACGAATGATCCCGCGCTCGGTTTCCTCGACGAAGCGCAGGATGGCCTGCACTTCCACGCTCCCCGCGAGTTTTTCCTGCACCGCCGCGATCGCCTGCCGGGTGTTCAATTTCGCGCGGTAGATCAGCCGGAATGCTTCCTTGATCGGCTTGATTTTCTCCGGCGGAAAACCGGCGCGCTCCAGGCCGACCTGATTGATCCCGCGCACTTCCGCCGGGTTGCCGTCGGCGATCATGAAGGGCGGAACGTCCTGCACGATTTTCGAGCAGCCGCCGGTGATCGCGAACTGCCCGATCCGGCAAAATTGGTGCACCGCGGTGAGTCCGCCGATGACCGCGTGATCGCCTACGGTGACGTGTCCGGCGAGCGTCCCATTGTTCGAGAAGATGACTGCGTCGCCGACCGTGCAGTCATGCCCGATGTGCGAGTAGGCGAGGAAATTTCCGCGACTCCCGACCCGCGTCTTGCCGGTCGCCGCCGTGCTCCGGTTAATGGTCGTGAATTCCCGGAAGCAGTTATCGTCGCCAATCTCGAGGTAGGTCGGCTCGCCGGCGTATTTCAAGTCCTGTGTTTGCTGCCCGACCGAGCAGTAGGCGAAAAAGCGGTTGCCGCTCCCGGCCGTGAGCGGGCCCGCCAGGGTGACATGATTTTGCAGGGTGCAATTTTCGCCTAACGACACCCCGGGCCCAATCACGCAATACGGGCCGACCGTCGTGCCCGCGCCCAGCTGCGCCGACGGGTCGACGATTGCCGTCGGGTGAATCGTCAGGCCGCTCACTTGTCGAGGAAGGTGAACATCAGCTCGCCCTCGGACACGACGGCATCGTTCACCACACATTTGCAGCTCGCCTTGGCGAGGCGATTGCCGCGCGCCTTGGTCAGCTCCGCGTGGATGTAGAGCGTGTCGCCCGGGAAAACCGGTTTGCGAAATTTCACCGCATCCGCGCTCATGAAATAGCCGACCCGGCTCGCGCTTTTGCTGATCCGCATCATCAACACGCTCGCGACTTGCGCCATCGCTTCGACTTGCAGCACGCCCGGCATCACCGGGTGTCCGGGAAAATGCCCTTGGAAAAACGGCTCGTTGATCGTGACCGATTTGATCCCGATGCATTTCGTCTCGCCCTCGAAGGAGAGAATCCGATCGACCATCAGGAACGGGTAACGATGCGGCAGGATATCCATCACCGCGTTGATATCGAGCCCGCCTTCGCCCGGCGGGAAATTGCGTTTCGGCAAAACCGCGCTCGCCGCTGCCTGCACTTTTGCGATCGCGCGCGCCAGATCGGTGTTCGCGCCGTGACCCGGCTTCACCGCGATGACGTGACCGCGAATCGCGCGCCCGACGAGCGCGAGGTCGCCGATAATGTCGAGGATTTTGTGCCTAACGAATTCATCCGGAAACCGCAGCGGCTCCTTGCTCAAGACGGAGTCGCCCCGGACAACAATCGCGTTCTCGAGGCTTCCGCCCTTGATGAGGTTCTTCTCCATCAACGCCTCGACGTCCTCGTAGTAAACAAAGGTCCGCGCCGGCGCGATCTCGCGCTCGTAGATCGCGGGCGTGATCGTCGTGGTCATGAACTGCGTGAAGCGTCCCTCGGGCCCGGCCTGGGTGCAGGAAATGCGAAATTCTTCATCCGGCAAAATCACCAGCAGCGAGCCGCTCTTGGTTTCCACCGCGATCGGTTCGCGCACGTGGAAGAACAGCCGCGGCGCTTCCTGCGGGGTGACGCCGGCTTTCTTGATCGCGTCGACATAAGGCAGCGCGCTGCCGTCGCCGATCGGCGGTTCGTTCGCGTCCATCTCGACGACCGCGTTGTCCACGCCGAGCGCGCTCAGCGCCGAAAGCACATGCTCGACCGTGTGCACCCGCATCGAGCCTTCGCCGAGCGTGGTCGCGCGCTCGACCGTCTTCACATTCGCGATCGTGGCGTCGATCGTCGGCTCATCCTGCAGATCCTTGCGCTTGAATTTGATCCCGCTATTTGCCGGCGCGGGCTGGATCTTCAGCGACACTTTCGCGCCGGTGTGGAGAGAGACGCCGCTGAGTGAAGCGGTCCTGGAAAGCGTGTGCTGGAATTCGGCGGCGGGCATGAGCCGCTACCTAACAGAATTTTCCCGGCTGCGCGAGCAGCCGTTAGGGCGTAGCGGAATTTCCGCTCGCGGACCACACGCCACCGGGGCCGGTGTAGCTGCTGCCTTCTCCCCAGATCACGTGATTGTTCCCCGCGCCGTCGACCGACAGGCCGAGGTAATCGCCATAGGGAAAAGCAAAGCCCGCGCGACTCTTGTAGGGTGCGCCCTTCGTTAGGTCAGAGAGTTGATCGATCGTTCCCCAGCTTTTCCCGCCATCGACGCTCCGGCGGAAAAACGTATTCCAGCCGCGCGGATCGCCATTCCTGTTCCCCTGCCAGACGACCCGGAAATCTCCCGCGCCCGGTGCCGCCGCGACCGCGGGAAAACCGTTGCTCGCCTGCGGTTCGGCTGCGAAATCTGCTGCCGCGGCGTCCAGTTCGCGCCGTCGGTCGAAGTGGTCACCCAGATTTGCTGCGGCGCTTTTTTCACGTCGCCGCCGTTGTAGGCGACAAGGATTTTCCCGCTCGCGTCGATCGTTAGGCCAGCGGTCGAAGACAGAAAACCGTATTCGCAGCCGTCCGCCGCGTTGCAGGCGGGCGGCGGCTGCGACACCGCAACCACCTGCGCCTGCCAGTTCGCGCCGCCGTCGTGCGAACTGATGACGTTGATTTCGGAAGGGCCGCGGTAGTTCAGGAGAAAATTGATGACCACGAAATAGACGCTGCCATCGGGCGCGATCGCGCCGCCATTCGCGTCCCACCAATGCCCCGGCGTGTGGCTGGTGCGGATCGGCTCGCTAAAAGTCGCGCCGCCATCGTGCGAACTGACGAAATAGCTGTCGTCCATGTTCAGCCCGATGTAGACGTCGCGGCCATTGGGCGAAACCACCAGCCACGGATGATCGGTCCAGCGCATCGTCGGTGCGACCGCGATCGGCGCCGACCAGGTCGCGCCGTGATCGGTTGACTTCGTCAGGCGGCTAACCCAGTCCGGGCCGTCGAGCCAGACCACGAAGACCGTGCCGTCGCCCGCCACCTGCACCTGCGGGTCGGCCTGCCATCTTGTCGCGGGCGCCACGATCCGATCGAGGTCCCAGGTCGCGCCGCCATCCGTTGAGCGCCGGATGAAAATACCGGACATGCTGCCCTGGAAACGGGTCGTCATTTGATAGACAAAAGGCGCCGAGCGATCGGCCGCGACGAACGGTTCCCAGTCGTCGTTCCCGCTCCAGACACGCTCCGAGTCCCAACCCGCGGCAACCGCAGACCGACTCGCGGTCGCCTTTACTTCCGTCTCCGCGGCGAAGCTCCGGCCGCTCCCGCGTTCCTTCCGTTCGCCATGGCGCCGGCCGTCCCGCCAACCGGCGCAGAGGAAAAAGAGCGCGACGAGAAAGAGAGCAAACGAGCAGGCGCGTTTCATCGTTGTGTCGGACGGCCGATGATAGCGCTATTTGAAATTTGGCGCCAGCGCGACGATGTGGAGGATTCATGGAACTTCGGATGATCCTGCGCTCGCTCGTGATCACGACCATGATCATGTCATGGCTGGCGATCTCGAATCATTGCGCGCTCGCTGCCCTCTCCCCGCCGTCGCCCGCGGCCGAGAGCTGCCCGATGCATCCACAGCCGGCGAAGGAAAAAGGGGGTTCCGGGTTGATCTGCTGCAAGATACTCCGCGCCTCCACCGCGCCCGCGATGATGAAAGCGGCCGCTCCGATGCAGTTGCTCGATCTCTTCGCGAGTGAGCTCTGGACGTTGATTTCTTCGCGCGATCTGCTCGAGCAGCCGGTTCGCTCCCTCGTGCGCGACACGGGTCCGCCTGGGCCAGTCAGTTACGCTGAGTTGGTTTTGCAGCAGAGCCTGCGCGCGCACGCTCCGCCCTCGTTAGGCTAAACGACCTCCACTCGCCAGCGGCGAGTTCTTGCGCGGTCGTTTCATTCGTCGCCGGTGGTTTTCCGCCGCTGCTCTGCCGTTTTCTCATTCCCAGCCTGACTCCAAATTTGTATGCCTAACGAACCTAAATGTAAAATAAGCGGACAGCTCGCGGCCGCAGCGCTCCTGCTCCTGCAGTCCTGCGCGGTGACGCTGCCACCGGGGCCCGCCACGAGCGCCGCCGATCCGCGCGCGCCGGAAGCAGCCAATGCGCCGCTGCACCCCAGCCTGCTCGCTTCTGCCCGCACTTATCTTTCACCCACGGCCGATGATCGCGCAGAAAAGCAGGAGGAGAAAATGGACATGAGCACGATGGACCACTCGATGCACAGCATGAGCCCTGCCCCGGAGGAGAAGCGATGAAGGCACGGTTGCTTCTGTCGTTAGGCTGCGCGCTTCTCGCTGGCTGCAGCACGCCCAGCGCGTCGTTCGATCGGGTCGGCGGCGCGGTCGCGGAACGCACCGGCAAACGGGTGCACTGGAATCGCGGCGGCGCGGAAGACGCGCAGGTCGCGGACGGCGTGCAGAAACTTCTGCACCGCGAACTCACCGCCGAGAGCGCGGTGCAGATCGCGCTGCTCAACAACCGCGCACTCCAGGCGCGCTTCGAGGAGATCGGGATCGCGCAGGCGGAGCTGATCGAGGCGGGACTGCTCAGTAACCCGAGCTTCGCGGCCAGCTTCCGCTTCCCAAGCCGGCCGCCTTCCGGGACGAACATTGAATACTCCGTCGCCCAGAATTTCCTCGAGCTCCTCCTCCTCCCGATCCGCAAACGCGTCGCCGCCGCGCAGCTCGCGCGGACCGAGACGCAGGTCGCCGACGCCGTGCTCAAGCTCGCTGCGGAAGTGAAAGTGGCGTTCTACAACGCGCAGGCGCGCCAACAGTTACTCGGCCGCCTCCAGGTCATCACGGAGACGAACGAGACCGCGGCGGAGTTTACGAAGCGGCTGCACGACGCTGGAAACATGAGCGACCTGGAACTCGCGAACCAGCAGGGAAGCTACGAACAATCCCGGCTCGAGGTCGCGCAGACAGAGTTACAACTCCGTCGCGATCGCGAGCAGGTGAACCGGCTCCTGGGTCTCTGGGGACCGAACACAAACTGGACGATGGCCGATCATCTGCCGGCTCTGCCCACGCGTGAAGTCGCGCTCCAGCACTTGGAATCCCGCGCGATCGCGCAGCGTTTCGACTTACAGGCGATGCGGATGGAACTCAATCTTATCGGGCAATCACTCGCGCTCCGCACGAAGACGCAGTTTACCCCGGTCGACATCAAGCTCGGGGTCGACACCGAACGCGAAACCGACGGGACCCGTCTCACCGGTCCGACTCTCGACCTGGAACTGCCGATCTTTAACCGCGGCCAGGGCGCGATCGCGAAATTAACCGCGCAATATCGTCGGGCGCAGAACGAGCTCGAAGCCGCGGCGATCAACGCCCGCTCCGAGGTGCGCGAAGCGCGGGACCAGTTAGTCGCGGCGCGCGACCTTACCTCCTACATCGGCAAACGCCTGCTCCCGACGCAGCAGCAGGCGCTGAATCTAACTCTCCAACAGTATAACTACATGCTGAAAGGAGCCTACGACCTCCTCCTCGCCAAACAGAACGAAGTCTCCGCCGAGCGCAGTTACATCGAAGCCTGGCGCAACTACTGGATCGCGCGCGCCGAGCTGGAACGTGCCGTCGGCGGCAGCCTTAGCGGAAAGACTCTTCCTCGACCACAGTAAGCCCTAACGAACATATGATTACACGACGTAAATTATTTGCCGGAACCGCAGCGCTGCTTGGCGCCTCAACGCTGGCGCAGCGAATCGCCAACGGCGCGAACGTCCTGGCTGGCACGGCGTCGCCCACGCCCGCGCCCGCACTTGGCGGCAAGGTGAATTGGAAACCCGTGGTGACACCGAACGGTTCCTCGCTGCCCTGGGTGATGAAAGATGGAGTGAAAGAATTCCATCTCATCGCCGAGCCAGTCCGGCGCGAATTCGCGCCCGGCATGGTCGTAAACTGCTGGGGTTATAACGGACAGAGTCCCGGGCCGACTATCGAAGCCGTGGAAGGAGACCGCGTGCGCATCCTGGTGACGAACAAGCTGCCCGAGCCGACCACGGTGCACTGGCACGGCTTCATTCTGCCTAACGGAATGGATGGCGTCGGCGGCGTGACGCAGAAACATATCCCGCCCGGCGAGACTTATGCCTATGAGTTCCCGCTCGTGCAGCATGGCGCGCAAATGTATCACCCGCACTCCGATGAAATGATCCAGATGGCCATGGGTATGGAGGGCTTCTTTATCATTCATCCGAAGGATGGTTATCCGGAACCGGTCGATCGCCATTTCCTTATCTTTCTCCAGGAATGGGCGATCGAACCCGGGACCTTCACGCCGAACCCGAATGTGATGACGGACTTCAACATCTTCACCTTCAACAGCCGCGCCTGGCCGGGGACGGATCCTCTCGTGATCAGGCGCAACGAGCGCGTGAGAATCACCTTTGCGAATCTCAGCATGGACAGTCATCCCATTCATTTCCATGGGCACCGGTGGTGGGTGGTGGAAACGGATGGCGGCCCGATCCCGAAGACCGGCTGGTGGCCGGAGGCGACGGTGAATGTACCACCCGGCACGACCCGTACCGTCGAATTCATCGCCGATAACCCCGGTGACTGGCCGGTGCATTGTCATAAGAATCATCACGCGATGAACGCCATGAGTCACACCGTTCCCAATGTGATCGGGGCGAACCAAAAAGTAGTCGCGAAAAAGCTGGGCCAGCTCGTCCCGGGTTACATGGCCATGGGCGAGGATGGCATGCATGAGATGTCGGCCATGGCGGGCATGATGCCCGGTCCGCGGAACACGCTCCCGATGATGACCGGCACGGGGCAGTTCGGCCCGATCGAGATGGGCGGAATGTTTACGATCATGAAAATGCGCGACGGGATCACGAGTTACGAAGACCCCGGCTGGTATCAAAACCCGCCCGGCACCGTCGCCACCTCCGTCTCCGGGCCTAACGACAAGCGAGACGAACCAATGCATCACGACCACTCATGAAACGTAAATCTCACTCTCTGCCAGTTACCTCTCCTCGCCGCCGCCATTCTTGTGCTTACGCCTCAGATTTCGCTGGCCGCAGGCGCAGCGCCCGAAGCCGCCGCGATCAGGGCGACGGCGGAGAAGTTTCATGCGGCTCTTGCGGCCGGTGAGGCGAAGGCAGTCATGGCACTCCTGCGGGACGACGCTTCGATCGTCGAAGCGGGAGCCGTGGAAACGCGCGCGCAGTATGGAAAGGGACACCTTAGCGAAGATATCGCCTATGCCAGGGCGGTGCCGGCTAAACAGCTCAGTATGATTGTGCGGGAGGATGGCAATGTCGCCTGGGTCATAACCACCTTCCGTGTCACCGGCACATTCCAGGGCAAGCCAGTCGATAATGTCGCTGCCGAAACCATGGTCCTGGCCAAGTCGCCAGCGGGATGGGGCATTCGTTCCCTCCACTGGTCCAGTCATCACGTAAACAAAAACTAACAACAAATTCGGCGCCCTAAACAAGAACACCTCGATCATCGGCCAGTGGCATTCCAATTATGGCTGGGGCGCCGGATTGCGCGTCCTCTTTTGATCGCAAACAACCAACCCTAACGAACCTATGAAAGACAACTACAAAAAATTCGGTGCCATGATCGCGGTCTCAACCATCGTGATGTTCGGCCTGATGTATCTCAACACCTATGCGCTCGATCACATTTTCTTCAGCGAGACGCGGGCCTACATGGCCCTGGTGATGGGCGCGACGATGGCGATCATCATGCTCGCCTTCATGCTCGGGATGTATACGAAGAAGGGCGTCAACGCCGCGATCTTCCTCGGCAGTATCGTCATTTTTGCCAGTGCGCTCTGGCTGGTTCGCAGCCAGGCCACGGTTGGTGAGGTTTCCTGGATGAAGGCCATGATCCCGCACCACTCCATCGCCATCCTCACGAGTGAGCGCGCCCACATCACCGACCCGCGCGTCCGCAAATTGGCCGACGGCATCATCGAAGCGCAACGCCGCGAAATCGGCGAAATGAAGAGCCTGATCACGATCTCGAGAAGAAGCGGTAAATGCTTCACGCATCCGCGACCGGCGAATCCGTGCCCGGCAACGTGAAGCCATAGGGGCAATGGCGGCAGCCGTTCTCGCAGCAGGTCCCGCGACGGAGGAGAAAATCCCGGGTCAGCGCACCCGCGGCATCGAAATCCCGGGGGCCGGGCAGGAGTTCTTCTTCAGGCATCGCACGTGACAATAGCCGGATTCGAGGCGTCAATCTGGCGACACCCCGAAATTCACCCGCTCACCCATGAAGACTTTGTTGGTTCTCGTTAGTCTGGTTCTCGCAAGGACCGCGCCCGCGGCGCAACTCACCATCCACGCCGCCGCCAGTCTCACCGACGCGATGAAGGAAATCGGCGCGGTCTATGAAAAGCAGAGCGGCGATCATCTGCGGCTGAACTTCGACGCCTCGAGCGTGCTCGCGCGGCAGATCGAGGCGGGCGCGCCGGCGGATCTTTTTCTCTCCGCGGATGAGGCGAAGATGGATCAGCTGGAGAAGGCGGGGATGCTTGTGCCGGGCACGCGGCGAGATTTGCTGCGGAATACGCTAGTAATCGTGGTGCCGGCGGAGAGCCCGCTGACGATTCACGCGGCCGCCGACCTGGCCGGCGCGGAGATAAAGAAGATCGCGCTCGCGCAACCCGGCAGCGTGCCGGCCGGGATCTACGCGAAGGAGTATCTGACCGCGCAAGGACTTTGGGAAAAGGTCACCGGCAAAGTGGTCCCGACCCAGAACGTCCGCGCCGCGCTCGCCGCGGTGGAATCGGGAAATGTGGAAGCCGGTTTCGTCTACAAAACCGACGCGCTGCTTTCTAAAAAAGTGAAAGTCGCGCTCGAGATCCCGGCCGCGCAGGGTCCGGTGATCAGCTATCCCGTGGCCATCCTGAACGCCTCGCCTGATCCGGCCGCGGCGAAGCGTTTTCTCGTCTATCTCGAGAGTGCCGCGGCGCTAGACGTCTTTCAGAAATACGGGTTCGCGCTCGCGGCGAAGGCGATTCGTTAGGCGTTGGCGCTTGGGGATTGACGGTGGCGGTCGCAGTTCCTAGTCTTCTGCTGTGATTCTTCGACTGGGACGTGCCGCGGTACTTTGCGCGCTTTGCCTGTCGTTAGGCGGGCAATGGCTCGCGCTCCAGTCCGTCGCCTGGACGACGATGCTGGTGCGGAACGCGCAGCACGTTTCCCTCACCGAGGCGATGGCGAAAACGTTCGACGGGGCGCATCCCTGTGCCCTCTGTCACGCGGTCGCGGCCGGCAAAAAATCGGAGCAGAAATCACCGGCCTTCCCGACCGCGGCGAAGCTCGATCTGATTTGTCTCACCCGGCCGGTGCTCCTGGCGCCGCCGGCCATTCCCCACTTTTATCCGCGGGCTCCTTTTCTCTCTGGTCGAGCGGCCTGCCGCGCCGCCGGTGCCGCCGCCGCGCCATCTCCTCGCCTGACTAACGCTCGTTAGTCTCGTTGCGCCGCACGTGTGTGCGGGCCGCAGCCTTTCGCAAACTCTGGCCCGGAACGGCGCGCCCCATGATGCGCCCCTTCCAATTTCTCGAGGAGGACTCTTGTCATGAAAAGTTTCAAAATTTTAGCGGGCTCAGCCATCTGCCTGGCGACGCTCATTCTGTCCGCGCGCGGCTGTGACTTGTGCGGCTGTTACACTCCGCAATTAGAGGCGGTGGCTGCGCCCGATTTCGCGCTCGGGCAGCAGACCTGGGCGAACGGTCTCTACGGCGCGATCGCGGAGCAGTTCACTTATTTCAACACCGTGCAGATCGATGGTCGCGAAGTCGGCAACCCGGCCAACCAGGAACTGGACAGCTCGATCACGCAACTGGTCGGCGGCTACACTTTCAGTCGCCGGTTCGCCGTGCAGGTGAACGTGCCGCTAATCGTCCGTTCGTTCGTTAGGCCCGAAGGTTTCGTGCGCGAGCACGGAACGGAGTCGGGGCTCGGTGACGTCTCGCTGCTCGGGAAACTCGTTCTTTTTCATCTCTCCTCCGCCGCCCAGCGCGGGGTGGATTTCGACGATCCGAAGTCGCCGCGCTTCGTCGAGCGCGAGCCGGATTTCACTTTGTCCGGCGTCTTCGTCGGCGGGGTGAAATTTCCGACTGGCGATAGCAGCCGGATCCGGGAGGAGTTTAACGAAGTGGAAGTGGAAGGTGCGCCTGAGAGCGGAATCCACGGGCATGATCTGACGCTCGGCACCGGCGGTTACGACGCGCTTTTCGGCGGGCAGCTCTCGCTTCGTTATCGGAATTTTTTCTTCCAACAGGATCTGCAATTCACCCTCCGTGGCGATGGCCTGCATCAATATCATTTCGCGAACGATCTTTCCTGGAGCGGCGGGCCCGGCTGGTATTTCATCCGGACACCGCGCGCGATCTTCGGCCTGCAGGCCGTCGTCTCCGGCGAATACAAGGATGTGGATCGTTTCCGTGGCGAGCGGGCGGGGGATACCGGGATCACTTCGGTTTCCGTCGGGCCGCGGATCGTCGCGTCGTTAGGCAAAGTCAGCGCAGAAGTGGGGTTGGAACTTCCCGTGCTGCTCGAGAACACCGCGCTCCAGGTCGTGCCGGATTATCGCGTGAGCGGCGCGATCACCGTGCGCTTCTGACCGGCGTGCCGTTTTGCCTAACAAGAAGTGATTCGACCCGCCCGCGGCCGGTCGCCGGCGCGATAAGGGAATGTGTCGCTCTCGCTCCTCGCACTCTTCGCGCTCGGGCTGGGCTTTCTGTCGGCCCTGATCATCGCCATCGACCTGCTCCGGCATCCGCAGCAGATGTGGATCATGAACCTGGTCTGGCCGATCACCGGCCTCTACGCCGGGCCGCTTGCGCTCTGGGGTTATTTCACTGCTGGCCGGCTCTCGACGAAGCACGCGATGATGGAGGCGAAGGCGCGGAACGAGGAGCCGCCCGGGAAGAAGAAACCGTTCTGGCAGATGGTCGCGGTCGGCGCGAGCCATTGCGGCGCGGGCTGCACGCTGGCGGACATCGTGGCGGAGTGGACGCTCTTCGTATTCCCGGTCACGCTCTTCGGGCAAAAGATTTTCGGGAGCTGGCTGGTCGACTATTTCGTCGCGCTCGCGATCGGGATCGTCTTCCAATATTTCACGATCGCGCCGATGCGGGACCTCTCGTTAGGCAAAGGCCTGGTCGCGGCCGCGAAGGCGGATTTCTTCTCGCTGACCGCGTGGCAGGTCGGGATGTACGGCTGGATGGGGATCGCCACTTTTCTTCTCTTCGGGCATGAGTTGGAGAAAACCGATCCGGTCTTCTGGTTTATGATGCAGCTCGCGATGCTGGCCGGTTTCCTCACCGCCTACCCGGTGAACTGGTGGCTCCTGCGCGCTGGGATCAAAGAAAAAATGTGAGTCCCGGCCGCGCGCCGGCCCGCGATCAATTGGCCGGCTGAGTGGCCGCCGGCTTCGTTCTTGCCCGCTTTTTTTCGAGGTATCGGAGCTGGGCCTTGGCGTCGGCGTCGTCGGGTTTCAATTCCAGGAGCTTCTTCAAGTCCGCCATCCGCCTCATCGTTTTTCTTCAGCTGCCGATAGATGTAAATCCGCCGCCGATACGCCTCGGCGTCTTTCGGCTGGGCCTCGATCACTTTGCTGAAATCCTCCAGCGCGAGGTCGTATTTCTTCAAATTGCGATAGGCGAAACCGCGCCGCGACCGGCCTTCGACGTCGACTTTGCTGATGCTGTTGATCGCGACCGTGTAATCCGCGATCGCTTTTTCCCACTGTTTCTGGAGCAGGAAAACGTAAGCCCGGAGCCGGAGCGTGGCGGTATTCCGCGGTTCGAGCGCGATCGCCTTGTTCAGCTCCTCGAGGGCGCTTTTGTATTTCTTTTCGCGAATCAGCGCCCGGGCATTGGCGGTATAGGACTTGACCGATTCCGGGCTCAGTTCGATCGCCTTCGCGGTGTCCGCGTCCGCCTTCTTCGGCTCGCCCATCAGCCGGTAGGTGAGGGCACGATTGCGGTAATTCTTCGGGTCTTTTGGCTGCAATTCGATCGCCTTGGTAAACTCCGCGATCGCTTTGTCGTACTGCTTTTTCTTCGCGTATTTCACCCCGCGGTTGGTGTGTCCGCCCGGATCGCCAGCGATGGAAGTTTTGCTGGCCGCCTGGGCGGTCGAGGGCGCGCTGAGCAAGCCCGAGATCGAGGTCAGGAGGACAATGGGAAGAATGGTTAACAGTTTCATGGCAGGACCTTTGTGAAGATTATCGGGAAACCCTCCCGGTTGAATCCAGTGTAGCCCCGATTCCTAAAAAGGCGCGCGGTAAAATGGGCGCTGGCGATATACCCCCATCGGGTATATGGTGGAGGATGAATCCGGAAACCGCCAGCAGGCTGAAACCGCGCGTTCGCCGGATCGCCGGCCAGGTCGCCGGGATCGAGCGGATGATCGATGACGATCGTTATTGCGTGGATGTTTTGAACCAGATCTCGGCCGTGCGCTCGGCGCTCGACGCGCTCGGGATCGAACTTTTGAGCCATCACCTGGAGTCGTGCGTCGTCGGGCACGGGAGCAAGAGCGCGCACGCCAAATCCAGGCCAATGAAAACCCCCGAACTGATCGCCGAAGTGAAAGTGGCGCTGACCCGATTTTTACGATGAACACAACCGAACAAACATATATCGATCCGATCTGCGGCATGACGGTGAGGCCGGCGACGGCGGCCGCAGTGGTGGAGCGCGCGGGGGAGAAGACCTATTTCTGCTCGACGCATTGTCGCGACCAATTCGTCGCTGGTTCCGCTGAGGCGGAAAAGGCGGAGCACTCCTGCTGCGACGGCGAACATCACTCAGCCGAAGAGACCGCCAGCGCTGCCGCGGCGCGCAAGCCGGCGAGCAAATATTTCTGCCCGATGTGCGCGGGCGTGGAGAGCGACACGCCGGGCGATTGTCCGAAATGCGGGATGGCGCTGGAGCGCAACCCGACTTTCCGCGCGAGCACGAAGCCGATCTACACCTGCCCGATGCACCCGCAGATCGAGCAGGATGATCCGGGCGACTGCCCGATTTGCGGGATGGCGCTGGAGCCGAAGAACGCCGTCGCGGGCGGGGAAGAGGAGAACACCGAGCTGCGCGACATGACGCGCCGTTTCTGGATCGGCGCGGCGCTTAGCCTGCCGGTTTTCATTCTCGCGATGTGGCATCTGCTGCCGGCGATGCCGGCGTGGGTGGAAGGCGATTATTCGCGCTGGGCGCAATTCATTTTGAGCACGCCGGTCGTGCTCTGGGCCGGCTGGCCGTTCTTCCAGCGCGGCTGGCGGTCGATCGTTCAGCGCTCGCTCAACATGTTTACGCTGATCGCGATCGGAGTCGGCGCGGCCTATTTCTTCAGCGCGGTGGTGATGCTTTTCCCGCAGATTTTTCCGGCGTCGTTCCAAACGCATGGGAAGATCGGCGTTTATTTTGAAGCGGCCGCGATCATCACCGTCCTGGTCTTGTTAGGCCAGGTCCTGGAAGGCCGCGCGCGCAGTCGCACCGGGAGCGCGATTCGCGCCTTGCTCGATCTCGCGCCGACCACCGCACGACTCGTCCGCGACGGCGAAGAACGCGACGTCCCGCTCGAGGAAATCCAGCAGGGCGACCAGCTGCGGGTGCGGCCCGGCGAAAAAGTCCCGGTCGATGGCCGCGTCCTCGAAGGCAAAACGAGCATCGATGAATCGATGATCACCGGCGAGCCGATGCCGGTCGCGAAATCGCCTGACGACTCGCGTCACCGGCGGGACGGTGAACCAGACCGGCAGCGTTCTGATGGAGGCGGAGCGGGTCGGGAGCGACACCGTGCTCTCGCAGATCGTCGAGATGGTCGCGCAGGCGCAACGCAGCCGCGCGCCGATTCAGGGTCTGGCCGATAAAGTCGCGGGCTGGTTTGTGCCGGCTGTGATCGCCATCTCGGTCGCTCACTTTTCTGATCTGGTGTTTCGTCGGGCCGGAGCCGCGTTTTGCCTACGCGATCGTGAATGCGGTCGCGGTGCTGATCATCGCCTGCCCCTGCGCGCTCGGCCTCGCGACGCCGATGTCGATCATGGTCGGGGTCGGTCGCGGCGCGCAGGCGGGCGTGCTCGATCAAAAAAGCGGAAGCGATCGAGTTGATGGAAAAAGTGCGCACCCTGGTGGTGGACAAAACCGGCACGCTGACCGAAGGCCGGCCGCGCCTAACGAGTCTGGCGACCGCTGATTCGATCACGGAAGAAGCGCTGCTCGCCGCCGCGGCGGCGGTGGAACAAAACAGCGAGCATCCGCTGGCCGCGGCGATCGTCGCGGGCGCGAAAGAGCGCGGGGTGAAGCCGGGAACGGTGACCGATTTCCAGTCAACCACCGGCGGCGGCGTGAGCGGTCGGGTCGAGGGCCGGCAGCGTCTTCGTCGGCAAACCGGATTTCCTGCGCGCGCAGGGCGTCGCGGATCTCGAGCCGCTTGAGGCGCAGGCGGCCGACGCTGCAAAGAGCAAGGTCAGACCGTGATCTTCGTCGCGATCGATCAACGGGCTGCCGGGATCGTCGCCGTGTCCGACCCGATCAAGGAATCGACGCCGGCGGCGATCGAGAATCTGCACCGGCTCGGGATCAAGATCATCATGCTCACCGGCGACAACGAGCAGACCGCGCGCGCCGTTGCCGCGAAACTCGGGATCGACGAAATCGAAGCGGGCGTCGAGCCGCAGCACAAAAACGACCGGGTACGGGCATTGCGCGAAGCAGGGCGAAGTCGTGGCGATGGCCGGCGACGGCATCAACGACGCGCCCGCGCTGGCCGCGGCCGATGTCGGCATCGCGATGGGCACCGGCACCGACGTGGCGATGGAAAGCGCCGGGATCACGCTGCTCGATGGCGATCTGCGCGGGATCGAGAAAGCGATCCGGCTGAGCCGCGCGATGATGCGCAACATCCGGCAGAATCTGTTCTTCGCCTTCATCTACAACGCGCTCGGCATTCCGATCGCCGCCGGCTTGCTCTATCCGGTTTTCGGGTTGCTCCTCAGCCCGATGATCGCCGGGCTGGCGATGAGTTTCAGCTCCGTCTCGGTGATCGCCAACGCTCTCCGGTTGCGCTCGGTGAAATTGTAAAAGCAGCGCGGCATCGTGGTCATGGTCTTCGCGCTGCTGCTGCCTGCATCAGCGAAAATCGGGCGGCGCCGGGAAGAAGTCGGGGGATGTGGGTCATTGCGCGCACGCCCTGGTCTACTCGTTAGGCAGGAACATCGTTTGCGGAAATAGCATCCGCGCCGCGGCGCGCGGCGGATAGACAGGAAGCAACTCCCGTTTCCTGTGCGCAAATTACTCTTTCCTGCTCTCGGCGTCTTCCTGGTCGCCATCGTCGCCCTCAGTCTGCTCCGGCCGCAGCAGCAGTCGGTGAAGAGCGCGCCGAGGCGCGTGATTCCTGCCGATCCTTTGGCGGTCGTGCTGACTCCGATGGGCGGCACAGGGCCGGTGGACAAGCAAATCGCCGCGTTGCAACAAAAGATACGCCAGTCGCCGGAGCGGCCGGAGTTACTGGAACAGTTAGGCTGGACTTTTGTGAACAAGGCCCGGGTGAGCAGTGACCCCGGCTTTTACAAACTCGCCGAGCAATGTGCCGACGCGGTCGAGCGCAAAACTCCCGGCGCAGCCGATGCCGAGCTGATGCGCGGTCATATCTATCACGCGCTCCATCGTTTCAAGGATGCCGAAACGCTCGCGCGCAAGCTTATCGCGCAACGCGACTTTGTTTTCGACTATGCCCTCCTCGGCGATGCGCTGATGGAACAAGGGAAACTCAAGCCGGCGATCGAGGCTTACCAGAAAATGGTGAATCTGAAGCCGTGTCTGCAGACCTACAGCCGGGTCGCGTATATGCGCTGGCTGAAGGGCGAAATCCCGGGCGCGGTGCAGGCGAGCCTGCTCGCGGTGAGTGGCGGAAGCCCGAAGGAACCGGAGCCGGTCGCCTGGGCCTACACCCGGCTGGCCCTTTATGAGTTACAAGCGGGCGAGCCCGAGGTGGCTCTGCGCTCGACCGAGTTAGCCGACCAATTCGTCCCGGGCTATGCCGCGGCGCTGCTCCAGCGTGGTCGCATTCTTCTCGTGCAGGGTAAGACGGCGGAAGCCTTGCAAGCTCTGCGGGCTGCCGCGCAGAAGAGCCCGCTGCCCGAGTATCTCTGGACGTTAGCCGACACCTTGCGCGGAGCGGGGAAGGCGACGGAAGCGCAGGAGATCGAAGAGAAACTTCTCACGACCGGCCAGGCGAACGACCCGCGGACCCTGTCTCTCTTTCTCGCTTCGCGCGGCGAGAAACTCGATCTCGCGCTGCGCCTGGCGCAGGATGAACTCACAAATCGCCAGGATATCTTCACCCGCGATGCGCTGGCCTGGGCGCTACTGGCCAACGGCGACATCGCCGAGGCCGCTAAAAACTCAGAGCTAGCTCTTGCGGAAGGAACCCAGGATGGCCGCCTCTTCTATCACGCGGCGGTCATTGCCAGGGCCGCCGGGAAACCGGAAGCCGCCCGGGAGTATTTTCAAAAAGCCGGCGCGCTCGCGCAAACCCTGATGCCTTCCGAACGCCAGACTTTGCAGCGCAAGCTCGCCACTCTTCCGCCCGCCCACGGAACCGAACTCTCCTCGAACTAACAAACCACCAAACTGAAAGAACATCCTCACCTTATGAATAAGAAAACCACCTGCCAGCTAGCCGGGTTGGCCGGCGCCGCGCTCTTCGCGGTCGCCCTGCTGCCCGCGCCCGCGCGCGCTTCCAGTCACATGGACGCACCGCTTATCACCCTCGATCCCTCCGCCAACACCACTGACGTCTACGCTTTCCTTACGGATAAGGGCGGCCAGAAGTATCTCGAGACTTCACTCGCGGTTTATCCTTTCGAGGAGCCGGGTATCGGACCGAACAAGTATAACTTCGACGACAACGTGCTTTATGAGATCCACGTCTCGCTCGGCAACGATGTGGCCGCGGGTGTCGCGACCATTTCCTATCAGTTCCGTTTCACCACGAGCTTCAAGAACCAGAATACGATTCTCCAGTCGTTCCTCGGAGTCATTAAGAAGGTTGACGGCCAGAACCAGAACCTGACCCAGAACTACACCGTAACCAAAGTCGATCATCGGACGAACACGACGACCAACCTCGGCTCGGGCGTGGTGCCCCCTAACAATCAGGGCATCGCTACTCCATACTACAATGTCGCTCACAACGGCGAAAATCTCGCTCGGCCCGGAGTCAACGACAGCGCGAAGCTGGATCGTTACACTACGGCCGCGATCACGCCCCTGGCGAGTGACTATGTCTCCTTCGCTGGTCAGCGCGAAGACGGTTTCTATGCCGATATTCAGGCGGTTTTTGATCTCCTGAGTTTCCGCACCGGGAACGATGTCTTTGACAGTCAGGCCGGTTTCAATGTCCACGATATCGCGTTGGAAATTCCGGTCGCTGATCTCGGAGGCGACCAGCAGGTGGTCGGCGTTTATGCGACGACCAGCCGCCCGCAGATCACCGTGCTGTCCGAGGGACCGGGTTCGCCCGATCCGGCGCGTTCTGGACCGTTTGTTCAGGTGGGTCGTCAGGGTAACCCGCTCTTCAACGAAGGTCTGGTGGCACTCGTGGATAAGGATCTCTACAGCCGCACGAAGCCGACGGAAGACGCGACGACGTTTCGGAAGTATGCGAACACGCCTGAGCTCGCGAAGTTGATCAACTCGATCCTCTTCGGCGGCCAGATGACCGCAATTGAAGATAACCGTACCGATCTCGTCGGGATCTTCATCCCGGACGTAATCAAGGTCGATCTCTCGACCGCTCCCGCGCGCCTCGCGGGTGGTGGCGCCGGCTTCGCGGCTAACCCTGATGACGCGGGCTACAGCCGCCTCGGTATCTTCGGCGGCGATACGCTCACGAGCACGGTCCAGACCGGCTTCTTCAATAACGGCACCGTCCCCGGTGGTTGGCCGAACGGCCGGCGTTTCGGTGACGATGTGATCGACATTGCGGTCACTGCGATCCTGAGCGACCTGCGTGATCCCGCTAATCCGGTGATCACTTCGGCGGACGGCATCGATAACGTGAGTGCCAACGACAGTGTCTACAACAAGGTCTTCCCTTATGCCGGCACGCCGCATAACGGTCGCAACCATCAGCACCACAAGTCGCTCGCGATCACGGTGACGCCGGATCGTTTCCAGAATATCTCGACCCGCGGCCCCGTGCTAACCGGTGAAGACGTCCTGATCGGCGGTGTAATCATCGGAGGGACGACTTCGAAACAGGTACTCTTCCGCGCTCTGGGTCCATCCCTGACCGTATCGAATCCTTTGGCGAATCCGACTATCGATATCTATCAGGGTGCGACATTAATTGCGTCAAACGATAACTGGAAAGACACGCAGCAGACAGAGATCGCCGCGACGGGCTTGGCGCCGAGCAAGGACAACGAGTCGGCCGTGCTGATGACCCTGACGCCGGGTGCTTACACCATGGTCGTCCGCGGAGCGGGTGGCGGAACCGGCACCGGCCTGGTGGAAGGCTACGACCTCGATCAATAAAGAGTTAGAATAGAATCACGCTGGACGGGCCGGCTCGGGTAACTCCAAGCCGGCCCGATCCTTGTCCAGCGAGTTCGTTGATGGTTACCTCGCTGATGCGCTACCTGATCGCCGCCGTCCTCGTGCTCATTGCGGGTACGGCCTTCGCGCATGATCCTGGATTGAGCGCGGCCCAGGTCGTGCTCGGCGATCGGGAAATCCAAGCCGTTGTCACCTTCAACGACCGCGACATCGCGGGCGTGCTCGGTGAGGAACCGGCGGCGCTCCGCGCTGATGGCTCGGCTGTGCAGCAGCGTCTCGATGAATTGGCCCGGCGGGCTCTGATTCTCACCGTCGATGAGCAGAAGGTCGCGCCGGCAAGTATCGCGGCAAGCGTCGACCAGAATAAGAACGTTGAGTTTCAGTTCACGTATCCGAGGCCGGCGGGGGGAGGGAAGTTAACCATCCGTTCGGCTCTGCTTTCCGAGCTGCCCTTTGGCCATCGCCAGGCTTTTGCCGCGCAGGACGCTTCCGGACAAGAGATCGCGCGCCAGTTACTCAGTAGCCAGAACGACACCGCCACCTTCGCAGGCAGCGGCACACCTACACTCGTTAGTCATCCTTTCTTCGATTTTCTGCTCCTCGGGATTCGGCATATCCTGACCGGTTACGATCATCTGCTCTTTCTGTTCGGGTTGCTCGTGGTCTGTCGGCACGTTCGCTCCGCGCTGCTGCTCATCACCTGTTTCACCGTGGCGCATTCGCTCACTCTCGCGCTTTCCACTTTCGGCCTGGTGCAATTGCCGAGCCGCTTCGTGGAGTCGGCGATTGCGGCTTCCATTCTGTTTCGTCGGAGTGGAAAATCTCGCGCGAGGTGACGGCGCGCTGCGCGGTCGTTGGCTGCTTACTTTTGCCTTCGGCTTGGTGCACGGACTCGGCTTTGCCAGCGTGCTGCGCGAGATGGGCGTGGCCCAGAGCGGTGCCGCCGCGGTCGTGCCGCTGGTCGCGTTCAATAGCGGGGTGGAAGTCGGGCAGTTGAGCGTCGCCGCAATGCTCTGGCCGCTGCTGGTTTACTTTCGAAAGAACCCGCGCTTCCTTCGACTGGGCGTGCCGGCCTGCTCCGTCGCGATCGCGCTCGCTGGCGGCTACTGGCTTGTCCAGCGCGCTTTGTTCTCGTGAGCGCCTAACGATTTAGTTCCGCGAGGATTTCCGGGTCGCGCACGTCGGCCCACGCGCCGGTTAGCTCAAAAACCTGCACTTTTTCGCCGGAGAGCGCGAGCGCGCGGATCGCGTCGGTGAGCTCGTATTCTCCGCGGGGCGAGAGCTCGAGCTGCGCGGTGAAATCGAAAAGCGTCGGGCGAAATGTGTAAACGCCGGCGTTATACCAGGGGCTCGTCGGTTCGTTAGGCTGCGGCTTTTCGCGCAGATCGACGAGCTCGAAGCGCTCATTCATAAAAACCGCGCCGCCCTGGCTGACATCTTCGTTGTGCTTCACGCTCACGATCGCGGCGGTGCCTTCCTCGAGCGCGGTGAGCCGGTGATAATTTTCCGGCTCGATGATGATGTCGCCATAGCTCAGCACAAACGAATCGGCGCCGACAAAATCCCGCGCCAGCTCGACCACTTTGCCGGTCCCGTTCTGCTCCTCCTGAGTCCGGTAAACGATCCGCACGCCGCGCGCCGCGCCATCTCCGAAAAATTGCCTAACGACTTCCGCGCGATAACCGACCACGATCAGAAAATCGGTTACCCCCGCCGCGCGCAGGCCTTCGATGATGTGGAGCAGGATCGGTTTGCCGCGCACCTCGATCATCGGTTTCGGCAGCTCGTTGGTCAGCTCGCGCATCCGGGTACCGCGGCCGGCGGCGAGGATCACGGCCTTGGTGACGGCGGTGCTCATGAATGCGCGGCGGCCCTTTCCGATTCCATCGGGCAATCGGGCGCGAGACACGACTCGAACTGCACCGTGGTGTGTTCGATTCCAAATTGCTCGTGCAGGCCGTCGGCGATTTTGCGCAGGAGATCGTCGTCGAGATTCGGATCGCGCTTCACGATGTGCGCGGTGCAGGCGGCCTCGGTCGTGCTCAGGCCCCAGACGTGGAGATGATGAAGCGCGGAGACTTCGGGCAGCTTTTCGAGCCAGGCTTTCACCGCGGGGAGATCGATCCCGGAGGGCACGGCGTCGAGCGCCAGGTTGAGCGAATCGCGGAACAAGCCCCAGGTTCCCCAGAGAATGATCGCGACGATAAGCAGGCTGCTGATCGGGTCGATGAGTAGCCAGCCGGTGCGGAGCAAAATCAGGCCCGCCACGACCACACCGACCGACACGGCCGCGTCGGCCGCCATGTGCAGAAAAGCGCCACGGATGTTGAGGTCGCCTTTGCGCCCGCTGGCAAACATCCATGCGGTTACGCCATTGATGACGACGCCGATCGCGGCGACCCAGATGATCGTCAGGCCAGCAACCGGCTCGGGGTGAACCATGCGTCGGATCGCTTCCCAAGCGATCGCGCCGACGCTGACGAGGAGGAGGAGCGCGTTAAAGAGCGCGGCTAAGACGGAGGTGCGGCGAAGCCCGTAAGTGTAACGCTCGGTCGCGTCGCGCCGCTGGAGATTCGAGGCGGCCCAGGCCATGAGGAGGCCGAGGACGTCGCCGAGATTGTGCCCGGCGTCGGCGAGGAGGGTGAGCGAATGGCTGAAGAGTCCGAAGACCACTTCGGCCACGATGAAGGCGCTGTTCAGGAGCACGCCAATGGCAAAGGCGCGCCCGTAGTCGACTTCGTGGCTATGGGAATGGCTCATTCGTTAGGCATTAACCATGCGCTTCAGCTTCGCCTCAAGCGCCGATTTGTCATCCTGAGCGGAGCGCAGCGGAGCCGAAGGATCCCGCGGGATTTCCATTCAGCCAGCCATGTGGGTGCGGGGGGTGTGGTTGCGAGGCTTCCCAGAAGCCCGACGAGATCCTTCGGCTTCGCTCAGGATGACAAGCCTAACGAGCCACGGTGAGCGCGGGGACGTCAGCTTGTTTGATCATCTCGTTCACTTTCGGCACTTCGGTTTCCTTGAGCGCGGTCCATTTTTGGAGCTGCTCGTCGAGCCGGGAGCTGAGTTTCTGGAAGACGGCCTGCTGCGGTTCGGTCGGCGCGGAGTCGGCGTCGATCGTGGCGTTGAAGGTGTAGAATTCCTCGTTCAATTCGTTAGGGAAAACGAGATTGCCCTCGGAGCTTTTCATTTTCACCTGCATCAGGACGCCCTCGATTTCGGCGGCTTTCTTTTCCAGGTCAGCGGCGGCGGCGAGCGCGGGTTTCACTTTTTCGTTTTCCGCGAAGCGCTTTTTCAACGAGTCGATCTGCGTGGTGGTCTCGCGGATTTCGTTGATTGCCTGGTGCAGTTGCGAAAAGCGGTCGCGCACCTGGAGGCCAAGGGCGACGGCCTGTTGGATTCCCGGGCCGGCGTCCTTCTCGCGTGGATCGATCACCACGTGGAGCGGCGCGGTTTGCGCCTGGCCGTTCACCGTCAGCTTCACTTGGTAGTCGCCGGGAGGCACGACCGGTCCGTTAGGCGGTTCGCCGATGTAAAAGGCGCCGGGCGTTTGCACCGGGTCGTCGTAGCGGAGGTCCCAGGCGAAACGGTTCATCCCGGCTTTTGCGGGGATCGTTTTCACCGGCTGCGGCTGGTCGGGCCATTCCGGCGGCTGATCGGCTTCCTTCTTTTCCTTGCTCGAAAAATGCCTAACGACCTTCCCCTGCGCGTCGAGTAGATCGAGCGTCACCTCGTCCTTCGGCGCGGTCTTGAAGTAGTAATCAATCAATGCGCCCGGCGGCGGGTTTTTCCCGGCGGGCTCGCGAATCGGAATCTCGCCGTAATAATGGAGACGCACGGCGGTCGCGGGCTGATAGAGAGTCAGCTCGGCCTGCGCGGTCTGCGCGTTCACCTGCCGCAGCGGCGTGATGTTGTCGAGCACCCAGAAGGAACGCCCATGCGTCGCAACCACGAGGTCGTCGTCCTTGATTACGAGATCGCGGACCGGCGAGGTCGGCAGATTCATCTGCAACGGCTGCCAATGCGCGCCCGCATCGAACGAAACATAAACGCCCAGCTCGGTGCCGGCGTAAAGCAGGCCGCGCCGTTTCGGATCCTGCCGCACCGCGTGCACGTAGGCGCCATCGGGAATCCCACTGGTGATCGCGGTCCAGCTCTGACCGCCATTTTCGGTTTTGAAAATGTAAGGCTTGAAGTCGTCGAGCCGATGGCGCTCCACCGCGACGAAGGCTTCGGCCGGGTCAAAAGTGGACGCGTCGATCAGGCTGACGCAGCTCCATTCCGGCATCGGCGGGGTGACCTTGTTCCACTTCGCGCCGTCATCGTTTGTCACCCAGAGCAGCCCGTCATCGGTCCCGGCCCAGAGCAGACCTTTTTTCAACGGCGACTCGGTGAGCGCGAAGACCACGTCGTAATATTCAATGCTCGTGATGTCGTTCTGGATCGGGCCGCCGCTCGGCTTCTGCTTGCTCTTGTCGTTTCTCGTTAGGTCGGGGCTGATCGTTTTCCAGCTGTGACCCTGGTCGGTCGATTTAAAGACCGAGCTCCAGCCGGTGTAGATCGTATCCGGCTTGTGCGGCGAAAGCAGGAACGGCGAAACCCATTGATAGCGATACTCGAGATCCTCGGCGCCGTGGCCGGAGCGATCGAGCGGCCAGACGCTGATGTCCTGCGACTTCTCCGCGGTCTTGTCGTAGCGGGTCAGGTTCCCCTCGTTGCCGGAGTAGATGATGTGCCAGTCGCGCGGATCGGGAATGACGAAACCACATTCGCCGCCGCCGGCCTGAAACCAATCCTCGCGGCTGATGATGCCGTCGGGCGCGCTGCTCGCGATCGCGAGGTTCGAGTTGTCCTGTTGCGCGCCGTAGATGTGATACGGAAACGCGTTGTCGACCGCGACGTGATAGAACTGCGCGGTCGGCTGGTTATCCTGACCTGTCCAGGTCGCGCCGCCATCCACCGAAACGGTCGCGCCGCCGTCGTTCACGTTGGCGAGGCGTTGCGGATTTTTCGGGTCAATCCAAAGGCCGTGATGATCGCCGTGCGGCGCGGGGAGGAGGGTGAAGTTTTTCCCGCCATCGACCGAGCGGAAGAGTCCGGTATTCAAAACGTAAACCGTGTCCGGCGCTTTCGGGTCCGCGTAGATCTTGCTGAAATACCAGGCGCGCTGCCGGAAGCGGAGGTCGTCGTTCACTTTCGTCCAGTTCTCGCCCCCATCGTCGGAGCGGAAGATGCCGCCTTCTTTCGCCTCGATGATCGCGAAGACGCGACTCGAATCGCCGCCCGAAACCGTCAGCCCGATCCGGCCGAAGATGCCCTCGGGCAGGCCGTTCCCCTTCAGTTCCTGCCAAGTGCTCCCGCCGTCGGTCGAGCGGTAGAGCCCGCTACCGGTGCCGCCACTGGAGAAAAACCACGGCTGCCGCCGCATCTGCCAGAGCGCGGCGTAAAGGGTGTTCGGATTGTGCGGATCGAAGACGACGTCGATCGCGCCGGTGTCCTTGTCTTTGCCGAGCACTTTCTGCCAGGTCTTGCCGCCATCGCTCGTGCGGAAAACGCCGCGCTCGTCGTTCGGCCCGAACGCGTGACCGAGCGCCGCGACGAAAACGATGTCGGGGTTTTCGGGATTCACGATCAGCGCGCCGATATGGCGGGTGTCTTTTAAACCGATGTTGCGCCAGCTTTTGCCGGCATCGACGGATTTATAAACGCCGTCGCCGTAGGTGATGTTGCCGCGCGGCGCCGCCTCGCCGCTACCGGCATAAATGATGTTCGCGTCGCTCGGCGCCACCGCGAGCGCGCCGATCGACGAGGTGCCGTGCTGCTGGTCGAAAAGCGGATGCCAGTTTCCGCCGCCATCGGTGGTTTTCCAGATCCCGCCGGCGACCGCGCCGAAGTAATAAGTGTTCGGCTCACCCGGGACGCCGGCGATCGCGAGCGCGCGTCCGCCGCGATAGGGCCCGACTTCGCGCCATTGCATCCCACTCCAGAGTTTTTCGTCGAAGCCGGTTTTATTTTCCGGCGCGGTCGCGCGGGCCGAAACGGCGAAGAGGCAAATACTGCCTAACGAGAAAAAGCGGCGGGCAAGGGCGTGGCGATTCCAGGACATGCCGACAGTTTGGAACCAATCGGCCGGGCTTCAAGGGTTGAGCCGAAACCGGTTGCAGAGCCGCCCAAACGAATTTCTGGTTGCATCGGTCAAACCAATAACGCTATAAACGGCATCGTCAGAAACCAAAAACCGACTACATGAATCAACAAGTCTTTCTCGATCGCCGCGGCATCTGGGCCTTTTGGCTGGGCATCATCGGCGTCACTATCGGCGTGCTTCTGCACATCCCCATGTTCCTGATGGGGCGCCACAACGGTTTCGTCCTCTACGGCATGCCGATGGATGCGAGCATGATTTTCGGAATGTATCTGATCATCGCGAGTGTCGGCCTGGCCGCCTACGGATTGCTCCCCAGCAAAGCCGCCTACAAGGCGCAGACCGATCTCAAGGTCACCGTGGTCGCTCCGGAGGACGCGCCGCTCAGCCGCGCGCACATCACGCTGATGATCGCGCTGGTCGTGGCGCTCATCATCGACGTGATGAAGCCTGCCAGTCTCGGGTTCACCGTGCCCGGCATGATCAAGGAATATCAGACCACGCGAGCGCATGTTTCGTTGGTGCCATTTTTCGCGCTGGTCGGGACGGCTAGTGGTTCCGTGCTCTGGGGAATTCTGGCCGACCTCTACGGACGCAAGGCGGCGATTCTCCTTTCGGCCGTGGTTTTCGTCGGCACTTCGATTTGTGGGGCGATGCCTTCGTTGAACTGGAATATCGGCATGTGTTTCCTGATGGGCTTTGGCGCGGGCGGCATGTTGCCGGTCACCTATGCGCTGCTCGCGGAAACCATGCCCTCCCGGCACCGTGGTTGGGCGCTGGTTTTGATTGGCGGTCTCGGCGCGGTCGGCGGTTATTTCGCGGCGAGCGCGTTTTCGGCGCTGCTCGTGCCAATCCTGAGCTGGCGGATTCTTTGGCTGTTGAATCTGCCGACGGGCCTGCTGCTGCTCGCGATGGGCAGCCTCATACCCGAGTCCGCCACCTTCCTGCTCGCGCGCGGTCGCACGGCGGAGGCGCACAAAGTGATGGAGAAGTTCGGGACAATCAGCGCCCGAAAAATCCGGGATGACAAGCACGACATTCCCGCAACGATGAGCACCGGACATGGTCACGGGGCGATTGCCCATGCGAAACTTTGGACGCCGGAACTCATCGGCAAAACCGCCGCCCTGACGATCGCGGCGCTTTCCTGGGGATTGATTAATTTCGGCCTGCTCCTCTGGATGCCTAACGATCTCGTGGCGAAAGGCTATTCCATGGGCGTCTCGAGCCGGCTGCTCGCGGAATCGGCGCTAATTGCCTTCCCCACCGTTTTCATTTGCACGTTCCTCTACAGCCGCTGGAGCACGAAATGGGCGCTGACCTGCATGATCGTGGTCACGCTGCTCGGCCTGGTCTGGGTGCTCCTGCTCGAGACGCGGCTCGGCGGCAGCCCGGTCTTCCCAATCGCGCTCCTGATCATCGGGAGTAACGGAATCATCGCGATCCTGCTGCCCTATGCGGCGGAATGTTATCCGCTGAAAATTCGCGGCCGCGCCACCGGCCTGGTCGCCGCCTGCACCAAAGGCGGAGGTGTTCTCGCGCAGATCCTGAGCATCAGCGCGCTCGTCCCAACGTTGGGCTGGGCGGCGGCGGGCATCATCGCGCCGGTGATTATTTCGCTGCTCCTCTTCCTGCGTTACGGGAGCGAGACGCGCGGTTTGGATTTGCGCCATTTGGAGAGGCGCGTGACGGGGACTCCCGAATCTCCGGTGGTCCTGCCCACTGCCTAACGATCTTTCGGCCTAACGAATCCGCCGGCCTGCGGGGGGACTCTGCGATCAGCTGCGCCGGCGCCTTTGGCGCGGCGTTTCAGGTGGCTGCCTTGGGCGGGAGTGAAGCGAATCGAATGCCGTCGATCAGCCAACCCAAACCGTTTCGTCGACCGACTCGAGCCAGGTGATGCCCGGACGGCTCGAGTCTTTTTTATAAAGACCAACCAGAACTCTTCAAAATGCCTAACGACGCGCCGCTTCGAGTTGGCGCGCGATCATCTCCGGCGTTGCCGGGGCGGCGGCGGAGGCAACCGGTTCCGCGGTACAGCGCACCCGGCGCGCGGCGTAGTAGGATCCGATCACGATCGCGGCCGCGACCGCTTGCAGCCCGAGCGTTTCGTAGGTCGGGAAAATCGCGAACCAGAGGCCGGCCCAGTCAGGGACGATACTCGTTAGGCCAGGAATCGGCGTGGTGGAAATCCAATGTGCAAGCTGCATTTCCTGGCCTTGCTCGCCCACCATCACGAGGAGTACGGCGCCGAGGAGGACGCCGGTGGTCACGAGCATCTGCCGATAGGGGAGCCGCTGTTGGAGCACGAAAGTAAGCACCGCGACGAAGCCGGAGAGGATGAGCCCGAGCAGCGTCCCCTTGAGCACAACGCCACCACCGAGCCGCAGGTAGTAGGTTTGTAAAAACAAAACCACCTCGAAGCCTTCGCGATAGAGCGAGGTAAACCCGAGCAGAATCAGGCCCCAGACCAGCCGGCGTTGCGAAGCTTCCGGGCCCGCGCCGAGGAGCGTTTTGCGTCGGCGATTATGCGCGCGAATCCAGCCACCCCAGTAAATCTTGTGGAAAAACCAGTTCATGATCACCAGCAGCACGACGACCGCGAGTAGCCCGGTCGCGGCCTGGAGATTCAGCGCGGAAACATTGTCCGCGAGCGAGTTAATGATCCGGACCGCGATCATCCAAGTGACCAGCGTGGCAATGAACGCAAGGCCCGCGCCCCACGCGACCGGCCGACGGCAAGCGCGACGCTCGCCGGTCATGCTCGCGGTGATCGCAGCGATGACGAGAATGCATTCCAACCCTTCGCGAAAGACCAGCACCGCAATATCGAGCGCGGCCACGGTGGGACTGGTGTTTGCCCGGGTCGGGTCGGGTGTGCCGCCGTTGGCGATGCTTTGCCAGACCAACATCGCGAGCACGGAGAGGACCGCGAAGAGGACGAGTAATTTTACCACTACCCCAAGGCGAGGAGCGGACATTTCCGGGGTGGCGGCGGGAACCTGCGGCGAGCGGGCGGCAGAGGTGATCACTGGGGAAGAGATTACCACAAGCGCTCGCGGGTGCTGTCGTGCGCTTGCGTTTTTTTAGCGGTGAATTGCGCTTTTCGCTGGAACCGGTTGGAGCTGCGTCGCGCGCTGCCGTCGCAATTGCGTGGCCGTGCCATCTTGTGATTCGGCCGCGAGAGCGTAAAATCGCCCATGCATCGCACCCGGGGATTTACGCTGATCGAGATCGCGATTTCCGTTTTCATTTTGATGCTCCTGATGCTGCTCGCGATCCCGAGCGTGAGCGGCGTGATGGCGGATCGCCGGCTCCAGCGTTCGCTCACTGCGATGAACGATCTGGTGCACCAGGCGCAGGAACACAGTGTACGCGAGCGCCGGCCGTATCTGCTTGTTTGGCAGAAGGAAGCGATCATTTTACGTCCGGAAGCCTTGGAGAAAACCGACGGCGATGCGCCGGTGGCGCACGTTGCGCTCGACCGGACGCACAACTTCGTTCTCGGACTCCCGGCGGCGTTGCAAAAGGATGCGCCGCAGCAATGGATTTTCTGGCCCTCGGGCACCTGCGAGCCGGCAAACGTCAAATTCCGCGGCGTGGATGGCGCCTGGGAAGTGAACTACGCCCCGCTGACCGCCCGGCCGGAGATCGTTCGTTATGCGGCGAAATAGACGCATCCTCGGCTTCGCACTTTACGAAGTGCTCCTGGGCCTGACGATTTTCGTGGTCGGCGTGTTCGCGCTCGGGCGCGCGGTCGAGAATTGCCTGAACGCGAGCGAACTGAGCGAGGAGGAGAACCGCGTCCGGCAACTCCTTGGCAACCGCATGGCGGAACTGCAGGCGACGCCGCAGACGCCTGATTCCTCCAAGGAGGACAAGATTGATACCGGTTACGGGATCGTTAGGCTGGTGCAAAAGGCGACGCCGAAAGAGTTGACGAATAGCGACAACACGGTGGTGAGCGGGATCACGCAGGTGATCCTGACCGCGGAGTGGGCCCGTGGAGGGGTAAAACAAAACAAGCAACTGGTTTTCTATGTTTACCGGGCCGGTTAACTCGCTCCGCGGGCGATCGCGCGCGCGCGCTTTTACGCTGCTCGAGATTACTTTGGCGGTGGCGATCCTTGGGATGATGGCGCTGGCAATCTACCGCTTCGTTTCCACGAATCTCATCGCCGTGCGCGTCTCCGCCGAGGTGAACGCTGACGATGCGCGCTACGCCGGATTTGCAAATTTGCTCACTGCGCAACTGCAGGAGTTGCCGGCAGGGGAGGGGGCGCTTGGCGGCGAGCCGTATAAATTCAGTGGCCGTTCCCGCGACGAGATGACCTGGACCTGCTCGGCCGGTCCGGGGCTTTTCACTCGCTACGCGACCGGTGACTACATGGTCACTTTGCGGCTGAAGCCGATTCCGAAAACCGACCTGATGGAATTGGGCGTGTCCCGCGAACCGGAAGACGAAGATGACTCGACTACGAATGAGGCCGATAAATCCTGGGTGCCGCTGATGGAAAATCTGCGGAGCATGGAGATTCGCTATTTCGATCCGCGACTGAACGCGTGGGTCGATCGCTGGACCGATCGCGGCACGCTGCCGCATCTCGTGAAGGTGTCGCTCGATCGCGTCGGCGGCTCGGTTCCATGGGAAGCGATTATTCCGTTGCGACGTTCGCCGCTTTAAAAGGATGAAACGTTCCGCCCACCTCCCACGCTCCGGCGCCGCGCTCATGCTCTCCCTTTGGGCGCTTTTCCTGCTCAGTGCTCTGATCATTAACTGGGCGCTCGATATTGATTCACGCATTGTCCTCAGCGGCGACGCCAGTCGCACCCTCGAGGCGGAAGCCGCCGCCTGCTCCGGGGCAGAGATCGCACTCAATCCGCAGGTGGAAGCGGGCGACGCGGTGCTGAAGGGCTCGTTAGGCAACCGCCAGAGTTTCGACGCGCGGATCACCGGCGAAGGCGGCCGGATTAATCTCACCTGGATCGTCGCGGGCGAGAACCCGCAGCGGCTCGAAGTCCTGCGGAGATTTCTGGAAGCGAAAGGGATCGACCTGAATGAGCGCGACCGGATGATCGATTCACTGCTCGACTTTGTGGACCCGGACGATCTGCCGCGGTTGAACGGCGCGGAGGCGAGCGAAAATTACCAGCCGAAAAATGCGCTCCTCCAGCGGGTCGAGGAATTGAAGGAGGTCAAATACTGGGAGGACTTCACCGCTCGCGCGAACTGGGATGAGGACTTCACGCTTTTCAGCAGCGGGCCGATCGACCTCGCCTGGGCGTCGCGCGATGTGCTGCTTTCCCTGCCGGGGATGAACGAGCCGATCGTCGATCGTTTCCTCGAGCTGCGCCGCGGACCCGACGGGATCGACGGCACGGATGACGATCCGGTTTTTAACTCCCTCGATGAGGTTCGAGTTGCGCTCGGATTTACCCCAGAGCAGTTTGCGCAGCTCAACGGCCTGGTCGGTTTCAAAGATAAGATTGTGCGCGTCGTCAGTGTGGGGAAATCCGGCGACGCCACACGCACCGTCCAGATGATTGTCCGGAAGAGCGGTATCCCGCAGCTGATTCGTTGGAAGGAATTGTAATATCGAACCGCCATCCGCACCCGTTTACCTCGCTCCCTCTGGCACCGGTTGGAATCTCGTGCGCGCCCGCGATGGCAATGGCACCTGGGATGTGCGCGCCGTGCGCGACCTGACCGAGGCCGCCGGCCTCCTCGCTGTCGGCGATAATATCGTGCTCGGCCTGCCGATCGATGCAGTGCTCGCGCAACGGTTACGCCTGCCCACGGTCGACCCCGCGGAGTTTGGCGAGATGGTTCGTATTCAGGTGGAGAAGACCCTGCCCTATCCGCCCGAAGAAGTGACGAGCGACTACGAGATCATCGAACAGGGTGAAAACGAGAGCGTCGTCTCGGCGATCGCGGTGCATAACCAGAAGCTGACGGAGCTCGCCGGCCCGCTCCTTTCCCGCGGGCTAATTCCGAGCCAGGTGACGGTTTACGCGGCGCAACGCGCCGCATCCCATGCCGCTTCCGGACGCGCGCTTTTCATCTATCCGGAAGGCGAAAAGCTCGTCTCCGCGATCAGCGAGAACGGCAAGGTGAGTTTCGCCCGCACGCTGCAGACGCGCGCGCCGGAGCAACTCGAGCGCGATCTCCCGCAGATGGCTTTGAGCGCGGAATTGCAGGGCATCAGCAGCTCTTTCCCGAGCGTCTGGCTGGGGGAAGATTGCCAGCCGCTCCGCGACACGATCGAGGGAATTTTTACCCAGCGCCCCGAGCTGATCGGAGCCGAAGCGCCGCCCGCTGCGGTCAAGCTCAACCTCGCGCCCGCGAGCTGGAAGGCGCAGCGGATCGCCCTCGTTAGGCAGGCGCAATGGAAGCGCCGACTGCTCATCGCCGGCGCCGCCTACGCTGCGGTTTTCCTCCTCTTCGCACTTTACGTTTTGATTATTCATTTCCAGGTCGGCCGGGTGAAAACGGCGATCGCGCGCGACCAGCCTCGGGTCGATTTCATCAAGGCGACCGAGGCGGATTGGAAAGCGCTCGCGCCCGCGATCGATCCGCATTTTTACCCGGTGGAAATGCTTTTCCATCTCTTCCAAAGCCTGCCTAATCCCGATGTCCAGATTACGGTATACGATCAGACCGCGCGCAACCTCGCCGTCCAAGGCGAGGCGCCGAACGCCGCGCTCGCCTACCAATTCGCCGAAAAGGTGAAAGCGAATCCCGATCTTCGCGCGTTCAGTTTTGAGCTCGGGCCGCCGCGGATTTTGCCGAACGGGCATGCTCAGTTCCGGATGGAAGGAAAACCGAAATGAATTTCAGCTGGTTCGCCCGAATGAATCAACGCGAGCGCATGCTCACGCTCGGCGTCGGCGGCGTGGTCTTTCTGCTCCTTAACCTTTTGCTCTGGAACGCGCTCCTCGGGATGAGCGCGGATCTGCGGAAGGATTGGGCCGAGCAAAGCGCGGCGCGGACCGAGCAGAAGGTTTATCTGAACGAGTACAAAACCTGGACGGCCCGGGCGGACTGGCTGCAAAAACGCCAGCCGGCGCTGACCAATCCGGCGGAGGCCTCTTCGTTGCTCACTTCGCTCCAGCAGGTCGCGGGGAAATACAAAGTGCAGATCGATAACCCGCAGATCGGTTCGATCGAGAAGGCGGCAAATCACCAGTCGGTCGCTGTCACGATCGAGACCAAAAGCGGCTGGGAACCGCTCGTCCATTTCCTCTACGATGTGCAGCAACCGGACGCGTTCATTGTTTTCGAAAACGCCAACTTGCTGATCGATAGCGCCGATCCGACGGTAATGCGCGGGCGGTTCAAGATTGCGAAATGGTTCAAGCCCGCGGGAGCGAAATGATGCAACCGACCTGGAAAACCGCGACTCTCCTTGCCGCCACCTTCGCGCTTGGCCTAACGAGTAGCCAGGCCGAGGACGCGCTGCCGAAGCAGGGAGCCTTCTCGCGCTACGAGCCGATGTTGAAACACTCGCCCTTCGCGGTCGCGACGGCGGGCGCGCCGGTCTCCGCCACGCCCGATTTTGCGAAGGATCTCTACGTTGCGAATGCCGGGCATTCCGACACCGGCGACTTCGTCACCATTGCGTCGACCACGAATCGCGAGTTCAAGGAATACCTCACGACCACCGGCACGGTGGATGGTTACTCCATTCCCAACATCCAGTGGTCGGACAAGGTCGGCGAAACCAAGGTCACGATTTCCAAGGACGGGCAATACGCGACCCTGAGTTTCAACGAGGCGGTGCTGAGCCAGACGATTCAAAACCAGGCGCCGCCACCTCAGATGCCACATCCGCAGACGGCCGTGCCGCAGCCGGGCGTTCCCGGGCGGACGCCGATGAATTTGCCCATGCCGATCCCACGCCCAATGAACGTGCCGACAATTCCCACGCCGCCCCCGCATACGCGCACGCTGATTCGGCGGAACGGAAATACCACGAATCAGTTCCCCCGACCGGCCGCGCCCGCGCGTCCGCTGAACGACGAGCCGAGCTCCTAACGCCTAACGATTCTCCGCGGCTCGGGGCTATTGGTTTCCCCAGTCGTCGTCCGGGGTATCCGCTTTCCGATCCGGACCGGGCGAATACAGATCGTAACCGGTCGGGTTTTTGCGGCCCGGGCTCAGATAAACGTAAACGTCGTTCCAGGGATCCTTCGGCATTTCCTTGAAGAGTTGATACCAGCGCTGCGGCTGCGGATCAGACGACGGCTGCGTCACCAGCGCCTGCAAACCCTGCTCCGTGGTCGGGAAGAAACCGTTCATGCTCTCGTAGAGTTTTAGCTGGGTGGAGATGCTCTGGATGTCCGCGGCCACGCGATTCGCGCGCGCATATTCGACGTTGCCCGAGAGCTTGTAGATCGCGGTCCCGAGGAGCAACGCGATGATCGTCACCACGAGCATGATCTCGAGAAGAGTGAAGGCTGATTGATTTTTGCGCATAACGAAAAGCAGAAATTATTTCAACGGCAGGAGAAGGTAGTCCGATTTATCCCAGAGATACTTTAGCTGGATCTGCGTGCCGCGCAGAGCCGATCGCGGCGTCCCTGCCGCGGCCATTACGATCACATTGTTCGTCCCGGCCTTCAAGACCGAGCCGGGCACCGTGATCTGCGCGCGGATCCAGCCGGTGTATTGGAATTTCATGTCATCGATCAGCGAGCGCGACATCCCACGGTAGGCGGGATCGGCGAGATCGGGCAGGACGAGCGTGAGCACGCCGAGATCGGCGCCGTTCACGTAAATCTCCGGCGCGGCATCGATCTGCGGACTCGCGAGCTCGCAGGAAATCATCGCCATGAGCGGCTGCGACTCGATCTCGAATTGAAACGAAGCGCTTTTCTGCACGCTGGGCTCCAGCGGGATCGTGCCTTGGGCGAGCGGCGCGGTCACGGTCCCGTAGATTTCCGAGTCTTCCGCCTTGGTCTTCAACGGCGCCGCGGCTTCAAACTGTTCCGGCATCAACTCGCGATGCTCGGCATGAATCGGATGCATCACCGTGGTCGTCTTCATCCAGTCGAGATACGCACCGCGGATCGTGCGGCCGTTCCCGGGCACCTCGAGGTCGATCGCGGTCACGCCGATCATCGGCACGATCGAACTGGTGGAAGTTGGGAGCCCGGTCCCTTCGCCTAACGAACCGGAGCGGAGCACCTGCGAGCCAGATTCATCCCACGCGATCAGCTCCGGTTGCGCCTTCGGGTCATCATCGAAGAAAAGCCGGAAGAGCAGGATCTGGCAATCGTCGTTAGGCCGGGTAATCCGGATGCGGAAAGTGCTTTGACGAGGTGCTTCGGGTTTCGTCTGCGTGCTGTTAAAGGAAACCGATTCCACCCACGAAGGAGCGGCCTGCGTGGTGGTGTGGGCGGCCTCGATCTGCCGCAGGTCGAGCCACGCACTATCCGGCGCCGCAAGGGCGGACGAGCTCGGTTTCAGCCAGTCATCGCCGGGTGCCGGCACCGCCTGTTGCGCGCGGGCGAGGGGAGCGAATGCAACCAGAGAAGCGAGCGCAAAGGCGCGGAGAAGCATGTCGGCGCCGAGATTACCTTAGTGGGGTCGGAACTGCAAACTATGCGTCATCTCGAAGACCGCCGAGAGGATGCTGTAGACTACAAACCCGACGATGATCGCGATGAAAACGATGATCACCGGCGGGATGAGCGACGAGATGATCTGCACCGTGCGATCGAGCTCACGCTCGTAAACATCGGCGATGGTCTGCATCGTTTTCGCGAAATGGCCGGTCTGTTCGCCGACCGCCATCATGTCGGTAAAGAGCTCGGGGAAAAGCTTCTCCGCCGCGAGCGCGCTGGAGATATTCGCGCCGTCGATCACCGCCCGCCGGACGTCTTTCAGTTTCTTCTCGAGATACTTGTTCGCGGCGATTTCCGTCACCAGGTCGAGCGCCTTGAGGAGCGGAATGCCATTCTCCATCAGAGTGCCTAACGTGCGCGAAAACTGCGCGTAATATTGGTGACGCTTGATCCCGCCGTAGCCCGGGATGCGCAGGCGCAGGCGATCCCACGTGATGCGACCTTCCTCGCTCCGCACGAAAGCGCGGAAGCCTGCTACTCCCGCGACCACGAGCAGGATGAACAGCCACCAGTAGCGCGTGATGACGTAATTCGTCCCGAGCAAAATCCGCGTCGGCAACGGGAGCACGCCGCCGGTTTGCGACATGAAATTCGTCAGCTGCGGCACCATGAAGGTGATGAAAATGATGATCAGCGCCGAACCCGCGAAGGCGAGGAAAGCGGGATAAATCAGCGCCTGCGTCACGCGGTCACGCAGGTTTTTTTCCTGCATCAGATGCTGGACGACGCGGGTGAGAATCTCTGGGAGCGCGCCGCTCGCCTCGCCCGCGCCGACCATGTTCACGTAGAGCGGCGAAAAGATGCGCGGAAAATCGCGGAGCGCCTGGGAGAAGCTGCGGCCGTCGACCAGCGCCTGGTGGAGCGCGTGGGTCATCTGCTGCACCTTCGGTTGCTTCAATCGTTTCTCGAGCACGCCGAGGCTCTCGTCGAGCGTCATTCCGGCTTGAAGCAGATGGCCGAGTTGCTCGGTGAAAACCAGCAGCTGGCTATGCGGGATTTTGAGATTCTGAGTCGGCGCAGAGGTGCCTGCGCCGGCGCGGTCGTTCACCACTTCCGGACCGGTGGAGATCGCCTCGATCCGAATTGGAATACATTGGAGTTGCTCGATCTGCCGGATCGCGACTGAGCGATCGGCGACGTTCAAGACGCCTTCGACGAGACCGCCTTGAGCATTGCGTGCGCGATAGGAAAACTGCGGCATCGTGATCGGGCGCAGCGTAGCGCGGCGTCCAGCGCTCGTCCAATTGCCTCCGACACGATGAAGTTATCGCCTAACGAAGTCATCCGCCTAGCGAACGGCCGGTCGATCGCAATTTCCGAATACGGCGACCCAACGGGCGCGCCGGTCTTCTTCTGCCACGGCTGGCCGAGTTCGCGGACGATGGGCGAGCTGACTGATCTCGCGGCGCGCGATCTGGGCCTGCGGATTATTTCCCCGGATCGGCCGGGCATTCGCGGTTCGTCGTTTCACCCGGATCGACGGCTGCGGGATTGGCCGCCACTGCTCGCGGAGCTGGCGGACTCGTTAGGCGTGAGGCAGTTCAAGATTCTCGGCATTTCCGGCGGCGCGCCTTACACGCTCGCGGCGGCCTGGGCTTTGCCGGAACGAGTGCGCGCGGTCGCGGTGGTGAGCGGAGCGCCGCCGCTCGCGGAGATGACGGATCGGAGCGGGCTGCTCGCGCTTTATCGCTGGCTGCTCTTTTTCTATCCGCGTCATCGTGAGGTGCTCCGGTTTTCGTTTCACGTCGCCAGACCGTTTTTGTCGATTCGGTTGCCGATTCGTTTCCGGCCGATGTTGCTCAAGCTCCTCCAGCCGTGCGACGCCGCGGTGATGCGCGATGTGGCGGCTTTCGAAGCCTGCTTTGAAAGCCAGCGCCAGGCGTGGCGGGCGGGGGCCGACGGCCTCATGGTCGATGCGGAGATTTACGCGCAGCCGTGGGGTTTTCCGCTGGAGGAAATCACCGTTCCGGTTCGGCTCTGGCACGGGCGGAAGGATCGCAGCTTCCACTGGGAACTGGCCCGCGCGCTCGGCGCCCGCCTAACGAATGGGACGACGCGCCTGGTCGAGCAAGAAGGCCACTATTCGCTGCCGATTCGGCACATGCACGAGATCCTCGCCGACCTCGCCGCGGCCTAACGACTTCGCGGTTTCCCTTGTCCGGGGTGCGGAATTAGCTTCACTCTGCGACGTGGAAGATTTTACAGGCAGCGCGGTGGTCGATCAGCCGATCCGGCGAACGGCAAACCTCGGCGGGGAATTTGAGCAGCGGGTTCGGCAACTGGTGGCGGATTGGGGCGGCGGAAAGTCGCCTGAACTGATCGAGGAATTGATCGCGACCGCGTTGAAGATGGCGAGCGACGGCATGGGGACCGGCGACCTGAAACTGATGAATCGCTCGATGAAGGAACTGCGCTACGCCGCAAAGGTCTTTGCTCCTTTTCGCGATCGGAAAAAGGTCGTGGTCTTCGGTTCCGCGCGCACCGCAGCGACCGATCCGGACGCGCAACTCGCGGAGGAATTTGGCCGGCAAATGGTGGCGCAGGATTTCATGGTCATCACCGGCGGAGGCGACGGGATCATGGGCGCGGCGCAACGCGGCGCCGGTCGCGAGAACAGTTTCGGGCTCAACATCCGGCTGCCCTTTGAGCAGCGGGCGAACGAGGTGATCGACGGCGACCGCAAGCTGATCAATTTCAATTATTTTTTTACCCGCAAGCTGAATTTCGTGAAAGAGACCCACGCCTACGCGCTCTTCCCCGGCGGCTTCGGGACGATGGATGAAGGCTTCGAGGCGCTCACGCTCATGCAGACGGGCAAGGCGTTGATCATCCCGATCGTGCTGATCGACCGTCCGGACGGACATTATTGGGAAACGTGGATGAGGTTTCTCACCGATCACCTGCTCAAGCAGGGGCTGATTTCAAAGGAGGATTTCAACTTCATCAAGATCGCGCACAACGTGGAGGACGCGGTCGCGGAGATCACGGGATTCTACAAAGTTTATCAATCGTCGCGCTGGGTTGGTTCGCAGTTGGTCCTGCGGCTCAGTCACCGGCTCACCGCAGAGGCGGTGGCTGATTTGAACCGGGAATTCGCCGAGCTTCTGCGGAGCGGCAAGATCGAACAGACTGCGGCCTTACCGGAGGAAAAAAATCAGCCGGAGATCGCTGCTTTGCCGCGCCTGGTCTTGACGCCGCATCGGACGGCGTTCGGGCGTTACCGGCAGTTGATCGATGCGGTGAATCGCTCCGCGACCGAGCCGGCGCACTGAACTAACGCGCCTCGTTAGGCTGCGGGCTGTTCTCGTTTCTCGAGAATGTAATCGTGAATCGTGTTCACGGTCCGGAGCGCGGTCCCAGCGACTTCGGAGTTCGGGACACCCACGCCGAAGGTTTTCTCCATGCTCACCACCAGTTCCAGCGCATCGATGGAATCGAGTCCCAGTCCTCCTGGGCCGAAAAGCGGCAGGTCGTCGCCAATCTGATCGGCGGTGCGTTTGCAGCATCAGGCTTTGCACCATCATTTCTTTGATTCGGGTTCGGAGATCTTCGTCGGCCATGGAATTTTTCGGACGGTATGGTTAGCCGAAGAGCCGACGAATGTCATGAAACAATTCGACGGAAAGAGCGAACCGTCACCGCAATGCGGTGCGAAGTGTGCGTCCTAGACTTCCCGCGAAGTGGGGATTTCCGCGGCCGGCGTTTCTACGCGCGGAGCGGGCGGAATTTCACGCGCGGTGGGAGCGTCCGGAATCCGCGCGACGCTCGCCTCCGACTTACGAACTTCCGGCTGGGAATTACCCGCATTGTGGAGCTCGTCGCTGAACTCGTCCTTCGCTTTCTGGAACTCTTTCACCGCCTGGCCCATGCCCTTCGCGAGTTCCGGCAATTTTTTGGCTCCGAACAGCACGAGAACGATCAGGAGGATGATGATCAGATCCGGGCCGCCAAAGTTCGAGAGCAAGGCGAGAAGGTTCATGAGAGTAAGCTTCCAACTATCTCCGGGCGTTGCAAGACAATTCCCGGTTCGCGCGCAGGGGATGCCGGGCAACGAACCCCGGCCACGACCAGCTAAGCGCCGCGCTTCAGCTTAAACGTCGTAGTACATCTGGAACTCGTACGGATGCGGACGTAGCCGCAGGGCGTCGTAGTCCTTTTGCTTGAGCTCGATCCAATTGTTGATGAAATCCATGTTGAAGACATCGCCGCGGAGCAGGAATTCGTGGTCGGCTCGCAGGGCAGCAAGCGCGCCGCCTAACGAGTCCGGCACGCTGGGTACCTCGGCCAGTTCTTCCGGAGGCAGCTCGTAAAGGTTCTTGTCGAGCGGGTCGCCCGGATCGATCCGGTTCTGCACGCCATCGAGTCCGGCGAGCAGGAGCGCGGAGAAGGCCACATACGGATTCGCGGCCGGATCGGGCGTGCGAAACTCGATCCGTTTCGATTTCGGATTCGCCGAGTAGGTCGGAATGCGGATCGCCGCCGAGCGGTTCCGCGCGGAGTAGGCGAGGTTAACCGGCGCTTCGAATCCCGGGACGAGGCGCTTGAAACTGTTCGTCGTCGGGTTGGTGATCGCGGTCAGCGCGGGCGCATGTTTTAAAATGCCGCCGATGAAAAAGAGCGCCATCTCGCTCAAGCCCGCGTAGCCGTTCCCAGCGAAAAGCGGCTTCCCATCTTTCCAGAGCGAGATGTGGGTGTGCATCCCGGAGCCGTTGTCGCCGAAGAGCGGCTTCGGCATGAAGGTTACGGTCTTGTTGTGCCGCCGCGCGACGTTGCGCACGATGTATTTGTAATACTGCATCCAGTCGCCCATCTGCTTCATCGGCGCAAAACGGATGTCGATCTCCGCCTGGCCGGCCGTAGCGACTTCGTGATGCTGCCGCTCGATCGGGATGCCGGCTTTCTCGAGTTCGAGGCACATTTCGTTGCGCAAATCCTGCAGCTGATCCGCCGGCGCGACTGGGAAGTAGCCTTCCTTCGCGCGAATCTTGTAGCCGAGATTAGGGAACTCCTCGCGCCCGCTATTCCAATGTGCCTCGCTGCTGTCGACCGAATACGAAGCCGCGTGCCCCTGGTTGCTGAAACGCACGTCGTCAAAGATGAAAAACTCGGCTTCCGGACCGAAGAACGCGGTGTCCGCGATCCCGGTACTCTGCAGGTAAGCCTCGGCCTTTTCCGCGACGCCGCGCGGATCGCGATTGTAAGGCTCGCGCGTGATCGGCTCCACGATCGTGCAAATGAGGCTGAGCGTCGGCTCGGCGTTGAAGATATCGACCCACGCGGTATCCGGATCGGGAATCACAAGCATATCGGAAGCGTCGATTGCCTTCCAACCGCGAATGCTCGAGCCGTCAAAGCCAAGGCCTTCACTGAAAATGTCCTCGTTGTATTCCGTCAGCGTGGTGGTGAAATGCTGCCAGGCGCCGGGGAGATCGGTGAACTTGAAATCCACGAGTTTGATCTCGTGGTCCTTGATCATTTTGGTGACATCGGACGGAGTTTTTTTGTCGTTAGGCATAGGGATGAAGCAGGTGGTTTAGAGCTCGGGAATGAAGCAGCCCGAATAACCCGCTATATAGGTTATTCGGGCTGCCCCGTTTGTTAAAAGATTGTAAATGTTTCCCTAGACCGCCTTTTCCCCCACCTCCTCGGTGCGAATGCGCACCGCATGCTCCACCGGAATCACGAACACTTTGCCGTCGCCGATCTTGCCGGTCTTCGCCGCGCTCACCACCACGCTCACGGCCTTGTCCACCATGTCGTCAGCCAAGACCACTTCCACCTTCACCTTCGGGAGAAAATCAACGGTATACTCGCTGCCGCGATATATCTCCGTGTGCCCTTTTTGCCGCCCGAAACCTTTCACCTCCGTCACCGTCATTCCCTCGATCCCGAGTTCGGCGAGCGCTTCTTTCACTTCCTCGAGTTTGAATGGCTTGATGATGGCTTCGAGTTTTTTCATGTGAATCTAAGGTGGTGAGGGTCGCGTGATATTCAACGACAACAGATGGAAAAAAAGCAGAAATCGCGCATGCAAGGCAAGCGCTGAATCATTTTATTGCACGATTCTGCTGCGGTAGCCTGCGCGCCCACGAAAACTCAGGGCCGATGAATCAACGGGACGTGTGAAATTCGGCGGCCGCTACATTGCGTAAAAGTAAGCCGCATGATCAATTTAGAGTTTTCAAACTTCACACGACGTGCCAGACCATCTGAAAATCGGTGGTATTCCTTCGGCGCCAACACGATGAAAAAGTCGCGAAAAATGAATTCGGCGGAGCCCAGTTCGAAATGTGTAGCGCTCAGGCCCGCTAGCCGAAAAGAAATGTCTTGTGTTGCTCCTCCAATTTTACGACGTTCAAGGAAGACTTTCGACTAAACCAAACCCACCCATAACTTATATGAAAACTCGTCGCATCCTCCTATTGAACCGATCCTTTACCCGAAATAGTTTGTACCTGTCCCTGCTTTGCTCGCTTAGCGCGACGGCTGGCGTTTTTGCGGGCTCGCCGGAAAAGATTGATGGCCGGGTCGTCCGGCCGCTCGGTCTTCCGTATGGCTACTACCTGACCTCGCGGGATGTCTTCGACGCCTTCCACACCAGCGCGCCGCATTCTGGTCCGACAGCGAGCGTCCCGGCGCCTCTGGCGGGTGGAACCCGCGGAGTATACCCGTTCGAGTTTCGTTCCATTGACGGAGGTCGGAATGCTCCCGGAAACCTCGGCATAGCCGGCTCGGTCGACCTAAGAAATACCACCAATGGTTTTGGAGATGGCTCTGGAACTCCAGCCGGTGCGGATCGCAAGGGCGCTCGCGATATCAGCAATATTGTCTGCAAGCAGGATGGTTCCATTCCGAACACGACCAACGTCTCTGGTTTTGTCTGGAACTGGGGCAACATCATTGATCACGACATGGTCCTCACCCGGGTCGGCAACCCGGCGGAAATCTTCAATATTCCTGTCCCCCTGTGCGATCCGACTTTCGATCCACAGTGCCGCGGCAACAAGTTTCTGGATTTCCAGCGGACCTCGGTAGCTTTAGTCAACAACGTTCGCCAGCCGATCAATGGGAACACCGCGTTCCTCGATGGATCGATAATTTATGGCTCTGACATCGCGCGCGCCGGCGTCTTGCGGACAAAGGACGGCACGGGACACTTGGCTACGAGCACCGGTAATCTGATGCCGTTCAATACCACGGGTTTGGCGAACCAGCCGGGCACCGGGATTCCCTCGGATTTCTTTCTCGGTGGCGACGTTCGCTCGAATGAAAACCTGGCCCTCTGCTCGATGCAGACGCTCTTCATGCGCGAGCATAATTTCTGGGCCGACACGATTAAAGCGGGCGACCCCACGCTCGATGATGATGGGATTTACTTCCGGGCACGAGCGATCGTCGGCGCGGAGATTCAGTGCATCACTTATCGGGACTTTCTCCCGATCTTTCTCGGCCCTAATGCCCTCACACCCTACACCGGTTACAACTCAGCCGTTGATCCCCGGGTGGCGATTGCTTATTCGACTGCAGCGTTCCGCGTCGGACACACCTTCCTGCCGCCGGTTTTGAGTCGTCTAAACCAAAAAAATAGATCGATCGGCGATACTGATCTGGGGACAGCACTTTTTGCTCCGCAATTGATCACGTCCGTCGGGATCGAACCGTATCTGCGCGGACTGGCGAAACAGGTGCCGCAGGAAGTGGACGGTTATGTTATTAGCCAGGTGAGAAGTTTCCAAATTGGCGGCTCGAGAGCGGTCGGCGGGTTCGACTTGGCCGCGCTAAATATTCAGCGCGGCCGTGATAACGGGTTGCCGAGCTACAATCAGGTCCGCATTGATTATGGATTAGCACCGAAAGCCACTTTTGCGGATGTTACCTCAAACAGCGAATTTCAGGCGCGCCTGGCGGCCGCCTATACTTCACCGGATGACATGGATCTCTGGGTGGGAGGTCTGTGTGAAGATCATGTCAACGGTGGATTGGTCGGCGAAACCTTTTTTACAATTTTGAAAGAGCAGCTTCAGCGGACCCGAGATGGTGACCGCTTTTGGTATGAGATTTATCTCGATCCGGCGACCCTTGCGACCGTCCAGGCGCAGACGCTGTCCGCGATCATCAAGCGGAATACGAGCATAGGAAATGAGCTGCAGGACGATGCGTTCCACGTTCCGCAGTAATTGTTGCCAATCACGGCTCGCCTCGCTTCCGACGGAAGCCCAGTAGGCGTCTCACCGAGATGCATCAATTGCTGCTGATTAGCGGCACTGGATAGAATACTCGGCAACCCGGAAGCTTCGTGGCTCTTGAGGGCCGCCGCGACTGTGGTCATTGATCGAGGCTTTTTTTAAAGCGTCATACTCTATGCGAGTGGCGGACTCGCCTGCGCTAATCTTCGCGCCATCGAGCGTCGGACTGCACGGTTTCGGCAAAGGCCTCCGGCGGTAAAAAAAGACCGCTTTCTTGCCGCCCCAATCGCCCAGTTTATAGTGCAGCCAGATGCCCGCTGACCAGTTCGTCCACCTCCACCTGCACACGGAATACTCGCTCCTCGACGGGGCGGTGCGGATGAAGGCATTGATGCAAAAAGCGGCGGAGATGCAGATGCCCGCGGTCGCGATCACCGACCACGGCAACCTCTACGGCGCGATCGATTTTTATCAGGCCGGCAAAGCTGCCGGGGTCAAACCAATCATCGGTGTCGAGGCTTACATTGCGCCCGGTTCGATCAAAGACCGGCCGAACTCGCAGCGCGATGCCGCGAACCATTTCACCCTCCTGGCGCAAAATGAAACCGGCTATAAAAATCTCGTAAGGCTGATGTCCACCGCGCATCTCGAGGGGATGCATTATAAGCCGCGGATCGACAAGGAACTGCTCGCCGCGCACAGCGAGGGACTGATCGGGATGAGCGGTTGCCTGAAAGGCGAGATCAACATGGCGCTGCAGTCCGATGATCTCGTGAAAGCCCGCGCCAGCGCCGCGACTTATCGCGATATTTTCGGCGCGGAAAATTTCTTCATCGAGCTGCACGACCACGGCATCGAGGCGCAGCGGAAGTGCAATCGTGAGCTCCCGAATCTCGCGAAGGAATTTGGCCTCGGCCTGGTCGCGGCGAACGACGTCCATTTCCTCGAGCGCGCGCATCACGAGGCGCACGACGTCATGATTTGCATCGGCACTGGCAAGATGGTGCAGGACGAAAAACGGATGCGCTACGTGCCGGAACTTTACTTCAAAAGCGCGGACGAGATGCAGGCGATCTTCGGCGATTATCCGGCGAGCCTAACGAACACGATCGCGATCGCGGAACGCTGCAATCTCGAGTTTGAATTCGGCGTCTCGAAATTCCCCGAATACAACACGCCTAATGGCATGCCGCGGGAGGATTATTTCCGCGAACTCTGTTTTGCCGGCTTGCGCAAGCGCTACGGCGAGCGCGCCGCCGACGACCCGACGCTCCTCGCGCGGCTCACGAAGGAACTCGGAGTGATCGAGAAGACCGGGTTCATCAGCTACTTCCTGATCGTTTGGGATTTCATCCGCTATGCGAAAGAGCGGGGGATCCCGGTCGGCCCGGGCCGCGGTTCGGCGGCTGGCTCGCTCATCGCCTACGTGCTCGAGATCACCGACATCGACCCGCTAAAATACGGACTACTTTTCGAACGTTTCCTCAATCCCGAGCGCGTTTCGCCGCCCGATATCGACATCGATTTCTGCCAGGCGCGCCGCGGCGAGGTGATCGATTACGTCCGGCAAAAATACGGTGCGCGCGCGGTCGCGCAGATCATCACTTTCGGCACCCTCGGCGCGAAGAGCGTGATCCGCGATGTCGGCCGGGTCATGGGCCTGAGCTACGGCGACGCCGACCGGATCGCGAAGATGATCCCGAACGAACTCAACATCACGCTCGCCGGCGCGATCGCGAAGAATGCGGATCTTAAGCGCGCGTCTGAAACCGAACCCGCGACCCGCCAGCTTCTCGAATACGGCGCGCTCCTCGAAGGCCTTTCCCGCGGCGCCGGCGTGCACGCGGCGGGCGTCGTGATCAGCGATCGCGATCTCTCGGAATACATCCCGCTCACCCGGAGCAAGGACAACGAAGTGACGAGCCAGTTCTCCGGCGATCCGTTAGGCGCGCTCGGGATGCTGAAAATGGATTTCCTCGGCTTGAAAACGCTCACCGTGATCGAGGACTCCCTGAAGCTAATTCACGAGCACACGCCCGCTTTTTCGCTCAAGGAAATCGCGCTCGACGATCCTGCGGCCTTCGCGCTCTATAACCGCGGCGAAACCGTCGGCCTTTTCCAGATGGAATCCGGCGGCATGACCGGCACCGCGAAACGCTTCGACGTGCAAAAGCTCGACGACATCATCGCGCTGATCGCGCTCTATCGGCCAGGCCCGATGGACCTGATCGACGATTACATCGAGCGCAAGAAGGGGCTGAAAAAAGTCCGCTACGTCCATCCGCTTCTCGAGGAAGTTTCCGCCGAGACCTACGGCGTCATGATCTACCAGGAGCAGGTCATGGCCGCGGCGAACCTGCTTGCGGGTTATTCGTTAGGCCAGTCCGATTTGCTCCGCCGCGCGATGGGGAAGAAGGACAAGGAGAAGATGGCGAAGGAGCGCGAGAGCTTCATCGCCGGCTGTGAGCGGACGAACAACATCCCGGAGAAAAAGGCGAGCGCGATCTTCGATTTGCTGGAGAAATTTGCCGGTTACGGGTTCAACAAAAGCCACAGCGCGGCTTATGGCGTGATCAGCTATCAAACCGCGTTTCTGAAGGCGCATTATCCGGTTGAGTTCATGTCCGGGTTGCTCAGCAACGAAATCAATAACACTGAAAAAATCTCAATCTTCGTCGGCGAGTGCAAGCGGATGGGCATCCCGATTCTGCCGCCCGATATGAACCGGAGCAGCTTGAAGTTCACGCCGGAGCCTAACGAGAAGGAAGCAGGGCATTCGCTACGGGTTCGCGGCGATCAAAAACGTCGGCGAAGGCGCGATGGCTTCGGCGATCGCGGAGCGCGAACGGAGTGGCGACTTCGCTTCGCTGGAGGATTTCTGCGGCCGGGTCGATTCGCGGATCGCGAACCGTAAAATTCTCGAGAGCCTGGTTAAAGCAGGCGCGTTTGATTTCCTTGGACGCGATCGCGCGGAGCTTTTTGCCTGCGTCGAGGAGACGCTCGCATCCGCTGCATCTTCGCATCGCGACCGCGCTTCGGGACAGGTCTCGCTTTTTGGCGACATGCCGGCCGCGCCGATCGCGCGGCGCAGTCACGAATTCGCCGCCTGGACCGAACGCGAAAAGCTCTCGTATGAAAAAGAGCTGCTCGGTTTCTACGTCACCGGTCATCCGCTCGACGCTTATGCAGCGCTTTTCACGAGCGGGAAATACCAGACGATCGCATCGTTAGGCGAACTCGAAGACCGCGCGAAGTTTGCGATCGCGGGCGCGATCGCGCAGGTCGATCGGAAGTTCACGAAGAAGGAAGGGAAACCGTTTGCGGTCGTCTGGTTGGAAGACCTCACCGGTTTACTCGAAGTCGTGCTTTGGAACGAAAGTTACACCCCGGTCGCGGCCTCGCTCGAGCTAGGCAAAGTCATTGCGGTGCGCGGCAAACTCGATCGGCGTGAAGACGCCGTTCGCGCCACCGCCGAGAAAGTGCGGATCCTTACGCCTGAGATCGTGGCGCGGATGAGAGAACGAGAAGGAGAATCCGCCGTCGCGCGTGCCTTCGCCTAACGAGTCGCCGCGCGTGCGCGACGAAGCTGTGCCGTTGACGCTTGTTTCGGCGCCGGCATCGCCGCCGGAAGAGCTGCACACGGTCCGGCGAATCCTCGCCTCCTCCCCGGGAGCGCAGCCGGTGACGCTGATGCTGACCAGCCAGGACGGTCAGCAGGTTTTCATCGACGCGGGCGAACGTTGCCGTGTCGAGCTCACCCCCGCGATCGAAGAGCGACTGGCGCGCTGGCTGCAGAACTAGCGAGAGCCAACTCCGCGAGGTCAGCTCCTCCCAAACGCAAACGGCCGGCTTGCGACCCAGGCAAGCCGGCCGTGCGTGAAAGAAAGTGAACCTAAGCGCGGCGACGGCGGAGCGCTCCAAACAGCGCCAGGCCCCCTAAAATTCCCAACGCGATCGTGCTCGGCTCCGGGATGACCCGGATCGTGCCATCGACCAGAAACGAGGAGGTGTCCCACGAGGTGTTCACTGGGTCAGCCAGCGTCGCGCCCGCGATGTTGATCGTGGCCGTACCGGTGAGAGTTCCCCAATCCACTAGGTCGAAGGTGTCGCCCGCGACTGCTTGATAGCCGCCGATGGTGGTCACGTTGAATGCAGCGCCGCCGAGAGTCAGCAGCCCGCCGACGTTGACCTTGTCGGAACTAACGCCGCTGGCGAGTTCGAGGGTGACCACACTGTTCGAGCTGAGCGAGAAGCTGGAGCTGAAAGTCGCGGTGCCGATATCGCCCACGCCGTTGCGGGTGGCGCCGTTACCCGGAGAGAGAACGCCGGTGTCCGTCGTGGCGCCGGCGATGGTGAAGTTACCGCTCAAAGTGCTGCGATTGGTCGAGAGAGTCCCGCCGATCGAGACGGTGCCGGTGCCGGTACCGGAACCCGAGGAATTGTTCACGTTCAGGGTGCCGGCGCTCGTGCCGAGCACGGTGCCGCCCGTGTAGGTGTTGCCGGTCGGGCTGTTCAACGACATCACGCCGGTGCCGGTCTTGGTGAGCGCTCCATTGGAAACAACGCCGCTGAAGGCAACTCCAGTAGCCGCAGTATCGGTGGCGCCAAACGAACGCGCGCCGTTCAGGTTCACGCCTCCGGTGAAGTTCAGCGCGCCGGTTCCCTGGAAGATCGGATTTGCCGCGATAAAGAGGTTGTTGTCGATCGTCCGCGCGGTGGCGTCGGTGCTTTGGATTTTACCCGCGCCGGAGAAGGAGATCGTCCCGGTGCCGAAGGCGCCGCTGGTGCCGGTCGAGCTCACCCCCGCCGCATACGTGCCGGTTTGGATGTTCGTGCCGCCACTGTAGGTGTTGGCGCCGTTCAGGGCGTTGAAGCTACTGTTACCGTCCGTCAGCGAACCGACGCCGGAGATGGTTCCGTTCATGATCATTCCGGTCGTGGCCGTCGTGCCGGCATCGAGAGTCAAAACGCGCCCGAGCGAGACGTTGCCATTCACCGTCACGGTGTAGGTCGTGCCGGAGGTGCCGATATCCGCCACGCCGGGACCGCTGCCAGTCACGCTGATGTCGCGGTTGATCACGGAAGCCGCGGTCGCCCAGAGGAGCAGGGAAGTGGTGCCCGGATTCATCACGATGGCCGTCGTGCTGAGGCCGAAAGCGCCAGCGGTCACGCCATCGTTCGCTACGGTGCCGCTGTAATTGATCTGGCCGCCGAGCAGAGTGGTTTGGCCGGTGTAGGTATTGAGCCCCGTCAACGCAATCGCGCCACTGGTCAGAGGATTCAGCGTCAGCCCGCCCGCACCGGAGACGACACCGCTCAGCGTCAGCGCTGCGGTCGTGGTGTTCGTAACGACACCTTCAGCGGCACCAAAGTTGACGTTCGCGCTGATCGTTCCGGCCGTGTTTGCGCCCGGAGCGTAGAGCAGGGCGCCACTGGTAATGTTGAGTCCGCCGGTGCCGCTCAACAGAGTGCCCGTGCCCGCCACGACCACGGAATTCACCGTCGTCGAAGAAGAGATCGCCGTGGCGGCGGTGAGCCGGGTGTTATCCGTCGTCAGGAGACCCGAGGAGAGCGTCGTGTATTCAGAAGTGGCGAGCGGACGGAAAGTGCCGCCAACTGCATTCCAGGTCACCAGGCTGCTGTTGTTCAAGCCAGTCGCGCTGGTGTTGCCGACTGCCCACGGCAGGATGCTGATGCTCTGCGAGCCGGCCAGGCCGCCGCCGCCGATCAGCACTCCCGGGGCCAGGGTCGAGGTGATTTGCGCGACGCCCGAACCGGCGGTGGCACCGAGGTTCGTGCCCCGGACGAACAGCGTAGAGTTGTTCGTGCGATTGATCCCCGCGAAATTCAGGCTCGCGGCCTGGGCGGCGTTCGGGGTCACGGTGATCGTGTTGATGCCGTTGCCGAGCGTCAGCAGTCCGGCATTCTCCGTCGTCGCCGCGGTGGCGTTACCGGTCAGCGTGATGGTCGTCCCGCGCGAAGTGATGCCGGCCGTGTCGCTGATGCGATCGTTGTTGTTGGTCGCGGTGTTGCTCAGGGCGAGGGTTCCGGCGAGGTCATAGCTCGAGCTGGTGTTAATGCTGCCATTTCCGCTCAGGGTGAGCAGGCTGACCGACGAAGAACTGGTGATCGTCGCGCCGGTATAGGTGTTGATATTGGTTAAGGTGAGACCCACGCCCGAGCCGAACCCGTTGTCATTTAGGCTCCCGCTGCCGCTGATCACACCGTTCACGGTCGCGTTGGTGTTCGTGTAAATCGTGCCGCCGCCGGCTCCCAGCGAGATATCCCGGTTCGTCGTCCAGCCGCTGGTGACGTTATTGAAGAGCGCGCCGCCATCCATCGAGATGCCGTTCCCAACGCCGGTCGCGCCGAGGACGCTGTCGCCGATCGCCGCCGTCGCGGAAATCACCAGGATGCCGCCGTTGATGTGCGTGCCGCCGGTATAGGTGCTGGCGACGGTCGCCCCGAGAGTCATCGTGCCGTTGCCGATCTTGGTGATGCCCGCCGAACCGCCGCCGGTGATCGGCGCGGTGATGCTGTTCGCGAGCTGGAACAGCGTGGGCGAATTCGCAATCGAGAGCTGGACGTTAAAGACCGCGCCACTGGCGGAGAGCCCGAGGTTGTTCGTCGCCGAGCCGGCCAGCGTCATCGAGAAAGGGCTGTTCCAGGTAATCCCGGAGAGCGTGATCGGCACGTCGAGCGTAATCAGGGCCCCGGACGCGACCGTGCCGATGATGGTGTTGGTGACGGTGCCCCAGGTGGCGACGCCGCCGCCGTCAGGGAAAGTCCCCGGCCCGGAAGTGATCATCCACGGAGCGGTCGTCCAGTTTTGCGCGGTCTGCGTGGTGAGGGTGCCGCTTGTCTGGGCGAAGCCCGAGGTCGCGGTGACGAAAACCGCCACGGGGAGTAGGAGGAAACGAGAGAGGGTCGAGGATTTGTTCATTTGATTTACCTTGTTTTGCTGCGCGGTTGCTCGCGCCGAGGTGGGTTGTGGAGATTCGTCAGGCGCCAGTCAAGCTAACCGCGGAGGGCGTTGAACCTCTTTATTGCACCGTGCAATTGAGCAGTCGGCGGCTCCCGAGCGCAGGAAATCGCGCGCGCCGAGAGATCTCGCGGGGGACCGGAAAGGCAGGCTTGCGGGAGTGGCGGGGGAGGCGGTGACCGGGCGGCGTTACGCCGCCGCGTTGCCGTGCTGGATCGGCAGCTGCTCGGCCGGCCGGAAATCCACCACTACCGGCTCGGGTGCCGCGGTCGCGGACATGGCCGCAACGGGTGCGGGCTCGGGCGGGTGCGGCTGCTTGAGGCCAAACTCCAGCCAGCGCGGATCGCTCTTCCCGATCAGGGAGGGCAACATCCTCACAATTCCGCGCATCGCGTGTCGCAGCTTTTTCTCCGCTCCGTCGCGCGCCCGCTTTTTTGCCTCGGCCGCCGCCTGGGCCGTCTGCATTTCCTGCTGTGCCTCGACGATCGCCTGCACGAGCGCATGGCCCTGCTCCGCCGTCACCCGCGCAAATTTCACCTCATACTCCGGATGCGCGCCGAGGAATTCCACCAGGCGCCGGCCCAGCTCGACCCGCAGGGCCACCCGCTTCGGCACATTTGTGCCTCGATGGGAAAAACCCGCCGCCACCCAGGATTCCGACCATTGACTGCCGAGCGCGAGCATCACCACAAGCCGCGCCTTGGCCAGCCAGGCCGTCAATTCATCATCGACGACTGCAAATCGTTTTGCGGCCGCCGCTTTCTCCGCACGGGCCAGGGAGAAATATCGTTCCGCGTCGCGCGCCGCGGCCAGCGGGGCGGCAAACAGTTCCTCCGTGGTGAAGCCGCGCATGATCCATACTCCGTGGAGCCCGAGCCCGCGCCGCATCCTTTCCGCGAGAGTGAACAAATCGCCGATGCCGGAAGGAAGAGTGTTGGCTGCCATAATGAAATATTGTGTCGGGCGACTACCGGCCGGCCCCATCTGCACGGGAACTGTCGGCGCCGCGTTCGATTCTGCCTGGAAGGGGTAGCAGGGCTCGTGCCGCGACTGCCGGATGTTCCATTCGGAGCAGGAGCGGTCGGCGGAGGGTGTGATTTGGCTCCGACAGGGCCGCAGCTCTCCCATGATGAGCGCTTGGACCTATTTCAGGGCAAAAAATCTCTCTCCTCGACCTCTTTTTGACCAAACCAGAGCCGGAGCTAACAGCGCGGGCGACGATTCGCCCCGGAGCGAGTAAAACGGAACCCCGGACAACGACTCCTGGCGCGAACGACCTGCGCGCCTATCGCGCCTCGAAGCTTAGCTTCCCACCCTGCTCGCCGACCTTCACGGTTTGGCCTTCGTGAATTTTGCCTTCGAGGATCTGCAGGCTCAGCGGATCGAGGATTTCTTTTTGAATGGTGCGTTTCAAAGGCCGCGCGCCGTAGACCGGATCGTAGCCTTCCTGCGCGAGACGGGCTTTTGCCGCGTCGGTTAATTCCAGGAGGATCTTTTGGTTCTCGAGTCTTCTCGTTAGGCGACGGAGCTGGATCTCGACGATCTTTTTCAGGTCCTCTTCGTTCAGCCGGTCGAAGATAATGATCTCGTCGACCCGGTTCAAAAACTCCGGGCGGAAATGGCTCCGCAATGCGTCCATGACCAGCCTGGTGCGGTCGGCGCTGGTCGATTCCCCGGTGATAAATTGCGAGCCGATGTTCGAGGTCATGATGATGACCGCGTTTTTGAAATCGACCGTGCGACCCTGGCCGTCGGTGATCCGGCCGTCGTCGAGCACCTGCAGGAGGACGTTGAAAACATCGGCGTGCGCCTTCTCGATCTCGTCGAAGAGAATCACCGAATACGGTTTCCGCCGGACGGCTTCGGAAAGCTGGCCGCCTTCCTCGTAGCCGACGTAGCCCGGAGGCGCGCCGATCAAGCGCGCGACGGTGTGTTTCTCCATGTATTCGCTCATGTCGATGCGGATCATGGCGTTCTCGTCGTCGAACAAAAACTCCGCGAGCGCACGCGAGAGTTCCGTTTTGCCGACGCCGGTCGGGCCGAGGAAAATGAAGGAACCGATCGGTTTGTTTTCATCCTGCAAACCGGCGCGGGCGCGACGGACTGCGTTCGAAACCGCGACGATCGCTTCGTGCTGGCCGATCACCCGATGCATCAGGCGCTCTTCCATTTTCACCAGCTTCTCGCGTTCGCCTTCCTGCAAACGCGAAACCGGGATGTGCGTCCAGGCCGAGACCACTTCGGCGATGTCTTCCTCGGTCACTTCTTCGCGGAGGAGTTGGGGTTTGCCGCCGGCGTCTTCCTTCGCCACGACTTCCGCCAGTTTGCGCTCGAGCTCGGGGATGCGGCCGTATTGGAGTTCGCTCGCGGCGGCTAGTTCGCCGCGGCGCTGGGCGCGCTCGAGCTCGGTGCGGGCGGCGTCGAGCTGCTCTTTGATTTTGCGCTGATCGTCGATCACCGACTTCTCTTTTTGCCACTCGGCTTTCAAGGCCGAGGAACGCTCTTTCAGGCTTGCGAGATCCTTCTCGAGTTTCGTTAGGCGCTCTTTGCTCGCAGGATCTTTTTCCTTCTGTAACGCCAGGCGCTCCATCTCGCGCTGCATCACCTCGCGCTCGACTTCGTCCACTTCCGTCGGCATCGAATCGAGCTCGATCTTCAGCCGCGAGCCCGCTTCGTCGATCAGGTCGACGGCTTTATCGGGTAGGAAACGATCGCTGATGTAGCGATGCGAAAGCACCGCCGCCGCGACCAGCGCCGCGTCGCGAATGCGGACGCCGTGATGCGTTTCGTAGCGTTCCTTCAGTCCGCGCAGGATCGCGATTGTGTCCTCGACGGTTGGCTCATCCACCATCACGGGCTGGAAGCGCCGCTCCAAGGCAGCGTCCTTCTCTATATATTTGCGATACTCATTCAGCGTCGTTGCGCCGATGGTGCGGAGTTCGCCGCGCGCGAGTTGCGGTTTCAGAAGATTCGACGCATCGACCGAGCCTTCCGCCGCGCCGGCGCCGACGATGGTGTGCAGCTCGTCGATGAAGAGAATCACCTGGCCTTCCGAGTCGGTCACTTCTTTCAGGAAAGCCTTCAGCCGGTCCTCAAATTCCCCGCGAAACTTCGCCCCCGCGACCATCGCGCCAATGTCCATCGCGATCAGTCGCTTGTTCTTCAGCGACTCCGGCACGTCGCCGGAAATGATCCGGCGCGCGAGCCCTTCCACGATCGCGGTTTTGCCGACACCGGGTTCACCGATCAGCACCGGATTATTCTTCGTGCGGCGTGAGAGCACCTGCATGACGCGGCGGATCTCGCTGTCGCGGCCGATCACCGGATCGATCTTCCCGCGGCGCGCGCGCTCGGTCAGGTCCTGTCCATATTTCTCCAGCGTCTGATATTTCCCCTCGGGATTCTGATCGGTCACGCGCTGCGAACCGCGCACCTGCTGGAGCGCCTGCATCAGCTTGTCGCGCGTGACGCCGAAACCCTGGAGCACCTTCGCCGCGGACCCGCTCGAGTTCGTTAGGGCGAGAAGATAATGCTCCGCGCTCACGAACTCGTCCTTCAGCTTGGCCATTTCCTTTTCCGCACCGTCGAGGACGCTCCGCAGATCGTTTCCCATCCGCTGGTCGATCTGCCCGGTCACGCGCGGCCGGCGCTCGATCTCGGCGCGGAGCCGGCTGCGGAGTTCGTTAGGCGGCACGCCCATCTTCTCGAGCAGCGGGCTGGTCACGCCGTCCGTCTGGTCGAGGAGCGCGAGGAGGAAATGCTCATTCGTGATCTCCTGCTGGTTCAACTCCGCGGTGAGATCCTGCGCCGCCTGCACCGCTTCCTGCATTTTCTGGGTGAATTTGTCGATCCGCATACGGACAACCTAATAGACGTAACCGCCTCGGCAAAACGGCCGGGGGCGTTCGTTGTCGTTAGGCGGGGTTCACCGGCGGCTGGACAAGCGCTCTGGATTTATTCTAGCGTCGCGGGAAATGCGATTCCGAGGGGAGTCCGGCGCCAACCCCCAAGCCGGTGAGGCCGCGCTGACGAGCGAAAATATTCTCCTTGTGCTCATCGGAGCATGCATTGTCGCGGGCATCGCCTGGGTCGCGTTGCGCGATTCCGAGGGCACGGAACGCGAGGCGCGCGAGTACGCCGACCGCACTTTGCAGCATCTCCTGGTCGCGCACGACGCGGCTTATCTGGCCGCAAATCTCAGCGCGCGCGGACACGTCGGCTATCCCGAGAGTCAGCAAAAATTGATTATCTACGAACTGAAGAAACTGGGCGCGCCGACGGCGCCTTGGCGGCTCGATGGCAAGATCAGCTACGGATCTGCGCCGGGCGAACATGTCCCGCTCGGGCACTTCGAAGCGACCGCCAAATATCCCGCGGCGGACGCCCATTTTTATCTCGAGGTGATCAACCGTTTCGGGCATTGGCGAATCGATTCTTTCACTGCGATGTGGAAAGACAAAAGCGCGCCGGTCGTGCCGAACGGTATTTGACGATGAAGCCGGACGAACCGCTCCCGCTTTGGCTGGAAGCCATCCCTGATCGTGAGTCGTGGCGCCGCGGGCGAGACGCGGTCGGATTTATCTACCTGCTTGGTTTTGCTTGCGGTCGCGGGGTTTGTGTTGCGCAGTATTTTGCTCGGCGATCTTCCGACTTTTCTGGTCGACCACCGGCGGAGGCCTGCTCGCGTTGCTTTTTCTTTATCTGGTCTGGATCGGGCAGAACTGGCCGCGCTGGATCGTCGCTCCGGTCTTCGCGTGCGCCGGGTTTGCGGGCGCGGTTCGGGCGATGGTGCAGGGCGATGGCCCGCTTTTCCTCGGCGGCCTGCTCTGCCTGACGATCTTCTTTTATCTCGCGCTCGCGCCCACGGTCTACGCGTTCGCGCGGCATCAACGTGAACGGATCCGCTTCGTCGAGGCGGCGATCGTCGGCGCGGTTTTCCTGCTCGTGGCGACGAGTCTGGGGAGCGGGCTTTACGGATTCTACCGCTACGACACCGAGCTGCAGGAAAGAGCGACGGCCTATGCCGGGCGAGCCTTCAACCAGATCTTCGTCTACCACGACGATGGCTTTCTGCGCGCCAATCTCTCCGAAAAACAACGCCTGCTCACCCCGCAGGAATTCGTCCAGCGAATCGCCGACTCGTTAGGCCAGCCGCGTTGGATTGGAGAATTGCGGGGCGTCTTCACGACCCACCTGGCGCGGCGCGAATTGCAGGTGACGGGCCTTTTTCAAATCCCGGTGCTCTTCCGCGACGACACTCCGATCTGGATCAATCTCGAAGTCTCGCGGAGCGGTGACGGCTGGCAGATCGATCAAGTGGGTTGGGAATATACGCCTGGGATTTTTAAGTCCTCAAACCCCTAAGCGCCGCTGGCCAAAGCAGACCCGGCAGTTTAGAAATGGCCGGTGCAGGGCAAGGCGCAACATTTTCATTTCCTGGGCATTTGCGGGACCGCAATGGGTTCGGTGGCGGCGGCTTTGCGCGCGCGTGGATTCGTCGTTACCGGCTCCGACGAGAAGGTCTACCCGCCGATGTCGGATTTTCTCCGCTCGAAAGGGATCACACTGAACGAGCCGTATGCGGCGGAGAACTTGCCTAACGACGCCGATGTGGTGGTGGTCGGGAACACGATCAAGCGCGGGAATCCCGAGGTGGAAGCGGTGCTCAACCGCAAGCTCTACTACCTCTCGCTCCCGGAAGTGGTGAAGGAAAATTTCCTGCGCGGGCGCCATAATCTCGTGGTCAGCGGGACGCACGGGAAGACGACCACGACGGCGCTGCTCACCTGGATTTTGTCGGTCGCGGAAATGAATCCCGGCTACATGATCGGCGGCATCCCGCGCAATCTCGGGCAGGGCGCGCTCTTTAATGACTCGAAGTATTTCGTGATCGAGGGGGATGAATACGACACCGCGTTTTTCGACAAGCGCTCGAAGTTCATCCACTACCTCCCGGAGCTGCTGATCGTGAATAATCTCGAGTTCGATCACGCGGACATTTTTCCCGATCTCGCGGCGGTGAAGCTGAGTTTCAAACGGCTGCTCAACATCGTGCCGCAGAACGGCATGATCCTGCTCAACGGCGACGACGCGAACTGCGTGGAAGTGGCGCGCGACTGTCTCGCGCCGATCGTGGAAGTCGGCTTCTCGGAGAATTGTGCGGAGCGCATCCGCGATGTTTCCTACGGGCCGACGGGCTCGCGCTTTTCGTTAGGCGAGAAGACTTTCGCGCTGCCGCTGATCGGCGAGTTCAATGTGCGGAACGCGGCGATGGCGGCGGTCGCGGCGCGTTTTTATGGGGTCGCGCCGGAGATCATCCAGACCGCCCTCACGAGTTTTGAAGGAATCGCGCGCCGGCAGGAAGTGCGCGGCGAAGTGCGCGGCATCACGGTGATCGATGACTTCGGGCATCACCCAACGGCGATCCGCGAAACGCTGAACGGGCTGCGCTTTCGTTTTCCCGGACACCGGCTCTGGGCGATTTTCGAGCCGCGCTCGAACACCACGCGGCGCGCCGTTTTCCAGAGCGAATTGGCGGAGTCGCTGCAGTTGGCGGACGGGGTTTTCCTCGCGGAGATCGCGGCGCTGGAGCAAATCCCGGTTGCGGAACGCCTCCACCCGGAAGCGGTCGTCGCCGCGATCGTGGCGGCAGGGAAGCCAGCGTTTTACGAGAAGGACGCGACGGCGATCGTGGAACGGATTGTGCCGCTGCTTCAGCCTAACGACGTCGTGACGGTCTTCAGCAACGGCGGCTTCGACGGCATCCACGAAAAGCTGCTCGGGAAGCTGCGTTCGTTAGGGGAAAGCTAACTTCCGGCTTCAAGAGGTGTGATCGAGCACGATCCGCCAGCCTTCCGGCAATTTGCGGAAGAGCAGGGTGAACTTCCCGAGCGGATGATCTGCCGCCCGCTCGATTCTCCAGCTGCCGAGGACCATCGCGAAATCGGGTGAGAGCCGGGTAATCGTGAGATCGGAGAAAATGAGTCTCCCCATTTTCGCGCGGCTATCATATCGCTTCGCGTAACGATCGCGCACCGTTTGCCAGCCGTGGGTGACGGTGTTGCCGGAAACGAAGGTGGTCTTGGGCGAACGTTCGTAGCCCGCCATGAAGGCGTCGATGTCGCCGCGATTCCAATCCGCCACCTGCTGTTCGAGGACGGCGCGGATCGGATCGTGCGTCGCGGCGGACCCGGCCGGCGCGAGGGTGAAGAGCAGGCCTAACGACAACGTAAGCAGAGCGACGGGAAGTTTCATCAACGCGAGGAGATTACACCCCGGGCGGCGGTGGTCGAGCACACCCGGCGTATGCGGTTGACCCCGACTCGCGAAACAATTAAATAGGCGCGTGCTCCGCCGCCTTTTCGTCTGCTTCGTCGGTCCCTGCTTCCTCGCCGCCTCTCTCTCCGCGCAACTCCCCGGCCCGACGCCGCGGATCCTGCCGCGCCCGGTGACGAGCAACAACACCGCGCAGGACATGGTCACCCTCCAGTTCCCGAACAGTGACGTGATCGACGTCCTGCATTTCTACGAAAACCTCACCAACATGAAGCTGGTGATCGACAACAACGTGCAGGGCAAGGTGAACATTTTCATCGCCCAGAAGGTGCCGCGCAAGGAGGCGATCACGATCATCGAGATGAATCTCGCGCTGAATGGATTCTCGCTCGTGCCCGCGGGCGACGACGTGGTGGAAGTCGTCGGCGTGAACAAGAATCCGCGCGCCGCAGCGGTGCCGATTTTTTCCGATCCCGCGGACATTCCTGAGGGTGCGAAAGTGGTGAGCTACCTCTTCCGCCTGAACTATGCCGACCCGCAGGAATTGCAGGGCGTGCTCTCGCAATATCTCTCCGGCATCGGCGGGCAGGCGCCGATTTTGGCGTTGCCGAAAGCCAACAGCCTGCTCGTGACCCAGAGCTCGGATGTGCTCCGCAAACTCGTGCGGATGGTGCAGGAACTCGATGTCGCGCCGGCCGCGGTGGAGAGCGAATTCATCAAACTCGAGCGCGCCGACGCGAGCAAGGTCGTCGACATGTTGAAGGAAATTTTCGACAAGGGCGACACGGCTTCCGCTCCGCCGCGCGGCATCCGCGGCGTGCGCAACGGCGTGCCGATTCCGCAGCCGCAGCAGGCCGAGACGGACGAAGGCGGCAACGCGGTTTTGTCCGAAGACTCACTGGTCGTGGGCAAGATCAAGCTCGAAGCCGACGTGCGCACGAACCGGATTCACGTGGTCACCCGGCCGATCAACATGCCGTTCGTGCGGAAGTTGATCGCGGAGTTCGACGCCAATGTGGAGTTCGGCAAACCGGTCACGCGTCCGCTGCAATACATTGCGGCCGGCGACGTGCTGCCCGTGCTGGTGCAGGCGCTGACGGAACCGGGTGAAGATCAACAACAGGGCGGCCAGGGCAATCTCAATCCGAACCAGCGCAACAATCCAAGCCGCAACCCGACTCCAAGTCCGAACCAGAGCACGACGAGCACGAGCGGCACTGCAGGTGACAGCACGCTGCAGGTGAATGAAGAACTTTCGACCCAGCCGGTCGACACTGCACCCCAGGCCGTGACGGTCGGAAGCACGAAACTGATCGCCGACTCGCGTTCCAACAGCATCATCGTGCTCGGAAATCGCGAAGTGGTGGTGAAGGTCGAGAAAATCCTCGACGAGATGGATGTGAAAGCGCCGCAGGTCGCGCTCAGCACGATCATCGGCGAGCTGTCGCTGAACAATAATGAAGAGTTCGGGATTGATTATCTGCTTCAATTTACCCGCCGGACGAATCCGAACACGGGAGTTGGGGCAGGGGGAGCCACGAACCTTACCGGGGCGCCGATTCTCGACCCAGCCAGCCTGATTACATTTCCCAACCTCGCCACCGCAGCTGGGACGGCTAGCGGCGGGAATCTATATGTCGCGGCCGGAAATACACTGGCCGCAGTGGTGCACGCGCTCGACTCAACGGGACGCTTCCACACCATTTCAAGACCGACGGTGTTTACCAGTAACAATAAAAAAGCAATCATCGCTTCGGGCCAGGAGATCCCGGTGCCGACCAATACAATTTCAGGCGGAACCACCTCGCTTGTCGGCGGGCTTTCTCAGTCGACGAACATTGAGTTCAAGAAAATTGCCCTGCAACTTGAGGTCGTTCCCCTCATTAACTCACAGAAAGAGGTCTCCCTCGATATCTTGCAGAAGCTCGACAGCCTGACCGGCCAGGTGACTCGAGTAGATGGAAATGACATCCCAACCATTGCCACTCGGTACATCAAGACAACCGTATCTGCTCCGAATGGAGCTACGATCGTCCTGGGCGGTCTGATTCAGGATTCCAAGCGCCACAACCGGAGCGGCCTTCCGATTTTAGACCGCCTGCCTCTGATTGGAGGTCTGTTCGCTAATACGACGAATACGAAGGATCGGACCGAACTGATTGTCCTGATGCGGCCGGAAGTGAGCCTAACGAAGCTCGATCAGCATCGCCTGCGCGAAAGACAGGAAGGCAGAACGCATTTCGGACCGGAATTGGAGCAGGACGATTGCCCGGATTGTCCGCCGGAGTTTGACGGAAAACAGTTGCCCTCTCCTGATCTCCCCGCGGAGAAGTAAGTTTATCGACGATGAAATATCTCTTTCTGTTGGTGTTTATTTTTGCCTCTCTTCTGCCGGACGCGGCGCGAGCGCAGAATTCGCTTTTCCTTAATCCTTATGTCGACCCACTTGCGCCTCGGGATGCGGATGGGCTGCTCCACCAAAGCCCTGATCTGGGCCCGACCGATTTCGCACCGCGCGCGCCCCTGCGCCTCAGCTACTACTTCGCGTCGCACGCCACGCTGCAGGCGGATCCGGCCTATGTGGGCGCCCTGCAGGATGCCCTGCGTCGGCACGGCTATTATTGCGGCCCCACCGATGGGATCTATTCCGACGCGGTGCGCGAGGCGATCGCGCGGATGCAAAAGAATTTCTCCCTGCGCGTAACGGGCACGTTGACGCTCGCGGTCCGGCGGGGTCTGCGCCTGCCGTAGGCTACGCGCTCGTTAGGCGGAAGTCGGCGCGCCTCACTGCTGGTGGTCGCTCTCATGACAACCGCCCGGCGCTCTGGTAACTTCCCTGCGTGAATCCTGCGCTTAGTCAGTCGCTCATTAACATCCTCCTCGCCGCCGGCGCGCCGTCGCGCGAAGACGCCGCCGCCCTTGCCAGCAACCTGAATGGCACCGGCTCCTGGACCGCGGATGTGCTGAACTCCGGCAAGGTGGATGAACAGCGTTTCCTCACTGAAATCGGCAATTTTTTCCATGTGCCGGTGATCTCGATCGACGCGAAACGGATCGAGCGCTCCACGCTGGGCGTGCTCCCGAGCCGGTTCGTTTTCCAGCACCAGATCCTGCCGATCGAGGTGAAGGAAAACGCCGTTGTCCTTGCCACCTACGATCTTTTCAACTCCACCGGTCGCGAGCTCGCCGCACAGCTCCTGGACAAGCCAGCCGAGTGGGTCCTTGTGCCGCGCGCTCAACTCCTGCGCGCGATGAAGACGCTCTACGGTGTCGGCGCCGAGACCTTCGACGAAATCCTGAAAACCAACCGCGCCTTCGAGTCGCTCCAGGATATCGAGGCGAGCACCGACTTGAACGCGGACGATCCCGACGCGTCGGTGGTGAAGTTCGTGAACCAAATCATCCGCGAAGCGATTCATGAGCGCGCGACCGATATTCACGTCGAACCGCTCGAGAACGATCTGCGGATTCGTTACCGGATCGACGGCATCCTGCACGAGGTCGCGGTCCCCCCGCAGCTCAAGCTTTTGCAGAGCGCAATCATCTCGCGCTTAAAAGTGATGGCGCACATGGACATCGCCGAGCGTCGTCTGCCGCAGGACGGCCGGATCAATCTCGAATCCGCCGACCAAAAAATCGACGTCCGCGTCTCCACGATCCCGACGGTGAATGGCGAATCGATTTCGCTCCGTCTTCTCAGCCGCGACACGCAACAGCAATTCGGATTTGAGCGGCTCGACCTGAGCCCGGCGCACACCCGGATCATGAAATCGCTGCTCGCGCAGCCTAACGGAATCATCCTCGTGACCGGCCCGACCGGCTCGGGTAAATCCACTTCGCTTTATTGTTTCCTCAGCAGCATCAATTCGGTGCAGCGCCGTATCATCACGATCGAGGAGCCGGTCGAGTATCGACTCGCCGGCGTCTCACAGATCGACGTGAAACCGGAGATCAATCTCACCTTCGCGATGGGCCTTCGGCATATCCTGCGGCAGGATCCGAACGTGGTGATGGTCGGGGAAATTCGCGACGTCGAGACTGCAGACATCGCGATTCGCGCGGCGATGACGGGTCACCTTGTCTTCAGCACTCTGCATACGAACGACGCGGTCGGCGGGATCACGCGTCTGCTCGACATGGAGGTCGAGCCGTTTCTGCTCGCCTCGGTGGTGAAGGCATTTCTGGCGCAGCGGCTCGTGCGGACGATCTGCCCGGACTGCAAGGAAGTGGTCGGTTACCCGGTCGAGTATTTGAAAGAGATCGGCGCGGACATCCCCGCAGATTTCAAATTTTTCCGCGGCGCCGGTTGCGAAAATTGCCGGCACACCGGTTACCAGGGCCGGATGGCGATCTACGAAATCTGCGTCATCAGCGAACCGTTGAAGCGCCTGATCATGCAGAAAGCGCGACGGTGGCGAACTGAAGCAATGCGCGATTCGCGAAGGCATGTTGACCCTGCGCCAGGACGGCTGGCGCCGCGTCGCCGAGGGTAAAACGACGATCGAGGAAGTCGTTAGGGTGACGCAGACCGACGACGTGATGGCGGAGTCGAGCGGGTTCGCGGAACCGGTTGTCGGCTAGAGCGAATTCCGATCGTAAGGGACGATGTTGTCCCACTCATCCGCCGACGACCGCGCGACGAAGGCGACGACTGGGTCGGTCTCGCTCATGTTGAAAACTTCGTGGGGCACATCGGGTTTGATATAAATGAAATCGCCCGCCTCATTTTCGATCACCTGCTTCAGGCCCGGTCCAAACTCGTGACGCACCCGGCCTTCGAGAATATATAGAATCAGTTCGAAACCGACGTGGATGTGCGCGTAGGCGACACCGCCCGGTGGGATGGTCGCGATGTTCGCGGAGAGTTTGGTGGTGCCGACATTTTTTGCGGACATGCCCTGCTTGTAATGAATGCCGTTCCAATCACGCCGCGCGCCGCCGCCGCGGATCGTGAGGATGCCATCGTGATCTTCGACGGCCTTGGGTTCGATTGAGTCGTTAGGGCTTTTCATCGGGAGTTCCTCGCAGTACCTGGATGGCGCGGGCATAGTTCGGCGCCTTGAAAATCGTGGTGCCGGCGACGAGCACATTCGCGCCGTTCTCGATCGAAAGCCGGGCCGTCTCGGGGTTAATCCCGCCGTCCACTTCGATGTCGTAATCCGCGCCTAACGAGTCGCGCAGATCGCGGGCGCGGCGCACTTTCTCCATCATCTCGGCCCGGAAAGATTGGCCGCCAAAGCCGGGATGCACGGTCATGATGAGAACCAAATCGACGTTAGGCAAATGCGGCTCGATCGCGGAAAAAGGGGTCGCGGGATTCAAGGTCAGGCCGCAACGACAGCCGGCCGCGCGGATTTCGCCTAACGTTTTCGCGACGTCGTGTTTCGCTTCCGGCTCCACATGCACGGTGATGGAATTTGCGCCGGCTTCCACAAAACGCGGCGCGTAGTGATCGGGCCGCTCGATCATGAGATGGACGTCGAGCGGCAGACTCGTTAGGCCGCGGATCATTTTCACCACGGCCGGCCCGAAGGAAATGTTATCCACGAACTGGCCGTCCATGATGTCGAGGTGCAGCCAGTCCGCACCGGCCGCGATCACTTTTGCCACATCGTCGGCGAGATGCCCGAAATCGGCGGCGAGGAGGGAAGGGGCGATGATGGTTTTGCGGTCCGGCATGTCGCTCACTTCATCAACCATCATCCCGCTGCCAGCAACCTCCGCTTGACGCGACGGTCACCCGTTCCAAGATACTACGTTTTTCGCCTGTCCGAACGCGCGGCCTTGCCTTCGCTCACAAGGGTCGGCCGGCGCTCACGTAAACGTAAGGCAAACTTCATGTTAAACAGACTTTTCGGCTGGTTTTCCAGCGACATCGGGATCGATCTCGGGACGGCCAACACCCTGGTTTACGTCAAAGATCAGGGCATCGTGCTGCGCGAACCGTCCGTCGTGGCGGTGCAGGCGGGCACCTCCAAAGTGCTCGCGGTCGGCGACGAAGCGAAGCGCATGCTCGGGCGCACGCCCGCGAATATCGTGGCGGTGCGACCGTTGAAAGACGGCGTCATCGCGGACTTCGAGGTGACCGAGGCGATGCTTCGCCATTTTATCACCAAGGTGCACAACAGCCGCGTCCGCGCCCGTCCGCGGGTCGTGATCGCGGTGCCTTCGGGCATCACTGAAGTGGAGAAGCGCGCCGTTCGTGAGTCGGCCACGCATGCCGGCGCGCGCGAAGTTTATCTGATCGAGGAACCGATGGCGGCGGCGATCGGCGTCGGACTTCCGGTGCAGGATCCGGCCGGCAACATGATCATCGACATCGGCGGCGGCACCACGGAAGTCGCGTTGATTTCGCTCTCCGGAATTGTTTTCTCGCGCAGCGTCCGCGTGGCCGGCGACGAGCTCGATGAAGCGATCGTGCAATATATGAAGCGCGCCTACAATTTGATGATCGGCGAGCGCACCGCGGAAGAGATCAAAATCAAAATCGGCTCGGCTTACCCGAGCGAAAAGGAGACGAGCGTGGAAGTAAAAGGCCGCGATCTCGTGGCTGGTTTGCCAAAAACCCTCACGATCACTTCGCAGGAAGTGCGCGAGGCTTTGCTCGAGCCGATCTCGACGATCGTCGACTCGGTGCGGATCACTTTGGAACGTTGCCCGCCGGAACTTTCCGCGGATCTCGTGGATCGCGGACTCGTGCTTGCGGGCGGCGGCGCGCTCCTGCGGGGATTCGACCGGTTGCTCAGCGAAGAGACCGGCCTGCCGGTGCACGTGGCGGAAGATCCGCTCAGCGCGGTCGCGGAAGGTACCGGCAAGTGCTTGAACGAAATCAAATTCCTCCGCCAAGTCGCAACCGCTGATCGCCAATGGCGGCAGTGAGGGCAATGCGGAATTTGAAATTCGGAATGCGGAATGAGCGGAAGTCGCGCCTTGCGTCATGAGCCGCACCGGAATCGTCGCGCTGGTTATTTTTGCCGCGGCGGTGCTTGCGCTTCTGAGCATTGGTCCGCAGGCGACGCGCACGATTCAGGCTTCGTTTTTCCAGGCGATCTCGCCCTTTCTCAAGACCGGCTCCGGACTTGAGCGGCAGATCACTTCCGTCCGCACCGGACTGAAATCGCTCGAGGCACTGGAGAAAGACAACGCTTCGCTGCGAGTGGAGAATCGCTCACTCAAAGCGACCAATGAAGCGCTCCGCGATGTCGAGCATGAGGTGAACCGGCTTCGCCACGCGCTCGCTTATCGCGAGCGTTCGCTTTTCCGGCTCGTCCCCGCGGAGATCGTCTCGCGTGATTCCTCGACTTGGTGGCGCACCGTGACGATCAATCGCGGGCAGGACGATGGCCTCGCTCCGGAGATGCCGGTCCTGACCGATGAAGGCCTGGTCGGCCGCACGACCACAGTGGGCCCGAACATCGCGGTCGTGCTTCTTATCTCCGATGAAAATTGCCGCGTCGCCGCGAGCGTGGAAGGGACGCGCGAGCAGGGGATCGTGACCGGTGAACGCGTCGCTGGTAGTCTCGCGCCGATGCTCGACCTCGATTACCTCTCGAAACAGGCGGAGCTAAAGCCCGGGCAAAAAGTTTACACCTCGGGAGTCGGTGGCGTTTTTCCCTCGGGTCTGTTCGTCGGGACGGTAAAGAAGTTTGAAGTCCGCGCGCTCGATGCGCAGGCCAAGGTCGCGCCCGCCGTCGATCTCGCGCGGCTCGAGGACGTCTTCGTCGTGATCGGAAGAAAATGAGGGGACAAAATCGGAAGACCGAATTTCAGCCATGATCCTGTTCCTCGTCCTCCTCATCCTGGTTTTCCTCGGGCAACTGCTCGAGATCTTCATCCCGCCGCTCGACTGGATGTTTAATGCGCATGTTTACATCGTGCCCGTGATTGTCTTCTACGGTGCGATCACGCTCTCGTTTCCGCTCATGCTCGCGCTGGCATTTTTTGCCGGCTTTCTCTGGGACGCGATGACGGTGCAGGTTCTCGGCACGCATGTTGAAATTTCGTTCGGATGGTCAATACTCCTCTACGCGGTGCTCGCCGCCATCATGCACGGTCTCAAGCCCCTGTTTAATCGGGGTCGTTGGGAAGTGCATTGTGTTCTCAGCGGGGTCTGCACCTCCCTTATTCTCCTCTCGCAATACCTGATGATTTCGTTTCGCCGCGGCTCGCTCCTTTTTAATCGCGAGGTCTGGTGGCAGATCGGCGGTCCGGGCCTCCTCGCCATGCTCATGGCGCCGCTGGTTTTCTGGTCGCTCCACTGGCTGGCCGGCCTCACGAGAAACCCTTACGCCGCGCAAGCGGATGGCTTCGATGAATACACGTCGCGCTAGGCCGACTCTGCGCATCCAGTTCCTCGGGCTCTGCATGCTCTGCGCGCTCGGCGCGCTCGTCGCCCGGCTCTGGTGGGTGCAGGTGGCGCGGGGCGCGGAATGGACGGCGCGGGTCCAGAGCAGCTCTGAGGCGACGGTGCGCATCCCGTCGATTCGCGGGGAGATTCGCGATCGCAACGGCGTCGCGCTGGTCCAAAACCGCGCCAGCTACGAGGTTGATTTTTACCTTCCCGAGATGGTGAAAGGCTATCGCCAGCGCTACGGCCGGCCGCCGGAGACGCAGTACCGCGCGACCATCGCTGGCATGCAGAAGGACATGAAGGAGCCCGATATTGTTCGGATCGTGAACGACGGCATCGTGCCCCGGCTTGAGGATCTGAACATCGCGCGCGACTACAACGCGAACCAGCTCCAGAAACATTATCGGAACAACACCGAGGTCCCGTATTCCTATTCCAAGGACATCGACTTCGCGACGATGGCGAAATTTTCGGAGCACGATGTCGGGTTGCCGGGCGTCGATATCGCGATCAAGCCGGTGCGTTCCTACGTTTACGGCGCGCTCGCCGCGCACTTGTTAGGCTACGTCGGCGCGCCGGACGACACGAACGCCGAGGAGGCGCGAAAATACACGTTCTATCAGGGCGACGTGGAGGGAAAATCCAACGTCGAGAAGACGATGGACGAATACCTGCGCGGCCAGCCCGGCATCCGGGTGATGCGGCGCAACGCCAAGGGCGCAATCGACGGCGTGGTGCGGGAAGAGCCGCCGAAGCAGGGCGCGAATGTTTTTCTCACGATCGATGCGCGGATCCAGGCGATCGCGGATGAAGCGCTCCGCTCCGTCGGCCGCGGCGCGGCAGTGGTGATCGATCCGAACAACGGCAACGTCCTCGCGATGGCTTCGGTCCCGTCGTTCGATCCGAACACTTTCATCCCGAGCATCAAGGCGAAGGACTGGGCGGAACTGCGGAAGGACACCGCGAAGCCGCTAATCAATCGCGCGGTTAGTGCGTTCCCGCCGGGCTCGACGTTTAAGATCGTGACCGCGCTCGCGGGCCTGCGCAAAGGCCTCGCCAACGCGCATTTCACCTGCACCGGCGGCGTCACTTACGGCAACCATTATTTCCAGTGCTGGATCAACGAAAAAGGCGGCTCGCACGGCACGCTCTCGGTCGCGGACGCGATCAAGGTTTCCTGCAACGCCTTCTTTTATCAATACGGCAACGCGGCGGGGATCGATGCGATCGATGCGACTGGCGACTCGTTAGGCTTGGGCAAACCGTCGGGCATGGAAATCACCGGCGAATCCGGCGGTGTGCTGCCCGGACCTGACTGGATGCGGATCAACAGTCCGCAGGAAAAATGGTCATCGGCCTACACCGCGAACGTTTCCATCGGCCAAGGCTACGACCTCGCGACTCCGCTGCAGATGGCGATGGCCTACGCGACGGTCGCGAACGGCGGCATCTCTTATTACCCCCGGCTCGTCGACAAGGTTTTGAATCAGGACGGCACGCCAGTGCTCGACGCCGACGGCAATGTCGCGGTGCCGCAAAAGCCGAAAGTGCATGCGGATTTCCGGAACGACTTCACGCCCGCCCAGATTGAACTCGTTAGGCACGGCCTCTGGAAAGTGGTCAACGAGGAAGGCGGCACCGGCAAGATCGCGCGGATGAAAGACGTGCAGGTCGCCGGCAAAACCGGCACCGCGCAGGCGATGCGCAACGGCGAGAAAGACACGATTGCCTGGTTCTGCTGCTTCGCTCCCTACGACAACCCGAAGTACACCATCGCGGTGATGGTGCAGGGCGGTGAACACGGTGGCTCCGTCGCCGCGCCGATCGCCACGCGGATTCTCCAGCGCACTCTCGCGATGGACGCCGGAACTTTCGAGCCGCAGCTCGCGTGGGTCGCGCCCGCGCATAAGGATGATCCTTTCAAGATGATCCCGGCCGTTGTCTACAAGGACACGCTGCCCGATGCGAAGGGGAGCGATGAAGAAGGCGCGAACAATTCGCAGAAGGCCGAGAACCCCGACATGGCCCAACCCGGCGGCGAGCCCGATGTCGAACCCGAAGCGGATGCCCGTGGCAAAGTAAAAAATGTCAGCCGCCCGAAACGTGTTCAACGCGCGCAACTCGTCGCGCCGCCACCAGCCGCGGCGCCGCCGAAGTCGCGCAATATTTTCCAACGTATGTTTGGCGGAGCCCGTCCCGGCCCCGCCCCGACTCCCCGCCCGGTGCGGCGGGCGCAGCCGGCCCCCTAACAAATTCCACGAAGCTCCACCGCGATGACTTCAAAACCTTTGCAGCAATATGATAGAACAAGTAAAACGAATTTTAGGACTGTCGCGTCGCAAGACCGGCAACAAATTGATCATCAGTGTCGAGAAGCTCGAGCGCCGCGTCGCGTTGCTCGAGGACGGGCAGCTCGAGGAATATAGCGTCGAGCGCGACAGCTCCCGCAACATCGCGGGCAGCGTTTACAAGGGCCGGGTGAAGAACATCGAGCCCGGTCTGAAGGCGATGTTCGTCGACATCGGCCTCGAGAAAAACGCCTTCCTCCATTTCTGGGATGCGATCCCGGCCGCGCTCGACAGCGGCGTGGAAGAAATCGAACGGCCCGAACGCGGCGAGAAGAAAGGCGCCGGCAAAAAGCGCCTCACCGCGAAAGACATCCCGAGCGTCTACCCGGTTGGCTCCGAGGTCATCGTGCAGGTCACGAAAGGCCCGATCGGCACCAAGGGCCCGCGCGTTTCCACGAACCTGAGCTTCGCCGGCCGCTATCTCGTGCTCATGCCATATAGCGAACGCAGCGGTGTTTCGCGCAAAATCGAATCGCCGAAAGAGCGTGCACGGTTGCGGAAAATTCTTCGTGAGCTCGCGATTCCGGAAGGCCTCGGCGTGATCATCCGCACCGTCGGCGAAGGGCAGCGGGCCCGTTATTTCGTGCGCGATCTCAGCTTTCTGCTCGAGCAATGGTCGAAGATCGAAGAGAAAATCAAAGTGCTGCCGGCGCCGGCGCGCGTCTTCGAGGAACCCGATCTGGTCGAGCGGACGGTCCGCGATTTTCTCACCGACGAGATCGACGAAGTGGTTTGCGACGACAAGGAGGCGGTTGAGCGGATGGCCGGCTTGGTCGGGCAGATTTCCCGTCGGGCGAAGAGCCGGGTAAAACATTACGACGGCGCCGCGCCGATCTTCGAAACCTTCGGCGTGCAGAAACAGATCGATGACGCGTTTCACCGCCAGGTCTGGCTGAAATGCGGCGGCTACATCGTGATCGATGAGACTGAAGCGCTCGTCGCCGTCGACGTGAACACCGGGCGCAACAAGGGCGGCCGCGACGTCGAGAAGACGATCCTGCAAACCAATCTCGAAGCGGCCGACGAAATCGCGCGGCAGCTGCGCCTCCGCAACATCGGCGGCTTGGTGATTGGCGATTTCATCGACATGAAAAGCCGGAAAGATCAGCAAATGGTTTATCACCGGATGCGCGATCGGCTCCGCCGCGACAAGGCGAAAACGCATGTGCTTCAGCTCTCGTCGTTAGGCCTGATGGAGATGACGCGGCAGCGCGCGCAGGAAAGCCTGAACGATTCGATCTACGAAAATTGCCCGTATTGCGAAGGCCGTGGCGTCGTGAAAACGGCGATGAGCACAAGCGTGGAAGTGCACCGCGCGCTCAACAGCGTGATGCGCAAATACCAGGACACGATCCACGAGATTCGCGTGATCCTGAATCCGGATGTGCTGAAGCGCCTGAAGCAGGAAGACGAGGAACTGCTCGTGGAATTGGAGCGTCGTTATGCGGGTCGTTTGATGTTCCGCGCCGATCCGAGTTTCCACAGCGAAAAATTCCTCGTGACCGATGCGAACACCGGCGCGGAATTAAAAGTCTGATCTTTTTTCGGTCTCCAAGCCGAACGCCCGGAGCGAGTTAAAATTCGCTGTAACCGCCGCGGGTTTGCGTTGTCTCTTTCTGCATGTGAGGGAACACGTCCTGACGCGCTTCTGTCGCGGATAGGAAGGTGTGGACTGCCGGGTCATCCGGTGGCGCCTCTAAGGAAACAACAGGGAGAAATGGAAATCAGCAGTATGAAAAAACTTATCGTTAGTCTTCTCGGCCTCACGATGCTCGCCGCCACCGGTTTTGCCGGTCCGGTGGAATCGTCCAACAGCAAGGAAATGCAGCAAACCTACAACGCGCCGTCCGAGCAATTCTACGGCGACCGTGAATGGAACTTCGATCTCTTCGGGGTGCGCGGCGATACCTTTAATGAGTACCGGCAGGACCGTTACCTCGGCGCGGACCACGGCTACGGCGGTGGTCTCGGCGTGAGCTACATGTTCACCCGCTATCTCGGCGTCGGTCTCGAAGGTTACGCGCTCGACGCGGATGACGTGGTCGGGCAGCTCTCGAGCAACCTGATCGTGCGCTATCCGCTCCCGAACAGCCGGATCGCCCCTTACGGCTACGTCGGAGGCGGCGTGGTCTTCAACGGCTCGCGTCTGGAAGATGCGGCGTCAATCGGCGCCAGCCCCGCATCCGTGCGGCGGCGCAGCGATGTGGAAGGCCTCGGGCAAGCCGGTGCCGGTTTCGAAGTGCGCATCACCCCGCACATCGGGGTGATCAACGACTTCAGCTACAACCTCGTGAACGGTCCGGACAACAACTACGGCCTGCTCCGGAGCGGCATTCGGTTCGCGTTCTAACGCCGCGCCACTTTCTCGCAAACGCCGGGACACCGCGAGGTGCTCCCGGCGTTTTGCTTTTCGTTAGGCGAGGAAGGAGCTGATTTCGCCTAACGACTTCCGCTGGATATCGGGAACCTGGGCGTCGGCCGCCGGATGTCCGACCACCAGGAGGAGGAAGGGCTTTTCCGAGGCCGGGCGATTGAGCAGCTTGTTCAGGAAGCCCATCGGGCTGGGAGTGTGCGTGAGCGAAGCCAGGCCCGCTTGATGAAGTGCGGCGATCAGGAATCCGGTCGCGATCCCCACCGATTCGGTCGCGTAGTAGTGCTTCAGTTTTCGCCCGTCGGGCAGGAGCTGATAAGGCTGCGCAAAGATCGCGATCAGCCACGGGGCGACTTCCAGAAACGGCTTTTCCGCATCGGTCCCGAGCGCGGCGAGCGCTTCCAGCCACTCGTTAGGCGCGCGGTGGGTGTAGAACTCGCGTTCCTCCTCTTCCGCCGCGACCCGGATCTCGCGTTTCAACGCCGAGATTATTCACCGCCACGAAATGCCATGGCTGCAAATTGGCTCCGTTCGGGGCGCTGCCCGCAGTTCGGAGACAATCTTCGATCACCGCGCGCGAAACCGGCCGATCGGAAAAGGTGCGCAGGGTGCGGCGGGTCGCCATCTGGCGTTGGAAAGCCGCCGCACGCTCGGCGATTTCCGCATCGGTCAGCGGTTCGCGAGGCGGTAGCGGGATGAACTTCGGCGGGCTCACGGCGCAGCCTACAATGCCCGGCGCGCGATTGCGATTCGCCGCTCAACCGCGAAATTGACCGGATGTCTTACGCCACGATTCTCGACCAACTGCCGCCGGCCCCGTCGCCGGTGCTGCGGCGTTTCGCGGCCCTGCTCGCGCCGGACGACGACGCCGCTTTCGAGGCCATGGCGCAGGAAGCGCGTGCGCTCACCCGGCAGAATTTTGGCCGCACCATGCGGATGTTTGCCCCGCTCTACCTGAGCAACGAATGCATCAACAACTGCCGCTACTGCGGTTTCTCGCGCGATAACCCGATCCTCCGGGTCACGCTCACCGTCGAGCAGGTGCTCACGGAAGCGCGGCATCTCGCGAACCAGGGATTTCGTCAGGTGCTGCTGGTCGCGGGGGAACATCCGAAATTTGTCCACGGCGGTTATCTCGCCGAATGCGTGCGCGCACTAAGCCCGCTTTTTTCCTCAGTCGCGCTCGAGCTCGGGCCGATGGAGACGGTGGACTACGAGCCGCTGGTTGCAGCGGGCGCGGAGGGTTTGGTGGTTTATCAGGAGACCTACGACCGCGCCGTTTATGCGGAGATGCACACCTCGGGACCGAAGCGCGATTTCGATTGGCGGCTCGATTGCCCGGAGCGCGCCTACGCGGCGGGCTTTCGGCGGATCGGGATTGGCGCGCTTTTTGGTCTGGCACCGTGGCGCCAGGAAGCGATCGCGCTCGCTGGTCACTTGGAATATCTGCTCAAGCGTTGCTGGCAATCCGACCTCACCGTCAGCCTGCCGCGGTTGCGCCCGGCGGCGGGCGAGTTTCAGCCTCTCTTCTCGTTAGGCGATCGTGACCTCGCGCGGTTGATCTGTGCTTTTCGGATTTGTTTTCCGCAGGTCGGAATGGTCCTGAGCACCCGCGAGCCGGCGCTCTTGCGCGATGCGCTGGCATCGTTAGGCGTGACCACCATGAGCTCCGGCAGTCACACGGAACCAGGCGGCTACACCGGGCAGGGCAAACGCGAGGCGCACCAGACGGTGCGAGGCCGGATTCAACCGCCCGATGAATCGAACGACGAGATTGCGACCGGACAGTTCCAGATCAGCGACGAGCGTTCGCCCGCCGAGGTGGCGCAGGTCCTGCGCGGGCAGGGAATCGAGCCGGTCTGGAAGGATTGGGATCAGGCGCTCGCTGGCCGATGAATTTTTTGCTTAATGGTGAGCGCGTCGCCCGGGAAGACGCAGCCACGATCGCCGAACTGATCGAGCGACTCGCGCTCGCGCCGGAGACTACGTTGGTCGAACAGAACGGCGTTGCGTTGCACCGCCGTGCCTGGCCTAACGAAAAGGTGCGGGAAGGAGACCGCATCGAAATCCTGCGGGTGGCCGCCGGCGGCTAGACCCCGGCGTCCGCTATGCACGGTCATTCTGTGCAAAGCGCAGCTGCGCGGCCGGGTAATTACACATATCCTCGCACCGGCGCGGAATGCTACAGTCGAGCCGACCAGAGCATGCCTGTGAACGATAAACCCGCTTTCATCTCCACCGAGCTGCTCTACTCCGCGATCGTCGATTCCTCCGACGACGCCATCGTCAGCAAAAACCTGCAGAGCATCGTGATGAGCTGGAATGCCGGCGCGCAGCGCATCTTCGGCTACACCGCGGAGGAGATGGTCGGCCAGTCCATCACCCGGCTGCTGCCGACCGACCGCCTGCAGGAAGAAACGCACATCCTCGCGCGGCTCCAGCGCGGAGAGCGGGTCGACCATTTCGAGACGATCCGCCGGCGCAAGGACGGGACGCTCATCGACGTGTCGCTCACCATTTCCCCCATCCGGGATGACACCGGCCTCGTCGTCGGCGCCTCCAAGATCGCGCGCGACATCACCGAGCAGAAAGAGGCGCTCCGCAAACTGGCCGAGGCCCATGAGCAACTGAAGCGCGCCGACACCATGAAAGCCGAGTTCCTCGCCACCCTCTCCCACGAGCTGCGGACGCCGTTGAACGCCATCCTCGGCTGGTCGCAAATCCTGAAGGCCGGCGCCACCGCCGACGACCTCGCGCAGGCCGTCCCCGTCATCGAGCGCAACGTCCGCGCCCAGGCCCAGCTGATCGAGGACCTGCTCGATATGAGCCGCATCGAAGCCGGGAAAGTGAACCTCGACATCCAACCCGTCGACCTCGCCGAGGTCGTCAAGGCCAGCCTCGAGACCGTCGGCCCCGCCGCGCAGGGGAAAGAAATCCGCCTCACCACCGCCTTCTCCAGCATCGGCGGCATCGTCACCGCCGACCGCGATCGCCTCCAGCAGATCCTCTGGAACCTGCTCATCAACGCCGTGAAATTCACCCCCAAGGGCGGCCGGGTCCACACCGTGATCGAGCGCAGTAACTCGCACGTGGAAATCTCCATTTCCGATAGCGGCCAGGGCATCGCCCCGGAATTCCTCCCTCACGTCTTCGATCGATTCCGCCAGGCCGACCCCTCCTCCACGCGCCGCCACGGCGGCCTCGGCCTCGGTCTCTCCATCGCGAAACAACTCACCGAACTCCACGGCGGCAGCGTCCGGGTGGCCAGCGGCGGCGTCGGCCACGGCGCCACCTTCACGATCAGCCTGCCCCTGCAATCCGTCCGCGGCGAGCCCGGCGCACTCGCCCGGGTGCGCCGCGACGCCGCGGTCGATGAAGCCGCCGACCGGGTCGACCTGAGCGGCGTGAAAGTCCTCGTCGTCGATGACGAAGCCGATTCCTCCGAGATCGTGAAACGCATCCTCGAGCAGGGCGGCGCCGAAGTCTGCACCGCCAGCTCCATGGAAGCAGCCCTCGGGACCTTCACCCGTTTCGCACCCCACATCGTCCTCAGCGACATCGGCATGCCCGGCCACGACGGCTACGAACTCATCGCCCGCCTCCGCGCTCTCCCCGGCGGCCGCGCCGTCCCCGCTGTCGCCCTCACCGCCCTGGCCCGCGCCGAAGACCGCACCCGCGCCCTCCGCGCCGGCTTCCAGCTCCACGTCCCGAAACCCGTCGACTCCAGCGAACTCCTCGCCGTCGTCCAAAACCTTGCCGCCCTCCGCAGCGAGCCGTAAAGGCCCACCCTTATGATTCGCCGCCGCGTTATCGAATAACTCAGGGAACAGCAATGGGTCGCGGTCCCGATCGAGCTGGTAATCGTGGTGCTGGGTCTACATCGGTCTCCTCTCGGGGGCAGACTTAGCGCCGGTCGGCGACGATCTTGCCTAACGGGTATAGCTCTGCCAATGGGACGCGCGCGCCGCCGGCAGCAGAAAGCCTCGCGGGCCGAGACCCGCGAGGCTTTTGCAAAACTACCTAACGATTGTGAGTGTTACTGGTTGGTGATCGTGGCGGTGCTGCCGTCGATCTTCTGGAAGCTCACCGTGAACGGTTCGGCGTAGGTGGGCGCGCGATCCTGCAGGATGCTGATGGCGACGGCCTCGCCCAACTGGGCGGAGGAGGGGGTGTCGCTGCGCCAGTGGATGCCGGCGTGGATGCCGTGGCCGAAGGAGACGTTGTTGGCCAGCTTGTTCAGCTCGCCGGCGACCGTGATCTGGCCCGCGTCTCCGCCCGTGTAGGGGACCAGGTTCTGGCCGTCATCGGTCGGGACGACCGGGTTTGGAATCACATAATTGCCGTCGTAGAAGAACTTCAGCATGGTGATGCAGGCGCCGGCGACCGCGCCATGGCCGGTCGGATAGGACGGATGCGTCGGCGAGCCTTCGGGGAAGGCCTGGCAGAGGAAGTAATCGCCGAACTTGTTGAAGCTGGTCGCGACGGCCTGTGAGTTGAGCACATTGCCGTGCAAGCGCGCATCGATTTTGTTGCCGTGGCCCTTCAGGATCTGGCGCAAAACACCGCCGCCGGACTCCGGACGGTGGCGCAGGTGGATCCACCATTTCTGATACCAGACGCTGTTGAGCGCGGCTCGCGCCACGGTGCCGAGGCTGGCGGCGATATCGGGCCCGCCAAAGGTGCCGAAGCCGTTCTGCTTCGTCGCATGGATATAGGGATTCCCGGGATTCAACGGGGCGTGAATGCCACTGAGGACCAAAGCCGCGACGAAGTAGGCCTGATAGAGGACATCCTGGCGCGTGAAGGTGCTCAGGTCGCGGCCGGCGGTGATGTAGCGCGGGACCGGGTCGGTAGCGATCGATTCGCCGCTATCGATGCCGTTCTGGACGGCGAGGAAAGTGTCGGCAGTGATCATGAAGTCCTGCCCGGCGAGATAGGAATTGAGCTGCTGCGTCAACGCCTGTGCCCCGAAGAAGGTGGGGATGAGCTGAAACTGCGAACCGTAAGGCCCAACCGTGTCGCCGGGATAAGTGCCGCGGAAAAGGTTCTGCGGTGTCACGTGCCCGGAGCTATCGCGCGGGCCCAGATAGGTCGGCTCCGCGTCCAACTCGGCGGCCGCTGCGATAGTTAACGGGTTGGTCCCGTAGTCCGCGAAAGGAATGTCGCGGCAAAGCGACGCCCAATACATCTCGATCAGCTCGGTGCCGTAGGTCTCGCTCGCGATCGCGGGCGCCGGGGGCACCACGATCTGGTTGATCTGCAGGGCTGGTGAAGGCGCATCGCCGAGCTGGGTGTCGTCGACGCCCTCGAGCGCGAAGGCACGGCCGCCTAGCGGGCCGTTTTGCGTCCGTGGGCCGCCGGTGATGACGTTTTCCCAGTCGGAGAATTTTCCGCTGTTGATCGCTTTCCGGAAACTACGGAAAGCCGCCGGGTTGACCACGCCAATGCCGTCCTGCAGGATGCCTTTCGAGTAAGTGCCTGACTTATCAGGGTAAAGCTGTTCGTCGCCGTTCGTAGTGTGCGGCGGAACGGCGATGGCCGATTCCTTTTTGGCGGCTGTAAGGCGGATATTAAACGCCTGCTGGACCCGCGGGTCGGAGCTGACAGATGGAGCCGACGCTAAGCCGTCGCCGAAATTGGCGGCCCCGGCAGTGGAAACTTTGCTCAGGATTGCGCCGCCGGCGAGGGCAGCTGTGACCTGACCGATGAAACGCCGACGACTCGGCGTCGGGGAAGAATTGTTATTCGAAGGGAACGCGGTTTCGGATGCTTTTTCTTTAGGATTATTTGTATTTTTCACTCGTTTAACTCCTTGGGATTTACTAGGCTTCTACTCAGCTGCGAGGGCCGCTGTCAATCCTGATTTAAAAAAGTTGGGAATAATTTCATGACTGACTCCTCGCCGTGCCGAACTTTCGGCAGCGGGCGACGATGGCGAGCCGGGAAAAGCCCGCTAGACTGAGCGGCAGAAATGAAATTGATCGACCGTTTCATCGGCCGCGAGCTGCTCGTGAATGTGCTTTTCGCGATCGCCGTGCTCAGCCTCGTGCTCGTGGTCGGCAACATTTTTCGCAAGCTCCTGCCGCTGCTCGTGAATCACGACGTGCCGCTGCACTACCTGGTGACGTTCATTGCCTACGTGCTGCCGTTCTCGCTTATTTTCACCATCCCGTGGGGACTGCTCACCGCCATCCTGCTCGTCTTCGGCCGGCTCTCGGCGGATAACGAATTGATCGCGCTGAAAGCCAATGGCGTTAGCGTGACGCGGATGTGTGTACCGCTGGCCGGGCTCGCGCTCGTCCTCACGGCGATCTGTTTGTGGCTGAACGTCGACGTCGCGCCCGCGGCGCAGGAGAAATTGCGGAGCAGTATTTTCGATCTCGCCACGAGCAATCCGATCGCGCTCTTCGGCGGGGACCAGGTGATTGATCAATTCCCTGGGCGCAAAATTTACGTCGGGAAAAAAGAGGGCAACAAGCTGGAGAACATTCTCGTTTTCCAGATGGATGAGCATTCGCTCCCGGTCCGGGTGACTCATGCGCGCACCGGCATGCTCGAGGCTGATCTCGAGAACAAGCGGCTGCTGCTGCATCTCTACAACGCCCGCTACGAGGAGCGCGACGAAAAGAATCCCTACGATCTGCGGCGAATTCGCGACGGCATCAGCATGGCGGAAGGAACGCTGCCGATCAGTCTCGAGGAGCTTTACGAGAAGGAAAAAAAGCGGCCAACCCGGTCGGCGCTCTCGCTTTCGGAGTTGCTCGAGCAACTCAAAAACGGCAACCGCAAAGACCGGAGCGCGACCCGCACCGAGATCAACAAACGCTTCTCGTTCCCGTTTGCCTGCCTCGCTTTCGCGCTGATCGGCGTGCCGTTAGGCATCACCACGCACCGCCGCGAAACCTCGGTCGGCTTCGCCACGGGACTGCTCGTAGCGATCTTCTATTTCCTCTTCATCATCATCGCCGACACCCTGCGCGCGAACGCGAAGATTCACCCGGAACTGCTGGTCTGGTTTCCGAACGTGCTCTTCCTCGTAATCGGCGGCGTGCTCTTCTGGCGGCTCAGCAAGAAGTAGCCGGCGACTCGTTAGGCCGGGACGACGTTTGCTCCGCCACTTCGCTGAGCACGAAAAATTTCTTCAGCGTCGCGCTGCCGAAGTTCGTGGTGAGCGCGACGTCCGCGGCATCCCGGCCGGTCGCCATGACCACGCGCCCGATGCGCGCCCTGTTGTGCCGCGCGTCGAAGGTGTGCCAGCGGTCGCCGAGGTAAACCTCGAACCAGCCGCTGAAATCCATCGGCAGGACCAGCGGCACGCCGATGTCTCCCATGTAGCCGGTCGCGTAGCGCGCGGGGATATTCATGCAGCGGCAAAAGGTGAGCGCGAGGTGACTGAAGTCCCGGCAAACCCCTTCGCCGGTGGTGTAGACGTCGAAAGCCGATTTTGACGGGTGTGCCTTCTGGTAATCGAACGTGATGTGGTTGTGCACCCAGGTGCAGATGGCTTTCACTCGCTCCCAGCCGGGCGGCGTCTGGCCGAAGAGCTGCCACGCGCTGTCGGTCAGCTTGTCGACTTCGCAGTAGCGGCTCGGCAGCAGATAGACCAGCGTCTCGTTAGGCAAATCCTCGATCCGGTGCTGGATCGCGTCCGGCGATTGCCGATCGGGCTGGCCGCTGTCCTCGATCAAAGTCTCGAGCGCGAGGCGGAGATGACCCGCCGGCGCGAGAATCCGCGCACAGCGATTTCCGAAGAGATCGGTGTAAGAGCTAACCGGGATTTGCGGTTCGATGACGAGCTCCTCCGGCGCGCGCAAGTCGGCTACCCGCGAAGGATGGACGAAGAGCATCAGGACCATCGGGGTCGGTCCGCGGAGCTCAAATTCAATGTCGAAACCCAGTTTGATCAGCATGTCGTTAGGCAGGAAAAGGTGCGCGGGAAGGTGGCGCAGAATCGGGCCCGCGTCATCCAGCGGGCGCAGCTGCTTCGGATGTCGTTAGGCGGCGGCGCCGAATTGCGCTGTGACCCGCAGTTCCGTGCCCGCGGCCAGCCGGACGTCGCGCAGCTGGATCTCGCCGAGCGGCAACGCAGTGAGGGCAAAAGCGCGGTTATCGAACCGCTGCAAGTAGGGCGCGATGAAACCCGAAGCGAGCGCGCCGAGCGCGCCTTCGCCGGTGCACTTGAGATCGCGCAGGCGCGCGTTTAGCTGGTCGTCGATCTCCAGTCCGCCGGTGACGCGCACGGTCGCACCGAGGAACATTTTCTTCGCGCGCACCTGGACCTCCACGTCGAGCGCGCGCTCCGAGCGGGTCCGCAATTTGATCCGCACATCTTCGACGGTCACGCCTTGTTTCGCCGCAGCTTTGGTCGCTTCTTCGCGCAGCAGGGCTTCGAGATCAGCGACTGACGTTTGTGCTTCGATTGATCCCTCGGCCGCGCTTTGCAGGAGCAACACGAGATTGCCGTCGCGGTCTTCGGCCTGATTGATTTGCACGTCGCGGGCGCGGCAAAGCAAATCTACCGCCGCATTTTGCACCCGGATGCCACGGCCGGTTATCTCGAGATTTTCCACTCGCAGAGCAGGCGTCGCCGCACCAGCGGCTACGCCGAGCCGCGGCGGGCGAGTCCCGACGTTCGCCTGGTCGAGCGACACCCGGATGGCGGCGAGCTCAGGATAATTTTTGTCCTCGATCGTGACCAGCGGTCCAGTTGCGCGCACCGCCTCGCGAAGTCCCGTTTCGATCGCAGCGCGAAGTTCGTCGGCACTGGCGGGCAGGGTTCTGCGGGCAAGCGGAAACATGGCGCAACCCTATCGTTTTTCACGACCGCGGCGCGTGGCTGGGGGAAACGTTCCGCGCGCGGCTGCTATCGCGGTTCGAGATCGTAGACCTCGACCAGCGCGACTCCGGTGGCAACTCCGGCCCCGTTAATGACCGCGGTGTAGCTTCCGGGCGCGAGCGTCGCGAGGATCGCCGACTCACGTGGGTCGTTCGGAGCGAGACCAGTCGCGGTGATGGCCGACGCCTGATCTGACTGCCAGTTATCATTTGCCGCGACCAGCGTGCCGTCACCGTTGTGCAATTCCAAAGTCGGATCCACCAGAGCGCCGGCGACGCCTAACGAACTCAAGGACGGCCCGAGTGCGCGTGCGAGGATCTGGGTCGGATTGGTCCCGCCAACGATGAAGCCGCCGATAAGCACGTCTCCATCCGCGCGGACCTCGCCGCGAGTGGAAATATTGCCGATGCGCGAGGCGCTAGGATCAACGTCGTAAAGTTCGAAGAGTCCGATGCCGAGCCCGCCGTTCACCCCGCTCAGGATCGCGGTGTAATTTCCCGCCGGCAGAATCGCGGTCAGAAGCGACTCGTTAGGATTGGTGGGCAGCAGGTTGCCCGGTACGGTGGGGAGCGACCAATTGTCGTTGGTCTCCACGAGCACACCCTGGTCGTCGAAAAGCTGGAGCACCGGATTGCTCAGCGCGCCGGTCACCCCGACGGCGCCAAGCGAAGGCCCGAGGCCGCGCAGGACGACACGCTTGGCGTTCTCCCCGGTCACGATGAAGCCGCCGATCATCACGCCGCTGCCGGTTTCGACTTCGGCGCGGGTGGAGACATTCAGCAGCTGTTTATCATTCGGCAGGCCCGGGGTAGGGGCCGGGGAAGGAGCGGGGAGCGGCGCCCCGGAGAAACCGGCGGCGAGGAATTGCAGCGCGTGATCTTTCACCGGCGGCCAGTTGTCGAACGCATGCAGATTACCCGGGAGAGTGAGCGCCTGGTAATTTCGCGCTCCCACCGCGTCGAGATGCGCGACCATATCCGAGAGTTGCACGTAAGGCATTGGGTCGCCGACTGTGTTCACCAGGTAGAGGGGCGAGACCGTGCGGTCTACCACCCAGGCGGGTGAGGCGGCACGAAGAGCGGTGATATTTGAAGCCGGCACGTTGACGAACGAAGTGACGTCATTGGTGAAGGCCGCGAGATTCCAGCTGAGGCTAAAATCACTCAAGTCAGACGCTCCGGAGAGACTCACGGCTACGTCCACCCGGTCGTCGCCGGGCACGCCTGTCGCCGCCGCGTAGGTGGCGTGATAGCCTCCGGCCGAACCGCCGACCGCGCCGACATGTCCGTTGCAACGCGGGTCGTTGCGCGCGGTCCGCACTGCGAGCTTCACGTCGGCGACCTGATCCGGGAAAAATCCGCGCGAGGTCTGCCCGGGTAGCAACCCGGGAGGCGCGAGCCGGTATTCAATTGAAAGCGCGAGATAACCAGCAGCAGCCAGGTCCTGCGCGCAGGCATCCATCGCGGCGCTCGAAAGGCCGCCGGCATGGAAGCCGCCGCCATGGATCACCAGCACGACCGGCCACGGCCCGGGAGTCTTCGGCGTATAGGCTTCCCAGTGCAGGATCGTCCCGTCTGAAGCCGTCCCGAACACTTCCTCCACCGGGACCACATCTGCCTGCGCGAAGCGGCCGAGAAAAAGCAGGGCCAGGACGAGCGAAAATGCAAAGCGTCGATTCATAGCAACAAGTTCGAGGAGTCAGACCAGCGATCGTTCCATTTGGTCACTTACATTTCTGTCATCGGAGATAAATCGGGTCTCGAATTCGAGAAAGGAACGATTGCAGAAGTGCATCGTCGGCGTGGCGCCCGTAGAGATCTCCGTAAAGGCGAGTTACCATATGTCGAACCAGCGCGGCGTCCATCGTTTTTGCCGGATAATTAGGCGAAATCATGAGCCGCATTTCCGTCGGTTCCGCGCCTCGGAGCGGCGGAAGCAAATAGCGGACTCCGTCGAGCTCAAGCGCGCCGTTCTTCTGGTAGAAGGTCCGCCGCCGCGAGCGTTCTGCGCGGTTCGGTCCGAAATCTGGATCTTCCACCTCGAAGATGACGAATTCCTGACGCGCGCGGTGTTCCGCGAAAATCTGCTGAAGAAACCGCGACGCCCACCCGTGGCCCCGTGCAGTGGGCGCGGTCGCGAGATAATCCAGCAGGGTGAAATCCGTCCCCGCTAGCGGCCAGAGCAGAGCCATGAAAACCACAGCCCCGTTTTCTTCCGCGACGAAGAGTTGATTCTTCCCCGCCGCGATTCGTTCGCGGATCACCTCTGGCGCGTGCCGCTCATTAGCCGGAAACGCGGTTTCGTAAATCGCCATGGCGTCCGCGCACCCCGCGGAGTGCGGGTCAGCGATCTGGCGAAAAAGATCCGGCATCGCGCGGAAATTAGCATTGATCGGGCGACCCGCTGCCGGCGGCACGCAATCGGCTACACCGAGATCGCCATGGGGCCATGGATGCAGTTGCCGCCCCGGCGCGGGGGCGTCGGAACCGGCGGCGCTGTTCTGGGTAGATCGCCCGCGGTGTGAGAGCCGCGGGCGATCAATTCCCGACCCGCACGAAGCGGGAAACTTTCGGTTGCGCCTCCCGCCTTTCCCGCTAACTTCCGCGTTCCCTATGGCGAAAACATCCTGGATCAATCGCAACGAACGCAAGCGCAAGACGGTCGAGAAATACGCCGCCCTGCGTGCTGAGCTCAAGGCGAAGAAGGATTACATCGGCCTCTCCCAGTTGCCCCGCAACGCCAGCCCGACCCGGGTGGTGAATCGCTGCGAAGTGAGCGGCCGCCGGCGCGCCTTCATCCGCCGCTTCAAGGTCTCGCGCCTCACCTTCCGCGAGCTCGCTTCCAACGGGTTCATCCCGGGCGTCACGAAGTCGAGCTGGTAGTCCGGCTTTCGCCGGTCCGCGCGGGGTGCGAAAGTTCGCCGCCGCATCATGAGTTCGTTTCTTTTTTTCTTTGCCTCCGCCACTTTGGCTGAAGGCGTCGCCGAGCATTGGGACTCGCCGGAATTGCTTTTCGGCAAGCTCCTCGGGATCGCGGCGCTGGTTTTCCTGAACGGTTTCTTCGTAGCCGCGGAGTTTTCCCTGGTGAAAATCCGCATGAGCCAACTGGAGGCTCTCGCGGATGAGGGCAACGCGCGCGCGGCGCGGGCGCAAACCGTGGCGGGTGACTTGGACGCTTACCTTTCCGCCTGCCAGCTTGGGATTACCCTGGCCAGCCTCGGTCTTGGCTGGCTCGGCGAGCCTTTCCTCGCGCAAATGCTCCAGCCCGGTTTCGTCCTGCTCGGGATCTCTTCGCCGACGGTCATCACTTCGATCTCGTTCCTGATCGCCTTCTCCGTCATCACCTTTCTGCACATCGTGCTCGGGGAGCAGGCCCCGAAAATTCTCGCGATCCGGAAACCGGTCGCCGCCACCCTGGTCGTGAGTGGCCCGCTCCGAATCTTCTACGTCCTCTTCAAGCCTGCGATTTGGTTTCTCAACGTTTCCTCCAACTGGGTATTGAAAAATATTCTGCGGACGGAGCCGGTGAAAGAAGGCGAGATCGGGCACAGCGAAGAAGAATTGCGCCTGATCCTGAATGAGAGCGAAAGGTCGGATGAGGTCTCCTCGATCGGCCGCGACATTCTCGTGAACGCACTCGACATGCGCCGGCGCGTCGTGCGCGACATCATGACGCCGCGCGGCGATGTGGTGTATCTCGATCTCGAGGAAACCTTCGATGACAACGTGGAGAAGGCGCTCGCCTCGCGGCACACGCGTTTTCCCCTCTGCCGCGGGCATCTTGATAACGCCGTCGGCCAGATTCACATCAAGGAACTCGTCCCGTTGATGCGTGATCCGCAGCCGGACCTTTTAAAGATCAAGCGCGAGCTGATCCCGGTGCCGGAAATGATGCCGCTCGAGAAGTTGCTCAATCTTTTCCTCGTTAGGCACGCGCATCTCGCGATCGTGGTCGATGAATACGGCGGCACCGTCGGGATGGTGACGATGGAAAATATTCTCGAGGAACTGGTCGGCGATATACAGGACGAGTTCGACACCGAGCGCGCCGAGTTCCGCAAGATCAACGACCACGAGTTCACGGTCGACGGCACGCTCGGACTTTACGAGTTGCGCGATCTCGCGGGACTGGAGCTGGAGAATTCCGACGTGAGCACGATCGGCGGCTATGTCACCCACTTGTTAGGGCATTTACCCAAACAGGGCGAACAGGTGAAGATCGAAGAGTACGTGATCACGGTCACGCAGACCGACGGCCGGCGCGTCGGGCAGTTGCATTTCGAGAAAGCCCCCGACGCCGGCGAAGACGCAGAAGCGCTGTAGCGGGACGGCTACAGCTTGCTGAAGTCGGCCACCACGTCGACCACGCCGGGGACAGCCTTCCCGTTCTCAAACGCGTGCGTGTATTGCGCGCCCTTGATCGAGACCGTGAGCAGCTCGCCGAGCCCGCTACCTTTCGGCGCCTCGCCCACGAGCGAGGTGGCAGTGAGCTTGCCCGTCGCGTCGATTTCCGCCGTGGCCTGCGCCACCCCGGAGACCGGAGAATCGTGGGGAATCTGTCGGATGATTTTCGCCACCTGACGACGCAACCCGCCGATCAGCTGCGGCTGAATATAATTCACCAGCTTGCCGACGCGATCGCGATCATGGGTCGCGAGCGAGACCACGATGATGGGCGCGCCTTTTTCATGCGCGAAAATCACCGTGCCGCCGAGATAGACCGCGGTCGGAGTGCCATCGACCTTTGCCGGAGTGAAACGTCCCCAGTCGAGCGCGGTCTGCACCGCCGCATTGAAGGCCTCGTCTTTCCCGATCAATCCGTAAGTCGCCTCGACCGCACCTTCCTCGCTCACGTCGCAATAAAATTGCACCACACTGTTCCGCCTCGCCGCCTCCGGATCATCCGGGAAATGAAGATACTGGCTGACCGAGTCGGGACCTTGCTCGACGATCGCGGGGGTGACTGTGCCGGCGATCGGCGGAGCGGGCGTTGGGCCGGCGGCGCTGGCGGGCGAAGCGGTCGCGGCGGGCGCGGGCGATGCGGCGGGGGCCGCGGTTTCGGATTTATGGCCGCAGCCGGCGACGAACAGCGCGAGGCAGCAGAGGGGAAGGGCGCCGCGGCGGAAGGAGAATTTTTCCATGGTCAAGCTCGTGGACTGAACCACAGCGCACCCCTTGCGCAAGTGCCACACCGGGCTGGGCCTCGCGAAAAAATCACTACCCAACCGGCGCGACCGGCCCGACATTTCGGCCTTATGGCATACGAATTACCCAAACTCCCTTACGCCAACGATGCGCTCGAGCCGCATATCGACGCGAAGACAATGGAGATCCATCACGACAAGCATCATCAGGCCTACATCACGAACCTGAACAAGGCGCTCGAAGGCAAGCCCGAGCTGGCCGACAAACCGATCGAGGACCTGCTCGCGAATAATTGCGCGGCGGTTCCCGAAGACATTCGCACCGCGGTGCGGAACAACGGCGGCGGTCACGCGAACCATTCCTTTTTCTGGCAAATCATGGGCCCGAACGGCGGCGGCGAACCGAGCGGCAAACTCGCCGACGACATCAAGTCGACCTTCGGCAGCTTCGACGCCTTCAAAGAGAAAGTGGCTGATGCCGGCGTGAAGCGTTTCGGCAGCGGCTGGGCCTGGCTGATCAAGAACAAGAGCGGCCAGCTCGAAGTCATCTCCACCGCGAACCAGGACAGCCCGCTGATGGAAGGCCACACGCCGGTCCTCGGTGTCGACGTCTGGGAGCACGCTTACTATTTGCACTACCAAAACCGCCGGCCCGACTACCTCAAGGCTTGGTGGAACACGGTGAATTGGGACGCGGTCTCGAAGCACTACGACAAGTAGGGAAACACTTACGCTGGAACTCGCGAAGAGCGCGCCGGGAAACTGGCGCGCTCTTTTGCTTGGTGGGCCCGAGCCTCCAGCGGACCTGCGGAAGCAGGTCCCTCCGAAGGGACTCGCCGCGGCGAGTCCACTTCCGTTCTCGATTCCCCAACTCTCCCGCACTAGGCTGGTCATCAGGATGAAAAGCCACCTGGCAGTTCTCGCGCTCCTGCTCCTCGCCGGCTCGGCCCTCCAGCCGCTCGTCGCGCAGGATCTGATCGGGGGAATCGACCTGCTCTATCCGGAATTTGCCCATCCCGATCGCGACGTGGCCGCGGCGATCCAGCGCCGCGACTTCCGTTTTCTCGCGACCGATCGCGCGCGCAAAGTCGTGCCCGGGATGGAACACGGCCGCCGCCTCCGCCGGGTCTACGGCGTGCGCTTTCTGCGCCAGCGTTTCCGCCTTTTTCCCACCCGCTCGCAGAACTTCAGCTACAACCTCCGCGCGCAGGATTACGCCGAGGAATACAACCTCACGATGGCGAAATACGTGCTCGCCCATCATCCGGCGCGCTATTGAAAAGAGAAGGGCGCACTCGTTTCCGAGCACGCCCTTCCGGTCGATGACGATAAGCCGAATTCTGTGCCGGCTGATTGCTCAGCCGTGATGATCATTTATCTCATCCCGCTCGCGCGGGACGCCCGCCGCTCCGTGATCGCCGGTCAGAGACCGGCACGACAGGGCGACGTGATGCGACGATACCCGAGGGGTTAACGGACCGGCTGCCCTTCCTCTGTTTTGTCTTGCACCGCATGGGGTTTTTCCTGCCTCGCCGCTTGCGCGCCGAGCGGTGAGCTCTTACCTCGCCTTTTCAACCTTACCCAAGTCGTGAATTGCTTCACTCGTTAGGCGGTATGTTTTCTGTGACACTGTCCGTCGCCCGCCGCTTGCGCGGTGGACGCCCCCGATCTTTTCGGGGCATGCTGCCGTCTGGTGTTCGGACTTTCCTCTCCGGATTGCTCCCGAGCGATCATCTGTCATCGCGCCGAAGCTAGCACATCCGCGCGAGGATGCGCCCCAAGTTAAAGTTTGTCATCCCGAGCCCGGCGCACCGCGGCGAGGGACCTCGCAGGCTTCGTGCGCCCCGCCCCGCCTAACGACTCGGAGCAACGCTTGCGAGTTCCTCGCCGTCTTCACGGCTCGGGATGACAGTCGGATGCGTGAATGTGCCGGCACGGGAATAATTGCGTTCCCTTCCGCTCTCCCGTTCACTAAGACCGTGCGCCGCCTATGAACCCGATTGCTCGTTACACTCACTGGCTGCACACCCAATGGCCGGCCGGCACGGTCGAGCAGCTCCCGGTCTCGGGAGAAAACGGCGCCACCGCCCTCCCCGGGGTGCGCATCGTCGGCGATCTCACCGGCATCCCGCTGCTCAAGTTTTCCTCCGCCACCGGCTCGGGCGCGGTGCGGGCGATCCTGGCGGAACCCGATTTCCGCAAAGGCGAAGGCAACGACGAGACCTACGATCTCGCGATCATCGGCGCGGGTGTGGCTGGCGTCTCCGCTGCGATCGAGGCGCATCGCGCGGGTCTCCACTTCATCCTTTTCGAGGCGACCGAGGTTTTCTCGACGGTCGTCAACTTCCCGAAACGGAAACCGATCTACACTTATCCCACTGGCATGACCCTCGATGGCGGCCTGCAGTTCACCGCCAAGGTGAAGGAAGCGCTCCTCGAGGAAATGGAAGCGCAGCGCAAAGAGGCCGGAATCGAGGCCACGCCGGCGCGGATCGAACGGATCGACCGGGCAGGGGATAGCCTGAGCGTCCGCCATGCGGAAGGGGAAACGACCCGCGCGCGCCGCGTCATCGTCGCGATCGGGCGGAGCGGTAACTTCCGCAAGCTCGAGGTCCCCGGCGAAGAGCTGGACAAAGTCTCCAACCGGCTCTTCGACCCGAAAGAGTTTGCCGGGAAAAACGCGCTCGTCGTCGGCGGGGGAGATAGCGCGCTGGAGACCGCGATTGCTCTCACCACGAGCGGGGCGCATGTCACGCTGAGTTATCGCAAGCCGGAACTCTCCCGGGCCAAGCCCGAAAACATCGAGAAGGTGCAGGCCCTCGCGGCCGACCCCAACGCGCCGGTTCAGATCGAGCGGGCCAGCTCCGATCGCGTGAACGCCGCGATGACCGAAGGCATGCGCCGCGGCCAAAAGAACGGCTCGCTCCGACTCGCGCTCGGCACGGTCGTCACCCGGATCGAACCGGAGCAGGTCCACCTGAAGAACGGCAGTGAGTCCGCGATACCTAACGATGTCGTCTTCACCATGCTCGGCCGCGAAGCGCCGCTCGATTTCTTCCGGCGCAGCGGGCTCCAGGTGCGCGGCGACTGGCACCTCGCCACCTGGCTGAGCTGCCTCGCCTTCGTCTTCTTCTGCGTGATCCTATATCATTGGAAGTCGAATCACCCGGCCGAGCTGCCGATCCAGCAATGGGCGAGCAAAGCACACACCTTTCCTTTCAACGTCCCGCAAGCGATCGACTCGGTCGGCGGGAAGTTATCCGAATGGTCGCAACGCCCCGGTAACTTCCTTTACACTGTGAAGCGTGGGTTGGGGAACCCGGCCTTCTATTACACCCTGGCTTACTGCACCTGTGTCTTTGTCTTCGGGGTCCGCCGCATCCGGCGCCGCCGCACCCCTTATGTGAAGCTGCAGACCATTGTCCTGATCTGTTCGCAGTGTATCCCGCTCTTCATTCTGCCCGAACTCATCCTCCCCTGGATGGGACGCAACGGTCTCTTCGAGCCGGGCCATCCCTTGCACTGGCTGGCCGATCATCTCTTTGAGAGTTACGACGGCGCGCTCGGTCATGAGCGAGCCTACTGGCGGGCTTACGGTTTCATCCTCGCCTTCCCGCTCAATGTCTACAACGTCTTCACCGATCATCCGATGTGGCTCTGGCTGGGGATTTGTTTCCTGCAAACCTTTGTCATCATCCCGCTGATCATCTTCCGCTGGGGCAAGGGCGCCTACTGCGGCTGGATCTGTTCCTGCGGCGCGCTCGCCGAGACGATGGGTGACACCCAGCGGGAGAAAATGCCGCACGGTCCGTTCTGGAATCGCGTCAACATGGTCGGCCAGGCCGCGCTCCTCTTTGCCTTCCTTATCCTGGGCCTGCGCATCGCCGGCTGGGCCATGGGAGAAGGGTCATGGGCGACTCACTGGTATCAGAAGCTCTTCGAAGGCATCCCTTTTCTGAACTACTCCTGGAGCGTCGACATCTTCATGGGCGGCATCCTGGGCGTAGGACTCTACTTCTGGTTCAGCGGCCGGGTCTGGTGCCGCTTCGCCTGTCCGTTGGCGGCGCTGATGCATATCTACACCCGCTTCTCCCGCTACCGTATCTTTCCAGAGAAGAGTAAGTGTATCTCGTGCAACGTCTGCACCTCCGTCTGCCACCAGGGCATCGACGTGATGAATTTCGCCAACAAAGGACTCCCCATGGAAGACCCGGAGTGTGTCCGCTGTTCCGCCTGCGTCCAGCAATGCCCCACCGGCGTCCTCGCCTTCGGCCGCTACGACGGCGAGCAGAACATCATCCTGGATAAGTTACCCGCCTCCCCCGTGCGGATGCGCGAGGAACACCCGCCGCACGATTAGCCAGCATCCCGTCCGCTGACCACAGCGATGAACAAACCACACTCCCCGCATCGCGGGACTTCCTCCCCTTACTGCACCGTCAGCGTGAGATCGTTCCCGTCGCCGCCGGTGTAGGTGGCTTGGAAGTTGTTGCCGTTGATGGTCACGGTCGCGCCCTCGGGCAGGTTGCTGAAGGCGCCGCTGATCGGGTTAGCGCTGGTGTTGCTGAGCAGGGTCAGCTTCAATCCCGCCCGCAGTCGGCCCTTGGTTTGACCGCTCAGGGCAATCGTCGCCCCGCTCTTGATCGTCACTCCCTTGGCCGCTACCTGGTCGCTCAGCCCTTTGTTCTGCTTCGCCTTGATGGTGCAGGTGTAGCTTGCATCCGCGTTCAAGGTGAGGGCGCTCTGGATCGTGAGTGTCGCTTGCTGCTTCGTCCCCGCTGCGGGGGCGAGGAACGAGCCTGCGCCGCTGCCCGCTCCTACGGTTACCGCGCCTGCGATGTTCCCAGCACCACCTAGAAGACCAGCGTTGACCTTGACTAAGCCCGTTCCAGTGCCCGAGCCGTCGGCGGTGTTAATTATCAGGCTGCCCCCAGCCACGTTCGTCGTCCCGGCGTAGGTACTCGCTCCGCTCAGGGTAAGCGTTCCGGTGCCGCTCTTGGTGACAGACCCGTCGCTCGTCAGGGTGGAGCCTTCTTCGATAACCCCCGAGAACGTCGTGCTCAGGTTATTACTCCCCACATTCAAGTTGTGGCCCACCAGTTCTACAACGCCATCCCCCTCGATCGAACCGACGTTCAAGGCCCCATTATGCGGGGCCAGGTAAAGAAAGCCGTTACCGAATAGTTCCAGCCTCGCAGGTACCTCCCGTCGATGAATCCCAAAAGATGATTTGGCCGCCGTCTCCACCATTGGTTCCGCCGTTAGCGATCACCGTCGCATTGCCGGCGCTCGCGGAAACGACAAACTGCGTGATCCCGCCCGGAGCGCCAAGGGCCGTTCCGCCATCGTTAATGAAGGTCGCGTCCGCGCCGGTCGCGTGCTCGAACAGGTCGGCCCGACCAGGCGAACCTCCGCTGATGGTAGCTCCCTCATTGATAAACAGGGCGCTCCCCGCGCTCGTCTTGTCGACAAAATCGGTGATGCCGCCATCGATGCCTGCCACCGGGTTGGCTCGGTTGGTAAAGGTAGTCAGCGTTCCGGCTGAAGCCGAGTTAGCAAAAATGAAGGTGCCTTGCCCACCCGCAGGGTCGGTCAGCGCAACGAAGTTCTGTTCTATCCCGGAGTTATTGACGATGCCGAGACCACTGATCGTAAGGTCGGAGAAAGTACCCGCCGGGTCCGACGTGACCGTAAAGGCGCTCGCGCCTGAGCTGAAGGCAATGCTCTTTGCTTCGATCTCGCCGGTAAGAGAGACCGCGCTGTTATTGGAGCTGGCGAAGGTCGCCGTATCTGCCGGGCCGTTCGGAACCGTGTTAGGATTCCAGTTGGCGACGGTGTTCCAATCGTTGCTCGGGGGGCTGGCACTCCACGTCGCGCTGCCGGCGTGGAGGATACCTGGCCCCACGAAGGCTAGCACCAGCATGAAGGAACAGGAGAGAACGAGCGGTTTCATGACGCGAATTGTGTCTGGGCTGCCGCTCGAAAGTAAAGCCAATTCGCGGTCGCCTAGCCCCGCGCTCCCAAACGGCGTTTGGGAGCGCACCACCCCTGCGCACTCCTAGGTCACCATGATGGTGGCCGGGTCGCTCCAGGGGCCCTGGCCGATGGTGTTGATCGCTGCCACCCGGAACCAGGTGTCCTTGCCCCGCTCCAGTCCGGTCCAATGGAAGGCGCGCGAGTTGGGGAAGCGGCCGCCGTCCACCCAGGGGCCCGCGACGGGATCCTGAGTGTATTGGGAAACGTAACCGCGCAGATTGTTGCCGGGCGGGACGCAACGGCCCCGCACGCCGCCGGGCATCTCGGCGCGACGCAGTTCCAGGTCGCCCGGGGCGCCCGGCACGTTGGTCTCGCGCACCTGCGGTTTCACCTTGGGCAGGCCGATCTCGGCCAGATCCATATCGGTGACGCCCTCCACCTGCGGGGCGTTCACCGCCACGTCGGCGAGCATGCCTTCGAGGACGGTGAAGGCCGCCTCCATGGCCTCTGCCCGGCCCGGACCGACCATTGCAATGGCGGAACGGAGGGCGTCGGCCGCCGCCAGGATGGCGGCCGGGGTCGGTTTAAGGGTGGCAAAGATGGCCTTGCCCGGGAGGTTGCCCGCCACCGTCTCGCCCAGGTGCGCGAGGCCATCCGCGCTGTAGTCGTCGTAACCAGATTTTAGTTTGATCATGCCCCTGCCTAAAGCGGGCGGGCGGGTGCGCCAGTGCGCGGCGGCAAATTACCGGTTTTCCGCGAGCGGGTTTTGGCCGAAATCCGGCAAATTCCCGCCAAACTTGGGCAAGTTCCTCAAAGAGTTGGGCAAGTTCTCGGAAAAGTTGGGCAACTTCTCCAAAGACTTAGGCGAGTGCGCTGACAACTTGAACAAGTCCGCCAAAGACTTGGGCAACTTCTCCGACAACTTGGGCAACTTCTCCAAGGACTTGGGCAAGTGTTCCAATAACTTGGGCAACTTCTTCAACAACTTGGGCAAGTTCTCGAAAGAGTTGGTCAAGTTCTCAAAAGAGTTGGGCAACTTCGTCGAAGACTTGGTCAAGTTCTTCAAAGACTTAGTTAAGTTCTCCAACAACTTGGTCAAGTTTCCCAAAGACTTGGTCAAGTCCTCCGACAACTGAACAAAGTTTGTCGCCGGGGGAACACCTTTGTCCGACAACTTGGTCAAGTTATGGGCAAACTTGCCCAAGTTCTCCCAAGACTTGCCCAACTTCTGCGACAACTTGCCCAAGTTCTCCAAAGACTTGACCAACTTTCCGCCACACTTGGGCAACTTCCCGGACAACTTGGGCAAGTGTCCCCACAACTTGGTCAACTTCTCCCAACTCTTGACCAAGTGTTGCCGGAACTTGGGCAAGTTCCTCGAAGACCTGACCAAGTTCTCCGACAACTTGACCAAGTTTGCCGACAAAGGAACCCAGTTTTCCGCCCCCGGCAGAGGGTCGGCGCGAAAAACGACAGATTTTCCGCTTCCCCGCCTGCCCGCTCCCGGCTAAACCTGAGCCTCTCATGCCCCATCGCCCGTCCCAGCAAGCATTCCCCCCGGATGAAATCGACTCGCCTGCTCATCGCTGATCGCTTTCCCCTGACCCTGCGAGGCCTCCGCGACCTGCTCCTCGCCCAGGGGGGCCGCTGGGAGATCTGCGCCACGGTGGGCTGCGGGCAGGAGGCCCTCGACCGGGCCGGGGAGTTGCGCCCCCAGGCCGTGATCGTGGATGACCAACTGGAGGATATCTCGGCGCTCGCCCTGGCCGCCGAGCTAAGGCGGCGCCTGCGCCGGGTGGAGATCCTCATCTACTGCGGCAGCACCGCGCTCCCCTGGGTCTACCAGTTCGACCGCTCGCGGGTGACCGGCTGTGTGCTCAAGAGCGAGCCGCCCGAGGACCTCCTCCACGTCCTCGAGGCCGTCTCCGCGCACCACTGGGTCCGCTCCCGCGGCGTCATCCGCCTGAGCGAACGCTACCAGGCGATGGAGCGGCGCGGCACCGGCGAGCCGCTCAGCGAGCGCGAGCTCGAGGTGGCGCAGCTCCTCGCCCGCGGACATTCCACCAAGGAGACCGCCGGCGAGCTCGGGTTGAGCCCCGATACGATCGAGTCGCACCGCGGCCGCATCTATCGCAAGCTCGGCCTCAGATCCGTCGTCGCCCTGACCCACTGGGCGATCGCCTGCGGGCTGGTCGGGGACCGGTGAGGGGCGGCGAGACGCCGGCCCAGGCGCACCGGCGCCAGCCGCCTGACCCGGGTGCAAACCGCAAGAATTCTCCTGACCCCTCCCGTACCGGATCAGCCACCGGGACTGGAAGCGTGACCGTGAGCGGCGGGACCCTGGGCGGCAAGGCATGATCAGCGGGCCGGTCACGATCGGCACGGGGAGCGGGAGCGGAGCGATCCTGGCCCCGAGCGTGGGCTCGAAGCAACCGCTCACCCTGAGCCTGACCAGTCTGCTGACCCTGCAAGGGGACAGCACCTACACCTGCCAATTGAGCACCCAGGAAGCCAAAGCCGACGAAGTGATCGCCCAAGGGGTGACCATCGCGAACGGCGCGCAGTTTGCCCTGCAGTCGGTAGGGAACAACAAGCTCCCCAGCGGCACGGTCTTCACCATTATGAGCAACACCAGCGCGACCCCGATCAGCGGGACCTTCGCCAACCTGGCCGATGGCTCAACCCTCACCGCCGGGCGCAACAAGTTGAAAGTGAGTTACACCGGCGGCGACGGCAACGATCTTACGCTCACGGTGCATTAGCGGCTTGAGCCTGATCGCAATCACACAAGGCAGTGGGCGTGGAATGCGTTTCTCGGGTCCAGGGCATAGAGGGCAGAGATTACTTGTGACACTTCTCCGCTGAGCCGGCCGGATCGATTTCCGATACGACCACGAGGTCTGAAAAGAGTATGTTCCACCGGCAGCGCCGACAATTGATCTGATCCTGCGGATTGCCCCGAAGCAACCTGACCGCCGATTCAGGCGGAAATTGGCTTCCGCTCTTTTTCCGCCTTTTGTTGTTTACAAGCACGAACCGGAGAGCGCATCATCGCAACCATGTCACTCAAACGCCAATCCCCTCAGTGCGGGGGCCGGGGGGGGACAGGTTTGATCGGGTCCAGCGCCTTCTTTTCCTATCCGCTCGTAAATCTTGCCGCGATTCACAGACTGACCCCGTATCGCCTACCCCCGCCTGCACGCCGACTCCCACTACGACCCCTTCGCCCACGGTGACACCGACAGCGTGCGGATCCGATTGCAACCGACAAAGTTATCCGACCATCTTTCCGCTTGCAACGCAGATTCCGAGCGCATTTCAACCTACCGACCGTCCAACAAAACTACAGTGGAGGGTTTATACTCCATCGCCGGCGCCCTCTGCGGCCGGCCCCGCGGTTGTTGTGATTCATGTCGGTGGTTTCAAGTCAAATAATCCATTCGTGGGAGGTGCACCTTCCGTCGCGCAAGATATCGCGGACGCCGGTTACTACGTGGTTAACGTGGATTACGAACTTGCTCCGTGCGGCTTGATTCCGATCGGACAGGTTTGCCACGACTCTTCTACTGCCGGCAAAGCCTCGGGGCGGCCTCCGCAGCAAACAGATGATATAAAGGCGGAAATTCGCGCGTTGCGTGCCGATACCGTTCACTGCAACGGAAAGATTGGAGTCGTGGGAGGTTCCGCTGGTGGTTCTCACGGTGTTTTTGTCGGCTTGGACCAAACGGTTACTGCCGGCGGTGCCTGGCCACACTGGAATTCCGGTGGTCATGACGATCGGCCATTGTGTGTTGCCAGTCTCTCCGGCGCATATGATTTCTCCGATCGTACACCGGAGGATTATGGGCCGGGTGAGACGGACCCAATCCCCAGATTCGTCTTTGACATTGAGAACTACACAAACACCGCCGATCCGGGTATTCAGCGGTCGTATTCGCCTGTAGCGCAGACGATAGACCCGCTCCACTTCAAGCCACTTCTTCTTATTAACAGCATTCACGACCCGCAGCCTTATCACCAGATTGAAGACATGACTTGCGCCCTCGAAAACGCCGGCGTTGCGAGGTACTGATTACACGGCCATCACCCTTCCGGACAGTAACCTCCATGCGTTCGCTTACTGGGACAGCTGGGACGGACGGGTACCTGTTGGTGAGGGTCCGACCTTCACCGTGAAGGGCGACGTCATCGCCTTTCTTGATGGGCATCTTAAATAAAACAATTTTACGTCTTCAAAAGCGGCTTGTACGAAAGTCAAAGTTATGACACTTAACATACGCAAGATTCTCTCGGTCCTCGTTCTCATCATAGCGAGCAAGAATGCGCGCGCCGGCAGCGGCACTTGGCTCTCAAACCCGGTCTCTGGAGACTGGAATACGGCCGCTAACTGGAGCTCCAATTCAGTCCCAAACAGCAGCGGCGACACCGCAACGTTTGGTGCCTCATCAGCCGCGGACGTCTCCATTTCCAGTTCCGTTAGGGTAAACGAAGTGGAGTTCGGAACCGGTGCCAGTTCGTTTACAATCACGTCATTGCCCAACCAGGCCCTCACGAGCGACGGATCGGGTATCGTGAACAATTCGGGCAGGACGCAGAATTTCGTGGCCGCCACCGATGCGACCGCCGGGGGTTTCTTTGAGTTCCAAGGCAACGCCACTGCGGGTGAGCTAACCACTTATACAATCCAAGGCGCGAAAAGTGCGACCGGCTTCTTGGCGGAAGTAGGCTTCGTAGAGAACACAAGTGCCGGGAACGCCACGATGATAACCGGTGGAAGTGAAGCCGCGGGCGCGCTGGGGGGCGAAATCGACCTCATAGATTTGGCCACAGCCGCTTTCTCCACGATCGAGAATAAGGGCGGTACCGTGAGCGGGGCACCCGGTGGCATGACTGCATTTTTCTCGTCGTCGACCGCTGCTGACGCGGTAATCACGGCCGACGGGGCGCAAGCCGCCGGCGCGATGGGTGGGACCACGATCTTTCGCAACAATAGCCGAGCCGCCAACTCAACCTTGATTGCCACCGGCGGCAGCAATGGCGGCGGTGGAGGCTCCATCCAGTTTAACGATGGGGCCTCGGGTGGGACGGCGCGGGTGGAGTTGTTCGGCAATGGCAGTCTGGATATTAGCGTCGCGGGTGCGGCCGTGACGATCGGCTCATTGGAAGGGAACGGGTCAGTTTTGCTCGGCCGCAGGAAGTTGAGCGCCGGAACGAACACTCTCAGCACCAACTTTTCCGGAACCATCGAGGGCGCGGGTGGGTCGTTCACCAAACTCGGCACCGGGACTTTTGTCTTAAGCGGAGCGAGCACCTACACCGGTGCGACCACCGTCAGCGAGGGAGTGCTGCAGGTTAGTAATAAGACTGGCTCTGCGACCGGCACCGGAGCGGTCAACGTCACTGCTGGCACGATGGGGGGCAAAGGAATCATCGCCGGAAGAGTAACCGTAGGCATCGGAAGTGGCACCGGTGCGATTCTCCAGCCCAGCGTGGGCGTGAGTCAGACGGTGCAGCTCGCGATCCAGAGCGCCTTGACCTTTAAGGCAGATAGCACTTACACCTGCAAACTCAGCACGCAGAAGCGTAGAGCCGACCAGGTCATAGCCAATGGAGTCACCATCGAGAGCGGCGCGCAGTTCAACTTTACTGCCTTAGCGAACAAGAGACTCCCCAGCGGCACGGTCTTCACCCTCCTCAGCAACACCAGCGCGACCCCGATCAGTGGCACCTTCGCCAACCTGCCCGATGGCTCCACCCTCACCGCCGGCCGCAACAAGTTGCTCGTGAGTTACACCGGCGGCGATGGGAATGATCTGACGTTGACCGTGCAGTAGATGACGTTGTCTTACCGTCGGTTGACGGCGAGCAGAGCGGGCCGGCGATTGACGATCAAGGCGCTGACCGAAGGGTTACAAAGAGTGAGCGCGCAAATGCAGACGAAGCAGGACGCGCCGCGGCTGGTCTCGGCGGGCGAATGAACCGCAGTGGCGAGCAGGCAGCGGACATCGGTGGACACGTTCTCGAGAGGGCAAGGCTTGGGCCTTTGCCGGGCACTTATTCCCTGCCGTTCGCGCGAGCCCTAGCGATGTCCGCGGCCCAGTTCCGCGCTCTTGGTAGCCTGGTGGGCTCCGTTGTCGAAGCCTCCCGCGATCAGCACGGCGCCATCGGGTAGCAACGTCGCGATGTGACCCCAGCGCGCGGTATGCAATTCGCTCGTGACTGTCCAACTCGCCGCCGCCGGATCGTATAACTCGGTGGTCGCCAGGGCATCGCCCGCGAGGCCGCCCGCCACAACCACCAGGCCGCTGGGGAGCAACGTCGCCGTCGGATGAGACCTGGCTACGTGCAGGCTGCTTACCTCCGTCCAGTTCCCGCTCGCTGGGTCGTAGATCTCCGCGCTCGCGATCGCCACACTATTGCCCAGGCCACCAGCTACGAGCACCGTCCCATCCCGGAGCAAGGTCGCTGCATGGTTAGCACGCGCGGTGTGGAGACTGCCGGTCGGCAGCCATCTCCGGGTGGCCGGGTTGTAGAGCTCGGCACTGGCCGTCACTTCGGTTTCGTCGAAATCCGAGTGCCCGCCGGCGACCAGCACCATCCCATTCGGCAGCAGCGTCGCCGTGTGATTCGACCGCCCGAGATTGAGATCGCTCGTGATCGCCCATTTCCCGGCGACCGGATCGTAGACTTCCGCGGTGGCCAGGGCGCTAAAATAATTTCCACCGGCGACCAGGACCCGGCCGTCGCGGAGCAGGGTCGCCGTATGATGATACCGTCCATGATGGAGCTTGCTCGTAAACGCCCAGGTCCCGCTCGCGGGGTCGTATAGCTCCGCGATGGCGACAATGTTGGCGCCGAGATCCAGTCCGGCGGCCACGAGCACCCGGCCATCCTGGAGGAGAGTGGCAGTATGTCCCCGGCTCTCCTTCTTGAGGCTGCCGGTTCCCGTCCAAGTCTTACTCGCCGGGTCGTAAAGTTCGGCCGTGTCTAATTCCGGTCCCTGCTCCCCAAATCCTCCGGCGACCAGGACCATGCCATTATCGAGCAGCGTCGCCGTGTGCTCCCCGCGGGCGCAGGCGAGGTCCGCCGTCCGCTTCCAAGCGAGGCTCGCGTCCGGACTCGCACTCTTTCCCTGTCCAGCGGCCCTCTCCGTCGGCGGGTCGACCGCAACGAGCGTTCCGACGGAAGCGAAGGCAGCGAGAAACAGCAGCGGGGTCTTCATGGCGGCGATCGTCTCAAGTTAGCGAAGGTTCGACAAGTCTCCTTTTCTAACCTGAGTGTGCATATCTGGGGGGTAAGCCTTAGACAAGTTCGCAAAGTGAGTTACACCGGTGGCGACGGCAATGATCTCACGCTGACCGTGCAGTAGGAAGTAGCCGCCGATGACGCAGGAGAAATTAACGTCAACGCTGGTGCGGGCTTGACCTTGTCCCCGACGTCCAGGCATGATGCCCGGATCAAGCGACTTTGTTCTCGTCTCATCTCGACTGAGTTAGCCTTCGGCTTGTTGATAACTTTCTCTACCTCGCTCGCGGCCCGCGCCGGCAGCGCGACGTGGAATACCAACCCGGCCAGCCAAAGTTGGAATACCGCCGGCAACTGGACGCCCGCCACGGTGCCGAATGGGCCCGCGGATATCGCCACATTTGGAGCCTCGCAGACTACGCAAGTCAACGAGACCGCCGCGATTACCCTGAACGGCATTACCCTTAGCTCCGCTGCGAGCGGTTACGCCATCTCGGTTACCGGCGCTCTTACCATGAGCGGGGATGGCGTCATCACTAACTCGCCCGCTGCCGCCCACATCACCGCCGAGGTGACAAACCAGCGCACCTTTGGCAGTGTCAGCTTCCACGGCAGCGCAACTCGGGCGAATCGATGCAATACACCGCCGCCGGCGGCCTGGTCAAGAATTCCACCGGCGGCGTGATCTCGTTTTACGACCAATCCCACGCCGGGAGCGGGCTCTATTTCACCTACGGCGGCGAAGTCACCGGTGCGTCCGGCCAGGGGATCTATTTCTACGATCATTCGACGGCCGCAGGGATTTTCGGTATTTGCGGCGGCGGCTTAATGGGCGGGGGCGGCAGCACCATTGCCTTCAGTCAGGATTCGAGCCTGTCAGACTCCAACATCATCGTCCAAGGCGCGCGCACCTCCACGGGCGTGGGCGTATTCACCTATGGGACCACCGTCCCGGTCCTCAATACGGTTGTGGTGGTGACCGGCAGCATCCCCACAGGGTCGTTTGGGGGCAGCGCGATCTTCAGTAGCCCCAGCGCGGCGGGGTGCTCCTTTAGCGCCGATGGCGGTGGCGCGAGCGGTGCGGGTGGTGGAGTGATCCAATTCACCGATACTTTTGACACCGGCGACAGTGTGCTGATCGCCAATGGCGGGTCGAGCACCGGCGCCATTGGCGGAACGTTGCTCTTGCTCGACTCCGCCGTGGTCGGCGGGCGGGTGGAAGTTTTCAGCACCGGCACGCTGGACATCGGCCAGCATGACGCGCCGGGGGCTTCCGTCGGGTCGATCGAAGGCGACGGCATGGTTAGTCTGGGAGGTTTGAATCTAACCATGGGCAGCAGTTCTCTGAACACGACCTTCTCCGGCACGGTGCAAGGAAACACTGGCAGCTCGCTGACCAAGGTGGGGACGGGGGTGCTGACTTTTAACGAACGACCACCTTCCCCGGGGTGACCACGATTGCAGCCGGCACGATCGGCGGCACCGGAACCATCGGTGGCGCACTGACCGTCGGCACCGGTAGTGGCGCCGGTGCCTTTCTCGCTCCCGCAGTGGGCGGTGTGGCTCCGCTGACTTTCACCACCCAGAGCGCTTTGACTTTCCAAACCGACGGCACCTACACCTGCACCCTGAGCACGAAGCGCCAGCAGGCCGACCAGATCGTCGCGCTCGGCGTGACGATTAACCCCGGCGCCCAATTTAAGTTGCTAGCTCTGGCGAAGGCGCGTCTCCACACCGGAATATCCTTTACCGTGATCAAGAATACCGCGGCCACGGCAATCAGTAACACCTTCGCGAACCTGGCCGAGGGCACCATTCTCACTAGCGGCAACAATCATTTAAAAGTCAGCTACCTCGGCGGCGATGGAAATGATCTCACGCTCACGGTGCAGTAGTGAGCCGGCTTTGGCTCGGCGTCATGCACGACTAACGAGTAAAGCGGTCCTGCGGAATTGAGCAGCTCGTGTTTATGTTGGGAGACGGCAAGGTAGACCTGCAAGCCCCAGAGAAGCAGGAGGCTTGCGAGCAATCCGCCAAGCGAGCGTCTGGTGAGATGCGGACGCGGTAGTCGGGCGAGTAGGTTGCGGCGGGTAAGCACCTCCGCGAACAGGAGCAGGTAAAGGGCAATCGCCGCGGCAACGAAGGGGAAGGCGAGCCAGTTGAAGTAGAGCGCGCGGGCAAATTCTCCCTCCAAAACAAAGTGCAGCGCCCGGGTCAGGCCGCAAAAGATACAGGGCAACCCGGTAATGGCGCCGCAGGAGGTGGAGAAGGGGACCCAGGCCGGCAGACCCGCCGACGGCAGCCCGCGCAACAGCAGCGCGGCGGCCGGGAGCAGCGCGAGGGCGAGCCAGCGACTCTTAGTCTCGTTAGGCGAAAGCATGCTCATGCAGGGGGCAGAGTTTCCTGAACGGGCGGGACCTGCGGTGGAGGCGGCTCCGCCGGGGGCGGTAACACCGCCCAGACATCGTAGGCGTCGCCGAATTGCCGGATGAAACAAAGCGGGAAGGCGAAGAGGGTCATCACCACTGGCAGCAGGATCACGGTGCCAAGATAAGGCAGCACCGCGAGGCAGCAGGTCACGCAACCGGCGATGCACCCGATGGCCATCGCGGCGACGCAGAGCACGAGATAGAAGAGCAGGAAGAGGATGAAAACACCCAGGTTCGCCCCGACCAGCGCGCAGATAGTGCGGAAAGCCTCCATCGCCCCGCAGCGCTGGCGATACATCACCGGCACCATAAAGTGCGCGACCAGGGTGAAGAAGATCGCGGCAAGAAGACTGAACGCCGCCAGCACCACCAGGAACACCATCGGCACGGCCGGCTTCGCCCAATACCAGCCGAGCGCGAAGACAAACGCCAGGACGCCGAAGACGACCAGCGCGCAGAGGGTAATCACGAGCTGGAAAACGAAGAGGCTGTTCGCCTCGGCCCGGTATTCACGCCACGGCGCGGCGATCGCGCCCCGATTGCGCACGATGCAGTCGGTGAACATGAAACGCCCGCGCGCATTCAGCCAGAGCATCAGCGCGATGAAGGCGAGCACGACGAGCAGGCCAAAGAGGAACACTGGGATGACCCAGGGCGCGGCGTTGTGCCAGGTGTAGGGCGCGCCCTGATGTTGCGCGTGCCATTGCCAGTCGCCATGGCCGACTTTGTTGCGCCAGTTGTAGGAGCCGCCGCTGAAGAAGGTCGCGAGCCAGGCGGCGAAACCGATCACGAACCACTTCCCGAGATCGAACGGCTGGAAGCAAATCTTCCGGGTGAGATCGAAGGCGTGGCCGAACGGGGCGAAGATTTCAATGCGGCGGTCGCTTGGAGTCATGGGGAAATTCCAAGCAGGTCTGCGCGGCGGGGGCAAGCCTTGGGTTAGGCGAACTGGCGAGGCGATGCGCGAGAACGCGGACCTGCAGAAGCAGGTCCCTCCGGAGGGACTTGCTTCCGCAAGTCCGCCCCCACGCTCGACTTTGGCGCGCCCTACGTGCCGAAGTAGCGGTCGCCGGCGTCGCCAAGCCCGGGCACGATGTAGCCCTTGGCGTTCAACTCCGGATCGACCGCGCCCGCGACGATCGGCACGTCGGGGTGCGCCCGTTGCAGCTCGACCAGCCCGGGCGGGCAGGCGAGCACGCAGATGAATTGCAACCGCGTCGCGCCCGCGTTTTTCACAATTGTCACTGCCTCGACCGCGCTGTGCCCGGTCGCGAGCATCGGGTCGAGCACCAGCACCTGCGCCTCGGCGAGTTGCGCCGGGAACCGGCTGTAATATTCCACCGGCCGCAGCGTCCCCGGATCGCGATAAAGCCCGACGTGCCCCGTGCTCGCCTGCGGCAGGAGCGGCAACATCCCTTCCTGCAAACCAAGCCCCGCGCGCAGGATCGGCACCAGCACCACCGGCCGCGGGAGCACTGTGCCGGCGAATTGGCCTAACGGGCTCGTCATTTCGACGCGCTCGCTTTCCCAGCTGCGCGCCGCCTCCGTAAGCAGGAGCAGCGCGAGCCGGTGCAGCGCGGCGCGGAACTCGGGCGGCGGCGTCGCGGTGTCGCGCAGGAGCGAGAGCTGCGCGGCGCCCAGTGGATGATCGAGAACGTGCAGCACCGGCGGAGCATGGCGCGGCGCCGGCTCGCGGTCACCTGCAAAAGTGCGGCGCACGCGGCGCCGCCGACTTGACCGCCTAACCGGTGAACCGCAAGCTGCCGCCCTGATGCGCTACCAAACGCTGTTCGAAGCCCGCTGGATTTTCGCCGTGCTTCTCGTGCTCGCGATCATCGCGTTCCTGGTCAAGCCGTGGCTCGTGCTCATCGTGCTCCTTTTCATCGGCTACACTTTTGCGTTCTTCCGCGATCCCGAGCGGGTCGCGCCGACCGATCCCGCGCTGGTGGTCGCGGCGGCCGACGGCGTGGTCGCGGATATCGGGGAGCGCGACGAACCGGAAGTGGTGAAAGCGAAGATGCGCCGGGTCGGCATTTTCCTCTCCGTCTTCGACGTGCACACAAACCGCGCGCCGATCGCGGGGAAAATCATCTACCGCGAACATCACGAAGGTCTCTTCCTCGATGCGCGCGATCCGGCCTGCGCGGAGAAGAATGAAGCGATGACCTGGGCGTTTGAAAATCAGCGAACCACGCTGGTCGTTAGGCAACTGACCGGCGCGATCGCGCGGCGGATCGTCGGCTGGTCGCATGTCGGCGATAACCTGGCGAAGGGCGAGCGTTTCGGCATGATCCGTTTCGGCTCGCGCACGGAAGTCTGGCTGCCGCTCGACGCCGAGGTGCTGGTGAAAAAAGGCGATCGCGTGGTCGGCGGCGCGACCGTGATCGCGCGTCTTCCCTAGGCCATGAACAACGATCAGAGCCCGCGGATTTATTTCCTGCCGAACCTGATGACGGCGGGGAATCTCTTTTGCGGGTTCGCGTCGGTGCTGCGGATTTATGACGGCGCGCGCGAGATCGATTTCCTCGCAGCCGCTTCGGATTTTCACGACGCGATTTGGTTCATCCTCGCGGCCTGCATTTTCGATCTGCTCGATGGCCGGCTCGCGCGGCTTGGCGGACATGAGAGCGCCTTCGGGCGGGAGTTCGATTCGCTCGCGGATATCGTTTCGTTCGGGATGGCGCCGGCGCTTCTCGTTTACCAGATCGTGCTTGGCGAATTTCGGAATCTCGGCTGGATGATTGCCTTCGTGTATCTGGTCTGCGGCGCGCTCCGGCTCGCGCGCTTTAACTGCGTCGCGGCAGCCGGTCCGTCGTCGAATCCGGACAAGAATTTTACCGGGTTCCCGATTCCCGCGGCCGCGGGCGTAATCGCTTCGCTCACGCTCTTCATGCTCTGGCTCGACGAAGGCGAACGCACGATCGGCCGCTGGAAATACGTGCTCCCGGCGCTCATGCTTTTCCTGTCGTTCATGATGTTCAGCAAGTTCCGCTACCCGAGTTTCAAGGCGGTGAACTGGCGGACCACGCAATCGATTCCGCGCTTCCTTTTCGTTATCGCGCTCCTCGCGCTGACGGTAAAATTCTACCAATGGATGGCCGCGGTGTTGTTCCTCTCCTATCTGCTCTACGGCTTTCTGCGCCCGTTCCTCTCGCCGAAACGACGACGGGAAATCGAGGAAGAAATCGGTGAGGAACCGCCCGAAGACGAGTCGTTAGGCGGCAATATCTAGGGTCATCCTGAGCGAAGCCGAAGGATCCCGTGGAGTTGTCGTGAAGACTCGCGGCGAATAATTTTTTGGGCGGAGATTTCCAGAAGCCCGGCGGGATCCTTCGACTCCGCTGCGCTTCGCCCAGGATGACTGTCCGGATGCCGCCGTTCGCCGGGCTACGGAGACGTTCGACGTTTTGCTTTCGTCGCTTTCCGCGCCGGGGAGGGAGCCGGCTGACCGTCCGGATATTTTTTCGTCGAAGGCCAGATGATCCGCCACGGCTGCGTGCGCAGCGTCGCGGTGAAATCCTTCGTGTTACTGATCGTCGCCTCGAGATCCGGCCCGACCGAATTCAGCGTCACCTTTACGCGATCGAGCGTGGACTTCAGTTCTTCCGACGACTGGCGAAAATTCGCCAGCGTCACTTCGAGGTTGTTGTCCTTCTTCAACTGCTCACTGATGTCGCGAATGTTGTTGAGCGATTTCTGGAGCGAGCTGTCGGTGCCGGTGATTTCGTTGAGGTGTTCGCCGAAGGTTTTGAACTCGCCGAGCGCGAGCGTGAGCTTGGAGTTTTCATCGGTGATTTTGCTCAGGTTTGCGGCGGTGGTTTGCAGCACTTTCAGGGTGTTGGTCGCTTCCGTCGCCACCGGTCCGACGATGCCGAGCAACTTCCCGATCGCCTCGGAAAAATCGGGCACCCGGTTGCCAACGAAGACCTGGCCGGGCTCCGCTTTTTGCGCGTGATCGTTCCCGCCCGAGATGTCGATCGCGGTCTCGCCTAACAATCCCAGCGTCATCAGGCGGACGTTGGAATTCTTGTAAACCAGAGCCGAGCGATCGACTTCGATATCGATCCGCACTTCATAGCGCGGCAGTGGCGCGGCGCCCGGCGTGCCCGACGTGACGCTGCCGAGGTTACCCGCCGCCTCCAGCGCGTGCCCGGCTTCTTCCCGCGACACCGGCGAATTGAGCGATTTCACCTGGCCGACTTTACGGCCCGCGAGGAGCACGGGCGCGCCGAGCTTGATGCCCGCGGCGTTGTCAAAATAGAGCCGGTAGGTCACGAGCGGCCGGAACAAACCCGGCGCGCCGAGCATGATCAGGATGACAGTGAGCACGGCGACCGTGGCGAGCACGAGCACGCCGGTCATGATTTCATTTCGTCGCAACTGCATCTTTGCTTCCTTCCAGGATGGGACCTTCCGTGCTGCCGCTGAGGAATTGCCTAACGACGGGATGATCCGATTTCTTGAACTCTTCCGGGGAGGCGTCCGCGATCACTTTGCCCTGGTAGAGCATCGCCATTCTCGTGCCGATGCGGAACGCGCTGTCCATCTCATGGGTGACGATAATCGAAGTGACCTGCGAACGCTCGCTCAGGCTGATGATGAGCTCGTCGATCACCGAACTGATTACGGGATCGAGGCCGGCCGATGGTTCGTCGAACAGGATCAGCTCGGGATCCATCACGAGCGCGCGCGCAAGGCTGACGCGTTTGCGCATGCCGCCGCTCAGCTCCGACGGCATTTGTAGTTTCGAGTCAATCATTCCGACCAACTCCAGCTTTTCGTCCACGATCTTTTCGATCTCCGCGTTGCTCTTGTTCGTCAGCTCTTCGAGTGGAAGCGCGATGTTATCGCGCACGTTTCGCGAGCTGAGGAGCGCGGAATATTGATAGACCATGCCGATGTGCGTGCGGACCTGTTGCAGCTTCCGCCGCTGCAGGCGCGTGATCTCGAATTGCTTGAAGAAAATCTCGCCCGCGGTCGGCTGGAGGATGCCGAGAATGAGGCGCAGGATCGTGCTCTTGCCGCTGCCGCTCTGGCCCATGATGACGAGCCGATCGAGCGGATTCACTTTGAGCGACACGCCATCGAGCACCGTCTTCTGCGGGAAGGCGAGCCGCACGTCGCGCAGCTCGACCACATGGTTAGGCGGTTCGCTGCTCACGGGAAGAAGACGATGTAGACGATATTGAAAAGCGTGTCGAAACCGATCACCACGGTAATTGCCGTGACCACGCTCGAAGTGGTGGAAGTTCCTACGCCCGCCGCGCCGCCCTTCACCGTGAGTCCGCGATAACAGGCAATCGCGCCGATCAGGAGCCCGAACATGAAGCTCTTTAAAACTCCGGTGATGATGTCGCGGATGAGGAGCGAATGCAGGACGAGGTCCTGGAAATAAACGAGCGAGATGTTGAAGTAGGCGCGCGAGATCAGCGCGGTGGCAAAGATCGCGGCGACGCTCGAGATCACGCTCAGGCAAGGCATCAGCGCGAAGAGCGCGAGCATCCGCGGCGCGACCAGAAAACGGAGCGGCCCGATCCCCATCGCCTCGATCGCTTCCACTTCCTCGGAGACCTGCATCGTCCCGAGCTCCGCGGTGAACGACGCCCCGATCCGCGCCGCGAGCATGATCCCGGTGAGGAGCGGCCCGAGCTCGCGCGTAAACGCGATCGCGACCAGGCCGGGCACCAGTCGCTCTGTCCCGAAACGCTCCAGCTGGTAGCCGGTTAACAGCGCCATCGTTAGGCCAAGAAAGAACGAAACCATCGCGACCAGCGGCACCGAGCCGACGCCGGCGCGCTCGGTGTAGCGGAAAAAACTTGCCGCGCGAAACGGCACCCGGCCGCGCCGGATGCGGTCGAAGGTTTCGCCCACGGTGTTGATCGTGAACCAAAAAACGCTCCCGATTTCCTGGAGCACGTCCCGGCTTTTCGCCCCCACACCCGCGACCACGTTCACGGGAGCGGTCACCAGGCTGTCGTTAGGCCCGGGATGGATCTGGTCGTTCGTCGGCATGGAAAAGAGGAAGTTGCCTCAGTTCGTTAAGGCGGCAAGGCGAGCGGACCCGCACGGCGTCGACGCGCGGGCCGTGGCACTGGCTTTACTGCAGAGCGCGCAGGATCTCTTTGCAGCCGGCGTCGAAAGAGCGGGCGGCCATGGCGAGGAGGATTTTCTGGTTTTCGGCAAACGGGAGGAAGTGCCGGAAGCGGTCGTTCTTTACCGCGTAATCGGCGTCGCGAATTTGCACGACCAGCTCATCGGGCGCGAAGGCGGTGAAGCGAGCGTAGGAGCTGATGTTCGGCTCGGTGGGGTTGTCGGCCTTCGCGATCTGCAGTTGCCACAGTTGCAGCGCAAGTTCCCAACCGTCGAGGGCGCGTTTGAATCTCGTGCGGGAGTCGGCCGAGAGGGCCGCAGGCCAGGCGGCGCGGAGGAGTTCGTAGGTGGCTTTGGTGTGGGCGAATTGCTCCTGCATCGCCTCGAAGGGGATGTCCTGGGCCGCGAGCGTTTTCGTGCGCGCGCCTTCCTCGAGAAATTTCGTGAGCTCTTTCTTGAAGAGCTCGCCGGCGGCGACGCGGGATGAGCGCGCGCGGTGCTGGCCAAGCAGGAAGCCCAGTAAAATGCCGAGCGCAAAGGTGAGGCTGATGGCGCCGATCGCCAGTGCGCGTCTGCGTTTGGGCGGCAGAAGCGGCACGGGCGGGTTCGTTAGGCGCGCGTTCGCCGGAACGATCTCCGCCAAAGGTTTCCAGGTGTCGGTGCCCTCTGCGCAGAGGCGGGTCGCCGGGGGCAGCAGGCCCGCTTCGAGAAGGTGCCGCAGTTCGCGCGCGTCATGCGGCCCGACTACATCCGAGCCGTCGGTCGAGTAGTAAAATTTCATGAGGGCGAGAATCTCGCGACCGCTAAAAGTGGGGGCCGGGGAGCCGGTTGCGCCGTCACGCCTGTCCAGCGGCGAGGCCGTTACTCCAAAATGTCGAGCGTCACCTTCTGCCCGTGCCGGGCAGCAGCGCTGGAGAGCAGCGCGCGAATCGCGCGGATCGTCTGGCCATTGCGGCCGATGACGCGGCCAACATCGGTCTGGCGCATCTGCAGACGGAACACGGTGAGGTTGTCGTGCGGGACCTCCGAGAGCATCACTTCCTCGGGAAATTCCACGAGATGCCGGATGATGAACTCGAGGAATTGTCTCACGCGTCCGAGCTTAGCGGGCGGCGAAAGGGTTGTCCACTTGGACAACGAAACCGCGAACTATTCCGCGGCCGGTTCGGTCGCGGGTGCGGGAGCGGGATTCTCCGAAGCCTCCGCGGTCACTTCGGCCGGAGCGGGTGCCTCTGCGACTGGCGCGGGTGTTTCCGCAACTGCAGCAGCCTTCGCAGCCGCCTTTTTCTTCGCAGCGGCTTTCTGGCGGACCGGAGCCGGAGCGGCAGGCGTCGCGCCTTCTTCCGCGGGACCGGCCGCAGCGCGGGCGCGGTTCTTTTTCAACAGGCTGCGCACGGTGTCGGACGGCTGGGCGCCGCGCGAGAGCCAATGCTCGGCGCGATCCAGTTTCAGCGTGCTGTTTTCGCCGTGCACCTTCGGGTCGTACGTCCCGATGATTTCGATGAACTTGCCGTCGCGCGGACTGCGGCTATCGGCCACGACCACTTTGTAGTAGGGGCGGTTTTTGGTGCCTTCGCGGCGTAAGCGGATGGAGACGGACATGCGGAAATGAAAGGTTTAAGGCTGCGGATTGGGAGCTCCGGGGGAGGGAACGAATAGAGTAAATCTCCGATTTCGCAAGTCAGCTCTTCATTCGCTGCATTTGGCCCATCATTTTTTTCATCTTGCCCATGTTCTTCATCATCTTGCGCATCTGGTTGAAGCGCTGGAGCAGGTCGTTCACGTCGGTCACGGTGCAGCCGCTGCCGGCGGCGATGCGCTGCCGGCGGCGCGCGTTCAGGATGTCGGGCTTGGTTCGTTCCTCATTCGTCATCGAGAGCACGATCGCTTCGGTCCGCTTGATCTGTTTTTCGTCGACCTTCAGGTCCTTCATCTGGCTCATGCCCGGGATCATGCCGAGGATGTTTTCGAGCGGGCCGAGTTTCCGCATCATCTTGAACTGCGCGAGGAAGTCGTTGAAATCGAAAGAGGCCGTCCGGAGTTTTTTCTCCATCCGCGCAGCCTCTTCTTCGTCGATCGCCTCGGCGGCTTTTTCCACCAGGCCGACGATGTCGCCCATCCCGAGGATGCGGCCCGCCAGCCGATCGGGCACAAACGGCTCGAACTGATCGAGCTTCTCGCCGACGCCGCCGAACTTGATCGGTCGCTGCGTCACTTCGCGCATCGAAAGCGCCGCGCCGCCGCGGGCGTCGCCGTCGAGTTTCGTGAGGATGATGCCGGTGATCCCAAGCGCTTCGTGGAAGTGCGTCGCCACGCTCACGGCCTGCTGTCCGGTGGCGGCGTCGGCGACGAGGAGCACTTCCTGCGGCTTCAGGAATTCCTTGAGCTGCCGGATTTCCTCGATCAGCACGGCGTCGATTTCCTGGCGTCCGGCGGTGTCGAAAATCTGCACATTGCCACCCTGTTCCGCGGCCCACTCGAGGCTCGCTTTGGCGACGCGCTTCACATCCTTCTCGTTAGGCGCCGGGGTGTAAACCGGGACGTCGACCTGTTTGCCTAACGTCGCCAACTGCTCAATCGCCGCCGGTCGATGCAAATCGCACGCGATCAGGAGCGGCGTGCGGCCCTGTTTTTTCAACCAGCGCGCGAGCTTCGCCGACGAGGTGGTTTTGCCGGCGCCGTTCAGCCCGACTATGAGAATGCGCGCGGGCTTTTGCAGGTTCAGCTCTTCCGCGTCGCCGCCGAGCAGCGTGGTCAGCTCATCGTGGAAAATTTTCACGATCTGCTGGCCCGGCGTGACGCTGCGCAGCACCTCTTCGCCGAGCGCTTTTTCTTTCACCCGCGCTACGAAATTCTTCGCGACCTGGTAATCCACATCCGCCTCGAGCAGCGCGAGCCGCACCTGGCGCATCGCATCGGTCACGTTCGTCTCGGTGATCGCGCCGTGACCGCGCAGGTCCTTGAAAATGTCCTGAAGTTTGTCGCCGAGGAGTGAAAACATAATTCGTTAGGCGCACCGCCGCGCCGGGCCGTTTCTGTAACACGAGCCATCGCCGCTGGCCAACGATTCGCCAAAGCCGCCGGCCCGCTTCATCTTGGTCGCGATGACCTTTGCCCGATGAATAACTCCGTGTTCCTCCACATCGTCGAACGGCTCGAGACCTTCCTCGGCAAGCTGCCGGACTCGATGCGAAAGCCGATCCTGCACGAGCTCACGCCGCTCAAGGAACTCTTCCTGCAGCAGCGCACCCCACGCTTCGTGCTCACGGGCTCGCACCCGATGCCGCTGCTCGAATTCGCCGCCGCCATCTTCGCGGATCGCGACGCAGGCGAGCCATCGCGCGAGACCCTGACCGGCCTTTTCCGCTGGCAGGACGTGACCATCGGTCATCACGGCGCGGTCCGGCTCCTCGACGCGCGGGGCGCGGACGACGCGGCGCTCGAGCTTATTAAGGCCGAGCTGAAAGCGGAGCCCGCCGATCTGTTTTTTTTCCTTCCCGCCGACCGCGCGGCGAAAGTCGCGACCCGCCGGGAAATCGAGCGGTTGGAGCAGCTGCTTGGTTGGAATAACGAGACCGGCGCGCGGGCCCGCCTGATCGAGCTTCGGCCGGAAAAAGCAGATCCGGCCGAGACGACGGCGCTGCAGGAAGCGGCGACGGCCGACGCCGGCGCGATCCGCGCGAGCCTGGCCGGCAGCCATCCGCTCGATGCCGCACTCCGGCGGACGCTCGCGGCGGAATTGCCTAACGAGGCGCGCGTCGAAATGGTGCGGCTGGGCGGCGATCGCGAAGCGAAACGCGAAATCGCCGACATGCTGGTGAAATCAACCAGCGCGATCTGCACCGCGATTGGGGCCCAGCCCATCCCGTTGGCCGATTTGCCGATCCTGACCACGCTCCAGCTCGTGATGGTGACCGGCATTATGTATGTCAGCGGCCGCGAACGGAGCATGCGCGCGGCCACGGAATTCGCCGGTGCGGTCGGCGCGAACGTCGGACTCGGGATGATCCTGCGCGAGGGTACTCGGGCCGCGCTGAAGTTTTTCCCGGGGTGGGGGAATGTGGTCGGCGGGATGGTCGCGGGCGCGGGCACCTACGCGATCGGGCGCTCGGCGATCGTCTATTTCATCGACGGCGCGACGATCCACGATGCGCGCCGGACCTTCCTGAAAAGCCGAAAAAAGCGGAACGTCATGAAGCCCGCGCCGCGGAAGAATTTGCGCGACGCGACCGCGGAGAAGTGAGCGCGGTCGCGCCGATCTTCCTGGGTTTTCCAATCGGCGACTCCGGTCCGAATAACTTGTGAATAATCCTGATGGCGCCGACGCAAACTGTTCACACGAAATTGTGAACAAGGCGCGCTGCCGCTTGCTCGCGCGCCACCATTTCCCGACCGGTCAATGAAGCTTTCCGAGATCAACCAGGCGCTGCGCGACATCCACGTCCGGCCGGTCAAAACGATGGGGCAGAATTTCCTCCACGACCAGAACCTGGCCCGCTGGATTGTGCAGCAGGCCGATCTTTCCGCGGGTGATCAGGTGTTGGAAGTCGGACCCGGTCTGGGGGCCCTCACGGCGCCGATTTTGGAGACCGGCGCGCAGGTTCTGGCGATTGAAAAGGACGCACGGCTCGCAAGTTTTCTAAGCGAAAATTTGGCTGGCCCGCAACTGGAAGTCGTCCACCAGGACGCGCTCGAGTTTGATCTGCGGAGCCTCTTTCCGCGCGGTCCGATGAAGCTGATTGGCAACCTGCCATATTCCGTCGCGACTCCCGTCTTATTACGTTTTCTAGGAAAGACGACACCGATCACTTCGGGGTTGTTGATGTTACAGATGGAGGTCGCAGCGCGTCTTTCGGCGACGCCACGCACGAAAGCCTACGGGATTCTCTCGCTCCTCGTGCAGGCGCAGTGCCGGGTCGAATTCCTCCGGGCGATCCCCCCTAACGTTTTTTTACCCGAGCCGGAGATCGAATCGGCAGTTGTCCGGCTCACCAAGCGCACGCCCGGAGAACTACCGGAACATAACTTTGAAATTCTAAGCCTTCTGGTTCGTCATGGTTTTTCACAACGCCGTAAACAGGTGGCGAAATTGCTCAAACTCTGGGTGCCGGACTGGTCCGCAGCGGCCGCCGCGATCGGCGCCTCGTTGTCGGCACGGGCCGAAGAATTATCCCTCGCACAGTGGATCGCGCTATCAAATTTAGTGCGTCCGCCGGCCCCTCGTGAGGCCGGAACCGACCCGGCAGAAATCTTCCCCGTGGTGGACGCGAACGACCGCGTAATCGGCACCGCATCGCGGGCGGAGGTGCATGGGAATAACTTGCGCCATCGCGCCGTGCACATCTTTATTTTCAACCGGGCGGGCGAGCTCCTGCTTCAGAAACGTTCGCGCTGGAAAGACCGGCATCCGAACGTTTGGGACTCCAGTGCGGCGGGGCACGTGGACGCAAGCGAGGAGGGCTACGATGCCACCGCAGTGCGCGAGTTGCGCGAGGAACTGGGCATCAGCACCGCGCTCACCCCGGTTGCGAAAATACCGGCTTCAACGGAGACCGGGGAGGAATTTATCTGGCTTTATCGCGGAGAGTTTGAGGGGAAACTGGAACCGGCCTCGGCCGAGATCGACGTGGTGGAATATTTCCCGCTCGAACTGGTGGCCGCGTGGCTGGCGGCCCGGCCGGGCGACTTCGCGCCCGGCTTCATCGAGTGCTGGCAGGCCTGGCACCGGAGCGGTGCGCCTGCCTAACGAAATCCTCGCCTAACGTTTGCGCTTGGCGGTGGCCGCTTTCTTCGCTGCCGGCTTTTTCGCTGCGGCCGCCGGCTTCGCCTGCTTGTTCGCTTTCGCGGCGCGAGCCTCGGTGAGCGTGGTGCGCGGCGGGAGATCGCCCATCACTTCGCGGCGATATTTGCGCGCCGCCTTGCGGGACTGCTCTTTGCCACCAAAGACGGCATCGCTGAACATCCGCGTTCCAGTCGAAGAGCCGCGCACGAAATGCACTTGGAAACCATGCGTCTGCTTTTTCGCATTCTTCTTCGTGTCGATGCGTTTGATGTTCTGCTCCGAATCGGGATTGGATCGTTTCCTCATAATGTTTTTTGGCCTAACGAGTGGAGCGTAAGGGAAACTTTTCGCAGATGCAAACTAGGCGCCCACGTTTTTTCGAGAAAGTTAGTGGACCGGCGGCAACAGCGTCGTCGGCGGCAGATTCCAAGCGCTGGCTTTCTCGGCGTAGATGGCGCGTGGCAGGAGCGCGTAGCAGGGTTGGCGCGCGGCCCGCAGCCAGGTGATCAGGCGGACCAGATTTTCCTCGGCCATCGTGGTGCAACCTGCGGTCGGACGCGCCTCCCCGCGCCGGATGTGAAAGAAGATCGCGCTCCCGTCGTTAGGCACGGGCGGGTCGGAATTATGCCGAATCTCCACCAGCCAGCGATAGGCAAAATCGTTGTGCCGCATCTTCGCTTTCGCGAACCAGGACGGCGGATTTGCCGGGTCATCGATGGTGACGAACCGGTTATAGTCCGGGCTCGTGGCGTCGTCGACCCACGCGTCGCTCGTGGTCACCTGATGAAATGGAAAGTCCGCGCCGGGCGGGAGCGCTTCGTCGTAAGTGTAGATCCTGCCGAGACGGAAAAGTCCCGCGGGCGCGCGGCCGTCGCGCTCTTTTTTGTGTCGCCCCGGTTCTTCCTGGCCGGCGAGTCCGCGTCCCCAGGCGAGCCCGTTTTTTCCAAACAGGACCGGCATCGCGTCACCCGTTTTCTGCCACGGGCCGCCGGCTGCGCGTTCATAACGTTGCAACTGGCCCCGCATACTGTTCCAGTCCGGGGCAACGGCGACGATGAGCTGAGTGCAATCGTTAGGCAAAGCCGCGGCACGGGCGCTGCTCGCGAGGAGCATGGCCGACAGGATTAGACGAAGCGCGATTGACATGGTCCAACCTAGACGCGCATTCAATCTCTTCTCCAATGCATTTCCCGGATGAATAAAAAAGTCGCCCCGGCTCTCCTCATCCTCATCGGGCTCGTCATTTATGCGCCGGTCCTGCGCGCCGGTTTCGTCTGGGATGATCGCGCGCTCGTGCTCGCCGATCCGCTGATCCGGAGCTGGCGGCTGCTCTGGGAAGGGTTTCAGCATTTTCTTTTCACAGACGCGGGCGGCTCGGAGTTTTACCGGCCACTGCAGCGCGTTACTTATCTGGTCGATTACGCGGCGTTTGTTTTCTCGCCGGGCGGATATCATTTGATGAGTGTTCTCTGGCACGCCGCGGCGGCCGTGGCGTTGTTTTTTCTCGGCGACGAATTGCTCGGCTTCTGCGGAATGGAAACGCCGCGCCGCAGTTGGCTCGCATTCCTGGCGGCGCTCGCCTGGCTGGTGCACCCGCTGCAAAGTGCCGCCGTCGCCTACGTCTCGGGGCGGGCCGATCCGCTGGCGGCGGCGTTCGGTTTCACCGCGCTCTTCCTTGGTTTGCGGATGCTGCGCGCAACCGGTGCGCGCAAGTGGTGGCTCGGATTCGGCGTTGGCCTTTGCCTGCTCGCGAGCGCGCTGAGCAAGGAAATGGGTTTGCTCTTTCTGCTGCTCTGGCTCGTCCTCGTATTCGCGCAAAAGCGCCGCAGCGAGATTTTCGGTGCGCTCGGGATCGTGCTCGCCGTGCTCGTGATTTATCTGAGCCTGCGGTTGCCGGCGGAACATCCCCCCGCTCCCGCCGAACGCCACCCCGCACCACTTCTCGTTAGGCCGATCGTGGTCGCGCGCGCGGCGGCGGAGTATGCCGGGCTGCTCGTGTTTCCGCTCCACCTGCACATGGATCGGGACGTGGAAACGCGACCCTCGGGCTTCGTCGACGCCGAGCCTCGACCGGGCGGCGTGGCGGGAACTCCAGACCATTCTCGGTTTGGTGTTGATCGCAGCGGCGGGATGGGGGCTTTGGCGCGCGCGCAGGCGCCCGGCAGTTTCGCTTCCGCTCCTGCTCGCGGTGCTCAGCTATTTGCCGATTAGCGGTCTCGTTAGTCTGAACGCCACCGTGGCCGAGCATTGGCTTTATTTGCCGAGCGCGTTCCTCTTCCTCGGGCTCGCTGCCGCCCTGGACTCGTTAGGCGGATGGGGCCGCCGGGTGGTCGGAATTTGCCTGACGATTTGGCTCATTTTTCTGTCGGTCCGCACTTTTGTGCGCTGCTTCGATTGGCACGATCAACGCACCTTCCTTACCCGGACGATCGCGGCGGGCGGCGACTCCGCCCGGATGTGGATCAATCTCGGTAATCTCGAAATGAGCGAGGCTCACCTCGACGCCGCGCAGCAGGCCTTTGCCCGGGCGATCCTGAAAGAACCCGATGACCCGCTGGCCTTGCTTGGTCTTGGCGCCGTCGCGTTGAAGCAGCGGGATTTCCCGCGCGCGCGCCTGCTCCTGCAAAAAGTCACCGAGCCGCCGGACGTCGCGGCGCGCGCGTTGGAAAGCCTGGCGGTGCTAGAAAATCGCGAAACCGGACAGGTCAATCTCCTCCGCCTTCGACTGGCGGCGCGGACGGGCGCGGCCAATTGGGGAATTGAAAAACGCTATGTCCGGGCGCTCGCGGATTCGGGATTTCCGGAGCGCGCGATCACGGAATTGCGGACCTGCCTCGGGGTCGCGCCGTATCGCGCGGAGAGCTGGTTGCTGATGAGCGAAATGCTTCAGCGGATCCGTCAGCCTAACGAGGCCGCGCGCGCGTTGGCCGAGGCGGAGGCTTGCGACGTCCATCTGCACCGGCACGATTGACCGACGGCGTTACATCCGCGCTGCGCGCGGTTCCCGATGCTCAAGGGATGAAGATTTTCTCGCTCCTTGCCTCCGTCGTCATCGGCACGACCGCCCTGTACGCCCAATCGCCTAACGACGCCGTGAGCCCGCTGCCGAGCCCGAGCATTCCCGCCGGTCCGCGACCGACGGCCACGATTAGTCAGGTGACGGCATCGCCGCAGCCGACCGTGGTGGTCACTCCGCTGCCGAGCGCTTCGCCGGCCGGCACCCAGCCGCGGACCACGAACACGGTCGCGCCTTCGCCGACGCCCTAACCAGTTTCTCGTTAGGCGGCCGGGGCGACGTTCTCCACCCGCGCGGTATCGGCTCCGAGCGTTTTCATTCCCACCAGCCAGAGCACGCCGGAGACGAGCATCATGCCGGAGACGAAAAGGAACGCGATCGTCCAGGTGGTGTGCCCGGCGACATAGCCGATCGTCGGAAACGCGAGCACGTCACCGAGCGCGTGGATCACGAGAATATTGAGCGCGAACGCGGTCGCGCGCACTTTCGGGGAGGTCACGTTGGCCAGCGCAGTATTGGACGGCCCGGTGTTCAGGAACATGAAGAAAACCGACGCGGCCATCAGCCACCACGCCTGCGGAAAAGGAACGAAAAGCATCGCGACAAAAAAGGGGCACGCGAGAATCATCCCCGCGCCCGAGACCAGGAAATAAGACCCGGGAATTTTCGTGCGCCAGCGATCGCCGAGCCATCCGCCGACCAGGGTCGAGGTGAGCCCGGTGCTCGCGATGATGATCCCGAAATATTGCGTGGACGAAGAAGGCTGACCGCGGAAATGCAGATAAGCCGAAACCCAGAAACCGATTCCACCGAGCGCAAAAGTCATCGCGGTTTGCGCCGCGCAATTGAGCACAAACGAGCGCGTCCGCGCCAGCTCGAGGTAGTCCGATCGTTGCGCCCGCTGCCGCTCGGAGCGCGTCCCGTTACCGGCTCGCGGATCGCGCAGGAAGAGCGCGAAGATTCCCAAAGCCAGACCCGGAATCGCTGCCAGATAAAACGCGTAGCGCCATCTTTCCGGCTCCGGCACGAAATGGAAATTCGTCACCACCGCGCCGCCGAGGACGTAGCCGAGCGCGCTCCCGACCGGGATGGCCGCGCAAAAAACCGCCAGGATTCGACCACGCGTCTTGAGTGGAAAAAGATCCGCCAGAATCGTCGGCGCGGCCGGACCGTAACCACCTTCGCCGATCCCGACGAGCACGCGCGTGGCGAAGAGCATGGCGAAGCTCACCGCCAAACCCGAAGCAGCTGTCGCCAGGCTCCAGAGAATCACGGCGCAACCGATAATCAGCCAGCGCGAGAACCGGTCGGAGAGCCAGCCGAGGATCGGCGCGCTCAGCATGTAGGTGACGAGGAACGCGCTCCCGAGCGTCCCGCTGATCGCCATCGCGTTGACGTCGTTCGCCGAGAAAAAGGTCGCGCGAATCCAGGGCTCGACTGCGGCCAGCACCTGCCGGTCGACGTAGTTGAACAGGTTGATCGCGAGCAGCAGGCCGAGCGCGATCCACGTATTCGATTTACCGGTGCGGGACGCGCTCTCCATCGATTTGCCGATTGCACGGGGTGACAGCCCGATTGTAAACCTAAAAGAGATGCCGCCCATTTCCGCCGCCGAGCGCAGCTTGCGTTTTCTCGCGATGCCGCTCGCGCGGACGATTTATCGCGTCACCGCGCTCGGAGCGGAGCAGTTGCCGGCCGGCGGCTTCCTGCTTCTGCCGAACCACATCACCTGGGTCGACGCGATTGTGCTCCTGCTCGCCTGTCCGCGGCCGATCCGATTTTTGATCGACAAGGAGTATTACGAAAACCGGTTTCTCAATCCCGTTTTGCGGACGGTCGGTTGCATCCCGATCTCTTCGCGGCGTGCAAAAGACGCGCTGCGCCTCGCCGCGGAACGAATGCGCGCGGGCGAAATTGTCTGCCTGTTTCCCGAGGGCCAGCTCAGCCGCACCGGCACGCTGCAACGGCTTCGGCGCGGTTACGAGATCATCGCGCGGCAGGCGGATTGCCCGGTCGTGCCGGTCTGGCTCGATCAACTATGGGGCTCGATTTTTTCCTACCAGGGCCAGCGTTTCTTCACGAAATGGCCGCGGAAAATTCCCTATCCCGCGACCGTCGCTTTCGGCACGCCGCTCGCGCCTAACGAAGCCGACAGCGCGACGGTGCGCGAGGAATTACTGAAGCTCGGCGAGCGCTGTTACAGCCGGCGCCCGGCCTTGCGCGAGCATCTCGGCGTCTCGGCAGTGCGCGGTTTGAAACGCCATCCATGGCGCGTCGCGGTGATCGATGGGCTCGACGACTCGGAGTTGAGCTGCGGGAAATTGCTCGGCGCCGCGGCCGCGTTGAGCCGGCATCTGCGCGCAAACTGCCCCGAGAAACGGATCGGGATCGTGCTCCCGGCGAGCAAGGGCGGCGTGGTCGCGAACCTTGCGGTGGTGCTCGCGGGAAAGGTGCCGGTCGGGCTGAATTTCACCAGTGGCCGCGGCGCGCTCGAGCGGGCGCAGGTGATCGCCGGCCTAACGACGACCATCTCCGCGCAGGTTTTCGCGAAGCGGCTCCCGGATTTTCCGTGGCCGGAAAACGTCGTCCAGCTCGATCAGCTGCTGCCGCAATTGAAGCGGCAGATTTTTCTCTGGTGGATGGCGGCGCTCTTTTTGCCGGCGGGGATGCTCGTTAGGCTGCTCGGACTTCCGCGCGAAGGCGACCACGAGGAAGCGGTGCTGCTCTTCACCAGTGGCAGTTCGGGCGACCCAAAAGGTGTGGTCCTGAGCCACCGCAACCTCGTCGGCAACGTCTCGCAGTTCCGCGCCATGGTGGACGCGCAAGCGGACGACCTGATTCTTGCCTCGCTCCCGTTTTTCCACAGCTTCGGCTGCACCGTGACGCTCTGGTTTCCGCTCCTCGACGGCGTGCGGATCGCCACTTACCCAAACCCGCTGGAAGCCGCGAAATGCGCGGAACTGATCGAGCGCAAGCGGATCACGATCGTGCTCGCGGCGCCGACTTTTCTGCGCGGCTACCTGCGCAAGGCCGAGGGCCCGCAACTGCAGAGCGTCCGCCTAACGATCACCGGCGCGGAGAAATTGCCGCGCAGTTTGGCGGACGCGTTTGCGGAGCGTTTCGGGAAAACGGTCTTCGAAGGTTACGGCCTCACGGAGACTTCGCCGGTGGTGAGCGTGAATCTGCCCGACCCGGAAACGGCGGCGCCCGGCGCCGAAGTGCAGCCGTCGAATCGTCCGGGCTCGGTCGGAAAAATGGCGCCGGGCCTTGCCGCGGAAATTCGTGATCCGGAAACCGGCGCGAAACTTTCGCTGCACGAAACTGGAATGCTCTGGCTGCGCGGTCCGAATATTTTCGAGGGCTACCTCGACGACGCGAAGCGGACCGCGGAAGTGATCCAGGATGGCTGGCTCAAGACCGGCGATCTTGGCCGCTTCGATGAGGACGGTTTTCTCTTCATCGAAGGCCGGCTCTCGCGCTTCTCGAAGATCGGCGGCGAGATGGTGCCGCACGAAACCGTGGAGCAGAAAATTCTCATCGCGCTCGGGCTCGCGAGCGAAGGCGAGCGGACGATCGCCGTCGCCTCCGCGCCGGATGAAGCAAAGGGCGAAGCGATCGTGATCCTGAGCACGATCGCGATCGATCAGGCGGAGCTGCGGGAGAAGCTCCAGGAAGCCGGCGTGCCAAATCTTTGGATTCCAAAAATCGTTAGGCAAGTCGAAACGATCCCCGTTCTGGCCACGGGCAAGCTTGATCTGCGGAAATGCAGCGAGCTCGCTCGCGGCGTGTAGCGCGGGTCCCTGACCCGCGTCGGGGTTGGCGCGGCTGACGCTAAACGCGGGTCAGAGACCCGCGCTACAAAGACTATCCGCGGAGGGCGAGAATCGCGGCGCCAGTGACGATGAGGAGACCGCCGAGCCAGGTATGCCAGGTGATTTTTTCGTGAAGGAAAAGCGCCGCGAACACGATTACGAAGACGACGCTCAACTTATCGATCGGTGCGACCCGCGAGGCTGGTCCGAGTTGCAACGCGCGAAAATAACAGAGCCACGAAAGCCCCGTGGCGACGCCGGAGAGCGAGAGAAAAAGCCAGTTCCGCGAAGTGAGCTGGGTGAGGCTGCGCGCAGGGGCGAGGAAAAAGAAAAGCGCCCAGGTGAGGCCCAGAATCACCGTCGTGCGCACGGCCGTGGCCAGGTTGCTGTCGACATTTTCCACGCCCACTTTTGCGAGGATGGCGGTGACGCCGGCAAAGAAGGCGGAGAGGATTGCCCAGGGAAGCCAGCTCACAATTGGGCCATTATAGCGGCGAATGCGCCAGTGTCTCTCCGCGAGAAATCTCGTGCGCGTGCACAAGATTTGGCGTGGAAAAGACAACCCGCGCACGGCGCAACGCCAGGATGGCGAGAGAATCACGGCATGGATTATCTCGTTGTGGTATTGGCAGCTTCCTTTGTCGCGACCTACACGTTGCTCGTCGGGCGGATCGTCTGGCAGAGTAAATGACGGTGCGCTGAAGCAGTTCAGATCTCGTTTCGCGGTCGAGCTTCGCCGTCTTTCGCTTGCCAGTCGTGGCAGGCGCGAAGACGATCAAGCGTCCATGACGGCGGCGAGCAAACACGAGCAGGAGGCACTGCAGAATCGCCAGATGGTGGAGGCGCTCCGCCGGACGAAGTTGTTTCGCGATTACGAGCGCGTCTTCGCGGAAGCGACGGGTCTGCCGCTGGCCCTGCGTCCGCTGGAATACTGGCAGCTCGCGCATCATGGCAAACGCAACGAGAACCCGTTCTGCGCCCTGCTCGCGGAGAATCCCGGGACTCTTGCGGTCTGCCTCGAAGCGCACGAAAAGATGATCCGGCACACCGGCGACCTGCCTTCGACCGTGACCTGTCCCTTTGGCCTGAGTGAGACGGCGGTGCCGGTGAAATTGGGCGCGCAGACGATCGGCTACCTCCGCGTCGGCCAGGTGCTGCGCCGTTCGCCTAACGAGAAGGATAGGAGCCGCGCCATCCGTGCAGTCGAGCGGACCGGGGCGCGCTTCACGGCCGAGCTGGAGAGCGCCTGGCAGAAAAATCCCTTCATCCCGGCGGCGCGCTACGCCGCGATCGTCCGGTTGCTCGGTTTCTTCGCCGACCAGCTCTCGACGCTGAGTAATCAGCTGCTGGTCGAACAGCAAAACCAGGAGCCGACGATGGTGACGAAGGCGCGCGCTTTCATCGACCGTCATCTCTCGGAAGAAATTTCGCTGAGCGACACGGCCGTGGCGGCGGGCGCGAGCGTCTTCCATTTCTGCAAGGTCTTTCACAAAAGCACCGGCCTGAAGTTCACCGACTACGTCGGGCGTCTTCGGGTGGAAAATGCGCGGTCCCGGCTTTTGAATCCCAACCTCCGGATCAGCGAAGTGGCTTACGACTGTGGGTTCCAATCGCTCACCCAGTTCAACCGCACTTTCCGCCGGGTCTACGGGCAATCGCCCAGCCAGTTCCGCGCGGCGCTGCACCCGGTGGCGATCCGGCTTGAGCGCCGCCGTCGTTAGGGGGGAGCGCAAGAAACGCCGGGTTTTTGGCAGGAAATGCCGGGACGGTCGCGCCTCGAAGTCCGAGCTTTCCACAGGAGGAAAATTATGAAGGAAAATGCGATCATCTTTGTGGACGCGACAGGCGCTTTCGCCGGCCTCGTGGTGGAAGCGGCGGCGCGGAATGGGCACGCGGTCTGGATGGCCCGGGCAGGTCGGGAGGCGTTCGAGCTTCTGCAAGACGAGCTGCCTCACGCGGCTGCCCTCGTCGTCGATCTCGATGCGGGCGGGCACGGTTTTGCCGTGCTCGAGGCGGTTAACGCGCGGCGGCTGAAGCCAGCGGTGATCGCGCTCACGAGCGCGGAGGAAGCACACATGGCGCCGGTGGCGAAACGGCACGGCGCCGCGGCCTGCCTCGGTAAACCCTTCTCCGTCGAGCGGCTCGCCCGCAGCCTGCGCGAATTTGCCGTTCCGGTGCGACGCAACCCGTCATGCGATCTCTGGGGTCATCCGCTAACGGAGCGGCAACCGGCCTAACGAATAAAGGAGATGAGCCTAACGAAAAAGATACCTGCTCCGGGGGCGCAGCGGAACGCTCGTCGCGAGGTGCGTCTAAAGCGGGTCCTGTTACCAACGGATTTCTCGCCGCTCTCCCGGGCGGCCCTGGCGGCGGCCGCGCCGTTTCTCCGGAGCCTCGCGGCCGAGATCCGTCTCCTGCACGTGTGGGAACTGGATCCGCTGGCCAGCCTCATCGTGGCCGCGCCGATCCTCGTGCCGGAGCGCGAGGTCGGCCGGCAACTCCGCGAACGTTTGCGTGAATTAGCCGAGGAGCTGGCCCTCCCAAAGCGCCACCTGCATGTGCACCTTCAGGAAGGCCGTCCGTCCGAAGTGATCTGCGCGGCGGCGGATCTCTTCGAGAGCGATCTGATCGTTCTCGGCACGCATGGCTGGACCGGCCTGAAGCATCTCTTGATCGGGAGCACCGCGGAGCGCGTGGTCCGGCATTCGCCCTGCCCGACACTCGTGATGCGGACGCCGCAGCGGAAGAAGCGCGCCGGGCTGACGCCAAGGAAAATTCTGGTCCCACTCGATTTTTCGCCTCTCTCGGGACGCGGTTTGGATTATGCCATCGCGTTTGCCGGGCGCTTCGAGGCCGATTTGGTGCTGCTTCACGCAGTCGACCTGCATTACATCAATAGCAGCCCCGAGAACATGCTCTCCGATTATGCCGACCTGTTGCGCACCGTCGAGAATCTCGCACGCAAACAGATGGCGGAATTGGTGCGCACGACCGATTGGCGCGGACTCAAGATCGAAACGGTGATCGGCACGGGGCAGGCGGGCGACCGGATCGTCACCTCCGCGGCGAACGCTGACGCCGATCTCATTATCCTTTCGACCCACGGGCGGACCGGGCTCAGGCGCGCGCTGGCCGGGAGCACGGCAGAATATGTCGTGCGGCATGCCAGCACCCCGGTGCTCGTGGTGCCGAGTCGTCGGGTGGGTCGGCGTCGCCCCACGACATGAGGTTCTTTCCGGTCATTTTGGCTTTCGCATTGGCGCTCCCCGCGAGGGCCGCGCCTCCGGTCACCTCCCGGGAGCTTAGGCCACTCACGCTCCGCAACGTCAGCGGGTTCTTCTCCCACACGCTCGGTCTGCGGCCGACCGAAATCCAAAAGCGCTGCGTCATCTTTTACGAGGGCGAATGGAAGAACGCGCGCGACTACGACTACTGCGTCATCATCGTCGAAAACTCCGACGAAGATCTGCAGGTAACCTTTTACCTGACCGACGACCGCGAAATGAACTGGGTGAATGAATTTCTCGACAGCCCGTTTTTCACCGTCGGCGAAACCGAAAATCTTTTCCGGCTGCTACATCGAAAGCGGCCAGTCCGAAGCGAACAGGTAGGGCGATTCCGGGTCGACGCGAGCCACTGGGCGCCGCGCCACGCCGAGATCATCGTCTTCAGCTTTACTCCGCGAAGAAGTATCTCTCGTTAGGCGACCTAACGAAAAGTCTGGCGGAGGAAGCTGGCCGTGGTCGTCAGGCCGATCAGAAGATCAGCCCGACAACCATTTTTCGAAGAGACCGCTGCTCGATGCGGGCAAGCAGGAGCCTCCGACATCAGGAAAAAGAGCAGCGGCGGCTACGGTTTGATCGCGACCTTCAACACGCCGTCGCGATGTGATCCGAAAAGGTCGTAAGCCGCGACGATCTGATCGAGCGAAAAGAAATGAGTGAGCAACGGCAGCGGATCGAACCGGCCCGCCTGCACCAGGTTCATCAGCCGCCGCATCCGCTCCTTCCCGCCCGGACAGAGCGTGGTTACGACCCGGTAGTCGCCGATCCCCGCAGCGAAAGCTTCGTAGGGGATGGTCAGCTTGCCGGAGTAAACCCCGAGGCTGCTAAGGGTGCCGCCGGGACGAAGCGAGCGAAGCGCATTCTCAAACGTTTCCTGCAAGCCCAGCGCCTCGATCGCAACATCCGCGCCGCCACTCGTTAGGCGTTTTACTTCTTCGGGCACGTTCACCTCCCGCTGGTTCAGGACGAAGTCGGCGCCCATCTTCCGCGCCATCTCCTTCCGGGTCGGGTCGCTCTCCACCGCGATGATGAGCGAAGCGCCCATCATTTTCGCCCCTGCGGTCGCGCAGAGGCCGATCGGTCCCTGCGCGAAGACGACCACAGAATCGCCGAAGCGAATCTGCCCCGATTCCGCGCCGCTGAACCCGGTCGAAGCGATGTCGGCGAGGAGCACCACTTGTTCGTCGCTCAGCTCCGCCGGGATTTTCGCGAGGTTCGCCTGCGCATTCGGGACGAGCAGGTATTCCGCCTGCGCGCCGTTGATTGTGTTCCCGAAACGCCAGCCGCCGGTCGCCTCATAACCTTGGTCGCGTCCGCATTGCGCGAGCTGCCCCGAGAGACAGCCGCGACATTGCCCGCAGGGAGTAATCGCACCGACCAAAACGCGGTCGCCGATTTCGTAGCCGGTCACGCCGGCGCCGAGTTCCTCGATGACGCCCACCGGTTCGTGCCCGATCACGAGGCCGGGTCGCACGGGATATTCTCCGCGCAGGATGTGCAGATCCGTTCCGCAAATTGTGGTCAGGGTAATCCGGATCACCGCTTCGCCGACGCCGGCGTGCGGCTGCGGCACTTCTTCGAGGCGAATATCTCCCGACGAATGAAAAACGGTGGCCTTCATGCAGTCTAACCATTTCGCCGCGGCGGCGATTCCGCCGGGCTTATCTTGTGGTTTGCAAGGCGAAGACTGTCGCCGTCTTTTCGTTAGGCTTCGACGTAGTCGGGAATCAGGCCCGGCTCTTCCGTCCGCCGCGGCACTGCCGTGGCGGCGGTTCCTTCGTGATGAGTCCGCGCGATCAGCACGTAGAGCGACGGCACGATGAAGAGGGTGAAGAAGGTGCCAATGCTCATCCCGCCGACGAGCACCAGACCAATCGAGTTTCTCGCCTTCGCGCCCGCGCCAGTGACGAGCACGAGCGGGAAATGACCGGCGACAGTCGCGATCGTGGTCATGAGAATCGGGCGCAGACGCGTGCGCGCCGCTTCCGCGACAGCTTCCACTTTGGTGTGGCCCTGCAGTTGCAACTTGTTCGCGAACTCCACGATCAAAATCGCGTTTTTCGAGATCAGTCCCACGAGGGTGACGAGGCCGACCTCGGAGTAAATGTTCATCGTCGTGGTCCAGCCGTTAGTCGGGAACCAGACGTTTGGATTCGGCATTTTCAGGAAGGTGAAAATGAGCGCGCCGAACATGGCCAGCGGGACGGAACCGAGGAGGATGATTAACGGGTCGCGGAAGCTGTTGAACTGCGCGGCGAGGACGAGAAAGATCAGCACGAAGGCGAGGCCTAACGACGGCAGAAACTTGTCGCCTTCGACCCGGAGCTGGCGCGATTCGCCGGTGTAATCGACCGAGTAACCCTTCGGCAAAATCTTCGCCGCTTCGTCTTCCAGGAGCTTGAGCGCCTGGTCGGTCGGCACTCCGGCGACGCCGCTGATTTTCACCGCGTTCAGCTGCTGCAGGCGATTAAGCGAACGGGGCACCACCTTGGTCTGGATGCTCGCGATCGTGCTGAGCTGGATCAGTTTGTTATCCGGTCCGGTGACGTAGATCTCCTTGAGTTGATCAGGGTTCAACCGATCGACCCGCTGGATTTGCGGGATCACTTTGTAGGCGCGGCCGGCGATGTCGAAGCGGTTGACGTAATTGCCGCCGATCATCGCGGAAATGTCCGAGCCGACCTGCGCGAGGTTGAGACCGAGCGCGGCGGCCTTGTCGTGATCGATCACCACCTCGGCCTGCGGCTGGTCGATTTTTGTGTCGATCAGCGGCGGGAAGAAAAATTTCCCGCTCTTGGTCGCGGCGTCCCTGAGCTGGTTTGCGAGCTCGAGCATCTGCTCCGGCTCCGCAGTGGAAAGAATGACGAATTCAACCGGGAACTGACCTCCACCCGGCAACGCCGGTGGCAGCACCGGGAACATCTGAATCCCGGGAATCGCGCTGAGTTTGTCCTGCACCTGGGGCAGTAAATCGAAGGTAGTTTCCTTCCGCTGATCCCAGGGCTTTAAGACCATGCCGCCGAAGCCGTTCGACGGAAAAGTGAGCTGAAAAACGAAACGGGTCTGCGGGAAACTGAGGAACGCTTTCCCGGCGGCGTCGGCGTAGGATTGCGTCTGTTCCATGGTCGCGTTCGCGGGCGCGTCGACGATGCCGAAGATGACGCCCTGGTCTTCCGTTGGCGCGAGCTCCTTCGCGGAGAGAGAGAACTTCAGGAACAAACCCGCGAGGATCGACAGCCCGATCCACGCGACGTAAACGGCCGGGCGCATCCGCAGCGTGCGATCGAGCTGGCGGCCGTACCAATCGCGCACCCGATCGAAGGTGCGGTTCACGCGGCCGGAAAACCCTTCTTCCTCTTCCCCCGCGCGCAGGAAGGTGGCCGACATCACCGGCGAGAGCGTGAGCGCGACCACGCCGGAAATCGTCACCGCGCCGGCGAGGGTGAAAGCGAACTCGCGGAAGAGGGTTCCCGTGAGGCCGCCCTGCAAACCGATCGGGATGTAAACCGCCGCGAGCGTGATCGTCATCGCGATGATCGGCCCGACCAGTTCGCGCGCGCCTAACAATGCCGCGTCCAGCGGGCTCAGCCCTTCGCGCAGATGACGCTCCACATTTTCCACCACCACGATCGCGTCATCCACCACCAGACCGACCGAGAGCACGATCGCGAGCAGAGTGAGCAGGTTGATCGTGAACCCGAAAATCTGCATGAGGAAAATCGTGCCGATGAGCGAAATCGGAATCGCCACCACCGGGATGATGACGGAGCGCCACGAGCCGAGGAAAAGGAAGATGACGATGATGACGATGAGCAGCGTCTCCAGCAGGGTGTGGAAGACGTCGTTGATCGCGGTGTTGATGTACTCGGTGCCATCGTAGGCGATGCGGCCATCGAGCCCGGTCGGGAGCTCCTTCTGGATGTCGTTCAGTTCGGCGCGGACGCGTTTCACCACGTCGATCGAGTTCGCATTCGGAAGCACGAAGATGCCCATGAAAACCGCGCGCTCACCGGAGAAACGAACCTCCGTGTTGTAATCCTCGGCGCCGAGCACGACGTCGGCGATTTCCCCGAGCCTAACGAGCACGCCGTTCTCCTGCTTCACCACGAGATTCTTGAAATCCTGCACCGAATGGAGGTCGGTGTTCGCGGTCAGGTTCACCTGCACGAGCGCGCCTTTGGTGCTGCCGAGCGCGGAGAGGAAATTGTTCGCGGCCAGCGCGGAACGGACCTGCGCCGGGCTGACGTTGAGCGCGGCCATGCGATCGGGTTTCATCCAAATGCGCATCGCGAAAGTCCGCCCGCCCAGAATCTCCGCGCGCTGCACGCCGGCGATCGCAGTTAGCCGCGGCTGCACGATGCGGGTGAGATAATCCGTGATCTCATTCGCCTGCAGAATGTTCGAGGTGAAGCTGAGATAGGCCGAGGCGAACTGCGAATCTGCCGGCTGAATATTGATCACCGGCACTTCCGCTTCCGGCGGCAGATCGTTGCGCACCTGGTTGACCTTCGAGCTGATCTCGGAGAGCGCCTTATTCGAGTCGTAGTTCAGCTTCAGGTGCGCGGTGATCGTCGAGGAATTCTGCGCGCTCTGCGATTCGAGATAGTCGATCCCATCCGCGGCCGCGATCGCGCGCTCCAGCGGCGTGGTGATGAAGCCGCGCACGAGGTCCGCGCTGGCGCCGACGTAGACCGTGCTCACCGAAACCGAAGCGATATCGCTGCGCGGATATTGCCGGATGTTGAGCGACTTAATCGCCTGCAATCCCGCGATGATAATTACGAGACTGACGACGACCGCGAGCACCGGCCGGCGGATAAAGAGATCGGTGAAGGTATTCACGTCCGGCGGTCGTTAGGTATTGTCGGGCTTGGGGGCGAGCTGTGGTTTCGGCGCGAGCTTGTTGTCGATCGCCACGTCCATCCCGTTACGCAGTTTGAATGCGCCCGTGCCGACAATTTGCTGGCCCTTCTTCAAGCCTTCCGTGACCGCGACGAAGTCGCCACGTGTTTCGCCGAGCCGGACGAATTGCTGCCGCAAAATCAGCGCCTCTTTTTTCGTCTCCTCGTCTTTCTTTTTCTCGATCACGTAAACCGAATCACCAAACGGCGCGTAGGAGATGGCGGTCGCGGGCACATAAAGCGTGGAATTTTTCTCCGGCAGGAGCACTTCCACTTTCGCGAACATGCCCGGCCGCAAAGCGTGGTCCTTGTTTTCGAGTTGAGCCTGCACCTGCACGCTGCGCGTCGCTTCGTCGACCGAGGGATTGATCGCGTTGACCTTGCCCTTAAATTCGCGGCCGGGAATTGCGTCCGTCGTCAGCGTCGCCTCGAAGCCGACCTTCACCTTCGCGAGATCACTTTGCGGGAGTGAGAAATCGACGAAGACCTGGTCGAGGGTTTGCAGGGTCACGAGCTTGTCGCCGACCGCGACCATCTGGCCGGGATTGACGTAACGGATGCCCGCCGTGCCGGCGAAGGGCGCGCGAATTTCCTTCTTGTCGATCACCGCCTGCATGTTGTCGACCGCTGCTTTGGCCGCGTCGTATTTGGATTTCGAGGTGTCGTATTCCGACTTCGAGATCACGTTGCCCTTCGAGAGATTGGTCGAACGATCGAGCTCGGATTTCATCAGCGCGGCCTCCGCCTGGGCGGAACGCAACTGCGCTTCTTCCGCCGCGACGTCGAGTTTCAGGAGCGGCTCGCCCTTCTGCACCTGCGCGCCGGAATCGAAATTGATTTCACTCACCCGGCCGGCGAGTTCCGCGCTGATCGTCGCGCCCTGCACGGGCGACACCGAGCCCACCGCGGAAAGGGTCGGCTGCCAATCGGCCTGTTTGACCTCCGCGCTGGTGACCGTGGTCGGTGGCGGCACCATCGCCTTGCCGGCGTTGATCATGGTCACGATCTGCAGCGCCTTCACTCCGCCGAAAAAGAGGAGCATGAGCACGAGCCCGAGGATGACCCAGAAGATGGGTCCCTTCTGGCTGCGGCGCGGCGCCAGCGCGGGGGTGGGACGATCGTTGCGGACAGGAGGTCTAGTTGTGGCCGTTTGCATGGGATGTAGGACTAAAGAGAAGGCGCCAAAGATTGCGCGCGACCGTCAGTTGCTCGTCGCGTTGCTGGGCGGCCGATTGGCGGGCCGGGCGCAGCACACTGCGCATCATGGTCCCATCATTCACCGCGAAAATCATTTCTGCAATCGCCCGCGGCGTCAGCCCGGGCGCGGCCTTTTTCAGGTCGGGCGAACGCGCGATCAACGCCGCGACGCCGTCGGTTTTCGCCCGCACCACGCCGCGCACGAGCTGCGCGACGCGCGGGTTGCGGCTCGCTTCCGCGAAGAGATCGACCACGAACGCCGCGATGATCTGCGGCGAGCGTCCGCAACTGTGCGAGGTGAAAAGCACCTCCATCGCCTCGAGCAGACTGGGCGCCTCGCCGGCCCGCTCGAGCAGCTCCGCGATATCCTTGCGGTGTTCGGTCGCCAGCGCGGTGATCACTTCCTCCTTGTTTTTGAAGTAGCGATAGATCAGCCCGACGCTGATGCCCGCCTTCGCGCTGATGTCGAGCATCGTCGTCTGGTGAAAGCCGCATTCGCCGAAGCAGAGCATCGCGGCCTCGAGGATCTGGGCGCGGCGATCCAGCGTGGGTTCGGCTCGTTTGGTGGGCATCGGAGGCGCACAGTGAATGAACGTTCATTCATTGTCAAATCGCTGGCCAGCTGCTCGACGCTCGCGGACGGGCCGGAGCTCGTCCCCAGGTTCGCGTTGGCTCCGAGCGGTTCGCGTTGACACCTCCAGTGCTCCATTCAACTTTACCCGCCGCGCGCCAGGGTAGCTCAGTGGTAGAGCAGCCCCGAAAACTTTCGGGGTTGGTCGGGAGTTCAACCGGTGGTAACAAAAAGTAACGCCAGGGTAGCTCAGTGGTAGAGCAGGGGACTCATAAGCCCTTGGTCGGGAGTTCAACTCTCCCCTCTGGCACCACTTCGGCAATGGCTTGGGTTTACATCCTGGCGGGCAGCACCGGCCGCTACTACATCGGCTCCACCACGGATTTAGTGCGCAGGCTGGAGCAGCATCAGCGCGGCCATACTCACACTACACGTCGCCTCGGCGCGGTGGAACTCGCTGCGTCGAAGGAAGTCGAGACACTGGCGGAAGCACGAGCGTTGGAGAGAAGCCTCAAATCCAAGAAAAACCCCCGGATCGCCCTCTATCTTTTGCGACAAGACTGAGCAGCCCCGAAAGCTTTCGGGGTTGGTCGGGAGTTCAACTCTCCCCTCTGGCACCACTTCGGCAATGGCTTGGGTTTACATCCTGGCGGGCAGCACCGGCCGCTACTACATCGGCTCCACCACGGATTTAGTGCGCAGGCTGGAGCAGCATCAGCGCGGCCATACTCACACCACACGTCGCCTCGGCGCGGTGGAACTCGCTGCGTCGAAGGAAGTCGAGACCCTGGCGGAAGCACGAGCGTTGGAGAGAAGCCTCAAATCCAAGAAAAACCCCCGGATCGCCCTCTATCTTCTGCGACAAGACTGAGCAGCCCCGAAAGCTTTCGGGGTTGGTCGGGAGTTCAACTCTCCCCTCTGGCACTTCCTCGGGCTTCCGGCCGACCCGGCCACGGCCGCCCGCTATTTCTGCCGGCTCGCGAGATACGGCTCGAGATCGGCCTTGCTCCCGCGCAGCGCAATCATGAAACAGACATCGCCGCGCACTTCCACCGCGCCCGTCCAGCCTTCGTTTTCCACGAAATTCCAACCGGGCTTCCGGCTTCTCGCCGCTTCCGCAGCATCCGCCTTGTCGGCCGGGTAGAGGAAAAACTGCAGCCCGCTTTCCGCCAGCGCCACCTGCGCCACCCGGTTGCCGTCATCGTCATCCACCACCCGCGCGCCGGTCGCGCGCAGATCGGCGAAGGCCATCGGCACATCGAAGTGCTCCAGCTGGAACTTCATGAAAAAGTAATCGCCGATGTTGATCGCATCGGTGTTCAACGGCTCGAGCTGGGCGCGCTTCGTCGTGCTCGCGACCACGAGCATTTTCTTCGCGATCACCGAGCCGGGAAATTCCTGCAGCCGTTCCTTTACGAAGTAGATCGAGAGACCGGCCATCACGAGCACGCCGAGCACGGTCGCGAGGATCGCCGGATTGCGCGCCGTCTTCTTCCAGCTCCGCTTCATGCCCTTGATCAGCGCGACATTGACGAACCATTCCTCCGCCGCCTTCGGGATCTCGATCTGGCCGACGAGTTTCGCGAGCGCCTGGTCGAACTGCTGCTGCGTCGTCAGGCTCGCCGCCGCCTCGGGAATCGTCCGCGCGCTCTCGATCGCCGAGCGCATCGCGCGATCGTTCGGCGGCGGTCGCTGATCGGCGCGCATTCCAGGAGCGCGCGTTTGCGCCGCGAGAGCCAGCGCTTCATTCGGGCACGATCTCCGCCGTCACGCCGTTCAGCCAGGCCTGGAACTGCGCCCGGCCGTGCGAGATCAGGCTCGCGAGCTCTTCCATTTTCACGTCGAGCAGATTCTGCATTTCGCGATGGGAGAATTGATTGAGATAGTAAAACGCGAGCGCGCTCCGCTGCGGTTCCGGCGCCGCGGAGATCCAGGCCGCGAGCTGCGACGGCTCGAGTTGCGCGACCCGGCCGGGCGCGTTCGTGGCGATCGCTTCCTCCGGGACGTCGTGGCTTTCCGGCTGCACATCGTTCTGCGTGATGAGCAGACACTGATGCCGCGCCTCGTGGAAACACCAGAGCCGGTCATCCGGCAACTGCCGCCGCGCCGCGAGCAGCGCCGCCTCGCGCAGCGTATTCTGGAAAGCCTCCAGCGCCTTCGCCGCATCGCCCGTCATGAGAAAACAGAAGCGATACAGCTGCGGCAGACTGCGGGAGAGCTCCGTGATTTCTTCGCGTTGCAAGGGGACAAATTGGCGGTCGCAAAGCCGCGGTGCAAGAGCGGGTTGCGCGGCGGTGGCGGGGAGGGGACGAATTCAGGCTCTCCCGCGCGGAAGGGGCCAGTCGGTGAATCTGGCCGCTTCAGGCCCGCAGATGTTCGGCAGCCTCGGCGAATTCCAGGCGCTCCTTGCGTGCCATCCCTCTCAGCCCACCACGCCTACTCCCCCGGTCGAGCTTTTCTGCAACCTTCACTGGCTGACCCTGATTTAGCCTCTCCTCATTCCCAGCCCGGTTTGCGCTTGACCAGGGACGCCGGAGTGACCCAACCTCGCGCCATAAACGCGCAAGCTGAGCAGGAACCGCAAGAGCCAATCCCTATGCAAACGATCCTTCCCTTCAAAGCACCCCGGCTTCGGTCGGGCGCAATAAAACGTGCTGAGCTTTACTCGGCGAGTCTCGCCCTGGTCCTTGCCTCATTGGCTGGCGTGAGCGCGGGGGAGAACGCCGCCGCTCAGGTCAGTCGCTCGGCGCCGTCGGGGATACCGGGAAGATGGAGGCCCACCGGCTCCCTCGTCGTGCCACGGCTCTTTCATACGGCCTCATTGCTGCAAAATGGCAAGGTCTTGATCGCGGGCGGCTTTGCTAATGGATTCACTCAGTTTAGCTCGGAGCTTTATGATCCCGCGACCAAAATGTGGTCGGCGACCGGGGATATGGCTGCGCAGCGGCAAGATCATGTCCAAGTGTCGCTGGCCGACGGCAGGGCCCTCGTCGCGGGCGGCGACTGCGGCTCGACCTGCGCACTCTCCAGCGCGGAGACCTATAATCCGGCGACCGGAGTGTGGACTCTCACCAGGGATATGACTGCGGGGCGGAAATATCTCCTGGCGACATTGCTGCAAAACGGGCAGGTGCTGGTGGTCGGCGGGGAAGACGCGCATGAGATAGTCCTGACCAGCGCAGAGCTGTACAATCCCGCGACTGGGAAGTGGACGGCGACCGGCAGCACCCATACTCCGCGAGCGTCGGGAAGTACGCTGACGGTTCTGCAAAATGGGCAGGTGCTGGTGGCCGGCGGTTCCGCACCCGCGGAGCTGTATGATCCGGCTACCGGGATTTGGACTGAAACCGGCAGCCTCATCACTCCGCGCGGTCTCCACACGGCGACGCTGCTGAACGATGGAGAAGTGCTGGTCTGTGGAGGCTACTACGGTGGCAGCCTGGCCAGCGCTGAATTGTATGATCCGGCAACAGGAATGTGGAGGGTAACCGGCAGCCTCCTCTATGCGCGCGACAGACATACGGCAACGTTGCTGCCAAACGGGCAGGTGTTAGTCGCCTCGGGGGAGCGCTCCGTCCACATCACCTTCCGAGCCCTCGCCCAATCGGAACTCTATGACCCGGCGACCGGAAGCTGGACGAGGACCGGCAGTCTCTACCGGCCGCGAGTCTATAATACGGCAACCCTGCTGCCTGACGGCACCGTGCTTTCCGCCGGAGGATCCGGCGCCGACCCTGACGCGGCAATTTACTCTCCAGGGCACTGAAGGGATCGGGGTCTGCGTCGGCCCCCGACGACTCCAAGTAGCCGCCTCCGCTGAGATCTTTGCGGCGTTGGGATGGGAAACGGACTTTACGCGCCCGCTTTTGGCCCTGGGCTCGGCTCCCAGGGCGCAGCTCCGCCCGTCCAGCCCTCTTTTTCCGGCGGATGACTCTTTTTTGCGCTCCGGAGTTAGCTGCCACCACTTAGCCACCCACACTTCCGCCGCCCCGCTCAGACCTACTTATTCGACAGCCCCGTTAGATGTAATTGGTCATCAAGACTCACGCTTGGATCTATCGCACCACCTGCGTCGTCAGGCGGAAGGCCAGGACAGCCAGGATGCAGAGAACGCCGATCCAATCCCACCACCTTTTGTTGAACAACAGCATCAGCACCAGCAGCAAAAGAATAATCGCGCGAACCACACTGATCACGTTCCAGCCGAGGGTACCGACCAGGAAGGCCGTTGTCCAGGTCGTGCATTGATACAAAACGAAGGTGGCAATAAAGGTCTTACGATGTTCGTCGTAATGACGTCGCAAATTCCACTCGCCATTCGGGTCGAAGTTCGGCAGGACGCTCGCTGTGGTCAGGAAGAGAAGGATCGGGCCGATCAATAGCATTCCAAATTGGGCGGCATTCTTTGACTGCTCAAGGCCGGAAACGCCGAGGTAAATACTCCACCAGTAATTGATGACGAGCAGCAACAGTGCGGCCGCCCACGTCACCGGCAGCCAATCCCAAGTCACGCGCCGATGATTACGGATCAATCGGTGCAGATTGCCGAGCATCTCGGTGAGACCAATGCCGAGGATGATCGAGATCAGCGTGACGGAATGCTCTGTGATATCCATGATCGATCCCGCCGGCATCTAACAGGTAGGACACGAAACGGAGCTTCGCCTATTTCGGCTCTGGACGGGGGAGGGGCCGGGAGAAAACGAAACCATTTGTTTTATCCTGTTCGTCCCAGGCGCGGCTGCCAAGACAAAATTGCTGGGCCGGGGAACATCACAGTCAGCTGCGACCGCCTTGGTGGGAGACCGCGTCAGTCTGTGGGTCGCGGCAAACAGGTTTGATGGGGGCTGGCGCCTTCCTTCACTGTCCGCTGGCAAATCTTGCCGCGATTCACAGACTGACCCCGATTCCCGCCGAATCCCGAATCGCCACCATTCCTATTTTGTCAAACGAGTGTCGATAGTTAGCTCTACACCCCGATCTACGCTGACCCCCATTCCTACGTGACCCCCATTCCTACAGTACATCTACCCCCATTCCTACACACGGTCCGTCAAATCAGGGAACCCCAGAGCGACCCTGAGGTGCCCGTTAATGAGGACAGCACCGCCCGTCAACGCGCCGCACGGACTCGGACTTGCGGCGCATCGTCAAAACCGAAGAGCTGCTCTTCCCCAGATTAGTGTTTAACGAGATCGAGCCCACTTGTCGAAGCAGGCACACCGCTCGTCATGAAGTCGTAGTGAACGGTTGTTTCTGGGCTGGGAGCGGGTTCGCCAATGAGGTTCTGCGAGTTGTACTTGATCGCGATGAAGTAAATGCCTGCAGTCGGCGCGTTGAACTTCACGGTCACCGTGTCGCCGCTTTGGGTGATCCCCCGTGGCAGGCGGACGCAGTCGGAGTCAAACACGTCGCTTTCATTCCCAATCTCCGCGAACAAAATGTTGAAGTTGCCGGTCGTGATCGTCTGAGTGATCCTGAAGGTGTTGTTGCCGGCTGACGCCGTGACCGTCACCCAGTATAAGAACGCACCAGGCTTAACCCGGTTGATCAACTGGCTGGTGCGGTCGGTTTGATATTGCAGGCTGCCAAGGGTCTGAGTGATGCCGGACGAAAACAGGCTGCAAGTCGTCCCCACGGGAGTGATTTGACTCGCCGGGCAGTCGCGTAACAAGATCGAGACGGAGCCTGTAGAAGCATAATTCGCCACTGCCAGGTCTTGCTGGCCATCGCCATTGAAATCGCCCACTGCTACTGATCTACACCAAGCGCCAGGACTCAAGGTTTTGGGGGCGCTGAAATTGCCCGTCCCATCGCCGAACAAGATCGACACACTGCTTGAGGTGTTTCCCGTGACGAGGTCCGGGTTGCCATCTCCATTAAAATCGCCGACCACGACTGATTCCGGATAAATGCCATTGACGGGGAAGTTTGTAGGGGCGCTGAAATCGCCCGCGCCATCGCCCAACAAGATCGAGACGTCGTTGGAGACATAATTGGCCACGGCCAGGTCTTGTTTGCCATCACCGTTGAAATCGCCCACCGCTACTGAGTACGGATTATTGGCAGCGGCGAAGACTGCGGGGGCGCTGAAATTGCCCGCGCCATCGCCGAACAAGATCGATACCTGGAGCCCGGCAACCGCAAGATCTTGCTTGCCGTCGCCGTTGAAATCGCCCACCGCTACGGAGGAGAGGTTTCCGCCAGAGTGAAGTTTGTGGGAGCGCTGAAGTGGCCCGCGCCATCGCCAACAAGATCGACACATTGGGCCAGAAGGTCTGGCCACGGCGAGGTCTTGTTTGCCATCGCCATTGAAATCACCCACCGCTACTGAGTTGGGAAATGGCCAGCGGCAAAGTTCGTGGGAGCGCTGAAATTGCCCGCGCCATCGCCCAACAAGATCGAGACGTTGTCTGAGAAATGGTTGGCCACGGCGAGGTCTTGTTTGCCATCGCCATTGAAATCGCCCACCGCTACTGAGTTCGGGCCAATCGCCGGCGGCGAACTTCGTGGGAGCGCTGAAATTGCCCGCGCCATCGCCCAAAAAGATCGACACATTGGGGTTGCTTGGGTAGCTGTCGTTGACCACGGCGAGGTCTTGCTTGCCATCGCGATTAAAATCGCCCACCGCTACTGAGCCAGGATAAAACGTGCCTGTGAGATAGCTTGTCGCCGCTGCGAACCCAACCGGGAGGCATGTTACTGGCGTTGTTATTGTCAGGGTGAACGTCTTGGTCGCGGTCGCGCCACCGCTGTCGAAAGCTGTGACCGTGACCGTGTAAGTCCCCGCCGGATGCGCGTCCGTCACCCGCACCACGCCCGTCGTCGGATCGCCTTCCAGCGTGCCGTTGAAGTCGGTCGAGGTGGAAACATTGATGCTCGTGGTTTTGGTCGGCGCGGCATCAGGCGTAACCGTCGTGTCGGTGCTCAGCGGAAGTGAGGTGTCTGGATAGTTGCCGAGCGTCGGGTTGGCGACGATCCCTTGCGAATGAAACCGGAGCCGGCTTTGCCCAAAAGCTTCCTTCGGATTGGTGGGCGCCGCGCTGGCCAGCCAGATCGCAGAGGCAAAGATCAAAGCGACCGGGAAAGTGGTTTGGAGCGCCGAAGCGCGGTTCGAGTTATTTTGTTGTTTCTTCATAATGCTTCGATGTGGGTGGTTGTTTTTTCAGTACTTGTTGGTTGTCTTCGATGGCGGATTCGTCTGGTTTCTGCATAGCGTGACAATCAAGGTATCTAAACAGGCAGTACACTGAAACGGAGGTTCGCCTATTTGGGCTCTGGACGGGGGGCGGTGCCGAGAGAAAACGAAACCATATATTCTAGTCTGTTCGTCCCGGGCGCGGCTGCCAAGACAAAATTGCTGGGCCGGGGAACATCACCGTCAGTGCTGAGACCGGCTTGGGTTCCTGGCCACGCAGGCGCGTTCCGAATGACGCGTCGCTATTGCCGCATCGACTCCTTCCGCCGTTCCGGCCGAATCTTTCCACGTTTTTTCGCCAGAAACATCGACGTTCTCGCCAGGCGGGGAGACCGGGTCAGGCCGGGAGACCGGGTCAGCTGCGAATCGCGGCAAACAGGTTTGATGAGGGCTGGCGCTTTCCACTGTCCGCTTGCAAATCTTGCCGCGATTCACAGGCTGACTCCGAAACCTGCCCGCCCCAAATCCCGCCCCATCGCTAAGTTTAGGTGTTGGGTCACTCTATTTCTACTTCTATCTCACCGATCCATCTCGCGACAAGATTATAGAGTGACGCGCCGATAAGCCCAAGCACGAATCCCATGACAGCGTAGATCACTGGCATGAGTAGCGCGAATCCGAAGCCGAATGCCACCATACCTGCACGCTGCTGCGCCGGCATCTGAGTAGCAACAGCCGACATAATGAGGAAAAACGGATGAAAAGCAGCCCCATAATCCCGTAGAGGACGGCAAAGTATCTTACCGAGTTGCAAAGGGGAGACTCGCTTAATTATTCTTTTGGTCATAAGGATGATGCAAGTTTGGAAGCCTAACAGGTAGTACACGAAACGGAGCTTCGCCTATTTCGGCTCTGGACGGGGGAGGTGCCGGGAGAAAACGAAACCATTTCTTTTATTCTGTTCGTCCCAGGCGCGGCTGCCAAGACAAAATTGCTGGGCCAGGGAACATCACGGTCAGCACGTAGCCACGCGGGCGCGTGCCGAAGGTTGCGCCGCACTTTCCGCTCGATCCTTCAGCCGTTCCGGCCGGCAACTTCGCCGCTTCTCTCGAATCCCTCCAAGTTTTCACCGGAAATATCGACGTTTTCGGCAGAAACATTGTGGAGAATCGGGGGATACCCAACGGCGGGGCGGGTGACCAGGCATACCCGCGGCCTGCGATGTTGGCCGTTGGTGCTCCGCCCGTCGGCCCCGGCCGCGAGCCGCGCCGCCGCGACAGCGCTTAAGCGCCCATCCAGCAACCGTTGCGGGAATGAAAACGAAGCCGCAAGGCTGACGAACCTACCCGCCGGAAGCGTTCCGGTGACCGATGTTGGGCCAAACCGAGGCGGCGGAAGCGTTCCGGTGACCCATGTTGGACCAAACCGAGGCAGCGGAAGCGTTCCTGTGACCCATGTTGGGCGAAACCGAGGCGGCGGAAGCGTTCCGGTGGCCCATGTTGGACCAAACCGAGGCGGCGGAAGCGTTCCGGCGGCCGTCGCGCCGGGCCGACCGGTCGCGGAAAGACCACCGCCTCGCCAGCCGAGATACGCTTGCCAGCGACGGTTCTGCGCAAGTTTCCCGCCCGCCCGCCTTTTTGTTTTTCGCTCGCCCAGTCTCCGCGGGAGGCGGGTCGGCAGGGTGGTGCGATAGCGGGTCGCGTCCGTCTCAACGCTCGAGGGCCATCTCCCGCAAACGCCGCGCCGCTTCTTCGGCGTTCTCCCGGCTGTTGAAGGCGCGAGATGCGGAAGTAGCCTTCGCCTTCCGAGCCGAAGCCGCTGCCCGGGGTGACGACGACGTTCAGCTCCTCCAGCATCCGGTCGAACATCTGCCAGCTGGTGAGGCCGTCCGGCGTTTGCACCCAGATGTAGGGGGCGTTTTTCCCGCCGTAGACCTGCATCCCGGCGGCGCTCGCGGCCTCGCTCAGGATGCGGGCGTTGCCCATGTAGTGCTCGATCAGGCCGCGCACCTGGGCCTGGCCTTCCGCGCTGTAAAGCGCTTCCGCGCCGCGCTGCACCGGGTAGCTGACGCTGTTCGCCTTGGTGCTCCAGCGCCGGTGCCAGAGCGGGTGCAGCGGCAGCGCGCGGCCGTCGCGGGTCTGCGCGAGCAGGCGTTTCGACATCACGGTGAAACCGCAGCGGACTCCGGTGAAGCCGCCGGTCTTCGAGAAGCTGCGGAATTCCACCGCGCACTCGCAGCGCGCCGGGAATCTCGAAGATCGAGCGCGGGATCGCCGGGTCGCTGATGTAGCCCTCGTAGGCCGCGTCGTAGAGGAGCAGCGCCTTGTGCTCCTGCGCGTAGGCGACCCAGCGTTCCAGTTGCGCGCGGGTCGCGACCGCGCCGGTCGGGTTGTTTGGGAAACAGAGGTAGACCACGTCGGCGTGTTCGTTAGGCGGCTCGGGCACGAAGTTGTTTTCCGCGCGGCAGGGGAGGTAGATGATGCCTTCGTAGCGGCCGCTCTCGTCAGGCAAACCGGTGTGGCCGGCCATCACGTTGGTATCGACGTAGACCGGATAGACCGGATTCGTGATCGCGATCCGGTTCTGGTCGCCGAGGATATCGAGGATGAAACCGCAATCGCTCTTCGAGCCGTCGGAGACGAAAATCTCGTCGTCCGCGATCTCCATCCCGCGGTCGCGATAATCGATCTGCGCGATTTTCTCGCGCAGGAAATCGCCGCCCTGCTCGTGGCCGTAGCCGCGGAAGGTTTCGCGCACGGAAAGCTCGTCCACCGCCGCCTTGATCGCCGTCACCGCGGCCGGCGGCAGCGGCTCGGTGACGTCGCCGATGCCGCAGCGGATTATGCGCTTCGCCGCTTCCGGATTCCCGTCGCAGAACTCGCGCACCCGCCGCGCGATCTCGGGGAAAAGGTAACCGGCCTGGAGCTTGAGGTAGTTTTCGTTGAGGTAAGCCATGTCGCGAAGAGTGTTTCGCCGACAATGGAGACCAACTCCGCGAACTTCGCGACTCGTTAGGCGAGGGTCGACGGATCGCCGGGCGCTGCGCTCAGCTCTGTCTCCGCATCCGTCGCCGGCTCGCGCGGAGCGGAGGGATTCGGATAATGCTCCAGCAACCAGGCTTTCGCCTCCGTGCGGTCGCGCGCGATGTGGGTCTGCCAGCCGATGCCCTTGATCCGTTGTTCCCATTTCGTGGCGATCGCGAACAGGTCATCCCGCGGCGCCACGATCACCACCACCGCGTCCGGCCGATAGATCGCCGCGTAGAAATCCTGCGCGATCATCCGGTCGAACTCGTCCTCGGAGATCGTCAGCTCCGTCACCTCGGAGAAATCGATGAACTCGTAGTGAAAATTCTCCGTGTTCTGCAGCAACTGCGTCGTCGCGCGACAAGCCTCGAGGATTTCCTCGCCCGCGACGGCGCCGCTGCCGACATGGTGAATGCCCATGCAGTCATCGGAGAGTTCTGTGGAGTAGGACATGACTGAGGGCGCCGCGCGACGCTGACACAAATGTAACGCTTCTGCGGGGGTCTGTGCGTGTGCATACCCGATTTATTCGCGGCGCGCAATCGCAGACCCGGCCGCTACGCGATCGTCACGGCCTGTTCCAGGGACGCGAGCGCCGCTTCCAGGTCCGGCTGCGTGCGGTGCGTGGATGAAAAGCAACGGTTCGTTAGGCGCGACTTCCGTGCCGACTTTTTTAATCCCCGAAAAGCCGACCGCGAAGTCGATCGCGTCGTCTGCTCTCGCCCGACCCGCGCCGAGCAGCAGCGCCGCCCGGCCGATCGCTTCCGCATCCATCCGGGTGAGGCGGCCGCCGCGCGGGGCGGGGAGGGGATGCACGATCGGCGCGGCGTGATGCGCGGCGATTTTCTCCAGCACGCTCGCGTCTCCTTCCTGCGCCTCGACTATGGCGACAAACTTTTCCCACGCCATTCCGTTGGTCAGCCAGCGGGCCATTTCCTCGCGCGAAGCCAGCGCCACCTTCGCCGCGAGATCGAGCGTCAATTCCACCAGGTCGTCAGGCCCGCGGCCTTGCAGCGTCGCGACGGCTTCCGCGACCTCGAGCGCGTTGCCGACGGCTTCGCCAAGCGGCTCATCCATCGGGTTCAGAAGATGGGAAATCTGCACGCCCATCTTTTCCCCGACGGCCGTCATCGCGGCGGCGAGCTCGGCCGCGGCCTCGCGGGTTTTCATGAAAGCCCCGCGCCCAAACTTCACGTCGAGCACGAGCCGGTCGAGATTTTCCGCGAGCTTCTTGCTCATGATGCTGGCCACGATCAACGGCTGCGACGGCACCGTGCCGGTCACGTCGCGGAGCGCGTAGAGCTTCTTGTCGGCCGGGCAGATGTCGGCGGTCTGGCCGATCATGAACACGCCGATCTGCTCGAGTTGCCGGAGCGCGCGCGCCTCGTCGAGGTGGACGTTGAAACCGGGGATGCTCTCCAGTTTATCGAGCGTGCCGCCGGTGATCCCGAGGCCGCGGCCGGAGATCATCGGCACCCAGACTTCGTCGCAGGCGAGCAGCGGCGCGAGCACGAGCGAGACCTTGTCGCCGATCCCGCCGGTGGAATGCTTGTCCACCTTCGGCGGCGACTCGTTAGGGTAATGGAGCGTGCGCCCGCTGCGGAGCATCGCCGCGGTCAGCTCGCCGGTTTCGTTAGGCGTCATCCCGCGGAAGAAGACCGCCATGGCGAAGGCGCTCATCTGGTAGTCGGGGATTTCGCCGCGGGTGAAGCCGTCGATCAGCGCCGCGATTTCGTTCGGCGCGAGTTCGCCGCCTTCGCGTTTGCGTTCGATCAGGGTGGGGATGTGCATCAGCTCAGGAACGATTTACCGGCCGGCCACGGCTCCGGCAAACGGAAGAATGCCGCCAGCGTCGCGGCGACATCGGCGAAGGTCGCGCGCGTGCCGAGGTCGCGCGCCGCGCCTTGGTGCAGCACCAGCAGCGGCACTTCCTCGCGGGTGTGATCGGTCCCGCGAAAGGTCGGGTCGTTTCCGTGATCGGCGGTGATGATCACGAGGTCGTCAGGCATCACGCGCGGCAAAAACTTCCCGAGCCACGCGTCGAACTCGCGCAGCGCCTGCGCATACCCGCGCACATCGCGGCGATGGCCGAAGAGCATGTCGAAGTCGACCAGGTTCGCGAAGAGCAGACCCTCCGTTTCGGCAGACCAAAGCGCGTCGATCTGTTCCATCCCTTCACGATTCGAAGCGGTCGGGTAACGAACGATCGATCCCGCGCCCCGCGAAGATGTCGCTGATCTTGCCGATGCCGGTCGTCGGAATGTCGTCGAGCACCGTGCGCGGCGGGACGAAGGAGTAGTCATGCCGCCGGCTGGTGCGCCGGAAGCTTCCGGCTGCACCGAGAAACGGACGCGCGATCACGCGACCGATTCGGTATTCATCCGCCAGCGTGCGCGCGTGCCGGCAGATTTCGTAGAGCTTCTCCACCGGGATGATCTCTTCATGCGCGGCGATCTGGAGCACGGAATCCGCCGACGTGTAGAGAATCGGGCGCCCGCTGCGCAGGTGCTCCGGCCCGAGTTCCTCCAGAATTGCGGTGCCGCTGCGCGCGCAGTTGCCGAGAAACTCCACGCCCGCCGCCTGTTCGATTTGCCTAACGAGCGCATCCGGAAACCGCGCGAAGGTCGCAAACGGTTCCTCCAGGATCACGCCCGCCAGTTCCCAATGCCCCGTGGTGGTGTCCTTGCCCGCCGACCGTTCGCGCATCCGGCCATGGCTCGCGCACGCGGACCTGCGGAAGCAGGTCCCTCCGGAGGGACTTGCTCCCGCAAGTCCGCCGCCGCCAAGAATCTCGCCCAAGCCTAACGAATCGAGATGCGGCAGCTCGAGCCCCGGAGTGCAGGCGAAAATATGCCCCAGCGTATCCGCCCCTTCATCGCCGTAAGCCGCCGCATCCGGCGCGCCCCCGACCCCCACGCTATCGAGCACGAGGAGCAAAGAGCGCATGGAGAAAAGTAAGAAGTAAGAAGGAAGAATTAAGAAGGGAGCCGCGGCCTTTCTTCCTTCTGCTTTCTTACTTCATCCTTACAGCCCAATCGGGTGCCAGGCGGTTTTCATCTCCACCGTGTCGAGAATCCAATACGGATTCTCCGCGTCGCCGCTGCGCCACGCCGCTGGCGTGAGATCGCGCGACACGTAGCGCTTCACGTTGAAGCCGCCGCCCTGTTGCAAGGCCAGCCCGACTTTCGCGTCGCCGGTGCCGTCCACGATCGCGTTCACGTCCATGTGACCGGCGATGTGCGATGCCAGCTCCGCCGGATCGCCCGAGAGAATGTTCACCACCCCGCCCGGCAGATCGCTCGTCGCGATGATCTCGGAGAAGGTGAGCGCCGGCAGCGGCTTCGTCGTGGACGTGATCACCACCGCGGTGTTGCCGCTCAGGATCACCGGCGCGACCAGCGCGACGAGGGGGAGCAGCGGCGGTTCGTCCGGGCAGAGCACCACCACGACGCCGGTCGGTTCCGGCGAGGTGAAATTAAAATGCGAGCTCGCCACTGGATTCACCGAGCTGAAGATCTGGCTGAACTTATCCGTCCAGCCCGCGTAATGGACCAGCCGCTCGATCGCGAGCTGCGTCTCGTCGTCGGTCCGTCCCTTGGGCGCGACGCGCGCCACCTCCGCCTCCAGCTCCGGGCGCCGCATCTCCAGCATCTCCGCCGCGCGATAGAGAATCTGCCCGCGCAGATACGCGCTCTGTTTCGCCCAGCCCGCAAACGCGCTCCGGGCCGCTGTCACCGCATCGCGCAGATCTTTCCGCGAAGCGCGCGCGTAATTCGCCACCACCTTCCCGCCGGTCTCCGCCGTTGCGACCCGGCCGCTCTCGCTCCGGATGAACTTTCCGCCGACGAAAAGTTTGTACGTTTTCTGCACCTCCAGGCGCTCTGTTTTCTTAGCCACGGCAGAGCATTAGCCTGATGTCCCGGAAAAGGAAACGCTAAAGGCGGTTGGCGTATCCGCCACCTGTGCGGCGGACTTGCGGAAGCTAGTCCCTCCAGAGGGACCTGCTTCCGCAGGTCCGTGGCCGAAGATTCGATTTGTCCTCTACGACGAAGCGAGTCCCCGTCGCCGCGCCCTGGATGACAAGCGCGACCACGAGCGTTAAAAGAACCCGATGCAACCAGACGACTCGATCTTCCTCGCCGGCCACCGCGGCCTCGTCGGCAGCGCCCTCCGCCGCCTGCTCGAGCGCGAAGGTTTTACCCGCGTGCTCACCCGCACCCGCCAGGAGCTCGACCTCATGCAGACCGGCGCTGTCGACGCCTATTTCGCCCGGGAAAAACCGCAGATCGTCATCGTCGCTGCCGCCCGCGTCGGCGGGATCAAGGCGAACAATGAAGAGCCGGTCGAGTTCCTCCTCGCCAACCTCCAGATCCAGAACAACCTCATCCGCGCCGCCCACGAGCACGGCGCGAAGAAACTCCTTTTCCTCGGCAGCTCCTGCATCTACCCGAAATTCGCGCCCCAGCCCATCCCCGAGAGCGCCCTGCTCAGCGGCTCCCTCGAGCCGACGAACGAAGCCTACGCCGTCGCCAAGATCGCCGGGATCAAGCTCTGCCAGGCCTACGCCGGCGAGTACGGAGACAACTTCGTCTCCGCCATGCCCACCAACCTCTACGGGCCGAACGACAACTTCGACCTCGCCAAGTCGCACGTCCTCCCCGCCCTCCTGCACAAGGCGCACGACGCGAAAACCAGCGGCGCCTCGGAGATCGTTGTCTGGGGCACCGGCACCCCGCGGCGCGAATTCCTCCATGTCGACGACCTCGCCGCCGCCTGCCTCTTCCTCCTCCGGCACTACGACAGCCCCGAGATCATCAACGTCGGCACCGGGGAAGACATCTCCATCCGCGAGCTGGCGGAGCTCATCTGCGACATCGTCGGCTTCCGTGGTCAGCTTACCTGGGACACCAGCGAACCCGACGGCACGCCCCGCAAGCTCCTTGACATCGGCAAGATCAAAGCGCTGGGCTGGAGCCCGCAGATCACCCTCCGCGACGGCATCGCGCGCACCTACGAGTGGTATCAGGGAGTCGCGAACCGGACGTAAAGGCTTAGGGGCGAAGGACACTAAGCCCGGAACGCTCTTCTATCTTCGTGTTCTCGTGTCCTTCGCGCTTTAACATAAGATTGCGTCGCCCTCGAGGAAAACTCGATAACGTGAGCCGGTTAGCCGGCAATGCAGGAGGGCGCGGACCTAAGATAGCTTCCGCAATTGCGGATTCGCCTACTGTAGAAATATCAGCATAACAGACCGAACCGATCCCCTAAGGCACCACGGTTAAAGTAAGATCGTTGCCGTCGCCGCCTTCGTAGCTGGCTTGAAACTGATTGTTCCCACTCTTCACCGTCGCCCCGTCGGACAGATTGGCGAACCTTCCGCTGATGGGCGTGCTCGACGTGTTGTTGAGCACGACAAAGGTTTGTCCGGTGGCGAGGCGCTTTTTCGCCAGCGTCTGGAGTTTGAATTGCGCCGCGCCGTCGATCGTTATCCCAAGCGCACTCACCTGGTCGGCCTGCTTCCTCTTCGTGCTCAGGGTGCAGGTGTAGGTCCCGTCGGCTTTGAAAGTCAATGCGCCCTGAGTGGTCAGAGTCACGGGAATAGGACCACCCGCGGCTGGAGCGAGAACGGCCCCTGTGCCATTGCCGACACCGATCGTTACTGCTCCCGCAAATGTGCCGTGGCCGCCAAGGGTGCCGAGGGTCACCGTGGTTACTCCCGGCAAAGTGCTCGATCCCGTAAAAGTCAGCGTACCGGTGCCGAGCTTCGTGAATGAGCTTCCCAAGTCGCCCTCCAGGGTGCCGGAAAAGGTGGTGCTGAGCGAGTTGCTTCCCACCGTCAGGTTCAAGACGCCGATCGTGACGACGCCGTCGCCCTCGAGCGAGCCGACGGCGACGCCCGGCGCTTTGTGCTTTTGGATATCCAACAGGCCGTTGCCGAAGACCTCGACCCGCGCCTGGTCGCCGATGGAATGGTCCTGAAACAGAATTGCGCCTCCGGCGCCGTCACCAGTCCCTACTCCGGCCGTGGCGATCAGCGTCGCCGCGCCCGCAGTCGGCGTCTTCTTCGCAAAGGTCACCCGGCCTCCCAAGGATCCCTCAACCGTGGTCCCATTGGCGTAGAAGATGCCGGCCGCCGCGGTGGCAGTGTCCTGAATACTGATCGTTCCTCCTTTCGCCCCGACTCGCTGTCCGCCGTTGGCATCAAAGGTGCCATTCTCCGCGGTCGCAGAGTCAGTGAACATGATCAGGCCTCCGCCTGCCTCGGAGAGTTGCCCGCCGTTGGCGATGAAAGTGCCAGTTCCAGCCTTAGCCGTTTCTGAGAATAACACTTCGGCGGCGGTACCCTCGGCGATGAGGGTTCCGTTTCCCGCGGTGGAGTTATCCATGAAGAATGTGATACCCCCCTTATAGGAGAAGTCCGCCCCTTGGTTGATGACCGTCGCGTTACCCGCGGTCGAGTCTTCCAGGAAAAAGACGAGACTATCAGGACCCTCCTCATTGATCATGGTGGCATGATCAGCCGTACTCGTGTCGTAGAATCCAATAATGCCCTCGGCGGCCCCTTCGTTGGTGAGGAGAGCCTGCCCCGCGCTCGCCTGCTCGAGAAAAAAGATCCTTGGAGGCTGATAGGAGCTATCGCCCGTATTGTGAAAGGTGCCATTAGCAGCGGTCGAGTTCCCCTCGAACTGGATCAACCCGCCCTGACTCTGTTTGCCGGATTGGTTGTAGAATTGAGCGCTACTGGCACTGGAACTATCTTCGAATTGGATCAGCGGGCTGCGCCCACCGAGGAGTGGCGTTTGATTGGTGTAAACGACCGACTCCCCGGCAGTCGCATTGTTAGTGAAGTGTAACTCTCCGCTGGTCGTATCAGCCTCCTGGTTGACGAAATTCTGCAGCAGGCCGGAGTTATTCGTTATGCCTGCTCCGCTGACCGTCAACACTGTTCCCGGGAGGTTAGTGATAGTGAATGCATTTGCGTCTGGGTTGAAGACGATGCCTGCTACTTCCACTCCCGCCGAGAGCGAAAGGTTAGTCACATTCGACGGGGCAAAGGTCGCCACATCGGCCGGGCCATTAGGGACCGTCTTGGGCGTCCAGTTGGCCGCCCGGGTCCAATCACTGCTCGTGGGAGTTAGTTTCCAGACGGCGCTGCCGGCGTGAACGATTTGCCATTGCGCGCAGCAGAGAAGAGCACAGAGCGACAGGAGGCTTTTCATGGTCCCCATTACGTCAGAAACGGGCTTTGTGGTCAAGGCACCACTGCCAGGCGTGAGATCGTTGTCTTCGCCACCCATATAATTGTGCCGGATACGCTGTCATCCGGCCAGTTACATATTACGGGACGCGTCTCTTGGAGCCGCGGCTCGGCTACTCCCGCATCACCGTCACCTTCACGCATGGAAGTCAGCAGTATAACGCGATGATCCGTTGGAGAAGGATTCGATAGCTCAGACCGGGCCGGCGATTGGAGTGATACGGGTAGGGCTAGCCATCGGCCCTTATGCCAGCTCCAACCCGCTTCATCAGGCGGAACATCTCGCGCCCTTCGCGGCCGGCGTGGGTCTGCTCCGGGACCCACTCCCGCTCCACGGTAAAGCACGCGCCGAAAAGCCGATCGAGTTCTGCCACGTCCGAGGGGAATGGCGGGCCTTCGTGACCTTCGTCGAGATCGGGATTGAGGAAGAAGATGGCGATGAGTTGGCCGCCCGGCTTCAGCACACTGGCGATGGCGGACACATAGTCGCCGCGCCGGGTCGGATCGATGGCACAGAAGCAGGTGTGCTCGAAGACGATGTCGAAGCGGGCGATCCATTTTGCCGGTAAGGCGAAGAGGTCTGCGAGCTGGAACTCCTCGTTTCCGACTTTCGGATGCGTCTGCGCCTTCGCGATCGCAGAAGGGGCGAGATCGATCCCGACGACGTGATTCTCCGGCGTGCTGAGGGCGCGCACGTCGTGGCCGGAGCCGCAGCCGGGCACGAAGATCTCCCCGGCGAGCGGGCCGTGCTCCGCGAGGTAATCGGCCAGCGCCGGATGCGGTCTCCCTTTTTCCCACGGCGTCTCCCGGCGCTGGTAGGCGTCGTCCCAATCGGTTTGCGTTTGTTTCATGGCTCCGGTTTACTGGCAGCTTCCCGCATGGCTGCATCTTTTTCCATCTTCGCGCGCTGATGAAACCGTTTCGCGTCGGCGTGGTCGGGGTTGGTCACATCGGGAAAAATCACGCCCGGCTCTACGCGGAGGGCGGCACCGCGGAGTTCACCGCGATCTTCGATCAGGACGCGGAGAATGCCGCCGCGATCGCCGCGCAATACAACGTGCGCGCGGCCGATTCGCTGGAAGAATTTAGCGGGCTCATCGATGCCGCCTCGATCGCGACCCCGACGAATTCGCATTTCGAGATCGGCCGCGCGCTCCTCGAGCAGGGCAAACATCTGCTGATCGAAAAGCCGATCGCGGAAGACGCTGCGCAGGCGAGCGCGCTCGCGGAGTTGGCGAAAGCCCGCGGGCTCGTTCTGCAGGTCGGGCATGTGGAGCGTTTCAACCCGGTGCTCGGCGCGCTCGAGGCGCGGCTCTCGCGTCCGCGTTTCATTGAAGCGCATCGGCTTTCCCCTTTTTCGAATCGCAGCACTGACATCGGCGTGGTGCTCGATCTCATGATTCACGATCTGGAAATCATCCTGCACCTGGTCCGCTCGCCGGTGCAGACGATCGACGCGGTCGGTGTGCCGGTCTTGAGCCGGCGCGAAGACATCGCGAATGCGCGGATTCGTTTCGAGGATGGCTGCGTCGCCAACATCACCTCGAGCCGGATCAGTCCGGAGCGGATGCGGAAAATTCGCGTCTTCCAGGGCGATGCTTATCTCTCGCTCGATTACCAAAATCAGACCGGCGAAATCTACCGGCGCGTCGGCGCGAGCATCGAGCGCGAGGAAGTGGAGATCGAACGCGAGGAACCGCTCAAGCGCCAGATCCTGTCGTTCATCGAGTGCGCGCGTGGCGGTTTGCAGCCGAAGGTCTCCGGCTTCGAGGCGACGGCCGCGCTCGAGCTCGCGGTGGAAATCACGAAGCGGATTCAGGACGGATTGTGAAATGCGAGGGCGAATTCGCGGACTTGCGGAAGCAAGTCCCTCCGGAGGGACCTGCTTCCGCAGGTCCGCGGTGGCCGCGGCGACGCCACCGAATTCACCTTGCGCCTAACGAACGATTCAACCGCGCGATCATCATCTTCATTACCGTCGCGACGGCGGGACGGCGCAAGATCTTGGCGTCGGAGAGGGCTCATCAGGCGATCGTAAGCGCATGGACCGCGGCGCATCTCTGGGCCGTGGGCCGATACGTGATCATGCCGGATCACCTGCATTTCTTCTGCGCGCCTAACGACCTCGAAGCGCCGGCGTTGGAAAAGTGGATGCGCTACGGGAAATCCATCGTCACTCGGGGTTTGGTTGAGAAGAGCGGAACGATCTGGCAAAGGCATCACTGGGATCGTCAGTTGCGGAGAGGCGAGAGTTACGATGAGAAGTGGGAGTATGTTTGTCGGAATCCTGTGAGGCATGGATTGGTCAAGCGGGCTGAAGAGTGGCCCTACCAGGGCGAGCTAAACGAACTCCGATGGTGAATCGCCTAAACGGACTTGCAGAAGCAAGTCCCTCTGGAGGGAGGCGCTTCTGCGCGTCCGGGAGCGGCGTTCGGCCATGAAACTCTATTTACTCGCGGGCGAGGCGAGCGGCGACAATCACGGCGCGGCCTTGATGGAAGCGCTGCGTCGGTTGCGGCCTGAGGTTGAATTTGCCGGGCGCGGCGGACCGCGGATGGCGCGGCTTGCCGGCGGCAACTTCGACAACTGGATCGAGGAGGCCGGTGTCGTTGGCCTCTGGGAAGTGTTGAAGCACTACCCTTATTTCCGCCGCAAGATGCGCGCGACGATCGCGGAGATCGCGACCACCAAACCCGATGCGGTCGTGCTGATCGATTACCCGGGTTTCAATCTGCGGCTAGCCGAGACGCTCCACGAGCGCTCGTTAGGCACGAAGATTATTTACTACATCAGCCCGCAGGTTTGGGCTTGGAATCGTGGCCGGATTCCGAAGATGGCGCGCTGGCTCGACCTGATGCTTTGCATCTTTCCTTTCGAAGCCGAGCTCTACGCGCAGTCGGGTTTGCGGACGGTTTTCGTCGGGCATCCGATGCGCGAGAATCTCGAAAGCAAACGGATCGCGGCACCGCGCGAACCGAACCTGGTCGGTTTTTTTCCCGGAAGCCGGACCCGCGAAATTCGCAAACTCTTTCCCCTCATGCTCGAGGTGATGCGGCTGCTCCACGCGAGCCGGCCGGCGCTGCGTTTCGAGATCGCAGCCGCTTCGGACTCGTTAGGCGAAAGGATCCGACGCGAACTCGCCACGGCTGGTGACTCGTTAGGCGGAGCCGCCACCGTGACGGTGGGCGAAGCCGCGCAAGCGATGCAACGGTGCGCCGTCGGCCTGGTCGCGTCCGGCACCGCGACCCTCGAAGCGGCCTTCTTCCGGTTGCCGTTTTTACTCGTCTATAAAGTAGCCGGTCTAACTTTTCTTGCCGGGAAGCTTCTTGTTAGGGTAAAACATCTGGGCATGCCTAACGTCCTCGCCCGAAAGGAGATCGTTCCGGAATACATCCAGGGCGCTGCGCAACCCGCGACGCTCGCGGCGGAGCTCGGTCGGCTCCTCGACGATCCCGCGCGACGCGCGCAAATGATCGCCGATTTTGACGCCGTGATCCGCCAGCTCGGAGCCGGCGGCGCGAACGAATCCGCCGCGCGTGCGCTGCTCGCCGCTCTCCCGCAATCATGATCTCAATGCACGATCGACCAAGTCGCGAGCTCGCCCGGCAATGGGATGGGCGCGATCCGCTGGCCCGTTTTCGCAAACAATTTTCCCGGCCGGCAGGGCAGATTTATCTCCAGGGGGGTTCGTTAGGCTTGTGCTCGCAGGAGGCGGAGCGAGCGCTGCTCCGCGCGCTCGCGGATTGGAAAAGCAAGGCGCACGAAGGCACGCCCGGCTGGGCGGCGACGGGCGAGGATCTTGGTCGGCGGGTGGCCGGTCTGCTCGGGGCAACGCCAGAGGAGGTCGCGCTGACCAGCTCGAGTGCGCTCGGTCTCCAGCATCTGCTGGCGACGCTTTACCGGCGGCAATTCCATCGGCCGCGCATTCTGCTCGATGCCTTCTGCCCGCCCGCGCTCCGCGGCATGCTGCACGGTCACCTTCTGCTGCGTGGGGTGGAGGCGGCCCGGGAGCTGCGCATTTTTCAGCCTAACGAGTCGTGGTTGCTCGACGAAGGGGCGCTCGAGGCGGCGCTGGCCGACCCGATGCTGCAACTGGTTTTCCTGCCGACGGTGGTGCGCGCCACCGGGCAGCGACTGGATGTCGCCGGTCTGGCCCGCGCGGCGCGGTCCGCCGGTGTCCTTTTCGGTCTCGATCTTTCGGGCTCGTTAGGCGTGCTCCCGCACGCGCTCGATGAATGGGAGGTGGATTTCGCGATCTGGGATCACCGCCATTTCGTCAACGGCGGACCTGGCGCAGCCGCGGGGATTTACCTGAACCGCCGCCACCTCGGCCAACCCGAGGAAGTTTCCTGGTCCGATGACGCTGCTGTGCCTAACGAGTCTGCGGCGAGCGGAGCCGCGGCCGCGCTGCACCTTGAGCCCGCGCCGCTTTTCGGTCTCGCGCCGCTCGAGGGTTCGCTCCGTTTGCTCGAGGAGGCGGGCGTGGAACGGCTGCGCGCGAAGTCGCTCGACCTCACGCAATTTCTCCGCTGCACGATCGAGTCGGAAATTCCCACGCTCGATCTGCTCACGCCGCGCGAGCCGGAAACGCGGGGCGGCCATCTCGCCCTCTTCCATCCGGCCGCGGCGGAAATCTGCGGGTCCTTGCGCGCGCTCGGGGTGAGCGCCGACCTAGTGCGAGCCGAGCGTTGATCTTGCTCGCGCCGTCGCCGCTTTATAACAGCTTCGTGGAATGCTGGGACGCGGTGCAGATTCTTCGGCGCGTGCTCGAGACGCAGGCCGAAGCCGTCTGCGCGGCGCCGCGCGAGCTTGTCAGCTAGCGGGTTTCGGGGAACCGGTAACGCTGTGGCTGCCGGACTGGAAAAGATTCGCAACTTCATCAACGGGGAATTCGTCGCGCCCGCCGGCGGTAAATATCTCGAGAACGTCGAGCCGGCTACCGGTCACGCCTATTCGCTCGTGCCGGACAGCGACGCGACCGACGTGGCCATGGCGGTGGCCGCGGCGGAGAAAGCTTTTCCCGGTTGGTCGCGCACGCCAGTCGCGGAACGCTCGCGGATCATCCTCCGAATCGCGGAACTGATCGATCGCGACCTGGAGAAATTCGCACGCGCGGAATCGATCGACACCGGCAAACCGCTCGCGCTCGCGCGCAGCCTCGACATCCCGCGGGCCTCGAGCAATTTCCGTTTTTTCGCGACCGCCATCCTGCACACGGAGAACGAGGCGCACATGATGGATGGGGTCGCGTTCAACTACACGCTGCGCCAGCCGCGTGGCGTGGTCGGCCTGATCTCGCCCTGGAATCTGCCGCTCTATTTATTGAGCTGGAAAATCGCACCGGCGATCGCAGTCGGGAACACGGCGGTCGCGAAACCGAGCGAGCTCACCCCGATGACGGCCTATTTGTTAGGCGAAGTTTGCCGCGAAGCGGGCCTACCGGACGGCGTGCTGAACATCGTGCACGGGACCGGGCCGAATGTTGGCGCGCCGATCACGGCGCATCCGAAGATTGCGACGATCTCCTTCACCGGCGGCACGGTGACGGGGCGGAAGGTGGCGGAGGCGGGCGCGCCGCTTTTCAAGAAAGTCTCGCTCGAGCTCGGCGGAAAAAATCCCAACATTATTTTCGCGGATGCCGATCTCGACGCGGCGATCGCGGGGAGTCTGCGTTCGTCGTTTGCGAACCAAGGGCAGGTTTGTTTGTGCGGTTCGCGGGTCTTTGTGGAGCGGCCGGCGTATGCTGAATTCGTTAGGCGGTTCGTCGAGAAGACTGCGCAACTGAAGATGGGCGACCCGCTGGAGCAGGGGACCGAGCAGGGCGCGATCGTTTCCAAGACGCAGCTCGAGAAGGTGAAGTTTTACGTCGACCTCGCGCGCGAGGAAGGCGGCACGATTGCGACGGGCGGCCAAAGTCCGGAACCGCCTAACGAGCGCTGTCGCGACGGTTATTTTTTCCCGCCAACCGTGATCACGGATCTCCCGGTCGGTTGCCGGGTGAATCGTGAGGAGATCTTCGGCCCGGTGGTGACGGTCACTCCGTTCGATCGCGAAGAGGAAGTACTGGCATACGCGAACGACACCGAATACGGCCTCGCCTCCACCGTTTGGACGCAAAACCTGCAGCGCGCGCATCGCGTTGCGGAGCAGATTCACACCGGCACGGTCTGGGTAAATTGCTGGCTGGTGCGCGATCTGCGGGTCCCGTTTGGCGGGATGAAACAAAGCGGCGTCGGCCGCGAAGGCGGCAACGAAGCGCTGCATTTTTTCACCGAACCGAAAAACATCTGCATCGCGAAATAGCCTAACGAATTATGTGCCGAAACATCCGAACGCTGCATAATTTCACCCCGCCGGCGACGGCCGAGGAAATCCACGCTTCGTCGCTCCAATTCGTCCGCAAACTTAGCGGGTTCACGAAACCTTCCCGGCTGAACGAGGAGGCTTTCGAGCGCGCGGTCCATGGATCGAACACGTCGTCGCGGAACTCCTTCACTCGTTAGTCACCCAGGCGCCGCCGCGTGATCGTGAAGTGGAAGTGGTCAAAGCGCGCGCCCGTTCCGCGAAACGTTTCGCGACCAACTGATGGACCGGTCTTTCGAGAGCACCCGCGCGGCGGAGCCGGTTGGCGCGTTTCCGCATGCGAAGCGGGTGGGGAATCTGCTTTTTCTTTCCGGCATCGGACCGCGGGTGCGCGGGAGCAAGGAAATCCCGGGCGTGACTTTGGCTTCCGATGGCAGCGTCGAGAGTCACGACATCTCGGCCCAATGCCACGCAGTGTTCGAAAACGTTCGCCTGGTGTTGGAAGATGCCGGCGCGTCATGGAATGACATCGTGGACGTGACGGTTTTTCTCACGGACATGAAGAACGACTTCGCGACGTTTAACCGGATCTATCCCGGGTTTTTTGCCGGCGAGGGGAAACCAAATCCGACCCGGACCACCGTGCAGGTCTTCGCGCTGCCCACGCCGATCGCGATCGAGCTGAAGGTGATCGCGGCGATTCGTTAGGCGGTTCAGTCGTTCTCGAAGCGCTCGATTTCCTCGAGCACTGACTCAGCGCGGCGGACGCTCCAGCCGGCGGTGCTGTTGTCGAGGCCGCGGGCAAATTTCTCGCGGCCGGGCCGGCGCGAGAAGGCGACGATGGCCCAGAGAATTCCGAGGGAAACCAGACCGCTGAGCAGGAACCAGCCGACCACTTCCGGATTGCGCCGCCAGACGTCGGCGCCCAGGGCGTGGAAGATCATGAGCAGCGCGGGGATCCAGATAAAGCAACCGGTGAGACCGAACCAGAGTCCGGCGGTGCGATGCCAGGCGCGCAGGTCGCCGATCTGTTTTTGCAGGGTGAGCACCGGCGCGGTGTAATCGAATTGCCTAACGAGAACCAGATCCCGCGCGGCGAAGACGATCATCATGATCCCGTAAAGGTGGACGAGTATTCCTTCGACCATGAGATGCGCGATGCCGAGGTGATCGACCCAGAAACTTCCGCCCCAGAGAGCGAGCAGACCGCCGCCGATGATCTGGATGATTTGCCCGAGAACGAGCAGACGGAAGCCGCTGCGGAACCGGCGCCGTTTCGTTTCGCGAAACTGCTGGAGCGCGAGGGTGTGCTGGCGTTCGAGGTTGCGGTTGAGGGTTTGCCAGGTGGCTTTGAGGTCTTCGAGTTCAGTCATGAGTTGGTCCGGTTGAGTTTTAAAATTTCTTCGCGAACGCGCTGTTTGAGACGGTTGAGTTTGGTTGCGACGTTGGTTTCAGAGAGCCCGAGGATCGCGGCGATGTCGCGGTAGCTGTGATCTTCCAGGTAGAGAAGCATGAGACCGCGATCGAGCGGCGCGAGGGCGGCGATGACTTTTTGCAGGATCGCGACGCGCTCGTCGGTCTCCGCGTCGCCGGAATTTTGTGCCGCGATTTCGTTCTCCTCGAGCGGGACGGTCTGGCGGTCGGGATGAGAATGGCGGCGGAGAAACGAGATCGCGACGTTGAGTGCGATGCGATACATCCAGGTCGAGAAAGGTCGGTCCAGGGAATAGCGCGGGTAGGCGCGCCAAAGCTGGAGCGTGATCTCCTGCGCGAGATCTTCGCGATCGGCAAAGGTGTGCGTGTAACCGAAAGCGACCTTGCGGATGATGCCGGCATGCTGCTCGAGCATGTTGGTGAACATTTCCTGATCGGCGAGGGCGGCAGTCATCGTGTGGGTAAGCGCGGGCATTGGGTCGGGGAATCTGATCTTCTGTTGTGAAGGTGATTCGCGGGCCCGTCGGAAAAATCACACTCAATATTTCGCCGCGACGCGAGCGTGGAAAACAGGGGTCGCTTTAGCCGGCCTGCAGTCGGGCGGCGGGAAACTTGGCGTCCCTTACAACAAAGGCGGCCCGCGCATCCGTTTTAATTAGGGGGACCCCTTTTATCATGAAATCCATCGAACGCATCGCTCCGGAGGTCGGCTGGCTGCCGATCAGTTTTGTAAACGTCTACTTCGTCGGCCGGCCGGGGGAAAGCTGGGCGCTGATCGACGCGGGCTTGCCCGGGAGCGTCACGAAGATTCTCGAGACGGCGGAGGCGCGCTTCGGGACGGGCTCGAAACCGGAGGCGATTTATCTCACGCACGGCCACTTCGATCATTGCGGCGCGGCGCGGGAACTCTCGGAACGATGGGACGTGCCGATCTTCGCGCACCGGATGGAGCTTCCCTATCTCACCGGGCGCTCCGCTTATCCACCGCCGGACCCGACGGTCGGCGGCGCGATTGCGTTTCTCTCGCGGTTTTTTCCCGGGCGGGGCTGCGACCTGGGGAATCACGTGCGGGAATTGCCCGAGGGTGAGCTGCCGGGTCTGGAGGGCTGGCATTGGACGCCGACGCCGGGGCATTCGCCCGGCCACGTTTCCTACTTCCGCTCGACAGATCGCGTGCTCGTTGCGGGGGATGCGTTTGCGACGATGAACATGGATTCCTGGATCGGGCTGGTGAGCGCGAAGATGGAACTGGCGCGCGCGGGCGCGCCTTTCAACTCGGATTGGGATGCGACCTGGCGCTCCGTGCAGAAGCTGAAAGATCTGCGGCCAAACGTCGCCGCCTGCGGTCACGGCATCCCGATGACGCGCGGCGATTTGCCGGAGCGCATGGACCAGTTCGCGAAGAAGTTTGCCGCGCCGCGGCATGGCCGTTACGTCTCGCGTCCCGCGGAGGTGAATGAACACGGCGTGGTCTCGCTGCCCCGCCCGCCCTTCGATCCGGTGCCGCTCGCAACCGCGAGCGCGCTGCTGGTCGCGGGCGTGGCGCTCGGGTCGGGCTATCTCGAGAAGAAGCTGAGCGACTAACGCCTAACGACGCGGGAGCGGATCTGCGGAAGCAGGTCCCTCGCTTCCGCAAGTCCGGGTTTGCGAGTTCTGTCGCAGTAGCTGAGCTAGCCGCCCGGCGGGCCGTCGAACGGCGGAGCCTGGTTCAACGGCAGCGGGTTGTTCGCGCCGTTGCCACTGAAGGTGCCGTTGCCGGAATTGTTCCCGCCGAAGCCCGAATAGTTGGGATTGTTTGTGAAGACCTGCGCGGGTCCGCCGTTCCCGGTGACGTTGACCACCACGCTTGGCTGGATGGTGATGGTGTTCGCCGCGAGGATGGCGTCAGTGCCGCTGCTGATGTTCACGCTGCCGACGAAGTTAAGCGTCCCGTTGCTCGAAGGGGCGTAAAGTTTCAGCACGCTGTCCGCGGAAAGCGAGCCTTGGCCGATAGTGAGCACGCCGTTCGCTCCGAGCGCTCCGACTTTCACGATATCGCCATGGAGGGTGGCGGAATTTGTGCCGGTATTGTCGCTGAGATCAACGGCACCGTTCGCGCCGGTGTGGCGAATATCGACGGTGCCCCGGTCGGCCTGCACGCCGCCGTTCACCGCGACGCGGCTGCTCGCGCCGGTAGCGAGAATGGTGATTTTGCCGCCGGGGCCGGGCGCGGCGCTGTCGAGCAACGCGAGGAGTTGCCCGGTATTGCTGACGTTGATCGGCTACGCCGGACGCGCGGCTGCTCGTGAGGTTGATGTTGCCGCCTTTGACGCTGTTCGAACCGCCGGAGCCGTTGCCGGAAGTCTGGATGGCGGTGTTGACGTTAATCGTCGCCGCCGCTGGTGATATTGACGGTGCCGCCATTGCCGCCCGGTGTGCCGGTGGGGTTCGCGCCGCTATCCGCGGTGATGCCGGCGTCGTTCACCGTGACGTCCCCGCTCGTGGTGATGTTGATGATGCCGCCGTTGCCTCCGGCGGTGGAGCCATCGAAGACAAACGAACGCCCCGTTTGCGCTGATGGAGGTGAAGTCACCCGTCGAGCCGATCGTTAGGCCATCGGCGGCCAGATTGAGCGTGACCGAGCCGCCATTTCCCGGATCAGGAGCTCAGCCGTCGCTGCCGTTGAAAGTCAGGGCCGGGATGCTGAGCACGACGGTGAGCGAGTTCGCGCTGAGGGTGAAGGGATCGGGCGTAAAGCCGCCGTTAGGCCCAAAGGTGGAGGTGGCTCCGATCACCGAGCTGACGTTGAGCAGATTCACCGCGCCACCGGCCACGATGCTGTTCGCCTGGAGAACGAAGGGGCCGCCCAAAGTGCTGCCGACGGTGACATTCGTCCCTGCGTCGATGGTTAACGCCCGCAAATTCTGCGCACTGATGGAGCCGCCCGCGCTGAGTGCGCCGAAGGTGGTGGGACCCAGTTGGAGCGTTATGTCTCCCGCGGTCGACGTGACGTTGCCACCTGCAGTCAGCGAGCCGCCGCCGATCAGGATCGTGCTGCCAGCGATCACGTTGCCGCCGGCATTCAGGCTGCCGAAAATGTTGATCGCGCCGCCGACGGTGACGTTTTGATTAGCCGAAACGCTGACGTTATCCGTGAGGAAAATCGGATTATCCGAACCGACGTTGACGTTGGCATTCAACGAGCCGGCCACGTTGATGGACCCGGCGGTAACCGCGATGCTGAAGGCTTCCGGCGGAGGGCCACCCGAGGGCGGGAACTCGAAGATCGTGAAATTGGCGTCAGATCCCGTGACCAGGGCGCCCCCGACGGAGACCGTGATCGCGCGGTTCCCGAGGATGGTGCCGTTCTGGCCGAAGATCCGCGCGTTGAAAAAGCCGCCGGTGGAAATACTCCCGGCATTCACGTCAATGGTGGCGTCGCCATTGATCACGCCGCCGCCGAGACCCTGGCCGTCGTCCGAGTTGAGGATGCGGAAAATCGCGTCACCCGTGGTGTTGAGTGCGCCTGTCGTTGTGAAAGAGAGGGCGGCGTTTCCGCCGATCGAGGCGCCATCCTGGTTGATGATGTCGGTGAGCAAACTAGCGGCCGAGAAACTGGCGGAATTGAACGTCACCAAAGCGTCGCCGCCGATCGAGGAGCGAAGCGTGACGCCGGGATTGCTCCCGCTGACAATCTCGAAGAGCGCATCGGATCCCACCGTCACCGCGCCGGTCGTGGAGAAGCCGACCGAGGCGGTCCCGCCGATCGCACCGCCATTCAAATTATTGACGAACAGGTCGAGCACATCGCCGCTGGCGACGCTCGCGGCGGTCAAAGAAATCGCGACGTCGTTGGTGATTGCAGTTCCGCCCGTCGTGTCGCCGTTGATGTTCACGCCGCCGTTTTGGATGTTCAGGACCAGGCCGCCCGTCGCGCTGACCGCGCCGCTGGAGAAGATATTGGCGGTGGCGTGAAGGACGCTGCCGCCGGCACTCAGGCCTGTCCCAACATTCAGGAGTCCGCCGATCGAGATGCTCCCGGCGCTGAGGCTGATGTCCGCACCTGAGGCAAAGCTCCCGCCGCCGCCGCCGTCGTCGCGCCCGGAGAGGACGAGGCTGGTATCTCCGGTGGTGGCGAGCGCGCCGCCGATCGCGAAGACGAGGCTGCCCCCGGTGGTGATGATGCCGCCGTCGCGGTTATTGATCAGGGCGTTAATCGAGCCAGCGGTGAAGTCGCCGCCGGTCTGGACGAAGATCTGACCGCCGTTGGTGATCGTGCCGCCGCCGTTGTGGAGGAGAGTAAAGGTGGCGTCGTTGGTGATGGAAATGTCGCCGCCAGCGATGACCACAATATTTGCGCCATTCCCGACCGTGGTCTGCGCGGAGGCGAGATCGAGCGTGAGCGCGAGAGAATCTGCGCTGAGATCGGTGCCCGCGTTGAGGTTCAGGCTGGCGCCGTTGGCGATCGCGCCGGAAGTCGAAGTGATCGTTAGGCCAAGAAGCCCGCCGACGGTGAGAGGGCCGGTGTTAGTGGAAACGTTGATCCCGCTGTCGTTATTCGTTCCGCTGCTGTCGATCGAGAGAGTGAGATCGCCGCCGACGTTGAGTGCGTTGCCGGCGATGATGGTGTCGAAAATACCGCCGGTGAATCCGACCGGAGTGGTCTGATTCACAGTCAGGTTATTCGTCACCTGGATGTTGTTCTCCGCGAAGAGAACGAGGTTGGTCGTGCCGTTGACCAAGCCATCGAAAGTGAGGGTGGAGTCGGCGCCGCGCGCGTAGAGGAAAAGGGTCGGGATATTTTGGAAGGTGATGTTGGACCCGATGGTGATGGAGCCGTTTTGCGTCGCGAGCAGCAGCGAATCGAGCCCGGCGAAAGTGAACGTGGTCAGCGCGGTGCCGGTGGTGATGTTGCCGACGCTGATCAGCGCGAGGTTAGACGCGCCGCCGTTCAGGAGTGAGATCGTGGGGTTGCCCGCGAGGAGGAGGGAAGAAAATTTGAAAACGGCCATGGGCGTATTGGCCGGGTCGCCAAAATGCGCGTCGAATCCGCTCTCCGTATCGAAGGCGGAAGTGGAACCGAAAAGGTAGTTCGACGGCGTTCCGTCCTGCGCCGAGCCGCGATAAATTTTGCCGAAATCGGTCTGGCCGTTGGTCGTGATCGTCGGATCGGTGGTGATCGTGGTGCCCGCGGTGATGACATAGGGGTTGGGCGAAGTGATGACGACGGGAGTGCCAAACTTGCTGGGTGTGGGCGTGACGGTCGGAGTAATCGTCGGCGTGACGGTCGGAGTGATGGTGGGCCGCGGCGTTTCGTTCGTCTCGCGAACATTGTTCGCGTTCGCCTGGTCGAGTCGATTTGCGTAGGTCGGGATCGAGCAGGGTCACGGCCGTGCCGCGGCCGAAGATGACGAGATTGGTGTCGATCAACTCGCCGTCGCTTTTCTTGAAGAGTTGATGCTGAATTTCGCTCGCGATCAGGTCGTTGCTCGGCAGCGGTCGAAACCCGTTGATGAGCAGTGAAGTGCGGAGGAGCCGGTCGAGATCCACGTCCACCGGATCGGGCATGCCTTCGCCGTTGGGACTAACGATCAACATCTGGCCGGCGTGGAGCAGGACCGATTCGCCGATCCGGTTGTTCCGAAAAATCCGCCCGGTGCCCTCGAGGACGATGAACTTCACATACTTGTCGGGGTGATACTCGAGCATGATGGTGGTGCCGGTGATCGCCGCGGTCACAGCCGAGGTATTGATCCGGGCGCCGCCGGAATTTTTCGGGACACGCAGAAGCATCGCGCCGCCGCCCAGATCGAGATTGCGGGTGCCTTCGTTGAAACTGAAAATCGTATTCGCGCCGAGACGCGCCAGCGTGGCGTCGGTAAAAGTCAGCTCCGCGCGCGACTCTTCCCCGGTGCGCACCGCGGTGCCGTCACGCACCGGATCGCTCACGCTCGCAGGGCGCGGGGCGGCTTGGGCGGGGAGGAGTTTCACGTCCTTGACCACTTGGCTGACGCGCGCCTCTTTCAACTGCGCTGCCTGTGCGCTGAGGAGGGCGGGTGCAGCGAGGATGCAAATCGCAAAGAATTTGCCTAACGAGTTGGAGAGCGTAGAACGAAGAACCGCAGTGGCAAGGGTGGGCGATTTTTTCATATTTTGTCGGTCGGGTTGGCCCAGATTTAAGGGCAAGCCGGCGAACGCGACCAGACGAAAGATCGGTTTTCTCCGAGCCTTGGTTTGGAGCCCCGCGCTGGCCAAGATCGAGCAGAGCTATTGCGCCTGACGCGGCGTCACTGCGCCGCTGCGAAGGAGAGCCGGGCGGACTGGAGCGCGAGGATTCGCACGGTCAGCGGGCAACGGCCGTGGACGGTCATCGCGATTGGCAGGTCCGCGGACAACCGGCGCGGGGTGAACGGTGACCGTCCCGTCCGCCCCAGTCGCCGCTCCATCCATGAGATCAATTAGCTGGCTGGAATTTTGCAGGACGATGCCGGGTCGCGGGACCATTCCGCGCGGCGTGCTGGCACTTCGGCCGCGGGCGATCGGCATCGCATCATCAGAGGTTCGCCGCTGTGTGACCACCGGGCCGGTCGCTCCTGCCGGAGCGTTTGGCTGAGGAGTCGACGGCAGGATCGGCGACAATCCAGACAACTGAAAATTCGAGAGCACGATGTTGGTTCCGTTGTAGGTCACGACGAACGAGCCCGAGTTGTCGGTTGCGTTGAGGCGCTGACCCGAGAGCACGTTCGTGAAAGAGCCGGAGAGTGAGCTCGCGCTCAGCACCGTGAAGTTGTCCGTCGCCCCCGCCTGGAATCCATTCACAAACGAGACCACGAGCGTGCCATTCAGAGAGGTCGCTCCATTGACGTTAAGGAAACCGTAACCGCTACCCTGGGTGAGGCCGCCGAGTTGGAAGGTGAGTTGCGACGCGGCTAACAAACTAACGTTGCCATTCACGACCAAACCGCCCGATGCCAAACCGGGCTGCAACATGGCGTTATTCTGAATCCCGGCGCTAATCGTGCCGAAGCCGGTGAGCAGGCCACCATTGAAGTGGAGATCGGGGGTGGATGACAAATTGCCACCGTTCAGGTTGGTGACTCCGGCCGTCTGGGTGAAGCCCGTGTTGAAGAAGTCCAACGTTCCCGAATTCACATTCACGGTCCCCGAATTGGTCATCGGGACGCCGATCGAAAAAGTGCCCGAGCTGGTGTTTCGCGTGAAGGTGCCGGTGTTGTTCAGCGCGCCACCGCCGACATTGCCGACGACGCGGTCGTTTTGCGCGAGGAAGGTCCCGTTGTTGTTCACCACTCCGCCGGCTTCGCAGAATAATCCGCCACTGCCGTTCATCGTGAGCGTTTGTCCGGCCGCGAGATTCAGCGTCCGCCCGAGGAAAACGTTTTCTCCATTGATCAGCACGCCGCCATTGGCGTTGAAGGCTGCACTGCCTTTCAGGTCTCCACCCGTCCAGGTAAACAACCCGCCGGCACTGATCGCTCCCGAGCCCTCCAGCGAACCGCTCGTCAGACTTACGGTCCCGACGTTCGCGGGAATGTTAAAAATGGTCTGCGCCCCGGCGACATTGATCGCGCTCAGCCCGTAGCTGCCATTCAAGGTCTGAGTTCCACTGCTGAAGGTCACGCTTCCCGCTCCCGCCAAGTCGGAGCTCGCGGTCAGGTTGAAGTTGCCGTTGAAAATCAAATTCGCGCCCGCCGCGACATTGAAGTCGCCCGGGGTGCTTCCGTTATCGCTCACATTCAAACTCAAAAAGCCGCTGTCCACGTTCACCGTTCCGGTGTTGTTGAAAGTCAGCCCGCCTTGGATGGAGAAGACGCCCGTGCCGGTGTCGCGCGTGAACGTGCCCACGTTGTTGATGGTGCCCCCGCCGCTCGTTGTGCCGAAAAACCCGCTGTTCTGCGCCAGGAAATTGCCGTTGTTATTGAAAACGGCGGCGTTGTTGAGGAGAACGCTTGCCCCCGTCCCGTTCATGGTGGCCGTTTGTCCGGTCGCGTTGTTCAGCGTCGCCCCGTCCAATGTCACCGTCCCCGCTCCGTTGAAGAGAATGCCGCCGTTCGCGTTCAAAACCAGCCCGCCCGAGAGCGAGCCAGCGCTCCAGGTGAAGAGCTGGTTCGCGGTCAGCGGGTTCGTTCCGGTCAGGATTCCGCCGTTCAAGGCGAAGCTCTCGATCGTGACCGGAAGATTGAGGGTGACGGTGCCGCTGTTGATGGTCGCGTTATAACGATCGGTGGTGTTCGGTTGCCCATTGTTAGGGAAATTTGCACCCAGGTTCCAATTTGGGTCGCTCCAGTTGCCCGCACCGCCCTGCCACAGTCCCGCCAGGCCGGTGGCGAGATAGTTGGATAGGACCACGTTACTGCCGCTGTAGGTCACGACGAACGAGCCGAAACCGTCGCTCGTGTTCAAGCGGCTGCCGGACGCGACATTTGTAAATACGCCACTTAGAGCGCTGCTCGCAGTCAGCACGGTGAAGCTATTGGAACCGTTCACCGAGTTCTGGAAGCCATTCGCAAACGAGAGCACCAGTTGCCCGCCTAACGAAACGGTGCCGTTGACATTCATGAAACTGTACTGGCTGCCTTGAGTTAGCCCGCCGAGCTGGAGAGTAAGTTGTGAGGCTGAGAGCAGACTTACGTTGCCCGTGACGAGTAAACCGCTGCCCCCGAGGGCCGGGCTGAGGTTGGCGCTGTTCGTTATGCTGGCGTTGATGCTGCCCTGGGCATCGACCACGCCACCCATGAAGTTCAGCGCATTGGTCGAAGTAACAGTGCCGCCGGCCAGCCGAAAAGTGCCGGCCGTCTGATTATAAGCGCCCGCGCCCGTAACTGAGAGTGTGTCACTCCCGATATCCACCGTTCCGGAAGAGTTAAGCGTGCCGGTTAACTGGATTGCTCCTTCACTTACAGCTGAGATTGTCCCGAAATTCGTGAAGTCGCCGCCGCCGTTGCCGCTGAGGACCAGGATGCCGCCGTTACTGGCCTGGGTTGTTCCGGATGCCTCGTTGCGAAAAGCATTTGCGCTGTTCGCCGGATCGATCGTGAGAGTCTGGCCGCTGACATTGGCATTGATGCTTGCCTGGTTGGTGATCGTGATAGCATTTGCGCCGAATTGGCCTTGCCCCTGGATGGTGGCCTCGGCATTGGTTAACCGGAAGAGGGCGTCGCCGGTGACTCGGGCGGCATTGTTCGCGGCCAGGATCAGCGTGCCATTGCCTGCCAGGGTTGTATCGGCAGCGAGAGTGAAGTCAGTGTTATTGCCCGCCGAATTAAGCGTGATCGTTCCCGAGTCAGTGATCGTGCCGGCGGTATGAAGGGCGGCGTTGTTATCGACCACGAACGTTCCAAGCGTCATCAGGTCCGTGATAAAGGCATTGTCGCCGCCAACCACCCGAACGACGCCAGTGCCGCCGCCGAGCAGAGTGCCACCGGTGATGGAAACTCCGCTGACCAAACGCACAGTGGAGCCGTCAAGGGCTGAGATCGTGCCGTTGTTGGTAAAACTCCCGCCGCCGTTACCGGTGAGCACCAGGATGCCGCCGTTGGACGCTTCGATCAGGCCATTGTTGTTTAAAAAGCCAATACCTGAGTTAGCCGGGTCCAGAGTCAGAGTTTGGCCGCTAATATTCGCGTTGATGATCGATTGATTGTTAACCGTGATCTGATTGAGCCCGATCTGGCCCTGTCCCTGGATGAGGTTGTCTGCGTTGACCAAGTTGAAAACGCCATCCCCCGTGATCCGACTCGCAGTGTTTCCACTCAGAGTCACCGTGCCGCCTCCGGCCAGGGTCGTGTCCGCGGCCAGGCTCAGATCGGTGTTATTACCAATCGAGTTAAGAGTAAGGGTCCCAATATTGCTGATTGTCCCCGTGGTGTGCAGCGCGGCATTGTTGCTGACGCTGATTGTTCCTACAGTCGTTAGGCTGTTGAGGAAGACATCCTGCCCGCCGTTGACCACAATTGCGCCGCTGCCGGTGCTTGATAGGGTGCCGCCGGTGATTGTCACGCCGTTCGTTAGCTGCACCTGGGAGCCGTCAAGCGCCGTGATGGTGCCGGTTGTGTTGGTGAAGCCTCCTCCGCCGTTTCCGGTCAGTATGAGAATGCCGCCGCTGCTCGCTTCGAGCGTCCCGGTATTCAAGAAAGCATTCGTCGCGCTGGCGGGATCGAGAGTCAGCGTCTGTCCGGAGATATTGGCATTGATTGTCGCCTGGTTCGTGACCGTGATCAGATTAACGCCGATCTGACCGCGGCCCTGGATCAGATTGTTGACGTTGGTCAGGCGGAAAAGAGCATCAGCAGACACTCGCGCGGCCGCAGCTCCGGCCAAAGTGAGGGTGCCCCCACCATTGAGCGTAGTATCGGCGGAGAGGTGGAGATCAGTGTTATTGCCGACTGAGTTAAGGCTGATGCTGCCGGTGTTCGTTATCGTGCCCGTTGTGTGGAGGAAAGAATTGTTATTCACGGCGATCGTGCCGGCATTTGTGAGATTGGTGATAAAGACATCCTGGCCGCCATTGACTCGGATCACCCCGGTTCCCGCCGTCGCGAGGGTGCCGCCCAGGATCGAGACGTTATTGGTCAGTTGGTACTTCCGAGTTATCCAGAGCCTGGATCAAGTGGCCGGTATTCGTGAAGATACCGCCCCCATTCCCGGTCAAAAGCAGGATGCCGCCGTTACCGGCCTGAAGCGTGCCTTGATTCAGGAAAGAAGGGCCGCCGTCCAGAACGGAACTCTCCGGGGCCGGATCAATCGTCAGGATCTGACCCGAGATATCGGCGTCGATCGTAGCGATGTTGGTGAACGCGATGCTGTTGATCCCTATCTGTCCCATGCCGTGGATGAGGTTGTCGGCGTTAGTCAGTCGGTAAAAATCGTCGCCGGAGATGCGGCTGGCGTTATTCGTAGACAGAGTCAGGGTGCCACCTCCATTAAGCATGGTAGCAGCCGCGAGTCGGAAGTCGGTGTTGTTACCGATCGAATTGAGTGTGAGCGAACCGGAGTTCGTGATCGTCCCGGCGATATGGACGAAGGTGTTGTTATTCACCACGAAAGTCCCGCTGTTCGTCAGGTCGATGAGAAATACATCCTGTCCGCCGTTGGCTCGGATGACCCCGGTGCCCTCGGTAGTCAATGTTCCACCAGTGAGGGAGGCGCCGTTGGTTAGTTGGACTTCCGAGCCGTCGAGCGCTTCGATCAGCCCGCCATTGTTATCGAATCCGCCGCCGCCATTTCCGGTTAGGAGCAGGATCCCGCCCCCGCTAGCGTGCAGCGTGCCCAAATTACGGAAGGCGCCGGCTGTGTTCGCCGGATCGACGGTAAGGCTTTGTCCGCTGACGTTCGCATCGATCAGTCCATTGGCTTGATTGATCAGGCTGATCTCGTTGTTGCCCAGGCTTCCAGAGCTGGTGTAACCCTCGATGGTATTATCGACATTGGTCAGGGTCCCGCTGCCGCGGATGCGGTCGGCCTCTCGTAGCGTAATCACGCCGCCGCCGTCGAGAGTCACGTCTCCACTGAGGGTAAGGTCGGTAAAGTTGCCGATCGAGCCCAACAAGACGGTGCCGGAGTTATGGAAACTCCCGATGAGCGTGGTCTCCGTATTGTTAAAGCCGATAAACGCACCGGTGTTAGTGACGGAGATAAGCGTGGCGGAACTGACGTTTTCGATCGCTCCAGTGCCGGTGGTAGTGAAGGTGCCTCCGGTGATGACGGCACCCTCGGTTAGTTCCACCTGCGAGCCGTCGAGCGCCGCGATCGTTCCTGAGGTGTTATCGAAACCACCGCCGCCGTTGCCGCGAAGGACGAGGATGCTGCCATTACTGGCCTGGAGCAGTCCTCTGTTGGTCAGGCCAAGCGTGCTCGGATCGACATTCAGGAACAGGCCAGCCACATTCGCGTCAATGATGCCTCCGGCTTGATTGACGATCTCGATTTCATTATTGCCGAGGCTGCCGGAGTTGTTCGTCGAGCCGTTGATTGTGCTCGCATTGGTCAGGGTGCCGCTGCCACGAATCCGACCAGCGGCGGCTAGGGTGAGTGAGCCGCTGCCGTCAAGAGTTACATCGCCGTTGAGGACCAGGTCGGTAAAGTTCCCCACCGAGTTAACCAGAATACGGCCATTGTTCGTGATCGTGCCGGAGAGAGTCGTGGAGGTGTTATTATTGAACTGGAACAGCCCACCTCCCGAGAAGGTGGTGCCGTCAGCGATCATGAAGTTGCTGGCAAACTCCAGGATCGCGTCAGCCGCTGCCGTCACGCTTCCAGCGAGGCTGCCACCGGCAGTCAGGACTAGCGTGCCCGACTCCGCGGAAATCGTGCCGGTGCTATCAAGGAGGATGTTGAAGGTAATCGAGCCATCAGTGGGGTGAGAGGTCAGGGTCCCAGAATTGTTAAAGGTTGAGCCACTGCCGCTGAAAGCATTGCCATTCAGGACCAGATCATAGCTACCCAGATTATTAATAATCGTATTACTTACGGTCATGAGGGCGGACTGACTGCTGACTCCCGCAACATTTAAAGTGCCGGAGAGAATCGATCCACCGTCGAACTGGAGTCCTACATTCAGGGTGAGTGGGTTGGTCAGGACGAGGGTGCCGCCACTCATGAACAGCTGATTGATGGTCACTCCGGTGACAATGTCCTGGGTAAGAGTGCCGCTGGAGAAAAAGACGTCGTAGTCCTGACCAGCGTTTCCATTATTGGGAACGAGTCCGGGCGTCCACTGATTGGGATCGCTCCAATTGCCCGTGCCGCCGTTGTAGGTGGAGGAAGTGACCGGCGTCGCTGTCGGGCTCGGTGTAGAGGTGGGGCTAGGGGTCGGGGTCGGGGTGGGAGTCGGCGTCGGAGTGGGTGTAGGAGTTGGGGTCGGCGTCGGAGTCGGCGTCGGAGTGGGAGTTGGCGTGGGTGTCGGCGTCGGAGTCGGAGTTGGGGTCGGGGTCGGTGTAGGAGTTGGGGTAGGAGTCGGCGTCGGGGTAGGAGTCGGAGTCGGCGTCGGAGTGGGAGTCGGCGTGGGTGTCGGCGTCGGGGTCGGAGTGGGGGTAGGAGTCGGCGTCGGCGTCGGAGTAGGGGATGGCGTTGGAGTCGGCGTGGGGGTGGACGTCGGAGTGGGAGTCGGAGTCGGAGTTGGCGTCGGCGTGGATGTGGGCGTCGGAGTTGGCGTCGGTGTGGGAGTTGGAGTCGGAGTGGAGGTTGGTGTAGGCGTCGGCGTGGGAGTAGGTGTAGGTGTAGGTGTCGGAGTGGGGGTTGGTGTTGGTGTGGTAGTTGGGGTCGGTGTGGGAGTCGGCGGAAAAGGAGTCGGTGTCTGCGGGGGAGTAGCCTGCGGTCCGTGTTCGTTGACTTCGCGCGCGGTGTTATTCGTGGCTTGATCAATCACGCTCGTACGCGTGCCATCGAGGAGCGAGACGACGGTGCCGCGCCCGAAAATCACCATGTTCGTGTCCACTAATCCGCCTTCGGTCTTCTTCTCGGCCTGGTTGTCGATTTCGTGGCGAATGAGATCGAGGCTGGCGATCCGCCCGAAGTCGGTGATCAGGAGCGATGTCCTGACCAGCCGTTTCAAGTCCACGTCCACCGGCTCCGGCAAGGTCGTGCCTTTGGGATTGACGATCAACATCTGGCCGGCGTGGAGGAGCACGCTTTCGCCGACGTGATCTTTTCGGAAGATCCGGCCGGTTCCTTCGAGAATGATAAATTTGATATAGGCGTCGGGATGGTACTCGAGCATCACCGTTGTGCCGGTAATCGCCGCGGTCACGGCCGCGGTATTGATCTGCGCGCCGCCGGAGTTCTTCGGCACGCGGAGGAGCATCGCGCCGCCGCTGAGTTCCAGGTTCCGGGTGCCTCCCTTGAAACTGAAAATCGTGTTTGCGCCGAGGCGGGCGAGGGTCTCGTCGGTAAAGGTAAGTTCCGCGCGCGATTCCACGCCGGTACGGACGGCCGTGTTATCGCTCACTTCATCACTGAGCACGGCAGGTCGCGCCGCCGCCTGCGCGGGAAGAATTTTGACGTCCTTTACCACCTGGCTCACCCGCGCCTGTCGGAGTTGATCTCCGAGAGAAATTCCCGCGAGGGCGGTCGACAGCAGGAGGATTAGGGACAGGTATCGATGACGAGGAAATTGCAGGCGCAGGGAGTGACTCATAAGACTAAAAAAAAGCGGCCTGCTTCGAGGACAGAAGCGGCCGAACGTATACGGCAAAGGTTTTTACCCAATCCGCGAGGGAAACGTCAAGGCTGATCGGGTCGAGGGGACGACGCTGAGCCGGGCATTCGCCGGGAGGAAGAAGCCCGTTAACGAGCTTAGAATCTCCAAGTCAGCGAGATCCCACCGCCGATATTAAACACTTCGTAATCGAACACATTCTGGTTCGATTGGTTGGCGACGAAGGTCGAGATCGCGCTCAGGGTGAGGTAATCGCGGATGCGGTAATTCGCGCTCAGGGCCAGTATTTCGCTCACGTCGGTTCGACCGCCGGAGTCATACGCCCGCACCACCAACCGTCCGGCGGCATTAATGGAAAAAGAGCGGCTGATATTGACCGCGTAGCCGACATAGGCGCCGAAGTCATTCCGGCGCGGCGGCTCGGGATTCGCGTAGAGACTCACGTTCGTATCCACGCCGACCGAGAGCTGCTGCGCGCGTCCGATCGGGAACGGGATTTCCGCACTCGCCTGCAACGCGTAGTTCGAGAAAAAATCGTCGAAGTTATCCGTCCCGGTCAGCCGGTTGTAATCGATGTTCGCGCGCAACGTGAGGTTGTGCAGCGCCGGCAGGTAATAGACCAGGCCAGCGAGCACGTCGAAGCTCGCGAAGTCGAAGCCGGTATTGTCGTTGTAGTAGAAGAACTGCTGCCGCAGCGAGAATTCCCCGTAGAGCGTCTTGGCAAATTTCGGCGCGTAAGTAATCCCGACCACCGGCGCGATGATCACGTCATCGACTCGGCCGCGATCGACCAGCGCGACATTCGAGGTGTAATAAAACGGCGTGCCGACTTCGACCGCGAACGGCTGATATTTGTCGACCCGCTTCAAGATCGCCTGTTCGCCGAGATCAGGATCATTCGGGCTGGCCGCGGCGTAATTTTGGTCGACCCCGTTGGTCCCATCGGCGGACAGGGACTGGATTTGCGACTGGCTGCGGAGGAGTTGAGCGCGGTCCACATCCGTTGCCTGCGCGCGAACGGAGTTGCTCGCGAGCGCGAGCAAAAAACAGGCGGCGAGGAGACTGCGGCAAAGAAGGGACGGCAATTGATTCATGCGGGGTCCGTTTTTCAACAGAACCCGGAATCCGTCAAGACAATCGCTCAGGGTGGGAAAAAACCGCGCGGAGTTTTCCCGCGGCCGTTCGTTAGGCGAAAGGCAGGTTCGCCTTGATCCGCTGCACGTCGGTCTTGTCGACCAGGGCGGATTTCGCGAGGTGCCTTTTTGTCTTGGCGCTCTTGCTCGAGAGGAGATGCCGGCGGGACGCGTGGGAACGAAGCACCTTCCCCGTGGCGGTGATCTTGAACCGTTTGGCAACGGCTTTCCTGGTCTTGCTGCGCGCAATCGGTTTCGGCATAAGGCGCGGAAGATAGAGGCACTTCTCCGGACTGACAACCGGTTTTACCATTTTACCGCGCCTTGTTTTTGGCCGTCATTTACCGATGGAAAAAGCGACCAAGCCTCTCCCGCACGCCGTCATCATCGGAGCGGGCTTCGGTGGCCTCGAGGCGGCCAAACATCTCGGCGGTAAACCGGTCCGGGTGACGGTGATCGACCGCACGAACTACCACCTCTTCCAGCCGCTCCTCTACCAGGTCGCGACCGCGGCGCTCTCGCCCGCCGACATCGCAGGTCCGATTCGCGGGATCCTGACCAAGGACGAAAATATCGAAGTGCTCCTCGGCGAAGTGCAGTCCGTCGACATCGCGGCGCGCCTCGTCCGCACGGCGGAACGCGAGATCGCCTACGACTACCTGGTGGTCGCGACCGGCTCGCGGCATTCTTATTTCGGCCACGACGAATGGGAGAAGCTCGCGCCGGGCCTGAAGAGCCTTGAGGACGCGATTGAGATTCGGCGGCGGATTTTGCTCGCGTTTGAATTTGCCGAGAAGACCACGGACTCGGAAGCGCGCCAGGCCGCGATGAATTTCGTCATCATCGGTGGCGGGCCGACCGGGGTGGAAATGGCGGGCGCGATCGCGGAGATCGCGCGCGAGACGCTGGCGAAAGATTTCCGAAACATCGATCCCTCGAAGTCGCGCGTCATCCTGATCGATGGCGGCGATCGCCTGCTTTCGGGATTCCCCGAGGACCTCTCCGCCAGTGCGTTGAAGCAACTGGAGTCGCTGCGAGTTGAAGTGCGCCTCGGCGTGCATGCTGAAAATGTGACCGAGGACGGCGTCTCAGTGGGCGGCGAATTCATCCCGAGCCGGGTGAAAGTCTGGGCGGCCGGGAACACCGCGTCGGTCGTCGGGAAAACGTTAGGCGTCCCGGTCGATCGCGCCGGCCGCGTGATTGTGCAGGATGATCTGACCGTTCCGGGCCATCCCGAAGTGCAGGTGATCGGCGACCTCGCAAACTTCACCTCGCCGGCTAGCGGAAAACCGCTTCCCGGCGTCTCACCGGTGGCGATTCAACAGGGCCGTCAAGCCGCGCTCAATATCGTTCGCATGGTCGCCGGCGGCCATCCGCAACGCTTTCATTATTGGGATAAAGGCAGCATGGCCACGATCGGCCGCAACAAGGCGGTGGCCGATCTCAACTTCATTCACTTCAGCGGGTTCCTGGCCTGGCTCGCGTGGCTTTTCATCCACGTTCTTTACCTCGTCGGCTTCCGGAATCGTGTCGCGGTTTTGCTCCAGTGGGCTTGGGCCTACCTCACCTTCAACAAGGGCGCGCGGCTGATTACGCGGAACTTCCAGGCGGAACATCGGCCGGTTGGCTGAGCCCGTTCATCTCCGCGGCAGATGGTGAAGCATCGTCTTCCGAATCTTCGCATCGCCGTCGTCGGCGCGGGTGCGATCGGTTGCTATTACGGCGGCAAGCTCGCGCACTTCGGCCGCGACGTGCATTTCCTCATGCGGAGCGATTACGAAGTGGTCCGCAAACGCGGCCTCCGGATTCGCAGCAAAGGCGGCGACATCCACATCCCGAAAGTAAACGTCTACCGCAGCACGGAGGAAATCGGTCCGGTCGATCTCGTCCTGGTCGCAGTCAAGACGACGGCCAACGCCGAGCTTCCTTTGCTCGTTAGGCCATTGTTAGGCGAGCAAACCATGATCCTGACTCTGCAGAACGGGCTCGGGAACGAGGAATTTCTCGCCGGGCATTTCGGGGCCGAACGTATTCTCGGCGGTCTCTGTTTCATCTGCCTCAATCGCATCGCGCCCGGCGTGATCGAGCTCCAGGATAACGGCCGGGTCGCGATCGGGGAGTTTAGCGGGTTCCCCCGACCGCGGCTGCACGATCTCGCGTGGGAATGGAAACGCTGCGGGGTGGTCTGCAGCGTCGTCGCCGATCTCGCGCTGGAGCATTGGCGCAAGCTCGTCTGGAACATTCCCTTCAACGGCCTAACGATCACCGCCGGCGGCGTCGACACGTCTGCGATCCTCGCCGACGACGCGCTTCGTCAAAAAGCCCTCGCCCTGATGGACGAAACCATCGCGATCGCGCGCGCCTGCGGCCACGATCTTTCCACCGCCGTCGCTCTCGACCAGATGAAACGCACCGCCACGATGGGCCGCTACCTGCCCTCGACCCTGCTCGATCACCGCGCCGGTCGGCCGTTGGAAATTGAGGCGATCTGGGGAGAACCCCTGCGCCGCGCCCGCGCGCACGGCGTGCCGACTCCCGAGTTGGAGCGTCTCCATGCTCAACTCGCAGAGATCAGCAACGTTGCGTCGCTGAAGTAATAATTGCCAAGTTCAGGGATGGCTTGGTATTGAGAACAGAACGATGAGCAGTTCCACCAAACGCGTAATCCTCCGCGCACTCCACCTTGTCCTTAGCATTCCGGTGCTCGGCTATATCTACGGAGTTCCAGCCGAAGTGGCGCAGTACGGCGATACGGTTCGTTACGTCTTTGTTCCGATCATTATGCTTTCAGGTTTCTGGATGTTTTCCGGCGTCCTCTTCGCAGTTCTCGGCGTGGTCGTATGGCTCGGCGCATATTACCTGGTCGGAGTTGGCACTGCCATCCTCTGTCAGGTCGCCCTCTTTATCGCGCGAAAGATCTGGCTGGTCGTGCGAGCGCGTCGCTCTGCAAACGAGCGCCCCGCCCGGGCAGAAGGTTGAATCGCCGGGGTCCGTGTGATACGCTTGCGGCTGGTTTCGAGCGGCTTTCTGGAAGTCGCCGGTTCAACAAAAAGCTCTTTCGCCCTTCGCCGCCCATGTCTGTTTCCGCTCCGATTATTGGCGCTGTCGAGAGTCCGACGATCACGGAAGAGACCCGGACGAAGGAAGCGCGTGACCTGCCGTGGCAGGTTGTTGTGCATAACGATCCGGTGAATCTGATGAGTTATGTGACAATGGTTTTCCAGAAGGTCTTTGGGTTTCCGAAAGAGAAGGCCGAGGTGCACATGCTCGAGGTGCATCGGCAGGGTCGCTCGATCGTCTGGAGCGGCGTGCGGGAACGCGCGGAGTTGTACGTGCAGCAGTTGCACGGCTATCTCTTGCTCGCGACGATCGAGAAGACAGACTAACGAATGGAAGTTTTTCGCAACAACGGCACGCTCGAGATCAGCGAGATCGATCCTTTTCTCGCCGAGCTGTTGCGCCAGGTGCCGGCGAGCGGGAATCCCGAAGCGGTGGCCGCGGCCGAGGCCCGGATCTTCAGTCCGCCGGCCGACGCCGCGAAACATCCCAACGTCTGCGCGGAGTGGAAACTCTACGTGGAACCGGAGCTGCGCCGGATTTTCGAATCAGCCACCGAAACGGTGGAGCGCGATTTGCAGCAGCTCGGCGATCAGGAAAAGCCGTTCGCGAACAGCACCCTTCGCATCGCAATCGAAAACTCTGAAGCCTGGCTCAACGCGCTCAACCGCGCCCGGCTCGCGCTCGCCGCGAAATTCGATTTCACGGAAGCCGAGCTCTGCGATCACTACCGGTCGCCGATCGGTTCGCGGCGCGACCTGAGCCTGTTCCAGGTAAATTTCTACGGCTTCCTCCAGGAGTTCATCCTGCGAGAGCTGGAGTGCGACAGCGCCGCTGACTAACGAAAAACGCCCGACCGCCTAACCGGTCGCGCCGCCGCTTTTTTTGTCGCGGACCATTTTCATGAGCCGCTCTTTCAGCGCGTCCGAGGACTTCGCGGGTCGCAGACTCAGGGCGAAAGCCTCATGCAGCCGATAGCATTCGGTGATGTAATCCTCGGCCGGCTGTCCGAACTCCGCGCGCGCTTCTTCAAACTCTCGGCTCTCCCCATTCTCCAGCGCGCCGATGACATACAGCCGCGCGCGATTTTGGAATTCCTCAAAGCTCATCTTTCAGTTCTTTCAGGCCGTCGTAGATCTTTTTCAGGCCCAATTCGAGCCGAGTCTTCACCGTCCCTAATGGTGTATTCGTATTTGCGGCGATTTCGCGCTGACTCATGCCGCGAAAAAATGCGAGATCGATCGCCTGCTGCTGCGCCGGGGGCAGCCCGCTGATCACTTTGCGCACGAGAACCCGCGTGTCGGCGAAGTTAATTTCCTCTTCCGTAGAGTTGTGGACCCAGGCGTCGGGCTGCTGCTCGGTCTCGTTCTGGAGGCGTTCGCCGGCGCGCTGGTAAGCCTGCTTTTTGCGCAATCCGTCGATCGCACGGCGGCGGGCGAGAGTCACCATCCAGCCGAGCGGCTTTCCTTTTTGGGCGGAGAAATTTTTCGCCTGATTCCAGAGCTCCATGAAGATTTCCTGGAGCAGGTCGTCGGCCTCGGCCTCGTTATGGACCACGCGGAGGATGAGCGCCTTGATGATCCCGTTGTAGCGATCGTAAAGCTGCGAGAGCGCCTCGGGATCTTCGTTCTGAATCCCGGCCATCAACTCGAGATCGGTCGGCTGACCCGGTTCCAGTTGCGGACTGACCGCGGGCATCCGAGGACCGGATTCTTCGGTATCGGGATCGAGCGGCAACTTGGGTCGTCTAGGCATGGTTGGGCGAAAGAGAGGAGAGGTTAAGCGGGCGTCGAAAGGCGTCCACTGCGATTTGACGCCGAAACCGAAAATACATTCACCGGGAACCGTTCATCAGCAGGTAAAGCAGACCGGCCAGCCCGCCGCCGGCGACCACCGCGATGATGTTCCAGCGCCAGCGGAGAATGCCGAGAAACGCGACCGCGCTCAAGATGATCGCGAGCCAGTCGACCGCTCCGCGCGCCGGGAAGAAAACCTGCAGCGCAAACCAGACCGCGAGATTCAGCACTACGCCGACGACCGCGGCAGTGATCGCGGAGAGCGCACTCGTTAGGCGGCGATTGCCGCGCAGCCGTTCGAGATAAGGGCCGCCGAGAAAAATCCAAAGGAAGCACGGCGTGAACGTGACCCAGGTGGTGAGCAGCGCGCCTAACGAGGCTGCGAAGAGGGGAGCGAGCCCGTTGGGATTCTGCCACGCGCCGACGAAGCCGACGAATTGCACCACCATGATCAGCGGACCCGGCGTTGTCTCCGCGAGCCCGAGCCCGTCGAGCATTTGTCCCGGTTGCAGCCAGCCGAAGTGCGAGACCGCCTGTTGCGCGACATACGGCAGCACCGCGTAGGCGCCGCCGAAAGTCACCACCGCGGCTTTGCTGAAGAAGACGCCCTCTTGGAAAAGCGTGCTCCGCCAGCCGATCGCCCAGCCCGCTCCGAATCGTCGGCGCGGCCCAGAGCACGAGGCAGATCGCGACCACGCGCAGGCTACGACCATGGTTGGGCCGCGTGTGCGCCGGCGCTTCATGCTCATCGCTCAACACCGACTGCTCGTCGCCCGCGCCATGACCACTCCCGCCGCGAAATCTTTCCGGCCAAAGCTGCCCGCCTAACAATCCCACCACGCCCGCGCCGAGCACGATCGCGGGGAAGGGGACGCCGAGAAAATAGATCGCCACGAATGCGAGCGCCGCGATTCCCCAGTGCACCGCATCGCGCAACGCCTTGCGCCCGATCCGCACCACGGCTGCGAGCACGATCGCGGTCACGGCCGGCTTCAAGCCGTAAAAAACCGCCGCGATCCAGGGCACATGGCCAAACGCGAGATAGACATAACTCAGCGCCCAAAGAATGAAGACCGACGGGAGCACGAAGAGCACCCCGGCGACGATCCCGCCGCGCGTTTTGTGCAGCAGCCAGCCGACATAGATCGCAAGCTGCGTCGCCTCCGGTCCCGGCAGCAACATGCAGTAGCTCAGCGCATGCAGAAACCGTCCCTGGCTGATCCAGCGTTTCCGTTCCACCAGCTCCGTCTGCATGATCGCGATCTGCCCCGCCGGCCCGCCGAAGCTGATCCAGCCGAGCTTCATCCAAAAGCGCAGAGCCTCGGGAAAACTCGGGTGCGCCTGAGCGGCGCCGCGTTCGTTTTCCATCCCCGGGAAATGGCGGATGCGACTGCGGGAGTCAATCCTTCCGTGCGTTGTCGTGCCGCCTTTTCGCGCCATCTTTTGTGCATGAACACCGGAGCCTGCGCGCACATCGACGCGCTTGGGGAATTGAAAACGCCGCAAAAACTCGAGTGTGCGGAGTGCATGAAGATCGGCGCGACCTGGGTGCATCTCCGCACCTGTCAGGAATGCGGCGCGACGCTCTGCTGCGATTCGTCGCCGAATCAGCACGCGAGTAAACATGCGCGCGCCAGCGGCCATCCGGTGATCGCTTCCGCTCAGCCTAACGAGCGCTGGCTCTACTGTTATCCCGACGACGCGATCGCGGAATATTAGGCCGGCGGGTGCAGGCCTGCTTCCTCCAGCGCCGCGCGATCCCATTGGCCTAACGACGAAGCCGCGTCATACGTGCTCTGCGCGAAGGCGAGCAGCGCATCGTCGGGCGAAGCCGCGGTGCGGACCGCGTCGTAGGGCAGGATGAATTCGTGCAGCGCGGCGAGGTAGCTGGCCTCGTTAGGCTGGACCTGCGCTTCGGCAAAACCAGCCGGCTCCGGGTAGGCGTAGGAATAATAGAGCGGCGTTGGACTGGCCGCGCTGCCCGGCCAGAAACCGAGGCTGCTCACTTCCTTGGCGTAGGCTTCGCGCGCGACCACATCCGGCAAATGCGGCACTCCGCCCGGGTGCGGCGGCGCCGCGCGCCCGGAAAAGCGGGTCACCGCCAGATCGAAGCTGCCCCAGAAAAAATGCACCGGACTGCACTTCCCGCAGAACCGCGCGCGGAATTTCGTGAAGACCCGCTCGCTTTGCACGAGCACTCGCCAGAACCGGTTCGCATATTCCGGATCGTAGGCGCGATGGGTCTCGTCGCGATCGAACGGGATCGGGTCGGGGAGCTCGTTAGGCACGAGATCGATCTTCACCGGCAGCTCGAGTTCAGCAAGAGCACGCATCACTTCGTGGTAAAAGGCCGCGACCGTTTGCGGGCGCAGCGGGATCGCGCGCGTGCCGCCATCGCTCTTCAACACGCGCAGGTGGTGATCGATAAAATCGAAGCGCAGCTCAAATGTGTGCAGCCCGTGCGGGATCGGCGAAGTCGTTAGGCCGCGCGCCGTGAGGTAGAGCGTGACGTGCCAGGAATGGTTGATCCACGGCGTCAGCTTCAGGCGGATTTTCCCGACGATTTGCGTCCACATGTGGAGCGTCTCGGCGGTCGGCTGCCATTCGTTGTAAGGCAGCGCCGGCCACGCGGAGTCGCGTTCCGCCGCGGAAAATTCCATGCCGGTTATTTCTTCTCCGGCGCCTCTTTTGCGCCGTCGGCGAAGAGGTGCAGATACTCGCCGTAGCCTTCTGCCTGCATCTTCTCCTTCGGCACGAAACGGAGCGACGCCGAGTTCAGGCAATAGCGCAGACCGGTCGGTTGCGGGCCGTCATCGAAGAGGTGCCCAAGATGCGCGTCATCCTTTTTCGAGCGCACTTCCGTGCGCGACATGAAAAGGCTGCGATCGGTTTTCTCGACGATGTTCGCCTTGGTGATCGGCTTCGTGAAACTCGGCCACCCGGTCCCGCTCTCGAATTTATCGGTCGAGGAAAAGAGCGGCTCGCCGCTGATCAAGTCGACGTAGATCCCTTCCTTGTGGTTGTTCCAATACTCGTTGTGGAAAGGCGGCTCGGTGCCGTTCTCGCGGGTCACGCGGTATTGTTCGGGCGTCAATTTTTTGTGCAGTTCAGCGTCGGACATATTTTTGATTTCGGTTGTTTTCTCAGTGGCGTCTTTCTTCGAGGTGGCCACATCATTCGCGGCTACGACCGCGGTGGTTTGAGCAGCCGGTTCCTGTTTGCCGCCGGCACGGCTGATGTAGACCGAAGCGGCGGCGATCACCGCGAGCACGCCTGCGGCCAGCCAGATCGAGGCGTTGCTCCGGCGCGGGGAAATGGTCTGCCGATAAAGGGACTCAGGTGTTTCTTTCATCGGGCGTGGGAGCAATTTACGCCCGCCTTTATTCCCCGCAATCCTCCTCCTGCCCCCAAGGGCGGGTTCGTTAGGCGTATTCTTCCCGTCCGGCCTCCGGGACGCGGATGTAACGCCGGAACAAGATCAGCCCGACCGGCGCCACGGCCGCGGCGAGCGCGAAGATGAGCCAAAGCTCGCCGGGACGCTTCGGTCCGGTCTCCGGCACGAACGCCGCCAGCAGCCAACCGCTCGTCCCGATGAGCAGCTTGCCGACGAGGAACGGCAGATAAGCGAGCGAACCGTAAGAGGCTTCCTGCCCGGGCGGCGCGATCGCCGCGGCGTATTCGTAAACGCGCGGCGAGTAAATCGATTCGCCGATCGAGAACACGATCAGGTAGAGCGCGGACATGATGTAGAACGGATGAATCGACCCGCTGACCCCGAGATACACGTGCCCGAAGAACCCGCCGATCGGGCTGTTCGCCAGCGGCACGAACCAGCCGGTCGGCAGCGTCATGATGAATACCCCCGAAGCACAGATCGTCCCGCCCACGATCACCATGCTATAGGACGCGATCCGCTGGGTGAGCGCGCCGATCACCGGCGCGAGCACGATCACCACGATGGCGTTGATGTTCGCCAGCTTGCCCGAGGGCGCATGGAGGCCCATCACGCGATCACCGAATTTCGGAAACACGTAATCGACCTGCAAAAAGATCGCCTTCAGGAAACCGATGAGCAGGAAAAAAAGCAGCAGCCGATAAAACCCCGGCTGCCGCAGGAGCCGCCGGAAAAGCGCAATCGTGTCGGCCGCGCTCTGGCGCAAAGTGTTCCCGATCGCGGCCAGGAAACCGGCGGGCGCAGCCGCTACCACGCTCGCGGCCCGCGGTCGTTCATCGCCGCGGCGGAGAAAATAGATCGCCGGAAAGAGCAGTACCTCGAAGACGAGGCTGACGGCAAAGAGCTGCTCATGCGGCGTCGGATGAAACGACCCGAAGCTCAGGTGCAGATCGAGCGACCGCACCGCGTCGAAGATATAACCGGCCACGAAATAGCCGATATTCATGATCGCGTAGATGAGCGAGAACGCGATCGAGCGCTGCGCCGTGGTGGAATAAACCCGCGTCGCTGCGAGTAGCACCGGCGTGCCCAGCGCCTCGCCGATCGCCAGCGGCAACATGCCGCAGGCAAGCGCGAGCGCCGGGTTCGTGGTCCCGATCATGACGCTGCGCGCGAACGTGCAGATGCCAACCCCGAGAAAGAATGTCCGCCGCAGACCGATCGCATCGGTTAACGATCCGGCGAGCAAAGTGAACACCGTCATCGCCGGCGCCCAGGCCCAGCCAACCAGCGCGCCCGACGCCTGATCGCTGAAGCCGAGATCCTTCGATAGCCAGAGCACCATCGTCTTGTTCGTCACGGAGTAGGCCGTGTAGATCAGGAACTTGATCAGGAAAGTGAGCCAAAGCTCCCGCCGCGCGCTTTTCAGCACGCCGAACTTCGCAAAGAACCCGGCCAGCCCCCGCGCCGGTGCGGGCGGGGGTGAGTCCACCAGACTGGCGGCAGCGGCGCTTTGCTTGCTCGTCTCTTTCAACGGCGAAGAGAATCAGCGGAAACGGAGAAAATGGAAGAGCGATCTGAAATGCCGGCGCGTCCCGCCGGAAATATTCCTCTCAGACAGCGGACGCGCCGCGGCGAGTCCGCGTGCGCGAACGCAATGTGAGGCGTGCCCCAAGGCCAGGCGCGGATTCCGGTGCAGGAAAAAGGTAAAAGCCGGCACCTAGCGCTTTAGCTGCACGATCAGCCCGTGATCCCCCAGATCATCGGTCCATCCGGAGATTCTCCCTGAGTTATTAATACCGTGAAAAACCGTATAACCGCCGGGAGAGTCATAGGACGTAAAGCGATTCGGGAGCACGAGGACCAGGCCGTGTTGAGTGAAATCGGAGTCATCCCAAGAACCGGAGATTTGTCCTTTATCGTTTAGCCCGAAAAGGCCGGTGGTCCGGGATCCGGGATAGTCCAGGGGGTAGGTGAGCGTCCCGTCCGTATCGCGGAAAAAACCGTGCGTGAGCGTCGGGTTGGCCGGGTCGACATAGTAGCCCACGATTTGTCCGAGATTGTTGATCGCGGTAGGATTGATGTTCGTCACTCCGGGGATCCCGATCGGGGTGAGCGTGCCGCCGCTGCTGACGAACGCCGTCTGAACATTCCCTGTGTAATAGTAGCCGACAAAGTCACCGGCATCGTTCAGGCCGAAGAGGAAAGTGCTATTCGCCCCGGGCACGTCGTAGCGCGTGTAAGTCTGGCCATCATAGAAGAAGCCATGGACCTCATTCGGGGGCGAATAGTAGCCGCAGATCAGGCCGTGAACATTGATCCCCTCCGCGTAAGTCACCGTGCCGGGCGCGGCCGGGAACACGATCGGCGCGCTGAACCGGCCATTGGCAAACCGCTCATAGCTTTGGGTCCCGTTTATCTTGGAGGAGGTAAAGACCCCTACCGAAGCGCCATCATCATTGGCGATGGCGCCGCCAAAGGTATAGATCGGCGGGTAACCCGGGTAGCGGTAGTCATAGACCGAGACAAGCTGAAACGTAGGAGCCCCGGCAAAGGCGGTGGCGACCGTGAGGCCGGAGAGAAACAGCAGGGAGCGAAGGGTGCGCAGCATCGGGAGCCTTTCGTTGAATTTACGGAGAGACTAGCGGGCCAGGAAATTCCGCGTCAATCCCAAATCCGCGAGGTAGCTCGTGTCGAGACATCAGGCTGGCTGGCGGACGCTGGCGGAAGTGGGGGACCAGCTTCAAGACCCAGGACGTTACCGTAGGGGATTTCCGACCTCGCCACGCCCGCCGGGCGCCGAGTCGCAGGTCAGGCGTATCGCCTGACCTGCGTTCCTTGAGGCCTGTTCCAAGCAACAGGCTTATAACCTTGGCAGCCTGGTAGTGATGCTAAGGTTGAATGCCCTAACGCGCCGGTGGCACGAAAGCCATCGCGTCCAGGTCATTTATCAGGATAGGAGCCACCCGCGATCCCAGACCGGTCAGTGGGTTGAAGGTGTCCAACCAGCGCAGATGCGAATTGTCGAGCCCGCCGCCCCCCTCCAGCCCGTAGAGCACGTTCTTGGAGTTCACGTCGGCCGCTTTCACCAGATTGAACAGGCCGGTGACGCCGATGAGACTTCCCAGGCCGGTTATCTTGTTGAAGCTGTAAAAGGAAAAGTTACTCACTCCAAAAAGCCCGCCGGTCTTAGTCGCCGCCAACCCTCCTCCGTTGGCGAAGCCGATCCCGGTGCTCCCGGTCTGAACCGCCTGTCCGGTCGTGGTATTGATGGTGAAGAACTTCTGATTGAAGCCGGAGAGCCCGTAGACGAGCCCCGTCCTCGGATCGATCGCGAGATCGGTGAGGACCTGACCGAAGGGGCCGATCACCGTCACCAGAGCGGTGGCCTGGTTTACGATGACGAGGGAGTTAGGGTTCACAGGAGCGTTGGCCGTGGCTCCGTAAAGGATATGAGTGAGCGGATCGTACTTAAGGCCGGCCATCGGGTAGTTATTCCCGGCCGCATCATTGAGCGGGCCGACGGTCGTCAGCACCAGGCCGGTAGCGGGATCGACGGTGTAGAGCATACCCGCGGTTCCGTCGGTGCCGGTGGCGACATACAACGTAGATTTCTTAGCCGCCGCGCTCGCCGTGAGCGCAGTGGCCAGAAGCAAGGAGATCGAGATTAGGTATAATCTCGCGAATAATGGAGTTGTTTTCATATAGGTTTTATTTCCGAACGGAAGGTTTTTGCCTTTGTGGTTCCGTAAGCGTCAAGCAGAAAACTCTTAGATCCCTTAGGTCCATAATTACGGTAATTACCGGCGACGTTTTCGGGAGGGATATAATTCCGGCAGCTAAGGAAAATGCAGAGGCTTAGTTACAATCCGGAAAGACAATCCAGCAGGTGCAGGCACGGGCTGCCGGAAAGAAATTTTGCTAGAGACAGGAATAGTAACGCATGGCTACCATCTCACGAGGCAACGCGGCCAACCCCGCAAGTCTTCACCCGCAGTGCTGAGACTCTCTTCCGCGCGAAATGATTACCCTTCGATCCATCTTCTTCTACCTGGGGCCCATCCTGGTCTTCGCGCTTTTGATCGCTGCCGGCTTAACGCTCCTTTTCCCCCGGCCAGACGCCGCGCCTGCGGAAGCGTTAGGCTTTCTCTGGCTGCTATCCCTCGCACTCTGCGGGTATGGCACCCGGCGCCTGCGCCCGTGCAAAGCGATTCCAGACTTGCGACTTCCCTACTTTCTGAATGCAGCGGCCTTCAGCGTGATCATCGGTGTCTTCGCGCTTGGCATCTCCATCACCCTTTGGGAGACCTTGCTTAATTAAGGGTAGCGTGCGCTGTCTCAGCGCATTCCGCGAAAGGTGAGCCGCAGATTCCGCTGAGGACAGCGCGCGTTACAGGAGACGCAAAAAAGATGCATGCTAAGCCGCCTCGCTCGACGCCTTCTTTTAGAACGGCGAAGCTTCGTTGTGGTGTTTTCACGCTTCGTCTTGGGAGGTTGACGCTTCGTCAGCCTCTTTCGACATGTCCTCCCGGCGATTTGAAGCTTCGGTATCCGAAAACGATGCGTTGTTTCTACAATTCAACGCTTCGTTTTTCCAATTTCACGCTTCGTCGGGACTGAACCACACTTGGTCCGGACCCAATTACGTTTCGTCGGGGCTCAGGCACGCTTCGTCGGCGCCCGATCACGTTTCGTCGGTGTTCGGCCACGTTTCATTTGGCCGATTGCACGCTTCATCCGGCGAGAAGGATGCTTCGATCATCCAATCTAATGTCTTGATCCAGCGGTTCTGCACGTTGGAACCGCCAGTGGCATGATCCTAGCTTAGAGAGGACCCGTTAACCATCCAAAACCATGAAAACACCACGTCGTTTGAAAGTCTCGATCGCTTGCCTGCGTTTGCCGATCGCTCCCTACCTCATGTGCGGGCGCAGCATCGTGCAGGCATTATCCGATAATCCCTCCTATCCCGAGGTTTATCCACCGTTGGAGGTGGTCGACCTCGCTTTGACCGACCTCGAAACAAAAGCGCACCAGGCTGCGAATGGCGATCGGGTTGCCTTGGCAAATCGCAACCAGGCGTGGGGGGAGACGGGCGAGCTTCTGCGTCAACTCGCCAGCTTCGTTCAAATCCATTGCCGGAATGAACTGGCGGTCCTGCTCAGCTCCGGCTTCGTCCCGACGAAGCCCCGACGGAAAATCGGCAGTTTGCCGGCGCCCGGCAATCTCCGCGCCAGCCCCACGGGGATTTCCGGTGAGATGAAGCTGCGCATCGGCAAGGTCCGCGGTGCCCGCGCCGGCTACACGGTGCAACTCGCCGACGCGGCGGACGGCCCTTTCGCTGATTTCTGCCACTCCACGAGCAGCCGGATTCTCCTCCCAGGTCTCCCGCCGATGACGTATCGCTGGGTGCGGGCGCGCGCGGTGGGCACGGCCGGCCCGGGCCCGTGGAGCACGCCCCTGCGGCTCACCGTGACCTAAGTCTCCCGGTTTTCGCGACGAATCGATCTCCCCGGTAGACATCGGCCCGCGGCTTCGAGCGCTCCGAGCGCGCCTCGCCGGCTATTGCGCGGGCACCCGGTGCGATGTAGACAACGAACGAAGCAGCGGAGCGCACCGCGGCCCAGTGCTGGCTCGGGGTTCTTTTCATGAAGACAACTTTTTCCACGGCTCAGCAGCTGGCCCTGCGCTTCCTTGCCCTCATCCTCTTACTCTCCACGGGCCTCGCGGCGGCGGAAGCGAAGTCGCACTCGTTCGTGGTCAAGGCGAGCGGGCGCTTGGGTGGGCCGATCCGTTTTGAGTTCTTCCGGAATGCTGCGACGACGCACCCGAAGAGCGACATCAGGTCCTTCACCGTCTCTCAGCGCACGGCCGACGACCAGTGGAAGGCGATGTGGGCTATCTATGGCGACCACGGTTTGCACCAGCCGATCGAGTACGGAACGACCCCGGCTGGCTATACCACCATGATCCGCCCGCAGAAGCTCATCCCCGGTCGCGTCTACTCCGCGTCGGCCTCCGACGCGCACGGGGGCTCCTCTCATGTGACCTTCGGGTTCGACAAGGATGGCGTGATGGTCTTCCCGGATTCGGTCGATTGAGGGATACGAAGGGCGGCCGATAAGACTCGGGTGACGGGGTTTTATAATACTGCGATTGGATTGAATTCCTTAGCTAATAACACAAGCGGGAGTAACAATATCGCGCTGGGTAACTACGCCGGGATCAACCTGACTTCTGGCAACGACAACATCGACATCGGCCATGCGGGTGTCGCGGAGGAAGCCGGCACCATCCATGTCGGGACCGAAGGAACGCAGACGCGCTCCTACATGGCGGGAATCATGGCGTCGCCGCTGGCGGACGGAGTGGCGGTCGGCATTAGCGCGACCGGGCAGCTCGGGGTGAGAGGATCCTCGGCCCGCTTGAAGGAGGACATTCACCCCATGGCGCAGGCGAGCGAAGCGATCCTCGCGCTCCAGCCGGTGGCCTTCCGCTACCGCAAGGCGATCGACCCGCAGGGCAAGGCGCACTACGGGCTCGTCGCGGAAGAGGTGGAAAAGGTAAATCCCGACCTCGTGGCGCATGACGCGGCGGGGAAACCGTTCACGGTGCGCTATGATGAGGTGAACGCGATGTTGCTGAATGAATTTCTGAAGGAGCACGAGAAGGTGGAAGCGCAGAGCACAACCGTCACCGCGCAGGAGAAGGAGATAGCGGCGCTGAAGGCGACGGTGGCGCAACAAGCAGTGGAGCAGAAGCGAGCGATCGACGCGCTAAGTGCGATCGTAAAGGCGCAAGCGGAACAGATCCAGAAAGTCAGCGCCCAGGTGCAGACAAAGCAAGACGGGCCGCGGATCGTGTTGGCAGGAAAATAAGTCGAGGTCGCCGCCATCAGTGGCGTCCTCGACAGGCTCGAGCAACGGCCGCCGAGACGGAGCTAGCCGGACCTGCAGAAGCCAACGGCTAGCCGGAGCGCTGCGAGCGAAGGCGGCGCCGAATACGCAATGCACGGTGCACGCGGTTCCTATAGTATTGACTCCGGTGCACCCTCGTGTGCACGATCAAAGGATGAAGAACTACTCCGCAGCCCGCCTGGCCTCCCAGTCTTTTTTCCGTCGGCTCTTACTCGTGGGTCTGCTGTTCCCCCTGGCCAGCATCACGGCGATGGCCGGCAGTATTACCTGGAGTGGGACAGATTACATGACCAGCGTTCGTTGGGGACATACGGGCACTACTCTCGCCGACGGCCGGGTGCTGGCGGCCGGCGGATTCACACGTGACCCCCGTGTGCCGGGGGGCGAGTATTCGTTCAGCGTCAGGCCGACCGATAGCGAGGAGGTGTACGACCCCGCGAGCGGGAGTTGGACGCCAGGGGTTTCGATGACCACGGCGCGGGCTTTCCATACGGCCACCCTCCTGCAGGACGGCACCGTGTTACTCGCAGGCGGCTACAATGACCTTCAGCTACCTCTGGCGAGCGCCGAACGCTACGACCCGGCGACCGGCCAGTTCACCCCCGCGGGAAATATGACGCGGGATCGCTCTTATTCTTTAACACTCACGCTCTTGCCGGACGGTCGTGTCCTGGCGGTGGGAGGGGAAACGCCCATCTGCTGCACTGATGCCCCGCTCACTGAGACCACGGCAGATATATACGATCCGGCGACCAATTCCTGGAGCGCGGCGGGAAGTTTCACCCCTAATGTTACCAGTTTCGAGACGGTGTTACTACAGAACGGAAAGGTGTTGGTGGTGTCTGGGGCGACTCCGATCTCACCGTTCTTCACTACTCAGGCTGAACTGTACGATCCAGCGAGCGGCACCTGGACGAGGACAGGAGACCTTTTGACGGGGCGGTCCTTCTTTAGCGCAACTCTGCTCCCCGGCGGAAAGGTATTGGCGGCCGGCGGGGAGGGCGCTACGGGGACGCTGAGATCGTGCGAACTGTATGATGCCGCTACCGGCAAATGGACCGAAACGGCATCGCTCCACAGATATCGCGAGCATCATCATGCGACCCTGCTGGCTGATGGCAGAGTGCTGGTCGCCTGCGGGGTAGTCGGGACGGTTCTCCCCACATACACGCAGGTGGCAGAAGTGTATGATGCCACGCGCGGCGCCTGGCAGTCGGGTGGCAAGCCGCTTTTCGATAGTAAAGATTTCCGTCAGAATTTGCTTCCCGACGGCAGCGTCCTGGTCTATGGCGGCCTCAGTGACTGCGGCCCCTTCTGTGTCACGGGACACGCGCAGCTAGGAGTGCCGGGGACGCCATAACTAACGGAGTGTCTATCCGCGACGCGGTGCGGGTTCCTTCTTTTCGGAGCTGAAGCGAAGGGTAGGGAAAAGTGACCTATAGCCTCATCGAGGCGCGGGCGTGCCGATTTTGTTCTCGCCAAGGCGCGCTTTTCTCTATCTACCTGAGCGGGTATGAAAACTATCCCGCGCGTTACTCTCCTCCTCGCTCTCGTAGCAGGCGCCACGGCCGCGCTCGCCGTCACCCCGCCGCCGGATGGTGGTTATCCCAATGACAATACCGCGGAAGGCGAGGATGCGCTTTTTAGCCTCACCACCGGCGCCCTCAACGTGGCGGTCGGGACGGACGCGCTCTACCGGAATACCACCGGCGGCGCCAACGTGGCGCTCGGGGTGGAGTCGCTCAAAGCGAATACTACCGGTCACGACAACCTCGCCGCCGGGTACCAGTCGCTCTACAGTAACACCAGCGGCTTCACGAATATCGCGATGGGCACCCAGGCGCTGTATTATAACCAGAACGGCATCGACAATCTCGCGATCGGCTACGCTGCGATGGTCGGGAATACGAACGGTTCGGCGAATATCGGGATCGGTTACGAGGCCCTTTTCCTAAACAAGTCCGGCAGTTTCAATGTCGGTGTAGGCCTTTCGGCGCTCTACAATAATTTCACGGGCAACAATAACGTCGCCGTCGGCGTGCAAGCGCTCTGCCAGCTCAACGGCGGGAAAAATAACATCGCGCTCGGCACGCTGGCCGGCGAGTCGCTCATCAGCGGCGATCATAACATCATCATCGGACACGACGGAGTCGGGGTAGAGTCAGGTGCGATCCGCATCGGGATGGAGGGGACGCAGACAAAGACCTACATTGCCGGGATCTTGCATTCCGGCCTGGCCGATGGAGTGGCGGTGGGGATCAGCGCGACGGGTCAGCTCGGGGTGCGCCCAGGGGCGGCGCGTTTCCAGGAGCGAGTCGCTCCGATGGGCGGAGCGAGTGAAGAGTTACACGCGCTGCGGCCGGTGACGTTCCGCTACGGTAAAGCGATCGATGCGACCGGAGCGCGGCAATTCGGACTGGTCGCGGAAGAGGTGGCGAAGGTCGATCCTACGCTTGTGACGTGCGATGAGAAGGGCGAGCCGTATGCGGTCCGGAGTGAAGCGGTGAACGCGATGTTGCTCAATGAGTTCCTAAAGGAGCATCAGAAGGTCGGTGCGCAGGAGAAGGAGATAGCGGCGCTGAAGGCAACCGTAAGTAAACTGGCGGCGGCCGTAGAGAAGCAGTCCGAGCAACTCCAGAAAGTCAGCGCCCAGGTGCAGACCAAACAAGGCGCGCCACGGCTGGTGTCGACGGGCGAGTAACTCTAGATCCCCCGCCATCACTCGCCTCCTCGACGGCAGCGACGCGATCAAGTTGCCACCGCTGAACCCGTGCGCTACCGCCGACCGCGGTGCCTGCGCCGGCTACACGGTGCAACTCGCCGCCGTCGTTGCCGTCATCCTGTTGCTCTCCACGGGCCTCGCGGCGGCGGAAGCGAAGTCGCACTCGTTCGTGGTCAAGGCGAGCGGGCGCCTGGGTGGGCCGATCCGTTTTGAGTTCTTCCGGAATGCTGCGACGACGCACCCGAAGAGCGACATCAGGTCCTTCGCCGTCTCTCAGCGCACGGCCGACGACCAGTGGAAGGCGATGTGGGCTATCTATGGCGACCACGGTTTGCACCAACCGATCGAGTACGGAACGACCCCGGCTGGCTATACCACCATGATCCGCCCGCAGAAGCTCATCCCCGGGCGCGTCTACTCCGGTTCGGCCGCCGATGGACACGGGGGCTCCTCTCATGTGACCTTCGGGTTCGATAAGGATGGCGTGATGGTCTTCCCGGATTCGGTCGATTAAAGAGTTAGTCATGGGAACGACCCGTTTGTTTAGGGCGCGGCTGGCAAGTCAATCCAAACGAATGAACCCCGAGCCACTCGGGATGCTGCACAGCTTCGCCTCGGCCCCCATTTATGGCCCGCTGCGCACATCGGCATAAGAAAGGCCGATGCGCACTTCGTCGAAGCCAAAAACGGCGTCGTTCCCACCGCAGACGAGGCTCACCTGGTCAAAACCGGTAATCTGAAAGTCCGGGCGCATCTCCAGCTGGACATCAGGATGTCGCGGTTCATCGACCGTAGTGGGGTTGATAAAGAGCGCCTGAAACCCTTGATCGAAATCAAGCTTTACGACCACCCACGCGGGTTCCGCGGTCAGGATGTAATTAGTGCGCGCCTGGTCACCACGAAAACCGGTGTCGTTATCGATCCCGAGAACGCCCCGATCATTAATCAAGCCAAAGGCGATAGCGGGTAGCGGCGTGGTGCCGACGTGCAGGTCGGCGAAGCCCTTGCTCGAGTCGCCGTTGGCGACGTTCATCGTGAAACCGATCCAGACGACGCCGGTGTTCACGCGCGACACGAACGCGACCGCGGCGTCCGACGTGATGCCGGAAAGAGAAACCGCACTTCCCTTGGCGAAGACTCGGCGAAAACGCAGACTTGGTCCCGCAACCAGAGGACTGTCCCTGAGGATGTCCAGGACCTGCCAGGCCGATTGCTCAGGTGGCGCACCCGTGGGAGGACCCTGGCCGATGAGGGGCCCGCTCGGGTAGCGAAAGCTTTCCGCAAAAAGCAGTTGCCCAGTCGCGACGGATCGACCTAACGAAAAGGCCACGACTGTCGCGAGCACCCAAAGGAACCAGCGTCCTCTCATCGTCATATAAGCATTTATTTTCGTTTCGGGTGCGGATGTAAAGCTCCAACATTGCCAATGAAGTCACCGTCCTATCTCCGGCCTTACTTGGACCGCCCTTTGTCCAAGGCTCGGGCGAGCCGGAGTAGCGCTTCCCTGATCTGCGCCGGAGACCAGGCCCCGAATCCCAGGATAAGACCTGGCGGCAGCGTGGCGTCGATGCAGAAATAGGAGAGGGAGCTGATTTTCACCCCGAGCTGGGGCTGGGCGCGCTGGAGCACGGCAAGGTCTTTCGCGGAACGGAACCAGGCCAAGGCGTGTAACCCGGCGTCGGCGACTTCCAGGGTAAAGCGATGACTTAGTAACTTATTGAATTGCTCGATGAAGACCTCCCGTCGTTCGGCGTAGATCTTTCTAATCCTGCGCACATGGCTGGAGTAAAAGCCTTCGGTCAGGAAACGCGCCAACGTCGCCTGGTCGATCGTCGGCGAGTGTTGGTCGATCACCGTGCGCAGCTTCGCGGCCGCGTCGGCCAACGGGGTGGGGACCAGCAGATATCCGAGGCGCAGGGAAGGGAAGAGAATCTTGCTCATCGTCCCGGCATAGATCACGCGACCGGCGCGATCGAGTCCTTGCAAGCAGGGAAGGGGCGGACCGCTGAAGCGAAACTCGGCGTTGTAGTCGTCCTCGAATATGTAGGCGCCGCGTTTCTGGGCCAGGGCCAGCAGGGCTTTTCGGCGGGCGAGGCTCATCGTGACGCCGAGGGGAAACTGATGGGAAGGCGTGACGTAGATCAGCTTCGGCGATGGGCGCGTCCCGGCTCCGTCGATCACGATTCCTTCCGGATCGATGGGACGCGGAACGATGCGCGCTCCCGCCAGGGCCAGGACCCGGCGCGCCTGATGGAAGCCGGGGTCTTCGATCCAGGCGACGTCGCCCGGATCCAACACGGCGAGCGCGCTGATCAGCATGGCCTGCTGCATGCCCGCGACCACCAGGATCTGGTCGGGATGACAGTGCGCGCCGCGAGAGTCACACAGGTAGGTCGCGACGGCTTCGCGTAAGTCGGCGTCGCCGCGATTCGACCCATAGCGCAGCAGGTTCGCCCCCTTTTTCGCGAGCACTTCCGCGCGGAGACGTTCCCAGATCGCGATCGGGAATTCATCCACGGCCGGAGTGCCGGAGGCGAGCGCAATGCCGGGAGCGACGTTGGTCGGCCCGAGATCGAACTCCGGCCCCATGCGGGAATCGGGCAGCCGGTTCACCCGGTCGGAGAGCCGGACCTGCGGCGCAATCGGCGCGGAGCCGGTTGCGCTCGCGACGCTCAGAAACGCCTCGGGCAACGGATCCGCGACGAAGGTGCCCGACCGACTTTTCGTGACCAGATACCCTTCCGCGTGCAGCTCGGAGAAGGCCAGGTCGACCGTCGCCCTCGAGACCGCAAGCTCCTCGGCGAGGGCGCGGGTGGATGGCAGGCGCGCTGAGCTATGATGAAAATGGCCCGACCGTAACTGGTCACGGACCTGCCGATAAAGTTGCCGGTGCAGCGGTTCCGCCGAGTTGCGGTCCAGCCGTACCATCTCGAAAGCAATGATCGCTCGTCGACGCCGTCGCTTTGGCCCTGCCTTCTTCGTCACGCGAAAGAGGATACACGAGGGATCTTCGGGTCACTACGCCTTTGCAGCGGATGACTCCAGTCCAGGCAGACAAAACTGGCCCGCCCCTTTCTCCGCAACTGGACGTGGCGGCGGAGGAAAGGGAGGGGCACGATAGTTCATGACCGAAGCGCGCACGCGCCGGTGTCGAGTGTCTGCTGGAACGAGGAAAACATCATGAAAAAACAAAAACTTCATTACATCATCTGCGCCTCTCTCGCCTTGCTGGCGATGGTGCTGCCGGTCACCGGCGCGATCCCGCCGATGGAAGTCACGGTGATCGACGCGAACAACAAAGTGGCCTTCGCCGGGATGACCAAGGGCAATGGCACCTTCTCCTCCGCGGATGTCGGGCCGGGCCAGTATGTGGTGCGATTCCGCTCGAAGAGCGCGGCGGTGAAAGACGACCAGTACATGCTCATCGTCGATGCGGGGAAGAGGCCGTTTCTTTCCAACGCAATCGAGGGAGCGAAATTCACGGCGGCCGGGGTGGCCATCCGGGTCGACGTCCCGAAGGCATCGAAAATATCCGGCCAGGTGGAGAGCGCCAGCGCGCTCGCCCGCGACAACGTCAAAGTGGTGAACGGCCGGCGCTATTTCCTGGTGAAGAGCCGGTTTGGGAGCAATCTCGGGACGCGTTGGGTGGATGAGAAAGCCGTCCAACGATCAGAGGTGTCCACGCTCGACGTGAACAGTGTCCGGCTGCTTCAGGAACTGGGCACCCAGGGCAACAACATCGACAACGCCCGCGGCCCCGATCCCTTCCGCTGAGCGCCTCGCGTCCGGCCTAGTCGGGAATCTCGGCTTCGACGAGTTGCGCGAGCTGGGTGAGCGATTCCTGCCAGCCGAGATAGCAGGCGGCCACCGGGATCATTTCGGGCAGGCCTTCCTGCACGATGTGCACTTCAGTTCCGCAACCGACTTCCTGCAAGGTGACTGTGACCTGCATTTCGCCGGGCAGGTTCGGGTCGTCGAAGCGGTCGTTGTACCGGAGGCGCTCGTTAGGCACGAGCTCGAGGTATTCGCCGCCGAAGGAGTGACCATGGCCGGTCGTGAAGTTGGTGAACGACATGCGGTGGCGGCCACCGACCTTCGCCTCCATCTCGTGGACCTGGCCGGTGAAGCCGTAAGGCGGAAGCCACTTTGCCATCGCGGCGGGATCAAGGAAGGCGCGATAGATGCGTTCGGCGGGAGCGCGCAGCACCCGGTGGAGACGGACGGTGTTGGTAGCCATGACTACAACATTTGCTCGATGAAGGCGCGGCTGTCGAACGGCGCGAGATCTTCGAGCTTTTCGCCGGTGCCGACGAAGCGGGTGGGAATGCCGAGCTCGTGCTGGATGGCGATGACGACGCCGCCTTTCCCGGAGCCATCGAGCTTCGTGACGATGAGCCCGGTAAGATCGACGGCGGCGTGGAATTCCCGGGCCTGAGCGAGGGCATTGCTGCCGGTGGTGGCGTCGACCACGAGCAGGCGCTCTTGCGGTGCGTCGGGATCGTGTTTCGCCAGCGAGCGTTTTATTTTCTCCAGCTCGCCCATCAGGTTGCTCTTGGTGTGGAGCCGGCCGGCGGTGTCGCAGATGAGGAACTCGATCCCGCGGCGGTCGGCGGCCTGGTAGGCTTCATAGCAGAGCGCAGCCGGGTCGGCGTTGTACTGGCCTTTGATCATCTCGATTTTCAAGCGATCGGCCCAAATCCCGAGCTGTTCGATTGCGGCCGCGCGAAAGGTATCGGCGGCGGCGAGCAGGACGCTGTGTCGGTTGCGCTGGAAATAATAGGCGAGCTTCGCGGTCGAGGTGGTCTTGCCGGTGCCGTTGACGCCGACGATGAGGATCGCTTTCGGCTTGGCGGGGAGGGGACGGATTGGGCCGGGCTGGATCGGGAGGACGCGAAGGATTTCTTCGCGCGCCACCTCGACCACATCATGGGCGGTGATCTTCTGGGTCTCGGCGCGTTTCCGGAGCGCGGCGACGATGCGCAGGCTCATCGGCACGCCGAGATCGCTCCGGATGAGCATCTCCTCGAGCTCATCCCAGTCGACCGGTTTGCCGGCGAATTTCTCGACGATGGATTTGAAGAATTTCATGGCCTAACGAAAAGCTGGAACCGAGAGTGGGGGCGGGGAAGTTAGACTGAACTCCGCGCCTTGTCTCGCCTAACGAATCAGGCGTAGGCCGCGATGGTGACGGCGGGGCCGTTCACCTGTTCGGGGTCGTGGCCGACCAGGCGCACCTCGCGGTAGCCGTTCTGCGTGAACATGCTCATAAGCGAGCCGAGGGTGGGCCAGAAGGAATCCGGCGAAAGCCCGCTGAGCGCGTCCGCCTCGCCGCCCTCGGCCTGGCGCCGGCCTTTGTAGCCGTGCGCGAATGTGTCCGCGAGCGCTTCGGTGGAGCAATGGGTCCAAAGGAAAACGCCGGGCGCGACCGCGGCGAACTGCTCGACCAAGCGCCACGGCTCGGGGAGGTGGTAGAGGAGACCGGAGCAGAAGATGACGTCGAAGTGGCCAAGGTCGGCGAGGCGCATTTCCTCGAGATTGCCGGGGATGAGCTCGATGTTTTCGATCTCGAAAAGTTCCTGCGCGAGCCGCGCCCGCGCGAGGCTGACGGCGCGGCCTTCCACGCCAAGGACTGACTCGACGCCCGGCAACCGCGCGAGTCCGATGGTGTGGCCACCTTCGAGCGCGCCCAGCTCCAGGATTCGCCGCGCCTGCGGAAAACAACCGCGGAAAAAGGCGAGGCGCGGATCGTTAGGCGCATCGAACCAGCCGCCGGAACTCTCCCCGCGCAATTCGTATTTCGTGATCCAGGGCTGGTGTTGGGCAAAGGCCGCGGCCACGGCGGGATCGGACATCGGGGAGACTAAGATGATTCCCGGAAAACAAAAATGCGGCGCCCTCGCGAGCGCCGCATTTCGTTGAATTGGCTTCCGGTTATTTCATCTTCGCAATCGCTTCATTGATCATCGTGAGATGCTCTTTGAGCGTCGGAAGAGTCTTCTTCGCGAAGGTCGGGACGTCGCGGTCTTCACCCGGCTTGGCGTCGGCGGCTTCCTTCTCGAACATGGCGATATCTTTCTGGTGCTCCTCCTGCAGCATCATGAGGTATTTTTTGTCGAAGTTGTCGCCTGAGATCGTCATCGGCTTCGCCGCGGCCTTCGAGAGGTCGAGTTTTTCTTCCTCGGCGATTTTCATCAACTCGTCGTTGGCTTTACTATGGTCGGTGACCATTTGCTCGGCGATCTTCTTGGTCGCTTCGTCCTTGGCCTTTTCTTGGGCCATCTTCGCGTTCGCGACTTCGGTCAGGCCGCCTTTGTAGGCTTTCTTTACGAATGTTTTGTCGCCGGCGCTGAGCATTGACTTTGCTTTCGTCTCTTCGGCGGCCCGGGTAACGGGAACGAAGCAGACGGCTGCAGCCACGAGCGCGGTCGGCAGCATGATACGTAGATATTTTTTCATAATGTGAGTCCTCGGTTTTGGTTAGGCCGCGAAAGTGCGGCATTTAGAATTCGGTTTAGGAAGACGCACCGGACCCGCCGAGGCGGCTAACCTTTTCGTCAGTTACCAGGTGGCGAAGAGGCCCGGCTAGCTCTCGGTGCGGCTGTAGGAACTCTCAACCCGCGCCGCCACATCGCGATAACCGTAGTCGGTTTCGTAGATATTTTTCATCGCATCGATGTAGCGTTCCGCGTCGCCCATCTGCTCGTAGACCAGCCCTAGGTTGTAGACGATTTCCTTTTTTACCACGTCCATTACGAGCATTTCCTTCGCCGCTTCATCGAGCTGTTTCGCGGCGAGGTCGAGCATCCCGAGTTCGCGGTAGCAGCGGCCTAACAAATTCATCGCCTTCAGCCGCGCGTTCGGATTTTGCCGGGCGCGCTGCAACTCCGGGAGCGCGTCGCGATACTGCCCGGCATTGGTCAGGTGCTCGCCGAGCTCGTAGCGGAGCTGCAAATCCGTGGGGTTGCGGTCGAGCCGCCTGCGCGCGTCATCGATCAGGATTTCGGCGCGCTGCTTTTTCGCCTGCTCGAGTTCCGCGAGCTTCCCGGCATAGAGTTCGCCCTCGCTCCCGTGCGCCGCGAGATATGCTTCGTCGTCGCGGATCTGTTGCTCGAGCTGGCGCATCTTGAGGTCGGCCACTTTCCGGACCAGGCCGGGGTCGCTCCGATCGGTCAGTTCGACGGCGTATTGATACCAGGCGACCGCGCCCTCGAGGTCTTCCTTCTGGTCGTGCAAAGCGCCGAGGCGTTTCGCATGGTCGACGCTTTTCGGTTCGGCTTCGTGCCGGGCGAAAACTTCGTTGATCTGCTGCTCGAGCGATTCGCCGGTGAGTTGCATCCGGCCCTGCTGCTCGAGCGAGACCGCGGTCTCTTTGTCCTTGATCAAATCCCGGTAGCTCTCGGCTTCGGTCCAGCCGCCGGTTTTCATCGAGGCGCGCGCGGAAGCATCTTTCCCGAGCTTGATCGCTTCGAGATCGGTCGGAACGATTTCCGCGATCCGGTTGTAAATCTCCACCGCCTTGTCGCTCTGCTCGTACTGATGATACAGCCGGCCGAGTTCATGCAGCACCTTGACGTCTTTCGGGTCGTTCTCGAGCAGGGTCTCCATCGCGAAGATCGCGATCTCGGGAAAGTTCGCGCCAACCGCGGCGTCCTTCAGAAGCATGTTGGCCTGCTGATTGTAGGGTTCGTTCTCGAGGATTTTCTCGATCAGCTCGATCGTTTTGCGCGGATCTTTTTTCAGCTCGCGCTGCGCTTTCATGGTCGCGAGCGGGGAGGTGGAGATATTGAAAAAGCTCTTCTTTTCGCTCTTCGCCCGGGTGACGGCGGCCCGGCGCAACATCTGGCGACCGGTGAGAAATTCCGGTTCCTGCTTGAGCAGGTTTTCCAAGAGCTCGATGGCGTAGCCGAAGTTGCGCAACTCAATCGCGGCGACGGCTTTCAGCCAATAGCCGCGCAACTGGTCGCTCAGGTCTTTTTCGTTCTTTACCGCCATAAGGGAGTGGCTGGTTAATATATGCCAACCGGACCGCCGTCAGTGAAAAAAAACGCACCGCGCTAGAGCAGGTCCAGCTGCGGCCGCTCCGGGCGCGCCGGGGTTTTGCGCGCGCGCTTCTTCCGCGGAGCCGGTTCCGTTTCCGCATGCGAACCGTTTGTTTTCTCGAGGTGGGAGAGAATGTCTTTCGCGCGATTCAGGATTTCCTGGGGCAAACCGGCAAGGCGCGCGACCTGGATGCCGTAACTTTTGTCGGCGCCACCCGGGATGATCTTGCGCAGGAAGATGATCTGCTCATTCCACTCCCGGACGGCGACGTTGAAATTCGCCACGCCGCTGCGTTCTTCGGCCAGCTTGGTCAGCTCGTGATAATGGGTCGCGAAAAGAGTACGCGCCCTGATTTTGTCGTGGAGAAATTCCGCCACGCTCCAGGCGATCGAGAGGCCGTCGAAGGTCGAAGTGCCGCGGCCGATCTCGTCGAGAATCACCAGGCTGCGCTCCGTCGCGTTGTTCACGATGTTCGCGGTTTCGTTCATCTCCACCATGAAAGTGGATTGGCCACGCGAGAGATCATCGTTCGCGCCGACGCGGGTGAAAATGCGATCGACCAGGCCGATCTCCGCGCTCGCCGCCGGGACGAAACTGCCGATCTGCGCCATCAGCACGATAAGCGCGACTTGCCGGATGTAGGTGGATTTGCCGGCCATGTTCGGACCGGTGATGATCGCGAGCCGCAGCTTCTCGCCGTCCAGCTCGGTGTCGTTAGGCACAAACTTTTCCTCGGCCAGATTTTGGTCGAGCACCGGATGGCGGGCGTCCTTCAGGCAGAGCCGGAGCGAGTGGTCGAGCTTCGGCCGGCAATAATGAAAAAGCCGCGCCGTTTCGGCTAACGAACAAAGGACATCGATCGTGGCGATCGCGCTGGCGGTCTGCTGGATCGGGCCGAGCTCGACCAGCGTCTCTTCGCGCAGGGTCTGGAAAAGCTGATACTCGAGATGCCGCGCGCGCTCGTCCGCGCCGAGGATTTTCGCCTCCATCTCCTTCAGCTCCGGCGTGATGAAGCGCTCGCCGCCGACCGTCGTCTGCTTGCGCGTGTAATGCGTCGGGCACGTTCGCGAGATTCGATTTCGTGATCTCGATGAAATAGCCGAAGACGGAATTGAACCGGACCTTGAGCGACTTGATCCCGGTGTTCGCGATCTCGCGTTCCTGCAGCTCGGTGATCCAGTTTTTGCCCGTCGTGCGAAGCCTGCGCGCAGTTCGTCGAGTTGCGCGATCGAAGCCGTCGCGGAAAATGCCGCCATCTTTCAGCGCGATCGGGGGATTTCGGCCAGGGCCGCCGTCAAGCTTCGCCGCGAGCTCCGGCATTTCCAGCAGTTGGCCGTGGAACTGCTGCGCGAGGGAAGGGGAGTCGGCGCATGCCGTTCGGTTGGTTGGTGCCGAAACTCAGGCGGTCGAGCAGTTTCTGCAGTTCCGCTTTGAGGGTCGGAGATCTGTTCGAGAGAAATCTTCAACGCGACCAGATCGCGGGGATTCCCGGACGCTTGGCTCAGCCGACCGGAAGCTCGTTCGAGGTCGCGGATCGACCGCAGCGATTCCCGGATGGCGCTGAGCAGATCCGGCTCCTGCAAAAGACTCTGCGATCAATTGCTGCCGCGCACTCGAGTTTGTCCAGATCGCGAATCGGCTGCAGGATCCAGGTCCGCAAACGCCGGCCACCCATCGGCGTCACGGTCCGATCAAGCGCGGCGAGCAGGCTCGTGTCTCGCGCGCCGCGGGAGCTGACCAGTTCCAGGTTTGCCTGCGTCGCGGCATCGAGCACGACGTGATCGGCCGGCGCTTCGCAGCGCAAGGTCGTGAGGTGATCGATTTTCCGGCGGAGCTGATGCTTGAGATAATGCACGATCGCTCCCGCGGCCCCGATCGCTTGGTTCAACTCGGAGCAGCCGAAACCGTCGAGCGACTTCACCTTGAAGTGCTCGCAGAGAGTGAAGCGAGCGTTCTCCGGCAGAAACGCGTAATGGTCGTAGGGCAGGGCGGAGGCGATCTCGGAAAATCGGGACCCCTGCTGCTCGCTGACCAGAAGCTCCGACGGGCGCGATCCGAGCGAGCTCATCGAAGAGCGCGGCTTCGGTCGACAGCTGCATGAGGCGGAATTCGCCGGTGCTCAGGTCGGTGTAGGCGACCCCGAAGATTCCGGCGTCCTCGAAGACCGCGCCGAGATAGTTCGCGCGCTTTGATTCCAGGAGATCGCAGATCGCTCACCGTCCCCGCACTGATGATCTGGGTGATATCGCGATTTACGATCTTCCCCGGCTGCGGCTCGCTCGTCTGGTCACAAATCGCGACGCGCCGACCGGCCTTGATCAGTTTCGCGATGTAACCCGGGCGCGGCGTGGTAAGGCATGCCGCACATCGGGACTTCGTTTCTCTTGGTTAGTGCCAGGTTGAGCAGGCCCGAGGCGGCTTTCGCATCCTCAAAGAAAAGCTCGTAAAAGTCGCCCAGCCGAAAGAGCAGCAGGGTATCCGCCGGCACGCTCGCGCGGAGCCGCTGGTATTGCTGCATCATCGGAGTGAGGGCGTGCGCCATGGCGGGAGTTTCGATTTGGCGGTGGTGAATTGCGAGTCGGAATGGCGTTCCGGGAAAGAAAAAGCCCGGCACCTTGTTTCCAAGATGCCGGGCTAAGTTCCGGTAATGTCCTACTCTCGGGCGCGTTATTCTTCGCCGTCCAACCTAGTTCGGCCCGCACTGACTCTTGCCTTTTGATGCCGCGAGGCATTCTCGGCCGGCTGGAACTCACTTAATGCCAGCGCCGTGTTATCATATATGACCAGAAAGCTGCCGAGCGGATCGCCGATCGGATTGTTGTCAAAATCGAACCCGACGTAGCAATCGAGGCGAGAACCGCTCGAGACATTGGCGAATTGGCCCCCGATCTGATTGGCGCTCATTACCGAGAGGCTGTCCGAGGGGGAAAGCTGTGTCACGTCGTCCACTGCGATTTGTAACGTGCCCGCCAGAGTCACACTGCCGTTGACAGTCATTGTTGCGAGCGTGGTCGCGTCATATACATGAAAACGCAGTATGCTTGGCGCTGGTAAGGTGAAGTTTTTCCTCACGAGCAGATTGGCATCGAGGTAGGCGGGGTGAGTGGGGAAACCGGGTTCACCGGCGAAGGCATAACCGGTCAGCGGCCAGAGGGCGAGAAAGCCGCTTTGTATGGTTAAATCGCCTCGTCACCGTCATTTGTGTGCCACCGAAAATACTAAGCCGGCTCGTGCTGGCGAAATCGCCATTAGTCGTGAAATCCCGATTGCCAAGAAGGAGACGCGCACTCGTCGTGAGATTGCGCAGGGCGTTTTGTCCTCCGCTGTCGCGGAAGCCGGTGTTGGGCCCGAACAGAATGAGCGAAGCTTCGCTGGTCACAATGTCCAGCGCCCTGTTGTCGCCGAGAACCTGGGTGGTGGCACTGGCTCCGTGTGCTGCAAGCCAGGAAAAACGGCTTTTGTGCAATGTCCGGGTGGCACTGTCGTAGTTAGTCACGGCTCCGTTGATTACCATCCGGGCGTCACCGACCGGGCCGGCCGCTAAGAGGGTTGCAACGCCGTTGGTATTTGGATCGAGGGGATCTCCGATGCCGGTGTAATCCCCATTGATAGTCATAGTCGTTGTCTCATCACCGGCAATGAAGTCCGGATCGGTCGCGAAAACGACGACTTCACCCTCGTTAATGAAAGCGCCTTCACTTGTGAAATTGCGGCCCACTTCCAAATCGAAATATCCCCCGAGAAGATTGTGCCGGAAGTGCCGAAGGGCGTCGTTGTCGTTCTCATCCAGAAGGCGCGCGCCGCCGCCCGCCAGTTGGAGTCCGGCATTGTTTTCGACAATGTCAGCGCCGTTAAACTTAAGAGTAGCCGTTCGCCCGGCGCTCGCCGCTACGACATAGGCATAACCCGAGTTCAGGGTCGTTCCGGAAAAATCCGCAAGGTTGCCAAGGTCTCCTGTTACGTCCTTTGTGTCGGCAAAGAAATAGGGGATGCCGCCGGGGCCGACCTTTGTATTCAGTGAGGCGAAATCATGATCAATGCACAGCAGGAGCGGCGCCTTGCCGCCGAAAAGCACTGAATCGCCCCGCGCAAAGGTGATTCGATTCACCGCGACGTCCAGATCGAGCGTGAGAAACACATTCGCGATCCGCACGGTAAACTTGTCGCTCCCCACGTTGTTGGGAACGACAGGTGGTGACCAATTGGCCGGGTCGCCCCAGTTACCTTCGATCGGTCCGATATAGGTGGACTTGATTGTCCCGGCTAAGGCCGGCGTCATCCAGCCGAGGAGGATGAGGAAAAAGATTGCGTGGAATTTTGTTTTCATAGAATGCCTTTCCCCATTCCTTCGGAAAATTTTTGGGCGCGTGACAAAGAATTTTTCGGGCAACGAAAAGCAGCTGCCGGAATTAGTCATCTTGCCTGCCTCGGCCGCCGGCCATTTCCCGGACGCGGCTCGCGCAGACTGGAAGGCTGCGCGACAATTCAGCCGGGACGCCCGACTTCCGTTAAAAACTACTTTCTTCAGGCCGAAGCAAACGAAGCGGCCAATTCAGGGAACGTTACTTCGTTTCTTTCGGCGCGAGCGAGGCAACAATTTTTTCAAAACGCGGATCGCCGCGGAGCGGGTCCCAGAAAGGATGCAGTTTTAAGGCACCGTAGTTCAGCATGAGCGATGGGGTGGGAGCACGCAGTCCAGCTTCCAGTTGCTGCAAGGCAAGCTCCTTCTCGCCGGCCCACGCTGCCGTGATCGCGAAATATTGAAGGACGAGGCTGCCGTTGATGACATCTTTTTCCACCGGCATGAGCGCGATCGCTCGTCGGCCTTCGTCCAACGCCAGGTCTTTCCGTCCCAGAGCAGCGTCGATTAGGCCGAGGACGCAGAGCGTCGGCCCGTAGTCCGGCTGCGCCTGCACGACCTTCTCCTGCTGGGCGCGAGCCGCTTCAAACGCAATCCGCGCCCGTGCCTCATCTTTGGTCATGCGCGCCAGCAGACCTTCGCCAAAGCTGGGGCTCAGAAGAATCGGATATTCGCTCCAGCATGGATTGTCGCCCAGCGCGACGAGTGCTCGTTCGGCCGCAGTCGGGTCGCGTTCGGCCAGAGCGCAAAAGAACCAGATGCTCGCGGCGCTGGTGATGTCGCTCGGTCCTTGCGCGAGAATTGCATCGATCGTCTCGCGCAGCGGCCGGATGTCCGCTTTCCAGCAGAGGTAAAATAGTCCACGATTGGCCCGCGTTTCGACGTTGTCGGGCACGATCGCTAACGCGCGATCGAGTGTAGCGATCGCGTCGGCATAACGTCCGATATATAGGTAACTGACTGCGGTCTGTTGCAGAGTATCAACGTTGCGCGGGTCCAGCTCCACCGCGCGCTGCAAGTTCTTCAGACCTTCCTCCTGCTGGCCGCGCCGCCGCCGCAGAATGTAGCCGGTGAACTCGAAGAGACGCGGATCGTTGGGTAACGCGCGACGCGCAATCTCCAGTTCTGCGAGGGCGCCGGCAAAGTCGCGCCGCCCATAGTAGAGATATTGTGCGCGCGCCAAATGCGTTTCGGCAGCATCCGGCCGCAGCCGTGTCGCGGCTTGCACCGCAGCTTCAGCCAGGGCCAGCCGAGCGGAAGTGTGATCAGAACCCGATACTGCATAGATGGTTTCGTGTGTATAGGCCAGCTGACAGTAAGCAGCGAAAAATGAGGGATCGCGCTTCACCGCTTGATCGAGAAGTTCAATCGCCTTCCGCAGGTCTGGCTCGGCCGTCGCGCTGAGACCTGCCGTGAGGAGAAGTGACTTGGCCCGGCTGTAAAGGTCGAAAGCCGCCAGATCATTGGTGGGCGGCTGCTCGATGGCTTTCTTCTCGTTAGGCGAAAGCTTTGCCTGCAACTGATCAGCGATCGCCTTGGCGATTTCGCTTTGGATGGCGAAGACATCGTCCAGACTCGCGGTCATATTTCTCGGCCCAGACATGCGTTTCATTGCGAGCATTGATTAACTGGGCACTCACCCGGACACGGTTGGCGGACCGCTGCACGCTGCCTTCCACGACGTAAGCAACGTTTAACGCCTGCGCGATTTCCTGAAGGTTGTTGCGCGTGGCTGAGCTCCCATACTGCATCACGCTGGTGCGGCTGATCACTTTCAGCTCCGCGATTTTCGCCAGATCAGTCAGAATTTCGTCTTGCATTCCCTCGGTGAAGAAAGCGTTTTCCTTATCGCTGCTCAGATTCTCGAAAGGCAGAACCGCGATGCTTTTGTCGGACGCTGCGACGCTCCGGTTGGGCGAGATGTGGAGCGGAGCAGCAAAGTATACGACCAGCATGGCCAGGGCCAGGACGGCCGCGATGCCGAGCAGGAGCGCTGCTCGTTTTGGTTTCTGCATCGCTTCGAGTTTCGTCGATAACTCGTTCAGACCGGGTCGCGCCGCCGGCTCGATCGCGAGCATCGCGACAAGCAGCGAACTGAATCGCAGAGGAACCCCAGCGGCTTTTAGTTGCTCGATCGGTGGCCTAACGACGGCGGACCGCCGCTCGTCAGACCCTTTCACGACGCGATCGCCAAAGGGCATGTGACCGGTAAGCAAATACCAGAGCGTCGCGCCTAACGAGTAAATGTCGGAGCGAACATCCACCGGCGCGTCGGTGAACTGTTCGGGACTGGCGAAGGCTGGCGTGCCGACAAAGCCGCCGTGGGTCAATTCGCGCGTGCCGGGCGTCGCAGCCAGCGCTTTGGCAACGCCGAAATCAATCACCTTGATCGTGAAATCAGTTTCGGCGCCTCCGTCGATCATCATCAAATTGCCCGGTTTGATGTCGCGATGGACGAGCCCGCGTGTTTCCGCCGCGAGGAGAGCATTGGCAACCTGGCGCGCGATCGCACTCGTCATCGCCACGTCGCATGGACCTTTACGGCGGACGCGTTCCTCCAGGGTTTCGCCCTCGATCAATTCCATCGCGTAGTAGCACTGGCCGCTCTCTTCGTGGATTCCGAACTGGTGGACCGTGGCAATATTCGGATGACGCAACGCGGCCGCCGCCCGCGCTTCGCGCAGGAAACGCTCGCGCGCCGCCGCCGCATTGGGCGCGCTCTCAAGGCTAATAATTTTTAAAGCTACGGAGCGCTGCAGGATCGAGTCGGTCGCGCGATAAGTCACGCCCATCGCGCCGCGGCCTAACTCCCAGGTGCGACCGTCTTCGCGCTTGTCGATGACATATTGACCGAATTGATCGAGCGGCGAATGGCAATCGAAAGCGGTCTGCGATTTGGCTGAAGCGAGCTGCAACATACAAACCATGCAGCCGAGGTCCGACGAACCGGCGCTTTCCAGTGCAGCGCCGCACTTCGCGCAGGTCGTCGTTTTCGCTGTGGCAACTGCGGCCATGCGATTATCCAGATGTGAGCGCCTCGCAAAGGTAGCGCAGTTCCTCATCCACTTCGGCTGGATCGGCCACCGTCCCGCAGACTTCCTCGCGCAGGATCTCGCCATAGCGGGCGCGCAATCGTTCCACGTCTTTGCGCAACGTAGCCGCTGGCCGCCGCAGCTTCGCCGATAACTCGTCGTAGGGGACCAGCTCTTCGCCATCCGGCGAAAGGTGTGACTTGAGCGCTTCGAACAAGGCCGCTTTACCTGCAAAAGCGCACTCCTGCGCAAGGCGCGCGAGCGCCTGCCGAAGCAGCGTCTCTGCCCATTCGCGATCGTAAACTCGGTCCGCCTGCCAGCGTTCGTCGCGCGCGCCCTGGCTTTCCGCTTCCAAAAGGATCGCTCCATCGAAGGGCTCGTGAGTTTTCCCGCCGCCCCGCTTTTGGGCCTGCTCGTGATCGCGCGCATCGGCGACGAAATGTTTCAGCGCGCCGAGGAGAAAGGAACGGAAACGTCCCTTCGCGCGGTCAGCTCGGCAGCAAGTGTGATCGCGAATAAGTTTCGCAAAGAATCCCTGCGTCAGATCTTGTGCATCCTCGGCTCCGATTCCTTGCCGTCGCAGAAAAAGATAGAGTGGTCGCCAGTAAATCCGGCAGAGCTCCGAGAGTGCTTCGAGCGCCTGCGCGGAAGAGACGGCCGAAGCTCCAGCGGCGACCACGAGTGTCCAGCGCGTGGCAGCAAAGGAACCGTCATTAGTAGTGGGATCGCGGAGACCCGGAGACATGCCGCGTTTTATCCGTCGCAACGAAAAAAAGCAAGCAACTAACGGGGTCGAAACAGAACCAAGAAAAAGCCCGGCACCTTGTTTCCAAGATGCCGGGCATAAGTTCTGGCAACGTCCTACTCTCGCACAACCTATAGATGCACTACCATCGGGGCTGCAGCGTTTCACTTCCGTGTTCGGAATGGGAACGGGTGGGGCCACTGCGCTAGGATCACCAGACTCCGCGACCGCAGCGGTGCGATCGCGTCGGTCTGATGATCTTGTAATTGTCACCAGCTTTCGCTGATTCTCTGAAATCTACATACAGGAAGTTATTCCAACAGTTTTAGGCTTCGTTTTGTTTAAATTGTCATTCCCCTCAATTTGCCGCCGCGTTCGTCGAAACGAACGCGACGGGTTAATTGAAAAGTAAATGACCAAGCCGAACGAGTTATTAGTATTACTTAGCTACACGTATTACTACGCTTCTACCAGTAACCTATCAACGTGGTGGTCTACCACGACTCTTCAGGGAGAACTCATCTTGGGATAGGCTTGGCGCTTAGATGCTTTCAGCGCTTATCCTTTCCGAACATAGCTACCCGGCACTGCTCTTGACAGAACAACCGGAACACCAGCGGTTCGTCAGACCCGGTCCTCTCGTACTAAGGTCTGAACCCCTCAATTCTCCTGCGCCCACAGTGGATAAGGACCGAACTGTCTCGCGACGTTCTGAACCCAGCTCGCGTACCACTTTAACCGGCGAACAGCCGGACCCTTGGGACCTTCTCCAGCCCCAGGATGTGATGAGCCGACATCGAGGTGCCAAACCCTGCCGTCGATATGAGCTCTTGGGCAGGATCAGCCTGTTATCCCTAGCGTACCTTTTGTCCGTTGAGCGATGGCAATTCCACATTCAACCACCGGATCACTTGGACCTACTTTCGTACCTGCTCGACGTGTGTGTCTCACAGTTAAGCTGGCTTATATCCATGTACTCGTCACCTGATTGCCAACCAGGTTGAGCCAACCTTGGTACTCCTCCGTTACTCTTTGGGAGGATACCGCCCCAGTAAAACTAGCCGGCTGCCAGTGTCCCTCTGCCAGATAATGGCAAGAGGTTAGTTGTTCCAATGTCGAAGGGTGGTGTTTCATTGGCGACTCATCAAACCCCGAAAGGTCTGAATCACAGTCTTCCACTTACGCTAAGCATCAAAATCGAAACAACAGTAACAGCGTGTAGTAAAGGTGCATAGGGTCTTTCCGTCCTACTGCGGGTAGGCGGCATCTTCACCGCCACTACAACTTCGCTGAGCTCCTCGTTGAGACAGCGGTCAACTCGTTACACGATTCGTGCAGGTCGGAACTTACCCGACAAGGAATTTCGCTACCTTAGGACCGTTATAGTTACGGCCGACATTCACGGGGACTTGGGCTCGTAGCTTCGCCTTGCGGCTAACCACTTACCGTAATCTTTCCGCATTGGTCACGTGTCACACCCTATACGTCGTCTTAACGACTTGGCAGAGTGCTGTGTTTTTGTTAAACAGTCGGTTGACCCATTTCACTGCGACCTCCATTGCTGGAGGCACCCCTTCTTCCGAAGTTACGGGGCTAGATTGCCGAGTTCCTTAACGAGGTTTCACTCACGCGCCTGGGTATACTCTACCCACCCACCTGTGTCGGTTTACGGTACGGGCAACCGTGGGAACATTGCATGGCTTTTCTTGGCACAAGTTTTAAACGATCCGCTTTGGCCAGAGGCCTCAGCGTCCCCTTGCGGGACCGTCACTTTCAATCGACGGACGCTCTCCACTCATGCGTACCTTGCAACTTAACCACAGCCGGTGCTGGAATATTAAACCAGCTGTCCATCGCTTACGCCCTTCGGCCTCAGCTTAGGTCCCGACTAACCCTGGGAGGACGAACCTTCCCCAGGAAACCTTGGGTTTACGGCGGCCAGGAATCTAACCTGGCTTGTCGCTACTCATGTCTGCATTCTCACTTCTAGAAACTCCACAGTTGCTTCCGCTCCTGCTTCAATGTCGCTAGAACGCTCCCCTACCAATCCGCATGGTCGAAACCACACGTCTTCCAGAGCTTCGGTATACCGCTTATCGCCAATCATTATCGGCGCGAGATCGCTCGATGAGTCAGCTATTACGCACTGTTTAAATGATGGCTGCCTCTAAGCCAACATCCTCACTGTCTAAGCAACCTCACATCCTTTCCACTGAACGGTATTTGGGCACCTTAGCTGCTGGTCTGGCATGTTTGCCTCTCGCGCGTGAAGCTTATCCCTCACGCACTGACTCCCGTGTTACACCCTGCGGCATTCGGAGTTTGATTGAATTCGATACCCTGGTATGGGCTCTAGTTCATCCAGTGCTCTACCTCCGCAGGTCAGCACACGAGGCTAGCCCTCAAGCTATTTCGGGGAGAACCAGCTATCACCGGGTTTGATTAGTCTTTCGCTCCTACCCACAAGTCATCCCAGAAGTTTTCAACCTTCACGGGTTCGGTCCTTCAGTTGCGGTTAAGCAACCTTCAACCTGCTCATGGGTAGATCACCTCGGCTTCGGGTCTAGTGCCAGCGACTATGGTCGCCCATTTCGGACTCGCTTTCGCTTCGCCTCCGGCGCAGAACGCCTTAGGCTCGCCACTGACACTAACTCGCAGACTCATTAAGCAAAAGGCACGCCATCACCGGATTGCGCCGGCTTTGACACCTTGTAAGCACATAATTTCAGGTACTATTTCACTCCGCTCACAGCGGTTCTTTTCACCTTTCCCTCGCGGTACTTGTTCACTATCGGTCGCCAATTAGTATTTAGACTTACGCCGTGGTCGGCGTGGATTCATACGAAGTTTCACGTGCATCGTATTACTCAGGAAATCCCTAGGCGTGCGCGGATTTTCGATTACGGGCCTGTCACCCTCTTTGGAGCGATTTTCCATTCGCTTCATCTAATCGTTGCACTACCACATCGGGCTCCTACAACCCCACCAGCAAGCTGGTGGTTTGGTCTCTTCCGCTTTCGCTCGCCACTACTTACGGAATCGCTTTCGCTTTCTTTTCCTCCGGTTACTGAGATGTTTCACTTCACCGGGTATCGCGATGTTCCTGCTATGTATTCACAGGAACTCGAGCAGATATTACTCCACTCAGGTTATCCCATTCGGAAATCCCCGGGTCAAAGCGTGTTTACCGCTCTCCGAGGCTTATCGCAGTTAGCCACGTCCTTCATCGCCTATTGGCACCAAGGCATCCATTATGTGCTCTTTGTAGCTTGATCAATCTGTTCCGATCCCTTGCGGGACCAGAGATTTGATAACTGAAACTCTCGTTTCCAATCCGAAGACTGGAACGCTTTGATTCAGACTCAGCTCTAAAAAGTTGTATTTACTACCCTGTATGTAGATTTCAAAGAACCAACGGTGCTGCGCATCTTCCGGGCGACAAAAAACTCAACTTCGGCGCCGACTTGTGATCCACGTTGCCGTGTTTCAAAAGGCGGGACAAAATTGAGTTCCAATTTGCAGTCCCAAAATATGCGAGAACCACTCCGAGAAGTCTCGAAGCCCGCGTCTGACGGGATGGCGAAAGTAGTGCGTTCTTCCCACCCGTCAACTCGGTTTGTAAAGATTTTGTGATTTTTTTGGTTTCCGGCACATTTTCGGGGCGCTTCGAGGCCTCCGCCGCTACGCTGGCCCTCATGAGCAGACTCTCGACGAACGCGCGCCTAACGAACTCCGCCCGGTGAATTTTCAATGCGGAATCGCTCCGCATGCCAGCGGGTCCGTCCTCATTTCGATGGGACACACGCGGGTGCTCTGCGGCGTGATGATCGAAGAGAATCGTGCCGCGTTGGATGAAAGATCAGCGGGTCACGGGCGGCTGGCTGACCGCGGAGTATTCGATGCTGCCGTATTCGACCCTGACACGGAAGCCGCGCGACATCGCGAAAGGACGCCTCGACGGCCGCAGCAGTGAAATCCAGCGGCTGATCGGCCGTTCGATGCGCGCCGCGGTTGATCTTGAAAAACTCGGACCGCGCACGATCTGGGTTGATTGCGACGTGCTGCAGGCGGACGGCGGGACGCGCACGGCGGCGATCACGGGCGCAAGCCTCGCGGTCACCCTCGCCTGTCGCCGTTTGGTTGAAGAAAAAATGCTCGCCGAAGTTCCGATCAAAACCCTCGTTGCCGCCATCAGCGTGGGCGTAATCGACGGCGTCGCGCTGCTCGATTTGAACTACGAAGAAGACAAAGCCGCGACCGTGGATCTGAACTTGGTTGCGACCGAAAGCGGCGCGCTCGTGGAAGTGCAGGGCGCGGGCGAAGAGGCGACGTTTTCGCACGAGCAACTGCTGCAAATGCTCTCGTTAGGCCAAAACGGCATCGCGGATTTGATCGAGGCGCAGCGCGCAGTCCTTGCGGCAACTCGATCCGCTCGTCCGCTAAATTGTTTGCCGCGGCATGCGGCTTGCGGTAGAGCGGGACGCCCCATGAAAAAAGCATTGATCACCGGCATCACCGGCCAGGACGGAAGTTATCTCGCGGATCTGCTGCTCGAGAAAGGCTACGAAGTCCACGGCATCATCCGCCGCGCCAGCACCTTCAACACCGCGCGCATCGATCATCTCTACGCCGATCCGCACATCAATGGCGTGCGGCTTTTTCTGCACTACGGCGACCTGAGCGATTCGGTGAATCTGGTGAAACTGATCTACGAGTTGAAGCCGGACGAGATCTATCATCTCGCGGCGCAGAGCCACGTGCGAGTGAGCTTCGACATCCCGGAATACACCTCCGACGTCACTGGTCGTCGGCACGATCCGCATTCTCGAGGCGATCCGGGAAACCGGGATCCGTTCCCGTTTTTACCAGGCCTCGAGCAGCGAAATGTTTGGCAAAGTGCAGGAAGTTCCGCAGATCGAGACGACGCCGTTCTGGCCGCGCAGTCCCTACGGTGTGGCGAAAGTTTTCGCCTATTGGGCGACGGTGAATTACCGCGAAAGTTACGGCCTCTGCGCGAGCAACGGCATCCTCTTCAACCACGAAAGCCCGCGCCGCGGCGAAACTTTCGTCACCCGCAAAATCACCCGCGCCGTGGCCGCAATTAAACACGGCCTGCAGAAGGAACTTTTCCTCGGCAACCTCGACGCGAAACGCGACTGGGGTTACGCGCCGGAATATGTCGAGGGCATGTGGCGCATCCTGCAGCACGAGGAAGGCGACGACTTTGTCCTCGCGACGAACGAGACGCACACCATTCGCGAGTTCCTCGATATCGCCTTCGGCCGCGCCGATCTCGATTGGAAAGAATACGTCAAACACGACCAACGCTACGAGCGTCCGGCGGAGGTGGAATTGCTCATCGGCAACCCGGCGAAAGCCAAGCGCGTGCTCGATTGGGAACCGAAAGTCCGGTTTCGCGAGCTCGTGGAAATCATGACCGACGCGGACCTGAAACTTCTCGCCCGCCCGATGGTGCAGGAGCAGCTCGGGCAGTTGCCGTAGAGACTCGTTAGGCGCCTAACGAGTCCGTCAGGCAGCCCATTCCTTCTCCCGCGCCGTGAGGACGATTTGCGTTCGTTCCCGCGCGGCTTGCACGGTCAGGCGTGCCCCGGCGTCTTCCACCTGCGCGCGGGCTTGTCCCACCATGGCGTCCACCTGCGCGTCGTCGTGCTGCGGATCGTGGTGAAAAAGAGCGAGATGATCAACCCCGGCGCTGAGCGCGAGCGCGACCGACTCGTCGAGACAACCGTGTCCCCAGCCGATGTGCGCCGGGTATTCCGATCGATTGTATTGCGCATCGAGGATAAGGAGATCGCAGCCGGCGAGGAAAGCGACGAGCGCTTTCTGCGCCTCGGTAGCGGCCGCGGCCACCGCCGGATCGGATGAAACCATCGCGCCATGATACGATTCATGATCCGGCAGGTAGGCGAGCGTGCAGCCGCCCGCATCGATGCGGAAACCGGTGCAGCCACCCGGATGGTTGAGGCCGATCGTGCTCACCGAAAAGGAGCCGAAGGTTGTGGTTGTGGCCGCGAATTCTTCAATCGCGCGGATACCCGTCAGGCATCCGAGAGGGATGGGAAATTGGATCGGATCCATCTGGCTGACGAGTGCAGCGCGTAATTTCGCGCCCGTGCCCGGTGCGCCGAGGATACGGAATTGGTGCTCCCGCGAATACGCGGGACCGAAGAAGGGCAACCCCTGGATATGATCCCAGTGCGTATGCGAAATGAGCAGGGTGGTGATCAGCGCCGCATCGCGAAGTTCGTCCGCGAGATGATACCCGAGCTGCCGAATGCCGCTGCCGGCGTCGAGGATCAGGACTTCATTCCCGAGCCGCAGTTCGACGCAAGAAGTGTTGCCGCCATAAAAAACCGTCTCCGGTCCCGGCGAAGGGATCGAGCCCCGGACACCCCAGAAGCGGACGGATAAATCGCGGGAAGCGACGGCCGGAAAATAATCACGCATCGTGGGCAAGGTCGGAAACGGAGTCGCACTGAATGAACACCATCAGGGAACAAGCAGCCGGCATGCCTCCACCGGGAACGAGTGCACGATCGCAAAAACTTCTGCGCCAGGATCTCATCAGACCAGCTTTGTCGCTGGCGGGTATGGGGACTGCTTATTCCTTTTCGGTAAAGACTCCACCATGCGATTTGCTCACCAGATTTTTCCACGATGACAACGGGTCCGGACCTCGAGGCGACAATCTCCCGCGAAAATGAACTCATGCCGGCGGCGGCGAGTGAGCTGAACAACCTCCTCCAGATCGTCGCGGGCACGGTCTCCATGTTGGAGAACATCTGGGAAGGAAACGCCGATTCGGAAAAATACTTTGAGATGCTCCGCGTCAGCGTCGAGCGAGCGGCCAATGTGACCGAGCAGATCGCCCGGCAGGTCGGCGGAACGGATCGGAAAATTCTTCTGCATCCGGGTCTGATGCAAAAGCCAAGGTCCGCGGCGCGCCCGGCCTCGAAGTTGCAGATCTCGCGCTCTCTCCTGCTGGTCGACGACGAACCGATGGCGCTGGAATTGACCGCGGAGATTCTGGCCGAAGCCGGTTACGAAGTGGTGACCGCGCAGTCGGGTTTCGAAGCTCTTGACCTTTTCGTGCAATATCCAAATCGCTTCGACCTTGTCCTGTTGGATCTCAACATGCCGATCATGGACGGCGAAGAAGTGCTGAAGCGAATCCGGACGATCAACCCGGGGATTCCCATTCTTCTGAACACCGGTTTCATCGATGAGGCGCGCCTCGAGCGGATGATGGCGGACGGGTTGGCCGGATTCCTGCGGCGTCCCTATCGATCGCAGGAATTGCTGGATCAAATCCAGGCGACCTTGCGGAAGGCGAGAACCCGTCCGGCGTCTTCTGGGACCACAACTCTATGAACGCTCTCAGTGTCGAAGCTTTTGATGGATTGGCGAAGAACCGAATCTTCGAGGGCATCCAGCCGGACTTGCTCAGGCAGATCGCGCCCGAGGTGAAGGTCGTGCACCTCGCACCGGGTGAAGTCATTTTCCACGAGGGCGACCAGGGTGATCTGCTTTACCTCGTCGGCGAAGGCTCGGTGAAAATCTCCAAGTTTGGTCGCGGTGGAGAACAGGAAACGCTCGGCTTCATCCAACCGGGGAGCTTCTTCGGCGAGATGGCGCTGCTCGATGGCCAGCCGCGGTCCGCGATGGCAACTGCGGTCGGCACCACCCTGCTCGGCGCGGTCGACGAACCGACCTTCCAGCACATTCTGGAACTGGCCCCGAGCCGGTTGCACATGAACTTCCTCCGTTCCGTCACGGAACGCCTCCGCAGCGTCAACTCGCACTTCATCTCCGAAGTCATGCGGAGCGAACGCCTCAGCCTGGTCGGGTCGATGGCGAACACGATCATTCACGACCTCAAAAATCCCATCTGCATCGTGCGCGGCTGCTGCGAAATGCTCGCCGCCGAGAGCACCAATCCGCGGCAGCAAAAGCTGACCAAAATGATGGACACCGCGGTCAACGGAATGCTCGCGATGACCCAGGAACTTCTCGACTACGCCCGCGGCCAATCGGCGCTGCAGTGCGAGATCCTTTCGATCTGGCGCCTGCTCGACGAGTTGAACAGCCAGTCCCTCTGCCTGCTTCCGGGACACAACATTCAACTCATCAAAGACATCCGCTACGAGGGCAACATCAACGTCGATCTCGGACGTTTCCTCCGCGTCCTCTGCAACCTGATCAAAAATGCGCGCGAGGCGATGCCGAGCGGCGGCATCTTGAATGTCGTGACCGATTCCGCGGACGGCCACGCGGTGATCCAAATCTCCGATACCGGGGTCGGCATGCCAGCTGACATTCTCGCGAAACTTTTCGAGCCCTTCGTTACTTACGGGAAATCGCACGGAACGGGATTGGGCATGGCGATCGCGAAATCCGTCGTGACCGCGCATGGCGGCACGATTGCCGTCACCAGCATTCAGGACAGCGGCACCACGGTGGAAATCCGGTTGCCGCTACCGGCTTAGCCTGCCTAACGAACGGCCTCGAAAGGCGCCGGCGTCGGCGCGAGCCCCGGGACGAGCGTCTCCAGCGGCTCGGTCGCGATCGTGACCCGCGCGCCCGCTCCGACGACCGCGTAAAGCTGGATCACATCCTGCGAACGCATGCGGATGCAGCCGTAGCTCACCGGGCGCCCGATGTTCCGCTCTTCCGGCGTGCCGTGAATGTAAATGTAGCGAGTAAAAGCGCGCGCATTCTGCGACTCGAGTCCGCGCAGCCAGAGGATCCGGCTCACGATCGGATCGCGGCCGGGAGCATCCGGCGGCACCAATTCACCGGTCAGGCGCCGGCTTTTGAAAACCGCGCCGCTCGGCGCGTTGTCGCCGATTTTGCGCGCGATCTCGAGATTGCCCAGCGGCGTCTCGCTACGACCCGGGATGTCGCCGAGGCCAAACTTCGAAGTGGAAACCGGGTAGGTGGCGATCGGTTGGCCGTCATTCAGCAGCGCCATCCGCTGTTCGGGAATGCTGATGATGATCTGGTGATGCCGATCCGGCGTGGTGCACGCGCCTAACGACAACAGCACGGCGAGCGCGAACCACTTCGCTACTTGCTTCACGCGCGACCGAGCCGGAAAAATTCCTCGGCGGTCGCGGTGGTCGCGCGCGCCACTTCCTCGACGCTGATCCCGCGGGCCGCCGCGATGCTTTCCGCGACCAGCCGGGTGTAGGCCGGTTCGCAGCGTTTCCCACGATGCGGCTCCGGCGCGAGATAGGGGCAATCGGTCTCGACCATGAATTCGCCGAACGACAAGCCGGCGGCGACGTCGCGGACGCGCGCGCCGTTCTTGAAAGTTACGATCCCGGTAAAGGAAACGAGATGGCCTAACGAGATCACTTCCTCGGCCTGCTCACGCGTGCCGCCGAAGCAATGGAAAACGCCGCTCACCTGCCGGCCGTATTCGCGCAGGATCGCGAGGGTGTCGTCCCACGCATCGCGCTGGTGGATCACGACGTTGAGCTTCAGTTCCACCGCGAGATCGAGCTGTTGCTGAAAGAGACTCGCCTGCTGACTTTTCAACGCGCCATCGTGCAGGCCCCCTTCGATTTCATCTTCGGTCTCGGCTTGCAACGCTTGCGTGACGACCTGCGAGCGGCGCTCCTTCGCCAGCGTCGCGCTCGGCAGAGAATGATAATCCAACCCGGTCTCGCCGATCGCCGCGACCCGCGGACTTCTCGCCAGCTCGCGCAACGGCGTGATCACATCGTCACCCGCCTCCTCCGCATTGGTCGGGTGCACGCCGATGACGGCGTAGACATTCGGATACTTTTCCGCGAGCTCGACCGCGCGATGGCTGCTCGCGATCGAGGTCCCAATGGTGATGATGCGCGTTACCCCGGCATCGTGAGCGCGCTGCAGGATCGCGTCGAAGTCAGGCGCGAAGTCGGGGTAATCGAGGTGGGCGTGGGTTTCGATCAGCATACCCGACTAAAGACCTTCCCCGCGTTTTCTCATCCGATCAGTTCGAGAATTATTTCCCGCCCGCGGCGCGGGAGATGCGGACGTCATCTGGCGTGTGCACTGTCTTCTGCGTTTTGATCCAGTTGGCGATCATCTGAAACTGCGAGCCCTGTTCTTCCTGCCCTTTGCCGTCCAGAAACGTGCCATAACGATGCCCTCCAGCCGCGAGCATGGAATTAGTCGCGACTCGGTAGACTCGGGCCGGTTCCAGCGAATCCTCGAGCACCTTTGTTTGATCGTGCGTGAAGTGAAGGCCGCTGACCTGGATCATGCCTCCAACCTTCCGGAGCGGGTCGCTCGTATAGGCGTTCTCAACCGCTTGCGCGAGAATTGCGCGCACCTGCACGCCGGTCAGGCGCATGGTTACGACTTTGCTTTCATGCGGGACGAGGTTGCGTAACGACTCCGCCGTGATCGGCCCGGTCGGGATGGCGACGCCGTAGCCGACGCCGGGGAGCAGCGCGAGGTCACTTCTGGTTTGCGCGCGCAGGATATCGGCGAAGAGCGAGTCGGCCGGCGATTGTTCGTCGCGCTGGCGCGGGTCGTCGCCCGCGAGGGTTTGCGCGCGAACGATCGGCGCGGTCGCTTCGCCTAACGACTCCTCAAGTTGCTCGGCAAACGGCTTCCGGAGGACTTCAATTTGCTTCGTCACTTCGGGATCGCGCGCGCCGGTTAACGGCAGGAGGCGCCGCTCGAAACCCGCAATTTTACCGTCGCGCACGCGCAGCTCGAGCACGCCGAGATCGGAGAGATGCGCACCAGCCTGCACGATCAATGTCGAGCCGACCCGGAGCGCGTGCTTCATCCGATTGTGACTGTGTCCGCCAACAATCACGTCGATCCCGGGAACGGCCGCCGCGAGTTTCTGGTCGGCCCCGAGGCCGAGATGCGTCAGCAGGATAATGAGCTCCGCGCCTTCTCCGCGCATCTGCGGAATGAAGCGCCGCGCGACCGCCGCCGAATCGGATTCCCATTCGAGCCGCTCGACGTTTTTTTTCGCAGTCGTCAGCGGCGTATTCGGGTAAGCCAGCGCGAGCAGGCCGACTTTTACGCCGGCGACTTCCTTGATTAGATAGGGCCGAGCGATCAGTTCGTTCTCCGCGCGCAGGTTCGCGGCCAGCATCGGCACTTTCGCCTCGGCGATGTAACCTCGAAGCGTGGCCGCACTGAAATCCGGCTCGTGATTCCCGAGAGCCATCGCGTCGTAATGCAGCGACGCCATCAGATCGAGGACCGCGCGGCCTTTCGTCAAGTCCGCGAGCATGGTGTCGCCGATGGCGTCTCCGGCATCGAGCAGGAGCACATTGGCCTCGCCCGCCCGCGTTCGCGCTTGTTTCACCGCCGTGGCCAGGCGGTCGAACCCGCCCACGGTTTTACCCGCGAGATCACCTTCCCACCCGCGCCACTCGGTCACGTGGCCGTGGATGTCATTGGTGTGCAGGATGGTGATCATTTTTTCCGGAGCTCCTGCCCTCACGCCGGAGGGCGCAAGAACTGTCAGCGCGAGGCAAAGGCGGAGCGCCCACGATGTCATATGCCGCTCTTGAGGTAGCTCCAGCCGGCTTCCTGTTTGCGCACCACTTCCGCCACGCCGGAATCGGTGGTGGTCGCGAACGGCACGAGTTGATCTTTGGTGACGTGCTTCTTCTTCATCGTGTTCTCGCAGGCCGCGAAGACGACGCCGGCCTCGCTCAGTTTTTTCATCCGCTCGGTTGAGGCGTTGTCCTTTGCCAGGAGCATGCCGAGACCTTTGCTGTGCGCGACGACTTCGATCTCGGTCGCCTCGCCGAGCGCTTTGCGCAGATTCTCGACATTGTTCAGGACCCCGGTCCACTGCTCGTTTCCTTCCATCGTCACTTCAAAGAGGACCCGGTGCGTTTTGACGGAAGAAGCTGATTCGGTTTGTGCATTCATGGTGGTAAGCGCGAGCGAACAGAGCGCCGCGAGAAGGATGGTTTTGGTTGGTTTGTTCATGGTTCTTGTTTCGATTCTTTAGCGAAAGGCCGACCAGTTCTCGGCGATGACAAAGGCTGCGACCGCGAGGACGAACCAGGCGAACCAATGGCGCAATCGCTCCGGTTCGACGCGGTGGGCTAATTTTCTCCCCGCGAGCATCCCGACGATCGCGAGCGCGAGGAACATCGCAGCGATCGACCAGTCAAAATGCGTCCGGCGCAGATGGCCGATCAATCCCGCGGCGGAAGTTACCGTGATGATCACCAGCGACGTGGCAATGGCGCGTTGCAACGGAACGCGCGCCATGAAAAGCAGCGCGGGCACAATGAGGAAGCCGCCGCCGACGCCGAGAAACCCGGTTAGCGTCCCAACGAAGAGCCCAGTCGCGGTGCAGCTCAGCCAGTGGCATTCGGCGCTTTCATTTCCCGTTTGTTCGGGCCGCGGACGAAACATGCGGAGCGCGACCACGATCATGAGACCGGCAAAAATCAGGAGGAGAACCGGCTGCGAAACCAGGTGGGTCAGTTGTGAACCGCCGAGCGCGCCGATCACGCCGGTGATGCTGAAAAGGAGCGCGGCCTTTCCGTGCACGTGACCACTCCGCGCGCCGAGGATGCTGCCGACCAGCGTAGTTCCCCCGACGACGGCGAGCGACATTGCGACCGCTTGCGGGGCGGGAACCTTCGCCGCGTAAACCAGAACCGGCAGGGTAATAATCGAGCCGCCGCTGCCTAATAATCCGAGCGAAAGACCGATCGCCACCGCCAGGATGAGCGCCAAAGCCATCATCGGATCGGGGCGCGACCGATCAAAGGACCGGCTTGATTTTCTCTTCGAAACCGGCGCGATTGGTCGCGCCTTGCAAGCCGTCGACCACCTTCCCCTTGCGATCGATGATGAAGGTGGTCGGCAACACTTGGATGCCGCCATAGGCCTCCGCAGTCTTCGCGTTTCCCATCACGACCGGGTAATTGATCCCCATTTTTTTTACGAAGCTCGCAACCCCCGCGGGTCCGCCTTCATCCATGGAGATGCCCACGACGACGAGACCGCGGGCCGCGTATTGTTGCTGCAATGAAACCAGGTCAGGTATTTCCGCGCGGCAGGGCGGGCACCAGGTCGCCCAGAAATTCAACACCACCACTTTCCCTTTGAAATCGGCAAGCTGAACTGGTTTGCCCTCGAGACTCTGCAACTGCCAGGCCGGGGCGGTCTGCGGGCCGTCTTTCAGGTCGCTTGCGACGGTCGTTAGGCAAAATCCGAGGACAAGGGCGCAGACGGTGAAGAGGGTTTTGTTTTTCGGGATCATGAGTTTATCGCACGGTTAATCGATCGAGAATCACAAGGGCGATCGTGAGCAAGAGGGCAAAGCCCAAGGCAAAGGGGAGTCGCGGAACCTTGATCACATCGGGCAAGGTGATCTTGCCGAAGTCGCCCATTTTTTTCCCGGTGCGCTGCAACCAGCCAGACATCTCGGCGTAGACATACGAGCCGATCACGAGGCCGACCATCCCGAAAAGCGCGTCCCAGTTTCCCTGGCCCAGCGCCGCCGCCGCGGTGCCGGGGCAATAGCCCATAAGCGCAAAGCCCGCGCCGAAGATGAGCCCGCCGATGATGTTCGGACCGAGCTTGGTCGGCTTGAGATGCAGGTTCACTTTGGCCGCCTGGTGCAACGGATAAATCCCAATCATGCCGACGACGATCGCGCTGAGCATGATCTTGGCGACGGTCCAATCCTGGAGAAGCAACTGCCCGATCAGGATGTTGAATTTCGCCGCGCCGCCTTTTTGCAAAAGAAAACCGAAAGCCAGTCCCGCGATGAGCGCGAGGATCAATTTCGCGGGCGGCGCGATGGGCGCCTCCGGTTTTGCACTGCCCTTTTTCACTGCCGCGCCGGGGTCGATCATAGGAGATAAAGCGGGTAGGCGACGGCGATGCCGCCGATGAAGAAGCAGATCACGGAGATCCAGGAACCGACGTTAAGTTGCAGCGTGCCGCTGATCCCGTGGCCGCTCGTGCAGCCGCCGGCGAAGCGCGCGCCGAACGCCATCAGGAGGCCGCCAAGCAGCCCGAGGGCGGCGTGGAGCGCGAAGGATTGCTCGCCAAAACGCGCGACCCAGAAGGGCGGAAGCCAGCGATTCGTAAGTTCGCCGCCGGTCATCGCCGCGATGAACGCGCCGGCGACCGTTCCGAGGACGAGCACCGTTTCCCAGCCGATTTTCGGCGGGTTCTCTTTATAATACTCGAGCGAGTCGGTGTGGCGCCGCGCAAAGATGCGGCCGATGCCGCCCGCGACCGCCGCGTAGAACGAGGAGGCGCCGATCGGTTTGTCGGCGAAGTAAAAGGTCAGCCAACTGAGCACGCCGATGCCTGCGCCCGCCACGTAGGGCGACCAGGCCGGACCCGAAAAGTTGCGCGCATCCACCTTTGGGTCAGCCGCAAAAGCGACCGAAGGCGCGAGCAGGAGAAGGGCGGTTAAGAAACGCTTCATGATTTGATTTTTCCCTCCACTTTGAAGCCCGCTTTTTTCCAAGCCTGCCAGCTGCCGGGCACGTTGTGCACGTCGGTGAAACCTTCCTGCTTCAGCATGCTGCTGGCGAGACTCGCGCGATATCCGCTGTCGCAATAAACCGCCGTCGGCTTTTTCCTGGAGAATTTCGCAGCCTTCTCGCGGATCTCCGGCAGGAAGAGATGATGCGCGCCGGGAATGTGTCCCTCCTTCCATTCGTCCGGACTGCGGACGTCGATGATCTGGATTTTGGGGGCCATCTTTTTCAATTCGTGCACGCTCATTTGCGGCACGTGATCGATCTCGAAACCGGCGTTGTCCCAGGCTTTCATTCCGCCGACCAGATAGCCGGCAAAGTTCGTGTAACCAGTGCGGATAAAATATTTCACGATACTCTCGAGGCCGCTGTCCTTCTCGAGCACGAGCAGGATCGGCTTCGTGGGATCGAGCAACCAACCGGCCCAGATCGAAAGCATCGGCGAACCACCGATGTTGAGCGCGCCGGGGATGTGACCGCCGCCGAAACCAAGCATGGTGCGCGTATCGATGAGCACGTTGTCCGTCTCCGCGACCGCTTCCTTAAACGCCTTCGGCGGAAGACCAGGCACGCGCGGCAGGTTGCCGATGATCTCCGGCCCTTTGGCGTTGATCTTTTTCATCCGCGGATAGTAGGTCGGCACCGGCGGCGCGGTGCCGAGCGCGTAGTCGGTGAACTCCTTCACGTCCTCGAATTGCAGAAACGGATTCGAGTCGCGCTCGTAGCCGATCGTGCTCTGGAGGCGATCGCCGATATCCGCGCCACAGGGAGAGCCCGCGCCGTGAGCCGGATGAATCATCACGCTATCGGGCAGTTTCAGAAAATAGTCGCGCAGAGTGTGGAATTGCTGCTTCGCCAGTTTCTTCGCTTCGCCTGAGCCGAGGAGGTCAGGGCGGCCGGCTGAGCTTACGAAAAGCGAGTCGCCCGTGAGCACGCCCCACGGCTTTTGTTCGCGTCCCTTTTCGGCCAGCTCATAGCTCATGTGCTCGGGGGTGTGACCCGGTGTGTGCCGCGCGGTGATGACCGTTTTGCCGAGCGTAAAGGTGTCGCCGTCCTTCACCGCTTCGGTGTCAAAGCCATAACGCGCGCCGCCATCATGGCTCGCGAAAATTTTCGCCGAATCCGCCTGCGCGCAGAGTTCGCGCGACCCGCTCATCAGATCCGCGTGAATATGCGTCTCGAAAATATGCGTGATCGAAAGGTTATTCTCCCGCGCCATCGTCAGGTATTTCTCGACGTCGGGCGTGGGATCGAAAACCGCCGCTACGCCTTCGCCGTCGTCGCCCACCAAGTAGGAGAGTTCAGCGATGCCGTCGGTTTGGATGCGTTCGAAGATGAGTGACATAAAAAGGATTATTTGGGTTGGCGAAACGGGCGCCCGATCGAGTCGGGCACATACATTACTCTATCGTGATGGAGGCATGTGGGTGGTTGTGGGAATTTTCCCTAGATCCCGGAATGGCCAACCGGAGAGGCGGGCGGATGGGCGTCTTGCAGCGCCTTGGGGGTAGGATTTTGCTGAGGCGGGGCGGAATGCGAGGAGGAAATAGTGAAAAGGAGTCCGAGAAAGCCGCCGTAGAGTGCGCCGCGCCACCAGGTGGAAGTGAGCGGGCAAGTCCCGGAAGTGCATTGACCGAAGTAGCCGAGCAGCGCGCCGAGAGCCGCGCCGAGGAGCAGGGGCCAGTAGGGGAGGAGATTTACGAATTTCATAATTAGGGTAAAAAGAAAAGTAGTGGAATGTCGACAGTCAACTACATAACGATATAGTTATATAAAGCCCGCGCAAGTTTCTTTCATGCCTCGCAAAACCAAAAGCCCCAGAATTTCCGGCCCGGCCCTTCGTCTCGTCGCCCGCCGTTTCAAGGTCTTGAGCGAACCGGCCCGGCTCCAACTCCTTATCGCACTCGAGCACGGTGAGCAGCACGTTACCGCGCTGGTGGAATTAACCGGCCTCACCCAGGCCAACGTCTCCAAGCATCTCGGCATCCTGATGGAGGTGGGCATGGTCGATCGTCGGAAGCAGGGAGTGAACGCTTTTTATTTCATTTCCGATCCACAGATTCTGGAACTGTGCGATCTGATGTGCGCGCGCCTGGAGAAAGACCTCGCCAAGCGCTCATCGCACTTTCGTTAGGGTGTCTTCGGTTTCGATGCGCTCCGCTCGTTAGCAGAGTGTGGCCGACGCGCGGGCTACCACTCTAGAACTGAGCCGGCCCAGGTCAGGCCGCCGCCGAAGACGACCATCAGGACGTAGTCGCCCTTTTTGATCCGGCCGGAGCGGTTCGCGTGATCGAGCGCGATCGCGACTGCCGCGGCGGAGGTGTTCCCGTAGCAATCGAGATTCACGAAGAATTTTTCGATCGGGATTTTTAGCCGGTCGGCGATCGCTTCGATGATCCGGACGTTGGCCTGGTGCGGGATGACGCAGGCGATGTCGTCCATCGTTAAGCCAGCTTTGTCGAGCGCGATTTTGGCGGCGTCGACCATCGCGATCACGGCCTGTTTATAGACTTCCTTGCCGGACATTTTAATCGTCTGCAGGTGGTCGTCGGCGTTCTCGCGCGTGATCGGTGTTTTGCAGCCGCCGCCCGGCATCCAGAGGATGTCGGCATACTCGCCGTTGCTCGCGATGTGGCTGCTGATCAATCCGTGCGAACCGCCGTCGCGATGCCGCAAGATCGCCGCGCCGGCGCCGTCGCCGAAGAGCACGCAGGTGTTCCGATCGGTCCAATCGGTGATCGAGCTCAGCTTCTCCGCGCCGATCACCAGCACCGTGTCGTAGGTGTGCGACATGATGAATTGCTGCCCAATCTCGACCGCGAAAAGGAAGCCCGCGCAGGCCGCCGAGATGTCGAGACAGGCGGCCTTGGTCGCGCCGATTTTCGTCTGGATGAAACAGGCGGTCGCCGGGAAAACCATGTCGGGTGTCGCGGTCGCCACGAGGATCAGATCGATCTCGTCGCCTTTGATTCCCGCCATTTCCATCGCGGCCTCGGCGGCTTTCGCGCCCATGTCGCTGGTGAACTCGTCCTCGGCGGCGATGCGCCGTTCCTTGATCCCGGTGCGCGAGGTGATCCACTCGTCGTCGGTCTCGACCAGCTTCATCAGGTCGGCGTTGGTGAGGACTTTTTCCGGCACATAACTGCCGGTGCCGACGATGGAGACTGTGCGTTGAGGTTTACCGGAGCGCGGACTCGAGCGGGGCGTGCGTTTCATTATAACGGGCGACTTCCTCGACGATATGTGGATTGACCTGCTCTTCAATTGACTCGGTCGCCACCCGGAGCGCGTTTTTGATCGCGAGCGGCGTGCTCGCGCCGTGGGCGATGATGCAAATGCCGTTCACGCCTAACAATGGCGAGCCGCCATACTCTTCGTAGTTCACTTTCTTGCGGATCGCCTTGAAAGCGTTCTGCGCGAGATAGGCGCCGGCCATCCGCGTCTTGGTCTTCACCAACTCGTGCTTGAGCCAGCGAAAAATGGCGTCGCCGACCGATTCGCAAGTTTTCAAAAGGACGTTGCCCACGAAGCCGTCGCAGACCACCACTTCGACCGGCTCTCCGAACAGGTCGTGCGGTTCGACGTTGCCGCGGAAGTTGAGCGAACTTTGCTTCAGCATTTTGAAGACTTCCTTCGTCAGGTCCGTGCCTTTTACGTCTTCTCCACCGATTGACATCAAGCCGATGGAAGGATTGTCGTAGCCCAAAACGTGACGGGAATAGACCGAGCCCATGATGCCATATTGGAGCAGGTGCTCAGGTCGGGCATCGCTATTCGCGCCCGCGTCGCAGAGACAGAAGACGTTCGTCTCGGAAGGGATCAGCGCGCAGATCCCGGGACGATCGATCCCGGGCAGCGTGCGCAACTTGATCGTGGTCGCAGCAACCGCGGCGCCGGTGTGCCCCGCGCTCACAATCGCCGCCGCGTCCCCTTTTTTCACCAGGTCGACCGCGCGGCTGACGGAGGAATCTTTTTTTCGCCTGACCGATTGAACCGCGCCGTCGCTCATCTCAACGACCTGGGTCGAATGAACAATTTCGATCCGGCCATCATTGCATTTGAGCTTTTTCAGCTCGGTCTCGATCTGCGGCGTATCGCCGACGAGAAAGAGCTTGTCGATCTGCGGATATTCACGCAGGGCGAGGACCGCGCCGCCAACAAGATTGGGCGGCCCAAAATCGCCACCCATGGCGTCCAGAGCGATTTTCATCGAGGGGGCACTCTGCGGTTTTCAGTCTGCGAATGCAAAATGAAAAACGGCGGCAACCCGGGAACCGAAGTTCGGAAAATCGCGCCGCCGGCCGCTTGGCCTAACGATGACGATTTTCGACGAATCAGGCTTCGACCGTGAGAACCTGCCGGCCTTTGTAATAACCGCAGGAAGAACAGGCGGTGTGCGAAGCCACCGTGCTTCCGCATTGCGAGCATTTGTTGAGCTGCGGCGGCTGCCAGCGATGCGAAGCTTTGCGCGTGCGCAGGCGCATCTTCGAGGTTTTGCGTTTCGGGACTCCCATAAGAGCCGTGTAGGAAAGCAGGCTTCTGGCGAAAAACAAGGGTGCGATTTGGCTCGTCGTCGCGTCATCCCGAGCGCAGCCGAGGATCCCGTCGGTTTGCTGGGAAGATTTCGTTGCGAGGGGTCGGAAGGGAAACCCGGCGGGATCCTTCGACTCCGCTGCGCTTCGCTCAGGATGACCGCGGGGTGGAGGTTGGGCGACTAGAGGTCCAGCTTGTCCAGCGCGCTCCAATCCGGCGGGCGCACTTCGAGCGCGCCCGTTTCTTCAGCCGTCACCGCCGTCTCCGGTACCGGGCAGACGCGCCCGCCCTCGCGATCGCAGTGCGGATAAGGCGGAAGATTCAGCAAAATATCCTCCCGCATGAACGGCGTGAGATCGATCAATTCGGGGCCGGTCAGCTCCGTGTGGAGCGCGAAATCCTGCACAGTGATCTCATACGGGAACGCCTCCAGACAACGCACACAATGCAATTCCACCGGCTGATGGAGTTCGCCGTTTCCCCAGAGGGCGCCTTCGGAAATCCCCACGTCCAGATTGTAGCGGAGCGGTCCGGTGCAGCGCGCTTCCTTCGGATCGAGCTGCGGAATCGGACACTCCTCTTCGCCCTCGAGATGCAGCCCATCGGCCGGAATTTGCCGCAGGTGAATCTTCATTGCCCTAATTTCTCCCGGAAACTTTCCACCACACACGATGGCACAAATCCGCCGACGTCGCCGCCGAGTCGGGCGATTTCCTTCACGATCCGCGAGCTCAGATAAGTGTATTCCTCCTTCGGCATGAGGAAGATCGTTTCGACGCTCGCTTCGAGTTTGCGATTCATCAGGGCCATCTGGAATTCAAACTCGAAATCCGAGACGGCACGCAACCCCCGCACAATTGCGCGCGCTTCCTGCCGCACCGCGAAATCGACGAGCAGTCCATCGAGCGGCGCGATCTTCACTCGATCCATGCCCTGCGTCACCGTCCGCAGGAACTCGAGCCGCTCCTCGAGCGAAAAGAGCGGTTGCTTCTGGTCGTTATGCGCGACCGCGACCACCACTTCATCGAAAAGCTTCCGCGCCCGCTCGATCACGTCGAGATGCCCGTTGGTGACCGGATCGAAACTGCCGGGGTAAATCGCGCGCCGCATGGCCGGAACATTTCGCACAAAGGCGACGGCGGCCAACCGGGGATTTTCCCGGCCGCGTTGCCGCCGCGCGGAGCGAGTTGCCCTCCGCCTTGGGCACTCCCAAGTTACCGCGCGAAAATGAACGCTGCTCCCTACCGTTCCATCGCCGTCGCGGCGACATTTTCCCCGCGCTTCCTGCAGGTGCTCGCGGAAGCGCGCCGGGTGCGCGATCGCTTCGATGCGAACCTCAGTTTCATCTACGTCGGCAAACGCGACGCGACCACGACCCGGAAGTTTTCCGAGGCCTGGAAAAAACTGCGGTTGCCCGCCGACTCCGAGATTCACTACGCCGAGGGCGATCCGGCCGACGCGATTCTCGCGACCGCGCGCCAAAACCGGCTCGAGTTACTCGTGGCCGGCGCGCTCGAGAAGGAAGCGGCCCATCGCCAGTTTCTCGGCAACGTCGCCCGTCGGCTGGTGCGCGAGGCGACCTGCTCGGTCATGCTTTTCCTGAAGCCGGAGCTGGAACCGAGAGCGATTCGCCACATGGTTTTCATGGCCGAATACACCGACCACGCGCAGCGGGCTTTCCGCCGCGCGCTTCACCTCGCGGAGCGCGAAAATTGCGAGCGGCTCTACGTCATTCGCAACTACACGACCTTCGACAAGGCGCGGGCCCGGCGTCGTGGAAAAAATCCGCGGACGGTCGCGCGAACCCTGGAGGAAGAAGAGATCGCGCTCCAGGAATTCGTGCTCGCGGCCGGACCGACGAGAGTGCCGATCGAGACCCGCTGCATTCGCGGCAACACCGGCTTTGCCGCGTCTGATTTCGTGCAGGCGGTCGAGGCCGACCTGCTCGTGGTGCCGTTCGAGACCAAGCCCGGCCCGGAAACAAAACTCCCGCGGCAAAGCGCGTGGATCACCGACGTGATCCCGTGCAACCTTTGGATCGTTCGTTAGGCCAAGGTGCGCCGCGGCGCATTTCCGTTGCGCTACATCCGCCCGGGGTCTCGGCTGCGAAAACCTACGCAGCCGCGCCGCACTCCGCCGCGTGGCCGCAACAACACACCAAGGGAAATTCTTATGGCTGGAAAACTGGACGGAAAAAAAGTGGCGATTCTGGTCGCGAGCGGATTCGAGCAGGTCGAGATGACCAAACCACGCGATGCGCTGAAAGAAGCGGGCGCCGAAGTGACGATCGTTTCTCCGAAATCAGGTCAAATCCAAGGCATGAACCACGCCGATAAAGGCGATAAGTTCGACGTCGATCTCACGCTCGATGACGCGCGGCCTAACGACTTCGACGCGTTGCTGATCCCCGGCGGATTAATGAATCCCGACGAACTTCGCTCCACTCCCGCGGCGACCGATTTTGCGCGTCATTTTTTCGATGAAGGCAAACCGGTCGCGGCAATCTGTCATGGACCATGGGTGTTGATCGATGCCGGCGTCGTCGAAGGGCGTACGCTTACTTCCTGGCCCGCCATCCAGACCGACGTGAAGAACGCCGGGGGCACCTGGGTGGATGAAGAAGTGGTGGTGGACAACGGCCTCGTGACCAGCCGCAAGCCGGATGACATCCCGGCCTTTAACAAAAAAATGATCGAAGAGTTCGCAGAGGGAAAACACGAAGGCCGGAAGGGCGCGGAAGCCGCTCCGGTCGCGGCTACGCGCACGCTCGAGACCTGATTCGTTAGGCAAAGCGCGGAACCTGCTGGTTCAGATCGCGAGCCGGGGTATCTTGGCCCGCGCGATGACCACGCCGAACAAAATCACGCTCGTCCGGATCCTGATGATCCCGGCGTTTGTGCTCATGGCGCTCTATTATGGCGAGAGCATCAAGCGTGGCGAGCCGCTGGAATGGCAGCGTTATACCGCAATCGCGCTCTTCCTTTTGGCCGCGATGAGCGACGGGCTCGATGGCTACATCGCGCGTCGTTATAATCAGAAGAGCGCGCTCGGCGTGGTCCTCGATCCGATCGCGGACAAGGGCCTGCTCCTGAGCGGGATCATTACGCTGAGCATCAGCAACTGGAGCGATATCGACCCGGCTTATGGGCGTTTCCCGACTTGGTTCCCGGTGCTCGTGATCAGCCGCGACGCGGTCATCCTGATCGGGAGCGCGGTGCTGCATTTGTTGAATGGCAAAGTCCGGGTGCGTCCGGCGCTCACCGGGAAGGTCGCAACCTTTTTGCAGATGACGGCCATCGCATGGGTGATGTTGCAGCTCATGTTTATCCCGCTCATCTGGATCGTCGGCGCGGCCGGTCTCTTCACGCTCATCTCGGGCATCATCTATGTGACCGATGGTTTCCGGCAGCTCGGCGCCCATGGTCTGTCCGACGGCAGCGGGGAGGTTCGTTAGGCCATGGCCACCATCCCGAGCGTCGCGATCGTGGGTCGGCCGAACGTCGGCAAGTCCGCGCTCTTTAACCGGCTCGTCGGTCGCAACATCGCGATCGTGCACGATCAACCCGGCATCACGCGCGATCGGATCATGGCGCCGAGCAAGCGCGGCAATCGACCGTTCAATGTCTGGGACACCGGCGGCATCGGTGGGGCGGGGGAGACCGAGCTATTGCAGGAAGTCCGCACTGCGGCCGACGCCGCGATGAAGGAAGCCGGCGTGATTGTTTTCGTGGTCGATGCGCAACAGGGGCTCACGCCGATCGACGAGGAACTCGCGCGTCTGCTGCGCCGCTCGAAGCGGCCGGTGATTTTGGCGGTGAACAAAATCGACCACGTGAAACACGAGGACTACGACGGGGAATTTCAGCGGCTCGGTTTCAAGGAAATGCTCTCGATCAGCGCGGCGCACAGTCGCGGGATCGACGGCTTGGTCGAAGCAATCGAGGAGCGGCTTCCGCTGGAAAATGAGGCGCAGGCAGCGACCGTTGCGCCGCTGTCGCTCGCGATCGTGGGCCGGCCGAACGTCGGCAAGTCCTCGCTCATCAACGCCATCCTGAGCGATCGCCGCACGATCGTGAGCGACATCCCCGGCACCACGCGCGACGCGGTCGACATCGCCTACACCCACGGCAAGGATGATTTCCTGCTCATCGACACCGCCGGCATTCGCGCGCGCGGAAAACATTCCAGCTCGGTCGAAGTCTTCAGCGTGATGCGTTCCGAGCGGACGATTCGGCGCGCGGATCTCTGTGTGCTCGTGGTCGACGCGACCATGGGCGTGACCTCGCAGGACAAAAAAATCGCCGCGCTCATGCAGAAAGCGCAAAAGCCGTCGCTCATCGTGGTGAACAAATGGGACCTCGTAAAACCCGAATACAACTCGAAGGAGGCGCTCGCGAAGTTGCTCGAGGAAACCCGGCAGCGGCTCTTCTTTTTGCCCTACGCACCCGTGCTCGTCGCCTCCGCGCTGACCGGCGAAAATGTCGAACGGCTCTTCACCGCGATCCGCAAAATCCGACGCGCTTCACAGGAGCATCTCGGCACCGGACCGCTCAACCGGCTCCTGCGCGATGCCTTCGCCGCGAACCCGCCGCCGATGTCGGCGAACAAGCGGATGAAGCTTTTCTACGCCACGCAAACCCGCGGCCAGGATCGTCCGCTGGCCACGCCGGAGTTCGTGCTTTTCGTGAATGATCCGCAGTTGTTGATCGAAACTTACGCGCGCTATCTGGAGGCGCAGATTCGTGGCGCGCAGCCGTTCAACGGGTTGCCGCTGATGCTGAATTTCCGTCCGCGGAAAGAGACCGCGCCGAAGCGGGGCGCTCGTTAGGCGTTAGGCGCGCTGCTTCGGTAACTGCACCCACGCGCGGCTCCGCGAACTTTCGGCGATTGCTTCCAACACCCGCTGATTTGCCAGGCCATCGGCGAAAGTCGGCGCGACACTTTTCCCGGCGACCACCGCTTTCACAAACTCCGCAAACGTGTGCACGAAGGTGTGCTCGTAGCCGATGATATGCCCGCTCGGCCACCATTTCCCAACATACGGATGCGCCGTTTCGGTCACGATGATATCGCGAAAACCCTGGCGGCCTTTCGGATCACCGGCGTTGTAAAATTGCAGCCGGTTCATCTCCTCGAGATTGAAATAAAGCGAACCGCCGCTGCCGTTGATTTCGATCGTTAGGCCATTGCGCCGGCCGGTCGCGAAACGGGTCGCCTCGATCGTGGCGAGTGCGCCATTTCGGAAACGCCCGATCATCAGCGCGGCGTCATCCACTGTCACCCGACCGGTGCGGCGCGGGTTATCCAACCGCGGGCGCTGCTTGATGAAAGTCTCCAGCGTCCCGCAGACTTCGCGGAACTCGCCGACCAGATAACGGGCCAGATCGATCGCGTGCGCCCCGATGTCGCCTAACGAACCCGAACTTCCGTCGCCGGCGCGCAGCCGCCAGACCAGCGGGAACTCCGGATCGACGATCCAGTCCTGCAAATAGTGCGCGCGAAAATGAAAAATCCGCTCGCCCAATTCGCCGCGCGCGATCATTTCCCGCGCCAGCGCGAGCGCGGGGACCCGCCGGTAGTTGTGGCAGACCATGTTGACGACCCGCGCTTTTTTTACCGCCGCAACCATCCGCTCCGCCTCCGCGACATCCCGGGCGAGCGGCTTCTCGCAGATGATCGCCTTCCCGGCCGCGGCCGCCGCGAGCGCGATCTCGGCGTGGGAATCGTTCGGCGTGCTGATGTCGACGATGTCGATCTCCGGGTCGTCCACTACCGCGCGCCAATTCGTTTCGCTTTTTTCCCAACCGAAAGTCCGCGCCGCTTCCGCAACCGCCGCGGCGTCGCGCCCGCAGATGGTTTTCATCCGCAGATCGGCCGGCAGCTCGAAAAACCGCGGCACCTGGCGCCACGCGTTCGAATGCGCCTTGCCCATGAACTTGTAACCGATCAGCCCGATTTGCAGCGTGCGTCGTTTCATCATGAGGATTGTGAAAACCGTCGCACGGGATATACACGGCGCGTGGCGCAGGAGATTATCGCAAAATGTCCGTCCTGTCGTCGACCGGTCAGCGGCCCGGTCGCGGTCTGTCCGCACTGCCAGGTGTCGCTCCGGAAGCTCGATTTGAAATTCGGCGTCGCCCCGAAACACCTCGGCGCGATCACCGACCACGAACAGATCCTCTCGGCCGCAGAACGCCGCCGCCTAACGAACAAGCTGGGGCTGTTCCAACGCAAATTTCCCCAGCTCACGTTCGAGGTGGTGATCGCGGAATTGCCGGCCGGGCGCGCAATGGGCGAATTCATTTTCTGGCTCGCGAATCGGATGCGCTTCAGCGCGGCGGAGGCGACGGGTGAGAAGAATTTCGATCTCCTGCTGGTGGTGGATGTCGCGGGGGCGAGCGGAATCTCCGCGGGTTACGGGCTGGAAAATTTAATCGCGGAAGCGGACCTTGAGACTGCGCTCGAGGCGGGGCGCGCGGAGTTTGCTGCGGAGCGCTGGGTGGCGGGGATCGAGGCTTGTGTCGATTGCCTGATCGAGCGGCTACGAGAGCTTTTGCGAGAAAAAATGAACCTTCGGCTTCGTTTCTTTATCGTTAGGCTGATGCTCTTCGCGCTCCTGGTAGGTGGCGCGGTGCAGGCGCTGGCCGTCGAGCCGCCCGCGGCGCCGGCCAACCAACTCTACGATCCGGATTTCCTCCTGCCCCGCCAGATCACGGACGACCTGAGCCAGCGACTCAAGGATTTCCAAACGAAGTCCGACGTGACGATTTTTCTCGCGATATACACCACTCCGCCGGGTGTGATCCGGGAGATGGCGCAAACCCTGAACGAGGCCTGGAACCAGAGCGGCTACGGCGTGGTGGTCGTCTTCGCGCCGCGCCGCCACGATTTGCGGGTGTTGCCATCGCCGCAGCTTTCGCTGCTCGAAGATGGCGATGGGTTGACGGAAGTTTTCCAAAAGGGTGCACAGGCGGATCTTCTGCGGGGTGACGACGCGGCGGCGGCCGCGAGCGGAGCGGCTGCGCTGATGCGCCGACTCCGCGACGTCGAGAGCCGGCTCGCGCCGCCGCCGAAGCCGGCCTGGCGTCCGACGCACACAACGTTGCTCCTGCTTCTCGCAGGCCTGGCGGTCGGCGGGCTGACTCTGCTTTGGTTCGCGTTGCGCATCCTGCGCGCGGCGAATCTTTTCGATCACAGCTATCGGTTTCCTGAACCGACCGCGCCGGCCGCGTTGCGTTTCGGCGGCAGACGTTGCGGCGGGCGTTTCGCGACGAGTGATTTTCGCGCGCCGTCGAAGCAGTGACCGCCCGCCCGGCTAAAAACGAAACACGCTGAGGAACGCGACTTCGATCGCGAGGTTTTCCTGGATGTTGCGGCTCAGGTGATCGCGCAATTCCTCGAGTCGCCGAATGCGACGCAGGATCTCCGCTGTCGTTAGGCGCGCGGCTACCGCCTCGGTGGTATTTTTAACTTCCGGCAACTCGCGCGTGGCCACGCAGTTCGCTCGCGCGGAGGACATCCGCCCACCAGCGAAAGAGAATTTCCACCAGCTCCGCCCGCCGTTGCAGATAGACGCTTTCCGTTAGGGCCTTGAAGTGTTCTTCGCGGCTCTCGAGCCAATTCTTGGCGTCGGTGGTTTGCTTGTAATGCACTTCCTCGGCCTTGGAGCTGGCGGCATTTTCCTCCACGATTGCCGCTCGCATCCGGCTGAGCAGTCGCTGCAGACCCTGGGCGAGCTGGTAGGCGGCGTGCACCCCGGCCGCGTTTTTTTCCTCTCTCACGCCGTCGAGCAGTTCGAGCAGTTCGCCTGCTTCCGCGGAAAGTTCGGTGTCGTTAGGCGCAGCGAGGGCGAGGCTGAGACAGCGGGAGATGATTGTATCCGGCAGCACTTCGGGAATGCTACTGAGAAGGAGCAGGAGCGAATTGTTCGGCGGCTCCTCCAGCGTCTTCAGGAAGGCGTTCGCCGCCTGCGCCCCCATGCGATCGGCATCGGAAATGATCGCGACTTTGCGACCGCCGCCGCTCGCCCGCATCTGCAGGGCGTGCTCGAGCGTGCGGATTTGTTCGATCGCGATCCGGCGCGATTTCGATTCCGGGCTGGCGAGGTGAACATCGGTCGCGCCGCCGTCGAAGACAGTCGCGGGCGTGGCGCCATTCACCAGTCCGGCGATCTCGCCGGCGAGCGCGCGTTTCCCGCTTCCAGCCGGACCGGTGATGAGGTAGGCGTGCGCCAGCCGATTGCGCTCCTGCGCGCCGCGCAAATACTGCAGCGCAATCTGCGGTGTAAAAGCCATCGTTAGGCGCGCCGGCCTCTGGCGGCCGGGACGAGGCGCGCGAGCGTGCCGAAACGCGCGGCGACGATTTCCCAGATTTCTTCCTCGATCGCGGCGATCGACTGTCCGCCATCGAGCAACTGCACCCGATGCGGTTCGCGTGCGGCGAGTTCGCGGTAGGCGGCGCAGACCGCTTCATAAAATTTCGGCGGTTCCTGTTCCATCCGATCCGGCACGCCCGCGGGGCGGACCCGGCGCTGCATCCGCGCCCGCGCGGTCGCAACGTCAACGTCGAGAACAAAGGTCAGGTCAGGCCAGCAACGCCCGACCGCAACGGTGTTCAGGTGGCCGACCATTTCCTGGTCGAGCCGCCGGGCCACGCCTTGGTAGACGGTGGTCGAGTCGGCAAAGCGATCCGAGATCACGACCATCCCGCGCTCGAGCGCCGGCTGAATTTTTTCACGCACGAGCTGGCTGCGGCTGGCTTCGAAAAGCAGCAGCTCGGTTTCCGGCGTCATCGCGAGGCACTCCGGATCGAACTGCAGGAGGTGTCGGATTTTTTCCCCGATAATCGTGCCGCCGGGCTCGCGGGTGAGGAAGAGCGGGACGCCCGCATTCGTTAGGCGCGAGGCCAGCAGGCGCACCTGGGTCGACTTCCCGCAGCCTTCCGAGCCTTCGAAAGTGATGAACGGAAGGCGCGGCATGCGGGCGATTTTGAAGCAGATCGCGCGCCTTGTCGAATCTTCCGCGACCAGCGCACCGGCGGGGGATTGCGGCCCACTCCCGGATTGTGCTATCGAGGGTCGATGAAGAACTACTGGCTCGTGAAGCAGGAACCGGAGGCCTATTCGTGGGATGATTTCGTGCGCGACGGCCTAACGAGTTGGACCGGGGTGCGGAATTTTGCCGCGCGGAACAACCTCCGCGCCATGCGCCAAGGCGACGCGGTTTTCTATTATCATAGCGTGAGCGACAAAGCCGTGATCGGCATCGCTGAAGTCACGCGCGAGGCTTTCCCCGACCCGACTGCCGAGGATGGCGACTGGAGCGCGGTCGAGCTAAAGCCAGTGAAGGCGCTGAAAAAGCCCGTGACGCTGGAGCAAATCAAGGCCGAGCCGAAACTGCGCGAGATTGCGTTGCTGCGGAATTCGCGGCTCTCGGTCCAGCCGTTGGGCAAAGCGGAATTCGAGCTGATCAGTCGGCTCTAGCGATCGCGTTTGCCTGTTCGCTAACAGATTCGCCTTGTTCCTCCTCGCGGCGTCGGGAAGCTGCTCGCGTGCAGCGCGCCCTCGTTGTTTCGATCCACGACGTCGCTCCGGCGACGCAGCCGGAGGTCGCGGAAATCGTCCGCAAATTAGCCGCGTGCCGTGTGTCGGTGAGTTCGCTTTTGGTCGTGCCCGATTACCATCGCAAGGGGCGCTCGATGGCGCACGCGGACTTCCGCGAATGGCTCGTGGATCTCGAGCAACGGGGACACGAGGTGGTCCTCCACGGTTACTATCACCAGCGCGATCGTCGGCCTAACGAGTCCGCGCGCGACAAGTTCATCACCCGGTTTTACACCGCGGATGAAGGCGAATTTTACGACCTCGGCTACGCTGAGTCCCTGCGCCGGATCAACGAGGCGCAGGAGGATTTCCGCGCCCATGGTTTTCGCCCTAGGGGATTTGTCGCGCCGGCCTGGCTGCTCGGCGCGGAAGCGGAGCGCGCGGCGATCGATGCCGGAATGACTTACACCACCACCTTGCGGCGGGTGCGCGATTTCGTCGCGCGCCAGGAAGTCGTCTCGCAATCGCTCGTCTACAGCGTGCGCAGCAGTTGGCGGCGCGGGGTGAGCCTCGGCTGGAATCGCTGGCTCTTTTCCCGGCTCACGAACAACGGGCTCCTCCGCCTCAGCCTGCACCCGCCCGATCTTGCGCATCCGGAGATCTGGCGACAAATCGAAGGGCTCATTCGACTGGCTTTGCGCGATCGTGAAGTGATGACTTACCAAAGCTGGCTCGCGCAGGAAGCCTTCGCCGCCTGACGACGATGAGTCGCTGCGATCTCCATCTCCATTCCAAGGCGAGCGATCGCTCGGAGGATTGGATCTTTCGCCGGCTCGATTTCCCCGACAGCTACTCCGACCCTAACGAACTCTACACGCGCGCGAAGGCCGCGGGGATGGACTTCGTCACCATTACCGATCACGACACGATCGACGGTTGCCTCGCGATAGCCGACCGGCCAGACGTTTTTGTGAGTGAGCAGGTCACGACCTTTTTTCCGCAGGATCCCTGCAAGATCCATCTGCTCGTCTGGGGGATCAGCGAAGCGCAGCACCGCGCGATCGCCGCGGCACGCGAGAGCATTTTCGACCTGCAAAAATTTCTCCAGACCGAGGAGATCGCGCACGCCGTCGCGCACCCGCTCTACAGCATCAACGGCAAACTCTCGACCTCGCACCTCGAGCGGCTGGTGCTGCTCTTCCAGCATTTCGAGGGGATCAATGGCTTGCGCGATGCGCTGCTGAGCGATCTCACTCGTCACATTCTTGGCCAGCTGACGCCGGAAAAAGTGCAGCGCTTTGCCGAACGTCACGATCTCGCGCCGACCCACCCCGAGCCGTGGCGCAAAATGCTGACCGGTGGTTCGGATGACCACGGCGGAATGTTTGTCGGCGCGGCCTACACGGAGACGCCACCGGCCACTTCGCCTAACGAATTTCTCGAGCACATTCGCGCCGGCCGCTGCACGCCGCACGGGGAAGGGGGCACGCCACTTGTGCTCTCGCACGGCTTTTACAACACGCTTTCACGCTTCATCCAGGATCGCTTCACCGAGAAGCTCGGGCCGAGCGCCGGCTTGGTGGAGAAAATGTTCTCGCGCTTCATGGAAGGTCTCGACCCGACTGAGTTTTCGCTGAAGGAGAAAGCCGGGTTCATCACCCAGGGCGTGCTTTCCGGGAAAATCTTTGACCTCGCGAAGCCGGCTAATCTTTCTCTTTGGCGCGAACTTTCCGGCTATTTTGCGCGACCCGAAGTAAAGGCCGCCCTCGCACGCGAGACCGCGGAGATCGCCGAGCCGGAACGGCGCACTTTCGTGATGGCCAACGCCGCCTGCGAACAACTCGCTTTCCGCAGCTTCGAGAAGTTCATGCAACAGCTCAGCGCGGGCAACGTGCTCGAGGCACTCCAGGCCCTAACGAGTGTAGCTCCCGTCCTCGTCGTGCTCGCGCCTTATATCTACGCCTTTCATAGCCAGGCCCCGTCGCGGCGCTGGCTGCGCGAGATTTGCCGGGACTTTACCGGCGCGATCCCGCCGGCGCTGCAAAATCGCAAGCGCGCCTGGTTTACCGATACCCTCGAAGATGTAAACGGCGTGGCGACCACCATCCGTAAAATGACCGCGGCCGCCGCCGAGGCGGGTGAAGAACTCATCGTGGTCACTTCGCGGGGTGAACTCACGATCGAAGGAATCCCGATCCGGAACTTCCGGCCGATCGGTGAGTTTGAGTTACCCGAATATGAGTTACAAAAACTGAGTTTCCCGCCGATCCTGCAGATGCTCGATTACGTCCAGCGCGACGGCTTTTCCGAGATCATTATCAGCACCCCGGGACCGATTGGACTGACCGCTTTGCTCGCGGCGAAAATGCTCAATCTCGAGACGAGCGGCATCTATCACACTGATTTTCCCCAATACATTCGCATCCTGACCGAGGATAGCTTTCTCGAGAGTCTTGCCTGGAAATACATGCAGTGGTTCTACGGCCAGTGCGACACGCTTTTCGTGAACTCGGAGCAGTATCGCCAGAGCTGGATTGAGCGCGGAATTGACGCTTCGAAGATCAAAATTCTGCCGCGCGGTCTCGACACGGAATTGTTTACCCCCGGCCGGAGCGAGCCGGATTTCTGGCGGAAATGGGGGAGCGATGGAACCGGTGTGCGTCTGCTCTACGTTGGCCGGGTTTCGAAAGAGAAGGATCTTGACGTGTTGGTCCAGGCGTTTCGCACACTTCGGGAAGAGAACGTGCCGGTCCAGCTCTCGATCGTAGGTCATGGCCCCTATTCCGAGTCACTCGCGGACCAGTTACCCGAAGCCTGTTTTACTGGATACCTAACCGGTGAAGAACTCGCCCGTGCCTACGCGTCCGCTGATATCTTCGTGTTTCCGAGCACGACCGACACTTTCGGTAACGTGATCATCGAAGCGCAGGCCGCCGGGTTACCGGTGATCGTATCCGACGAGGGCGGTCCTGCCGAACTCGTGCGCGAGGGAGTGAACGGACTCATCACCAAAGCACGCGATCCCGAAGACTTCGCGCGCGCGCTGCGTAGTCTCGTGGCGGACCCGGAATTACGCACGCGCATGGGCGCGGCAGCCCGGGCCGGAGTCGCGGGCCGAAGTTGGCCCGGAGCTTTTCGGAAATTCTGGGAGATGACGAATCTAGACTAACGACGCGCGCCCGGGCTTACTTCCAAGCGGCAAGAAAATATACCCCGGCGAGGCTGATAACCAGGATAAGGGCGACGATCCACCAAAGCGGTTTGATCGCTGCGGGCTTGGGCGAGTTGCCAAATTCCTCTCGCACCCATTCCTCGTAGCAGAAGTTATCATCCGGTAGACCAAGGCCACCGGAGTCCGCCTCTTCCTGCCAACCAGAGTTATGATCTGCGCCGCACTCGGGGCAGGCTTTTGCGTTGGGCGGCACCTCTTCGCCACACACCGGGCACTCGAGTGGAGTCGGAGACTTGCGCGCCATGAGGAACACTTAGCCCGGGAGTGGGTTGGTCAAGTGGGAATGAAAGGGATTCGGAAGTTGACGTGAGCGTGCGAAGTCGGGCAGGTTGCTTTGCTGATGGCCGTTACCGAATCGCAGGTGCCTGAGAAACCCGGCTTACTCGCGCGCGTTGCGCTCCGCCTGACTGATTGGACTGAGCGCTGGGTTCCCGACGCTTTTGTTTTTGCGTTACTCGCCACACTCATCGTGGTGGTTGCGGGGTTTCTCTGCACGCCCTCGACTTTACCGCAGGTGGTGGATGCCTGGGGAAAGGGATTATGGGAGTTAATCCCGTTCACCCTGCAGATGGCGCTGGTCATCATTACCGGACACGTGCTGGCCACTTCCCGGCCGGTTGGCCGAGTGATCCGGAAGGTAGCGGGTTGGCCGACGACCCCGCGCCAGGCGGTCGCGCTGGTGGCGTTCTTTGCGATGACGAGTTCGTGGTTGAACTGGGGCTTTAGTCTTATCTTCAGTGCGGTGCTGGCACGGGAGATCGCGCGGCGGGTTGTAGGAGTCGATTACCGGGCTCTGGCCGCGGCCAGCTTTCTCGGGCTAGGAAGTATCTGGGCGCAGGGACTTAGTGGGTCGGCGGCGTTGCAAATGGCTTCGCCAGGCGCGTTGCCGCCGCAGATTCGCGAGATCGTCGCGCACGGTGGCCTGGTTCCGGGCGGGTTGATTCCGTTTAGTCACACGATTTTTCTCTGGCAAAGCCTCTTCTCCGTCGTCGTGGAAATCCTGGTGGTGACGACGGTGATGTGGCTGGTCACTCCACCGGTCGGCCGAGGTAAGACGGCGCATGATCTCGGGGTCGCGCTCGGCGAGTCGGAGATGGAACCGCCGCTTGCGCTGGCGAATCCCACGCCGGGTCTGTGGCTGGAACATTCCCCGATTCTCAACTGGCTGATCGTTCTCCTCGGTGGCACCTATCTGGTTCGCTACTTTCTGCAGGCGGCTGAGCCCTTGAATGCAATCAACCTGAACACAGTCAATCTTACTTTCCTGCTCCTTGGGTTTTTGCTCCATAGGACTCCGGCGCGACTGATGCACGCCGTGCAGGGGGCGACGCCGGCGGTCTGGGGAGTGATCTTGCAGTTTCCCTTCTACGCAGGAATCGCCGGGATCATCACTTCGACTCATCTAAATGAAAGGATCGCTCATATGTTCGTTAGTCTTTCCACCCCGCACAGTTTCCCGGCGGTCGTGGCGATCTATTCCGCGGTGCTCGGTGTCTTCGTGCCTTCAGGGGGATCAAAATGGGTAGTGGAGGCTCCCTACGTGATGGCAGCAGCGCATGAGCTGAAAGTCCACCTGGGCTGGGTGGTCGGCTCCTACGATCTCGGCGAAGCGCTGGCGAATCTGGTGCAGCCTTTTTGGATGCTGCCGATCCTCGGATTATTTCAACTGCGGGCGCGCGATGTGATGGGTTACACTTTCGTCATCTTCCTCGTGCTGGTGCCGGTGGTGCTGCTCCTGGTCACACTGCTGGGGGCGACGCTGCCTTACCCGCTTTAGCCATCATGCTCAGTCGCGATGGTTTGCGGCGGAGATACATGCGTCCGAGCCGAAGCGAAGGGACGTATCATCAGAGGAAGGCACTTGGCGTCGGGTAGTCAGCGAGCGAATAACTAACAAACATAACCATGAGCAAACAAGATAATGCAGCGGTGCAGGCTCGCTTCGGGGAAGCGGTCAACAGCGGCCATCTCGAGGCGATCAACGAACTCATGACCCCGGACGTGAGAGATCATGACCCGGCCCCAGACCAAGGTCCCGGTCCTCAGGGGTTCATCGATTTCTTCACGAAGTTCCGGCAGGCTTTTCCAGATCTAAAAGTCGCGGTGGATCATATGGTGACCGATCAAGATAATGTCGTGATCGCTTATACCGTGACCGGGACGCACCGGGGCGAGTTCCTCGGAGTTGCGCCGACCGGCAAGAAAATGAGCGCGCGCGGCGTGCAGATCGCGCGATTTGAGGACGGCAAGATCGCGGAGCGGTGGGGCAGCTCAGATCAACTGGGCATCCTCCAACAACTCGGCGCGAAATAGCCTGGAGGGAGAAGGAACACCCGTGCGATATTCCGCGGCGATAACGATCGATCCGATGCGAATTCTTCTCCTTCTCTTGCTCGTCGCGCTGACGAGTGAATTGCGCGCTGGCGAGACCGAGCGGCGCGTGCAGGAGGAACTGCGGCGGCGGAACCTGTTTTTCGGCGACGTCGATGGGCAGGAAACCCCGGAGCTGGCCGCCGCGTTGCGGCTCTATCAGACGCACAAAGGTTTTACCTGCACAGGCCAGATTGATCGCACGACTGCGAAGTCGTTAGGCATCGAACCTCTGGCAGAAGGCGCCGGCGCGACCCTGGTCTCCGCGAACACGAAATGGCCGGATATGCCGGTGCTAAAGAGCGATGTGGCGCGCGAGTTGCCTCCCGCGACGCAGGCAGTAATCCGCGAACAGGCGGTCGCGAATATCGACGTTGAGCCAACCCCGGAGGTCCCGGCAGAATCACCGAGCATCGCGCAAAACCTCGATCCGGAAACGGTGACGAAGTTCGTCCAGGGCTATCTGCGCGCGAACGAAACCAACAATCTCGATCAGCAGCTCGGCTACTACGGTTTTCCGATCGATTATTTTACCCACGGCGAGGTGGGGAAGTCGTTTGTGACAAAAGATAACCGACGCTATCTCCAGCGCTGGCCGAAGCGCGAATACCACCTCGACGCGCCGGTGAAATTCGCGGCCGGCCCGAAGGCGGGCGAGACCGTGGTGGAGTTCCCCATTTCCTTCAAGGTGCGCAACAGTCACCACCAGGCTTCGGGCAAAACTCGCAACTTCTGGACGATCCGGCCGGAGCGCGGCGGGCTGAAGATTTTTGCCATCAGAGAGGAACGTTTACCCGAATAAAAAGGGTTGCCGGCTCGTCACAGGGACGAGAGCGGGTCCGGATGCAGGCGGATCGGTGGCAAGCGCACGATGAAGGTCCAGACCAAAATAACGCTTCTGCTCGCCGTCGTGGTGGCGGTTTTTCTGGCTGGTCTGGCGTCGATTCGTCTCTACGAAAAGGGTAACTTCCGCCGCATCGCGGAGTCGCGCTTCGCGGAGCGGAACCAGTCCTTCGATAATTTCCTCGAATCCTACGGCGCGCCGCTGCGGACGTTGGCGGAGGACTCCACCTGTTTCGATCGGTTGGTGCAGGCAATCGCGACCGACGACGAGTCCTGGCTCGCGCAATATTTCAGCGATGCGACACTGGCCGGCTTCCACGCGAACGCGCTTTGGGTTTACCGGCAAAACGGGACGCTGCTTTATCAGCACGACAACCTGCACGCGCAGCAGCCGCCGGCGCTGCCGATGACGCCCGCGACTCTTGCGCGGCTCTTTGCGCATGAGCCGCTCCGGCATTTCTTCGTGAAGGTGCCGCTCGGGTTCATGGAAGTGCGCGCCGGCACCGTGCATCCCTCGCAGGATTTCCAGCGGCAATCGCCTGCTTATGGCTACTTCTTTGTCGGCCGGCTGTGGAGCAAACGCGCGTCCAGCGGACCAAAAAGCGACTCGGTAATCAGCGAGATGTCGCTTTTCACGAACAACGAAATCCATCTCGTCCCGGCGACGGCGCGCGCGGACGCCGAGGTTACCGACATCACAGACGGCCAGATCGTTTTCTCGCGCACGCTTCCTGGCTGGGACGGTGCGCCGCTGGCGCGCCTCGTGATCACGAACGACTCGCCCGTGATCCGCGAGATGAATCGCTCCAGTCAGCGGTTGCTCCTCGCGCTGATTATTTTTTCCCTCGTCCTGCTGCTGTTGCTCACGATCTCGCTCCAGCGCTGGGTGCGACGGCCGTTGCAGCGGATCATGCACAGCCTGAAAAACGATGATCCGCGACCGATCGAGAACCTGCTCACGGACGGCTCGGAATACGGCGCCCTGGCCCGCACGGTGCACAAATTTTTTGAACAACGGCGCAACCTCCTGCGGGAAATCAGCGAGCGGCGCGCAACCGAAGAGGCGCTGCGCAAGAGCGAAGAAGAACTCCGGCACTCGCAGAAGCTCGAGGCGGTCGGACAACTCGCGGGCGGCGTGGCCCATGATTTCAATAACCTGCTCACCGCGATCATCGGTTATGCGGAATTGCTGACCACGCGGGCGGATAACCCTATACTCGTTAGGCAAGGTGCGGAGCTGATCCGCAAGGCCGGCGGGCAGGCCGCGGGATTGACCCGACAACTCCTCGCCTTCAGCCGCAAACAACTGCTGCAGCCGAAGGTGATCGACCTGAACCATCTCGTCGGCGAGATGGAGCAGCTCCTCCGGCGTGTGATCGGCGAGCGGTTCGACCTGGTCACGATTCCGGATGCGAAACCCGGCCGGGTGCGGGCCGATCCGACGCAGCTCGAGCAGGTGATCATGAATCTCGGAGTGAATGCGCGCGACGCGATGCCGGCGGGCGGCCGAATCACCATTCGCACGAGCAACGAAACGCTCGGCCTCGCCCGCGCCCGGGCGATCTCCGGATCACTGGAGGCCGGCGACTACGTCCTGCTCACCGTCACCGATACTGGAGCCGGGATGGATGCGGCAACCCTCTCGCACATCTTCGAGCCGTTTTTTACCACGAAAGGGCCGGGGAAGGGGACGGGCCTCGGCTTGGCCACGGTCTACGGCATCGTGCGCCAGAGCGGCGGCGCCATCGCGGTCGAGAGCACGCCCGGTCGCGGGACGACGTTCACGATTTACCTGCCACGGGAAAGCGCGCCGCTGGATGAGATCAAGCCGGTGGGCAATCCGGTCGAGCCTTCGCGAGATTTCGAAACGATTCTCGTAGTCGAAGACGAGGAGATCGTGCGGGAACTGGTCTGCGAAGTTCTCAACCAGCAGGGGTATCACGTTCTCTGCGCCAGCAATGGGCGCGAGGCGTTGAAAATGGCCGGTGAATACACCGGCCGGATCGATCTGCTCCTCACCGATGTGATCATGCCACAGATGAATGGCCATGAACTTTCCGCGCTTCTGGTCGCTCGTCGGCCGGACCTGAAGGTGCTCTACGTCTCTGGCTATTCCGATAACGACATCGGCCATCACGGCGTGCTCGATGCGGAGGTGGAGCTATTGGAAAAGCCTTTCAGCCCCCTCACGCTGGCGCAGAAAATTCGCGAGATGCTCGGCGAGCCCGCGGAACAAAACGTCATCGGAAAATCCTGACCTCGCCTGGGGCGTCGACGTCGCCGCCCCGACCACTACATTCTGCGTTCGCTGTTTCCGCGAGTCGCTAAATCTTGCGGATTTCCTGGGTCGAAACGGCGCAGATAAACGGTTGTTTTTACCCCGTATTCGCCTATGGTTTTGCCTCGCAGTTTTCGCTGCGCCGTTATGCTTCAATCCAACGACGAATCCGCCATTGCTACACCTCCGCCCGAGCGCCCCGCCGGGATCGCGGAGAGCCAGAAATACAACGCCGCGCAGATCGATAAACTGGAGGGCCTCGAAGCCGTTCGGAAGCGTCCCGGCATGTATATCGGCGATCCCGATGAACGCGGCCTGCACCATTGCGTCTTCGAGGTGCTGGATAACTCGATCGACGAACATCTCGCCGGCTATTGCAGCAAGATCGACGTCAACGTGCATGTCGATGGCTCGGTCTCGGTGCGGGATAACGGCCGCGGCATTCCGGTCGATATGCACCCGAAATTCAAGATGCCCGCGGTCGAGTTGGTGCTGACAAATCTGCACGCCGGCGGCAAATTCGGGCAGGGCGCCTACAAGTATTCCGGCGGTCTCCACGGCGTCGGCGCGAAGTGCGTGAACGCGTTGTCCGACTGGTTCAAGGTCGAGGTCTCGCGGGATGGGCAGGTTTATCATATGGCCTTCGAGCGCGGGAAGACGACCGAGCAACTCAGCGTCATCGGCGAGCTGAAGAACAAGAAGACCACCGGCACGCTGATCACTTTCCTGCCGGACCCGACGATCTTCACGATCACGGTCGAGTTTAAGTTCGAGCGCCTCGCCAGCCGGTTGCGGGAACTGGCTTTCCTGAACCCCGGTCTTGAAATCAATCTCACGGATGAGCGGACGGATTCGCCGCGCAAAGAAACGTTTTTTTACAAGCACGGGATCGAGGAATTCGTGGATCAGCTTGGCGAAAACAAGACCGTGATTCATCCGAAGCCGGTCGTGATCTCGCGCCAGCGCGACGAGGTTTTTGTCGATGTCGTCCTGCAATATAACGATAGCTACAACGATCAGATCCTGCCGTTCGCGAATTCGATTCCGAATCCGGATGGCGGCACGCATTTAACCGGCTTCCGCACTGCCCTAACGAAGGCGGTAAACCAATACGCGCGTTCCAACAGCCTGCTGAAAGACAAGGACCCGGCCATCTCCGGCGAGGACGTCCGTGAAGGTCTCGTCTGCGTGCTCAGCATTAAACTGCCGAACCCGCGTTTCGAGTCCCAGACCAAGGTGAAGCTTGTGAACACCGAGATCGACGGCATCGTGAACTCGGTCGTCTACGACGGGTTGATGACTTACTTCGACCAGAACCCGCCGGTCGCGAAACGCATTTTCGACAAAGTCCTGACCGCTGCGCGCGCACGGGAAGCCGCGCGGAAAGCACGGGAGACGATCCGCAAAGGCGCGCTCACCGGCGGCGGTTTACCCGGCAAGCTGGCCGATTGCTCCGAGCGCGATCCGGAATTCACCGAGCTCTATATCGTCGAGGGGGACTCGGCCGGCGGCTCCGCGAAACAGGGCCGCGATCGCCGTTACCAGGCGATCCTCCCGATCCGCGGCAAGCTGATCAACGTCGAAAAAGCGCGCCTCGATCAGGCGCTGAAGAACACGGAAATCCAGGCGATGATCACCGCCATCGGTACCGGGATCGGCAAGCCGAAGGAAGAAGCACTCACGAAAGAGGAAGGCACTTTCGACATGAGCAAGCTGCGCTACGGCCGGATCATTATCATGACCGACGCCGACGTGGACGGCTCGCACATCCGCGTGCTCCTGCTGACTTTTTTCTATCGGCAAATGACCGAACTAGTCCGAGCTGGCAAGATCTTCATCGCCCAGCCGCCGCTCTATCAGATCAAGCGCAAGAAACGCGAGGAGTACGTGGACGACGACGTGCAGCTGAACAAGATCCTAATCTCGTTAGGCGCGGAAGACGTCCGGCTGAAGAACCTCGCTGACGGGATCGAACTGAGTACTGCGCAGTTGAAGGACATCCTCGATCAGCTCGAGCGCCTCGCGAAGCTGAACGAATCCATCCGGCGCCACGGCGGCGACTTTGAAGAGTTCCTCTCTCACCGCGAAGAGCAGACCGGCAAGCTCCCGACCTACCTCGTGAAAGTGCGCGATGGTAACGAAGAGACGGTTCACTATTTCCACGACGAGCGTTCCGTCCGCCAATTTCACGAAGCGAATCTCGATCTCAGTCTTTTCGAAGTCGAGATCGGGCAGGACCTGCTCACGCCGTCGTCGACGAACGCAAAGGCCAACGGCAACCGCCGTCGCGGTACGCTCGTGGAACTTCACGAGTCCACCACCATCCAGAAACTCATCGCCGATCTGGCGCAGCGCGGTTTGCGGGTAGATCACTACGCGGCCGCCGATAAACCGATCTTTGAACTCATCGAAGGCGACGGCGATCGCGCGACCGCGCACCCGCTTTTCTCCATCCCGGAAATCCTCGACAAAATCATGGAGATCGGCCGGCGCGGTGTGCAGATCAAACGCTTCAAAGGCCTCGGTGAAATGAACGCGAAAGAGCTTTTCTCGACCACGATGGACCCCGAGCGCCGCAAGCTCTTGAAGGTCGACCTCAACGACGACAACGCCGTCGAAGCCGACATTATGTTTTCAAAACTGATGGGCGACATCGTCGAACCCCGCCGCCAATACATCGAGGACAACGCCCTTAACGTTCGCAATCTCGACGTCTAATCTCCCGTGCTAAATCCGAACGAAAAAGTAGAACCCATCAACGTTGCCGAAGAGGTATCGAGGTCGTTCCTCGATTACTCGATGTCGGTCATCATCTCCCGCGCGCTGCCTGATGCGCGTGACGGACTGAAACCCTCGCAGCGCCGCATCCTCTATGCGATGCAGCAGCTGTCGCTTTATCCTGGCCGCAAGCCTTATAAGTGCGCGAAGATTTGCGGTGACACTTCGGGTAACTATCACCCGCACGGTGAGGCGGTGATTTATCCAACGCTCGTGCACATGGCTCAGTCCTGGGCGATGCGCGAGATCCTGGTCGAAGGCCAGGGGAACTTCGGCTCGGTCGAAGGCGATCCGCCCGCGGCCATGCGTTACACCGAGGCGCGCATGACGCATCTCGGCGCCGCGCTCATGACCGACATGGACAAGGACACGGTTGATTTCGTGCCTAACTATGACGAACGCCTGACGGAGCCGACTGTGTTCCCCGCCGCTTTCCCGAACATGCTCGTGAACGGCGGCACCGGCATCGCGGTCGGCATGGCCACGAACATCCCGCCGCACAACCTCGGCGAAGTCATTGACGGCATCTGCGCGCAGATCGACGACCCGGACATCACCAGCGAAGGGTTGATGAAGTACGTCAAGGGCCCGGACTTTCCGACGGGCTGCGCCATCCGCGGCATCGCGGGGGTGAAACAGTACATCGAGACCGGCCGCGGCAGCATGAAAGTGCGCGGCGTCGCCGGTGTCGAGGAACTCAAGGGTAATCGCGAGCAGATCGTGATCACCGAGATTCCCTTACAACGTGAATCGCGCGACCCTCGTCGAGCGGATCGCGTCGTTAGTGAACGAAAAGATCCTCACCGATATCACCGCGATTCGCGATGAGTCGGATGAGAACACGCGCGTCGTCATCGAGCTGAAGCGCGATGCGCTTCCGAAGGTTGTCATCAACAATCTCTACAAGCACACCGCGCTGGAATCTTCCTTCGCGGTCAACATGCTGGCGATCGATCACGGCCGGCCGAAGCTGCTCTCACTCAAGGAAGCGAACACCGCGTTCATCGATCACCGCCGCGAAGTGGTCCTGCGCCGAACCCGCTACGAGTTACGCAAGGCCGAGGAGCGCGCGGAGACACTCGAAGGTTATCTCATCGCGCTCGCGAATCTCGACGAGTTCATCCGGATCATTCGCGGATCGGCGAATCGCGATGAAGCGCGGGTGAAGCTGCTCGCCTTCGAGTTTACGCGCCGGCAGGTCGAGCAAATCGGCGTGCTCATTCGCAACGAGGCGCGTCTTACGGATGGCCGTTACGCCTTCAGCGAACATCAGGCGAACCAGATTCTGGATCTCCGTCTTTATCAGCTCACCGGCCTCGAGTCCGACAAGGTCGCCGCGGAATACACCGCTCTACTCGAGACGATCAAAGACCTCCGCGACATCCTCGCGAAGGAGATTCGCGTCTTCGAGATCATCAAGGAAGAGTTGCGCGAGATTCAGCAGAAATACGCGACTGCGCGCCTGACGCAGTTGGTGCCCGACGAAGGCGAGATGAACATGGAAGACCTCATCGCGAATGAGGGCTGCATCATCAGCATCACGCACAACGGCTTCATCAAGCGCACCGCGCTGAGTGAATTCCGCGCGCAACGGCGCGGCGGGATGGGCGTGAAAGGGATGACCACGCGCGAGGGGGCGACGACGGAAGATGAGGGCGATTTCGTGGAGCACCTCTTCACCGCGACGACGCACGATTACCTGATGTTTTTCACCGCGTCCGGACGGACCTACGTGGAAAAAGTTTACGAGATTCCCGAGATGAGCCGCTCTTCAAAAGGCCGCTCGATCGCGAACCTGCTCGAGCTCCGCGCGGGCGAGAAAATCGCCGCGACCATTCGCATCCAGGCGAAGCGCAGCGGCACCGCCCCGAACCAGATCGATGAAACCTGGGACGACAACTTCCATATCGTGTTCGCGACCCGATCCGGGATCGTGAAAAAATCGAACCTCTCGACCTTCAGCAACGTCCGCAAAGGCGGCATCATCGCGATTTGCATCGAGGAGGATGATTGCCTGATCGATGTCGTGCTGACTGACGGCAAAAACGAAATCGTCCTCATCACGAGCGAAGGAATGAGCCTCCGTTTCCACGAGGATCAACTGCGCGACCAGGGCCGCAACACGGTGGGCGTCTGGGGCATTCGTCCCGCAAAAGGCGATCACGTGATTGCGAATGCGGTCGTGCGCGACGACGCGATGCTTCTGGTCGCGGGCGAAAACGGCATCGGCAAGCGCACGCCGTTCGACGATTACCGGAAACAAAAGCGCGGCGGCAAAGGCATCATCACGATGAAGACCGGCGACAAGACCGGCCAGGTCGTGGGTGCGCTCACCGTGACCGAAGTGGATGAGTTGATGCTGATCACGACCAAGGGGCAGATGGTCCGGACGCGGGTCTCGGAAATCCGCGCGGTCGGACGGAACACGATGGGCGTGAAATTAATGAACCTGAAGGGCAGTGAAAAACTGCAGGCAATCGCGCGGGTCGTGAGTCAGGAAACGACGGAAGGCGAAGAGACGATCACTCCGGCCGAGGACGTGTAGCCCGGGTCTTGGAGCCGCGAGGCCTTTCGGCCAACAAAAAAGGCAGACGCTCACGCGTCTGCCTTTTCGTTAAGCTGAATCGAACGGGTCGGCTAGTAACCGCCGGCGCTCTGGCGCGTCACCGTCGTGCTCGTGCTGGTCGGAGTCTGCGTGACGGCGGACTCAGTGTGCGTGGTGGTCGTGGCGCTGGGCTCTTTCACCACGGTCGTGCAGGACGAGAAGACGAGTGCGCAGGCCGGGATCACAAGAAGGGCTAAAGATAGTTTTTTCATATGTTGGTGTTGGCTAACACCCTCGATTCGACGCAGAACGCCTCGGCGGATGGCTTTAGGCACGAGTTTTTTCCGCCTGCGGGATTGGCACCTCGCGGCCGAGACTGCTCGAGAGGTAGATCGCGTCCAGCATTTCCATCAGATAGACGGCCTGTTCGGCATTGTTCATCGGCGCGCTGCGTCCGGCGATCGCGTCGAGGAAGTTGCGCATTTGCAGCTCAAAGGAATCCGCGTCGTCGGCCGGTTTGAGCGCTTCATCGACCAGTTTGCCCGCGCGGTCCGCAAAGAGGGTGAGCGGCCGCAGCCGCACCGTCGCCTTGCTGCCGTAGATTGTGCAGTTGTTGAGTTCGCGCCCGAAACCGTCGCCTTGCGGGATCTCATCGGTCAGGTTGCCGGCCCAGGAGGTTTTCAACTGCACCACTGCATCGTTCTCGAAGCGGATGAAGGCGAAAGCCGCGTCCTCCACGTCCATGACCGCTGGCCTAACGAGATGCTCGAAATTCCGAAAGACCGCCGCGGAGACTGAAACCGGGCGCGGCGTGCCCATGAGAAACCAGGCCGCATCGAGCGCGTGAATCCCGATATCGATCAGTGCGCCGCCGCCGGAGCGCGCCTTTTCCGTGAACCAGCCGCCGATGCCTAACGGAATCCCGCGTGAGCGCACCCAGGTTGCTTCCGCGAAGTAAATCTTCCCCAGCCGTTCCGCCGCGATCACTTCGCGCGCGCGCCGCATCGCCGGCGAGAAACGAAATTGCCGGCTAAAAAAATAGACGAGCCCGCGCTTTGCCGCTTCCTCGCGGAGCACCACCATTTCCGGCCCGTTCAGGGTTGGTGGCTTTTCGCAGAGCACATGTTTGCCGGCTTCGAGCGCGGCGAGCGTCGCGGGGAAGTGGAGGAAATTCGGCAGGCAAATCACCACCGCGTCGATCGCCGGGTCGCCTAACAAGTCCTGGTAATCAGCATAAACCTGGCGCGGAGCGTAGGTGGCTTGGAACTCCGCCAGCCGCGCCGGCACTGCCTCGGCTGCGGCGTAAAGTTCCGCCCCGTCGATGGCCGCGAGCACGCGCGCGTGCTGCTGCCCCGGCCAGCCCGCGCCGATGATCCCCACCCGCAATTTCGGTTTCGTCACGGCGGGAGGAATAACTTCAATCAACCGGTTTGGCGCGCAATTTTTTCAGCTGCGAACGATTTCGTTTTCCCTCGAGGATTTTGCGTTTCAAACGCGGCGGGCGAGGGGAATTGCGCCGCCGCTGCGCGGAAACCGCGGCCTTCTGCGCGGCGCGCTTCTCGTCGCGTTGCCGCTCCAGCGCGTCGAGCAGACGCTCCAGCGCGAGTGTGCGATTGCGCGCCTGCGAGCGCGAATCCTGCACCGTCACGCTCACTCCGCTCGGGCGATGACGCAGCGTCACGGCAGTCGAAACCTTGTTCACATGCTGACCACCCGGACCAGAAGAACGCGCGAAGCTTTCCTCGAGATCGGCCGGGTCAATCCGGAGCCGGCGCAGGCGTTCGTTAGGATCCATTCGTGGTGCGAGCGTCGGCCGATTTCAGGACAAGTCCTGTCCTTCTTTCTGACGCGCCAGCTTATCCGCCGCTCGTCCTGCCGCGCCGCACGCTCACATTGTCCAGCCCCAGATCGAAGATCCAGAAAGGATAAAAATAGCCGGGCTGACCGAGCTGCACGCCGATGATTTCCACCTCGCGCATCAGCTTTCGCCAATCAGCGTCGTTGCCTTTCTTACCGTTGCCTTTCGTCACGACCCAACCCGGCGGAATTGTCGCCGATGCCGCGTCGACTGGGAATCGGTAAGTGTGCCAACCGATGGGGAAAGTCGAGATATCCCTGCCGACATAGTAGGCATCTACGCCCTGACTCAGGTCGCCGGTGCCGAAAGTCGTCTTCAGATCCAGCGTCACCGCGCGATCGGGAACGGCGAGGCCGGCGAAGATATTGATGTCGAAAGCGAGCTCGCTGACTTCGGCCCGCGCGTAGTTACCGAGGAAATGCGTCGCCGTGTCGGTCGGCACGTACCAGGTCGGGATGGCGGCATCCACGGTGCCGTGAAGATAGGGGCCGGGATTTCCACCATCGGGCTCGATCACCAGCAGCTCATTTGGATTGGAGGAGAGATGCCAATCTCCTTCGTCGCTCCCATTGTCGAACGTCTCCACGAACGCCTGGCTGGTCGAGATCCCGAGCAGCGTTATAGCGAGAAGAGTGAATAACTGCACCGAAAACCGAGGAGCTCGCCATCGTCGATTCATCCTCGACGCTTCAGCCGCTGCTCCGGCAAGTCAAGCCGGCGCCCCGCCCGTTTGCGCGGAAAATCGGCGCGCCAATCGCAAATCAGCTTTCGCTCGGAGCATCCTGTTGCCGAGCGGCGCGGAGCGCGCGCGACATCCAGATGAGCTCGTCGAAAAAGCCGCCCACGCGGCGCACGTAAGCGTCGTCGAGCAGTTTGCCCTGCTCATCGAACAACTTCCGCGCGTTGCCAAAATTGACGTCGGTGAAGATGGTGATGAGGCCGAGTTCGCGCAGGACCGGCAAGAGATTCTCGATCACGCGCGCACCGCCAAACGGGCCGGCGGAAACCCCACAAATCCCGACCGCCTTGTGAATGTATTCCTGCAGGTTCATGTCGAGTACCTGCTTCAGGAGACCGGGGTAACCGTGATTGTATTCCGGAACCACGAGCACGAGTCCATCCGCGCGTTCTATGGTTGCGGCAAAGGTCGCGTCCTTGTGCTCGTCAGTCGGGCCTTCCGGATGAACCGGGATGCTGCGAGCATCGATCAGTTCGGTTTCGACCTCTGTTCGCTTGCGCAATTCGGCATGGACAAAGCGCGCCACCGGCTCGCTCATCCGTCCGGTGCGGCCGGTGCCGAGGAGCACCGGAAGGAACAGAGAACCTGGGGTCGAAATACTCATCGTGATGATTCGTTAGGCGCCTACCGCTGGCCGGACTCGAACCGGCACGGGCCGTTAAGCCCAACGGATTTTAAGTCCGTTGCGTCTGCCATTTCGCCACAGCGGCGGCTGCGGGACGAGCTTACGCGCGCGCTTCCATCGCGCCAGACGGATTTCTCGCGGACGGGCCGCCATTTCAGTTCCATCGGTAAAACAAATAGAAAGATTTGTGAAACCGAGTTGTAACGCCGGCGGTCAGACCTTACATGGATGCAATGTTTAAGACAGACGTATTGATTATCGGTGGTGGCCCCGGCGGCGCGGCGGCCGCTATGTTTCTACTGCGCCAGGGGATCACACCGATCCTTCTGGAAGGTGAAGATTTCCCCCGGTTTCACATTGGCGAATCGCTGACCGGCGAGTCAGCGCAGGTCCTCCGGCGGCTCGGCCTCGAGGAGGAAATGGTGAAGCGCGAGTATCCGATCAAGCACGGCGTGAAGGTCTACGGTTCCACTGCGACGACCACCTGGTATGTGAAGGTCTCCTCGCGCGATCGGGACTGGAACCTCTACGACAACATCACCTGGCAGGTGCGCCGGAGTGATTTCGATAAGATGATGCAGGACGAAGCGATCAAGCGCGGCGCCAATAAGATGAAAGGCACCGCGACCAAGGCACTCATCGATGAAGCAGGCGCGATGTATGGCGTGCAAGTGCGCTGGCCCGATGGCAGCATCGGCGAGATTCACGCGAAGGTGACGCTCGATTGCTCGGGGCAGTCCACGTTTCTGGCGAATCAGAAAGTCACCGGCCCGAAATATGTCGGCAGCTACGACAAGCAGGTCGCCTTTTTCACCCACCTCAAAGGCGCGATCCGCGACACCGGCACCTCAGGTCCCGACGCGCAGGACAACACGCTCATCCTTTATCATCACAAGTTTCATTGGGCCTGGTTCATCCCGGTGGACAAGGACACGGTCAGCGTGGGCATGGTGACGCCGCGCGCCGACTTCCTCGCGAAGAAGCAAACGCCGGAGGAATTCTTCAAATCGGATCTCTATTCGATCAATCCGGAACTGGAACGCCGCATCCCGAAGATCGAGATGTCGGAGAAGGTGCACGTGGTGCCGAACTACTCGTATCAGGTGCGCGGATTTACCGGGAAAGGTTTCATCTGCATCGGCGATTCCCATCGCTTCATCGACCCGATTTTTTCCTTCGGCGTCACCGTGACGATGCGCGAGGCCGAGCTGGCCGCGCCGCTCATCCGCGATTACCTCGACGGGAAATTGCCTAACGAGGGTAACCCGTTCAAGGAGCACGAAATCGCCTGCGAAAAGGGGATCGATAACCTCGAGGACATGATCGACCTCTTCTGGGAACAGCCGTTCGCCTTCGCGACGTTCGTGCATTCGCGCTACCAGGAAGAGATGACGGACGCCTTCGCCGGGCGCATTTACGAATCCGAGCACCAGCCTTCCAAGGCCATCCTGGCTTTCCGCAAGATGCTCAAGCGCGAGCGAACCTATGACGAGGACGACTATTCGGTGCCGATTGGCTCGCGTTATCATGAGGAACGCGCCGCGCTCTGGGAACCGGAGTCGCCCGTGAAGACGACCGAGGAGTGGATCAAAAAAGGGAGCGGCGTCCGGGATGAAACGACCGCCGCCGTCTAGCGGCGCACTTCCGGAAAGGTTGCAGGTCGACTCGTTAGGCGGGTCTGCGCAACCGGCTCGGGAAGCGACCAGCGGCTAAAGGGCGGTGGCGGGCTGCCGGGCGGCGCGCGCCGCCCGGCGAATCGTCGCGCCCTTCTCGCGGATGTTTTCCTCCTGATGATAACGTTCGCGGGCGCTGAGAATCCCCGCGCGCCCGAGATAGCCGACGACTTTCCGCGGCGCGGCCCGCTCCACGACCGGCAGACGGCCGATGTCATGCTGGAGAAGCTTCGCGATCACGTCGTAAAGTGTCTCGTCGGGATAAGCGACCACCAGTTCGGTTCGACCCGCCTCCAGCACGGTCAAAGCAGGATCGGCTCCGCGGCCAAAAGCACGCACGACATCGCCGCGCGTGATGATTCCCGCCAACTCGCCCGCGGCGTCGACGAGCATCGTACCCTGGTGCGAGCAGATCGCCGGATCGCCACTCGCCACTTGCGCGGAATAGCGCGAGAGCAAGGTATCCGCTGGCAATACGGTGAAGTCGCGATCCATCACGTCGCCGACGCGGATCAGCTCGAACAGATCGACGCTATATTCCCGCGCGATGTGCTGGCCGCGGCGCGCCAGTTTCTCAGTCAGGATGGAACGCCGCATCAGGAGAACGGTCACCGCCAGCGCGGCGACCGAGCCGCAGAGCAAGGCGGGCAGCGCGTTGTAATCGGCCGTGAGCTCGAGCATGAAAAACATCCCGGTGAGTGGCGAGCGCATCGTGCCGCCCATCATCCCGGCCATCGCCACCATCGCCCAGAGCCCCGGGTCGCCGACCGGGAACCATTGCCCAACGAAGGCGCCGAGCGCGCCGCCGATAATGAGCAAGGGCGCGAGCACACCGCCGGAAGTGCCCGAGCCTAACGAGATCGACCAGACGAGCGCCTTCAGGGCGAGCAGCGAGAGCACCGCCACCCCGACGATGTTGCCCTTGAGCAGACCATCGATCAGGTAATAACCGACCCCGAGCACGCGCGGATCGAACCAACCGCCGAGACCGACGAAGAGCGCGCCGAGTGCCGGCCACCACATCCAATGGATCGGCAGCTTGAGAAAAATATCTTCGCAAAAATAAACCAGCCCGGTCAGCAAACCCGATCCGAAACCGGCGAGAATCCCGATAACCACGGCCCCTAAAATGACCGCTGGCCCAAGCGTCCCGTGCAAATGGACTGGGAAAATCGGTCCCGCGCCTAACAATGGCACGCGCAGCAGCGTCGCCACGACCGACGCCACCGCGACCGGAATGAAACTGCGCGGTCGCCATTCGAAAAGCAGCAACTCCACCGCGAGCAACGTCGCCGCGATCGGCGCCGAGAAGACCGCTGCCATCCCGCCAGCCGCGCCCGCCACGAGCAGCGTCTTGCGTTCCGCCGCGGTGAGATGGAAAAGCTGGGCGATGATCGAGCCGATGGCGCCGCCGGTCATGATGATCGGTCCCTCCGCGCCGAACGGTCCGCCGGTGCCGATCGAGATCGCCGAGGAGATCGGCTTCAACAGCGCCACTTTCGGTTCCACCATGCTCCGCCCGAGGAGGATCGCTTCGAGCGCCTCCGGGATGCCGTGACCCCGGATTTTCTCGGACCCGAAGCGCGCCATGAGCCCGACAATGAGCGCGCCGACGACCGGCGCCGCGATGATCCACGGCCCGAGATGGTGACCATCCAACGGCGGCAAATGATCGCCGAGGCGTTGGAAGAAAACGAGATTGGTGATCTCGGCGATCAACCAGAGAAGCGCCTTCGCCACGAGCGCGCTGACCACTCCCACGGGGATCGCGAGGCCGACGAGCACCAGCATCCGCGAGTCCGTCCGGAAATCCCGCAGCACCACATGGATTTCGTTGCTCTTCCTTACCGATTCAGAACGCGCCGCCGCGGATTTCATCCCCCCATAGTCTCCGCGGCTCCGATGAATTCAAGGGCGTCCCACTCGCCGCGATGCGGAGATCGTTAGGCGAAAACCGATCGCCTAACGAAAATAGGCGCGCTGCTTTTCGCTGATCGGATGGCCGAGGCGCTCGAGCACGAGGAGCATGTCTTCCCAGACCTTGCGCTTCTCGGTGTTGCTCTGGTTTCGCAGCAGATAGGACGGGTGATAGGTAATCATCAGCGGCGTGTCGCGGTAACTGTGCCAGCGGCCGCGCAGCTTGCCCATCGGTTCGTCGAGCGCGAGCAGGCCGGCGACGGCGGTCGAACCGAGCGCGACGAGCACGCGCGGCTGGATGATTTCGATCTGCTCCACGAGGTAGGGGAGACAGGTCGCCATCTCGTTAGGCGTGGGCGGGCGGTTACCGGCGCTTTTACCGGGCGTGTCCGGGCGGCACTTCAGGATGTTCGCGATGTAAACGTCGTCGCGGGTGAGCCCCATCGCGGCGATGATTTTCGTCAACAGTTGTCCGGCGCGGCCGACGAACGGCTCGCCCTGCTGGTCTTCATCGGCACCGGGCGCTTCGCCGATGAACATCAGCTCGGCGTCGAGATTACCGACGCCGAAAACGGTCTGCGTGCGGGAAACGGCGAGATGCGGGCAAAGGACGCAAACCGCGACCCGCGCCTGCAACGGGGCAAACCGCGCGGCTTTATCTCCGCCGCCCGCGGGGGCGAACGCCGGAGTCGTTAGGCGGAGCCGCTCGAGCGCGTCGCGACGGGCGCGGGGCGGGCGATCGCTCTCGCGCTGCAGGCGACCGAGCGCGCCGAGGACGGTATCGAGGGCGCTCGTGAATTCGCTCATGCTTCGGTTCTCACTGTGAAGATTTTGCGCGGCCCGGCAATCCCTTTGATGGTGGCGCGGATGAGTGCGCGCGTGAGCGATTACGATTTTGCTTTGCCGGAGGCGCTGATCGCGCAGCGTCCGCTCCCGCGTCGCGAAGATGCGCGAATGATGGTGCTCGATCGCGAGCGGAGAACGATCGAGCACCGGCGCTTTACCGAGTTGCCGGAGTTCGTTAGGCCAGGCGACCTGCTGGTTTTGAACGACACCCGGGTGCTCGCGGCGCGGCGCTTTTCCGATGATGGCGCGATCGAGTTTCTCTTCCTCGAGGCGGTGGATGAAACCGGCTGGCGCTGTCTGGTGAAGCCGGGTCGCAGGATGCGGGTCGGCGCGGCGGTAACGGTGGATGGAGTCGTGGGACGGGTGGAAAAAATCTACCGCGAAGGCGAGCGGCTCGTGCGGTTCGAGCGTGCGCTCGATCCCTACCGCGGCGGGCAAATCCCGTTACCGCCCTACCTCGGGCGCGCCGCCGATGCAGAAGACACGACCCGCTACCAGACGGTCTTCGCAAAATCCGCGGGAGCGGTCGCGGCGCCGACGGCCGGTCTGCATTTCACGCCGGAGTTGCTCGCGCAGTTGCCGCACACTTTCGTGACCCTGCATGTCGGCACGGGAACTTTTCGCCCGGTGCAGAGCGAGACGGTCGAGGCGCATCGAATGCACGCGGAGCGCTTCGTGATCACGAGCGAAGCCGCGGCCGCGATCAACGCGGCCGAACGGCTGCTCGCGATCGGCACCACTTCGGTTCGGGTGTTGGAATCCGCCGCGTCGCCTAACGAAAAGGTTGAGCCGCAGGAAAGCTCAACCGACATCTTTATCCACCCGCCTTACCAGTTCCGCGCGGTAGACCGATTGCTGACGAACTTCCATCTCCCCCGCTCGACCCTGCTCATGCTGGTGAGCGCGCTGGCAGATCGCGAGTTCGTATTGCGGGCCTATGCTGAGGCAGTGAAGGAACGATACCGCTTCTATAGCTACGGCGACTGCATGCTGATCCTGTGAGAGGCGTGCTATGGTCGCGGCGATGGACAATCCCGAAACTCCGCAGGGCGAACTCGTGATCCGCACGATCGCGATGCCCGCCGACACGAATCCCAGCGGCGACATTTTCGGCGGCTGGCTCATGTCGCAGATGGATTTGGGCAGCGGCATTCTCGCCTCCAAGACGGCCAGGACGCGCGTTGTCACCGTCGCCGTCGAAGGCATGTCGTTCCTCGCGCCGGTGCGGGTGGGGGACACAGTCGCGTGCTATGCCCGGGTGGAATCGATCGGGCGCACCTCGATGAAAATTCCCGTCGAAGTCTGGGTGCAACGTTACATGCGCACCGAGCAGGAGCGGGTCACGCGCGCGGTCTTCACCTACGTCGCGGTCGATCCAACGGGCCGGCCGGTGCCGGTCGTGCGCCCGTAAAATTACGGGACGTTTTCCGCCGTCGCCTGCGGGCCGCTACTGGTGCTCTCCACCGGTTCGCTCACTTCCGCGGGCGCTTGGTTCACCGGCATCTTCGGTTTGTCGGAGTGGAAAATGCGCTGCTGTTTCACGCGGCCCTGGCTTTGCTTGTTCACATAGCGCGCGTAGGCGGCCTGCTGGCGGCCGCTCGAGGTCAGCATGGAACATCCGGGCAGCAAAAGCGCCGCGAGGAGCAGCGCGAAAAGGCGAAGCGGGAGACGCATATGGTGATTTCTAATTCAGGACGAGATGCCGGTTGGTCTGCGGGATTTCGAGATTGAAAAGTTCGGTGCGCACCATTTCATCGACGGCCTGGTAGATTTTCAGGTCGCAGAAAGGGCAGACCCGGGAAAGCTCCCGCAGCGCGATCGGGCGATCGTGCGCGACGTGCCAGATCGCCTCCGCGACGGGACGCAGTTCGTCGAGTTCGGGGTTTTCCCAGAGCAGTTCCGGTTGTCTGCGCCGCACCACCGCGGAGCGATCGCGTAAACGTTTTCGCACGTCGTTGAATTCATCGCGCATGTGGATGGCGTTGATCAGAATCTCGTCGCCCTGCCGGCTGAGCAATTCGCGCGCATCGCCGACGGGCCGATGATCGGGCCCGTTCGCGAAGGAGAAGGTGGTCGCCTGGTCGTCGTGCAGAAAGAGCTGCCAGAACGCTTCTTCCCCGGCGAGATGCTGATAGCGCCCTCGCTTCGGTGTGCCCTGATCGAAGAAGAATTCGGAAATATGTTCGCCCTGGTCGTTCGCGATCGTGAGCAGGCCGGTCTGGTTCGAGTGCAGGATCGTCTGGTAAATCGTGACGACGTCGAAATTCGCGAGGCTGCCCGTGAGCTCGAGCGCATGGTGATGCGACCGGCTCAGCCCCGTGATCTGAAAAATCCGCGCGGCCAGTTTCTCGGAGAGGAAAAGAAAGAACGACGGCACCCGCTGCACCAGCTCGGGAAAATCGCGGCGCCGGAAACATTGCACGCTCAAATCCGCGCGCGCCTTCGCAGAGTGATCCCGCGGCACGCCCATCAGCGCGCCGGTCGCGCCGAAAAGATCGCCGCGCGACAGGACGGTCGCGGGGGCGCCCGGGAGCGGGTTCAGCGGCAGGAGCTCCGCGACTCCGCGGTTAATCAGGTAAAGCTCGTCGCCTTCCTCCCCGGCGGAATAAATCAGATCGCTCTCCTGGTAATGGCGCACCTGCGAGAGCGCGCCGAGAGCCTTGAGCTCGATCACCCGGAGAGAGGTGCAAAAGGCAAAGAAATCGCGCTGCGTCACACCTTTTGGAAAGCAAGAGTCGTGCAGAACACGGACGGGATTCAGCTCTATTTTTGGCGGGCGCGCCTTTCCAAGCCCGGCGCGCCGGTTCATTCTTCGCCATGCCCGCACTGGCCTACCTTTTCGAGCGGTTTCCCTCGTTTACGCAAACCTTTTGCTACCGGGAAATTGCGGAGTTGCGGCGCCAGGGGGTGGTCCCGGCGATCTTCTCGATCCGGCGTCCGCAAAACGAGCCGCCGCAGGACTGGGACGCCGCGATCACGGCGGACCTTACATATTTCCCGGAGGACGATGCGCTGGTCAAAGAGGTGGATCGCGCGCTGCGCAAAGGCCAGTTGCCGGAGAACGTGGCCCGCGAGATTCGGGAGTGGGGGCGGCAGACGGATTTTTTACGGCTTTATCAGGCGGCCTGGCTCGGGCCGCGATTGCAGGCCCTCGGGGTGGAGCACCTGCACGCACATTTTGCCGGGCTGGCCGCGCGGACGGCTTACTGGCTCGAGCGCTTTTTCGGGATCAGCTACAGCTTCACCGCGCACGCGAACGACTTCTTCGCGCCGAAGCCGTTCACGATTTCGTTAGGCAAAATCATCGGCGCCGCCCGCGCGGTGGTGACGGTGAGCGACTACGGGGTCGGGTATCTGCGCGAGAAATTTCCCGCCGACGCGGCCAAGTTTCATCGGGTCTATAACGGGATCGACCTGGCGCGTTTCGCGCGGGCGACCTTTACGAACGAACCGCCGGCGATCATTTCCATCGGGCGTCTGATCGAGAAAAAGGGCTTCGGCGATCTGATCGAGGCCTGCCGCATTCTCGCGACGCAGGGGATCGCATTCCGCGGCGAGATCATCGGCGAAGGTCCGCTCGCCGGGGAACTGCAAAAGCAGATCGAGACCGCTGGCCTAACGAAGATCATCACCCTTGCCGGCCCGCTGGCGCAGCCTGAAGTCATCCGCCGACTCGCGCAGAGCGACCTCTTCGCGCTCCCCTGCGTCACCGAGGCCGGCGGCGGCATGGATAATCTCCCGACCGTGGTGATGGAAGCGATGGCGGCCGGTTTACCCGTGGTCTCGACCCCGCTCGCGGGCGTCCCGGAGATGGTACGCGACGGCGTCACCGGTTTCCTCGTGCCGGAACGCCAGCCCGCCGCGCTCGCTGGCGCGCTGCGCAGACTCCTGATCGATCGCGCGCTCAGCCGCTCGTTAGGCGAGGCCGGCTTTGCCCACGCCGCCGCGCATTTTGCGATCGAAAAAACCACGCGCGAGTTGCAGGCCGTCCTGTAGCCCCTGGCGCTCGTCTCAGTTCCATCTTGCATCGCGTCACGCGGGGCGGGACTCTCTCGCCATGAATCCCCGCTGCTTCACCGCTCTCTTCGTCGCATTCCTCCTTGCATCCACCGCCGGTCTCCGCGCGGATCAATCCCCGTCGTGGACGAACACTTACAACGCGCTGCTTGGGAAATATGTCGCCTCGGGAAGCGTGCGTTACGCGGCCTGGAAAGCGAACGCCGAGGACATGAAGGCGATCCAGGCGGTCGTGGACGGGATCGCGCAGGAAAAGATTTCCGGGCTGAGCAAAAAGGAGCAGCTCGCGTTTTACCTCAACGCCTACAACGCCTGGATCCTGCACGAGGCGCTCGGGAAATATCCGACCAAAAGCGTGAAGGATTTGCTCTTCACCTTTTTTACCGGGCAGCGGATCAAGGTCGCGGGCGAGCCGATGAGCTTCAATCATCTCGAGAAGGACATCATCCGGCCGAAGTTCGGCGACCCGCGGGTGCACTTCGCGCTGAACTGCGCGAGCCACAGTTGCCCGCCGTTGAATCCGGAGCCGTTTCGCAGCGACAAGCTCGATGCGCAGCTCGACCAGCTCGCGACCGCCTTCGTGAATACGCCGAAGGGCGTGGACTACCAGCCGGCAAAAAAATCCGCGGCGCTCTCGGCGATTTTCGATTGGTACAAAGACGACTTCAAAGCCGCCGGCGGCCCGCTCGCCTTCATCAACAAACGCCGGCACGAGCCCTTGCCTAACGACGTGAAGATTACCTACCAGAGCTACGATTGGTCGCTGAATGAGGTGAAGAATTGAGCGACGGCAAGTGGGCCGTACGCTGGCGGGCTTTCCGCCAGCCGGTGATGGAAGAGAAAGCCCGTGTCCTGCAGGAGCGCTGGGATTCGCTCCCCGCGGAACTGCAGACCGATAACCAGATCGCCGGTCGTCACCTCACGCATTGCGGGTTCACGTTAGGCGCGAGCTACTGCTCGTTTCATTGCACGCATTGTTACCTCCCGAAAAACGCGAACTCGATTCCGATTCCCTCCTTCGCGCAGGTGAAAGAACAGATCGATGCGAACCGCCGCTTCCAGGGACCGGGCGGCGGTTTGCAGATCACCGGCGGCGATGTCGCCGATGCTTATTGGCGCGCGGGCCGGCCTGACGAACTCATCGAGATCGTGAAATACGCCTACTCCGTCGGCTCCATCCCGATGCTGATGACGCACGGGCAGACGCTGATCGAGCAGCCGGAATTTCTCGAGCGGCTCGTGGTCGAGGGCGGGCTGCGACAGATCTCCGTCCACGTCGATATGACGCAGGCGGGCCGGCACGGTTATCCGATCGGCCGGATCAAATGCGAAGCCGACCTCCATCCGGTGCGCCAGGCCTTCACCGATCTCGCGAAACAGATCCGCGAGAAAACCGGCGCGACCCTCGAGTACGCGCTCAGCTTCACGGTCACGCGCAAGAACATCGACGACGTGCCCGAAGTGCTCCGCTGGTATCTGGCGGATCCCGAGCGCACGCACATCTGGCGCATGATCAGTTTCCAGCCGGAAGCGGATACCGGGCGCACGATTTTCTCCGAGCGGCCGATCACGCCGGCCGACGTCTGGGTGAAAATCTGCGAAGGCGTCGGGCTGCCGCTGCGCCGCAACGTTTCCATTTTCGGTCACCCGGATTGCAACAGCTGGGCCTCGCTGCTGGTCGCGCGGCCGTCGGGTAAGATTTTCCCGCTCCTCCCCGACGACAAGAAATTCGACGCCTTGTTCGGCGAAGTGCTGCGCAAGATCGGCGGGCTCTCGCTGGTCAACGACGACGCCGGCACGCCACCGTTTCGATTGTTAGGCGTGCTCGCGCAGCATCCGCTGCTCGCGGCGAAAACGCTCTTCCGGCTCCTCCGTTACATGACCTCGCGCAACGCGCCGCCGGAGATCATGCGTTCGCTGCTCCGCGGGCAGGTGCACACCGTCGGGGTGGGGATGCACAATTTCATGTCCGCCGCGCAGGTGGCCGATGCGCCTAACGACCCGGTGACGCAGGCCCGGCTCGACTCCTGCGTTTTCAAGGGCGCGGTGAAACGCAACGGCGAATGGGAAGCCGTCCCGATGTGCGCGATGAATCAGCAGACCTGGTCGGAAGTCTACAACACGCGGCTAAACGATCCCGAGCTGCTCAAGGAACCTCAGGTCACGGCGCGCCAACCAGAGCCAGCCCTGCCCGTCTAGCCCGGACTTGCAGAAGCAAGTCCCTCCGGAGGGACCTGCTTCCGCAGGTCCGAGAGCGTCGGGAACGCGCAGGCCCACTAAAGAAACGCGCGCACTTTCGCCACCGCGCGCAGGTAAACCTTATGCGGACCGCCGCGCATCAGCTCTTCCTGCACGAGGCTGACCAGGTCGCTTTTGCCGGCCGGGAAAACCTGCTGCATTTGCCGCCCGCCGGATCGGCCGAAGGAGACGTCGAGCAGATCGGCGCCTTCTTTCTGCGCGACGACGAACTCCGCCGTTTTGCTCCGGATGCTCACGCGGCCGATTGGCGCGCCCGCTTTTTCAGTGAGCTTGATCTTGAGTGAATGTTTCTCCTCACCAATCACCCGCTCGAAGCCTAACGAATTGCCCTGGGCCGTGCCCTTTTCCCAATCGAGCTGCGCCGCGAGCCAGCCGACGAGCAGCAGCGCGGTCGAGCGGTAACCGGGCGCGTGCACGATCTCCACCGCCGCCATTTCCTCGAGGTGATGATGCGTCGCCGGATGATCGAAAAATTGCGCGAGCGCGAGCCGCTGATGGATCAGCCGCACCCAGTTGAGATCGCAGAGGACGATCCGTTGGCGCGCTCCTTTTTGCGCGGCTTCGACCCGCTGCATTTGCGCGTCGAAATTCTTCCAGGCGCGGCTGTCGTAGATCACGCGATCGACCCGGGCCCAAAGGTGGGGATCCATCTCCGCGGGAAATTCCTCCTGCCACCAGAGCGTGAGCGGAAGGTCGGAATCAAGCTGCGCGAAAACGATGTTCGGGAGCAGCGCCGCGGCGCAGGCGCCCTTCAGCGAAAAGGAAAGCTGCTCGGAGCAAATCTGTTTGCTGCCCGCGCGGCTGACGTGGCAATGCGCGCTGATCCACGCCTGCACTTCGCTCTTCTGCGCGGCAGGCTCAGCCGCGATCACGATCGCGCGGCAGGCATGGTCTTCCGTGATCTCGGAGATGAGCGCGGTGTTCTTGCCTAACGAGTCCGGCGTTTCGCTGTAAACCGCGAGGTTGATCAGCGACGCGCGAGTCAGCGCGCCGCCGGATTGATCCCAGAGCTTCTTCAGTTCGCGATCGATCTTGCCGATCTCCACCGGCATGCCCGCGGACATGGTTTCAGCGGTCATGGCAAGGTCGGAAGGCGGTGCCGGCGGCCGGCAGCGGGGCCAGGCGCGCGGTCGCCGAGGGAGACCCGAAGCCCGTCATCCTGAGCGCAGTCGAAGGATCCCGGGGAGCTGCCGTGAAGCTCTCGCGCAAAGCTTCGTGCGCGTGCGCTTCCAGGAAACCCGGCGGGATCTTTCGACTCCGCTGCGCTGCGCTCAAGATGACCCGTGGTGATTTTGTCGCCGGCACTACAGTCTCCTCCAGGCCCTACCATCACGGGCGAGCAGTTCGTCGGCCTCTTCCGGGCCCCATGAACCGGCCGGGTAAGTCGTCAATTTCGGCGCGTCTTCCTTCGCCGCCCACGCTTCCTCCACCGTGTCGATGAAAGCCCACGCCTGCTCCACTTCGTCGCGCCGCGCGAAGAGCGTGGCGTCGCCGCCCATCGCGTCGAGCAGCAGCCGCTCGTAGGCCTCGGGGCTCGCTTTGCCGAAGCTCGTGCCGTAGTGAAAATCCATCTTCACCGGCTCCATCCGGAAACTCGTCCCGGGCACTTTCGCCTCCATCCGCAGCGAGATGCCTTCGTCCGGCTGGATGCGAATCACGAGCACGTTCTGGTCGGACGCATCCGACTCGCGGTTGAACAAAACCTGCGGCGCCTTCTTGAAGTGAATCGAAATCTCCGTCCCTGATTTCGGCAGCCGCTTCCCGACCCGCACATAAATGGGCACGTCCGCCCAACGCCAGTTATCGATCCGCATCCGGAGCGCGACATAGGTCTCGGTCTGCGACTTCGGGTCGACGCTTTTCTCCGCGCGATAAGCGGGCACCGGCTTCCCGGCGATCGCGCCTTCGGCGTACTGCCCGCGCACCACGTCGCAGCCGACTTCGTCCAACTGAAAGCGCCGCAGCGACCTCACCACCTTCACCTTCTCATCGCGAATGCTATCGGCGCCGAGATCGGTCGGCGGCTCCATCGCCACCAGGCAGAGGAGCTGGAGCAGGTGATTCTGCACCATGTCGCGGAGCGCGCCCGCGCCTTCGTAGTAGCCGGCGCGGTTCTCCACCCCGAGCGTTTCGCCGGCGGTGATCTGGACGTGATCGATGTGATCGGCATTCCAGAGCGGCTCGAAGATCGCGTTCGCGAAACGGAGCACCAAAATATTCTGCGCCGTTTCTTTCCCGAGAAAGTGATCGATTCGATAAGTCTGGTTCTCCGAGAAAGCCCGCTCCACCACTCCGTTCAAGTGCCTCGCCGACTCGAGATCGGTCCCGAACGGTTTCTCCAGAATCACCCGCGCCCAGCTCCCTTTGCGCGCCTTGTTCAGCCCGGCCTTTTGCAAGTTCTCAATGATCGTTTCAAACTGATCGGGCGAGGCCGCGAAATAGAAGAGCCGGTTGCCGCGCGTGCCGCTTTCCTCGTCGAGTTTGTCGAGTCGTTCCGCGAGGCTTTTGTAGCCGGCTTCATCGCCGAACTCGCTCTGGTGATAATAGAGCGCCTTCGCGAAACCATCCCAGATCTCGTCGCGCACCGTCTGGCGCGAAAATTTTCTCGTCGCCTCGCCCATCTCCGTGCGGAACTCCTCATCCGTCTTCGGCCGGCGGGCGAAGCCGATCACCGCCACGGCGGGCGGCATCTCGCCATCGGCGGCGATATTATAGAGCGCCGGCACCAGCTTGCGGTGGGTGAGATCGCCGGTGGCGCCGAAGATGACCACGGCGCACGGCTGCGGCATCGCCTTGTTGGCGAGCCCTTCGCGCAAGGGATTGGGCTGGGACTTTTCCTTCATAGTTTTTGTTCGATCGCCCGGCACCTTAGGCAGATTGGCGCGGCGGCGTTAAGCGAAAAGTTTCGGCGACGCACGAAGTCGGAAATTGGCGAGACTCTCCGGCCGAACAAAGGCCATCTGTAGCAGCGCAGATTAGAGGCGCCTTCTCCGGGGAGCGCACGCGCCCTCGCGTGCCGGCAACCGCGCCTCGCGGTTGCGAACTTGAAACGCTTGGTAGCCGTTTGCGACGAAACCCGGAGCTGAAGAAGGAGAAAGTTCGAGGAGGCGAGGGCGAGTGAGCTCCCGGCAGGAAAGAAAAAGGCGCAAGAACGCCTGCGCTTCCGTGGATCTGGTGTACGCCCCTCCTTCTCGATGGCTGGAGCCGCTGCGGAATGGACGGCATCCTGACAGGGTGAGGGACCGGAGCGGAGGCACTTGATGTTCCCGCCCGGACCTATAATGAAGAGGATGAACCTGGCGCGCCACATCTCTACTTCCAGCTTCCTGGGGTTTGTCCTTTTCGCCCTCCTCTCCGCTCACCCCGCCGCCCGGGCCGCGACCCGCGAGCCGGGCGCGTCCGCGATCACGACCAAGCCTGTCTCCTTCGAGATGCTCGAGGACTACGACAAGGGGCAGGACCTCAGTGGCATCGCGCTTGATTTCCAACTCATGAACCAGCTCGGGATCGATACCATGCGCTGCAGCTTCGGCTGGGACGACTATGAGCCGCAGCGCGGCGTCTACGATTTCACCTGGCTCGAGCAATTCGCCGCGCTCGCGCAGCAGTACGGAATCAAGCTCCGTCCCTATATCGGCTACACCGCACCGTGGGCGGGTAAAGTTGGAAGCGACGGTATCTATTGGAACGACCCGCCCGCAGCACTCCCGGAATGGTCTGACTTCATTCATCATCTCGCCACCGCCCTTCGGCCTTATCCTAACGTTCTCTCCTACGAGATCTATAACGAAGAGAACGATAAGTTCTGGTGGGAAGGCTCCCGCATCGCTTATCGGCGGACTCTGATCGAAGCAAGCCTCGCGATCCATAACGCTAATCCATCCGCCCAGGTCATTCTCGGCGGCATGGTCTTCCCCGATTTCGACTGGCTCTCGGCCATGGTTGATTACGGTGTCGCCGATTACTACGACATCACTCCCTTCCACGCCTATCCCGAGACCTTTGAGACTCAGACCGCCGAGACCTGGCTCGATAGCCAGTATCACGATTACTTCGTCCCACTGAATAACAAAGCCGGCGGACACAAGCCGATTTGGATCAACGAAATGGGCTATGCCACCACCAAAGGCATCACTGGGCACCAGCAGGCCGACTGGTATGTGCGCGCAGTCAGCACCTTCCTCGCCGATCCGAATATCCAGGAACTGGGATTCTTCGAGCTCCGTGACTTGCCCATTGGCGACCCGGTGATCGGCGGCGAACCGACCTATCACCTCGGCATCACTCACGTCGATCGCACGCCGAAGCCGGCCTTCGCCACAGTGCAAATGCTCATGACTCTGCTGAACCACGGCCAGCTCACCATCGCCGACCGGGATACGGTGGTCACCGTCACCGGCGGCGCGGCGGGCAAACTCTATCACCACCTTTTCCAGCGCCCCGACGGCACACAGATTCTCTTCGTCTACGATAAGACCTCCAGCCCGACCGTGTCGGTCGCTCTGCCGGCCCGCGGCCGCGCGGCCTACTCCTACGCATACGACGGCAGCTCGGCGCCTTATGTCGATTTTGATGGCTCGACGCTATCTGGCGTGCAGATCGTCCCGGGCACCGCCGCGATCTTCCGGATCGATCCGTAGCCCGGTCTGGCTCGGACATCACGAACCGGAGGCGCAGAAGCGTGCCGCCACAACAGACCAGTGGCCCTCGCTTGCGCCACCCGGGTCAGAAATCTAGTCTTCGTTAGTTGCCCAATCGCTTCCGCAAATGCAGACCATTCCACTGACTCTGTCCGTTCCCGGCTACGATATTCCCGCCGCGCTCACCTTGCCGGATGGCGAAGTGCGCGGTGCGGTGTTGCTCGTTCCGGGCTCACTCTTCTGTGACGTCGACGGCAATTTCCCGACGTGGCACAGCTACCCTCGCGTTTACGCGCACCTCGCTGAGGGGCTTGCCGGCCGCGGGCTCGCGACCCTGCGTTTCGCCAAGCTCGGACCAGGCACTGGCAGCGTCCCGACCGACCCCGAGCAGGGCGCAACCAGTCGTGGCTGGGCCGGACGCGCCCGGATCGCCCGCGCCGCGCTCGGCCTCCTGCGACACGAGCTGGCTGAGAGGCAGATCGCTCCGCGGCGCACGGTCCTCGCCGGGCACAGCGAGGGAGCGGTCGTCGTCTCGGTGCTCGCGCAAGAGGGAGTCGATGTCGATGGCGTCGTGCTCCTCTCGGGACCTTCGGTAGGTATTCTCGATATCATGCTGGAGCAGGACCGTGCGCAGCTCGCAGCCGGTTCGGACGGCGAACAAACCCGCGTGCTCGAGGAAGTGATCGGCCACATCCGCCGCGGCGAAGCGATCCCGGCCGATCTCAAGGAACGCGCAACCGGCCCCACGGGTGCCGGCGCCCTGGTCAATTTCCCGCCTGATGCGCTCGCCTATATGCGCGACGTCGATGCCACCGACCCGATTGCAGCGATCGCAGATTACCCGCACCCCGTTCTGATCGTGCAGGGCGGAGCGGACACGAGCGTGCCCGTCCACCACGGCGAAGCGCTCCAGAAAGGACGCGGCACGCATTCCACGAGCTACGCCTGCTTCCCGGAACTCCAGCACATGTATAAACAAGTGCCGCCGGGCACTCCTGCGGCGGAAGCGTTTGGCTTCCCTGGGCCGACTGATCCGCGCGTCGATGCGGCTATCGCCGACTGGTTGAGCAATCTCTAATACAGAGCGCCCCGCTGTAGCGTGCGCTATTTCGCGCACCGGGTGGGTGGTCGAGAATTCCGCTGAGATAGCGGGCCCTACAAGGGCGGTTTCCAGCGGCGCTCGTGTCGAACGGAAAGGAGAAATGGACGTTCCGGCTGAGAACAGCGGACCCAACAGGACGGACGCGCTTCTGCAGGGCCGCTCAGACGCGAATCGTCGCGGCGGCGTGGTAGCGTGTGCTGGGGGAACGTAGAACCAGCAAAGTGTTGCCCGAACTGCTTGACACCCCCGCCGCGACCTTTAATGAGCAGGATGAACCTGGCGCGATCCGTAACCCGGCGTCGCTCGGTGAGAACGAACCGGACGCCCGGAGGCGCGTCTCCACCGGAGGGAACTGCTACCGCAGGTCCCCGGGACCAATGCCTGCGATCCCACCGATTCCGTCCCATTTCTGGGAAACCACAACATCTGGACAAAACCTCCGCCCGCTCCACAAATTGTGCCTCTCAGCTAATAGATTAGAGGTCTCAGCTAATAGATTAAGGGTCTCAGCTAATAGATTAGGGGTCTCAGCTAATAGATTAGGGGTCTCAGCTAATAGATTAGGGGTCTCAGCTAATAGATTAGAGGTCTCAGCTAATAGATTAGAGGTCTCAGCTAATAGATTAGAGGTCTCAGCTAATAGATTAGAGGTCTCAGCTAATAGATTAGAGGTCTCAGCTAATAGATTAGAGGTCTCAGCTAATAGATTAGAGGTCTCAGCTAATGGATTAGGGGTCTCAGCTAATAGATTAGAGGTCCAAGCTAATAGATCAGGGGTCCAAGCAAATGGATTAGAGGTCAAGCTAATAGATCAGGGTCCGGAGCAAACAACCAAGTGTTTAGAGCAAACAACCAGGTTTTCCGAGCGAACAACCAAGTCTCTGGCCAGAGAAGGCCAGAGTTCGGCCAAAAAGTCGGGGAAACTCGCCGTCTGGAATGCTTCCGACCCGGCCGGTCGCGCCCAAACACAGTATATATAATGGAGTGGCCCAGCCGGTCCTACCGGTGGACGACCGCGCCCTTTGCCGACACGAAATCTCGGAGACCTCTCCAAGACGCTCTTATCAGAGTGCACTCAGGGTCGCGGCAAGCGGCAACTCTCGCGAGCAGTCGCGGTTGACTTCCCTGGTCTCAATCCATTCCCTAATAAGATGAACATCTGGCTAAAGCGAAATCTTCTCCTTTTACTGCTCAGTCTCGTCTACGCGCCGGTGATCATTTTGGCTGCCACGAATTCACCCCCGTCCCCGCCGACTGCAGAGCAATCGGTCACCCCGGCGCCCTCACCGGCCGCGAGTGATCCCTATGCGCCCGGTCGTGCCATCGTAGCCGCGATCGATCGCATCGTCACTCCGAACGGAGTGGATGAGACCTTCGAGGTAACTCTCGGCGGCGTGCGCCAGGTCGTGAATGTGCGCGGGGCGGATCGCGCCAACCCGATCCTGCTCTACGTCCATGGCGGACCCGCCTCGGTGGAAATGCCGATCGCGTGGTCCTTCCAGCGCCCGTGGGAGGATTTCTTCACCGTGGTGCAATGGGACCAGCGCGGCGCCGGCCGCTCCTATCTGCTCGACGACCTGAAAACCCTCGCGCCCACCCTCCGGCCCGAGCGTTACCGGGACGACGCGATCGAGTTGATCGAGCTCCTCACCCGCAAATACGGCCAGCGCAAAGTCTTCCTCCTCGGCCATAGCTGGGGCTCCGTCATCGGCCTCTCCGTCGCGGCCCGGCGGCCCGATCTCCTCTACGCCTACATCGGCGTGGGCCAGTTGATCGATTTCCCCGAGAACGAGCGCGCCAGCTTTGCCTGGACGCTGGAGCGCGCCCGCGCCGATCGCAACGCCGCTGCCGTGCGCGAACTCGAGGCGCTCCAGCCCTATCCCGGGCCCGGCCTGCTCGACCTAAAGAAGACCGAGATCGAGCGCAAATGGAACGTGCACTACGGCGGCCTCGCCTGGGGCCGGAGCGACGGCGAATTCTACTTCCACGCGGGGCGTATCTCGCCCCTCTACACCGCCGCCGACCGGAAGGCGTGGGACGACGGGAGCGACTTTACCATGAAAACCATGTGGCCCCAGCTCGCGGCCGTTTCCTTCGAGAAACTGCGGAAACTCGACGTGCCGATCGTACTCCTGCTCGGGCGGCACGACTACACCACCCCCGCGCCCCTCGCCGCGGCCTGGCTGGACCGCCTGGAGGCGCCCGAGAAATGGGCGATCTGGTTTGAGCATAGCGCCCATCTGCCGATCATCGAAGAACCCGGCAAAGTCCTCGCCGCGCTGATCGAGACGGTGCGGCCGTTGATGGAAGAGAGGGACTAGGGTCGGGTAGGGGGCAGAAGGGCGGATGAGGGGCGGAGGGGAATCGACCCCCCGGCGAACACTTAGCTATAAGCGAGAGGCCCAGCGGCGGCTCACCGGCGGACGAGGCATCCCTTTGCTCGTCTAGCGTTTCGCCTGTTTCGCCGGTCCTCTCTTGCGGGCGACGGTCTTCCTCTTCGCCGCGGCAGGCTTCCGCTTTCGGGCCTTGCGCGCTTCGTTCGCCGCCTTCGGCTTCTCGAGCGCAGCCGGCTCGGGCGCCTTCCGGGCTTCCCACCACGCCTGGGCCTTGCGCAGCCCGGCCTGGCCGATCTTCTTCGCCGCCTCCTGCACCGCCGGGTGCTGAATGATCGCAATCGCGATCGCGAGCTTGGTTCCGGGCTTCTTCTTCATCTTCTTAGAGGAGGGGTGGTGCCGAGTTTAGCTGGGAGGCACTGTTCAGATGTCAAACTTCTGATCTCTTGCGCCGCGTGATGTGAGCCGCTACAAAATGACCGCGAATGTCGGATTGGTCCAGAATCGAGGTCGAAGCCGCTATCGCCGACTATCTGGGCATGCTGGCGCTGGAGCTTCGGGGCGGTCCGTTCAACAAGGCCGAGCACAACCGCAATTTGTCACGGCTGCTCAACGAAAGGACGCGCGGTTCGATCGAACGAAAGCATCAAAACATCAGCGCGATCCTGATCGAGCTGGGCTATCCCTACATCGACGGCTATAAGCCGCTGGGGAACTACCAAGAGTTGCTTCGGGAAGTTCTGGAGGAACGCCTGCTAATCGAACAGGCGTTGCAACAAGAAATCGAATCTTTCGTCGGCCGCCCTCCAGTGCCCGTGTCCGCACTTTCGGATATTCTCGATATCGTGGTCCCGGTCCCTATTCCCGATCGCGAGGGAAGGTATCGAACTAAGGAGGCGGCCACGCCATCATTCCGACCGCCCAAAAGAAATTATCTGGAGATGGAGGCGCGCAATAGCGCACTTGGATTGGCCGGCGAACAGTTGGTGTTGAGATACGAACAGGAACGTTTATCGCGAGCCGGACAGTCGAGGTTGGCGGGAAAGATTGCCCACATTTCAACCACCGAGAGCGATAGCTCCGGATTCGATATCCTCTCCTTCGAGAACGACGGGCGCGACCGATTGATCGAAGTGAAGACGACGCGCTTCGGTTCATTCACCCCTTTCTTCGCCTCGCGAAACGAGGTCGAAGTCTCAGCCCGCCGGCAAGATCACTACCAGCTTTACCGACTCTTCAAGTTCTCGGAACAGCCGAAGCTCTTCGTCCTGCCGGGCGCCTTGAGCCACTCGTGCCGTCTTGATCCTGTCAGCTACTCCGCCCGAGTCGCTTAAGGGCAGGCAGGGCTGTGATCCGCTTAAGGCTCGGAATTCCATGCTTGAGGATAGAGGCTGGCTTTAGATTTTCGCTCCTTAAAACAAGCATCTCCAGAGACCAAAGGCAGCGAGACTGGAGCTGACCTTGGTTCCCCAACTCTCTCTCTCTCTAAGTCCCGCCTGACTCTTCCGGTGAATTGACCTGCGCCGTTCTAGTTTCACCATTTCCTCGGCTTCCGGGCCCGTGGCGCGACTCGGGAGGAGCGGCGCCTTTCTCCTCTGTTTCGCCGTCCGACGCGACGTTTCAATGTGCCCACCCTGCGATAAATTTCGTCGCGGCCAAAAATTCGCAATAAGAAGGCCGGGGATGCACACTGACCAGTTGGGCTAAGGGGCCCCTTTCTAGGAGGTGGGCGACGCAGCGCAGCGATAAGGATTATTGGCAGGACGCATGTAAAGAAGACCGCAAGCACTTTTTCGAGTCCGATTACGGCAGGTCGGCCGAGGTAGGGAGAGTCGTATATGTGAGAGGAATTCCGTGAGAGGAATTCGGGGTCAGTTGAGAGGAATTCGGGGTCGAGAGGAATTCGGGGTCAGTCTGTGAATCGCGGCATTCGCTGTTGTCGCAGATGAGATCGGCGAACAGTCAGCGCTTCCGACGATAGCGTAGCAAGCCGACCGCCGTGCCGCCGGCGAGCAGTGCCCACGTCGAAGGCTCGGGGATGGGGGTGCCGGTGACGGCGAAGTTATTAAAGTAGGTGTCGTTCTGCGGATAGGATTGGGCGGTGGAGCCGTAGTAGAGGTTGAAGCCAGTCGCCACGGGCGCGGAATTCACGGTGAGGGTGACGAGGTGCTGGGTGCCCGAGAGGGTGGTGAGGGAGAGGTCGGCCTGGAGGTGGGTCGGGTCGATCATGGTGAAGATGAGATGGTAGAGCGCGTTCGGGTCGTAGATGTCGAACCGATAACTAACCGTCTGGAGGGTGACGGTGTCGTTGAGCGACAGGGAGGAGCCCTCGGGGAAGCCGCCGGTGAAGAAGCCGCCGAGCGTGGTCCCGAAGACGGACGGTCCATTCAGGAGGATGCCTTTGGCGCCGTCGCGGTAGTTCAGCGCGATGTCGAGGCTGAAGCTCTGGCCGGCGAGGAGCGGGCCGCCGGTGAAGTCGCGCGTGGCGCTGACGCTGGCGCCATCGGTCATGCCGACGACGTTCGCGTAAAGGCCGAAGGCGCGGCCGTCGGTGTTGATCGCGGGGTTGACCTGGCTGGCGGCCGCGTCTCCGATGAAGGCGCCGGCGAAGTGGGTGGTGTTGTCGTTGTTCGTGGTGATGGACCACGGGGCGAACCCGGTGCCGCCGTTGCTGCCGCTCGCCCAGCCGGCGTCGTAGGCGGAGTCGGCGGCGCTATCGAGGCAAGCGTGGCGGCCCGGGAGGATGATGCGCCGAGGCTGATGACGAGAAGGGCGAGAGGAGCGAGGCGGAACATATGGGCAGTAGGAAAACGAAAAGCGGGAAGCGGCGTCCAGCAGGATTCAGCGCTGTTGAGCGCAGGTTTGGGGATCAGCGATTTGTTTTCTTCTTTACACGGGCCAAACCGTTGATGGATAAGCAACGGTTTCTTCCTCCATATGCGTGCCTCGATTGCTCTCGTTTGCTGCTGTTTCCTCGCTCTGCTCGCTGGTCCCGCCGGGGCCGCGGCCAAGCCCGGCGCCACCGACGGCGCGTTCTATGGAATCGTGCAGTCGGTCGATCTGGCGCACCAGACTTTCACGATCAAGGCGAGTGGGCGCACCTACGTTTTTCATTACAACGACGAGACCAGGATCAGCCGCCAGGGTAGTTATGTGAAATGGCCGACGGTGCAGCCGGGGGAGGGTGCGGTCGTCTTAATGCGGATCGGGGAAGGCAACGTCGGCATGGCGGTGCAGGTGCGCTTCATCAAGGATAGCGGGGCGGCGGAAAGCCTGGCGCTGCTTGTCGCCCGCACGACCAAGGGGGAGACGATCTCGGGCGCGGCCGTGACCAATCTGATCGCCTATGAACCGTCGCCTCCTGCCTCGACCGGCCTCGCCGGGTATGGCCTTAGAGAAAAATTCGGGTCGCGGTCCGGGGTGTTCCATCTGCGGTGCGCCCCGATGGGACGGTCGCGCAGGTGACCGCGGCGAAGTCGATGAACGATGACAAGATGAACCAGTGGGCCGCGAACTGGCTGAGGAAATGGAAGTTCCGTCCGCACAGCGTGACGGAGGTGCAGGTCCCGGCCGCGTTTTCCTGGCGCAGTACCCTACTATTAAGGACTACCGCGGGGAGGAAGGATCGGCGACGGCGGTAGGTTCGTTGTAGAAGCATTGGTGAAACGCGGAGCGTTTCGGTGTTTGCGATCTGCTGCTGATGGCAGGGCGCTCGTGTCGAGTGCAGTAGTACGAAGTTGCGGTCCTCTAAAACTTAGCTGCTACAGCACGAATCACGGACGTATGGAAGCGCGTCCCTCCGTGGAAGTGGCGCGCAGTAACTTTGCGCTTGACCGCAGGTCGCGGCCTTGTTGAGGTCGATGGCGAGGTCTACCAATATGAAATCGAAACTTCTGTTAATGCTGGCTTGTGTCGTGGTGGCTCAGGCGCAGGCCGGAAGCGCTACCTGGAGCCTTAATCCGGATACGACAGACTGGAACACAGCGAGCAATTGGACTCCGGCGACGGTTCCGAACGGACCGGATGACATTGCCACTTTCGGCGTTTCGAATCTACCTATCGCGAACGTTTCGATTTACGAAACGGAAGTTGGCGAGATCATCTTTAATCCGGGCGCAAGCGCTTATACCCTCAGTAGCGACAAGACCTGGTATGTGAGCGGGTTAGGCATAACGAATAACTCTGGCATCACTCAGACCTTCGCGGTCGGTGCGGGCGAACCCGTTTTTACAAACAGCGCCAAGGCCGGTGAGAACACGTTTTTCGCCCTGGCTGGCTACCTGCACTTCTTCGATACGGCCAGCGCCGATCATGGCACATTCGTTCTCAATGGTAGCCCCGTCGCGTATGGGGGCGGCGCGGTTGTTAGTTTCTCCAGTCGCGCAACGGCCGGGTCTGCTACTTTTACAGTGAATGGTGGGAGCGTCCCTCTGGCTCATGCGGCCGCGGTCGATTTCTTTGACAACACGACAGCCGCTGATGGCGTTTTCGTGCTGAACGGCGGAAGTGGGGCTAACGCGGACGGCGGGGAAGTGATCTTCGGTCTGGGGGTTATCGCTGGTAAGGGCATTGCAGGAAATGGTACCTTCATCGCCAATCCCGGCACGGACGGCGGATACGGCGGTCGGATCAGATATTACAATTCTGAGCGGATCAAAGATACAAGCACAGCGCGGATGGAACTCTTCGGCAATGGGTCCATGGATATCAGTTACGGCATCGAGAACCGAACGGTCGGCTCGATCGAAGGAGACGGTTTGATCTATCTCGGCGGCGCACCGCTCACGGTCGGGACGGATAATCTGAGCACGACGTTTGCGGGGATAATTCAGGATAGCGGCGTGTGGGGTGGGGCGGGCGGATCAATTATCAAGACCGGCGACGCTACCCTGGCTCTCACCGGGGCCAGCACTTACACGGGCGGCACGACGATCGAAGGCGGTAAGCTTTTGGTCAGCAATCAGTCTGGTTCCGGAACCGGAAGTGGCCTGGTCGAGGTGAACGCGGGAAGCCTGGGCGGCAGTGGTGTGATAGCAGGAGCGGTCGTGGTAGGAATCGGAAGCGGCTCCGGAGCAATCCTTACTCCCGGGGTAGGCCTGGGTAGACAGAATACGCTGACGATCCAGAGCGAGCTTACTTTCAACCGCGACGGATCCTATGCGTGCACCCTGAATACGAAGCGCGCGATCGCCGATCAAGTCCGCGCGAACGGCGTCACGATCAACGGCGCGCGCTGCGTGCTTCGCGATTCGCGAGGCTTAGCGCTTAGTCCTGGCACCGCGCTTACGGTAATAGATAACACTTCCGCCAATGCCATTAGCGGCACGTTCTCCAATCTTCCCGAGGGTGGCACCATCGCAGTAGGAGTAAATCGCTTTCTTGTCAGCTATAAGGGCGGCGACGGGAATGACCTGACGCTAACGGTGGTCCCGTAGTAGGGCAGCGATCAGATTTATTTCGCCCCGGCTGCGGCACACCTACCTACGGGCGCGTCGGCGCCGCTAACCCGGGAGCGGGAACTTTCGGGTGAGCTGTTGCACCTGTTCCCGCACTTTGGCGATCACGCGTTCATCTTCGCGGCCCGCCAACGCTTCGCCGATCAGGTCGGCGATCTCGAGCATCTCTTCTTCTTTCATCCCGCGCGTGGTGACGGCGGGCGTGCCGAGGCGGATGCCGCCCGGCTTGAAGATCGGGTAGGTGTCGAACGGGATCGCGTTCTTGTTCACGGTGATGCCGGCGCGGTCGAGGATGTTCTGCGCGTCTTTGCCGTTGATCTCTTTCGGGCGGAGATCGACGAGCATGAGGTGGTTATCGGTGCCGCCGGAGACGATGCGGAAGCCTTGTTTGGCGACGCCGGCCGCGAGCGCTTTCGCGTTCAACACGACCTGGCGCTGGTATTCCTTGAAGCCCGGCTGGAGCGCTTCGTGGAAGCAGACGGCCTTAGCCGCGATGACGTGCATGAGCGGGCCGCCCTGGACGCCGGGGAAAACCGAGGAGTCGATCGCCTTGGCAAATTTTTCCTGGCAAAGCACGATGCCGCCGCGCGGACCGCGCAGGCTTTTGTGCGTGGTCGTGGTGACGAAGTGCGCGTGCGGGACCGGGCTTGGATGTTCGCCGCCGGCGACGAGCCCGGCGATGTGCGCCATGTCGATGAAAAGCAGCGCGCCGACGGAGTCCGCGATCTCGCGCATGCGCTGGAAATCGATGATCCGCGGATAGGCGGACGCGCCGGCGGTGATGAGCGCGGGGCGGACTTCCTCGGCCTGTTTCGCGAGCGCGTCGTAATCGATCAGCTCGCTCTGCTCGCTCACGCCGTATTGCGTGACCTCGTAGAGTTTGCCGGAGAAATTAGCGGGATGGCCGTGGGTGAGATGCCCGCCGTGCGCGAGGTTCATCGTGAGGATTTTGTCGCCCGGTTTGATGGCCGCGAAGTAGACCGCCATGTTCGCCTGCGCGCCGCTATGCGGCTGGACGTTGACGTGCTCGGCGCCGAAAAGCTCGAGCGCGCGATTGATCGTCAGCTGCTCGACGACGTCGACATTTTCGCAGCCGCCATACCAGCGTTTCCCGGGATAGCCCTCGGCGTATTTATTCGTCAGGCAGGAGCCCTGCGCTTCCATCACGGCGCGGCTGGTGAAATTCTCCGAGGCGATCAGCTCGATGTTCTCGCGCTGGCGTTTTTCCTCTTCCTCGATCGCCGCGTAAATCTCGGGGTCGACCCGCGCCAGTCCGCCGCCACTCGACGAGTGAGAATCCGATGTTTGTTCCGTTGCCATAATTCCTTTGCTGAAAGCGGGCGCGCTGGTGCTGCCGGTGTTCCGCGGCGGGGCGACTGCGGTTTGTTCTACGAACGCGAGCACACTCGGTAAAGCCTTTTCAATCGCGTCGGCGCACTCATGGTAGATGCCGTAACCCATCCCGATCGGATCAGGCAGATCGCGCCAGTTCGTGGCGCCGTCCTCCTCGAATTCGCGGAGCAAAAACGTCTTCTCCGCGGCCTGGGGGAAGAAGAGGTGAATCGTCTCCAGGTGCGAGCCGGTCATGCCGAAAATATGGGTCGCGTCTTCGACCAGGGTGGCGGTGAGCGGTTGACTGCGGAACCCGCTAATATCGACGCCGCGTTTCCGGCAGACCTCGATCGCGTGCATGCTGGGCGGCTGCCCGCGGACGGCGTGGACGCCGGCGGCATCGACCTCGATGTCCTTGCGATCTCGGACGAGACGGCGGAAAAGTCCCAGCGCCATGGGGCTGCGGCAGATGTTGCCGGTGCAGACGAAAAGAACGTGTTTCACAATCAGGAAAGGCAGGGGCGGCAACGCCTGCGCGAAGGTAAAATCAAAAAGGTTCAAGTCAACGCGCGCAGCCTAACGAGCGCGGGAAAATGAAAGCGCGCTGGAAAGCTTTTCGCTACCGGCTCGAAGTGCTCGGGATTCGTTTCCTCGCGGCGCTCATCCCGCGCTTGCCGCGGCCGCTCGCCTGGCAGCTCGGGCGCGGCGTGGGCACGCTCGCGGCCGGGCTCGATGGCCATGGCCGGGAGACTTCGTTGAGCAATCTGGAGGCGGCTTTCGGCGATCGCTATTCCGCCGCGCAACGCGAGGAGATCGTGCGCGAATCGTATCAGGAGTTTGCCGGCACGATGATCGATCTTTTCTGGAGCCCGCGGCTGAACCAGGAGAATTTCCGGCAGCTGATCGAGTTCGAGGGCTTCGACGAATTCGAGCGGACGGTGGGGCGGGGGAACCCACATATTTTCGCCTGCTACCACTATGGGAATTTCGAGTTGCTCAGCCTCGGTTGCGGCTGGGTGGGCATCACGCCGCACATCATCACGCAGGAGTTCAAGAACGGGGCGCTCGATCCGATCTTCAATCATCTGCGCACGCGCTCCGGCCACACGATCGTGCCGCGCGACGGCGGGATCGTGCGGCTCTACAAGGCGCTGCGTCGCGGCGGATCGGTGGCGATCCTGGTCGATCTCGCGCTGCAATTGCATCAGCCCACCGTGGCGATCGATTGCTTCGGGCTGCAGACTTCGGTGACTTTTGCGCACGCCTGGCTGGCGGAGAAAACCGGCGCGCCGATTGTGCCGATCCATGCCGAGCCGTTGCCGGGGGGCCGTTGCCGGATCGTGATTCATCCGAAGCTCGAGATTCCCAAGGGCGCGACCCATCAGCAGGTGGCGCAGCTTTGCTGGGATCGGTTTGAGCCGGTCGTGAGACAGAGGCCCGCGCCCTGGATGTGGATGTATAAATACTGGCGTTATCAGCCTAACGATGCCGCTCGTTCCTATCCGCCCTACGCCCGGCTGTCGCCGCGCTTTGATCAATTGATCGCGGAGAATCTTTAGGCAGCCGGCGCGCCGGTTGACAACGCGGCGGGCCGGATTCCAGTTGCCAGCTTATGCGAATCCTTTCCCGACTTTGTTTCCTTGCGCTCCCGGCGGCGGCGTTACTCCTCACGAGTTGCGGCACCCTGGTGACCTCCTCGAGTTCTTCCTATCATGTCACGGCGTTGAAGCCGCACGATCCCGACAAGGTCCGCGTCGATCTCTCGCTTGCGACTCAGAATGTTTACGTGATGGAAGGTGACCGTCTCCTGATGGCGGTGCAGGGCAACGTCGGCAAACCTGGCGCGGCCACTCCGAAAGGCCATTTCCACATCACCGACAAGATCAAGAACAAGCGCCGGGTGAGTGAGCCGGATGCCGGTTACCCGATGGCTTACTGGTGCGAATTTCTTCCGGCCTACGGGTTCCATGAAGGCTTTGTCCATCCGGTGCCGCGCACGCACGGTTGCATCCGCCTGCATCGCGAAGCCGCGGCCCGGCTCTATGCGCTGGTGAAAGTTGGCACTCCGGTGAGCATCGCCACCACGCAGCCGGAAGACGCGAAATACGGCAGCCGCGTACTGCGTCTCGACCAGAGCAAGGATCCCGATCCTCCTCGTTCCTTCATGCACTCGCCGGCCTGGTTCAAGGATCCGCAGGGTCCACTCCTGATCGACGGCTAAGCCAGCTAAACTGTCAGCTAAATCTCTGCCGGTCGCTGCGCACTGGAAAAAGGTGCCCAGCGACCGCATAGTTTAACCCATGAGCGCGAATCTGATTTCCAGCGGCACGACCGCGCGCAACAAGGTCAACCTGCGCACCCCGGAGGTGATGACCGCGGTGCAGGAACAGGTCGAGGCGCATTATCGCAGCGACATCGTGGACAAGGTCCGCCGCACCGGCGGGATCATCTCAGTCGGCGGCGTGACCGTGCGGCTCGCAAAGCAGTTCGGCTTTTGCTACGGCGTGGAGCGCGCGATCGATCTCGCCTACGCCGCGCGCAAGGTTTTCGCGGATCGCCGGTTGTTCATCGTCGGCGAGATCATTCACAACCCGGAGGTGAACGAGCAGATCTCGTCGTTAGGCATCAAGAACCTGACCGGGAATAACAAGCAGGCGGACATCGCCGAGCTGACCGCGGAGGACGTGGTGATTTTACCGGCTTTCGGGACCGAGGTTTCGCTCCTGCAGCAGATCAAGGATCGCGGCTGCCAGATCGTGGACACCACCTGCGGCGACGTGATGAGCGTCTGGAAACGGGTGCGCAAATACGCCAGCGAAAGCGCGACCTCGATCATTCACGGCAAAGCAGAGCACGAGGAAACCAAGGCCACCAGCTCGCGCGCGCTCGGCGACGGGAAAGGTCATTACCTCGTGGTGCTCACCCTCGCGGATACGGATTACGTTTGCGATTACATCCGGCATGGAGGGAATAAGCAGGAATTCCTGGAGCGGTTTCGCGGCGCGCATTCCGAAGGGTTCGATCCTGATATTCATCTGCGCACGATCGGCGTCGCCAACCAGACCACGATGCTCCGCGGCGAGACGGAAGAAGTGCAGCGCCGGATTCAGAAAGCCGTGGCCGATCGCGATGGCGAGGAAGAGGCGAAGAAAAATTTCCGCTTCTTCGACACCATTTGCGGCGCGACGCAGGAACGGCAGGACGCGCTGCGCGAATTGCTCGAGGTGAAGATGGACCTGCTTCTCGTGGTCGGCGGTTACAACAGCTCGAACACTTCCCATCTCGCGGAGATGGGCGAGGAAAAGCTTCCGACCTACTTCGTGCTCAATGCCTCCCGGTTGCTCTCAGACCAGGAGATTCGCCATTACGATCTGCACCAGCGCGGCGAAGTCGTGAAGCATAACTGGTTGCCGGAGAACCCGGTTGTCGTCGGCATTACGGCGGGCGCATCCTGCCCGAATAATTTGATCGAGGAAACGCTGATCCGGCTGTTCCAGCTCCGCGGGATCGGACTCGACCAATTGCAGGCCGCGGTCGGCTAAACCCTCCTAGCCGCCGTTCGGGTGGGGGATGTTGCCGGTTCTTTGCTGGTAATCCTGCACCTGCTGGTTATCGACGTTCTGCACGGCGCGGGCTTCGGCGCTTCCGGCTTCCGCCCAATGGCCGCCGAGGTTGCTGCCGAGGGAGCCGGGAATCCAGACATACTTCTTGCCGTTGATGAACTTCACCCGCCCGCTCTTGCTCGGGCTTACGATGCTGTTGGCTCGGAGCTGAGCCACGCTGCCCGTGCCGATATGTCCTTTCAACACCATGGCTTTATCGACCGCGACCTTCATCACCACGCCGCCTTTGGCGAACTTCGAGCCGGGCACCGCCTCGGCCACGACGACATGCTTGCCCGCTTCGACCACGATCGCGAAGGAATCGCCCCTGCTGCCAGTCGAGTGGAACTGGACGACATATTCGCCGGGCGAGAGCGTCTTGGTGCTGAAGGCTCCGGTGGAATCGGTCTGTCCTTCAAAGGCAAGTTTACCCGCTTCGGTCTTAACCGACACTTCCATGATCGGCACCGCGGCGCAGACCAGCGAAGCGGCAGAGACGAGCGCGAGACAGGAGAAGAGAAGCGAACGCAGGAGAGTTTTCATCTTGGGAAAAATTATGCGGACCGATCGCGCGCGTGGCAAGAACGGAGTTGGGGCCGAGTCCGTCGTTAGGCGGATTGACGGAGCGACCGGGCGCTGCGCATCGTTGCGCGAAAGCCCGCTGGTTTGCCCCGGATCCATTGCACGAACTCCGCGATGCCGGGATGGCGCCGCAGTTTCTCGAGCGTGTGGTATTCGCGCTCCAACTCTTTCACGCTGAGGAGCTGGTGAATCTGCGCGTGACAGGAACGGCACAGCCCGACGACTTCGTGCACCAACGCTCGCGAAAACTCGCGCTTGTTCCGTTTATTGTGATGCCGCGTCCGCGGAATCAGGTGATGACGGGTGAGAACCGCTTCGCGTTCACACAGGGCACACCGTCCGACCATGCGGAAAACGAGCGAGAACGGATCGCCTAACCCGGCGGGCGCCGCCTAGCGATCGCTCTCGTGATCGCCCGCTGGCGCCTGTTTCCCGACGACCTGCGCGTTCTTTGCTTCCGGGCTGGTCGCGAGCGCCCAATGGCCGCCCATCGCGCTGATTCCCTCGACCCAGATGAACTTCGTCCCGTTTTCGTATTTCACTTTCTTGCCCTCCTCCATGTGGATGCCGTTCTTCGGCACCGGCGTGGAGGCGGGGCCCGCGGCCACGGACGTGGAGGCAGCCGCGCCATGGGAAAGGTGTCCGGTCAGGCTCATCGTTTTCGGTCCGACCTCGACTTTCATCGCGATTCCACCGCGGGCGAACTTCGAAGCGGAAACGCCGTTGGCCACCGAGGGGCCTTTGCCGGTATCATCCAGCACGAGCGAGAGTGGACCGCCTTTCGGAGCCGACTTGGCGTTGAACTGCACCACGTAATTTCCCGGCGCGAGCGGCCGGGTATGGAAGCCGCCGGATGAATCGGTCGTGCCTTCGTAGACCACTTTGCCGCCGGCCTGCGTTACCTTGACCTGCATCTCCGGCATCGAGCCAGCCCAGGCGGAAGCGGCGAGGCCCGCAGAAAGAAGAACCGAAAAGAGCGGAGTGTGCTGAAAGTTTTTCATGTTGATGACGTATAGGATTTGTTTGTGGATGAGGCAAGAACAAGCTCAGGCGCGCTCCGCCTAACGAGATATCGCAGCTCGACCTGCCCGCGCGCGTGTCCTCCGGTCGGTTGTTCGCAGTTGCGTTCGCGGAAGCGCGTCCGACCGTTCTGCATGGTCGTCCCCGAGGCGAGGGATGCATCCGGACCGAGGGCGACCGCCGCATTAAGGAGACATATGAAACGTTTACTTTTTCTCGCGAGTGTCCTGATCCTGGCCGGTTGTGCGAGCGAGAACGCCCGCCTGACCGATCAGCCGCAATTGAACCCCGACGGCTCCCGGAGCTACAGCCAGGAGAATCTCCAGAAGACTGGGAGACAAACCCCGGGCGACGCCTTGTCCCAGGCCGATCCGGCGATCTCCGTGTCGCATCACTAGGGTCAGGGGCGGGGCCCCTTGGGACCGCTCTTCGTTAGGCGCTGCGATTTTCTGATCGGGGGCGGCAGCGCGTCCCCGAATGCTCGGCTTCGCACGCGGCTGAAGCTGGATAAATTCGCCGCCGAGCTCTTCCGCCTGCGAGACGGCGAAGAGAAGCCCGCGCACTCGCCGGTCGAGACGCGAACTTCCTGTGCCATGCGTGCCATCTGGAAAGGAAGCATCAGCTTCGGTCTTGTCAACATTCCCATCGCCCTCTATCCGGCGACGCGGCGGGAGGACTTGAAGTTTCGCCTCCTCCGCGAGGGTGACCTGAGCCCGGTAAATTACAAACGGGTCGCCGAAAAGGACGGCAAGGAAGTGCCGTGGGGCAAGATCGTGAAAGGCTACGAATACGAGAAGGGGAAGTTCGTCGTCCTGAGCGAAAAGGATTTTCAGCGGGTCGATCTCGAGGCGACCCAGACCGTCGACATCCAGGACTTCGTCGACGTCGAGGAGATCGACCCGATGTATTTCTACAAACCGTATTACCTCGAGCCGCAGAAGGGCGGCGACAAAGCCTACGTCCTGCTCCGCGATGAGCTCGAGAAGACCGGCAAAGTCGGGATCGCGAAAGTGATCATCAAGACCCGGCAATACCTCGCCGGCGTGAAACCATTGAAGCACGCGCTCGTGCTCGAGTTGATGCATTTCGCCGAGGAACTCTCCGATGCCGAGAAGCTCAATGTCCCGAAAAAAATGGAACCGGGGAAACGCGAAATCGACATGGCCGAAGCGCTCGTCAAAAGCATGACCTCGAAGTGGGACCCGGAGAAATACAAGGACGACTACCGAGACGCGCTCCTCGATGTGATCGAGGAGAAAGTCGAAGCGGGTGGGGAAGAGATCGAGGAGAAACCGAAGGCGAAAAAGCAATCTTCGAAGGTGATCGACCTGGTGGCGGTGCTGCAGCAGAGCCTGCAAAAAGCGCAGGGCGGCAAGAAGAAGACGAGCGCGCGGAAGAGCAGCAAAGCCGCGAGCAAGAAGGCGGCGTAAAGAGTCTTTCGGATCTGTCAAAACCTTTTCGCCGCACCCCTTGATTCAAACGAACGTATGAATTATGCTCGTGATGCCGATGCCGGAAGAAATTCACGCGACCAAGCTCGCCATTCTGAACGCCACGGAGCGTCTCGTGGCCGCGAAAGGTTTCGAGGCCACCTCGCTGCGCGCGATCACCGCCGCGGCGAAGGTCAATCTGGCCGCCGTCAATTATCATTTCGCGACCAAGGACGCGCTCATCCTCGCGATGCTGAATCGGCGCCTTCGCCCGGTGAACGACGCCCGTCTCGCCCTCCTCGATCAGCTTCGAGGCGAAGGCCGGAGCCAAGCCCGTCGCGGTCGAAAAAATTCTCGAGGCGCTCTTCCGCCCGGTCCTCGACGCCGTCTCGCAGCGCGCCAAAGGCGGCCGCGATTTGCTTCGTCTGCTCGCGCTCGCTCTCGCCGAGCCGAGCGCTTACCTGAAGCCGCTCGTGCAAAAAGAATTCGCCGAAAAGACCCGCCGCTTTCACGCCGCGCTCCGGCGCGCGCTGCCCGCGCTTTCCGAGCAGGAAGCCCATTGGCGGCTCCATTTCGTCCACGGTGTTTTCCTGCACACCGTCGACCAATTCCGAAGTGCTTCACTACGCCTCCGGCGGCCGCTGCCGGCTCACCGATACCGAAGCCACGCTTCGCCGCATCATCAATTTCTGCGCCGCCGGCCTGCGCAGCGCAGCCTAACGAACTCACAATCTATGCCAGTCCTTGAAGATCACCACGTTCCACTTCCGCGCCGAACAGATCGGACGACGATCTCCTGGTCGATATCGATGGCGCGACCGTTGCTGCCGATAAGCCGAAACCGCCCCTTTTTCATCGGACCGGCGTGGTTATCGGCGCGGCTCTTCTGCTCGTGCTCGCGATCCTTTACACCGCGACGATTTTCTTCCACGCGCTCACCCACGAGAGCACCGACGACGCTTTCATCGACGCGCATATCGTGAGCATTGCGCCGAAAATCGCGGGCCGAATCTCCGCGGTGAGGGTGAGGGATAACGAGCTCGTGCAAAAGGGCGACCTGCTGCTCGAGATCGATCCGCGCGATGTCGCGGCGATGGTCGCGCAGAAGCGCCGCCGCGCTCGATGTGGCGAAGGCGCATCTCGAGAACGCGCAGATGACGCGCCGAACAGGCGGAAGCGCACGTGAACACTTTGCAGGCGGCCTACGCCTCCGCGCAGGCCAGCACCGCCGCGGCCGCCGCCGACACGGCCAAAGTGCGCGGCGACCTGCAGCGGGCATCGCGGCCTGATCGAGAGCGGCGCGATTTCGAAACAGGATTTCCAGCATTCGCAGAGCGACACCACCTCATCGGAAGCGACGCTCGAGTCGAAGAAAAAACAGCTCGCAGGCCGCGGCCGCTTTTGCCGAGGAAGCGAAAAAGACAGGCCGGCTCCGCGCGGGCGCAGGCCGGCGCGGCGCAAGCCGAAGTCGCGCAGGCGCAGGCGGAGCTGCAACAGGCGGAACTGCAAAAATCCTATACGCAAAATCACCGCGCCCGAGGCCGGCCGCGTGACCAACAAATCGGTCGAGCCCGGCAACTATGTGCAGGTCGGCCAGCCGCTCTTTGCCATCGTGCCGCCGCAGGTTTGGGTGACCGCGAATTTCAAGGAAACGCAGCTCACCGACATGCGTCGCGGGCAGCCGGCGGAAGTCGATGTCGATGCCTATCCGGCGCGCGCGTTGCGCGGCCACGTCGACAGCATCCAGGCCGGGCAGCGGCGCGCGCTTCAGCCTGCTCCCGCCGGAGAACGCGACCGGCAACTTCGTCAAGGTCGTGCAGCGCGTGCCGGTGAAGATCGTGCTCGATGAACAACCGGGCGTGCAGCAAGTGCTCGGGCCCGGCATGTCCGCGGTGCCCGACGTAAAAGTGAAGGGCGGCTTCGGTGCCGGCGTCGACCGTCACGATCGTCGCGGTGCTCGCGCTTCTGCTCGTCGTCGGCGCGACGCGTCTGGTGGCTGCGCCGCGATCCGGACTCGTTAGGCGAGCGGTCGTGGCTGCTTCGGATTCGCCTAACGACACCGCGGCGCCCGCCTGGCAGCCGAGCTACAACCCGTGGCTGATCGCCGCCGTCGGTCATGCTCGCGACTTTCATGGAGGTGCTCGACACCTCGGTCGCGAATGTTTCGCTCCCGCACATCGCCGGGCAATCTCTCCGCCACGACCGACGAAGCGACCTGGGTCCTGACCAGTTATCTGGTCGCCAACGCCATCATCCTTCCCGGCCACGAACTGGCTCGGAAATCTCTTCGGTCGAAAACGCTTCCTCGTTTCCTGCATCGTGTCTTTTCACCCTCGCCTCCGCGCTTTGCGGCGACGGCCGAGCAGCCTCGGTTTTCTCGTCATCGCGCGGGTGCTGCAGGGCGCGGCCGGCGGCGCGCTCCAGCCGATCTCGCAGGCGGTCTTGCTCGAGAGTTTTCCGCCGGCAAAACGCGGCGCGGCCATGGCGGTCTTCGCGATGGGCGTGGTGGTGGCGCCGATTCTCGGGCCGACGTTAGGCGGCTGGATCACCGACAACTACAGCTGGCGCTGGGTCTTTTACATCAACCTCCCGATCGGCCTCCTCGCCGGTCTGATGGCGAACAGCTTCATCGAGGACCCGCCCTACCTGAAACGGGTCGAGCGCGAGCAGCATCGATTACATGGGCTTCGGCTTCCTCGCCATCTGGCTCGCGACCCTGCAATACGTGCTCGATAAAGGCCAGGAGCTCGACTGGTTCGGCTCGCGCACCATCACCTGGTGCATCGTCATTTCCGTCCTGGCCGGCATTGCTTTTGTCGTTAGGGAACTGACCGCCCGCCAGCCGCTGGTCGATCTGCGCGTCCTGAAAAATCGCAACCTCGCCGTCGGCTGCGCCCTCATCGGCGTCCTCGGCGCGCTGCTTTACGGCACGATCGCCGTCCTCCCGCTCTTCATGCAGAACCTCTCGCACTACACCGCGCTCGATGCCGGGCTCGCCTTCAGTCCGCGCGGGGTCGGCGCGTTCCTTGCCACGATCATAGTCGGCCGCCTGGTCGGGAAAATCAGCAACCGCATCCTGATCACGATCGGGTTCCTCGGGCTCGCTTATTCCTCGTTCCTCTTCGGCCACATCAATCTCAGCATCGGGATGAGCAGCATCGTCTGGCCGACGATCCTGAGCGGGGTCGCGATCAGTTTCATCTTCGTGCCGCTCGCCACCTCCAGCATGGGCACGCTCGCGCAGGACCAGATCGGCAACGCCAGCGGGCTCTTCAACCTCACCCGCAACCTTGGCGGCAGCATCGGCATCGCCGGCATCACCACCTTCATCGCGCGCGGCGCGCAGACGCAACCAGGCCGCGTTCGTGCGGTCACTTTTCGCAATACAATCCGGTCTATCAGCAAAAGCTCGCCGCCATCCAGAACGGCCTCGCCGCGCATGAAGGCCCGTAGCGCGCCGCGCACCAGGCGCCGCAGGTCCTCTACGGGATTCTCGGCCAGCAACATCTGCTCGTGACCTACGCGCATAACTTCCAGCTCTTCGGCCTTCTCTGCCTGGTCACGACGCCGCTCATTTTCTTCTTCAAGAAAGTGAAGAAAGCCAAGCCGCCGGCCGGCGTGCACTGATTGGCTCGGGTGGTCAACGACCCGCGGTCGCGCAGAAGCGCGATCCCACCCGCAGCGCCTTTTCCGCGGCTCGACCGAGTCTGCGCGGAACCAGCTGCTACAGCTCCGCCAGCGCCGCCGCGACCGCGCCCGGGAACTTGTGCGGCCCATCGCCGCCGAGTTGCGCATCGACTGTTTCCAGGCGCCGGATCAAATCGAGCACCTCGCGCCGCGCCATCGGCCCGCCCGCCGCGGCGCAGAAATGCGTGCGACATCCAAACGGCCGGTCGGCGTAGATCAGGCACCGGCCCGATTGCGGCTCGAGCATCGGGCAGGCGCCGTCGGCGGGTGCGGGGAGGTTCTTCCGCCCGCTCGCCCGCCAGGCTCGCGCCGCGACGAGCGCTTCGCCTTTCGTGAGGTAAGGCGTCAGTCCGGTGAGCTTGAACTGGCAGCATTCCGTCCGCCGGATGCAGGGCCGCTCCACCGGGCGCGCCGCCAGGTCGGCGTAAACGCTCCGCACCTCCGCGAGCTGCTCGTTAGGCTGCGATTGTGTCCGGGTTCTCACTCTCGCTCCTGCTCCTGCTCTTGCTCTCCTCACCCTCGGGCCGCTGCCTGGAGGTGCAAGATGGATTAGAAGCAAGAGCAGGAGCAGGAGCAGGAAGGCGAAATGGCAACGCCAGCCCGCTCCGGTTGCATCCCGCCCGCCCGGGCCTATTGCTTCATCCTGTCCATATGATCAAAACCTACCTATCCATCGCTCTCAGCCTGCTCAGCGCCGCATCGTTGCGTGCGCAATCCGAGCCGGGTTCCTCGCCGGCCGCCGGCGAAGCCAAGCCAGCCACGGTGCACGATGCCGCGCACCCGGCCGACACCGCTAACCCGCCGCCTATCGCCGCGGCGCCCAAGACCGCCGCCGACACCGGCGCGCAGCCGCAGATCGACAAAAATCCGCCGCCGATCGACCCGAAGAACATGGACACCTCCGTGAACCCCGGGGACGACTTCTACCAGTACGCCAACGGCTCCTGGCTGAAAAACAACCCGGTCCCGCCGGAGTATTCGCGCTGGGGCAGCTTCAACGAGTTGGTCGAGAAGAACAACGACGCGCTTCACGAGATCGCCGAGCAAAGCCGCCGGCCTCGCCCCGGGCGAAGAGAACAAACCGAAGCTGGAGAAAGCCGCCACCGCCGACATGCAGAAGGTGGGCGACTTCTACGCCAGCGGGATGAACGAAGATGAGATCAACGCCGCCGGCGTGAAGCCGTTGCAGGACGAGTTATGCAAGATCGACGCGCTCAAGAGCACCGACGATCTCACGAAAGAGATCGCCCATCTCCACGGCATGGGCGTGAGCGCGCTCTTCGGTTTCACCTCCGGCCAGGATGACAAGAACAGCACCATGGTTATCGCCCAGGCCTATCAGGGCGGGCTCGGGTTACCCGATCGCGATTACTACACGAAGGACGACGACGCCTCGAAGAAGATCCGCGACGAGTATGTCGCCCATGTCACCAAGGTCTTCACCCTGCTCGGCGAATCCGCCGACGACGCGGCCAAGCACGCCAAGACCGTGATGGACGTCGAGACCTCGCTCGCCAAGCCCGCGCGCACCCGCGTGGAACTGCGCGACCCGCAAAAGAACTACAACAAGATGACCGCAGGCGGAGCTGCAAAAGCTCATGCCCGACTTCAAGTGGGATGACTATCTCAAGGATCTCGATATCACCACCCTCGGCTCCATCAATGTCGGCCAGCCCGACTTTTTCAAGGCCGCCAACGATGTCTTCAAGACCGTCTCGCTCGATGATTGGAAGACCTATCTCCGCTGGCACCTCGTGCATGGCACCGCGCCGGCCCTTTCGAAAGACTTTCGTCGATGACAACTTCGACTTCTTCATAAGACCCTGACCGGCGCGGAGAAGCTGAAGCCGCGCTGGAAACGCGTCGTCGGCACCGACCGACAACGAAATCGGCGAAGCCCTCGGCAAACTCTATGTCGCCGATCATTTCCCGCCCGAAGCCAAGAAGCGCGCGCTCGAGATGGTGAATAACCTCAAGGACGCCCTCGCCGACCGGATCAACGCCTCCGACTGGATGGATGAGAAGACCAAGAAGGAAGCGCTCAAAAAGCTTGCCGCCTTTACGGTCAAGATCGGTTACCCCGATAAGTGGCGCGATTACTCCTCCTGAAAATCGATCGCGGTCCCTATGTCCTGAACGTCCTGCGCGGTGATGAGTTCGAGACCGATCGCGCAGACTCAAGAAAATCGGCAAACCGGTCGACCGCAGTGAGTGGGGGATGACTCCGCCGACTGTGAACGCCTACTACAACCCGAACATGAACGAGATCGTGTTCCCGGCCGGCATCCTGCAGCCGCCCTTCTTTAATCCGGACGCGGATGACGCGGTCAACTACGGCGGCATCGGCGCCGTCATCGGCCATGAGATGACTCATGGCTTCGACGACCAGGGCCGGCAATACGATCCCGTCGGTAACCTGCGCGATTGGTGGACGCCGGGATCAGCCAAGGCCTACACCGACCGCTCCAAAGCGATCGTCGCGCAATACGCCGCCTACGAGCCGCTCCCCGGCCTGCACATCAACGGCGAGCTCACCCAGGGCGAAAACATCGCCGACAACGGCGGCCTGAAGATCGCCTACGCGGCCTTCAAGAAAGCGCTGGCCAAACACCCCGAGGAAGCGAACAAAAAGATCGACGGCTTCACACCCGACCAGCGTTTCTTCCTCGCCTGGGCGCAAATCTGGCGGGCCAACCAGCGCGACGAAGAGCTCAAGCTGCGGCTCAACACCGACCCGCATTCACCTGGCCACTTCCGCTGCAACGGCCCGCTCTCAAACATGCCGGAATTCCAGAAAGCCTTCGATCTGCCGGATGACAGCAAGATGGTCCGCCAAGACCGCACGGCTATCTGGTAGGGCTGGTCGTTAGCCTTTGGCTAACGGTTACCAGTTATCAGTTACTAGCACCGAATCAGCCGCCGCCCGCGAGGAAGCTCCGGGCGGCGGTTTTCTTTGCGCGAGCTCGCCTTGCCCCCCGGCAGATTCTCACCACGAAGGACACGAAGAGCACGAAGGTTTCCGGATCCCGACACACAGCCTCCGTCTTCGTGTCCATCGTGTCCTTCGTGGCAGAAGAGGACGCAGGGGATTCGCGTTGGATGCCGGCCCAACAAGCGGTTAGAGGTGGTAGCCATTAGATGCCGGTTATTTTTTCTTGCAGGAGGGGTGTAAGAGATTGCTGTCGGTGGGCCGATCCACTTACACCCACGTTCCTGGCAATCGCCGCTACCCACAGGATTGGCTTCCCATGGTGCAGCCGGCTACCTATTAGACGTCGGGGTCGGGACGGCGAAGGCGTAGACTTTGTCGTCGCCCGCCAGGTAGATGCGGCCACGCGCGACGACGCCGGTGCTGAAACAGCGGAGGTCTTTCATCACAGCCTCGTCGCCGCCGCCGCTGAAGACAACGTCGCCAGTCTCGCCCTTGTAACCCATGAGGTGGCGGTCACCCTCGGCGCCGGCGACCCAGACGATCGCTTCGTCATGGCCGTTCGTGGTCGTGACAAAGGGTGAACCGCGGCCGCGTTGGCGCGACTTTCCAAGCCTCGGCAATGCGGGGAGGTTTCGCCGCTTCGATGGAAGAGCGGTTAGATGTCATCTGTGCCGCGAAAGACTACAAAAGTGCCCTTCTCGGTCCGATAAGTGGCCGCCGCCTGATGATTTCTCCGTTGTAAACATGGTCGGTAGCGACGGCTTCACTGACTCCGCCGAGGTTCGCCCGCCCGAGGAGATAAGCCTTGCCGTCCTTGCCGAGCGCGAGCACGAGGGCGGAAGGGGTTGCGCCGGGGATGTCGAGCAGCAATGCGCCTGAGCCGCCCATGTCTTTGTCCACGCGGTCCAGCTGTTTCCAGTCGGTCGGCGCCCAGTAGTCTTTCGTGGTGTTACTGAAGGCCGGTCCAGGTGTCAGGCGAATGACTCCGTTGCCACCGCGCCAATTGTCGACGGCATCGATCGTGTTACCGGTCACGGCGAAAAGACTTTGTCCATCGCTCGTGGCCCCGCCCACAGCCCAGATGCCGCCACCTTTGGCGTCCGTAGCCCACGCGGTGACTTTGGGCGGGTTATTCATCGCACACCGACCAACCGGCCCTGATAACTTCCGCAGTCGCCGTAAAGACCGCCATAGGGCACATAGACGGTGTTACCCAAGATCGAGAGGGCGGAGCGTTGTTATTCTGCACCTCGGACTTAGAATCAAAGTCTCCGTGTTTTGCGGTGGCGTTTACATCCACCGGCCAGCCGGAGTTTATCGCGCCGGTATCGCACATCAAGCGGAAAAATGAGGTGCTGTTTGGTGCGGCCGCCGTGGGCGTGGTCATGGCAGCGGAAAAGAAGTGAACGACTGGGGATATCCACGACTGGGTGCTGGTAATGCCGACGGGAAGATTGTTTCCGCAGGGAATCCGTATGACGCGGCCGCTGCCGCGTTCCGCTGCCAGACGACTCTCCCGGTGATCGCATCGAGCGCATAACATTGTTCGACTCAGTCACGGCGATAACCATGGGCTTGCCGCCGGGACCGCCTTGGTGAAGCGGTTGCGCGTAGACATGCCCGGAGATGGTGCCGTCGAACTGCGGGTCGCGCTTCAACCCCGCGGCGGCGTTATAAGTAAACGCGGGGTCTACGAATAACCCCTCGCGCGACGGATGATTGTGGTGCGGGTGACATTCACAGCTTCGCCAGCCCGGAGCGCGGGCAGGAGAGCAAGTGAAACGAGTAACCCAAGAGTGAGGCGGAAGCGCACGGCGAGGGTGTCTCATAAGGCTAACTGACGGAGGGAAACCGTGCCTTATCAAAGCGTGCTCGTCGATTCCTCTCTCCGCCTTGTTCGGGCGCGGG
>CAVUNK010000008.1:0-852749 GCA_963742845.1 uncultured Verrucomicrobiae bacterium | reverse complement strand
GAATGTGGCGGGCTACGTTGGACGCCGCATTTAACAAATCGGGAATCGCGCTCACCCACTGCGTTGCCGCTTAGGGTGCTGTTGTTTAGGGTTCGCGTTGCGGATCGTGGTTTCGAGTCACGCCGAGGCGACAATGGCCCTCGCGGGCCATGGCCCATCGCAAGCTTTCGCAGGAGGCGGTGGCGGGCTACCCTTCGAAGGCATCTGCCTTGGCCTTTCTCAACGTCGGATCGGCAAGCGAATACCAGGCTGTGTAAGCTAGAGCCGGTCGCCTAGGTGCCGTAAGTCAGCGCCCAACTGGCCCCGTCGGGTTGCAGGGAAAACCCGGGCGGGTCCCGCCGGGCAAAAGCGTGGACGAGCGGAAGCAAGTCTCTCCGGAGGGACATGCTTCCGTATGTCTGGATTTCGTTCCGCAGCGTGCTGTCACGGACCCGAAGCAACGGCCCCGGCTTCAAACGCTGCGGCCAGCGGGCACCATCAAAAATTACGTCGTCTGCATTTTCTCTGCAACGCCGCCTAAAAAACCCCGAAGGAATAGGAAACAACTCACCTACGGAACCAGCACTATGAAACTATATTCACTCCTTCCACCGAAAAGAACACTGAGCTCGCTTCTGCGAAGCTCTGCTCTTGCTGCCCTCGCCCTCGGCCTGTCGCTCCTGGGCGGCGGGCGAGCCTTCGCGACGATCCTCTACGCCACTTCCAGTTCTGATAATTGATCTATCAGGACAACTCAGTTGTACCCAACTCTACGACTCCGCTTTTTACGACCTTTGCACCACCTCTGAACATTCACCCTGACAGCCTAATGTTCGATGCGACGGGAAATGTTATTTATCACGGCGATAATGCGACCGGATCGGTCCGATCCTACAATCCGAGCACCGCGAGTCGACTCATTGATTACCGGCGGTTTCGACGGTCCCTGCCGACGTTGCGCTGGAACCAGGCGGAAACACGATGCTGCTAAGTGAATTCATCGCCGGCAAAATTGACCGAATTAACCTAACGAACTCTGCGTCACCACTCTCTTCTCTTCAGCCCGGGACCAATCCAGAAGGGACGGCTTATGACAATGCGGGTAACTTATTCGCAAACCTCGGTACGCGGAGCGGGACGGCACTAACAAAGTTCGTGGCCAAGATCAGCCCGGTCACGGGCGCCATTTTGGGTCAAACCCCAAACCTTTCCAGCCTCGACGGACTGGCCTATGACCCGTTTTCAAATATGCTTTTTGCGGCTTCGCTTTTTGGGCCTCCCGGCGGCCCCGGCGGCACTGTTTACCAGGTCGATCCGACCAACCTTAGTAACGTCGTAGATATCGTCCAATCCTTTAGCGGGAGCATCAAAGCCATCCTTGGCGCGGACGGCATCGCGTCGAACGGCCAGGGGCACATCTTCGTCGCTTCAGCTCCGGGCGGAGGAGGCGATGGTCACATCTATGATATCAACCTTATTACTCACACGATCACCCAGGGGGATTTCATTTCCGCTGGGCTCGACGATCTCGCGCCCGCCTCAGGCTTGGGCGCGCCACAAGGAGAGCTCTTTCCCGCGCTGGGATGTTGCGGCGAGAAACCGCATTTCGAAGATCCTGCCTACTCGAGCGTGTTCACTGGCCAGGTTGCGGTCGCGACATGTTTCGCCAGCTCTGGAGCGGACGGAGTTCTCGTTGTGGAGGATCTTAAGAACCAGGCGACGGCTCCGCTGAACTCCAATTACGCGCCTCCGATCTATCACGGCCCGGGTGCCTCCTGGACCCGGGATAACCTGGGAGATATCTTCGGCGCCACGCTCGATGACTCCGGCAATATCTATGTGACCGCCACTACCGCCTATGGCCTCGATATCTATCCCACTGGCAAGACCGCGATGGATATTTACCAAATCAACGGCGGCACAGGGGCCATCACTCTCTTCAAAGCCTTACCCCAATCCCCCACGACCGGGAATGGGGCGGGGCTGGGAAACATCGCCTATGACTGCACGTCATCGGAACTTCTATGTGAGCAACATCGACGATGGCCTCATTTATCGGCTGGATCTCGCCGGTAATACTTTGAGCACGTGGAATCACGGCCTGGGTCTGCCCACCGCCAACCCACCATCGGCCGCGCTGCCCGATGATCCGAAGGCCACCTTTACGGCGCTCGGACGTCGCGTCTGGGGCCTGCAGGCAACATGATGGACGACTTTACTACGGTGTCTGGTGGGAAGATTCTGGACGACCCGACCCGATGCATGCGAATGAGGTGTGGTCTGTCGCCTTGAGTAGCAGTGGTGCTTTCGTTCCCGGGACGGATCGATTGGAGGTCAGTGTGCCGCCGATTCGACGGACAAATCTTATTCCAACCCGGTTTCGGATATTAGTTTCGGCCCGACCGGCACAATGTTGCTGGCGGAAAGGAGTATGTTTGATGATACGACTCCCTACGGCCCACCTGTCGCGTGCGCTCGAATACACCCTGAGCTTTGGCACCTGGACGCTGCTTAATCCAACCAAGTTCCAAATCAGTTCGATCTTTCCGCCGGGAAGCTCAGCCGGCGGCGTCGACTACGACTTTGGTGCGGGCGGACGTGTCTGGGTCACCGGCGACGCACTGCAATTTTCTCCTAACGTCATCTACGGCCTGCAAGGACTTCCGGCGAGCGGCGGTAGTATTCTAAATAGCATTCTGATCGACCTGAACGGCGACACGACCAATCAGAACAAAACGGAAATCGGCGATGTCGAGCTTCCCTGCCCTGACTGTGAGATAAAAGGCACGGTCATTACGCCCTCGATGCCCGGTGCCCCCTATACCTACCAGTTCACGGTCACGAATCATTCGACCGTGGCCGCCAGCAACATCGTGATCCTCCCGATAAGTGGTGTGACTTCGATCACGCCGCAGACCATCCACCTCTCGCCGGCGCTTCTGCCAGGGCAGACCAGTCCAACGTTCACTCTGACCCTGAACGGCGCCCAGCCCGGGGTGCAAGCGTGCTTCAATATCGCGCTGGTCTCTTCGGATGGCACCACCTGTTGTTCGCGACAGTTATGCGTCCCGATCCAGGGTTGTTTCGAAGTGCTCTCGCAGAGTGTGAAATGCCTGGCGACCGGCCAGGTGCAGCTGACGGTCACAATCAAGAACCTCGAGGCCTACACGCTCTTCTACGCCGCCGTGCTTCCTTCGAATCCCAGCAAGACAGCGACGCCGGACTTCTTCACCTTGTCTCCGACGGCGCCGCCTTTTGGCACGACTACGATCTCGACCGTCATCTCACCGGTCGCATCTGGCGAGACCGTCTTCTATACCCTTACGGTCCACTCGGCCAATCTGGAGATCTGTTGTTCCAGGGACCTTTCGTTCACCGCGATTTGTAAGCGGATAATCAGAGGTGGAAGTTCGCGCCTGACCCAGAAGACGGCCGGCGCCTTCGACATCGCCATGCCGCTCACCGGCACTTCCGGCGTGGAAAACCGCGATGGTTTGGGCAGCTACCTGGCTGTCTTCACCTTCGACGATACCGTCACTTCGGGTAACGCCGCGATTGTCAGCGGGACGGCCACCGCCGGCGTCCCGACCTTCAGCGGGAGCGAAATGCGAGTTCCGCTCACCGAGGTGGCTGATCAACAGACCGTGACCATTGAAGTTTCCAATGTGGATGGTGATGGCGGGTCCGACGATGTGGCGTTCGGTTTCCTCATCGGAGACGTGAACGGCGATCGCACGGTCAATAATACCGACGTTAGCCAGGTTAAGGCTGCCAACGGCCAGCTGGTCACAGACTCCAATTTCCGCGACGATATCAATCTGAGCGGGCGAGTCGACAAGCCGGACAGTAAGTCGGTCACTGCTCATAAGGGTCACCAACTCCCGTAACCGGTGGAGTAACACAGTCGCCTCCGGGAGTCGTCCTACTCGACTCCCGGAAGGCCTGGGAATAGATCAATCGGTCAGTTCGGCGAGATAAGGTTTCCTTTACGCGGTTGAATGCGAAGCTGAGTCATGGCTGACGTGACAATCGACATCATCAAGAACGGCCCTTACATCGTGAAGGGCGAAGTGGAATGAAGGACGCGGACGGGAAGAGTTATCCGGCGGAGAAGCGGATGGCGCTTTGCCGCTGCGGCGCTTCGACGGAGAAACCGTTCTGCGACGGCACCCATTCCAAGATCGGGTTCCAGGCGGCCGAGTCGGCCGTACCGGAATCGGCGGAGTAGCTACCGGGCGCAACGGCGGCGGCGCGGAGCGATGAGGTGGAAATAATGGCTGAAGGGTTGGCGGAGGAGTTTCGCAAGTGGGTGCTCGACCCGGCGCGGACGAACGACGAGCTCTTGCCGGCGGTCCATTTGCTCCACCGGGGAAGAGTCGTCTGGGGCTGGAAACACCAGCAGCCGAAGTTTGGCGATTTCGACGAACGCCTGGCGGAGGCGAAGCGGCGGCGGCTTAACCCGGCGCTGCGTCCGCCGATCGATCCCGAGGATCTGGCCGCGACGGTGGAGGTGTGGGCGGAGGTGAAAAGGTTCGCCAACAGCATGTCGAGCAGCGATCGACCGATCCGCAACCTGGAGGCGCTCCGTTTTTTCCCGCACCTCGAAGAGGTATCGGTGGAAGGGGCGGAACTGCCCGACCTTTCGCTTCTGGCGGGCCTGAGCGGATTGCGCACGCTGACGCTCACGGAAACGGGTTTGCTCGGGGGCTATATCACCACCGATCTCCGACCTCTCGCGGGCCTGCCGATTGAGAAACTGAACCTGTCTCTGCGGCAACCGTGGCTGGATTTCAGCGTGCTGACGACGCTGCCGCAACTGCGCGAGCTCACGCTGCGCGTGAACCTGATCGCGCTGGAGAATGTGCCGGCGCTGCCATCGGTGGAGACGGCTATTCTCGAGGCCGACTTCCATTGCAATACGCCGGTGCGCAGTTTCCGGGCGTTGCCGGAGATGCCTCGGGTGCAACGGCTCGTGGTGAAGAGCGTGGCCAGTCTCGAGGGCGTGGAGCGCCTGACCGAGCTGCGGAATCTCGACCTGGCGGGGACTTTCTCGGACCTCCGTCCGCTCGCGAAGCTGCCCGCGGTGACGTTCCTCCGGCTGGAGGGCGAACTCTTCTCCGAGGTCGCGCCGCTCGCGCGGATGCCCGCGCTCCGGGAGCTGCTTTTCGTGCGCCAGGTTCCATTCGATCTCAGCCCGCTGGCGGAAAGCGCGTCGCTGCGGGAGGTGCGGGTGGAACGTTGCGATATCATCGCGACCGAGCTGGCTGCGATCAATGCCGCGCTCAACCCGGACGAGAACGATTTCCTCGCGGATCCGCCGCGCCCGCTCGCTCCGTTCCGGTTCATTAGTTACCAGCCACAGCAGGAGGATGTCGTGAAGCTGCGGAAAGAATTCCCGCGCCAGCCCGAAGACGATCGCCGCAAGTTTGATTACGGGGCCGACGTCGCGAAGGGCGCCGCCGAAGCGCGCTGGGGAGCGGCGCAGATCCGGGCGCGGCTCGATCGCCTGCTCGGCGAGGAGTGGACCGGGGAATTGATCTGCCTGACTGCGGGGCATTTGCAAGTAACCCTCTCCCGCTACCAGGATGTGATGCGCTTTCAGGACGTGGTCGCGGCCTTGCGGGAGTTCTCCGCGAGCAGCCGGTATCCGTGGAATTTCATGATCGTGACGGAGCCGCACGGCGACCTGAGTGAGGAGATGGACGAGCGGGAAGAGCGCGGGGCGCGGCGGAAGAAACCCGGGCCTTGGTTGGTGCGGGAGTTCGATGCGGAGGAAACGCGGCGGGAACAGGAAGAATGGAACGAGTCCCGCCGGGAAGAATATGCGCGGCTCGAGGCCGAACATCGGCTCCGGCTCAAGGAAGAACAGCAGGCGCAGGTCGATCCCGCCGATTTCAGCCCCACCCCGAAGCCGCCGGCCGACGACGCGTCCGGCACGACCGCGGTGCGGGACAAGGAGGAAAATGCGGGCGATGACGATGGCGACCTGCTCGAGGCGGAGCCAGACGATCAGGTCGAGGACGAATTGACGGAAAAGCTCAGGACGATTGTGTTCCTGCACGAAAACATTCTCTGGTGCACGTCGCACACGCGCGAGAACGCGGAGTATCTCTTCGGCGAGTCGGCGGAGGACTGGCACAATCTTCCGCAGCCGATCCAGGATCGCCCGCGGCCGGAAAATGCGTAGCCCGCGAAGCGCAGGCGGCGTCGACGAGAAGCGTCCTGCGGCAAGATGGAAACCTGCCGAAGCGGATTTCCGATTCGTTAGGCTTTGCCGAGCGGGAGCGCTTTGGGCCAGAGGAAGTAGGGACCAAAGCGGGCGCTCACGCGCAGTTCGCCGCCGAGGCGGCGGCCGAGTTCGGTGATTTGTTTTTGACCGTCGCGGATTTCGATCGCGCCGAGGTGCACGAGGTGGTCGAGCAGTTCGTGGGTTTTGAGCCCGAGACTGCGCGCCAGTTTCGAGGTGCTGAATTTTCCTTCGTTCTCTGCTTCGGCTTCGGCCGCGGGGTTGGCTTTCTCCTCCGCCGGGCGGTTCAACTTTTCGCAGGTCATGCGCAGTTCGTCGCTGATCCGGAGAATGCGCTGCGCTTCTTCCGAGGTTTCGCGGAAGAGGTCGCCGTCCATTTCGCGCGAGATCAGGATGCCCATCTCGTTGTTATTCACCTGGCTGAACTCGTAAAGATTCAAACTCGTGACGATCGCGAACTGCTCGTTCAGGTAGCATTTCGCGTGGAGATTTTTGCAGTAGCTGGTGCGGAGAAACGTGAGGCTGCGGAGCCAGTTAATCTCGTCGGGCTGGAGCTCGTTTTTCCCGTAGACGAGGCGGATGTCGGTCTTGAGCCGGTTCTTGTCCTCGAGCAATTCCTTCATCCGGTCGTTCAATTTCAGGGAGGGGCTCATCAGGACGAGGCGGTCGTGCGCGAGGCGGATAATCTCCTCGAGATAATAGTTAGCCGCGCTGGTGTTCAGGAACTTCGCCATAATTACCATAAAGCAACTAAGGTACCAGCCGCGCACCGTTCGCGGCCGATTTCGCCCCCGGCTTTAGGAAAAGTCGAGGATCACCTTGCCGAAGGTGCGGTTCGATTCCACGTGCTCGTGCGCCGCGCGGATCTCTGCCGCGGGAAAGACCCGGTCGATGACCGGCCGGATCTCGCCGAGCGCGACGAGCGGCAGGACGTGCGCGGCAAAGGCCCGCACTGCCTCGGCTTTTTCCTCGATCGAGCGCGCGCGCAGGACCGTGCCGGTGACGCTGGCGCGCCGTCGCATGAGCAGGCCGAGATCGATCTCCGCCTTCGCGCCGGCGGTGGTGCCGACGGAGACGATCCGGCCGCGCATCGCGAGCGCGCGGAGATTCGCCGGGAAATAACTGCCGCCAACGAGGTCGATGATGACGTCGGCGCCGGTGCCGTTGGTGAGCTTATGCAGCTCGTCGGCGAAACGGCCCGGGTGTTCGCCCATGAGGATGCCTTCGTCGAGGCCGAGGTCGGCCATCTTTTCCAGCTTCGCTGCGGTGCGCGAGGTGCCGTAAACAAAAGCGCCGGCGGCGTGCGCGAGCTGCACCGCGGCGGTGCCGACGCCGGAGGCCACGGCGTGGATGAGCACCCGCTCCCCCATCCGCAAACCTCCGCGCGTGAAAAGCGCGTCGTGCGCGGTGATGAACGCCTCCGGCAGCGCGGCGGCTTCCGGAAAACTGAGCGCGGCCGGGATGCGCGCGAGGTTGCTCTCGGCGACGACGACGAACTCCGCCTGCGCTCCGCCCGCAGTGATCCCGCAGACGCGCGCGCCCACTTTCCAGCGGCGGACGTCTGCGCCGATCGCCTCAATTTCGCCAGCAAATTCGAGGCCGGGGATGTTCTCGGGATAACCGGGAGGCGAAGGATATTTTCCCTCGCGCTGGAGGAGGTCGGCCCGGTTCACGCCGGCCGCGTGGACCCGCACCCGCACGCGATCGGCGGTGGGCGCCGGTGGCGTTTCCGCTTCCTGCAGCTCGATCGCTTCGGGGCCGCCGTGCCTGGTAATGACGATTGCTTTCATCTGGTCTACCAAGTTGCCTTCAGCAGCGTAAAAGTCTCGCCAATCTCGCGCAACGCGACTCGCTCCGGGTCATGTCGCAGAGCCGCGGTGAAACGCTCGATCGGTTCGCGGAAAGGTTCAAAGCTCAACTTAAAAGTCTGGTGATGCACCGGCATGACGTAGCGCGCCCCGGCTTCGTCGGCCATCGCGATCGCCTGCTCCGGCGTGCAATGGGCGCGAATCCACGGCTGGTAGGCGCCGATTCCGAAGATCGCAAGGTCGTAGGGGCGATCGTCGCGAAGCGAGGCGAAGCACTGCGAGAGCGCGGTATCGCCCGCGAAGATCACCCGGTGCCCGGCGCGCTCGAGGACGTAGCCGTTGTAGCCGCGGTAGTTGTCATATTGCAGCCGCGCGCCCCAGTGGTTCACCCGGATCGCCCTAACGAGTAAAGGACCGGCCGGCGCTTCGATCGTGGTCTCCTCGCCCCACGCGAGCTCGGTGATCTGGCGCAATCTCGTCCAGCGCAGGAGGTCGCGCGTGCGCGGCGCGGTAACCACCTGCGTGCGGCTGCTGAAGCGGTGCAGCGTGCGGGTATCGAGATGATCGAAGTGCGCGTGCGAGAGGAGCACGAGATCGATCGTGCGGCAACTCACCAACCGTGAGCGCCGGTTGCGTCAGGCGTTTGGGGCCGATCGTGAAAAAGGGAAAGCGCACGCCGCAACGGTCGAAGAGCACCGGGTCGGTCAGGATCGTGATCCCGCAGAAATTCAGGAGCACCGTGGAATGCCCGAGCCACGCCGCGGTCAGCCGATCGTCCGGCCATTCGTTAGGCTGCGGGCGCTCAGCTGCCGGCGCAATCGGGCGGCGCAGCTCGAAGAGCCACTCGTGCCAAAGATGGGCCAGCCAGTTCCGCTGCGGGCTGTTTTGCTTTGGCATCATCCTGTCTAGTTTGTCCGCGGCGATGAGCAAACTGGATGAAATCCTCGTGACGAAACGAAGCGAGATCGAGCGTCTCCAACCGCAGCGCGAGGAGCTGCGGCGGCTGGCGTTGGAGCGGAATGATTTTCGCCGGCTACGCACCGCCCTGTTGCGCGACGACGGCAAGCTCGCGCTCATCGCGGAAGTAAAAAAGGCCTCACCTTCCGCCGGCGTGATCGCGACCGATTTCGACCCGGCGGAGATCGCGCAGAACTACGCGCGCGCCGGCGCTGAGGCGATCTCGGTCCTGACCGACGAAGAGTATTTCCAGGGTCATCTCGATCATCTGCGCGCGGTCCGCGAAGTCGTCAGGCTGCCGGTTTTGCGGAAGGATTTTGTGCTCGATGAGCTGCAAATTCTCGAGGCCGCCGCGGCGGGAGCGGACGCCATCCTGCTGATCGTCGCCGCGCTCGCGCAGGAGGAACTCGTTAGGCTGCTCGCCTGCGCCGCGACCTGCCAGCTCGATGCGCTGGTGGAAGTGCACAGCCTCGCGGAGCTGGAGCGCGCGCTCGAGACCGACGCGGAAATTATCGGGATCAACAACCGCAACCTCGCGACTTTCGAGGTTGATCTCGCGGTCACGGAAACGCTCGCCGAGGAAGTGCCGAAGGAGATCGTGCTCGTGAGCGAGAGCGGCATTCGCACCGCCGCCGATCTCGCGCGGATCAAGGATTCGGGCGTGAACGCGGTCCTGATCGGCGAGGCACTGATGCGCGCGCAGAGCGGGGTGAACGGCTCGCTCCTGGCGGCGCCTCGTTAGGCACGACCACGCGGTCAGCGACTGAACAGATATTCCGACGGCACGATTTCCAGCGGCGCGCCCGGGATTGCCCAGAAAAAGCGCAGGCGGCCGGAATAAAAGACATTTTCGTAGTGCAGCGCGATTCGATGAAAACCGCGGAGCAGCGAAATCGTCGTCGTCTTGCGCGCGGGCTCGCCCGCTCGCCAATGGTCGATCACCGGCTGCGAGTCGATATACAGCGCCGAGCCGTCGTCGGATTCCAGCGTCAGGACGTAGCCGCCATCTGCCGGCGCGTAGAGAGCGCCCTGCCAAATGCCGCCGAACGGCGCGGGGAACGGTTCGCCCTCAATCTGCCAATCGAAATCGACCACCGCATCGTGACGCAGACGCGCTTTATCCGGATGGAGAAAAGTCGCATCCGCCTCCGCCGACGTGGTGCTGTCAACAAATCGTCCCGGCGCGACCTCGCCCTGCAAACCGTGTGACCAGCGCGGCCGCTCCTGCGCGAAAGGATCACGCACCACTGGTGCGAGCCCGAGTGCGACGATCGCGATCGCAAAGAGAAACGGCCTCGCCCGCTGGAAGCGAGCTCGCGGGGAACCGGCGCGCCGGTTAAAAAATCCGGCGCACCAAAAAAGCAGCGGCAAAGCAACGGCCCAGACAAGCGCCAGCGGGAGAGCCTCCGCGCGCGCCGGCAGGTGCAGGAGGCGCCCGAGATTGAAGGAAAATCCCGGAACGAGCTGGCCCGACAAAATCCCGCTCTCGTTCTGGGTGAAGCGCCCGAGAAAAAGCTGCCGAAAGTAGAACCCGAAAAACGGGTCCGCCGGATCGTAAGGCACCCGCGGTGTGATCGAGGTCGCGAGGAACATGGCGAGCAACGAGAGACCGCCGAGCCAGCCTGCCGCGAGCGCGAAACCACGGCGCTGGCATAGCAAAGCGATCGGGATCGCCATGAACGGGAGCATCGGGATGAGATGACGGGGCCCGATCGAGACCGCGCCGCCCCAGTAAACGATGCTGTCGCCGAACCCGGAGTTGAAGGCGAAGAACGCGAGCACGAGCGCGAAGCAGGCGATCACTTCACGGCGCCAGGACGTTTCGCGCAGTGTGAGGAGCGCGGGAAAAATCAGGACGAGCCACGGGTTCGCGTAGAACAAACCGCGCTGCCGGATGAATGTGATCTGCGCGAGAATGCTCCAGCGCGGCCAGCTGACCCCGGCGACGCCATGGCTGTGGCCGCTGAAGGCCGAGCCGGATTTGTAGGTGTCGTAGGTGATGAAAAAGAGCTGGTGAAACGCGGTCCAGTTATAGAACAGGAGGAGGCCGCCGCCGACCAGCCCCGCGGCGAGGAAGAGTGGAAATCGGCGCAGACCTATGTTCGTTAGGCCGTAAAATCCGATCACGACAGTCCCGAGCGCGGCGGGGTATTCCAGAACCGGAGCGAAACCGAGAAGAAGACCGGCGAGCAACAATTCTAACAGGCCCGGCGGGGAGGCAATCCGTTGACGCCAAAGCAAAAAGAACCCCAGGAAAAGGAAACTGGCCGCGAGCTGGTGACTGAAGAAAACCGCCGAGAACGGAAAGGCAATCGTGCCTAACGAATAAAGGATCGCAAAAAAAAGCGCGCGGGGCGGGGAGAGACCGACCCGTGCGAGAAAGGCAAAAAGCGCGCTTCCGGCCAGGGCCGAAAAAAACCCGAGCGTGCAGAGAACGGTGAGGTAATCAGTCGCCGCGCGCTGAGCCGCGGCGCTCAGCGGCGTCGCCGCCAGGACGGTGCGAAAGAGCCACCACGGAAGCACGCCCAGATAAGTCGTGCCCGGCGCCTTGTTCGGATAAACGTGTCCGCCGACCTCGATGACGTCCGCCGTGTTCCCGGCCAGCCCGTCGATTTCCCAATGGTGCTGCTCGACCACCGCGCGAATCTGATCGAAGCGCGCCTCCTCGTTATGCTGACCGGTGTGGTAGAAATAACCGAAGCTGGCCCAGAGGAAAAAGAAGAGCAGCCAGTGCAGCCGGCGAGGCTCGATCATGCGGGCGCCCATGGCCGGAGGTTGTTAGGCCGGCGCCGCGCTACGGCAAGAAAAATCTTGCGCCGAACGTGCGCGGCTACTTCACCACGCCGATCTCGGCGCGGCGATTTTTCGACCACGCTTCTTCATTCGAAGAGGGGTCAGCGGGCATGTCAGCGCCGAAGCTCACGGTTTGGATGTTCTGCGCACTCGCGCCGCTGGCGATGAGCGCTTCGCGGACGGATTCGGCGCGGCGTTCGCCGAGGCCACGATTGTATTCCGCGGTCCCGCGTTCATCGGTGAAGCCGGCGATGATGAGTTGGCTGCTGCCCTGCTGGAGGAAGCTGGCCACCTGCTGGATTTTCCCGTTCTCGGAACTGCCGATGTCCTGGCTGTCGAAGGCAAAATAAATCGGCTGAAATTGGGTGCGATCGACATTGCTGCTCAGGAACGAAGTGCCGCCTTCCGGCCGATCAGGCAGCGGCGTGCCGTTGACGTAGTCGCCGGTGCTGCCTGCGCCCTGGTCGCCGCCTTTTTTTCCGCCGCAACCGGGCAGGAGCGCGAGGGCGAGAAAAGAGAAGCTGAGCAGACTGGCGAGCGTGAACGAACGGCGAAAAATGGGATTCATAAGCGGCTCCGCGAGCATAACGGCAGCGCTCCGGCGCGCAAGCGATCGCGCCACTCGTTAGGCTACGGGCTAGCTTTTCTGCGCGCCGAAACCGTGCAGCAGCCGATGAAAAAACCCGCCCTCGGCGTCGTCGTGATCGACGATTTTCCCGGCCCGCGCCACCAGCACCGGACAGTCGGCCCGGTTCAAAATCCCGCGCGTCAGGTCGCCCATGATGTAGTGGCGGAATGTTCCCTTCGCCTGCGAGGTGCCGGTAACGATCAGGTCGTGTTCGCCTTCGCGCACTTCCAGGAAAATCTGGTCGAGCGCGAGCCCGTGGCGGATGCGCACTTCCACATCGATCCCGAGTTTTTCGAGGCTCTCTTTTTGGCCGCGCAGACCACGGCCGAGCTCGGAATCGGAAGTGAGCAACCGGTCCACGTCCTCTTCCAGCCTAACGAGATCAGCGTAAATCGCGGGCGGCTCCGCCATCACGTGGAGCAGCGTGACCGACCCGCCGACGAAGGAAGCGATCTCTCCCGCGAGCTGCACGGCGTCGTCGATATAGCGTTTCCCGCCGGTGCAAACCAGGACACGGGAAATGCGCTCGCAGGCGCCGATCGCGACGAGCACGGGAGGCGGCACCGCCTTGATCACTTCGTAGGTTTTCTCCGGCCGCCAATAAAGGCCGCCGCTCCCTTTGCGCCGCGCGCCGATGATCGCGAGGTCGTATTCGTTAGCCGCGGTCTCAGCAAGGATCTGCCGGATCGGTTCGCCGGAACGGATCACAATACGGGGATCGACGCCCTGCTCTTTCAGCATCGCGGCTTCGCTCTCGAGCGCCTCGCGCAACGCCGTTTCGTCTTCTTCTTTCTCGGCAATCCCGAGCAGCGTGGTCGGCGATGATTTCGGGGCAGCGATCAGGCCGCCGAGCCGGGTGGGATTATCGGCCGGGTCGGTTCCATCGCTGCAGATGAGGATGCGCATGGTCGGCTAGAGTTTGTGTCCGGTGAACAAAGTGTAGAGGACGATCGCCGCCCCGATCAACGGCAGCGGCACAAAAAGGAGGCGAATTTTCGGGCCCGCAAAATACTGGGTCAGGATCGCGCCGATCTGCGCGCCGATCGCGGCGCCGGTATTCATGACCAGCGCGACCAGGATGTCGACGTTGCCTTTCACCGCGTGGCTGAAGGTGCCGTAACTGGCGGAAATGATGATTTCAAAAAGATCAGTCCCCACTGCGAGATGGGTGGGAATGCCGAGCACGTAGACCATCATCGGCATCCGGATATAGCCGGCGCCGCCACCGAGGAACCCGCTAAAAAGACCGCCGATGAACGAGACGACGATGATGACCCAGAGCGAAATCGACTTCACGCCGGAGGTCGGGAGCGAGATCATCGGCCAGAGCGGGAAGGCCTGGATCGACTTGGTCACGCCGTCGAAGGACGAGACATCCTTGTCCTTGCTCTTCGCCTTGCCTTTGGCCGTCGACTTGGCGCCGGTCCGCTTCTTTAGCTGCATCGTCTTCCAGCTTTCCCAGACCATGAAGGTCGAGATGCTGACGTAGATCCCGATCGAGATCACGCTGACCACAAAGTCGACATTCCCCTGGCGTTTCAGGAGCTGGATCAACTGCGCGCCGCACTCCGCGCCGCCGATCGTGCCCAGCGCCATGATGAGCCCGAGGCGCAGATCGACGTTGCCGAGCGCGCGATGGCGCTTCGCGGCGACGACGGATTTCCCGACGATGTGCGCGAGATCGGTGCCGACCGCGTAGTTCCAATGCATCCCGACCGCGCGCAGGGCCGGGCCGGCGATGAAGCTGCCGCCGACGCCGAAAAATCCGCCCATCACGCCGATCAAAAAACCGATGATCACGAGATAGACCGGACTGATGTCCGTCCCGGAAATCGGGAAATGCATGGCGAGCAACGGGAAGATCATTCGGAGCGGCCGCGGATCAGTTTAAAGATGAACGTGGTCACGGTCTCGAGGACCACGGCCTGCCCGATGATGAGCGCGATCGAGACCAGCGCGTAGAGCTTGATGTTCTCCTTATCGAGATTCGCCAGCCAGCCGCCGAGGAAGTGGAGGACGGCAAAAAAATAGCCGACCACGAGCGCGCCATAAACGACCAGCTCAATGGCAAAAGAATTAAGCGCCTTACGGGCTCCGGGTTTCATGGTGAGCGGAAAAAACGGGTCGCGAGTGAAATCGTGCTCGCGTCCTTTGGCGGTTGCAAGCGGGGCCGTCAACCGAAAATCCCTTTGCGCCCGGAAGGTTTCACCCTAGGTTCGTGCCCTCGCTCACCCGGGAAGAATTTATGGCTGATGTTGCGAATAAATATGAGGAGAACGTAGAGGGAAAATTCTACGTCGATGACCAGTGCATCGACTGCGATCTCTGCCGCGAAACCGCGCCCGCGAACTTCAAGCGGAACGACGACGGCGGCCATTCTTTCGTCTACAAACAGGCCGAGACCCCTGAGGAAGACGCGCTCTGCAAAGAGGCGATGGAAGGCTGCCCGGTCGAAGCGATCGGGAACGACGGGACCTAGTCCGTCGGACTCCAGACGGGATTGCAAGTCGGGGAGATGACGCCCGTCGCTCTTACGATCGCCGGCTCGGATTGCAGCGCCGGTGCGGGGCTGCAGGCGGACCTGAAAACCTTCAGCGCGCTCGGTGTTTACGGGCTCACCGCCGTCACCTGCGTGGTCGCGGAAGTGCCGGGGCGCGTCACGCGGATCGACGGCGTGGCGGTGGCGAATGTGCGGGAGCAGATCGAGCTCCTGCTCGCGAATTTTCCGGTCGCCGCGGTGAAGACCGGGCTGCTTTTCTCGACCGAGATCGTCGAACTGGTGGCGTCGATTTTCGAGCAGCGGGCCACGCAAAAAATTCCGCTCGTGATCGACCCGGTCATGGTCGCGACCAGTGGCGATCGGTTACTCGAGCCCGCTGCGGTCGAAGCCTACCGGACGCGGCTCTTCCCGCTCGCGACGCTGGTCACGCCGAACATGGCGGAAGCCGCGGCGCTCACGAATCTGCCGGTCACGAATCTCGCGGAGATGCGCGCGGCCGGGACGCTGCTGCAGGAAAAACATGGGACGCGTTTCCTGATCAAAGGCGGTCATCTCACCGGCGACCGTGCGGTCGATCTGTTGTGCGACGGTGCGCAGATGGAGGAATTTTCCGCGCCGTATCTCACCGGCGTTTCCACCCACGGAACCGGCTGCACCTATTCCGCGGCGATCGCGGCGGGGCTGGCCCACGGGGAGTCGTTAGGCGAAGCAATCGCGCGCGGAAAAGATTTTGTGAGCCGCGCGATCGCCGGGCATTTTAGCTGGCGAAGTTCGTTAGGCGAAATCCACGCGCTGAAGCAATTCTAGGCGGACGTCTTCCAGCGCTGCTCGCGCAGCGCGACGAGCGCGGCGGCGCTTTCCGCCGTTTTTTTGCTCCGGCCTTCGCCTGCGCCGAGGACTTTTCCTTCCCAGACCACCTGCACGGAAAAGGTCTTCTCGTGCTCCTGCCCGACCTGCGAAAGCAATTCGTAAACCGGGCTCCGCGGCGAGATTGACTGGAGCAATTCCTGGAGCTGACCCTTCGGGTTGATCTCGAGGGGCTCCTCCTCGAGTCGGCCGAGCTCGTCGTGCATCTCCGCGAGGATAAAACGCCGCGCCGTTTCCAGATCGCTGTCCAAAAAAATCGCCCCCAGCAGCGCCTCGAACGCGTCCGCCAAAGTCGAGGCGCGCTCGCGCCCGCCGCTCGCTTCTTCCCCGCGCCCGAGCAAAAGATGCTGTCCGAGATCGAGCCGCCGCGCATGCGCCTGGAGGGAGCCGCGCGAGACCAGCCGCGCCCGTCGCGTCGTTAGGCGACCCTCTCCCGCCTCGGTAAAAAGGCCGAATAAATGTTCCGAGATCACGAGTTGGAGGACAGCGTCGCCGAGATATTCGAGCCGCTGGTTATCGAAATGCGCGCGCTGTTTTTCGTGCCGCACGCTTGGATGCGTGAGCGCCTCGATGAGCAGCTGCGGCTCGCGAAACTGATACTGGATGCGTTCTTCGAGCGGATGCACGGCAACGGCACTCGTTAGGGCGCGCGGCCCGCGGGCGGCGCGTAGACGCCGATCGAAGTGATGACGTCGACCGCGCGCTGCACCACCGGGTCGTGCGGGCCGGACTGTTCGCCGCGGGCCCGCTTTTGCTGGCGGTCCTGCATCGCTTCGATCTCGGGATTGGTCCCGGCGAGGAGCGCGGCTTCGTTCAGGTGCGGCTGGTCTTCCTCGAAAATAAAGGGCGCCATGCTTTTCGTTAGGCTTTGCGCGAAAATTTCCAGCTTGTCCCGATGCGGCATGGTGACCGCGATATCCGGCGCGACGCCGCGCGGGATGCCGTCGCCCTGTTCCGGCAGCACGGCCTCCGTCACCGCGACGCGGAGGAGGAGATCGTTCCCCAGCGGCAGCTCGGAATAACCGACCGCGCAGCCGGCGGTGGTCTGGCCGATCAGGATCGCGCGGGCCCGCGCGCGCAACACGCTCGCCAGCACTTCCGCCGTCCCCATGGTTTCTTCATCGATGAGCACACTGATGAACCCGTTGTACGAAGGGCTGCGATCGGAGGTAAAACTGCGTTCCTCTCCCGGGGTCGAGCCGCGCAGGGAAAAAAGCGCCGCCCCCTTGGCGACGAATCGGTTTGCGAAATCCGCCGCCGCGGGGAAATCGCCGGTCGCCGAAGTCGCGCGCAGATCGAGGATGAGCGCGTCCGCTTTTTTCGCGCTCAAATCCTTCAGCGCATCGTCGAGCCCGGCGAGATCGTTTTTGCGCAACGCGGCCGGGCGCAGGTAGCCGATGTGGCCGGCAACGAGCTCGTGATAAAAGGGCGCGGGCGACGCCACGGGTTCCGCTTTCGCCGGCCCGAGACTGGCACTGCGTCCGAGACGCTCGAGCAGTCCGGCGAGCAGGGCGCGCTGCCGCGCGACCTCGTCGAGCGCGGCCGGCGCGACGTATTTTTTCTCGAGAAAATCGAGCGCTTTCGCGAGGTCCGCGGGGCTGAGTTGATCGATCGGATCGGCTGGAGTCGGCGCGACCGTGGGGGACGGCGGCGGGGTCGCAGTCGGGGTCAGCGTGGGGGGCGCGGCGATCGCGCCCGCGGCGCCAAGAAGAATCGTTAGGCTAACGCTGAGGACGAGGCGCGACATCGGTCGCGTGCAGGTTAGCCGGGAGCGCGGCGAGAGCAATGTCCCGCCGATACTGCGCGCCTTCGAAATCGATTTTCGCGACCGCGGCGTAGGCGAGATCGCGCGCTGCCGCGAGATCATCGCCGAGCGCGGTGACGGCGAGCACGCGGCCACCATTCGTCACCACCGCGCCGTTTTCGTGGCGGGTGCCCGCGTGGAAGACGTGCACGTTTTCCATTTTTGCGCACTCCTCGAGGCCGCTGATTTTTTTCCCGGTCTCGATCGATCCGGGATAACCGGCGGAAGCCATCACCACGGTCACAGCCGGGCGCGGATCGAGATCCAGCTTCACCTCGTCCAGTTTTCCTTCTGCGGTTTTCTCGAGGATCTCGAGCAGGTCGCCGCGGAGGCGCGGGAGGATCACCTGCGTCTCGGGGTCGCCGAAGCGGCAGTTGAATTCCAATACACGCGCAACGTTCTCCCCGATCATCAACCCAGGGAAAAGCAGCCCGTTAAAATGAAGCTTCTCCGAGCGCAAACCGCGCAGCAGCGGTTTCATGATTTTCGTGTCGAACTGGTCTTCGAGCTCGGCGTTCCATCCCGCCGCAGGACTGTAGGCGCCCATCCCGCCGGTGTTCGGTCCCTCGTTGCCATCGCGCAGCCGCTTGTGATCGCACGCGGTGCCGAGGAGCTGGTAATCATCGCCCGCGACGAGCGCATGGAGCGAGCATTCCCAACCCTCGAGGAATTCCTCGACCAGGATCTGTTCGCCGGCCGCGCCGAAACGCCGGTGTTCGAGCATGTCGTAGATCGCCTCGCGCGCCGCCGCCGCATCGAGGGCGATGACTACGCCCTTCCCGGCCGCGAGCCCGTCGGCCTTAACCACTACCGGGTAGTGCAGCCGTTCGACAAAACGACAAGCCTTTTTGCAATCGGTAAAGGCCCCCGACATCGCCGTTGGCACTCCGGAGAAGCGCATCACCTGCTTCGCGAAAACCTTTGAGGACTCGAGCCGCGCGGCCGCTTTCACCGGACCGAAGACGCGCAGGTTTTCCTCGCGAAAAACATCGACCACGCCCGCGGCCAGGGGATCATCCGGCCCGACCACGGTGAAATCGATTTTGTTCTCGCGCGCAAATTTTCGCAGGCCCGCAAGGTCGCTTGCAGTAATCGGAACGTTCTCGCCGAGCTCGGCGGTGCCGGCGTTTCCCGGCGCGCAGAAGATTTGCCCGGCGCGCGGTGATTGCTTCAGTTTCCAAGCGAGCGCGTGTTCCCGGCCGCCTCCTCCTACAATCAGGAGGCTCATGAAAAAGCGAGGTAGGCGGAACGGAAATTCATCGGGGAATCAGTCTCCCGCGCGCCCCTTCAAAAATCAAAACACCGATCAAGACGAAGAGGGGACTCCGGGAATACGTCGGCTTCGAGATTTGCGGCAAACCGCTCTCATTCCAAGAAAAATCTCTGCTCATCGCGGAAGAAATTTCGGACACGCCCCGGACGGACTCAACCAGCCGGCCGGAGCGTTACTCTCCGGTTGCACCCGTCGCGAGATGACTTAGAAAAGCAGAAGCATGCCGCCCAAAGCCAACGGCCCGTCGGTCATGAATCCCGGTTGTCTCTCGCGCGTCGTCCTCGATCGGATCGCGGATAAATGGACCGCGCTGATCATCTACGTGCTCGCGAACGGCACCTCGCGCTACGCCACCCTGCAGCGCGAAATCGGCGGCATCTCGCAGAAGATGCTCACGCAAACGCTCCGCAGTCTTGAGCGCGACGGCCTTGTCCTGCGCAAGGTCTTTCCGGTCGTGCCGCCGAAGGTGGAATACTCGCTCACGCCGCTTGGGCGGACTTTGATCGAGCCGCTGCGCGCGATCTGTGGCTGGTCGGAAAAACATCTGCCGCAATTGCAGGCGAACCGCGCTCGCGCGCTGGCCGCGAAGGTCTGAGCCCGCTAATTTCCCATGCATCTCGTCGAGCCGATCGTCCTGCTCCTGATGCTGGTCGCGGCGCTCGTGATCGTCGCGAACAAGTTCGCCATCCCCTTCCCCGTGTTGCTCGTGCTCGGCGGGCTCGCGCTCAGCTTCGTACCCTTCCTGCCGGTCATCCGGCTCAACCCCGAGGTCGTCTTTTTTCTTTTCCTCCCACCGTTGCTTTATCCCGCCGCGCTCTTCACTTCGTGGCGCGATTTTCGCCGGAATCTCCGGCCGATCCTCTTCCTCGCGATCGGGCTTGTGCTGCTCACGATGACGGTGGTGGCATGGGTCGCGCATTCTTTCGTCGCGGGGTTGCCTTGGGCGGCGGCGTTTGCCCTCGGAGCGATCGTCTCGCCGCCGGATGCGGTTGCGGCCGAGGCGATCCTGAAACGATTGCAGGTCCCGCTGCGGATCGAGGCGATCCTCGAAGGCGAGAGCCTGGTGAACGATGCCACCGCGCTGGTGGCCTACCAGTTTGCCGTCGCGGCGATGGTCACCGGCCAATTCTCGTTAGGCCAAGCGAGCGGCCAGTTCGTCCTCGTCGGTGCGGGCGGCGTCGCGCTCGGGCTGGTCGTGGGCGTTTGCGCACGCTGGATTCAACGGCGGCTGAACGATCCACCGGTGCAGATCACGATCTCGCTGCTCACGCCGTTCGCCGCTTATCTCCTCGCAGAACACGCGCACGTCTCCGGTGTGCTCTCGACCGTAACCGCTGGCGTCTATCTCGGCTGGCATTCCACCGCGCTGCCCGCGCGCACCCGGCTCCAGGCGCAGGCTTTCTGGGAGATGGTCGCGTTTCTTCTCAACGGTTTCATCTTCATCGTCATCGGGCTGCAGTTGCCGGAAATTCTGCGCCAGCTCAGCCAGGAACCATTCCTGCGGCTCATCGGCTACGGCCTGCTCATCAGCGCGACCGTCGTGCTGGTGCGAATCGCGTGGGTTTTTCCGGCGACCTATCTGCCGCGCTGGCTCAGCCCGAAACTGCGCGCGCGCGATCCCGCGCCCTCGTGGCAACATAGCGTCCTCATCGCGTGGGCCGGGATGCGCGGCGTCATCTCGCTCGCCGCGGCGTTCGCGCTCCCGCTCGTGCTTGCAAACGGCGAGGCTTTTCCGGGCCGCAGCTACATCCTTTTCCTCACCTTCTGCGTGATCCTCACCACGCTGGTTTTCCAAGGGCTCACCCTCCCGCTCCTGATCAAAAAACTCGGCATCCACGATGACGGCGTGGTCGAACGGGAAGAACGCCAGGCCCGCCTGCGCGCGAACGAAGCCGCGGTCGATTTCATCGAGGCGCGTGCGCTCGAGCAACACATGCCGGAGGAGGTCATGATCCGCGTCCGCGCCGAATATTGCGACCGCATCGCCCAACTCGAAACCTGCGCCGGCGACCCGCAAAACCCAGGTGGCGAAGTCGCCACCCCGATCTACCAACAGCTGCAATACGGCGCCTTGGGCGTGGAGCGAAAAACCATCATCGCCCTGCGCGATTCCCACCAAATCAACGACGGCGCCCTCCGCCGCATCCAGCGCGACCTCGACCTCGCCGAAGCAAGGCTGACTGGAGATTAGATTGTGTTCGCCCATGAAAGGGTCGTGACCGGACTCGCTCCAAAATAGGTGCTACTCGTTAGGCGCCCTGATCGCTCTCGTGGGCCCGAAGCGCGGCGTGATAGATCCCGCGCAAGGACTGGCCGCTTTGTTCACTGAGGGCGCGGCAGCTTTCGAACTCGGGGGCTACTTGCACCACTTTCCCTTCGAGCAGGCCAAGCTTCACCGTGACTTCGCCAAAGGGGGTCGTCACTTTTTCGAAGCGGCGCTCCAGTTTGTAGCGGCGTTTTTCGCTGCGGCGGACGCCGAAGGCGCTGGTTTCGGTGAGGAGGGCATGGACGATTTTTTGTTCGAGCGCCGGTTCGCAAAGGACCGCCAGTTGTACGCCGGGGCGGTTCTTTTTCATTTGCACGGGGGTCAGCGTGACGTCGAGGGCACCGAGAGCGAGAAGGTGTTCCATCGCCGCACCGGTTAACTCTGGCGAGAGATCATCGAGGTTCGTTTCCAGCTCGATAATCGTGTCGGTGCTTTGTTCGTTAGGCACGGCCGACCCGAGGACGGCGCGGAGCACGTTGGGCCGCACCTCGAGGTCGCGCGTGCCAACGCCGTAGCCGATTCGCTCGATTTCCAAGGGGGGCATGAGGCCGAACGATTCGGCAAACTCCCGCGCAATCGCGGCGCCGGTTGGCGTGATCGATTCCCAGGATTCGTCGACCTGCTCGAGCGTGATGCCGCGCAGGATTTCCAGCGTGGCGGGCGCGGGCAACGGGAAACGCCCGTGCGCGCAATCGATCCAGCCGCGCCCTTCGCGCAGCGGCGAGACCACGACGCGCGGCTGCCCGAGTTCCTCGAGCGCGACGCACGCGCCCACGATGTCCGCGATCGAATCGACCGCGCCGACTTCGTGAAACGCCACCTGCTCGACCGCTACGCCGTGGATTTTTCCTTCGGCGATCGCGATCCGCTCGAAAATCGCGAGCGCCTTTTGCCTGACGAATTCGGAAAGACTGCTCCCGCCGATCTCTTCCCGGATCTCGGCGTAGTGCGTGTGCTCGTGGCCGTGGACGGGCGCGTGAACCTCGAACTTCACGCCGCTGATCCCCTTTCGCGTTTGCCGTTCAAAAGTGAACCGCGTCGCGCCTAACGACAGCTTCCCGAGCTCCGCCTCGATCGCAGCCGGTTCTACCCCGAGATCGCAAAGCGCGCCGACCACCATGTCGCCGCTGATCCCGGAAAAGCAGTCCAGATAAAGTAGCCGGCTCATAAATCGCGGCAGGTTAGCATGTATTTGCACCCGCGGGCTGAAGCTTTGCTCGCGCCTATTTCCGTCCTACTCTGCGGGATGAAGTTTTTCCTCGCTCCGTTCGTGGCCCTGCTCGTTCTCCTTCCTCGCGCCCAGGCGGAGGAGACGCCCGCCCAACTCGCGGAGCACGAACTCCCTTCGCTCGTCACGATTTACAAAGACCTGCACAGTCATCCGGAGCTCTCGGCGCACGAAGAGAAGACCTCGGCTTTTGTCGCACAGGAATTAAAGGCAGCCGGTTGCGAAGTCACTGATCACATCGGCAAATACGATCATGCTGACCAGAAAGGTTACGGAGTCGTCGGCGTGATGAAAAATGGCGATGGCCCGGTCGTGCTCGTGCGCACCGACATGGATGCGCTGCCGGTGGAGGAGGAAACCGGTCTGCCCTACGCGAGCAAGGTGACAACCAAGAACGACAAGGGCGACGTCGTGCACGTGATGCAGGCGTGCGGCCACGACGTGCACATCGCGACTTTCATCGGCGTGGCGCGCACGCTCGCGAAGCTGAAAGATCAATGGCACGGCACCATCCTTTTCGTCGCCCAGCCGGCGGAGGAACTCGGCACCGGCGCGCGCGCGATGCTGAACGACGGCCTCTACACTCGCTTCCCGAAACCAGCGTTTGCCCTCGGCTTCCATGACAACGCGCAGCTGCCGACCGGCCACATCGGCGTCACTGCCGGCTACACCTACGCCAACGTCGATTCGGTCGACGTCACCGTGCACGGCGTGGGGGGCCATGGCGCCTATCCGCATAAGACCAAGGACCCGATCGTGCTCTCGGCCGAGATCATCAACCTATGGCAAACGATCGCGAGCCGCGAAAACAACCCGCTCGATCCGATCGTCGTAACCGTCGGCTCGATCCACGGCGGCACGAAGCACAACATCATCCCGAATGAAGTGCAGATGCAGCTCACCGTCCGCACTTACAAGAGCGATGTGCGCGAAAAAGTCCTCGCCGAGATCGCGCAGATCGCGAAGGGCGCGGCGATCGCCGGCGGCTGGCCGGAAGATAAAATGCCGGAAGTGAAAGTGCTCCGCGACGAATTCACGCCTGCGACCTACAACAATCCCGACCTGACGAAGCGGCTGGTCGGCGTCTGGAAACAATCGTTAGGCGAAGAGAACGTCGAGATGGTCGACCCGACCATGGGCGGCGAAGATTTCGCCGAGTTTAGCCTCCCGGATCACTCGATCCCAGCGGTCGACTTCCACGTCGGCGCGGTCGCGCCGGAGAAGATCGCCGCCGCGCAGAAGCCGGGCGCGGCGCCGTTGCCGAGCCTGCACTCGAGCAAATTCGCGCCCGTGCCGGAGCCGACGATTCGCACCGGCCTGGTCGCGATGACGAGCGCGGTGCTCGAGTTGATGGGGAAAAAATAACGACCGGCCTGGAGCCCCGCGCGCCGGTTATTCGATCACGTCGGTAAATCGCTGGCCGCCGCGATCCTGAAAATGGCCGGCGGAGAGATCGCCGTCGTCGATCTGGCGGTCGATCTCCAGCATTTGCTCAGCTGTCGCGGTGGCGCCGACGACCGAGACGCCTGCCCGGAAGCCGAACTGGTTAAAATCCCAGTCCCAGTTCCCGCCGATCGGCGTCGCGGTGGTCCAGTTCAGTTTCGGGCCGAGATAGGTCTCCATCCCGCTCGGCAACACCCCGCGGGTGGCATCGGGCGGGAAGCCGTTATTTTCGACCGCGTAAAGTTCAAACGCGCTGCTCGCGATCCGGAGGGCGTTAATGAATTTCACCTGCTGAGCCCGCTGTCGAGCGCGCAAAAACGAAGGGAGCGCGATCGCTGCGAGGATCCCGACGATCGCGACCACGATCATGATTTCGACGAGGGTGAAGGCGTTCGATCTCCGCATGGTCGCCTTCGAGCGACCATTAACTGTGCCAATCACTCGTGCCCTTTCCGGCGCGTCGGGCGCTGACCAACGGGCTATTTCACGCGCACGTTTTTTCGCAGGTAGGTCGGCACGTCCAGGTCCTGACCCTCCACGATCGTCGGCTCGCTTTTCTCGAAACGGCCGCGCGTGACCGACTCGAACTGCATCACTTCCTGTCGCGCCGAGATGTATTTTTCCTTCCGCGTCGCCGGGATTTTTTCGGGAGCGGGCTCATCCGTCGCGGCCGGTTCCTTCAACGGAGCCGGAACTTTGCGTTCCTTCCGGACGGGCGGCGGCGGAGGCGGAAGTTCTGCCTCGATCGGCGCCGGCGCTTGGACCGGCTCCGCTTCGGGTTCGGGTTCGACCATCGGTGCCGCCTGCTCGATGACCGGTTGCGCCGCTTCGGGTTCCGGTTCGAGCGCGGGCGGGATATAGGGCGCCGGTTTCAAGAGCGGCGCGGGCGCAAACGACTCCACCGGCGGCGGCGCGGCGGGCGCACGCGAACCGATCGAGCTGATCAGAGTCACGCTCATCCGGTTCCCCATTTTTCCATCCACTGCAGTGCCGAAAAGAATCTGCGTCTGGTCTTCCACGTGCCGGTTCAGTTCCTGCATCACGATCTCCACTTCGGTCAGGGTCATGCCGGGGCCGCCGGAGATTTGCACGAGCAAATGGCTCGCGTCGGAAAGCATCTTGCCGCGATCCATCAGCGGGTTTTTCAAAGCGAGCGCGAGCGCTTCGTGCGCCCGGTTGTCGCTGTCCGATTCGCCGTATCCGAAGAGGCAGCGGCTATCCTGGCTGCGCAAAGCGGAGAGCAATTCATCGAAGCCGATCCGGATCAGGCCCGGTCGCCTAACGACATTAATAATCGCGCGCACGCTCTGGCTGATCGTGAGATCGGCGGCCGCGAAAGCCTGGTGAATTCCCGCCTTCGGCAAAACCATGTCGCCCATCCGATCGTTCTCGAAACAGACCACCGCATCGGCAAGCTGTTGCAGTTGGCGGAGCGCTTCGTTCGCCTGCGCCCCGCGGCGTTTCCCTTCAAACGCAAACGGCAAAGTCGCGAGCGCGACCACCAGCGCGCCGCTCTCGCGCGCCATCTGCACCACGCAGGGCGCCGCGCCCGAGCCGGTGCCGCCGCCCAATCCGGCGCAGACGAAAACCATCCGCGCGCCTTGGAGCGCCTGCCGAATTTCGTCCGCGGATTCGTGCGCTGCGTTGAACCCGAGCTCCGGATCGCCGCCTGCGCCGAGACCGCGCGTGACCGCGCTCCCGAGCTGCACCTTCTGCGTCGCGACCGAGCTGGCGAGCGATTGGACGTCGGTGTTGGCGGCGATCAGATCGACCCGCTCGAGACCATCGAGGACGATGCGGTCGAGCGCGTTCGAGCCGGCGCCTCCCACGCCGATGATTTTGATCGCAAGATCGTCTTCGTGTTTCTCCGGCAGAGTGTAGTTGCGGCTGAGCTGGATCATGTTGTTTAGGTATTCGTTAGGCCAAAAGCGATCAACGCATGCGGTGAAGCAGTTTTCCGAAGATGCCGCGCAGGCCACCGACCGGGGCGCGATCGCCCTGCACGGCTTGCGCGTACTTGATCAAGCCAATCGCCGCCGCGAATTGCGGGTTCTCAAACGCACTCGTTAGGCCGCTCATCGTGCGCGCATGCGTCACCCGCGCGGGAATCCCGAAGACGTCTTCGGCCAGGTTATCGATCCCGTTGATCTGACTGCAGCCACCGGTGATGAAAATTCCTTCGCCGAGGTAATCGAGAAACGGCTCCTCCTCGAGCCGGCGCTTCAGCAGCTCAAAGGTCTCGCGCAGCCGCATGTGGATGATCGTATTCAGCGTCTCGCGCTCCACTTCTTTCCCGGCAAACCCGGAGTCGTCTTTCAAGAGGACGGTTTCGCCCGGGAGACAGTTGCCGAGCACGGTGCTGCCTTCCTCGATCTTCAATTTTTCCGCGCGCGTCATCGGGATGCGCAGGCCCATCGAGATGTCGTTCGTGATGTGATCGCCGCCGACCGCGAGCACGCCGCTTTGTTTCACCGCGCCGTCGACGTAGAGCACGTAATCGGTCGTCCCGCCGCCGATATCGATGACGAGCGCGCCGAGACTTTTCTGGTTGGGCGTGAGCACGACCTGCGCGGAGGCGAACGCGGTGAAGACCACGTCCTCGACTTCGAGCGGCAGTTCCTTCACGCAACGGATGGTGTTTTGAATCCGCGTGCGCACGCCATGGATGATGTGGAAATCCGCCTCGAGCTTTTGCCCGAGCATGCCCTGCGGACTGAGCACGCCGCTTTGTCCGTCGACGTGATAATGCTGGATGATCGTGTGCAGAAACGCGTTCTGCGCCGGGATGCTGACCTCGCGCGCGCTGACTTTCACGTCGTCGATATCCTGCTCGTCGATCTCGTCGCGATCGTCGGGGAGCGCGACGCAACCGCGGTTGTTGAAGCTCTGGATGTGCGCCCCGGTGATGCCGATGTAGACGCTGCGAATCATGATGTCGCTCTTCTCCTCGGCATCGACGACCGCTTCCTGCACGCACTTCATCGCGGTCTCGAAGTCCACGATCTCGCCCTTGCGCACGCCGCGCGAAGGGGCCTGCCCAACGCCGAGGATTTTGATCGTGCCATCGGGGCGGCTTTCGCCGACCACGACGCAAATCTTCGAAGTTCCGATTTCCAAACCAACCATCAAGTTGCTGCTAGCCATTGCCGTCGTTTCCTTGGTTAAAACGCTGAAGTGGGACCCCTTTCCGCGCCGGCAACGGCGCGGGGGATTGTGAGTGAAATTTCTGCACGCCCGGGCTCACGAGCGTGGCTTTCGGGATGGTGTGCTGGATTGGTTTCGCCTTCCGCACCTCCGGCGGGTGGTAAACCAGCGGCGCGCTCTTGTGCGACTTCTCTGCGATCGCGGGCGTCGACTTCGGCTCCGGTTGGGTTTCCGGTGCGGACTTCTTTTCCGCCACCGGCTCGGGCACGTCGCCGTCATCCTGCAGCTCGGAAATAATTTCCCGCGGCGGCTTGGTGAAAGTCACCGGGATGTTGCGCGCGACGAGCAGATTCACCGTGCCGATCTGGCGATGTGAATCGTCCGCATAAACCAGGAGCTGCTCCAGTCGTTGCATCTGTGTTTCGAGATCGTCAAAGGCGAAGCGGACCTCGGTGTGATTCTTGTCCGTGACGAGCAGGCAGTAACCGGTCGAGACATCCACATCGCGAATCTGGAAACGCGTCTGCATGAAACTCGTCGTCGTTAGGCGCAGGAGCGCGAGCGCGGTTTTCGCCTCGAAGGAGCTGACCTCTTTCCCCGGGACGAGCGCCTCGCTCGAACACCCGGTGATCAGCGGCAGCGAGAGATATTCCGGGAGCAGTTTTTTCTCCTTCATCAGGATGCCGCGCGCATCGACGAGGAAGGCGGCATCGGACGCGAATGGGTTCGCCACCGCTTTCTCGCTCGTGATCCAGGCGACCGGTTTGCGCTCAGTGATCTTGATGTCGATCTCGTTCGGCATGCGCCGTTCCACCTGCACTTCGTCGATCTGCGGGAGCTGTTGCAACCGGTCGTGGACCTTCGCGAGGTTGACCGAGAAAATGTTCATGCCCTCGGAGAGCTCCGCGGTTTTTAAGACCTGCTCGCGCAGGAGCGTGCCGTCGGTCTGCACCGCGAGCGTGCTCAAGCGGTAATCGGGATTGTCGAAAAAGAAGCGGCGCAAAGCTTCCCGCGCGCCGAGGTAAACCCCGGCGCAAAGCGCGATCGCGAGCACGACCTTCGAGAGGATCACGAGGACCCGGCGATTCCGATGATGGATCGCGCGCCGCGAGCGCACGCGGACGTCGAGCAGGTGTTGCTGCCGGCGCTGGCGCGAGGTCGAGAGCCGCTGATTGCGCGGGCGCGGTTGGTTTTTGGATTTCGCGGCGCTCATTTTTTAACGGGGCGCGCAGCGAACGAAAGCTCGATGATGCGCGCGCAAAGTTGCGGGTAGGAAATGCCGGCGACGCCCGCGGCCTCGGGCAGCAGGCTGGTCTCGGTCATGCCCGGGATGGTGTTGATCTCGAGCACGGACGGCTGGTCGTTAGGCGAAAGCATCACGTCGACGCGGCAGTAGACCTGGAGCCCGAGCGCCTGCGTTGCCTGGAGCGCGAGGTTCTGGATTTTACTCGCAAGCGCGGCGTCGAGCGCGGCGGGGCAGACATGCTGCGCGCCGCCGCCGCCCTGCGGATTGAGGAACGGATACTTGTCGTTGAAATCGTAGAACCCGCTCTTCGGGATGATCTCGAGAATCGGCAGCGCGAGGTCGCCGAGCACGCCGACGGTGAGCTCGTGGCCGGGAATGAATTGCTCGATGAGAAGTTCGTCGTCGTACTTTGCGGCCTCCGCGAGCGCGCCCTCGATTTCGCTTTCCTGCCTAACGATTTGAATCCCGACGGTCGAGCCCTGGCGCGGCGGCTTGATCACGTAAGGCAGGGCAAGATTCGGCGTCTCGCCGGCGTGGATGATTTCCCAGTGCGGCGTGTTTACGCCCTGTTTCGTGAACTGTTCCTTGGAAGGAATCTTGTCGAAGGCCAGCCGGCTCTTCGCGACGCCTTCGCCGGTGTAGGCGACGCCGCGATCCTCGAGGATCTGCTGCAACTGACCGTCCTCGCCGAAGGTGCCGTGGAGCGCGATGAAGGCGAGCCAGGTTTCGTTAGGCAACACGAAGTCCGGTCCGCGAACATCCACTTCCGTGACGTCCGCGCCTAACGAACGCAACGCCTTGGCCACGCCGGCGCCGGTCGCGAGCGAGACCTCGCGCTCCGAGCTGGGACCGCCCTTAAGCACCGCGATTTTCTTGCCGGTAAGATCGATCATCGCGCCCCTCCCCTGTCATCCTGAGCGGAGCGCAGCGGAGTCGAAGGATCCCGTCGGGCTTCCCTAAAGCCCTCGCGCGAAATCTTCACCGCAATTCCACGGGATCCCTCGGCTTCGTTCCGCTGCGCTCCACTCCGCTCGGGATGACCGATATGGCCGCTCCAATTCCCCCACGCGCTCATAATTCTTCCCCCACGATTTGCACTTCAGTTTCCAATTCGATTCCGCGTTTTTCCCGCGCGGTGGTTTTGATTCGCTCGATCAACGCCAGCATCTCGACGGCGGTAGCGGCTCCGTCATTCACCAGAAAATTTCCGTGCACCTCCGAGACGCGCGCGTCGCCGACCCGGCTGTCTTTCAACCCGAGTTCATCGACGAGTTTGCCGGCCGGACAGGCGGCTGGGTTTTTGAAAATGCAGCCGGCGCTTTTCGCAGCCGGTTGGGTCGAGCGCCGCTTCTCCTGTGAGGCGTCGAGCCGCCTAACGATTTCTTCCTCGGTTGATTTCTCCCCACGGAAAACCGCCGAGACCGCAAAATTATCGTCGAGCGTCGCGACGTGGCGGTAGGCGACCTCCATTTCGTTCGGCGTCTTCTCATGCGCCGCACCTTCGCGATCGAGGTAACGGACACGGACCACCTGATCGAAGGTCTGCACACCCATCGCGCCCGCATTCATTTTCAACCCACCGCCGACTTCGCCGGGGATACCTTCCATCCACTCGAAGCCGCCGATGCCCGCGGCTTTTCCGGCGTAGGCGATCTGTTTCAACTTCACCCCGACACCGGCGGTCACTTCGAGGCCGGACGTTTCCAGCTTCTCAAATTCGCCGCCGCTCGGGTGCACGACCACACCGCGAATCCCGCCATCGCGCACGAGCAGATTCGAGCCGCGCCCGATGACGAAGAGCCGCAGATTTTCGTGCCGGCAAAAACGAATCACTTCCGCGAGCGCGGCCTCAGTGCGCGGTTCGACCCAGAACTGCGCCGGCCCGCCAACGCGCAACGTGGTGTGCTTTGCGAGCGGCTCCGACAGGCGCGCCTCGCCTTCCGGTCCGACCATTTCTTTCAGTCGCTCAAGGATCACGAGTTCGGCGGCGAGCTTTGCAAGTTGCTCGTGAATGTTTCCCGCACCGAGGCTGAGAATGAGATCGCCCTCAGCAATGATCCGCCCGAGATCGCCGTGCAACGAATCCAGTCGCGGCTGATAAGCGGCGTTCACGTGTCCGTGCGCCAGGATTTCATCCACAATCGTCTGCCCGCTGATCCCCGGCAGCGGCGGTTCGCTCGCCGGGTAAACGTCGGTCACGAAAATATGATCGGTGTCGTCAAAGGCCGCGCCGAACTCGCGCCGGAGTGCGTGCGTCCGCGAATAGCGATGCGGCTGGAACATCGTGAGCACGCGCTTGCGCCCAGCCGAGCGCGCGGTCGCGAGCGTCGCGCGAATCTCCGTCGGGTGATGCGCGTAATCGTCGACCAAGAGGTAGCGATCGCTCTGGTATTTGATCTCGAAACGCCGGCGCGCGTGGCGAAAACTGCCTAACGACTTCGCGATCTTCGCGAAGGGCACGCCGAGTTCGGTGGCGAGCGCGATCACGCCGAGCGCGTTGCTCACGTTGTGTTTGCCGGGGACGTTGAGCGTGGCATCGCCCAGTTTTTCATCGCCGCGCTGGACGCAAAAGGTGGCCGCGAAATCGTGCAGCTCGAGCCCGGTCGCCCGGTAACGGGCCGGCGTGGAAAAGCCGTAGGAAACCGAGCCTTCCCGCGCGCCGCAGATGCGCGTCGCGTTCGCGTCGTCGGCGCAATAGAAAACCGTACCGGTGGTCTGCGCGAGCAACTTGCCGAAGACCAGTTCGATTGCGGCGAGATCGGCGTAAAAGTCGAGATGCTCTTCTTCGATGTTGAGGATGAGCGCGTGCTCGGGATGAAAAAGCTGGAGCGTGCCGTCGCTCTCGTCGCCTTCCGCGACGAAGAATTCGCCTAACGAGTCCCAGTGGGCGTTGCTCCCGAGGATCGGGATTTCCGCACCGACATAATGCGACGGATGCAGCCCGCCGCCGCGGAGCACGTGCGCCATCATCGCCGACGTCGTGGTTTTCCCATGCATCCCGGCGACGATGATCCCGCGCTTCCCGAGCATGATCGCGGCGAGCGCTTCGGCCCGGCGAATCGCCGGAATCCCGCGCGCGCGGGCATCAGCGAGGATCGGGTTGTCGTCCTTGATTGCCGACGAATAAATAATCAGCTCGGCATCCGCTGCGTCCTCCGCGCGATGGGGCGAGAAAGCGCGCAAGCCAAGCTGCGCGAGACGTCCCGTCTCGAGCGTGCGCGCCTTATCCGAGCCGCGGACGTCGTGCCCGAGCTCGAGCAGGAGCGCGGCGATCCCGCTCATCCCGCTGCCGGCCACGCCGATCAGATGGATGGCGTGCCGTTCCTCGGTCAGGAAACGCTGCAGCACGAGATCAGGCGGCGATGGCGTCATGGGGTTCGCTGTACCTTTCCATCGTTTCGACGACCAAATCGGCCGCGTTTTTCGGCGCCAACGTCGCCGCGGCGGCAGACATCTTTTCCAGGGTCGCGGGATCGCCGAGGAGTTGCTGAATTTTTTTCCCGAGCACCTCGTCGACGAGCTCGGTTTCCTTCAGGAGCACGGCGGCTTTTTCGCGCACGAAAATCTCCGCGTTGCGCGTCTGATGATCGTCGGCCGCGTACGGATAGGGAATCAAAAGCGACGGGAGCGCGAAAGCCGCGAGCTCCGCGAGACTGGCCGCGCCCGAGCGCGCGATCGCGAAATCGGCCGCGCTGTAAAGTTCCTCCATCTGGTGATGAAATGCGGCGACAAACGCGGGGATGTTTTCGCGCCGGTAATTATCCTCGAGCAACTTCTCATCGCGGCTGCCGGTCAGATGGATCACTTGGAGCGCGTCGCCCTGGAGCGAAGGCATCGCCTTGATCATCGCCTGGTTGATTCCCTGCGCGCCCTGGCTCCCGCCCATCACGAGGAGCGTGCGCCGTTCCGGGCGCAGCCCCAGCCTAACGAGTGCCTCCGCGCGATCGACCCGGCGGAGAGTCGAGCGAATCGGCGTGCCGGTCCATTCTGTCTTCGCTTTCGGGAAAAACGCAGCGCATTCCTTGAATCCGAGGAGCACGGCCCTAACGAACCTCGCGGTGTGCCGGTTGGCTTTGCCGGGGAAGGCGTTCGACTCGTGGATGAAAGTGGCGGCGCCGCGCATCCGGCCGGCGAGCACCGGCGCGGTTGAGGTGAAACCGCCCATCCCGAGGACAATCTGCGGCTGGAATTTCCGGTAGATCCCGCGGCAGAGCGCGAGACTGTGATTGAATCGCCTAACGAACTTAAGAATTGCCGGCGAGAAGGGCGACGGGAGCGCGACGGTCGGGAGTTTCTCGAAACGGAACTCGGAATGGTTGGTCGCTGCGAGGGTGTCGATTTCTTTCTCGGAAATGAAGACGAGCACTTCGTGCCCGCGTTTCCGCAGCACTTCCGCCACCGCCAATCCCGGGAAGAGGTGCCCGCCGGTTCCGCCGCATGCGATCACGACGTTCATCGGGACAGGTCCCCCAAGCGTGTCGCCCCAAATCGTGTCATCCTGAGCGCAGTGAAATGAGCGTAGCGAATGGAACGCAGTCGAAGGATCCCGTCTGCCGCTGACTGACTCACGCGGCCAAATCCGGAGCGTCGCTTCACGGAAATCCCACGGGATCCTTCGACTCCGCCTGCGCTCAGGATGACCGGTATTCTCATCAGATTCTCGGCGTCGTCCGAACGCGCAACGGCATTTGTTTCTTCGACGCGACCGGTTCGAGCACGCCCTGGCGGTAGATGTTCAGGAGAACGCCGATCGCAAACAGCGCGACGATCAAATTCGAGCCGCCGTAGCTGATGAAGGGCAGCGGCATGCCTTTGTTCGGCAGAAGCGACGTGACGACCCCGATGTTGATCGCCGCCTGGAAAGCGAGCAGCGAAACGATCCCGCTGCCGAGCAGCAGCCCGAAGCGATCACGAGCGTGGAGCGCGATCGTGAGCCCGCAGATGATCACGACGACGAACAAAAAAACCACGAGCAAACTGAAACGCAGCCCGAGTTCCTCGCCCACGATCGGGAAGATAAAATCGGTGTGCGCGAAGGGCAGGTAGAGCATTTTCTGCCGGCCATTCCCGAGGCCGAGGCCGCTGATGCCGCCGCTGCCCCACGCGATCAGCGCCTGCATTTGCTGCAAACCGGCGTCCTGCTTGAACTGTTCCGGATGCCGGAACGCGGTGATGCGCGCCATGCGTTCGGGCATGTGCGTGGCGATAAATAAAACCCCGCCCACCACGCTCAGGGAGAGTGCGCCAAGCATCGCGAGATTCGTGCCGGCGATGAACATCACCACCACCGCCGTCGCGCCGAGGAGCGCGGTGGTGCCGAGATCCACCTCGGTCACAATGAGCGCGACAAGCAGGCCGATCATCGCCAGCGGGAGCATAAAACCGCGCCAGACCTCGTTGCTCTCTTTTTCATAACGCGAAAACCAGAAAGCGAGGAAGAAGACCGCGGCGAGCTTCGCGAACTCCGAGGGCTGCGCGCTCCAGCCGTGAAACACAATCCAGCGATGGGAACCGTTCTTGGCCGGCAGGAAAAAGCAGACCGCGAGCGCGACGAGCGCGACGCCGAACCAGATCGCCCACGTGCGCTGCCAAAAATGATAATCGACCAGCGCCGCCGCGAGGCAAAGGACGAGGCCGACCCCGAGCCAGACCGCGTGTTTCTTGATGAAAAAGAGCGAGTCGCCATGGCTGTCGCGGGCGAACGCGCCGGTGCTGTAAATGATCACCGCCCCGATCGCGAGCAGGCCCAGCACGGCGAGAAACATGAGGTAGGCGCTCTTCCGGTGCATTCGTTAGGCAATCGTTAGGCTAAAGACCCGGACACGTGTGCCCCGGTGGGATTTGCTTGCGCCAGTCCGCGGCGGCGGCAGGGGACTCGGCGAAAAGTCACGCGGCGCCGACAGGGTCCGAACGTGCAGGAGCACGAGTCTCCGGGCTCGCCTGAAATTGAAGCCGCACTCTTTCGCCATCTTTACTCGCCTTTCGCTGTCGCGGTCGCGTGCGCTTCCGGGATGCGGAGCTTCTGGTTGATCTGCAGTTTGCGCGGATCAGTGATTTGGTTCAGCTCGAGCAGGTCGGCCTCGGAGACTTTCAAGTGACGCGCAATCGTGACCGGGTTGTCGCCTTTCACCACGACATAAGTCTTGCCGGAATCCCTGATCCCGCTGGCAGCAGGCTCGGCGCTTTTCAGAGCAGCCTGCGTCGCGACTTTGGCGGACTCGTTAGGCACAATCGCGCGCGTTGTCGCCGGGTCCGCGGAGACGGCGGACGCTACCGGGGTCGTCTCACCGCTTGTCATCGGCGCGGTGGTTTCCGGCAGCGCGGGTGCATTGTTCTCGCGGGTCTTGATCGTGTTGAAGGCCACGATCCCAGCGACCGCGACGATGTGGAGCACGAGCACGATGAGGAGAGCGCGCGACAATTTCATGTTCGGCTCCGCCATCTCTTCGTAGTCCATTTCATCGGGCAGGCCGAGCGAGCGCGAACGCCGCGCGGTCGAGGCGCGCAGCTTCTTTTTGCGAGTGAGGATGGTGGGTATTTTCATAAAGAGGAATCCGGCAAGGCGCGGACGAGGGCGCGAAATTGGTCGCCGCGGTCCGCGTAGCTTTTGAACATGTCGAAAGAAGAAGTGCCGGGGGAAAAGAGAACCGTCTCCCCGCTGCGAGCCACGGCCTGGGCGCGGTCAACCGCCTCGCCTAACGACGGCGCGAGGTCGCACTCGGTCGCGCCTTTCCAGTCCGCCGCGATGCTTTGCGCGATCTCGCCGATGAGCACCGCGTGGCGCACTTTTTCGCCGACCAGCGTTGCAATCGAGTCGAACGCGAAGCCCTTGTCCTTGCCGCCGGCGATGAGCACGATCGGTTTCGTCGCGCTGAGGAGCGCTTTCTCGAGCGCGTCGAGATTCGTTGCTTTCGAGTCGTTCACGTAATCGACGCCGCCGATCGTGCGGATGAGTTCGAGCCGATGGAGCTGCGCGCGATAGGCGCAGAGCGGTGGCGCCATTTCCTCGAACGACAACCCGCGCGCCCGCCCGACCGCGAGCGCGGCCATCATGTTCTCGGCGTTATGCGGACCGCGCAGATGCGCCTCGGCGAGATTGAGCACGGGCTGTTGGCGGAACGCAATCCAGCCGTCCGCGAGCGAGTAATCGCCGTCGTTCGTCCAGGCGCTGAAGGTGCGAATCTTCGCCGCGATCGGCGGGAGATTTTCCGCGACGTTCACGACCGCGGTGTCGTTAGGCGTTTGGTTTTCGAAAATGCGGAGCTTGGCCGCGCGATATTCACGGATCGACGGGTAACGATCGAGATGATCGGGCGCGAAGTTGAGCCAGACGCTAATCTCGGGATGAAATTCGCGAACCGTTTCGAGTTGGAACGAGCTCACTTCCACCGTGAGCACGTCGAGGTCGTCGCGCTCGCGCGCCGCTTCCACGAGCGGCTTGCCGATGTTGCCGCAGGCGACCGTGTTCTGGCCGCAGGCGTTAAGCATCTGCGAGATCAGCTCGGTGGTTGTGGTCTTGCCGTTGGTGCCGGTGATGCCGATCACCGGGACGCGCGCGAATTGAAAACCGAGCTCGAGCTCGCCGATCGTCGGGATGTTTTTGCGCGAAAAATTTCGGCCTAACGACAGCTCGGGATCGACGCCCGGGCTGATCACGCCGAGATCGTAAACCGTCGGGTCTTCATCCGCCGCGGGGCCGCAAAGCAGGTAGACGCCCTGCGCGCGGAGCCGCTCGAGGCCAACGAGTCTTTCTTCGGGCGCGCTGTCGAGCAGGGTGACGCGCGCACCTTCTTCCGCGAGGAGAAGCGCGGCGGCCTTTCCGCTCCGGCCGGCGCCGAGCACGGCGACGTTTTTGTTTTTGTAATCGGGCGCGCTCACCGCCGACCTCCCCGGTCATCCTGAGCGAAGCGAAGCGAAGTCGAAGGATCCCGATGATTTTCTGGGAAACTCAGCTGCAAGGAAACGCTGGTCGGCGCTTCCCAGAAGCTCGTCGGGATCCTTCGGCTCCGCTGCGCTCCGCTCAGGATGACTTTTGTTGGCGCTGTCTTCCGGTGGTTCATCGCAGTTTCAAAGTCGCGAGCCCGAGGAGCGCGAAGACGATCGAGAGAATCCAAAAACGCACGATCACGGTGTTCTCTTTCCAACCGCTCAGCTCGAAATGATGATGGATCGGCGACATCGCGAAGAGCCGCTTGCCGGTGAGTTTAAAACTCGCGACCTGCAAAATAACGGACACTGCCTCGATCACGAAAACGCCGCCGACGACTGCTAGAAGCAACTCCTGTTTGCAGCAAATCGAGACCACGCCGATCGCGCCGCCGATCGCGAGCGAGCCGGTGTCGCCCATGAAAACTTTCGCGGGATGGCAGTTAAACCAAAGGAAGCCAAGACCCGCGCCCACCAGCGCCGCGCAGAAGACCGCGAGCTCGCCGCTGAAGGGGTAGAACGGCACCTGCAAATATTCCGCGAGCCGGAAATTTCCCGCGGCGTAACTGAGCAGTGCGTAGGCGAGCGCAACCGTGATCGTGCACCCGATCGCGAGGCCGTCGAGGCCGTCGGTGAGATTGACCGCGTTCGACGCGCCGACCATCACCAGCGCGAAAAAGAAAAAGGTAAACACGCCCATGTTCACGATCACCGGCACCTTGAAAAACGGCAGGTAAAGCGCGCGCGCCTGCACTTCGATCAGCGGGTTGAGCAGAAAAAACGCGGTCACGATCCCGGCGAGCGCGATCTGGAAAAGCAGCTTCAACCGGCCGCTCATCCCGTCGGATTTTTTCTTCGTGACCTTCAGGTAGTCATCCACGAAACCGAGCGCGCCGAGGTAAACCATGCAGAAAAGCACGAGCCAGACGAATGGGTTATCCGGCCGCGCCCAGAGGACGCAGGCGATCACGACCGAGCCAATGACGAGCACGCCGCCCATCGTCGGCGTGCCCTGTTTACCACCGTGCAGCTCCGCGAGCCGGCGCACTTCCGACGCCGTCCTGATGGGCTGGCCGACCTTGAGCGAAATCAATTTCCGGATGACGTAGTTCCCGAAAAGGAGCGAGAGCGCGAAGGCGGTGATGGCCGCGAGGACGGCGCGAAAGGTGACGTAATAGAAGACGTTGAAACCTTTGAAATCACCGGTGAGGAGATGGAGGTAATACATCATGAGGCAACGCGGGCCTCAGGTTGGCGTTTGGCAAATTCCTCGAGCACGCGCTCGGTCCGCGCGGCCCGGCTGCCTTTGACGAGCACCAGATCGCCGCGCTGCGTTTCCTCGAGCAACTCGGCGGCTTCCTCCGCGCTGGCGACGCCGGTGCTGTTCGTGAGGCCGGCAGCGCGCGCGGCGTCGGCGATTTCCCGGCCGCCTTCGCCGAGCGCGATCAGGCGATCGATGCCTAACGACGCCGCCGCTTCGCCGACTTCGCGGTGACCGGCGGAAGACTGGTCGCCGAGCTCGGCCATTTGCCCGAGCACCGCGATGCGCTGGCCATCGGCCTCGAGTTCCATCAGCGTGCGCAGAGCGGCTTTCATGGAATCGGGATTCGCGTTGTAGCTGTCGTCGATGAACTGCACGCCGCGGATGGTCTTGATCTGCAGGCGCGCTTTCGTGAGCGGCGCGGTCGCGAGACCGGCCGCGCAATCCTCCAGCGAAACGCCGAGCGCGCGGCCGGCGGCGATCGCGAGCAGGGCGTTTTGCACCATGTGCAACCCTGGCACGGGCAGGATCGCGTGGCAGCGATGCGCACCTTCGAGGATGCTGAACTCCGCGCCGCTCGCGGTCTGCACGATCTCATCTGCGCGGACCGAGCCGTGCTCGAGGCCGGCGAAAATAGTTTTCGCGGAAGTGCGCCGCGCGATCGTCTCGGCGAACTCGTCGCCGCTATTCAGGACGAGCGTGCCGTTCGGGCCTAACGACGCCGCAAGGTCGCCTTTTTCCTGCGCGATCGCTTCGCGCGAACCCATGAACTCGATGTGCGCGAGGCCAACGTTGGTAATGATCGCGATGTCCGCGCGGGCGAGCGCGGCGAGCGGCGCGATCTCACCGGGGTGATTCATCCCGATCTCCCAGACCGCAACTTCGTCGTTCGCGCTCGCGCGCAACATCGTCTGCGGCAGACCGACGTGGTTGTTGAAATTGCCATCCGTCTTCGTGACGCGAAAACGGCGCGAGAGCACCGAGGCGGTGAAATCCTTCGTGCTCGTTTTGCCGTTGCTCCCGGTGATCGCGACGACCTTCAAGCCTAACGAACGGCGATACGCGCCGGCGATTTGCTGGTAGGCGGCAAGCGTGTCGTCGACTCGGAGAAGCGAAAAATCGGGAGCCGGTTTTCCGGTCCAGTTTCGCTCGACGATGGCGCCGGCCGCGCCGCGCTGCACCGCCTGCGCGACGAACTTGTGGCCATCAAAATTATCCCCGCGCAAGGCGACGAAGAGATCGCCGGGACGAAGCGTCCGCGAGTCAGTACACAGGTTCGTGACCGGTCGTTCACCGTGGCCGTTTTGCCGGACGGCGCCGGCGAATTCCGCGAGTTGATTGAGCGAAAGCGGGTCCATCGGTTTAAAATTCCAACGGGCGGTTTTCGAGCGCGCGCTGCGCGACCTGAAGGTCGTCGAAGGGCACCGTGTGATCGGCAAATTCCTGGTAGGTCTCGTGGCCTTTGCCGGCGATCAGGACGATGTCGCGCGGCTGCGCGAGCGAGATGGCGCGGGTGATCGCCTCGGCGCGATCGGGGATCGCTTCGTAGTTCTCGGAACGAAATCCTTTTTTAATTTCCTCGATAATCGCGAGCGGGTCTTCCTTCCGCGGATTATCGGAAGTGATGATGCTGAAATCGGCGTTCTGATCGGCGACGCGGCCCATCAGCGGGCGCTTCGCCTGGTCGCGATCACCACCGGCGCCGAAGACGCAGATCAGCTTGCGCGGCGCGAGTTCGCGGAGCGTTTTCAGGACGTTGAGGAGCGCGTCGTCGGTGTGTGCGTAATCGACGAAAATCTGGAACTGCCTTTTTGCCGGCACGGCCTCAAGCCTGCCGGGCACCTGCGGCGCTTTGCTGAGGCTCAGGACGGCGTCGCGCAGATTGATGCCTAACGACGTCGCGGCCGCGAGCGCGGCGAGCGCGTTGGAGACATTGAAGCGCCCGATGAGCGGCAGCCGCACGAGATAACTGCGGCCCTTGGCGTCGAGCTGGAACGAGGTGCCGCCGAATTCCGTGCGGTAATTCGACGCGCGAAAATCGGCGCGCTGCGCGAGCCCGTAGGTGAGCACCGGGGTGGAGTCGCCGAGCCGCTTCACGAGCTGTTCGCCGTAGCGATCATCGAGATTGATCACGGAGACGGCGCCGTGTTTGTCGTTCTGACTCGTTAGGCTGGTGAAGAGGCTGGCCTTGGCCTCGAAGTAATCTTCCATCGTCCGATGAAAATCGAGATGGTCCTGGGTGAGGTTGGTGAAGATCGCGACATCCCATTGCAGGCCGCGGGTGCGCTCCTGCGCGAGGGCATGCGAGGAGACCTCCATGACCGCGGCTTTGCAGCCGGCGTTGACCATTTGCGCGAGCAATTCCTGGAGGTCGGCCGACTCCGGCGTGGTGCGCGTGGCCGGTAAAATGCGATCGGCAATCTGGTAGCGGACGGTGCCGATGAGCCCGCTGCGCAGGCCCGCGCTTTCGCAGATGTGCTTGAGCAAAAACGCGGTCGTGGTCTTGCCATTCGTGCCGGTGACGCCGGCCATTTTCAGATGAAGCGCGGGCTTTTTGTAAAAAGTGAATGCAAGGTCCGCGAGCGCGCGCCGACTGTCGGCGACGACCAAAGTCGTCGCGCGCGCATGCGTCTCGGGGTTCTCCACCACGATCGCGACAGCGCCGCGCTCGATCGCCTGGTCGACGAACTGATGTCCATCGACCCGCGCGCCTTTGACCGCGACGTAGAGGCTGTTTTTCTGCACCCGGCGCGAGTCGTAATAGATTCCCTCGATCTCGCGCTCGAGTGGCCCGATCACTTGCCGGATCGGTAAACCTGCGGCGAGGGTTTTGAGCTGCATGAGGAGTGGTGAAGCGCGGCGCGGTAACTCAGCGATCGGCATCGGTTAAGGCGACCCGGGCAGCCGCGGCCTGCTTCTCCGCATCCTCATGCGGCTCGAGATCGAGGTAGCGCGCCGCCTTGGCGGCAACGCGCGCGAAAATGGGTCCGGCGACTTTTCCGCCGTAATTTTCCTCGGCGGTTTTCGTGTGCGCATCGTCAAGCACGACGAGACCGACGAAGGCCGGATTATCTGCGGGCAGGGCGCCGATGAAGGAGACGACTTCCTTCCCGTGCTCATAGCCGCCATTGGGATCGACCTTCTGCGCGGTGCCGGTTTTTCCCCAGAGGGTATAGCCGGGAACGGTCGCTTCGAACGCAGTGCCGCGCTTGCTGACCACTCCGCGCAGCGCGAGCGCGACCTTGGCCGCGGCCTCGGCGCTGATCACTTGCCTAACGAACGTCGGTCCGAATGAGGTGGTCTTCTTTCCATCCTCTGCGACGATCGATTTTACGATCCGCGGCGCGAGCAGTTTGCCGCCGTTTGCGATCGTGGCCATGGCCATCACCATCTGCAGAGGCGTGACCGCGACCTCGTGGCCCATCGGGATGCGGGTGATGGAGATCTTGCTCCAGGTCCGGGGCGAATGGAGCTGCCCGCCGATCTCGCCGGGCAGCTCGATCCCGGTGCGCTGGCCGAAACCGAAGCGGCAGATGTACTCGAAAAACTTCTCGTCGCCGAGCATGAGCGCAATCTTCGCGGCGCCGATGTTGCTCGATTTCACGAGCACATCCGACACCGGGATTTGCCCGTAATATTTGTGATCGTGCAGGAAACGGCCGCCGTAGCGCCAGGGGCCCTTCTCGCAGAAGATCGGAGTGTCGAGCGTGACTTTGTGCTCGTTCAAGGCCGCACCGACGGTGACGATCTTGAAGGTCGAGCCCGGCTCCATTTGGTCGATGATGGCGCGGTTTTTCATCTGTTCCGGCTGCGCGTCTTTCGTCTGGTTGAGATCGAAATTCGGCCGACTCGCCATCGCGAGGATCTCGCCGGTCTGCGGGCGGACGAGGATGATGGTGGCCTTCTGCGGCGTGTATTCCTTCATCGCCGCGTCGAGTTCGTTCTCGACGACGTTCTGTAAATTCAGGTCGATCGTGAGGTGGACGTTGTCGCCGTTGTGCGGCGGCCGTTCCGTCCCGCGGTAGAGCACGAGTTCGTTGCCTTTGCGATCATGCTCGGTTTCGCGAAAGCCATCTTCCCCTTTGAGATAGCGGTTCATCGACGCCTCGATGCCCTGGATTCCCTTGTGCTCGAAATCGAGGAATCCGAGGACGTGACAGAGCATCGAGTTGTTCGGATAGCACCGCACGAGGTCGCGCTCGAAGCGCACGCCGCGCAATTTTTTCGCGCGCAGTTCTTCGCCTAACGAGGTGGCCGCGACCTCGGGCAGGTTACGCTGCAACATCACATAGCGACCGCCGCGGCCGATTTTCTCGGAGATCTCGGACTCCGGTAATTTCAGCGCCTGCGCCAGCACCGGCACGAGCGCGTCGACATTTGTCACCAGGCTCGGGTCGACGACCACGTTCTCGACCGGAACGTTGTGCGCGAGCACTTCGTCGTTCGCGTCGTAGATGATGCCGCGCTCGGCGGGAATGGTCTGGAGAGTGGTGTTTTTACCGGCGGCGAGGTCGGTGTAGTACTTGTGCTTCACCATCTGCAGGTAGACGAGCCGAAACGAAAACAGGCTGAAGAGCCCGACGAAAACCAGGCCCACGAGCGCGCATCGAGTTCGGCCGTTCCACCTCATCAGCGGCGGGATCCTTCGTTCGCGATCGGCTGCACTTCGTCGTCGCGGAAAACCCGCGCGAGCGGCAGCCTCACGATGCTCTGATCCGCGATCGGGATCATCTTGAGGTAACCTTCCTGGAGCCGGCGCTGGAGCGCGGGGCGCGATTCGAGCGCGGCGATCTGCACCTTCGCGTCCTCTGTCTGGGTGCGCACTTCGGCGAGCTCGCGCTCCACTTTTGTGCGGTCGCTCCCGAGCACGTGGAGCTGGACCGAGAGGTAAACGTAGCTCAGGCCGGTGACGGCGAGGAAAACGAAAATCACGATCCAGCGCGCGAGCGAGGGAGCGTTAAGCGGGTTGAGTTTTTGGCGGCGCCGATTCATGCGATCCTTTCGGCGACGCGCAACTTCGCGCTGCGCGAACGCGGGTTGGCCCGCTGCTCGATCGCGTCCGGTTCCACCGGCTTCGACGTGACGAGCGCGAACTCATGTTCGGGGTTTGGCCGCGGCGCGGGCCATTCCGGCCGATCGAGGGTCGGGCGGCTGCGGTCGCGGAAGAAATTTTTCACGATCCGATCCTCCAGCGAATGGAAGGTGATGACCGCGAACCGGCTGCCCGGTTCGAGCCGCGCGGTGATCGCGCGCAGGCCGGCTTCGAGCGCACCGAGCTCATCGTTTACTTCCATTCGGAGGGCTTGAAAAATTTGCGTCGCAGGATGACGCCGGCCGTGGCGACCGACGATTTTCTCGATCGCTTTCGCGAAGGTAAGCGTCTCGCGGAAGGGCCGATCCTTGCGCATTTTCACGATCTGGCTCGCGACCCGGCGCGCAGCGGGCTCTTCGCCGAGCTCGCGGAAGATGCGGGTGAGATCTTCTTCCGCGTAGGTGTTCACCACCTCGGCCGCGGTCAGCTCGCGGCGCGGATCCATCCGCATGTCGAGCGGACCGTTGCGCATCAGGCTGAAACCGCGGTCGCCGTTTTCGAGCTGGCGCGAGGAGACGCCGAGATCGAGCACGGCGCCGCCGATTTGGGAAATGCCGAGCCGATCGAGGACCGCGCCGGCGTCGCGGAAGTTCGCGCGCTCGAGGGTGACACGGCTACCGAAGTTCGTGAGGCGCGCGCCCGCAAATTCCAACGCATCAGGATCCTGGTCGAGCGCGAGCACGTCCGCGCCCGCCTGCAAAATCGCCTCGGTGTGACCCCCGCCGCCGCAGGTGCCGTCGAGAATGAGCGAGCCGGCGCGAGGCGCGAGCAGCTCGATCGTTTCCGTCACCAGGACTGGCCGATGATAGCTGTAATCCTCCATTTCCTGCGCCTCCTCCATGATGACGAGCGGCCCGGTCGAGAACCGGATAGGTCGCTCAAATAACAACGCGTTCATCGTTTTGCCCGCTAGAGACCGACCAGGTTGGCTACATGCTGATAGGTGGAGTGTTCGTCCTCGTGGGCGCGTTTCCAGCGGCTGAGATTCCAGATCTCGAAACGGCCGGCGCCGCCGACGAGGGCGACCTCGCCCTTCAACTCGAGTTTTCTGCAAAGGTCATCCGGGAGCACGAGGCGGCCCTGCTTATCCGCGGAACCGTGCTGCGCGCGGGCGTGGAATTGGCGCTGGAAAATGCGGGCGTCGCGCGGGGAGAGTCCGGGTGCGGCCATCGCGGCGGTGCCGAGGCGCGCGAATTCCTCGGGCGGCATCACGAGGAGGCACTGGAGATTTTGCTCCGGCAGGAGGATGAATTCTTCCGCCTCGCCATTGCGCCGCCAGCGCGACGGGATGGTCACGCGGTTCTTGCCGTCGATTTGATGACGGAAATCTCCGGCGAAAAAATGAGGCGATGACAAGGCAGAATCCATGCGTTCAGAGGATTAACGGTCCATACTAATCCACTTTCCCCCACTTTAAACCACCGCGATTTTCACGGGTCAACAAAATTAATGGCCGTTTGCGCGCTTTTCCTCCCCCACGTAACCTTTCCGAGCTCCCGTATGTTTCGAAAATTTTCCGCCCTCGGCGCGCTTGCCGGGTTGCTGTTTGCCGCCGCTCCCCTGCGTGCGCAGACCGATGACGACGCGGTCCGGGTGACGATGACGATGAATCCCGACGGGTCACGGACGGTCTACCGGGTCGACGGCGCGAAGCACGAATCGATCGCGACCACCACCACCGCGAATGGGAAGCCGGGTGGAAAAATCATTTACCGACTCGATGCCGAAGGCCGCTACGAAAGCGGGCGTGTCTTCGCGGCGAACGGAACATTTCGCTTCAAAACCTTGTATCGCTACAACACCGCGGGCCAGCTCTCCGAAGAGACGCAACTCGATAAGGATGACGCCGTCCGGCACAAGATCGTGTATTCCTTCGACGCCGAAGGACATCCGACCGGTTATGCCATTTACGACGGCGCCGGCGCCCTGCTCGGCCGCACCACGCCGAAAGCACCCGCCGCGAAAAACGCGCGCGTGCGGCGCTGACGGTTACGGCTCGACTTTCTCGTTAGGCAAATAACGCCGTCCTACTTGCCAGCGACGGCAAAGGGAGTTATCAGGCACCACATGATCGATTACATCCAGAAGGGTGGTCTTCTCATGTGGCCCATTCTGGTCTGCAGCATCATCTCGATCGCTGTCTTCGCCGAGCGCCTCTTTTACTTTCACCGGGCCGCGATTCACGTCGGCGAATTTTTGCAGGGTCTCTCAAACCTCGTGCAGCGCCGGAATTTCGCCGAAGCGCTCCACGAATGCGCCGGCACGCCCGGCCCGGTCGCGCGGGTGATTCATTCCGCGATTATCCGCCACGACGCGCCGCGCGCGGAACTGCGCGAGATCGTGCAGGAAGCCGGCCAACTCGAAGTGCCGAAGCTCGAGCGTTTCCTCGGCGTGCTCGCGACTCTCGCCTATCTCACACCGCTCCTGGGATTGTTAGGCACAGTCGCGGGAATGATCGAAGCCTTCGGCATGGTCTCGTCGAATGGCGGCTATGCGACCGTCACGGAGTTATCCACGGGTATCTATAAAAGTCTGCTCACCACCGCTGCCGGACTCGTCGTCGCGACTCCTACTTTCGTCGCCTACAGCTATCTCTCTTCGCGGGTGAACACACTCCTGCACGACATGGAACGCGCGGGGATCGAAGTGGTCCACATGCTCACCGATCGCGCGCCGACCGCGGAGATCATCAGCTTTCAGCAAGCGCAGACCAAAGCCGCGGAACAGCGCTTCGAGCGTTAGGCAATCGGCGCATGGCTTCTGCGCCTAACGACCCATGAAGCTCACGCGCACGAGCAACATCAGCTTTGGCTGGCTCTATATCTTTCCCCTGCTCGATGTGCTTTTCCTGCTCATCTTCTTTCTGCTCCTAAGCTCGAATTTCGTTCTCCAACCCGGCATTTCCGTCACCGTTCCCTTCTCGCGCTTCACGCTGGGTCCGCAGCCTAACCAGCAAATCATCAGCATCACCGGCGGTCCCAGTCCCGCGATTTATTTGCGCGATCAAAAGGTGACGCTCGATCAGCTCGGGCCGGGACTCGACGCGACCAAACGCGAAGGTCGATCGGTGGTGATCAAGGCTGATCGCCAAGCCTCCTATGATCTGGTCATGGCCGTAACCAATGCCGCACTCGAGCGTGGAATCACCTCCGTCGCGCTCGCCACCACGCCGCAACAGTAATGGCGATAACCTTCGCGCAGCCGGACGGCCTGCTCTTTCATTGGGAACGGGCGCGACGCCGCCGCTTCGCGATTGCGGGCTTTATCCTGGCCTCGTTAGGCCTGCACGCGCTTTGCTTTTTGCTTTTCCAGGTCATCTACCCGCCGACCATCGCGCTCCTCCCGCCGCCCGCGCGGGTGAGCGTGATCGCGCCGACTTCGCCGGAAGCGCGCACCTTCCTGCATTGGCTCGCGGCGGAAGACCCGGCACTCGCTTCGCAAACGCAGCGGCCCGCGGAGGCGCGCCCTTATCAGCTTCCGAAGCTCGCGCACGTCCCCTCCTACATCGCGGTGCCACCGCAATTGAAAGAGATTCCGCCGGCCGCGCCGGAGCGGCTCGAGCAGGCGGCAATGCCGCCCGCGCCCGTGCCGATGGGTGAGCCCGCGCCGGCTCCGCCACCGATCGTCGCTCCGACCACGATCACGTTTTCAGGTTCGTTAGGCGAACGCCCCTTCACCCGGCCGGAAACGAAATTCCAGGCCTCGCTGCCGGACGCGCCGCAGGTCGCGATCTTCCGCGTGGCGGTCGATCGCTCGGGCGTGGTCCGCTATTGCTTCCTCGATTCCTCCTCAGGCGACGCCGCGCTCGACGAACAGGCGCGCGCAGCGCTCGCGCTCTGCCGTTTTGCGCCTAACGAAAAGCCGGTCTGGACCGAGGCCACGATCGTTTTCGGCACCGACCTTGCGCAGCCGCAGTCGGCGGAGCACGCGCCGTGATCCGGGTCAGCCTCGCGGCCCTTGTCACGATTTATCTGCTGCTTTTTCTTGCGGCGGTTTTTCTCCTCTGGATAGTGGGCGAGTGGAACCGGCGCCGCCGGGAACAGCGGGCTCTGCGCCACCGTTTACGGTGCGTGATATGCGCCTTCGAGTTTGAGGATCGCACGGCCACGCTGCTGCCACGCTGCCCGCGCTGCGGCAGCCTCAACGAACGTTTTAAACTGGATCGGATTTAACCATGGGAATGTGGATCGGCAGAAATCGCAAGGCGCGTGTCACCTACGGGTTCGACGAGATCGCGCTCGTGCCCGGACAGGTCACGATTAACCCCAACGAAGTCGACATCACGTGGCGCCTGCCGCGAAAAGATGCGGAGCCGCTGGAATTCAAAATCCCGATCCTCGCCAGCGCGATGGACGGCGTGGTTGACGTGAAGTTCGCGATCGCGATGGGGAAACTCGGCGGCCTCGCCGTGCTCAACCTCGAGGGCGTGCAGACCCGCTACAAAAATCCCAAAGAAGTGCTGCAGAAAATCGTCGAGGCCGACAAGGCCGAGATCACTGCGCTCCTTCAGAAAATTTACCAGGAACCGGTGCAGGAAGATCTGATCCGCGCGCGGGTGAAGGAGATGAAAGACTCCGGAGTGCCGGTGGCGGTCAGCTCGATCCCGCAGCGCGCGGAGCGGTTCGGCGCGATCGCACAGGAAGCCGGCGCGGATATTTTCGTGGTCCAAAGCACGGTCTCAACCGCGCGCCACGTCTCCACGGAATACGCCTCGCTCGACCTCACGAATTTCTGCCGCGACATGCGCATCCCGATCATCGTCGGCAACACGGTCGGCTACGATGCGACCTTGGAAATCATGGAATGCGGTCCGGCCGCCGTCCTGATTGGTGTCGGTCCCGGGGCCGCCTGCACCTCGCGCGGCGTGCTCGGTCTCGGCGTGCCCCAGGTCACTGCGACGGTCGATTGCGCGGCCGCGCGCGACGCTTATTTCAAGAAATCTTCCCGTTACGTTCCGATCATCACTGATGGTGGGATGAGCAAAGGCGGCGACGTCTGCAAAGCGCTCGCCTGTGGTGCAGACGCGGTCATGGTCGGCAGCGCTTTTGCGAAAGCCTACGAAGCGCCCGGCTCGGGTTATCACTGGGGCATGGCGACACCGCACGCGAATCTCCCGCGCGGCACCCGGATCAAAGTCGGCGCGACCGGTTCGCTGAAGCAGATCCTTTTCGGCCCCGCGGAAGTGGACGACGGCTCGCAAAATCTCGTCGGCGCGATCACCACCTGCATGGGCAACGTCGGCGCGAGTTCTCTTCCGCAATTCCAGCAGACCGAAATCATCATCGCGCCGTCGATCAAGACCGAGGGCAAACTTTTCCAGACCGTCCAGAGCGTCGGGATGGGCACGCGCTAGGAGGCGCGGCAGAAAAGTGACAAGCCACCGCCGCGCGGGTAAAAGATAAGCTCCCCAGTTACCTCTTATGAAAGATCGCAGAGTTGTTATCACTGGCATGGGCGTGATCACGCCGTTAGGCCGCGAGCTCGAGGAATTCTGGGGCAACCTGCTCGCCGGGCGCAGCGGCGTTGGGCCGATCACCCGCTTCGATACCAGTGTCGGCTACGACAGCACGATCGCGGGCGAAGTCCGCGACTTCGATCCGAAACCGGTTTTCAATAATCCGAAGGAACACAAGCGGACCGATCGCTTCACTCATTTCGCGATGGCCGCGGCGAAAAGCGCGATGGCCGATGCCGGCATCGACATGGAAAAAGTCGTGCGCGAACGCTTCGGCGTGATCGTGAGCAGCGGGATTGGCGGATTGAAAACGCTCGAAGATCAGCACAGCGCGCTGGTCAACAAAGGCCCCGATCGCGTCTCGGCTTTCACCATTCCGATGCTCATCAGCAACATGGCGAGCGGGCTCATCTCGATGGAGTTCGGCCTGCGCGGGCCGAACATGTGCATCGTCACCGCCTGTGCGACTTCGAACAACGCGATCGGTGAAGCGTGGCGGATCATCAAATTCGGCGACGCCGATGTTTTCCTCGCCGGCGGTTCGGAAGCTTCCGTCATCCCCGTCGGCCTGGCCGGTTTCTCCGCGATGAAAGCTTTGAGCACGCGGAACAGCGAACCGGAAAAAGCCTCGCGGCCATTCGATCGCGATCGCGATGGCTTTGTCATCGGCGAAGGCGGCGGCGTGGTTGTGGTCGAGGAACTCGAACACGCGAAAGCGCGCGGTGCGAAAATTTACTGTGAGCTTGCCGGCTACGGACTCAGCGGCGACGCCTACCACATGACCGCACCGCCCCCCGATGGCGAAGGCGCGGCGCGCGCGATGAACATGGCGCTCGACCACGCGAAGATCTCCGCGAGCGACGTCGATTACGTGAACGCGCACGCCACTTCCACCGGGCTCGGCGACATCTGCGAAACGCGCGCGATCAAGACCGTCTTCGGCGAGCACGCGCGGAACGGACTCGCGATCAGTTCCACGAAATCGATGACCGGCCACTTGTTAGGCGGCGCCGGCGCAATCGAGCTCGCCGCCTGCATCCTCGCGATGCGCGACGGCCAGATCCCGCCCACGATCAACCTCGATAACCCCGACCCCGAGTGCGACCTCGACTACACCGCGCACCACGCGAAGGCGAAGAAGGTTCGCGTCGCGGTGAACAATTCGTTCGGCTTCGGCGGCCACAACGCCACCCTGGTGGTGAGCGAGTTTCGCGACTAGCGCGGCGCAGGGATTTCTCTTACTCCGGGGAGCACAGGCCGCTGGCCTGTCGTTCGGGGCGGCCCGCCCCGAACCCGTGGGCTCCTGACACAAAGTCCCCGCGTGATTCCCACTAGTTGCTCTTCGAGCAACGATGCATTCGGCGAGCCGCCGAATGCGACAGGCGAGCCGCCTGTGCTCCCCGGAAAGATCGCGAACGCGCCGCCTATTCCAGCGCGAACGCTTCCACCAACGCGACGCCGGTCGCCCCGCCAGCTCCCCTAACGACCGCCGTGTAATCGCCTAACGGCAGCGTCGCAATCAACGCGGCGTCAAGGTCGTTCCCGGGCGCGAGTCCGCTTGCGGTCAGCTCCGTTTCCTGGCTGCTCCGCCAGTTATCGTTCGCCCCGATGAGCGCGCCGTTCGCGTCGTGAATGTCGAGGGTCGGGTCGGCCAGCGCGCCGCTCACGCCGACATCCGGACCGATCGCGCGGAAGACGATCGGTTGCGCGGAAATTCCCCTAACGATGATCCCGCCGATCAGCACATCCTCCCCGGAACCGACAAAGCCGCGTGAGGAAATGTTCGCCAGCCGCGAGGGCGCCGGCGCGGTGGAAAGATCGTAAGCCTCCACCAAACCAATTCCCGTCGTGCCGCCCGCGCCGGCGACCACCGCGGTGTATTCCCCCGGCGCGAGCGTGGCGAAAATCGCCGACTCCCGCGAGTCGTTAGGCGCCAGCCCGGCCGCTGCGATCTCGGCCTGGTTCGGACCGTCCATCCAATTGTCATTCGTCTGCAGGACGCCACTTGCTCCGCTTAACTGGATCGTCGGATCAGCCAGCGTCCCGGGAAGCGGCGTGCCGTTCACTTTCAGAGACGGCCCCAGCGCGCGCACGATCACATCCTTTGGTTGGCCGCCGCTCACGATGAACCCACCGATCAACACATTTGCCCCGGTGCCCACGCTCGCGCGGGTCGCGATGTTCGCGAACCGCGGCGGATCGAAGAGCCCGAAAACACCGACGCTGTTCGTCGTCCCGACATAGACTTTTCCGTTCGCGATCGTCGGCACGATGAACTTGTTCCCGGCCCCGAAATGATCGCGCTCGTTAGGCGCCTGGTTGCTGTTGAAAAGCTCGGTTGCGAGATTCGCCGCGTCGTAAGCGTGCAGGATCGCGGGGTCGCCGTTCTGCGCCGCCCAGACAATTCCATTCGCGGTGCCGTTCGCGGAGATCGCGGGCGTCGTGCCCGGATAGGTAAAGGTCGTGCTCGTTTGCGACGACGGGGTCGCGACCAGTTTTGCGTTCACAAAATCGAAAGCCTGCAGCTGGTCGCCCACCGCGCCGTAATAGAGCCGCCCATTGAAATATGCGGGCGTCGCGAAGACGCCACCAGACAGCGCGCTCGGGACGTCCTGGTAAATGTAACTATTATCGGTCGCGCCGGGGACGAACTTCCCCATGTCCGCGCGGTTCGCGAGATAGATGTGTTTGTCTTTCCCCGCGCCGACCACCAAGTGCCTAACGACTCCGCCGGCATCGGTCAGGTCGGGCAGCACCATCGCGCCGCCGCTTCCGAGATCCTGGTCCGCATCGGACTCGGCCTGGGTGTTGAACATTGTGAAGTAATCCGCCACCGCGAGCACGCCGTCAGTGGTCGAGAGCTTCAGGAAACAATTCCCGAAGTCGTGGTTACTGGGGAAGCCGTTCGCATCGAGCGTTGATTCGAAAGTCCCGTCCGCATCGAGGAAATAAATGTTCCCCGCCGGATCGAGCGCCGGCGCCGCGCCGCTCGCCCAGACCGCGCCGTGCGTGCCGTTCGGCGTGAGGTTGAGCACGCTCGTCTGCGCGAGCGTTCGCGAGTCGTAACCGATCACCCAACCGGTGTACGGCCGATGATCGCAGTGCGAACTCCAATGCGTGTATATCACGCCGTTATCGAGCACGAGACCGGGCCGCTCCTTGTATTGCTTCGGGTCGAACACAACCACGCCGCCGCTGCTGTTGTCGCCCGTGCCGGGATAGGTCGCGTTCACGTCGACCGGCCCGCCAAACAATTCCGCGCCGGTCGTTAGGTCGAGCGCGTGGAGGCGTTGGAAATAATTCCCCGCCCCGTCCTTGCTCATCGCGACCACATAGATCGCGCCGTGCGTCCCCGCGGAGTGATCGATCACCGGCGTCGCGGTGATCCCGATCTCCGGCGTCACCTGGCTGCAGCCGCGATCGTCGGAGGGCGTTTCCCCGGTCTTCAACATCGACACCTGCCAGAGCGGGTCGGCCGCGGCATCCGCGTCCAGCGCGTAAACCGTGTCGTGCTCGGTCGCGACGAAAACGACATTGTGCGGCCCCTTCCCCGGGATCGTCAGGCCGGACGCGACCAACGGTTGCGCGTCCACTTTCCCGTCCACCGCGACGTTGAAAAGCAGACCGAACTGATCCGAGTTCACGCTCGCCGGCGTGAGCACGCGCTCCTCGAGATTCTGCCCGGTGCGCGCGCCGTCGTTATGCCAGGTGAGCACGTCGGTCGCGCTCGCCACCATCGGGCAGGCGAAAGCGGCGGCGCCGAGAAAAAAGCTATTCGTTAGGCGGAGAAAAAGAGAGCGCGCAATCACGCTATAAGATTCGCCCTTCCGCAGCCTTTGGATGCTCCACCCGGAGAGCACGCTTGCGTTCACTGCTGGCCGCCGGTTGGTTCTCGTCGTGCGCGAAGTTGGCAAAATCCTCATGGTCTTTGGCGGGACGGCCCTCATCATCGGCATCCTGCTCTGGAACGGCTTTGGTCTTTGGCTCGGGCGCCTGCCAGGGGACATTCGCATCGAACGCGGCTCCTCGGGATTTTATTTCCCGATCGTCACCTGCCTCGTCCTCAGCATTGTGCTGAGCCTGCTCTTCGCGCTCTTCCGTCGTTAGGCAATGGCCGAAATCCAAAGCCGCCTCACGAGGCACGTCGCGCGACTCCGCCAATGCCGGCGTTGCCCGCTGATGCATCCGCCGCCCGTCTCCGGTGGTGCGATTGTGAGCAAAATCATCCTCGTCGGCCAGGCACCGGGCGTGCGCGAGCCGGTCGTCGGAAAACCGTTTGCCTGGACCGCGGGCAAGACGCTCTTCCGCTGGTTCGAGGAAGCGACCGGGCTCAACGAAGAAGCCGTGCGCGCGCGGATTTATTTCGCAGCGGTCTGCCGCTGTTTTCCCGGCAAGGCGCCGGGCGGAAGCGACCGCGTGCCGAACCCGCAGGAGATCGCAAACTGCTCGTCCTGGATGGCGCGCGAGTTCGAAATTCTCCAGCCGACGCTCGTCATCCCGGTCGGCAAACTCGCGATCGCGCAATTCATGACCGTCGGAAAACTCGATACCGTGATCGGCCGCCGTTTCCAGACGGAAAAAGCGGGCCACCATTTCGACCTCATCCCGCTCCCGCACCCCTCCGGCGCGTCGCCCTGGCATCGCATCCCACCGGGGCGCGACCTCCTGCAACAAGCGCTCGGGCTCATCCGCGCGCATCCGGCATTGACCCCTTCCCGGCGGGCGCGCAACCTCCCGAAAGACGCCTGACCCAGATGCAGCCTAACGACCAAACCCCGGCGACCCGGCGGCTCCTCGCGCGCGTGCGCCTGGCGATCGGCGTGGTGATTTTGGGCCTGGTCTTCAGCGGGCTCAGCGCGTTTCCACTGGTCGCCGAGTCCGGCTGGCTGGCGGATTTCCTTCGCCAGCAGACGCCGCTCCCGGCGGCCGCGACTTTTATGGAGGAAATCCATCGCGGCCTCGTGGCGACCGGTCGGTCCTATCCGTTCATCGCCTACGGCACCGATTGGCTGGCGTTCGGGCACATCATTATCGCGCTCTTTTTCCTCGGCCCGCTCCTCGATCCCCGGCGGAATCTTTGGGTGATCGACGCCGGCCTGATCGCCTGCGTCCTCGTGCTCCCGACCGCGCTGATCTGCGGTGGAATTCGCGGCCTTCCGCTCTGGTGGCGCCTGATCGATTGCGCTTTCGGCGTCTTCGGCGCGATTCCGCTGGCCCTCGCCCGCCGCTGGACGCGGCGGCTTCCGGTTTGAAATGACGAAGCCAATCCAAGTCACCGTCTGGGGCGAGCACGTCCACGAGCGCGAGAGCGACGTCGTCCGGCAAATCTATCCCGACGGCATGCACAACTGCATCGCCACCGGACTGCGCGACGATTCGGCCCTGGCGGTGCGGACCGCCACCTTGCAGGAAGCGGAGCACGGCCTAACGACTGAGACCCTCGCGAGAACGGATGTGCTGCTCTGGTGGGGTCACGCGGCGCACAGCGCGGTCGCGGAGGAAATCGTCGACCGGGTGGTTGCGCGCGTCTGGGAAGGGATGGGTTTCATCGCGCTCCATTCCGCGCATTACTCAAAAGTTTTCAAGCGCCTCATGGGCACGAGCTGCTCGCTCACCTGGCGCGAAGCGGGCGAGCGTGAGCGGCTCTGGGTTTGTAATCCCGGTCATCGAATCGCGCGCGGGCTGGAGCGCTCTTTCGAACTCGAGAACACTGAGATGTATGGCGAGCCCTTTGCTATCCCGGCGCCGGATGAAATCATTTTTCTTTCCTGGTTTGAAGGCGGCGAAGTCTTCCGCAGCGGCTGCACCTGGAAACGCGGGAACGGCAAGATTTTCTACTTCCGGCCCGGCCACGAGACCTATCCGATCTATTTTAATCCGAACGTCCGGAAGGTGCTGCGCAACGCCGTCCATTGGGCCGCGCCCGAGGGGCAACCTTGGATCGACAGTTGCCCGAACATCCCAATCAGCGAAGCCCGCGAGCCGCTGACCGCGAAGGGCCCGCGCCTTCACCGGGAGGGCGAGGCCGGATTCAAATAAGCGTTTGAATAGAGATTTGAGCTGCCACCTTCGCCGATGGCGAAGCCGCGCGCTTCCTCTCCCGAGACGGATCCGACCCCGGATTCGCTGCTCGCCGCCGCCGGCGAGATTTTCGCCCGGCGCGGCTATGAAGCGGCCACCGTTGCGGAGATCATCCGCGCCGCCGGGAGCAATGTCGCGAGCGTTAACTACCACTTCGGCGACAAGCACTCGCTCTACCTCGCCGTCCTCCGCTATTCCCTCCCGGCCCCGCCGGATCCAGTCGCCCGCCAGGCGAAGGCAAAGCTTTCACCCGAGAAGCAACTCACTGCCTTCATCATCGAGTTCGTCCGCGCCCTGATCGGCGAAGGGCGACCGAGCTGGGGCGCGCGCATCATGGCGCGCGAGATCGCGCAGCCGACCGCGGCATTATCCGAAGTCGCGGGCGAGATCATACGGCCCCGCTACGAGCGTTTGCGCGCGATCGTCGCCTTCTATCTCGGCGAAAAGCCTGCCCAGCGTTCGCAGGCTACCGTGCAGTTGATCAAAGCGCTTGGCGGGGACTGGCGGTAGTGGCGGGCGATGTTGCTCACCGGAGCGTGTGATGAACTTTCGGCGCTGTATCTAATGAAGCGTGAGCGCTATTCCGGGGAGCACACGCTTCCTGTGATCCAGGCCACTAGAGGGGTGGCGGCGGGCGACGCCTAACGAGTCTAAGGATCGACGCTGATCCGCAAGAGCTCACGCCCGAAGCGGCGCTGCACCCGCCAGAGCAACAGCAACGCCACGGCGCCTAGGCCGCCGACTAGTCCATACCAAAGCCCCACCGCGCCTAACGACGTCCGGAACCCGAAGAACCACGAGAGCGGCATCATCACCACCCAGAAGCCCGCGATGTTGATCACCATCGGAATGCGGGTGTCGCCGGCGCCGCGCAGGATGCCGCCGGCCACCACTTGGAGCCCGTCGAAGACCTGGAAAACTCCGGCCACCGGAATGAGCTGCGCGGCGAGCGCGAGCACCCCGATCTCCGTGCTGTAGAGCTCGGCTAGCTGGCGCGGGATCAGGATGAAAACACACGCACTCACACTCATGAACGCCGTTCCACAAACCAGCGCCGCGCCCGCCTGTCGACGCGCGGTTGCGGGATCATGCCGGCCGATCGCATTCCCGATCAACACCGCCGCGGCCGAGCCGACGCCGAGCGGGACCATGAAAGTGAACGATGCGAGATTCAGCGCCACCTGATGACCGGCCAGCTGTTCGGTGCCGAAGACACCCATGAGCAAACCAATCACCGCGAAGGCGGCGTATTCGATCTGGAATTGAAAGCCGATCGGCGCGCCGAGCAGCAGCATGCGCCGCAGCGGCGCCAGTTCGCAGAGCCGCGGCACGATCGGATGCAGGTGCCGCAGCAGACTCGTCCAGCCCGCGCCTAACAAGAGAAGGACCATGACCCAGCGGCTCACAGTGGACGCCCAGGCCGCGCCGGCCACGCCGCTCGGGGGCATTCCCCAGTGGCCGTAAATCAGGATCCAGTCGAGCGCGGCGTTTAGCAGGTTCGCCAGGATGATCGTGAGCACGATCGGACGCATGCGATGTTTCGCCTGCAGCGTCTGACGAAACACGATGAAGGCGAAGACCGGGAAGACGCCGGGCGCGCAGATCCAGTCATAGAGCGCGGCGACTGGGACGACGTCGGCCGGCTGCGCAAGCAAACGCAACACCCACGCGGCGGGCAGGAGCAACAGCGTTGTCGGAATTGTGATCACCGCCGCGAGCAGGAGCCCGCGTTGCAGACCGCGCGTGACACCGAGTTCGTCTTTTGCGCCGACCGCCTGGGCGATGATCGGGTCGAGCGCCATCAACACACCCATGCCGAAAATCGTGGAGCCGAAAAAGTAGAGGTTGCCAAGCGCCACCGCAGCGAGCGCGACCGCGGAGAGGTGGCCGACCATGATGATGTCGACCATGCCCATCGCGACCATCCCGACCTGCACGAAAGCCACCGGCGCGGCCAGCCGGATGGTCTGGCGAAGGTCGGCGGTGGTGGGAATGAAGGAGCGCATGGACAGGTGCAAGATGCCGGAAAAAATGAAAGCCGTCAGGACCGAACACGGACTTGCGAAAGCAAGTCCTTCCGGAGGGACGCGCTTCCGCGCGTCCGATGCCGCTGGTTAACTCTCGGGCAGGACGCGCTTGACCAGCCGGCTGATGCCTTCCTGGGCAAAGTCACTCGCGGGATAGATTTTTCGCGCCTTGAGATACCACGCCAGACTCGAACCGATCTCATCGCGACCTTCCAGCTTTTCCGCGGTGCGCAGGGTGCGCACGAAGTCGGATGCTTCAGTCGTTAGGTTCGCCCGCATCTGGTTCAGCTTACTGTCATCGGGATTGGTCTTATAGACCTTCTCGAGCGTTTCCCACGCGCCGGCATAATCACCACGCTTCTCGATCTCGCCCGCCTGGATGATTGCGGTCTCGATCACCTGCATCTGGTCGAGGACTTTCTTGAGCTGCTCCTGCCGGTCGGGATAAAGCGCCGAGGCGGCGATGAAGCGCAGCTTGTCGTTGTAAATCTGCCGGGTGTTGTGCTGGCTGATTAGCTGGTCAAGATCGACCAAGGCCTTCTGCTGCACGTCGGCCTGGGAAAAGATCAGCCCGGAGACATCCGCGAGCGCAGGATTGCGCGGCCAGAGTTCCGTCGCTTCTTTCAGCTCGCTTTCGAGCGTGGCGCGGTCACCGCTGACCGCGGCGTTGCGCGCTTTCGCGAGGTGCATCGCACTAACCGTCCGCGCAGTCTCGATCGCCGCGAGCGGCTTCGATTCGTCGAAGTCTTTCGCGATGAGGTTAAGCTCTTTCACGAGCTTCTCCGCAAGGGTGTAATCCTTTACCTCGAGCGCGGAGATGAGCTGGTAATTCTTCTGCGAGAAATCGAGCACCTTGCGCTTCTCGTCGCGCGGCAGGGTGCGGACTTCGGGAAGAAATTCGCCGACGCTGAACGCTTCGGCCAAACGCTTACTCGCGCTTTGCAGCTCGTTTTTCTGGAGCAGAAAATTGAAGGACTGGATGCTCTCGCGCACGTCGCGCACGGCTTCATGCGCGAAGGAGTCGAGGGTGCCGACGGTCGGCGGCATCCCGCTGCTTTTCTCGAACAGGTCCTTGGTGTCCTTGCCGACCTCGAGCTTGCTCTCGCCACTCGCGAAAATCGCGCGGTAAAAGCGCGTGCCGATGAGCACATGCTGGAAGCGCCGTTGCAAAAATAGCTGCACGAAGAGCGCCTGAAACTCGATCTTCGCCTGAAGCAGCGTGAGTTCTTTCTTGGCCTGGTTGGCTTTGATCGTGGCGAGGATTTCCGCGAGCCGCGTGGTGTAAGGATGAACCGCGAGATCACGCGCGAGCTGCTGATCCTTGGCCCATTGCGAAGTGGAGGCCTTGTCTTTCGTGGGCGGCGCGCCGTCGATTCGCGTGCCTTCGGCGGCGACCTGCGCGTTCCATTCGTTTTGCTTGCGTTCTTGTTCGAGCGCGACGTTTGCCTGCGCGAGACGCTGGCTCGCATCCTGTGCGCGCCAGACGCTGTAAACCGCGTCCGCGAGCGCGTCACAAAGATGCGCGTCGATGTCGTAATTCGCCGCGCGTTTCAGCAGGCGAAAGGCTTCATCGACATTCGCGGTCGAAACCTGATCGGGCCCGAGCTTCGCGAGGATGGTGTTGAGAATGTTCTGGTAAGCGGTCGAGTCGGCGCTCGTTTCCGCGGGCGCGTTCAGGTATTTCTCGAAACGCGCCTCAAAGATCCGGTTGTTGTTCAGGTTCCAGTTGTGCCCGTCCCAGCTCACGATCTCGCTCGCGGGATCGAAGATCGGCACGTCGTTGCCGAGGAATTTCGGCGCTGGGGAAGAAGACTTCGCGGGCGCAGCCGGTTGCTGCTGCGGGTGCCGGTGCGGACTGAGCGGGCGGCGCGCTATCCGGCACCTGCGCGTGCAGGCGGGCGATCGCCAGACTAACGAACATAAGACTAACCGCGAGCCGTCTCATACTTTGCGGATGTCGCGCACTTCGAGCACGCCTTTGTCGCCGACCTCGATCTTGAAGAAATAGCGCTGACCCATCTGGATGTTCATGCTGTTAAAAGTCGCCGGGATGAGGAGCGCGAGGATGTCTTTGCGATCGTTTACTTCCACTGAATACAACCGCCCTTTGAGCGGCGCCCAGGCGAGCTGCGTCTCCACCGTGCCGGTCACCTTGTAGACATTGCCGCGCAGGCTGTTCGCGTCGTCGAGATAGACTGCGACGTCGAGCGGAGTGAGCGTGCGAAACGGGTCGCTCACGGTCTTATAAAGCGCCCAGCCGCCAAAGATCGCCGCGAGGGCGAGAAGCGCCACGCCGGCGACCCACCACGGATTTACAGAAGAGCTTGCCCGGCGGACCATCGCGCCAGAGTAGCGTTCGGGTTTTGAAAAGCAATCGCCCCAGCGCGCCGCGGTTATTCCCAGCGACTGTTTTGTACCCCGAGATACGCGACCAGGATTCCGCCGAGCGCGTGCATCAGCAACACCCACGCGCAGAGCTCAAACGCGACCAGTTCCGTCGCGCTCATGCTTTGCACGAAATCGTAGAAGCGCGTGTCGCGCATCGTCTGCCAGTAACCTGACCAGCCCCAATAAGCGGCGATGAACGGCCGGGTCGCGAGTCCGAGAAAATGCGGCAACGCGAGCACCGCGCCGGAAAGCGGGAGCTGCAACCCGACGAGATAGACCGACAGCAGCGAAGCGTTTTCAGCCGAGCGCGTGACGCTGGAAATCGCCAGGCAGACGAAGGTCATCGCCGCATTCGTGAGGCCAAGAATGAAGACCTGCGCGAGCAGATCGCCGGGGAAACGGCAGATCAGGCTGACGAAAAATCCCATCCAGATCGATTGCGTCGCAATGAGCACGCTGAGGAAAGCGACCTTGCTCGCGATGTAGGCGGCCGGCCGCAACCCGGCGAATTTTTCCTTCTCGAAAATCGCGCGCTCGCCCGCGATCTCGCGCGCGGCGTTGTTCGAGCCGATGAGCGTGAGCAGGATTACCTGGAACATCACGAGCCCGGAAACGAGCGAGCCGACCCGATACGAGCGAAGCGCGAACGCGGTGGTCTCGAGCAATTCCTGGAGCGCGTTCGAGGAAATGCCGCCGAGATTTTGAATCTGCGGAAGTCCGCTCCAGGCGAAGATCACCACCAGACACGGGAAGCCGAAAAGTAGCGCAAGCTGAAGCGCTACCTGTCCGCGATTGCGCAGGAAAAGAAGCCAGCGACGCCGGAGCAGAGTGGCGAATTGCGCCGCGAAACCGGGCGGGTGAAACTCTGTGGCCGCATCGCCCCCCGGACCTGCGGAAGCAGGTCCCTCCGGAGGGACTTGCTTCCGCAAGTCCGCGGCCTGCGCTTGCCACTGCGCATCCCATTCCGCCGCCGACCGCGTGGTCAGAATCGGGAAAAGATGCTCGGGATCGCCGATCGCGAAATACTCGCCTAACGAATCCGGCGCGCCCTGGAAAACCAGCCGCCCTTCGTAGAGCACCGTCACCGTGTCGTGCAACGCGAGATGCCGCAGGCTGTGCGTGACCGAGAGGACGGTGCGCGCTTCCGCCTTTGCGATCTGGTGCAGGAGCTGCACGACTTCGCTCTCCGCCTTCGGGTCCAGCCCGCTGGTCACTTCATCGCAAAGGAGCAACCGCGGTTCGCTCACCATCTCGAGCGCGAGCGCGAGCCGGCGCTTCTGTCCGCCGGAGAGCAACCCGACCCGGCGCTCCGCGATTTCCGCGAGGCCGACCTCGGTGAGAAAATGCTGCGCGCGCGTTTCCTGTTCCTCCGCGCTCAATCCCCCAACCCGCAGCCGCAGCGCGATGGCTACGCTTTCGCCGACGGTGAGCAGGTCAAACGCGATCCCGAACTGCGGCACGTAGCCGATTTCATTCGGCGCGAGATCGTGCTGGTCGAGGTCGCGCCCGGACCAGTGGACGCTGCCGTCGTTAGGCTGGCGCACCCCGGCGATCGCTTTCAGGAGCGTGCTCTTGCCGCAACCGGAGGGGCCGACGATCGCGTGCAACTGCCCCGGCGCGAAGCGGGCGCTGATTGCGTCGAGCAGACGGTTTTCCTCCCCGGAGCGCGCGGCCACGACGCTCACTTCGCGCAACTCCAGCATGATCTTGGGATCGTCGCGCAGTTGCGCTAGCGTGGCCAGACCGATGACAAAATTTCAGCGACGCGCGGCTTGGAGCATCGCCGGCCTGCTTGGTCTTCTGGTCCTGCTCGCGCTCGCCGCACGGCTCGGCGCCGGCTGGTATCTGCAGAGCGACGGCTTCCGCAAACAGATCACTTCCGCGGTCGGCCACGAACTCCAGGCCGAGGGCGATTTCATGCCGCTGCATTTCGCGGACGGAACTTTTTACACCGATGGCTACCGGGCGCAGGGAAAAAGCTCCGCGTTTTTTTCCAGTCTGCGCGCCGATCAAATCCGCTCGGTCGTGAACTGGCGCGGGCTGCTCGACCGCCGCTGGGAAGTTGAAGAGCTGAACGTGCAGAATCTCGACGTGCAGTTCGCCGGGCGCGCCCCGGAGCCGACGCCAACCGGGGAAAGAAAGCCAAGCGCGCCCAGGAAAAGAAGCCGCTGGCAGCTAGATCTTCGCCGCGGAGAAGTCGCGCAATCCTCCTGGCACTGGGGCACGACCCCGGCCACGACCGGCAGCGTCACCGGTGCCGCCTTCACCCTTTTGCCTAACGACGGCGACTGGCTGATCGACGCGCATAGCGGGCTCGTCACCCAGGCCGGCTGGCCCAGCCTCGCGATCGACGCGGTGAAGCTGCGCTATACCGGCGCGTCGCTTTTCGTGACCGAAGGTTCGCTCCGCAACGGGGCCGGCCATCTCGCAGTCACGGGCGAGATGCGCTTCCATCAGCTCGCAGATTTCCAGACGCAATTCGAGCGGATCGCAATTACGCCACTGCTCCCGCCGGATTGGCGGGTGCGGCTGCACGGCGATCTCACGGGCAGCGCGCATATCCGCGCGCCATTGCCCGCGCCGGCCGACGGAACCGGCTACAAGATCGAAGGCAACCTGCAGCTGCTCGATGGCCAGATCGAGGCGATCCCGCTGCTCGAACAGATCGCCACCTTCACCCGGACCGAGCGTTTCCGAAAAGTGGCGGTGACGCGCGGCGCGCTCGATTTCACCCAGGCCGCTGGCCTAACGACGGTGAAAAATCTCGTCGTAGAATCGGAAGGCCTGCTGCGGTTGGAAGGCGGCTGCACGATCGCGGGCGGGAAGATCGACGGACGTTTTCAGCTCGGCGTGACCGCCGCGAGTCTGCAGTGGCTGCCCGGTTCGCAGGCGCGCGTTTTCACCGCGGCGCACGACGGCTATTCCTGGACCGCGGTGCATGTCACCGGGCCGGTCGATCACCCGCACGAAGACCTGACGAAGCGGCTCCTCGCCGCGGCCGCCGGCGAACTCCTCAACAAATCGCCTAACGACCTGATCGACGCCGCGAAGTCACTCCTCGATCTCCTGCCTCACTGAGGCGGCTCCGGCGGACGGTAGGCATCCGACCGCGCCGATTCGAAAGCCCGCTGCGCGCTCGCGAAAATCTGTTTCAACTGATCCTCGCTCTCGACCCGATACTCGACCGTGTGCGCGTGCGTCGTGGTCGGATAACTCTTCACCACGCGCTCCCAAACCTGGTCGGCGCCCGCGCGGCCCGCGACTTCCTTCGCCAGATCGGTCGCGCGATCGAGCGCCGATTGGCCGAGGCCGACGGGCGACTTCGCGGCGGTCGGTTCGAGATAATAAAAGCGGACCGCCATGTTGCCGTCGGTGTCGATGTTCAGCTCGTTCACCCGCGCCGCGCCATCGACCACATATTCATGCAGGCTCACGGAAACGATCGCGCGCACCGCGACTTCGTAGGTGCCACCCGGCAAATCGCAGCGCCAGATTTGGACGCGCGGATTCGGCGTGGCCGTGGGTGATGCCGTCGCGCTCGGAGTCGGGGTTTGCGCTTGGGCGATGCCGGCCAGCGCGAGAAAAAGCAGCAACGTCCAGCGTTTCATCCTGGGCAGAAGCGAAGCTGCGACCGGACACGACGGCAAACGATTTCCGGCTGACGCGAAACCCGCTCCAAAAATTAAATCTTCGACAGCTGCAAACTTTTGCGCGGCGGTCTGCTAATTTCAGCCGCGTCGCCCTCCGCAAAAAACAAACATGAACGAAAGAACCCGCGATCTCGTTGCCAAGGTCCCGCAGGTCACCCTGCTTTTCTGGATCATCAAAATCCTCGCCACCACGCTCGGCGAAACCGGCGGCGACGCGGTCACGATGTCGTGGCTCGGCGAGACGACCGCCGAGGGAAACGGCTCCGGTTATCTGATCGGCACCGCAATTTTCGGGATCATCTTCATCGCCGCGGTGCTGGTGCAGATCCGGGCGCAAAAATTTCACCCATTCCTCTACTGGCTCACGATCGTCGCGACGACCACGGTCGGGACAACGCTCGCCGATTATTGCACGCGCTCGTTAGGCATCGGCTACACCGGCGGGTCGAGCATTCTGCTCGTGCTGGTGATTACGTCGTTGCTCGTCTGGCGCTGGTCGACCGGCAGCATCTCAGTGGAAACGGTGAACACGCCGAAGGTCGAGATTTTCTATTGGGTCACAATCATGTTCTCGCAGACGCTCGGCACCGCGCTCGGCGACTGGGTGGCGGATACGAATTCCACGGGCTACCTCGGCGCCGCCGCAGTCTTCGGCGGGCTGCTCCTCGTGACCGCGCTGCTCTACTATTTCACCGGGCTGTCGCGCGCGGTTTTGTTTTGGGCCGCGTTTATTCTGACGCGCCCGCTCGGGGCGGTGGTGGGCGATTTTCTCGACAAACCGATCGCAAAGGGCGGGCTCGCGCTCAGCCGTTATACCGCGTCGTTCGCGCTCCTCGTGGTGATCGTTTTGCTGATCCTGATCTTCCCGCAAAAGCCGGCGCAGAAAGCGCACTGACCCTTAATAGAGCAACTGCACGCCGCAGTAGCCGACGAGCGCGAACGGATCGCTCCCCGGCGTGCGGACTTCGTGGCCTAACGAGGCGATCCAGATGCAATGCTCGTTCAGCGTGTGGCGAAACCCGATGTTTACGAGCAGCGTGTCCGCGGTGAAATTCGCGCGGGAATTTCCGTGCAGCTCCGCCATCAGCTCGGTTGTCCTGCTCACCTGCACGCCGCCGATCACGCCGTAGAGCCATTCGCTGCGTCCGACGCTGCTGACCAGCGGCCCGAACTCCGCGCCGATCCCGAACACCCCGATCGTCTTCGCAAATTGCACCGGGAGCTGGAAACGCGTCCCGTCATCCGCGAGCCCGCGCCGCACCGAGGAATGCACTGCGTTGAAAAGCAGACGCGGAAAAGTGGAGAGCGCAAAGCCCGCCTGTTCTTCATCCACGAACCGCCATTTCACCGCGGCCTCCACGCCGCCGAGTCCGCCGACCAGTCCATGATCGTCCTGTTTCAAAAGTCCAACCGCCGTCTGGAGCGTGAGCTGAAGGTGATCGCCGAGCCCGTAGTTGAGATCGAGCCCGGGCGCATCGAGCGACCACTCGTTAGGCCGATGCTCAAACGCGATCGGGAGATTGATCTCCCACTTCCCGTTCCCCGGCGTGCCCGGATCGTCCGTGATCATCGGCGGCCCGCCCTGGCCATGCGCGAGGGCGGTCGCCAGCAACATCGCCAGCGTGACGACTCCACGAAGAAGCTTCATCCGATTACTTGACGGACGAACGCGTGGAACTCAAAGAGCCGCTTATTTTTGTCCGGCGGCCTTGTCCGCGGCGCGTTCCTTCGCCTGGTCGTTAGGCGTTTCGGTGGTCACCTCGATGACCTTGCCGGTCTTCGCGTCCACCAAGACTTCGGTCACATTTTTGCTTCCGGCCTTCACCATGTCGAACGACCAGACGAGCGCGTGATGCTCGCGCTCGATCTCCGCACTTTGAATTTTTGCGTTCGGCACTTTCGCCATCGCGATGTGTTCCGCCTGGTTCTTACTGATTTTCGCCTGAGCAAGAAGTTGCGCATCGGTCTCGCCGGCGGCGAAGAGGCTGGTAGTCGTTAGGCTGGCGAGGAGGAGTCCGGCGATCATCCCTTTAGTGCGATCATTGTTTTGCATTTTTCAGCCTAACCGGCCCACCTGTCGCGGCCGCATCGCTCTCGTTACAAATCTGTTATCTGCACTTCCGCCTCTCGCCCTGGCTCGCGCGGACAGCTAATTTCCCGGCATGCGCGCGCTCGTGGTAGAGGATGAGAAAAAGCTCGCCAACTTTCTGCGCAAAGGGCTACTCGAAGAGAATCTCGTCGTCGATCTGCTCCATGATGGCGCCGCGGCGCTCGAGCGGATTTTGCTGCGGCCCTACGACGTCATCGTGCTCGACATCATGCTCCCTGGTCGCGATGGACTAAGTGTGCTCCAAGAGATACGGCGCCAGCACATCAACACCCCGGTGCTGCTCCTCTCCGCGCGGGGCAACGTGAACGAACGCGTGGAAGGATTAAATCTCGGCGCGGACGATTATTTGCCGAAACCGTTCTCGATCACCGAAGTGGTCGCGCGCGTGCGGGCGCTGCTCCGGCGCGCGTCCGGCGAACACGCGACGATGATGCAGGTGGACGATCTTTCGCTCAACGTCGTGACCCGCGAGGCGACGCGCGACGGGCACAAGGTCGACCTGACCAACCGCGAATTCGCGCTCCTCGAATACCTGATGGCGCACGCCGGCCGCGTCGTCACCAAGACCACGCTCTGCGAGCACGTCTGGGAACATCATTTCGATACCGGCACCAACGTCGTCGAGGTCTGCATGCAGCGGCTCCGGCGCAAAGTCGATGAAGGCTACGCGCACAAACTCCTCCAGACCGTGCGCGGCACCGGCTATTCCCTGCGGAGCGCGGGATGAAACCGAGAACCCTTCGCGGGCGGATCGCGCTCTGGAGCGCCGCGGTGGCGACCGCCGCGCTCGTGCTTTTCGGAGTCGCGGCCGCGTGGAATCTGCGCCGCGAGCTGGTCGAGAATCTCGACCAACAAATCCAGGACGAAGCAGCCGACTTCGCGGCGGAAATGGACGAACAGCAGGTCCAGACGAGCCAGGGGGAAAAGGCGATGACTTTCACCAGCGACGACCTGCCGCGCTTCCCTTTCGTCGAAGTGCGCGGCGCGACGCAGCGGCTGCTTTACCGCGCGCCGGCACTGGGAAATCTCGAAGTTATTTCCGCCGGCCGATCCGCGAGTCCGTATGAAATAAAAGTCGGGTCGCGTCGGCTGCGCTTTGGCATCTTCCATCGCGGCGGGATCACCTACGCGATCGGCAAGGATCTCCACAATGTCGAGGACGCGCTCGCGGGTCTGCTCCGTTCCTATTTTATCGCCTTCCCGCTCGTGGTCATCGCGATCGGCGCCGGTGGCTGGTGGATCGCCGACCGCACCGTCGCGCCGATCCAGACGATCGCAGTGCGCGCCGCGAACATCTCCGCGTCCGATTTGAGTCAGCGCCTGCCGGCCGCGCCGGCGCAGGACGAGATCGGCCATCTCACCCTCGTGCTGAATGCGATGTTCGACCGGCTCCAGCGCAGCTTCGAGCAGGTCACGCGGTTTACTTCCGATGCGTCGCATGAATTGAAAACGCCGCTCGCCCTGATGCGGGTCGAGATCGAGAACGCGCTCGAGTCGCAGTCGCTTGCGCCCGCCCCGCGCGAGTTGCTCGAGAATCTCGGCGAACAATGTTCCCGGCTCTCGCTCATCGTTGATGGCCTGCTCCTGCTCTCGCGCGCCGACGATCGCCACCTCGCGCTCGACCGGACGCAGTTCGATCTCGTTAGGCTGGTGCGCGAGCTGATGGAAGACGCGGAGATTCTCGCGGAACCGGCCCGGCTTTCCCTGGAATGTGAATTGCCTAACGAGATCGCCGTGGCGGGCGACCGCCGGCTGCTCGCCCGCGCGGTGATGAACCTGCTCGATAACGCGATCAAGCATAACGAGACCGCCGGGCGCGTGCGGGTGGCGGCAGCGACGGAGCAGGGCCAGGCCGTGCTGCGCATCGGCAACACCGGCCGCGGCCTGTCGCGCGAGACCGGCGAGCAGGTTTTCGAGCGCTTCTATCGCGGCGATCTTTCGCACAGCGACGAGACACCGGGGCACGGACTCGGCCTGAGCATCGCCCGCGAGGTCGCGCGCGCGCATGGCGGCGAGGTGCAGCTGGCGCGCTCCGATTCCGCGTGGACGGAATTTTCCCTCGTGCTCCCACTGGACGGCGCGTCATGAACCAAACTCCTGCGATCGCGGTCGTGGTTCCGTTTTTCAACGAGGCCGGTAATCTCGAGACCTTCTGCGCCGAACTGCGCGAGGTCATAACGCAGGAACTTTCCGCCGTCGAAGTCGCGCTGATCAATGATGGCAGCAGCGACGAGACCGGGGCGAAGCTCGACGCGATCGCGCGCAACTGGCCCGAGGCCCGTGCCTTCCACTTCCGCGAAAACAGAGGCCAGTCGGCTGCGCTCCTTTTTGGTTTCAGCAAAACCACCGCGCCGATCATCGTGACGTTGGATGGCGACGGGCAAAACGACCCGCACGATATTCCCCGCCTGCTCGCGCGGTTGGCCGAGGCGGACATGGTGGTGGGCGTGCGCGTCGATCGGCAGGATAGCTGGATGCGCCGCCGAATCTCGCGGATCGCAAATCAGGTGCGCTCGGACTTGTTAGGCGACGGCCTCTCCGATGCCGGCTGCGCTTTGAAAGCTTTCGGCCGCGAAGTGGCGGACGCCTTCATCCCGATCCGCACGCTTTACTCGTTCATGCCCGCGTTGGCGGTCGCGGCCGGCTTCCGCGTGGTCGAGGAACCGGTCCGGCACCGGGCGCGCGCGCATGGGGTTTCCCGCTACACGACGGCGAGTTTTCTATTTTTGCCGATCGTCGATTTCATCGGCCTGCGCTGGTTCCGCGCGCGACGCTGCCGCGGCGCCGGGTCGTCGCGCTTTCGCAATTCTCCGACGATCGGCACCCTCGGGATCGATCTTCATCGCCGCGCCGTGCGGCGCTTAACCCGGCGACTTTCCTACGCTCTGGTCGCGGCCTTATTCATCGCTCTCCTCTTCTTCGCCCGCCGATCGCACGCGCACTCGATCGCGGTCGAGCACCAACATTTCGATGCGAAACATCTCGCGCGCAGATGAGCGCTGTGCCTAACGAGTCCGCGCCGGCGCCAGGCGACCGCGAACGTTCCGGGCGTTTTTATTTCCGGGCGGCGCTCGGCGTGATCGCGCTCGGCACACTTTTTCATCTCGCCTACAGCACTCATCTCGAGCTGGTCGGCGATGAAGCCTATTACTGGCTCTGGTCGCGCCATCCGGACATTTGTTATCTCGATAAAGGCCCGATGATCGCGTGGCTCATCCGCGCCGGGACCGCGCTTTTTGGCCAGACGGTTTTCGGCGTTCGCTTCTTCGCCGTACTCCTCGCGGGCGGCACCGGGATCGCGATGCTGCTGCTCGGCGGCCGGCTCTTTTCCGATCGCGTGGCGTTCTGGGCGATCGTCATTTCCGCGTTCATCCCGCTCTTCGCGGTCGGCTCGTCGCTCATGACGATCGATACGGTCTACGTGTTTTTCTGGAGCTGGGCCGCGCTTGCGTTTTGGTGGGCGAAAGATCAACGCACGCTCGGTCCGTGGATCCTGACCGGCGCGCTCGTCGGCCTCGGTCTGCTCTCGAAATACACGGCCGCGATCGAGCTGCTTTCGTTCGCGGCGTTTTGCCTTTGGGATCGACCGAGCCGCGTGCATTTCCGGCGCGCGACTTTCTGGATCATGCTGGGAACGGCGCTGCTCTTTCTCGCACCGGCGGTGATTTGGAATATCGAGCATCACTGGCCGACGAGCCGCTGGCTTCTCTCCCGCGGCGGATTGAATAAAGCGGGCGGGTTGCATCCGGCATTCGCGCTCGATTTTCTCGGGGCGCAAGCGGGCGTGATCTCGCCGTTTCTTTTTCTCGGGCTGGTTTTCGTCCTCTGCCGTCCGCGCTCGTGGCGAGCGCCGCAGCCCGCGACCGGTTATGCGGCCGCGCTTTTTCTGCCGCTCTTCGGTCTCTATTTCCTCCTCAGTTTTCATTATCGCGGGCAGCCGAACTGGACCGCGGCCGCGTACTTCGGCGGGGTTCTTTTTCTCGCGGCGAAAGGAGTCGACGTGATCCGGCGACATCCCCGAAGCCGTTGGCTGGCTGGCGCGGCGCTCGTTTTCGCCGCGCTCGAAACCTTCATCCTGCTCGAGACCCGCTGGCTACATCTGCCGCACCGGCGCGACCCGCTCGATCGCGCGCGCGGCTCGCGCGACCTGGCCGCGCAGATGCAGCATTGGCGGCAGGTGACCGGCGCGAAATTCATCATTGCGGATAACTACATGACCGCCGCGCTGCTCTCGTTTTACCTGCCGGGCCAGCCGGAAATTTTCGTCCCGATCGAAGCGCAACCGCGCGATCAGCTCGAGATGTGGCCCACTTATGAGCAGCGGTTTCCACGCAGCGACGGCCTCATCCTCGCCAAGCACAAACACCTCGTTCGCTCGTTAACCGCGAGCTTTCCGCGCCGGACTTCCCTCGGAAAAATCCGCAACGTCGACGGCGAACGCACGATCGACACGTTTGAATTAATTCTCGCGCAGCGCGCGCCAACGGCCGCTCAACCCGAAATTATTTCGCGGTAACCAGAGCACGCCGCGCGTCGGCAACGGATGCGCGACGTAGCGATGGCTCGCGGCATAACGGACCAGCGGGTCTTCCACTTCCGCATGTTCAAAGCCGGTGAGAATCGCGCCCGGCGGTTCGGCGGCGAGATACGGTTCGAGATCGGCCGGCGCGACGAAGCCAAAAATCTCGCGCTTCTCTGGCGGCAGAAAAGAAGCCGTCCGCCACGCGAAGGGACCGGTCGCAAACTCCGGGTAAATCGCGAGCCCCGCCTCGAGTGGAAAGATCGGCGCCAGCGTCAGGACCCGGCCGCGCGGCTGGAGTGTGCTCAACGCCGCGGCCTGCGCGTGCACGCTGAAGACCGGCCAGGTCGACGGCGCGAGCCGGCCTAACGAACTCGGGAGCGAAGGAATCGCCTCGATCAGGCTAACGATCACCGTCAGCCAAAGCAGCCGAATGTTCCGCGCCGGTAACGGCCGAATCCGCGCGAGGCCGATGATGTTCCCGAGCAAAAGGAAAGGCACGAACGGATAATAATATTGCCGATAGGAAGGCGTCGGCGCCCAGCTGCCGAGGAAAACGAACGGCAGCAGCAGCAGGAGCACGCTCAGTTCGCGGTCGTCCCTCCAGCTTTTCCGCCACCAGGGACGGAGCGCAAACCAGAAGAAGCCGGCGAGCAAAAGAACGGTGGCAGGTGACCGGAGAAAATATTGGAACGGGAAACTGAGTTTGTTCCAAAACGCGATCTCGCGCGGGACCGTGGCCGCGCGGTAGAGCAGGTTGACCGTGCTGTTGTAGGTGAAGTTATCGAAGAAGAACTGACGCGGCGCGAGACTGCAAAGCACGCCCACCGGCAGGAGCGCGAGCGCGACCGCGCCGCCGAAACAGGCCAGGCTCACGATGCGTTTCTGACCCTCGACCGGGAAAAAAAAGATGGCCAAAACAAACGGCGCCACCATCGGCGCAAAGGAAAGGCGCGTGCCCGCCGCGAGCCCGACCGCAGCTCCGCAGAGTGCGAGCCACCACCAGGGCCGTTCACTTTTTTCCGCCCGCAGGAAAGCCAGAAAAGCCGCCACCAATCCGAGCACGGCGAGATCGTGATTCCACGCCCGGCCCGCAGTGAAACGGAAGAACGGATTCAAGCTCAGGATCAAGACCAGGGCGAGCCCGACGGACCAGTTCTGCTCCGTCACGGTGCGGAAACGGCGGATGGAAAAGTTGAAAACGAGCAACAAGAGCAGCGCCGCGCAGCCGGCATTGAACGCGCGCGCCGCGAGCAGGTAATGGTTCGTCGTCGTGAACAGCGCGGCGAAGATGAAGATCAGGTCAGGCGTGTGAAAGCAGGCGTAATCGCGATAAGGTAGCAGCCCCGCGTGCAGGAAAAGCACCGCCGGGGCGATGAACTGGTGCTCGTCGTGATTCAAATCGCGCGCGAACGACCACGAGAAAAAGAGGCCCGAGCAGGCCGACGAGGCAGACCACGACCCACGCGCGTCTCCTCCCTTTTCGCCTCGAGGAAAATTGCGTGCGCCCGGCAGCACTCGGGGCCGGGCGGCCCGTGGCGCGTCAAGCCCGGCAACGGCGGGCGGAAACGGAGAAGCGGCCTTCATGGATCGACTCCATGAAGGAAAGCGGCCCGCCTGTCCGGACGCCGCGAGCGTCCGTTACAAATTCGTTATCCGCCCGTGCGGGGCGCCTAACGAGCTGCTATGCCGCCGGCGCGTAGACCAGCAGCTTGAAAGTATTCGGCACCATCTTCGGACGGGTTCGCGGCGCGCCGGGCGCAGGTGTCGGCGCCGCCTCGAACTGCGCGGTCGGGAGATAGATTTTGTCGGTCGCCGGATCGATCGCCATCGTGCGCGCGCCGCGCTCGGTCTTGAGCGTCTGCGCGACGGTGAGTTTATCGGGCGCGTCTTCGTGCGCGATCGTGGTGACGCCCTCGCCACAGGAGGCAAACGCGAGTTGCAGCTTGTCGGAGAAGGCACCGCCGTCCGGACCTTCGCCGATCGGCGCCGTCGCCGATGACCTTGCCGCTCTCGGTGTCGAGCATGGTCAGGAGCTTGTTGTCGCAGGTACTGAAGAGCCGGTGATGCGCCGCATCGTAGGCGATCCCGCTCGGACTTTCACCCGGGGCGAGCGGCCAATGCGCGACCACCTGATGCGTCGCGGTGTCGATCGCTGCGACTTCGTTCTTGTCCTCGACGTTCACAAAAACGCGGCCCGCTGCCGGATCGACCGCGGCGAACTCCGGGCTGCCGCCTAACGAGATCGTCGCCACGACTTTCGCCGTCTTCGCGTCGATCACGGTCGCGGAATTGCCGCGATGATTGAAGACGTAAACCTCGCCATGCTTCGGTTCGTAAACCATCGCGTCGGGGCTTTCGCCGGTGTCGACTTTTGAGATCGTCTTCAACGTTTTCAGATCGACCACGCTGGTTTTCGCTTCCTTGCCATTGGAGGAAAATCCGCGGCCAATTTCCGGCACCGCGAGAAAAGCGTGCACGCCCGGAGTGTCCGCGATCTCACCGGCGACGGCGTTTTTTTCCAGGTCGATCACCACCACTTTCGTGGAGTGCGAGAGATAGAGCCGATGCGCCGCGGTATCGATCGTGAGGATATCCCAGCCGCCTTCGCCGCCGATCGGGATTTCTTTTTCGAGATGATAGTTCGGAGTCGTGGCGAGGAGCGCCGCCGGGAGCGCGACGATTGAGAAAAGCGGAAGAAGGAATCGCATCCGTCACTGCTACGGCGATTCCGCGCGGCGTCGATGCCGGAAATTAGCGGGCCATCCCGCGGACCATCAGAAAAAGCCAGACCCCGACGAAAATCGGCGGCACGAAAAGCGGCGAAGCGAGCCCGGCCAGCCGGATCAGGAGCGGACGCTGGAGAGCCGGATACGAACCCCCTTCCCAGGTCGAACCGCAGACCGCGCGCGCCTGCCGTCGGAGGCTGAAGAGCGCCGCCACGCCCGCGAGAATACTCACATAAATCAGCGCGGCCGAGGAAAGCCCGAGCGCCGGGATCGCGGTCAGCAGCCAGCCGCGCTGCTCCGCGACGAAACGATTCGTCAGCTCGCTCGGACCGTTCAGCACGATCGCGTAGGCGGTAAAAAGAAACGACTGCGCGGCGAGGAGCCAGGAAAGTCTTTGCGTCGTTAGGCTATCCTCGTGCTCCACCTGCCCGCGCAGGATTTGGTAGCACTCGATCGGCGAGAGCGGTTCCATTTGGTGGGCCACGCTAGATCGCGGAGGACGCCTTCGCGAAGGCGACCGGCTCCGATTCCGGTTTTGTGTCGGACGCGAAACCGCGGATGACGACATAGAAAATCGGCGTGAGCAGCAACCCGAAAAAAGTCACCCCAAGCATCCCGAAGAAGACCGCCGTGCCTAACGATTGCCGCATTTCGGCGCCGGCGCCGCGCGCGATCACGAGCGGCACCACGCCGAGGATGAAGGCGAACGAAGTCATCAAAATCGGGCGCAGCCGTAAACGGCACGCTTCGATCGCGGCCTCGAAACGCGTCTTCCCCGCGTGTTCCTGTTGGCGCGCGAACTCCACGATCAGGATCGCGTTTTTACTCGCCAACCCCACGAGCACGACGAAGCCGATCTGCGTCAAAATGTTGTTGTCGAACCCGCGCAGGATCACGCCGCCGATCGCGCTGAGCAGACACATCGGGACGATCAGGATCACTGCGAGCGGTAGCGTCCAGCTCTCGTATTGCGCCGCGAGGGTGAGGAAAACGAAGAGCACGCAGAGCGGGAAAATGAAAACCGCCGTGTTGCCCGCGGCCCGCTGCTGATAGGCGAGATCGGTCCACTCGAAATTCATTCCGTTAGGCAAATTTTCGTGCGCGAGCCGCTCCATCGTGTCGAGCGATTGGCCGGAGCTGAAACCTTTCGCGGTGTCGCCGTTGATCTCCGCCGCGGGGAAAAGGTTGTAGCGCACCACGCGATCGGGGCCGGTCGTCTCACGAATATTCATGACCGAACCGAGCGGCACGATTCCGCCCTCCGAGTTCCGTGTTTTCAGCCGCGCGATATCCGAAACGTCGTCGCGAAATTGCGCGTCGGCCTGCGCGGTGACGCGATAGGTGCGCCCGAAAAGGTTGAACTGATTGACGAAGGTCGAGCCGAGATAGGTCTGGAGCGTGTCGAAAATGTTGCCTAACGGGACGTTCAACATTTTGGCCTTCGTCCGGTCGACCTCGGCGAAAAGTTGCGGCGTGCTCGCGCGGAATTGGGTGAAGACCTGGACCAACCCGGCGTCGCCGCGCGCGGCCGCGATCACCTTGTCGGTCGCCGCCTGGAGTTCGCGCACACCCGCGCCGGAGCGATCCTGCACTTCCATCTTGAAGCCGCCGCCGGTCCCGAGTCCGCGCACCGGCGGCGGCGGGATGACCGCCACCTGCGCGCCCTGCACCGCGGCAAGGCGCCGGCGCAGATCAGCGATCACGGTCGGTCCGTCGAGTTTGCTCCCACGTTCTTCAAAGGGGGCGAAGCCAGGAAAAAGCGCGGCCGCGTTCGAGCTGTTCGCGCGGGTCGCGCCGGAGAATCCGGCGAAGGCGACGACCCGGTTAATGCCGGGAGTTTCGAGGCCGATCTTGATGATCTGGCGGATGACCACGTCGGTGCGCTCGAGCGACGCGCCGTCCGGAAGTTGCGCCGCGATAATCGCGTACCCCTGGTCCTGCGCCGGGATGAATCCGCTCGGCACATGCTGAAACGCGAAATAGGTCAGCAGGAGAAGCAGCCCGTAAACGACGAGCGCGAGACCGGTTCGCCTAACGAGTCGCGAAACGGTCGGGATGTAAACCCCGAGCGTCTTGGCGAAGAAGGCGTTGAAGCCGCGGAAGAGCCAGCCAAAAACCGTGTCGAAGAAGCGCCCGAACCAATCCTTCTTCGCGCCTTTCGGTTGCAGCAGGATCCCGCCGAGCGCGGGACTGAGCGTGAGCGAGACAAAGGCGGAGATCAGCGTCGAGACCGCAATCGTGAGGGCGAACTGCCGGTAAAATTGCCCGGAGATTCCGCCAATGAACGCGGTTGGGATAAAGACGGCGGCGAGCACGAGCGCGACCGAGACAACCGGTCCGCCCACTTCGTCCATCGCCTTGCGCGCGGCGTCGCAGGGCGAGAGCCCCTCCTCGATGTTGCGCTCGATATTTTCGACCACCACGATGGCGTCATCCACCACGATGCCGATCGCGAGGACGAGCCCGAAAAGCGAGAGATTGTTCAGCGAAAATCCGAGCGCCGACATCGCCGCGAACGTGCCGATGAGCGAGACCGGAATCGCGACCAGCGGGATCAGCGTCGCGCGCCACGATTGCAGGAAAATCATGACCACGAGCACGACGAGCAACACCGCCTCGAAGATCGTGTGCACGACCGCGTGGACCGATTCCTCGACGAACACCGTCGGGTCGTAGATCACGCGGTACTCGAGGCCTTTCGGGAAATCCTTGCTCAGCGTTTCCATGGTCGCGCGGACCTCGTGCGCGGTAGCGATCGCGTTCGTGCCGGGCCGTTGCTGGATCGCAAGCGCGACTGCTTGTTTCGCTTCCGGAAGATTCGGAAAACCGAGGTAGCTGTTCACCGAATAATCGAGTCCGCCAAGCTCGACCCGGGCGACATCGCGCACTCGGACGAGCCGCCCCTGGTCGCCGGTCTTGACCACGATCTCGCCGAACTGCGCCGGATCGATCAGCCGCCCAAGCGTGTTCACGGAAAGCTGAAACGCGTGGCCCGGGCCGACCGGTTGCTGGCCGATCACACCCGCTGCGACCTGCACGTTTTGTTCGCGCAACGCCGTCACCACGTCGGTCGCAGTGAGGTTAACCGAGGCGAGTTTTTCCGGGTCGAGCCAGATGCGCATGCTGTACTCGCGCCCGCCGAAAACATTCACCGAGCCGACGCCCTCGATCCGGCGCAACACGTCGCGCACGTGCAGGCTCGCGTAGTTGCTGATGTAGAGCTGGTCGTAGCGGTTGTCGGGTGAAAGCAGGTGGACCACGAGCAGCAGGTCAGGCGAGCTCTTGTCGGTTGTCACGCCGATCCGCTGCACCTCTTCCGGCAGACTCGGGATTGCGACCGCGACGCGGTTTTGCACCAGCACCTGTGCCTTATCGAGATCGGTCCCGAGCTTGAACGTGATCGTGAGCGTCATCGACCCGTCCGCGGTGCACTGCGAGGTGAGGTAAAGCATGTCCTCCACGCCGTTGATCTGCTGCTCGATCGGCGTCGCGACGGTGTCGGAGATGACCTGAGGATTCGCGCCCGGGTAACTCGTCGTCACCACCACGGTTGGCGGCGCGACCTCCGGGTATTGCGCGATCGGCAGCGTGTAATACGCGATCCCGCCGACGATCATGATCACGATCGAAATGACCGCCGCGAAGATCGGCCGGCTGATGAAGAAATGGGAGAATTTCACAGTACGGAACTACTTCTTCGCGTCTTCCGCAGCGGGCTTCGCGAGCCCCGCGGCGATCGCGGTCGCCTGCTCGTCGCTCGTGTAAAATTTGTTCGCGGGCGCTTCCTCGGCTTTCACTTTCACGCCCGGGCGCACGCTTTGCAGACCGAGCACAATCACCGGGTCGTTAGGCTTGAGTCCCGAGCGGATGACGCGCAGGCCGTCGATCATCGGGCCGGGGACGACGGTCTGGTATTTCGGCGTGCCGTCCGCGGCGACCACCCAGACGAATTTTTGCGACTGATCGGAAACAATCGACTGATCTGGAATCAGCACCGCCTTGTGCGCCGGGCTGCCGAGGAGTCGCAGCCTAACGAACTGCCCCGGGGTCAGAACCAGGTCGTGATTTTCAAAAATCGCGCGGCCCTGGACGGTCGCGGTGTTCACGTCGACCCGGTTCTCGACGAAATCCATTTTCCCGAGATGCGGAAAATTTTCTTCGTCCGCGAGCTCGAGTTTCACCGGGTTCGCGACATCGCGCGAGCTGCGGCGGACGCCGGACTGATTCAGCCGCGTGTATTTCAGATAGGCCTGTTCGTCGGCTTCGAAATAAGCCTGGATTGGATCAAGCGAGACGATCGTGGTCAGGAGCGTCGCGGTCGCCGCGCCGCCGCTGATCAGGTTGCCTTCGCTCACAAGATGGCGATTGATCCGGCCGCTGATTGGCGCGTTGATCCGGGTAAAATCAAGATTGAGCTGCGCGGCTTTCACCTCGGCCCCCGCGACCTGGATCGCGGCCGCCGCCTGCAACTGCTTGCTCCGTTGATCGTCGAGCTCGGAAGAAGCGACGACCTTTTTGCCGGCGAGTTCCTGGGTGCGCTTTAGGTTTACGTCAGCGAGCGCGAGACCGGCTTCGGCCTGTTTTTGCTGCGCGTTCGCGCGGTCGAGTACGGCCTGGTAAGGGCGCGGATCGATCGTGAAAAGCAGGTCGCCCTTCTTCACCATCTGGCCGTCCTTAAAGTGCACCGACTCGAGATAACCGCTGACCTGCGCGCGCACTTCCACTTCGTCGACCGCCGCGAGCCGGCCGGTGTATTCGTCCCATTCGGTCACCTCTTTTTGCAAAGCCTTCACCACCGTCACCGAGGGCGGGGGCGGCCCGGCCGGCTTCGCGGGACCACCGCAACCGTTGAGCGCGACCGTGACGAGGAGCGAGCCGGCGAGCGCGCGGAGCGATGTCTTCGAGAGTGAATGAAAAGTCCTCATGAGCGTCCCAGGTTCGTGCAAATTTCTTGCCGGCGTGATAGGTTTATCCGTATCAGAGATTGTTTCGGATAGAAATATTTTCTAAGTGTAACGGACACAATTACAGTTTCACCGCGTGGTCAATCAACAATTTACATTCGCCGTCCATATCCTGACCGCGCTCGCCTTTGCCGAGGGGACGATGGATTCGCAGAAGCTCGCGACGAGCGTGAATACCAACCCAGTGGTGATCCGCCGCCTCCTCCTCGGCCTCCGGCGCGCGCGCCTGGTCGAGACCTACACGGGCAAGCATGGCGGGACGAAACTCTGCAAAAAGCCGGCGGAGATTTCGCTCCTCGCCGTCTATGACGCCGTCCAGGCGCGGCCGGTGATCGCGATCAACGAGCGCAAGGCGTTCAAGCATTGCCGGGTGAGCTGCAACATGCGCGAGATCATGAGTGGCGTGGCCACGGGCGCGGAAGACGCGGTCCGCCGGCACCTGCGCGGGATTACCCTGCAGCAGCTGTTGCGCAAAGTGCGCCGCGGCGCGGCCTAAACTGCGCGGACCTGCGGAAGCAGGTCCCTCCGGAGGGGTGCGCTTCTGCGCGTCCGGGTTCTCACGGTAAGCTCCGGTCCATGTCCCGGCCGAATTACTGCTCGAAAAGAGCCGCGCCCTGGGTGCTGCCGGCGACCATTCTCGGCTCCAGCCTCGCCTTCATCGACGGCACGGTGGTGAACATTATTCTCCCCGCGCTCCAGAAAAATCTCCGCGCCACCGTGACCGATGTGCAGTGGGTGGTGGAGGCGTATGCGCTTTTCCTCGCGGCGCTCCTGCTCGTCGGCGGCTCGTTAGGCGATCATTACGGGCGACGGCGGATTTTTGTCTTCGGAGTCGCGCTTTTCGCGCTCGCTTCCGCCGGTTGCGGGCTCGCCGGCAACATCCACGCGCTGATCGCCGCGCGCGCCGTGCAGGGAATCGGCGCGGCGCTGCTCGTGCCGGGCAGCCTCGCGCTGATCAGCAACTCCTTTCCCGAAGCGGAACGCGGTCGCGCGATCGGGACGTGGTCGGCCTTCAGCGCAATCACGGCGGCGATCGGGCCGGTCCTCGGCGGCTGGCTGGTCGAGCAATTTTCCTGGCGCGCGGTTTTCTTCATCAATCTCCCGCTGGCTGCGATCGTGATCGCACTGTCGCTCTGGCAAGTGCCGGAGAGCGCGGAGGAAACGCGGAACCCGCTCGATTGGTTCGGCGCGACGCTCGCGGCGCTCGGTCTCGGCGCGCTGGTTTACGGATTGATCGAATCGTCGCAGCTCGGGTTTCGGCATCCGGCGGTGCTGTTCGCGCTCGCCGGTGCAGTCGTGTTGCTCGCCGTTTTCCTCTGGCAGGAAGCGCGCATCGCGCACCCGATGTTGCCGCTCGATCTCTTTCGCTCGCGGACTTTTGCGGGCGGGAATCTCCTCACGCTCCTGCTCTACGGCGCGCTCAGCGGTGCGCTTTTTTTCCTGCCGCTCAATTTAATCCAGGTGCAGCACTACTCGCCGACGGCCGCGGGCGCGGCGATTTTGCCGCTCATCCTGATCATCTTTTTCCTCTCGCGCTGGTCGGGCGGGTTGGTGGAAAAATTCGGCGCGCGCCGGCCGTTGATCATCGGTCCGCTCGTCGCCGCAGCGGGCTTCGCACTCTTCATTTTGCCGGGTGTCGGCGGCAGCTACGCGACAACTTTTTTGCCCGCGGTCGTCGTGCTCGGGATCGGGATGGCACTGAGCGTCGCGCCGCTCACGACCGCAGTGATGAACTCGGTCACGCAGAGTCGCGCGGGCATCGCATCGGGCGTGAACAACGCCGTCTCGCGCACCGCCGGTCTGCTCGCGATCGCGGTCCTGGGGATCGTGATGCTGCAGACATTCAGCGGCAGCCTGCGGCGCGAATTGCCTAACGAATCGCGCTACACGGTCGTGAGCCAGACAGATCGACTCGCCGCGATCGAGTTGCCGGCCGCATGGGACGCCGCCCAACGCGCCACCGCGCGCCGCGTGATCGATCACGCGTTCGTGCGCGGTTTTCGCCTCACGATGGCGATCGCCGTCGCGCTCGCGCTCGCCAGCGCGCTCAGCGCTGTACTGCTCATCGACGGCAACCACGCTGGTCATCCTGAGCGGAGCGCAGCGGAGTCGAAGGATCCCGCCGAGCCGGGTTAGCCGAACACCGCCGGCCTACCTTCCCAGAGGTCAGGATGACAGAACCCGCTTTTGCGGCGAGGAAATCGAATGGAAGAAATCAAGACGCCGACCCGCGACGAAATTCCCGAGGCCGACAAGTGGGATCTCTCGCTCCTCTTTGCGGACACGAATAAGTGGTCTGAGGACGTCGCCTGGATCCAGTCGACTTATCCGCGCCTAACGAACTGGAAAGGCCGGGTCGGCGAGAGCGCCGGGACGCTCGCAGAGCTGCTCGAATTCGAGAAGACGATCGATGCAAAAATCGAGCGGGTTTACCACTTCGCCTCGCTTCAGCTCGCGGAGGACAGCGCGAATCCGGAATATCTTTCGCGCATCGGGCAGCTCCAGAATCTGCTCACCACGATCGGCGAAGCGACGGCGTTCCTCGTGCCGGAAATCCAGGCGATCGACGACGCGACCTTCGCGCGCTTCCTCGACGACCCGGCGCTGCGCGAGTGGCAAACCAACCTGCGCAAAATCCGCCGGATGAAGCCGCACACGCTCACGGAAAAAGAAGAGCGCCTGCTCGCGCTCGGCAATTCAGCGCGCTCGACGGCCACGACGACACCTTCTCGCAGCTCACGAATGTGGACATGAAGTTCGGGGTGATCGTCGACGAAAAAGGCGAGGAGCGGCCGCTCACCCAGAGCTCTTGCAGCTCGTTCCTGGTCAAGCGCGACCGCGAGCTGCGGAAGCGCGCGTTTCATCAGTTCTACGCCGAGTTCGAGGATCACAAATTCACGCTCGCCGTCGACGCTTTCCAATTCGGTGAAGGCCGATGTCTTCCGCGCGCGCGCGCGGAATTACTCCGTCGGCGCTGCGAGGCTGCGCTCTTCTACGGACGACGTGCCGGTGAGCGGTCTACGACAACCTGATCGCGAGCGTCCGCGCGAATCTCGCGCCGCTCTTCCGCTACTACGACGCTGCGCCAGCGCGTGCTCGGCCTCGACGAAATCCACCACTACGACACCTACGTGCCGATCGTCGCGGACATCGAGACCGACGTGTCCTTCGACGAAGCGATCGAGAAAGTGCTCGCCTCGCTCGCGCCGCTCGGCGACGAATACTGCGACACGCTCGGCGACGGGCCTGCGCGGGCGCTGGTGCGATCGCTACGAAAACAAAGGCAAACGCAGCGGCGCGTTCAGTTCCATCGGCAGCTACGGCACGTCCGCCGTACATCCTGATGAACTACAAGCGCGACGTTTTCGCCGACGTCTACACGCTCGCGCACGAGGCCGGGCACTCGATGCACACCTGGCTATGCGCAGCGCACGCAGCCGTTCCAGACCTACGACTACCCGATCTTCCTCGCGGAGGTGGCGAGCACCTTCAACGAAGAGCTGCTCACGCATCATCTGCTCGAGCAGACCGACGACCCGAAGATGCGCGCCTACCTCATCAACCGGCAGATCGACGACATCCGCGGCACGGTCTATCCGGCAGACGATGTTCGCCGAGTTCGAGAAAGTCATCGCACGCGATCGAGGAGAGCGGCGAACCGCTCACGCTCGACACTTTCCGCAAGCGACTATCGCGAAGCTGCTCGACGCCTACTTCGGCCCCGACTTCGCGCATCGACCCGGAGCTCGAGCTCGAGTGCCTGCGCATCCCGCATTTCTACAGCGCGTTCTACGTTTACAAATACGCCACCGGCCTCAGCGCCGCGGTCGCGCTCGCGGAGCAAGTGCTCAGCGGGCGCGCCGGAGCGGTCGAGGCCTATCTCGGCTTCCTGAAATCCGGCGGCTCGAAATTCCCGATCGAAACGCTGCAAAAAGCGGGCGTCGACATGTCCACCCCCGCGCCGGTGGACGCCACGCTGCGCTCTTCGATCGGCGGGTGCACGAACTGGAGACGCTGCTGTAGCTGTCGCCCTGCGGGCGACACAATCTCGGCCTCAACTGCAAAAAAATTCGGAGGAAACTTCCACGCTTCGCCGAGCGAAGGGGCTACAGGCGCGAGAACTGCTTTTAGAGGAAAGCATGAGACTCCAGTGGCAATTGCGCGCCGCCTGCGGTTATGCCGAACTCGGGATGGTCCGCGAATCCATCGCCGAGCTGAACGCCATCGCGGCCGAGGAACAAAACCGGCCTGAAGTGTTGCTCCTGCGCCTCCATCATTTGATGCAGCGCAAAGCCTGGGCGCGCGCGCTCGCGCTTAGTCGCAAGCTCTGCCGCGTCGCGCCAAACAGCGGGTCAGGTTTTCTCCACGCCGGCTTTTGCCTCAATCAGATGGGCCGAACCGCGGCTGCACGGCGCATTCTCTTGCTCGGGCCGAAGTGCCTGCGCCAGGAGCCGATTTTTTATTACAACATGGGCTGCTACGAAGCGCTCCTCGGCAATGTCCGAATCGCGAAGAAACATTTGCAGATCAGCTTCAAGATGGACGCAACTTTCCGCGACATCGCGAAGACCGATCCCGACCTGAACGCGGTGCGGGCGCTATTGTAAAACTTCCGAATCAATCCCCCTTCGACGCCGCCGCGCTGCTCTGCGAAAGTCCGCGGATGCAGCGCGAAGTGGAACTGGTGATCGAGGACATTGCGTTCGGCGGCAAAGGCGTCGGCCGCGCCGAGGGCAAGGCGGTCTTCGTGCCGTTCACGATCGCGGACGAGCGGGTCACCGCCGGGATCGTCCGGGAGAAAAAATCGTTCGCCGAAGCCGAGGTCGTTAGGCTGGAAGAGGCTTCGCCGGAGCGGGTCGAGCCGCCGTGTCCCTATTTCGGTCGCTGCGGCGGGTGCGCGTATCAGCACATGAGCTACGCGAGCCAGCTGCATTGGAAAACCGAGCAGGTCCGCTCGGCTTTGCGGCGGATCGGCAAATTCTCCGAGCCACCTTTGCAGCCGATCGTCCCCTCGCCCCTCGAATATGGCTATCGCAACCGGATTACCGTCCACGTCGAGGAGGGCGTCATCGGATTTTTCCGGCGCGACGTTCATCGGTTAATCGACATCGAGCAGTGCCCGATCTCCGCCGGCGAAGTGAACGAAGAACTCGCCGCGCTCCGCGCCGGACGTCCGCGCGATGGGCATTACACTTTGCGCGCGCGGAGCGGCCCGCGCGTGTTCTCGCAGACGAACGACGCCGTCGCGGAAGCGCTCGCCGCGGCGATCGGCGCGCTCGTGCCGCCGGAGCAGTCGCTCCTCATCGACGGCTACTGCGGCGCCGGGTTTTTCGCCAAGCGTCTCCTCGGTAAATTCGTCCGCACCGTCGGCCTCGACTGGGACATCCACGCGATCGCCGCCGCGGAAGCAGACGCCGCGCCTAACGAATCTTATTTCGCCGGCGATCTCGCGCAGCGGCTCGAGTCCGAGCTAAGCCGCGCCGATCTCAACCTCACGACCGTGCTGGTGGATCCGCCGGCCACCGGGCTCGGTGCCGACGTGCGCGAAATCCTGCGCGCGTATCCGGCGGCGACACTGCTCTACGTCTCCTGCAATCCGCCCACACTCGCGCGCGACCTCGCGGATCTTGGCGCGGGCTACTCGCTCGAGAGCGTCACCCCGTTCGACATGTTCCCCCAGACCGCTGAGATCGAAGCGCTCGCGCACCTTACGCCTGTTCGTTAGGCGCGATTTTGCTGCTAGGTGCCGGGTTTGATCTGTTGTCTGACGCGTCCATCAAGCGGCGAAACAAAGCCCGCTGCTGCTCCTGCACTGCATCATCCAACACGTGCTTCAACTCCGCCTCCGCCGGCACCGCCGGCAAATCCACCCACGAACGGCAGCCGCCATAACGCGGCAAATCCGGAAACCGCCACGGCTTCGCCAGCCGGAAAACGCGCACAAACGCCACCTGCACTCCGGGCGTGTCATCGGTACTCGAACCGCTCCCGCACCACGCTCTCCTGAAGGATGTGCAGCGGCGCGAGCGCACGCGCTGTTTCCCAATCCGTCACCACGCGTGTCTCCTCGATCCGCCCCCAGAACCGAATCTCAATCTCGTTAGGCAACGGCTCTGGCACGACCGCATCCACCAGCCGCGTCTTGCCCGCCTGCTCATGGAAAAAAGTCGGGAATAAAAAGAACTCGCGATACCGAAACTGGAAGCCATCGCGGCCTTCCGCGATTCCGCCTTTGCGCACGAGCACACTCTGCGTGCCGTCGCCGAGCGCCGCGCAAACCAGCGCCCATTCCTTGAAACCCACGCTTTCCATTTCGAGGCGCGCAAACTACCCTCCCGCCGATGCCCTTCAAGATCGACCTGCACACGCATTCGTTCTTTTCCGGCGACGGCGTTTCCAGCCCCGAGCAGAACATCGAAGCCGCGCGCGCCAAGGGACTCCACGGTTTTGCGATGACCGATCACAACACGAATGACGGCGTCGATTACTGCCGCGAGAAAGGGCTGATCCGCGAGGATGGCCAGCCGGTTGACGGATTCCTCATCATCCCCGGGGTCGAGGTGACCACCGCGGAAGGTCACCTGCTCTGCATCGGCGCGTCGCTCCCGTTTTTGAAAGGCACGCCCGCGCGCGAAGTCTGCGACCTCATCCATGAGCGCGGCGGGCTCGCGATTCCGCCGCATCCTTACGATTTGTTCCGGGCCGGGATTCGTTTTTCCACCCTCGAGAATCTGCCGATCGACGCGCTCGAGGTCTTCAACGCCGCGACCACTTTGCGCCGGTATAATCGTTACGCCTTCAAATATGCGCAGGTGCGCGGACTGCCGATGACCGCGGCGAGCGACGCGCATCATCACGCCGCGATCGGGACGGCTTACACCATCTTGAATACCGAGGACTTCTCGTTAGGCGGTGTACCTGCGCGGATTTTGAAGAGCAACGAGCTGAACCAGGAATATCTCACGCCGAAAGACAGCGTGCGGAAGACCTGGAACAACTGGATGCGCCTGCGCCGACGGCGACCAGTCTCGGCGAAGAGTCCGGCGGCAGTCAGCGGCAACGGCGCCGGGAACAGCAGCGATCCGTCATCCTGAGCGGAGCCCTGCGAAGCGGGGCGGAGTCGAAGGATCCCGTGGAGTTGCTGGGAAGCTTTCATCGGCAGCCGGGGCTGCACGGCAGCGCCACGGGATCCTTCGACTGCGTTCCGCTCGCGAGGCGAGCTGCACTTCGCTCAGGATGACCGCGCGGTTTGGGCCCCAGTCCGTCAAACGGTCGCGCCTAACGAGCCAGGAGCTTCCCGAGTTCTTCGGCGGCCGTGACCGGCGCTTTGCACGTGAAATTCTCACAGACATAGGCGGCAGCTTTCCCATCCACCGGCTGCATCTCCTTCAGCTCATCAAGTTTTTCGCCGAGAAATTTTTGCCCCTCTGCGCCATCAGCCAGGAGCACGATTGTGTCCGGCAAAAAATGCCGGTGCACCTCGGCGAGAAGCGCGCGGGTATCGTCGCTCTCTGCTTTTCCCGCGAGCACGATCTGCTTCGGTTTCGTGAGGCTGAATTCCAGCGCGACCAGCATCTGCGGCAGCGCGCTTGGGTAGTGATCGAGCGGGGCCGCGAAGGCAGCGATCGTTTTCTCCCCGCGCTCGCGCAACTCCTGCGTGTCGCGAATCTGCGCGAGCCGGAAAAGATTCAGCGCCGCGACCGAGCTCGGCGCGGGCTCGGCGTTGTCGTTGTCCTCTTTCATCCGCAGAAGGATGCTCTCGTCCTTACCGGTGCTCGTGAAATAGCCGCCATCCTTTTCGTCCCAGAAAAGCCGGTCCTGCGTCGCCTGCAATTTCTCTGCGAGCGCGAGCCACTGCACGTCGAACGACGCCTCGTAAAGATCGAGCAGACCCTGGATGTAAAACGCGTAGTCGTCCGCAAAACCCGGGATGTCGGAGGGCCCGCCGCGATAGCTGCGGAGCAACGTCTGGTCGCTTTCGCGATAAAGTTTCGCCCTGATGAACTCGGCCGCGCGCGTCGCAGTGGCGAGATAGTTCGCGTCGCCGAGGACCTGCGCGCCGCGCGCGTAGGCGGAAATCATCAGCCCATTCCACGCGGTGATGATCTTGTCGTCGAGATGCGGGCGCGGTCGCTGGTTGCGTTTCGCGAGCAGTTTCGCGGAGCTTTTGCCTAACGAGTCCCGCACCTCCGCTTCGCTGAGTTTAAATTCCTTCGCGGCCTCCGCGATCGTCTTCTGCGCGCGGAGCACGTTCTGCCCGCGGAGTTCGCCGTGCGGATCGCTCCCCTCGGGCGTGTTGCCGTGCCGCTGCACGTCGTAGCGGAAATCGAAGAGCGCTGCGGCCGCGGTCCCGAGCGTTTCGTCGATCTCGTCCTTCCTCCAAACGTAGAACGCGCCTTCGATTTTCTCGGCGCTCTTTTCGTTAGGCAAACTGTCCGCATCCTCCGCGGAGTAGAAGCCACCCTCGGGCGAAGTCATGTCGCGCTTCACGTAATCGAGCGTGTCGCGCGCGACCGATTCGTAGACGGCGTCGTGCGTGATCTGGAACGCGCTAAGATACGCGCCGGCGAGCTGCGCCTGATCGTAGAGCATTTTCTCGAAATGCGGGACGTGCCAGACGCCATCGACCGAATAGCGATGGAAACCGCCGCCGAGCTGATCGTGCATCCCGCCGTCGGCCATCCGGCGGAGGGTGAAATAATTCATCGCGAGCGCGGCTTTCCCCGTCTCGGTCTCGAGGCCGGCATGATGCGCGAAATGGAAAAGGAAATTGAGCGTGACCGGCCGCGGAAATTTCGGCGCGCCGCCGAAGCCGCCCTGCACTTTGTCGAAGCTCTTCGCGAGCTGATCGTAAGCGGCGCCGAGCATCTTTTCGTTAGGCGCGGCGGCTTTCTCATCGGAAGCGGCGTTCGATTTCGCGAGGGCGGCGACGATCTGGTTGCCGCTCTCGATGATCTTGGCGTGATCTTTTTCCCAGGCGTCGGCGATCCGCTCGAGGACCTTGGTGAAACCGGGCTGACCGTATTTGTCCTCGGGCGGGAAATAGGTGCCGCCGACGAATGGTTTCAGATCGGGCGTGAGCCAGACGCTCATCGGCCAGCCGCCACCGCCGGTGGTCGCCTGCACGAACGCCATGTAAACGCGATCGACGTCGGGGCGCTCTTCGCGATCGACTTTGATGTTCACGAAATGCTTGTTCATCACCTCGGCGACGGCCGGGACCTCGAACTCCTCGCGCTCCATCACGTGACACCAATGGCAGGTGGAATAACCGATCGAGAGAAAGATCGGCATATTCTCCTGGCGCGCTTTCGCGAAAGCTTCTTCGCCCCACGGATACCAGTCGACCGGGTTGTGCGCGTGCTGGAGGAGGTAGGGCGATTTCTCGTGGATCAGCCGATTTTCGTGTTGAGCTTGGGCAGGGCGGAATTCGGCCGCGGGCGTGGGTGTCGGAGTCACGGGGTAACTTTACGGGAAATCAGCCCGCGCGCGAAATCACGGCGCGGTGAGCGGAGCATCGCGCCGTCATCCTGAGCGGAGCGCAGCGAAGTCGAAGGATCCCGTGGGGTTGCCGTGAAGCTCCGGCTTTTTTTTCGGCATCTCTGTGATGGAGCTTGCCAGAAACCCGACGGGATCCTTCGACTCCGCTGCGCTCCGCTCAGGATGACCTGCTTCGTTCACCGCGCGCTTGTGCTTCGCGCGCGCGCTGCACAAAGTTCGCCGGTGCAACCCGATGAATGGCAGGCGGTGCGCTTTACCCTCGCGGCGTGCGCGGGGAGCACGTTGGTGATTCTGCCTTTCGGGCTCGCCGTCGCCTGGCTGCTGGCGCGGCCGCGCTGGTTTGGAAAATCAGTCGTGGAAACGCTGGTCACGCTGCCGCTGGTGATGCCGCCGGTGGCGACCGGATTGATTTTGCTGAAGCTGCTCGGGCGCCACGGCTCGTTAGGCGGATGGCTCCATCGGCAGTTCGATCTCGACATTGTCTTCACCTGGCGAGCCGTCGTGATCGCGGCCGCGGTGATGTCGTTCCCGCTGCTCGTGCGCTCGGCGCGGGTCGGGTTTCAGGAAGTGAACCGGCGCTACGAGCAGATGGCGCGCTCGTTAGGCGCGGGGGAGTGGCGCGTTTTCTGGACGATCTCGCTCCCGCTCGCGGCCCGCGCGATTTGCGGCGGCGTGCTGCTCGCTTTCGCGCGCGCGGTTGGAGAATTTGGGGCGACGATTTTGCTCGCAGGCAACATCCCCGGCGAGACGCAGACGCTCTCGCTGCGGATCTACGAAGCGGTCCAGCTCGGGCACGACGCGACTGCTTACCGACTGCTTGTGGTCTGCGTGGTGATCGCGTTTGTCGCGGTCTTCAGCGCGGAATGGCTGCTGCGGAAACGGGAGGCGGCGCGGTGAAGTTGTCGTTAGGAAAAGTGCGGTTGCCGCTCTCCGGTTTCGCGCTCGAAGCCGATGTGGAGCTGATCGCGGAGCGGACCGGGATCTTCGGACCGTCGGGCGCGGGGAAAACTTCGCTCCTCGAAACGATCGCGGGTCTGCGCGAGCCGACCGCGGGTTTGATTCGGTTCAACGGCACGGATTTTAGCGGGCTCCCGGTGCGGCAGCGGCGGGTCGGTTACGTGCCGCAGGATGACTCACTCTTTCCGCATCTCGATGTGCGGCGGAACCTGCTTTACGGCCGGCCTAACGAATCGCGCGACCCCGCCTTCTCGCTCGCGCATGTGACGGAATTTCTCGAGATCACACCGCTCCTCGACCGCGATGTGCGGCAGCTTTCGCGCGGCGAACGGCAGCGGGTCACGATCGGGCGCGCGCTTCTCTCCGAGCCGCGGCTGCTATTGCTGGACGAGCCGCTGACCGGACTCGATCGCAAGTTGCGCGATGCGATCCTCGCGCAGTTGAAGGCATTGCCTAACGAGTTCGACCTGCCGATGCTCTACGTGACCCACGATCGCGCGGAAGCGATCGAGCTCTGCGACGAGGTGCTGCTAATCGAGCGCGGGCGGATCGTCGGGCGCGGCGCGCCCCGCGAAGTCTTGTAGGGAAATCTTCGGCGCAGTGGCAGGCGACCACGGATTTTGGCGATGATCGGACGCCAGGATCGCTTCCACTTCCCCTCGGAGCAGGCTCAGGAATGCCGCGACGTCGAGCCGATGCCGGACCGGCCCAAACGGCGCCAAATTTTTCTCTGCCAAACGAAAGAGCCGCACCGCCGGATACATCCGCCGTCCATCTTTCGGATGCGTCGGCCGCGCGTGTTGCTTCTGCAGATGCACGAACCCGCCGGCCGCCTGGATGAGCCCCTTAAAATAATCGGCGTCCTCGGTTTTCGTGCGCAGCCAGAGATGCTCGAGCACGTCGTGCGCTTCGTAATAGCGCTGCTCATTCCAGCATCGAAAGAATCCCGTGTAGCAGGGATGCTCCGCGATTTCCTCGCTCTCGCCGGTCGCCGGCGCGCCGCTCAGCTCCTCGACCAGCCGGGAAATTCTTTGGTCTTTGTTCACGGAACGCTTAGTCTCGTTTCCGCAGAGATGACCGGCAACCGAGCAGGCAAAGTTTTGGCAACGGAGGGCTCGTGCACGCGCACGGCCGCGGGTGCCGGATGACGGTAGTCGGGCTCAGTATTCTCATTGGCGCGATCGTTGTTCTGATCTGCTGCTCGGCGCTTTTCTCTGGTTTGGAGACCGCGCTTTTCTCGCTCAAGAGCCACCAAATCCAGCGGCTGCACGACCAGCACCCGTCGCTCACCGATTTCCTCCGGCTCTTTCGCGACAGCCCGCGCCGCGTGCTCAACGTCCTCCTGCTCGGCGTCACCCTGATCAATGTCCCGCTCGTCATTCTCTGCCTCGTGCTCATCTGGGAAGGGCCACTGCACGCGCGGATGCCGTCGTGGGTCGTGACGCTGGTCATTTTCGCCGTCATCGTGCTGATCTGCGATTTAACCCCGAAGCTCCTCGCGATCTCGAAGCCGTATCGACTCTCGACCATGGGCGTGTTCACGCTCAAGGCGCTGATGCCGTTCCTCGATCGCGTCGGTCGCGCGCTCGAGGACGTGAGCGCGGGGATGATCGATCGGCTGACGCCCGCGCATCTGCAGGTGCGCCGACAGATGAGCGACGAGGAACTCGAAACCCTGGTCGAGATGGGCGAGGAGGAAGGCACGCTCCAGGAAGCCGAGGGCGAGATGATCCAGGAAATCATCAAGCTCGGCGACAAAACGGCGAAGGATTGCATGACGCCGCGGGTCGATACCTTCGCGATCCCGGATGATTTGCCTAACGAGGAAGCGATCACGCTTCTTCAGGAGCGGCGGCATCGACGGGTGCCCGTTTACGCGGAAACGCCCGATCATGTGGTCGGGATCGTGGATGTAAAAAAATTCCTGCTCGATCCGTCGCGGCCTTACACCGAGACGCTGATCGCGCCCTCGTATGTCCCGGAAACGATGGCGGCAATCGATCTGCTCCGGCGTTTCATCTCGCAGCCGCAGGGTCTCGCGATCGTGGTCGATGAATTCGGCGGGACCGAGGGAATCATTACCCTGGCGGATATTATCGAGGAGATCATCAGCGACGCGGCGCCGTCTAGGGGATGCAGATCTCTACATCGAGCCGCTCGAGGAAGGGCGTTTCCTCGTGAGCGGGAACGCGCGGCTCGACGACCTCACCGAGCATCTCGGCTTCGCGCTGGAAGCGGACGGGATCGATACGATCGGCGGCTATCTTTTTACCCGGTTCGGCCAACTGCCGAACGTCGGCGCGAAGCTGGAGACACCGCGGGTCATTTTCACCGTGCGGCGGGTGAGCCACCAACGAATCGAGGAAGCGCTGCTCGAGCGGACCGCTGCGATGGCCGAGGAAAACCCCGAAGAGGACGAAACCATTTCCTGATGCTCGCCTGGATCACAATCGTTTTTTGCTGGGTAGTGTCGTTCGTTTTTTCCGGCATCGAGGCCGGGCTGCTCTCACTCGATCAGGTGCGGCTGCGCCATCAGGTGAAGCTGCGGAACCGCTCCGCGATGCTCCTGCATCGGCTCCTGAAAAGGCCGGAGCGGCTGCTCGTGACTATCCTGCTCGTGACCAATCTCGCCGACATCGCGGGTCTGCTCCTGCTCACCCGACGGCTCGTGCGTTCGTTAGGCATGATCGGTTATCCGGTTGCCCTGCTGCTCGCCGGGCCGATTTATTTGCTCATGCTCGGCGTGCTGCCGAAGTCGCTCTTCCGCCGCTTCCCCTATCGTGCGCTCGCCGCGCTCGCCGGGTTACTCGAGTTCACTTCGCGGCTTTTCTGGCCGGTCCTGGAACTGGGTGCGCGGGTGGGCGGGCTCTGCCTGCCGCAGAAGGAATCCGTCCCGCGGATGTTCGTCGCGCGCGAGGATTTGAAACAGCTCACGGTCGAAGGAGAGATGCAGGGTTCACTCACTTCCGCGGAGCGCGCAATGATCCATAACGTGGTCGATTTTCGCACTGTAAAAGTCGCCGACGTGATGCGGCCGCTGCGCAAAGTCACCAGCGTACGGCCGGAAACGACCGTGCCGGAGTTGTTGCAACTCAGCGCGCGCACCGGGGTCGATCGCGTGCCGGTGATATCGGCAAAAGGTCGCGCGCTCGGACTGGTCAACGTCTTCGATATTCTGCTCGACCCGCCACCCCGCCGCACGCTCCGCGATTACACCCGACGCCTCGTGACCGCGAGCGAGAACGAATCCGCCTACCGGATCATCCGCCGGCTCCGCGCCGCGCGGCTCACCCTCGCGGCGGTGGTGGATGCGAAACAGAAGCTCACCGGCATCGTGACCGTGGAAGACCTCGTGCGGCGTCTCGTGCAGAGCACGTAACGTCGCCCGCCTAACGAGCGGATCAATACCCCGGCGTGAGGTATTGAAATGCGATCACCTTCCCGCGCTGGAATGAGACCGTCTTCACCGGCTGCGTGATCGTCTCCGAAAACGGATAATAGAAGGGATCGTAGAACGGATCGTAAATCGCCCCGTAATAGCGCCGACCGCCATGCCGCCCGTAGTAACCCACCGGCCCGGAAAACCCACCGTAGAAACCGCCGCCGTAGCCGTAAGTCGGCACCGTGGTCGCGATCAGATACACCCAGGTTTCCGTCGGCACGCCATGCACTTCGCCGACGGCTTTTTGCTGCGCCCGGCCCCAGGCAAAGAAGACCGCGTCCTGCGACATCCCGCCCCGGATTTTGCCCTGCGTCACCAGGGTCTGGTCGTTAGGCGATAGACGGGCGAATCCCGCCTGATTTTCCTCGATGCGCGAGCGCACCGTCGAGCAACTGGAGAGCAATAACGCGCTCGCGGCCAGACCCGCGAGCAACACCCACGAAAGAGAAGTCTGACGTTTCATGAAAGAAGCATCGTTTAGGCAAAAACAGCGGTCAACCGGGCAGACGGCGCCGGGCCCCATCTTGCTTCGCGAAACGCGCCATCGTAGCCTCGCTCCATGGAGGATCGTTTCGGGCATCGCATCTCTTATTTGCGCGTCTCGATCACCGATCGCTGCAACGAGCGCTGCACCTACTGCATGCCGCAGGAGCTTCAGGAATGGCTCCCGCGCCACGACATCCTGACCTTCGAGGAAACGCTCCGGCTCATCCGCATCGCGACCGATCTCGGGGTGACAAAACTCCGTCTCACCGGCGGCGAACCGCTCACCCGGCGCGATGTCATCCAGCTTTTCCGGCAGCTTCCCCGCCTAACGAACCTGCGCGATATCGGGCTCTCGACCAACGCAACGCTGCTGACCAAGGAAGTGGAACCCGGCCTGACGATGGCGGAAGCGGTTCGCGCCTGCGGTTTTCGTTCGGTTAACATCTCGCTCGATACGCTCGATCGCGCGGAGTATGCGCGCGTCACCGGGCGCGATCTGTTCCCGGCGGCGCTCGCCGGGATCGATGCCGCGCTCGCCGCGGGCTTTCCGCAGGTGAAAATCAACTGCGTCCTGATGCGCGGACATAACGAAGACGGCCTGACGAGCCTGGTCGATTTCGCGGCAGAAAAGGGGCTGCTCCTCCGCTTCATCGAGCTCATGCCGGTGAGCACGACCGAAGTCTTGAGCGAGGAGAATTTCCTGCCGGTGGCGGAAGCGAAGCGCACGATCGAGGCGAAATTTGGCCGGCTCATCCCGCAGCCGGAATTCAAAACCAACGGGCCCGCGACCTACTACCAGCTGCCCGGCCGCGAGCAGCGGATCGGTTTCATCGGCGCGCTGACCAACCTGCATTTCTGCGAGAGCTGCAACAAACTGCGGCTCACCTGCGACGGAAAACTGCGGCCCTGTCTCGGCAGTTATCTCGAGTTCGACATCATGAAACCGCTCCGCGCCGGCGCGAGCGACGACGAGCTGCGGCGGTTTTTCCTCGACGTGGTGGAGCGGAAACCGGAGCAGCACGATTTCCGCACCACCTACCAACCGGACCGCAAGATGGTGGCGATCGGCGGTTAGCTTAACGAATGTCGGAACTGACCCACATCGCGAGCGACGGCAGCGCCCGAATGGTCGACGTCTCGGCCAAGCCAGTCAGTCATCGCGAAGCGATTGCTGCAGGGCGGATCGATCTACAACCTGCAACTCTGGAATTGATCGCGAGCGATCGGATCGCGAAGGGCAACGTCTTCGCCACCGCGCGGCTCGCCGGGATCCAGGCGGCGAAGCAGACCGCGCAGTTGATTCCGCTTTGCCACACCCTCGGCCTGAGCCACGTGGAACTTGGCCTAACGAGTGACGCGACCGGCGTCGCCTGCACCTGCACCGCGCGGACCACGGCGCAGACCGGCGTGGAAATGGAAGCGCTCACCGGCGTCTCCGTCGCGCTGCTCACGATCTACGACATGTGCAAAGCGGTCGATAAGCAGATGCGGATCGGCGAAATTACCCTGCTCCGCAAAACCAAACGCGCAGCCTGATTCGTTCCTGAGAATGCAACTTACCGTCGGCATCATCACCGTTTCTGATCGGGCTAGCGAAGGGGTCTACGACGACCTCGGCGGGCCGGCCTTGAAAGAAGTGGCGACGAAGAATGGCTGGAACGTTCTCGCGGAAGCGATCGTCCCCGATGATCTCGCGCGTCTTCAGGAAACGATTCGCTCCTTCTGCGCACAAGGTTGCGGGCTCATCCTTACCACCGGCGGCACGGGCATCGCCGCGCGCGACGTCACGCCGGAAGCGATCCGCGGAATCATGCGCGTCGAGCTGCCCGGCTTCGGCGAAGTGATGCGCGCCGAGTCGATGAAGATCACCCCCAACGCCATTCTCTCGCGCAACCTCGCCGCGGTCGTCGAGCAGTCGCTCGTGATCGCGCTCCCGGGCAAACCGAGCGGCGCGGTCGAGTGCCTCGGTTTCGTCTCAGGCGCGATCCCGCACGGCGTTAAACTCGCGCAGCGCGTGCCGACTTCCTGCTAAGATACGCGCCCATTACTTCTCGTTAGGCAAATTTTCCTGAATCCAGACCGCCACCTCGCCGCATCTCACCTGTAGATTTCATGAAAACCAAACTCCTCGTCCTTTCGCTCCTTTGTCTCTTCGTTGCCGGTTGCGGTTGGAAAGGCATCCGCGGCAATGGCGTGATTAAATCCGACGTCCGCACCGTGACCGCGTTTAGCAAAATCGACGCGGGCGGTTTCTACGAACTCTCCTGGCAGCCCGGCCCGCCGTCGTTAACCGTGACCACGGACGAAAATCTGCTCTCCCACATCACCACCAACGTCAGCGGTGACCAGCTCAAGATCGATCTGGATGGTGCCATGGCTCCGACCGATGGGATCAAGGTGATCGTGACCAGTCCGGAGTTGACCACGGTGGAACTAAGCGGCGCGGTGGAGTTCTTGGCCAAGCCTTTGGCCGGCGCGAAATTTTCCATCGACACCAGCGGCGCGGTAAAGGTGACCCTCGCGGGCAAAGTCGCGCGGCTGCTCGCGAACCTCACCGGCGCGAGCAAGCTGGCGGCGGCTGACCTGCAAACGGAAGACGTGGAGCTCTCCGTCACCGGCGCAGGCAAAGCGGACGTCACCGCGACAAATTCGCTGAAAGCAGCGATCACTGGCGCGGGCAAAGTGGTCTACGGCGGCAGCCCGAAATCGGTGGAGAAAAACATCACCGGCGCGGGCAAAATCGAGCCGCGGGACCAGCAATAACCGGCTACAACGCGGGTTGATCGATGCAATCCGCGCTGCCCGTTTTCCAGCTTTTCGGTCCGGCGCATCTCGTTGTTCTTTTTCTTACCGTCGCGATCCCGGTCGGGCTCGGGCTGACGGTTCGCCTAACGAACTCGCAGCGGATCGATTTCGCGGTCGCGGTTTGTCTCGCGGTCGTGTTGGTCGCGAACTACGTCGGTTACGCCGTTTTCCTTTTCCGGCATCACCTGTTCGTCTGGCAGCAGGCGCTCCCGTTGCAGCTCTGCGACTGGGCGATGGTTACGGTGATCGTCGCGCTTCTCACCCGGCGCGAGCGCTGGAGCGAGGTTTCCTATTTCTGGGGAATCGGCGGGACCTTCCAGGCCATCCTTACGCCGAATCTCCCGGTCGGCTTTCCCGATCTTCGCTTCCTCAGTTTCTTCGTCGGTCACTGCGGGATCGTTGTCGGCGTGATCTACCTCCTGATCGCGCGCCGTTTCCGGCCGTCGTTAGGCTCAGTCTGGCGGACCCTCGCCTGGTCGGAGCTTTATCTCGCGGTCACGCTGGTGGTCGATCGCCTAACGAACGTGAACTACGGCTTCCTCCTCCATAAACCGGAGGCCGCTTCGATCCTCGATTACCTCTCGCGGCACGCATTGGCTTTACCTCCTGGAGTTGAACGGGCTCGCGCTGGTCTTTTTCGCGCTGCTCTACGCGCCCTTCGGGCTCGCCGCCCTCTTCCGGCCTCAGGTCAGCAACGAAGTCTGATGCGCCGGATCAAGCGCGGCGAAGAGCGTCGCGGCGACGGTGTTGATGTGCATCAGGCTCCGCTGGAGGATCGACGGGTCGCGCGGATCGGAGGCGGGGAAAACGCGATCCTTGGAATTCGGAAACACAATATAACGGATGATTGGCCGATCGGTCCCGCCGCTGCGCGGGTTGGCGTGCTTTTCCCCGAGCAACGCGCGCGCGACCGCGATCGAGGCCTCGCCCACCTTGTTCTTCGGGCCGGAATCCGCCGCGACCGCGTGGACGATCTCGCCGGTTTCGGTGTTCACCACCATCGCGTAATCGCCTAACGACGCGCGGCCGAGATGGCCGCCGGGCAGCACGATGTAGGGGATCGATTCCGAATCGACATAACGCAGCGGATCGGTGACCGCCCGGCTCGGATCCTCGAGCGAGGTGGTGGAGATGAGGAAACCGGGCGCGGGATGATGTACCTGCTGTGGGATGGGCCGACCGGAGCCATCGGTCACGACGCCGATCCAGCGGCCGTTGGGGGCGCACGGGTCCTTGCCGTTGTCGTCAAAATCGAGACCGAGATTTCGGACTTTGTAGGCGTGGTAGGAACCGTCGGCGTCGATCTGCATCCCGGTTTTGCAGTAGACCGCGCCGCCATCGCGGGTCTCGAAGACCGTGATATCGGGCCGGAAATGTCCGACCACATCGTCTTCGTCGTGCGCGCTGCTGTGCACCGCGAGCCCGGCGGTTGGGACGGTGAACCCGAGTTGTCCGGCCGCGGCGCGCGTGCGACCGCCGACGATGCCGTCGGGCACGATGTGATGTTGTTTTTGAAAAGCGATCGTCCCGAGCCGCGTTCCGCCGCCGAAAAACCCATCGACCTGTCCGGGATTAAAGCCGTGATCGGCGAGGAACTGTTGCCATCGCGCCACGTCATCGCCTTTGCGCCCGAGTGTAAGCAGCCGCATCGGATCGCCCGCGAGCGGCGGGGCCGGCGGGCCTTCCGCCAGCCCTTCCGGAACGACGATTCCCACGGGAATCGCGCGCCGAATTTCCGGTTGCTTCCGCTTCGGTCGAGGGGTTTTCGCAACGGCGACCAACACGCGAACGGCACGCCGGGCCCGCGGCCGTTTCGGCTTCGGTTTATTCGGCGTGGCGCCTCGTCTTTTCGCGGCAGTTTTGCGGCCGGCCTTTCTTTTCATGTGGATTCTCCAGTTTCCTCGAGCGTGGTGGCATGGCCCGGCGAGCCGCCCGGCGCGGCCGGCTGCGGAACAATTTTGGGATTCTTCGGTTTCTCTTCCGGCGCTTTTCCGGCGCTGCGGATATTGCTGAAGCGATTGAGCAGATCGAACCAAAACGGCGCGCCGAGCGTGGCCGCAAATGCGGTCAGAACCCAGCCGAGCAGATGCCGCCGGATCGCGTCAAACAATCCGCCGAACCAGCCCAGCCGCGCGAAGGCCGGCGTGAGATCTTCACCCGGACCGGACCAGCCGATCGGCAGACGCAGCTGATCGAGTTGCGCAATCGTCCCGGCCAGCGCGGCACTTTGCTCCTGCGGTGTGGCCGTTCCCGACGCGATCGTCGGTGGCGGAACTTTCGCCGCGGCTTCGGCATGGGAAACGAGCGCGGCCCGCAGGGCGGAATCATGCGAGAGACGATTCGCGAGCACGATCGTGTCGACGTTCAGCGAGACAGCGAAGAACAATCCGAAGCCGAAGAGCGCGTATTGCACCCGGCGTTTGTAGACGCCGCTCACGCGATCCATCGAGTCGTTGAACCAGACCTCGAGTCCGGCGCGGAAGTGCTCAAGATCGTGGCCCGCTTCGTCGAGCAGGAGATGGAGCGGGATTCGCAACTCGTCGGGCAATTGGTTGATGCGGGTCAGCAGTTGCTTGCCCTGCGCGATCCGTCCGTTGCCGCCGCTGACCACGTCGAGCAGCGCGAGCGCGAAAGTGCGCGCCGGGATGTAGGAGGGACGATTGATTTTCGAGAGCCCGCTGATGAGGGGATGCTCGTAAACCAGCCGCGCGTAGTCGGTCTTTTTGTCCGCCGGGAGAAGGTTCGAGATGCCCTGCCAGAGAATGCGCCCACGCGCTTTCAGGAGCGCGGCGCAAAGCTCGTTCACCGCGCTGACGATGAGACTAACGAGCAGGTAAATGAAAACGATGCCGATCGCGACGTCGAGAATGCCGGAATTGAACATCGGGAGACGAGCTGTACGGAGCGGCGAGGAGAACGGCCCTTTTTAGCGGATCGCGCGCCGCGCACAATCACAAATGCGCTTGCCGCCGTGGGCGCCGCTGGTCTTGAATCGTGCGATGCGGAGCGGCCTCTCGATTTTTCTCTGCGGCGCCGCGCTGCTCGCGACCGCGCGAGCTCAGGTGAAGAGCGAGCCGCCGGTGGATTCGCTGATTCCGTGGCTGCTGAAGGAATCTTCGCAGCTCCAAGGGATTCCGTTTGCGGAAGTGATCTTCGACACGACCGGCAGGAAAGTGATTCCAGTTGATCCGAAGAACGCGACCGACCAGCGCGTGATCAAGGAAATCTCGGGCGTGCTCGACGAAGTCGTTAGGCGGCTCAACGCTCCGACGAGCGTGATCCAGGGCATCCCGCGGATCAACGAAGTGAGCAGCCATTTCGAGGACACGATGCGCGAGTTGCTCGCGGCAGCTCCAGGTTTGCACTGCGACTTCCCGCGCACCGCGGATGGAAGGGTGCAGCGTTCCGGTTATCCAGATTTACGCTTGGTCGATGACGAGTCGAAACGAGTTTTCTATCTCGACCCGAAGCTTTACGCGGCCGGCAGTCGCGAGAGCAGTTTTCGCACTTTTTATTTCGAGCCGAAGAAGGCGACGAACAAGGTGCGCGACGATGCGGTGCACTTCGTGGTCGGGTTCGAGCACGAACCCGGGAAGGATGGTCACTGGAAATTCACCCGCTGGGATCTGGTCGACCTCGCCCACTTTCAGGTCAGGCTGAAAGCGGAATTCCAGGGGAGTAATCGCGATATGTATCGGCCCGAAGCCGTGATCGCGACCAGCGCTCGTTAGGCAACGTTTAAGAGGGAACGCCTGAAATGTAGTTGTGCAGCTGGTCGAGCGTCGCGCTTTGCGCGGAGATGACCTGCTTCACGAGGTCGCCGATGGAAATCACGCCGCGCAGTTCGCCATCGACGACGACCGGGAGATGGCGGATCCGCTTATCGGTCATGAAGCGCAGGCAATCGGTCACGGTTTCGCGCGGATGCGCGGTCGTCAGTTCGGTGGTCATGATCTCGTGCACGAAACTGTTCCGCGAAGTCTTTCCCTTCAGCATCACTTTGCGCGAGTAATCGCGCTCGGAAACGATCCCGACCAGTTTCTCGTTTTCCATCACGAGGAGGGCACCGACGTTTTTCTCGGCCATCATCGCGATCGCGTCGTAGACCGTGGCGCCGGGTGCGACCGACCAGATCGCGCCGGGCTTGCGGGAGAGAATGGTTTCGATCGTGCCGCAGACGTCCATGCCTCAGAATACCGGGCGCCGGAAAACGGCGCAAACAATTAACGCACGCGCCGGGCGAACTTCGCCTCGATCAACTCTTCGAGTTTCGCGACCAGCGCGGGCTCGGGCAGGCGATCGAGGACTTCGTTGAGAAAGCCGCCGACGAGCAGTTGGCGGGCGACGTCCGCGGGGATGCCGCGCGCGAGCAGGTAAAACATTTCGTCCTCGTCGAGCTGACCGGAAGTGGCGCCGTGACTGCACTTCACATTGTCAGCGAGGATCTCGAGACCGGGCATGGAGTTTGCCTCGGACTCGTCGCTCAGCAGGAGGTTGCGCACTTTTTGGTAGGCATCGGTGAAATGCGCGTGCGGCTCGACGCGGATGAGACCGCCGAAAGTGGCACGCGCGCGATCGTTCAGCGCATTTTTGAAAAGCAGGTCGCTGTAAGTGTGCGGCGAGGCGTGATCCTGCAAAGTCCGCGCGTCGAATTCCTGCGCGTCGATCCCGACGGAAACGGCGAGCATATCACTGCGGCTGTTTTCACCAGTGAGGCGGCTCAGGCTTTCGAGCCGAGAAAATTTCGCGCCGAGATTGAGGTAGAGATTCAGCGCGGAAGCATCGCGCGCGACGGTGGTCGCGTTGATCTGAATCCCGAGCGCACTGTCGCTCCAATCCTGCGTGCAAATGTAGGTGACCTTCGCGCCGGCACCGACCACGAGATCGTTCACGCCGCAGGAGAAACCGCCGCGCTGGCGATCGGCCGAGCGGAAATGTTCGACGAGCGTCACTTTTGAAAGCTCTTCCGCGACGAGCAGAGTGTGCGGAAAAATCGCCGCGTTCTCGCCGCGCAACCAATGGAAGGTCTCAAGCGGCAGTTCCACTTCCACGCCCTTCGGCACGTAAAGGAAAGTTCCCGAGCGCACCAGCGCCTGATGCAGTGCCGCGTATTTCGCCGAGCCGAGGTTGGCCGGCTGATTCATGAAATGCCGGCGGAACAAATCTTCGTGCTCGAGCATCGCGCGCTCGAGCGGCTGGAAGATCACACCGGCCTCTCGGAGTTTCTCTGAAAGCGCATCGCGCTCGAGCAGATGGTCATCGGCAAAAACCAAACGGCCGCCGGTTTCCGCCAGTTCGGTCGAGCGGTCGAGCAGTTCACGCGCGTCGTCATCGGCGATCGCAGATGCCAAATGATACGGCGCGAGATCAAGCGCTTTGACGTTCGAGAAGCGCCAAGCCTGATCTTTCGGCGAAGGCTCCGGGAGATTCTGAAATTCCGTCCAAGCCGCCGCCTGCTGCTCGCGAAACCACGCCGGCAAATCGGCATTGCGCTGCGCACTGCCCGCAAGCAGCAGGGTCGCGTTTTCGGACGCGGTGGCGGGCATTTCTTCGAGGAGAGCGGACGGGTGACTCATGGCCGGCTGAGACGGGAACGGCGGTCAGAGACCGCCGCTACAGTCGCCTCAATTGGTGGCGAAAATTAGCCGACGGAGCCTTCCATCTCAAGTTCGATCAGGCGCTTTAGCTCGACCGAATATTCCATCGGGAACTGGCGGACGAGATCGTTCACGAACCCGTTCACGCTCAGGCTCATCGCCTGCGCCTCGGTCAGGCCGCGCTGTTGCATGTAAAAGATCTGCTCCGCCGAGACCTGGCTGACGCTGGCTTCGTGCTGCACCGCGTTACCGGTGCCGCGGACGGTGATCGCCGGATAAGTGTCCGTGCGGCTGTTCGAGTTGATCAGGAGCGCGTCGCACTCGGTGTTGTTCTTGCAGTTCTTCAGGTGCTTCGGCACATGGACGAGGCCGCGGTAAGTGGCGCGGCCGGTCCCGATGCTGATCGATTTGGAAATGATGTTGCTCGTCGTTTCGTCGGCGGCGTGGACCATTTTCGCGCCGGTGTCCTGATGCTGGCCGTCGCCGGCGAGCGCGATCGAGATCACTTCACCGCGGGCTTTGCGGCCTTTCATGACCACGCCCGGATATTTCATCGTCAGCCGGCTGCCAATGTTGCAGTCGATCCATTTCACTTCGGCCTCTTCGTGGGCGAGGCCGCGCTTGGTCACAAGATTGAAGACGTTGTTCGACCAGTTTTGGACGGTGATGTACTGGATCTTCGCGCCCTTCATGGCGACCAATTCCACGACCGCGCTGTGCAGCGTGGCGGTGTTGAACTTCGGCGCCGTGCAGCCTTCCATGTAAGTCAGCTCCGCACCTTCATCGACGATGATCAGCGTGCGCTCGAACTGGCCAAAGTTCTCGGCGTTGATCCGGAAATAAGCCTGCAACGGGTGCTTCACCTTCACGCCCGGCGGGACGTAAATGAACGATCCGCCACTGAAAACGGCACTGTTCAATGCGCTGAATTTGTTGTCCCCGGTCGGGATGACCTTGCCGAACCACTTCCGGAAAATCTCCGGGTGTTCCTTCAAGCCGTCCGCGCTGCCGACGAAAATCACGCCCTGCTCGCCGACGGCTTTCTTGATGTTCGAATAAACCGCTTCGCTGTCGAACTGCGCTTCCACGCCGGCGAGGAATTTGCGTTCCTGCTCCGGGATGCCGAGCCGCTCGAAGGTGCGTTTCACGTCGTCGGGGACGTCTTCCCAGTTGCGCTTCGGCTGAATGCCACCGCTCAGGTAGTAACGGATGTTGTCGAAAACGATCGCTTCCAGATCTTTGCTCGCCCAATGCGTCGGCATCGGCTTGCTCATGAAAGTTTTGTAGGCTTTGAGCCGAAACTCGCGAACCCAATCCGGATCGCCCTTCACGTCCGAGATGAAGTGAATCGTCTTCTCACTCAGGCCGATGCCCGCGTCGTGGGTGTGCGTTTCCGGATAGGCGAAGTCGCCAATATTCCGTTCGATCTCGAGATTTTTGTTTTGTGTAACCATGTTGTTCCTCGTTAGGCGAGCGCGGGCTGTTCGATGTCGTCGCGCACCCAGTCGTAGCCTTTTTCCTCGAGCTGGAGCGCGAGCTCCTTGCCGCCGCTCATTTCGATTCGTCCCTTTACCATCACGTGCACGCGATCGGGCACGATGTAATTCAAAAGCCGCTGATAATGCGTGATCAGGAGCACGCCGAGATTCGGTCCGCGGAGCGAATTCACCCCTTGCGAGACGATCTTCAGCGCGTCGATGTCGAGCCCGCTGTCGGTCTCGTCGAGCACCGCATACTTCGGCTCGAGCATCGCCATTTGCAGGATTTCGTTGCGCTTTTTCTCCCCGCCGGAGAAGCCTTCGTTGACCGAACGCGAGGTGAAGGAGCGATCCATCTCGAGCAGGTCCATCTTCTTGTAGAGCTGCGCGTAGTAATCGGTCGCCTCGAGTTCCTCACCTTCCGGGAGACGCGACTGCACCGCGGCCCGGAGGAAATTGGCAATGGTCACCCCCGGGATTTCGCTCGGGTATTGGAACGCGAGGAAGATGCCCTTCCGCGCCCGCACGTCCGGCTCGAGGTCGAGGATGTTCTCGCCATCCATCGTCACGGTGCCGGCGGTGACGGTGTAATCGGGATGCCCGGCGAGCACCTTGGCAAGCGTGCTTTTCCCGGAGCCGTTTGGCCCCATGATGGCGTGGACTTCGCCCCGCGGCACCGAGAGCGTGAGCCCGCGGATGATCTCCTGGTCGCCGATCGAGACGTGCAAATTTTCTATGGTCAGCTGCTGCATATTGGACCCGAAACCTACGCGAGAAACCGCCACTTTGCGAATGGCAGAGGGCGATTTGCAGATTGCGATTTTCGATTTGCGAATTAGGTATGCGGGGCAGCCCCAATACCCCGTGGTGTAACGGTAACACAGCGCCCTTTGGAGGCGTTATTCATGGTTCGAATCCATGCGGGGTAGCCACCTTCGAAAGCGCGTCGAAGCCGGAAATCACGTCGAAGAGTTCTTCGTCGATGCTGCTCTGGCGCAATTGGTGGAAGGTGCCGTGCAGCTTGACCATAAGTTCGTCGATGTTCTGGTCGGCGCGCTGCATCGCGGCAAGACGGCTGGCGTTTTCGCTCGCGAGGGATTCGGCGCAGGCGCGGAAGATCGAGACGAAGAGATATTCGCGAATGAGGGCTCGTAATGTTGCGGTGCTGCTGCCGATGACTTCGGGGAGATTCTTCGCCGGCCAGGGGATCTCGACTAGTTTGCGCCGCCAGGTTTCGTCCAAGGGCAGCAGGCGCTGACTGACCGGTTCGAAGCCCGCTCCGGAGGTGGGGCGGTTGTAGAAGAGCTGCAGCTCGGTGACTTCACCCCGCCCGCGATGCGTCTCGTGCTCGACGAGAATTTTCCCGACGAGCGGCGTGATGGCTTGGATGGAATTCGGCACGGAAAAGAGCCCGGCCGGCGTCATCCCCGCATCTTTCAAACGCGCGTGGACACGTTCGCCGACGGCCCAGACTTGCGGTTTATTCGTTAGGGCGGCCAGCGCCTTAACCGCATGGTCGGTCACGACATCATTGAACTGGCCAACCAATCCTTGATCGGAACCAAAGACGACCGCGGCGATTGCATCGCGACGCCTGGTCTCTCCAGTCAGCAACGCTGAGGAACCGGCCGCGCGAAAGCAAACGCTTAACCCGAGCTCGACCGTGCGGTAATAGTCGCCTAACGACTTCACCGATTTCTCGTATTGGCCAATGCTCGACGCTGCCAGGGCTTTCATCGTGCGCACGACCGATTGCAGGTCGCCAGCACTGGCGATCTTGCGGCGCAGGCTCTCGGTCGTGTTGCTCATGATTTCTTTCCGGGTTTCATGCTCCGAGATCCGAGATCACTCGCGGCGGAAAAGCGGCGCGCAGAGCGTTGAGCACTGCGAGCACGTCGATCACCTCCTGGCTGATCGCGCCCGCGACGGGGCTCAGAAATCCGGTCGCCGCGAACGCCATTCCCACCAGGCTCAGCGCCATCCCGCCGACCGCACTTTGCAAAGCGATCGTGCGCATCCGCCGGCTGATGTGCATGAATTCGTCCACCTTCTTCAGTGAATTTTCCATCGCCACGACATCCGCCGCTTCGGCCGTGACGTCGCTGTTTTGGCCCACCGCCATGCCGACGGTCGCGGCCATCATGGCGGGGGCGTCGTTGATCCCATCGCCGACATAGAGCGTTCTCGCTCGCGCGGTCTCGCTGCGCACGATGGCCAGTTTTTGTTCCGGGCTTTGCTCGGCGTGCACTTCGGTAATGCCGACCTGCTCGGCCAGATAACGCACTTCCGATTCGCGATCGCCGGAGAGAATCATGACGCGCTGGAACTGATGTTTCGGTCCCAAGATGTTGGATGAAAGATTTGCCCTCCGCGCGCGGCGCATCGCGCAGCCGGAAGGTGGCGGCGAAGCGATGGTCGATCACGACCACGCATTCGAGTCCACCGGCGACCGGCGGGAGTTGCTCCGCGCCGACGACCTGTGCGGCCAGGACTTTGCCGCGGCTGGTGATTTCCACGGCACGTTCACTGACGGTTCCGCGCAACCCCTGGCCGGGAGGTTCGTGGACCGCGGACGCCTGCTCGAGCACCAACCCCTCCGCTTTGGCCTCTCCGACGATGGCGCGGGCCAGCGGATGCTTGGAGTAAAGTTCGAGACTGGCGGCGAGCCCGAGCACTTCCTTTTGCGCGAAGCCGGGCACGACGAGCTGTTCGGTCAGCTTCGGCTCGCCGTAGGTGAGCGTTCCGGTTTTGTCGAAGATCGCGGTCCGGCAAGTGGTGATCTGCTCGAGGACGGCGGGGTTTTTGATAATGATGGAACGCCGCGCCGCGAGCGAAATGGAGCCGATGATCGCGACCGGAATGGCGATGAGCAACGGACACGGCGTGGCGATGACGAGCACGGCCAGGAAGCGCACCGCTTCGCCGCTGAGCCACCAGGCCACGAGAGCAATCGCGACCGCGACGGGTGTGTAGATGGCGCCGAGTTGATCGCCGAGCCGGCGCAAATGCGGACGATTTTGCTCCGACTCGCGCATGACTTCGGTGATTTTCGCGTAGCGCGAATCGATCGCCCGGCGGGTGGCTGTGATCGTTAGGGCGGATTCGCCGTTGACCGCGCCGGAGATGACGCTGGAACCGGGCGCTTTCGTGATTTCAAACGGCTCGCCGGTGAGAAAGGCCTCGTTCATGACGCCGTGGCCTTCGCGAACGGTTCCGTCGACCGGGCAGATGTCGTGCGGATAAATCACCAGGGTGTCGCCGACCGCCACGTCCTCCAGCGCGACATCGACGATCGCGGAATCCTCTTTCCGATGCGCGATCGGAAGGCATTCGTTGGGCCAGAGCGCGCAAGACCGAGGAGGCGTTGCGCAGGGCGTAACTCTCCAGCGCTTCGCCGCCGGATAACATCAGGACGACGATGGCGCCGGCGAGATATTCCCCGAGCAAGCACGGACGTGACGATGGAAATGCCCGCGAGCAGATCGGATCCGAACTCGCGCCGCAGAAGTTTCCGAAGCAACTCGTAAACCAGCGGAACGCCGCCCAGCGCGAGCGTGACGAGGAGCGGAATCTGGTAACTGCGCGGATCGCTGTGGACTCCGAAACGCAGGACGAGATGCACGGCGATCCCGGCGATCGCGACCACGGCAATGATCGTGGTGCGACGCTGCCAAATGCCTTTGCGGGCGGGCGTGGTTTTGGTCGCGGCCGTCACGGTTTCTTCTGCTCGGGGGTTTTCGGTTTCGGATGAAAAGCGGTGAGCGCCTCGCGGGCGAGATCGGTCATCGTTTTGCGATCTGCGTCGCTCAACTTGTCGGCGGTCTTCAGGCGCGCGAGGACTTCGGGTAGAATCTTCGCGGCGGATTTGCGCAGCCTCTGTTCGGCTTCCTTCATGCGTTCCAACGGGACGTCGTCGAAGAGTCCCGCGGATAAAGCCAGCAGCACGGCGATTTGTTCCGGCACGGAAACGGGATCGAACTCCGGCTGCTCGAGACAGGCGCGGATGCGGCGACCGTGCTCAATAATCTTACGCGCTTCTTCATCCAGGCGCGCGCCGAAACGGGAGAAGGTTTCGCGTTCCTCGAACTGCGCGTAGGCCAGCTTGAGGTCGCCCGTGACCGCGCGATAGGCGGCCAACTGTGCTTTGCCGCCGACGCGCGAGACGGATTTGCCGACATCGACCGCGGGCAGCACGCCCAGTTCAAAGAGCGACGGCGAAAGATAAATCTGACCGTCGGTGATCGAGATCAGATTGGTCGGAATGTAAGCGGAAATATTTTGCGCCTCGGTCTCGATGATCGGCAACGCCGTGAGCGAGCCGCCGCCGAGTTCCTTGCGCAAATGGGTGGCGCGCTCGAGCAGCCGCGAGTGAATGTAAAAAATGTCGCCCGGAAAAGCTTCGCGCCCGGGCGGTCGGCGGAGCAGCAACGAGAGCTCGCGATAAGCGCGCGCGTGATGCGTGAGATCGTCGTAAACGATGAGCACGTCGCGGCCCGCCGCCATGAATGACTCCGCGATGCTGGTCGCGGCGTACGGCGCGATGTAAGCGAGCCCCGGCGGATCGTTCCCCTCGGTCACGACCACGACGGTGTAATCCATCGCGCCCTTTTCGCGCAGCCCGGCAACCGCTTTGGCCACCGCCGACGCGCGCTGACCGATCGCGCAATAGACACAAACCACATCGCGCCCGCGTTGATTCAAAATGGTGTCGATCGCGATCGCAGTCTTGCCCGTCCGGCGATCGCCCAAAATCAATTCGCGCTGCCCGCGCCCGATTGGAATGAGCGCGTCGATCACCTTCAATCCCGTCTGCAGCGGCACCGTCACCGGCGCGCGATCCATGATTGGCGCGGCCGGCCGCTCGATCGGCAAACGTTCGCTCAACGCCATCGGCCCATTGCCGTCGAGCGCGCGCCCCAGCGGATCGACCACACGACCGAGCAGCGCGTCGCCCACCGCCACATCCATGACTCGCCCGCTCCGTTGAACCTCATCGCCCGCCTGCAAATCCTGATATTCGCCCAGCAGAACGACACCGATCTCGTCCTCATCCACATTGAACGCGATCCCGAAAAGACCGCCAGGAAACCGGAGCAATTCCTCAAAACCCGCGTTCGGCAGACCGGCGACACGCGCGATCCCGGTCGAAACGCTGATGATCGTACCGATTTCGTGTGTCGTCAGTTGCGGCGTGAACGCTTCCCGCGCCTGATCAATTCCCGCGAAGGTGCGATCGAAGACGCTCTGCAGTGTTTCCGGCGTCGCGTTCATTTGCTGATGGCGGCGTCCTTGGCTTTCAACAATTCACTCACGCCAGTTTCCAAACCGGTGAGGTAATCGGCGATGCTCCAGGCGAGCTTTTGGCCGTTGGCGGTCAGTTCGATGCCGCTGACCAAATCGGGTGCGGTTTCGAAGCAGAGTTTTATATCCGTCGAGAAGGTTTCGTTGAGCGCCTTTTGAATAGCGGCTTGTTGCTCAGCGGGGAGATCGAACGCGCTCCGGACAACTGCCAGATCAGACGCCTTGGCGAGCGCTTCGCCGAGACTCGCTTTCGTCTTCGCGTCCAGCGCTTGCAGGCGCCGCAGGAAGACGTCGGCGGTTTGCGCCTCGAGGCTGGCGGTGGCGAGATCGGCCAGCGTCTTTCGCGTGATCGCAAACACTTCAGCCTGCGTGCGGCGACTGATCGCCTCGCTTAGGTGCTGCGCGTCGTTGCGGAGCGTCTCGGCGCGCTTCGCGCTCAGGGCGTCGGCGGCCATTCGTGCTTCGTCGAGGAGCCGCTCGCGGTCCGCTTTCGCTTCGTCGGTGGCTTTGCTCAGAAGCGTGGCGCGCTGCTGGTCGAACTCCGTGTTCTTCTGCTGGAAATCGTCGCGCTCCTTCTTCGCTTCGGTTTTTTTGGCGGCAGCGTCAGCCAGTTCGGCGGCGATCTTTTTCTCGCGCGCGTCGATCGCGTTGAGGATCGGTTTGTAAAGAAAACGCCGCAACAACCAGACGAGAATGAGGAAGTTGAGCGCCTGCGCGACGATCGTGAACCAGTCGATGAGCATGGATTACTTTCCGGCCGCCTGCGCGATGACGTGATTCCAGAACGGATTCGCGAAGATCAAAATCATCGAGACGACGAAGCAATAAATGGCGGTCGATTCGATCATCGCCAGGCCGACGAAGAGCGTGCGCGTGATCGTGGCGGAGGCGTCGGGCTGTTGGGCGAGCGCGGTCAGCGCGGTCGCGACCGCGCGCCCTTCGCCGAGGGCCGGCATCATGCAGCCGATGCCGGTCGTTAGGCCGGCGGTGACGATCGAGGCGATCGCGATCAGAGTCATGTTATCCATTGGTGTGTCCTTTGTTTGTTAGGCTGATTGGTTTTCAAGTTTCGGCCGGCGCGTGCGCGTGGCCGCCGCGATGTAAACCGCGGCGAGGATGCTGAAGATGTAGGCCTGCACCATGCCGGTGAGCAGGCCGAGCGCGGTCATCACGATCGGGAAAATGAACGGCGTGATCGTGAGCAGAATGCCGATGATCATCGCCCCGCTCATCATATTGCCGAAGAGGCGGACGGCCAGCGCGAGGGTGCGCGAGAGTTCGCTGATGATGTTGAACGGCAGCATGATCACCGTCGGCTCGATGTAGGATTTGAGATAGCCGCCGAAGACCCTGATCCTCGATGCCGAAGAGCGGCACGGCGACAAAGACGCAGAGCGCGAGCGCGGCGGTGGTCGAGAGCGAAGCGGTCGGCGGCTCGTAGCCGGGGATGATGGTGCAAAGCGCGGAGACGGCGACGAAGAGAAAGAGCGTGCCGAGAAAACCGAGATATTTCTCCGGATGCCGCAGACCGACTTCTTCGATCTGTTTGTTGATCCCGGTGACGATGATTTCCAAAAAGTTCTGCCAGCGGGTGCGCTCCAATTCGGTGGAAAGATTGCGCGTGATGAGCTTCGCGCCGACCGCGAGCACAAACATGAGGCCCCAGGTGAAGACGATGGTGCCGTTGAGTTTGAGAAACCCGTGCTGCCAAAAAATCATCTGATCGGGACTAAGGCGCATGGCTGGCCTCCGGGGTTTGCGATCTGTGGTTTTCGGTAGGCGCGCGGGTCAGCCAGGTCACGGCGAAACGCCCGATGACGAATCCGATTAGACAAGCAATCAGTCGCCGCCAATCGCCGCGACCGACGAAGTAAAAGCCGGCGAGCGTTAGACCCATGCGCAGCAGCATGCTGCCGAGAAACCAGAGCGCGGGTTGCCGGGCGGTAAGTCCTTTGCGAACGGTCCACCAAAGGCCGCCGAAAAAAATCGCGCCGAGCAAAAGGCCGACGAGCGCCTGCGAGCAATAATGGCAGCGGATCATTCATCGTTAGGCGCCTCGTCGTCGTCTCGCATCGCCTTCTCTTCATTGGCGACCCAATGCCACGCGTTTAGACAACCAATTGTGAGCCCCGCGACCAGGAGCGCGAGAGTCCAGGAATGGGTCCCGGGATAATGCTTGTCCAACCAGATGCCGAGCGCGGCGCCGAGCAAAGTCGGCACGGTCACCGACCAGCCGATCAGTCCCATCATGCCGAGGCCGAACCAGACGCCCGTTTCCGGATTGCGCCGCGCCTTCAGTTTGCGCGCCGCTTTCTGGCCGATTTGCCCGGCGAAATCTGTCCGGTCGTTAGGCGACTCGCTCATTTTTGAAAGCTCGCGAACCGGTGCAGAAAGCCGGTTTCCAATTTCGCCATGACTGAGCGGACGTTTTGCTCGTCCTCGTCGAGCGCGAGGAATTCTTGCTTCACCGCGTCGTGTAATTTTCCGAGATCCGTTCCGCCGAGGGCGCGGCGCACGGAGACGAGCACGTCCGCGCCGGTTTTCACGAGCACGCCTTCGTCCACCGCGACGAAGACTTCGCCGTCGGCTTCGGTTTCGTAAGTCAGAATGCCAGGTGCGAGCGCGGCCACGCAATCGAGTCGATGCGGAAGGATTCCGAACGAACCCTCCCGCGTCTCCGCGACGATGCGCGACACACCGGTCTTCTCCGCGAAGACTTGGAACGGAAGAAGAATCTTAAGCTGCATGTGCGGCCACCGGTTCCGGCTGTGGTTGTGTTTTCACCTTGGCCTTGGCCTCATCGACCGCGCCGATCATGTAGAACGCGCTCTCGGGTAAATCCTTGAATTCATCGCCCAGGATTCGCTCACAACCATCCAGCGCGTCCTTTAGACTAACGAGTTTACCTTTCATGCCGGTGAACTGTTCGGTCGTGAAAAAAGGCTGGGTGAGAAATCGTTCCAGCCGGCGCGCGCGGGCGACGACGTTGCGATCTTCGGGCGAGAGCTGCTCCAGGCCGAGCATCGCGATGATGTCTTTCAGCTCGGCGTATTGCGCGAGCGTGCGCCGGATTTCCTGCGCCAGTTTGTAATGGCGTTCGCCGACGATTCCCGGTGTCGCCATCTTGGAACTCGATTGCAGCGGATCGATCGCGGGGAAAAGTCCTTCGCTCGCGCGCTGCCGCGAAAGGACGATCGACGCCGAGAGATGCGAGAAGGTGTGCACCGCCGCCGGATCGGTGAAATCATCCGCCGGCACGTAAACCGCCTGGATGGAAGTAATCGCGCCGGTATCCGTATTGGCGATCCGTTCCTCCAAACCGGAAAGCTCGGTGCCCATGGTCGGCTGATAGCCGAGTCGCGACGGCATTTGCCCCATCAAACCCGAGACTTCCATCCCGGCCTGGATGAAGCGGAAAATATTATCGATCAGCAGCAGCACATCGCGATGTTCGTCGTCACGAAAATATTCCGCCATCGTTAGGGCAGCGTGGCCGACGCGAAAACGGCTGCCCGGCGGCTCGTTCATCTGGCCGTAGATCATGACCATGTTGGGCAGCACGCCGGCTTCCTTCATCTCGCGATAAAGCTCCTCGCCTTCGCGGCAGCGTTCGCCGATCCCGCAGAAAATGCTCACGCCTTTCTGGTGCGAGACGACGTTGTGAATCATCTCGGTGAGCAGCACCGTCTTGCCCACGCCCGCGCCACCGAAAAGACCGGCTTTTCCGCCGCGCTCCAGCGGCAGGAGCACGTCGATGACTTTGATCCCGGTCTCGAAAACTTCCGACTTGGTGGAACGGCGCGCCAAGGGTGGCGGATCGCGATGCACCGAGCGCCATTGGATATCCGCAGGCGCTGGTTCGCGATCGATCGCGTTCCCGAAGACGTCGAACATGCGCGAAAGAATTCCTTTCCCGACCGGCGCCTGCAGCGGCCCGCCGGAATCTTCCACCGGCATGCCGCGCGCGAGACCTTGCGTCGGCGTGAGCGCAATCCCGCGGACATGATGCGCATCGCTTTGCGCCAGCACCTCGATGACGATCTCGTTCTTCGCGCCCGCGCGCAGGACGGAATAGATCGGCGGAAGTGCGCGTCGAAACGCACATCCACCACGCTGCCGCGCACGGCGACGATGACTCCCCGATTTGTCGGCGCTTTTCGCCCCTCGGGCGGCGGTCCACGATCTTCGTCAAATGTGTTCATGCGGTTAGGTCGCAGGGATCACACCTCGTCCAGCCACTTCCGCGCTTCCGGGGCGTTGGCGTGATCGAAGTATCGGACCGTCGCTTTCGTGAACGGCTTACAGAGCGTCGCCATGCCTTCCTGCCACTTTTTCTCACCAACCACCGCGAGACGGTCGATGTCGCCGAAGTGATGCAGCGCAAACTTCGTGTCTTCCCACATTGCGCCCGGCGTCCAACCATGGAGTCCGCTCAGATCGAACAGCACGCACAATTTTCCATGCTCTCGGACGAGTCGCTCGAACTCCGGCACGAAGTTCTCGTAATCCGATTTGACCAGCTTTCCGCTGACGTGGACGGCGAGCACTTTCCCGCCGTTTTCTTCATTAATTTGAATGGGCATTTCGACTCCTTAATTCGTTAGGGCGTTAGCAGTGTCGTTCATGGCTGAGAAAGCGCGCCCCATTTCCAGTTTCGGATCTCCGGCAGGTCTTCGCCGTTTTTGTCGATGTAAAGTTTGTGTTCGATCAGCTTGTCGCGGAGTTGCTGCTTTAGATAGATGCCGCGTTCGCCGGTCTGCGGGACGCGGTCGATCGTGTCCATGACCAGATGAAAACGGTCGAGCTCGTTCAACACGGTCATATCGAACGGCGTGGTGATGGTGCCTTCTTCCTTGTAGCCGCGGACGTGGATGTTGTGGTGATTGGTGCGGCGATAGGTCAGCCGATGGATCAACCACGGGTAGGCGTGGAAGGCGAAGATGACCGGCTTGTCCTTGGTGAAGAGCTCGTCGAAATCGCGATCGCTCAGGCCGTGCGGATGCTCGGATTGCGGCTGCAAACGCATGAGATCGACGACGTTGACGACGCGAATCTTTAGCTCGGGCAAGTGCTCGCGCATGATCGAGACGGCGGCGAGCGTCTCGAGGGTCGGCACATCGCCGCAGCAGGCCATGACCACATCGGGCGCGACTTCCTGATCGTTGCTCGCCCACGACCAGATGCCGATGCCTTCGGTGCAATGCTTGACCGCGGCGTCCATCGTGAGCCACTGCGGCGCGGGATGTTTACCGGCGATGACGACGTTGACGTAATGGCGGCTGCGCAGGCAGTGATCGATGACGGAGAGCAGACAGTTAGCATCCGGCGGCAGATAAACGCGCACGACTTCGGCCTTCTTGTTCACGACGTGATCGATGAAGCCGGGATCCTGATGGGTGAAGCCGTTGTGATCCTGGCGCCAGACATGCGAAGCGAGGAGGTAATTCAACGACGAGATTTTCCGGCGCCAAGGCAGGCCGGCGGTGACCTTCAACCACTTGGCGTGCTGGTTGAACATCGAGTCGATGATGTGGATGAAGGCTTCGTAGCAATTGAAGAGTCCGTGGCGACCCGTGAGCAGATAACCTTCGAGCCAGCCTTCGCACTGATGTTCGCTCAGCATCTCCATGACACGGCCGGCGGGTGCGAGCCATTGGTCGTTAGGCTGAGTGGCCGCGTCCCATTGGCGATTGGTCTCGCCGAAGAGTGCTTCGAGGCCGTTGGAAAGTGTTTCGTCCGGACCGAAGACGCGGAAGTTCCGCTGATCTTGATTCAGCTTCGCCACGTCGCGCAGGAAAGGCCCGAGCACATGAGTGTCGCCGATGCCGCGAATTCCCGGCGTAGGAACATCGACCGCGTAATCGCAGAAGTCCGGCATCCGCAAATCGCGCAGCAGAATGCCGCCATTGGCGTGGGGATTCGCGCCCATCCGCCGCTCGCCTTTCGGCGCCAGCTCGGCCAGCTCCGGTTTCAAGCCGGCCTGACTCATCGAAGAGTTCTTCAGCGCGATAACTCTTCAGCCAGTCCTCCAACAACTTGAGATGCCCCGGATGTGTGCGCGGGTCCGAGATTGGCACCTGATGCGCGCGGAAAGTTCCTTCGATCTGCAAGCCGTCGACGACTTTCGGCCCGGTCCAACCTTTCGGTGAATTAAGCACGATCATCGGCCAGCGCGGACGGGTAAGATCGCCGTTGGAGCGGGCGCGTTCGTGAATTTGTTTGATCTGCTCGATTGCGGCATCGAGTGCTGTCGCCATCGCTTCGTGCATCAGCTCTGGCTCGTGACCTTCGACAAAGATCGGCGTCCAACCGTAACCGCGGAGTAACTGTTCCAATTCCTCGTGGGTGATGCGGGCGAGGATGGTGGGATTGGAAATCTTATAGCCGTTGAGATGCAGGATCGGGAGAACCGCGCCGTCGGTCGCCGGGTTGAGAAACTTGTTCGAGTGCCAAGCCGTGGCCAGTGGTCCGGTCTCCGCTTCGCCATCGCCGACCACGCAAGCCACGATAAGATCGGGGTTATCAAAGACCGCGCCGAAAGAGTGACTGAGCGAGTATCCCAACTCACCGCCTTCGTGAATTGAGCCGGGTGTTTCCGGCGAGGCGTGACTGGGAATGCCGCCCGGAAACGAAAACTGCAGAAAGAGCTTCTGCAGTCCAGCCTCATCCTGGCTGATGTTTGGGTAAACCTCGCTATAGGTGCCCTCAAGGTAAGTGTTACCCACCACCGCCGGCCCGCCGTGACCCGGACCGGAGACATAAATCATATCGAGGTCGTATTTCTTGATGACCCGATTCAAGTGCACGTAGATGAAGTTCTGCCCCGGCGTCGTGCCCCAATGGCCGAGCAGCATGTGCTTCACGTCCGTGAGCGCGAGGGGGCGCTTGAGCAGCGGATTAGCGAAGAGATAAATCTGGCCGACCGAGAGATAGTTAGCCGCCCGCCAGTAGGCGTCGATTTTTTGCAATAGGTCAGGTGTAAGTGTGTTCATATTATAGGTTGGTCTATCCATGACTAGCCCTGCTGCCGGCGTGGGCGGCGAGCGTAGTCACGGTGAGGCTGGAGAGGAGCATGAGAATCGCGGCGAGGACCGGATGCAGGTAACCGCTCGCAGCCGCGGCGATGCCGATGGTGTTATAGGCAAAGGAAATTCCGACGATCCGCCGAGCCTGGTGGACGAGATGACGCGCGGCTTGGAAGAGGCCGGGAAGTTGCTCGAGATGCGGATGGGGCCAGACGGCCTGGCTGGCAGCGATCGTGACGGAATGTGCGGCCCCGAGCGCGAGGGAAGCGCTGGCGGCGGCGCTGGCGGCAGAGTCATTCAAGCCGTCGCCGAGATAAAGGACGGGTTCGTTTTGGCGTTCCCAAGCCTGCACGGCGTCGGTCTTTTCTTCTGGGCTTAAGCCGGTGCGGACTTCCAGGCCGGTGGCGCTTAGTTCGTTAGGCGTGGTGTTGTCACCGGTTAAAACCGTGACGGGCAAACCGGCTTTCGCCAGTCCGCTCAGACCGTCGAGCGCGCCACTCCGCAGTTCCTCATCGAGTTCGGCCAGGGCGACGAGGTGGCCGTCTAGTCTCATCGCGATGGTGCGCTTGCTGGGGATGTGGTGAGTCCATGGCTTATCGCCGTTGAGGAGTCGGTTATTGCCGATCTCGACCGCGTGGCGATGGTCTTCGTAAGTCACTTCCGCGGCGAGACCGACGGCAGGGATAGCGCGCAGGTTTTCCACCGCGATCTCCCGCCCGGCGCTGATCCAACGCGAGAAAGGTGCGGCGACTGGGTGGTCGCTCCGGCTTTGCACCGCTCCCAGAATCGCGCGCACCATCGTGTCATCGGCGGAGGGATGGACGGCGAAGGAAGCCAGGCGCAATTCGGGTTCCGCGAGGCTGCCTGTTTTGTCGAAAACGACGCGGCGAATCCCAGCGAGGCGTTCGAGAAAGAGCGGCGAACCGACCACCAACCCGGCTTGCACCAGACGGGTGAGACCGAGGCGAAAGAGCATCGGCAACGCGACTCCGAGGGCGCAGGGACAGGCGACGAGGAGGATGGCGAGCGAAGAATTAAGCGCGGCATCCAAGCCGGCGACGCGGTACCAAAAAGCGAACGCGCCCAGGCTGGCCAGGAGGACGAGCGGGAGAAACCAGCGCACCAGTTCATTGGCCACGCCGAGAAGCGGCGCGGGTTTCTGCAGCAGTCCTTCGACGTTCGCCCGCAACGCGTCGAGCTGGCGCTCGCCGCTGACTCGCGTTGTCACGATGGTGAGCGGCGCGTCGAGCACGACACCGCCCGCCGTCACGTCCTCGCCAATGTCGCGCGGCACAGGAAACGGCTCGCCCGTGAGCGTGCTTTCACGCACCAGCGCTGCGCCGCTGGCAATGCGGCCATCGACCGGAATGGTTTCGCCCGGATCGACGCGCACGAGGTCGCCGGCGCGGAGGCTGGTGGCGGCCACGTCGCGCGCGCCTTCCCGCGTGAGCAGATGGACGAGGTCGAGTTGCGCGGCCAATTCTCGCCAGGCGGCATCGAGCCGATTGCGCGGAGAGGCAAGCAGCAGCGCCCCGAGGCGTTGAATCGCGAGGAGCAACGGCACCAGTTCATAGAAGACGAAACCGCTGCCGCGCCAGGTCGCGTAAAGCGAAGTCGTTAGGGCGGCAAAAAGCGCGAGAAGGAAAAGATGATCGGTCACGATCCGACGCTCGCGCAGAGCAGCGATGGCGTTGCGCACCAGCGGGCCGCCCAACCAGCACAACGGGCCGAGTGCCATCACCGCGAGGAGACCGTGCAGGAGGAGCCGGGTGGCGCCGGTCGGCGGATCGGAGTTAACCCCGAGACTGAGCGTCATCCCCAGACCCGCGATCAAAGCCAGAACTGCGAAGCGCAGCCACTCGCCGCCCGGGCGCGGCGGTGCGATGTCCCCCGCCGCCGGAGTGGCCGCGGAATGACATTCGCAGCATGCACTCATGAGGAGATCTCGGCCGGAGGCGGAGCTTTTTTCTCCGGCGCAGCGTGATCGAGGCTCTGCCACGACCAGCGCGGGAACCAGGCGAGGAGATAGAGGATTACGCCAATGGTGAGGACGATATAAAAATGGCGCAGAATCGCGGGTGTGCGCCGCCAAAGCTCGCGCGGCTCGGGATATTCGCGCCAGATCACGCCGTGCACCCGGCGCACATTCATGCCGTCCTGAACTTCAGTTTTTTTCATTTGATCGGGGTGTTTTGGTTTTCCGCGGTTCGCGGAGGCGCGACGGCGCGGCGCAGCGAAAGAAGATAAGCGACCAGCGCGTGCGCCTCGGGGTTCGGGACGATCTGGAATTTCCCGTCCACGATTTTGCTGGCATTAAAAACCAGGGCATCGGCCTCGGGCTGACCGGCGATGGGCTTCTTCTCAAAGAGGAAGCGGAAAGGCGGCATGTTCGAACCCGGACTCACGCTGCGCGGGTCGTAGAGGTGCTGGAAATGCCACGCGGTCGAGGTCTGGCGCGCGCCGATATTGGCCAGATCGGGGCCGGTGCGCATGGTGCCGAGAAGCGCGCGTTGATCGTGCAGATAATCTTCCGGGGTCGTGCGGCGATCACCCCAGCCGCGGTCGATGTCATCGGTGAAAGGCGACGGACGCACCTGTTGCGAATGGCAATAGATACAGCCGTTAGCGACGTAGACGCGTTCGCCTTGCCTAACGAGTTCGACATTGGCCGGAAAGGCCGCCGGCGTTTCCCGCTTCTCCTGCGCGAAATGCCGGACTGGGATCACCACCAGCCCGACCCAGGCGGTCAGGAAGGTGAGGAAGAAACCGAGGAAAAGGCGCTGGAAGTTTTTGACCATGGCTTCGTTTCCTTAGGTGGCGACGAAGGGGGCGGACGGCTCGGTGCCGAGCAGCGTGGGGCCGGTTTCGGTGGCGGGCCGGCGCAGGAGCAGCCAGAGCATGGAGGCGAAAAAGCAGAGCTGCCCGAGCGTCATGGCGATCCCCGCGACGGAGCGAATCTGTAGCCAGGGAATGGTCGACCGGACGATGTCGAGGAAAGCGACATTGGGATCCGCCATTTTCACTCCCTGCTCCACGCCACCGATGGTGAGCGCGATCCAATAGACCAGCACTCCCACCGCGGTGAGCCAGAAATGCCAGCGAATGAGCGCGGCCGAGGGCCATTCGCGATTCGTTAGGCGCGGCACGATGTAATACATCGAGCCAAAAAGCATCATGGTGACGAAGGCGTACATGCCGAGGTGCGCGTGCGCGATGGTGTAATGGGTAAAGTGGGTGAAGCGATTGACCGCCGGCACCGCGGTGAGGCTCCCCTGCACGCTGACCACCGTGTAGGACATCGCCGCGAAAACGACGAAACGCAGCGTCGGGCTGGTGCGCAGACGCGAGAAATGGCCGCGCATGGTCAGGTGATGATTCACTCCCACCGTGATCACCGGCACCAGCATCATCACGCTGGCCGCGACGCTCATTCCCACCAGCCAACCGGGATACGGTCCGCCGATGAGATGATGCATCCCATTCCACGCATAGAAAAAGGCCAGCGACCAAAAGCCGACCAGCGACAGGTAATAACTGTTGATCGGCCTCCCGATGATTTTCGGGATGAAATAATAGGCCGCCGCCAGGCCGACCGGCGTGAACCAAAGACCGAGCACATTGTGCGCATACCACCAGTTCACCGGCGGCATGGCCGGCGCGGCGATCGGGAACCAAAGCAAGAGCGCCTGCGCGGTGAGATAAAGCCACGGAAACCAAAACACCGCCGCCATCAGATACCACTGCGACACATAGATGTGCCCTGGCTCGCGGCGACGCACCATATCGACAAACGCCCAGGCCACGGGCAGCGTCGCGGCGATGATGAAAGGCCCGACCTCGATCGGATACTCCAGCCATTCCAGCGAAGTGCCGCGCCCATGCAGAATGCCGAAAATGCCGACCGCGTTGGCGACATTAAAAAGCACCGCGCTCAGATGCAGCGACCAGCCGTAGCGCAGCGGCGAACGGCAGAGTCGCGCCATCAGCCAAAGCGCCACGCCGATGCTACCCATCGTGGCCCAGCCATAGACCATCGAGTTCAGATGCGCCGGGCGCACGCGGCCGAAAGTGAGCCAGGCGTTCGCTGAGAGAAACTCGGGGTCGTGCATTTTCAGCGATGCCACCAGCGCGAGCAACGCGCCAAAGGTCAGCCAGACCATCGCCGAGACGAAAAAGTGCAATCCCGGGCCGCGCATCGAGGCATCGATCTCGGCCCGTTCGGCCCGGCTGCGCGCGAGGTCTTCCTCGTTAGGCAAAGGGATGTCCGGAGTGTTCATTCGGTTATTTCCCGGGAAACTCGTCCGAGCCCTCGCCGTCATCCGCGTCGAGGATTTGGCGGGCCGCTTCCTGCGGTCGATCAAACGCGCCATGTTGCGCCGACCACCAAAAAGCGAGCAAGGCCGAGCCGCTCAACCCAAGCAACGTCGCGAAAACTAAAACGGTGGAAATCATCGACTCACGTAAGCGTCTGGCCGTGCCGAGACGATGAAATGCTCCAGCCAGATGCCGAGCGGCGCGAACGCCACTCGAAACACCCGTGTCCTCCCGCCTTAGTCAGCACGCCATCGAGATCTAGGAGCGCGGTGTCGTAATCCCGCGGCGGAAGTGTGAGGACCATTTTTTCACGCGGCAACGTGGCCCTCCCCCCAAATCATCATCCGGTTATTGCTCAGGGACGAACTTCACGGAATTGAGTTGACCCGGCTAATGCCTTTCAAGGCATCGACGCATAGGTAAGAGCTATGACCGAACCCGAATCCGTATCTTCCGCCCGCGCTACCGGGTCGAGGGACCGGGGCCTTCGGCTCCGAGCACGGCGCTAGTTAAGCGTGCAATTATCAATTCTTCATCGGTGCGAATGACGCGCAGAGTGACGCGCGCGCCATCCCGCGAGATCAGCGTCGCGTTTTCCGCATTGCGTTGCGGGCTGAGTTCGATACCGAGAAATCCAAGCCCGGCGCAGATCCGCTCGCGGATAAGCGGCGCGCTCTCGCCGATGCCACCAGCGAAGACAAGCGTGTCCAATCCGCCCAATGCAGCAGCGAAGGAGCCGATCCATTTTTTCGCCTGATAACAAAACAGCGCCACCGCTTCCGCGGCGCGCACATCTGTATCTTCCTGCGCAAGCAGGTCGCGCATGTCGGAGCTGATCTCTGAAACTCCGAGCAGCCCTGATTCGTGGTTCACCATTTTTTGAAATTGCGGAGCGGTCATTTTCTCCGTCCGCGCCAGATAGCTGACCAACCCCGGATCGAGATCGCCGGAGCGCGTGCTCATCGGCAATCCGGAGGCCGGTGTAAAACCCATGCTGGTATCGATGCTCTTGCCATCCAGCACTGCGGCCATACTCGCGCCATTGCCGAGATGCGCGAGGATCACGCGACCTTTCGTCGCCGATGGATCGCCGAGGCGCGCGAGTTCTTCCAACAGATATGAGTAGGACAAACCGTGGAAGCCGTAGCGTTGCACTCCTTCCGCCTCATAGCGCCGCGGAATAGCGAGCAGCTTCGCCACGCGCGGCATGTCGCGATGAAAGGCGGTGTCGAAACACGCCACCTGCGGGAGTTTCGGATGTCGCTGCCGAAACGCTTCGATCAGTTCAATCTCGCCGGGCAGATGCTCGGGATCGAACGGTGTGAGGCGATGCAGCTCTTCGAGCAACTCCGCCGTGACCAACTCCGGCGCGGTGTGCCGCATGCCATGCACGACGCGCTGACCGACCGCCTTTAGCGAATTGAAATCCGTTCGTTCCTCCAGCCAATCGATCAAAAACTTCGCCGCCAGTTTAAGATCGGCCGCATCGATCTTACACCTCTCCTTCTTATCTTCGTTAGGCGGAGTGAAGATAAATTCCGTCCCGCTCGATCCGATGCGATCGATCTTTCCGTGCAACCCTCGCTCCAGCGATTCACCGATCCGGTAGAGCGCAAACTTGATGCTCGATGAGCCCCCATTAATGGTCAGGACGTGTGCGTCGGTCGCGCCAGTTGGCGGTCCGCCTCGATTCAACGAATCACACTTTCCACTGCGGCGGAATATTTTCCCTGCGTCGCCAAGCCATTGCAGCGCGCGCGATGGTGAAGCGCGGATTGCGCGGCAACCAGGTTATCGGTCGACCCGTGCCACGTTTTCAGCGCGGCGTCCTGCAGGGCGCGGCCGAAGGAAAAGCTGATCGTCCACGGCAAATCGTCGACGCCACAGATGGCATTTAGTCGCTCCGTCGCTTCCACGTCGCCCTGCCCGCCGGAAAGAAACACAATCCCTGGAACCGCCGGCGGGACCGCGTGACGCAGGCAGCGGATGGTGGCCTTCGAGACTTCGTCGATCCCAGCTTGTTTAGGGCAGTCTTTACCCGATAAGACCATGCCGGTTTTGAGTAACATCCCTGATAGCACCACGCGATGGGTCGATAACTCTTTGAAAACGAGCTCCAGTGTTACCCGGGTCACTTCCTCGCAGCGCGCGAGGTTGTGGGTTCCATCCATTAGAACCTCCGGCTCGACAATCGGGACTAAGCCCGCCTCCTGGCTAAGTGCGGCAAAGAGTGCGAGCGCGTGAGCGTTTGCTTCCAGGCACGCATCCGTCGGTAGGTCTTCGCCGATGGCAATGACGGCGCGCCACTTAGTGAAACGGGCGCCAAGATCATGATACCCGCGGAGCCGTTCGCGCAGGCCATCAAGTCCCTGAGTCATCTTCTCCCCCGGGAAAAAGGGCAGCGGAACCGTTCCCAGATCCACTTTGATTCCTGGAATGATCCCCTGGTTCGTGAGTAGCTCTTGGAGTGGAACGCTCTTCTTTGTGCGTTGGCGGAGTGTCTCATCGAACAAGATCACGCCGCTGATGAATTCACCCAGTCCGGGAGTCGTAAAAAGCATCTCGCGGTAAGCTTCGCGGTTCTCTTCCGTCGAGGGAATATCGAGCGCCTGAAAGCGCTTCCCGATCGTCGGAAAACTCTCATCCGCGGCAAGGATTCCTTTGCCTCGCGCCAAAAGCGCCTGGGCGGTCCCTTCCAACGTCGTCGGCGCCATGATTATCTCTCCATTCAAAGTCCCATATTCGACAAGGCCGTCGCGAACCGGCTGACCACTCCGACGAGAGCAGGATGAGTCTCTTCGAAGCCTTGCACCGAAGCGCGCAACCCCTCCAGCGCCGTGTCGGCTAGCTGCGGATTTTTCTGCGCCCGCACCGCTTCATGCGCGGAGACATCGGCGAAGCGGGTGATGCTGGAAGCTTCATCGTGGTGCGTCTGCGAGAGCGCGGCTATCTCCGCTTGCAATCCAGCCACCAATTGCAGGAGTTCCGCCTTCCTCTCCGCGGGGAGGTTGCCGGTCTGTTCAATGATCGACTGGATCGTCTCGATGCGGTCGTTAAGCATAAGTCATATATTCGTTAGGGCGTCAATTCTTCGGTAACAGCTTACACCCATTCTGGGTTCTCTCGCCTGAAACCTTACCGTCGGGCCACATAGGTGCCGCTGAATGCGACTGCGATTTCGCCTTCGGATCTGATCTCGACTTCCAGGTTGAGACGCGCTTTTCCTTTGGCCTCGAAGGTTCTCCGAAAATCAGCCAGATCCTCAGGGCGAATGCAGGTCGCCTGAAGTTCGCCCCGGACCGGCCGCCGGAAATGGAGCGTGCTCTCGCTGATCACGATGTGCGCGTCGCGATCGCCCAGTTCCAGCCAGAGCAAGGCGTAGCCGGCCAGCATCGCGAGCGCGGCGAGGCTGCCGCCAAAGGCGGTGCCGAGATGGTTGTGATTGGCTGCGAGCGGGGCGGTGAGCGTGAGCTGGCGCGCGTCGTTGCTCGCCACGTGCACCTCCATCGCGCGGGTCAGCGGGATTTTTTCGTGGAGGAATTTCTCGGTCTCGCGGAGCCGATCGAGCGCGGTCATCGACGCAAAGCTAGCTCGATTTTCGTTCTCCTGTCAGGAGCGAATCATCACCTCGCCCGGCCTAACGAACGCCCGGCAGCGCACTCAGCTCGCGCAGGTCGGCTACAGTTGCATCGATCTTCTTCAGATCCCGGCGGCGACCCTTCCTTGGCTTCACTTCGATCTTGCGCACCAGGGTGATCATGTCGCCGAGGTCGCGCTGGCGTGTCTTCGGCAGATCCGGCGTGTGCGCCTGCTCGCGCGCCCAAGTGGTCACTTCGTCGAGCTCGTTCTCCAGCCGGCGCAGATAGGCGCGCCCGGTCTGTCGCAAAACGCGACGCAGACTAACGAGATCGAGAACCAAGGATCTCGCCGGCGAGGTCTCGTCGCTCGAAGGCTGGTCCGGTTTCTTTTTCATAAGCTCGCTCCGCCGTGCCGACGAGCCGCAGCTCGATCCGGCCCTGGTCATCTTCGACCAGCGCGGAGCAGTTCTCCACCCAGTCGCCGCAATTGTAATAAGTCGTCGGGCCGATCTGCCTAACGACCGGACTATGGATATGCCCGCAGAGCACGCCGTCGACGTGGAACTTTTCCGCGTAGCGCACGATCGCGTCCTCGTAGGCGCCGATGAAACTGACCGCGTCTTTTACCCGCTTTTTCACCGCCTTGCTGAGCGACCAGTAGCCGAAGCCGAAGGTGCGGCGGACGGCGTTGACCAGCGGGTTCAGCGCGAGGAGGAATTGGTAGCCGACGTCGCCGAGGAAGGCCAGCCAGCGGATGTTTTGCACCACGGTGTCGAGCTCATGTCCGTGCATGATGAGCAAGCGACGCCCGTCGGCCGTGAGATGGATCGCGTGCTTCTGGATCGTGATCGCGCCATACGCGCCGAGATGGCTGCCGAGGAACTCGTCGTGATTCCCCGGGATGTAGATGACGCGGGTGCCTTTGCGAGCCTTGCGAAGGATTTTCTGGATCACGTCATTGTGCTCCTGCGGCCAATAGATGCCACGCCGCAACGACCAGATATCGATCAGGTCGCCGACGACATAGAGGGTCTCAAACTCGTTCTCCTTTAGGAAATCGAGCAGGGCGGCGGCGTTGCTGCCGCGGGTGCCGAGATGGACATCGGAGATCCAGGCGGCACGATAGTGCTTCGTGCGATGGGCGACCACGCCCCTGTGTAACGGGCTCCACGGCGCGCCGCAAAATTGTTATTGTTACAATTGCGCGACGTTAGGGCGTCGGGGAAGCGAGCGATGCGTCAGGCGTGGGCGTAGGAAAGGCGAAGGTGGGAGAGACGATCGGAGTCGGGCTCGCGGATGGCGTGGGCGTTGCGCTCGGCGTTGGTGTCGGCGTCGGAGTGGGCGTGGGGGTTGGCGTCGGCGTGGGGGTCGGTGTCGGGATCAGATTTTCCCAATGATGCAGCGGCACGCTCGCGCCGCCGATTTCTTTCACCAACGCCGCGCAGCGCGTTTCGATCAGGTTCAAATCGGGCGGGCCGAAATCCTTCTCGGCGGTTCCGGGGAAAATCAGGTAGGTCACTTTCAGGTCGCTCACCGGCCGGTTGTTCGCGGTCGCGAGCGCGTTCACTTCCTTCGCGATCCGCAGCGACGCTTCGCCGACGCGATCATTGGGCCCGACGTCGCCGACGATCGCGGGATAAAGTTTATCGCCGACCGCGACGATCGCGTAGTCGCCGACTTTCCCGGCATCCTTCGCGCGCGACATGATCCCCGGCAGCACGATATACGGGTCGGTCGCCGCGATCAGGAAACTAAAACGCTTCAGCGAGTCGACTTCGTCGCGCACCCGCTGAATCCCGATCCGCAGATCGCGATTCCGCTCCATCGTCAGGCCCTTGAGCGCGAATTCCGTTTCGTAACGCTTCAACGTCGCCTCGGTCGGCGCGAGAAACGCGTTCGGGACCGTGGTTTTCTTCTTCCAGCGATAGCTCGTGAACGGCTTGAAATTCATCGACCCGCCCGCGCTGATCGGCATTCGGTCGGAGTCGGAACCATCGGCATCGACGTCCATATCGGCCTGCAAGAGCACCGCCGCGCGTTTCGTGGTCGGATCGCGGAGCTGGAGGATCGTCTGGCAGTCGTAGAAATTGTGACGCGAGAGCAGCTGATCGAGCCGCACCAGATTCTGCCGCAGCTCCTGCACCTTGATCTCGTAGAGCTCGCGGAACAGCGGCGAAACCGCGCCCGCTTTCACCATCGCGGCGAGGCCCGGCAGGAGCTTCGGCAGTTCCGGTGTGACCTGTGCGAGTTCCTCCAGCTTTTCGTTAGGCTGCGGGACGCGGATCTTCAGATTCAAATCGATCACGTAACTTTGTGGATCGAGCCGCTCGACCGATGCCGCCGCGCCGGGCGTCGGCTCGACTTGCGCGTGGATCGTGATCCCGCCCCAGATTTTTCCCGTGTCCACTTTGCCTGTCACGACCGGCGGCCGGGTCGGTGTCGGCGCCGCCGGGGTCGCGGTCGGCGTGGGCGTGGCGAGGACCTGCGGCCCGAGCCGGAGCATGCTCAGGCGCAATTTCTCGAGCGAAATCCAGCGAAGCACAATCGCGCCGAAGAGCGCGATAAATAGGAGCAACGCGAGCCAACGCAGCGTGCTCAGGCGGAACTTGCGCACGCGCCGAGCCCGCTATTTCCGCAGCCAGGCTGCGACCGCGAAGACGATCGCGATGATGCTGAGCACGGCCATCATGCCGTCCGGCATCATTTTGCCGGTCCGAAAAAAGGCCGGCAGAAACCGCCCCGCGAGCAGGAGCGAAACTACGATCGCGAGCGAGAGCGCGACCACCACATGCGAGGGCAGGAGCAGCGCGGCGACAATCAGGAGCACGCCGCTGATCCCACCGGCGATGAGCGACGCGGTACTGTTGGCTTTCAGGTAGCCCATCAGGCCGCCCGCGATGGTGAGAATTCCGAAGACGATGAAGTAAATTTTGGTCGGTAAAAACATGGCGTGGTTAGGCTCGGGATCGTTAAGCCAGATCGCGCGCGCTGTCTAATCTCGCGCCGGTGCACGGTCATCTTCCTAATCCTGCTCCTGCTCTTGCTCCTGCTCTCTTTTTCAGGAAGCAGGGAAGATTAGGAGCAGGAGCAGGATTAGGAGGAGATGGTCAGCCCTGAGGCAGCCCGAGCGCGTGATAGACCGGAGCAGTCCACGACGCGGGCAGGAAGAAATCGAAGAGCAGCTTCACGTTTAAAACGATGATGATGGCCGCGGTGATCCAGCCGAGGATTTTGATCCACGCGCGATTCGCGAACTCGCCCATCTTCGCTTTTTCATCGGTGAAACGGAGCAGCGGCCAAACCGCGAAACCGAGTTGCATGCTCAACACCACCTGGCTCGCGATGAGCAAGGCGGTGGTTTCCTTCTCGCCGAAAATCCCGATCACGAGCACGGCGGGAACGAGCGCGAGGGCGCGCGTGATCACCCGCCGCAGCCAGGGCGCGATCCGGAAGTTGAGGAAACCTTCCATCACGATCTGGCCGGCGAGCGTGCCAGTGAGCGTCGAATTTTGCCCGGACGCGAGCAGCGCGACCGCGAAGAGCGCACTCGCCGCGCCCACGCCTAACAATGGGCTAAGGAGCTTGAACGCGTCCTGGATTTCCGCCACGTCCTGGTGCCCCGACCAGTGAAAAGCCGAGGCCGCGAGGACGAGGATGGCGCCGTTGATCAGGAGCGCAAACATGAGCGCACCGCTCGAATCGATCGTGCCGAAAAAGATCGCTTCGCGCCGGCCCGCGGGCGTCTGCTCAAACTTCCGGGTCTGCACAATCGAGGAGTGAAGATAAAGATTATGCGGCATCACCGTCGCGCCGATGATCCCGATCGCGATGTAGAGCATCTTCGGGTTCGTCACCACCTCCGCGTGGGGCAAAAATCCCGCGAGCACCGCGGGCAGGTGCGGCCGGGAAAAAAAGAGCTCGGAAGCGAAGCAAAGCGCGATCGTCCCAATCAGCACGGTCACGATCGCTTCCATCCGGCGGAAGCCTTTATGCTGAAGGTAAAGAACCACGAAAACATCGGCCGCGGTGATCAGGCAGCCCCAGACCAGCGGGATGCCGAAGAGCAGTTGGAGCGCGATCGCGGAGCCGACCACCTCGGCGAGATCGCAGGCCGCGATTGCGATCTCGCAGAGGATCCAAAGGAAAATCACGGTCGGTTTCGAGTAGTGATCGCGGCAGGCCTGCGCGAGATCGCGACCCGTCGCGACGCCGAGCTTGATCGCGAGATGCTGGAGCAGAATCGCCATCAGGTTCGAGAGGAGGACGACGGAGAGCAGGGTGTAACCAAACTGCGCGCCGCCTGCGAGATCGGTCGCCCAGTTTCCCGGGTCCATGTAGCCGACCGCGACGAGAAAACCGGGACCGGAAAAGGCCGCGAGCTTGCGCCAGAAAGAGGCGTCAGCCGGGACGGTGACGCTCCGGTGCGACTCCGGGAGGGAAACGAGACCGCCGCTGCGACGCCAGGCGCCGGCCACTTCGGGCGCGCGTTCTTCGGTCACATCCGGCATCGGGGATTTTTTATAGCAGGTTCTACACTCCGGAGCAAATGCTGGAATTTGTAGCGTCTGCTACAACTTAATCTTCGGGGTTGTCAGGAGCTCCATTCTTTGGTTTGCTCGCGCTGCGATGTCCGCTTCCGCCGCCCCGGCCAGCAAGAAGGCCAAATCCAAACCCGCGCTCCCGCACCAGCACCCGCGGCGGACGCGGGAGGAGCATTCGCACGAGATCGCGCAGGATTACGTGGAGATCATCGCCGATCTAATCGCCACCACGGGCGAGGCGCGGGTGATCGATGTCGCGCGCCGGCTCGGGGTGACCCATGTGACCGTGACGCGCACGATCAAGCGGCTGCAGCGCGAAGGGTTGGTCACGAGCCGGCCGTATCGCTCGATTTTTCTCACGGCGGGCGGGCAGACGCTGTCCGAGGAATCCCGGCGGCGGCACGAGACGGTGGTCGATTTTTTAAAGTCGTTAGGCGTGCCGGCCGTGGTCGCACAATCGGACGCGGAAGGGATCGAGCATCACGTCAGCCAGGAAACCCTGCGCGCGTTCGTGAAGCATCTGCGCCGACGGTCGAGATAAGGCGGGCTTATCCGAGGCGGAAACGCAGGTCGCGGATGACGCGAGCGCCGAAGCGTTGTTTTAGCTTCCGCAGGATCTGCGGTTTGGTGATTCGCTCCAGTTCGTAGTGCAGCGCCGGTTGCAGGACGTGCACGTAGAGCACGCCGTCGCGGAGCGAAATCGGCGCGGAGTGCGCCGCGATGAAATCGCCCACCAACGCCTTCCACGCGCCACGGACTTCGCTTTCCTGCAGGCGCTCTTTGAGGCCGAGCTTTTGCATCACGCCAGGGATCAGACTCGAGACCGCCTGCGCGCGATCGGGTGCGGGCGAATCGGAAGGCAAACCGCGCCACTCGGCGATGACCCTGCGGCGCAATGAGGGATTCATGGAAGCAAAATGCTAAAACGCTGAGATTCTAAAAGGCTGAAATAATCTCAGCGTTTCAGTTTTTTCAGCGTTTCAGCTTCTTCTTAGTATTTCCGCCGCATGTTGCTCGGCAGAATGTTCAGCTCGGTCCGGTATTTCGCGACCGTGCGACGGGCGATCGGGATGCCGCGCTGGCCGAGGATCTCGACGATCTCCTTGTCGCTCAAGGGCGCTGCGCCGGATTCGTTTTTCACTAGCTCCATAATCGCCCCTTTGACGCTCGTGTTGCTGACCGACTCGCCACCGGCGGTTTGGTAGCCGGGCGTGAAAAAATATTTCATCTCAAAAACACCCTGCGGCGTGGAGATGTATTTGCCGGAAATCGCGCGGCTCACCGTGGTCTCGTGCACGCCGACCGCATCGGCGATCTGCACCATCGTCATCGGCTTGAGCTGCGCCGGGCCGCTCTCGAGAAATTCCTTCTGCCGGTCGACGATCTGGTGCGCGATGTTCGAGATCGTCTGCTGGCGCTGGTGGATCGATTTGATGAGGAATTTACCGCTCCGGATCTTGTCGCGGATGTAATCCTTCACTTCGCCGCCGCTGCCATCCTGCGACATGATGTCCTTGTAGGTGTTGCTGATCCGCAGGTGCGGGATCTGTTCGCCATTCAGGATGATCTGGTAGACGCCTTGGATTTTTTCCACGGTGACATCGGGGAGGACATAATTCTGCGGCGACTCGGCAAAAATCGCGCCCGGCCGCGGATCGAGTTGCGCGATGTTGTTCGCGCATTTCTGGACCTGCTCGGCGCCGATCCCGATCCGGCGCGCGATCTCGGGGAAACGCCTTTTCCCGAGGTCCTCCATGTGATCGGAAATGATCCGGTATTCCAGGCTCGTCTGCCGCCCTTCGCGCTTGAGTTGAATGAGCAGGCACTCGCGCAAATCTCGCGCGCCCACGCCCGGCGGATAAAAGCTCTGGATGAGCGTGAGCATGAGCTCGAAATCTTCCTGCGGGATGCCGGTGTTCATCGACATGTCCTCCGGCGTGGTCTGGAGGAAACCGTTGTCGTCGATGTTGCCGATGATCAGCTCCGCGGTCTTGCGATCGTCGCCGCTGAGCGCGGTCTGGTTGAGCTGCGCGACGAGATGCTGCTGGAGCGTTTCCTGGGTCGCGATGGAATCGAAGAAAAACTGGCGTTTGTCTTCCTCTTCCTTCGAGCGGCCGCTGAAGCTGCCCGATTGCGCCATGTAATCGCGCCACTCGTCGTCGAGCTTCGCGAGCGCGTCGAACTCCTCCTTGAAGTCGTCCTTTTCCGGCTCGCTCTCGGAAACCTGGCGCTCCTCATCGGTCGGATCGGCCAGTTCCTCGAGGACGGGATTCGTTTCCATCTCCTGCTGCACGAGGTTGCGCAGCTCGAGGAGAGGGGCTTGGAGAATGAGCAGGCTCTGCTGGAGCTGGGGCGCAAGAACCTGCTGGAGCGATAGATTCTGCGATTGGAACATTCCCGGGCCGGCCACGCCTGAGGGTATCAGTGGCCTCCCTGCTCGCAAGCAAATTTCGAGCCGCGGGCACCTCCCTTCTCCGGAGGAACGTGACTTGCTTTCATCCGGTGGAGAGAACTCCTTTGCCCATATGAAAAAGATCACCCTGCTCGGCCTGTGTGCCCTTTTCGCCACCTCGCTCGGCGCGCAATCGCTCGCGCCGACCGACCAGAAACAAATCGAAGCCCTGCTCAAAGCCGTGCAGGACCAGCAAACCCAGCTCGCGGCGAACCAGGCGAAGATCGACGCCAAGCTCGTCACCCTCGCGGAAGCGATCCGGGTCGCGAAAATCTATTCCAGCCGGGGAGGCCGCTAAAATGAAAGCACGTTATCTTTTGCTCCCGCTCGCGCTCGGCGCGTGCGCGCTCAGTTCACTCCATGGCCAGGCTCCCGCGCCCGTCGTGATGCAGGCCGCCAACGCGCCCGCGCAGGCGCCCACCCTGGCCCGCCCCGCCGCTCCCGCGGCTGCTGACGCTGAGGAGGCGGCTGCGAGGAAAAACACGATCCAGCTCTTGCAGGCGATGCAAGCGACCAACGCCGACACGATCAAGAAACAGGAGATGGCGCTGGAAACCCTCGACGGCCTGCAGAAAGCCGCTGAGGAGATCAAGATCTTCAGCAAACGCGGCTAACCTTTGAGGGACGACCGCCGTGTCGTCCCCGTCGGTCATTCCGGCGACGATCTCGCGTCGTCGCTTCCGTTAAGCGGCGTCATCGCCATGGACGGGACAGAGCCCGTCCCTCCATGTGCGCGCAAAAACCGCGTTTCTTTTCCGCTACCGGGTGGTTAATTGACCGCCCCATGGCCGAAGAACGCAAAACCCTCGAGCAGCGCGCCCAGATGACCGACCTGGAACGGCTTCGCCATTCCGCCGCCCACGTCCTCGCCACCGCCATTCTTCGGATCTGGCCCGAAGCGCAGTTCGCTGCCGGCCCGCCGGTCGAGAACGGCTTCTATTACGACGTCGAACTGCCGCACCGCATCTCGCCCGAAGACTTCGAGAAAATCGAGGCCGAGATGAAAAAAGAGATCAAGGCGAACAAGCCCTTCGAGCGCGTGGAAGTGACCCGCGCCGAAGCGCTCGCCCTCGCCCACGCCGGCGAGCTCGCCGCACTCGGGCCGCGCCCCGAGGCGAGCAAGTTCAAGCTCGATATCGTCGAGAACATTCCCGAGGACGAAAAGATCACGCTCTATCGCAACGGCGAATTCACCGATCTCTGCGCCGGCCCGCACGTCATGCGCACCGGCAACATCGGCGCCTTCCGCCTAACGAACGTAGCCAGTGCCTACTACAAAGGCGACGAGAAGAACCCGCAGCTCCAGCGCATCTACGGCACCGCCTTCAAGAACAAAACCCAGCTCGACGAATACTTCGCCATGCTGGAAGAAGCGAAGAAGCGCGACCACCGAAAGCTTGGGAAAGAGTTACAACTTTTCACCTTCGACGACGACGTCGGTCCCGGCCTGCCCTTATGGCTCCCGCGCGGCGCCGCGATCATCGAAGAGCTGGAGAAGTTAGCGAAGGAAACCGAATTCGCCGCCGGCTACCAGCGCGTCCGCACCCCGCACATTGCGCGGGCAAAGCTTTACGAAACCAGCGGGCACCTCCCCTACTACGCCGACTCCATGTTCCCGCCGATGGAGTTACATGACCACGACGAAGAAGTTGGTGCCGGGGATAAGTATTACCTCAAGGCGATGAACTGCCCGCATCACCACAAGCTCTTTGCCGCGGTGCCGCATAGTTACCGCGACCTGCCGCTAAGACTTGCGGAATATGGGACTAATTATCGCTACGAACAATCCGGCGAGCTTTTCGGACTCATGCGCGTTCGTTCGCTGCAGATGAACGACGCTCATATCTATTGCACCGAGGAGCAGTTCGAGGCCGAATTCAAAGCGGTCAATGAGATGTATCTCAAGTATTTCAAGATCTTCGGGATCGAGAAATACGTTATGCGCTTCTCCACCCATGATCCGGCTAAGTTAGGACAGAAGTTCGTCGATAACTCTCCGCTCTGGCTCAAGACCGAAGCAATGGTCCGCGGCGTTCTCCAGCGCAGCGGGATCAACTATGTGGAAGTGCCTAACGAGGCCGCCTTTTACGGCCCGAAGATCGATGTCCAGGTCTGGAGCGCGATTGGCCGGGAGTTCACGATCGCGACCAACCAAGTCGACTTCGCCGTCCCAGAACGTTTTGGCCTCGTCTACAAAGATAAGGACAACACCGAGAAAACCCCGCTCTGCATTCACCGCGCCCCGCTCGGCACGCACGAGCGTTTCATCGGCTTCCTGATCGAGCATTATGCCGGCAATTTCCCGCTCTGGCTCGCGCCCGAGCAGGTCCGCATCCTCCCGATCGGCGACGAAGCGCCGCTCGTGGAATATGCGCGCGCGATTCAACAGGAACTCCGCGCCCACGAAGTTCGCGCCGAGCTCGACGCGAGCAACGACCACATCAAAGCCAAAATCGCCAGCGCCGAGCAGATGAAAGTCCACACCATGCTCGTGATCGGCGGCCGCGACATGGAAGCGAACGCCGTCAGCGTCCGCGTCCACGGCCAGGGCAATCTCGGCGCCAAGCCGAAGGATGAAGTGATCGCCGACCTCCTCGCCGCGATCAAAGAGCGGCGCGCTTAGTCGTTAGGCAGGGTCATGGCGGGGCGCGCTCTTCGGTTTCTGGTCCTCGGCGCCGCCGGGATCATCGCGCTCTATCTCGTCGCGTTTTTCGGTTATGCATTTCTCACCGGCGAGAGCATTCCCGCCCGCGCGACCCCGACGGCGCGGGCTGCATCGGTCCCACCCGCCGCCAGAGCGCAGACTTGGGGAAATCCCCGAACGCTGGCGGATCATTTCGCGCGGCACGGCTCGGATTTCGGAGCCCGGGACGCGCAGGAATACGCCGCGCTCGCCGCGCAGCTTCTGGACCGCGCCCGAAGCGAAGGGCTACCCGCAAAAATCGACGGCGACGGGACGGTGCGCGTTTACGATTCCCGCACCGGCGCGTTCGGCGCTTATAACTCGGACGGCACGACCAAGACCTTCTTCAAGCCTGGCAGCGCCAGCTATTTTGCGCGACAACCGGGACGCACAATCGACCTGAGGAGCGGAAGATAGGATGAATCATCGTTGTCCCGTGTGTGGATATCCTGGCCTCGAAGAGAAGCCGCGCACTTCTGCAGGCGGCGGCTCGTTTGAGATCTGTCCGAGCTGTGGTTTTCAATTTGGCGTGACCGATGACGATCGCGGCTTCACCTACGAACAATGGCGCGAGTTCTGGCGCGCCGAGGGATTGCCCTGGTCTTCTCAGCAACCGGAGCCGGCAAACTGGGATCCCGAGCAACAGCTCGAGCAGATCAGAGAGTAAGCCGCCGCAGCAAACTGCGGGGAGCAAAGCCGGCTTGCCGACTGCGAGAGCCGCCTCGCGCCTAACGACTCGGCCGAAAAAGCGCCACGGGCGATTGCCGCCCGCATAATCTTCTGCGAGGGAAAGAGATGGATCGCATTCGCGTCGCTACCCTCCAGTACTTCATCCGGCCGGTGCAGACCTTTGAGCAGTTTCGCGATCAGGTCAGTGCGCTGGTCGAGACGGCCGCGGATTACAAGGCGCACCTGCTGGTTTTTCCGGAATATTTCACCGTCCAGCTGCTCACCCTCGGCGACGTGCGCCGGCCGATCCGGCAGCAGATCATCGATCTCGCCCGCCAGGTGCCGCGCTATCTCGAGCTCTTCTCGCAACTCGCCCGCGACCATAAGATTTACATCGTCGCGGGCACGATCCCGGTCTTCGACGAAGCCCGCGATAAGATCTACAACGACTCGCATTTCTTCAGCCCGTCGGGCGAATACGGCGTGCAGGGCAAAATGCACATGACCCGTTTCGAGTCCGAGGAATGGGACGTCTCGCCGCGCGAACGGCTGAAGGTGTTCGACACCGATTTCGGCAAAGTGGCGATCGCGATCTGTTACGACATCGAGTTCCCGGAAATCTCCCGCGCCGCCGCGCACCAGGACGCGCAGATCATCATCACGCCGAGCTGCACGGACGATCGCCAGGGTTTCCTCCGGGTCCGTTATTGCGCGCACGCGCGGGCGATCGAGAACCAGGTCTACGTGATCCAATCGTGCACCGTCGGCTCGCTCCCGATGGTCCCCGCGGTCTCGCTGAACTACGGCCAGGCGTCGATCCTCACCCCGAGCGATTTCTCCTTTTCACGCGACGGCATTCTCGCGGAGGGAATCCCAAACCAGGAAATGATGGTGATTGGTGAGCTGAACCTGAAGACGATTCAGGAAGGTCGCGAGACCGGCACGGTGCTGCCGTTGCGCGACAGCAAACGGACGGCCGACCTGCTCGCGCAGACGGAACTGGTGAAATTATGAGCGGGGCGGGAACGCCGCGGCCAGAAGTGATCGTGCGCAACACGCGGCCGGAGGATTTCGAGCAGATCATTGAGATGACGAGCGAGGTTTATCATGCGAGTCCGACCTGGTCGGTCGCGCAGCTCGCTTCGCATCGCGCGGTTTTCCCGGACGGGCAATTCGTCGCGGTCGAGAAGGAGAGCGGCCGCGTCGTCGGGATGGCCGCGAGCCTGATTGTCTCGTGGGACGACTACGAGATGAGCATGAGCTGGCGCGATTTTACGGACCACGGGACTTTCCAGAATCACAACCCGGTTGGGCGCACGCTCTACGGCGCGGAGGTAATGGTTCGGCCTAACGAACAGGGCCGCGGCATCGGGAAAAAAATCTATGCGGCGCGGCGCGCGCTCGTGCAGCGGCTCGGGCTTCTGCGCACCCGCGCGGGGGCGAGGCTCTGTGGTTATCATCTGCACGCCAGCCGGCTCAGCGCCGAGCGCTACGTGCTGGAAGTAATGGCCGGAAATTTAAGTGATCCGACCTTGTCGTTTCAGATCAAGCAGGGCTTTCTCCCGCTCGCGGTCGCGCCCGATTATCTGCATCACGATCCCGAGAGCCTCGGCTTTGCGGCGGTAATCGAATGGTTAAATCCCGAAGTGGCGACCGCCGAGGATTACGCCGTGCGACACACCAGCCTGCCGGAAGCCGCGGACGGAAACTGAAAAAAGCCGGGCCTCGGCCCGGAACCCCCGTCCATGTGGAAGTGAGATTCGGCCTCGCAATCCGTCGGAAACTCGCGATACTCATTTAGTTTCCACAGTATTATGAGCGCTTCGACGAAAGCGGTGCCACCCAAACGGAAGAGCCCGTCGCCGGCCGGCCCGGCGCGGACGCCGGCCACCCTGCGTCGCCGGGTGCTGGAAGCCGCGCGCGGACATTTCTTTCATCACGGTTTTCGGAACGTGACAATGGATGATCTGGCCGCCGAGTTGGGGGTGAGCAAGAAGACGCTCTACGCCCATTTCCCCGGGAAAGACGCGCTCCTCGAGGCGGTCGTGAACGATAAATTCTCCCGTGTTTCCGCCCGGCTCGCGGAAGCCCAGCAGACTTCGTTAGGCGATTTTGGCGACACCCTGCAGGCAATGCTCGGGGCGATGCAGGAGGAGCTGGCCGAACTGAAACCTCCCTTCGTGCGCGATATGCGACTGAAGGCCCCGCACATATTTCAACGTCTCCAGCAGCGGCGCGCGAAACTTATCGAGAAGCATTTCGGAGAATTGTTCCGCGCCGGTCAGCGTTCCGGCGATGTCCGCCGCGACATCCCGGCCGCGCTCATGATCGAGAGCATCCTGGCCGCGATCCAGGCGATCATAAATCCGCCGAAGCTGGCGGAGTTGCACCTTTCGCCGAAGGAAGCTTTCGCGGGCGTGATCGGAATTGTACTGCGCGGCGTGCTCCGGCCGGAGAAGGGAAAACGGTGAAGACATTCCTCAATTTCAGCCGTCTGGCGGCGCGCTCGGGTCTTTGCCTAACGATCGCGCTTTTTCTCCTGGCGGGTTGTCAGAAGGCGCCGGACGACCGGGTGCAGGGTTACGTCGAAGGCGAGTTTGTTTACGTCAGTGCGCCGTTAGGCGGCATTCTCAACCGGCTCGCGGTGCAGCGCGGTCAGCAGGTCGCGGAGAAGCAACTGCTCTTCGCACTCGATCCCACGATGGAACAGGCGGCGCACGATCAGGCGCAGGCCGCGCTCGTCTTGTCGGAAGCATCATTCAAGCGGCAGGAACAACTTTTCCGCGCCGGCCCTTCCGCGGCGCAGGACCTCGATACCGCGCGCGCTACTCGCGACCAAAATCGCCAGCAGCTCGCGCAGGCGGCATGGAATCTCGCGCAGATGACGCAGATCGCGCCGGCCGCCGCGCTGGTTTACGACACACTTTATCGGCAGGGCGAATTGGTCCCGGCCGGGCAAACCGATCGTCGCGCTGCTGCCGCCGGCGAACATCAAAGTGCGCGCGTTCGTGCCCGAAAAACGCGTCGGCCTGATTCATCCTGGCGACACGGCGCGGGTCACGGTCGATGGCGTGAGCGAGCCGTTCGTCGGCAAGGTCAGTTACATTTCGCCGCAGGCCGAGTACACGCCGCCGGTCATCTACAGCCGCGAGAGCCGGGAAAAACTCGTCTTCCTGGTCGAGGCGGTTTTCGATCCGGCGACCGCGGCGAAGTTGCATCCCGGGCAGCCGGTCGATGTCGAATTTGTCGCGAAACCATGAGCGCCGAACCAGCCATCGACGTGCGCGGAATGACGAAGCGCTTCGGCGAGCGCACGGTCGTCGATCACGTCGATCTGCAAGTGCAGACCGGGCAGATCTACGGCTTTCTCGGTCCGAACGGCAGCGGCAAAACGACCTTCATCCGCATGCTCTGCGGGCTGCTGCGCGCGGATGACGGCAGCGGCCGCGTCCTCGGCCACGACGTCATCGCGGAGAGCGAAGCGATCAAGCGCGAGGTCGGCTACATGACGCAGCGGTTCAGTTTTTGGGAAGACCTCAGCATTGCGGAGAATCTCGATTTCGTCGCCCGCATGTATGCGGTGAAAAACCGCCGCGCGACCGTGCGCGAGAGCATCGAGCAGCTCGGTCTCGAGGGCCGGCAGAAGCAGCTCGCCGGACAACTTTCCGGCGGCTGGAAGCAACGGCTCGCGCTCGCCGCCTGCCTGATTCACAAGCCAAAGCTGCTCCTGCTCGACGAGCCGACCGCGGGCGTCGACCCGAAAGCGCGGCGCGATTTCTGGGAACAGATCCACCAACTCTCGGCGCAGGGCCTGACCTTCCTCATCACGACGCATTACATGGATGAGGCCGAGCGTTGCCACCGGCTCGCTTACATTTCGTATGGCAATCTGCTCACCGCACGGCACGGTCGCGGAAGTCATCGCGCAGGTTGGCCTAACGACATGGTCGGTCAGCGGCCCCGACCTGCCGCAGCTTGCCGCGCAGCTCCGCGGCCAGCCCGGCGTGCAGCAGGCGGTCGCCTTTGGCAACGCCCTGCACGTCAGCAGCGACGACGCGGCGGCTCTGGAGGCGGCGATCGCGCCCTTTCGCCACGCGCCATACGAGTGGCGGGAAATTCCCTCCGGGCTGGAAGACGTCTTCATCAGCCTGATGGAAGTCTCGCAGGATAATTTCGCGCCATGATGCGGCATCCAAAATTTTCCTTCGGCCGCCTGCGCGGGATCATCGTGAAGGAGTTCACGCAGATGCGGCGCGACCGGCTCACCTTCGCCATGATGCTCGGCATTCCGCTGCATCCAGCTCACGCTTTTCGGTTACGCGATCAACTCCGATCCGCGCCATCTGCCGGCCGCCGTCCTCCTCGCGGATCGCGGCCAGCATGGACGCACGCTGCTCTACGCGATGAAGAACAGCACCTACTTCGATTTCGCGCAGCAGGTCGCGACCGAGGAGGAAGCGCACGACCTGCTCGCGCGCGGCCAGGTGCAGTTCGTGATCAACATTCCGGAAAACTTCACCCGCGACCTGCTGCGCGGCGATCGTCCGGCCATTCTCGTCGAAGCCGATGCCACCGATCCGGCCGCGACCGGCAACGCTCTCGGCTCGCTCGGCAACGCTCATCAACACCGCGCTGCAACAGGATTTGAAAGGTCCGCTCGCTTCCCTCAACGCCACGCACGGCCCGGTCGATCTGCGGGTCCACGCGCTCTACAACCCGGAGGTCGTCACGCAATACAACATCGTGCCCGGCCTCATGGGCGTGATCCTCACCATGACGATGATCATGATCACCGGCCTCGCCATCACCCGCGAACGCGAGCGCGGCACGATGGAAAATCTGCTCTCCATGCCGACGCGCCCGAGCGAGGTGCTGATCGGCAAAATCGTGCCCTACATCGTCGTCGGCTACATCCAGGTCGGCGTCATTCTGGTCGCGGCGCATTTCCTTTTTCACGTGCCGATGCACGGCAGCATTCTGCTGCTGCTCGTCGGTCGCGCTCGTCTTCATCGCGGCGAATCTCGCGATGGGCATCACCTTCTCCACGGTCGCGAAGAACCAGCTCCAGGCGATGCAGATGACCTTCTTCGTCTTCCTGCCGTCGATCCTGCTTTCCGGTTTCATGTTTCCCTTCCGCGGCATGCCGCACTGGGCGCAGGTCATCGGCGAATTTTTTCCGCTCACCCATTTCCTGCGGATCGTGCGCGGCATTTTGCTGAAAGGAAACGGCTTCCCCGACGTCATGCTGCAGCTCTGGCAGATCGCGCTCTTCGCTTTCGTCGCGCTCGTCATCGGGGTGAAGCGCTACCGGCAGACCCTCGATTAGCGGCCTTGCCTAACGAGTCGCGGTAAGCAGACGGAGCGCCTTCTCCAAGGTCGCGGCCGTCGGCGGCAGCGGAGTGGAGGCTTCGAAATGTCCGGCCCCGGGCAACAACAACAGCTCCGCGCGATCGCCCGCTTTCGTCGCCGCTTCCGCATAGGCACGCACCGAGGCCGGCGGGACAATCGGATCAAGCTCGCCCTGAATGAAAATCTGCGGCACGCCTAACGGCAGCCGCTGGCTCGGCGAAGTTTCCGCATAACGTGCGGGGAACTTTTCCGGATCGCCGCCGAGCAACTGATCGACTGCCGAGTTGCAGCTCTCCGGCGGGCCGACGCGATACGTCTTCAGATCGGCGATCGCCGCGAGCCCAAGCACGCCGCGGATCCTCATGGGATCGGCCACGAAGAGTTCGCTCGCACTCGTTAGGCGCGCGCGACTCGCAAGCCAGAGCGCGAGCTGCCCGCCGGCGGAATGCCCCGCCGCGTAAACCCGCTGGAGATCGAGCGGCTGCTCTTTCGCGATCGTCCGGAGCGCGTCGGTCGCGTGCGCGACATCGAGAAACGTCCCGGGCCAGCCGCCGCCCGCGTCGCCGACCCGCCGATATTCGATCGTCCAGGTCGCATAGCCGCGCTCCGTCAGCCAGGCCGCGAGCCGCGTCATGTAGTGATAATCGAAGGCGTTCAGCCAGCACCCGCCGTGCACGATCACAAAGACCGGGAACGGCCCCGCGCCTTTCGGCAAACGGAGCTCGCCGAACTGCAACGGGTCGCTCCCATACGCGATCTTTTTCCCGGCCGCGGGCAGCGGCAGCGCGCCGAGCTCCGACCAACTGAGCGGTTTCGCGGCGGCGGTTTCCGCGCCGAGGAGCGCGACGAAAAGAAGGAGCAGGAGAGATTTCATGAACGAAAAAGCATTCCGCTGTGCGCCCGCTTTTGGCGAGTGATAATGTCCCGCGTGCAATTGCTTCCCGCCCTCAAGAAACATTTCGGTTACTCAGCTTTCCGGCCGCTCCAGGAGGAGATCGTGCGCGACGCGCTCGCGGGGCGCGACGTCTTCGCCCTCATGCCGACCGGCGGCGGGAAGTCGCTTTGTTTCCAACTGCCCGCCCTGCTCCGCGATGGCCTCACGATCGTGATCTCCCCGCTCATCTCGCTGATGAAAGACCAGGTCGACGCGCTCCAGGCGAGCGGCGTGGCGGCGACGTTTTTGAATTCATCGCTCGATGGTCCGGAGGCGAAAGCGCGGCTGCGCGGCTTGTATAATGGCGAATACCGGTTGCTCTATCTCGCGCCGGAGCGCCTCATGCTCGATTCATTCATCCAACGGGTGAAGGAGTGGAACGTCGCGCAGATCGCGATCGACGAGGCGCATTGCATCAGCGAATGGGGCCACGATTTCCGCCCGGAATACCGCGAACTGAACAAGCTGCGCGAGCTTCTCCCGAAGGTGCCGCTGATGGCGCTGACCGCGACCGCAACCGAACGGGTCCGCGCCGACATCGTGAGGCAGCTAAATTTTCGCGACCCGCAAATCTACGTCGCGAGCTTCGATCGGCCGAACCTGACCTACCGCGTGGTCCCGAAAGCATCGCCCTACGATCAGCTGCTCGCGTTCCTGCGCGAACGGCCGAACGACAGCGGGATCGTCTATTGCGCGAGCCGCAAGAGCGCCGACTCGGTCGCGACGAAGCTGAACGCCGACGGCATTCCGGCGAAGCCCTACCACGCCGGGCTCGAGCCTAACGAACGGGCGCGGAACCAGGAGGAGTTCCTGCGCGACGACGTGCGCGTGATCAGCGCGACGATCGCGTTCGGGATGGGGATCAACAAACCGAACGTCCGTTTTGTGGTGCACTATGACCTGCCGAAGAACATCGAGAGCTACTATCAGGAAACCGGCCGCGCCGGCCGCGATGGGTTGCCGAGCGATTGCGTGCTCCTTTTCAGCGCGGGCGACGTGGTGAAGCAGACGCGGTTCATCGACGAGAAAAGCGAGAGCGAAGCGCAGATCGCGCGCGCCCAGCTTCGCCAGATGGTGCACTACGCGGAGACGCGCGAATGCCGGCGCACCACTTTGCTCCGCTATTTCGCGGAGGAACGGCCTAACGAACCCTGCAACGGCTGCGATAACTGCCTCGAGCCGCGCGAGACTTTCGACGGCACGGTGGTGGCGCAGAAATTCCTCTCCTGTGTGCTCCGGATTCAGCAGAAAAGCGGGTTCGCCTTCGGGCTGAATCACATCGTCGAAGTGCTGACCGGCGCGGACACGGACGCGATCCGGCAGCGCGGGCATAACGAAATCACCACCTACGGCATCGGCCAGGAGTTGAAACGCGACGCGTGGCAGGCGGTCGGGCGCGAACTGCTCCGGATGGGACTGGTGGAAGTGGCGCCCGGAAAATTCGCGACGCTTCAGGTGACCGAAGCCGGCCGGGAAGCGCTCCGCGCGCGCACCGCGATCACGCTCACGAAACCGCCCGAGAAGACCGCGACCCGCTCACGGCGCCAGCGCGCGGGCGAGATCGAGTGCGACGAAGCGCTCTTCGACGATCTTAGACTCGTTAGGCGCAATCTCGCCGACGAGCGTAACGTCCCGGCCTACGTGATCTTCTCCGACGTCTCGCTGCGCGAGATGGCGCGGAGTTATCCGACCACGGCGGCGGAGTTCCGGAAGATTCCCGGTGTCGGCGAGCAAAAGCTGAAGGATTTCGCCGAGCCCTTCCTCGCCGCGACCCGCGAATATCTCGCGAGCCACCCGCGCCAAACTTTTGCGACCTAGCTCCCAGCTGTCGCGGTTTTACCGCTCTCGTGGCACGAAAAGCGCATCACGAAAGCGATGCAGCATCACTCTTTCAGGCGAGGTTTTCTCAGCGGCTCTCTCGCAGCGGCCTTCTTCGTTGTCATCCTCCCGGCTCGGGCGGCGGAGGTTGATTATCGAGCGCAGTTCCGTGCGGCGGACAGCGCTCATGATTTCGTCAAGGCCGACGCCCTCCTCGCGGAGTGGAAGGCAGCGCGGCCCGACGATCCCGAATACTACATCGCAGCCACAAATTACCTGCTGAGCAGCCAGCGCGGCGTGTCGTTCTCCACGAAGAAGGCGGAACCCGGTGAGCTGGTTATCGCCGATAAAGCCGGCCACGAAGTCGGGAGTGTTTCCAGGGCGGAGCCATCCAACGACACCTATCAGCGGGCGATTGCCCTGCTGCAGCAGGGCCTTTCCAAGGCTCCGGGCCGAATCGACATCCACCTCGGCCTGGCGACGCTCTACGACGAATCCGGCGACATGAAGGGACTTGTGCGGCAGCTCACCGAGATGGCCGCTTACGCCAATGCGCATTCCCAGCAGTTGCTTGGTAAAGACGGGCAGCCGTATCCGGAGCCGGCGCGAGCTGATCTCTCGCACGCCCTGAGTAACTTCGCCCGGCACCGCTTCATGCTGAGGACGAAGGAGGGAGATGAAGCATTCCATGCCATCGCACAGCTGGATCGCGACGCCTTTCCCGACTGCGAATACGGTCACAACCTGCTGGGCGTGTATTACAGCGTCATCGAGGAGAACCCCGCCCTGGCGATCGAGAACTACGAGCATGCCCTGCAACTGGTGCCTGACGATGCGTTGGTCTGGGTAAACGTGGGTGTCGTCCAAAACACGGCGGGCCACAAAAAGCAGGCCGCGGAGGCGTTTCAGAAAGCTATCGACCTCGATAACGACCCGGACAGCGTCGCCCGGGCGAAAGCGGAACTCGCTGCTCTGAAGTAGCCCCCACCCGCGCCAGCGCTTCGCGGCCTAGCTCCCGGCTGTAGCGGCGGCCGTGTCGGCCGCAACCCCAGCGTGGCCTTCCTCACCTCACCTGATACGCGCCCCTTCCGCGGCGAGGATCACGACCACCCCGGCCAGCGTGATGATGCTGATGGCGGCGTGGCAAATGGGACGGCGGCTTCGGGCGACCACGAGGGAAAGCAACATGGACGGCGCGCTAAGATCAGGACAGGAATCGGGATCAGTCCGTGATCCGGCAATCGGAATCCCAGAAGCGGGATTTCGGCGGGTATTCGAGCCTGAAATGGCGTTTTTGTGACGTTCGAGGTCCACGCGGTGGGGTTTGAGGTCGGCGTTTCCACCTCGGACGTCAACGCGCTGACCTTTGAGGTGCAAACGGGTGACCTTGGAGGTCAGCGCGGTGCTCTCCGAGGTCGGCGCGGCGACCTCTTGGGGTCAAAGCGCGACGGTTTGAGGTCGGCGCGTTGACCTCAGAGGTTCACGCGTTGACCTCGGAGGTGGAGCCAACCGGACCTAAAAGGGCACCGCGTTGACCTCGGAGCCCAACGCAGTGACCTCCGAGGTCGCCGGGGCGACCTCTGAGGTTACCCCGGCTCGGTGTTGAACTCGGCCAGGTCGAAGGAGGCGGGGAAGACCTGCGCGTTGGCGTTGGCGACCGGCACGGTCTGCTCGACGAAGCTGCGCCGGATGTCCCCATTTTATTGAGGGGCGTTTGTTAGGCCAGTTCGTAGGGATCGCCCGCAGCGCCGCCAAGCTAAATCTTTGGGGCCGAGAGGAAGCCAGGACGGGGATCTTCTGTCGGCGGGTTAGTGGGTCTCTTTTCGCAGGGCGCACCGTGCTTCGGGATAACTCACCAGGACTGAGCGGTGGTCCTTTAACCAAATTACGGACAACGGTGCAGGGATGTTTCGTCTGGGCAGCCGCGACGCTCTTTGCGACAATGCGCTGATGAAGAACTTCTCGTTGGTCTTACTCGCTCTCTCCAGTTTCGCCGCCACCACTTTGGCGGTTACTCCGCCGCCGGATGGCGGTTACTCAAACCAAAACACCGCCGAAGGAGAGGACGCGCTCTTCAGCCTGACGACGGGCACGGACAATGCAGCGGTTGGTTTCCAAGCCCTCAACAAGAACACCACCGGTGGCCTGAATGTCGCGATCGGTTCGACGGCGATGCTCAATAATACCTCCGGCTCCGGTAACACCGCGGTCGGCGATCGTTGCCTCTATAGCAATACGACCGGCGCTTTGAATGTGGCGATTGGCGACATAGCGCTCTATTCCAACAGGAGCGGGATGAGCAATGTGGCGGTAGGCACTAACTCCATGTACGCGAACACTAGCGGCTACTACAACACCGCAATCGGCCAGGAAAGCCTGCACGAGAATACCCTGGGTGTAGGGAACACCGGCCTTGGTTACCGGGCGCTCCAATACAATAAGACCGGAAATTCGAACACGGCGGTTGGTTACTACGCCCTGAGCTATACCCTCAACGCTCCGGATTATGGCAGCGGGAACACCGCAATCGGCTCCACCGCCCTGCTTTTTAATACCACTGGCGGCACGAACCTGGCAGCCGGAGCGGGCGCGATGGTTTATAACACCACGGGCAGCTTCAACACCGCCGCCGGTGGCGAAGCGCTGCAAGACAATACCGAGGGGACCAACAACACCGCCTACGGCTATCGCGCCCTTTCCCAGAATGTCACGGGCAACAACAACATCGCGATCGGCTACAACGCGGGTTACAATCTCACGGGCAGTCGGAATATCGATATCGGTAACTCTGGCGTAGCTGGTGAGTCGAACACCATGCGCCTGGGCAGAGACGGACAGCAGGGGGCGACTTACATCGCGGGGATCAGCGGAGTGACCGTGGCGGGTGGCGTCGCGGTGATGATCGATGGCAATGGTCGGCTCGGGACATTGAACTCTTCCGCACGCTACAAGGAAGCGATCAAGCCCATGGCGAAGTCGAGCGAAGTGACTGCTCTCCCTCAAGCCGGTCAGTTTCCGTTACAAGGAAGAGTTAGACCCGGAAAAGATCCCGCAGTTTGGCCTGGTGGCGGAAGAAGTAGCGAAGGTCGATCCAGAGTTAGTAGTGAAAGATAAGTCAGGCAAACCCTATACGGTCCGCTACGAAGCGGTGAACGCGATGTTGCTCAATGAGTTCCTGAAGGAACACCAAAAAGTGGAAGAGCAGAGCAGCGAGATCGCCGAGCTGAAAGCCAAGATGGAGCGGCTGGAGCAGGCCATCGGAGGGAGTGCCGAGGAGGCCGGCCGAAACGAGGAAGGCCGAGCGCGGCCAGCCGGCCCGCGCCCGGCGGTGGCGCGGGGAGCGAGTCCGCCCGCCTCGCGGCTTACTTCCGCCGGTGATCCGGCTCCACCGCGACGCCCTTGAAGGGCTTGCCGTCCTTTTTCACGTCCATGAATTCCCCGGCTTTGCCGCTCTCCGGGTTCTCATTTCGCTTCACGTAATCCCCGGTCTGCGGGTTCTTCACTTGTGTGCGGTTCGTCACCGAACCGGCGCGATGTCCGTCGCCTGTGTTCTTCGCCATGGGTCTCCTTTGGTTGAGCTTCTTTCCCAAAGTTTCGCATCCGCGGCGCTCTGAGCGCGTATCCGCGGGGAAGAATTTTCCCGACTCGTTAGGCGTCGCCCGGATAATCGCGCAGACTGGCGAGCGCCGCCGGGTCGGCATTTCCGCCACCTGAACCGACCACGCTGATCCTCCCATCGGTCTCGAGCACGACCGCCTCGACGTCGGCGAGTGAGGCATGACCGGCAGAGCGCAGAGCGGCGTAAACGCCCTCGTGGGTAAGGCGTTCCTCGCGCAACGCCCGGTTGTTTAACTCACCGCGGAGCGCGAGCAAACGCGGCTCGCTCTTGATTAAGCCGCGCCACGCCGCGGAGCGGACCGCGAGCCACGCGACCAGCCATTGCAGGCCGATCAACCACGCAAGCGCGAGCAGGCCTTCCGCGAGGGCAACGTCTTTCGAGAGCAGCACCGTGGCGAGGATCGAGCCGAGCGCGACGGTGACGACGAAATCAAACGCGTTCATTTTCGCGAGAGTGCGTTTCCCGGAGACGCGGAGGATGAGAACGAGTCCGAGATACGCGCACAACCCGACGATCAGAACTCGGCCGAGTCCGCCCCAACTATGGAAGAACATACTGGGGAATCGCGTCGGACCGGCCCGGCCCGCGTCTGCGATTATCTGGTGGGATGTTGGAAACGTTTTCGTTCGACTGGCAATTGGTGGCGGAAAACCTTGCACGGATGCTGGCCGCGCTGGTGCTGGCCCTGCCGCTTGCCTGGGAGCGGGAACGCTCGGAGCGCAATCTCGGCCTGCGCACTTTCCCGATCGTGGCGGTGGCGAGCTGCGGCTACATGCTGATCGCCCTGCAGCTCGCCGGCGCGAACGCGGAGAGCGTGACCCGCGCCCTGCAGGGATTGTTAGGCGGAATGGGGTTCATCGGCGGCGGCGCAATCCTGAAAGACCAGGGAGGCGTGCGCGGCCTCGCGACCGCGGCCAGTCTCTGGAGCACCGGCGCAGTCGGCGCGGCAGTGGCGTTTCATCGGCTGGAGATCGCGGTCGTGCTCGCGCTCGCGAACTTCGCGCTCCTGCGCTGGTTGAAGCCGTTTAAGAGCGGGGACGAAACCTAGCCGGCGACTTTGCCTAACGAGCGACGGTGGTGAGCGCACGCTGCGCGCTTGCAAACGCTTCCTCGATGTCGTGGCGATCGCTCTCGTTCTTCGCCGCGCTCAGGCCGTCGTGGTGGATCCGCTCCGCGTGACCGAAGAGCGTCGCGCGATCCTGCGCGCGCGGGAGTTCCACCGCGACGCGGGCGAGCACATCGAGCATGAGCACGATCACGCCCACGCTGCTCGCGCCGTATTGGCGAATCTGATTGAGCGCGCCGTCGGCGATGCCCGCGAAATCAGTCGTGTCCGCGACCACGCGTAACTCGCCCGCTTCGTCATATAGATAGCGCGACGGGATGCGCCGGCCGCCGACGTGGATCAGCGCCGCGCCGAGCCACTCGAGACAGGTCATCGCGGTGAAAGGGTCGTTGATGCCCGGCGAGAGCGCGCGCACGGCCACTTCCACGAGCTGGTCGATTGCATACTCGATGTCCTGCGTGGGCGTGCGATGCCAGCCGAAGAAATAGGAACGCCGGTAAGCATCCCCGATCTCTTCGTTGAAACGATCCGCGGGCCAGACTTCGGCCAGCGCCGAGCCTTCCGCGACGAAGTCTCCCGGGCGACGGCACATCCGGATCACGATTTTTTTCTCGGTGGCGAATTTTACCAGGTCTTCGTCCGCGATCGCCTCGATGAAACCGCTCTTCCTGGAGCGAATCACGCACGCTTCCTTTTCAAAATTCGCCGGCAGCTGTGGCCTCTCTTTTTCTTCCAGCGCGGGATCGTACTTGTCGGGATAAATCCGATCGATGCTGGAGCGCAATTCGGTCGCGACCCGGCCGAGGATCGTGCCGGCGAGGATCGAAGACGGGACGTGGTGGATGAAATAAATCAGAAACCCGACGCTCGCGACGCCGAACAAAATACCGCAGGTGACCGAGAGAAACGGGATCACCGTGATCGTGTCGACGCCGCGGACGGTGCGCAAAATCAGCAGGCAATAGAGGAAGGTGGAAACGAAAACGCCGAGCACGATCTGGGTGCCGCGATCGCTCATGAAATTCCGCAGCAGCCGCGGCCCAAACTGCGACGACGCCAGCGTGAGCGCGACGATCGTGATCGAAAAAACCACGCCCGCGACGGTGATCGTTGAGCCCGCTATCGTGGAGAGAACACTGCGCGCCCCTTCTGGTCCGCCGGCCCAGAGCCAGCCGGCCGCGCGCGCCCATTTCGCGCTGATGATCCCGTCGATATGGATGGTGAAAAACGAAAAAGCCGTTGCGGTCACCGCCATGAGCGTGGGCACGAACCAGTAGTTGCTCCGGAGTTTTTCCCAGAGCGTGCTCAGGAAAGTCTTCACCCGCGGATTTGTTGCCTAACGAATTTTGAGATGCCCACCGGGGAGGACCTTCGGGCCGGGAGCGGCCCTGGTCTACCCTGGCCATGCATGTTTGGAGTTGCCTTCCGCACCGGTTCCGGCTCTCCTCGCCGGATGTTGCAACGCCCGCCTTTCACCGGTGACCACCTTGAAGCCTAACGAACAGAGCAGCGAGCAGGCCCGGCCCGAGCTGACGTTTCGGGGGATCGTCATCGGCGTGCTGATCACATTCGTTTTCACCGCGGCGAACGTTTACTTCGGGCTCAAGGCCGGCCTCACTTTTTCGACCTCGATCCCGGCGGCGGTGATCTCGATGGCGATCCTGCGCGGATTCAAAAACGCCACGGTGCAGGAGAACAACATCGTCCAGACGGTCGCCTCCGCAGCCGGGACGCTCTCGTCGATCATCTTCGTTTTGCCGGGGCTGATCATGATCGGCTGGTGGACCGGGTTTCCGTTTTGGATTTCGTTTTTGATCTGCGCGCTCGGCGGAATTCTGGGCGTGATGTATTCCATCCCGCTCCGGCGCGCGCTCGTCACCAGCTCCGATCTTCCCTACCCCGAAGGCGTCGCCTGCGCCGAGGTGTTGAAGGTCGGCAGCGGCGACAAAGCGAACGCCAGCGAAGTCGAGCATGGACGCTCCGGCCTGCTCGCGGTGGTCTGGGGTTCGATCGTGGCCGCGGTCTTCGCGATCATCGTCGCGACGCAGATTTTCGCGGCGGACGTCGCGCAGACTTTTCGTTTCGGCCGGCGCGGCGCGGTGACCGGTTACGATTTTTCCCTCTCGTTTGCGCTCCTCGCGATCGGGCATCTTTGCGGGCTCTCCGTCGGCATCGCGATGCTGATCGGCGCGGTGATCGGCTGGGGTTGGCTGGTGCCGCATTATGCGGCGCTCACCGGCGACCTAACGACGGCGGCGGGCGCGCTCGCGCAGGCGACCTGGAGCACCAAGGTGCGCTTCATCGGCGCAGGTGCGATTGGCGTTTCGGCGATTTGGACGCTGCTGAAATTGGTGAAGCCGGTCGCCAGCGGACTCGCGGGCGCGATGGCCGCGTCGCGGGCCCGTAAAGCCGGGAAAGGCGACACGCTGCCGATCACCGAGCGCGATATTCCGATCGGGATCGTCGGGCTCATCACCCTCGCCTGCATGGTGCCGATCGGCTGGGTCCTCGGTTCCTTTGCCAACTCCAGTGGCCTCGGCTCGCACGTCACCACGCTCGTGATCGGGGGCGTTTTCTATGTTTTTCTGATGAGCTTTTTTGTCTCCGCCGTGTGCGGTTACATGGCCGGCCTGATCGGTTCGTCGAACAGCCCGCTCTCCGGCATCGGGATTCTGGTGGTGATCGGCGCGGCGCTCTTGCTGGTCGTCGGCGTGCAACCGTACGTCGGACCGGAAGCGACCAAGGCACTCATGGCCTTCGCGCTTTTTACCACGGCGGTGGTCTTCAACGTGGCGGCGATCGCGAATAACAATCTGCAGGATTTAAAAACCGGCCAGCTCGTCGATGCGACGCCGTGGAAACAACAGGTCGCGCTCATCATCGGTGTGCTCGCTGGTGCGGCGGTCATTCCGCCGGTGCTCAACCTGGTCAATCAGGCCTACGGATTTGTGGGCGCGCCCAACGCCACCGCGCACTCGTTAGCCGCGCCGCAGGCGGGCTTGATTTCCGCACTCGCGCGGGGCGTGATCGCCGCGGATATCGACTGGAGCCTGATCCGGATGGGCGGCTACATCGGCATCGGCATTATCATTCTTGACGCCATTCTCGCGAAGACCACGAAGTCGATGCGCGTCCCGCCGCTCGCCGTCGGGCTCGGGATTTACCTGCCCACCGCGAGCACGCTGATGATCGTCGTCGGCACGATCGTCGGGTACTTTTTTGATCGCCGCGCGGAGCGGACCCGGAATCCGGAAGGGACGAAGCAGCTCGGCGTGCTCCTCGCCTCGGGGTTGATCGTGGGCGAGAGCATCATTGGCGTGGTCATCTCCGCGATCGTGGTTTTCTCGGGCATCGCCGCGCCGCTTGCGCTGGTCGGCGCGGGCTTCGGGACGACGGCGATCATCGTGGGCGGGCTCGCCTTCGTGATCGTCACCTTCGTGCTTTATCGCTGGGTCCTGGGGATGGGCGCGCGCTCTGCCGCCCCCGCCGCGACACGTTAGGCCCGGGCCGCGCGACCGCCTTATTCGCATGCCGACGATCGACCCGCGCAATCCGCCTAACGAAATGCCCGACATCGTCGGGTACAAGCCGTCGAACCCACTGGCGGCGAATTTCAAGCCCTACGTCTCCGCGGCGACGCGGATGCGCGAGCTGACGCCAGTCCCGCTGATCGTCGGCACTTTGCTCGGCGTGATCTTCGGTGCGTCTTCGCTTTACCTCGTCCTGAAGGTCGGCCTCACGGTGAGCGCGTCGATTCCGGTCGCGGTGATCTCGATCACGCTTTTCCGGCTCTTCTCGAAATTCGGGATGCGCGACGCGACCATCCTTGAGAACAACATCGTGCAGACCGCTGGTTCCGCCGGGGAGTCGATCGCGTTCGGTCTCGGCGTAACCATGCCCGCGATCATGATTCTCGGGTTCGATCTGGAGATCACCCGCGTCATGCTCGTCGCGATTCTCGGGGGATTGTTAGGCATTCTCATGATGATCCCGCTCCGGCGCGCGCTCATCGTCGATCAGCACGGGCTTTTGAAATACCCGGAAGGCACCGCCTGCGCCGAGGTATTGAAGGCGGCCGCATCGCGCGAAGGGATCGAGACGAAGGGCGCCGCCGAGGAAGTAAGCGGCGGCAAAACCATCTTCAGCGGGTTCGCGCTCGGGTTCATTTACTACACCGCAATGGAGGCGTTGAAGGCGTGGAAGGAAGTTCCCGAAAGGGTTTTCGGAGCGCCTTTCAAGGCCGGCTCGATCGCGGTCGAGCTTAATCCGGCATTGTTAGGCGTCGGTTACATCATCGGGCCGCGGATCGCTTCGATCATGTGCGGTGGCGGCGTGCTCGCCTATCTCGTGCTCATTCCGGCGATCAAATTTTTCGGGGAATCGGCCACCGGGATCCTCGCACCGGGGACCATGCCGATCGGCCAGATGGCGCCGGATGATATTCGCGAGGCCTACGTTCTCTACATCGGTGCCGGAGCGGTCGCGGCCGGCGGGATCATCAGCATGGTGCGCTCGCTTCCGCTCATCTGGCACGGGATGAAAAGCGGGTTCGCCGATATCAAAAAAATGCGCGGCGTCGTCGGCGAACGTCCGCGGACCGACCAGGATTTGTCGATGAAGCTCGTGATCGGCGGCGTGATTGCGCTGCTCGCGGTCATCATGATCGCGCCGCAACTGCACCTGCAGTGGAACTTCCTCGGCGCGCTTCTCATCGTCGTGATCGGTTTTCTTTTCGTCACCGTCTCGTCGCATCTGACCGGCGAGATCGGTTCCTCATCCTGTCCGACTTCGGGGATGACGGTGGCGACGCTCCTGCTCACCTGCCTTGTCTTCCTCATTGTCGGCTGGACCGGACCGGCCTATTTCGTGACCGCGCTTTCGATCGGCGCGATCGTCTGCATCGCCTCGTCGAACGGCGGCACCACATCGCAGGATTTGAAGACCGGCTTTCTCGTCGGTTCGACGCCGAAATTCCAGCAGATCGCGATCCTGGCCGGCTCGCTCGCTTCCGCGCTCGCGCTCGGACCGATTCTGCTCGGCCTGAACAATTCCTACACGGTCTATGTGCCGCCGGCGACCTTCCAAAAAGTCGAAGCCGGCGCCACCCCGCCGCGCGTGCAGGCGGCCAACCTCCCGCCTTTCCAGGAGAAAATAAAACCGGATACGACCGGGAGTTATCGCCTGCTCCACAACCCGAAGGGCGGCGTGAACTCGATCGTTCCGGGGCTTAATCCGGGCGATTTCCTGGTCAACGAAACGGGCGAAGTCGTTTACCAGGTCGAACATAATTTCCCGTCCGACCTGCGCGCGCCTAACGACGCCGAACTGGGCCCGCCCGAACACCTGAAGGGCCCGCAGTCCCGAATGGACCCGCAAGTTTACCGCTCCTGGCAGCGGTCCGATCCCAACGGAGGTGCGGCGCAACGCTACCTCGTCGACGGCCAGGGCGCCGCGGTCTACCTCGTTGATCCCGGCATCAACGGCACCCACAAGGTCCGCCCCGATGGCTCCGTCGTGACAAAATTCGACGCGCCGAAAGCGACGCTCATGTCCTACATCATCAAGGGCATTCTCGGCCACCAGCTCCCCTGGACCCTCGTCTTATTAGGCGTGATGATCTCCGTTGTGCTCGAGATGAGCGGCATTCCGTCGCTCGCTTTCGCGGTCGGCGTTTATCTGCCGCTTTCTTCTTCCACACCGATTTTTATCGGCGGGATGCTTCGCTGGCTGGTCGATCGCTGGCTGCGTCGGCATAAATTCAAAGACCACGACCTGACGGCGGACGAGCTGGTCGCGGAAGGCGATAAAAGCTCCGGCGTTCTGCTCGCTTCCGGTTACATCGCCGGCAGCGCGATTACCGGCATTATCATTGCGTTGATGAACCTCGTGCCCAGCCTGGCCGCGACGACCGATCGACTGACTGCGTGGGCCACCGCGCACAATCCTTTCTACGCCGGCCCGCATGCCGACCTGCTCGCGCTCCTGCCTTTCGCGGCGCTCTGCGCGCTGCTTTATCTCGTGGGCCGCGATCTGGTTCTCGCGCCGGCGAAGAGGCCCTAACGAGTCCGCGCCCGCGCGGCGGCAGACGGCCCAACCCATCTCCACACCCGGCGGGCTGCGATTCCTTATTGATGACCAATTCGCAATCCCCGCTGCCCAACGTGCTCGCAGGCGTCTCGGTCGCGGCGGTCGACGACCAGCTCCGGCTCGCGCAACAGGCGCTCGGGCAATTGCGCGAATCGATCGTGATCACCGACACCGAGCTCGACGAACCGGGACCGCGGATCGTTTACGTGAACGATGCTTTCACCAAAATGACCGGCTGGCGGCCGGAGGAAGTGATCGGGAAAAGCCCGCGCTTTTTGCAGGGGCCGAAGACCACGCGGCAGACGCTCGATCGCCTGCGCCGTCAGCTGACCAAGGGCGAAACCTTCGAAGGCGAAGACATCAATTACCGGAAAGACGGTTCCGAGTTTTGGATCGATTGGTACATCGAACCGCTGCACGGCTCGAACGGCGAGATTCGTTATTGGGTGGCGGTGCAACGCGACACGACGGAGAAACGTGAGCTCATGGTCCAGCTCCTCCAGGCCCAGCGGCTCGAGGGCATCGGCCTGCTCGCCAGCGGCATCGCGCACGATCTGAACAACGTGCTCTCGCCGGTCCTGATGGGTTGCGATTTCCTGCGCGAGCAGGTCACGACTGCGGACGCTCTCGAATTCATCCGGCTGATCGAGAACTCGGCCCAGCGCGGCGCCGGACTCGTTAGGCAAATACTCTCTTTTAGCAGCGGCCTCACCGGTGCGGCCGGCGCGATCGACCCGCGCCACCTCGTGGACGAAGTGGCGCGCCTTGCCGAGACGACTTTTCCGAAGCGGATCGCGATCAGCGCGCACGCGCCCGCCGGGCTCGCGCTCGTGCGGGCCGACCCGACCCAGCTCTACCAGGTGCTCCTGAACCTCTGCATCAACGCCCGCGACGCGATCGAAGGCGAGGGACGGATCACCCTCGCGGCGCGGAACGTCGCCAAAGTCGATTCGTTAGGCGTGCTCCCCGGCGAGCTGCCCGCCGGCCCCTGCCTGCGGCTCTCGGTGGCCGATAACGGCAGCGGAATGAAGGCTGCGACCGCGGCGAAGATTTTCGATCCGTTCTTTTCCACCAAGGCGCCCGGCAAAGGGACCGGGCTTGGTCTTTCCACCGTGGCCATGATCGTGCGCGGGCTCGGCGGCGCGATCGGGCTCGAGACCGCTGAAGGCGAAGGGACCACTTTCTCGGTTTACCTGCCCGCACTCACGGAAGCAGCGGCGGAACCGGCCACCTTGCCTAACGAACTCCCGCGGGCCGGTGCGGGCCGGACCGTTCTCATCGCCGACCACGAAATCGCCGTCGGCACCATGATGCGCGAGTTGCTGGAGACCGCCGGCTATCGCGTCCAGCTCGCCACGAGCTGCCTCGAGGCCCTCGCGCTCAGCGAGACGTTTTCCCCCGAGGTGCTCTTGCTCGACCTCGGGATGGCCGACGCGAATGCCTGCAGTGATTTGCGCGAACGGTTTGCCACCATCCCACAGATCGCCCTGAGCGCGCTCCCACCGGACGAGATTTCCAACGTCCCGCGTTTCGCCGAAAGCATCCTGGAAAAACCGTTCACGCCCAGGCAGCTCCTCGAGGCAGTGCAGCAGGTCCTGCCCTAGCTTCCCGCCCGAAAAGCTCGCCACTGGAGTGCGCCCCAGCTTAACTCAGCCGCGGGCATGGAAACGTTGACCGAACCACCTCCCGTTCCCGCTGCTCGCAAAACCGTCCGGCGTTTCTCCGCGCCGGTCCTGATCGCAGTCATCGCCTTCCACCTGCTCCTCGGCGGATTCGCGACCGTCTGGATCGTTTCGAAATATTCCGCGACCCGCAAGCTGACTTTCCAGGCCGGCCCGAAATCACCCAACCCGAGCGAGCGCGCACTCGAGCATCGGGTGCAGCTCCAGGAGAAAATGAAAACGCTGACCGCGCCGCCGACCGTGCCCCAGCGCATCCTCACCACCGGCGCGGCGAAGGTGACGCTCCCGCCGCTGCCGGAGATCAATTTGCCTAACGAATCCGTTCCGGCCACGATGAGCGCGGGCGGCGCCGGGGTGAACTTTGGTGCGGCCAGCGGACCCGCGACCGGCGGTGGCGGCGGCGGCGGGAATGGTGTGCCGATCAATTTTTTCGGGATCAAGGACCTCAGCGCCAGCGTCGTGATCATGATCGACGTCTCGGATTCGATGTTCACCCGGACCGGCGATGCGAAGGGCCGCAAACTCGTTAGGCACGGGAAAGAGGAGGTGTTCCAGGCGGTCCGCGACGAGGCGATCAAGCTCGTGCAAAGCCTGACGCCGCAGACCCGTTTCGACGTGGTGCGCTGGGCCGGAAGCGCCCGGGCCTGGCAGCCGCAACTGGTCGCGGCGACCGACGCGAACAAGGCGGCGGCGGCGGCGCATATCCAGAATGAGATCGATTTCAAAACCGCCGGACCGGAGCCGGGCAAACCGGGTGGGACGCGCCACGATTACGCGCTCGAGCTGGCCTTTTCGCTCAAGCCGGAAACGATCTACATGCTCACCGACGGCAACGCGACGGCCTACCAGGAAGGCACCGGCGGGTTGAAGGAAATTCCCGCGAACGACCTCTACAAGATCGCGGAGACAGGCCAGAAAACGCTCCCGAAAAAAGCACGTCTGCACACGATCTACTTCCTGAACGCGAAGGAAAAAAAGGAGGAGCGGCAAATGCTCCAGCAACTCGCCTCCCGTAATGGCGGGCAATTCCAAACCGTCCGGGCGAAAGTGCCTAACGAGTAGGAGGCGCACCTCCGTCATCCTGAGCGGAGTCGAAGGATCCCGTTGAGTTTTTGGGAAGCGCATTCGCGGGAAAGAAGAAGCTGGAGCTGAAGGGAAACGCGACGGGATCCTTCGACTTCGCTTCGCTCTGCTCAGGATGACACGCGAATCGGCCGATTCCGTAGCCAGACTGCCCTGACAAGACCGCTCGACTTACCCGCCCTGCACCGGCGGCATGATCGCGATCTGGTCGCCCGGCTGCACCACGTGATCGCGCTCCACAAATTCCACGCCCACCCCGACAAGCAGGTTGCGATCCCACTTCTCCAGGCCCGGGTGGAGCCGGTAAAGTTCCGCGAGCAGATCGCCAATCGTCGAATCGTTAGGCAACTCGATCGTTTCCTCTGCGTGGCCCGCAATCTCTTTGAGTTGCGAGAAAAATTGCACCGGAATTCGCATCGTCAGGCTGCGCCGACCAGGTCGCTCCGGAGCACACCGATGCACGGCAAATTGCGATAGCGTTCCATATAGTCGAGGCCGTACCCGACCACGAACTCGTCGCCGATCTCGAACCCGACATAGTCCGCCTCGACCTGGCGCAGCCGCACTTTTTCCTTCCGCAGGAGGACGCAAATCTTCACGCTCTTCGGCTGCGCGCCGCGCAGTTTTTCGCTGATCGCGGCCAGGGTCACGCCGCTGTCGAGGATGTCGTCGAGGATCAAAATATGACGCCCCGCGACATCGGGCAGCGCGATCTGTTTGAAGACCACCTCGCCGGTCGTCTCCGTCCCGCCGTGATAACTGGCGACGCTCAGGCAATCGAGCTTCAACGGGAGCGGGATGCGCCGGAGCAGGTCGGCCATGAAAATCAGGCCGCCGTTTAGCACCGCGATCACGGTCAGCTCGCGGTTCCGGTACTCGCTCGAGATCTGCGCGGCGATCTCATCGAGCCGGCGCAAAATCGTCGCCTCGTCGAAGAGCACGCGTTCGAGGTCAGCCAGCATGGCAGCAATGAGCCACAGATGGCCGGAGATGAAAACGCGCCACGGAAAATTATTTGGCAGACGGTGCGAGGGCGGCGCGCAATTCCGCGGTGAGCCGCGGGTCGGCCTGCAGCGCCGCGCCGCGTTCCCAGAGCTGGCGCGCGCCCGCCGCGTTGCCGGCGTTCTGCGCGGCCGTGCCGGCATTCAGGTAAAGCAGTTGCCGATCGCCGGGCGACAGTTTTGCGGGGTTTTTTTCGATCGTTGCGACCAGCGCCTCCAGCGCCGCGCGCGCCACCTCCGCCCGACCGAGAAAGCGCGGGAACGATTCGTAGGTAACCGCGCGCATCAGTTGCACTCGCGCGTTCTCCGGCGCCGCCCCGGCCGCCTCGTCCATGTGCGCCATCCCGCGCCGGAGCGTGCTCAGCTTGGCGAGGCCGATTGGCAGATCGCGGCTGCGCAAAGTCTCGGCGCTCCCGAGATAAACCCGCGCCAGTTGATCGTTCGGCCGCGCCGCCAGGACCTGTCCGAGCGTCGTGATGCAATCGACCACCGCCTGCTGGTCGCCCGCCAAACCTCGCGCGTAGAGCTTCGCGATTTGCTGTTCGTTAGGCACCGCCGCCATCGCGAGCAGCGGGGCGCTGCCCAGGACCACGGCGAGCAGCAGGCGAATCATTCCGCACCATCGACAACGGGCGCCGGACTGACAAACTTTGCCGGTATGCCGGTTCACTCTGCCAATTTGACGATCGCCACCCGCGGCAAAGGCACCTACGAGCTGACCGCGCAGGTCGCGCGCGCAGTCGAGCGCGCCGGGATCGCTGCCGGGACGGTGACAGTGTTCGTTAGGCACACGAGCTGCAGCCTCATCATCATGGAGAATGCCGACCCGACCGCGCGACGCGATCTAGAGGAATTCTTCGAGCGGCTCGTGCCGGAGTCGACGCCCTATTTCGAACACACCGCGGAAGGAGGCGACGACAGCACCTCGCACATCCGCTCCGTTCTCACGCGCACGAGCGAAGTGATCCCGATCGCCGACGGCCGGATGCAACTCGGCACCTGGCAGGGCATCTTCCTTTTCGAGCATCGCCGCGCCCCGCACCACCGCGAAATCGCAGTCAGCGTCGTGGGTGACGCGCTCGACACGCGGGTTTGAAGTCGTTAGTCTCGTTGCGCTTGAAAACGCTGACCGAAACCAAGAACCGCCACAACGTCCTGCGCGATCGCTGGGAAATCCCGAGCGTCGATCAGGTCATGATCGAAGAGCGCGCGGCCGCGTTCACCAAGCGCAGTATCAAGAGCTCCGCGAAACTCGCCGGCCTCAAGATGGCCATCTCGATGATGGATCTGACGACGCTGGAAGGAAAAGACACGCCCGGCAAAGTTGCGTTTCTTTGCCGCAAAGCGATGCAGCCGATCGATCCGCGCTACGAGGTGCCGTCGTGCGCCGCGGTCTGCGTTTACCCGAACTTGGTCAAGGTCGCGAAAAAATTTCTCGGCATTTCGGGCGTCAAAGTCGCCTCGGTCGCGACCGCTTTTCCGACCGGCCTGATGCCGCTCGATCTCAAGCTCGAGGAAGTGCGCCGCGCGGCCGGTGACGGCGCGGATGAGATCGACATGGTGATCGATCGCGGCGTTTTCCTGGCCGGCGATTACAATCGGGTTTTCGATGAGATCGCTGCGGTGAAGGAAGCCTGCGGCGAGGCTCATTTGAAAGTGATCCTCGAGACCGGCGAACTCCAGACCTACGACAACGTCCGTCTCGCGAGCGAAATCGGGATGCGGGCGGGCGGAGATTTCATCAAGACCTCGACCGGCAAAGTCTCACCGGCCGCGACCATCCCGGTCACGCTGGTGATGTTGGAAGCGATCCGCGATTACTTCTACGAAACCGGCGTGCGGATCGGGATGAAACCGGCCGGCGGCATCCGCAATTCCAAGCAGGCGCTCGCCTATCTCGTGATGGTGAAAGAAACGCTCGGCGACGATTGGCTAACGCCGGACCTTTTCCGTTTCGGCGCGAGCACCCTGGCGAACGACGTGCTCATGCAGATCGCGAAAACCATCGACGGCAACTACCAGAGCGCGGATTACTTTTCGTTGCCCTGACGAACCGGACGCGCGGAAGCGCGTCCCTCCGGAGGGACCTGCTTCCGCAGGTCCGCACGTGCCGCTAGAGATCGAGCGTGAAATGATGCGCGGCGATCACCATCCTTTTCGTCAGGTAAAAGCGATGCGCGGCGAAGCGTTGCACGCCGGAATCGAGCTGGAATTCCTTGCAACCGGCCGCGCGCGCCTCCGCCACGAGCCAATCGAAGAGCGCGCCGCCGTGGCCTAACGAACGCGCGGATTCATCCGTCACGAGGTCGTCGACGTAGCAGTAGCGGCCGGCGAAAAGAGATTCCGCCATCCGGTAGCCGGCGACGGCGCAGACGCCGCCCGCTCTCTTCCAGAAACGCCATTCGGTAATCCGCTCCGCCCGCTGCCGTTCCACCTGCGCGACGAGCACCGATTCGTCATCGAAATGCGTTCGCAGTTGCCGCATCACCGGAAAACAGCGGGCGATTTCGGCAGGCGTGAGGGCTTCGGTGATTTCTCATCCCGCGCTTTTGCCTAACGATCCGGCGTCCGGCCGCCACTGCGGCGTTTCGCGCCGAGTTCCTCGAGCAGCTCGATCTGGATCTGCTGGATCTCGAAGAGCCGGTTGTACTGCTTGCGCAGGAGGTGATCGATTTTCTCGTGGAGATGCCGGATTTCCAGCTCCGCTTTCAGGTTCACCTTGTAATCATTTTCCGCCCGCGCGCGGTCTCGCGCCTCGCTCCGGTTCTGGCTCATCATGATCACCGGCGCCTGCAGCGCCGCGATGCAGGAAAGGATCAGGTTCATCAAAATAAACGGATAGGGATCGAAGGCGCGGGTCGCGAGGATCGCGGTGTTAATCACGATCCAGATGAAGAGCACGACGCCGAACGACATGATGAAAGTCCAGCTCCCCCCGAACGACGCGATCCGGTCGGAGAGCCGTTCGCCAAAAGTCAGTTCGCGATCGAATTCGTCGCCGATATTTTCCGAGAGGATCTCGTGCTGCTGCAGGCTATCGACCACTTCCTGGTCGAGCGCGGAGAGCTCGCCGATCTCGTCTTCGAGCACTTCCTTCACGTAATCGCGCCGGAAATTCCCGAGATCGGCCGCGCAGATGAAGCCGTGAGGATCGAAACCGGGCGATTTCCGCCGGATGAAATCGACCAGCGACGGACGGATGAATTCTCCGGCGACCAACGAGGAAGGCGCTTTCGTCTGGTGACAAATCTGACACTGCGCTTTCGCGACTTCCGCCACGCGGGCAATCATGCCGAGCCGCGCAGGCTTGTCGACTTCCGTCTTGCCGCGACCGGAGCGAAACCTAAGTTTCGGCGTGTCCCGCTCCCTCGCACTTCCCCTGGCCTAACGATGCGCGTCCTGGCGATCGACGCGTCCCTGCGCAAGTCCGGCGTGGCCATTATCGACTCGGTCGGCGGGAAATTTTCCGCGCTCCATTTTGGGGTGATCCAGAACCGTCCGGCGCTCACGATGTCCTCCTGCCTGGTCGCGATCCACGATCGGCTGGCCGAGCTGATTCACGAACACGAGCCGGACTGCTGCGCGCTCGAGGCGGTGATTTATGTGCAAAGCCACAAGACCGCGATCACGCTCGGCGCCGCGCGCGGCGCGGCGATCCTGGCAGCGGCCGGGCGCGGGCTCGCGATTTTTGAATACGCGCCGAAGCGGATCAAGCAGGCCACGGTCGGCAACGGCTCCGCGGATAAATCGCAGGTTGCATTCATGGTCCGCGCGCTCCTCGGCTTGACGGAAACGCCCGGACCGGACGAAGCCGACGCGCTCGCGATCGGGCTCACGCATCTGCGCGCGCAGGAAGGGCTTCGCGTCGGGTTGCCCGGCAGCAGCCGGATATGAAAACGCCGTCGCTCGTAACCCGCTGGCTGGGGCGAATCGATTTCGCCACCGCCCTCGCCCAGCAGGAAGAACTCGTTAGGCAAAAACGCGCGGACCCGGAACTGCCGGATGAACTCTGGCTGCTCGAGCACGATCCGGTTTACACGATCGGACGCACTCCTGATCGAACGAGCCTGCGCGACGCCACGCAGTTGCCGCATCCGCTTTTCCCCACGAACCGCGGCGGCCAGGCGACCTACCACGGGCCGGGTCAGCTGGTCGGTTATTTTCTGATCGATCTCCGCCGTCACGGCCAGGATTTGCATCGTTACCTGCGCTGGATCGAGGCGCTTCTGATTGATCTTCTCGCGCTTTCCGACATCAAAGCGACGACCCGCAGCGGGCTCACCGGCGTCTGGGTCGACGACCGCAAAATCGCCTCGATTGGCGTGGGCGTGCGCCATTGGATCACGATGCACGGCTTTGCGCTAAACGTGCGCGGCGACCTCGCCGCCTTCGACCAGATCACGCCCTGCGGGATCGCGAATGTGATCATGACTTCGATCGAAAAAGAGACCGGCGCCGCCCCCGCGCTCGAGGAGATCGCGCGACAAACGGCCGAGCTTGCGCGCCTGCGGATCGCCCAACTCGCAAACAGTTCGACAAGCGAATCGGTTGTTATTTAGTGGTGCGCATGTCCATCCCACTCGAAGACAATTTTACCGACATCATCAGCAAGGCGCAGCGGGGTCTCCAGTTCTCCGACGAGGATCTCGCGGAGAAAGCCGGCGTCACCGTCGAGGCTCTGCAGCAGTTGAAAGCCGGGCAGTTCGATCGCGCGACGAGCGACAAAATCGCGCCCTGTCTCGAGCTCAGCGCGGAAGCCCTCGCCGGTCTCGCGGAGGGAAAATGGCAGCCAAACGACGCCGCGGTCGAAGGTCTCGCGCAATTCACGACCCAGTATCACGACATGGCCGTGAACTCGTATCTCGTCTGGGATCCGGTCAGCAAAATGGCGGTCGCGTTCGATACCGGCGCGAATTGCGACACGATGCTCGAGAAAAGCCGGCAGGACGGTCTGTCGATCGAGCTCATCCTCCTCACCCACGCGCATCCCGATCACATCGCCGACCTTGAACGTTTGGCGACCGTCACCGGGGCGCCGATCCACCTCTCCGAACTCGAGCAGGCACCCGGGGCGCAGCCGGTTCCGCAGGGCGAAATTTGTTCGGTCGCCGGCCTGACGATCGAATCATTTCTTACCTCCGGGCATTCGCCGGGTGGGATGACTTACTTCGTGCGCGGGCTCGATCAGCCGGTCGCGATCGTCGGTGACTCGCTTTTTGCCGGCTCGATGGGCGGCGGGAATGTTTCCTACGAGGACGCGATCCGGAACAACCTGGAAAAAATTCTCACCTTGCCTAACGACACTATCCTTTGCCCCGGACACGGTCCGCTCACGACCGTCGCGGAGGAAAAAGAACACAATCCGTTCTTCGCCGGACGCGTCGAGCAATCATGAACGTCGCCTTCGTCGGAGTCGGCCGGATGGGCGCGAACATGGCCCGCCGCCTGCAGGAGAAAGGTTTTCACATCACCGCGCTCTACGACGCGCACCGCACCGCCGCGACGGAGCTCGCGCAGGAACTCGGGAGTTTCGCCAGCCAGTCGTTAGGCGAAGTGACCGCCGCGGCTGACGTCATCATCACGGTGGTCTCCGACGATGCCGCGATGCGCGAAATTTTCTCTGCGCCTAACGATAACCTGCTCAAGAACGCCGGCGGCAAGCTGTTCATCAACTGCGCCACGGTCACGCCGGAAGTGCATGCCGAGATCGAAGCGCTCGCCCGGAAAGTCGGCGCGCAGAGCCTCGAAGCCTGCATGGCCTCGAGCATCACGCAGGCGCGCGAGGGCTCGCTTTATCTCATGTGCGGCGGCGAGCGCGCCGTTTTCGAAAAGGCCGAACCGGTGTTGCGGGCGCTCGGTTCGAAGATTCGCTTCATCGGGAAAGCAGGCGAAGCCGCGAAGGTGAAGGCGCTCGTCAACATGGTGATGAACATCAACACCGCCGGGCTCGCCGAAGGGCTCGGGCTGGGCGACGCGCTCGGGCTCGATCTCACGATGTTGCGCGAGGTTTTCTCCGAGACCGGCGCCGGCTCGCGCGTGTTGCAAACCGATGGCGAGGACATGCAGAACCGCGATCACGCCTGCTTCTTCTCCGCCGCGCACGCCGCAAAGGACAGCGGGATCGCGCTGTCGTTAGGCAGGGAGGCCGGGCTGAATCTGCCGCTAGCCACCGCGACGAAGGCGCAGTACGAGCGGATGATCGCCGCCGGTCTCGGCGAGCTCGACAAATCCGGCATCGCTGAGCTGACCTTCAAGGGCCGCGGCGGGAAAAGCTGATCCGATCAGCGAACGCGCTCGCCGCCGGCGTAGACATTCATCGTTTCGCCGCGCAGGAAGCCGACGAGCGTCTGGTTGTTCGCCTGCGCGAACTCCACCGCGAGACTCGTCGGCGCGGAGATCGCGGCGATGAGCGCGATCCCGGCTGCGAGCGCTTTTTGCGTCATCTCAAAGGAAACGCGGCCGCTTAGGAGCAGAACGTTCTGGCCTAACGGCAGCCGCTGCGCGAGCAACTCGTGACCGATCAACTTGTCGAGCGCATTGTGCCGCCCGACGTCCTCGCGCAGGAGGAGCAGCTCGCCTAACGAGTCGAAGAGGGCACAGGCGTGCAGGCCGCCGGTGCGTTGAAAAGTTTCCTGCGCCGCGCGCAGTTTTGCCGGCAGGGTGAGGAGCGTCTCCGCGCTGACGGAGCCCGCGTCGCCGATCGAAGGGAATTGCTGCAGCGCCGCGGCGATCGTCGCCTTGCCGCAGATCCCGCAACTCGACGAGCTGAAGACATGCCGGCTGAGCTTCGCGGCGTCGAACTTCGCGGGATCGGCCAGGGTGAGATCAACCGCGTTGCCGGTGGATTCCGAGTTCGTTAGGCAAGTGGTGATTTCGAAAATATCAGTGGGCTGCCGGACAATGCCTTCGGTCAGGGCGAAGCCCGCGGCCAGCTCGCGATCGTGGCCCGGGGTGCGCATGACCACTGCGACGCTTTGCCCTTCCACGCGAATCTCCAGCGGTTCTTCCGCCGCGACTTCATCCGGCTGCTCCGCCTGCGCGAGTCCGCTGCGATATCTCACCACCGTTACCGGCTTCGTGGTCACAGGTCGGCGGGCGTGTTGAGATTCGCGAAGAGGGACATTTCTGCGGGCTGGAGTTTTCGTTCGACGACGAGGTCTTCGCGCAGGGCGGCGCGGACGAACTGTTGCATGGAAAATTCGCCGCAGCGCAGTTGCTCCCGCGCGATCGCGGCGGCCGACGCAGGATAGATCGCCGCGAGCGGCTCGAAAAATTCCGCGCCGCACGGGACCACGCCCTTTCCGTGGTGACAGAGCGCGAGCAAGTTCCGAAGAAACGCGGTCGTCATTTCCGGCAGATCGACCGCGAGAACGACGAGCAGCGGCGCCGTGCAGTTGCCCAAAGCCGCGGTGACGCCGCCGAGCGGGCCGGCGTTTTCGAGCTCATCGGCAATCACGGTCATCCTGAGCGAAGTCGAAGGATCCCGTCGGGTTTCCTCGCCGCCTGCTTCGCCGGACAGACGCTTCCCAGAAGTCCCACGGGATCCCTCGACTCCGCTGCGCTCCGCTCGGGATGACATTTCAATGGCGCGCTCTGGTCCCGCCAGCATCAGCTGCTCCGGTGCGAGCGCGCGAAGAATGGCGAGCTGCCTCTGCCAGAGCAGCTTGCCGTCGATTTCCATGCAGCGCCTTGTCGCGCCCCATCCGGCTGGATTTCCCGCCGGCCAGCAAAACCGCGCTGTAGCGCATCGTTAGGCGGGCTGGAGGATTTTCAACTGCGCGTCGCCGACGCTGAGTCGGCCGCCCGCGACGATGCGCGCGCGCAGGCCGCCCTTACCGTTGCGCAAAAACGGCTCGGTCCCCGGAGCGAAAGCCAGGTCCATCCAGTCGCACGGCTTGCAATGCTGGGTGCCGCGAAATTGCACGCCTTGTAACTCGAACTCCACGCCGATGAGATTATTCAGGTCAACGCCTGAAACGATGATATTCCGGCGCAACACGCCCGCAGATTTCGTCGTTAGGCCAAATTCCCGCTCCAGTTCCTCGAAAACTTCGCGGGAGAAAAAAGTCACCTGCCCCTGGTAGTCGTCTTTAAAATCAAAAAAGCGATCTCCGCGGATTCCCTGACCGGCCACGCATTCGATCTCGCGCTGTTCCTCGAGCGGAAACTCGTCCGGCGGCTTGCCGTAATGGCCGAAATAGTTGTGCCCGGGCGAGGTGAAAATCTGCTCGATGATCATCGGGATGCTTCAGCATGAGGGCGGGCGCGGGCGCGCGCAACTTGACTCTCGATTCGCGTCGCACGTTGCTGAGCCCGAAAAATGAGAACCGTCTGGCGCGTCTTCGCTTACCTCAAACGCTATCCCTGGATGGCAAGCGCGACGCTGGTCTGCGCCATTCTCGGCACCTTGATGGTGATCGTTTTTCCAGCGGTCACGAAGCTGATGATCGATGAAGTGGTGCGGCAACGCCGGGCCGATCGCCTCGTTCCGCTGGCCCTGCTCGCGGCGCTCGCTTTTGTCCTCCAGCACGGGTTCAATTCGCTGCGGATCCTGCTCAACAACACCTTTGAGCAGCGCGTCATCTTCGACCTGCGAAGCGATCTCTATTCGCACATTCAATTACTCCCGCTGAAATGGTTCGATAACCGCGCCACCGGCGACCTGATGACGCGGGTGATCGAGGATGTGAACGCGGTCGAGCGCGTTCTGATCGACGGGATCGAGCAGGGATTGGTGGCGGTTTTGCAGTTGATCGTGGTCGGCGGCGTGATGTTTTATTTCAACGCCCGGCTCACCCTGGTGGCGATGACGCCTCTTCCCTTCCTGGTCGGAGGTGCGCTTTGGTATACGCTCACCGCGCATCGCCGTTATCGGCAGCAGCGCCGCGCCGCCTCGGCCATGAACGCGCTCCTGCTCGATAACCTCGGCGGCATCCGGCAGATCAAAAGTTACGTGCGCGAGAAAGAGGAACACGCGCGGTTCAACTGGGTGAGCGAACAATTGCGCCGAACCACCATCGTGGTCATGCGGGTCTGGGCGATTTACAGTCCGTCGATGGCCTTGCTCGACGCGTTCGGTGTCGTGCTCGTGCTGGGCTTTGGCGCCTCAGCCGTGCTCGGAGGTGCGATGCAGGTGGGCGATTTGATTATGTTCATCATGCTGACCGGGTTGCTTTACGAGCCGATCACCAGGCTGCATCAACTGAATCAGCTCGTGCAAGCCGGCCGCGCGGCGGGCGAGCGCGTTTTTGAGATCCTCGACGAAGCGGAAGAGGCGGGTCTGCACGAGGGAATCGCCAGCGCCGAGCTCGGGGGTGAGATTCGCTACGACGACGTCAGTTTCAGCTACGCCCAAGGTCTTCCGGCCCTGAGCAACATCAGCTTCCACGCGCGGCCGGGCGAGACGATCGCGCTCGTTGGCTCGACCGGCGCGGGCAAATCGACGCTGGTGAATCTGTTGACCCGCTTCTACGAATTTACCTCGGGCGCGATCACGCTCGACGGCCAACCGCTGCGCGATTTTCAGGTGCATGCGATCCGGGAAAAGATCGGCGTGGTCTCGCAGGAGAGCTTCCTTTTCAACGGAACCATCCGCGAGAATCTGCTTCTCGGAAAACCGGCGGCGACGGATGAAGAACTCTTCGAAGCGGTTGACGCGGCCAAGGCGCGCGCGTTCATCGACCGTTTGCCGAACGGACTCGACAGCCTCGTCGGCGAGCGCGGGGTGAAGTTGAGCGTCGGCGAAAAACAGCGGCTCTCGATCGCGCGCGCGCTACTCAAGGACCCGCCGATCCTGATCCTCGACGAGGCGACGGCGAGCGTAGACACGGCCACCGAGCGCTTAATTCAGCAGGCGCTGGAGAACCTGATGTTCCACCGCACCTGCATCGTGATCGCGCACCGACTTTCCACGATCGTGCGCGCGGACCAGATCCTGGTGCTCGAGCACGGCCGGATCATCGAGCGCGGCACGCACGACGAACTGCTCTCGTTAGGCGGAAAATATGCGCGGCTCTGCGAGCAGAGTTTCCTCGAGGCGCCGGGGTCGGAAGACGAGCCGGCCGCGGAGTTGGCGACCACCTGACGATCGTTAACCGCTCACCGGCGCGGAAAAGTCCGTGAATTTCCCGGGCGCCTTCGTTAGGATGGAGCCGTGGAGCGAGCGCCGACCATTCGCGATGTCGCCCGCGCGGCGGGCGTCGGGGCGTCCACGGTGTCGCTGGCGCTCCGGAACGATCCGCGGCTGCGGCCGGCGATGCGCGATCACGTGCGCAAGGTGGCGAGCGAGATTGGTTACCTGCCGAATGCGACGCTCGCGAGCCTGATGGCGCAGGTGCGAGGCGGGAAAAATTCACCGTTCCAGGCGACGCTCGGTTTCCTCAACGCCTCGGACGATCCCGCGATCCTGCGCGAGATCCCGACTTTCCGCGAGTGGACCCGCGGCGCGGCGGAACGAGCGCGCGAGCTGGGCTACAGCCTGGATCAATTCTGGCTGCACGACGCGCACTGCAGCGCGCCGCGGCTGGTCGAGATTCTGCAGACGCGCGGGATTCGCGGCCTGATTGTGGCGGGCCTCCAAAACGACGGAATCCTGCCCCCGAGTCATGCGGCGGTCTGGCCGGGCTTCTCCACCGTGGTGATCGGATTGCGGCCGCAGGAGCCGCCTCTGCATTTCACCGCGAACGACCAATTCTCCACTGCGCGTCATGCCGTGGCGGCGTTGCGCAACGACGGTTACACGCGCATTGGGCTGGTGATCAGTCCGCGGATCGATGCCTGGCTGGAGCACCGTTTTCGCGCGGGCTTTTTCTCCGAGGAGAACGGGAGCGAGCGGCTGGTTTTCGATTTCGCGAAAAGCGAGCGCGAACGGTTTGGACGCTGGGTGAGGTCAAGCCGGCCGGATGCTCTCGTGACATTGCATTCCGAAGTGAAAGAGTGGCTGGAGCAATCAGCGGATCCAAGGCTGCGTGCGATCGCGCTGGCCCATCTCGACCGGGAGAGTAGCATGACCGGTTGGGCCGGGATGGATCAGAATAATTACTGCGTCGGCGCGACCGCGACCGACATGGTCGTGGGGATGCTCCATCGCAATGAGCTCGGCGTGCCGGAATTTCCTCGCGCAACTCTGCTTCCGTCCAAATGGGTGCCAGGGCCCTCGGTCCGGCCGAGAGAAAAGAAACAGCCCCGCACGGGGCGGGGCTGTTCGGATACCACCACACTGCCAAGGAAAACTAAGCGCGCCGGCGGCGGGCGAAAAACCAGGCCGCCAGCAGGCCGGGCCCAGCCAAAAGCGCGAGGCTCGAAGGCTCGGGTACGACCGAGAAGTTGATACTGAAATTTCCGGTGTCGATCGTGTTGCCACCCGAGAAGTTCCCGTCGTTCCCGGTCGGTGCCGAGATGTGAACGGTCGCGGTGTAGTTACCGGGGGCGAGACCCTGCAGAAGATTCACGTTCTGTAAGAGGGTCTGCCATTTCTGGTCGCCGGCATTGGGCAGGTTCGAATTGAATGGGACGCCAAAGCTCGACGACACGCCGCCCGCGGTGATCGCGTAAAACAGCGTCGGGGTGCCGACATCGTTGAAGCCCCCGCCGTTATTCTTAAAGGTTTGCAGTTCGCCGCCAGTGAGCGTGAAAGTGAAAGCGCCCGGGACGGTCAGATTGAAAACCGAACCATTAAGGGAGCTGTAGTCCGGGTTCCCGGTGTTCGAGGTGAGATCGTAGAAAGTCGATCCGCTCCCCGTATCGATGACGATGAACGATTCGAAGATTCCGGTTCCAGCCGAAGCCGAGGTCTGCAGCAAGGCGACGGCGACCAGAGAGAGAGCGATTTTTTTGAACATATGTTTTTGGTGAGCGGATCGGGATTTCGCAGATTCGCTCGGCGCGCTCAATCCAAAGGCGCGCCAAAGGCGTTGTCTTTGTTGCACCGTTCAAGGTCGGCGGTGGGCGCTTCGCCGCGAGATGCGGAGCAAAACGCCTAACGAATTGATGTCCCCTCCTCCCACCGGGAGGCGGCTACTGGCTACTGGCTACTGGCTACGGCGAGCCGAGCTGAGCGCGCAGCGCGTGATGTTGCGCCTCGAGCTCGCGGTAGCGGGCTTCGGATTCTTCCAAGGCGCGGCGCTCTTCGAAAAGGCTCTGTTCGAGATCGTTGATTCGATCGCGCAGGTTGATCGCCATCGGGCTGGCCGGCGGCGCGTCGTTTGAAAAATCCAGGCCGTCTTCGGCTGCGGGCGCCAATTCCACCAGCTCGCCGATCGGCCGGCGCGAGCCGTCGCAGGAATTGATCAGAAACGTTTCGTCCCCAATTTCGCCCAGGCGCATGAACTCGCGGACGGCCCCGAGCGTGGTCGGCCCATAGTAGCGTTCACTCGTCACTTCCACGAGCCAATCCATCCCGAGTTCAGGATACATCGGCGCTTTCAGCCAGGTCTCCTGGTCGTGGGAGATTTTATCATGCGGCGCAATCTGCGCGCCATCAGCCCAGCGCCGCATCTGCTCGAAGCCGAGCGGGCCAAACACGCTCCCATCCACGTGCTTGCGCAGAAACCAATGCTGGTTCGCCGCCGCGGCTTCCATTATGGGGTCGGCGAAGTCGCCGGGACCGCTGCCGGAGTGGGGGTGACGGCTCCCGGAATACCCAATTTCTGGCCGGGTTGCAGCTTCCGCGCGTCTTCGATGTGGTTGAACTTTTGCAGTTCGTCGATCCCGACGTGGTACTGCTTGGCGATCGAGGTGAGAGTCTCGCCGCGGGCGACGATGTGCATGTTGCCCGAGAGCATCGGTGCGGGCGTCACGCTTTCTTCCGGAATGCCGGCGGTCGCGGGGGCGATGGCGCCGTTTTTCCCCTGCTCTACGGCCTGTTGAAGCTTCAGGATCTGCTGGGAGAGCGCGTCGATCTTGGCGTTTTGCTCGTCGAGTTTTTTGCTTAACCCGAGGATGTCGCTGTTCAACGCCGCGCGATCCTGGGCGAAGCCGCCGGGCGCGGAAAGAGCCGCGAAGAGACCGACCGCGAGGGCGAGAAAAATGCGCGACATGGGCGAAGCTTGGCACCTCTCCCGGAGACTGGCAAGCGCGCGCCAGCTTGCGTTTCGGCTCATTCGCCGTAGCATTTTTTCATGCCTGAGCGGACGGAAAAACCAGTGGCGCCGGTGCCGTGGGGACCGCAACCAGGAGACGGCGGCGGACCAAAATCCCCTGACGTTTCGCGGCCGGATACGCGCGATCTTTTGAAGAAAATGCGCAAGGTGGATCCGAACCAATCGAAGCGCTACCGCCAGCGCACCGGCCAGTGACGCCGGACTCGTCAGGCGCGGTTTCCGCGGATTTCCCGGCTTTGCTCCGGCGGAACGGTTCGTTAGGCGACGCGGCGCAAATGCCCTTACCGCAACCCTCGTTAGGCGGCGCAGGTTTTGTCCCGACGCACGCGACCACGATCCTCGCCTTCAAGTTCGCAGGCGGTGTGCTCGTGGCCGGCGATCGGCGCGCGACTGCGGGCAACACGGTGGTTTACGATCGCGCGGACAAGGTGCTGGAGATCGATCGCCATTCGATCATGGCGATCGCGGGCGTGCCGGCGACCGCTTGGGAAATGGCGCGCGTGCTCGAGCATTCGCTGCAGTTTTTCCGACGCACCCAGCTCCAGGAGATGAGCGTCGATGGCAAAGTGCGGGCGCTCTCGAAATTGCTCCGCGATAATTTCGGGTTCGTCCTCCAGGGCGTCGGCGTGGTGGTGCCGATTTTCGCGACTTACGATTTCAGCGGCGACGGGCAGGCGCGGCTTTATTTTTACGACGCGATGGGCGCGAACTTCGAGGTCACGGAATATGCCGCAACTGGGTCCGGCTCGCCCGCGGTCCGCGGCGTATTGTTTTACGAAAATCGCTGGGGGAAAAAGACGCTGGAGAAACTGAAAGAGGACGACGCGGTCACGCTCGCCCTCCGCGCGCTCGACACCGCAGCGGAATCGGATACGGCGACCGGCGGCGTCGATCGGCTCGGGCGAATTTATCCGATCATCAAGATTATCTCCGCGGAGGGGATCAAAACGCTCTCGGAAACGCAGATCGCCGCGCGCTTCAAGAGCACCGTCGCATGACCGAAGAACCGTATCGTTGGGTCGAGGCGATCGCGAATCGCCGCGAATATATCGAGACGCAGCTCGCGCCCGGGAGCCCGATCGCGGCGCTGAGTTATCGCGATGGAATTCTGCTCGTGACGGTGGGCCAGGCGCGGCAAAAGCTTTTCGAAATTTACGATCGAATCGCGCTAGGCGCCATCGGCCACCCGGGCGATATCGAGCGGCTGCGGATGGCGGCGATCGAGCTCGCGAGCACAGAAGGTTTTACCCGCTCGGCGGCGGATGTGTCGCTGCGGCGGCTGGCGTTTTATTCGCTGAGCCCGTTGCTGAAAACGGCCTTCGAGCAGGTTTACGGCGCGCCGTATCTCGCGCGCATGCTCTTCGCCGAAGTGGGCGCGACGCCTAACGAGGATCTCTTTCTGCGGGTCGAATACGACGGCGCGATTTCGGCTGAGGGCGGCGCGAAGCGCGCGGGTTATTGCGCGATCAGCGGCACCGCGCGCGCGACCGCGCTGATGGAAGAAATCCTGCAACGCGATCACGACCCGAAGGCCACCCTCCACGCCGCGATGAAAGTCGCGCTCGATGCCTGGAGCGCCGGCAGTCTGCCGCCGGCGGAAGAGGCGACAACCGGTCTTCCCGCGCACGCGGCGCTGCTGGAGTTTCGCCAGGAAAGGCTGAAGACCGCGACGCTCGAGGCGTGCGTGCTCGAGCGCAATGTCGCGACTGCGATCCGTTACCGGTCGCTGACCGGGGACGAACTGGCCACGTTCTCGGCCTAACGAGAAGGAGTGTCGATGCCGCGCCGTCTTCTGCCCTGGATCGGTCTGGCGCTCCTCGCAGTTTCGTTTGTTTACTTCCTCCGCGTCGCGCCCCCGCCGCGACCGGTCGCGCAGCCGCGGCCGGCCAAACATCACGGCGTGGAGCCGCTCGTGGTCGTGCTCGACCCGGGACACGGCGGGCAGGATTCCGGTGCGATCTGCGGCGCGGTGCTGGAAAAAGATCTCACCCTCGACGTCGCCCTGCGCGCGGAAACGCTGCTCCGCAGCAGCGGTTTCACCACGTTGCTGACGCGCGACGGCGATCGCTATCTTTCCCTGGCGGAGCGGGCGGCGGTGGCAAATGGGGAAAAGCGTTCGCTCTTTGTCAGTATCCATTTCAATGACGGCGATCGGCCCGCTGCTTCCGGCGTCGAAACCTATTTCGCGGCCCGCCCGTCGAGCGCGAGCTCACGGCTTTTTTCCTGGCTCTCGTTTTTCGAACCGGCGGCCAAAACGCAACCGCTCGTCGCGCAAAGCGAAAGTCTCGCGCGTTTCCTGCAGGAGGCCCTGATCGCGCAAACCCACGCGGTGAACCGCGGGATCAAGTCGGAACAATTTTACGTCATCGCTCATGTGCGCCACCCGGCGGCGCTGGTGGAAGGTGGCTTCATCACCAATCCGGCGGACGTGATGAAGCTGAACACCGCCACTTACCGGCAGCAGATCGCGTCCGCGATCAGCGACGGAATCAACCGCTACCACGAAGTGCTTACGCCTAACGAACCCCGGCTGGCCCTGGCCGCGCCGGCTGAATAACCGGCCTCCCACCGCGTCGAAATTCATCTATGAATCGGAGCTGTTTCGTCCTCCTCGCCCTGCTCAGCGCGTGCCCGCTGGTCGCCCGTGCCGATCAAACCACCACTTCCGTGCAGCAGGCCCTGAAAGACCAGGGCTTTTATTACGGCGACGTTACCGGTCAGAAAAATGCCGATACCACGGCGGCGATCCGGCGCTACCAGATTCGCAACGGGCTCCAGATCACCGGCGAGGTCGATGCGGAAACTCTGCGATCGTTAGGCGTGGGATCTGTTACCGGGCCGGCGCCGGCCGCGCGTTCGCAAACGACTCCTCCGCCGGCTGAGTCCGATGACGGTCCCGGACAATCCGCCGAGATTCCGCAGGACGAAGCGCCCGCCAATCCCGCGTCCCAAGGCCCGCCCGGCAATCGCTATTACGTGCCGGGTCCGCGCGGTCTCCGCCCGGAGACGAGCGGCGTTTTCGACGGCACGCCTTATGAAATTGCGCCGCCGGATTTGCAACGCCACGTGATCGTGGGCGCGCAAACTTTGCTGGCCCGTGCCGGTTATTATCGGAGCGGAATCGACGGGACCTTTGGCCCCGGCACGGCCGAGGCGGTGCGCGCTTTTCAACGCCGCTCGGCCCTCCCGGCGGATGGCCGGCTAAACATGGAAACACTCTCCGCGCTCGGCCTGCTCCCGGGTCAGCACACGCCGCGGATTCGGACGCGGCGGCCGCTACCGCGCCGACCGGTTTATCGCGGGCAGTGGATCCCGGGCTAAATCGCCGACTCGTTAGGCGACTTCGTCAGGGCTTGGGTCCGGCGAATTTTACCGACTGCAGGTCGACAAAAACCGTCCCGACAAAAACCCGCGCCTCGATCCGCAGCAGGAGCCGATCGTTGTCGTCGGACAGCCAGGCGCTGGCTTGGCGGAATTTCTTGTGCGGCTCGAGCTCGCGCTGCTTGTTCACCTTGCTGAGCTGGAGATCGAGCTTGATCGCCGGGTAGCTGCCAGCGCCCACTTTCACGGTCTCGCGCCCCGCGACGGTGACGGTGGCGAGGTAACCATTAGTAGCCGGATAAACCACGAAACGATAGACCGCGCCCGCGGTCAGCGGTTCGCTGCGCAGAAGGAGAAGTGCGGAGTGGAGATCGAGAAGCCCGGGAAAGTTGAAGGTCTTCGGAGCGGGCGGCTTCGGAGTCTTGTCATCGCCGCGCGTGCGCACGACCCCGCGGGCGTTGAAGACCAGATCGGTGGTGACGGTTTTCTTCCGCGTCGCATCGACCTGATGCATCGAAATGGGCCGCAGGGTCGTCGCGTCGGCGGTCGCGCGATGCTGCACGTCGAAGCGCCAGAGGGCACGGACCACGCCCGTAGTTTCACCGCTGCCCACCAGTTGCAGCCGGCCGTCGCTCTGGCCGAAATTGATTTCGGCATTGGCCGCGACCACATCGTTCCAGCCGAACTGGTAAACGGCGCGCATCGGCCGTGGATCGGGAAACTTGCCGCGCTCGAGCGGGGACACGCTCTTCTCCCAGTCGGACGCAGCCCGCACCGGGCCGGCTAAAAGCAGGCCGATCATGGCCACGAAGCCCGCTCGGAGAAGAGACACTCGCGACCTTCGGGTGCGGACTCGGGAGTTGCAACCGTGCGGCTCCCGCGCGTTGGCAACAAAAAAAGCGCACGCCGCGAGGCGTGCGCTTTTAAATTCGGTCTCGCGGGAAGCGAGCTACTTCTTCACCGGGCTAGCGGCCGCTTTCGGCGCCGGGTTGGCGCCCGGCTTGTTCAGCTGGGTGATCACGTCGTTCGTGAAATCGAAGCTGTCCTTCGCATACATCACGGTCGGCACGCCATTGAGGCTCACACCCGATTTGTCGAAGACGAGGTCCATGTTGTCAGCCGTGACTTTTTTCATCACGACGTCGGTGATTTCCTTCACGATCCCGTCGCGCATCCGCACGGCCTGTTCCTGGAGCTGCTTTTCGCGGGTCTGGCGGAACTCGTTGATCTCACGTTCCATGTTTTTGATGCTGGCGATTTTCTCGTCGCGATCCTTGGCCTTTTGAGTCTTTGCATCAGCGCTCAGGGCGGGAGCTTCGAGCTGCTGGTTGAGCTTGTTGATCTCGTCGAGCGCTTTTTTATAGGAGTCCGCGCGATCGTCGTATTCCTTCTTCGCGGAGTTCTTGGCTTCGTTGATCTTGCTCTCGGCGTCCTTGGTTTTATTGTATTCCTTGAACGCGCGATTCATGTCGATGGTGCCGACTTTCAGGCCCTGCGCGTAGCCCGCGACGGGCAGTGCGAAGGCGGCGAAAAGGGCCACGAGGGTAAGTTTTTTCATAGATGTAAGGTCAGACAGTTAGTTGGGATGTCGTTAGACTGCAAGTGGCAGCTGCCGTTCAAAATTGGTAGCCGACGCTGAAGTTGAACTTGCCGCCGCTCGACCCTTGCTTGCCCTGAATCGGGAAGCCGTAATCGAGCCGCAATGGACCCACCGGCAGATCGAGCCGAACGCCGATACCCACGTCGCCGACGAGCGAATTGGTGCCGAAATCGTAGGCATCGGTGTGCACAAAACCGGTGTCGTAGAACATCGCGAAGCGCACTTTCGGAATGATCGGGAAGGTGTCCTCGACCGTGAACCGGGCGAGCGTTTTGCCGCCGAGCGGCTCACCGTTCGGATCCTTCGGCGAGACGTCGCGATAGTTGAAACCGCGGAGATCGTTCGCGCCGCCGAGGAAGAGACGGTCGAAGATCGGCACATTGTTGCCGCCGGCCCAGGTGTCGACGACCGCGACCTCGCCGTTCAGGAGCAGGATATTATCCAGCGGGAGCGGGAAGTATTGCGAAGCCTGGATATCGAAGCCGTAGGTCTTGACGTCGCCGCCAAGGAAACCGCCGGCGACGTGCGGCGTGACGATAAAGCGATGGCCGCGCCGGGTGAGAAAGATATTATCGCGCGTGTCGTAGACATACGACGGCGTGAGCTCGCTCTTCAGCCGGGTGCCCGCTTCGATCTGGATGAAGGGCGACGCCGTCGAGTCGACGTTGAAAATCTCCACGTTCTCCAGCCGATAGGTCAGGCTGGCGTAGGAAAACGCGGTCAGCGGGAGCCGGGTACTGATCGAGAAACCGTAGTCGCGCTCGTCATAGATCGAGCTAAGGAAGCTCGCGCCATGATAGAAAATATCGCCGCCTAACGATAACCGTTTTCCGAGGAAATAGGGCTCGGTCAGGGAGATCTCGTAATCCTGCCGTTGCGAACCGAACTGCGCGCGGGCGCGGAATTTCTGGCCTGCGCCGGTAAACGCCGGCCAGTTCGTAATGTCGAAATTCCCCTGCGAGAATTCCACGAAGCCGATCACGCTGTCGATCGTGCTGTAACCCGCGCCGAACTGGAGCGAACCGGTGCGCTTTTCTTCCACCTGCACGAGCAGGTTGCGCCGGCTTGGGATGCCGGTCTGTTCCGGGAAAGTCTCGACCTTCTCGAAGTAACCGAGGTTATCGAGACGCTGCTTCGAGACATCGACGCGAACGGTATTATAGACGTCGCCCGGGGCGACCAGGATTTCGCGCCGGATCACCTTGTCTTTCGTGCGCGTGTTCCCAACGATGTTGACCCGCTCCACAAACGAGCGCTCGCCTTCCACGATGGTGTAATGCAGATCAACCAGGCCGGGGCCGACCGGCGTGCCCTGCGGCTGCACGTCCACGTCCACATAACCGCCGGAGCCGTAGCCGTCGTTCAAGGATTTCACGTCCGCGGCCAACGCCTCGGGGCTGTAGATCGCCTTCTCCTTCATCTTCAGAATCGCGCGCACCTTCTGCTCGTTGGTCGCTTCCTCGCCGGAGAAACTGAGATTGCGCACGTGGTATTGCACGCCCTCGTTGATCACGATCACGAGGCGCAACCCGCCGGTGTAGCGTTCCTGCCGCACCTCGGGGATGGCGATGTCGATGTAACCCTTGTTCTGGTAAAACTCGCGGACGCTGTCGAGATCCTGCTGCAGCTGCGCCTGGTCGAGTTGACCCGGACTTGTCGAAGAACGCGATCGGCGTTTTCGCCTTCGTCTTCATCTGCTTGCGGAGTTTGCGATCGCTGAAAACCTTGTTCCCCACGAAACGAATCTCGCGGACCGCGCCCTTCGCGCCCTCGTTGATCGTGTAGACCGCGCGCGCCGTGCCCTTCTCCTGATTGTTCACCAGCTCCACCGTCACCTTCACGTCGGTGAAGCCTTTTTTCTGGTAGAGATTGTTGATCGCCTCGCGGCCTTCCTCGAGTTTGTCGGCGTCCGCCGGCCCGGGGATTTTGAATTTCACCGCCTTGCGGACGGAACTGGCGCGGATGTTCTGCGCGCCATCGACTTCGATCTCGGTAATCAGCGCACGCGTGGCGAGAATCACCTGCACCCGCACGCCGGCCCCGCTGGGCGTGCCGAAGATGCGAACGTTTTGCACTTTGCCGGTGGCGTAGAGACCGCGGATGTCTTCCTCGACCGCGGTCTCGGAATAACGGCTGCCCACTTTCGTGCGCATGTTCGCGAGTACCCGATCCTTGCTCACGGTTTCGGGCCCGACGTAGCTCACATCGATGCCGGTGACGGCGGAGCCTTCCAGGGACTGAGCCCGCGCGCCGTGCGGCAAAGCGAGGACCAAGCCCAAGAAGAGACAGAGCGCCGCAAAGCGGCCTAACGAGATGAAGTTTTTCATAGAAAAGCGGCCGCCACGCCGGGCGGCTGGAGAATTGGCGTATTAGATGGGTAGGTCGGGCGCGAACGTCAAGGCGAGAAACGAAAGAAATGCGGAATGCGGATCGCCGAATGCGGATTGAAAACCGCCTCGCTGCCATCCGGTAACGATCGGAGAATCTTCATTCCGCATGGATCAGATCAACTCATACCAGTTGTTTCGCCGGCGCGGCGCGTAGCCGGCGGCGCTGATCAGGCGCTCGATTTTCTCCGCGTCCAGCCGGTAGCTCGTGCCCGCGCTACTCACGACGTTTTCCTCCATCATCACGGAGCCGAAATCGTTCGCGCCAAACTTCAAAGCCACCTGCCCGATGAGCGGCCCCTGCGTCACCCAGGAGCTCTGGATGTTCGGGATGTTATCGAGAAAAATCCGCGCCAGCGCCTGCATCCGCAGATACTCCGCGGAGCCAGTCGGGTGCTCCACCTTCAAGACCGTGTGCTGCGGCTGGAACGTCCAGCAGATGAACGCCGTGAACCCGCCGCTCGCATCCTGCTGATCGCGCAGCCGCTGCAAATGCTCGATCCGATCCGCGATCGTCTCCACATGGCCGAACATCATCGTCGCGCTCGATTTCAAGCCGAGCTCGTGCGCCACCTGCATCACCTCGAGCCATTGATCCGTCTTGCACTTCAGCGGCGCGATCCGTTGCCGCACGGAATCGACCAGGATCTCCCCGCCGCCACCCGGGATCGAGCCGAGCCCGGCGTGTTGAAATTGCCTAACGACCTCGCGCAGCGGCATCCCGAAAGTCTCCGCGAAATGCTGGAACTCCGGCGGGCTGAACCCGTGGATATTGATGTGCGGATATTTTTCCCGGATGTGCTGGAGCAGCTCCACGTACCAATCGAACCCGAGCTTCGGATGATGCCCGCCCTGCATCAGGATCTGCACCCCGCCGGCCGCCGTCAGCTCATCCAGCTTCTGATCGAACTGCTCCCGCGTGAGCACATAGTGATCGTCATCCTTCTCCGTCCGGTAAAACGCGCAGAACTTGCAATAGACATTGCAGACGTTGGTGTAGTTGATGTTGCGATCGACGATGTAGGTAACGACCTCGCGCCCCTGCCCGTCGTAACATTTTTCTTTCGCCAAATTGCGCCGCGCATCCGCGAGCACTCCGAGGGACGCGAGCGGCCAGCGATAAAGCTCCAGCGCCTCCGCGGAGGAGATGCGTTCTCCGGCGAGGATTTTTTCCTCCAGGGCCTCTTGTTTGAGCGCAACCATCGCCGCCGAATCTACCCGGAAGCCCGCAAAATTCGAACCCGGAAGCACTTTTCCCGATGGCAAAGCCGTGGGCTAAAAAAGAAAAAGGATGTCGAGCAAGGACCATCTTGCCCGCGCCCTTCGCGCGCCGCAGCGTCCACCGAGTGTCCGTCAACCAAGCGCCTAACGAACAACGCAGCGCGACAAAATTTGTTAGGTCAGCGCGATCGCTTTGAAGGAGCTGATCACGTCGTCCGGCCCTGCTTCGGAGAAGAAGCTCTCGTAGAAGCCCGGGCCGAGATCCCAGTGATCGCCTTTGTAATGATCGTCCCGATAGAATCGCCAGACCCCGCTGACCACGATGAGTGAGCTGACGCGGTCGTTCCAGAAATCACCCAGGTAATGGAAGCTCAGATTCGTGCGCGCGCTGGCGCCCCGGAAGCCGGCGTGATCGTAAATGATCACCTCGGGTAACTGGAGGTCGCCCGCCACCGGCGGGTGGGGCGTTTTGCCGACCGCGGAGGCGTGATAGCGGAACGGCTCGACGATCCACTTGGTATCAATGATTGCGCCATTATCTGGCGACAGCTCGGTTTTCGGTACGTCTTTCATAGGCAGCGTTTTGTTTTTTGGAGTTTGCACACCACCGCGCTCATGTCGAGCCCAACGGATTTTTTGTTCTTAGAGGCCGTGCTCGCGGTTATCGGAGCGGAGCCGGATGGTCTTGCTCTGCAGGTCGTGCGAGGCGCGAATAAAGCGGACGGTTTTGCTCTTTGCCCGCATTAGGACGGAATGTGTGATCGCGTTCGCGCCCTGCGATTTCACCCCGCGCAGGAGCGCGCTGTCGCTGATCCCGGTGGCACAGAAGATGATGTTTTTCCCGTTCGCCAAATCGTCCGCGAAGAAAACCCGGCCGAGGTCGGCTTCGTGCCCGGCATCGACCAGTTCCTGCCGTTCGTTCTCGTCGCGCGGCCACATCATGCATTGCATGTCGCCGCCGAGGCACTTGATCCCCGCCGCCGCCAGCACCGCCTCGGGCGAGCCACCGATGCCGACGTAAACATCGATCCCGCTCTCGGGATAGGCGGGTGCCATCGCGGCGGCGATGTCGCCGTCGGTGATCATGCGCAAGGACGCGCCGACGCGCCGGATTTCGGACACGATTTTCTTGTGGCGCGGCCGATCGAGCATCATGACAACGACGTCCTGCACGCGTTTGCCGAGCGCCTTCGCGACGAGGATGAGCGTTTCTTCGATCGGGCTCTCGAGTTTCAACATCTCGATCCCGCTAATTTTCATGCTCCGGATGACCGCCGGCCCGTAGGCGAGCTTCATCATGTAGAACGACGGAATATCGCGAAGCGCGACTTTCACGCCGTCTTCCGGGCTCGCGGCCGCGATGCAGGCGATCGAATTCGGCGCGCCCTTCGCGATGTTGGTGGTGCCGTCAATCGGGTCGAGCGCGATGTCGAACTGCGGCGCACCGGGCAGCCACATGCCGAGTTGTTCGCCTTTGAAAATTCCGGGCGCGTCATCCTTGATCCCCTCGCCGATCACGACTTCGCCGCAGATGTTCATGAGATCGAACATCCCGCGGATCGCGTCGCAGGCAGCGGCATCGGCTTTTTCTTTCTCGCCGCGGCCGAGCCACGGGAGGGCGTTCAGGGCGGCGGCTTCGCAGGCCCGCACGAAATCGAATTCAATGATACGTTCGATGTCGTCGTAGTTCCGCTTCGGGATGCGCATCCGAGGAGGTTCGCAAAAGGACCGGGCGGTGACAAGGCCGGCGGAGTTTTTAGCCGGACTCTACTTCTTCCCGTCCGTTTTCGGTTTCACCGAGACCTCGTCTTTCGGAGCAACTTCGTATTCCGGTTTCGCCACGCCGAGCAGCCAGTGATCGAACCACCCGACGATATGCTCGAGCCGCTCGATCCGATGCCACGGCTCACCGGAACGCGAGAGCTCGTGCGTTTCGCGCGGGAACTTCACCATCACCGTCGGGATTTTGCGGAACTTGAGTGCGCGAAACATCTGCTCGCCGCCCGCGCCCGGCGGGGTGCGGGTATCATCCTCGCCGAGCACGAGCATGAGCGGCGTCTTCACGTTGTTGATGTAGGTGATCGGCGAGCGCGCCTTGTAATCGCCGTCGGCGTCCAGAAACGGTGGGGTCCGGAACCAGTTCGGCTGGAAGAGCGTGAAGTCGGCGGTGTACCACCAGTCCGCCCAGCTCGCGATGTCGCGCTGCGCGACGCCGGCCGCGAAACGATCGGTGTGCGTGACGACCCAGTTCGTTAACAGCCCGCCGCCGCTGCCACCGGTCACGCCGAGCTTCTTCGCGTCGATCCCACCGCGCCTAACGACTTCGTCCACACCCGCCATCAGATCTTTGAAATCGTCGCCCGGATATTTGTATTGGATGATGTTTCCAAAAGCCTGGCCGTAGCTCGTGCTCCCGCGCGGGTTCGGGTAAAACACCACGTAGCCCTTCGCGGCCATCCACTGGAATTCGTGCTCGAAGATGTAGCCGTAGGCGGTGTGCGGACCGCCGTGGATGTTCAGGATGAGCGGATATTTTTTCGTCGGATCGAAGCCGGGCGGCTTCTGCACCCACGACTGGATGCGTTTCCCGTCGAAGCTCTCGTACCAGATCTCTTCCGGCTCCGTGAGGTTGAGTTGTTTGAAGAGCTTGTCGTTCACCTGGGTCAGCTGACGCGGCTCCGCGCCCGGCTGATCGAGGCAAAAAAGATCGTTGATCTGCGTCGGCGTGGAGACGAGACAGACGAAGCGTTTCCCATCCGCCGACGCGGTGAAACGGGTGACTGCCTGTTTGCCGTGCGTGAGGTCGGTGACGTTGCCGCTCGCGAGATCAAACGCGGCGAGCTGGGTCTGCCCTTCCTTCGCATAAATGTCGTAAATCGTTTTGCCATCGGTGGACCAGACCGGGGCGTTGCCGCCGAGCCCGCGCGGCGCGGCGCTGTCACCAAAAACGCTGTCGCCGGCGCCGTAGTCGAAATTCTCGGTGACGTTGTGCGGCTGGCCGTTGGAAGTGAGCTCGATCGTCCAGAGATCGGGCTCGGTGTAGGAGTTAACCGGCTCGTTCACCGACGCGGTGAAGGCGGCGCTTTTTCCATCGGGGCTGAGCACCAGCGGGCCGGTACCCATCGGAATCGTGAGCAGCCGCTTCGCTTCGCCGCCGCTCGCCGCGACCGAGTAAACCTCGGTCTTCGGAAGCTCGTAATACGGCTCGTCGACGTGTTCGGAGGTGAAGTAAATCTGCGCACCATCATTTGACCAGAAGGCGCTGCCTTCGTCGAAATGCCCGCTCGTGAGCTGCCGCGGTTCGACCTTTTCATCGCCGCTGTGCGGCACCGCTACGACCCAGAGATGCTGCGGGTGTTTCGGGTCGAGATAGCCGTCGTCGTTCTCGCGATAAACCGCGTGCGTGATGACGTGCGCGTCGCTCTCGTGTTCCTCCTTGTCGGCCGCTTTCGGGTCGTTCTTTTGAGCGGCCTGCTTCGCGATATCCTCGGGATTCGCGCTGCTCGTGAAGACGATTTGTTTACCATCTGGCGACCAACGCGGATCGCCCGCGCCTTTTGGCAGGTCGGTGAAAACGAACGCATCGCCGCCCGCGAGCGGGAGCAGCGCGAGTTGCGGCGGTTGCGTTTTGCCGTCCTTCTCCTCCGAACGATTGAAAACCAGCGTGCTGCCGTCCGGCGACCAGCGGGCTCCGCCATCGTGCGGGCCGTTGGTCAGCTGCCGCGGCGGCGCGCTCGCATCCGCCGGCACGAGCCAGAGCGAGGTGTCGTAGCCGGTCTTTTTCGCATCCACGACGACGCAGGTGAAGACCACGCGCGTGCCATCCGGCGAGAGCTGCGGGTTCCCGATCCAGACAAAATCGAAGAGGTCCTTCTCGGTGATGTTGCGCTTCTTCTCCGGCGCCGCGGCGTGGGCGGCGGGAACGGACAACTCCGTCGTCAGGCAAAGCGCGAGCAGGGAAACGATCCGCAGGGTTCGGTGAAGCATGGGCTTAAGCTGGCACCGTCGGCCGCCTGCGCAATCGTTAGGGCAGATTTGCCTAACGACTCTTCCGAGCTGGCGTCGGTTCTCCATCATCGTAGGTCGTGAAGCTCTCCTCCATCGTGAAAACGTCTCTGGTTTTCGCCGCCTTCAGCAGCGCCTCCGGAATGGGCGGGGCCCTGAGGCCGGCCACCGCCGCTCGAGCGATCTTCTCGTTCAGGGGTCCGGCGGTATTCGAGATTACCCGATAATTCCGCACCCGTCCGCCGGTCGCCGGAATGTCGAAAGTCACCTTCACCGTTCCCGCTTGGAGGTCCCGGACGCGGGCATTCATTAACCGATACCAGAGCGGGCCGAGGCGAGCCTCCACCGCACGGCTATATCCTGCGATGGTGGGTGGGATGTTTTTCGGCAACGCCGGAAGCGAACGGCAGGAAGCGAGGAAAACAGCAAGGAGGAGAAGGAGGGCAAAGCGCATGCGCACGCAGACTAGAAAAACGCTCCACCCCGCGCCAATCTTTTAGTTGCGCCGCTCGTGGCACGCCCGTTAATCTCCCCGCGCATGTTCCGTCTGCTTCCGCTCTTCGCGCTCGCTGCTCTGCTTTTCCTCTTCAACGCCTGCGAACGGCATCACCCGGGCGAGATGCCCGAGGTGCAAAAGGAACATCTCCATCCGCTCGATGCCCACAACGAGGAAGCGAAGCCGGAGTTCCCCACCCCGCCGGTGAGCGGCGCCTCGGCCACCCCCGCTAATTTTTTCCCGCCCGAGAAGCCCTAACGATCGCGTCGCTCCCGCGCCATTCGTCAGCCTAACGAGAAGCAACGCCATGGCCAAAACCGAATACGCGACCGTCCCGCCGAACCTGAGCACGATGCCGCCGGGCGTCCCCTACATCATCGGGAACGAGGCGGCGGAGCGTTTTTCCTTCTACGGGATGCGCTCGATCCTGATCGTCTTCATGACCCAGTATCTGGTCACGAGCAGCGGCGCGACCGATCACATGGGCGACGCCGAGGCGCGGCAATATTTCGCGCTCTTCGTCGCGGCGGTTTATTTCCTGCCGATCCTCGGCGCGATTTTGGCCGAGGGTTTTATCGGGAAATACCAGACGATTTTCTGGCTCTCGATCGTTTACTGCTTCGGCCATTTCGCCCTCGCGCTGAATGAAACCCGGATGGGCCTTCTCCTCGGCCTCGGGCTCATCTCCTTCGGCGCGGGCGGGATCAAGCCGTGCGTCTCGGCCAACGTCGGCGACCAGTTCGGCGAGTCGAACAAGCACCTGATTTCGAAAGTTTTTGGCTGGTTTTATTTTTCGATCAACGCCGGCTCGTTCATCTCCACGATTGCCTGTCCGTTTCTCCTCCACGACCCGCGCTTCGGCCCGAAATGGGCTTTCGGTCTGCCCGGCATCATGATGGTGTTGGCGACATTTTTCTTTTGGCTCGGCCGCAGAAAATTCGTCCATATTCCTCCGGGCGGTCTCGCTTTCGTGAAGCAAACCTTCAGTCGCGAGGGGCTCGGCGCGCTCGGGCGGCTCGCCATCGTTTATATCTTCGTGGCGGTTTTCTGGTCGCTCTGGGATCAAAGCAGCGGCGGTTCCTGGACGCTGCAGGCGCAGCACATGGACCTGCATTGGTTCGGGCTGAACATCCTTCCGTCGCAGGTGCAAACGGCGAATCCGATTCTGATTCTGATCCTGATTCCGGTGGTGAATTACGGGCTCTATCCGCTGATGGAACGGTTCATGACCGTCACGCCGCTGCGCAAAATCGGGATCGGCCTTTTCCTGACCGCGGGCAGTTACGTCGTGATCTGGCACATCCAACGGCTGATCGATGCGGGCGGAAAGCCGAGCGTGAACTGGCAGTTTCTCGCTTATTTCGTCCTCACCCTGGGCGAAACCATGGTCTCGATCACCGGTCTGGAATTCTCCTACACCCAGGCACCGAATAAAATGAAGAGTGCGGTGATGGCCCTCTGGCTTTTCACCGTCTCGATGGGCAATCTTTTCACGGCGGCGGTGAATTATTTCATCCGCAACCCGGACGGCACGGTGAAGATGAACGACCAGCAATATTTCCTCTTCTTTGCCGCTCTGATGTTTGTCGCCGCCGTGGTTTTTGCGATCGTGGCCTGCTTCTATCGCGAAAAAACCTATCTCCAATCCCAGGAACCGGGCCTCCACGGTCCCCCGGACATGGCGACCGAGCTCGGAATGCCGTGACCACGCGACCGCGGGGTTGAAGGCTGAGCGTTGATGGTTGATGGAGAACGGGTGCGCGCCGTCGCGCGGCCGACCGACCGACAACCCGCTCCGACCAACCCTCACCATGTCTCCGTTACAGATCGTCCATCTCGAAGGGAGCGTCGCCGACGCGGCGGTCGTGCGTGCCGAGCTGGAACGGAGCGGTTTCGACTGCGCGATCACCCATGCGCAGACGGAGGAGGAATTCGTCGAGGCGTTGGGGGATTCGGAAATCGATCTGATTTTGGCGGAAAGCTCGGTGCCGGGATTCGATGGAATGCAGGCGCTCGCGTTGGCGCATGCTCAGGCGCCCGGGGTGCCTTTTATTTTCGTCGTCGAGAGTAATCCCAACGAAGGCATCGCGACGCTGCACGCCGGGGCGAGCGATTTCGTGTTGAAGGAATATCCGGCGAAACTCGGCCCCGCTGTTCGCCGCGCGCTCAACGAAGCGCGCGCGCAACGCGACCTGCAAAAGACCCGGCGCGACCTGGTAAAGCACGCCGAGCTGCTCGATCTCGCGAGCGACGCAATCATCATCTGCGACGCGGCCGGCGTGATCACTTATTGGAATAACGGCGCGGAGCGCATTTACGGCTGGGGTCGCGACGACGCGCTCGGACAGAACGTGGACGAGCTGCTGAAAACCCGCGCCGCCGAAACGCTTGGCTGGCTCAAGGCGACCTTCCGCGCGGAGGACCACTGGGAAGGCGAGCTTTGGCAGACCCGGAAAGACGGCGTGGAAATCGTGGTCGCAAGCAGTTGGACGCTGACCGACACGAAACCGGATGCGCCCTGGTTGCAGATCAACGCCGACGTGACCGATCGGGTGCGCGCGGCGGAATCGCTTCGCCGAAGCGAGGAGCGTTACCGGCGTTTCGTCGATGAAGATCTGACCGGCAACCTGATCATGAAACCGGACGGCGCGATCGTCGCCTGCAACCCGGCCTTCGCGCGGATCTTCGGTTTCGACTCGATCGAGGAAGCGCAGCAGGCGAATTTTCTCTCGCTCCTGCGCACAAAAAAAGAAGGTCTCGACCTGCTCGCGGAAGTGCGGCCGAACGAGAGCGTCGAGCGCGACGAACTCGAGATGCACCAGCGCGACGGCGACGCGGTTTATGTGGCCGCGCGCTTTACCGGCAGCTTCGATGCGGAGGGAAATCCGGCCGAGCTGAAGGGTTACCTCTTCAACGATACGAAACGGAAGCGGCTCGAGCAGCAGCTCATCCAGGCGCAGAAGATGGAAGGCCTCGGCACCCTCGCCGGCGGCATCGCGCATGACTTCAACAACATCCTCGCGATCATCCACGGCTACACCACGCGGATCGAGGAAGCGCAGGGGCAACCCGGTCCAGATTTCCGACGCCACCCGGGTCATTCGCGAAGCCGTCGAACGCGGCGCCGCGCTCGTGCAGCAGCTCCTCACTTCCGCGCGCCAGACCGAGGCGCAGTTTGCCGCGCTCGATCTCAACGCGCTCCTGCGCGAGATGGACAACATGCTCGGGGCAACTTTCCCGAAGACGATCAATTTCGTCCTCAACCTGCAGGGCAACCTCCCGACGGTGAAAGCCGACCGCAGCCAGCTCCACCAGGTCCTTTTAAACCTTTGCGTGAACGCGCGCGACGCGATGCCGACGGCGGTACGATCACGCTTGAGAGCACAACCATCCCCGGGGCGGAACTGGGCGAACATTTCACCGGCGTGAAAGCCGAGCGCTACGCCTGCGTCCGCGTGATCGATACCGGCACCGGGATCAGCAAGCAGGTGAAGCCGCATATTTTCGAGCCGTTCTACACCACCAAGGAACGGAGCAAAGGCACCGGCCTCGGCCTCTCCGTCGTCTACGGCGTAGTCGATAACCACCGCGGCTTTGTGCAGGTGGACAGCGAGCCCGGCTACGGCACGACCTTCAGCGTTTACCTGCCACTGGAGCACGCCGCGGAATCCGCCGCGCTGGAAGGACAGGACACGCCCGACCGGCCTAACGAACCCGGCCGCACCATCATGCTGGTGGAAGACGAGGAAATGCTCCGCGGCCTCGGCGTGCTCATGCTCGAGGGCGACGGCTACCGCGTGCTCGCGGCAAAGGACGGCGCCGAGGCGGTGGAAATGTTCAGTGCGCACAAGGATGAGATCGGCCTTGTGCTCTGCGATCTCGGCCTGCCGAAGCTCGGCGGCCGCGAAGTTTTCCTGCGGATGAAAGAGATGAAACCAAACGTGCGCGCGATCGTGGCGAGCGGTTATCTCGAGCCGCATGTGCGCTCGGAAATTCTTAAGGCAGGCGTGCTCGATACCATCCAGAAGCCATACGATTTCCGCGAGATGCTGGTGAAGATTCGCTCGATCATCGGCCAGCCGAATCCGGACGACGATCAGCCGCAGTTGTTTTGAACCGGCTCCGCCGCAGCCCGCTCGCGCTCGGCTGGGAAGCCGCGCGCGCCAACCTGCTGCCGGCGCTCTGCATTCAGGCGCTGATGCTCGCGCTGCTCGTGGCCTATTACACCAGCCCGGCCGCCCGGCAGGTGCTGGGCGCGCTGGCCGCTTACAAGCTGCGCCACGGGCTGACTTTCGTGATCGTCGCCGCGGTTCTGGCCGGGGCGATTCTGCCGGAGCTTTTCCTGATCGCTTTTTTCCAACGTGGCCGCCTAACGACAAGGAATGGGCGCAACCTCCTTTTCACGATCCCGATCTGGGCGTTCGACGGTGCGCTGGTGGATTTGCTTTACCGAAGCGAGGCGGCCTGGTTCGGCAACGTCGTGACCTTCCCGGTAGTCGCGGCGAAAGTGTTCGTCGATCAGTTTGGCTACAACCCGTTTTTCGCCGCGCCCTTCGGCGTGCTCACCTACGAATGGAAGAACGACGGGTTCACTTGGGCGTCGTTAGGGCGCTCGTTAGGCTGGGCCCATTACCGGGATAAAATCATCCCGACGCTCTGCGCCACCTGGGCCGTCTGGATCCCGATGACCGCGATCATTTACTCGCTCCCGCTCGCGCTCCAGTTTCCATTGTTCAGCCTCGCGCTCGTCTTCTGGGTTTTGCTGCTCACCTATATGACAAACACTTTTGCCACGAAAAACAGTCGCGCGGACGGCCCGCCCGATGTTGTGTCGTCGCCGGTCGCAGAAATCGCTCCATGAAATCGCACGAACTTTTCCAACAGATGTCGCCCGCGCTGGCGGTCGAAATTTTGACCTACCTGCAAACGGAACAGAAGCCGGTCCTGAAAGCCGCCATCCAGGGGTTGGCCAACCAGCGCAATCTGCGCCCGGTTTACGTGGAGCGGAAGCCGCCTCACGAACGTTTCGCCTGGTTGCAAAACGCGCTCGGGCGCAAGATCAGCGACACCCTTGCAGCGCACCTCCTCCAGGCCTGGCTGCTCGGCGCGCAGAAGTCGATGCTTTGCGATTTCCTCGACGCGGTCGGGATCAAGCGCGACGACGACGGCACGGTGGAGAACCTGCCCGACTCTCCGCCGAAAGCGGAGCTGCAGAAAGCGGTCGAGCAACTGGTCGCGAAATATCCGGCGGAAGCGGTCGCGGTTTACCTGCACGCCTTTCACGACATGGACAGCGAAGTCAGTTGGGTGCCGTTAGGCGAAGTGCTGGCGGAAGACGAACGGCTGAAACTCGGCGCTCGTTAGGCGGGGGAGGGTTGTCATCCTGAGCGGAGCCGAAGGCGAAGTCGAAGGATCCCGTGGGGCTGCCGTGAAGCTCCGCGCAGAAGCCTGCGTGTCCCACTTCCCAGAAACTCGCCGGGATCCTTCGACTCCGCTGCGCTCCGCTCAGGATGACAGGAAGTGCGCCAGTGCTTCGTGCACACCGGCGCCAACTTCCTTCTCCGCCACCCAGCCGCCCGCGCGGCGGACCGTTTCCTTCACTTCCGCGATTGCATTGGCCGGGCAGGCCGGCATCGCCGCGTAGCGGCCATCGAGCATCGAGAGGTCGTTGTGATGATCCCCGGCTGCGAAAATCGCCGACTTCGGAATACTCGTTAGGCGAGAGAGTTCTGCGAGCGCCGCGCCCTTGTGGTAATCGGCATGGCAAAACCGCAGATAAATCGTGTTCCGCTGGTAATGAAACTTCGGCTGCTTCTCCCGCGCCTGATCGATGAACGCCGTCAGCTGATCCATTTCTTCCTCGCTCGTCGCGATCAGGCCAGCCGGTCCTTCGGCTTCGTAAATCACGCGCGCCTTGGTTTTCTGCCCGACGAAATCGACCACCTCAGCGAGGACCGACGACGCGCAATCGAACAGCTCTGCGTGCGCCTCGGCGCAACGGGCGTTCCAATCGCCCCACGGTTCCCAGCCGCCCTCCGTCGGGCGAAAAACGTCGCGCTCGCTCGTGAGAATAAAATCGGGCAGCACCGGAAACGCGAAATCCTCCAAGCCTTCTTCGAGCATCCCGACCGAGCGCCCGGTGTTGATCGCCCAGAGCGTTCCCTCGTTTTGCAGGTCGCCGATCAGCGCCATGCAGCCGCGATCGAAAACCGGGTCGCTCGCATGCGAGACGAGGGTGCCGTCGAAGTCCGTGCTGATGAGTTGGATTTTGCCGGCCATGGAGGGGCAACTTGCCTCGCTCGACCGGCAAGTCCAGACTCACCTCACCATGAAATCCGCCTACGAACTCGCGATGGAACGGCTCGAAAAAACGGCGCCCACGGTCGCTTTAACCGACGCGCAGAAAGCGGAAATCGCCGAGGTGGAATCGACTTACCGCGCGCGGATCGCGGAGAAGGAATTGTTTCTGCAGGGGAAAATCCAGGAGGCGGGACTCAAGGGCACTTTCGCGGAATTCGAGCAACTGGAGAAGCAGCTCTCGTCGGAAATTCGCCGCCTGCAGGAAGATTGCGAAGAGAAGAAGAACAAGCTCCGGGCGTCGTTTACGAAATAATCTTTCGCCGCGCCGACGCTTTTCGTTGACGGAACCGCGGGGCGTTTTGTAAATCTGAACCTTAGCGGGCGGCGTTCGCTCGAGGTTTTCGGTTTCAGTCTTTGTTTGGTGTTTGTCGAAGGCGACGGGAACGGTTCCGTCGCCTTCGTTTTTTCTGATGCAGCCTTTTTCGCCCCGATTCCTTTTGCCAAGCCTGAGCGCCCGCGCCTAAGGTAGCGCCCCTTTCGCTTCCCATGTTTGCCGTCCATCCCGAGCTCAAAGTTTTCACCGGCTCCGCCAACCGCGATCTCGCGGAAAAAATCTGCACCGTGATCGGCGTGCCGCTCGGTCAGGCGACGATCAGTTCGTTCCCGGACGGCGAGACTTACATTAAAATCGACGAGAACATTCGCGGTCGTGATGTCTTCATCGTGCAGCCGACCTGCCCGCCGACCAACCAGCACCTGATGGAGCTGCTCATCATGGTGGACGCGGCGCGGCGCGCGAGCGCGGACCGGATCACGGCGGTGATCCCGTTTTTTGGTTACGCCCGCCAGGATCGCAAAGATCAGCCGCGCGTCCCGATCACGGCGAAACTGGTCGCCAATCTCCTCACCGCCGCAGGCGTGGATCGCGTCCTCACGATGGATCTGCACGCGCAGCAGGTGCAGGGCTTTTTCGATATCCCGGTCGACCACCTTTACTCGCTGCCGGTGCTCATCCGCTATCTGCGGCCGAAGCTGACCCGTAAAACTGTGGTCGTCTCTCCCGGACGTCGGCGGTTTGAAAATGGCTTCCGCCTATTCCCAGGCGCTCGGGGTGAATCTCGCGATCATCGCGAAACAACGGAAGAGCGCGACCGAGACCCAGGCGCTTTATCTCGTCGGCGACGTCGCGGATCACGATGTGCTGATCGTGGATGATCTGACCGAGACCGCGGGCACGCTTTGTTCGGCGACCGAGATTCTCAAGAAGAACGGCGCGCTCAACATCTACGCGGGCGTCGCCCATGCCGTCCTGGCCGATGTCGCCATCCAGCGGTTGCAAAATTCCCAGATTAAGGAATTAATAACGACCAACAGCACTCCTGTGCGCGCCGTGGAGGGTTTCACCACCACGGTGCTTTGTGTCTCTGAGCTGCTCGGCGAAAGCATCAAACGGATTCATCACGACGAGTCCGTTTCCTCGCTCTTCAAGATCGATAAGCAATAACCCAATCATCCCATGGCCAAACAAGTAAAACTCACCGCGACCCGCCGCACCGGCATCGGGCGTTCCGCCGTTCGTAAAATCAAAGCGCAGGGCGCTGTGCCCGCGGTGATCTATGGCGGCAAGTCCCAGCCCGAGTCGCTGCAGGTTTCCAAGCGCGATATTTCCAACATCCTCAGCCATGCCTCCGGGGAAAACGTCCTCGTCGAGATTGAGATCGAGGGCGAGGCCGGCCGCGTCGCGCTGATGCAGGAAGTGCAACATTCCCCGCTCGGCGGCGACATTCTGCATGTCGATTTCCACGCCATCTCCATGGATGAAATGATCGAGGCCGACGTGCCGCTGGAGCCGACCGGCATTGCGGAAGGCGTGAAGACTTTTGGCGGCCTGCTCGAGCAGAACATCCGCTCGCTCGAGATCGAATGTCTGCCGAAGGATCTGCCCGATTTCATCTCGGTCGACGTCTCGAAGCTCAACATTGGCGATTCGATTCACGTCCGCGATTTGCCGTTGCCGGAAGGTGTCACCACGCGCGTGCAGCCTGATCTGACCGCGTTCTCGTGCGTCGCACCGACCGTGGAAGTCGAGCCGGCGGCAGGCGCCGAAGCGCCGGCCGCACCGGAAGTGATCACCGCGAAGAAGGAAGAGCCGGAAGGCGCCGCGGGCGGAGCGAAGGACGCGAAGAAGTAGTCTTCTCGCGCCGGAGCGGTTGTGAACCAGGGAACCGCCGCGCCGATTCGCCTCGTCGCGGGCTTGGGGAATCCCGGCCGCGATTACCAGCGCACGCGCCACAACGTCGGGTTCATGGTTCTCGATCGGCTCGCCGCCGATCGGAAGTTGCCCTGGGATTACTCGGAAAAATGGGGTGCGGCCTGGGCCAAAAGTGAAGTGATCTTTGTGAAGCCCGCTACCTTCATGAACCGCAGCGGTGAACCGCTGAGCGCGATCGCGAATTTTTACAAGATCGCCGCGGAAGAGATCCTCGTCGTGCTGGACGACTTCGCGCTGCCGCTCGGCCGGTTGCGCATTCGCACCAGCGGCAGCTCGGGCGGACACAACGGGCTCGAATCGATTTTCCAGCACTTCAGCACCTTGTCCGTACCCCGGTTAAGAATTGGGATTGGCGCGGCGCCGGTCCAAGGCTCGGTCGATTACGTCTTGGGCAAATTTTTCGAAGAAGAAAAAAAGCAGCTCGACGAAACCCTCGTCCGCGCTGCCGCGGCCGTGAAGGTCGCCATCGACAACGGCGTGATTGCTGCGATGAATGAGTTCAACAAAAACCAAGACATATGACCAACCGTTATGAAGCTCTGATCGTGCTTAACACGCAGGGCAAAGAGGATGCCGTAAAAGATATCGTGGACCGTCTCGAGTCCGAATTTCAAAAAGAAGGCGCGAAAGTCGAACAGGTCCAGAAGATGGATAAGCGGCAGTTTTCCTACCAGGCGGGCGAGCTTGATGCCGGCTTCTACGTGAATTTTATCTTCCACGCCGACTCGCAGCTGATCACCAAGCTGCGCTCGAAGTTCAAGCTCGACCCGGAAGTTTACCGGCAGCATTACCAGAAGCTGCGCGACAAAGAAGCGCCGCCCGCGAAGAAGCGGATTCCGTCGGAAAAGCGGACCCCGGTCGAAAAGTAGGCTCGCGCTGATAACGCAGCCGCGCTAAATCACTCGCATGGCCAATTTCAACAAAGTCATGCTGATGGGGAACCTGACCCGGGACCCGGAAGTGCGTTACACGCCCAAGGGGACCGCAGTGGCCGAGATCGGTCTCGCGATCAATCGCTACTTCTCCGGCGAGAACGGCGAGAAGCGCGAGGAAACGACTTTCGTGGACGTGACTCTCTGGGGCCGCACGGCCGAGATCGCCGGCGAGTATTTAAAAAAAGGCCGCCCGGTTTTCATCGAAGGCCGGCTCCAGCTCGACACCTGGGATGACAAAACCTCCGGCCAAAAACGGAGCAAGCTCAAAGTCGTCGGCGAAGGCATGCAACTGATCGGCTCCCGCGATGGCGGGGGCGGAGGCGGTGGTGGCGGAGGACGCGGATCCGCTCCGGACGAGATGGAAGAACCGCCTCGCAGTCGCCCCAGCAGTGGTGGCGGTGGAAGTTCGCGCGGTAGCTCCTCGAAGAGCGCGCCGCCCGCGGAGCCGGACGACGACGAGATTCCGTTCTAGAGCCCGACATTCCCCCTGACGAAACGGCGGGCGCATGAACAGCACCGAAGCCTGCATCGCGCTGAACATGGTCCCGAAGATGGGGCCGGTGCGGTTGCGGAAGTTGCTCGAGGTTTTCCAGACGCCGGAGCGCATTCTCTCGGCGAAGCGCAGCGAGCTGCGCACGATCGACGGCATCGGCAACGAAGTCGCGGAGCAGATCGCGAACTGGGAAAGCTCGGTCGATCTCGCCGCCGAACTCGAGCGGATTCGCGAGTTCGGTTGCGAAGTCATCACCGCCGAATCGCCGAAATATCCGCGGCAGCTCCGCGAAATTCACGCGCCACCGATTGTGCTCTACGTCTGGGGAGAAATCACCGAGCGCGACCAGCACGCGATCGGCGTGATCGGATCGCGGCGGACCAGCCACTACGGCGCGGAATGCGCGAAGAAGCTTTCCTACCAGCTTGCCTATTCGGGTCTCACGATTGTCAGCGGGCTCGCCCGCGGGATCGACACCGCTGCGCACCAAGGCGCGATCGCCGCCAAGGGCCGCACGATCGCGGTCATCGGTTCCGGTTTGAAAAATCTCTACCCGCCGGAGAACGCCGCGCTCGCGGAAAAAATCCAGGACGGTCACGGCGCGGTCGTCTCCGAGTTCTCGATGGAAGTGCAGCCGGATCGCCAAAGCTTCCCGATGCGCAACCGGATCATCAGCGGTTGGAGTCACGGCATCCTCGTGGTTGAGGCCGGCTTGAACAGCGGCGCGCTCATCACCGCTTCGCAGGCGATCGAGCAGGGCCGCTCGGTTTACGCGGTGCCCGGTCACATCAACGCCCCGACTGCGCACGGCTCGAACCGCCTGATCCAGCAGGGCGCGAAGCTCGTGATGGAAGCCGCCGACATTCTCGACGACCTGCAAATTCTCCTGCCGGAAAAACAAAAAATCCCGGTGAGCGCAGCGCGCGCACTTCCCGAAATGACCGACGACGAGCGCCGCGTCTACGAGGCCATCAAACCCACCGAGACGCCGATCGATGATATCTCGAACACCGCGGATTTACCGAGCGCGACCGTCTCTTCGATCCTCCTCCGCCTGGAGCTGAAACACCTCGTGAAACAGCTTCCCGGCAAATATTTCGTGAAGCTTTCCTAGCGAGCGCGGCGTCGGCTCGGGTCGCGACTTGCAAACCTCGCCAAGGAGGTCTAGTGGGCAACCCTTCATGGCCAAAACCCTCATCATCGCCGAGAAGCCCAGCGTCGCGCGGCGACCTCGCGCACGCCCTCGGCAAGATCCCCAAAAAAGGCGACCACTACGAGAACGACGAATACGTCATCGCCTCGGCGGTCGGTCATGTCGTCGAGCTCGAAATGCCCGAGGACATCGACAAAAAGAAATACGGCTTCTGGCGGCTCGAGACCCTGCCGATCATCCCGGAAAAGTTCGGGCTGAAGCCGATCGCGGACTCGAAGAGACCGCTACAATCAGCTGAAAAAACTCCTCCATCGCAAGGACATCGACAGCGTCGATCAACGCCTGCGACGCCGGCCGCGAAGGCGAGCTGATCTTTCGCAAAATCTCTACCAGCTTTCGAAAGTCGAAGCTGCCGGTGAAACGCGCCTGGATGCAGACCATGACCACGGAAGGAATCCGCGAAGCGTTTCAAGCACCTTGCGCGACGGCGAGCAGATGGCCGGCCTCGCCGACGCCGCGCGCTCCCGCAGCGAGAGCGACTGGCTGATCGGGATCAACGGCACCCGCGCCCTCACCAAACGCATGTTCGGCTCGCGCGGCGGCAACGTCGCCACCGTCGGCCGCGTGCAGACCCCGACGCTCGCGATCGTCTTCAATCGCGAGCTCGAGATCCGCAATTTCAAGCCGCGCGATTATCTGGCGCGTGACCGCGAAATTCGAGATCGCCAAGGGCACCTACGAAGGGCGTTTATCAGCGGCCGAATTTCAAGAAGGACGAAAACGACGAGCACGACCGGATCGATCGCGTCTGGGAAAAAGCCCATGGCCGAAGCCGCCCTCGCCGCCTGCCAGGGCCAGCCGCTCGCCGCCGTCCGCGAAGAGAAGAAAGCTTCGACCCAGGCTTCGCCGCGGCTCTACGACCTCACGACTCTGCAGCGCGAGGCGAACGGCCGTTTCGGTCTCTCCGCGAAACGCACCCTCCAGATTGCGCAGGCGCTTTACGAGCGGCACAAGGTCATCACCTATCCGCGGACCGATTCGCGCGCGCTGCCGGAAGATTACATCGCCGACCGTGCAAGCAGACGATGGGCAACCTCGCCGGCGATCTCGGCAAAGCACGGCCAGACCGCGCTCGACAACGGCTGGGTCCGCCCGAACAAACGCATCTTCAACAACGCGCAGATCTCCGATCACTTCGCGATCATCCCGACCGGCGCCGACGCCGAAGAATCTCGATGAGATGGAGAGCAAAGTTTACGACATGATCGCGCGGCGCTTCGTCGCGACTTTTTTCCCGGCGGCGGAATTTGATGTCACGACGCGCATCAGCACGGTCGCGGGCAAACACGATTTCAAGACCGAAGGCAAAGTCCTGACCAACGCCGGGTGGCTCGCGGTTTACGGCAAGACCACGGTCGACGATTCCGCCGACGCGAAAGCGCTTCCCGCCCTAACGAGTGAAGACAACGCGCAGGCGAAAACCATTTCCGCCGAGCTGCACGCCGAGACGACCAAGCCGCCTCCGCGTTACACCGAAGCGACGCTCCTCTCCGCGATGGAGCGCGCCGGCAAACTGGTCGACGACGAGGAAATGGCCGAGGCGATGAAAGAGCGCGGCCTCGGCACGCCCGCGACGCGCGCCGACATCGATCGACGGCCTGATCAACCAAAAATATGTCGAGCGCAATCAGCGCGAACTCGTCGCCGACCACGAAGGCCGAATCACTCCTGAGTTTCTCTCCGCCGTCCACGCCGACGCGCTCACCAAACCGGACATGACTGGCGAGTGGGAATACAAGCTGCGCCAGATGGAGCACGGCAAATTTCCAGCGCCGCGATTTCATGGCGGAGATCGTCGAGGTCACGAAAGGCATCGTCGAGCGCACGAAAAATTTCGAGGAGGACGACTCCAACTCGCGCGTCACCGACATCATCTCGCCGACCGACGGCCAGCCGATGGTCGAGACTCTGCGCGGCTACAAATCGCAGGACGGCGTCCTCATGATTTACAAAGTCATGAGCGGCCGCAAAATCGAGGAAGACGGAAGCGCGCGAACTCGTCGAGAAAGGCGAGACTCGGTCCGCTCGATGGTTTTGTTTCCGCGAAAACCGGCAACCGGTTCCCGTCGAAAATCAAAATCGTCGACGACGAGAAAAAGCCCGGCCGGAAAAAAGCCGAGCTCGATTTCGGCAACAAGGTGGACGTGAACACGCTCGATCCGTTCTGGACCGATCCCGCGACCGGCGCGGAACTCTGCGAGGCGCCGACCAACTACGTGCTCCGCGAAAAGGAAAGAGACGGCGAATGGAAAGAAACCTTCAAAGCTCGGGCGCCTCATGTGCCAGAAGCGAGATCCCGCGCGAGCGGGCGATCGAGCTCGTGACCGCGCGGCAAGACCGACGCTGATCGAGAAGTTCACCTCCAAGAAAGGCCGGCCCTTCGATGCCTTTCTCGTTAGGCAAGGTCCGAAGATCGCCTGGGAATTCCCGCCGCGGAAACCGCGCGAAGGCGGCGCGAAAAACGGCAGCCAGCCCGCGCAAGCCGAAAGCGCCGCTCGACCTGAGCAAAGCAGTGAAGCTCAGCGAAAGCAAAATTCACGACGGCGATCTCTACCAAACCGAAGACGCGTTCGTGGTCGCGAAGCCGCAGGCGGATGGATCGCCGCGCGTCGTCTTTCAATTGAAGCGCAATCTTTGCGGTAAGGAAATTACCGCCGAGGAAGTCGAGCGTTTGGTGGACATGGGGAAGACCGGCCTGATCGAAGGCTTCGTCTCGAAACGCGGCTCGAACTTCAGCGCCTATCTCACGATGTCGAAGGACAAGAAGAAGGCGGAGTTCGAATTTCCGCCTCGTTAGGCCCTAACGAACATTCCGCTATCTCCGTCATCCTGAGCGGAGCGTCAGCGAAGTCGAAGGATCCCGCCGGGCTTTCCGGAAGCTCCGCCGCAAGCCACATCGAAATGGAACAGATCGGCATAGAAACTCCACGGGATCCTTCGACTCCGCTGCGCTCCGCTCAGGATGACGCGGCTGATTTTGCCTAACGACGCAAAGTTTTCGCGCAACTTTCGTTGAAAACGCTTGCCATCCTTTCCGCTACCACGTGTAGTGTCAGGCTGGTTCTCGGCCACATCATGCGTTGCCCCAAATGCGGAAACAGCGACGACAAAGTTATCGATTCTCGTGCGTCGCGTGACCACTCCAGCATTCGTCGCCGACGCGTTTGTCTTACCTGTGCCTTCCGCTTCACCACTTACGAACAGATTGAGCGCGCGAATTTGCGCGTCATCAAACGCGATCGCACGCACGAGATGTTTGACCGTCGGCAGCTTTCCGAAAGCATCGCCAAGGCCTGCGAAAAGCGTTCCATTGGACTCGTTAGGCTGGAAGAAATGATCGAGGAAATCGTGCATGAAGTCGAAACCAACGGGACGGAAATTTCCTCCACCGAGATCGGCGACAAGGTCCTCGCGAAGCTGCTCGAAGTCGATGAAGTCGCCTACCTGCGCTACGCCTCGGTCCATCATCGCTTCGAGAGCGTCGATCGTTTTGTCGAGGAAGTGCAGGCGCTCGCCCGCCGGATCAAACCCGATGCATCGCAGCGCGAACTTTTCAACGAACCGGTAAAAAATGGTCGCGTTTAAGGAAGAATTTCCCTACCTCCGCGCCGACTCGGGCCAGCTCTTCGAGTTCAATCGCGACTGGCTCCAGGGTGAGATTCGCCAGGCCGCGGAGAACGCCGGCTACCCGAGCTGGTGGCTGACCGATCACGTCACGGAAAGCATCACGTTTTATCTGCGCCTGCGGACCGACGAGTCGGTCGTCGCGTTCAGCCAGCTCAGTCAGACGGTCCGCTACGTTTTGAAAGTGATCGGCTACAAGGAAATCGTGCCGCATTTTCAGCCGACGCCGCCGCCGATCTCGATCTCGCTTTTCGAAATCGCGGAAGCCGCCGGCGACGGCTACGAGTTGGCGTTTTTCGATCTGCTCGAGAAACGCGTCGCCGCACTCGCCGCCACCGGCGCGACCAGCCTCCACTTTTTCGGGCTCCAACCCGCGATCAAACACCTGCGCGGCGCCAAAGCCTGGACCCGCTCCTGCGACGCGCTCCGCGGCGAAGTCGCCTGCTTCATCCGGGAAAAGCTGACGAGCGGTTCCGAGGCGGTGGAGTTGGTCTGCTCGATTCGATGACGATCTTCGAGAAGATCATCGCCCGCGAAATCCCGGCGAAGATTGTTTTCGAAGACGACGACGTGATCGCTTTTCACGATGTCGACCCGAAAGCGCCGGTGCACGTGCTCCATCATCCCGAAGCGCGTCATCCCGCGCCTCGCCGAGGCGCAGGCCGCGGATGCGCCATTGTTAGGCAAATTGCTCGTGACCGCCGCGCAGGTCGCGCGCGACCTCGGGATCGCGGAAAGCGGTTACCGGGTCGTCATCAACAGCGGCCCCGATGCCGGCGAAAGCGTGCCGCATCTGCATGTCCACTTGTTAGGCAAGCGGTCGTTAGCCTGGCCCCCAGGCTGATGTAGCGCGGGTCTCTGACCCGCGTCGCACGTGCACCAGCGTCGATCCCACGCGGGTCAGAGACCCGCGCTACATCCCCATGATCTGATACCCGCCGTCGACGTAGATCGTCTGCCCGGTGATCGCCGCGCCGCCGTCGCTCGCGAGGAACAGCCCGGTCTGCCCGATCTCCGCCGGATCACAGCTCCGCTTCAACGGCGCGCGCTCCTGGTAATGTTTCATCATCGAGGAGAACCCACTGATCCCGCGCGCGGCGAGCGTGTTCACCGGACCCGCCGAGATGCAATTCACGCGGATTTTTTTTGTGCCCAAATCGTAAGCCAGGTAACGCGTGCTCGCCTCGAGACTCGCCTTCGCCACGCCCATCACGTTGTAGTGCGGCACCACTTTTTCGGCGCCGTAATAAGTCATCGCGACGATGCTGCCGCCATCGGTCATGAGCGGAGCGGCTTCGCGCGCGAGCGCGACCAGCGAATAGGCGCTGATATCATGCGCGGTCCGAAACGCCTCGCGCGTCGTGCTCACGAAATCCCCTTCGAGTGCTTCCTTGGGCGCGAACGCCACCGAATGCAGGAGCAAATCGAGCTTCCCGGTTACGCCGCGCACCTTCTCGAAAAATCCCGAGATCTCCTCATCCTTCGAGACATCGCAAGGCCAGAGCGCCGTGCCCTCGCCGAACTCACCGACCAGTTCCTCGACATTCTCCTTCAAGCGCTCGCCTTGGTAATTAAATATGAGCTTCGCCCCGGCCGCCGCCCACGCCTTCGCGATCGCCCACGCGATGCTCCGCTTATTCGCCACGCCGAAGACGACGCCGGTTTTTCCCGCGAGAATTTGGTCAGCCATAACGCGGCAGTTTAGCGGTTTTGCGCCGCGGTGAAAGGGCGACGAATCGGAAGCTCGAGTTCAAGAGGCCCGATTCTTTTTCCTCTCTCGACTCTTTGGAAAGCACCAAGCGTTTGCTATTTCATGTCTCGCAATGGCAATACTACGATCACTATTCCTGTGCCTCCTCTTGGTCCTGGTCTTTGCTCGTCCTGTATTTTCGAGCGATTCGGACGTCGACCGGAAAGCCAAGTATCTGAACGATCAGGGTCTTCAACTGGCGCAGCGTGGTGAAGATCAGCGGGCGATCAAGGCTTACAATGCTGCCATTCAACTCAATCCATCTCTCGCCGCCGCTTATCTTTATCGGGCTCAGATTTTTGCGGAGACGGGAGACTTCCCCAGCGCGCTGCGGGATTGTAATCGCTATCTCCAGTTGGATTCCTCATCCCCGACTGGTTACCTGACGCGTGGCTTTGTCCTGCTGCGGATGGGTCGGGACGCGGAAAGCAGGGCCGATCTCTCGGCGGCGATCGCGAAAGGCGCGACAACTACCGATCTGACTGGTGCGCAAGCGATGCTAAGCCTGCTTCGCGCAACCACGCCCGACGGTGCACGAACTGAGTTAGGTCGCCTGAATGAAAAGGTCGCGCATGCCAGGGCTGGAAGCGCCAAAGCCTCAGCGTTGAATTCCCGGGCTTGGCTGGAGGCAACGTCAGCGATTGAGGCTATCCGTGATGGTCGAAAAGCAGTCGCCGACGCAGTGGAAGCTTGTCGGCTCAGGCACTCGGACGATTCCGATTATCTCGACACTATCGCGGCCGCCTACGCGGAAACCGGCGATTTCGAGAATGCGCTGCGATTCGAAAAAAAGGCGATTGCGATCCTTCCCCGGAAGAAAGCGAATTATCTATCGGTGTATCGGGCGCATCTCGCGGCGTATAAGGGCGAGCGACCTTGGCGGGCGAACGCGCTTGATCGCGTTACCGTTCGATACAAGATCGAACGATAATCGAACGTCTGGAAAGCACGTGCGGAGTCGCAATCTTTCGCAACCGATTCATAGTGCTGCGATGAAGGTCAAAGTCTTTGTCACTCCGAAGGAGACCGTGCTCGACCCGCAGGGCGCCGCGGTGCGCGAGGCGATGCAGCATCTCGGTTTCACCGCCGCACGCGAGGTGCGGATCGGGCGTTATCTCGAGATCGAGCTCGCGGAAAATGGCGACGCCGCCGCGCAGGAAACAAAGTTGCGCGAGCTTTGCCGCGATCTGCTCTCCAATCCGGTGATCGAAGATTACCGGCTGGAAATGCCTAACGAAAAGCCATGAAGTTCGCGGTCGTCCAATTCCCCGGCTCGAACTGCGACCAGGATTGCCTCGCTGCGCTCCGCGGGATCGATGGCATCGAGGCGGACTACGTCTGGCACAAGGGGACGTCGTTAGGCGACGCGGAGGCGATCGTGCTTCCGGGCGGATTTTCCTACGGCGATTATCTGCGCTGCGGCGCGATCGCGCGCTTTTCGCCGATCATGGGCGCGGTGATCGAGGAAGCGCGCGCCGGCAAAATGGTCATCGGCATTTGCAACGGGTTCCAGATTCTCTGCGAGGCCGGGCTGCTTCCCGGAGCGCTGGTGCGGAATCGCTCGCTTCATTTCGTCTGCGAATATGTGAATACGCGGGTCGAGACGACGGATTCGCCCTTCCTGCACGGCACGACGGTCGGCGAGATTTTGCAGATCCCGATCGCTCATGGTGAAGGCTGTTATTTTGCCGACGAAGCGACGCTGCGGGAATTGAACGAACACCATCAGGTGCTGCTCCGTTATTGCGACGCCGCGGGAAAGATCACGTCGGCGGCGAATCCGAACGGCTCGGTCGAAAACATCGCCGGCATCTGCAACCGCGCGCGCAATGTCTTCGGGCTCATGCCGCATCCGGATCGCGCCTGCGAGAGCCGGCTCGGGAGCAGCGACGGCGTGAAAATTTTTCAGTCCATGTTCCATTCGTTAGGCGCGACCGCAGCGGCAGCGTGAGCATCTTTGTCACCGGAACGGACACAGGCGTTGGGAAAACTTCGTTCACGGTCTGGCTGCTGGAACGGCTGCGCGCGGAAGGGATCCGCGCCGCCGGCTACAAACCGATCTGCTGCGGCGATCGCGAGGACGCGGAGCTGCTCCTCGCCGCGAGCACTCCTGGCCTAACGATTGACGAGATCAATCCGGTCTGGTTGAAAATGCCGGCCGCGCCGCTCACCGCCGCGCTCGCAGAAAAGCGCACGCTCGATCTCGACGTCTTGCGCGACGGCTTTGCGAAGCTGAGCGCGCGGGTTGATTTCGTCGCGGTGGAAGGCGTGGGCGGCTGGATCGTGCCGATCACAGCGGATTATTTTTCGAGCGACCTGGCAGCCGATCTGCGATTGCCGGTGCTCGTGGTCGCGCACAACAAGCTCGGTTGCCTGAATCACATTCTGCTCACCGTCTGCGGCATCGCGGAGGCGGAATTGAAATGTGCGGGCGTGGTCCTGAATGATCTCGGCACCGAGGGCGACCTCGCGTCGCAGACCAATGCCGATATCCTCCGGCGCTGCGTCCCGCTCCCCATCGTGGAAAAACTCGATCTCGCGAGCGAGGAAATCTCCGCCGCGCTCCGCGAGATGCTGCGAGAAACGCCGAAATCTTCATGAGTAAAAAACGCAAAACGATCGCGGTGCTCGGTGGCGGCTCGGCCGGTTTCACCGCCGCGCGCGTCGCCTGCCAACAGGATGCGCATGTTCTTTTTTTTATGGGCGATCACGCCGATCACGCGTCGCTCTGCATCAACGCCGGCTGCATGCCGTCGAAGGCGATCTTCGAGCCGATCGACGCCGCGCATCACGCAAAGCGGCATGGTTGGTACCGCGTCGAGCCGAAAGAGCCTAACGAACTCCTCGCGCAGATCGTGGCCTGGAAAGACTCGGAGATCGAAGCGTTTCGCATTTATCGACAGGCGGAAATTCGCGAGCTCGCGAGCGACAGCTTCGAGATCATCCGGGCGAACGCGCGCTTCACCGGGATGAATGAAATCGAGAGCCAGGGTCGCCGTTATGTTTTCGACGCCGCGATCGTGGCGACCGGGTCGGTCACGACCTTTCCGAAAATTAGCGGGCTCAGCGAAGTGCGCGACGCGGTTTGGACGAGCGACGAAATTTTGCACAACACGCGCATCCCGAAATCGCTCGCAGTCATCGGCGCGGGTCCTGTCGGCTTGGAATTTTCGCTCCGTTACGCACGGCTCGGGAGCGAAGTCACGCTGCTCTCGCAGCGAGAGTTGCTCCCGCGTTATCCCGCGAAATTCGGCGAACGCATGCAGGAAATTTACGAGCGCGAAGGCGTGCGCGTGCTGACCGAGCGCAAGGTCTCCCGCCTGCGGCGCGACCAGGATGGGGCGTTTGTGATCGAGACTGACGGCGCGGAAAAGCTGGGGCCGATCCGCGCCGAGCGCGCGCTGCTCGCCACCGGCCGGCATCCCGCGCTCGACTCCCTCAATCTTGAGGCAGTCGCCGTCGCGCCTAACGAACAAGGCCGGCTCGTGATCGGCGAAGACATGCGGGTCGACGGCTCGCAGCATATTTTCGCGGCGGGCGATGTCGCGGGCCTGCGCATGGTGGTGCATCACGCGCATATCGAAGCCGGCATTGCCGCGGAGAACGCCTGCAACGAAGGCGATCGGCGCTGGACGAAGCGCTCAAACATCCAGGTGGTTTTTTCCGATCCGGAGTTTGCCTTTGCCGGGATGAAATATCCCGCCGCGAAAGAGGCCGGGCATGAACTCGTGACCGCTTCCGCGGAAAGCTGCGACGTCGGCAAGCTACGAATCGCGGGGGACGATCTCGGCTTCGGCGAGTTCGCGGCCGACGCTCAAACCGGGAAGCTACTCAGTGCCGGCCTGCTCTGCGACGACGCGAGCAACCTGATTCACCTGCCCGCCTACGCGATCGATCATGAGCACACCGCGCATCAGCTCGAGGACGCGGAATTTTATCACCCGACAAAAACGGAGATCATCACCGAGATCGGCGATCAGCTTTGCCGAAAACTCGGCGGGAGCCCGTTCGCGCGCGCGGAGGAATAGGCGGCGGTTAGGGCAGATCGTAGACTTCCACGAGCGCCACGCCGGTCGTGCCGCCGGCTCCGCGCACCACCGCGGTGTAATTTCCCGGCACGAGCGTCGCGATAAGCGCGGCTTCGCGATCTTCGTTAGGCGCGAGTCCGCTGACGCTCAGTTCCGCCTCCTGCGAATCGCGCCAGTTGTTGTTCGATTGCAGGAGCGCACCGTTGCCGTCGTGCAATTCCAGCGTCGGATCGAGCAGCGGATCGGGAATCGTCGGCCCGGCAAGCGTGGGACCGATCGCGCGGACGACGAGCGTGCGCGGCGGCGTGCCACCGACGATGAAGCCACCAATGAGGACGTCGTTGCCGGTCGCGACGAAGCCGCGCGACGAAATGTTCGCTGGATGAGCCGCCGCCTCGAGCGCGTAGAGCTCGACCAGGCCGATCCCGGAGCCGCCCTGCGCATCGCGCAGGATCACGGTGTAATTGCCCGGTGCGAGATGACCGACGATGGCAGCTTCCGCGTCTTCGTTAGGCGCGAGATGCAGGCTGGACAGCTCGGCGGCATCCGGACTGTTCATCCAGTTGTCGTTGGTGGAAATGAGCGCGCCGGTGCCGTCGTGCAGTTCGAGCAACGGATCGTCTAATCGTCCGACGAGCGGAACGCCGTTGACCGCCAGTGACGGCCCGAGACCGCGCAGGACAATCTCTTCGTTCTCGCTGCCCGTGATAATGAATCCGCCGATCAACACTTTGTCGCCGGTCTGCACGCTCAGGCGGGTCGAGAGGTTTAGCAGGGTCGGCGTCGCCGGGATGGAGATGATTTTGTAGGCGGTGCCGCCCGTGCTCGTCGGGCTAAAACCGGTATCCGCGAGCACGTAGACGTCGCCATTTTCATCGGTGCCGAAGCCTTTGATCAAAGCGCCAAGGGGACGGTTTTCGCTGCCGATATTCAGTTGCTGGATCGTCCCGGTCGCGAAGTCACCCTTGAAAATGCGTCCGCTGCCGAAGCCGACGTAATCGCCGAAAACGTAGCTGCCGCTGAGCGCGGGAACGCTTCCGCCCCGCTCGACGAAGCCGCCAATGATCGCCTGTCCGTCGCTGTGGCTGTACTCCAGGTACCGGATTGATGAGCGACGGATCGGGCGCGGAGTCGACCGTGACCGAGCCGTCGTTAGGATGAAAAAGGAAACTGCCTTCCTTGCGATTCCAGCCGTAATTTTTTCCGGCCTCCACCAGGTCGACTTCTTCCACGCTGCCCTGGCCGACATCGCCGACGATGAGTCGATCGCTCGTGGCATCGAAGGAGAAGCGGAAACGGATTGCGCAATCCGTACGCGTAAATTTCGTGCAGCGCGGTGCTGCTGTTGATGAACGGGTTGTCGGCGGGGACGCGATATTTTCCGTTCGCGCTGATCGGATCGCCGCTCGAGCCGGTGAGCGATGGGGCGAGCGGACGAATCCGGAGAATTTTCCCGAGCACGACGGTGAGATCCTGGCCGTTGCCGATCGCGGGGTTGTGGCCGTTGCCGACATCATTCGAGGCGCCGCCGTCGCCTAACGAGATGTAGAGAAACGGCTCGCCGGGGCGAAAGGCGAGCTGGCCGCCGTTGTGATTCGCCTGCGGCTCGTCGATGCGCATTACTTCGCGCCGGGTCGCGGGATCGGCGATGTCGGGATTCGCCGCGGAGGCCTGCCATTCCGCGACCACGCTCTGGTGATTAAACCCAGCCGGATTCGGCACCGTGAAGTCGGCGGCGCCGCTCACCGGCTCGCTCGTGTAAGTGTAGAATTTCCGGAAACCCGGGCTCGCCGGCTCGTTGAAACCGGGATGGAACGCGAGGCCGAGGAACCCGCGCTCATCGGAACCGGCGAGCGCCACGAGCCGCGCCGAGAGATCGAGAAACGGCGTACTCTGCAGTGTTCCATTTTTCAAGAGCCGAATCCGGCCGCCCTGCTCGACGATGAACAACCGGCCGTCGCCGGACGGGACGAGATTGTTCGGCGCGTTCAAGCCGCTCGCGACCGTCTGCAACTCGATGCTGACCGGGCCGGTGTTGATGAGCGGGAGCAACGTCGTCGACATCGGGGTCGGGGTCGGGGTGGAAGTTGCGGTCGGGCTTGGGGTGGATGTCGGGCTCGGCGGTGGCGGTGGCGGTCGGCGAAGGCGTCGAGTCCTCCGCCACGACGTGCACGGTTCCGGTCATGGTGCAGCAGCTGCCGTGGACCGAGCAGTAATAAGCGAAGTCGCCCACGGAGTTGAACTCGTGTTCAAACTTCGAACCGTTGTTCAGTACGCCGGAATTCCAAACCCCGCTCGGATGATCCGGCGTGCCCGAAGTGCTGCTGTGGAAACTGGAATCCCAATCCCACTCGATCTTGTCGCCGGTCTCGATCGTGATCGCGGCCGGCGAAAAAAGATCGCCGCCCGGAGCCAACGTGAACGTTGAACGTCTTCGCCGGCAACGCGCCTGCAGGGGCGAAAAAGCAGGCGCCGAGCGCGGCGAAAAACAGGGAGCGAGGAAAGTTTTTCATAAGTGGCTGAGGCGAGAGGAGTAATCTGGCCGGAACGGCGGGGATAGCGATCCGGGGAAAGTTACGGTGTTGTTACTTTTCCGCCTAACGAGTGCGGTCTTCAAAAGCGCAGGGTGAATTGCGCGGCGAAAAGGCTGCTCACGCGCTCGGAGACGAAATCGCCGCCGGCGAGACTGTATTGCAATTTCAACTGGGTATGCGCGCTGAACCGGTAACCGAGCGCGGCCTCGGCGCGCCAGATATCGTGCGCCTTTGCCACCGAACGGCCCGCGCTGTCTTGCGCGCTTTGAAACATTTCCTGGTTCCAGCGAACCGCGCCATAGAGCTGCGGCGTGATCTCGTATTTCGTCTCGAGGTAGTAGGCGAAAACATCCGCGTCGCCGAGCCGCGGCACCTCGAAACGCGACTCGATCGCTTCCAGCCAGAACTGCCAATGGCCGCGCGCGTAACTGATGTCCTGGCCGAGCACGATTTGCCGGTAATCGCCGATCCCGCCGGGCGGAAGCGGGCGCGCCTCGCCACTGAGGTAGGGACCTTCCGCCGCGGAAAGGCCAAAATGCCAGGCCTCGTTAGGCTGCAAACCGAGGCGCAGATTCACCGCGGGATGACGGAAATCAAAGTCATCCCATGCTTCCGGGCGCGAAGAGACCGGCACGTTTTTCAGTTCCGCCGCATACTCGAAAATCCCGAGCTCGCCGGAAACGGAAACGCCCTGCGCGTAGGCCGGACCCCAGATGACCGGGAGAAATTCATATTTATCGAAGCCGGGCACGGCGCGAAAACTTTGACCGGTCAGCGGCAGCTCGAGATCGGAAACGAGCGTCGCAGTTTCATAAGGAAGCGGCGCGTTCACGAACGGGTTTTCCCAGGAAAGATGCCGCTCGACCCAGGCGCCGAAGATGCTGGCAAACTTGCCGGCCTGAATGGTGAACCGGCCGTCGCTCCACGGGGTGAAACGGAGCGCATACTCGTCCAACCGCCACTGCGTGCCGAGGTCGGTTGGATCGAACCCGGTATCGACGCGCGATTGCGCGAAGAAGTAAACTTTCGGCCCGAGCTGCGCGTCGACGAACGTCGTTAGGCGGGGATTGAAAAGATCGTGCCCTTCCGCGCGGATCAGGCCGGGAGGCGGCTGCGCGTAGTTGTAATACTCGAGGTCAAGCAGCCCGCTGAAACGGACGCGGACCTGATCGTGGTAAGTGCTGAAGGTGAGCGCGTCATCGATCCGATCGATGAAATCCTCCGCCGACAGAGCACGAACGACCGCCAAGAAAAAGGCGAGGCCGAGTGACCGCGACTTCATTTCGACTCGCCTCCCGCCGGCAGAAAAATCGCACAAAACTCCGTCCACTCCGCGTCCGAACGGATCAGGCTCAGCTCGCCGCCGTGCAGGCGCGCGAGCTCCCGCGCAAGATTGAGCCCGAGCCCATGGCCGGGAATATCCTCGCCTGCGCTCGCACGATGGAAGCGCTCAAAAATATCGCGGCGCGATTCCTCCGGGATGCCGCGCCCGGTGTTGGCGACGTGCAACTCCACCTCGCCGTTCACGGCGCGGCTGGTGATCCGGATGGTCCCGCCGCGCCGGTTATATTTGCGCGCGTTATCGAGGAGGTTTTGCACGATCAGGCTGGTGAATTTTCGCTCGCCCGCGATGGGCAATTCCGCTGGGAGATCGCTTTCCACCACCAGATCGCTCGCCTCGGGGAGCGCGCGCAGGTCATCCAGCCACTCGAGCACGAGTTGGGCGAGATCGACCGGGTGCAGGTTGAGGCGCAACTTCCCGGCATCCATCCGCGAGAGCAGGAGGAGATCCTCGACCACGCCGGTGAGCCGGTAGGTCTGGTGAATAAGCAGCGAAATTTCCTCGTAGGTCTCCGGCGAAAAACCTTCGCGCGTGAGCAGTGAATCGAGCCCGGCCCGCAACACCGTGATCGGGCTTTTCAACTGATGCGAAGCGTCGGCCGAGAAGCGGGCGGAACGTTGCAATTCCTCGGCGGTGGTTTGCAATTGCGCTTCCGCGACTTTCCGCCGCGCGCGATCTTTCTCCGAGACGACGGCGAGCTTTTCCACCGGCTGCGCGAGCCGGCGCGAGAGCAGGTGGCTCACGAAAAAGCCGGCGAGCAGGAGAACGCCGCCGCCCCCGAGAATCTGCGTGCGCAGGTGCCGCTGGCGCGCGAGCAACTCCGTGAGCGGATAGACGCAGACCTCGTAGGCGGGCGGGTAATTGGACTGCGGGTTGAGCCGCTTGAAGAAGAGCAAATGCGGCGTCCCCTCGAGCGTGATCCGCAGGCTCTGCGCGCGCTCGGCCGCCCCGTTCGCCGCGACTTTCTCGATCTCCGCGATCACGCGTTTCTCGGTGGAACGATCGAACGCCGGGAGTTGCAGTTGCCCCCCCACGAGGATGCCGTTGCGCATCCCCGCGGCGCCGCGATGCGCTTCCGCTTCCACCGGCTTGAAGCCGAGGACGAGCGCTGCGATCACCTCGCTCGTCTCCGTCGAGCGAATCGGGACGGCGATCATTTCATCGATCACGAGGCCGGTCGCGCCCTCGCTGCGCGCGAGGTAGCCGGCTTGCATCGTCTGCGGCACGGCCGGTTGCGCGAGCTGCGCCTGTTCGTTAGGCAAAAGCCGCCCGGCGATTCCGCTCGGCGGTGGGATGACCGCGCCCTGCCCATCGAGGAAACGGTAGAAACGCGCGTGCAACGTGTCCGCCCCGCCCCCGCCCATCAGGTCGCGCAACTCCTCGGCGGCGCTCGGGTAGAGCAGGTCGAGCGCGTTATCCTCGAGCGCGGCATGGATGCGGGCATTGCGCGCGAGCGCGTTGGAGCGATCAGCGACCGCGGCGTTGCGCATATCCTGGAGGAGATGAAGCGAGGCCAGCTCCAGCTGGAAATCGCGTTCCAGGTCGCGCTGCGCGTCCTCCGCCGCGCTCCGCTGCGCGACGAAAATGCCTAACGATGTGAGGACCGAGACGACCAGCATGAGGGCCACGAAGAGCCGGATCCGAAAACGGCGCGGGCTGACCGGCTGGGAATCCGCCGGGTCGCTCACGGGAGATCGACGTGCGCGACCGCGCCGCTCTTCAGGTCGACCGGTTGCGTGCGCGTTGTCCGGCTATCGATCCACGCTTTCACCACGAAATGCCCGGCTGGCAGGTTCGTTAGGCGATATTTCCCGTCCGGCTCGGTGACAGTAAAATAAGGAGTGGCGAGCACGAGGATGAGCCCGCGCATGTGCTCGTGGATGTCGCACCGGAGCGTGACCAGGCCCGGTTTGTCGAACACCTGCGAAGGCGGCGGCTTTTCGTCCGGTGGATAGCGCCCGAGATCGAAACGCTTCGCCGGCGAGTAGGAAAAAATATTGTGATAGGTGTCGTCGAGATTCGGGAAAGAGACCTTCGTCCCCACGGCGATCGCGAGGAGCGGGGGTGCAAAAGCGAAGTCTTTTTGCGCAACCTGCTTCGGCGCGGAGGGAGCGTCCGGTTTCGGGAAATCCCCCTCGAGATAAACGACCGCGCGCGGCGGGCTGGTCGCGAGCACGCCGGCCTTGCTCACAATCTCGTAGCGCTCGGTCATGACCGGGGTGAAGCGCGTCTTCGGCAGCGTCACCCGGCCCTCGAGGGTCGCCTGCGCACTGACTGCGACCGGCAGCAAGCCGAGCGCAGTGCAACCGAGACGGAGCAGAGCGAGGTTCTTCATCTTCGATTCGAGACTAGCAGAACCGGCTCCCGGAGGAACGCTGCCGTGAAATACAAAGCTCCATCGCGTCGAGCCCGGAACTTGCACCGGTCGCTGGTGAATAAGCAGGTGATGAAAAGTAACAGAGCCGTAACCTTTCGCGCGTCGCGCCAATGGAGCACGCGGGGAAAATTCTCGCCCCTCGCCCTGCTTCGGTTGTTGATAAGTTTTTCTCTCTATTCTCATGCGCATCCTGGTCGTCGAAGATGAAGTCCGCCTCGCCCGCCATGTCTCGCGCGCGCTGACGACCGCGGGCCACGACGCGCTCGTGGTGCACGATGGCGACGTCGCCCTGCGCGAGGCGCAACGCGCGCCGTTCGACCTGATCATTCTCGACATCATGCTCCCGGGGATCGACGGCTTCGAAGTGCTGAAGCGCCTGCGCAAAGCGCATGTCGACAGCCGCGTCCTCATCCTGACCGCGCGCGGGGAATTAAGCGACCGGGTCAACGGGCTCGCGCTCGGGGCGGATGATTATTTGGCGAAGCCTTTTGCGATGCAGGAGCTGGTCGCCCGGGTAAGCGCGCTCGGTCGTCGCTACGCGGAAAAGCCGGCGGTGAAATTGCAGGTCGCCGACCTCGCGCTCGATCTCGCCGAGAATCAACTGACCCGCGGCGACCGCGCGATCGAGCTTTCCGCCCGCGAGCTGACTTTGCTCCGGGTGTTGATGCGGGAACCGGGCCGCACTTTCAGCCGGACCGAACTCTGTGAGCGGGTCTGGGAACGCGAGCACGAATACGACATGAAACTGGTCGAGGTCTTCATCAGCCGGCTGCGCAAAAAAATCGGGGAGCCGCCGCTCATCCAAACGGTGCGGCATCTTGGCTACACCCTGCGCGAAGCGTCGTGAAAGACTGGCCACTCCGCTGGAAGGTCGCACTCTACTCCGCGTTCCTCGCCGTGGCGGCGACGATCGGTGGCGCCGCCACCACCTGGACGGTGATGCGCTACGAAGAAATCGCCGCGTTCGATCGCCGCCTCACGATGGACGCCGATGAGCTTTTCCGCGACGTCCAGCATTTCCAGCGCGACGGCGGCACCGCGGGCGCGAGCGCGTTCCAGGAAATCTTTATCCCCCTCGCGCTGCGCCACCGACTCGTGGAGGTGACCGACGCCAGGGGCAACGCACTCTACCTTTCACCAGGACTGCTGAAGCCGATCGCGAGTGACGGGATTAAAAAAATTCACACCCGCGAGCTGGACGGGCGGAGCATCCGGGTCGGGGAATTCTCCCGCGACGGGCTCACTCTGCGCGTCGGCGCGGATCTGAAGGAGATCAACCAGATCGGTCGCGACATTTTTCTCGGGATGCTGTTCGCGATCCCGACCGTGCTGCTCGTGATCGTGATCGGCGGTCGCATCGTTGCCAGCAAAGCCGTCGCTCCGGTGGAGGAAATCCGGCAGGCCGCCGCACAGATATCTGCACACGATCTGCATCACCGACTGCCAGTGCCCTCCTCCGGCGACGAGATCGCCGGCCTGATCGAAGTGCTAAACGCCGCCTTCGAACGCCTCCAGCGCAGTCTCGAGCAAGCGATCCGTTTTTCCGCCGACGCCTCGCACCATCTGAAAACGCCGATCTCCGTGCTCCGGGCCGGGGTCGAGGAAATCATCGCGGATGAAGAGTGCAACGCCCACACCCAGGCGACCGCGGAGGGTTTGCTCCAGCCCATCCACCAGCTCAACGCGGTGGTCGATAACCTCCTGCTCCTCGCGCGCGCCGATTCCGGCCGGCTCGAGCCGCGCCTCGGCGACTTCGATCTCAGTGAACTGCTCGAAGGCGTGATCGACGACGCGCGCGCACTAGCGGAACCGTTCGATCTCACGGTCGAGGCCGAAATCCCGAAGCGCCTGCCGCTCTATGCCGACCGCGCCTTCGTCAGCCTGATCGCGCAAAACCTCCTCGCAAACGCAGTGAAATATAACGCGCCCGGCGGCCGCATTCGCGTTGCGGCCCAGAAGGTGAACGGCTCCGTGGAAATGATTGTCGGCAACACCGGCCCGGCCATTTCGGAAGAGCTGGCGCCGCACGTCTTCGAGCGGTTTTATCGGGCGCGCGGCGACGAGCGGGTTGGCGGCAGCGGGCTCGGGCTCAGCATTTCGCGCGAACTCGCGCGCGCCCAGGGCGGTGAGGTCACGCTCGAGCGTTCCGACGACGAATGGACGGAATTTCGGGTGCACTTCCCCACGATCGGCGCCTAACGAGTAAAGGCCGCGACCCGATTCAACGAACCGGGAGTTTCGGCGCCAGGAGACGCCGGGCCAGCACCGCGCGGACGGCCATCTGGGCTGATTGCACCGGTGGAACCTTGAGCCGGGTAAAGCTAAGCAAACGCTCTCCGCGTTGCTCAGTCCAGGCGTAGCAGCGGTTCGTTTGCGGCTGACCGATCAGATCGAACACGTCCACCCTCCCCCGCCAGACCGAGCCATCGGGCAGCGACTCGACAATCGTGCGCACACCCACATGCCGGGCATGACAGCGGTGCTTCCGTTCAATAACGAGTTTCAGTCGGGCAATGCGAAAAAGCATCCTTTAACCAAAGCATGTCACATACCCAGAAAGTGCCTTGCTAGTGGACCAAGGAGAAGCAAGCGCGACTTCAACTAATGCCAAACTAGAGACTGTTTTCCGGCTACGCCGACTCCTCGGGTTTGCTCACAAAAGTAACGGACGTGTAACTTTTCGCGAATTGGCTCTCTGTTCGTCCGACTCCAGAATTGAGCCTACAAAACGGTCGCTCCCTGCGGACGCCACACTCAACAACCACCACTCATCCACCCACAAAGACCATGCATTCTTTCTCCGTCTCTCCTCTGCAAACCGATAAGTCTTCCCTGCTCCGGATTCGCCTCAAATCGTGGGAAGCATTTTTTGTCGGACTCATCCTGTTCCTGTTCATCGGTGCGGCCAGCCTTTCGGCGCAAACGGCCCAATGGGTGAAACAAATGGGCACTGGCGGCATCAGCAATGGCGTCAGCAGCGATGCGGCCGGCAACGCCTACGCCACCGGTATAGTCAACAATCCGGGATTGTTCGATAACGTTACCATTCCTTGCAATACGTCCGATGTTTTCCTGGCCAGGTATGACACCGCCGGAGCGCTGGTCTGGGCGAAAGTCGGCGGGGGCGAGCTACTCGATCAGGCTAACGACGTGGCCACCGATCCGGCAGGTAACTCCTACGTGGTCGGAGCGATTCAAACCAATAGTCTGCATCCGACCGCACAATTCGATAACATCACGCTGACCGGCAATGGCGACTTCGACTGGCTGGTGGTGAAGTATGATCCGGCGGGCAACGTGATCTGGGCGAAGAACGCCGGCGGGACTGGCGGGGACTTTGCGAAGGGCGTCGCCCTTGACGCGAGCGGAAATATCTATGTCGCCGGCTTCTACACCGGCACCGTGACGGTGGACGGTGTCACCCTGAACAGCCGGGGTATTTTCGATATCTTCCTCGCGAAATACAACACCAACGGCACACTCCTCTGGATCAAGAGCGCTGGCGGCACTGGGTCCGACCAGGCTCATGGAGTCGCAGTCGATGCCGCGGGGAACATCGGTATCACTGGTGAATTTCAGAGCACCGCGAGTTTCGATGCGCGTTCGATCAAGGCCGCCGGGCTCGGCGACGCCTTTGTCGCGAAATACGATGCGGCCGGCAACAATCTTTGGGTCCACGGCGGAGGGAGCACAACTTCCTTTGTCGGTGACCCAGCGAAAGCCATTGCCGTCGATGCGGCAGATAACTTTTATATTACCGGCGATTATACCGGCACCGCGATCTTCGATGGACTCTCGGTTCCCAACACCGGCACCAACGGCACCGATATCTTCCTCGCGAAATACAATACCAACGGCGCCATTCAATGGCTCCACCACGCCGGCGGTCCCACTTCCGATAAAGGTCTCAGCATCGGGGTGGATCAGGCGGGCAACAGCTGGGTGAGCGGTTTCGCCGCTAGCGGCCCCGGGGTGGTCTTCGATAGCATCACTCTACCGCCACTCGGGAATGAGTATATCTTCCTCGCCAAATACGATCCAGCCGGTGTTGTGCAATATGTTAAGCAATATGCCGCTGGCACCGGGCAGGACATTCATGTGCTGGACAACGGCTGTCTCTATCTCAACGGCGGGGCCTCGCCGGGGAACGGGAACGAGTTCGATGATATCAGCCTGCTCTTCCGCGACCGCGGTGGTTTTATCTGTCGGTTCTGCGAAGCGACAATTCCGGATTGCGCAACGCCGACCAATCTCACCGCAGGTAATATCACGTCCACGACCGCCACGGTCAGCTGGACCGCCGTGGAGGGAGCGGTGGGTTATACCCTGCAGTACCGCAAGACCGGCACGACCCGCTGGAAAACCAAGCAAACGAATCGCTCCTCGGTGAAATTCAGCAAACTTATGCCGTCGACCTCCTATGACTATCAGGTCGCGACGCTCTGCGGCTCCACCTCGAGCGACTACTCCGCAGTCCAGGTGTTCACCACGAATCCCTGATTCGAGGTTACAACCCCGTAACCTATCCCGGTTCGCCACGGTCCTTTCCGCCCCCTATCTCTGCATCAATGAAAACACTAATGCAGTTCCTTGTTGTGGCGTTGCTCGCAGCGCCGTCCTTGTCACGCGCCGATGTGGAAGATCGGCTCTATGACTTCACTGATACCTACTACTCGCAGAACGGGATCAATCCCGCGCTCATCTCCGGCCGGATGCAGCCGGGACCGATCGCAGTCACTGATGTGCCGAACTTTTCCTTTCAAAGAAATGTGCGCGCGCTCCTGACGATTCCTAACTACGACCATAGTGGAAACATCTTCTACTTCACGGTTCTGGGCGGCTTCGCCGAGAACGCGTTCACCGCCAATTCGGCCGGCGTGGCGGCTCGGCAGATTGCGGACTCGCGGATCGAATACGTCTTTCCGAAAGCCGGCACCGACCCGGTGGGACTCGGCGCGTTGCGGCAATCAGTACCTGCTCGACATGCGCAATGGCTACTTTGGGAAGGACCCGCTGGGTCTTTGGACTCATATCTGGGTGAGCTACACGGCTAAGGCAACGACGAAAGCTGGCAAAAAAGCGCTGGCCGACATCGCCAAGAAGAATGGCCTTGACCTGGACGGCACACCGATCATCGCTTCGACTAGCGAACTCGACAGCCTTCTGAAGAAAGGCTACATCGCCTTCACAACCCGCGCCTTGAGCGATCCGCTGCATTACAGCATCTGCCCCGTGATCGAGGATCCCACCGACGGCGGCATCGCGCCGGATCAATTCCTGGCAATCACCCTGAAGTCGGACGGCACTCCGCTGGAACCGGAATTCCAGATCAATTTCGACAGTCTGCAGGACACGGGGAACTGGGACTAACTCTTAGCTCGCGGAAGAACGCCTCGCTCGGGGAAACGTTATTTCCCGGAGCGAGGCTCTTCTTTTGGGATGACCAAACCTAACCGCCACCACGATCGCACCGTGCACGCGTTCTTCCCCGGAGAAATTGAATTTCGAAGGTAACAACCGCGAAACCTTTCCCGGTTCGCCAGCCTTGATTCGGCTCCTTAGCTTTACCGCACATAGTTATGAAAAAAACACTCAGTCAGTTACTCATGATCCTTGGATTGCTGCTCGCTTTCGCAGCTCCGGGGCGCGCGGAGGAAAGCCATCGGGGATTCTTTGAAGCCGATCTCGCCAGTGGGGGCAAGGCGGTCTTCTTCCTGCAGGGAAACCATGCGATCTCGATCTACGTCTTCGACGTGGCCTCGAGCACCGCTAGTTTCGCCGGCGGTGACGTTGCCGATGACGGCACCTTCAGCATTGTCGCGAGCAATGGCGCGACCATTAGCGGGTCGTTGAAGGACGATGATGACTCTAAGTCGGACGATGACTTCGTGACCGCGACGGTGGCAGGCCAGACGGTAACGGCAGCGCGGACGCCGACCTTCGGACCAAGTGATGATATCCCGGGCCGATTCACCGGCACCGCCAGGGCGGCGGATGGCAGCAGCTTCGACGTGAAGCTGGTGATCGATTCGCAGAATCGCATCTTCTTCATCGCGGCGGATGGCAGTAACGTGTTAGGCGGCTTCGGCGCCGTAACTCTAACCGCCGGCGCGGCGGCCTTGAAAGCTCCGGTCACCGACAAGCATGGGGACGATGATCCTCCCGGCGACGACCGCGGCGATGATCATGGCCAGGACGCTGATGACTTGGAAGACTTCAATGAAGACCTGAACGACGATCATCCGAACGCGAGCTTTTCGCTTACCCTGCTCAGCGGTGAGTCACTTACCGGCACCCTGACCTACGGTCACGGCGCGCAGCTTGGCGACTTTACGCTTGCGGGCACCACTTACTTCTTCCGGGCGCCACAAGAGTCATCCGAGAATCATCTCGCGAACATCTCGACCCGTGGCTTTGTCCAGACCGGCCAAGGGCAACTCATCGGCGGCTTCATCATCACGGGCGGCCCGAAACTCGTGCTCGTGCGCGCACTCGGCCCTTCCCTCGCAGCGCAGGGCGTGAGCCCGGTACTGGCGAACCCGGTTCTGAAGCTGATGAGCGGCGCGACGGAACTGCGCTCGAACGATGACTGGCAGAGTGCTGATAACTCCGACGACATCGTCCTAACTTCAATCCCGCCGACGCAGGCCAGCGAGTCCAGCATCCTGATCCGGCTGGAGCCCGGCGCTTACACGGCGGTGGTTACCGGGGCCAACGACGGCACCGGGATCGCCTTGATCGAAGTCTACGAAATGAAATACGACTAAAACGATCCGAGTTTCGTTTGGGAAATGCCCTCGCGTCGTCTGGCGCGGGGGTATTTTTTTTCCGGGAATGATCTTCTCGAAAAGGAGGGAGCCGAAGGCGGGGATTGAACCCGCGACCTGCTGATTACGAATCAGCTGCTCTACCACTGAGCTACTTCGGCCTGTGAAATCGGAGGCGCCCAAGATGGCATCCGATGGCGGCGGCGGCAAGAGGGCGCGCCTCAGCGGCCGAGGAGCCGCGGGTCGAAATCAAAGGCGACTGGTTTCGCGATTTGCAGCGTCCGGAAATCGGGATGCGCCGGATTGAGCAGGAAGTTCCATTCGTTAGGTACGATCGCGCTCGGGAGGGCAAGGATGAGCGAGCGCTGTTCCTTCGCCCAGCGGTCGCCGACCGCCATGTTGGCTGGATCCGAGGGCGAGGCACGCCACTTCGGGGGCAGTTTTTTCGGGCTCAAACGCTCCATCTGGGCCTCGTTCCAAGTCGCGAGGTAAGCGAGATAGTTGCCGCGCGGGGTCAGCGGCTGCTGATGGACCATGATCTCGAGCGCGGCGAGCGATTGATGCTCGCTCAGGTAAACCACCGCGACGCCGGGAGAATTCCAGCGCCCGCCGAAAAGACGCGCGCCTTCGCCGCTGAAGGCATCGCGGCCCAGCTTATCGATCCGCCAGCCGGAAGGCATCAGGCGTAAACGCCGTAATCGATCCGGCCAAGCAGTTGCTCCACTTCGCGCGCGCCCGCTTCGGTCTGCGCGTAATCGAGCGGCACGGCCCCGCCGAGGCCGCGTTGCGGCGCTTTCAGCCACTCGCGTGCTTCGGCCGCGCCCCCGAACACTTTGGTGGCCTGACCGAGCAGGCGCGCAAAGCGGACGATTTTATCCGACTCGTCGCTCGTCAGGCGCCCCGCCGCTTTGCGGCGGTGGAGCGTCGCCCGGGAAAAGCCAAGTTTCGCCGCGAGTTGGTCGAGCGGCAGGTCAAGTTCCTTCTGCAGCACTGCGAGTTCGCCGAAGTTGACGCCGGCCTGGACGAATTGAATGACCTGCTGAGGCGACGGGCCCGGTTTTTGCGCGGCCACGTGCAGCGCCACCAGGCCGGTGCCAAGCAACTTGGCTTTTGTTGCGTGTTTCATTTGAAACAATATATCTTATATTATGAGATAGCGCAAGCTGCGCTGGGAAATCCGGTTGCGACTCCGGGTGCGGGGTCGATCATTTGCCATGAACACAAACCCCACCGACTACGCGCATCCCGAAGCCCTGGTCGACACGGATTGGCTGGAGCAGCACCTCAACGACAAGGACCTGCGCATCGTCGAGTCAAACGAAGACATCCTGCTTTACGATACCGGGCACATCCCGGGCGCGGTGCACATCGACTGGCGCGCGGATCTGCAGGACCAAGTGATCCGCGATTACATCGCGCCGGATAGGTTTGCGGAACTCTGCCGGCGCAACGGCATCGGGCCGGAGACGACCTGCGTTTTCTACGGCGACAAAGCCAACTGGTGGGCCTGCTACGCGCTCTGGGCCTTCCGCCTTTACGGACACAAGAACGTGAAAATCCTCAATGGCGGGCGCGACAAATGGAAAGCCGAGGGCCGCCCGATGACGCGCGAAGTGCCTTCGTATCCGCAGACCGATTATCCGGTTCCGGCGAAACGCTGCGACCAGGAGATTCGCGCTTTTGCCGACGAAGCGCTGGCGCAGAGCAAGGCGAAGAAGCCGCTGATCGATGTGCGTTCGCCGGGTGAATTCAAGGGCGAAATCACCCACATGGCCGAGTATCCGCAGGAAGGCGTGCTCCGCGGCGGCCACATCCCCGGCGCGAAAAGCGTGCCTTGGAAAACCGCGACGAAAGAGGACAACACCTTCAAATCCGCCCCGGAGCTGGCGAAGATTTACTTCGAGGGCGCGGGCGTAAAACCGGACGTCGACACGGTCGTTTATTGCCGCATCGGCGAACGCTCGAGCCACACCTGGTTTGTGCTCACCTACCTGCTCGGACTCGAGAACGTGCGGAACTACGACGGCTCCTGGACCGAGTGGGGCAACAAAGTCGGCGCGCCGATCGAGAAGAGCTAGCGATGTATCCGCCGAAACTGCAAAACATCATCGAACTCTTCGAGACGCTCCCGAAGTGGAGCGGCGCGAAACGCTGGTGAACTACGCCGAGAGCGCGCCGAAACAGGAGCCGCGGCCGAACGAGAAATTCGATCTCGAGGACGTGCGCAAGGACGAGGAATGCGCGGACAAAGTGGGCGTTTATCTGCAGGTGGATCACGAGGGCCGCGCCCATCTGCGAATGACGCTCGGGCCCGAAGTGCAGACGCTGACCCGCGCCATGACCTCCATCCTTTGCAAGGGACTCGACGGCGCGACGCCGCAGGAAATTCTCGATCTCCCGAGCGATTTCGTAACCCGAATCGTCGGCGCGGAACTGGTCCGCGTGCGCAGCCAGACGACCTACTACCTGCTCACGCGGATCAAGGGGATCTGCAAAGTCTACCTCGACCGCCGGCGCGCCGCAGCCGCCTAGCGTAGTCTTTGGCACGCAGGAGCGGCTCGCAGAGCAGAACCGCAAGCGCACATTGGCCATCCTTCATTTCCCCCGGCGTGAACGCGCGCGAGCGCTTCCGCGATCGGCATGACCACGACTTCGATCTTCTCGGTCGCTTCCTTTTCCGGCTCCGCCGAAAAAACGACGCCTTCGGCGAGGAAGACGTGGCATTTTTCATCCGTCAACGAACTCGCGGAATAGAGGTAATCGACATAGGTGAGTGCGCGGCAGCGGCCGCCGGTTTCCTCGCGCAGCTCGGCGCGCGCGACCTTCTTCAGGGACTCGTTAGGCTTGTCGTGCGTGCCGCCGGCGGGGACTTCGAGACACCACTCGTCGACGGAGTAGCGGTATTGATTGATCAACACCATCTCCCCTTTCGCCGTGACCGGCACGATGATGACCGCATCGGTCCGCTCGAGATAGGCGAGCCGCTTCCGTTTGCCGCCCGGCAGCTCGATTTCGTCCTCGCGCAGGGCGAAGACTTTGTTCCGGAAACGCACCTTGCTCTCGCGCAGTCGCCAGCCCGCCTGCGCGCCGATCGGCTTCTCTCTTTTCGCAGCCATCGCGGACCGTAACACAGCGGAAGTCTCGACCTCGGCCCGTTTCTGCATAGTCTCCCGCTGCGCATGCCGCGGAACGATCAGCTCCACAAGATTCTCCTCATCGGTTCGGGCCCAATCATCATCGGGCAAGGCTGCGAATTTGATTATTCCGGCGTGCAGGCCTGCAAGGCGCTGCGCGAAGAGGGCTACGAGGTGGTGCTCGTGAATTCGAATCCGGCCACGATCATGACCGATCCGGAATTTGCCGACCGGACTTATATCGAGCCGATCACGCCCGAGGTGATCGAGTTAATCCTCGAACGCGAAAAACCGGACGCGATCCTGCCGACGATGGGCGGCCAGACCGCGCTCAACGCTGCGATGGAATTGAACCGGAACGGCGCCCTCGTGAGGCACAACGTGAAGCTGATCGGCGCGAACGCGGAGGCGATCGCGAAGGGTGAAGACCGGCAGCTTTTCAAGGAAGCGATGGTGCGGATCGGCCTCGAGGTCGCGGTTTCGCGGATCGCGCGCTCGCTCGACGACGCGGCGCGGGTGGCCGGCGAGATCGGGAGTTTCCCGCTGATTATTCGGCCGGCCTTCACGTTAGGCGGCTCTGGCGGTGGCATCGCCTACAACCGCGAAGAGCTCGAAACGATCGTCGAACGCGGGCTCGATCTCTCGCCGGTGAGCGAGGTGCTGATCGAGGAGTCATTGTTAGGCTGGAAGGAATTTGAGATGGAGGTGATGCGCGACCGCGCCGATAACTGCGTGGTCGTCTGCTCGATCGAGAACCTCGACCCGATGGGCGTGCACACCGGCGATTCGATCACGGTCGCGCCCGCGCAGACGCTGACCGACCGCGAATACCAGGCGATGCGGGACGCGTCGTTTGCGGTCATCCGCGAGATCGGCGTCGAGACCGGCGGGTCGAATATCCAGTTCGCGGTGAACCCGGAGAACGGGCGGATGGTCGTGATCGAGATGAACCCGCGCGTCTCCCGCTCGAGCGCGCTGGCCTCGAAAGCGACCGGTTTTCCGATCGCGAAGATCGCGGCCAAGCTCGCGGTCGGCTACACGCTCGATGAGATCCGGAACGACATCACGCGCGAGACGCCGGCGAGCTTCGAGCCGACGATCGACTACTGCGTGGTGAAGATTCCCCGCTTCACCTTCGAAAAATTCCCCGAGGCCGACGCCACGCTGACCACGCAGATGAAGAGCGTCGGCGAAGCGATGGCGATCGGGCGGACCTTCAAGGAAGCGCTGCAGAAAGCGCTCCGCTCGCTCGAGATCAAGCGCTTCGGCCTCTGCGGCGACGGCCGCGAAGCGCGGGTCGATGCGGAGACGCTGCGGCGAAAATTGAGCGTGCCGAACGCCGAGCGGATCTTCTACCTCGCGCAGGCGTTGCAGGACGGCCTAACGATCGAAGAAATCTTCGAGCTGACGAAAATCGATCGCTGGTTCCTCGCAAACATCGCGCAGATCGTGACGGCACAACGGGACGAGACGGATTTCCGCAAGCTCAAGCGCCTGGGCTTTTCCGACCGGCAACTGGCGCACTCGTTAGGCAAGAAGGAAGAGGACGTGCGCGCAGAACGGATCGCCGCGGGTGTGGTACCGACTTATCGGTTAGTCGATACCTGTGCAGCGGAATTCGAGGCTTATACGCCATACTATTATTCCACTTACGGCTCGGAGAACGAGATTCGGCCTAACGAGAAGCGGAAGATCATGATCCTCGGCGGCGGGCCGAACCGAATCGGCCAGGGGATCGAGTTCGACTACTGCTGCGTGCACGCGGCTTTCGCGCTCCGTGAGCTCGGGATCGAGACGATCATGGTGAACTCGAATCCGGAAACGGTTTCGACCGACTACGACACGAGCGACAAACTCTATTTCGAGCCGCTCACGCACGAGGACGTGCTCAATATTTACGAGCAGGAAAAGCCGGACGGCGTGATCGTGCAGTTCGGCGGGCAGACCCCGTTGAATCTCGCGGCCGGTCTCAAGGCTGCGGGCGTGCCGATTATCGGGACGCAACCGGAGAGCATCGAGCTGGCGGAGGACCGCAAACTTTTCGCGGCGATGCTCGACCGGCTCGGGCTGCGTCAGACGCCAAGCGGCTCGGCGGTGAGTGCAGAGGAAGCGGTCACGATCGCGGAACGGATTGGTTATCCGGTGCTCGTTAGGCCGTCGTTTGTGCTCGGCGGGCGCGCGATGGAATTGGTTTATCATGCGGAAGATTTGCGGCGCTACATGCGGAGCGCGATCGAGGTAAGCCCGGAGCGGCCGGTGCTGGTCGATCGGTTTCTCGAGGACGCGATCGAGGTGGATGTCGATTGCATCGCGGACGGCGAGACGGCGGTGATCGGCGCGATCATGGAGCACATCGAGGAAGCTGGGATTCACAGCGGCGACAGCGCGTGCGTCGTGCCGACTTTTTCGCTCTCGGAAAAGATTCTCGACGAGATCACTTCCGCGACCAAAGCGATGGCGCGCGAGCTCGGCGTGCGCGGGCTGATGAACGTGCAGTTCGCGGTGAAAGGAGAGCTGCTCTACGTGCTCGAGGTGAATCCGCGCGCCTCGCGGACGGTGCCGTTTGTGAGCAAGGCGATCGGAGTGCCGCTGGCGAAACTGGCCGCGAAGGTGATGACCGGGATGTCGTTAGGCGAACTCGGTTTCACGGAGGAAGTGATCCCGCCGCATTACTCGGTGAAGGAAGCGGTCTTTCCGTTCCTGCGTTTCGAGGGCGTGAACATTTCGTTAGGCCCGGAAATGAAATCGACCGGCGAAGTGATGGGGATCGATGCTGATCTCGGGCTCGCCTACGCGAAGTCGCAGCTCGCCAGCTCATGGCCGCTGCCGCGCGCAGGGAATGTCTTCGTGAGCGTGAAGGACAGCGACAAGCAGAACGTGATCGCGGTCGCGCGCGAGTATGCGGAGTTGGGGTTTGGGATTGTCGCGACTTCGGGCACCGCCGCCGCGCTGACCGCGGGGAACGTCGAGGTGCAGAAGGTTTTCAAGATCGCCGAGGGGCGGCCGAACGTGCTCGATTTCGTGAAGAACGGGCAGATCCAGTTCATCATTAACACGCCGAGCGGCAAGGTGCCGCGCGAGGATGAGGTGAAGATTCGGACCGCGGCGTTGGTGCAGCGGATTCCGATCATGACCACGTTGCGTGCGGCCTCCGCGAGCGCGATGGGGATTCGCTCGCTGCAAAAGGGGGCGATGACGGTGAAGAGTCTGCAGGAATATCACGCCGCCGCGTCGTCGCACGGCAGCGATTAGTCGTGCATCAGCGCTTATTCAGACGCCAGCGCGTCCTCACACACACCGCGCGTCATCCTGAGAAGTCGAAGGATTCCCGTGGGATTTCTGGGAACCGTCGGTTCCTCCGGACGGCGCGCTTTCGCGGAACGGAGCTTACAGGAAGCCCGACGGGATCCTTCGACTCCGCTGCGCTTCGCTCAGGATGACGAAGTTGCCTAACGAAACAGCGCCGGCAGTTTCAGGAGCGTGTTGTAGACGCCCCAGATCAGCGGCACGCCCACCACCACCCAGGAGATGAAAAGCATCGCGGCGTTGCTGCCGCCGGAATCAGTTTGGTTCGCCATAAAGTCCTCCGCTTAGCGGGCTCCGTTGTTCCCCTTGTCGAAATGTCGCTCCGCCACCGGACGGACGCAGAGGTTGCAAATCAGGGCCACGACGAGCAGGCCGGCCATGAGATACATCGTCGGCGCATAAAGGGCGACGCCGGTCGCGCCGCGATTCTTCAGATACTCTCGAATGTAATTCACCAGGACCGGCCCGAGAATCCCGGCCGCCGACCATGCGGTGAGCAGCCGACCATGGATCGCGCCCACCTGCATCGTGCCGAAAAGATCTTTTAAATATGCCGGCACGGTCGCAAACCCGCCGCCATACATGCTGATGATGACCGCGCAGACGGCGACGAAGATGGTAGCGTTGCCGCGGTGGCCGGAGAACGGAATCAGGCAATAAAGGATCGCGCCCAGGAGGAGGAAGATCACGTAAACCGTTTTGCGCCCGGTGTAATCGCTGAGCGACGACCAGATGAAGCGACCCGCCATGTTAAAAAGGCTGAGCAAAGCAACGAAACCGCCCGCCGCCGGGGCGAGGATTTTCCCGGGGAACATCTCCTGAACCATCGGCGACGCTTGCTCGAGAATCCCGATGCCGGCGGTGACGTTGAAGCAGAGCACGATCCAGAGGAGCCAGAACTGCGGCGTCTTCGTCGCCTCACTCGCGACGACGTTGCCGGTGGTGATGAGCCCCTTCGGCTTCGTCAGCGGGACGTAGCCGGCCGGCTTCCAATCGGTCGCCGGCACGCGCACGATGAACGCACCAAACATCATGTAGCAAAAATAAATCAGCCCGAGCGCGATGAAGCTTTTGCCGACGCCGGTGCTGGTCGCGGTCTTGAAAGTATTCATCAGGAGCAGGCTCAGGTTTGACCCGATGAAGGCGCCGCCGCCGAAGCCCATGATCGCCATCCCGGTCGCCATGCCCGGACGATCGGGGAACCATTTCACGAGGGTGGAAACCGGCGAGATGTAGCCGAGCCCGAGCCCGCAACCGCCGAGCACCCCGTAGCCGAGATAGATCAGCCAGAGTTGATGCCACCAGACGCCAAACGCGGAGACGATGAACCCGCCGCCGAAACAAAGCGCGGCCACCGCCATGGTCTTGCGCGGGCCGACCCGTTCCACCCAGCGCCCGAAAACCGCGGCAGAAGCGCCAAGGAAAAAAATCGCGAGGCTGAAAATCCAGGCGAGCTGCGGCTGCGTCCAGTCGTTAGGCGCAGAAGCGGTGATGCCGATGATTTTCGTGAGCGGCAACTTGAAAACGCTGAAGGCGTAGACCTGCCCGATGGAGAGGTGAACCGCCAAGGCGGCGGGAGGGACGAGCCAACGACTAAAGCCCGGTCCGGCCACGGTGCGTTCGCGATCGAAAAAGCTCATGCGTTATTTATTAATCGGAAGTCAGGCGCCCCCTGAACAAAAAATTTACGCCGGCTCGAATTTCTGTTTACGCTGCCACGCGGAATTCGTATTTCTATAAGTCTTGTTTATGACCCCATCTTTGAAACTTCGGATCGCGTCCTTTCTTTTCTCCAGTCTCCTAGTCGGCCCGCTCTGCGCGCAGGATGCTCCCGGTCACTCGGACGCCGAGCGTCTCCAGAAACTCGAGAACGCCGTCCGCCTCTTGCAGCAGCGAAATTCCGAGCTCGAAAGCCAGGTCCACGAGCTGCGCGCGAAAGGCCCGTTCGCGCCGGCCTTCGGGCCGCAAACTTCCAGCGTCACGCCGGGGAACGACAACAAGGCCGTTTTCTCCGCGCCGCCGCCGCCGTCGATGGTCGAGGTGCATTCCGCCGGCCCGGAATACAAGCTGACCCTCGGCGGTTACGTGCAGGCGAATTTTGAAGATGGCGATGTCTCCGCGTTCGAGGGTCGCTTCGGCGCCACTGCGTTGAAGGATCGCTTCCGGCTGCGCCGCGCGCGCGTCACGATCACCGGCGATTTCATGGAGAAGTTTGATTTCAAGGTCGAAGGCGACTTCGAGCAAAGCGACGCCGCGGTCACGGCGTTGCGCTCGGTAAATGTCGCGACCGGAGCGGTGACGACTACCTCGACGAGCAATCGCACGCAGTTCTCCGCGACCGACATCTTCATCAACTACCACGGGACGCCCGAGCTGAATGTGAAGGTCGGCCAATGGAAGGCGCCGTTCGGTTTGGAAAATCTCACGCCCGACACACTGATCTACACGATCGAGCGCAGCCTGCCGACGGGCGCGATCGTGCCCGAGCGGCAGATCGGCGCGATGATCTGGGGCAAACCGCTCGCGACCGCGGCGCCGGATTACAAGGATTTCGTGACCTACTACGCGGGCGCCTTCAACGGCAACGGGCGCAACTTCAACAACAACGACAACAACGAATTCATGTATGTCGGCCGGCTCGAACTGCAGCCGTGGAAGGGCCAGGTCATGGGCCAGGAAGCGAGCCTGAAACTGGGAGGCGATTATTTCCACAGCCGCGACGAAGCGGGCACGAACATCTCGCCGTCGCTGAATTTGAAAGTGAACCCGGACGGCTCGCTGACTTCGTTCACGATCACGAGCGCGGATGAACGCAACGCCTTCAGTTTCGACGCCTGGCTGAAGATCGGGCCGTTCGATTTGATCTCGGAATATCTCGAGGAACACGTGGACGGCCGCGCGTCGGGCGCGATCCCGGCGATCCCGAGTTTCGTGACCAACGGCTGGTATGTGCAGGGCAGTTATTTCATCGTCCCGAAAAAACTGCAGGGCGTGCTGAAATGGGAAGCGCTCAATCCCGGCCAGGTCGCGAACGACGGCATCCACTCGCTCACCGCCGGACTGAACTACTACGTCCACTCGGATAACGTGAAACTGATGGCCGATTACGTGCACACCTGGTCGGATTTCCGCGACGCGAACCCGCAGTTCGGCGACGCGGAGTTCAACGAAGTGCTGCTCCGGTTGCAGGTGGTGTTCTAAGCGGCACTCGACAAGCGTTGGGCGAGAGCTGAGTCGTCGACGCCTGCTCCGGGATGTCAGTCAGCTTGACTGACTCGGCGGCCAGCCGTCCCGCCCGGCCATTTCCGGAAGAATTCGGGAGGCTGGAAGGCTGCCAGCCGAGTCAGGCGAGACGCCTGACTTCCGTGCAGAAAAGTCCGCGCATGATTTTCCATGCAACCGAGTCGGCTTAACTGTGCGAAGAATCGTTGATGTCTCCGGGGAAACTCCTGTCGAAATGGCCGCTCGTTAGGCAAATTCGTGGGAGAAAAGACGGCACCGGCCTCGAGGCGATGTCGGACAAGACCCGCGCGGCGCATGCGCGGATCGATGACGCGCAGGTCTCGCGCTCGATCTGTCCCTTCTGCGCGGTCGGTTGCGGGCAACTGATTTATCACAAGAACAACAAGCTGGTTTCGATCGAGGGCGATCCGGAATCGCCGATCTCGCAGGGGAATCTTTGCCCGAAAGGCGCAGCCTCTTATCAACTGCTCACGCACGATCGGCGCGAGTTGAAGATCAAATACCGCGCGCCGCGCGCGAAGGCGTGGAGCGAGCTCTCGCTCGATCGCGCGATGGAAATGGTGGCCGATCGCGTCTGGGAAACGCGCAAGCGCACTTTCCAAAAACACTTCGACGGCTCGGTCGTCAATCACACCCAGGGCCTTTGCCATCTCGGCGGCGCCACGCTCGATAACGAAGAGAATTACCTGATCAAGAAACTGTTTACCGGAGGCCTGGGCATGGTGTGCGTGTCGAACCAGGCCCGGATATGACATAGCAGCACGGTGCCCGGTCTGGGCACCTCTCTTGGCCGGGGCGGAGCCACGACTGCGCAACAGGATCTCGCGCGGTCGAACTGCATCCTGATCGAGGGTTCCTCGATGGCGGAAGCGCACCCGGTCGGTTTCCGCTGGGTGATGAAGGCGAAGGAAAACGGCGCCACCATCATTCACGTCGATCCGCGTTTTTCGCGGACCAGTGCGCTCGCGGATATCTGGGTGCCGATCCGCGCGGGCACTGACATCGCGTTTCTTGGCGGGATCATCCGGCACATCCTCGAGAACGATCTCTACTTCCGTGAATACGTCGTCCACTACACGAATGCCTCGTGCATGCTGCGGTCCGAGTTTCGCGACGCGAACACGGAGCCGAGCGGTTATTTCTCCGGCTGGAACGAAGAGAAGCGCGCCTACGACGCTGACAGCTGGCTCTACCAGGGCAGCGGGCTCAGCTATCCGGAACGCGACCTGACTTTGCAGAATCCGGACTGCGTTTTCCAGACGCTGCGCCGGCATTTCGCTCGCTACACGCCGGAGATGGTGGAGAAAGTTTGCGGGATTCCGCCGGAGCTTTTCCACAAGGTGGCGGATGCCCTAACGAGTAATTCCGGTCCGGAAAAAACCGCGGCGCTTTGCTACGCGGTGGGCTGGACCCATCACTCCAAAGGCGTGCAGATCATCCGCACCGCGGCGATTTTGCAGCTCTTGTTAGGTAACATCGGCCGGCCCGGCGGCGGCATCCTCGCGCTCCGCGGTCACGCGTCGATCCAGGGCTCGACCGATATCCCGACGCTCTACGACACGTTGCCCGGTTATCTCGCGATGCCACGCGGCGCTCACGGCGAAGACACGCTCGACGATTACCTCAAGACGCACACCAACCCGACCGGGCTCTGGAATAATTTTCCGAAATATTTCATCAGCACGCTGAAGGCCTACTACGGCGCGCGCGCGACGAAAGAGAACGATTACGGCTACGAGTGGATGCCGAAAATTACCGGCAACCATTCCTACTATTCGTTCCTCTACAAAATGCTCGAGGGCGGGATGGAAGGAATGTTTCTGATGGGCCAAAACCCCGCGGTCGGCGCGCAGAACGCGCGGCTCGAACGCAAGGCGCTCTCCTGCCTGAAGTGGCTCGTGGTGCGCGATCTGGTGGAGATCGAGTCGGCGTCGTTTTGGTATGACTCGCCGGAAATCGAGCGCGGTGAATTAGTCACGGAAGAAATCGACACAGAAGTTTTTTTATTTCCCGCGGCCGGTCATGCGGAAAAAGAAGGCGCTTTCACGAACACGCAGCGTCTCCTGCAATGGCGCGAGAAAGCCGTCGATCCGCCCGGTGATTGCCGGAGTGAAGGCTGGTTTATTCATCAACTCGCACTGCGGCTGATCGAAAAAGCGAAAGCCTCCGATGACCCGAACGACGAGCCGCTCCGCGCGCTCGATTGGTGGTATCCGCAGGACGAACAGGGTGAGCCGAAAATGGAAGCGGTCCTGGCCGAGATCAATGGCTGGAAAACCACGCCCGAGGTCGAAGCGGAAGGCGGCGTTTTCACGCACGATCGCGACGGTAAATTACATCACGGCCCGCAGGTCGATGGCTTCAGCGATCTCAAAGACGACGGCACGACCGCCAGCGGCTGCTGGATTTACAGCGGCTGTTTCCCGAGCGACGGCGAGAACAAACCGAAGGCGCGCAAATCGCACGATTATCTCGGCCACGGCTGGGGTTTCGCTTGGCCCGCTGATCGCCGCATCATCTACAACCGCGCTAGCGCTGCGCCCAATGGCTCGCCCTGGAGCGAAGACAAGAAGCTCGTTTGGTGGAGCGCCGCGGAAAAGAAATGGACCGGCCAAGACGTCCCCGATTTCTCGAAAGACAAGGACCCCGCCTATCGACCAGAAGGCCACGAAACCGGCCTCGATGCGCAACCGGGCGACGCGCCTTTTATCCTGCACGAAGACGGACTCGGCTGGCTCTACATCCCGGAAGGTTTGCAGGATGGCCCGATGCCGACGCACTACGAACCGCTCGAGTCGCCGGTCAACAACGCGCTTTATTCGCGCGATACCAACCCGGTCGAGAACTGGTTTTCGCGCGAGGAAAATCGCTTCGCGCCGCCGGGCGATCCGCGCTTTCCCTACGTCCTCACCACGTATCGCCTGACGGAACATCATACCGCCGGCGCGATGAGCCGGTTCCTTCCGCACCTCGCGGAGTTGCAGCCGGAAATGTTTGTCGAGATGTCGCCCGAAGTGGCGCGCGATCTCAGTGTGAAAAACAGCGACTACGTTTGCCTCGTCACCCTGCGCGGCGCGATCGAAGCGCGCGCCCTCGTGAGTCGCCGGATGCGCCCGCTAAAACTCAACGGCATCACCGTGCACCAGGTCGCGATTCCGTTTCACTGGGGCACCTCCGGCCCGGTCCGCGGCGACATCGCAAATGACCTGATGGCGATCTCCGGCGAACCGAACGTGACGATCATGGAAACTAAAGCGCTCGTCTGCAACATCGTCCCCGGCCGGCGGCCGCAGGGCTCGGACTTCCTCCCGTGGCTAAACAAATACGCGCCGCAAACCGGGCCCGCGGTGCTGCATCCGGAGCAGCCGCCGTTAGGCGCGCCGACCGGCGGTAAACTCAAAGCCGGCCACGGCCAGCACGGAAAGGGCGAATAGATGATCGGCGAAGGCACCCTGAGTACGAATCAGCGTCGGCACACTTTCGTCGAAGATCGCGTCGAAGTCGGATTCTTCACCGACCCGAGCGTCTGCATCGGCTGCAAGGCGTGCGAGGTCGCGTGCAAGGAGTGGAACGAAGTCCCCGATGACGGCTACACTTGGACCGGTAATTCCTACGACAACACCGGCCACCTCGGGGCTTCCACCTGGCGCCACGTCATGTTCATCGAGCAGGACATCCAAAAGGGTCAGCAGATCGCCGGCCCATTCTCGTTAGGCAATGACGCCGAGGATCCGTTCCGCTGGATTTTTCTCTCCGACGTTTGTAAACATTGCGAGAACGCCGGCTGTCTCGAAGCCTGCCCGACCGGCTCGATCGTGCGCACGGAAGTCGGCTCCGTTCTCGTGCAGGACGATGTCTGCAACGGCTGCGGATATTGCGTCGTCGCCTGTCCGTTCGGCGTGATCGATAAACGCCCCGAGCCGCTGCCTAACGCGGGCGGCGCTTTCAAGTGCACCTTCTGCTACGACCGGCAAAAGAGCGGGCTCACCCCCGCCTGCGCAAAGGTCTGCCCAACCGAATCGATCGTCTTCGGCCGGCTCGACGACGTCCGCGCGCGCGGGGCCGCGCGGGTGAAAGAACTCCAGGCCCAGGGCTACGACGACGCGCAAATTTACGATCCACAGGAATCAGTCGGCGGGATTCACGCCTCGTTCCTTCTCTTCGGCGGACCGAAAGCCTACGGGCTCCCGCCGCGCCCGCAGGTGCCGACGATCTATCTCAAATCCTCCTGGAGCGCCGCGCTCGCCACCGCGATCGGCGCGATCGCCGCCGTCAGTCTCGCCTTCGCCTTTTTTTAAAATGCCTAACGAGCAGGATAAAAACTTCGAGGATAAGCTCGACTCGTGGCGCAAGGAAGCGAAACATGGTGGCGCGGTCACCGGTCGCGGCGTCGATGTCGCTGGCGGACCGATCCCGCAACGTCACGGCTACTTTGGCGAAGCGGTCGTTAGGCCACCGGTCTGGACTTGGGAAATCCCGCTCTACTTTTTCGTCGGTGGCGCGGCGGGAATGGCGCCGCTTTTTGCCTGTGCGGGTCTGCTCCTCGGCAATCCGGCGCTCGTGCGAGCGGCGCTCTGGATCACCGCCGCGGGCGCGATCATCTCGCCGGTTTTGCTCGTCCTCGATCTCGGCCGGCCGCTGATGTTTTTGAACATGCTGCGCGTTTTCAAATACCAATCGCCGATGTCGGTCGGCGCCTGGATTCTCTCAATGTTTGGCACGTGCGCGGTGCCGGCCTGCATCGCCTACGAGGTGCACTTTCACCATTTCTTCACCGGAACGCTCGACACCGTCATCTCTGTCGTAGCCAATCTCCTAATCGCCGGTTCCGCATTTTGGGGGCTCGGGCTCGCGACCTACACCGGCGTGCTCATCGGCGCCACGGTGATTCCCGCGTGGTTTCTCCATCGCGTGCTGCTCCCGATTCATTTCGGCACCGCGGGTCTCGGATGCGCCGCCGCGATCCTGGAGCTGCTCGGTTTTCAGATTCGTCCGCTCTTCCTCATCGGCATGGCGGCCGCGATCGTCGAGACGCTGCTCTGGATTTGGCTCGAGGTGGATAAACATGGTCCGGCCGATCGCGCGCTCCACGAAGGCCGCTCCGGCTGGCTCATCCGCGCCGGGGAAATTCTTAGCGGTCCGATTCCGATTATTCTTCGCCTAACGAATCTCGTTCCCCTCGCCGCGATCTCATTTCTGCTCGGCGCTTTCTGCAGCCGCTTCGGCTGGATCAGCGCCGGCCGCGTTTCCGGAAAAGATCCGGAAGCGGTCTTTGCCTCGCAAAGCTAAGCGCGCCATCCTCTCGCATGCCTAACGAACGCAAGGGGAAGCAGAACAAGGAGGAAGCCGAGAGCGCCGAGGTCGAGCAACGGACTTCGCCCGGCGGCCACATCGTCTACGCGGCCGTCTACGAGGAGGGCATGCACGAGCTGGAGCGGACGAATTCCGCGCTCGCCTGGTCCGGGATTGCCGCCGGTCTCGCGATGGGATTTTCCCTGCTCACGGAAGGCGTTTTGCACAGCCGGCTGCCCGATGCGCCATGGCGTCCGCTGATCGAGAAATTTGGCTACTCGATCGGATTCCTCATGGTCGTGCTCGGCCGGCAGCAGCTCTTCACCGAGAACACGCTCACGGTCATTCTCCCGCTCCTGCGCAAGCCGCAGCTCCGCATGTTCCTGAACGTCGCGCGGCTTTGGGCGATCGTGCTCTGCTGCAACCTCATCGGCACCCTCGCGGTCGCGTGGATCATGGGGAACACCAACCTGGTTTCGGTCGAAGTCCGCCACGCGATGCGGGAGCTCGCCCAAGCCACGATGAGTCAGGATTTCGGCACGCTCCTGATCCGCGGGATCTTCGCCGGCTTCATGATTGCGATCATGGTCTGGCTTTTGCCGTTTGCGGAAACCGCGCGCGTTGGGGTTATCATCATCATCACCTACATCGTCGGCATCGCCGAGCTCGCGCATGTCATCGTCGGCTCGGTCGACGCCTTCTACATGGTCGGCATCGGCGAGAAGAGCATGCTCGAATACTTCGCCTACATGGGGCCGGTCCTGCTCGGCAACATCATCGGCGGCTCCACGATCGTAGCGACGATCGCGCACGCGCAATACGTCGAGGAAGACAAGGGAGCCTAACGAAGCCGGCGACGATCACCGTCGCGGATGGTCAGGCCGCTTTTGTCGAGCCGCTCGAGGAGCGGGACGATAATGCGGCGGGTCGTCCCGGTCGCCTGCCGCAGCTCGCTGACTGTGCCGGTGTTCTGTTGGCGAAGATGATTGGTCACGAGTTTACGCAGCCGCGCGAAGGCGTCGGCCGAGATCACGACGTCGTCGCCTAACGAGATCACTTCACCTGTCTCCGCGAGAAAACGCAGAGCCTGTTGCGACTCGGAGTTCGTGGCCAATTCCTTGCGACTCGGCGGATCGAGCAGGCGCGCCGTCAGTGCGGCGCGGATGCGGTCTCCGGCCGCGCGCAGCGTCGGCGGGAGCGCGGGGCGATGTGCGCTGCGGGCGATGAAATTGCGGGTCTGCGTGAACCCGCTTTTCGCCAGTTCCCCAAGCAACGCGTCGAAGACTTCTGTATCGGTGAGCCTCAGGCCGTCGCGCAGCCGGTTGATTTCGAGACCAGGATTTTCCGGATGCGCCGCGTGCTCGGCGTCGATCAATTTCGCCGCGACGATTTTTTGCTCACGCCACCACGCCGCGTCAGCCGCGATTTTTTCATCGAGGAAAATGCTCGCCTCCCCATCGGGAATGTCCGCGGGCAATTCGTTTCTGTGCGCGAAGTGATCGCGCTGCAGAAACGTGCGCACCAAAACCGCCGGGTCGTTAGGCGAACGCATCCGCTGATCGAGCAGCGCGCGCTGCGGCGTCGAGCGCAGCCGGATAGATCCGGGGTTAAAATCGAGCACTTGCCCGCCGGCGAGCGTCACCTGCTCCGAGGAATCGCGCACGATGAACCGGTCGCCAATTACCGCGCTGATCGGACTCCGCAGGTGGAGCCGTGCGATCATCTTTTCGTTAGGCAAAAGTTCCTTCCGGTCCCGCAACTGCACCCGGGCCACGAGGCGCGCGCTGCCGTGATGGATGTTCAGGATCGTGCCTGATTTCAAAGCTCGCGCGGTCAGCGGCAAGCGCGACGAGCGTTCCAACACCACATCAATCACCCCGCTCGGCTCGGCGCTTTCCGGCAGCGTCACCACCGATCCGCGGGTCACGTCAGCGGCGTCGAGATCAGCCAGGTTTAGCGCGGTGCGCGTTCGCGGTTCGGCGACTTCGAGCGCCTGATTGTGACTCTGGATTGTGCGCACCCGTGCGGTGTGGTTCTGCGGCATGACGCGCACCATCGCCCCGCGTGCGATCGGGCCGCCGCTGAGCGTGCCGGTGATCACCGTTCCGCTGCCGCGCACGCTGAAGACGCGATCGACGAACAGCCGCGGATTTTTTCCCGCGGGCGGCTCGGCGATCTTCGCGAATTCCGTGGTCAGCGTTGTCCGAAGATTTTGGACAGTTACCGCATCGGCGATGGAAGTTTCGACGATTGCCGCAGCGGCGAAGGCCGTTCCCGCCAGCTGCGCGCGGACTTCTTCACGCCGTTCCGCGACCCGGCCGAGATCGGCTTTCGTCAGGGCGACGACCAAGTGTTCGACGCCGAGATAAGTCAGGATTTGCAGGTGCTCTTCGGTCTGCGGCATCCAGCCGTCGTCGGCCGCGACCACGAGCAGCGCGAGATCGATCGAGCCAACGCCGGCGATCATGTTGCGCACGAAATCTTCGTGCCCCGGCACGTCGATGATGCCGATCGAGAAGCCGGGGAGCGCGAGATGAGCGAAGCCGAGATCGATCGTGATCCCGCGCGCTTTTTCTTCCGGCAGCCGGTCGGTGTCCGTGCCGGTGAGCGCTTTGATCAAGGCCGTTTTGCCGTGATCGACATGGCCGGCGGTCGCGAGGATGAAGTTTTGTGAGTTCACGAACGCGAGCCGGCTCGCGGACCTGCGGAAGCAGGTCCCTCCGGAGGGACTTGCTTCTGAAAGTCCGCGATCTGCCGAAGCGCAGTGACAACAGACTCATCCTGGTCACGGAAGACGGTTCGCAGATCAATCCGGAACTTCCCCTGCGCAATGTAGCCGATAATCGAGGCGCGCCGAAAATGGACAGCGAGTTCGTTAGGCGAAAGGGATGCGCTGCGAATTTCGAGCGCGATGGAAGGTATCGCCGATTTGGGCAAGGCGCCGCCGCCGATCTCCGCTTTGGTCTCGACGATCGCGATCTTCAGCGTTGCCGAACCTGATTGCCTAACGAGCGCTTCGGCCCTGGCGCGTAGCTCCGCGGGGGTCAGGAGAAGCTGCGCGAGGATCGGGAGTTCCGTCCACTCCTTGCGCAAGTGCGCGTCGATCGTCGCCTCGAGTGCGGCGAAGACGAGCTTGTCGCATCGCAGCGCGCGAAAAATCGGCTCGCGGTTGAGCGCAGCGATCATGCGCGCTTTGCCGGCGATGAGCCCGGACTGCGGACCGCCAAAGAGTTTATCGCCGCTGAAACAAACGACGTCCGCGCCGTGTTTGAGGGTTTCGGCGGGCGTCGGCTCGTGCTCGGTGAGGCCGAATTTTTCCGTCGCCACGACCGCGCCGCTCCCGAGATCGACGACGAAGGGGATCTTTCGTTTCCGCGCGACGCGGGCGATCTCCTCGTTAGGCGGTGCGTCGGTGAATCCGCCGACGAAGAAATTACTCTGGTGGACGCGCAGGATGAAACCGGTCTCCGGACCGATCGCGGCGGCGTAATCCTCGACGGTGGTTTTGTTGGTCGCGCCGACTTCGCGCAGGCGACCACCGCTCGCCTCGATAATTTCTCCGATCCGAAAACCGCCGCCAATCTGGACCAACTCACCGCGTGAGATGATCACTTCCGGTTTCTTCTTCGTGAAATGCCTCACGAGGAGGACGAGCGCGGCGGCGCAGTTATTTACTGCGGTCGCGGCTTCGCTTTGGCAAAGGAGCGCGAGCGCCTGTTCGAGGTAGGCGGCACGCGAGCCGCGACTACCGGTGTTGAGATCGTATTCGAGCGTGTTGTAGGAGTGCGCGATCTCAGTCACGGCACGCACCGCGGCTGCACCGAGAGGGGCGCGGCCGAAGTTGGTGTGAATGAGAACGCCGGTGCCGTTGATTAACGGCTGAAGTCGGCCGCGTTCGTGTTCGGAAATTTTTGCGCGAATTCCCCTAACGATCTCGTCGAAAGGCTCCTCGCTGGCCGCGGCGCGGAGCCGCGCGAGTTCGCGCCGAACGAGATCGACCACCACCGGTCGCGGGAGCACCTGCGTACCGAGCGCCTGCAAAAGTTTTTCGACCGCGGGGATGGAACGCATCAGGAGAGCAGACGAATCAGGCGGTCTGCGCGGCGGATGATCCGGCCGAGGACGACGCTTCCTTCGACGAGCACTTCGTCAAGGTGGCGGCGGGGGACGCAGAGGAGGAGGCCGCCACTGGTCTGGGCGTCAGCGAGGAGCAGTCGTCGCGTTTTGGAAGTGCGATTCCATTCCACGAGGCGGCTGGCGGTTTTCAGGTTTTGTGCGGTGCCGCCGGGGACACAGTCAGCCTCGATTAGCTCGAGAATTTCCCGGCTGATCGCGGGAACGTCCGGAACGTTGAGCGTCGCGCTGACTCCGCTGGCGCGGCACATCGAAGCGAGATGACCGAGCAGGCCGAAGCCGGTGATGTCGGTCGCGGCACGGACGAGGCGGCGCTCTGCGAGATCGGCGCCAGCGCGGTTCACCTGCGACATGAGCGCGATCGCATTGCGGGCGAGGGCGCGACTCGTCAGGCCGCGTTTGATCCCAGTCGTCGCGATGCCGGTGCCGAGCGGTTTCGTGAGGACGAGAAAATCGCCGGCGCGAGCGCGCGCATTGGTCAGCATTTTTTTTGGCGAGACAAGGCCGGTAACCGCGAGTCCGTATACGGGCTCGGGATTGCGAATGGTGTGGCCACCGATGATCACGCAACCGACTTCGCGCGCCTTCTCTTGGCCGCCGCGCAGGATGGTGGCGATGGTTTTGGCGGAGACGAGATCGGTCGGGATGCCCATGATGTTAAGCGCGGTGAGCGGACGGCCCCCCATCGCGAAGACATCGGAGAGCGCGTTGGCCGCGGCGATCTGGCCGTAGGCGAACGGGTCGTCCACGATCGGGGTGAAAAAGTCGACCGTTTGCACGAGCGCGCGGTCGGCATCGAGACGGAAAACGCCGGCGTCGTCGGCCGTGGCGGACCCGACGAGAACGTTGCGATCGTGATACTGCGGTAGCTGCCGCAAAACTTGCGACAGGGCCTGTTGGCTCAGCTTGGAAGCTCAGCCGGCGCAGGAAGAGAGCGAGGTCAGCTTACGGATTTGCTCGCGCGACATGCGAATCACCTCCTTTCGGCAATGCGAAATTCAGATTGGGGAATACGGAATCAAAGAGTGCATCCGTGCGCGGAAATATTCCGCACTCCGCACTCTGCATTCCGCATTGGAATGGGCGGAGAGGATAGGAATCGAACCTACCTCGGCGGTTGAGCGCCGACGGCGATTTTGAAGATCGCGAGGGCCACCAGGCACCCTTCACTCTCCGGGAAGAAGAATCATTTCTCAGGAAAGCAGGAACGCAGGAAAAGAAATTTGGGGAAAGGGATCCGCCTCCTTCCCCGTTCCTGCTTTCCTGCTTTCCTAAGCGATCCTCAGGCTTTCTTGATCTGCGCGAAGACAGCCTCGAAGTCGGGCCATTCGTGGGTCGCGAGTTTGGAATGGAGGAGCTTGCCATTGGCGGTGACCTCGAAGGCGCCGCCGCTGGAGGGAACCAGCGTGAGCGACGCGATCCGATCGCCGAGTTCGAGAATCTTAGCCGCCAAACTGACGGCTTTCGGTGCGTAGTTTCAAACGCTGCAATACTCGATCCGGATTTCGGTTTTCATCGCTCCCTCCCTTCCGCCGCGAAGTTATGGGTGCGGTCGCAACCGGTCAAGGCAGTCGCCTGCCACTCGTTAGGCCGCGATGGAATTGGCGGCGCGCTTGCGGGCGTTGGCGTCGAGGACGCGCTTGCGCAACCGGAGGGATTTCGGAGTCACTTCCACGTACTCGTCTGCTCCGATGTACTCGATCGCGCGCTCCAGGGTCATCTTGAGGGGCGCTTCCAATTGAATGCCTTTACCGTCGCCCTGGCTGCGCATGTTGGTGAGGTTTTTCGCCTTGCAGGGATTCACCGGGAGATCTTCCGGACGCGCGTTTTCGCCAATGATCATGCCCGCATAAATTTCCTCCTGCGGTCCGATGAACAGTTTGCCGCGCGCCTGAATGTTGTTCAGCGAATACGCCTTGCTGGTACCGGCTTCCATTGAAACCATCACCCCACGGTTGCGGCCTTCGAGTTCGCCCTTGAAGGGCGCATACTCGCGGAAGATGTGGCTCATGATGCCTTCGCCGCGGGTCAGGTTAACGAGATCGCTCTCGAAACCGATCAGGCCGCGGGTCGGGATAATCGCCTCAACGCTGACGCGCGTGGCGTGGTGATCCATGCTCACGACCTCGCCTTTGCGAGCCGCCATCGCCTGCAGGACGTCGCCGAGGTTTTCGTTAGGCACTTCCGCGTAAAGGGTCTCGATCGGCTCGAGCAGCCCGCCATTTTCATCGCGCTGGAAGATGACTTCCGGACGGGAAACCATGACTTCGAAACCTTCGCGGCGCATTTGTTCCACGAGGACCGCGATCTGCATTTCGCCGCGCGCGTTGACTTCGAAGGCACCGGAAGATTCTGTGTCCTTGACCGCGATCGAGACGTTGCCCCGGGTCTCGCGGATGAGGCGCTCGCGCACGTGCCGGGCGGTGACAAATTTGCCCTCGCGTCCCGCGAACGGAGAGTCGTTGACGAGGATGCGCATCCGAATCGTCGGCGGATCGATGTCGACGAACTGGAGCGGGGTGCGCTCTTCGCGATCGGTCAGGGTTTCGCCGATGTAGACTTCTTCAAAACCAGTGAGCCCGACGATGTCGCCGGCGCTGGCGTGCTGAGTCTCGACCTGAGCCATGCCGGCATAGGTAAAAAGAGCGGTGACGTTGCCGCGCTCGCGGCGTCCATCGCGATGGATGCAGACGATCGCGTCGCCGACCGTAACACGACCGCTGACGATGCGCCCGAGCGCGATGCGGCCGAGGTAATCGCTGTAGTGCAGGTTCGAGACGAGCATCTGGAAATAAGGCTCGGCGGCGATGGTCGGAGGCGGGATGAACTTGATGATCGCCTCGAAGAGCGGGGTCATGTCTTCGCTGTTCTCGTGGATCTCGCGCATCGCGAAACCATTCTTCGCGCTCGCGTAAACAATCGGGAAATCAAGCTGCTCGTCGTTCGCCTTCAGCTCAACGAAGAGATCGAAAACCATGTCGAGCACCTTGTGCGGGCGCGCATTTTCGCGGTCGACTTTGTTGATCACCACGATCGGTTTCACTTTGTTCTCGAGCGCTTTTTTGAGCACGAACCGGGTCTGGGCCTGCGGGCCGTCGTGGGCATCGACCACGAGGAGAACGCCGTCGACCATCTTCATGATCCGCTCCACTTCGCCGCCGAAATCGGCGTGTCCGGGCGTGTCGACGATGTTCACGCGATAGCCGTTCCACTGAAAAGCGGCGTTCTTCGCGCGGATCGTGATCCCCTTTTCGCGCTCGAGATCCATCGAGTCCATCATGCGCTCCTCGGTTTTTTGGTTGGAACGGAAGGTGCCGGATTGGCGCAGGAGCTGGTCGACGAGCGTGGTCTTCCCGTGATCGACGTGGGCGATGATGGCGATGTTGCGGATTTTGTCCATGTGTAGCTTCCTCGGAAAACTTGCAGGGGTCGTCGTCGTGATGGCGGCGAGGGCAACCGGAGAGGTCGCCCTACAATTTGAGGAGCGCGAATATGGATGCGACGGCCCGATGCGTCAACCGGCGCGGGGCTCGGTGCGACCATAAAGCAGATGCAGGCGGCACGGCCGCCACCAGACCCGGGAAAGCAAAAACGGCAGGCCATCGCTGGCCTGCCGTTTCGCTAGTTTATTGCGGACCCGTTAAGGCAGAGGCAGGAACACCGCCGTCTGGGCATTGATGAACCCAAACCCGTCGACGTTCGAGAACCCAGTGCCGACCTTGTTGTTGATGGAGCCGGTGAAGGTTCCACCACCCGAGGTCGTGCCGCTGAAGGTCATCCCACGGCGACTCATGGTGCCTTCCGGCAACAACACCTCCTGGCCGAAGAGATCGGCCTGAGTGAACGCGGTCGAAGTCGCGCCGCCATCCGGCCCGATTCCGTTCGTCACCGTCGAGTTGTGCTGCGGGCCGTGGCCGACCGAGAAGGCCAGGGTGTTGCCCGTGCTCAGCGCGTTGTTCGCGAAGGTCAGCGACATCGTCCAGAACTGACCCGCGACTGAAGGCAGCGGGGCCTGATTGCTGAACGCGGCCGAGACATCCCCCGAGCTCACCGTCGACTGATCACCCACCGTGAAGGCTTTGGTGTTCGGTTCGAACACGATGCCCGGATAGATGTTGTCGAAGTAGGTGTTCGTGAGATCGAGCCCGTTGTTGCCACCGGTCGTATTACCGGCCGTGGCGGCGGTGCCCGCCGGATTGAAGACCATGCTCGTGACCGAACCGGGACCCGAATAAGTCACCTTGAGGTGGTTCAGGTTGTTGATACCGCTGCTCGGATTGAGGCCGAGATCGGTATTCGCGGTGAAGGTCACGGTGCCGCCATCCGAGGTGCGAGCCCGGCCCGAAGCGAAGTTCGGATCGAGATCGTGCGGGAAGGCGCTGCTTTGCAGGACGCTCTTCATCTGCGCCGGCGTGACGCTGCCAGGACCACCATTCGCTTCCAGAACCAAGGCCGCGATCGCACAGGCGTGCGGCGCAGCGGCACTGGTGCCGGAGAAGTTCGGCTTGGTATCGAGATCGCCTGCGCTGTCACCACCGAAGAAGGAGGTGTTGGCGTTATCGGCGGCCGCGACGGAAGGCTGCTGGCGCACCTGCGGAGTGCTCAAGCGGTTGCCATCTTTGTCGAAGTAGACGGTCGCCGCACCGGGCGAGGAGTAGTATTCCGGAATGCTCATGCGGAAGACGTTATACGCCGCGACGCCGTTGCCACCGTCAGCCATATGATGGCCTTGGATGTTCGGAGTGTTCACGGTGAAGTATTCCGCCGGTCCGATGCCCGAGAGGCCATTGCCACGGATCTGGTAGCGAATGTGACCCGCTGCCGGGTTAGCGATCGGGACGGACGAACGAGCAATCACGTACTGCACCTGAGTCTGACCCGTTTTCGGCGTCGTGACTTTGAATTCGAACGGGATGTTCGTCGCGAAGTTGTTCGTTGTGAGCGAGCTGTTCGGCAGATAGTTACCCTGAAGGTCGAACACCAGAACGTTGAAATCCGTGGTGATCTGCGGGTTGTTGCCGTTGTAGACGTTCACGGTGTAGGCGCCGGTGGTGCCACCGAAGTTAGTCACGGTGATCATGTAAACCCCGGTAACAGGCGCGAAGAGATTGATCGTCTCATCGGTACCGGTGTCCTGGCCGTTCACCACCACGTTACCGTTCGGATCTTTCACCGTCACGATCGCGTCGAAGCTGCTGCCAGCATCGGCGGTGACCGTGATGACATAGTTCTGACCCGCAGTCAGGGACGGGGTGTTGAAGGTCTGTGCAGTGTTCACATACACGGCATGCGCGGTGAAGATCGCGTTCGGATCAAACGACAGCGTCATGTTGTAAGGATCATCCCACTGGAAGTTCGTCGCCGGCTCACCGGAGGCGAGGACGTTCACGGTCTGTGCGACATCCTGCTGGCCCGCTGCCGGGTTGAAGTTATGAAAACCACCCTGGTAAAGGTTGGTCGGGACGCCGGTGAGATTGATGTTCGTTCCCGTCAGCGCATTCGGCCCGTTCGGGACGTTCCGATAATCGCTGTCGTAGCCGTAGGTGCCGATGTTGTTGCCCGCGGAGGAGAAGTAGCTCACGCCCGCTGCCACCACGTCTTCGACGCCGCCCGCCACGATGCCATCCTGAAAGAAGGGCTCGTCGCTGTAGGTCACGTCGTCACAAATCACGTCGGCTTTGAAGCCTTGCTGCACGGCTGGCGGGAATTCGAAGCCCGGCAACGCGGCCAGGGCGCGAATGTTGTTCGCGAAGCCCACTTCACCGGTGTTCGCGGTCGCGAAACCGATGCGCGCTTTCGGCGCCATCTTGTAAACGATCTGGCCCATGCCGCGACCCTCATCCGTCCCGGTCACATCCTGCAGGATGACGACCGGCTGCGTGTTCACCGGGTTATTACCGGCGCCTGGCAGATCGAAGTTCGCTACGTCCGTGGCGATGCTGCCGATGCTATCGGAGATGAAGCCGATGCTCATGCCGGAACCTTCAAAGTCGCGGCGGGCGTTCGGATTATAGAACTTGTTGATTTGATCCACCTGATGCTGGTAGACGCCCTGGTCGAAGGCGGTGCCCAACAACGGCAGCGTCGTGCCCACCTGGATGGAACGACCGCGGCGATCCACGTCGGGCCTGAGGCCGAGGCGGACGGAACGGACTTCGCGCATGTTACCAAGCGCGGGAACGTCATCGAGTGAGATGAAACCTTCGACCACGCCGACGCCGCGATAGGTCTTATCGAGCGCGGTGAGGGTGAAGGACGAGAAGCGTTTCTGGAGCAGAGCCACCAGTTTCTCGGCGTTCACCCGCTCGTTCAGCGGATGGATGTCGACGAGGAACCGGTTGGTCTCAGAATCCTGAATCGCGAGATCGGCATACGTTGCCGCTTGTTGCGTGGCGTAGCCGTTGAACTGGCCGGCGGTTTGCGCGCCTTTGCCATTGACCTGGCCTTTCAGAGCGAGATTGCTCTGGACCAGTTCATCGAGACCGCCCGCCAGATTCTGCGGCACGGGACGCGCCTGCAGAGAGGCGACGAGGAGGCAAAGCGTGGCCGAAGCGGCCGCGATGCGCCCCCAACGGGTGCCCGATTGAAACCGAGTTTTAATTTTCATCATATATTACGTTTTATTTCTGTTTTTGGTGTGAACCTACGTCCGCAGAGTTAGCGCGGAGTGTCGAGTCTTACTGAACTGTAAGATTTAGACAAGCGAAATCGTCCCCCGCCACGGATCATCTCCGTCTCTTGAGGCACGAGCTACCCTCGGGAAAACCCACAAAATCGAGTCGTGGGCAGGGTGGCTGGGAGCTGTGCTATTCAAGAGCGGGATGGACTCGTGCGACGGGAGAGTTTCGCAGACCGCCGAGGAGAGCGGAATTCACCTTCCAGGTCAAGATTATTCCCCGCGCCGGCGAATTCTCTGAGACCCCCAAATCAGGTTATCCCATCGCTTCGTCGCCCGCCAGAATATCCACCGTTCCCTCTTGTGCACAGGGCGCCGGATCGACCCATTTACCGTGATCGCGGATTAAATCCTGGAGCCGATCAACGGCTTCCGCTTCGGGGATATTAAACTTCACCGCGGTCTTCCCGACGTAGAGGTTTACCTTCCCAGGCGCGCCGCCGACGTAGCCGAAGTCAGCGTCCGCCATTTCGCCGGGGCCGTTCACGATGCAGCCCATGATCGCGATCTTCACGCCCTTCAGGTGCACCGTCGCGGCTTTGATTTTGGCGGTCGTGGTTTGCAGGTTGAAGAGCGTCCGCCCGCAGGATGGACAGGCCACGTAATCGGTCTTGAAAATCCGCGTGCCCGCTGCCTGCAGAATGTTGTAGGAAAGTCGCATCGCCTGCCCCGGCCCGTGCTCGCCCTGCACCAGAATGGCGTCGCCAATCCCGTCGCAAAGCAGCGATCCAATGTTGGTCGCGGCGCGTAGCAGGGTCGGCAAAAATTCCGCCTCGGGGTTATCCGCGATCGTTAGGCAATCCTTCAGCAATATAGGATGGCGCGGCTGCAGTTTCGCGGCGAGTAACCGGTAGGCCGCGATGACCGGGAGATCGAGATCGTTCGCGACCGCGACCAGTTTTGCCTCTGCGCTTTCATTGATCTGCGCGATCGCCGTGTCGTCGCGCGGATCGACCTCAACGACTCCGGAAGCTTCGTAAACCAGCTCCGGTTTATAGTCCCCCATTCGGTCGATCTTGTGCGCGATCTGGTCGTGGTTGGTTTTCCGAATCGCGACCCGCACCGTCTCCTCGCCGCCTAACGAAAAGCCCCCAACCGTCAGCGTCGCCGTTTCGCGGCGTTGATAGGAAAACGGATCGAACGAAAGGCCGGTGACCGGCGCCTCAATCTTGGTTTCACGCGTGTCGGTCGATCTCGCGAGAGCCTGCGCCACCGGGATCTCGTGGATGCTGTCTTCCGTCAGCGAAACGCGGATGGTGTCGCCGATTCCGTCGCTCAAAAGCGATCCAATCCCGATCGCGCTTTTGATCCGCGCGTCTTCGCCATCGCCCGCTTCGGTCACGCCGAGGTGGATCGGGTAATTCCAATCCGCGCCTTCCTCGTAGAGTCGCGCGACGAGCAGCCGATAGGCCGCGATCATCACTTTCGGGTTGCTCGATTTCATCGAGAAAATGAGCGCGTGATAATCCAGCTCGCGCGCGATCCGGGCGAACTCGAGCGCGCTCTCGACCATCCCGAGCGGCGTGTCGCCATAGCGGTTCATGATCCGGTCGCTGAGCGAGCCGTGATTCGTCCCGATGCGCATCGCGATCCCGCGCTCTTTGCTCAGCCTAACGAGTGGCGTGAACCGCTCGCGAATCCGCGCCAGCTCCGCGGCATATTGCTCATCGGTGTACTCGATAATCTTGAACTTTTTCGAGTCGGCGTAGTTGCCCGGATTGATCCGGACTTTCTCAACCCACTTCGCCGCTTCCATCGCGGCCTCGGGTTTGAAATGGATGTCGGCGACGATCGGGACTTCGCAGCCGCGAGCGCGGAGCCCGCTGACGATATGTTGCAGGTTCGCGGCGTCTTTCACCGTCGGCGCGGTGATGCGAACGATCTCGCAACCGACCTGCGCGAGTTCCATCGTCTGCGCGATCGACGCCTCGGTGTCCATCGTGTCGCAGGTGATCATCGACTGGACGCGAATCGGGTTCGCGCCGCCGACGCCAACCTGGCCGACCATCACCTCGCGCGAGACGCGGCGTTGATACGTGAAGGGCGATGCGCAGTAGTTCATGCTCGAGGTGCGCAAACTTACCGTCCGCCTCGAATGGCGCAACGCCGCAGCGTCAGGGCTTCGCCGCGGCGGGCGTCGGCTTCGGCAAATCCGGGTCGCCCTTGGAGCCGAAAAAGTCGCCGATGTCGAAAAAGCTGACGTAGCAGATGTAGCCGATGATCACGACCGCGCAGCCGGTCTGGACGAACTCGAGCAACTTGATGCTGATCGGTTTGCGCCGGATGCCCTCGAGGATCGCGAGCACGATATGGCCGCCATCGAGCACGGGAATCGGGAGCATGTTCAGGATCGCGAGGTTCACGTTCAGGATCACGCTGAACCACAACGCGAGCTGCCAGCCGCGCTCGTTCTCGAAGAGCAGGTAATAGATGTGCCCGATGCCGATCGGACCGCTCATGTGCTGGAGCTTCACGTCGCTCTTCGGCGAGGCGACCGCGCCGAGCGTTTCCAACGTTCCAGTGACGCTTTTGTAGACCAGCTCAAACGGATTGGTGTGCGTGATAAAGGTCTTGCCGTCCGCGTCCCAGCCGATGCCGATGCGCGGTTTCATTTTGCCTTCGGTCGGCAGGAGCGTCGGGGTCACCTTCACGATCATGGTGCGGTTCGCGCGCTGCACGGTGAGCGCGACCTGCTCGGTTGGATGTTTGTCGATGAATTCCGCGAGCGCGATCGGGCTGTAGATCGGGATGCCGTTGTAAGCCGTCACGACGTCGTGCTGTTGCAAACCGGCGAGCGCCGCGGGGGTTTTCGGTTCCACTTTTTCGATCACCGCGCTCTCCGCGGGACTGAGAAGCAACTGCCGCGTCCCCTGCCGATGCCAGCCGGTTGTGGTCGGCTTGTAGGGAACCACCTGCACGGTCTGGACTTTGCCGCCGCGCTCGAATTCCACCGGCACAGTCTCGCCTTCGCTCCGGACCACGGCCCACGAGACGCTGTCGTTCATCCCGAGGAAACGCGTCACCTTATGGGCATCGACCGAAAGAATTTTGTCGCCCGGTCGCAGGCCGACCTGTTCCGCCGACGAACCCGGCATGACGTAACCGATCGTGGTCGAGACATCGGATTCACCCACCGGCCGGCCGACCGCCCAAACGACGCAGGCAAAAAAGAACGCGAGGAGCACGCTGAACACCGGCCCGGCGATCGCGACGATGATTTTATCGAGCACGGAGATCGGCGGCAGTTGCGCGCGATCGACGTCGGCTTCGCCCTCGATGATATCCATCGGCGCGAGCTGCGGGAGTTTCACAAAGCCGCCCGCCGGAATGCTCCCGATGCTGTAAAGCACACCGTTGATTTTTTTCTGCCAGATCGGTTTCCCAAACCAGATCCCGAACTGCTCGATGAACAGCCCGCGCCATTTCGCGGCGAGGAAATGCCCGAGCTCATGGACCGCGATGAGCAGGTTAAAAAGGACGACGACCTCGATCAGGAGGAAGACGACGCGAGCGATGTGCGAAATCATGCGGGAAAATCAGGTGAGCGATGCCGCCGTTTCACGCGCCCAGCGATCGGCGTGCAATATGGCATCGAGGGTGGGCTGTGCAACGGAGGCGTGGCGGTTCATCACTTCCTCGACCAGACCCCAGATGCGCGGGAACGCGATCCGGCGATCGAGGAAAGCTGAGACAGCGACTTCATTGGCGGCGTTCATTACAGCAGGCAGGGTGCCGCCGGTTTCGCCGGCGCGGCGCGCGAGATTGAGCGCCGGGAAATCGTCGAAGCGCGGGGTCACGAATTCCAACTTCGAGAGTTTTCCGAAATCGAGCGGCGGGAGCGTATTCGCGACGCGATCGGGCCAGGTCACGGCGTATTGAATCGGGAAACACATGTCCGAATGCGAGAGCTGCGCGAGGATCGAGCCGTCCACGAATTCCACCATCGAATGCACGATGCTTTGCGGGTGAATCACCACGTCGACGCGATCCATCCCGACGCCGAAAAGCCAGTGCGCCTCGATCATCTCGAGGCCTTTGTTGAAGAGCGTGGCGGAATCGATCGTCACTTTCGGGCCCATGTTCCAGGTCGGATGTTTCAGCGCCTGCTCCGGCGTGATCGCGGCGAACTGATCGGGTGGCGTCTGGCGAAACGGACCGCCGGAAGCAGTTAAAATGACCCGGCTCACCGTCGCCGGATCGCGGCCTTCGAGACATTGGTAGATCGCGTTGTGTTCGCTATCGACCGGAAGGACGCGCGTCCCTTTTTTCGCGGCCGCGCCCATCACCGCTTCGCCGGCCATGACGAGGATTTCCTTGCTCGCGACCGCGAGATCTTTGCCCGCCTCGATCGCGCGCAGCGCCGGCCGCAACCCGCCGGTGCCGACGACCGCGACGAGCACCATTTCCGCGCTCGTTAGGCACGCGATCTCGTCCAAGCCGTCTTCGCCGGTGAAGATCTTTGGCTTGTATTGCAGATTCGAACAGAGCTCGACCAGCCGGTGTTCGTCGACCAGACAGATCGCCTCCGGCCGCACGAGATTCGCCTGCGCGGCGAGTTTCTTCGCGTTCGATTTCGCCGCGAGGCCGACGATCTCCAACCGGTCCGGAATATCGCGCGCCACTTTCAGCGTGCTCTCGCCGATCGATCCAGTCGCGCCGAGAACTACAACCCGCTTTCGCTTCACGGGACTTTGATGACCAGCCGGAGATAGAAAAACAATAGTGGCGCCGTGAAGAGCAGACTGTCGATCAAATCCAACGCGCCACCGATCCCCGGCAGCATGTTCCCGGAATCCTTCACGCCCGTGCTCCGCTTGATGATCGACTCCGCGAGATCGCCGATCACCGCCGCGAACCCAAGCAGCAAACCGAGCACGATCGCGTGCGGCATCGTGAGAATCGAGAAATGTCCCGGCATCAACAAAATCAGCCCCACACTCGCGAGGAGCGAGAAAAAGAGCGCGCCGAAAAACCCTTCCCAGGTCTTCTTCGGGCTGATGTGCGGCACCATCTTATGTTTCCCGATCAGACTCCCGGTGATGTAAGCCCCCATGTCGCTGAACTTCGTGATCGCGATGCAGTAAAAGACATAGAACTGGCCGGTGACCGAGCCATCCGGCAGCCGCGGCGTCGCATAGACGATTTTGGTCACGAAATTAAAAAGCCAAAGCACATAGAGCAGCCCGAAAAGCGTGTAAGCCATCGTCCGCAGCGGCTCGTCATCGCGCAGACTGTCAAACATCTGCCGGGTAAAAACCGTGAGCAGGAAAAAGAGCAGCACCGCCGTCTCGAAGTCAGAGGAACGCGCCGGGCCGTAGTGCGAGAAGTAATAGAAACTTCCCACCAGCATGATCGCCCCGCAGATCATCGCCGTGATCTTGAAATTCGGGAGCCCCTTGTGATCGAGCATCCCGTAAAATTCCCAGAGCGCGATCATCCCGACTGCGCTGATGAGCGCGTAAAAGCCCAGCTCGTAGCCGGCGAAAACGATGAAGAGCGCGACCGACCAGAGTGCGATCGTGCTCGCAAAGCGGAGCACAAAAGTGAGGCGAGCGGTGACCGGCTTCGGGTTGGCGCGGTCTGCAGACACGGACATCCCTGCCATTTTCCGGAGGCAAAGCCCTTTGTCCAACAAGTTGTGGCACGCGCGGGCCCCTCGGTTGCGGCCGAGAGGAAACCTTGAGCTTCACTTCTCCCGGCCCTCCTGATTTTCTCGGTGCGAGATGACAATCCCCAGTGCCTGGTTCCTGCTGCTATCGACCGTGGTTCTCCCCGGCTGTGCGACGAATAGCGAAACCGTGCCACAGGTGACTGTGCTCCCAAACGAATCCGGCGTCACAATCAGCAGCTTCCAAGCGCACGGTCCCTACAATCTGCTCGGCGAAAGGCGGGACATCCGGACGAATCGGCGTGATCCGCCAGATGTGCCGACCGGGGTTACGGCCAACGCAAAGAGTATGGAACCGCTTCATAACGCCGAACCACGCTTCTTCACACCCGCCTCCGGGCTGATTCAAGTCGTGAGTATCGAGCGCCCCGCCGCCTACAATACGCGCTATAAGCATTTCACCGCCGAGGTGCGTCGGTGGGAAGGATTGATTGAGTCAAATGCCCCGCTGGGTGCGGAGGCTCAGGCCGAGCTGAACAACAGTCAGCTCTCCGAGATTCCCTGGACGAACGGCGGCAACTGCTTTTATGCCAAATTGCGGCGCCGGTCTTACCCTTGGGGCAAAGCCCTCCTTTTTCTCACCAGCTATATCCAGGGAAGCACCGGAGGCCCGGTCAACAACGACATGCTCGTGCTCGTCCTTCAAGGGATCACCAATGACGGCCGCTATGCCGTCAGCGCGCATCTCCAGATGAGGCATCCGATGTTGCCGGACTCCCTGTGGGACAAGCGCCGCGAAGGCCGGGTCGTCTTTTCGATCGACGACGAAACAAAGGAAGCCGAGCGCTGGCTGGATGCTCAGGCGGATGATTCCTTCGATCCTCCTTTTGGCCAATACGAAAGATTTTTCGAGGCGTTGCGCATCGCGCACGGCCGTCCCTACCTACCAAAGGAGACGGCCAAGGCGCCGGCCGCCCGCTAGGATCGCGCACATTCCTGCTTTCCTGCTTTCCTGATTCGCCTAATTTCCTGCCATGCAGAAGACGATGCAGGCGCTGGTGAAGAGAGAGGCGAAACCGGGGCTCTGGCTCGAAGATGTGCCGGTGCCGGAAGTGGGCGATGACGACGTGCTCATCCGGATCAAGAAGACTTCGATCTGCGGAACGGACGTGCACATTTATAACTGGGACGCGTGGTCGCAGAAGACGATCCCGGTGCCGATGGTGGTGGGGCACGAGTTCGTCGGCGAAGTCGAGCGGGTCGGCGCGCGGGTGCAGGGTTTCGCACCGGGCGATTTGGTCACTGGTGAAGGCCACATCGTCTGCGGGCATTGCCGGAATTGTCTCGCCGGGCGGCGTCACCTTTGCCCGAACACCAAGGGCGTAGGGGTGAATCGGCAGGGTGCTTTCGCGGAGTTTCTTTCCATCCCGATGTCGAATGTCTGGCATGCGGACCCGAACATCCCGCTCGAGGTGCTCTCCTGCTTCGATCCGTTAGGCAACGCCACTCATACCGCGCTCTCTTTCGACCTGCTCGGCGAGGACGTGCTCATCACCGGCGCGGGGCCGATCGGTTGCATGGCGGTGGCGATCTGCCAGCACGCCGGCGCTCGCAATGTGGTAATCACCGACATCAATCCCTACCGGCTCGAGCTCGCGCGCAAGCTCGGCGCGACCCTCGCGCTCGACGTGCGCGAAGCGACCCTCGCCGATGCGATGAAGCAGCTCGGGATGAAGGAAGGATTCGACGTCGCACTGGAGATGTCGGGCAGCCCGAAAGCGATGGCCGACTTGCTCCCGGCGATGTTTCATGGCGGCAAGATCGCGCTCCTCGGGATCATGCCGGACAGCGCGGCGATCGACTGGAATATCGTGGTCTTCAACAGCCTAACGATTAAAGGAATCTACGGCCGGGAGATGTACGAGACCTGGTATAAGATGACCGCGATGATCCAGAGCGGGCTCGATATCTCGCCGGTGATCACCCACCGGTTTCCCTACACCGATTTCAAGGAAGCGATCGAGCTGATGAAGTCGGGTAACTCCGGGAAGATCGTGCTCGATTGGAGTAAGAGCTAGCGTCCCCGTACGACGCTCGCGCCGCCACGCGATCGTAACATTAAAGGCGTTGCCCGTTTCCGGGCCGTTCCGCATCGTCGTGCGGTGAAAACAGCGGCGGATTCTTTAACTTTTGCCACCGGCGCGAAACGGGCTCGCCGCAGCCGGCAAATCGCCGAACGGAGTATCAAATATTTCTTCGGCGGCAATGCCTTCATCGCCGTCGTCGTGCTGGCGCTGATCACGATTTTTCTCGGCCGCGAAGGCTTCGGTTTTTTCGGCGAAAACCTCCGCAACCTGCGCCGCTACCGAACAGCGGGACTCGAATATGTCGACCTCATGCGCGCGCCCGCCGCGGAGCATGAAGCGCTCACGCGTTCGCTTAACCGGATCCGCCTGACTGCGTTCAACGATCTCATGCAGCACCGGCGCACCGCCGCGCAGGCCCAGGCGGCGCTCGCGCCTTTCGATCAATTCGCGACCGCTTTCAGCGACGCCGGTGACGAGCTGACCGGTCTCGTCTCCGACCTGAACGACGAAGCGATGGGTTTAAAAGAAGCGCTCGCGCACCAATCCGAGGTGATCGCGGAAAAGGATCGCCTGCTGCGCGCGGGCGAAACGCAGGCCGCGGCGAAACTGACTATTCCGCCGGTCGATCAGCCCGCGACGATCGCGCGCCTGCGTGCAAGCGCGCCCGCTTTCCGCCAGGCCACCACCGGCGTCGCCGCGAAGCTCGCCGGCCTGCTCAACGCCGCCCCGCGCCTAACGAGTCTAACTGCCGAGAAACAGTTGCAGCATTGGAAGAGCCAGGTCCGCGATCTGGTTGTGACTTTGCCGACGGTGCAGCAGGAGTTGGTGCACTGGAACCCCGCCGCGCCGGTGCCGTGGTATCGCGGAGTGAGCGCGTTTCTCTTCGGGCACGACTGGATCACGGCGAGCTTCTGGCAGGATTGGTACGGCATTCGGCCGCTGCTCATCGGCTCGATCATGGTCTCGGCGGTGGCGCTGGTGATCGGCGTCCCGTTCGGCGTCGCGGCGGCGGTTTACGTGAGCGAAATCGCCAGCCGGACGGAGAAGAAACTAATCAAGCCGTACATCGAGTTCATCGCCGCGATTCCCTCGGTCGTGCTCGGATTTTTCGGAATCGCTGTCGTCGGCCAGGCGATCCGGGCGGCTTCGCAATCGCCGTGGCTGAACTGGATTTCTTTCTTCCCGATCAGCGAAAGGCTGAATGTCTTCACGGCCGGCTCGCTTCTCGCGCTGATGGCGATCCCGACCATTTTTACTCTTTCGGAAGATGCGCTCCGGAATGTCCCGCGAGGCTTCAAGGAAGCCTCCTACGCGCTCGGCGCGAACCGCCTGCAAACCATCGCGCGCGTCCTCGTACCGGCGTCGCTCTCCGGGATCATCTCGGCGATTCTGCTCGGGCTCGGCCGCGTGATCGGCGAGACGATGGTCGTCCTGCTTTGCGCGGGCAACCGGATCGAGATTCCGGATTTCAGCGAGGGCCTCGGCGCGCTCTTCCAGCCGGTCCACACCATGACGGGGATCATCGCGCAAGAGATGGGCGAAGTGGTGCGCGGGAGCATTCATTACCGCGCGCTTTTCATGGTCGGGCTGGTCCTGTTCACGATCACGCTCGCGATCAACTATCTCGCGCAAAAAGTGGTGCAGCGTTACCGGATGAGCATCGGCTAAATGACCACGCTCTCGCCGCAGCATCGCCGTGCCCGGCTCGTGGAACGGATCGCTTTCTGGAGTTTCCGGCTCGCGACTTATCTCGTGATCGCGACCACGAGTTACATCTTTCTCGACATCGGCATTAAGGGCGCCGGCACGGTCTTCTCGTTGCGGCCGCCGTTTGTGAATGTGCCGTTTCTCACCGAGTCGCCGGAGACGCTTTACGTTTTCGATTACGAGGGAAAAAAGCTGACAATGGGCGACCACGCTTTCCGCGAATGGCAGGTGGCTCACCCCTCGGCGAAAGTCGAGCCGGAAACGGTCGCTTACTCCGCCGGCGGGATTTTTCCCTGCATCGTCGGCACAGCTTTGCTCGTGATCGGCTCGATGGTGGTGGCGCTTTTCATCGGGATCAGCAGCGCGATTTACCTTAGCGAATATAGCCGCAACGGCCCCACGATTCGCCTGGTCCGGGTGGCGATCCTGAATCTCGCGGGTGTACCTTCGATCGTTTTCGGGCTCTTCGGTTTCGGGCTCTTCGTGATCTTTTTTAAATGGAACGTTTCGCTCATCGCGGGCTGGTTCACGCTTGGGCTGATGGTGCTGCCCGCGATCATCACCGCGAGTGAAGAAGCCCTCCGCGCGGTCCCGCAGGGCTTACGCGAAGGCTCGCTCGCACTCGGCGCGACGAAGTGGCAGACCATCCGCAAAAACGTCCTGCCCTATGCGCTGCCCGGGGTTTTAACCGCCTCGATCCTCGGGATCGCGCGCGTCGCCGGCGAGACGGCGCCGATCATGTTCACCGCCGCATATGCCTTGCGCGATGAGATGCCGTGGCAGGTAAAACATTGGACCGACTTTTTTTTCCAGGGCGTGATGGCGCTGCCGTATCACATCTACGTCGTCAGCTCGAAGATCCCCCAAAACGAATACACCGAGCGCGTCCAATACGGGACAGCCTTCGTCTTTCTCGCGCTCGTGATGTTGATCGCTCTGACCTCCGTGCTCCTGCGCGAACGCAGCCGGAACCGCCTGACCTGGTGAAAACGCTCGTTATGCCTGAAACTGCTATTCCACAGCCCGCTGTTGAACTCGCTCCCTCGCCGGCGACCGCCGCGCGCGCCACGATCGAGATCGAAAATCTCCATTTCGCTTACGGCGCGCAGGAGGTGTTGCAGGAGATCAATTTGCAAATCCCGGCGCGCGCGGTCACGGCTTTCATTGGACCGTCCGGCTGCGGCAAAACGACGCTGCTCCGTTGCCTGAACCGGATGAACGACTTGGTCGACAGCGCACATATCACGCGCGGTGCCATCCGCGTGGACGGCCTCGATATCAACGCGCCGGAGGTGGACGTGGTCGATCTTCGCCGCCGCGTCGGGATGGTCTTTCAAAAATCGAATCCCTTCCCAAAGTCGATCTACGACAACATCGCTTACGGCCTGCGGATCGCGGGCGTAACGAAAACATCCCTGCTCAATGAGGCGGTCGAGAAAAGTCTCCGGCGAGCCGCCCTCTGGGACGAAGTGAAAGATCGGCTCGAGCGTAATGCGCTCGGTCTCTCCGGTGGCCAGCAGCAGCGCCTTTGCATCGCCCGTGCGCTTGCGGTGGAACCGGAAATCGTGCTCATGGATGAGCCCTGTTCCGCGCTCGATCCCATCGCCACCGCGAAGGTGGAAGAGCTGATCCGGATCCTGAAACAGGATTACACGATCGTGATCGTGACCCACAACATGCAGCAGGCCAGTCGCTGCTCCGATCACACCGCGTTCTTCTATCTCGGGAAGCTGATCGAGTTCGGCAATACAGCGAGGATTTTCTCCCAACCGGTCCAGCGACAGACCGAGGATTACATCACCGGACGCTTTGGTTGATTGAATAACCGTTTGCCTAACGATTGTCAGTCGGAGCCACCTACCTTCCTTAGGAATAAGAAAGCCCGCCGGAGTTTCCCCCGGCGGGCAGACCTTAGCCTAACCAGTAATTACTTGATCGGAACGAAGCCCACCTGGCCAACAATCCGTTGCCCCGCGGGACTGATCGTGAAGTCGAGAAACTCTTTCGCTACGCCCGACGGCTCGCCGTTCGTGTAGTAGAAGGTCGGCCGAGCGTAAGGATAGCTCTTGTTCTGCACGCTTTTCACCGAAGGCGTGTTGCCATCAATCGACTCAACCTTGATCCCGCCCGCCTTGGTGTAGGCGAGCCCGACATACCCTACTCCGTTGGCGTTCTTGCCCACTTCGGAAGCGATCTGCTCGTTGCCCGCCATTTTCTGGCCGCTCGGTGCATAGTCACGCTTCTTCATCGCCAGTTCCTTGAACTCGGAGTAAGTGCCGGAAGAAGTGTTGCGGGTGTAAACCGAGATCTTGCCGGGGCTGCCGCCAACCGCGCTCCAGTCGGTGACGTCGCCGGTAAAGATCTGTTCCACCTGTTTCTTCGTCAACGCCTTCACCGTGTTTGCCGAGTTCACGATCACCGCGATGCCGTCATAGGCGACGATCGTCGGTTTCATGCTCACGCCTTTGCCCGAGGCGGTGCCGACTTCGGCCGGCTTCGCGCGCCGGCTAGCCATGCCAATCTGGGCCGTGCCATCGATGATCGCGGCAATGCCCGTGGTCGAGCCTTCCGCCGCGATGTCAAAGGTGGTGCCGGGATGCCCAGCCTTGAAAGCTTCGGCGAGCTGGGGCACGAGCTTCGCGCCCAGAGTATCCGAGCCTTTGATCACGAGCCGGTCCGCGTAGGCGGAAGCGCCCATCACGCTGAGACCGAGAGTTAGAAGCAGTAGTTTGTTTTTCATTGTTCGATAATAGGTTTCCAGGTTCTTCGACGCCCTAGAATTTCACGCTCAAGTCAGCCTGGAAGATGCTGTACTTGCGCAACGGATTGAGGCTGAAGGCATCGCCGACACCGCCACTCCCGAGACTGCGATCAGCTTGTTCGCCGTAGCCGTAAGTAAGGTTGAAGATGACAGCGTCACTCACGGCGTAACCCGCCTGAACGACGAAGCCTTCCATATTCACGCGACTATCGAAGATGTCGGAGTCCACCAGGTTAGGATCGAGCGCATACTGATCGACGTGCTGATAATAGCCGGAAAGCTGCCAGTCATGCTTTTCTTTCAGCTTACCGGCGGCGATTCCGACCTGGTAGGCGTAGCGCTGGTTGCCCTTGTCCGGGTGGCCGGCCGCCGCCGCACGATCGTCGCCATCGAAGTTCACGGCGAAGTCACCGAAAGCGCGCATCGGTAGTTCGCCGAATTTCCAGCCGAACTCAACCGGCATGTCAAAAACGAGGAGACTATTGATACCGGTCTGGTTAGGTGTGATCTTCGTGCCGGTGGCGTCGAGGAAAACAGGGTCACCGCTGAAGTGAGTGTTAAAGCTATCCCCGTTGCCAGTGTAGTTATAGAGAGTCGGCGCTAACTGGAGATAGATTGACTTGGTGAAGTTAACCTTAGCACCCACCTGCCAGCCGAGGAGGAAGGCATCGCGATTCGGGACGCCGTTCGGCGCCGGGCCGACCGGATTTTCCGGGTTTGAGTCGTCGTAGACGAATTGCCCGAAGTTTGCGAAAACATCAACCGTTATTGGGCTCGAAGGTTCGCCTCCACTCTGCGTCACGACCGTCTTGCCATCCTTGCCCATGGATTCTACTGCGGCAGAAGATCCGCCGCCGCCAAGGCTAAAAGTATGCTTCCATTGCTCGGCGAGACCTTCCGGATTTATGTCGCCGTCCCAAGTCATCGACGTGGTCACGAAGGGATTTGCCATCTTGCCGACGGTCAGAGTCAAGTCACGCACGCCTTTGTAGCCGAAGTAGGCTTGGCCGACACTCAGGCGGTCGCTGTCTTTCGAGAAGGGCCCATTCACGCCGCTGTCATCGCCGAAGGTAATGTTCGTGGAACGCGGGTTAGTGCTCGTCTCCATGCGGACGCCAAAGAAAAAGTCGTCCACGAGGGTGCCGCGAATGCCGAGCCGGAGGCGATAGCGGAAACGGTTCCGCTGCGAGTTATCGCCCGGTGTCGTCAGCGTATCCGGAGCGCCTGCTTCCGCGGTGCGAATCTCATAGCGGACCCGCGCGTCTCCGTAAATCTCCAGTTCGGTAAGAGGTGTGGAAAGTTTCAATTTCCCAGCCGCGGTGCTGGCGTTTTCTTTCACCAAGTCGGCGCGGACATCTTCCGCTTCCTGATCCGAGATCAGGCCCTTCTTCACCAGCAACTCGAGCAGCGCTCCACTATCCTGGGCACGCGCCAGTGAGGCGCCACCGAATAAAGCCGCCGCCAAGGCGACGACCGCGATTTTTTTCACAAACATATTTCTCCTTTGTTGCGGCTCGCGCCGCGGGTTGGTTAGGCACCGGCGCTCCGTGGAAAGCCGGCGGTCCGAATTTTCTTCGGATGCGGCAGAGGCTAGGGAACGATTGTTACGGTCGCGTGGCGGCGGCGTGACAGTTCGGTGAATTCTCCCACCCCGGGGAGAAAGCCGCTCTACGCCACCGGCGAGCGGTAGCCGCGCTCGTCGATCAGCACGTCGGCGTAGCCGGCCTCACGCAGCGCCAGGCAAAGCGCGTCGGCACGGTCGGCGAGCTTGGGGAGTTCGTTAGGCAAAATTTCCACCCGCGCCTGCGGACCGTCGGCCTGCAAATGATGACGGACACGGAAAACCCGGAACCCGAAGTCGCGCACGATCGCTTCCGCGCGCTCGATCAAACCGAGCGCTTCCGCCGTCACCGGCGTGCCGTGCGGAATGCGCGAGCTCAGGCAAGGCTGCGCGGGCGCATCGGCCGTGGACAGCTTCATCGCGCGGGACAACTGGCGGATTTCGCTTTTCGTTAGGCCGACTTCTTTCAATGGCGAGAGCACGGCAAACTCCGTAGCCGCCTGCCGGCCGGGCCGCACCTGGTGGGCGTCATCGGCATTCTCGCCGTAGGCGATCGCGCGGAAACCTCGTGCCTGCGCCAGGGCGTCGAGTTTGGTGAACAGTTCCGCCTTGCAGAAGTAGCAACGATTTACCGGGTTGCTGGTGTAGTTCGGGTCCTCCATCTCGCCGGTCGGGACCACCTCAACGGCGGCGTCGATCCGTTCCGCGAGCGCGAGCGCCTCGCGCAACGCCTGCCGCGGCAGGCTCGGGCTGTCCGCGATCACGCCGAGGCAATCGGGACCGATCGTTTCCGCGGCGACCGCGAGCAGGAAAGCACTATCCACTCCGCCGGAATAAGCAATCACCAGAGGCGCATGAGCTCGCAGTTGCTCGTGCAGCCTGGCAAGTTTTTCCGTGGCTTCAGTTCCCGACGTCATCAGGACGGAAGCTAGCTCTGGCGCTGAACAGCGACAAGCTAAGGCTCGACCCCGAGCCCCTTGATTCCGGCTTGCAGCTCGGCGTTCCGTTCGTTCAGCGTCTGCAGGCGCAGCTGCCAACGGTGGAGCTGGATGTTCAGTTGATTGATGTAGCCGGTGATCTCGGTCCGCTGCGATTCATTCTCTTTCAGGTGCCGCCGCAGATCGGCTTCGCGGATGGCTTGGTCGCCGGGGTCGGTCGGCGCGGACTGCGTTGCGAGCGGAACGGTCGTGAGTCCGCCGCATTCCTGACAGTTCAACGTCATTCCAGCGGCCGCGGAATCCACGACCAGAGATGCCCCGCAGGCCTCGCATTTGAAAAATAAGTCGGACGGCTGGGCGGAAAGACTACCGGCAGCGGCCACAGGGTGCATCCGAATACTTGAGCAGCCGCCATACCAAGACTAGGTGACATCTTGGCGCGACATCCGGGCTATGCCATCCCGAATCCGCGCCACCGTGTCCCACTTTCGCTGTGCCATCAAAATGGTCTGCAATTACATGTCTCTGATCTAGAGACGTTTACAAAGCGCTCAGGCCATCGGAACGCCACCTGCTAAACACTCTGCCGAAAGGATTTCTATATATAAATGGCTAAAGTTTTAGGTATTGATTTGGGCACCACCAACTCCTGTATGTCGGTAATGGAGGGCGGCGACCCGGTAGTTTTGGAAAACAGCGAGGGGGCGCGCACCACGCCTTCCATCGTCGCGTTCGCGAAAAACGGCGAGCGACTCGTCGGACAGGCCGCGAAACGTCAGGCGGTCACCAATCCCGCGAACACGGTCTTCTCGATCAAACGTTTCATGGGCCGCAAATTTGATGAGGTCCGCGAGGAAGAACATCGCGTTCCTTATAAACTCGTGAAGGCCGCCAACGGCGACGCCCACGTGCAGGTCGAGGTGAATGGCGAGAAGAAGACTTTCTCCCCGCCCGAGGTTTCCGCGATGATTCTCGCGAAGCTAAAGTCCGACGCGGAAGCGAAGCTCGGCGAGAAGATCACCCAGGCGGTGATCACCGTGCCGGCTTACTTCAATGACTCTCAGCGCAATGCGACCAAGGACGCGGGTAAGATCGCGGGCTTGGAAGTGCTGCGCATCATTAACGAGCCGACGGCAGCTTCGCTGGCCTACGGTCTCGATAAGAAGAAGGACGAAAAGATCGCGGTCTATGACTTAGGCGGCGGCACCTTTGACATCTCTGTCCTGGAAATCGGCGATGGCGTTTTCGAAGTGAAGGCGACTAATGGCGACACTCACCTCGGCGGCGATGACTGGGATAACGTCCTCGTCGATTGGATCGTTAACGAGTTTAAAAAGGAAAGCGGCATCGATCTATCGAAGCAGCCGGATGCGATCCAGCGGATCAAGGAAGAAGCCGAGAAAGCGAAGATCGCTCTCTCGTCCTCCCAGGAGTATGAGATCAATCTGCCGTTCATCACGGCGGATGCGAGCGGGCCGAAGCACATCCAGAAGAAGCTCACCCGCTCGAAACTCGAGCAGCTCACTGACTCTCTTTTCCAGCGCACGATCAAGCCGGTAAAAGACTGTCTCGCGGATGCGAAGCTTTCCGAGAAAGACATCAACGAGCTCGTGCTCGTCGGTGGGATGACTCGGATGCCGAAAGTCATCGAGACGGCGCGTGAACTGATCGGGAAAGAGCCGCACAAGGGTGTGAACCCGGATGAAGTCGTGGCCGTTGGCGCAGCGATCCAAGGCGGCGTGCTCAAGGGCGACGTGAAAGATGTGCTCCTGCTCGACGTCACCCCGCTCACTCTCGCGATCGAGACTGCTGGTGGCGTGGCCACCCCGATGATTCCGCGTAACACGACCATCCCGACTCGTAAGTCGCAGATCTTCTCGACTTACAGCGACAATCAGCCGGGCGTGGAGATCAAAGTGTTACAGGGCGAGCGCCCGCTTTCCCGCGATAACAAGAACCTCGGCACCTTCCACCTCGACGGCATCCCGCCGGCCCCGCGTGGTGTGCCCCAGATCGAAGTCACCTTCGACATCGACGCGAACGGTATTCTCCATGTCTCCGCGAAAGACCTGGGCTCAGGCAAGGAGCAGAAAATCTCCATCACCGGCAGCTCAGGCTTGAGCAAGGAAGAAGTCGAGAAGATGCAGCGCGACGCCGAGGCTCACGCCGAGGAAGATAAAAAGGCGAAGGAAGCGATCGAGATCAAGAACAATGCCGACACCCTGGCCTACCAGAGTGAGAAGCAGCTCAAGGATCTCGGCGACAAGGTTCCGGAAGATAAGCGGAAACCGGTCGAGGATGCGATCAAGGCGGTGCGTGAGGCGATTGAAGCGAACGACACCGACGCATGAAAGCGACCTACGAGGACCTGCAGAACAAGTTCCAGGAAATCAGCGCCGACCTTTATAAGCAAGCCGCGGCGAGTGCCGGGCCGATGCCTGGTGCGGAAGCCGGCGGCCGGTCCCGAACAGGGCGCCGAGCCCCAGACCGGTGGCCCGCGCAAGGACCAGGGCGACGTGGTCGACGCCGAGTTCGAAGTCGTCGACGAAGACAAGAAGTAAGTAACCAATCTCAACCAACAATTTGCCGGTCGCGGTCCGCAAGTAGCGCGCCGCGGCCGGCAGCAACCAACAAGAAGGAGCAAGTAAAACAGTATGGCAATTAACGTAAGACCTCTCGGAGACCGGGTGCTCGTGCAACCGATCGAAGAGAAGGAAACCAAAAAGGGCGGCATCATCATCCCCGATACCGCCAAGGAAAAGCCGCAGGAAGGCAACGTCGTCGCTCTCGGCACCGGCAAAACGGACGACAACGGCAAGAAAGTGGAGTTCACCGTGAAGAAGGGCGATAAAGTGCTCATCTCCAAATACGGCGGCACCGAAATCAAAGTGGACGGCGAGTCCTACCTGATCATGCGCGAGGACGATATCCTCGGCATCATCGGCTAACCCCATCAGTAACTCTTAACGAAAGAACTAAGAACTAACTATTATGGCAGCTAAACAATTACAATTTGACGAGAACGCGCGGCACGCGCTTCTCCGCGGCGTCGAGAAACTCTCGCGCGCCGTCAAGGCGACCCTCGGACCGAGCGGCCGCAACGTCATCCTCGACAAGAAATTCGGCAGCCCGACGATCACCAAAGACGGTGTGACTGTGGCCAAGGAAATCGAGCTCGAAGATCCTTATGAAAACATGGGCGCCCAGCTCGTCCGCGAAGTCGCCTCCAAGACTTCCGACATCGCTGGTGACGGCACCACGACCGCGACCGTTCTCGCTGAGTCCATCTACAAAGAAGGTCTCCGCAACGTCACCGCGGGCGCCAACCCGACCTCGCTCCAGCGCGGCATCAACAAGGCTGTCGAAGCCATTGTCGCCGAGCTCGCGAAGATCTCGAAGAAAGTCAGTGACCGCACGGAAATCGCGCAGGTCGCAACCGTCTCCGCGAACTGGGATCGCACCATCGGCGAGATCATCGCCGACGCGATGGACAAGGTCGGCAAGGACGGCACCATCACGGTGGAAGAAGCCAAATCGATCGAAACCAGCCTCGACGTCGTCGAAGGCATGCAGTTCGACAAGGGCTATCTCTCTCCTTACTTCGTGACCAATGCCGAAGCGATGGAAGCAGTGCTCGAGAACCCCTACATCCTCATCCACGAGAAGAAAATCTCGAGCTTGAAGGACATGCTTCCGCTCCTCGAGAAAGTAGCGAAAGCCGGTCGTCCGCTCCTCATCATTGCGGAAGACGTCGAAGGCGAAGCGCTCGCGACCCTGGTCGTGAACAAGCTCCGTGGCACGCTTGCAGGTCGCAGCGGTCAAAGCCCCGGGCTTCGGCGATCGTCGCAAGGCGATGCTGGAAGACCTCGCGGTTCTCACGGGCGGTCAATGCATCACCGAAGACCTCGGCATCAAACTCGAGAACGTTAAGCTCGAAGACTTAGGGCGCACCAAGCGCGTCACGATCGACAAGGAGAACACCACGATCGTGGAAGGCGAAGGCAAGCAGGCCGACATCCAGGGCCGCGTCTCGCAGATCCGTCGTCAGATCGAAGAAACCACTTCCGATTACGACCGTGAGAAGCTCCAGGAACGTCTCGCCAAGCTCGCCGGTGGCGTCGCCGTCATTAATGTCGGCGCCGCGACTGAAACGGAGATGAAAGAGAAGAAAGCGCGCGTCGAAGACGCCTTGCACGCGACTCGCGCCGCCGTGGAAGAAGGCATTGTCCCCGGTGGCGGTGTCGCTCTCATCCGCGCTCAGAAGGCGCTCGATAACCTCAAGCTCGAAGGCGACGAAGCCGTCGGCGTGGCGATCATCCAGCGCGCGATCGAAGCGCCGCTTCGCACCCTCGCCGATAACGCTGGCCAGGAAGGCGCGCTCATCGTGCAGGAAGTGAAGAAGCGCAAAGGCAACGAAGGTTACAATGTCGCCACGGGCGAATACGTCGACCTCGTGAAAGCCGGCGTCGTCGATCCGACCAAGGTGACCCGGAGCGCGTTGCAAAACGCCGCCTCCATCAGCGGTCTCCTCCTTACCACCGAAGCCATCATCACCGAAGCTCCTGAGAAGGACAAAGGCGGCGCTGGCGGCGGCGGAATGCCCGGCGGCGGGATGGGTGGAATGGGCGGTATGGGCGGCATGGACTACTAAGTCCAAGAGCTACCAGCTAACTCAAGCAATCAACCACAGCCGGGTCTCGCAAGAGGCCCGGCTGTTTTGCTTTTTGGTTACCTTGTTTTACGGACTGGAAAGTGTGCGGACTTTGACTCTGCGGCTGGCTCCAGTAAGTCTCCCTCCGAATGAAATTGCGCTCCGTTCTCGTTTGTCTTCTCGCTTTCACCATTTGCGCAGCGGCTTTAGGCGCGAAGCCGCGCCTGCTCACGCCCGAGGATTTATGGGCGATCAAGCGGGTCGGAAATCCGGCGCTCTCGCCCGATGGCCGGCAGGCGGTTTTCCCGTTGCAGCAATGGAGCATTGAGAAGAATAAAAGCAGCGGCAATCTCTGGCTGGTCTCGATCGGGGACGGCGAAGTGCGCCAGCTCACCACTGCGGTCGATACTTCTGAAGATGCGCCGCGCTGGAGCCCGGACGGCACGCAGATCGCATTCACTGCAAAGCGTGGGCCCGATGAGAACGCCGCCCTTTATGTGATCCCGGTCGGCGGCGGCGAAGCAAAGAAGATCGTCGAGCTGCCGAGTGCGGTCGTCGCGCCGAAGTGGCTAGCCGACGGCGAGAGCATTGTCTTTGCGACCACGGCGATCCCCGAGCTCGCAGGCAAGTGGGAGAAGGCGGACATCGCGGCGATGCAGAAGGAGGTCAAACGCCGCAAGGACTCGAAGATGACCGCAAAAGTGACCGAGAATCGACAGTATCGCTACTTCGATCATTACATCACTGATGACGTCGCGAATCGCCTGCTCCGAATCGATCTCACGACGAAGGCGCTAACCGATCTAACGCCCAAGGTCGACCGCCTTTTCCTGAATAGCGGTGAACTCCATTTCGATGTTTCGGCGGACGGCAAACTGGTCGCGCTCGAGTTTAATTCCACCCCGCCGCCGTTCCGCGATTTTCCGCAATCCGACATCTACCTCATCCCGACCAACGGCTCGGCTCCGATGAAGAATGTGACGCCCGAGCACAAGGGCGACGACTCCGAGCCGGTCTTCACGCCGGATAGCAAGTCGGTCCTCTTCAAGCGCACCAAGTCGACCATCCACAACGGCGAGTCCGCCAAGCTCTGGCGCCATGACATCGCGAGTGGCCGCAACGTTCCGATCACTGAGACACTGGACTACTCAATCGGCGACGTGCGAGCCAGTATAGATGGCCGCACCATCTGGGTGAATGCGGAGGAAAAAGGCGTGGTGCCGATTTTCCGTATGAACGCGGACGGGAGCGACTTTAAAGCGGTCCACAGCGCCGGGACTTCAACCGGCCTCGACGTTCGCGCAGATTCCGTTGTTTTCCTGAACGACACCACGAACCGGCCTAACGAGGTCTGCGCGCTCGATCCTAAGACGGGTGCCGCGCGGCAGCTGACTCATTTCAACGACGAGTTCATGCGCAACTTCACGCTGGGAAAAGTGGAGTCCTATTCCTTCAAGGGTGCGAACGGCGACGATGTCCAGGGCTGGCTGGTGCTGCCGCCGAACTACGATTCGGCAAAGAAGTATCCGCTGGTTCAGCTCCTACACGGCGGTCCGCACACGATGAATCGCGACAGCTGGAGTTATCGCTGGAACACACAGCTCTTCGCCGCGCCCGGTTACATCGTGACCTGGGTGAACCGGCACGGCTCGACTGGTTTCGGAGAAAAGTTTGCGCAGAGCATCCTGAACGAGTGGGGCGACAAGCCGTTTGAAGACATTATGAAATCGACCGACACGCTGCTCGAGCGTTTCCCGAACATCGACCGCGATCGGCTGGCCGCCGCCGGCGGGAGCTACGGTGGTTACATGGCGGCCTGGATCCTTGGCCATACCGATCGCTTCAAAGCAATCATCGATCACGCCGGGGTGAACGACAGCTACGCGCAGTTTGCCTCCGACGTTCCTCACGGCTTTCCGGAAGTGATGGGCGGGACGCCGTGGGGCAACGTCGAGAGGCTGCAAAAATATAACCCGATGACCTACGCAAAGAGCTTCAAGACGCCGACGCTGGTGATCCACAACGACAGGATTACCGCGTCCCGCTCGGCAACGGGCTCGAGCTTTACGCCGCGCTCCAGGCTCAGGGCATCCCGTCACGCCTCGTTATTTTCCCGGATGAAAATCACTGGGTCCTGAAACCACAGAACGCGATCTACTGGCACTGGGAAATGCAGAACTGGCTGGCGCGCTACATCGGCGGAAAGCCGACCTTGGAAAAGCCACATTTCGAGACCAAGGACGACGCGAAAGACCCGAAAGCCAAATAAAACGCGAAGACTGCAGACTCCGCGCAGCCAACAACCTAGCGGCTACCTCTCCTTTTGCGGCTCGTTCGCGACCGTCACTTTGGAGAAGAGGCATGCTCATCAAGAGCTAGCAGATAACTCAAGCAATCGACGAAAGCCGGGTTCCGCCAGAGGACCGGGTCTTTCGCTTGCCCTTGCGCGGGGGAGCTGACGCGCTGCCGCCTTTCGATGTTTGCGGTTGCAACCATTTCATTCGGCGGCACTTTGGTTGGCTCGTTCAACCTTCTTTTTATGCGTAATTCTTCTCGTTTCTTTCTTCTGTCTCTTTTTTCCGCAGCGCTCTTCTCGATCCCCTTCGCCTCCGCGCAGGAGCTGCCCACAACGACGCGCCTGCTGCGTTTTCCGACGACCAATGGCGATCAAATTGTCTTTTGCTACGCGGGAGAACTCTACTCCGTGGGCAAAGATGGTGGCACTGCGCGTCGGCTCACCAGCGGACCAGGCTACAGCTCGTTTCCGCGTTTTTCAGCGGACGGTAAACAGCTCGCCTTCACTTCGCAGTACGACGGGAACACGGAGGTCTATGTGATGCCGGGGGACGGCGGTGAACCCAAACGCCTGACCACAACCGCAACCCTCGGCCGCGACGATGTGTCCGATCGGATGGGGCCAAACAATCTCGTCATGGCCTGGGAGAACACCAAGCCTCTGGTGGTTTTTCGTTCCCGCAAGAAATCTTACAACTCCTTTAACGGTGAACTTTACACCGTGGGACTCGACGCGGAACTGCCGCAGCAACTTCCCCTGCCCCGCGGCGGTTTTGCTTCCTTTTCGCCGGATGACTCCAAGATGGCCTTCAACCGGATCTTCCGTGAATTCCGCACTTGGAAACACTATCGCGGCGGCATGGCGGACGACGTTTGGATCTACGACTTCAAGACAAAGCAGACCATTAACCTAACGAACGATCCTAGCCAGGACATTTGTCCCATGTGGGGACCAGACAACCGGATCTATTTCATCTCCGATCGCGATAACCGGATGAATCTCTATTCCATCGGACTCGACGGTAAGGACACCAAACAACTGACTCATTTTACCGACTACGACATTAAATTTCCCTCCCTCGGCAAAGATGCCATCGTTTTCGAACAAGCCGGCTACATCTGGCGTTATGACCTCGCGGCGGGCAAAGCCACGGCCGTTCCCATAAATATCAAAGAGGATTTCAACAGCGGTCGTTCAGGAATGGTGGACGCCTCGAAGCATACGGACTCAGTCAGTCCGGCACCGGATGGCGAACGCGTCGTGGTCGTCGCCCGCGGCGACCTCTTCTCGGTCCCGGCAAAGAACGGGACGCCGCGCGATCTCACCAGGACTTCCGGCGCCCACGAGCGCGACGCGATCTGGTCGCCTGACGGCAAGTGGATTGCCTATAACTCAGACGCCACCGGTGAAAACGAACTATACGTCCGCGCCCAAGATGGCAAAGGCGAGGCGCAACAGTTGACGAAAGGCGCCGATACTTATTTCTACCAGCCCGTATGGTCGCCTGATAGTAAAAAGCTGCTTTGGAGCGATCGGCTGCAGCGGCTGCGCTATGTCGACATCGCCAGCAAAGCGGTGACCGAGGTCGATCAGGATAAAGATGGAGAATACGGATCCTATGATTGGTCGCCTGACAGCCAATGGATCGCCTGGTCGCGACCGGAAGAGAATGGTTTCGAGAAAGTCTACCTTTCTCCGGCCGGCAGCCCGAAGCCGGTTGCGGTCACCGACGATTGGTATTCGGCCGGTCGAGTCCGTTTCAGCGACGACGGGAAGTATCTCCTCCTTTCGTCGAGCCGTGACTTCAAGCCAACCTTCGGCGAGCAGGAGTTCGAGGCCCTCTATCTCGACATGCAGCGCGTTTACCTCGTCACCTTGGCCAAGGATATCCAGTCACCCCTCGCTCCGAAGAGCGACGAAGTCGGCAAAGGAGATAAGAAGGACAAGGACGCTGACGGGAAGAAAGACAAGTCCGATGACAAGAAGGACAAGGACGCCAAGAAGACGGTTACGGTCAAAGTCGATCCCGATGGTATCCAAGGCAGGATCGTGGGCTTGGAAATTGCCCCAGCCGACTATAGCGACCTACGTTTGGTTGATGGCCGGGTTTTCTATCTTCGCCACACCGTCGGTGACGACGCTGGAGCTGACGACGAGGAAGGCCCTGGGAACCGTAAATACCACCTTTGTTCCTACAGTCTCGAGGACCGCAAAGAAACGGTGCTCGGCGATGTCGGGGCCTACGAAATCACCGCCGACGGCAAAAAGATGCTCGTGAAGGTCGACAAGGACTACGCCATTATTGATCTCCCCAAAGACAAGATCGAGACGAAGGACCATGTCTTAAAGATCGAAGGGCTCGACATGCAACTCAATCGCCATGCGGAGTGGAACCAGATCTACTTCGAATGCTGGCGGCAGATGCGCGATTTCTTCTACGCCCCAAACATGAACGGCGTCGATTGGAAAGCTATGCGCGACAAGTATGCCGCACTGCTGCCGTATGTGAATCATCGCAACGATCTCACCTATCTCCTGGGCGAGCTGATCGGCGAACTCAACAACGGTCACACCTATGTCGCTGGCGGCGAGCGCCCCGAGACCCCGCGGATCAAGCTCGGACTGCTCGGCGCGGAGTTGTCTCGCGATCAGGCGAGCAAGGCTTATCGCATCGATCGGATTCTCCCGGGCGAGAATTGGGACGAAGAAACTCGATCGCCGCTCACCGAGATAGGAGTAAACGTGAAGGCCGGCGATTACATCCTTGCGGTCAACGGCACGCCGGTCTCCAGCGTAGCGAATATCTATGACCTGTTGATCGGCACCGCCGGCAAACAAGTCACCCTGCGCGTGAACTCTCAGCCAGCCGACGCCGGCGCGCGCGACATCACGGTCGTGCCGACCGCGGATGAGTCGCCGCTCTATTACCGTGCCTGGGTCCAGAAAAATATCGATGAAGTTTCGAAGAAAACGAATGGCGAGGTCGGCTACGTCCATATTCCCGACATGGGACAGCCAGGGTTGAATCAGTTCACCAAGCTTTTCTTTCCCCAAGTCCGCAAGAAAGCGCTCATCGTGGACGTGCGCGGGAATGGCGGTGGCTTCGTCTCGCCGCTCGTCATCGAACGCTTACGGCGCGCACTAATCATGATTGAGATGGCGCGGAACGGCGACGCCGCAGCCTAACCCACCTCAGACTTTCCTCGGTCCGATGGTGGCACTCTGCGATGAGTTCTCGGCCTCGGATGGCGATATCTTTCCTTACCGCTTCAAGACGCTCGGGTTAGGCAAACTAATCGGGAAGCGCACCTGGGGCGGCGTCGTCGGGATTCGGAACCCGCTCCCGCTCGCGGATGGCGGGCAGTTCTTTAAGCCGGAGTTCGCGCCTTACTCGAAGGAGGGGAAAGGCTGGGTCATTGAAGGCCATGGGGTGGAACCTGATATCGTGGTCGACAATGATCCCGCGAAGGAATTTCAAGGGGAGGATCAGCAGCTCGATCGCGCGCTCCAGGAAATCCAAACAGACCTTAAAACCAAACGCTACGATCTCCCGCCGATCCCGCCCTATCCGAATCGGAATCCGGTTAAAGCGAATAACCCGTGAATGGTCCACGTCCTCGATACACTGCAACTCAGTCGGCCGGGTATCATCGCCGCGACGGCATTGGAGATAGCCGACGGGCTGGCCCTGTTCGACACCGGACCTGAATCGACCTTTGCCAATATAGCAGCCGCCCTTGCCGGGCTGGGTTACAAGCCGGCAGACGTCCGCCATGTCTTCGTAAGTCACATCCACTTCGATCATGCCGGGGCGGCGTGGCGCTTTGCCGACCTGGGCGCGACGGTTTACGCGCATCCACGTGGCGCACCGCACTTGGCCGACCCACGCAAACTCGTGGAATCTGCCACGCGCATCTTCGGCGCAGATATGGAACGGCTTTGGGGTCAAGTGCAAGCGGTGCCATCGGAGCGCATCAAAGTTCTGGAAGACGGAGACACTGTGCGATTAGGAAACCTAGAAGTGAGAGCGATCTCCACGCCGGGTCACGCGTCTCATCATCACATTTATCACTGGGATGATGAGGTCTTCGGCGGCGACATCGCCGGGGTGCGGATTGGGAGCGGCCCGGTCATCCCGCCGTTTGTTCCACCAGAATTGGATATTCCAGCCTGGAGAGACTCGATTCGAAAAATTCGCGACCTAAAGGCTTCCACGCTTTACCTCCCTCACTTCGGGGCCGTCGGAGGCTCTCTGGATCTCCACTTTAACGAGCTGGACGAACGGGTGGTGCGATGGTCGGAGTGGTTTCGCGGGCGACTTCAGGCCGGAGAAGATCAGGCGCAACTCATGCCCGCCTTCGCGGACTACGAGGCTAATGATCTGCAGAATGGCGGGGCGACTCGCGAGCAGGTCGCTGATTACGAAGCAGCTGATCCGAGTTATATGGCGGTAACTGCAGCACTGCGCTATTGGCGGAAGCAGGAGTTGGAAAGGATCACGACCGCACCGGAGACTTAGGCGGTAGTTTGCGCCGTCGCAGTTGAAGGAACGTGCCGGCTAGAAAGATCGCGCCGATGTTCGGGCTTCCATCCAAAGTGAAGCAAATGATATGGCAGCTCGAATTCGTAAACTCCACGTGTCTGTCAGGACCTAGCAAGTAACCTTGGCCAGGCGCACTTTCCGGTTGGCGACTGGTCCGTGGGCCCACTCGGCAATCACTTGGTTCAGGATTGCGAGTCGTTGCGTCCGATGCGCCAGATCAGCTTTGAGCTGCCGTTCCACGCGCGTGTGCAGGCTCGGATTTGCGCCGCGCCGAGCAAAGTCCCAAGCATCTTCGTTCTCGGCTTCCTGCAGGCTCTTCTCCAAGGCGCGCAAAGCCCGTTCCAGTTCGACCAGAACGGTCTGCATCTGCGAGACCGTCTGTTCAGCAGTGCGGTTCGCTTCGATATCACTAAGCGCCAGCAGGATTTCCATCCGTGCAATATCGCCGGCCGCGTAAGCCTCCTGGACTTCGTGCCAGAGCGCGGAAGCGGCGGCGGAACCATCCGCGCGCAGATCGGGGTGCAGCCGCCTAACGAGTCTACGATACAGCTCACGCACCCGCGGATCTACAGGCGCCGAGTCCTCTTCGAGATTCTCTGATAAGTCATCCTCCAGTGGGCCGGAAGGAAACGATCGCGCGCCCCCGTTGGTGGACGGGCGCGGCTCATCGACTGGGGGACGAAACATGTGGGTCTTAAAAGCTTCAAAGGTGGCGGAGTAAGCCTCGTCATCCATCTTATCGGGATTGGTGCCGAGGGAACTCTTCACCCATTCCTGAAAGAGCGCCTCCTTCTCGAAGTCACTTACTTTTCGCGCCGCACCTTTCCCTTGCGGAGCAGCGGGCTGCTCCTGCGCCCGGCCGGTTTGCCGCGACGTGCCATGACCCGCTCGTAGGCAGTGTGTGGATCCTGGAAAACGCGGCGCATTTCCTTCTCCACTTCATAAACGAGCGCCTGGGCATCGCGAATCTGCGTCTCAACATCACGCGCGCCACTTAAAAGCGCGCCGAACTCGCGCGCGCGCCAGCGCGCAAAAGCGGGTTTGTCTTTGCGCTCGAAATGGTGCCAGCCCATGCGGGCCAGTTCCAGCCGGCTCATCGCGTCCAGGCACTCGCCTGCGATCGACGCGCGGATGGGTACTTGATCGACGAGAATCAGCGCGCGCATCTGCCTAGTTTACGCAAAACTTCCAAGCAAGAAAGTAGCCAGCATTCGCTTTTACGCGGCCGCGCGTATGATGCGGGATGAATAACTCTCCCTTGCCGACCGAAGCCGAGAGCTGGGCGCGCGCGCTGTATGGCAACTCAGTCGACCGGAAGGACGCGGCGGGTTTTGCGGCTGTTTTCGCCGAGGATGGGACGCTTCGGTTCGGCAACCAGCAACCTATCGTCGGTCGGCAAAACATCGAGGAAGCGATCACGCAGTTTTTTCTCGCGATGGTGGCTTTGCAGCATGAGTTCACCGCCATCTCGAGTGACGGAAATAGGTGGTTTCTGGAGGCAATGGTGACTTACACACGCCATGACGGCGGGATCGCTACCTGCCCGGCGATGACGGTTTTTGAAATGACGGAAGCGGACAGCCAACTCGTGGCCCAGAGTTGCCGGATCTATGTCGATCTCGCGCCGCTCTTCGCGCCGTAACACTTAGCCCGTAGGAGCAGGCGTCTTTGGCGCGGCAGAGCTTTCGCGAAACGAGTGGACGATGAAGCAAAAAACCGCGATGCAGATACAGGAGTCGGCGACGTTAAAGGCTGGCCACGGGTGAAAGATGCGGGGAGCGTGAGCCCCGAAATCGAAGAGAAGGAAATCGATCACATGACCGTGGAGGAGTCGGTCGGTAAGATTACCGAGGATGCCGGCGAGCAAAAGACCGAGCGCCAGTCGGCGCCAGGGATCGGGCGGTTCGCGCCGAAAGAGCAGGAAGGTAACCACAATCAACGCGACACAGGACAGCGCGATGAAGAAGCCGTTGTTGTTGGAAAAAGAACCAAAGGCGGCGCCGGAGTTAGTCACATGGACAAGGGTGAAAAAATCCGGAATGAGAAACTTTGGCTCGCTGGGATCGATGAAGCGCAGGACCAACTGCTTGGTTACCTGATCAAGCGCGTAGAGCGGTAGCGTCAAGAACAAAAGGATCTTCAAGCGCTGGCCTCCACCACTTCGGCACAACGTTCGCAGAGATCGAGATGAGCTTCGATCGTGCCGACAGCCGCGCGGTGGCGCCAGCAGCGGCCGCACTTCGCGTAGGCAGTTCGGGTCACGATCGCGCTGGGTTCCTGTGCCGTTTCCAATTTGAGATCGCTAAGGATGAAAAACTCCTCAAGCTCTTCGCGCGGGAAAGTCGTGGCGATCCGTGCGTCGCAATAAAGCGTGACTTCAGCTTCGAGCGCGTTGCCGATGAGTTTCTCCTGGCGTGCTTTCTCGATCGCTTGCCCGATGATGCCGCGAAGCTTGAGTAGCTCTTCGATTTCTGCCCTGACGGGGGTATCTCTGGCCGCTGCGCGCGGCTCGGGAAAGAGTTGCAGGTGCACGGAGCCGGCGGCGCCGAGATAGCTCCAGGCTTCCTCAGCCGTAAAGGCGAGAATCGGAGCGAGCAGACGACAGAGCGTGTCGAATATCTCTCGCATCGCAGCTTGAGTCGCGCGACGGCGGGGCGAATCGATAGCGTCACAATACATCCGGTCCTTGGTGATGTCGACGTAGAGACTACTGAGATCGACGGCGCAGAACTGATTCAGCGTATGATAGACCTTGTGAAATTCGTAGCTCTGGTAGGCAGCGCGACATTCCTCGATCACCGCCTGGAGGCGGTCGAGAATCCAACGGTCGACCAGAGGCAGCGTATTCGTTGTTTGTTCGTTAGGCTGGAAATCGTGGAGATTACCCAGGAGGATGCGCAATGTGTTCCGGATGCGGCGATATGTGTCACCAAGGCGGGTGAACATCTCTTCCGAGAAGGGCACGTCGTCGGTGTAGTTCACACTGCTCACCCAAAGCCGGACGATGTCGGCACCGTGCCGGCTGACGAAATGGCCCGCGTCCATCGGTTTGCTGTAGGTGCTCGACTTGGAAATCTTTTTCCCGTCAACGTCGACCACGAAGCCATGGGTGACACAGGTCTTATAAGGCGCGCGATCGTGCAGCGCGACGCTGGTCATGAGGGACGATTGGAACCAGCCGCGATGTTGATCGGTGGCCTCAAGATACATGTCGGCCGGATCGCGCAGCTCCGGATGAGTGGCGCAGACCGCCTGGTGAGAGACGCCGCTATCGATCCAGACGTCGATTGTATCGTTGCGGTGGCGGGTACCTTCGGGTAACTCCAGCGCGCGGGCGAGCGCAGTGTCGTCGAGCTCGAACCAGACATTAGATCCGCGCTCAGCGACTAAGTCGGCCAGGCGGCGGATCCAGGCAGGATCGAGGATCGCGTCGTTCTCGGCCGAATAGAAAACCGGGAGCGGGACGCCCCAACTCCGCTGCCGCGAGATCACCCAGTCAGGTCGGGACTCGACTGTGCCGGCGATACGGTTTTCTCCCCAAGGCGGAAGCCACGTTACCTTGGTGATCGCGTCGAGGGCGCGCGCACGGAGGTCATCGATGCGGATAAAGAACTGTTCGACGGCGCGGAAGATGATCGGAGTCTTCGAGCGCCAGCAGTAGGGATAACTATGCGCGTAAGTCTCCTCCGCGACGAGCATTCCACGGTCGCGCAGGAGTTCCACAATGTCTGGGTTGGCATCGAACACATACTTACCGACCAGGTCAGGCAGGCCCGCTTCCTCGGTGTAGTGCCCATGGTCGTCGACCGGCGACAGGATGGGCAGACTGCTGGCTTTACCTAACGAGTAGTCATCGTCGCCGTGACCGGGCGCGATATGGACGGCGCCGGTGCCGGTATCCATGGTGACGAAGTCAGCGGTGAGGACGATCGCGGTGCGTGGGAGGAAAGGGTGCTGGACGCCGATGCCTTCGATTTTGGTGCCGGGGAAAGTTTCGAGCGGTTCACCGTCCGGTTGCCAGCCGGTCGCCGCGGTGAAAGCACTCGTCAGGCTTTGCGCCAGGATAAAGACATCGCTCTCTTCGCCACGAATAAACTTCTGCGCGACGTAGCGTTCTTTTGGGTGAACCGCGATCGCGAGGTTGGCGGGCAAGGTCCAAGGCGTGGTGGTCCAGATAACGATACTGGCCTTTCCGCCGAACGAGCCGGTAACGACGGGAAACTTAACGTAGACCGCGGTGTCGTGGCGGTCCTGATATTCCACTTCCGCTTCGGCCAGCGCGGTCTGCGCGCCGGTGCTCCAGAAAACGGGCTTGAGCGATTCGTAGACCAACCCTCGCTCGACGAAAACAGCGAAGGCGCGAAGGATTTCCGCCTCGTACGCGGGGTTCATCGTGAGATAGGGGTGGGCCCAGTCGCCGAAGACGCCGAGCCGCTTGAATTGCTCGCGCTGGATGTCGACAAACTTGCGCGCGAACTCCGCGGAACGCTGGCGCACTGCGAGCGGCGAGAGGTGTTTCGCTTCCTTGACGACTTTGTATTCGATCGGCAAGCCGTGGCAATCCCAGCCGGGCACAAAGGGCGCGCGGTAGCCGGCCATGGTCTTGGATTTCACCACGAGATCCTTGAGGATTTTATTCAGTGCGGTGCCCATGTGGACGTCGCCATTCGCGAAGGGCGGGCCATCGTGCAGGACAAAGAGTTCCGCGCCGGCGCGAGCCTGCTGGATTTGCCCATAGAGATCGTCCGCCTGCCAGCGGGCCAGCATTTCGGGCTCACGCGAGGCCAGGCCAGCCTTCATCGGGAAATCCGTCTTCGGCAGGTTGAGCGTGTCCTTGTAGTTTTGGCTCATCGGGAGCGGCGACGCTAACATCCGCACCGGCCAGGCGCAACGAGGGCGCCGCGGTGGAGAGTTGCGCAGGCGGCGTTTTGCGGAATAGAGTCCGCGGCTCGTCTTATGCGCCGCTTTCTGCCAGTTATCATCATCTTAGTGGTCGCGATCGTGACCGGGGCGACTGCGGCGTGGTTTTACCATGAGAAGATGCGGCCGGACGCGCCGAAGCCTCCCCCAGCGCTCGCGACCGGGCCAGCGACGACCCCTTCCTCTACCATCCCGCCGGATATCGCCGCGCCGATTGATAACCTGTCAGCGGCCGCGCCATCGCACGCCCGCGGGGCCGCCGATGCGCCGGTGACGCTCGAGGTGTACGGCGATTTCCAATGTCCTTCCTGCGCGAAGACCACCGGGATCATCGACGACCTCGAGAAAAGCTATGGCCCAAAATTGCGAGTGGTCTTTTACGAATTTCCGCTCGCGATGCACGCGCATGCGCTGGAGGCGGCGATGGCGGCGGAGGCAGCCGGAGCACAGGGGCATTTCTGGGAAATGCACGACGCGCTCTACAAATACCAGGAAGTCTGGAGCAAAGCGTCAAATCCGAGCCGCTTTTTCACGGCCTATGCCGGGACGATGGGTCTGAATTTGGAACAATTTCAGACCGACCTGCAATCCGCGGAGATCAAGTCACTGATCATGAGGCAGGGTGACGAGGGCGTGGCGCGCGGGGTGCGGAATACGCCGACGCTGTTCATCAACGGGCAGGAAGTGAAGGGAATCTTCGACCCGGTGAGCCTGCGGGCCGCGATCGAGGCCGCGCTGACGGCGAAAAAGGATACCTGATTGTGACGAAGCGCGACCAGCGAGCGGCGAAGAACAAGGCTGCGACCAAACCCGGCCGTGGACAGGCGATCGCGGGAGCGATTATGGCCGTGATTGCGCTTGGGGGACTGGCCGATGCCACTTTTCTGACGGTGATGCACCTGACTGGGAATGACTCGGTCTGCGGCCCGTCGGCCGGTTGTTCCAAGGTGCTCAGCAGCGTTTATGCGTCGGTCGGCAAAGTCCCGACGGCCGCCTTCGGGATGGTGGCCTATTTCGTGGTCTTCAGCGCGGCGATTTGCCTGGCTTTTGGCTATCTGAAGGCACGAGCAGTTCTCCACGGTGTGATCGCGGCGATGTTCCTCGCGACCCTCGGATTCCTCTTCATCCAAGCGTTTGTGCTCCATGCGTTCTGCCCGTTTTGCCTGCTCTCCGCAGCGTTGACGTTTCTCCTCGCCGGCACCGCCCTGGCCTCCTGGCCGAGTCGTTAGGGGAATTGCCTCGAAGCCGGTTCGTTAGGCCACTTATCATTGGTGGAGAAGGGTTTGCGGTTGCCCTGCGGAAGCTGATTTTCCCGGGGAAAGAGCCTTTCTTTCAATGAAATGACAAATTTGTAAGTGTTTAACGCTGGCTCATTTCTCAACGTTTTGATAGCCTCCATAACTGGTAGAAGAGTCCTTCTACCTGACCACACACAACACATCAGAAGGAAATTATTATACTAATGAAAAAGAAGTCAGTTACTCGAAGCGCGTTCCTGAGCCCACGCGTGCTTCTCAGTTCAGTGCTTACGTCCAGCGGCGTCCTCCTCGCCCTGTTAGCCCTGAGCGTAAATTCCAGCTCGACCGCGAACGCGGCGAATCCCGTGAAATCGACCGGGCGCCCGATCGTCGTCCCGTCTTATCATAACGACGTTTCCAAACCGCTGCGCGACATGCCGGCTTGGCCCGAACAGTCGCTTCAGGAACATGAAGCAGCCGAGAACCCACTCATTCCGCTCTCGCACAAGGATGCCCCCGATCTCGTGGTCGATCGCGGAACTTTGCTGCACCAGCTGGCCCCGAGCATTCCGGCTCCGATTCTCAACTTCGCGGGCATTCAATTCCCCGGCGTAATCTGCAACTGTGCGCCGCCTGATACGAACGGTGAAGTGGGTGCGACCCAGTATGTCCAGATCGTGAACGAAGGTTACCAGGTCTTCAACAAGACCACGGGCGCTTCCGTTTTTGGTCCGGTGAGCATCAACTCCATTTGGTCAGGTTTCGGCGGCGTTTGCCAAACCGGTTCCGGTGATCCCGTGGTCATGTATGACCAGATTGCCAACCGCTGGATCATCTCGCAATTCGCCGGCTCGAGCATCCCGACCGACGAATGTATCGCGGTCTCCACCACGAGCGACGCGACCGGTTCGTATAATCGTTATGGCTTCCATCTCGGCAGCAACTTCTTCGATTATCCGCACCTCGGTGTCTGGCCCGATGCTTACTACATGAGCATGAACGTGTTCAACTCCTCGGGCACGGCGTATCTGGGCCCGCAGGCGTTCGCGTTCGATCGCGCGAAAATGCTCGCCGGTCAGCCTGCGACGTTCATCACCTTCCCGGCTCTCGGCGGCAGCATTGCCCCGTTCCTGCCGGCGGATCTTGATGGTTCGACCTTGCCGCCCGCCGGCGCGCCGAACTCGTTCGTGCTCTTCCCTGACACGGGCAAGTACGACACCTATCACTTCCACGCTGACTTCGCGATTCCGTCGAACTCCACGTTCTCGCTCTTCAGCTCTCCGACTGCGGCAGGATTCACCCAGCTCTGCCCGGGTAACCGTAACTGCATTCCGCAGCTCGGTGCTTCGTCTTCGAACAAGCTCGATGCGATCGCGGATCGGTTGATGTTCCGTCTCGCGTATCGCAACTTCGGCGATCACGAAGCGCTCGTCGGTAACTATACCGTCAGCGTCGGCGGCATTGCCGGTATTCGCTTCTTCGAATTGCGTGGCGTGTCGAACGGACCGGAGACGGTCTTCCAGGAAGGCACCTACTCGCCGGATTCCACCAATCGCTGGATGGCCAGCGTGGCAATGGACGGAGCGGGTAACATGGCGGCTGGTTTCAGCGCGTCGGACGCAACCATCTTCCCGCAGATTCGTTATGCGGGCCGGTTGAAGAACGATCCGCTCGGCACCTTCGCTCAGGGTGAAGCACACCTCTTCGACGGCACGGGTGCCCAGATCAACACCAGCAACCGCTGGGGTGATTACAGCGACCTCACGGTCGACCCGGTCGATGACATGACCTTCTACTACACGCAAGAGTATTATGACTCGACCAGCTCCTTCAACTGGCGCACGCGTATCGGCAGCTTCAAGCTGGGAACCAGCGGCGGCAACGACATCACGCTGACGGCGACTCATCGCACCAAAGGCCGGAAATCACAGGTTACGCTGAATTGGACCCCGGCCGATGGCGGTACCATCAACGTCCTGCGCGACGGCACAGTCGTGCAAACGACGGCTGACGATGGGAATACCAAAGACAACCTGCGCGTGGCGACCGGTTCGTTCACGTATCAGGTGTGTGAGACGGAAACGGGCGGCTCTTGCTCGAACGAAGTCCAAGTCACACTTCCGTAAGGGAGAAACTAAAATAACTTCCCCGGGAGCCGTCCCATCCGGCTCCCGGGAGAATTGCAGAAACGAGGGCATCCGGTGGCAACGCCGGATGCCTTTCTGTTTTCTCAGCACGCCAGCACCTGTAGGCGCGGCTCCGTCTTCTCAAGTCCAATCCCGTCCTGTGACTCTACACAAGCCTCCGGGAGTCGTCCTGACCTACTCCCATGAGAGTTTGTGCGACCGTCTTGATGGCCGAGACTCTTGGCGAAAAACAGACGGCGCTTTCGGGGCGCCGCTTTTGTGTTCTCCCGGGCACTCATTTGATTTGGACCCGACCGGGCTAATGACATTTCAGTAAGACACACGCAAAATGCGAGAATAATCTTGGCAAGTTCTTCTGTTTCCTCCATGAAAGATGCCGGGTCACAAAATTTCACGGATTTCCCTTCGACCTAACGATCATAACTAGCGCATTTTCTAACCGTGAATTTCTCTTTCGCCTGTCTCGCTTGTTCCTCTTTTTTCTCCTCCCGAGGATTCATTCGATCCGCCGGAAGAATCGTTGCGTCCACAAAATCCGCAAAAGCGAATCACTCTCCGTACCTCACTCACTCCAACCAAACTCAGCCGTAACTCTATGAAAAAAAGCTCCCTTCGTTTACTCCTCGTTCTCGCCGCCGCCGGACTCTCTTTCCTCTCGAATGAGGCGAAGGCCACTTCCATTAGTTCGACGATCATCGAACTCAATGGTGCGGTCACTCAGGGGGACAATCAAAACCAGGAGCTCACAACGTCGGATCCTGCGGAGCTTTCCGTGGCACCCGGCTATAACTTCAGCGCGAACTTTTCATCGCTCACCTCCATCATGTTCATTCAGGTAACCTTGACGGTGCAGGATGGAAATTCATCTGCTACGGATGGGCAGGGCTTTGACTTTGGTCACCTATTCCTCGGTCTCGACGGCATTAATACTGGACTCGCCCTGAACGGTTTCCGTGGAAACGGGCTTGAAGACACTCTGACTTTTTCTGGCACAGTTAGCGCCGCAATTGGCGCGGCGATCCTGACCAATCTGCAGGATGGGTTTTTGCTCGGGACAATCATCACCGACAACCCGGGAGACTCGATCCTCGCTCCGAACGATCTCTTCATCGGTAATGACACTTTAAACGCCACCACGACGCTGACTCTCAGCGACGTCCCGGAGCCGACCACCATCGCACTCATCGGCGCCGGTCTCCTTTTGGTCCTGGCCCCGCAAGCCCGCCGTTTCCGCAGGAATTACTAGTCTTGCTGCGCGTCGCTTGATCGATATGAAGACAGCGTTCTGGGCTCTGACTGGTGCCGCGACCCTGCTCGGATCTTCGCTTGCGCATGCGCAAACGGTTACCATCAGTTCGACTCAGCAGCAGAGTAATTTCAACGGCGGCATCGGCTCCGGTGAAACCGCTGCGATCACGGCGTCTGCTTTTAACTTTGGCAACCAGCCGAAGCTGATGAATATCAGCTCAATCACCATCACTCTTACGGTGTTTGATGGCGATACGGGTCTGGGGCCAAACGGACTGGTCGATACGCCTTATCCGCCGCCCGGTGATGATGTTCAGTACGGTGATGACGACTTTGATGTGAATTCGTTCAGCCTGGTCTTGGACGGCATCAACCTCGGGCAGAGCTTCCTTCTGAATGGACTGGATTCCAAGGCCGATCCCGGCGAACCCGTAAGTCAGGCGGACTTTATCACACGGACGATCACCGGGAACGCCAGCGACATGAACGCCTTGCTCCTGGCGCTGCAGGATGGCTTCCTGACCGCGAGCATCTTCGACTCCACCGGCGACTCGAAGTCCAACGGCATCGTCATTCCCGGCCATGACTTTCAGTCAACGAATCCCATCTTCGCGACCCTTTCGATCACCGGCACTCCAATTCCCGAGCCCTCGATCTCGGCCCTGCTCATAGGTGGTGCGCTCCTGGCAGCGGGGGCGTGTTACCGGCGGAAGCGCGGGGCCCTTTGGGCTCACCATCGACTTTAGAATTTATATCGTCTCAACCCACCTCCGTAGTCCCAAACTCCCTAACCTATGAAAACCAATAATCGAATTAAAGCCATCCTAGGCTCTCTCACGATAGCCTGCGCGATCGGGGCGACCCCGCTTTTACACGCCGCCGCTCCAACTTCGGGAACGGTTACGCCTACCAGCACTCCGGTTTCATGGGATGGGACCGCGATCGGGACCGGCGGAATGGACCCGGCGACCGCCGTCGAAGGAGTTAACCGTGACACGTTTATCCTCCATGTCGACCGCCGGCGACTACACCGGTAAGACAATCAACGTCGGTATCAGTTGGACGATTCCGGCGGACGATTACGACCTTTATATCAACAAACGCAATCCCGACGGTTCCGACGGCGACTTGATCAGCAGTTCTGCCAATGGCGCCCCGACTACGGCGGAGAACGCGACCATCAACCCCGTGACCGCCGGAAGTGGCGACTACAATATCGTCGTGGTTTATTTTACGAATACGCCGCTCGGTGACCAACCGCACGGCACCGTTTCCATTACGGCTGCACAACCTGTCCGTACTGCAACGTACATCAGCGGCGGGATGACCTTCTCCGCTAACTCTCCGTTGAAGGCCGCCACCGCCAGTTCCGACGGCGAGCCCAGCAGTCGCGTGGATAGTTTCGGTAACTATTACGTTTGTGGAATCCGCGGCGTCCCAGCAGGTGTCGATCTCTGGTATTTCGACCTTCGCCCGACAGTAGGCGGATCGCCCAACCCTAACTATGATCCGAACATGCGCGTCCCGATCTATCGCGGACAGCCCGATTCCAACGTGCCCAATACCGGCGGTGTTTCCGCCGGAGCGCTGGGCGGTGGTGATATCGACCTGGCCGTGGGCACTGGTCCCTTCACAGGTGTCGGGGGAACCGGAGAACCCGCTCTGGCCTATGCCAGCCTTCCAGCCGCGAACGTCACGGTCGGCCGCTCTCTCGATCACGGCGCGACTTTTACCTTTAACCCCGTTGGTAACTTCGCTGGCGGCGCTCCGATTAACGATCGCCAATGGATGGGCTTCTTTGGTCCAAACAAGGTCTATCTCGAATACCGCAATTTCGGCGCTGGGGTCGCGTTTGCCCAACAGTCCATTGACGGTGGCCTGACCTACTTACCCGCAACCGTCGTGGGCATGATCTCCCAGACTGGCGCCCTCGATGTCGACCAAGTCGACGGCACTGTCTACATCAGCGGCAACGATGGCCAGCTCGCAGTCGGCACCCCGGACCCGATCCTCGGCTATCCTTTGACTTACACTATTTCGCAGCCGATCCCAGTCTCGACCGACGCCGCGAATATCTTTGTGGCCATGCGTGTCGCGAATGATCATCCGGGTGGTGGCACCCCGGGAACCGTTTATCTCTGCTACTCCGATGGCACAAATATCTATGTGACCAGCTCGAGCAACCATGGCGCGACCTTTACCAGCCCGGTGCAGGTGAACAATCCCTCCGATCTGACCACGAAGGTAAATCTTTTGCCTTGGATCACCACTGGACCGACTCAGGGATCAGTCGGCATCGCGTGGTATGGCACTGACCATCAGGGCAATGACGACAATGCCCGCTGGAGAGTCTACTACGCCCAGAGCTTCAATGCCGATGCGACGACCCCGACTTTCCGTATCGCCCAGGCCAGTGATCACTCGATCCATGCTTCGAATATCTCACTCAAAGGTCTCCCGCTCACCGGTGAATCGCCTAACCGCAACCTGATTGATTACTTCCAGGTGAATATCGATCCGCAAGGGGCGGCGGTGATCGGATACACGGATGACCATAGTGATTTCAATGGCCATACCTTTGTCAGTCGGCAGATCTCCGGTCCTTCCCTCAAAGGCGGAACCCTGCCCGCCGTAGTCGAAGGTTCCGCGCTACCGGCACAGCCGTTTGCGCTCCCGGGTGCGACTCCCCCGACGATCGGTGCGCAGATTCCGCAACCCATGCAGCCCGGCCCGCGCGGTGAGCAGATCACTGACTTTGCGCAGGACCAGGATAGCGGGCTACTTGCTGTCGCCCCGACTCCCAGCCCGATTGATATCATCTCCGTGAAATATGTTTCACAGGATAGCAATCACGGTCCTATCATTACCGCGACGATGACCGTCTCCGATTTAACTGCAGTTCCACCAAGCGGGAGCTGGAAAATGTATTTTACCGCGAACGCTCCTGAGACAGGGATTGTAAATATCAGCGGTAATTCCTACTCCAAAGGCCTGTCCGACGATGGCGACCAGTTCTTCGTCCAGGCGAGCACTGCCGCCAACGGCACGCGTACCTTTAAGTATGGGACGACCGTGCGCAATTTCGATGGCAGCACAACCGATACGGTCGTGGGGAATGCGGATCGTGGATTCTTTAACCAGCAAAACAGGACAATCAGCGTCCGGCTGGCCTCGACCAAGCTTAACGCGATTCTAACTGCCGCCGGTCATCCTACCGTTGGTTTCGGAAGCGTCTTCTGCGGCTTGCGGGCCGCTACCTCCCTGGCCAGCACCATAGCGCTCGAAGACATTAGTCGTGGTGGGACGGAGTTCGTGATCTCGAACGGCTTCTAGGGCCAGTCCCGCACCTCGCATGACTCTTCGGTGGTTGCTCAGAGCAACATTTCTCGCTGCTGTGCTGGCTGCGAAGCCAGCTGGCGGCGAGCCTTCACCGACAGCCGAAGGCACTCTTGTCCTCCCGGCGCCGAAAAATCTCGCCTCTTTTCAGGAAAGACTCTCGGCCGCCGAGACAGCCAGAGTAAAGACGGATATCCTTGGAGTTAGACTACTTAGCTCCCTGAAGGAGGCCCATGGGAAATTGGATGGTTTCTGTGCCGCGGGATATCGTCCAAAGGAAGAAGAGGAAAAGGCTGGCGACGAGGGCGAGTCGGGCCCCAAAGTCCTCTTCGAACTCGAGAAGACAGATTACTCCTCCATCTTCTTGAAGACAGACGCCAAGGAGAGAGTGACCTATATTCTCGCCAGTCTGCGGCCAGGAAAGGAAATACCTTTCGAACAGCTGGGACAAGTCGAGAAGGCCCCTATCCGCACGGAAACGACGATCGCTTGGGATGTGGTCCGTCCAAAACAGCCCCTCATTCGCGTGGTTGGACAAGGCACAGGCGGCAAGGCTGGTTCGATCACGATTTTCGTCGTCAAGCGTCGTTAGGCGCCGGCGCCGGGCCGCCGCGCGGATTCCGTTTTCGTGTTCCTGTTGCCTTGGGCGACTCCTGCTGTGAGGTCGGTCTTTGACCTATTTCCCGCCCTCCGCACGACTGATTGCAGCTGCACCTACGAAGAAGACGCATATGAAACTGGAAACCCTGCAAGACCTCTACATTCACGAGCTGAAAGATCTCTACAGCGCCGAAAATCAAATCATCAAGGCACTGCCGAAGATGGTGAAAGCCGCTACCCATCCCAAACTTGCTGACGGGTTCAAGCAGCACCTCGAGCAAACCAAGGAGCACGCCGCGCGCCTCGAGAAATTCTCAAGAGCCACGACGAGACGACCCGCGGTCCGAAGTGCAAAGGCATGGAAGGCGTCCTCAAGGAAGGCCAGGAAATGATCGAGGAAGACGCCGAAGACGATGTGCGCGATGCCGGCCTGATCACCGCCGCGCAACGGGTCGAACATTACGAGATGGCCGGGTACGGTACCGCCCGCACTTATGCGCAACTTCTCGGCGACAACGCGGGCGCGAAGCTACTTCAGAAGACCCTCGACGAAGAAGGAGCGACCGATAAAAAACTGACCCAACTCGCAGAAAGTATCAACGTCGAAGCGGAATAGTCGGAAGTCTGAGCGGACCGGATTCACGTTGCGCGGCTTCGTGAAGGCTATTCTGAGATAAACACACCCACCAAACTCTGGGCAACGATTCCAAAGCACAACCTAACTACTATGAAACTACTTACACTCTCTATCCTTGGCCTGACTAGCTTGACTCTCTCTGCGGTCGCGCAGGAAAAGCCAGTTGATAACTCGGCGACAAATCAGCGGGATCGCTCCGGCGAAACGCAGACGTCGGGTGATCAATCCAACAATTCGAGCGATATCAAGATCACGGCCGCTATTCGGCGCGCGGTCATGAAAGAAGACTCACTGAGCATGACGGCAAAGAACGTTAAGATCATCACCGAGAAGGGCATGGTCACGTTACGCGGACCCGTGAAGACGGCCGCCGAGAAAACGACGATTGCCCGGCTTGCTGGCGAAGCCGCACCGCAGTCACGCATCGATGACCAACTCGAAGTGGAAGCCTCGAAATAGTCCCCTCCGCAACAACCAACCAACAACCAAAGGAAAAAATTATGTCTAAAACATCAGTCTTCTGTATCGCTACCTCACACGCCCAGGCCGAGCGCATTGTGGAAAATCTCCAAGGCGCTGGGTTCCCGAGCACAGAAATCTCTGTCCTCCTGCCTGCCGACGAGGGAAAGCATGATATCGGCCATGTGAAAGCTACCAAGGCGCCGGAAGGCGCTACCACCGGTGCAACCGCCGGTGGCGTGACCGGAGGAGTCATCGGCCTGCTCGCAGGCATCGGAGCTCTCGCCATTCCCGGCGTCGGTCCGCTGATTGCCGCGGGTCCTATCATGGCGGCACTCAGCGGCGCCGCCATCGGTGGTGCGACCGGCGGGGTCGTTGGCGGTTTGATCGGCCTCGGCATCCCTGAGATCGAAGCCAAGCGCTACGAGGAGAAACTCAAAGAAGGTAACTACCTTATCTCCGTGCACACCCATGACGGTGATCAGGAAGACAAGGCCAAGGATATCTTCAAGGCCGCGAACGCCGAAGATATTACTTCGTCTTCCATGTCCTCCACGCCGGAGCCGCATAAGGCTTAGTTAGCCTCCTCTCTCATGAACGCTCCGCGTCGCAAGGCGCGGAGCGTTTTTGCTTTCCCGTCCTAGAAGGTGAGCACCAGGTCCAAGGCTGCGGTGATCATGTGTCGATCAGAGGAGTCATGAAAGGGATGGCTTCCGTTGAGGGCGCGATCGTAGCGCAGCTCCGGACGAATCATGAGTCCGGTGAGCGGCTTCGGCACCGGCGGCTTAATCGTGACCCCTGCGGTCAGAGCTCCATAAGTGGTCACTCCGCCACCCACGGTGCGCGGATCGAAGGAGGTTTCATCTCCCCGGGCGAAATGGAGAAAGTCATTGTTCGACGCAAATTGCGCCACGAAGAATCCATCCTCATCGCGCCAAATCTCCCCCCGGAGGCCGGCGGTGAGCCAGTCGTTTATTTCATAGGTGAGATATTGTGCGATTCCGTACCCGCGCGCGTCGAAGGCTTCCTCATAGACATAATTCAAGTCCGTGATGGCCGTGAAGCGCGGCGCTGGCTTCCAGGTGACGGTGAAATCACTGAGGTAACGGAGATCATGGTTATCGCCCGGGTTTTCCGGCCCGATATGGGTCAGAGCCGCGTAGACGACCTTCCCTTCGGCGAAACTCCCGCCCAGGCCACCATAGAAGGAGACCGAGTCATTGTTATCTTCCACCGCGACATTGAGACCGCGATCGATACTTGCGTAGAACTCGAGAGCCGGCAGCGCGTGGAGCGTGGCGAGCGCGCCGGTGCCGTAAAAGGGACAGCCGAAATTGAAGATGTAACTCCGCGAGTAGAACACATTCATCCGCGGGTCCGACATATCGGCCCCGAAGCAGTTCATGAACTTCCCGAGTTTTAGATCCAGCCCCCCTGCCGTGCCGTTGATCGGGAAATGCGCAAGGAACCAGGCTTCCGGGATATCCGGTTGCACGGTGTCATCGGTCGCCAAGTCGAGTAGCCCGGTGGAATGGAGATAACGCGCATCGCTGCCGTAGAAGAGTTGCACTTTGGCGCCCCAATCGAAGCGTGCCGCCGCCAGCGGATCCAGCCGGCGCTCGGCGCTGAGGACGAGTTGATTTAGGAGCGGTTCATTCGCGCGATCGTCCAGGAGTCGCCCGAAATTTTGCCCGTCGGCAGGACCATCAAAGTTCCCGGTAAATCCAGCCTCCGCCCAGCCGGAGAGCGTGAACCGCGCGTTATCCGCCGGCGCGGTCTTCTGCAATGCGCTCTCGGCCGAAGCATCCACCACCCCGGCCGCAGTCAGCCGCGAGAGGGCCAACACCAGGGCAAGCGCGGTCAAATGAATGTGTACCTGCCACCGAACGCCGGTGACCGACCAAAGCGACGAAGTTTTCATAAGTCGCGATTATAGAACGATCATCCATGGTTATGGAAGAAATTCTTTCAGTCCGGTCAGGAAGTGTTCCTCTCTCTCGATGTTGGGGCGTGCAGCGACGCCCCCTGCTCCCTAGGCCCGGTTGAAAAAGGAAACCGCCAGCTGCCCCAGTGCGACCGCGGCGAGACAAAGCAAAACCGACAGCACCGTATTGGCCGCCGCCCGCAGCCACTCCCCCTCCAGCGCCAACGCGTAAGTCTGCAGGCTGAAGGAAGAAAAAGTCGTGAAGCCCCCGCACACGCCGATCATAAAAAACACCCGTGCCGGAGGGGAAAGCAGGAAGCGCCCCTCCGGCAAACTGAGCGCCGCGAGCACGCCGATCACGAAAGAGCCGACGACATTCACCAGCAGGGTACCGTAGGGAAAAGTCGACTCGTAGCGTGTGGCGATCGCTATTGAGAGCCAGAAACGTGCGACGCTTCCGAGAGCACCACCGAGGGCGACGTAAAGAGATGTGAGCATAAAAAAAGACTCCTGTTGCGCCTCGCGGCACCGACAGGAGTCATCAGCTCTGAATTCTCAGGCAGTTCTTCCGCCGGGCGGAAAGGCAAACTCCATTGCCGACGAAATGTTAGCGGTCCGAAGGATGACGTCAATAAGGGACACGCGGATCGCGCACCGCGAGCTCTTAGAGGTCGCGGGCCATGGGAATGGCGCCCGAGAGCGTTTCCCAACCGTTCCTCGACCAGAACTCGCGCCCGGGCCTGTTATCCCCTGCCACCATGATGAGCGCGCGGACAATGCCGACTGCTTTCAGGCCGGCCATGCATTCTTCCACGATCAATTTGCCAATCCCCCGGCCACGGCCAGAGGGAAGAACCGCGAGATGATAGATAAAACCGCGCCGGCCATCGTGGCCGCAGAGTGCCGCTCCGATCATTTCTCCACCCTCCAGCGCGACGCGGCTGAGCCCGGGATTACGCGCCAGATAAGCTCTGATCTCCTCCTGCGAGTCACCCTCGGCGATTTCAACTCCTGCGACCTGTGCCCATAGGCAGACCGCCGCTGGGTAATCGCTGGGCAGGAATTCGCGGATGGTGAATCCAGGTAAGTCGCGATGTTTCATAACCAAGTCGGAAAGATGGAGTGGCTTCAATTTCCGGAGTTTCATAAACGCTTTTGTCCGTTCCCGGAACACTTTTCCACCCGGCCAAAGTGGCGCTCAACGGCGTTAACTCATCGCTACTGGGCGCAGGCGGGTCTAGGCTGCAGCCTCGCGCGCAGCTGCGCGCCCCAACGAAATCTCCGCGCATGCCTACAACGAAGCGTCCTTCCTCACCGCGCCGCGGAGCGCCGCCGGTCGCGCGCCCTTCCGCTAACGGCGAGTCGCACGACCCGTTGCCGATCGGCGTCGTCGGGCTCGGTGCCTCGGCGGGCGGGGTCGGCGTGCTCCAGCAATTTTTCGAAGCGATGGCCCCCGACACGGGACTGGTCTTCGTGGTGGTGATGCATCTCTCGCCCGAGCACGAGAGCAACCTCCCTGAAATCCTGCAGCGCACGACCTCGATGCCGGTGGTGCAGGTCACGGACCGGGAACCGGTGCGGCGGAATCACGTCTATGTGATCCCGCCGGATAAACACCTCACGATCGTCGAGGGTGCGCTCGGCCTGAGCGAGCGCCCACACACCCCGGGCCGACGCATCGCGATCGATCTCTTCTTTCGCACCCTCGCGGAAGCCTATGGACAGCGCGCCGTCTGCGTGGTCCTCACCGGCTCCGACTGTGATGGGGTGATCGGTTTGCGCCACATCAAGGCGCAGGGCGGAGTCACGATCGCGCAGGACCCGGAGGAGGCGCTGCACGATTCCATGCCGCGCGCGGCGATCGCGACCGGGATGGTGGACTGGGTGTTGCCGGTGCGGGAAATGCCCCACAAGATGCTCGAGTTCGTGCAGAACGAACACCGGATGCAGCTCCCTCCGGAGCAGCGCGCCGGTGGCCTGGACGAAGAAGCGCCGGGGGGCGGCCCGATCGTCGCGCAGGAGACGGACGACCCTGCGGATGAGACCGCGCTGCGCGATGTGCTCGCGCATTTGCGCACCCAGACGAACCACGATTTCTCGCATTACAAGCGCGCCACCGTCCTCCGCCGCATCGCCCGCCGGCTGCAGGTGAACTCGATGGAGAACATCCCGGCGTATCTGAAATTCCTCCGCGCGCACTCAGGCGAAGCGCGCGCGCTGCTCCAGGATTTGCTGATCAGCGTGACGCATTTTTTCCGCGACCGCGAAGCTTTCGCGGCGCTGGAGGCGAACATGCCGCAGCTCTTCACCGGGAAGACGGCCACCGACCAGGTGCGGGTGTGGGTGCCGGGCTGTGCCACCGGCGAGGAGGCCTACTCGATCGCGATGCTCCTCCACGAGCAGGCCGCACGCATGGAGAACCCGCCGCAATGGCAGGTCTTCGCGAGCGACATCGATGAAAGCTCGATCGGGCAGGCCCGCAGCGGGTTCTACCCGGCGACGATCGAGGCCGACGTTTCGCCCGAGCGGCTGCGACGTTTCTTCAACGTCGAACACGGCTCCTACCGGGTGAAGACCGAGATTCGCGAGCGGGTGCTCTTTGCGCCGCACGACATCCTGCGCGACCCGCCTTTTTCCCGGCTCGACCTCGTCTCCTGCCGCAATCTCCTGATCTACCTGAAGCGCGAGACGCAGGCGCGCGTGCTCGAGGTTTTCCACTTCGCGCTCCAGCCGGGCGCGCTGCTCTTCATCGGCGGCTCGGAGAGCGTGGAGGAATCCCCCGCCCTCTTCGCCCCGATCGAGAAACATCATCGTCTCTTCGTCCGCCGGAACGCGCCGCGCTCGACCTGGGTCATCCCTCCGGTCCCGCTCGCGCCGCGGTCGCGCCCGCTGCGCGATCTGCCGCCCACGCCGATCCCGCGGCCGGCGAGCTCGAGCGAGGGGCCGGTGGCCGACGCGCCCGAGCGCCGCGCGCAGCTTTTCGGCGAGCTCCACCTGAAATTGCTCGAGAAATACGGCCCGCCCTCGATCGTGATCAACGAGCGGCACGACGTCGTCCACCTCTCGGAGCACGCGGGCCGCTACCTGCAATTTGGCGGCGGCGAGCCGACCGCGAATCTCTTCTCGCTCGTGCACCCGTCGCTCCGGATTGAGTTGCGCACGGCGATCTTCCGGGCGCGGCAGGATGACCGGCGAATCTCCGTCAGCGACCTCGCGCTCGAGGTGAACGGCCAACCAGAGCGGCTCGACGTGCACGTGCAACCAGCGGACGAGCGGGATGCTTCCGGGTTCATCCTCATCGTCTTTGAACGGAAAGATGGCCCGGCCGCGGAAGCGCGTGCCGCCTCGCCGGAGGAGCCGCTGGCGCGTCATCTGGAGACCGAGCTTGCGCAGGTGAAGGCGCAACTGAGCACCACCGTCGAGCAGTACGAAGCCTCGACCGAAGAGCTGAAAGCCTCCAACGAAGAGCTCCAGGCGATGAACGAAGAGGTCCGCTCCAGCGCCGAGGAGCTGGAGACGAGCAAGGAAGAGTTGCAGTCGCTCAACGAAGAACTCTCCACGGTGAACCAGGAACTCAAGAGCACTGTCGAGCGATTGAGCGGCGCGAACAGCGACCTCCAGAATCTCATCGCCTCGACCGACATCGGCACCATCTTCCTCGATCGCGACCTTTGCCTGAAGCTGTTCACCCCGCCGGTGCAGGCGGTTTTCAATCTCCTCCCCAGTGACATCGGGCGCCCGCTCTCCGACATCACCCATAGCCTGGATTATCCGGAACTGGCCCGCGACGCGGAGCGAGTCCTGGAGAAACTCACCACCATCGATCGCGAGATCGCCGCGGGCCCGGATCTCTGGTTCCTCACCCGGATCAAACCGTACCGCACCACCGCCGACAAGATCGACGGCGTGGTCATGACTTTTGTCGATATCTCCGAGCGCAAACGGATGGAGGAAGAACTGCGCGCCAGCGCCGAGCGGATGCGCCAGGCCTTCGAAGTCGACACCGTCGGCGTGCTCTTCTTTAACATCGACGGCACCGTCACTGACGCGAACAACGCCTTCCTCCGGATGAGCGGCTACGACCGCGCAGACCTCGCGCAGGGCCGGGTCCGCTGGGACGCGATGACGCCGCCGGAGTGGATGGAGCTCTCGCGCCGAGCCATCGCCGAACTAGAGGAGACTGGGCACACCACCGCTTACGAGAAGGAATACCTGCGCAAGGATGGCACTCGCTGGTGGGGGCTCTTCACCGCCAGCCGACTCCCCGATGGCCGCCGGATCAAGTACGTGATCGACATCACGCCGCGGAAGGAAGCGTTCCGCGCACTCAGCGCGAGCGAAGCGCGCTTCGGGCAGTTTGCCGAGAACTCGGCCGACGTCCTCTGGATCGTAAACCCGGAGACCGGTCAGCTCGATTACGTGAGCCCGGCGTACGACCAGATCTGGGGTGAATCCCGCGAGGAAATCCTGCGCGACCTGAAACATTGGCGCGAACTGGTGCACCCCGACGATCGCGCCCGCGTCGCCGGACAGCACCCGCGCCTCCTCGCGGGCGAGACGCTGTCCCAGGATTACCGCATCATCCGGCCGAGCGATGGCGAGCTGCGCTGGATTCGCGACACCGGCTTCCCCATCCGCGAAGAGACCGGCGCGATCGCCCGCATTGCCGGCGTGGCGCGCGACATCACCGCAGAGAAGGAGCACCTCGAAGCGATCGCCGCGAGCGAAGAACGCTACCGCCTGCTCGTCGACGGCGCGCGCGACTACGCCATCTTCATGATCGATCCCTCCAACCAGATCACCTACTGGAGCGCGGGCGCCGAGCGCGTCTTTGGCTGGAGCTCCGACGAAGCCCTCGGCCAGAGCGGCGAGCTCATCTTCACCGCGGAAGACCGGGCGATCGAGCGCGAGAAAACGGAGATGGAGATCGCCCTGCGCGAAGGTTGCGCGAACGACCGCCGCTGGCACCTGCGCAAGGATGGCAGCCGCATCTGGGTCGACGGCATCATGCGCCGGCTCGATGATGAACAGGGCCACCTCCGCGCCTTCGCCAAGATCGCGCGCGACGCCACCGAGGAGCGGCTCGCCGCCGAGAAACTGCAGAAATCACGCGACGAACTCGAGCTCCGAGTGCTGGAACGCACCGCCGAGCTCACCGCCACAAACCGAACGCTCGAACAGGAGATTCAGCAGCGTTCCGAACTCGAACAGGAGATCCTCCTGATCAGCGAGCGCGAGAAACGCCGGATCGGCCAGGACCTGCACGACAGCCTTTGCCAGGAACTCGCCGCCACCGCGTTCCTGCTGGAGTCTCACGCCCAGCGCCTTGGTAAAACCAACCGCAACCAGGCCAAAGCCTTCTCCGAGGCCGCCAAGAAAGTGAACGACAACGTCGGTCTCGCCCGCGATCTCGCCCGGGGGATGCACCCGATCGAGCTCACCAGCGGCGGCCTCGCCAACGCCCTGCGCGAGCTCGCCTACCGCGCGAACACGCCGAAAATCACCTGCCGTTTCGTCTGCCCGAGAACCGTGCGTGTCGGCGACGAAGCGGTCGCCCTCAGCCTCTACCGCATCGCCCAGGAAGCGCTGACCAACGCCCTCAAACATGGCCTCCCCACCACCATCACCATCACCCTCGAGTGCGTGCGGAAGAAACTCCTCGTCCGCATCCACGACGACGGCGACGGCTTCGGGCTGGACGACCCGACTAACGGGCTCGGCATCCACATCATGAAATACCGGGCCCAATCGGTCGGCGGCACGCTCGAGGTCAAATCGAAAAAAGGCGAAGGCGCCATCATCAGCTGCACCGTGCCCGTCGCCACCTGCAACCCGCCAGCGGCGAAAAAAGAGAGCTAAAGCCCCGCGCCCTCTTTCTGCACCGACGCCTCACCGGCGATCCCTTAGCCGCGAAGAGAATGGTTAGGCGGGGTTCTCGCTTGCAGCGCTAGCGGGCAGTCGGGACTTCAAGTTCCTCGGGCATTTCGTCCCTTTGCCCTTCCGGTACAGGCAGCGGTCTGATCAGTTGCAACGAAGGCTCAGGAGGCTCGAGATGGCGAACCAAAATTTTTGGAGGTCGGGCCTTTTTTAATCTTGGAGGAGCCGGCGGGTAGAGGTAGCGCAACACCGACTCGAAGCGTTGAGCCCAGGCAGCCTCATTGTGCTCGGCGCCGGGCACCTCGCCGTACTGGAGATTTCCGTATAAGCGCCAGCCTCGCTCGCCGAGTAAATCGCGCAGGCGCGCCGCGCGCTCCCAGCCTTCCTCGCTGGTCCCCGTATCCAACCAGATACGCGACGCGCGGGGCAGATATTCCAATTCTTCCACGATCCGATAGATGACGCAGTCATCCCACCAAATCGAAGGCGAGAGGGCGGCGATGCGGGTGAAGACTTCGGGAAACCAGAGTCCCAGAAGCAGCGCGGCCAACCCGCCAAGCGACGAGCCGGCAATGCCCGTCGCCTCGTTCTCGGGTTGGGTGCGATAAGTTTGGTCGATGAATGGCTTCACTTCTTCGACGACAAACCGCGCGTACTTGCGCAGCAGTCCTCGGCTCCGAGCCCTTGATTTTCCGCCCTCGTGCAGTCGCCCTTTTGTGGGCGTGTATTCATGAATGCGCTCATCTCCTGCGTTGGCGATCGCCACGATGATGAGCGGCTCAATCAAACCCTGTTTGATTAATAGTTGGGCGGCCTCGTCGGCTCGCCATTCCACCCCGCCGAAGGCGGTAGCCGCATCGAAGACGTTCTGCCCATCCTGGAGATAGAGAACGGGATAACGGTGTGTCGTCGACCGCCGATAACCCGGCGGCAGATAGACCAGAATTTCTCGCTCGTTCCCCAGCACTCGCGACCGGAAATTCTCGTGACGCTGGATGTTACCTGTCAGAGTGTGGCGTTCCGCCATGTCGTTTCCTCCTGGAAGTTCTTGCTGCTGTTCATTGCTGCGCCCGAGTCATCTCCTTCCAAACGGCCGGCGAGTAACTTATAGGCCTTACTACGGGCAGGGAGATACGGAGCGCACGGTCCACCTCCGAATTGCCTAAGTCTTTCTGTTGGGAACGCGCGATCTGCTTAGGGCTCTCAGCTTCCCGGCCATTGCTCCGTTTCATAAAAGAACAATCGAAATTCATCGCGACGGTGCCCGTTCGCCATTGTTCTTATCTCTGCCTAGGAATTGTCCCAACCGGGCAGTCACCTCAGCGGAGTGCGTCCTCGGTTGGGCCGGCATCGGAGCGAATTCGCCCTTGCCACGCCCGCCTCACTCATTCCTGAGTTAATGATGGGTTGAGAGTTAGTTGTTGAATGGGTAACCCGGCCGTGATCACTGATCGAGATCCGATTCAGGGGCATGTTCGGATTCTTTTCTAATCGCCTGGGTTGTGTCGGCTCCCTTTTCGTCTCCATCATTGGGACAGTCATTCTCGTCGTCCTGATGCGTGGTTGCGCCCATTAGCGTGCGACCCGCGTCTTACAGAGTTAAGATGAGTTACGAAATACCAAACCGCCAGCTCTGGATGGGACGATGTATTCGTTACTATGGAACTTGAAATCTCTGGTTCCCAGAGTCCCTCGTTCCCAAAGTCTCTTTGGGAACGCACTTGTCTTTGAAACTCTGTTTCGCACACGCTGGGTCATGCGCAGTCGCTACCGCGTCCTGGAGCTAGACGCGCCGCACTTCATCACGGCGACCTGTGTGGAGTGGCTACCGGTCCTCCGTTCCAGTGCCTGCTCCGATATTGTCGTGCGCGCGTTTGCTTACGCTCAGGCTCAGAAGGGTCTGAAGCTCTTTGCGTGGGTGATCCTCGATAGTCATCTGCACGCGATTGTCGGTGGGCCTGAGCTAGCGAAGACGATCGGAGACTTAAAAAGGTTCGCGGCGCGCGAGATTCTCACACAGTTGGAGGCGGAAGGTCAGGAGTGGTGATTGAATCAGCTCGCTTACTATCGGGCGAAACATAAGACGGCCAGTGCGCATCAGGTTTGGCAGGAAGGGGTGCATCCGCAGGCGCTCCTGAGCGATGTGATGTTGGAGCAGAAGCTCGCTTAGCTGCACGACAATCCCGTGAAGCGCGGGCTGGTGTTGCGGTGCGATGCGTGGCGGCAAGTCGGGTAGGTGGGGGAGGTGGCAACGGAGTTGCGGGGACAAGGGCGTTCCAAAACGCGTTTGTTAACGAGGGGTAGAAACTTTGTCTTCTTGAATCGCCCCGCGGTTACCGGGGTGAAACGCCGGGATAGAGGACGCTTTCAGCCCGGGCAATTCGGTCGCCCCCTCGATCAAATCGAGTGGGCCGAGCATCCCGATTACGGGCCGCACCTGATTCAAAAACCCAAGGCAGAATTCGACGCGGAGGAGCGAACGCTGATCTAGACGGCGCCACGGGCGGACCCCAGCCGCGAGCGCGTTAAAAGAACCGAAATTCCGCTTTCGCGGGCCCGGAGATGCTTCCGGCCGGCGGCACCGCGGGGGCTTCGCGGTCGCGCCAGACCATCCAATGGCTGAAATGAGCCGGGCAATCCTCGGTCGGGCAACGGAGCACGTAGCCGGTGCGCGGGTGCTTCTGAAACCGGACCTGGCGGCCCGAGAAGATGCGCGCGCAGACGGCGCAGCTCCGTTTGTCATCGAGCGAATACCAATGGGAAGCGTGATCGAGCTCGCGCAACATCGTGAGCCGTTCATCGAGGGAGAGGGATGCTTCCATGCGAGGAGGAAAACATATGGCGAGGCCCGCGCCCATCCGTCGCTTTCCCATTCCGGGCCTAGTGAAATTTCCTAAGACGAGCCGGAGATCTGCCGGGTGGTCTTCACCGCACGGTTCGGCATCTGCGATTGGAAAGGAGGGTTAGGAGATCGCGAGACGCGGCTGTATCTTGCGCCATGACCAACAACCTGTCCGCAGCCCGAATTCTCACGCCGGCGCAGACCTACGAACGCGCCCATGCCGGTAAACTGATGGTGGTCCAGCCGCTGGCGGATGGTCACCCGGTCGAGCGCGATTTTTTTCATCTTCATTCCGTCGGCACGCATCCGACGGGGCTGTTTGTGACTGGGAAATTTGCCGGCGGGCGGGTGGAATCGATGCGCACCACGACGGTGCGGGATGCTAACGAAGGGGAAATCGCTTCTCTGCGCGCAGGGAGTGGCGAAGAAGCGCCGACGGTCGCGCCGTAGCGGGAAAAGTTCGTTTTCTTCCGGTTTTAAAACGGCTGGGAAACGGCCGGCCGCGCGACTCCGGCAAGGCAAGCACATGGATATTGATCGGATCGATTATCACCTGGAGTTCTACACCGCCGGGGCGACGCAGGTGGAGCATTACCACATTCGCGTCCCCTTCCTCGCTCCGGGTCGCGGCGACCGGGTGCACCTGCACGCGGGCAGTCTCACGCTGGATGTGACGCGGGTGGTCCACGAAATCGTAGAACACAACGATGCGCGGCTGACCCACGTGGTGAAGATCTACGGCGACGAAGTGACGTCGGTCGAGTAGGCGCTCGGGAGCAGGAAACGGAGGCGAGCCCGGCCCTCCCATCAACGCCTCCTGGAGCGCCGTGCAATTCGGCGCATCCAACGCAGGGCGGGTCGTGCGATGTTATCGTAAGCATCCCATTTCAGAAGTGAAGATCACCGCAGAAAAGAAAAAACAGGCCATTCGACGCCGCAGCATTTTGTTGATCGACGATCATCCCCTTTTTCGCAAAGGGATGATGCAGCTTCTCGATACGCAACCCGATCTGCAGGTGCGGGGCGAGGCGGAAAACAGCGCCGCGGCGCTGGACGCGATTCGCGCGGGAGGATTCGACCTCGCGGTGGTGGATATCGGGCTGCGCGGCGGGGCGAACGGGATCGAGCTCACGAAAATGTTCAAGGTCGAGGTGCCGGGATTGCCGGTGCTGATCGTCTCGATGCACGATGAATTACTCTACGCGGAGCGGGCCCTGCGCGCGGGGGCACGCGGCTACGTGATGAAACGCGAGGCGCTCGATTCCATTCTCCAGGCGGTGCGCAGCGTGCTCGACGGCGAGATTTACATCAGCCCCACGATGACGAAGCGGATGCTCTTCGATCATATCCAGGGCGGCGGCGAAGCGCGCAACGCGGTCGAGCGGCTGACCGATCGGGAGTTGGAAGTGTTCCAGCTCATCGGCGAAGGGCGCGACATGCACCAGATCGCGGCGCAGCTGCACCTGAGCAAAAAGACCGCCGAGGCGCATCGTGCGAACATCAAGGAGAAGCTCGGCGTGACGAATGCCCGCGAAGTGGTGCGCTACGCCACCCAGTGGGTGGCGCACGAACGCTAGGCCCGGCTGGCTTTTCGATGATCGCGTGAACAATCGGGCGTGGGTCTGCGTCTGTGATAAGGTCGGGCAGATAAATTACTCCCACGCGCCGGGAGTGCCACGACCGAAACTATTTATGTCCATGAAACGTCCTTGCTTCGTCCTCTTCCTCGCGGTCCTCGCGCTGCCCGCCTGCACGACTACCCGCCGCGCTGCCGTGAGCACTTTTCGGGTGATCGACGCGCCGCACGAATATGTCCGCCGACAGCTCGGGCTCGAGCCGGGCGACCAGCAGACCACGAGCACCACCACGACGACGGAGACGAATGTTCCGCCGGATAATGTTTACCAAAACCAGCCGACGCAGACTTATCAGCAGCAGGTCGCGCCGCCGCCCCCGCCGCAATACGCTCCGCAGCGCCGGGTCGTGAGCGCCCCACCGCCTCCGCCTCCCGTGCCGACCCGTCGCCAGATCGAGGAGGCGCCTTCGCGTGAGCCGGAGGACGCCGCAACTCCCACGCCCGCCCCGCGCGTGACCAGTCGCAGCTCCACGAACTCTTCTCGCGAAAGCGAGCCGCCCAGCACGTCCGAGCCGAAGACCAGCGCCACGCAGAAAGCCAATCTCCCCTACGCCAAGCCCGTGCCCGGGAAATCCGGCTACGTCTTCAGCCCCTACGACAAGAACGGCGGGTATGTCGACGTCACCGGGTTCGCGCCGGGCAGCAAGGTGAAGGATCCCTACAGCGGGAAAGTCTTCCTCGTTCCTTAGCTCTCCAGCCGCTTCTCGATCGCCTTGACGCGGTCGAACAGTTTTCCGAGGCGTCGCACCCAGGCGGTCTGCCGTTTCGCATCCGCCAACGGCACGGACGGTGTGGACCACCACATCCCGCCATGCAGGCTTTTCGAGACGCCAGTTTGCGCGCCGACCATGGTGTCGTCGGCGATCTCGATATGCCCGGTGATTCCCACTTGCCCGCCGAGAATGACCCGCTCGCCCATCCGCACACTCCCAGCGATCCCGCATTGCGCACAGATGACGGAATGTTTTCCTACGATCACGTTGTGCGCGATCTGCACCAGGTTATCGATTTTTACCCCTTCCTGGATCCAGGTGCGTCCGAAACGCGCGCGATCAATCGTGGTGTTGGCTCCGATCTCGACGTCGTCATCGATCTGCACGATCCCGATCTGCGGAATTTTCTTCCGAATCCCGGCCACCGCCTCGAAGCCGAATCCGTCCGAGCCGATGACGATACCGCCATGCAGAATGACCCGCTGGCCGATCTGGCAGCGCTCGCGGATGATCACACCCGGGTAGATAACGGTGTCGGCGCCAATCGTGGTTTCGTGCCCGATGTAGCAGTTCGCGCCGATTCGCACGTGGTCGCCGAGCTGCACGCCGGGCTCGAGTACCGCATGCGGCCCGATGGCGACGTTCTCGCCTAACGACACCCCTTCCGCGATGACCGCGCTCGGGTGGATCTCCGCCGCGAAAACGATCGGCGGCGGCGCGAAGCCGATCACCACCTGCTCGAAAGCCTTGGCCGGTTGCGCGACCCGGATCTGCGCGGGGACGATTTGTTCCTCGAAATCCGCCGGGACAAACGCCGCGCCGGCACGGGTGCGGCGGAAAGCCGGGAGATAGCGCGGGTTGCCGTAGAAGGTGATTTCGTCGGGCGCCGCTTCAGCGAGGGAGGCGGCGCCAGTGATCGTTAGGCTGCCGTCGCCCCGGAGCTCGCCGCCGCATTGCTCCGCCAGTTCCTGCAGGGTTAACCTCACAAAAGCCATTCGTTACCCGCCGGTCGCGAAGCCGGGATAAAGCGTCATGCCGCCATCGACGAAGAGCGTCGCGCCGGTGATGTAATCGGATTGATCCGAGGCCAGCCAGACCACGGTGCGCGCGATGTCTTCGGGCTCGCCGATGCGCTGGTCCGGGATCAATTTCAAGAGGGATTCCATTGCTTGCGGCGTCTCCCAGGCGTCACGGTTGATCGGCGTCTTGATCGCGCCCGGCGCGACGCTGTTCACGCGGATTTTTTTCGGCGCGAGTTCCTGCGCCATGCTTTTCATCAGCTGCATCACGCCCCCTTTCGAGGCCGCGTAATTCACGTGGCCGCCCCACGGGATCACTTCGTGGACCGAGCTCATGCAGATGATTTTCCCGGCCGCGCGCGAGACTGCAGGCACCACGCCGCGGCGGAGAAATTCCCGCACTGCTTCACGCGCGCAGAGGAATTGGCCGGTGAGATTCACGCTGATCACGAGTTGCCATTGTTTCAGGGTCATGTCCTGAAACGCGGAATCCTGCTGGAGCCCGGCGTTGTTCACCAGGATGTCGATCGTGCCCCACTGCTTCAGCATCTCGGCGAACATCGCCTGAACCTGCTCCTCGTTGCTCACGTCGGCGTGGAGGGCGAGCGCGCGGCTGCCCTGCGCTTCGATTAATTTCACCACCCGCTCGGCTTCCTCGGGCCGGGAAACGTAGTTCACCACCACGTCTGCACCGGCCGCGCCGAGCGCGAGCGCGCAGGCTTCGCCAATGCCGGAATTAGCCCCGGTCACAAGCGCTTTCTGGTGCTGGAGCGGACGGAGCGGGTCGAAAGAAGTTTCATCAGCCATGGCAAGGGGAGCGTTGTTTTCCCGGCGCGCGAAAGCAAGGCAATTTCCTGTCCTGAACCTGGTGGGATGGGCACGGTTCTAGCTAAGACGGAAGCGCGGTTTGCTTCCGCCATTTCCCGAATGTCTTCTGCAAAAACCAAGCCCGCGCGGCGCATTTCTCCAACCACCAATTCCGCACCCCGCTGCTCGGGCTTCCGGCGCCGGACCAGGGCGAATATTTTTCCATCGTCGCCCGCGCCACGAATGACGCCGTCCGGGATTGGCATGTGAAAACCGGCACGCTGAACTGGCGCGCTGGGCTGGAGAGCCTGCTCGGCGCGAGCGCTTCCGCGAAGACGGGGAATATCGCTTTCTGGCTCGACCGAATTCATCCGGAAGATCGGGCACGCATCCAGGAGAGCATCCACGAGGCGCTCGCCGGGCCGGCGGAAAATTGGACGGGCGAATATCGTTTCCGGCACGAGGACGGGCGCTACCTGCATATCCTCGAGCGCGCCCTCATCGTCCGCAGCCCCGACCCGCGGGTCGTGAGTTCGATGATGGACGTGACCGAACGGAAGCAACTCCAGACGCAGGTCTGCCGCTCGCAGCGGATGGAAGCTTTCGGCCAGCTCGCCGGCGGCGTGGCGCACGACTTCAATAATTTTCTCACCACCATCCTCGGCTACAGCGATTTGCTCCTGACGGAAAGGGCGGTCCACGGCACGGTGGCGAACCACATCACGGAGATTCGCGACGCCGCCGATCGGGCGGTCGCTCTCACCAATCAGCTGCTTGCGTTTAGTCGCCGCCAGAGCCTCGAGCCGACCGTGCTGGAAGTGAATTCGCTGATTGTCCGGGTCGAGCGTTCGCTGCTCCGGCTGCTCGGCGAAAATATCTCGATCGAGTGCCACCTGCATCACCTGCCCGAAGGCGCGCACGTCAAGGTCGACGAGGGCCAGCTCACGCAGATCCTTCTCAATCTCGCCGTCAATGCGCGCGACGCGATGCCCCACGGCGGTCGCCTAACGATCGAGACTTCGGTGCTCAAGATCCCGCCCGATGGGGACGCGCCCTGCTGCAAAGACGATTTACGCCCGGGTGACTACGTGGTCATCACGGTGACGGATAACGGTTCCGGCATGACCGATGAAGTGAAGGCGCGACTTTTCGAGCCGTTCTTCACCACTCGCAGCTCGACCCAGCACAGCGGACTCGGCCTGGCGACCAGCTACGGCATTGCCCGCCAGAGTGGCGGCTGCATTTCCGCCGAGAGCGCGCTGGGCGAGGGCACTACGATGCGCCTCTATCTGAAACGCGTCGGCGCTCCGCCGCCGCCCGCCTACCGGCGGCGCGATCCGGCAAAACTGCTCACCGGCACCGAGACCGTGCTCGTGCTCGAGGATGAAGTCGGCGTGCGCCACTTCTCGGTCCGCGCTCTCCGCAAACTCGGCTACGACGTGCTCGAAGCCGCTCATGCCGACGATGCGAAACGGCTGATTGCGAAAAACGGCGGCCGCAAGATCGATCTGCTCATCACCGACATGATGCTGCCGGAAATCAGCGGTCGCAGTTTCGCCGACTGGCTTCGCCTAACGAGTCCGCAAACCCGGGTTCTCTTCGTCTCCGGTTACCTCGAGGAATCGATGCTTCCCGGCGACCGTTGCGATCCCGAGATGCGCTTCCTCCCGAAGCCGTTCACCGCCGAGCAACTCGCCGCCAAGGTGCGCGAGACGATCGACCACGAGAGCTAGGCGCGCGCGGCGGAACGGAGTTGCCGGCCAATGCCGCGCCCGTTAGGCTACCGACGCTTGACCACGTTCGAAGACATCGAAGCCGCGGCGAAGCGCATCCGCGGCGCCGTCTACGAATCGCCCTGCCCGAAGTCGATCCCGCTGAGCGAGCTCACCGGGATGGAGATCTACTGCAAGCTCGATAATCTTCAGCGCACCGGCAGCTTCAAGGAACGCGGCGCGCACAACGCCCTCTCCAAACTTTCGCCGGAACAGAAAAAGAAAGGCGTCATCGCCGCCTCCGCCGGGAACCACGCGCAGGCGCTCGCCTACCAGGGAAAATTGCTCGGCGTGCCCGCGACCGTGGTGATGCCGCAGTTCGCGCCGCTGATTAAGATCAGCAACTGCCAGAAACTCGGCGCCACCGTGGTGCTTTTCGGGAAGGAATTTGCGGACGCCAAAGCGCGCGCGCACGAGATCGCCGAGGAACGGGGCCTCGCCTACATCGATGGCTTCGATCATCCCGACATCATCGCCGGCCAGGGCACTGCCGGGCTGGAAATCGTCGCGCAGGTGCCGGACCTCGACGCCGTGATCGTGCCGGTCGGCGGCGCGGGTCTGCTCGCGGGCGTCTCGCTCGCGGTAAAAACTTTGCGGCCAGAAGCGAAGGTGATCGCGGTCGAAGCCGAGCATGTCGCGAGTTTTTCTTCGGCGCTGAAAGCGGGCAAGCCGGTTAAAATTACGACCAAGCCAACGCTCGCCGACGGTCTTGCGATTGCGCAGGTCGGCACCAACGCCTTCGCGATCGCGAGCAAATACACGGACAAAACCGTGATCGTCTCGGAGGAAGAAATCGCCCTCTCGATTTTGCGCATCGTGGAGTTGGAAAAAGGCGTTGTCGAAGGCGCTGCCGCCACGCCGTTGGCCGCGTGCCTTTCCGGGCATCTCGAGGAACTCAAAGGCAAGCGCGTCGTCCTTCTCCTCTGCGGCGGCAACATCGACCCGAACGTCCTCAGCCGCGTGATCGAGCGCGGACTCGTCGCCGATGGCCGGCTCTCGCGTTTCCGCGCGATCATCAGCGATCGGCCGGGCGGTCTCGCCGATCTCACCGCGCAGATCGCCGGCGCCGGCGCGAGCATCAAACAGGTGATCCACGACCGCGCCTTCGCCAGCTCCGACGTTTCCGCCGTGCAGGTGCTCTGCACCGTGGAAACCCGCGATCGCGAACATCTCAACGCCGTGCGCGAAAAGTTGCGCGCCCACGGCGTGGAAACTTTCGACGCAAATTAACGGGCTCGGCCGAGACCCGCGAGCCGGCCTCGCTTGCGAGAAATTCCGCTTCTCGTAGGATGCCCGATGGATTTAGTCGCCGCACCCGCGGAAGCAGAAATCACCAAAACCTCCGCTCCCGCCCCGCAAAAAAACGCGCCGGAACTGAGCCCTTTCGTCAGCCGCCATATCGGGCCTAACGACGAAGAAGTCGCGCAGATGCTGGAGGCCGTCGGCTTCGAAAGCATGAGCTCCTTCATCGACGCGACCGTGCCCCGCGACATCCGGATGAGCGGCACGCTCGATCTTCCGGCCGGCGCTTCGGAACAGGAAGCACTCGCCGAATTGCGCGGGATCTCGCGCAAGAACAAGGTCGCGCGCAGCTTCCTCGGCGCCGGTTATTCCGACTGCTTTGTCCCGCCGGTGATCCAGCGCAACATCCTGGAAAATCCCGGCTGGTACACCGCCTACACGCCTTACCAGGCCGAGCTCGCGCAGGGCCGGCTCGAGGCGCTGCTGAATTTCCAGACCATGGTCACCGACCTGACCGCGCTCGACATCGCGAACGCGTCGCTCCTCGACGAAGCGACCGCGGCCGCGGAAGCGATGGCGCTCTGTCACGCCGTCGCGACGGATCGCGCGCAGTTCTTCGTCTCGGAAAATTGTCATCCGCAAACGATCGAAGTCGTCCAGACGCGCGCGCAGCCGCTCGGGATCGAAGTGGTGATCGGCGATCACCGGACTTTTCAGCCTAACGAAAAGACGTTCGGCGTTCTCCTGCAATATCCCGCGACTGATGGCGCGATTGTGGACTACGAGCCGTTCATCAAATCGGCGCACGACGCCGGCGCGCTCGCGATCGTCGCGGCCGATATTCTCGCGCTCACCCTTTTGAAACCGCCAGGCGAAATGGGCGCTGACGTCGCGGTCGGCAGCACGCAGCGTTTTGGCGTTCCGCTCGGCTTCGGCGGCCCGCACGCCGCTTATTTCGCCACCCGCGATCAATACAAGCGCCACATGCCCGGCCGCCTCGTCGGCGTTTCGCACGACGCCGCGGGCCGTCCCGCTTATCGCCTCGCGCTCCAGACGCGCGAGCAGCACATCCGGCGCGACAAGGCGACGAGCAACATTTGCACGGCGCAGGTTCTCCTCGCGGTCATGGCTTCGATGTATGCGGTCTATCACGGGCCGGAAGGTCTGCGCAAAATCGCGCGCCGTGTGCACAGCCTCACCTGCCGGCTCGGCGAAGGCCTCGAGCAGCTTGGCTACGGGATCGCGCATTGGGATTTCTTCGACACGCTCCGCCTCGAGCTCGGGAACAAAAGCAGCGACGAAATGCTCCACCGAGCGGCGCGCGAGAGCTGCAACCTGCGCCGGCTCGGCCCGCACAGCGTCGGCATTTCCCTCGACGAAACGACCACGCCGCGCGATGTCGAAATGCTTCTCGCACTCTTCGGCGAAAACCGCGCCATCCTTCCTGGGAGCATGCCCGCTAACCGGAAATCGCGGATCGAAAACCGCGAGTCCGACTTCCTGACACATCCGGTTTTCAACACCCACGCGAGCGAGACCGAGATGCTGCGTTATCTGCGCCGACTCGAGTCGCGCGATCTGTCGCTTTGCCATTCGATGATCCCGCTCGGCTCCTGCACGATGAAGTTGAACGCGACCGCGGAGATGTTCCCGGTCTCGTGGCCGGAGTTCTCGCGGATGCATCCGTTCGCGCCTAACGACCAGACGACCGGCTACCGCGAGATGTGCGTGCGACTCGAGCAATGGCTCGCGGAGATCACCGGGTTCTCCGCGGTTTCGCTGCAACCGAACGCCGGCTCGCAGGGCGAATACGCCGGGCTTCTCGCGATTCGCGGCTACCATGCGGCGCGCGGTGAGTCGCACCGGAACGTCTGCATCATTCCGACTTCCGCGCACGGCACGAACCCCGCGAGCGCGGTCATGGCCGGATTCAAAGTCGTGCCCGTGAAATGCCTCGAAGACGGCGACATCGATCTGGCTGATCTCCGCAGCAAAGCCGAAGCGCACGCCAAAGATCTCGCCGCGCTCATGGTCACCTACCCGTCGACGCACGGCGTTTTCGAAACCACCATCCGCGAGATCTGCGAGATCGTGCACGAGCATGGCGGGCAGGTTTACATGGACGGCGCGAACATGAACGCGCAGGTCGGCCTCTGCCGGCCGGGCGACATCGGGGCGGATGTCTGCCACCTGAATTTGCACAAGACCTTCTGCATCCCGCACGGTGGCGGCGGTCCCGGCGTCGGCCCGATCGGCGTCGCAAAGCATCTCGTGAAATTTCTGCCCGGCCTCCCCACCCTGAACCAAAAGTCCCTCACGAATAGCGCAGGGCCGGTGTCAGCGGCTCCGTATGGGAGCGCGAGCATCCTCACGATTTCGTGGATGTACATCCGAATGATGGGCCCGGATGGCCTAACGAAAGCGACCGAGGTCGCGATCCTGAACGCGAACTACATCGCGAAGCGGCTCGACCCGCACTTCCCGGTCCTCTTCAAGGGCAAGCGAGGCCTCGTCGCGCACGAATGCATCCTCGATTTGCGACCCTGTAAGAGCTCCGGCGTCGAAGTGGAAGACGTCGCGAAGCGGCTGATGGATTACGGTTTTCATGCACCGACAGTCTCGTGGCCGGTCCCGGGCACGGTGATGATCGAGCCGACCGAAAGCGAACCGAAGCATGAGCTCGATCGTTTTTGCGACGCGATGATCGCGATCAAGGCCGAGATCGACGCGATCGGCCGCGAAGGCGGGGATAAGAAAAATAACCTGCTCAAGAATGCGCCGCACACCGTAGCGCACGCGACGGCGGACAAATGGGAACATCCGTACTCCCGCGAGGAAGCCGCCTACCCGGCGAGCTGGCTGCGCGAGCACAAGTTCTGGCCGGCGGTCGCGCGGATCGACAGCGTCTACGGCGATCGCAATCTTTTCTGCACCTGCCCGCCGATGGAAGAGTTCGCGGACAACGCCTGACGATCGTAATAGCGGGCTCGCCCCGCCGCGAAATGTGCGATTCGTGGGCGTGCCGCAAAATCAAAACGTTCATCTCTTTTCCCCTCTGCGCCTCCGCGGCGTCGAGCTCCGCAACCGCATTGTCGTCTCGCCGATGTGCCAGTATTCGAGCGAAGACGGTTTCGCGAATGACTGGCACCTGGTGCATCTCGGGAGCCGCGCGGTCGGCGGCGCCGCGCTCGTTTTCACGGAAGCGGCCGCAGTCTTGCCGGAAGGGCGGATCAGCCCGCAGGATCTCGGGATTTGGAAAGATGAGCACGTGCCGATGCTCGCGCGGATATTTGGATTCGTCCGGCAACAGGGCGCGGTTCCCGGCATCCAGCTCGCGCACGCCGGCCGCAAAGCCAGCACCGCGCGGCCGTGGGAAGGCGGAAAGCCGTTAGGCGTGGCGGCAGGCGGCTGGAGCCCGATCTTCGGGCCGAGCCCGCTGCCCTTCGACGCTGGATATCAGACGCCCCACGAACTCGATCATGCCGGAATCGCGCGGAATCGCGATGCCTTCGTCGCAGCCACAAAACGCGCGCTCGAGGCCGGCGCTGAAGTCATCGAGATCCACGCGGCGCACGGTTACCTGCTCCACAGTTTCCTCTCGCCGCTGAGCAACCGCCGCACCGACGAATACGGCGGCTCGTTCGAGAATCGGATCCGCTTTCTTTCCGAAACCGCCGCCGCCGTGCGTGAGGTCTGGCCGGAAAAATATCCACTCTTCGTCCGCATCTCGGCGACCGATTGGACCGAAGGCGGCTGGACGGGCGACGACTCGGTCGCGCTCGCGCGAAAATTGAAATCGTTAGGCGTGGATGTGATCGATTGCTCGAGCGGCGGCAATGTCGCCGACGCGAAGATTCCGGTCGGGGCCGGTTACCAGCTACCCTTCGCCGCCAAGGTGCGCACCGAAGCGGAGATCGCGACCGCCGCCGTCGGGATGATCACTTCACCGGAGCAGGCCGACCAGATCATCCGGATGGGTGAAGCCGATCTCGTGCTGATGGCGCGCGAGTTTTTGCGTCATCCCTACTGGCCGCTGAATGCGGCGAAGCCGCTCCATCAAAAAGCGGAAACGCCGCCCCAATACGGCCGGGCGTTTCAGTAAGACCAAACCGTTTTCCCGCCCACGATCGTGCGCACGGCGCGACCGCGGAGTTTCCAGCCGTCGAACGGCGTGTTCCGCGAGGCCGAGGCGAAGCTCGCAGCGTCGACCGTCCACTCCAGATCGGGATCGATCACGGTGACGTCGGCCGGTGCGCCTAACGAGAGGGTCCCGCTCTCCAGGCCTAACAATCGCGCGGGATTGATTGTGAAGAGCGCGAGGAGGCGCGGGAGATCGATCGTTTTGTGTTTGTGGACGAGCAGCTCGAGGAACAATCCGAGCTCCGTCTCCAGCCCGATGATCCCGAAGGGCGCAGCGTCGAACTCCACCTCCTTCTCGAAACCCGCATGCGGCGCGTGATCGCTCGCGAGGATGTCGAGCGTGCCGTCGGCGATGCCTTCGAGGAGCGCGGCGATGTCGCGCTCCGTCCGCAGCGGCGGGTTCATTTTGTAGTTGGTGTCGAAATTCTCGATCGCCGCATCGGTCAGCGCGATGTGGTGCGGGCAGACTTCGCCGGAGATTTTCACGCCGCGCGCGCGCGCTTCGCGCAGGAGCCGCACGCTCCCTGCGGCGCTAATGTGCTGGCAATGAATCCGATGATCGCAGAGCTCCGCGAGAAGGATGTTGCGCGCGACGATCGCTTCCTCGCCCGCGCCCGGCCAACCGGGCAAACCAAGCAGCGTGCTCCACGCGCCTTCGTGCACGAGCCCGTCGCCGACGAGGTTGTAGTCCTGGCAATGATCGAGCACCGGCAGGTCGAACATCCGCGCATACTCGACCGCGCGGCGCATCAGCTCGTTGTTCTGAATGCAGCGGCCATCGTCGGTGATCGCGACCACGCCGGCCTGTTTCAGTGAACCGATCGGAGCGAGCTCTGCGCCGTCGAGATTTTTGGAAATCGCGCCCGTCGCGAGAACTCGCACGCTCGCCACTTCCGCCGCTCGATCCTTAATCCACGCAATCGTGCTCGGGCTGTCGGCAACTGGCGAAGTGTTCGGCATGCAGACAACGGTGGTGAATCCGCCGGCGGCGGCCGCGCGTGCGCCGGACTCGATCGTTTCCTTCCAGCCGAAACCCGGCTCGCGGAAGTGGACGTGGATGTCGATCAGGCCCGGACTAACGACCAACCCGGTGGCGTCGATTTCCTCGCAGTCGTTAGGCCGCTGGTCGCTGATTTTTCCATCGGCGATAAAGAGATCGCCGACTTCGTCGCGCCCGCTCGCGGGATCGATGATGCGGCCATTCCGGATAAAGGTCGCGCTCATCGTAGCTCGCGGACCTGCAGAAGCAGGTCCCTCCGGAGGGACGCGCTTCTGCGCGTCCGGGTTTTGCGCCAAGGAGTAGAAATTTTTCGCATGTCAGGGCGTGGCGATGCCGCCGCAGAGGTAGAGCACGGCCATGCGGATGGCCAGCCCGTTGGTCACCTGGTCGAGGATCACGCTCTGCGGGCCGTCGGCCAGCTCGCTGTCGATCTCGACTCCGCGGTTGATCGGGCCGGGATGCATGATCAGGCAATCGGGTTTCAACAGTTTCGCGCGGCTTTTCGTTAGGCCGAAAAGCCGGACGTATTCGCCGAGACCGGGGAAATATTCCTTCCGCTGCCGCTCGTGCTGGATGCGGAGAAGGTTCACGACATCGGCGGTCGGCAGCACGGCGTCGAGGTCGTGGGTGACCTTCGCGCCGAGTTCTTCAAAGCTGCGCGGGACCAGCGTGCTCGGGCCGACGAGCGTGACCTTGGCGCCCATTTTTAGGAGCGCGAAAATGTTCGAGCGCGCGACCCGGCTGAAAAGAATATCGCCGATGATCGCGACGTGCAGCCCGGCCACGGCCCCCTTCTTTTCGCGAATCGTGTAGAGATCGAGCAACCCCTGCGTCGGATGCTCGTGCGCGCCGTCGCCGGCGTTGATCACGCTCGAGCGAACCCGACTGGCGAGAAATTGCGCCGCGCCGGCGGAACTGTGGCGGAGGACGATCAGGTCGGCGTGATTTGCCTCCAGCACCTTCGCGGTATCCTTGAGCGTTTCACCCTTCGTTAGGCTGGAAGCCGAGGCGGTGATGTTGACGATGTCGGCGCTGAGCCGTTTCGCCGCGAGCTCGAACGAAGTGCGGGTGCGCGTGCTCGGCTCGATGAAAAGATTGATCAGCGTCTTGCCCTGGAGCGCGGGGACCTTTTTCACCTCACGCGTTCCGACCTGTTTGAATGCATCGGCCGTCTCGAGGACGAGCGTGATTTCCTCCGGCGAAAGCTCGCGCAACCCGAGCAGATCTTTGCGAGTCCAGCGCGTACTCATGGCGACTTCTCCAGCCAGACGGCGTCCGGCTCCTGATCCGTCTCCTCCAACCGAACGCGCACGCGTTCGCTGCGCGAGGTCGGTAAATTTTTCCCGACGTAATCCGGACGGATCGGCAACTCGCGATGACCGCGATCGATCAGTGCCGCGAACTGAATCGAAGCTGGCCGGCCAAAGAGCCGATCGCATCGAGCGCAGCGCGGCAGGTGCGCCCGGTAAAAAGGACGTCGTCGACGATCACTACCGTGCTGCTGGTCGCCTAACGGCAGCGGCAGTTCAGAGGCACGCACGACGGGCAAGTGTCGCGCGCTGGCCGAGATCGTCGCGGTGCATCGAGACATCGATCACGCCGGTCGCGACGCGCGTTTTCTCGATCACCTCGATGTCGGCAGCGAGGCGCCGTGCGAGAGCGACGCCACGGACGGGAATGCCCGCGAGGACCAGCCCGCTCAGGTCGCGATTGCGCTCGATGATCTCGTGCGCGATCCGCCGCAAAGCACGGCGGAGAGTCTCCGCATCGAAGATGCGGACGGAGCGGTTGTCGTTAGGCTCGTGTTCTTTTTTCATTTCCTTCGCGACCTCGCAGGATCGCTTTAAAGGAATTTTGTCGTGAGCTAAGCCGGCTGTCGGCCCGGTCGCAGCTCGCGCACCCGTCGTTCGCGCCAACTGGAGCGGTGTTTCACGATCCAGTCGAGCAAAGCTTTTTCAAAACCGATATCGGAGCCGGCTTTCTCGCTCTCGATCCATTTGTGTTTCAAAACTTCTTCGCGCTCGGCCAGAAACTCTTTGTAGAGCACGGAATTTTTCAGGAACTGAGCACCTTCAGCTTCCTGGGAATCAGATTCTTTCATACGAAAACCACTCGCTGGGGTCGTCCTCCTCTAAAGCATCAGACGAACCAAAGCGTTCTTTTATTTAGGAAGAAATGGCGCCGGCTGACAAGTCTTAGCTGGGCAGGGTCTCGCGCAGGCCGCGCGCGATCTTCATGAATTCGGTGGCCACCGGAGAATGTTGCGCCTCCGCCGTCACCGGCATCCCGCGGTCGCCCGCCTCCCGGGTCGCGATGTCGATCGGGATCTGGCCTAACAATGGCACGCGAATCCGCTTCGCTTCGCGCTCACCACCGCCACTGCCGAAAATGTCGTAGCGCTTGCCGTCGGAAGGTGACTGGAAGTAGCTCATGTTTTCGATCAGGCCGAGGACGGTGACGTTCACTTTTTCAAACATGGTCGAGGCTTTGCGCGCATCGATCAGTGCGACCTCCTGCGGCGTGGTCACGATGATCGCGCCGGCCAACGCGACCGTCTGGACGATCGTGAGCTGGATGTCGCCGGTGCCGGGCGGGAGATCGAGGATCAGGTAATCGAGCTCGCCCCATTCGACCTGCCGAAGAAATTGCTGGGTGTAACGCGTGACCATCGGTCCGCGCAAAATCGCGGGCGAAGCGTCGTCGAGGAGGAAGCCCATCGACATTAGCTTCAGGCCGTACTGTTCGATCGGGATGATCCGGTTGTCCTCGGTCGCCATCGGCCGGTCGCGGCTGCCGAACATGAGGGAAATGCTCGGGCCGTAGATGTCGCAATCGCAAAGGCCGACCTTCGCGCCGGTTTGCTCGAGCGCGACCGCGAGATTCGAGGCAACGGTGGATTTGCCGACGCCGCCTTTGCCGCTGGCGATCGCGATCACGTGTTTGATCCCGCTAATTCTCGTCGCGCCCACGCCGGCCCCGCTGCCGGCCGGTGGCGCCTGGATATCGATGAGAACTTTCGCGCTCTGCACGTCCGGGAGATTCCGAAGCGCGGTTTCGGCATCGTTTTTGATCGTCTGCGGGACATTCGGATCGTTCGTTGCGAGCGCCATCTGCACGACGACATCGCCACCTTTCAACTCCATCCCTTTTACGATTCCGAAGGAAACGATGTCGCGGCTGAAGCCCGGGTATTTAACGGTCTGCAGCGCGGTGGTGATCTGGTCTTCGGTCAGCGGCATGGGACGGGGAATTTACGGAGCGGCCCCCGAGAGTAAAGACGCGCGCCGGTATGCGACCTGCTCGGTGAAACGGATGCGGCGGATCAAATTAAGCGGGCGCGAACGCGCCGTCCTGAAGTCGATCGGCTTTGCGGAAGGGGCGACAGGCAGCGAAGTGCACGAGCACACCCAGATGCCGCCCGACGATTTGACGGACACGTTAAACGCGCTCCTCGCCGCGGGATATCTCGAGAGCAAACCGTACCGCGAGCAGGTGACGGTCGAGGAAATGCCGGAGACGAATTTTGAAGTGAACCCGGGCTATGTGCACGAGCTCCGCGAATCCATGGCGCGGGCCTGGGTGTAGCCGCGCGAGCTCAGGCGACGGCGGTCGCGTTGCGCACTTCCGCGCTGTGTTCGCCGAAGAGTTGGCGGATCACGTCTTCCACCGGGAGTTCCTGGACGTTGATGTCGGAAATGGTGCAGGCGGTCAGGAGTTGCCGGGCGACATCGGTAACTTTCGCGCGCGGCACTTTCAGCTGCACGCTCACCGCCGTCTGCTCGATCACCTCGCCGAACTGCGAGAAATCACACGCCTGCGCCTGGTCGAAGGTGAGGCTGATGATTTTGTGCCCGGAAAACCGGTCGATGATGTCGTTGAGCGGACCGTCAAAGAAAATTTTCCCGTGATCGATCACGATCACGCGGTCGCAGAGCTCCTCGATGTCCTGCATGTAATGACTCGTGAGCATGGTCACGATCTTGTGCTCGGAATTGTAGAGCCGGAGAAATTCGCGGACCCGTTTCTGGCTCACGACATCGAGCCCGATGGTCGGTTCATCGAGAAAAAGGACTTTCGGTTCGTGAATCAGCGCGGAGATCAGCTCCATCTTCATCCGCTCGCCTAACGAGAGCTCGCGGACCATCACATTCATCTTGTCGCCGACCTCGAGCAGGTCGCTCAGGCCGCCAACGACCTTCTTGAAACGCCCGCGATCGATCCCGTAAATCGCGCGGTTCAACTCCAGTGATTCCTGCGCGGGAAGATCCCACCAGAGGGCGTTTTTTTGGCCCATGAGCAGGCTGAATTGCCGCTTCATCTCGTCGCGTCGCTCCCACGGCACAAAGCCGAGCACGCGCGCTTCGCCCGAGGTCGGGTTGAGCAGGCCGGAGAGCATTTTCAGCACGGTGGTTTTACCGGCGCCGTTCGGGCCGAGAAAGCCAACCAGCTCGCCTTCCTCGATCGTAAACGAAATATCGTCCGCCGCGCGGGTCTCTTCGTATTTCCGCTTCACGAGCCCTTTAACGGAGGCCCAGAGCCCGCTTTCCTTGCGGTAGGTTTTGTAAACCTTGGTTAGCCCGGAAGCTTCGATCGCGCTCATCGGGCGAACCGTAACACAGGCCGGGCGGCCGCGGTCAGGCCGCCGACGGGCGCGCGTCGGCCTTGGATTTTTTTAACAACGGCAGCACTTTTTCCACCAGTGCGTCGCTCGTTAGGCCGTGCTTTTCGCGCAGGATCGGGATCGTGCCGTGCTCGACGAATTGATCGGGCCAGCCGATCCGCACCACCGGCGTTGTGATGTGCTGGGTGGCGAGATGTTCCATCACGCCGCAGCCAAAACCGTTCATCAGGACGTGGTCCTCGAGCGTGCAGACGACCTGCACACTGCGGGCGAAAAATTCCAGTGTGCCGGTGTCCATTGGCTTGATCCAGCGCGGGTTGATCAGCGCCACGGAGAAGCCCTGTGCCTCAAGTTTGCGCGCGGCTTCCTCGCCGATTTCGAACATGTTCCCAAGCCCGAAAATCGCCACATCCTTGCCGTGCTGCACGACTTCGGCCTTGCCGATCTCAAGCAATTTCGGCGTCGCTTTTGGCTGCGCCCCCGTTCCCGCGCCCCGCGGATAGCGGATCGCGATCGGACCGGAAGTGTGGTTCGCCATCGTCCAAAGCATGTCGACGAATTCATCCTCATCCTTCGGCTGCATGTGGATGATATTCGGGACCGGGCGGAGGTAGCCGATGTCGAAGAGGCCGTGATGCGTGGGGCCGTCGTCGCCGCTCAGGCCGGCGCGATCCATGCAGAGCGCGACGTTGAGATTTTGCAGGCAAATGTCGTGCACGATCATGTCGTAGGCGCGCTGCATGAAGGTCGAATAAATCGTCAGGAACGGCTTCAGCCCCTGGGTCGCGAGACCGCAGGCGAAGAGCGCCGCGTGTTCCTCGGCGATGCCGACGTCGTAGTAGCGATCGGGGTGCGCCTGCTGGAAAAACCCGAGCCCGGTGCCGCTCGGCATCGCGCCGGTGATGGCGACGATCTTGCGGTTGGTGTCGGCGAATTTCCCGAGCGTCTTCCCGAGAATCTCAGAGTAAGTCGGCGTGGTCGCGGCTGCGGTCTCGCCGGTCTCGGCGGTGAATTTCCCGAGCCCGTGAAACTTATCCGGCTTCGCGATCGCCGGCTCGTAGCCCTTGCCTTTTTTCGTGAGAATGTGGAGCAGGACCGGCTCTTCCTGGCGCTTCAGAAATTCAAAGGTGCGGGTGAGCAACGCGATGTCATGCCCGTCGATCGGGCCGTAATAACGGAGGCCGAGCTCCTCGAAAATCACGCTCGGCACGATCAAATTCTTGAATCCTTCCTCGACTTTGTGCGCGAGGTTCAGCATGCCCCGACCGGCGATCGCCTTAATGAAACGGCCCGCCTTCTCGTGCAAATGCGCGTAGGTCGGGTTGGTCACGATGTTGTTCAGGTAGGCCGCGATCGCGCCGACGTTTTTCGCGATCGACCATTCGTTGTCGTTCAGCACGACGATGAATTTCTTCGTCTGCGCCTTCACGTTGTTCAGCGCCTCGTAGCTGATCCCACAGGTCAGCGCAGCGTCGCCAGCAACCACCACCACGTTGTCATCCGCGCCGATGAGATCGCGCCCGACCGCCATTCCCAGCCCGGCGGAAAGCGCCGTCCCGGCGTGGCCCGCCCCGTAGGAATCGTGCTCGCTCTCGGTGCGAAGGAGGAATCCGTTAAGCCCCTGGTATTGGCGCATCGTGTGGATCCGATCGAGCCGGCCGGTGAACATTTTGTGCACGTAACCCTGGTGGCTCACGTCGAAGACGAACTTGTCTTTCGGCGTCGTGAAAACGCGATGGAGCGCGATCGTCAGCTCGACCACCCCGAGGTTTGGTCCGAGATGTCCGCCCGTCTGCGAGAGGACGCTGATCAATTCATTGCGCACTTCCTGCGCGAGCTGCGGGAGGTCTTCCTCCGGCAGCGCCTTGACGTCGGCCGGTGAATGGATGCCCGCGAGCAGCTTCCGCTCGGTCTCGTTAGGCGGATTAGAAGAGGCTGACGTCGACATTTTTCGGTTCTCCCTGGCTGGCCGGGGGCTCGGGCGCGGGCGCGACGGAGGCGGCGGATTCAAATTCTTTTACGACTGGTTTTCCGGCACTGTTCCGGGTGATCATTTCAATCCGCTCCTCCGCGGAGGCGAGCCGATCCTGGCAGACTTTCACCAGCTGCATGCCCTCCTCGTAACGCACGATCAGATCCTCCAGTGCGAGGTCGCCGGACTCCATTTTTTCCACGATCTCTTCGAGGCGGGACATGGCCTGCTCAAAGTTCGCCTGAGGGGCGGGTTTCTTCACGGGATTCGGCATAAGGGCAGGTGGGCAATTAAGCATAGCGGGAGGGATTAAAAAAGGCGCGGTTTGCCTAACGGGAGGGGATGGCACAGCGGGTGCTATAATTTCCATAACAGAAAGCCGCTTATGTTTTTTCCGCGCCGCCTCCTTATCATCGACGACGAACCGCGCCTGACCGCGCTGGTTCGCGACGCCTTCGCCTCCACCGGTCGTTACCTGATCAAGGAGGAAAACCGCAGCCTGCGCGCGCTTCATTCCGCCCGGCATTTTCAACCCGACCTCATCCTCCTCGACGTGATGATGCCGGATCTAGACGGACGTGAAGTGGCCCGGCAGCTCCGGGAGGATCCCGCGCTCCAGGATGTGCCGATCGTTTTCGTGAGCAGCGTCGCGGCCAACGGCGTGATCGGCTCCGTCGGATATTTTGGCGACTATTCCTTTGTCGCGAAGCCATTTCAGATCCACGACCTGATCAACTGCGTCGACGACCTGCTGGGCGACGCGGACGTTGAGCCGGCCCGCCAAACCGCCTAACGAGTCGCTTTCACTTGTCGGATTGGGATCGTCGGCGAGTTTCTCGCCATGGTCTCGGCGACTTCAGTGAAGGATGCCTTGCAAAGCGCGGCCCCGGCCGCGGCGATGCAGGTGCAGGGTTGGGTGCGCACCCGGCGCGATGCGAAAGAGTTCTCTTTCCTCGAGCTGAACGACGGCTCCTGCCTGCGCAGTCTCCAGATCATCGCGCCGAGCTCGCTGCCGAACTACGACGCCGTCCAGCGCCTGACGACTGGTGCCTCGATTCGCGCGCGCGGTCCGCTGGTCGCGTCGCAGGGAAAAGGCCAGAGCTGGGAAATCGTGGCGGACGAGATCGAGATCGTCGGCGCTTCGGACGAGACTTATCCGCTCCAGAAAAAAGGTCACACGCCCGAGTTCCTGCGCGAGATTTCGCACCTGCGACCGCGCTCGAATCTGTTCGGTTGCGTCTTCCGGGTGCGCAGCCGGCTGGCCTTCGCGGTTCACCAATTTTTCCAGGAACGCGGCTTCGTTTACGTCCACACGCCGATCATCACCGGGAGCGATTGCGAAGGCGCGGGCGAGCTTTTCCGGGTCACGACGTTCGACCCGCAGAACGCGCCGAAATTGCCTAACGATGGCGGGGTCGACTACGCGCAGGATTTTTTTGCGCGGCGCACTTACCTCACCGTCAGCGGCCAGCTCGAAGCCGAGGCTTTCGCCTGCGCGCTCTCGAAGGTCTACACCTTCGGCCCCACTTTTCGCGCGGAGAATTCCAACACCTCGCGGCACGCGAACGAGTTCTGGATGATCGAGCCGGAGATGGCTTTCTGCGATCTCGAAGGCGACATGAACCTGGCCGAGGAAATGGTGAAATACCTCGTGCGCGACATCCGCGAAAACTGCGCGGAAGACCTCGGCCTCTTCGCGAAGTTCGTCGACAAGGAGCTGCTCGCGCGGCTGGAGTTTGTGGTCGAGCGGCCGTTTCAGCGGATCAGCTACGAGGAGGCGGTGAAGTTGCTGCTCGCGAGCGGACAGAAATTCGAGTTCCCGGTCGAGTACGGCCTCAACCTGCAATCGGAACACGAGCGCTGGCTCACCGAAAAGCACTGCAAATGTCCGGTGACGGTTTTCAATTACCCGAAAGAAATCAAACCGTTCTACATGCGCCTGAACGACGACAACCGGACCGTGACCGCGATGGATTTGCTCGTCCCGGGCATCGGCGAAATCGTCGGCGGCAGCCAGCGCGAAGAGCGCCTCGACGTGCTCGAGGAAAATATCCGCCGGCACAAAATGGATCCGGCCGATTACAAATGGTACCTCGATCTCCGCCGCTACGGCACCGTGCCGCACGCCGGTTTCGGGCTCGGCTTCGAGCGCATGCTCATGTTCGTAACCGGGGTCGCAAACATCCGCGACGTCATCCCGTTCGCCCGCACGCCGGGCAGCGCGGAATTTTAGCGGGCTTCCCGCGTCCGGCGAAGGCGAGCCATGTCCGCCCGGATGAGCGCTTCGTAGCGGGCAATATTCCGCGCGTAGGTCAGCGCTTCCGCGCCCTCGAGAAATCCGCGCTTCACCAAATACATGTGCAAAAACCGCAGCGCCGGCCAGCCCGGCAACCGGCTAACGAGCGGCTTGAGTGCGCTGTTTCGCCGCGACGGATCGCGCGAAAATAGCGCGCGCCATGAAATCGCCTGCGCCGCCCGTTCGCGCGCTTCGCGCTCCGCGTAGCCGCGATGTTTGGTCCACCATTCGTCCCAGCCTTTGCTGAAGGCGTAATGCAGATACGGCTCGCGAATGTAGCCGAGCGTCCCGTCGATCTCCCCTTCCTTCTGTCCGTGCCCGCGATCGATGAACCGGCCGCGGTCGCGGCGTAAAAGCCGGAATTGCCATTTCGGAAACGAATCGCTCCGGCGCAGCCAGCGTTCCCCGAGCATCATCTTCCAGCAGCAGTAAAACCCGGCCACCGACTCGTCCGCGTCGGCGATCGCGGCTCGCACGGCTTCGGCAAAAGCCGGCGTCGCCACCTCGTCCGCATCGAGGAAAAGCACCCACGGCGTCGCGATTTCGCAATGCTCGAGCGCCCAGTTCCGTTGCGCGCCGAACGCCGCGAAGGGATGGCTAAAAACCTGCGCCCCGCCCGCCCGCGCGACCTCTACCGTCCGGTCGGTACTCCCGGAATCGATCACCACCAGCTCGCCCAGAGGGCGCGCCGCCGCGAGGCAACGCGGGAGATTTTCCTCCTCGTTTTGAGTGAGGATGAGAATCGAGAGCAGACCGTCAGCCACGCCGGCCAATCAACGGTGAATGCCGCGCGACCACAAGATTTTCATCCGCTGGCGAATCCGATCGCCCCGTCGCGTCGCATCAGCTACGAGGCACAGATTCGCCGGCCGCTCGCATCCGGCCTGCTCTCCACCTGACGAGGAACAATCCCGGCCCCCGGTGCAGCAGAAGAAACAATAGCCTTTACGAAGCGAAAATCCTAAGTTGGACGGCCAACCTTCGTCACAGAATTTCACCTTTGAAGCGCCCCACTTTTGACGAGAACTGGCCGAAGTCGTGGAAGACCTCCTATTCCTACGATCTCGAGGAGGTATTCGGCTCCGTCACTAATTGCGGCTACGCTTATGCCTACCAGAAGCGGCGGGCAGTCACCTTACGCCTCGTCACCGAGGCGTTGCCGCTCGGAGCGCGCATTCTCGATGTCGCGGCCGCGCAGGGGAATTTTTCGCTCGCCCTCGCGGAGCTCGGTTACGACGTCACCTGGAACGACCTGCGTGAAGAGCTGGCCGATTACGTCCGGCTAAAATATGAATTTGGCGCGATCCAGTACGCGCCCAGCGACGCTTTCGCGCTCGACCCGGCCGAACAGAAATTCGACGCCGCGCTCATCACCGAGGTCATCGAGCACACCGCGCATCCGGATCAGTTTCTCGCCCGCATCGCCAGTCTCGTCAGGCCGGGTGGTTACATCATCATGACCACGCCGAACGGCGCCTATTTTCGGAATCATCTCCCGAAATTCTCCGAGTGCACCGATCCCGCGATCTATGAGGATCATCAGTTCAAACCGGATTCCGACGGCCACATTTTCCTGCTCCACCCGGAGGAGATCGAGCCGCTTGCGGTTAGCGCCGGGCTCGAGCTCGAGCGTTTCGCCTTGATGACGAATCCGCTCACCAGCGGGCACATGAAGACGCGCCTCCTCCTGCGCGCGATGCCGAAGAGCCTCGTGCATCAGCTCGAAAACCTGAGCGCGCGCCTGCCGGAGGATTGGACCCGGCAGATCTTCACCCAGATCGTCGCGCGTTTTCGCAAGCCCCTGTCGTAGCGTCGCCTAACGAGGGCGCAAAACCCGGCAGGGATTTCCCGCCGCGACGACGTCGTTAGGCAGGTCGTCCGTCACCACCGAGCAGGCGCCGACAATTGCCCGCGCGCCGATGGTCACGCCCGGCATCACGAAGGCGCGCGCGCCGATAAATGCCTCTTCGCCCACGGTGATTTTCGCCACCACCAGCGGAAAAGCCGGATGCGAAAAGTCGTGGCTGCCCGTGCTCAGGTAGGCCTCCTGCGCGACCACGGCGCCCGCGCCGATCTCGATCTCGCCTAACGAATAAGCGTTCGCCCGGTCGCCCAGGCTCGCGCGATCATGCAGCGTCAGGTTCCACGGAATTGCGATCCGCGCCCGCTGATGCACAAACGGGGTCCCGGAGATTTTCGCGTCAAAAACCCGAAGCCAGAAAAGGCGCCACTCGTTCGCGGGTTTCGGCGTCCACGAGCAGAAAACCGTCCAGCAAAACTCCCAGAGCAAGCGCCGCAGACGCTCGTTTTGCGACCAGGGCGAAGCATACTTCGAGGCCTGTTCGCGGTTCACCGCTTCCAGCGGGGCGCTCATCGTTTCACCTCCGCCGCGAGCAGGCTTTCGAAATCGGCGAGGTAGCGCGGCGCCACCTTTGCGACGTCGAACTCCGCGGCTTTCCCTCGGGCTGCTTCGCCAATTTTCATGATTTGTTCCGGGCTCATTTCCAGCACCTGCGTCAGCCGCGCCGCGAGTTCCTGCTCCGGTTCGGCCGCACGGTGATCGAAGACGAAACCGGTAACTCCATCCTCGATGTAATCGCGAAAACAGGCCAGCCCGGAAACCACCGGCGCGCAACCGTGCGCCATCGCCTCAAGCGGCGCGACCGGCAGCGCTTCACCCGTTTCTGCGACCGAGGGATAAATGAAAACCAGCGCGGAGCGATAATGCGCGGCGAGCTCCGCTGGATCAAAAATCTTGCCGACCCATTCGATCGCGCCGCCGCTCTTTTCGCCTAACGACCGCATGGCCCGCGAGAATTCCTCGCCCCCGCCGCCTAGGCCAGATTCATGCGGACCGACGATCTTGATTTTCCAGGCGGCCAGCGTCTCTGCTGCGACGAGGCGCAGAGCGCGCAGGAACAACTCGATTCCTTTTTCCTGATGCACCCGGCCAACGAAGAGAAGTGTCCGCTCGCGCTTTTCGTTAGGCGATGGTTCGATGCGGAAAGGCAGCGCATTCGGGAGCACGCGCACTTTTTCCCGCAATTGCGGCGCCTCGGCCACGATATCGTCGGCAATCGCGCGCGAGACCGCGCAGAGCCGCGCCACGTGGGCATACCAGCGCATCTGCCCTTTCGGGCCCCGTTGCACATGCACATAAACCAGCCCGCGTTTCGTCCCACGCACGAGGAGCGGAAGCCAGAAAGTGTTCGTCACCAGGATATCGGCCTCCGGCAAAATTCGGCGGACCCGGAGCGAGTAGAGCAGATCGAGTAACTTCAGCCTAACAATCGATCTCGGTTGCGCGTAACCGGCGACCCGGCGATGACGGACGCCCGCGATCACTTCCGTCCCGGGCAAATCGGGATGCGCACGCGAGATGTGCACCACCTCGTGCCCGAGTCGGGCAAACTCCTCGCCGAGGGCAAACCAGACCTTCTCCACGGCGCCGCCGAGCAGCGGCGGCACCGGAAAAAAAGCACCGGTCACAATCGTGATCTTCATCCGCGCTCCAGCACCTCCAGGAAAGAATCCACCGCCCGGTTAATCTCGAATCGCCGGGTGAAGGAGGCCTCTGCTTTCACGCTCATTTCCGCGTGCTCGTTAGGCGAAACTGCCTGCCATTTTTGCAACAACCGCGTCGTGCCGGCGAGCGTGTCTTCGTCGGCGAAACCGCCGCCATCCTCGACGACTTCACGCCAGATATTTACCTGGTCGGAAATCAGCACCGGCGTGCCGCAGGCGAGCGCTTCAGCGATGGCGATCCCGAAGTTTTCCTGGTGCGACGGGAGCACAAAAGCATCCGCCGCCCGGAGCGCCCCCCGTTTCAAATCCCCGCTCAACATCCCCGTAAAAGTAACCGGGAGGTCGCGCGCAAGTTCGTGCAGTCGGCGCAGGTAAGCGTCGTCCGCGCACGGCCCGGCAATCACCAGTTGCCCGCGATTTTCGCCTATCGAACGGAATGCTTCGAGCAGCAGATCGACGCCTTTTTTTTCATGCAGCCGTCCGAGGAAGAGAAAGAATTTCTGTCCGCGCAGCGCCGGGAATTTCCTAAAAAATTCCTCCTGCGCCGCCGCCCAATCCACCTCGGGTGCGGCCGTGCCGTAGTTCACCACGACCTCTTTGGCCCGATAAAGCCGGAACGATTCGCGGGCCAAGCGCCGCTCCGCTTCCGAGGTGAAAAGCACCGCCGCAGCGTCGCGGAGGACGCGATACTCGCCCCACGGCCAGTAAATTAATTTCTTCAGGTGCTTCAGCGGATAGGTGCGGTTGAACCACGGATCGAGCATCCCATGGGGGAAAACGAAGTAGGGCGTGGTGGTGCCGTGCAATGCGCGCCACACACCGAAGCTCGGATATTGCCAGATGCCGTGCACCACCACCGCGTCGAAGCGCGCGCGATTTTCCTGCAGCCAGGGAACATAGCCGGCGCAGTAACCGTAGCTGCCCCGGACCGGCCCGAGTGCATGAACCAGCGCAGGAAATGGGTGCGCCCCGGGTGCATCGAGCGAGACGATCTCCACCTCATGCCCGCGCTGCTGGAGCACACGGGTCGATTGCGTAACCGACTCGAGCGGGCCGCCGTGCGCCGGATTAAGCGAGCGAATGCAGCGCAGAATTTTCATGCTCTCGTTGCCTAACGAAATGCCCGAGCACCACGATGCTCCAGCGGCGTGTCCAATGCAGATCGCGCGTGGAGGCGACAAATGCTTCCGGAAGCAGCCCGCGCTGCACCACTTCGCTCAGGCCTTCATCCGACAAATCCGGCCAGCGGCCCGGCCATCCATTGCTGCATCGGCAGGGTGAAACCGCGCTTCGGTCGCTCGTAAACGCTTGGTGGCAGCAGGTCGCGGCAGGCTTCGACGAGCAGGCCTTTGGTTCCACGATAGCGCCGCTTCTCCGCCGCGGGCAGGCCTAACGAATATTCCACCAGCTCGTGATCGAGAAACGGGACCCGCAATTCGAGCGAGACCGCCATGCTCATCTGGTCGGAGTCGTGCAGGAGCATTCGGCGCATGTAGCCGGTCAGTTCCGCCCAGCTGATCCGCGCGAAATCATCCGGCAGCTCGACCGGTTGCGGCAACGGCGTGGGCTCATTAGGCAGTCCCGCTTCCGCCAGCATTCGATCAGTGAAAAAGCGCCGACGCCATTGCGCGAGCGCGGCGGCATCGCTGTCGTTAGGCAAATCCGCCAAGCGCTCCCCGCCGATGATTTGGCGCAGCCCTCGCGGCAGGCGCGCGAGCAGTTGCAACCGCGGGACATCCCGAAAGCTCGGGTAACCGCCGAAGAGTTCGTCCCCGCCCAGCCCGGAAAGCGCCACCTTCACGCCGCGCCGCGCGACCGCGCGCGAGACGATGTAAGTGTTGATCGCATCGACTGAAGGCAGGTCGAGACGCGCGACCGCTTCCGTGACCGATTCGATCACTTCGTCCTCGCTCAGCCGGATCTGCTCGTGCTTCGTGCCGTAGCGCTGCGCCACCTCGAGCGCGATCGCGCTCTCGTCGAACTCTGCGAGGTCGAACCCGACCGAAAATGTTTCCAGCTTCCGCCCCATCTTCTGCGCCGCGAGCGCGGTGATGATCGACGAATCAATCCCGCCGCTCAGAAAACTCGCGACCGGGACGTCGGAGAGCAGGTGCTCTTCCACCGCGGTCTCGAGCAGGGCCCGGATTTTCCGTGGTGCGTTGTCGTTAGGCGAACGGAAGCGGGGCTGCGCCGGCCACCAGCGCCAGGTCTCGCGCTGGCCGTTGCGCCCGATCGTCATCGCGTGCCCCGCCGGCAGCGTTTCGAGGCCGTCGAAGAGCAGGCGATGCTCGGGGCAGGCGCCCCATTGCAGATAGGCGGCCACCGCCCCGGGCGAAATCGCCGCGTCATCCGTCAACAGCCTCGTCTCAGAACCGAAACGAAGCCCGTCGGTGTCTGCCACGAAATAAAGTGGCTTGATCCCGAGCCGGTCGCGCGCCACGAACAACTCTTCCCGCGCTCGATCGTAAATGGCGAAGGCGAACATTCCTTTCAGCCTAACGAGAAGTTCTCGCCCCCAATGCGCGTAGGCGTGGAGGAGCGTCTCCGTGTCGCTCGTCCCGCGCCAGGCGACTGCGGGCATTTCCGCGCGGAGCGCCAGGTGATTATAAATCTCGCAGTTCACCACGAGGGAGTTGCCGGTCGCGGGGTCGAGCATCGGCTGCGCACCCGCGGGCGACAGATCGAGAATCGCCAGCCGGGTATTACCTAACCAAAAGCGGCCGTCGTCGGAAACCCACTCGCCGGAAGCGTCCGGGCCGCGATGCGCGATCCGCCGCAGATCAAGCGGCGCAGCCGCGCCCTGCGCGCGAAAATGTCCGGCAATTCCGCACATCGTTAGGCGGCGACGCCGAGGCTGCGGTAGAGCTCCACGTATTTCGCGATCATCTCCTCGGCCGCGAAACGCTCGACATTCCGCAAGACTGCGCTCGCTCCAGCGCGCGCGTTCCGCCGGATCGGCCAGCTGCAAAATCGAGCGGGCAAAACCGGCTTCATCATCGACGTCGTGGGTCAGCGCGGCCTCGCCGCCGATTTCCGACATCGGCTCGCGATCGGCGCAGATCACCGGGCAGCCGCAGGCCTGCGCCTCGATGATCGGCCAGCCGAAGCCCTCGAAACGCGACGGGTAGAGCAGTGCCATCGCGGTGCTGTAAAGCGCCTCGAGCAATCCATTATCCGGACCGCCGTACTTCGACCACGCGATCCATCACTCCGAGCTCGTTGGCTAACGAGCGCAGCTCCGGGGTCAATTTCAGCCCGGCGAAAACCAGTTGCCCGTTCCACTGCTTGCGCGCGAGCGCGAAAATCCGGAGCGCGCCTTCGCGGTTTTTCATTCGCAAATTCGAACCGACATGGAGGACAAACGGGAGCGCGGGATCGAGCCCGTCGATTTCCCGCAGGCGCGCGCGCGCGACCAGCTCCGGTTGTTTGCGATAAGGGTGATTAATCCCATGATGGATGAGCAAAATCCGCGGGATCCCGTCGGTCGTCGCGACCAGCCGTTCGGCGTCGCGCAACGTCGCGCGCGAAGCGCAGGCAATCGCGGTCGCGCGGCGCAACCCGGCGACGATCCAGCGTTGCAGATATTTTCCGGTCGCCGACGCAGGCGTGTCCTCCACTTCGCCGAGCGCGCCGCGGACCGCGAGCAGGTCGTGGCAGCTCACCACCACCGGCCGGCCGAGAGCGTGCGCGCTGTACATCGCGTTCGAGTGATCGCAGAGGTGAACGAGCCGCACGCCATTGGAAATTCGCGCGCGCAACTGCCGCGGGAAGATCAGGAACTTATCGACGTACCCGAGCCACTTCGCGACGAAGCCGCCCGCGAGCCGGAATTTGCCTAACAATGGCCGCGGTTGAATCAACTCCGCCGGCACGCCCGCGAGCGTGAGTCCGCGCAGCATCATCTGGGCGAAACGCTGCATGCTTTCCTGGCGATCGGCCGGGTAGTTACCGATCAAAAGCACCATGAGAAGAATCGAAATCGGTGAGCCGCGCGCCATGGTGCAGTCGTTCGGCGTAGGGCGAACGGCGGGCCACCCGCGGGCGGGGCGCTTCTTCCGTGGCGGAATCTTCCGGCGGCTCCTCGGTCCGCGTCGGCCGCGCGGCGAGCGCGAGCCCGGCGAGCGAAACCGCGAAACCCAAGCTGGTCGGCTGCCCAAAAGGTCCCTGGAGCAACGCAAAAAGCGCGGCGCTGAAAAGGAAAAGCGGGAGCGGATTATCGAAGCGCCGCACTTCGTCGAAAGCGAAGCGGCCGATTTTCCAGGTGATCGCGCAACGCCAGAGCAGAAACGCCGCGCCGAGGATCGGCCCGCTCTCGAGCAGAATGCGCGACCACTCGTTCTCGGCGAGCAGGAACTCGGCATGGCCGACGAGGAAATTTGCGCCGCCATTTGTCCCGACGCCGAGCCCGAAACCGCCGAGCGGCGTACGGGTGAGCACCTTGATTCCCTCGATGAAGCCGCCCGCTGTGCGCGTGAACAGTCCGTTCACCACCGTGGTGTCACCCGATTCCGCGCCTTCCGCGAAACGATCGCCAAGAATCCCGAGCCCTTCGCGGAAGATCGGCAGATAACTGGTCAGCCAGAGCACGACCGCGGTGATCAAGATGTATTGACCGACCTTGCCCGCGATTGATGGCCGAATGAGAACGACGAGCGCGAGCGAAGCCACCACCACGCCGACCGCGAGCACGGTCGAGCGACTGCCCGAGACGCCCATGCCGACAAAGAGCGCGGCGCCGGCGGTCATGAGCAGCCATTTGCGATACGGCAATTTCGCGAGCACCGCGTGGAGCATGAAAGCCGCGACCGCGCTCAGATAATAGACCGCGCCGGAGATGAACGAGAACGGCCCCGGCGGTCGAATTTTTCCGCCGCCCGCTGCGATCTGCATGCCCTCGCCACTGCCGGCTACGCCGTTGATGAACGACTCGGCCGGGGCCCGAAACTGCAGCGCCATCAGCAATCCCATCGGGATCATCCCGACGATCGTCCACCAGCCGACGCGCTTCACATCCTCAAGGTCCATCACCGCCGGGATGATGAAGATGAGCGGCAGATGGAGGAAATCCGAGCGCACGCCATACGCGGTAATGAGCAGCACCTTTTTGATCGCCACGAAAGGCGCGAGCACGATGATGCCGGTCGCCCATGAGGCGAGCGCGATCACGATGAGCGAGACGATGAAGGTGTTAACGGGAAAGATCCGGGCCCGGATTGCGAGCACGTAAATCAGCAGCGCCACCGGATCGCGAATGATCAGAAGCGGCGCCGAGAACTGCGGGAGAATCCATTTCCGGAACGCGCCCTCGAAAATGAGCAGGAAAAGGTAGAGCCAGATCAGGCGCCGGATGTTTTGAATCGTCCGCGCGGTGTCGCCCGCCGCGGGCGGCAAAGGCTGGGCGGATCTCTCCCGCGAATCCGCAAAAGTCTTCATGGCGTCCCCGCTTTCTCCATCACTTCTCGTGCCACCTGCACGATCGCTTGGCGATAATTTTTCCACGTTCGCCCGGCGGCCTGGCGCTGGGCGGCGACTTGCAGCGCGGCCAAAAGTTCGCGATCGCGCGCGAGGAGCGCGAGTTTTTCCTCGATCGCCGCGGTCGAACGAATCGGGACGATAAAACCGTCGGTGCCGTCCGTGATCAGGTCCGGCCCGGCGGTGTGCAGCGTGGTAATGACGACCAGGCCGCGGCTCATCGCCTCGCTCATCACCAGGCCGAAGCCTTCGTGCAACGACGGGAGCACGAGCACGTCCTGGCGGGACATTTCCGCGAGAAGCTCATCGTGCGGAAGCGAGGGAATCCAGCGATGCGGCGCGAGCATCGCGGGGGTCGGCATCGCCTCGCTGACGCGCCGGCCGACCAGGGTCAAATCAATCGCGTCGCCGAGCGGGGCGACGGCTTCGAGCAAATAGCCGAGCCCTTTGGCCTGGGTGAGCGAGCCGACGAAAAGCACGCGCAACTTCTCGGTCGAAACTTTTCGCGCCGGCTCGATGCCTAACGAGTCCGTCCCGTACGGAATCACCCGGATGGGCGCGCTGATTCGCGGCGCGCTGGCCAGGCTTTCCCTCGAGAAACTGCTCGCGGTGATGATCAGGTCCGCGAGCGAAAGTTCTTCGTCCTTGCGCGCGAGTTTCTCGTCGCTGTCGGCCAGCGCGCCGAGCGTCCCGGCCCACTCCGGATGCAGCTCCGCTTCCTCGCGCTGAAATTCGCGCACCTTGCGCCAGTAAATGATCGGGTGCTCGTAGATGCAGGTGAGCCCGCGCGCTTTCGCCGCGCGGAACGTCTCGAGTGCGCCGGCGTCGTAAGCATAAACCGAACGACTCCGCAGCGGTTGCGCGAGGCGGCGCGCGACCCGGCGATCGAGCGACAGATAAACGGCGTCGACGCTGAAGATCCCGGTTTCCTCTTTCGTCAGGCTGTTCCAGCCGGCTTGCCCGGCAAATTGCCGGCCCCATTCCCGCCATGAAAACGTGTGTAGAAACGGCGCCAGCTCCGCGGGAAATGAACGCCGCCGCAGTTCGTTGCGCAGCCGCCCGCATGCGCCTAACGAACGATCGAGCAGCCCGCCCTGCCGCCAGTTTACGCAGGTCCAAAATTCTTCAAGCTGACCTGCTTTCGCGAGGGCAAGCGCGGTCTGGCGGACGTTCTGATTGGCCGTCGGATGAGAGAGGATAATCACCGGAGTTTGCGCTCAAAAAGATCAAGATACTGCTGCGCGATCGTCGTCGGATGAAAGCGCGTCAGGTGTTTCGGCGCGGGCGCCCGCAGTCGCGCGCATTCCTCCGGCGAAGCCAGCAGCCGCGCGAGCAAAGTCGCCAACGCCCCGGCGTCGGCATTTGGAAATGTCAGTCCGCACGGTCCAATCGCCTCGGGCAATCCGCCGCCGCTGGAGCCGACAACCACACAACCAGAGGCGATCCCTTCAAGAGCGACGACGCCAAACGGCTCGTCGTAGCGGGAAGGAACGACCATTATTTTGTGTTGCTGCAGGAGCGCGAGCAATTCCGCGGCGCGCTTCGGTCCGGCAAACTGCACGCGCCTTTCCAAGCCGAGCTGCGTGCTTAGTTTCTCCAAGTTCGAGCGTTCCGGGCCGTCGCCGACGATCGTTAGGCGTGCGTTCGTTTTCGCCACCGCTTCGAGCAGAATATCGACGCCCTTTTCCGTGACCAAACGGCCGAGAAAAATCAATTCGTTAGGCCGTTGCGCGATCGGCGGACCCGGCTCGAAAAGACGCGCGTCAAAGGGATTCGGAATGATCTCCGAAGGGACGTCGAAGGATGCCGCCACCGCCCGGCTGATCGCCACGCTCGTGGTTTGCTCCGCGACCGCGCGTTTTAAGCGGAGCGCGAGATCCGGGCCGGATGGCAACCGGCAATAGGAACCCTGATGCGTGATCACGATCGGCACCCGCTGGAGCAACGCGGACCAAAGCGTGCGCAGACTCATGTTGTTCTGCCAGAAAAGGTCGCACCAACGCAACGCCTGCTGGAGTTTGCCTAACGACGGCGTGCGCAGCACCCGATACGGAAATAGTTCATTATTTTCCGCGGCGGTCTGCGTCACCACGGCCACTTCGTGGCCGAGTCGCACGAACTCCTCCGCGAGCAGCGCGGTGACGGTTTCGATCCCGCCGATGCTCGGCGCGAACGCGTGCGAGGAAATGAGGATTTTCATGGCTGTCCGAAGCGGCCGAAAACAAAATCGCGCACCCCGCGCAAACGAGGTTTCACGGATCCGCTTTCCTGCTTGGAAAAGGCCAGTCGCAACGTGTTTCCCAAAAGCAGCCCGACCCGCGACCACGCCGCGCGGCGGCCGAAATAATCGTGCACGATGAGCAGGGAATTGCGCGCGAACAGATAACTGCGCAAGGCACTGGCGGTGCCCGTGCCAGGATTGGTGACGAGCGCGCCCCAGATCATCGCCACCTTCCAACCTCGCCGCGCCGCCCGGATGCCGAGTTCGTGCTCATCGCCATAGGCAAAATAGCGCTCATCGAAACCGCCGATCTCCGCGAGGCATTCGCGCCTAACGAGCATGAGCGTCCCATGGGGCGCGTCCACCTGCTGCACGGTTCCACGCGGCTGCGGCGAAACGGTTTCAGGGACAACTCCGCGGCGACGCGAGAGCCGCGCGACGTAGGGCTCAAGGGTACTGCGGACAGACAATACCGAGGCGTGGGTCCGCTTCCGCGGCGCTGATAAGAAGACGGAGACATTCCGGCGCCGGCTCGGAATCATGCGCGCTGATGAAACAAAACGGGTGCGCTTCTTCGCGGAGCCAGCGCAGGAGCAGGACATTGAGCGCGCCGCCCCAGCCGCGATTTTGCTCCAGCCTAACGACGTCGATTTCCAGAGGCAGGACGCGTTTGAGCTCCGCAAAAGCCGCGGACTCGGAATGATTATCAATCACCGTCACGTCGAGCGGAACCTGTTGCGCGAGGAACGCGCGCACAGTCGCGGCACAGGCGACCGGCTGGTTCCAATGCACGACCAAAAGCTTCGCCGCGCTCATCAGGAAGCGATCGCCTCCGCGACCGTCGCTGCGAGATGTTCTGCGGAAGCGTGACGGTGATACCAATCGTAGGTGGCGCGCGCGATCGCCGGGCGCTCCGCGGCGCTCGGCAAATTGGCGGGCGAAAATGGTCCGGGCAACGCGTCCTCGCCGAGCGCGATGGCGGAACCGACGCGCGGAAGAACCGGGATAACGCCATGCGCACAGAAGGCCGCGAAGGCGGTTGATTTCAAGATGGCCGCATTCGGCACGTCTTCCGTTTCGAAATAATCGATCCAGCCAAACGCGCAGGAACTGAGAACCTCGGAGGCCGTGGCGGCGGCGACGTTTGGAAAATAATGCGCGGCATCAAGCGCGCTGCGGACATCGGAAACATCGGCGCCGCCGATCACAAAGAGCTCGACGTCCTTCTGCGCAAAAGAGCGCAGCGAGCGCCGGATTAACTCCGTTCCGCCGCAAATCACCCAGCGCCGCGGGTCGCGCTCGGCAACAAAAGCCGGCTCGCCAAAAGTCGAAACCACCGGCCTAACGACGACCCGCGCGGCCGGCGCGAGGCGATGCAACTGCTCCGCGAGCACGCCGCTGCTGACGATGGAGACGGCCGATTTTTCGCGCGAGCGAGCGCGCGATTCGCTTTTGCCAAGGCTGCAGCCAGAAGGCGCTCTGTCGCCAGGAGCCGGACGCGTAGAGCTCGTGGAAAACGGTGATCAGCCGCGGAATCCCGCGCAACCGGCCTGGGAGCCACGAGGGAATCCCGCGCGGATCGTAACCGTAATTTACGTAGTGCAGGATGGCGGCGGTGGCCGGCGGCGGGCACCAGTTTTTTTTGGCAATCATCGCGCCCGTGACGAATTCGGAGCGCTCCCCCAGTCTCCGCTCAAGACCGGTCGCCAGAGCATCGGCGTAGTCGCCCACCCCTTCGTGGCTCCCCGGCGGTCGTGGCACGATCTGCAGAATCATTGGCCTAACGAGGCGAGCGCGGCGCGATAGTGGCGCGCGGTGGCTTCGGCGATTTCGCTCCAGCGAAAGCGACCGGCGATCTCGCGCGCCGTCGCAGAAAGTGTTTCGTATTCCGCTGGCGGCTTGGCAAAAATTTCCGTCGCCCTCGCTGCCATCGCAGTCGGATCGCCGACCGGCGTGAGCCAGGCCGGGGGCAAAATCTGACGCGGACCCGGCACGTCGTAGGCGAGCGTGGGCAAGCCGGCCGCGAGCTGCTCGAGGACCGCGAGGCCGAAACCCTCGATGTAGCTTGGGAAAAGCGCGAGCGTGCAATCGGCCAGGAGCTCCGGGAGGTCAGCGGCGGCGTATTTCGACCGGCAGGTAACCAGCGCCGAATTTTTCAGGCCCAGTTCCGCGTGCACGACGGCTTCTTCTGCCATGGTGCCGAGCAGAACAAATTCCGCCTGGGGATGTCGTTCCCAGACTTTCGCCATAATCCGCGGCCAATCGCGAGATCCTTTGCGCAGGCTCCAGGTCCCGATAAAACAGATGCGCGGTCGACGCAGGCGTTCCGCCGCCGAGGCCGCGGCGGCGCCAAGTGTTTCGCGGAAGCGATCGCTCAGGCCGTAGGGCTCGACGATCGCCGGCGAGCGTATCGCCGCATCCGCAGCAAGCGCGACGCGCTCGTCGTCGTTAGGCAAATTCAGCAGGTCGCAAACCTGAAGCGAGCGCTGACAGTTCCGCCAGAAAAGGCGCTCGAAAAAGCCGTGAAAAATCCGACCCGACCAGCGGCCGTGCGGCTGACCCGGCCAGCGCCGGCCCGCTTCCTCCAGGAACGCGCCGTAAAGTCGGTGCAGGCCGACCGAGCGGGCGACGAAGAGTCCGCGGAAACCGAGCGTGCGCTTGCGATACGGCAGCGTGCCGATGAGACAATCGACCACGTCGAAACGCGTGGCATTTTGCCTAACGAACTTCCGGGCGCGGCCGGGAAAAAGTGCGGTGCGGAAGGTGGCAACCACGCTGGAGGAAGTAGGCTTGGGAAAGGCGTCGGTCAGGCAGAATTTTTCCACGACGTGACCGGCGCGGGTCCATTCGTCGGCCAGTTCCATCCAGACACGCGCCGCGCCGAGGCGCGCGTCCCAGGGCAGATTCACGATTGCGAGGATGCGGAGCGGGCCGCTCATCGGGTGGTCCAGAATTTATGCCGCACCGGATTCACGTAATGGCGCAGCGCGAGCGCGGGCCCGGCGTAGCGGTCCGGGAAAATCATCTGGTCATCGAGCTGGAGGACGTATTTGCGCGGGTCGAGCGGCTGCGCGCCGTTGGCATGCATGACGAGGTGCACGAGCGTCTGGTTGGTAAAGAAGTTCGGCTCGCCCTCCAGCTCCTGGAAGCGCTCGATGCCTAACGACCAGTCGAGTTTTCGAAAAAGCAGAAGCAGTCCGGAATTAACCGGGTTTTGCGACTCGTTAGGCGAGCGGAAAACGCGGGTGTCAGCAGAATTTTCATGACAGTCGGGCAGATAAAACGCCGGCACATCTCGAGTCGCGGCGCGGGCCACCAGATCATCCGCGCCCGCGAAAAAAAGAATATCGGAATCGGCATACAGCACCGGTTCGTCGTCGCGCGGCAGGGTCATGATCAGACCGAGCTGTTTACCCATCGGATAGGTGGTGACGTATTTCCGGAATGGCTCCGGCAGCCCGGTCGGGACTTCCTCCCCGGACGCCCGCACGGAGACGACGGCGTCGATCCGTTCCAGCAGCCGAATGCTCTCGGCAGTATGCGAGCCGTCGGAACCGACGACAAAAGCACGCGGCCGTCCGACATGGCGGAGAAATGAACGGATCGAACGCACCTGCTCGGGCAGGCAAGCTTCGTTGGAATAGGCGAAGACGCTGAATGGGACTTCCCGCGGCGGAACAATCGCCCGCCTAACGATAAGCGGAAGCAGCGTGCGGTAGGCGCGGCGGCGCCATTTTCCTTCCAGCCGCGCAAAGTGATAACCGAAATTAGGCAGCCACATCGGTGCACGCCTCCCCTGGTTGGCGAAATCCGTGAATGCTCAAACCGATGTTCAACAGCAGGCTCGGGGCCGCGGAGACGAGATTGAAAATGAGCACGCCGGTGACAGTGGAGAAATCCACGAACGGGATCAGCGCAATCTGCGTGGCGAGCGTAAGCGGAATGTAGAGCCAGGAGCCGGCGATCCACGCGCGGGAAGCGTTCAGCGCCCAGAGCGTGCTCGCGACCATGTTCAGGGTGGCGCCGCCGACCATCAGGAGCAGCTCCCGTTGCAGATGGCTGTAGTGCGGGCCGAGGACGAAGAGAAATTGGTTCGGGAAAAGCCAGGCACCACCGAGGACGCAAAGCCCGAAAACGATCACCCCGCCGACGATTCCGGCGTAAAGGACACCGAGCCGGCGCTTTTCCTGACAGCGCGCGAAGGCCGGCGCGAAGATGTTGGCCATGAGACTTCCGAGCACGGTAAAGATCATCGCCAGGCGGCCCAGCGCGCCGACCTCCGCGACCGCGCCGGCGCGTTGCGCGAAAAAGCTGATGAGCAGAATCGTGATCTGTCCCTGGAGACAATAGAAAATCGCGTTCGGCGCCTGGTTTCGGATAAATCCGACCATGGCCCGTCGATCGTCGGTGTTCTCCGGCGCATGGAGATCGATCACCGCCGCGGCGTAGCGGCGCATGAGAAAATATTGAAAGAGCAGAGTGCCGGCGCCGACGAGCGCCGCGACGCCTGCATTCAGGAAAATGAAAGCCAACGCGACCAGCACGATAAGCCGCGAGATCGAGCCGGATAAATCGATCTTCTGAATCTGGCGGACATCCGAGCGCAGCCGCGGCACGACCTCGAGGATGCCGAGCGAGAGCTGCGCGAAGAGTCCCGCGAGCACCGCGCCGATCAGGAGCAGCGTGTAGGGAAGCGACGCACCGTTTTTCGTGAGCATGAAATAAAGCAGCGGCGTGATCGCGAGAATGGATGCCACTCCGAGCGTGCGGCGCAGCCGGAGCCCGGTGCTGACCAATTCTCCAAACCGGCGTGCATCCTGCCAGACGCGGCCGCCGATCGAGACCATCCCGATGCTGATCCCGATGTCAGCGAGCACGTTGAGTGTGCCCTGCATGGTGTTGGCGATGGTGAATAGGCCGTACTCGGTCTGGTCCATCCGCCTGACCAGCAGGATACCGCTCGCAAATCCAATCGCCTGGACCGCGACCTGCACGGAAGCGAAACGGCCGACCAAATGCGCAAAGCGCAAGGCACGCTCGACCTGGGGCCGCGGACCTGGATCCCGGCGGGATGTGCGTGCTGCCATCGCCTCTGCCGAGGTCACGAGCCCCGGCTACAACTCAGACGCGGTGGCCGTGTTCCTGCCCGGTCGCGCGGGAGGGAGCTTCCACGCCGGTGGGCGAAGGAGTCGGATTGGCCGGCGGGGTGTTATAATACTCCGCATACTGGTAGTAATAATACTCCGGCAGGGAGGTATCGACGTAGTTCAGGATGACGCCCGGCACGTTGACCTGTCGGTTATAGAGAAGCTCGAGAGCTTTCTTCGTTAGGCGCGCCGAGGTATAGGAAAGACGGACCACAAACAGCGTCGCGTCGATTTTCGGCGCGAGACTCGTGGTGTCGTCCGCCGCCAGTACCGGCGAGCTATCGATGATGATGTAGTCGTAGTGATTGTAGATGTCCTTGAGGAAGGCATCCGTCGACTCCCGGAGGAGATGCTCACTCGGCTGCGAGATGGTGTTACCGCGGGGCATCACGAAAAGGCTCGAGAGCGAGGTCGGGACGACCACTTCGCGCCAGTTCACCTCCTGCTTAAGGACCTCGGAGAAACCGATCTTCGAGGTGATCTCGAAATCCTCGCGCAGGGCACCGCGCCGGAGATCGCCGTCGATCAGCAGAGTCTTCGCACCCGACAAGGCCATGGTAATCGCAAGGTTAGCCGAGATGGTGGACTTACCTTCGTTAGGCACCGCGCTGGTGATGAGCAGCGTCTTCGGGCGCGGACCTTCGTAAGGCATGAAGAAGATCGAGGAACGAACGTTGCGATAAGACTCAGCGAAGATATGGCGGGCATCGTCCGCCTGCAGCAAGGTGACTTTGCCCTTGGCCTTCTCCTTAGGAATCTGGCCGAGGATGTTCTCGTTGAACTGGTGCTGAAACTCGCTGAACGAAGCCATTCGGTCGTCGATCCGATCAAGGAGGACAAGGATGAGCAGCCCGGCAAAGGCGCCAAAGCCGAGGCCGATAAGGAGGCTCTTAATCATCCCCGGTCGCACGGAAACAGCCGGGGTCGCGCTTTCCATGATGCCGACCTGGTCGCTGTTATCGACAACCTGCGAGACGTTCACGTCTTTCAGGCTGTTGGTGAGGCGATCATACAAAGTCTTCTGGCGATCGACCTTGTCCTTGATCCGGTTAAACGCCGCCAGTCGCTGGCTCAGATCGAGCGCTTTCTTTTCCCACTCTGAGATACTGGACTGCAGGTTCTCCATCTGCTTGCCAATCGACTTGCGCCGGGTCTCGAGCTTCTCGACCGCGTCCTGGCGATAGAGTTGGATGAGGTTTTCCTGCTGGGTGATCTCGTCGTTGAGCTTGATGATTTTCGGATGCCGTGGGCGCAGATCTTTCGAGAGAGTATCGCGCTGGGCCTTGAGCAGTTGGACGCTTTGCTTTGCCTTGAGGTAATCCCCTTCCGGGCCGACGTCGGCGAAAGGCATGCCTTCGTTAGGCGCCGGGCTGCCGTTCTCGGAAGCGCGGGGACTGGCCTGTTGACGATCAAGGTTTTGATCAAGATCAAGCAGACTGAGAAGGTCATACTCGGTCTTCAACCGGGCGTATTCCTGGTTCAACTTCACGAGATAGGCGGCGGCGCTGTTCCCTTCGCCCTGGATCAGGCCGATGTTGTTATCCTTCTGGTATTCCAACATCTCGTCTTCGCCGTTGCGCAGCTCTTTCTCGACCTGGATAAGTTGCTCGGTGATGGCTGTGGTGACGTGGCTTCCCTCGTCCGCTCGCATCCCTTTCTTAACGTCGAGATACTTCTGCATCACGGCGTTGAGATAGAACTGGGTGTAATCCCCGGTAGTGCCGACGGCTTCCAATTCGAAGATGGAAGTGCGCGGGCGTTGCGACACCGCCACCGTGACTTTTGCCTGCGGCAACTCCGGATGCGTCGCACGGACGAGCGCCTCGGCGCCCTGCCGCACTTCGTCGCTCTGCATCATCTGAATCTGCGTGCCGTAGAAGTTATTCGTATCTTCGCTGTAAACCGCGTTCTGACTGAGATTCAGTTTCCCGGCCACCATCATTTTGCTGGTGGAGAGAAAAGCGTTCGGCGCCTGAAAAATCATCCAGGCTCCAACAAAGAGACCCAGGCAGATCGTCAGGACCGGAATCCACCAACGACGCAGGAGCAGCGCCTTATAGCGATGAATCCGCGTCACGATCGCGGTCGTGATGGTCGCGGGGGTAGAACGTTCGAGAGCCGGAGTCTGCATAGTTAGAAATTGATCAAACGTTGCGGGACGTAAATCTGATCATCGGGCTGGAGCACGACATCCTTGTCGGACTTGCCGCGCTCAATCACATCCTTCATGTCGACGACGACATCCTGGCCGTTCTTCCGCGTGATCTTGATTTTACGTTTATCGGCAAAGTCGCCGAAGCCACCGGCGCGAATGATTGCCTTACTCGCCGTGAAGGTCTCATCGGTCGGGATCTCCTGCGGGCCCTGACCTTTAACCGCACCATAGACATAGACCTTGCCGCGGGATTTCTCGCTGACCTTATCGACCGCGAGGATAACGGTCGCGTGATAGTAATACTCCCGCTCGAGGGCTGACTTGATGTTGTAAGCCAGTTCGCGACAAGTTTTACCCGACGCTGCCACGAGTCCGATGTAAGGGACCTCCAGCTCGCCGTTATCATTGACGCGGAGGTGCTGGGATTCTCCATCGCGATCTTCAACTACGCGAAAGCTGACGAAGTCGTCTGAGCCCAGCCGCTTCTTGTCGTCGAGCACGGACATCGAATTCGTCCTCAAGACGGTGCTGGCGGACGTCCCCGGAACTGAGTTATCAACCGCGGAAGCGCGGGGGATGGCGGGAAGTGGACTGCTATCCTGTGCGAAAACGTTCTGCCCCTGCAGCAGGGCGAGAGCAGAGAGGCTGCATAAGGTTAGGAGTCGCTTCATAAGTCCATCGCGGAATCGTCAGAAACTATAGGTGCCGTCGAGTGAGACCCGGTTTTGCTTGTAGTCCCGGTTCGCCTGGTCGGATTGCTTCTGCGTGTATTGGTAACGGAGGCCGAGGGTAACGTGCTTGGTGAACTGGTAGCCCAACGAAACCGCGCCGCCGTAACGCTGGATGTGCTCGGAGAAAATGCCGCCCGAGTCATCGCCGTCTTCATAGAAGAGTTCGGTCGTGAGGAGCGTCTGGTTGATGATATTCCAGGTCGCGGTATGGCGGACATAATTCAGCGCGACATAGTTCGAGTTCACCCCGAGCTGCGATTCGTGACCGGCGGAGAGAGTTTGGAAAATGTTGCCGTTGATCCGATGCGAGAGGAGGACGTTGGCATAGAAGTCGTTTGAGTCACTTCCATCCGCGACCGCGCCGCCGCTGTCGAAGTTGATCAATTGATAACCGCCGGAAGCGCGCAGTTTCAGGTAATTCGTGAGTTGAGTCTCCACGAATGGCCCGACTGAGTAAGTCACCGAGTCATTGAGGAAATTCTGATCGTAGGTGTTGAAGACCGCCGCGCTCTCGATGCCGCCACCCGTGGTCGAGGTAAAGGCAAAGTACGCGCTAAAGCTTAGCTCCTCCGCATTCCGATTGAGATAGTCGAAGGTGCTCGTGGTCGAGATGTAGTTGTAATGGTCGTAGCCAAAGGTCAACACGGCTTTGTTCAAATCCCAAAGGACCGAGACGCCCGCGGTGTTCTCGAACCGGCCGTAATCGACCACGTTGCTGAGCTGCAACTGCGCGACCGGGTCCTGCTGCAGCGAGAAGCGATCGTGCAGATTGATCCGGAAATCCTGGATGAAGATGTCGAAGGACAACTGCGAACCGGGCTGGATGAGCACGCCATTGGTGTTGGCGTTCGGATGATCCAGGTAAAAAGCGTAACCCAGGCCGAGGTCGAGCTTCAGGGTATTGAGTTGGGTAACTGGCCAGATCGCATCGATGTTGAACTGCGGCCGGATGATGATGTCCTCCTGCTTGTTCGTCTCGGCGAGGTTGATGTTGTCGTTGTATTCGACGCCGGTGGTGACGCTGAAGAGGAAGCGAACCGGGCCGGCGAGAAGATTGTAGGGAATCTGTTCGACCGATTGGCGGCGGGCCTCGGCGGCGGCTTCGCCCGCGAGCGAAGGGCGAACGGCTTCCTGTCCATAGCCGGCCGGCGCCAGCAACAGCAGCGAGAAGAGAACGGTCAATGCCGTCTGGAGGACGGGAACGTTACGGGATGTGGATTCCTTGCTCATGTGAGTCAATCGCGATCTAGGTTAGCAAATGCAGTACCAACTACCGGAAGAATAATCCGGCCACACCGATCGGTTGCGGTTTTAGTCGTTCCTGCGCGGCAATGGAAATAGCATCGTGGCGTTACGCCCTGCGGGTTAGGTGTTGGAGAGGCCATGCCGTTATGGCCGGTGTTTTAATGGGCCTGTCCCTCGGAGGCAAGCGAAATCGAGCGCCGTCCGCTAGGGGAATCTTCGTCGGTTCGCCCGGGCGAAGAAACGCGGTTGGCCCTCTTCGGGAGGCTGGAAAAACCGCCTTTTCCGGCAGCCCCTAAAGGCTGGCCCGAACGACGTCGAGCTGGCCGGCGGAGCCCAGCTTCTCGTTCTTGTGCGCGATGAAGCTGGCATATTCCTCGACGAAGATTTTGCCCGGCGGGCGGAAGTCGAACTGCTCGGGATGATCGCGGAAAAACTCGCGATGCACCCGGGTCCAGACGAGCCGGCCATCGGTGTCAATGTTCACCTTGGTCACGCCGAGCTTGGCCGCGGGCAAGTATTCATTTTCGTTCACTCCGCGCGCGGAAGGATCGAGCTTGCCGCCGGCGGCGTTGATTCGCTCGACTTCTTCGATCGGCACACTCGAGCTGCCATGCATCACGATCGGCGTGCCGGGGATCCGCTTCTGGATGTCCTCGATCACGTTGAAGTGGAGGCCCTGCTTCCCTTGGAACTTATAAGCGCCATGGCTGGTCCCGATCGCGGCCGCGAGGGAATCACAACCGGTTTCGCGCACGAATTCCACCGCCTCCTCCGGATTGGTGAGCGACGCGTGGCCTTCATCCACCTTGATGTCCTCTTCGACGCCGCCGAGCTGACCGAGCTCCGCCTCGACGCTGATTCCCTTTTTATGCGCGCGCTCCACCACGCGTTTGGTGATCGCGATGTTCTCCGCGAAGGACTCGTGGCTGGCGTCGATCATGACCGAGCTGTAGAACCCGGAGTCGATGCAATCGTAGCAGGTCTCCTCGTCACCATGGTCGAGATGCACCGCGAAAATCGCGTCGGGAAACATCTGCTCGGCCGTGCGAATAAGCGCCTCGAGCATCCGCTTGTCGGCATATTTCCGCGCGCCTTTGGAGAGCTGAATGATAAACGGCGCCTTGCTCTGCACGCACCCTCGGAAGAGCCCGAGGATCTGCTCCATGTTGTTCACGTTGTAGGCGCCGACCGCGAATTTCCCGTAGGCGACCTGGTAGAGTTGTTTGGTGGTGACGATCATGACCGGCCACTCTTCCCCTTTCCCCCGCAACTCTCAACTCCGGGCTCAGCCCGCCCCGTTACTCGCCGTCGTCGGCCGCGGGCAGCATCACGTTCACCGAGGTGCCGTGCGGATCGGAAGCGATATCGACGCGCCCGTTATGATCGAAGACGGTGCGTTTCACGATCGGCAAACCGAGGCCCATGCCACGCGCTTTCGTGGTGCAGAAGGGCGAGAAGACCTTGTCCTTCAAATCTGCCGAGATCCCTTTGCCGTTGTCGTGCACGGTCACGAGCACGCCGTTGGAGTGTTTTCCTTCCTTCACCAGCTTCGCGGAAAGAGTGATCGTCGGTTCGGGCTGGCCGACGCTGGCTTCGGCGGCATTCGCCACGAGATGGGCAAACGCTTCCGCGAGCGCGGTTTCATCACCGACAATCTGCGGGAGGTCGTCCGGTAACGTGGTCTCGACCGAGAAACCGTTTTTCGTAAAGCGGGAGCGAACGAGGTCGACCGCCTTCTTCACCGGCGCGCGAAGATCGAGCGCGCGGAAGTTCAGTTCGGGCGGGTGCGCAAAATTATTGATCTGCGTGATGATGCGATCGAGTCGCTCGATTTCCTGGACGACGATCTCGTTGAAATCGCGGCGGAAATCCGGGTCGTCAAAACGCTCCGGGAGAAGTTGCGCGAAGGTCTTGATCGCGACCAGCGGGTTGCGCACTTCGTGCGACATGCTCGCCGCGAGATCGGTCCAGAAAGCGGCCCGATCGGTCAGCTCCTGTTTTTGCCGGAGCGATTCCTCCGGCGTCAAATCCTGGATAACGGCGACCGCGCCTAACGAGTCCTGCTGATGAATCAACCGGCGGGTTTCCACCGAGACGGAGCGACGGGTTTTCGGCGAGACCCAGCGTTCGGCCGGCAGCGCCTGTTCGCTCTCGAGTGCAGCACGCAGGAGACCGGCAATCCGGCTCCCGGTCGCTTCCACCGGTTTGCCCAGCACTTCCGCAGCACTGAGCCCGAGGATGGTTTCCGCAGTCGGATTGCACCAGCGCACGATCGCCTCTTCGTCGATCGCGATGATGCCGGGCGGGATCGCCTCGAGCAGCGTCTCGGCGAGGGTTTTTTGGAGAGTGACTTCTTCGTTCAGGCGCGCATTCGCCAGCACGGTGGAGACGTGATCCGCCAGGAGCATCAAACCCTCGAGGTTGGAGTAATCAAACGGCTGCCCGGTGAGACGATGACCGAAGAAAAGCCAGCCGCTGATCCGCCCATTCGCGTGCAGCGGCACGATCACCTCGGCGCCAAAACTATCGAGCGCGCGGCGGAGCAATTGGCGCTCGGCCAAATCGGTCGTCTGCGCGAGGTGCGCACGGCAGACAATGTGCGCGCGCAACTCCAGCCAGCGCACCAGCGGATCGCGCTCGCGAAATTCCAGCTCACTCGTCTCCGGCAGGCAACGCAGACCGACGCGTAACCGGTAACGCTCGCTTTGCCGCACCCGCGCGAAAAGACCAACCCGCGAGACCATTGCCGCGTCGGCCAGACTTTCCACCACCGTGTTCATGAGCGCGTCGCTGTCCCCGCTGCGATGGAAGGCGCGGGCAAAACGGAGCACCGGCAAGGGCATTCCGCCTGACCCCGCGGGACCGTCCGCCGATCGGTCCGGCACCAGCGCCAAAGCCGGCGTCGCCGCGGGGCTGATCGCCTGCCGAAGTGCCCGATTTTCTTCGAGCACCTGCAAGTGGTCGAGCGCGCGATCAATCAGTGATTGGAAGCGACGGCGCTCGAGGTCGACATCCTCCGATGCGTAGGCGCCGCATTCTTCCGCGGCGCGCAATGGATCGGAGTGCGGCATACCGAGCGCGATCACCACCACATCGGGCCATTCGTGCTGAATCTGAAAGAGCAAATCCCGCCCTTCGCGCGCGCGCAGATCGAGCAATAAGAGCGCGGGATTATTCTGCTGCAACACGGCGGTGAGCCGATCCGGCTGCTCGACATGCCGGAGCAAAGCGCGCTCGCGCAAATAGGCGCGACTTCGCCTAACGAGTTCCAAATCCTGCGTGTAAAGAAGACAGGCCGCGGATGAAATCATGCCGCCGCGACCTCCTCCTGAAAGCGAGCCAGGGGGAGGAGGATGTGAAAACTGGTGCCGCGATCGAGCTCGCTCTCGACCTCGATCTGGCCGCCGTGTTCCTGGACGATGCCATGGACCACGGAAAGGCCGAGCCCGGTGCCGTAATCCTTGGTGGTGAAGAACGGATCAAAGACGTGCGGCACATCTTCAGGCTTAATCCCGGTGCCATCGTCCTGCACCGTGATCCGAAGAACTTCCTGCGCGTCGCTGTCGTGCGCCGGCAGCGCCGCCGGCCATGATCCGTTGGAACTGATGTCGGTCGAAACCGTGAGGGAGCCGCCGGTTTTCATCGCGTCCAAGGCATTGATGAAAAAGTTGAGGAAAACTTGTTCGATCTGGTCCGCATCAGCGCGGATAGTATCCACTTCCGCGTGCCAGGAACGAACTAATTTCACATCTTTCTGATACAGCCGATGTCCCACGAGGAGGAGCGCCTTTTCTAAAATCTCGTGCACGTGCATCGGTTTCAGCAGCGGCTTGGCCGGTCGCGCGAAGCGGAGAAGCTGATTGACCAACGAATCGATGCGATCGACTTCGTGCCCGATGAGCGAGAAGAAAGTCTCGCGGAAATCGGAGTCCTGATAACGCTCGGGCAGGAGCTGCGCGAAGGTCTTGATCGAGACCAACGGGTTTTTGATTTCATGCGCCATGCCGGCGGAAAGCGTGCCGAGACTAGCCAGGCGATCGCTGCGGCGGATCTGCAACTCAAGGCGCTTCAGCGCGGTGATATCGGTCAACACCATCAGCGCCCCGAGGGGCTCGCCGGTTTGGCTGTGGAAGATGGAACTGCTCGCGCGCAGCACCGTGGTCTTATCTCCCGTGCGCAGGGTGAGTTCACGATCGGCCTGTCGTTCGCCGCTCTCCAGCGTCGCCCGCACGATCTCGCGCAAAGGCTCCGGCAGGTTGCTGATTTTTCGCCCTAACAATTCCGCCGAACCGAGCCCGGTAATTTCCTCGATCTCATGATTGAAGACCGTGATCGCTTCATTGCGATCCGCCGCAACGACGCCGGTGGTGAGATTTTGCAGAAGTGTTTCGTTATAGATCTTGGCGTTCTGCACCTCGGTGAAAAGCTGCGCGTTCTCGATCGCGACCGCGAGCTGCCCGCAAAGCACGCGCAACGCGTTTTGCTCCACCGTCCCGTAGATTCTTCCGGAACGGCGTGGCCCGAGCAGCATCACACCGGCCAGGTGTTCGCGGGAAAAAATTCCCATCGCCACGCCGGCCTGCAGCGAATGCATTTGTTTGCGCACCCGCTCCAGCTCGGGGGTCGAACGCACCCGAAGCAATTCATCGAGAATAATCGGCTCCTGCGTGCGTTCGAGATAGGCGATGATCGCTTGATCCTTGTGCAGCTCGATCCGGGTGATCCGGGCGCCCGGTTCGTCCTGCGGCAGGATCGCCGGGTAGCGTTGGGCGAAAAAATTCGGCTCCGGCAGGAGGATGAAAACCCGCTCGGAATCGACCGCCTGCGCGATCGTCAGGCCGAAGCGATCGAGCAGGTCGCCTAACGTCGTCACCGAGCGCAAGATTGCCGTCGCCTGATTCATCGTCGCCTGGAAATCCAACCGACGCGTGCCGACAAACAGCCGATCCGCGAGCGATTGGGAAACGCCTCGGGCGGGCGCCATCGCAAAGGCAATCACGAGCGCGGCGACGATGTGCGCCAGGCCCCGACCATCCGGCCCGAGGAGCGGGATGAAAACCGTGTAGCCGAGCCAAAAAATAGCCAGGTAGAGCCCGACCAGATAGCCGCCGAGCAGGACATAGGCAATAATCCGCCTAACGAAATAACCGACCTCTAGAATTTTGCGGGTCGCGATCCCGTAGGCGACGACAAGGCTAAAGACAACGGACCGGAGCGGCGCAAACTTTAGCGCAATTGATTTGCTGAGAAAGTTCTCGAGCAGGATTCCCAGCACGAGGGCGAAGGTGAGACCGGCGATGCTGCCGATGAAGATGAAAGCCAGCTCCGCGCGTTCGCGGCCGGTGGTCATGCGCAGATCGCGCAGATAACTCGCGAGCAGAACGATCAAACCTACTCCGAGATAGAGCGAGTAGATGTAGGCCCCATCGCCATACTCAGGCTTTGGGGTCGAGATCAAGCCGGCCGGAAAACTGACTCCCCGCAAGAAATAGGAAGTCTGACACAACCCAACGAACAGGACGGTAAGCAGAATCCACAGCCGTGAGTCACGAACGAGGTCGCCCCAGCCGCGATGTTTCTGCCTGACCGACAGACGCAACCAATTCAGCGACACGATGTAAAGCGCACCCGCGGCTGACGCCTGTCGAATCGCAAAGTCAGCCACCGATAAGCTCCGCGTCACGAAGGCGAGCAAGAGGCTGCCGAGCCACGTCGCGATCGCGAGGCAAAGCAGGAGGAAACATTTGTTCGCCAACCGACTGCGGTTCGCCTGAAAAACGGCCACGCCTAATGCCACTTGGATAAGCAAGGCGGCTAGGGTTGGGATAATGTCGCCGTTCATCCGTGCAAAATTACTCTCTCAACCCGGCTCACCGTCTTTAATTCAAAGAAACCCGCTCCAATACCATGGTGCTCGCGCTGCCACCGAGGCCGCGCACATTTACCAGCGCCCGCGAAACCTTCGCTTTGCGGGAGTGATTTGGGACCACGTCGAGGTCACACGCCGGATCGGGATATTGATAGTTTGCCGTCGGGGGAAGGATCTGATCGCGGAAACTGAGCGCGCAGGAAATGATCTGGAAAGGACCGGCCGCGGCCAGCGGATTGCCGGTGACGCCTTTGATCGAGCTGATCGAGATCTCGTAGGCGTGGCGCCCGAAGACTTTCTTGATAACGGCGACTTCGGCGGCATCGAGCGCGGGATGACCCGGTCCGTAGGCGCTGATGTAATCGATGTCGGTCGGCACGCAGCCGGCATTGGATAAGGCCAACCGCATGGACTGTTCCAACCCGGAGGCAGGCTGATCTGCGGCGGTGTCCCGCTGCATGTTGAAGCCCGTGATCTCGCAGTAGCTCCGTGCCCCGCGAGCCTCCGCGCACTCCAGGTTTTCCATGATGAAAATTCCCGCGCCTTCCGAGATGACTCCAGAATCGCGCGTCAGGTCGAAGGGCCGGCTGGCTGTTTGCGGATCGGAATTCCGGACCGAACTCATCCCGCTCGCGGCGAAGCTCGCAATCGCCAGCGGCGAGACCGGCGCGTCTGCCCCGCCGGCTATCGCAAGCTCCACTTCGCCCCGGGCGATCATAGACGCGGCCGTGGCCACGGCATCCAGGCCGGAAGGGCAGGCCGACGAAATGGTGGAAGCACTGGCGCGCGCGCCGATGCGTTCCGCGATGACGTTCGCCGCCGCCTGTGGTTTAGATGCCCCGAGTGCGAAAGGACTGATGCGATCGGGCCGGTCAGCGGAAACATGTTCGAAGACCCGCTCAATGACATCGAGCGCGCTGGTACTCACCCCGACTACCACCGGCGTCGGGCTGGGCAGATGCAAGTGATCGGGATCGAGCCCGGCATCCTTCAGCGCGAGCATCGTCGCGGCGTAAGCCAGTTGCGTGTGCCGCGCCATCCGCCGCGGCTTCATCTTCGGCTCGAAGTAATCGTTCGGATCAAACCCTTTCACCTCACCAGCAATCCGACTGGAGAAACCGGTCGGATCAAAAAGAGTGATCGGACCTATCCCGCTTTCGCCCGCGAGGAGTGACTTCCAAAAGGCTTTCAAGCCGGTTCCGTTCGGAGCCAGGACACCCATTCCGGTGATCACCACCCGGTTACGCGTGCGCGAGAATCCCCTGCCGTTCATGCCCATGGCTCAAACTAAGCAAATCCCCCGCCTCGGCACCAGATTTCTCAATCTCACGCTTCGCCGGCTGGCGATCGTTCAAGTTATTCACAAGTTATACCTTGCGTTTTCCTTTGGAATACGGGAAGCATCGCTCGCAAAAGTGAATCCACCTGATTCATTCTCAAGATTTTCTTCTTCGGAGGCACGTTGCTAGCTTCTACGGGCGGAACGCATGATAGCCACCGCTGATCTCCCACAAGTCCTCGTCATCGACGACGAGATGGGCCCTCGTGAGAGCCTGCGCATGCTCTTGAAACCGAGTTATCAGGTTCATACGGCCGACTCGGTGGAAAAGGGCCTGCAGTTACTGGTCGAAAAGCGACCTGACGCAATTGTAATGGACATCCGGATGCCCGGGACCACCGGGATCGAAGGTCTGCGCAAGATCCGCCAGATCGATCCCCACCTTTCCGTGATCATGCTGACCGGCTTCGGCGCTCTCGAGACCGCGAAGGAAGCTCTGCGTCTCGGCGCGAACGATTACATCAGCAAACCTTTCGACGCGCGCGAAATGCGGGAAGTCATCAGCCGCAATGTTGAGCGCACCCGCAGTCATCGCACGAGTGAGAACGCCGCGGGTGAAATCAAAGAGTTAAACAACCGTCTGCTCCACGAGCTGGCGCAGAAAGAACGTCTCGCGTCGCTGGGCCAAGCCTCGGCGGAGTTTGTCCACGACATCGGCAACCCACTCACGATCGTCTGGGGTTACGTGCAGTTACTCGCCAAGAAACTCGAAGAATCCGATCAAAATTCCGATGGCCCGAAACCAGCGGGCTCGAGCAAGGAGCTGGAGATCATCGAGCAAAATGTCCGTCTTTGCCGCGACCTGCTCACGATGTGGCAGAGTTATGGAAGCGGGGAAGCCGCACCGCACCGAGTCATCTCTATCTCTGAGATTGTGCGCGAAGTGGTTCGTGGCGCCGAGGGCATGGCTGGCGAGACGCCGGTAAAAGTCGATTCCGATATCACAACCGATCCCTGCAACCTGATGGGCGAAGCGGTCCAGGTCACCCGCGCGATCCAGAACGTGATGATCAACGCGATCCAGGCGAGCTCAGAAAATCAGGGTGCGGTCAATGTGAGTTGCATCCGCAAAGACTTTTACGTCGACGTGCGTGTGAGTGATACCGGTCCGGGCATCAGCCCGGAGAAGATCGGGAAAATCTTCGACCCGTATTTCACCACCAAACAAGGCAAAAGCGGGACGGGTCTCGGCCTCTATATCACGAAAAAAGTCGTGGAAGATCACAACGGCTCGATCAAGGTCGATAGCGAACCCGGTGTGGGCACGACCTTTACCATTCGGTTGCCGTTAGCGAGCAGTTAGCCGGTTTCGCGCTGGGGAACGGTGACGTTTCCGCGGCAGAGTGGCATTAGACGTTGCCACTGGCTCTCCTTCTGTTTTCTTCCGGAGTGGCGGACGCCGGCTATTCCTTTGCACCGATCATTCTGATCCGGATGGCAGGAGTGCCCTTCGAAGTACTGGCGGATCTCGCCTTCCCGGCTACCACTGCAGCGGGGCGGAAAGTTCTTGCCCTTAGAGCGCGTGCTCGCGAAGCAAAGGACCCGGTTGAAAAACTCATTCTCTCGCGGGAGCACGGACTGCCGGAGAAAATTTTTCGTAAATGGAGAGGAACAGTTCGCCATGGCGCACCTCCCCCTGCAGGCGATTTTCAATTAGCCGCCTTCACGAACTATCAGGAGTGCGTTACCAGGGTTTCCGCGGCGGAAGAAGAGCTGGAATCGGCTCTGCAAAGCGAAATGCCCACCGCTCGCGCCGCCCTCTATGAGGCCGCCCGGGTTTGGGTCCGGCCGTATCTGATTTTCGCGTCCTCCGGGGTGCGTGATCGAATCGTCGGCCGGCTCGGCGTGTCCAACCAAACTGTTCCGGAGCGAAAAAAGCAGGAACGCGCCGACGAGCGCCATCTCCTTCTATACCTCCAACGGATCAGCGCTAAGAACGACTCGCTTAGTGCGTTCGGTCCGGAGGGTTGGGGCACGGTTGATCGCACGATTCGAAACCTCGCCATCGACCCGCAAGCCGGGATCGCCCGGCGCGAAACTTTCCTGGAGCGCTGGACCGCGCACGGCCTCGCGGCGGCGCTTAATGCCGATCCCGAGACGCGCCCTGAAATCGCTCCGCGCATTCATCCCGACGGCCGGGTCGAGGGTGACCAATTCACATTTTCGGCGACTGGCCAGATCATTCCCCTCGCGCCGGAAACACGCGCCCTGCTCGCGCGCTGCGACGGCCGCACGCCCGCGCACTCGTTAGGCGTGGGTTGGGAAATCCTCGACGCGCTCGCGGCGCAGAACGTCATCCGCTGGGAAATGGAAGTGCCCGCGCTCGATCCTTATGCTTTCGCGACGCTCGTCGCTGACGTCGCGCGCTGGCGCGACGGGCCGGTACGGAGTCGCTGGCTGGAGCGCCTCCAGCCGATCGCCGCACTGCCGGGAAAATTTGCAGCCACCACCGACGTAGTCGAGCGCGTCACGCTGATCGACGAGGCGACCGAGCGGCTCGAGCAAATCGGCGCCGAGAAAGCCGCCACCCGTTTTCTCTACTCGGCCACGAACCCGATCGGCGAGGAATGTTTTCGCGAATGCGGCTTCAAGATCTCCGAGCGACTGCTCAACGAAGTCGCGCAGGAAGCGGCGCCTTGGATCGATCTCTGGCGCGACAACTACGCCTTCGCCGCCAGCCGCGTCGCCGCTGGTTTGCGTGGCCTGCTCGAGAAAGCTCCGCGACAGGAAGACGGCACCGTCCCGCTCCCGGCTTTTCTGCGGCACTGCGCGGAGGCGAAATTGCCGCTCACCGGCCCCGGCATGGTTGCATTCGCGGCCATGGCTTTTCACGAGGTCAAAGCCGCTTTTGCCCAGACCTTCGCCACGCGCGCAGACGCTCCCGAATGCCAGGTGACCGCGGACGATTGCCGGTTTATCCGGCGGAATTTTTCCTTCGCGGGCTTCGACGAATACACCTACCCGTCCGCCGATCTTCAGCTTTCCGCCGCCTCTGTGGCCGCGGTGGAAAACGGCGACTACGAATGGATCCTCGCCGAGCTCCATCCGCCGGTCGCACTCCTTCATCATGGCTTTTTCTGGTCCTGCCCCGATCCTGCCGCGCTGACCGCCGCTCTCACGAAGACGGTTCAACGGCCAGCCCAGTTTCCAATTTGGTTTTTTCGCGGCGGATTTCACCGCGACCACCTGCGTCCGGCTTTTTTCCGCGCTGCCGGAGCTGGCCAATTTCGTCGCCAGCCAGCGGGGTAATCCGGCATGGAAATGCATACCCCCGTCCGAGACCGAGGTCTTCATCGACGAAACGAAAAACGGCGACATCGGACTGCGCCGGCGCGGATCGCACGAATATCTCGGTTCCTTTGCGCGCGCCTGGCTGATCCCGCTCGGGTTTCACCCGTTCAGCTTTTCGTTAGGCCGGCACACGCCGCGCCTTCGTTGTGGCAAAGTGATCGTGCAACGCCGCTCCTGGACGGTTAGCGTCGACGAGCTTGTGCCGGGCGATTTTACTGGCGTCTCGAGTCACCTCGTCACCGCGGTCGAGCAACTCCGCGCCACCCGCGATCTCCCGCGGCACGTCTACATCCGCCCGACCGAAGCTTCCCTGCGCCGCAGCGGCGCGGAAGGTCGCGACAAGGACACCAAGCCGGTTTACATCGATCTCGAGAGTTACCTGTTCCTGGAGATTTTCCATCGCTGGCTGGGAAAAGCGGGCGAACTCGAAGTGACCGAAATGCTGCCCGATCCCGACCACCTGCTCTGGCAGGAAAAAGATGGGCGCCGCACGTTCGAGCTCCGCACGCAGATCATTCCGCGATGAAAATTATTGCAGTCGCAAATCAAAAGGGCGGAGTCGGCAAAACCACCACGGCGGTGAACCTCGCCGCCTCCCTCGCGGAAATGGGCCAGCGCACCCTGCTCATCGACCTCGATCCGCAGGGCAACGCCACCAGTTCCTTCGGCCTGCAGGACATCGAAGGGCAGAGCCTCTACGAGCCATTGTTAGGCGACGCGCCGATCACGGACAAAATCCTGCCCACCCGGTTGTCGGATCTTTTTGTCGTCCCGGCCGACATCGATCTGGCCGGGGTCGAGATCGAGATCGCGCGGATGGATGACCACCTCACCCGCCTCGCCCAGGCGCTCCAACCATTGCGCGATGATCAGACGTTTGATTTTATCCTGCTCGATTGCCCGCCGTCGTTAGGCATTCTCATGACCAACGCCCTCGCCGCGGCCGACGAACTGCTCACGCCGATCCAGTGCGAATATTTCGCGCTCGAAGGCCTCGTCCAGATCGTGCGCCTGATCGAGCGCATCCAGGCTTCCGGCGCGAACCGCCGGCTTGAACTCGGCGGCATCGTCATGACCATGTTCGACAGCCGGACCAAGCTCAGCGCCCAGGTCGTGACCGAAGTGCGCGACCATTTTTTCTACCGCGTTTACGAGACCATGATCCCGCGCACCGTGCGCCTGAGTGAGGCACCGAGTTTCGGGAAATGCATTCTCGAGCACGATCCAACCGGAGTCGGCGCCAAGGCGTATCGTGCGCTCGCGGCGGAATTCCTCACCCGGCACGCGGCCACGGCAGTGCCGCCACCGGTGGCGGCGAAACCGAGCGCCGCGGAGGAAACAACCGAAGTTTCTCCGACCTAGGGACCCCTCAAAACGGAAAGGCGCAGGTGCGTTTGGCACTTCCGTAAATGTCGCGGAAAGTAGCCCACCGCATGGAGCTGGATCGCAAACTCGCCATTCTCGCCGACGCCGCGAAATACGACGCTTCCTGCGCGAGCAGCGGCACTACCAAGCGCAATGCGCGTTCGTTAGGCGGCATCGGTTCCACTACCGGGACCGGGATTTGCCACAGCTACACGCCGGACGGCCGCTGTGTTTCGCTGCTGAAAATCCTGCTCACGAATTTCTGCGTTTACGATTGCCTCTACTGCATCAATCGCGCCTCCAGCAACGTGCAGCGCGCGCGTTTCACTCCGGAGGAAGTGGTGCAGCTGACGCTCGATTTTTATCGGCGCAATTATATCGAGGGACTCTTCCTGAGTTCGGGGATCATCCGCAATCCCGACTACACGATGGAGCAGGTGATCCAGGTCGCGCGCACTCTACGGATCGAACACAAATTCCGCGGCTACATCCATCTCAAGACCATTCCCGAAGCGTCGCCCGCGCTGATCGAAGAAGCGGGCCGCTGGGCGGATCGGATCAGCATTAATATCGAGCTCCCCACGCCCGCTGCTTTGAAGACCCTCGCGCCTGAAAAAAACTTCGAGAACACGGAACGCGCGATGAGTGGAATCAAAACGCGCATCGAGACCGCGAAAGCGGAACGGAAGGAGTCGCGCAAAGCGCCCGTTTTCGCTCCGGCCGGGCAGAGCACGCAAATGATTGTCGGCGCGACCGACGCTTCCGACGCGACGATTCTCAAACAGGCTTCATCGCTCTACGCGCGCCAAAAATTGCGGCGCGTTTACTACTCGGCCTTCAGCCCGATCCCTGACGCGTCGAGCAAACTGCCGCTGCAGGCGCCGCCACTCGTGCGGGAACATCGTCTTTACCAGGCGGACTGGCTGGTCCGGTTTTACGGGTTCGCGGCGCACGAGCTGACAACTGAGGCCGCACCCAATCTCGACCTGACGATCGACCCGAAGCTCGCCTGGGCTTTGCGTTACCGGCAATTGTTCCCGGTCGATCTGAACAAGGCGCCGCGGCATCTCCTGCTCCGCGTCCCGGGGTTGGGGACGAAAAGCGTGGAGCGCATTTTGCGGATTCGTCGCTGGCACCAACTCCGCCTCGACGACCTCCTGCGCCTGCACCTGCCGTTGAAAAAACTCCTGCCCTTCGTGCTCGCGGCGGATTCCAATCCGGCCACGCGCAGTCTCGAGCGCGACGATCTCGTGCAATCGTTAGTCGTTAGGCCAAAACAGCTCGATCTTTTTGCGAGCGAGCCGTCGGTTTTAAGCGGCCAGCTCTAGCGCGCGTGGAACAGGTTTCCTTCCTCCCGACTTTCGCGAGCTGGCAGGCGGCGGCGCGACGCGCTTTGCAGCGCGAAATTTCACCGGACCAAATCGCGTGGGAGGAACTCGGCGAAGCTCAGCCGGCGCTTTCGCTTTTCGAAGAAGCAGAGCCGCCTAACGAGCCGCCGCCAGCCTCGCATTTTCGGGTCCCGAAGCGTTTCCTCGCCCTGGCCAAACTCATCTCGCTCCACCGCGACGCGAGTCGCTGGCCGCTGCTCTACCGGCTGCTCTGGCGCCTTACGCATGGCGAGACGCATCTGCTCGAGATCTCGGTCGATCCCGACGTCGCGCAGGCGCACGATTTCGAGAAGTCGCTTCGCCACGACATTCACAAAATGCGCGCCTTCGTCCGCTTCCGCGAAGTGGAGCACGCGGGCGAGAAATGGTTCGTCGCCTGGTTCGAGCCGGCGCATCACATCGTCGAGCGGAACGCGCCATTTTTTGCCGATCGTTTCGCCTCGATGCGCTGGTCGATTCTCACCCCGGATCGCTGCGCGCATTGGGACGGGAAAGAGCTCAGCTTCACCGCCGGCGTGCCGCGCTCCGAGGCGCCGGACGCGGATCAGATGGAGGATCTCTGGCGCACCTACTACGCGAATATTTTCAACCCGGCCCGCGTGAAGGTGCACGCGATGCAGGCCGAGATGCCGAAGAAATATTGGAAGAATCTGCCCGAGGCGACGCTGATTCCCTCGCTCCTGCACGAGGCGCCGCGGCGGGTCGAGACGATGATGAAAAAGAGTGCCGCAAAAATCGCGCAGAGCGACGGCGATGAATGGCATCCCGCGTCCGTGCCCGAGACTTCCAGCCTAACGAAATTGCGCGAGGCGGCGTTCGGCTGCACCGCTTGTCCGCTCTACAAAAACGCGACGCAGACCGTCTTCGGCGAAGGTCCGAAACGCGCCGCGATCATGCTCCTCGGCGAGCAACCGGGCGACCAGGAAGATTTAAGCGGAAAGCCGTTTATCGGACCCGCCGGCCAGCTCCTCGACCGCGCACTGGCCGAGGCCGGAATTGATCGCAACGCGGTTTACGTCACGAACACGGTGAAGCATTTCAAATGGGAACCGCGCGGGAAACGGCGGATCCACCAAAAGCCCAGCTCGCGCGACATTGCCGCCTGCCGGCCATGGTTCGAGGCGGAACTGCGGCTCGTTAGGCCAAGCGTGCTCGTCTGTCTCGGCTCGACCGCGGCGCAGGCGCTCTTCGGGTCGTCGTTCCGGGTCACGAAAGAGCGCGGGAAGATTCTCGAATCGGAGCTCGCACCTTGCGTGGTCACCACGGTCCACCCCTCGTCCTTGCTGCGGCAGCCCGATGAAGAATCTCGGGCCCGCGAATACGCGCTTTTCGTTCACGATCTCGGCGTCGCGCTCCGCGCGGCCGCGGAAAAATAAAAAGCCCGCGGCAGTTTGCACCGCCGCGGGCTCGTTTACGATTCGTTAGGCGCGATTACGGAGTCGCCGTCGGCGACGCTTCCATCATCTTCTCTTTCTTGGAGTGTTTCATCGCCTTCTCGGCTTCCGTCTTCGGTCCGAGAGTCACTTTCTTGGCTTCGAGCGAGCCGTCCTCTTTTTTCAGGTAGGAGCCCCGCACTTCCTCGTCAGCCACGATGTCGGCCATCGTCGCCGCCGCGCCCGCTTTCATGATCTTGGTTTCATCCGTGACCTTGAAGACACGCGATTCGCCCTTTTTGCTCGTGATCGTGAAGGTCTTCGCGCTCGCGTCAGTCGAGGCGACTTTGCCGTGATACGGAATGGCGCGAGGCATTTTTGCCATCGTGTCCTTCGCCATCGGGGAAGCGCTGGCCGCGGCTTCCGGAGTCGGGGATGCCTTGGCTTTGGCAGAAGCGCCGGGAGCGGCGCAGAACGCGACTGCCGCGAGGCAGACGCCAGTGAGGATGAGTTTTGTCGATTTCATTTTTTCTTTCTGTTGGTTGTTTGCTTTTTCCGGGCCAGCGGCCCGTGCAGTCTTTGGACGGGGGAAGCAGGCACGCATTCACGCCGGTCTAGCGGGACACCCGGAGCGATGCAATGCAAATTCCTGCCCCTTTGATTTTCCCGCTTGCGGCCAGTGTTTCGCGAGCCCTAGCCTGCGCGGATGTCCGCCCCGGATCGCTATGCGCAGTTGCTCGCCGGCGCGCGGATTCACGAGCGACCGCTGCTCGCGCTGCCGCGCGATTTCAGCGAACTGGAATTGCAGGCGCGCTGGTTCGCGGGGGATTTCGGAAGGAGCTTCACCGCCGTCGACGGCGCGACGATTGAATTGGTGCAGTTCGGCACCTGGAATCGCGCCGCCGGCCCGGATTTTTCCGACGCCGCGATCCGGATCGACCGCGGCGAAGTCGTGCGGGGGAGCATCGAGTTCGATCTCGTGGATCAAAGTTGGGAAGCGCACGGGCACGCCACGAATCCGGCGTTCGATGACACCGTGCTGCACGTCTTCGTCCATCAAGGCGCGCGGGATTTTTTCAGCCGCACCAGCACCCATCGCAACGTCCCGCAGGTGCAGGTGGACCCGGCGCATTTGCCGGGCGGGGGCGCGAGCATGAGCCTGCCGCTCGCGCGCGCGGGTCGCTGTCATGCGCCGTTGCGTGATCTGCCGGAGGGAAAAGTGCAGAGTATTCTCGACGCGGCGGCGCAATACCGGCTCGGGCGAAAAGCGCAGCGGCTCGCCCGTCTCGCCGAAGCGCACGGCCCCGAGGAAGCCCTCTTTCAGGAGCTCGCGACCGCGCTCGGTTACCAGCAAAACAAATTGCCGTTCACGCTCCTCGCGCAACGGCTTCCGCTCGGCCTGCTCCGTTCTGCCCCGGACGAGATCGAGGCGCTCCTCTTCGGCGTCGCTGGCTTTCTCGATGCACCGGATCTCTCGACCTTCGAGCGCGGCACCCGCAGCTATCTGCGCGGGCTTTGGGATAAATGGTGGCCGCGCCGGAGCGAGCTCGAACGCATCATTCTCCCGGCGCGCACCTGGCGCCTGAGCGGCACCCGGCCGCTGAATCATCCGCAGCGGCGCGTCGCCGCGCTGGCCGCGCTCGCGCGGGATTGGCCGCGACTGTTTCACTCGTTAGGCGCGGAACCGCTCGAGCCGATCCGCGACTTCTTCCTCGGATGCACCCACCCGTATTGGAACTTCCATTACACCCTCACCTCCGCGCCCGCCGCCGCGGAGATGGCCCTCATCGGCGAGACCCGCCTGACGGAAATCCTCGCCAACGTGGTGCTCCCGTTCCAGCAAAGCCGCGGCCGCGTCGTCTGGCCCGACTACGAGAAATTACCCGCCCGCCTGACGAACCGCCGGCTCGAGACCGGCGCCGCCCGCCTCTTCGGCGACGACCCGCGCCGCGCGCTCTTCCTCAAAACCGTCGCGCACCAGCAGGGCCTGCTCCAGATCTACGAAGACTTTTGCTTGCAAGACAACTCCGACTGCGCCCAATGTCCCTTCCCCGAGCAGATGCAAAAATGGACCTGAAACCACAGCGCCCCGGCGCGTTCACCCTGATCGAATTGCTGGTCGTCATCACGATCATCGCGATCCTGATGGCCCTGTTGTTTCCCGCCTTCAAAGGGGTGCAGGATCAGGCGAAACGGACTCAGGCCAAGAATGATGTGACGCAAATTGTCACGGCGGTGAATGCCTTCTACACCGAATATGGAAAGTATCCCGACATGCGACTTCACATGGGGCGTGACCGATCTTACGATCGACGAGCTGGAATGACAACACAAAGATAAGCTGTTCGACGCCTGACTGTCGCTTGGTCAAAGGACCCTGCAGATGTTCAATCCAAAAAGCGATCGCTTTCATCCCGCCCCCTAGCGGCCAAAGACCTCATCAAACCACGGTCCGGTATCGGTGGCAATGGGCAATGCTCGATCCGTGGGGCGCAACCCTTATCGTGATTCGAATGGACACGACCTACGATAATCAACGTCGTTCCAAATCCCTACAGAGAATACGCCGGCTTTGCCGACAACGTAAGCGGCGGCGTGATTGCGTGGTCCTTCGGGAAATGACGGCGAAGTCAGATAGCGATCCAACGGTCCGGCGGCAAAAAGCAGACCGGCACGCAATGACGACGACGTGATTTCCTGGCAGTAGTTGCGACGATCTGCAGCTGAGCGGAGAGTCCGCTCGTTACGCGGGTGTAGTTCAATGGTAGAACGGCAGCTTCCCAAGCTGCATACGAGGGTTCGATTCCCTTCACCCGCTCTCTCCCTCCCGGGAAAAACAAAAAGGCCGCGCAACTTTCGTCGCGCGGCCCTTTTCTTGAAGTCCACCGAATCTCTTAGGCCCGGCCGGCGGCGCAGCAGCGTCAGCATGCCCAAGCCACCGGCCACCATCACCCAAGTGCTGGGCTCCGGCACGACCGCTAGATTGTCGAAGCCGAGATTCTCGCCACCACCCTGCTGGAAGCTGAACAAGCGGATCTGCGAGATATCCGTGAGATTGTTCGCGGCGATGAAGCCGGTTCCCGAACCAGCCCCCAGCGTATAGGAGTAGGTGTTGCCGCCGTTATAGGTGAAAGAGAAAACGAAAGGCGTATTCGCGGCCGCGGCTGCGCCGGAATTGAAATTCGAACCGCCATCGTTCAACTGCCAGTCGCCGACGCCATTCGTGGTCACCGAGAACAGGCTAACCCCGGTGCTGCTCCGCAGATCGAACCCGACCGACCCATTGGCCGCGATGCCGGTATAACCGAGAGTGAACGAGAAGGTCTGGCCAGCCACGAGCGGGCCGCCGGTGAAAGCGCGCGTCACCCCGGCGAATGCGCCGCTATCGGCCGGAAACGAAAAGATTCCGAAGGACGACGGGCTGAGCCCCGTGTTCCCCACGAAGGTCCCGAAGCCACCGCCGGTGCCGTTTCCGCCATCAAACACCCACGGCGCGAAACCAACCCCCTGGTTGGAACCGTTGGTCCAGGTGGCTGTCGTGTAGAACGAGGAATTATCCAGCGCGACGCTCGCCGCGCTCGCGGAATTTGGCGAAGCGATCAGGCCAAAGAGAAGGAGCGAACCAAGAGAAAGCAGCTTTTTCATCGATTTTTATTTAAACAATAAGTGCGGGAATGTTTCTAGAAGAACCGCTCGAGTCAGACAAGACTCTTTTGCACCGTTCAAAGCCTACCGGCTCACGCGGGCGGCCGGCGCGGTGAATTGCCAGCCCGCGCCGGCGTCGTCTGGGGACGATCTCGTCACGACCTGGTGAAGTCGCCCGGGAATCCGGGCCGGTCCGCAGATTTCTCCATCCGGCCGTCGGAAGACCGGGCTAGATCGGCCGGAAACAGTGACCAATCGACCGGAAACACTGAACAGTTGGCCGGAAACGGTGAACAATCGCCCCGAAACAGTGCCCTGTTAGCCGCCAATAGTGCCCTGTTGTGCGCCAATCGTGGCCTGTTCGCCGCCGATCGTGCCCTGTTGCCCAACAATAGTGGCCTGTTGTCCGATAATCGTGCCCTGTTGCCCGACAATAGTGCCCTGTTCCTCGCCGATCGTGCCCTGTTGCCTAACAATCGTGGCCTGTCGCCCAGCGATAGTGAACCGTCCACCGGCGATAGTGAACCGTTGTCCGGCGATTCTGAACCGTCGCCCGCCCATAGTGAACCGTCCGAGCGCAAATATCACCGATTCTGCCCTTCCGTTCGCGGAGTTTTTTCGCCAGCCGCACCAAATTTTCCCCGCCTCTGGACAAGTTTTCCTTCCTCTCGGGCACATTTTCGGGCTCCTTGGCCTGCGCGGCGGAGCATTCGACCCGATGCACGGGCCGGCACGCGAACCAACCGCCGCTTTCGAAAGGTAGTTATGAATTCGCTTCGTCCATCCTTCCTTCCCTCGCCAGATCGCCACCTTCGGGCCGCGGCCGCGGCTTGGCTCGCGATCTTCTGTCTCCCCACGCTCGTTTTCGCGGATTCTCCCGCGCAGAGCGCCGACCTGGCGGCGAAGAAGACCGACGGTGGCGTCCTTTTTCAATGCTCCGCGCCGGGCGCCTCGGCGGTTTATCTCGCGGGCGATTTCAATAGCTGGGCGGAGAACGTCAACGGGGTGATCAGCGACGCGAAATACAAAATGGACGGGCCCGATGGGAACGGCGTCTGGCAAAAGACCGTCACGCTCACCCCGGGCGCGCATAAATTTAAGTTCAACATTGGCGGAACGCTGGAGGGCTGGCTGGCGCCGGAGTGGGCGCAGAAGGATGCCGACGGCAACGCCACGATCACGATCGCGGATGACGGGAGCGCGTCGGGCGCGGCCCCGTCCGCAGCGACCCCTGCGAGCACGCCTGCACCGAAGGGCGCCGACGCGGGAGGCCAGCAAGTCACTTTCCATTTCACCGCCGCGGATGCGAGTGCGGTCTATCTCGCGGGCGACTTCAACAGCTGGGGCGAGAACCAGGGCGGCGTCGTCTCGAAGCCGGAGGCGGCGATGACGAAGGGCGACGGCGGCATCTGGCAAAAGGAGATGACCCTTACCCCCGGCCGGCATTCCTATAAGTTTGTGGTCGATGGCAGCCGCTGGGAAAACGATCCAAACACGACCGAGAAAGACCCCGAGGGCAACTCGGTCGTCGAGGTGAAGTAACGGGTAACGGCGCGGCGCGGGTTTCGGCGTCGACATTTTCCATTCGCGGCCTCAAACAGGCCTGCGCCCCATGAATTCCCGCAGACTTTTTCGTCGCCTCAGCCTGGCGGCGGCGTGTTTCCTCGCGGGTATTTTCCCCGGCGGCGATGCGCTGGCGCAATTCGGGAGCCCGGCGAAAACCGTCTCCGACATCACGGTTTCGAAACCCGAGAACCGGATCACGATTCACTATCATCGCGCGGACGGCAGCTACGACGGCGTCAACCTTTGGACCTGGGACTTCACCAAGAAAAAGACGCCGACAAAAAACTGGATCGAGCCGGTCGGACAGGATGATTTCGGCGTGGTCTTTCGGCTCGATCGCGCGAGCTACGGCGACTCGGATAAGATCGGGCTCATTCCGCGGATCGGTAACGATTGGAGCCAGAAGGATGGCGGCGATAAATTCTGGACGCCGGCGCTCGGCCGCGAGGTCTGGCTGGTCAGCCAGCAGGACGAAGTCTTCACGAAAGCGCCGGACCTTTCGCCGCACGTCGAGGCCGCTTATCTCGATGCCCCGAACCGCGTGGTCGTCCGCCTTACGAACCCCGCGCCCGCCGAAGCCACCGTCGCGATCCTGGACAAGGACGACGCGAGCCATCTCGCCACCGCCGCGCCCTCCGACGGGCCGGAAATAGCCGTCACGCCGGTCGAGTCGCTCGACCTCGCGAAAGGCCCTTACCGGGTGCAGGTCGAAGGCTTCGGCGCACCGGTCGCGATCGTTCCGCGCGCGATCCTCGACGACCAGGAACTTTTCTCCGACCCCGCTGCCATCCTCGGCGCGTCGATGACGCCGGAGGCGACGACCTTCCGGCTTTTCGCGCCCACCGCGAGCGCGGTCAGCCTCGCGCTTTGCGACGAAGCGACCGGCGAGAAAGGCCGCATCGTGCAGCCGCTCACGGGTCCCGCGAAAGGCATCTGGCAGGCGACGGTGAAAGGCGATCTCCGGGGGAAATTTTACGCCTACGTGTTAACCGGCCCGGGCCTCGATCCGGCGCACGAGACGCTCGATCCCTACGCCACGAACGCCGTCGCGAGCAGCACCCGCGGCCGCCTCACCGCCCTGCCCGCTCCGACTGGCGCCGGGCCGCAGGTGAAATCGCCGACCGACGTCGTGATCTACGAAATGCAGGTGCGCGATTTCACGATCGCCGCGAACTCCGGGGTGAAACAGCGCGGCCTCTATCTCGGCTGGACTGAGCCGGGCACGCATCTGCCTAACGACCCGCAAACCAAAACCGCGCTCGATCATTTATCCGAGCTCGGCGTCACTCACGTGGAGCTCCTGCCGATGCAGGATTTCGAGAACGACGAGACGCAGCGCGGCTACAACTGGGGTTACATCACGAGCGCTTTCTTCTCGCCGGAAGGGATGTTCGCGACCCAGCCTAACGACGACAGCCGGGTGCGCGAATTCAAGGCGCTCGTCGCCGCGCTCCACGCCCGCGGGCTCGGCGTGATCATGGACGTGGTCTACAACCACACCGCGCCACACGCCTCGTTTTTCCAGATCGCGCCCGAGTATTATTACCGGCAGCTCGCGAACGGGGCGCTCGCGAACGGCTCCGGTTGTGGCAACGAATTCCGGAGCGAAGCGCCGATGGCGAGAAAACTCATCATCGACTCGTTGAAATTCTGGGTCCGCGAATACGGGATCGACGGTTTCCGCTTCGACCTGATGGCGCTGCTCGACCAGGAAACGATGCACCAGGCCGAGCAGGAACTGCACGCGCTCAATCCCAACGTCGTTCTCTACGGCGAGCCGTGGATGGGCGGCAGCTCGCCGCTCGCCCAGCCGACCGACAAAACAGCCGTCCGCCAGATCGATCCGATCGGCGCCTTTAATGACGACTTCCGCAACGCGCTCAAGGGCGCGCCCGACGGCAGCGAGCCGGGCTGGATCGAGGATGGCTCGAAAGCCGACGCGCTGAAGAGCGCGCTGCTCGTGAGCGACTGGTTCGCCGCGCCCGCGCAGTCGATTAACTACATGACCTGCCACGATAACCTGGTGCTCTGGGACAAGCTGAAAATCTCGATGCCGGGCGCGAACGATGCGCTGCTCAAGGCGACGATGAAGCTCGGCTACCTCGCGCTTTTCACCGCGCAGGGCGTGCCGTTTTTCCAGGGCGGCGAAGAGTTCGCGCGGAGCAAGGGCGGGAACAACAATTCCTACGACGCGCCCGACGCGGTGAATCAGTTGGACTGGTCGTTGAAGGCGAAAAATCGCGATCTTTTCAACTACACCCGCGACCTGATCGCGCTCCGCAAAGCGCATCCGGTTTTCCGGCTCCGCACGCGTGACGAGGTGACGCAGCGGCTGCACTTCGCCGACGTGCCTAACGAGAAGTGCCTCGCCTTCACCCTCGATGGCGCGGACGTGCCGGACGAAACCTGGAAAGCGGTCTGCGTCGCGCTGAACAGCGACAACCGTGAGCCCGCTAATTTCGTTTTGCCGCCCGGCCCGTGGTTCGTCGCGCTCGACGACAAAGGCGCCGCGCCGGCGAATCGCGCAGTCACCGGACAGGTCCGCGTGCCGGCGAAATCCGGCGTCGTGCTTTTCCAGCACTAGCCGGTTCCTCGGAAAATGCGTCCGCGCCGTGGTTTGCGCGCGAAGAATTCAGGATGCCCGATGACCCGAATCCTTTGCCGCATGCGGACCGCGCCGGCGATCCGCTGGATGAACTCCTGATCTTCGGCAGCCTCGAGACGCGCCGGAAATTTCTGAAAAAAGTCGCCGGCACCAGCGCCGCGCTCACCCTTGGCCCGGGCCTGATAAATCTCGCCGCCGCACCCACCGCGGTGGCCGCGGCGACGACTACCACAAAGGAAACCACAATGGTTGATCTCCAACTCAAGATAAATGGCGCGCTGCACAAAGTGCAGGTCGATCCGCGCACTTCGCTGCTCGATTTGCTGCGTGAAAATTTGCAGCTCACGGGCTCGAAGAAAGGCTGTGACCACGGGCAATGCGGCGCCTGCACGGTGTTGATCAATGGCCGGCGTGTGAACAGCTGCCTGAGCCTCGCAGTGCTGCACGACGGCGAGGAGATCACCACGATCGAAGGCCTCGCGCAGGGCAACCAACTGCATCCGATGCAGGCGGCGTTCGTCGAGCACGACGGTTTTCAATGCGGCTACTGCACACCGGGCCAGATCTGTTCCGCAGTCGCGTGTGTGCAGGAAGGTCACGCAACGGACGACGCGCAGATCCGTGAATTCATGAGCGGCAATCTCTGCCGTTGTGGCGCCTATCCAAACATCGTCGACGCGATCAAACAGGCGCGCGGCCAGATGGGAGGCGTGCAATCATGAGCCCGTTTACTTTTTCCCGGGCCACCGACCCGCAGAGCGCGGTGAATGGCGTAGCTGCGAACGAACACGCGAAATTCATCGGCGGCGGCACGAATCTCGTCGACCTGATGAAGATGGGCGTCGAGCGACCGGAAGCGTTGGTCGATATCAACCGGCTCGCGCTCACTCAGGTGGAAGCGTTGCCAAACAATGGCGGCGTCCGCATCGGCGCGCTCGTGCGGAACAGCGACCTCGCCGAGCACGCGCTGATCAAAACCGGTTACCCGGTTTTAAGCGAAGCGCTCCTCTCCGGCGCGAGCCCGCAGCTCCGCAACCTCGCCACCACCGGCGGCAATCTGCTCCAGCGGACCCGCTGTTATTATTTCTACGACCCGGCCTTCCCGATGTGCAACAAGCGCGTCCCCGGCAGCGGCTGCGGCGCGCTCGAGGGCTACAACCGCATCCACGCCATCCTCGGCCAGAGCAACGAATGTATCGCGACGCACCCGAGCGACATGTGCGTCGCGATGGCGGCGCTCGAGGCGGTGATCCGAGTGCAGGGCCCGAAAGGCGAGCGCACGATTGCGTTTGAGGATTTCCATCGGCTCCCCGGCGAGACGCCAAACATCGAAACCAATCTCCAGCCTAACGAACTCATCACCGCGGTCGATTTGCCCGCGCTCCCGTTCGCGCAGCGCTCCACCTATTTGAAAGTGCGCGACCGCGCGAGCTACGCGTTTGCGCTCGTCAGCGTGGCCGCGGCGCTCGAACTCGACGGCGGGAAGATCAGGTCCGTCCGCCTCGCGCTCGGCGGCGTCGCGCACAAACCGTGGCGCGCGCACAAAGCGGAGCAGGCGCTGCTCGGGAAGCCGCCTAACGAGGCCAGTTTCCAGGCCGCGGCCGAGGCCGAGCTGGCCGGCGCGAAAGGCTACCAGCACAATTCCTTTAAGATCGAACTGGCCAAGCGCGCCATCACCCGCGCGCTCGCCACCGTCGCAAAAATGGCGTGACCATGACCTGTCATCCTGAGCGCAGCGCAGCGGAGTCGAAGGATCCCGTCGGGCTTCCCGTACGCTCCACTGTTCTCTCGCCGCCCGGCTGTCAGGAGACCCGACGGGATCCTTCGGCTTCGCTCAGGATGACTTAGAATTTATGCCAAACACCAACATCCTCGGACCCGCGCGCAATCGCGTGGACGGTCCGCTCAAAGTGACCGGGCAGGCCAAATACGCGGTCGAGTTCGAGATTCCAAACGTCGCGCACGCCTGGCCGGTGGTGAGCAATCTGGCCAGCGCCACGATCACCGCGATCGACACCAAGGCGGCCGAATCCGCACCGGGCGTGCTCAAGGTTTTGACCCACCAAAATGCGCCGCAACCGAAGCAGGCTTCGGGCGGCGGGGGCGAGGCGCGCACGGAAGGAATCCGGATCGAGGAACGCAATCCCTTGAGCGACGCGACGGTGCATTACGCCGGTCAATACGTCGCGCTGGTGGTCGCGAAAACGCTCGAGCAGGCGCGCTACGCGGCTTCGCTGGTGAAGATAAATTACGCGCCCGAGCAGCCGACCCTGACGATGGCGGCGGCCCAGGAGAACGCGAAGAAGCCGAAGAAAAACAACGGCGAAAAGGTGCAGCCGTCGAAGGGCGACGTCGCGCCCGCACTCGCCAACGAGAGTCTCGTGCGGCTGCAACAGACCTACACCACGCCGACGGAAACCCACAACCCGATCGAGATGTCGGGCACGATCGCGGCCTGGGAAGGCGACCGGAAATTGACGCTCTGGAACGCGACCCAGTTCGTCAAAGGCGTGCAGAGCATCATGGCGCGGACCTGGGGCCTCGACCTCGAAAACGTGCGCGTGATCAGCCCGTTTGTGGGCGGCGCGTTCGGCTGCAAAGGCGCGGTCTGGCCGCATGAGCTGCTCACCGTGATGGCCGCGAAAATGGTTGGGCGACCGGTGAAATTCCACGTCCCGCGCAAGGAGATGTTCACCACCACCGGGCATCGCACGCCCACGAGCCAGACCATTTCCCTCGCTGCGACCCATGACGGGAAATTGCAGGCGATCAAGCACGTCAGCCACACCCTCACCTCACCGGTCGCGGATTGGGCGGAATCGTGCGGCGCCCGCTCCAGCGCGGTGATGTATGCGAGCCCCGCGATCGAGATCGAGGAGATCGTGTATCCGGTGAACGTCGCCACCCCGACCTTCATGCGCGCACCGGGTGAATGCCCCGGCGTCTATGCCCTCGAATGCGCGCTCGACGAGTTTTCCTACCTCCTCCAGATGGACCCAGTCCAGCTGCGACTCGCAAATCACGCCGACAATGAGCCGATCAAGGACGTGCCCTTCAGCGCCAAGCACCTGAAGGAATGCTACCAAGCTCGGCGCCGAGAAATTCGGCTGGTCGAAACGCGAAGCGATGCCCGGTCAGATGCGCGACGGCGACCTGCTCGTCGGCTGGGGCATGGCGACGGCCACTTATCCGGCGCACAAAATGGCGGCCGCGGCCAAGGCCACTTTGCGCGTCGATGGCAGCGCAACCGTGCAGTGCGCGACGCACGATCTCGGGACCGGCGCCTACACGGCCTTCACCCAGATTTCGTCGGAACAACTCGGCGTGCCCTTTGAGAAGATCACCTTCGAGCTCGGGAAATCCGACTACCCGTTCGGCCCGGTCGCCGGCGGCTCCAACTCTACGGGCACCGTCGGCACCGCGATTCATGAAGTCGCCGGCCTGCTCCACCAAGCGCTCGCTCAGCTGGCCGTGGCGGACGCGAAATCGCCACTTCACGGCCTCCAGCCTAACGAGATCGTGATGATTGCGCCCGGCCGCATCGGCTTGAAAAACGAACCGGCAAAATCTGACGCCTACGCCGACATCCTGAAACGTGCGGGCAAAAACGAACTGACGGTCGAGAGCAAAATGCCCGAGCCGGAAGAGAACAAAAAGCAGGCCTTCCAATCGTGGGGCGCGCATTTTTGCGAGGTGAAAATCGACCCGCTGCTTCCCCGCGTGCAGGTGACGCGCGTCGTCAGCGTGATCGACTGCGGCCGGGTCGTAACCTACAAACCGGCGCGCAGCCAGATCCTCGGCGCGGTCGTGATGGGTATCGGCATGGCCCTGACCGAGGCGACCGAATACGATCCCAAGACCGGCCTCCCGGTGAACGGAAATCTCGGCGAATACCACGTCGCGACGAACGCCGACATCCCGCAAATCGACGTTGAATTCGTTGGCGAACCGGATTTCGCCTTCAACCCGATTGGCGCCCGCGGCATCGGCGAGATTGGCATCACCGGCATCGCCTCAGCGGTCGCAAACGCCGTTTATCACGCCACCGGCAAACGCGTGCGCGACCTTCCGATTACGCCCGACAAATTACTTTGATACCTGCGGCGTCACCTTCCGTCATCCTGAGCGAAGCGCAGCGGAGTCGAAGGATCCCGCCGTTTTGCCGTGAAGACAGGAGTCAGAAAAATCCAAACACACCGCAGTCGGGAAACGCGCGCCAGAACAATCAAATCTTCCCAGCAACCCTACGGGATACCTCGGCGGCGCTCGGGCTGACATGAAAGAGCTGCGCGACCTTCTCCAGGAATTCGATCGACGCCGGAGCGAGCCGCTGGCCCTGGCCACACTCGTTAGGGCGCGCGGCTCGAGCTACCGGCGTCCCGGCGCGCGGATGCTGGTCGCAGCCGACGGAACTTTCACCGGCACGCTCAGCGGCGGTTGTCTTGAGGAGGAAGTGGCGTTGCGCGCGCCATCGGTTATCGCAACCGGAACGGCGGAACTTCTCACCTTCGACACCCGGCTGCGCTACGGCTGCAACGGCGCGATCGATGTGCTGATCGAGAAGGCGCGACCAGAATTTCTCCAGGGAATTGAGGACGCTTTCCGGAAACGGCGGAGCTGCATCGCCATGACCGATTCGTTAGGCAGTTCGCTCCTTACCGACCTGACCAGCGCGCCCGCGGAAGCGTTTGTGCAGGAAATTCATCCGCCACAGCAATTGATCCTGATCGGTGACGGACCGGACAGCCCGGCCCTGCGCGGCCTCGCCCACACCCTCGGCTGGGAGTTGCGCGAAGCCGCGGACGCGAGCGCCTTGCCTAACGAGTTCGACGAATGGACCGCGGCGATCGTCAAGACGCATAACTACGGCCGCGACTACGCCGCGCTGCAAAAGCTGCTCCCGCTCGGGCTCCGCTACGTCGCGCTCCTCGGCCCGCGGCGCCGGCGCGACCAATTGCTGCACGCGCTGCTCGAGGAAGGCGTGGAAATTCATTCCGAGCTCTTCGCGCCCGCCGGTCTCGATCTCGGCGCGGAAGGCCCGGAACAAATCGCGCTGGCGATGGTTGCCGAGATTCAGGCGGTTTTCGCGGGCGCGGAAGCGGCTTCGCTGCGCGAACGCAAGGCGCCAATTCATTTCGTGCCGGACCTGGAAGTGGCGTGAAAATCGCCGCGCTGATCCTCGCCGCCGGCGGCTCGGCGCGGATGGGCCGACCCAAACAACTGCTGCGTTACCAAGGCCAGACCTTCGTTAGGCGAATTGCGGAGACGGCCCAGGCGGCCGGTTGCGATCCGGTCCTGGTCGTGGTGGGACGCGAGCACGATGCGATCGCCGCGGAGCTGCAAGATCTCGCGATCACCCTCGTGCCTAACGAACACTGGGAACGAGGGATGGGCACTTCGCTGCGCGCCGGGCTGAAGGTTTTACCCGCGGTCGATGCCGTGCTCATCCTCGCCTGCGATCAACCGCAGGTGAGCACCACCTTGCTCCGCCAGCTCCTCGTCACGCACCGCGAAAGCGGCCAGCCCATGGTCGCGTCCGCCTATGCCGGGACCCTGGGGGTGCCGGCGCTCTTCGCCGCCAGTTGCTTCGCGCGGCTCCGTTCGTTAGGCGGCGACGCCGGCGCGAAGGGCCTGCTGCGCTCCCAGCCTAACGATGTCGCCTCGGTCCCGTTCCCGGAAGGCGCGCTCGATCTCGATACCCCGGAAGACTATGAGCGAGCGCAGGCCCCCTAGCCGGCGTTACCGCTTCCCGCCGAAGAAATCGCGGAACGACTGGATGATGCTGCGCGGCGCCTCCTGCACTTTGCGGCCGAGCTGTTCGATCGTGCGCCCGAGCTGGGTTGGCGCGCCGCCGTGCACTTTGCAGAAGCCGCGCGGGATCCGGCCCACTGGCAGGTCGATGTCGTAGGCCGTGCCGGCCGCGACACAACCGCTCGTCGCTTTCGCGTTGGAAATCGAGCAGACGGTCGCGTGCTGCACGGTGACCGTCGGCTGTAATTTCGCGGCCGGGTAACGATCAGCCGCCTTGTTCATCACCTGCGCCCAGATCGGCAGGGCGAGCGCCGATCCGTAACCGTGGGGGATGATCGTGACCGGCTGATCGAATCCAACCCAGACGCCGCAGGTGATCGAGCTGGTGAAGCCGACAAACCACGCGTCTTTGAAATCGTTGGTCGTCCCCGTTTTGCCGGCGGCCGGAAGTTTGAAGCCTAACGAACGCGCGCTCGCCGCGGTCCCGCTCGTCATCACGTCTTCCATCAGTTCGGTTGTCATCCAGGCGGCGCCAGGATCGAGCGCGGGCAGGCTGATGTGCGCGGCGCGGTAGATCGGGTGGTGATCCGGATCGTCGATCCGCTCGATGATGTAGCTCTGTTTCCGGATGCCGCCGTTCGGGAAAACCGTGTAGGCCGAAGTGAGATCCTTCAGGTTGCTTTCGAACGAGCCGATGTAGATCGCCGCCCCGTGCGGAATGTCAGCGCCGAGCCCGAGCATGGTCGCGGTCTTCTGGGTGTCGTCGAGCCCGGCGAATTCGCCGACCCGCACACTCATCGTGTTCCGCGAATGGATCAGCCCATAGGAAACCGGCTGGATGCCGCCGAAACGTCCGTCGGAATTTCCCGGCGACCAATTTCCCGCGCCCTCGATTTCGCCCGGCTGGATCGGCCCGTCGCTCACCGCCGCGCCCGGCAGCAGGCCGTGGGTGAAGGCGAGGGTGTAGACGAACGGCTTGAAGGAAGAACCGATCTGGCGGTTGGCTGGCGGGAGCGCGCGGTTGAATTTGCTCTGCCCGTAATCGCGCCCGCCGACGAGCGCGCGGATGCCGCCGCTCTCGTTATCGATCGCGACGAGCGCGCCCTCAAGATAGGGCATGGAGTTGTCCTCGCCCTCGGCCGGCGGGCGATATTGCGACTTCAACGGATGGCGAAAACCAGGTTCGCGCTCGACTTTAGCGAGCTGTTTTTCCATCGCGTCGGTCGCCGCTTTCTGTACGACGGGATCGAGCGTGGTGTAGATGAAAAGGCCGCCGTTATCGATCTGATCGGGCGTCAACAGGACGTTGAGATCGCGCTGCACCGCGTCCATCGCGTAGTTTTCCTGGATCGTGGTGAGGCGGCGGGGATGAGAATTTATTCGCTCGTGTTTCGCCTGGTTCTCCTGCGCGGCGGTGATCTTTTTCAGGTCGCGCATCCGCCCGAGCACGGTGTTGCGCTGGATGATTGCGCCCGCGGGATTCTTCAACGGCGAGAAACGATTCGGGCTGCGGATCAGGCCGGCGAGGATGGCGGCTTCCGAGAGATCGAGCTTCGACGCGTCTTTGCCGAAGTAGGATTGCGACGCGGTCTGCACGCCGTAACAGCCGGACCCGAAATAGATCCGGTTCATGTAAAGCTCGAGGATCTGATCCTTGGTCAGGTTGCGCTCGATCCGGAGCGCGACCATCGCTTCGAGGAGCTTGCGGCTGAGATTGCGCCCGCCGAGCGGGAGGCTGTTGCGCGCGAGCTGCTGCGTGAGGCTGCTCGCTCCTTCTTTGGCCGAGCCGCTGGTGATATCGCGGAAAACCGCACGCGCCACGCCGCGCCAATCGATCCCGCCATGCTGATAAAAGCGCGTGTCTTCCCGCGCGAGCAACGCCTGCACAAAGAACGGCGAGACTTCTTTCAGCGAAACCTTGAGGCGGTTCGCGCCGGCGAGCCGGCTGTAGATTTTGCCGTCGACGTCGAAGACGGTGTTGCGCTCGGGCATCGTGCCGAGCCGCTTGAGATCGAAGGTCTGCGCCCAGACTGCATACATCGAAAGGACAACCGCGAGCGCGATCGCCGGCAGGACGACGAAGATGATCGCGAGGAGCCAGCCCCAACCGAAGCGGCGCTTCTTCTTCGGGCTCGCCGATTTTTTGTGGGACGCGGTGCGCGCGAAAATTTTCATGAAGAGGCGGCTCGCGAAGACAAGACTGATTCGCGCCGGAAGCTAATCACAGCTGCCACCTCGCGGAAAGCGCGGCGCTTCGGGGGCGGGTGAGTTCTGTTTCCGGGGCTGAGATTACAGGCTCGCGGCCTTCGCGTCGTCTGCCGTCCCAGGCAGTGTTCGGGGCGAGCCGCCCTGAACGACAGGCCAGCGGCCTGTGCTCCCCGGAGGGGAAAACAGAAGCGGCGCCCTCCGAGTCCCGCTACAGCTTCATCTTCACCGGCTCGCCGTGCATTTCATTCGCGCAGGGCGCGTTGATCGGCACACCGGCATCGGCGTCGCTCGGCTCGGTGAACTTGTTTTCCACGAGATAGCGCTCCACTTCTTCGCCGCTCACATCCGAGAGCATCGTGCCGTTGATCTCGACGCAGGGCGACAAGGGCTGGCCGCTTTTGCTCTCCATCTCCCAACGAAAAGCCGGGTTCTGGATGATGTCTTTTTCGGTGAAAGGAAGATCGTATTTCGCGAGCACGGCGCGCACGCCGCCGCTCCAGCCGCAATGAGTTTTCAGGTAGGCGGTAATTTGTGGCTTTTCCATAGGGCGGAAAGTAACACCGGATGGCTTTTCAGCCACCGATTTCGTGATGCGTCAGAGTTGCGTAATCTGGTATCCACGGCCGCGCAGGAGCGCAAGCACGCCGTTCGACCCACCCATGTGCCCCGCGCCGACGACGACGAAAAACGTGTGCCCGCTTTGCAGATCCCGCTCGATCTGCGGAATCCAGCGGCGGCTGCGTGCCTCCAGCACGCGCTCCTCGAAGGCCGGAAATATCGCCAGCTGCTGGTGCGCAATCCGGGCCACGGTATCGGCATCGCCCTGCCTCCAGGCCGTCATGAGTTTGGATTGCGCGGGTGAATTTTCGGCACCTGGGATGAGGGTCAGCAGGAGCAGTTCTTCACCCTGCCGATCGCTCAATCCGGAAAACACCTCCATGTGTTCCTGCGCCGATTCCAAGCCGGAGATCGGCGTCCGATTCGCCCGCGCGCGGCGCTCGAGATAGCTCTCCACCCCGAGCTCCGCGGAGAGACCATGCAGCGACGGATCCTCGAAGAGCAGGGCGAGAAACCACGGATGATAGTTGGCGAACTTCGACTCGGGCACCTTCAAGACCGCGAAAAGCCGGCGCAAATAATCATACGTTCGCGGGTCGACGTGATTCTTCAGACCGTCGCCGCGCGGATAGCGCGCCGTTTTTTCCACCCGCTTGGCGGACGCTTTTAAGGCTGCCGAATCCACTTCGAAAACCAGCCGATCGGACGCTTCGAAGGCTCGGTTGTAGGCGGCCGGCAGGGGATAATCGACCCCACGCAGCGCATGGACGGAACCGCCGAGATAAAGCACATGATCGTTAGGCGCAGTCACTTTCCAGACCGAGCCACGACTCTCCGCCGCGCGCGCCGGAGAAAAATGGAGACCAACGAATACCGCGCCGAGGACTAGAACACGCGAGGAGGAAAACATAGGCGTCGCTCCTAGCAGTGGCGCGCGACGCTGACAAGCTTGGGTGCGTTTTGCGCTCGCAGAATTTCCGCAAACCGTGTAGCCCGGACGCCGATGAAACTTCTCTCCAACTCACTCGTCCTCATCCTTCTCCTCCTCGGCAGCATCGCCCCGCTCCGAGCGCAGGAACCCTCCATCGACAGCCTGCTGAAAAAATTACCGCCGCCGGAGAAAATCCTGAAAAATCCGGCGCAAAATGCGATGCGGCCGGAAGACCCGGCTTTCCAGAGCCCGACCGGGAAAAATCTCGCCGAGGCGATCAAGCGGAAGAATTACTTCCAGGCGATCAGCGCCTCCCATCACCTCACGCTTTTGTATCCCAATAACGCTTCCGTGCTCTCGGTCGATGCCGCCCTGCTGATGGTGACCAGGCAGTTCGTTCCCGCACGGAAAGAGCTCGAACACGCCGTCGCGGTGCAGCCGAAGTTTGGCTACGCGTGGTTCCTGCTCGGGACGACGCAGGCTGCTCAACAGCAGATTCCAGCCGCGTTCGCCAGTTACCAGAAATACGCAGCTCTCGAGCCGAACAACGGCGCGGCGTTCATCATGCTCAGCGCCTGCGAAGGGCGGCTGGGCCGGAAAGCCGACTCGCTCGCTCACGCGAAAAAAGCGACGGTCCTGGCACCCGCCCTCATTTATTCCTGGGCGGAACTAGCGCGCGCGGAAAAAGCAGTCGGCCATCCGACGGAAAGCCTCCAGGCGCTCGCCCGCGCGGCGGATCTCGCGCCCGACAACGCCGGCATGCTGGCCACGATCGGCTTTGCCTACATTAACCTGAACCGAATCGCCGATGCCGTCGGGCCGCTCCAGCGCGCAGCGAAATTCGCGCCGAACAATTACCTGGTGCAGGCACAGCTCGGATTCTGCCTTGAGGAAACCGGCCAGACTGCAGCGGCTATCGAACACCTGCGCCGCGGAAGCAAGCTGGCACCCAAATACGCACCGGTCTGGGAACATCTCGGCCTCGCCTACGCCCAGCAGGGGCGGCATCGCGATGCGATCGATGCCTTCCAGCGTGCGACCAAATACGCGCCCGGCTACAAACTGGCCTGGACCCATCTGGCCGAGGAATATCGCGCCGTCGGCCGGTTGCCGGAGGCTCAGGCGGCCACTCAGCGGGCCGCGCAACTGAAGTCCACGCCGCCGCCTAACGAGTCGAAAAAGAGAAATTCGCCCCGCGCGAGCTAGGAAAGTTTTTCCAGCAGCGCGTCGATTTCGCGCCAGCGCTTTGTCCAGCTATTCGGACTCACTTCCGAAGGCAGAGCGCGCAACTGTCGGACGAGCCCGCCTAACGAACGCCGATCGTCCGGTAGCCGGACCGCGCCGATGTTGCCGGCGGCGATTTTTTTGTCCGGCCAATGATCGAAAACATATTTCGCCCCATAGCGCGGCGCATACGCGCCGCCGGCGATCGCTGGCAGGTCGATATCGTGCAGAATAATCCAGCCGTCCGGCATCAGGGCTACGAGCTGAAGGAGGTCGTGGAGCGGCCACGGATGCTGATGATTCCCGTCCACCAGCGCAAAAGTGAGCGCGCGATTTCCGACCAACTCGCGCGCATACGTCGCGTCATGCAGCGGATGCACGCCGACGCGGTCGGCAACTTCCGGCGTCACTTCAGCGATCGCGAATCCCACCGGACGCGCCTCCGTTCGCTGGGCGTCCGCTTTCAGGTCAATCGTGTGCAAGAGCGGGCCGTTAGGTGCGCCGCCGGTTTGTTGCCAGCGGAGCGAGATCACTTTCGCCAAAACCGCCGCGGAAAATCCGGAGGCGGTCCCGATCTCGATCGTCAGCTCAGGACGCAGCAAACTCGCAATCCCGCCCGCAAAAAACAGATCCGGCGCCGGCATCATTCCAAACGGAAAACGACCCGGCTTCGTCATCTCGCGCAGGAACTCCACTTCTCCCGGTGCCGGCTCCTTCCGCACCACCCCGAGCGCATCAGCCAGCCGGCCGTATTCGCTCGGTAAATGTCGGCGTCGCGCAGGTGAAATGTTGTCATGCGCTCAATCGCGCTTCGGTTTTAGGAGCGGGAAAAGGATCACGTCGCGGATCGACTCGGCGCCGGTCAGGAGCATCGTGAGGCGATCGATCCCGATGCCGAAGCCGCCGGCCGGCGGCATGCCGTGCTCGAGGGCGAGGAGGAAATCTTCGTCGAGCTTTTGCGTTTCCTCGCCGGCCTGCTCGAGGAGGCGCTGACGTTGCACCACCGGGTCGTTCAGCTCGGTGTAGCCGGGCGCGATTTCCTGGCCGTTGATGATCAGCTCGAAGACATCGACCAGCGAATCGTCTTCGACGTTTTGCTTCGCCAGCGGGACCAGCTCTTTCGGGCAATGGGTGACGAAAAGCGGATCGAAGGTTTTTTCCTCGACCAGCTTTTCGAAGACGTGCTGGGTCACTTCGAAGTCGGCCAGCTGCGGGCCTGGATCTCGACGCCCGACGCTCCGCTTTTTGCGCGCCGCTCTGCACTCGTTAGGCTAAACCAGTCGGCGCCCGCCACTTCGCGTGACCAGGTCGCGATAACGGGCCCGCCGCCAGGGACGCGCGAGGTTGAGCGTGCGGGTGACGTTGCCCTCGGCGTCGCTTGTGTTCCGACCTGCAAGGCTTCGGCGGACGGTCTGCGGTCGCCAGGTGGCAGATCAATTCTTCGACCAGGTCGGCGATTTTCTCGAAATCGGCGTAGGCCCAGTAGCGCCTCGAGCATCGTGAACTCCGGATTGTGCCGGCGCGAAATGCCTTCGTTGCGGAAGTTGCGGTTCACTTCGAAGACCTTGTTGAAGCCGCCGACGAGCAGCCGCTTCAGATAAAGCTCCGGCGCGATGCGCAGGAAAAGATCGATCCCGAGCGCCTTGTGATGGGTGCGAAACGGCTCCGCCGCCGCGCCGCCCGCGACCGTCTGCAGCATCGGCGTTTCCACTTCGAGAAAGCCGCGCGTCTTCCATGAATCGGCGCGTCTCGCGCAGAATCGCGATCCGCTGGGTGAAGATTTCGCGCGAGCGCTCGTTCGTCGACGAGATCGAGGTAACGCTGGCGATAGCGCGTTTCGACATCGCGTCAGTCCATGCCATTTTTCCGGGAGCGGCCGGAGCGTTTTCGCGAGCACTTCGAGCGCGTGACCTTCAGGGTCGGCTCGCCGGTTTTGGTGATGAAACAAGTTCCCTCCACGCCGATGAAATCGCCGAGGTCGAGCAGCCCGAAAATCTCCATCGCTTCCGGTCCGAGCTCTTTTGCCTGCACGTAAATCTGCATTCGCCCGGTCGCGTCGCGCAGATCGAGGAAATGGCTTTTGCCCATGTCGCGATGGGCGGTGATCCGGCCGGCCGCGCGGAAGCTTGGCGCCCTCGGCGAATTTTTCGCGCACCTCACCGATCGCACCGCTGGTTTCAAATCCGCGGCCGAAGGGCGCTTCGCCGAGCGCGCGGAGCGCTTCGATTTTTTGGCGCCGATTGGCGATGAGCTCGTTTTCCTCCTCCATTTTTCGGACTGCGAATGTAACGGGAAAATGCCCGATGAACAGAGGAAGCGCGCGTCGTTAGGCCGGCGCGGAGTCTTCGCTTGAGAAGAGCGCGGGATCCTGCTGGAAGAAACGCTGCATCTCTCCGTAGAGCTTCGGATGGAGCCGGCGGAGCGCGCGCGGGCGCTCGAAAAACGCCTCGGTCGCGACCGCGAAAAATTCCGCAGGATTGGTCGCGCCGTAAGTGTCGAGGAGCGTCGGGATTCCCGTATCCTCGGAAGCGCGCAGGAGCGAAAACTCCGTCCGCATCACCGCCGCCCACGCGCGCAGGTCGCTCCGCGAAGCGAGCAGCGGCACGCCGTCGGCCGCGGAATCTTCGAAGTCGAGTTGATGCGCGAACTCGTGGATCACGAGATTTTTTCCATCCGCGGGATCGTGCGCACCGGCGCGCGCGGCATCCCACGCGAGCACGAGCGAGCCCATCGCGCCGGCAGTCTCGCCGAGCCGGCCGGACTGTCCTTCGGTCCAGACATGTCCACCGACGTGATGGTTTTCATCGACCAGGTAACCGCTCGGATAAACCAGGATGGTGAGGAGCCGCGGGAAATAATCGGTCTTGCGATGGAGCAACAGAAGACAGGCCTGGGTGGCGATTGTGACCCGCATCTCTTCGGTCACTTCGAGACCGGCGCAGCCTTCGAAAAGTTTCTCCGCGAGGAATACCTGCACGTGACCGAGCAGCTCCTGCTGATCGTTAGGCGCGAGGCGCGGGAAGAAGGCGACGTTGCGCGCGATGATCTCGCGCCAGCTCTCCGGCACCGGTTGTTTCCGAAGCAGCTGTCGGCGCCGTTCCTGCCCAAAGCCAAACATCCGAAAACGCGCGCCTAACGACGCGAGATAACGAAAATCGCGATCCCGTGCGCGGTGGTTTGCACGAGCGGCGCGGAGCCGGCGGCTTCGCCGTTGAACCCGCTGCTGCGCGAGCCGTAACCGCCGCCGCCGAAGCCGAGCCCGACCGCGCCGGTCGGCTCATCGCCCACGAGCGTGAGGAGCACGCCGTTCGCGCCGATCTTTGCAGCAGCTTCCTTCAGCCGCGCGATCGCTTCCGCGTCGCTCCGCTGGTTGCCGTGGAAAAAATGCGGGCCGCTGCTCGCGTCGAGGTTCGCGAGGCGTTCGTAATGCACCGGCGCGGTCCGGTAAATTTCCACCTGGTCGGGCCGGAGCGGCGGGCGCGCTGGCGCGAGCAGCCGCGAGGAAGTGCCCGCGCAGCCGAAAAGAAAAACCGCCGGCAGGAGAAGACAAAAGAGGCGCAGATTCATGAGCGGAAAAATGAATTCGTTAGGCAAGCTGACTTTCGCAAGGTCACTCAAGGTGCTGCGCGATCAACTTCCGGATCGTGGTCAGGTTGCGCATCGAGGAGCTGGGTAGTTTGAGCGCTTTCATCGCCGCGGACGACCAGACCTTCGACTGGCTCACCCGCACCCGGCAGAGCCAGTAGTAATCGTGACCGCGAACCCGAAACTCGTCGTCGTCGGTTTTGATCGCCGCCAGCGCGTGCGCGGTTTTTGCCGGCAGTTTCCCGTGCAGGAATCCGACGTGAACCGTCACGCCATCCTTTCCTTCCTCCGGAAAGATGTCCGCCCGGCCGATTGCTCGCACCTCCTCCGCCGTGCGGATAAAAGTATCGACCGCGTAGCCGAACGAATTCTCCAGCTGCGCGGCGATCCGCGACTCGAGCGGCGCAATTCTTTTCGCGCGGCTGGTGAAGAGGACGTTCCCGCTCGCGATGAAGGTCTCGACGTCCTCGAAGCCCAGCTCCTCGAAAACCTCGCACAGCCGGCCCTTCGTTGGCCGCCGCTTCCCGACATTGATCCCGCGCAGAAAAGCGATGTAGCGCTGGCTCACCGGTTAACCTCCGCAGCGGGGCTGGAACTATCGCCGATCATGACAAGCCCACAGCCTAGCCAATCCCGCGGCAACTATCCATTTGCCTTGCGCGCACCGGGCACCGCATATTGCCGACCCGCTTAATCGCGTTTTTATGGCTCTGAAGAATCCTGAAACCACTTCAAAAATCGGCGGTCCGCTGGTCAAACAATTCTCCGTTTTCCTGCCGAACAAAGTGGGCGCAATGCTCGACATCGTGAAGCTGCTCAGCACCCGCAACACCCACGTCGTTGCGCTCAGTATCGCCGAGCAGACCGATTCCGCGATCGCCCGGATCGTGGTCAGCGATCCCGAGACGGTGGAGAATATTTTTCACGAACACGAGGTGGCGTTCAGCGTCTGCGAGCTGCTCGTGGTGGAGATGGCGGAAGTCGCGACCGAGCTCGCGGAACTCCTTGCCTGCCTCCTGATGGCCGAGGTGAACATGCATTTCAGCTATCCGCTCCTCACGCGTCCTCACGGCCTCGCCGCGCTCGCGATGCACGTGGACGACGCCGAGTGCGCCTGCTCCGTGCTCCAGGGTGAAGGCTTCAAGATGCTGACCCAGGCGGACATCTCTCGTTAGGCTGCGCTTGGGGTTTTCGCGGTTAAAATCCGTTGCCGAGCACAGGGCCGGCGGCAATGTTACCGGCCCGATGATCATTCAGGCGCCGGAAGCATTTCAATTCGACACGATCGACGACGTGCTCCACGACCTGGCTGCCGGCAAAATGGTCATCGTGACCGACGACGCCGACCGGGAAAACGAAGGCGACCTGATCATGGCCGCGGAAAAGGCCACGCCGCAGGCGATCAATTTCATGACCATGCATGGTCGCGGTCTGATCTGCGTCCCGATCACCGCTGAGCGCGCCGAGCAACTCGGTCTCCAGCGGATGGTGGCGCAAAATCGCGAGATGTACCGGACCGATTTCACCGTCTCGGTCGATGCTGCGAAAGGCGTTACCACCGGGATCAGCGCGCACGATCGCGCGGCGACGATCCGCACGATCGCAGATCCGAAATCGAAGCCTGAAGATCTCGTCCAGCCCGGCCACATTTTCCCGCTCCGCGGCAAAGAGGGCGGCGTGCTCCGGCGCGCGGGCCACACCGAGGCGGCGATCGATCTGGCGCGGATGGCCGGCCTGCAACCGGCCGGCGTGCTCTGCGAAATCCTCCACGACGACGGCACAATGGCGCGGTTGCCGGAGCTGATGGTTTTCCGGAAAAAGCACAAGCTGCGCATCTGCACGATCCAGGCATTGATCGCGCACCGGCGCGTGCGCGAGAAGCTCGTGGTCCGCGAGCAGGTGGTGAAGTTGCCGACCGACTACGGCGATTTCGACCTGCACATGTACCGCTCCACGCTCGATGGCGCGCATCATCTCGCGCTCGTGAAAGGGAAAATCTCGAAGACCAAACCGACGCTCGTGCGCGTGCACAGCGAATGCCTGACCGGTGACGTTTTCGGTTCGCGCCGCTGCGATTGCGGAAACCAACTCCACGCCGCGCTCAGCCAGATCAGCGAACAGGGCGGCGTGCTCGTTTACATGCGCCAGGAAGGCCGCGGCATCGGCCTCGCGGCGAAAATCCACGCCTACAAACTCCAGGAAGAAGGCCTCGACACGGTGGAAGCAAACGCACGCCTCGGCTTCGCCAGCGACCTGCGCGATTACGGCATCGGCGCCCAGATTTTACACGATCTCGGGGTGCGCAAATTCCGTTTCCTGACCAACAACCCAAAGAAAGTCATCGGCCTCGAAGGCTACGGCATTCAAATGGTTGAACAGGTGCCGATCCGGAGCGCGCCGAACGAGCACAACGCGAAATATCTCGAAACCAAAAAGCTCAAGATGGGGCACCTGCTCTAGCATTGTGTCGGAGCAATTTATGATATCGGTGCGCTCGCTTCAGCGCGGACCTGCGGAAGCAGGTCCCTCCGGAGGGACGCGCTTCTGCGCGTCCGCTGGAAGCCGCGGCTACATCTCAACCCGTCTGGCTGCCTAACGATGTCGCAATTCGTCCCACCAAGGCCGCGCCTCGTCAGCGTGAAACGCGGGTTCACGCTCGTCGCGAGCCAGTTCAACGCCACCTACGTGCAGGGCCTCGTGACCCATTGCACCGAGGAGCTGCGCGCGCTCTCGCCGCAGGCCAACGTCGCGCTTCATCTCGTGCCCGGCGCTTTTGAAATCCCGCTCGTCGTCCGCGAAGTCGCGCTCAAGAAAAACATCGACGCGATCATCGCGCTTGGCGTCATCATCGAGGGCGAAACCGACCACGCGCGACTCCTCGGCGATGTCGTCACCAATGCGCTCCAGCAGATCGCGCTCGAGACCGGCGTGCCCGTGATCCACGCGGTGCAGAGCGTGAAAAACGAAGCGCAGGCGCGCGAGCGTTGCCTCGAGGAAAAAATCAATCGCGGCACCGAAGCCGCGCGTTCCGCCTACGAAATTGCCAACCTCCTTGCGGAGCTGCGAAAGTAGCCATGGGCAAGCGTCACTCCGCGCGCCGCTCGGCGCTTCAATACCATTTCTGGCGCGACCTCCATGGCGGCGACAGCCCGGAAACTTTCTCGGAATTCTGGGAGCTTTGCCCGGCGAAAACCAGTGTGCAGCAGTTCGCCCAGCCGCTGATCGAAGGGATGCTCCTCCATCTGCCGGAGCTCGACGAGCGGATCACGCGCTATTGCGAGAACTACGAATTCCGCCGCATTTCCGCGGTCGATCGCAACGTTTTGCGGCTCGGGATTTACGAGATGTTTTACCGTGACGACATCCCGCCGGTGGTCTCGATCAACGAAGCGATCGAGCTCGCGAAAGAATTCGGCGGCCCGGATTCCGGACGTTTCGTGAACGGGATCCTCGACCGGGTCAAAGGCGATCTCACGCGGCCGCTGCGCGACGCCACGTCGGGTTAGCGGATTCCCGCTCTGCATGTAGCGCGGGTCTCCGACCCGTGTCGGGCGTGCTGATGGCGTCCATCTCGAGGCGGGTCAGAGACCCGCGCTACAGCGCAGTTCGAGCTCGACCGAAACTGCTCTTCATCGCCGGGGATGTCGAGCCGCGGCAAATAAAGCTGCGGATCCGCGCCGGTGATTTTTACCCGGAATATTTTCGTGTCCGGCAAACGCTCGGCGTCGCCCGCGATCGTGATCCGATCAAATTCGTTAGGCGAAGCCGCGGAAAAATATTCGCGCTGCGCCGTCGCCACGCGCACCTGCGCGATCTCCACCAGCTCGCCGGCCCGCATGAAATCGATCCGCAACGGATGCCCGCCACTGCCGGGCGGAAGATTGATTCGCACCGTGCGCCAGCTTCCCCTGTTCAAAGCCCGCGACCACCGATGCCTCTTCGCGATAATCGCCATCCGGCGTGTAAAAAACCTGCACCATCGCTTCGACATTTCTCGGCAGCGGGTTCAGCCAGCGTCGCGCCACACCGAACAACCCTCGCCGCACGCGCGTGCCTAACGACTCCGCTTCCTTCCGCGCGATCAGGACCGACTCGTGCCACTTGTTGCTCTCGCTGTCGTAGCGCGGCAGCTCTTCCCAATGCGTGCGCGAATGCAGCACGGCGAGCCCGGCGTAGCGCGCGAGCGCGCGGAAGCCGTCGGTGTAAATCCGCCAGCAATCCACCGGGTAACGATGCTCGTTCCCGCTCGCCGGCGCGATTAGGCAACAAAGCCCGCCCGGCTTCAGGACCCGCGTGATTTCGAGAATCGTTTCCCAGAAAAATTCGGTGTGCTCGAAGGTCTGGCCGGAGACCACCGCATCGACGCTCGCGGTTTTGATCTCGCGCCAGTGATAAGCGTCGCCCAGGACCAGATCGACATTCTTCCACGGCTCGAGATCGACCCCGATATAACGCCACGGCTTCTTCGCGAAAATCGGCCGGTAAGACCCATTGTAATCCGCGCTCCCGAGATCCACGATCGTGAGCGGCTCCTTGGTCCGCGCGCCGAGGTAGTCCCGGCAGAAATCCGCCATCCGGTCGTAGCTGCTCGGGTGCATCGGTCAGTGCCTAACGAGTGGCTTTTGCACCAGCCCGACGCCGCAGAAATCCTGGTAGATCATCTCCGGCGTCACCATCGCGGCGACGTTGTGATTGAGCGAAAAGGTTTCGGCCTCGGGATGCGCGACCCGCCATTCCTGGAGCGCGCGTCGCACGCCGCCCTCCTTCGTTACGTCAAAGCTGGCCGCGAATTCGCTCGTGTCGTGGAGCACGATCAATCCGCCCGGCGCCAGCTCCGGATACCAGACCTCGAGCTCGGCCAGCGTGCTCGCGTATTCGTGCGACGCGTCGATGAAGATCAGCTCCGGCGGGCCGCCGAGATATTCGCGCGCGATTCCCGGCGAGAGCGGATCGAGCGAGCTGCGCAGCTCCACCTGGACCTGTTCGCCGAGCCCCGCGCGCTCGATCCAGCCGCAGGTGAAATCCCGCAGCGGCGCACCGATCTCAAACGTGCAAAGCCCGCGCGACGCGCCCATTTGCCGCAGGAAAAATCCGAGCAGCAAAGCCGAGTAACCGGCATGCGTCCCGAGCTGCACGATCCGCCGGATGCTGCTCCCCATCACGAGACCCTGGAGCAGCGACATGATCGGCACCGCGCATTCGCCGACCAGGTTCGTGCCGTTCGTTTCCTCGAACCACGCCTGCATCACCTGCCATTCCTCCTCGCTCAGGTTTGCGTAGAGCGGCGGGACGTAGTTGGCGCGCGGCAGGTGGTGCCACCAGAAGCGCGCCTCGGGCGAATCCGAAAAAGCGAGAGAACGCGGCGCGGTCATCGGCTCACGCTAGCATCGTTTTGACCGGCCAACCGTTCGGGCGCGCGGCCGGTTTCGCTCCATTGGAAAATCGTCGCGCCGACCCGCAGATAACTGGCTCCGCGCAGGTGCTCATCGTAGTCCCAGTAAAGATGTTCGCCTTTCGCCTCCGCGGCGCGGAAGAGCGGCGTGAGATCGAGGAACGGGATCGCGAGTGCGGCGCAGTTCACCTTCAGCGTCTGCCGATGAATCTGAAACTCCGGGCCGAGCAGCGAGTCGGGTCCGGGATGCGTCGCGTATTTTTGCTCAAAGGCGAGGTAACGATCGGAGACCTGAGTGGAGAACGGCAGATAGACGACACGCAATTCCGCCTGCTGCGCGCGGGCGAAATCCTGCAGCTCGCTCAGCGTCGCGCGCAGATCGATGGCTTCTGCAAAGCTGCGGCCGCCTTGTTCAGCAGATCGACCACAAACGGGTTGAAGCCGCCGGTGCGCATCGCCTCCGCGATCTCCGGGTCGACCAGCGAAAATTCCGGCGGCGGATGCGTCCAGGGATTCAGCGGGTCGGGCACGACGGGCGCGAACAAAACCGGCGGCGAATGCCAGCGCCGCGGCACCGGCTCGTGGTGCACGGCGCGGGCGAGCGTCTGCACGAGCCGCGGCGCGAAGGCGCTCGACTCGTTAGGCTGAAATGGCGCGGCCGCCAGCGCTGTGCTTTCGCCGGTCGGAAGATCGTTCGCGTAGAGCACCAAGATCAAGGTCTGCGGGTGAAAGAGCGGCACCGCGTCGTGAATCAGCGCAAGATATTCCGGAATCCCGTTGCCGCCGATCCCGAGGTTCATCGCCTCCGTTTTCCTTCCCGCCGCGTGCTCGTAACCGCGCGGAATCGTCGCGTCATCCGCGGCCATGAAGCCTTCCACCAGACTATCGCCGACGAACATCACCCGCCTGGTCCCGCGCGCCGGTCGCAGGTTCCAATCGCGATCGCGGAACCCGTAAAGATTCAGGTGACTCACGAAACTCGCGCCGTCCGGTTTCGAGTTCCAAAGAAAGGCCGCATGCATCGCCGGCTGCCGCTGACCGAGAAACGACGCCGCCCCGGCTTGCGCGAACGCCGCGTAGTTCACCCGGTTGAAATTCGTCACCTGCGGCAACGGAAAAATCGCCCGCACCACTGCTTCCTGGAACCCAAGGAAAAGCGCGATCAGGATCGCCCAGTAACCTAGCTGCTTCATCCGCGAACGAGTCGACCCTTGCCCCGGTCACCGGCCCGAACCACGCTCCCGCGCGGCATGAATATCCTGGGCATCTCCTCTTTTTACCACGACAGCGCCGCCTGTCTCGTGCGCAACGGAGAAATCCTCGCCGCCGCCCAGGAGGAACGTTTCACCCGGATCAAGCACGACTCCGCTTTCCCGAAAAACGCCATCGCTTATTGCCTCGAAGCCGCTGGCCTAACGAGTGGCCACCAGCTCGATCTCGTCGCGTTTTATGAAAAGCCGTTCGCGAAATTCGATCGGATTCTTTCCACTTCGCTCGCGCTCGCGCCGCGCGGCTGGCGGCCCTTTCTGAAAGCCGCGCCGACCTGGATCAAACAGAAAATCTGGATCAAGGACATCCTCCGGCGCGAGCTCGATTTCGAGGGCACGATCCTCTTTCCCGAGCATCACGAAGCGCACGCGGCCTCGGCCTTTTTCCCGTCGCCTTTCGAGGAAGCAGCCGTGCTCACGATCGATGGCGTCGGCGAATGGACCACGACCAGCCTCGGCCGCGGCACGGACAATCGGGTCGAGCTCCTGAGCGAGCTCTACTTTCCGCACTCGTTAGGCCTGCTTTACTCCGCGTTCACTTATTACCTCGGCTTCCGCGTGAACTCCGGGGAATACAAAGTGATGGGCCTCGCGCCCTACGGGGAGCCACGTTTTCGCGAAAAAATTCTCGAAGAGCTGATCGATCTCCGGCCCGACGGCTCGTTCCGGTTGAACCTGCGCTACTTCAACTTCCTCACCGGCCTCACGATGACGAACGAGCGCTTCGCCGCGCTCTTCGGCGGTCCGCGCCACGAGCCCGACGCGCCGCTCGACCAGCGCCACGCCGATGTCGCGCGCTCGCTTCAAGCAGTCGTGGAGGAAGTGATGCTGCGAATGGCGCAGCACGCGCACGAGATGACCGGCTCGCGGAACCTCTGCCTCGCCGGCGGCGTCGCGCTGAATTGCGTGAGCAACGGGCGTATCCTGCGCGAAGGACCATTCGAGAAAATCTGGATCCAACCCGCGGCCGGCGACGCCGGCGGAGCGCTCGGCGCCGCGCTCATCGCCTGGCACGAATATGCCGGCCAGCCGCGCACGGTCTCGGCGTCCGGCGCGGATTCGCAACGCGGCTCGTTGCTTGGCCCGGAATACGACACGCGCGAGTTCGTACAGGTCCGCAAGATTGCCGCGGAGGAACTAGCGAATGACGCGCTGGCCGCGCGCGTGGCCGCTCTGCTCGCGGAAGGAAACGTGGTTGGCTGGTATCAGGGCCGGGTAGAATTCGGTCCACGTGCGCTCGGGAACCGCTCGATTTTAGCCGACCCGCGGATCCCAACGATGCAGGAGACGCTCAACCTGAAGATCAAGTTCCGCGAAGGCTTCCGCCCCTTCGCCCCTTCCGTTCTGTGCGGGCGGGTTGCCGATTATTTCGAGCTCGAGGAAGCGAGTCCCTACATGCTTCTGGTCGCGCCGGTGAAGTCCGCCTTGCCTAACGAACAAAGGGCTGAGCCCGCTAATTTTCTCGAGCGCCTGAAAACGCCGCGCTCCGACATTCCCGCGGTCACGCATGTCGATGATTCCGCGCGCGTGCAGACCGTCTCCGCGGAAGACAACCCCCGCTTCCACCAACTGCTCAGCACTTTCGAGCGCCAAACCGGTTGCGCGGTTTTGGTGAACACCTCCTTCAACGTCCGCGGCGAACCGCCAGTCTGCACGCCGGCTGACGCCTATCGCTGCTTCATGCGCACCGGGATGGATTATCTCGTGCTCGGTAATCATCTCATCGCGAAAACCGCGCAGCCGCCGGTCGCTCCCGCGGAGGAACTGCGGCCTCCCGGCTGGCTCGCCAGGGAATACCAGAAGCTCGACCGCTCCCCGCGCTCGCTGCGCAAATTTGGTTTCACCCTCGCCGGCGCGTTCCTTGTGCTCGCCGCGCTCTTTGCGCTCAAAGGACGAAACGCGACTTGGATTTCCGGTGCGGTTGGGTTCGTTCTGCTTCTCCTCGCCAGTGTCGCGCCGAACGCGCTCCGACTTTTCCACCAGGCCTGGCTCAGTCTCTCGATCGTCCTCGGCGCGCTCGTGACACCGATTGTGCTGACATTCTTTTTCGTTGCGATCGTCACTCCGATTGGTCTGTTGCAACGTCTCTTCGGGAAACGCGAGCTCGATCTCCGCTTCCGGTCTGGCGAGCAGAGTTACTGGACCGCGCGGCCGGCGTCCGCCATTCCCGCGGATTACGAGAAGCAATACTGATTCGTTAGGCAAATGAGCGCAAAATTTTCTGTCGTCCGCGAATTCTTCGGCTTCCTGCGCACCCGCAAGAAGTTCTGGATCGGCCCGATCGTCGTGTTGCTTCTTCTCATCGGCCTGATTCTCGTCCTGACCGAAGGCTCGGCGCTTGCGCCCTTCATCTACAGCATCTTCTAACTCCGGCGCAGGTCGCGGAGCAGCACCCGTTCGATCTGCCGCGCGGAATCGCGCCAGCTCATGCTTTTGGTATGGGCGAGCCCGTTTTCGATCAAGCGCGCGCGCAACTCATCATTCGTCAGGAGCTCTTCCAACCCGGAGGCAACCGCAGCCGCCGTCGGCTCCACCAGCCAAGCATTCTCCCCGTGCGTGAGCACACCTTCCCAGCGCTCACTTGCGATCTCGATCACGGCGCAGCCGCAGGCCATCATCTCCAGCGGCACAAAGGATGGATTCGTCAGCGAGAAAACCACGCCCACATCGCAACTGGAGAATAAGTCGGCCAACTCTTCCTGCTCGAGCTTTCCACGATTGATCACCGGAAAGTCCGGAGCGGGATCTAACTCTTCCGCGCCAAAAAAGTGGATCTCCACATCTGGGAGGCTCGCCCGTAAAAGACGAAGCGCTTCCAGGCCTAGGTCATAAGCGCGCCGCGGCGTGGTCGGGCGCGCATAGAAGCAAATCCGCTGCTGAGCTCGCTTCATTGCCGGCCGCGGCCAGTAGGTCTCCGTATTCACCGCGAAATCAAAGTGATCGGCTTTCGCGCCATAACTCTCGCGCAATAGTTTCGCCAGCCACGGGCCGAGAGTCACACAGCGAAAGTCCGCGCGATAAGTTGCTTCCGCCCTTTGATAATGCGGCGGGTCATCCGGATAAAACGACGGCTCGAAGTCCTGCACCAGGTAATAGCGTTCGCCACCGTTCGGCAGCGCCAACACGTTCTCCGCGGTCGGCCAGAACGTCGCGAAAGTAGCGTCCGCGTCGCGCACGGTTCCTTCCCATCGGAAATACCGCGCCTGGGTCGGACCAAAGTGTTTCTGCACATACTCACGCACCTGTTCGGAGGTGAAATCTTTCATGAGTTGGTACGCCACGACATAGACCTGACAGTCATGTCCAAATTCAGCCAGCTCACGGATGACCCGAAAGATTCCCACGTCACCTCCGGCGCCCGGAAAAGGCTCGGGCACAAGCCAGTTGAGCTTCAAAGAATTCGTTAGGGCCGCGCGGCCGATCGTCTCATCGCAGGCGGCGCGATGGAGTAAGTCGGCCAACTGCCGCGCTCGCGCCTCCGGGCCGTAACTCTCCAGCACAGTCCGGCGCGCGCTTTCGCCTAACGAGCGTCGTAACTCGGGCTGCCTGATCAGCCGCTCCAGGGCTTCGATCCATTCCGCTTCGCCGCCGGCGAGTAACCCGTTCACGCCTTCGTCGATCGCGTGCTCGAACGCATCGGTCCGGCTCGCGATCACCGGCAAACCAAGCGCGCCGGCTTCGAGGAATTTCACCTCACTCTTGGCCCGGCAAAAGACGTTATCCCGCTCCAGCGGCGCGAGCGCAATATCCATCCGGCCCATCAGTTCGAACCAGCCTCGCCAATCAGTCAGCGGAAACCGCCGGATCCGGTATTCGAAGGGGCCGAGCACGGGAGGCAATGTGAGCGGGCCAGCCAGCCAAAGCTCGACCTCCGTATGCTGACTCAGCACCTGAGCCAGCGCACCGGCCGCCTGCTCGAAATCGACGTCGTGTGTCGGCGTGCCGCTGCCATAGCCGATCACGATTTTTCCATCAACCGGCCGCGGCCGAAGCTGGCCCGCGAATTCGATCATCTCCTCGCCCGAGCGCGTTGCGATGGACAAAGGCGAGTTTTCCTCGCTTGGCCGCCAGGTCCGCGAGCAGAGGCGTTGAAATCAGTCACCACATCCGCAGCGATCAGCGTCTCGAGGTAACGCTCGACCCCGGCGCGATGTTGTTTTGATCTTCCGGCGAGAGCTGCCCGACAGCGCGATGCCACGCGAGCAGATCCGGCTCAAAGATTAGATCATCGGTATCAAAAACGATTCGGATCAGTCGGTCCTGCGCCTGGGTGATCAGCGTGCGCAGACGGCCCGCTCATCGGCAACCGATAAAGGACGATCACGTCATAGGTTAGCGCCTCGTCCAGGTGGATATCCGACTCCGTCGAACCATTCCACCACTCTGGCGCGGTGGCCTAACGAGTGTAACTGTTCCTGCAGATGCTAGCAGCGATAGAGCGTGGTCGTGGCAATGGGACAGCCGCTCGCGATGAAGAACGACGTCTTCCGCTTCTCCAGCTTTCGCCGATCGACCCCGAAGAGCGTTTCCTGTGGCTCGAAGCGGTCACGCAGTGCGCCGAAGCGCTCGATGAAAATGCCGCACCAGATCGAGCTCGAAAAGATTCGTCACACTCAGCATCGAGATCTCGTGCTGGCGGTAGAGACAGTGAATGTTTGGAACGAAACCCACGCGGAGATCACGGGCGGCGAAGCGGAGCCAGAGCTCGTAATCTTCCCAGCCGAACCAGCCGATCTGGCTGAGTCGGCTATCATAGCCACCACCCTCCAGCAGAACGTCGCGCCGGAAAAGAGCCATCGCGTCGACGTAAGGTTGTTGAACCAGGATCTGCGGATCCCAGTCGAAGATCGAAAGCAGTCCTATCCGGTTCGCTGGCTCGCCACGAAAGCGGCAAAGCAGGCAGTAAGCGGCGGCGCGTTCTTCCACCGTGATCGCCGCGAGTAACTCTCGAAAGACCTCGGGCAGGACCAGGTTATCGGCGTCCATCATGAAAACGAACGGCGCGCGAGCGCCTCGCGTCCCAACATTGCGCGCGTCGGCCAGGCCGGTGTTCCAACGTTTCGCGAGGACCCGCACCGCCAGATGGGAGCGGGCCTGGTAACTCAGGGCCTGCGCGAGTGAGTCGTCGGTGGAAGCGTCGTCGACGATCAAAATTTCGAGCGGCGCCGCGAGTTGTTCTGCCGCGCGTTCGACGCTTCGGAGGCAATCGCCGATGAACTGCGCGTAGTTAAACAGCGTCACAATCACGGAAATCATTGGCGGTTCCGCGCGGGCATAGGCGACGTTGTCGTGCAGCGTCCAGGCTTCGCCGCCAGCTGCGAGCGTCGCGTCCTGGTCGGCCAGGCGCTGTCCGTAGCCGCGCCGTTTCGCGATCGCTTCGGCGCGTTTCGTCGCCACGTCGATCTCTTCGGACAGCTTTTCGTCAGGCAAACTTGGCGGCCGCCAGAGATCGCGAAAATCAGCGACGGCGGCCCCTCGGAAAGCCTGGCGGCGTTGCTGAGATATCTCTCGCCGCAGCGCGCGCGGCAGCGCGCGCGGCGCCGCATCTTCAGTCACGGTGCCGCCGGCCGTTTGGAGATCCCGCAGAAAGCCCTCGCACATTTGCGCCTGCCGCAGCCGGGTCTCCACGAACTCGCGCCCCTGCCGCGCGATCCGCGCGCATTTGTCGGGGTGGCGCAGATAAAAATCGCAGGCCGCGATCAGGTTCTCAGATTCCACCATGACGAAATGCTCGCCGGGCACGAGCGGGCCGTAACCGACGCACGGCTCGGTGATAATGCAGCAGCCGTTGGCGAGACCGACGAGCATCCGGTGCCACTCGAAATAGCGCTGCTCCGAGTAGTGGACGTTGAGCAGGATTTGCGTGTCCGCGAGGAGCGCGTTGCGCCGCTCGGCGCTGAGGTAGCTGCGGGTCGCGGCGGTTTTCGCGTAATGCAGCGGCACGAAGCGGAGATGCGCGCGGCGCTTGGAAAAAAACGGCGCGTGGGCCGCGAAAAATTCTTCCCGCCGTTCCGTGAGCGAACCGAGAAATGCGATCTCGATCGTGCGCTCGTTAGGCGGTTTTAGGTCACCGCCGCGAAGCATCGGGTGATAGCCAAGCGGGAGCTGGTGGCAACGCACGCTGCGCGCGGTGTAGGCGAGCACGCCGAGCGGATGAATGTCCGCCATGCTCGCGGCATACGGCGCCCATTGCAGATTGCCCTGAAACCAGCGGGTTTCCGGCTGCTCGGTGCCGAGCAGCACCGCTCGGGCGCAGAAGGCGCGTGCTTCCTCGCGGGAGAAATGCTCGGTCAGGTAGAGGTTAAAAAACTCATGCGGCGTGACTACAATCTGAAGGTGATCGTTAGGCGGATTTTTCTCCGGTGGTTCGTCGAGCCGGAGCCGCGCCGCGCAGCCGAATTCGCGAAAGCCGGCGGCGATCAGTTCGCCGATCTCGAGAATGAAGAGATTCGATTTGGTAGTCGCGAAAAGATCGACCTGCGTGATCGCGCGCGGCGCCGGGAGAGTGGGCCGGGCGACGTTTGCAGCGGGTCGTTTCGGCGTCCACGAGCGCGCGAGCGAAGCGAGCACCTGCTCGCGCACCCGCGGAAAGCCGAGACGCGCAAGCCCTTTCAGCGGCAGCGCCGATACCGTCGCGACGTGGAAGGTGCGCCAGACCCGCGCGTCATCCTGGACCTGCAATTCCAAGCGTTGTCGGCCTAACGAAAACTGCAGCTCGAGGAAAAATCCGCTGGTGCGCGCGCGCGGCAGATCGGGGAAAGCCGCCTCGGCGTCAGTCCGCGTGCGTTTCCGCTTCGCCTTCGCTATCCGCGACCGGCGGAGCGGCCGCTTCAGCACCGCGCGGATTCCGTGGATCTGCTGGCCGGCGCGGTGAACAAGCCAGCCAGTGATCTGCAATTTCTCGCCGAAGAGCCGCGCCGGAATCGGCTGGTCGAGCCGGTAGGCGAACTCTTCCGCGGCGCCGTTCATGATTTCCACGGCTTGGTCAGGCGCGGCGGGAAAGCCAGGGTAAAAAGATCTTCGCCTAACGAGAGGTTGGGATTGTAGAAAGGGTCGGCCTGAAGCGCTTTGCCCCACTTCGCGTTCATGAAATCGATCTCGGCGAGGAAGCGGACCTGCTTCGCGCTGGTGTCGTCGAAGCCGCGGCTGGCCGATTCGTGATGGGTGAGTTCGGCGTGCGGCGTCCAGACGATTTGCCAGCCGGCGTCGCGCAGGCGAAGACTGAAATCGATGTCGTTGAAGGCGACCGCGAGGTTCTCCTCGTCGAGACCGCCGAGCTCCCGGTAAAGATCGCGCCGAACGAGTGCACAGGCGGCCGTCACCGCGGAAAAATTTTGCGTGAGATGCGCCCGCGCAAAGTAGCCGTGCTCATGTCTTAAACCGGCGTGCGCATGGCCCGCGATCCCGCCGGCGCCGAGGATCACGCCGCCGTGCTGCATCGGGCCTTCCGGATACCAGAGCCGCGCGCCGACCAGCCCGACGCCCGGTTGCGTGACGAGGCTGACCATTTCGCTCAGCCAACCGGCGTCGCGCGTTTCGATGTCGTTGTTCAGCAGGAGCACGAGCGCGCCCCGCGCCCGCTCGACGCCGCGATTGTTCAGCCGGCTGTAGTTGAACGGCCCCTCGATCCTTTCCACCCGGACGCGCGCGCCTAACGACTCGAAATATTCCAGGGTTTCGGGCTCGCGGCTCTCGTTATCGAGCACGAGCACTTCGTAAGGTTCGTAATCCGTCCGGGCGAAAATGCTCTCGAGACAAGTGCGCAGGAGCGGCGCGCGATCGCGGGTGGGGATGAGAATGGAAACCAGCGGACGCTCGTTAGGCAAAGTGTAGCGGACCCGCTGATAGGCGCCGTAGTGCGGCTCCACCGTGCCCGCGATGCCGGAGCGGTCGAGATGTGCCTGGACCGCGCGCAAAGCCGCTTCCTGCGCATACGGTTTGGCGGTCGCGTAGCTCGCGGTGCTTTGGTCGGTCGTGCGCCAATGATAAAGAATCCGCGGGATGTGATGAACCTGTGCCGGCTCGATCTGCTCGAGACAACGCAGGGTGAGATCGTAATCCTGCGAGCCCTCAAAGCCGACGCGGAAGCCGCCTACTCGCCTAACGAGTTCGGTCCGGTAAACGCCGAGGTGCGAAATGAAGTTCTGCCCGAGGAAAAGCTGCGGGTTCCAATCCGATTTGAAGTAGGGATCGGAACGTCGGCTCTGCCGATCCAGTTTATCCTCGTCACTGTAGATGATTTGGAGCGTCGGGTTTTTCTGGAGCGCGAGCGCGACGTGATAAAGCGCGGTCGGCGCCAGCTCGTCGTCGTGGTCGAGTAACGCTACGAACTCGCCCTGGGCGAGGGCGAGGGCATCGTTCGAGGCCGCGGAGATGTGGCCGTTCACCAGGCGACGCATGATGCGAATCCGCGGATCGCGCCGCGCGAATTTTTCGAGCAGCGGCCAGGTTTTCGGATCGGTCGAGGCGTCGTCGGCGATGCAGAGTTCCCAATGCGGGTAGAGCTGCTTCTGCACCGAGCGGACCGCGCGCCGGAGCCATTTTGGGTGCGAATTGTAAACCGGGAGCAGGACGGAAAAGAGCGGCGGATTTTCGAAGCGCGCGATCTGTTCCGCGAGCAGCCGGCGATCTGCGCGCTCGAGCCGGTCGTAGCGGCGAATCCAAAAATGGTAATCGCCGACCGCTTCGCGACCTTCGTCAAATTCCTCGCGAAAAAGCGGACCGCGAATCCCGTGCCGGAAAAACCCTTCCCATGGTCCGTCGCCGCTGCGCGCTTCGAGGAGCAACTGCGCGCGGCCGGGCGGCACCACGACGTCGGCCGTGAACCCGCTACGCAGCGCGCCGGGGCGGTTGTCGAAGAGGAGCGCGATGTCGGGTCGCACGGTGCCGAAGCGCGCGGGAAATTCCCGGCTTCGTAGGCGTGCGCGCACCGCGGTGATCTCCGGCCCGGCCAGTGCAAGGCACCAGCCGGAGAGCCGGAGATAACGAATTTTTTTGTTCCAGACCGACGGACGATCGAGCCAGAAATCGATCCGCGGATTTGCGCCCGGGTTGGCGATGAAATACTTCGCGTCCTGCGGCGGTTCTGACTTTTCGTTAGGCGCGCCGCTGACCTCGAGCTGCGTGAGTGCGTGCCAGGCTCCTGTGTCATCCTGCGCTTCGATCGTTAGGCGATTTTTCCCAGCCGGCAGCGGGACGGCGAGGGCGAAGCCGCAGCGCGCCGCTTCCGGCCCGCGCGCCGCCGCGAGATCGGGGCGCGCGAGCCCGTAGTTCCCGGCAAATTTTTGGCGGCCCATCCGCCCACGAATCGCGTGCACTTTTTTCTCGCGCCGCGCGGCGCACCAGCCGACGAGGTAGAGCGTGCTGGCCGGCTGGGTGAGATCGGCCGGATGATCGATCCACCAGGCGAAATCTTTTTTGACCTGCGCGCTTTGGCGTTTCTCCGCCGCGGCGTCGCGTTTCCAGAGACGGGAGAGCTTCACGGCTTGGCGGGGATGAAGCGACGAATAGGTTGCACCGCTGCTACTCAACCGTTCGCCCGGGCTTTGCGCAATCGCCGCGGCGACCGGTGAAATCGATCTTGCAATTGATCCGATGGTTTCGATTCTCGCCCCATGCGCAAAACCCGAATCATCTGCACCCTCGGTCCCGCCTCCGCCAGTTCCGAGACGATGCGGAAAATGATCGCGGCCGGGACGGATGTTTTCCGTTTGAACATGAGCCACGCGCAACACGATTGGGTGCGCGAGATCGTGCCGCGGGTGCGCGCGATCGCTGCGGAACTGGAGCGCGGCGTCGCGATCCTGCTCGACACCCAGGGGCCGGCGATTCGGACCGGTCCGGTGCAGGGCGAGATCACGCTCGCGGTCGGCGACATTCTCGAGATCCGGCTCCCGGATGTGGAGAGCCGCGAGACCAATTCGATCACGGTGAACTACGACCTGATCCACGACGTTTCGTTAGGCGACACGATCCTGCTTGATAACGGGATCATGCAGGCGCGCGTACTCGAGAAAGGCGAAAAGCGGGTCCGCTGCCAGGTCCTGACCGCGGGTTCGTTAGGCTCGCATCGCCATATCAACCTGCCCGGCGTGCACGTGAATCTCCCGGCGCTGACCGAGAAAGACCTGGCCGATGTTGCGCTGGGGATCGAGCTCGCGGTAGATTTTGTCGCGCTCAGTTTTGCGCGGCAACGCGCCGATCTCGATGAACTGCGTGACGTCCTAAAAAAAGGCGGAAGCCGCGCGGGGGTAATCGCAAAAATCGAAAGCGCAGAGGCGGTCGGGCAGATCGACGAGATGATCCGCGGCGCCGATGCGGTGCTGGTGGCGCGTGGCGATCTCGGGATCGAGTGCCCGATGGAAGACCTGCCGATCATCCAGCGGCGAATCGTGAAACATTGTCTGCGTCTTGGCAAACCGGTGATCGTGGCGACGCATTTGCTCGAGTCGATGGTGGAAAATCCGGTGCCGACCCGGGCGGAAATCAGCGACGTGGCGAACGCTGTTTTCGAGCAGGCGGACGCGATGATGCTGACCGGCGAGACGACCTCGGGCCGTTACCCGGTGGAATGCGTGCGGGTGCTCGATCGAGTCGCGCGCCGGATCGAGCGCAGCGGCGGCGCCGGCTACGCGAAGGAGGCGATTCTCGAGGACAAACGCCAGAAGACGGTTCTCGCCGCAGTGACTCTGGCCGACTCGCTGACGCGCGCCAAACTGATCGTTTTCACCCGGCATGGCGCGATGGCGCGGAACGTCTCAAACCTGCGCCCCGAGCATGCGCCGATCTTCGCTTTCACGCCCGACGAGGTCGTCTACCGGCAACTCGCGCTTTGCTGGGGCACGCATCCGGTGCGGATTGATTTCACCGACGACCCAAACGCCACGATCGAGGCGGCGGAAAAATATCTGCGCGCGCAGAGGTTGGTCGAGCCTAACGACAACCTGGTGATCATCAGCGACGTGCGCGCAGGGGCGGCGCTGGTCGACTGCGTGCAGCTGCGGGAAGTGAAAGCCTGATCCTCGGCCAAAAAAAGCGCGCGGACATTTCTGCCCGCGCGCCTGAATTTTTTCGGATCCGTTAAGCCTAAACTTCGGCAGTCAATTCCACGTCGACCGGGCGCTCTTTTTTGCTAAGCGCACGGCGCAGTTTCGAGAGAGCGATGTTTTGCAGCTGCCGGATGCGCTCGCGGGTGACGCCAAATTTTTTGCCAACTTCCTCGAGCGTCTTCGGCTTGCCGCCGTCGAGCCCGAAGCGCGAGAAGATGATCTTCCGTTCGCGATCGTCGAGCACGTCGAGGAGGCCGCCGACTTCATTGCGGAGGTTCTTGTCCCGGAGGAGTTCGAACGGCGTTTGCGCTTCTTCGTCGCCGACGATTTCGCCGAACTCGGTCGAGTCATCGTCGCTGATCGGCGCGTCGAGCGAAGCCGGGCGAATCGAGACGGTCTTGAGCTGCGAGACTTTGCCCGCGGCAATGCCGATCTCTTCGCCGAGTTCGTCATCGGTCGGTTCGCGGCCGAGTTCCTCGCTCATCTGGAGCGAGACGCGGCGCATCTTCGAGATTTTGTCGACCAGATGGACGGGCAAACGGATCGTCTTTGACTGGTTCGCGAGCGCGCGTTTGATCGACTGCTTGATCCACCACGCGGCGTAGGTCGAGAGTTTTCCACCCTTTGCCGGGTCGAAACGCTCCACGGCCTTCATCAGTCCGATGTTCCCTTCGGAAACGAGGTCGAGCAGCGGGAGCCCGAGGTTGGCGTAATCGTGCGCGATCTTCACCACGAGGCGAAGATTTGAGCGGATCATCAGGGCGCGCGCTTCCTTGTCGCCCTTTTTGATTTTCGCGGCGAGTTCGATCTCCTGCAGTGGGGTGAGCAGCGGGATTTGCCCGATTTCACGCAGGTAAATTTTTATTCCAGTATCGCTATCTTCGGCGGCCATATAAGTTCTCATGAGAAAGGTAGAAAGGCGTTTTGGGGGAGTTCGCTTCGCCAGATTTTACGAACCTCGGGCGATTCGGGACGCAGTTTCTACCATGTAGGAAAGTAGTTAACAAGGTTAAATAACGGAATTGAGACAGACTGTGGATGCTTGTTGTTCATTCTTTTGCCGCTGTCGAGCGCCAAAAATGTTTCCATAGTTAATTCGTAGTTTCGCGACGTTTTGTTTGCTTCGGCGCGGGATATCCCGGCTCGCGCGCTTTCGTCGGGAAGTAGGAGACGGGAGGAGGGTGGAAATTCCGGCCCGAGCTGAGACGCTTCCTAAATCGTAGGCGGTCTAGGGGATGATCGATGGACCGCTCGTCCGCGGAAGGTCCAATGGGCGGGTTGCGACGGTTTTCCAAGCTTCCACGTCTGCGCGAGTGGAGGTGGGATTCGAGCAGCTTATCACTGCCAGTTGATTGAAGAGCACAGTCACCAACGGAAGCGGCGTCTGCCGCGCGAGGGCGGCTTTGCGGGCGAGGGGCAACTCCCGGTAGAGCAGGCTGAGGTGCGGGTCGTAATCATCCGCATCGAGCAGGCCGAGCGCGGCGCGCAGAGCGGCCAGGTCAGAAGACATCTCGAACCGGAGGAAAAAGGTCTTGGTAAATTCCGCGGTGAAATCCAAAGCCGCCACCCGCAACCGGAAAGCAGGCTGCGCAACGCGGGCGAGCGTTTCCACTCCGCCCGGCCCCAGAGTGAGATGCGGCTCGAAAAAGGGCGCGTCGCACTTCCGCGCCAGCTCCGCCACCACCGCCCGCAATTTTGCGCGCTCCGGCACAGCCGGCAGCGCCCAGAGCACGGTGATCCGGTTTTCGTCAGGTGATTTCGGCATATTTCACTTTGGGCTGGATCGAGCGCCTTTAAAGTCGCCCATGCCCACCAACGTTCTTGGCACGGAATTGCGCGCCTGTTGCAGCGACCCGGTTACCGGATTCTACCGTGACGGTTTTTGCCGCACCGGGCCGGAAGACACCGGGTTGCACACCGTCTGCGTGGAGGTGACGCGGGACTTTCTCGATTACTCCGTGCTGATGGGGAACGACTTGGTGACGCCACATCCGGAGTGGGGTTTCCCCGGTCTGGAGCCCGGCGACCGCTGGTGCGTTTGCGTTTCGCGCTGGAAACAGGCGCTCGATCGCGGAGTCGCGGCCCCGGTCGACCTCGAGGCGACCCACATCTCGGCGCTGGAATTTGTCTCCCTGGAAGAGCTCCAGGCCCACGCGTCGTAGCGGCTGGCCCGTTGCCCGCTCGCGGGAAGCCGAATGGCTACAGGCGCGGTGCGAGTGATGCTCGCACCAGACCGGGAAGATTACGCTACCCCAGTGGAGGGCACCTTCTCGCCTGCGAGCGCGAGGAAGCTGCCCCTGGAAATCCTAGGCGCGGCGCAGGACGACGACGTCCTGGTGCTTGGTCTCGACGTACTGCACGACCTCGAAGTAGCGGCTCCAGGTCTCGGCAATGTAACTCACCGTATGGTAAGCCTCCTGGTAGTAATCCTGGTGCGAGAACTCTGTGTGATCAGCCGAGTAACCCGGAACGAAAGCCGCGAAGCCCTTGGCGGCAAACTCTTCTGCGAGCGACGCCGGCATGTTCGTAGCCCGGAGATTTTCGCCGATAACCGAGAGCGCAAGGATAGCCCCCGGAGCGGTGATGCGCCTGAGTTCTTCCAGCCATTGTAACTGGGTCTGCTCATCGAGATGAGTCATGACCGAGATTCCGTAGACCAAGTCGAAGTAACTATCGGGATAGGGAGTTGGAGGGTAGGGCTCGATTCGGGTAAAGGTAGGCCCGGGTATGTTATCCTTGTCCCACGTGATGGCAGCAGCGTCTATGTCGCAGCCCTCTATTTTCTCCGCCGCGACGAATCGTAGCAGTGGCCGAATAACTCGTCCGCAGCCGCAACCCCAGTCCAGGATATGTTGCGCCTTTGCCAGGGTCTTATGATTCTGCACACAGGTCAGGATAAGACCTACCAGCTGGGAACCGATCAGGGAAAAGTCCTGCGCGCCGCCCACACGCTGGCGTAACTCTGCAGGAGGCTCCACGACCTCCACTTCCACCCGCAGATAAGTGTGCAAAGCCGCGAGCGACCTACCGTCTGGCGTATAAGGAGTGATGGTGACGATGGTATCCGGGCCGGCCGTTACTCCCGCCGGGAGCGGGGCAGTCACATCAAAGCCGCTTTGCGAGATATGCGGTCGCGGTCCCACCTGGGGCTCGAAGGCCGCACCGACATCAGGACGCGAATGCAAGGGGACACCCTCCAGCCAGCGATGGCCTTGCAGGGCGATGTCAATGCGCGTGATCGGAGTGTCGGCCCGGAAGATCCAGCCCCGCAGCTGGGTCTCGCCGTCGCGAGCGGCGGCAAAGACATCGATGTGTCCTTGGATTAAAGGGATGACGGCGATGGGTGACATTGGTGGCTGCCTCGCAAGGATTTGAACCTTGACAAAGAGATTCAGAGTCTCTCGTGCTACCGTTACACTACGAGGCACCTTGAAGGGAGGAGACCTAAAGCCCGCTCCGTGCGATGCGCAAGTGGCTTTCCGGCGCGGACGCGGTTCACGGTTTTTTGAAAAAGCTGTCGAAATCGGACTTCTTTGGTGGCGGAATCGCGCTGTTGGCCGGGCCGGCGACGAACCATTCCAGCGCCGCGGTAGTGTGCGCCGGATAGACCTCGTGCGCGCCGGGATAACTCTCGAAGCGGACATTGCGGAACCCGCTATTTTTCATCGAGTGCTCGACGTAGCGGACCATCTCCGGACTGGCAATCGTATCGGTGGCGCCACTGCTCAGGAAAATCGGCAGCAACTTGAAGCCGTAGGGCGGCGTGGAGCGCTTCATCCCCGCCGTGGCGGTGTCTTCGTTGCAGCCGCCCATGAGAATCCCGATCACGTGGCGTTGTTCCTTCATTAACGCCGCGGCGACGAAGCCGGAACGTTTCGCGCCGCCGGAGAATCCACCGGCGGCGATCGGCCACGTTTTCGCGGCCGGCCAATGCGCGGCGAGAAAATCGAGGCCGGCTTCAATCATCGCGAGCCGGCGCGGAGTGCGGTCGTCCTTCGGTTTAATGGCGCCGTCGGCGGCCATGATCACCCAACCAGCTTCGAGTGCGGCCTGCTGGTAGGCCCCGAGCAGCTCGATGCTGGAGGCATCGACAGTGGCGCTGATGATCAGCAGCGGCCACGATTTCGCCGGGTCGAAATTTGCCGGCACGCCAAGCGCGATCCGAGCCGTGGTGGTGGCCGGATTGCTGTCTTCCATCGCCTGGTGCTGCTCGGTCGCGGAAAGTGGCGCATCGAACTGGATGACCTCGCCGGGTTTCACCGGCAGATCGCTGGAAGTCGCGGCCGGCGCGGGCGTGGCAACGGAGCCGAGCGCGCTCTCGTCGGTCACTTCGATCGCGGAATTATCGATCCCGTTGTTTTGTTTGCGCTGCTGGTTCTGCGGATCGAAAAGCCACTCGCTGCCGTTGACGAGAAACTTGTAGGCATAAGTGCCCGCGCTCAGCGGCACCGTGATTGTCCAGACGCCGTCGGTCCCCTTGGTCATGGGCTGGCCTTTCCAGTCGTTGAATTCGCCAGCCAGGCTCGCGGTCTGCGCATCGGGCCGTTCGAGCCGGAACTCCACGTCTTTCGCCGAGAGCGCGTAGAATCGGCAGGCAGACCAAAACAGCAGGAGCGAGGGGAAACGCCAGGTCACGGCGGCAACTTATTCCGCCGGCTCGGAAGTCAATCGCGGCGCAGCCTCGAGCACGGCGCGTTTTGCGCGGAAGAAGCTCTGGAGCAATTGCGCGCAATCGTCGCGCAGCACGCCGGGCGTGATGTCGCACTGGTGATTGAGCGAGGGATTTTGCAGCAGGTTCAGAAGCCCGCCCGCTGCCCCACCGCGCGGATCGCTGCAGCCGAAAATCACCCGGCGCACCCGCACGTGCACCAGCGCCCCGGCGCACATCGGGCAAGGCTCTTTCGTGACGTAGAGATCGCAATCGGTCAGCCGCCAATCGCCCACGGCCGCTTCTGCCTGGGTGAGTGCGAGCATTTCCGCATGCGCGGTCGCGTCCTTCAGCAGCTCCACCTGGTTAAAGGCGCGGGCGATGATCCGGCCCTCGCGCACGACCACGGCGCCGATCGGCACCTCTTCCGCCTCGTAGGCGCGCACCGCCTGGCGCAGCGCTTCGCTCATGAAATAAGCGTCGCTTTGCAGGTCGATGATCGGCTCCATGATTTTTAACGGTCTTTTTTTGAAAACTCCGGCGGCTTCCGCTAATGAACCAAGCGATGCCCCCGAAAAAAGAGAAATTTCACCCGCTGAAATCGTGGGGCCCGCTCTTTGTCCAGAGCTTCAACGGCTGGCTGGAAGATCGCGCGCTCCGCTTCAGCGCGGCGCTCGCTTACTACTCGATTTTCGCGATGGCGCCGTTGGTGATCATCGCGATTTCCGTAGCGGGTCTGGCCTTCGGCGAGGAAGCGGCACGCGGGCAGGTTTATCAGCAGCTTGATTGGCTGCTCGGGGCGAAAGGCGCGGCGGAAATCCAGTCGCTCATCCAAGCCTCGAGCGACACCGGTAAAAGCCTCATCGCCACTGCCGTCGGGGTGATCACCCTGCTGATCGGCGCTTCGGGCGTTTTCGGTCAGCTGAAGGACGCGCTGAACACGATCTGGGGCGTGATGCTGAAACCGGGCGGCGGCTGGAAAGGCGCGCTCAAGGAATACCTGCTCTCGTTTTCCATGGTCGTCGGAGTCGGTTTCCTCCTCATCATCTCGCTCCTGCTCAGCGCAGTTTTGCAGGCGATCAATAGTTTCATGATCGGTTATTTGCCGATCCCGAGCTTTGTCACCCCGCTCACGCTCGCGGTGAGCTTCGTCGTGCTGGTGCTTCTCTTTGGACTCATCTTTAAAGTGCTGCCCGATGTGGAGATCGATTGGGGCGACGTCTGGATCGGCTCCACCGTGACGGCACTGCTTTTTACCGGCGGCAAATATTTGATCAGCCTTTACCTCGGGACGAGCAGCGTCGCCTCGAGCTTCGGCGCGGCGGGCGCGCTGATCCTGATCCTGGTCTGGGTTTATTATTCGACCACGATCTTTTTGCTCGGCGCGGAATTTACCAAGGCCTACGCCAGTCGCTACGGTTCCGGGATTCGTCCGAGCCGGCACGCGCAATTTGTGAACGCCGCGATGCGCGAAAAGCAGGGGCTGAAAAACGACGGCGCGGGTGGCAGCGGCCCGGCGCGTACGTGAATCAAGCGACCGCCGAACCGTTGCAGGCCGAACTCTTTGTACCATGAAAAAGATCGCGCTCGCATTGTTCGCTGCTGTTTTCGCGCTCGGTTCCGTGCGGGGTTCCACTAATCAGGAGGTGGTTGATGATTCCGCTGCGATCATCCGGCAGTTCTATCGGATGCCGGAAAAACAGATTCCGCCGCGGATCCTCGACGATGCCCGTGGGCTCGCCATCATCCGCGTGCTCAAGGTCGGATTTGGCTTCAGTGGGAAGGGCGGCCAGGGTGTCGTCGTGGCGCGGACCGGGCACGGCTGGTCGGGGCCATCGTTTATCGGGCTCGGCGGCGTCGGCTGGGGCCTGCAGATTGGCGCGCAGCTCACGGATTTCATTTTCGTCCTGAACACCGACGCGGCCGTGCGCGCTTTCTCGCGGGATGGAAATGTGAAGATCGGCGCGGATGTCAGCGCGGCCGCGGGCCCGGTCGGGCGCGACCTGCAGGGGGACGTGACCACGACGGCGGCGGTCTACACCTACAGCCGGAGCAAAGGCCTTTTCGCCGGCATCTCGCTCGAGGGCGCGGTGATCGCGACCCAGAAGGACGCGAACGCGGATTACTACGGCCGCCGGGTGAGCGCGCGGACGATCCTGCGCGGCGAAGTGGCGCCACCGGCCGGCACGGAACGGCTGCGGCAGTTGCTCAGTCGTTAGGCGCGGGCGCTTTTCTCTGGACAGTGGCCGACCGGTTCCGCAAGGTGCGCGCCGTGCGCGGATTTCTCCTCACCTTCAGCCTCCTGGTTCTCACGACCGCCGCGGTGCGGGCGCAGGATCAGGAAGGCAAGATGATGGATCGGATGATGCGGCCGAACATGGAGCTGGCGAACCCGGCGCAGAATAAAAAGTTCACGGCCGTCGAGGGGACTTCGGTCGACAAGAAATTCGACGCGAAACAATTTTACGCTGGCCACGAGCCGGTAACGAAAAGCTTCCTCGGCGCGCGCAGCTTTCTCTCCAAGGCTTTCGGAACCGGGAAATACGCGAGAGCCGAGGCGGCCGCGAATTACCGCAAGAACGCCGATCTCGCTTTCGCGAGCACGCAGTTCCAGACCAACAAAAGTGCGCTTGTGAAAGAATCTTCCTTTGCGAAAAAAAGTTCCGCAACCCGGGACTACGCCGAGAACAAACCGTTCCTGGCCGAGGGCACCCGGCAGAAACAGCTCAGCGAGCAGAGCCACGCGATGACGATCGACGAAGTGCGCGACCTGCTGAACAAAGGGCGCTGAGGCCGCGCCAGGACGCCCGTCTGGATTTGCGGCGCAAGCTGGCGCACAATCCGCGATGGACCCGGCCGAAGCCCTTGCCCGCCTCTCGATCGGCGCGGCGCAGATCATCAGCGAAGCGGAACTGCGCGCGAAGCTGTCGTTAGGCCGCCCGCTCCGGATCAAGCTCGGGGTCGATCCCACCAGCACCGATCTCCACCTCGGGCACACGTTGCTGTTGCAAAAGCTCCGGCAATTTCAGCTCCTCGGGCACGAAGCGATTCTCATCATCGGCGATTTCACCGCGATGATCGGCGACCCGAGCGGTCGCTCCGTTACGCGCCCGCAACTCACCCACGAGCAGGTGCTCGCGAACGCCGAGAGTTATCGCGAGCAGGCTTTTCAAATCCTCGACCCGGAAAAGACGCGGACGGTTTTCAACGGCGAATGGTTCCAGCCGATGCCTTTCTCCGAGGTGATCCGGTTGAACAGCCGCGTCACGCTCCAGCAGCTTTTGCAGCGCGAAGATTTCAAGGCGCGCATGGCCGCGGAGCAGCCGATCGGCGCGCATGAAATCCAGTATCCGATCATGCAGGGCTGGGACTCCGTGCAGATCCAGGCCGATGTCGAACTCGGCGGGACCGACCAGCTTTTCAATATCCTCGTTGGTCGCGACCTGCAAAAAGAAGAAGGCCAGCCGCAACAGGTCGTCTTCCTCATGCCGATCCTGGAAGGCCTCGACGGCGTGCAGAAGATGAGCAAAAGCCTCGGCAACTACATCGGGATCAAGGAGCCGCCTAACGAGATGTTCGGCAAGCTCATGAGCATTTCCGACGAGCTGATGGCGCGCTATTACCCGCTCCTGCTCAGTCGGGCGGTGCCCGCTGCGGAGCATCCGATGACCGCGAAAAAAGCACTCGCGCAGGAGATTGTCGCGACCTACCACTCCGCTGCCGCCGGCCAGCAAGCGCTCGCCGATTGGGAACGCCGCTTCAGCGAAAAGCGGCTCGATCAGGCCGAACTGCCCGCCTTTGCCCCGCCGCCGAACGAGACCAACCTGGTTTCGCTCGTGGTCGCCGCTTACCAGGACGGATTTGGCCTAACGAAATCGCGCGGCGATGCGCGCCGCCTGGTCGAGCAGGGCAGCGTCCAGCTCGCGGGCGAGAAACTGCGCGACCCACAGGCCATGGTTACTTTGCGGGCCGGCGATATTCTCCGCCTCGATAAGACCCGCGCTGTTCGCGTACCAGTAAAAAAGCGCGGACCGACCACTCAGCCGATCCGCGCCTTTTAATGGAGAAAAACTGTGCCGGTTACGCGCGCAGCGGTTCGAACATGCCGTAGACCGGCTCCCGCTCGGTCACCGGCGTCGCCACACCCTCGAAGTGCGAGCGCAGACTGCGCAGCTCAGCGGTGAGGAACGAATCGACAAAGCCAAATTTCCGATCGAGCCAGGCGTAGAGCTTGTTCGCGATCTCGTAGTGCACGACCAGCGTCACCTCGGTGCAATCCGGGCGCACGGCCTCGAACTCAACCAATCCCATCAGCTCGATGTTGCCGCCCCACGATTCAAAGGCGAATTGCTCCGGCGAATCGGTTTCCACCGCGGCCACCACCGTGGTCGCCTCAAAACCGAGCGGGCCACGGAAACTGAAGTCGAGCGTCTTCGACGAGGTCACGGTCGCTTTCGTCACTTTGACGAACTGGCGGCGATACGATTGGACGCTGCTCAGCCGCGCTTTGCACTCATCGAGCGACTGACTCATGTGAAGGGTTTTTTGTAGCATCATAGGTTTGTTGAGGTTGTTGCCATCCTTTTAGCAGCGCATGTGCCAGTGGGGTTTTACCTAGGAGAGGCCGGTCGCCGGAGTCCGAAAACCGTCACGATATAATACACAACTGTCATTTTAAGTGACCAATGTGCTGTCACGAAGCCTGTTTCTTGACTCGACGTTTCGGTCGGCGACGGATAAAGCCTGGGACCCATTGAAAACCGGATTTTTTCTCCTCGGCGCGCTCTTCTTTGCCGGATGCAGTCTGCAAGCGCCGGGCAATTATTACCCGCATCAGTCGGTTGCGACGGCCAGCGGTTTGCCTGACGCGCCGACCGCCGACTACGACGAGCCGCCGCGAATCATCAGCGGCGGTGCCCCGGAATTTCCGCTCTCCGCCCGGGAGAGACATGAATTTGGGACCGTGATCGTCGCCTGCACGGTCGGAATCGACGGGCGCTCCCACGACATCCAGGTCGAGCCGACCAAGCTCAAGAGTTTTCCGTATCCGGTGACGCAGGCGGTGCGGGGATGGCGATGGGAACCGGCCCGCAAGCAGGGTCGACCGGTCCCCGTCCGGCTAAAAATTCCGTTTCATTTCAATCGCTTCACCTGACCGGCGATCAGGGTCGCAAATAACCATTGCCTGTCCGCCGACTGTTTTGTAAAGCAGAGGCATGAAAACCATAAACCTACTAAGTCTCGTGGCGATTGTTACGCTCGGTTGCAGTAGCGCGGCTCTCGCGGACAGCGCCAAGACCTATCAAGTCACCGGCCCGGTCCTGGAGATGAATGACAGCATGATCGCAGTGCAAAAAGGGAAAGATCGTTGGGAAATCAACCGCGACACCAACAGCAAACTGCCCGCAGATTTGAAAGTCGGCGATAAAGTGACTGTGACCTACACCATGACCGCGAAAGAAGTGGAAATGAAGCCCGCCAAAGGCGCGGAAAAGAAAAAATAGTTCGTTCGCGGTGGAGTAGCGGCGGGCGGGTCGCTCGCGATGGTTAAAGTCCTGGAACGTTCAGGCCGAAAAGCGATACCCTGTCGCTGCCGCTAACCTTTCACTTACGATGATGACTTATCGATTTCGCTATGCTCTCTTCTTGAGCTGCGTCGCGGCCCTGTTGGTGCTAACTGCCGGAGCGAGCACTTGGGAACAGTTAATCCCGGCCACAAAGCCGCAGGCTCGCTCCTACCTCGCGATGACCTATAATCACGCGAGCAGAAAGATCGTCCTCTTCGGCGGGTTCAACGGCGCAACTTACCTGAACGATACCTGGACTTTCGATGGGACCACTTGGACAGAAGTAACTCCTCCAACCGCTCCGCCGCCACGGGCTAACGCGCAAATGGCCTACGACCTTCGCACCCGGAAGGTCGTGCTTTTCGGTGGTTACGACGGGCGGAAAGACTTGGGCGACACCTGGCTCTGGGACGGTGTTACTTCCAGTTGGTCGCAGGCCGCGCCGACTCATTCGCCGAAAGCGGTGACCGGTCCGTCGGTTTTCGCCGACCTCGACGGGCGCGTTGATGTCTTTGGCGGCTTCGATGGGAGTCTTTTCCAACTCACGATGTATCAATGGAGCGGGACTGACTGGCGGCAGTTACAGCTTCCAATGGTGCCGTATGCTCGCTCCGGCGCGGCCGTCGGAGTTAACTACGTTGCCCGGCAGATCGTTCTCTTCGGAGGGCTGGCGGATGTGAACCCGGATAACACCTGGACTTATAACCGGGTGACCTGGACGATGGAGTCACCGACGACTCAACCACCCTTGGTCTACTCCGCGACCGCGAATTTTGATCCCAGCCTCGGCGCGGTGTTGCTCTTCGGCGGCGGTAATGGCGGATCCGGCGAGAAGACCTCGTGGTCATGGGACGGCACGAACTGGACCCAACTTTTTCCCACGACCTCACCCGCCTCGCGCGAAGGCGCGGGGATGGCCTACGATCGCGCGATTGGCCGGACGGTGCTTTTCGGCGGGCAACGCGGGAGCGTGCTGCTCGATGATACCTGGGAATTCCTGCCCTAACCTAACGACGTCCGCTGCTGCCGCCGAGCAACCCGCCGAGGACGCCGCGGACCAGTTGCCGGCCCACTTGGCTACCGGCGGCGCGGACCGCGCTCTTCATCATCGAGGTGGCCATGCTGTCGGTGCGACCTCCCCGCGGTCCGACGGTCGCGCCGAAGATTTGGGTCAGGAACGACGACTTCGCCGGCTCGGGCACTGAGGCGCCGGGAGCCGCGGGTGGCGCGCCGGCACCGGCGACGGTCTGCTGCGCGCGCTGCTGCAGCTTCTCGAAAGCCGACTCCCGATCGACCGCCTTCTCGTAATGCCCGGCGAGGACCGAGGACTGCACGATCTGCGCCCGTTGCTCCGGCGTGATCGCGCCGATCTGGCTGCGCGGCGGGACGATCTTCGCGCGTTCCACGATTTGCGGCGCGCCGTTTTCGTCGAGCATCGAGACCAGCGCCTCGCCGACGACCAGCTCGGTGAGCACGTTTTCCACGTTGAGCTTCGGGTTCTGCCGGAACGTCTGCGCCGCAGCCGTGACCGCTTTCTGATCGCGCGGCGTGAAAGCCCGAAGCGCATGCTGCACGCGGTTGCCGAGTTGGCCGAGCACGTTGTCCGGAATGTCAAGCGGGTTCTGGCTCACGAAGTAAACGCCGACGCCTTTGGAGCGAATCAACCGCACCATTTGCTCGACCTTTTGCAAAACGGCCGGATCGATCTCCGCGAAAAGCAAGTGCGCTTCGTCGAAGAAAAACACCAGCTTCGGCTTCTCGGGATCGCCGATTTCCGGCAGCCGCTCAAACAACTCCGAGAGCAGCCAGAGCAAAAACGTCGCGTAAACTTTCGGCGACTGCTGCATCAACTTTTCCGCGGCGAGAATGTTGATCATCCCGCGGCCTTTCGGATCGGTCTGGATCAGATCGTCGAGATCGAGCGCGGGCTCGCCGAAAAACTTATCCGCGCCCTGCGTTTCGAGCGCGAGCAGGTTGCGCTGGATCGCGCCGACACTCGCCGCGGAGACGTTGCCGTATTGCGTTTTGAACTCGTCCGCGTGGTCGCCGACGTATTGCAGCATCGAGCGCAGATCTTTCAGGTCGAGCAGGAGCATCCCGCTTTCGTCGGCGATCCGGAAGACCATGTTGAGCACGCCTTCCTGGGTGTCGTTGAGATCGAGCAGGCGCCCGAGCAACAGCGGACCCATCTCCGAGACGGTCGCGCGCACCGGGTGCCCAAGTTCGCCAAACACATCCCAAAAAACCACCGGCGACGCCTCGCCCTTGTAATCGTCGAGTCCGAGCTCCTGAGCGCGCGCGACGATTTTCGGATTCGTCCCGCCCGGCTGGCTGATTCCTGCGAGATCGCCTTTCACGTCGGCCATGAAAACCGGCACGCCCCGCGCGCTGAATCCTTCTGCGAGCGTCTGCAGTGTGATCGTTTTCCCGGTGCCGGTCGCGCCCGCGATCAGGCCGTGGCGGTTCGCGAGCTTCGGGAGGAGATAGAGAGGCTGGTCGCTTTTCGCGACGAGGATGGGATCACTCATAGGCTTGGCTCCGCGCGATCAGCCGCGCGCCCTGAGTGTAGCGGCGGGCGGCTCGCCCGCAAACGGCCTAACGAGCGAGAATCGCCTGCTTCTTATCCCACTCGTGGGTGCCGCCGCAATGTGCGCAGGCGACCGCCTTGGTTTTCAGGGTCGCCGCGGCGAAGCGATCCTCTTCGATCGTGATCCCAGTGACGTTGAGCTTCTTGGTTACCGGACATCTCACCAGAATTCGTTTGATCACGTCGCGACTATCTCACACCGGGCCAAAATTGCCTGCTAAAACTTCGCCGCCCTAACGAGGCACCGCCGCGAAGACCCGCGCGGGAAAGCCCGAGCCCCCGGCCGGCTTCGGAAAGGTCGCGAACATGATCGCTCCCGCTTCGGGCACCTGGTCGAGATTGGTCAGCAACTCGATTTGGTAATGATCGTGCGTGAGCACATAGGTCTCGAGCGCGTAATCCTCCTTCGTCGTCGCGAGCCCTGGATCGGTGTCGGTGGTCTCGTGGCCGTTCGCGGTCGCCTGCCGTTTTTCGTAGAGAAATTGCAGCGCCGGCAAACTCCAGCCCGGATAATGGGCAACGCCTTTCGCGTCCTTGTTTTGCATCGCCGCGCCATCGGGCCAGCGCCTCGACCAGTCCGTCCGCAACGCCACGAACGCATGCGGCGGGATCCTGCCGTGCGCCGTTTCCCATTGTTCGATCCGCGCCACCGAAAGGGTGTAATCAGGATTGCGCGCGACTTCCTCGTGCACGTCGAACACCACCAGCGGCAGGACCATTTCCGCGAGCGTGATCTGGTCCACGGTGCGCCCGCCTTTCTGAAAATGTGCCGGCGGATCCACATGCGTGCCCCATTGCCCGACGTGGGTAAAAACCTGCGCAAAGAAGCCTTCGCCCATCAGGCCCGGCCGCTTCTCAAAGTCATAAATCGTCCGGCGTTCCTCGTTCGGAAAACCGGGCCAATGCGGAATCCCGGGCGCGAACGCATGCGTCAGATCGACCAACCGCGAACCGACGATTTGCTGCTGGATCGGCCAGAGCGACGGCTCCGCGGCTTCAAGTCCGCTCGCCAGACCATAGGCCACCCCGACCAACCAAAATGTCCGACACAGATTACGCATGGCTCTTGTTAAACAAACGCCGAAGAAGAAACCAACAAGATCGAATAACCTCCAGCAACCTCGGCCAAAAGCTCTCGCGACCAATTTGTCGCCGCCGGTCGGTGATGTTATCAACACCTCAATTCCAGCTCGCTGCCACAGGAAGAAATGGTTCCGCGGACGAGTTATTCAGAAATAGAAGAAGAAGGAATGCTTTGGTTTTTCTAAAGAATAAATATTCAAGGTGTGAAGAACTCCGCCGCGGCCAGCCGGGAATAAGCCTCCGCGACCGGAGTCTAAACTGCGCATGAACAGCAGCACGCGAGAACGGACGGCATCCACCGCACGATCCGATCGCGATGCAAAAGCACGCATGCCCAGCAAACTGATTCTCCCCGCCCCCGAAGAAGAGATCGCGTCCGGGCTCAACGGTTATCCGGCGCGCGATCAATCGGAGAGCCTCTTCGAGCAGGTCGCGTGGCTCTATGTTTTCTGTCGCGAGAAGCTGTTTCGCGACGATACCGACCGCATCTGCGCGGCGCTCTGGCCCGAGGGCGCGCCGGCTGCGGGCACGCAATTGATCGAGCTTGGCTGTGGGCCCGGTTTTTATTCGTGCCGGTTCGCGAGTCGGTTTCCGCAGCTTTCCGTGGTCGGGGTCGATCGCTCCGATCGGCAGCTCACCTGGGCGCGGGAGCGGGCGCGGGAGTTGGCGCTGACCAATTGCCATTTCGAGCGCGTCAATGTTCTCGACATCCCGTGCGAGGATTCGCACTTCGACGTGCTGATCGCGTCGCGCCTTTTCACCGTCCTCTCCGAGCGCGAGGAGGCGGTGGCGGAAATGCATCGCGTGCTCCGGCCCGGTGGTCGCTGTTTCATCGCGGAACCGCGCCACGCCTTCCGCGCTTCCGTGCCGCTGGTCGCGATGTGGATGCTGGCGCGCGCGACGCATCTCCAAAACGGCTACCGCGAACCGCATCGCGCGGTGACTTTGCCGGGCGACGAATTTCGTCGCCTTTTCGCCACCCAGCCCTGGCGTGAATGCAAGGTCTGGCAGGACAACCGCTACCAGTACGCGCTCTGCGAGAAGGCATGAGCGCGGTGCACCGCGTTCTCTCGCCTAACGAAACCGAACCGGCCGCGGCGGGTCGGTGCGCACTCGCGATCATGACGAAAGTGCCGCGCGCCGGCCGGGTGAAAACCCGTCTCACGCCGCCGCTCACACCGGAAGAAGCGGCGTCGTTGAACATCTGTTTTCTGCGCGATACCGCTGCGGCGATTTCTGGCGCCGGGTCCGCCGCGCAGGGCGTCGGCTGCTACACGCCAGTCGGTGAAGAGGAGGCGTATGCGGATATTTTCCCCGCTAATTTTCTTCTCATCCCGCAGCACGAAGGGAGCTTTGGCGAACGCCTGATCGCGGCGACCAGAGACTTGTTCGCGGTCGGTTTCTCCGCGGTCTGTCTGATCGATTCCGACAGTCCCACCGTCCCGGCTTCCGCGTTCGCGGAGGCCGTGTACGCGCTTTCTCAGCCTAACGACATCATCGTTCTCGGACCTTCCGATGATGGCGGCTACTACCTGATCGGGATGAACCAGGTTCACCCCGAGGTTTTTGCGGGGATCGATTGGAGCACCGAGCGAGTCCTCGAGCAGACGCAGCAACGCGCCGCAGAAAGTGGCCTCCCGGTGCATCTGTTACCGACCGGTTTCGACGTCGATAACGAAGCCACTTTCCGCCGGTTGCAGGATGAACTGCGCGCGCCTAACGAGTCCCGCGCACCTGCTTCGGCGGAATTTCTTCGCCATTTCACCCGATGAAGCGGGCCCTCGTTACGGGCGGCGCCGGCCTGATCGGCTCCACTCTCGCCGACCTCCTTCGCCGCGAAGGCTGGACCGTGCGCGTGCTCGATAATCTCGAGCCGCAAACCCATCGTCATGGCCGGCCGGCGTGGGTGCCTAACGACAGCGATTTCGTGGAAGGCAATCTCCTCGATCGCCCCACGATGCGCGCCGCGCTCGAGGGCATCGACGTGGTTTTTCACCAGGCGGCTTATGGCGGCTACATGCCCGAGATCGCGAAATACGTGCAGGTGAATTCGTTCGGCACGGCGCAGCTGCTCGAGATCATTCGCGAGGAAAATCTACCGGTTAAAAAGATCGTCGTGGCCAGTTCGCAGGCGGTTTACAGCGAGGGCGCGGCCACCTGTCCGGAACACGGCTTGGTCTTCCCGCCGGTGCGGCCGATCGAGCAATTGCAAACCGGCGACTGGCAGGTGCACTGCCCAATTTGCAGTCGCCTAACGAAAAGCGCGCCGACTCCCGAGCACGCGCCGGTCGGCGGCGAAACCGTTTACGGGCTGACCAAAGTCGACCAGGAAAAACTCGTGTTGCTCTGGGGCAAACAGATCGGCATTCCCACGGTCGCACTCCGCTATTCCTGCACCTACGGACCGCGCCAATCGATCTTCAATCCCTACACCGGCGTGATCGCGATCTTCTGCACCCGGCTGCTGAACGATCTCCCGCCGATCCTCTACGAAGATGGCGAACAGACCCGCGACTTTTCCTTCGTCGACGATATCGCGCGCGCCAATCTCCTCGCCGCCACGACCGATCAACTCGACGGCCTGCCCGTGAATGTCGGCAGCGGTCGCGGCGTGCCGATCCGTGAAGTGGCGGACCAAATCTCCGACGCGCTCGACATCCGCATTGCGCCGGAAGCGAACGGCGAATTCCGCCCTGGCGAAATGCGCCACCTCACCAGCGGCACCGAGCGCATCCGCGCGGCCGGCTACGAACCGCAGGTCGATCTCGCGACCGGCATCGGTCGTTACCTCGATTGGATCCGCGGCCAGGCGAACGTGAAAGAATACTTCAGCGAGGCCGCTGACATTTTGCGCAGCAAAGGGATCGTCCATCGCGTAAAAGCGAAGGGATGACAGCGCCGCTCGCGAGCCCGGATTTCCATTCGCTCGTCGTCGCGCATGCGCGGAAGGATTTTCCGCTCCTCGATGCCACCGCGAGCGTGGCCGATGCGCTCGCCCGCATCCGGAACGAAGGCGTGGGCGAGCGCGTGATCTATTTTTTTGCGGTCGATCGCGAGCAACGGCTGGTCGGCGTTTTACCGACGCGCCGACTCCTGACCGCGCCGCTGGAAACCCCGCTCGAAGAAATCATGGTGCGCAAAGTCGTGGCGATTCCCTCGACCGCGACGGTGCTGGAAGCGTGCGAATTTTTCGTGCTCTACAAGTTTTTCGCCTTCCCGGTGGTGGACGAAAAAAAGCGCGTCATCGGCGTGGTCGATGTCGGCCTTTTCGCGGAGGAAATCCTTCAGGACCAGAACGCGCCTAACGACACCATCTTCGAGTCGCTCGGTTTCCATCTCGCGCAGTTGCGCGGTGCTTCGGCCTTCCGCGCGTTCCGTTTTCGTTTCCCCTGGCTGCTCGCGACTGTCGCGGCCGGCACCGCCTGCGCGCTCCTCGCGGGCGCGTTCGAGGCGACGCTCGCGCAGAGCATGGTGATCGCGTTTTTCCTCACCATGGTCCTCGGCCTGAACGAAAGCGTAAGCATGCAATCCATGACCGTGACCATCCAGGCGCTCCGCTCGGCCTCGCTCACCCGCCGCTGGTTCGTGGAAAATTTGCGGCGCGAATGCGGGACTGCGCTCCTTCTCGGACTCGCCTGCGGACTGCTCGTGGGCGCGATCGTCTGGGCCTGGCGGCGCGATCTCCCCGGCGCAGGAGTGATCGCGACCAGCATCCTGGTTTCGCTTTTCGCCGCGAGTGTCTTCGGTTTCGCCGTGCCTTCACTGCTCCATCGCTTCAAGTTGGATCCGAAGATTGCAGCCGGCCCCGTGACCCTCGCCCTAACCGATTTTTTCGCGCTCAGTTTTTATTTTTCCCTCGCGTGGCTGGCTCTCTGATTTCGGTCATCATCCCGGCTCTGAACGAAGAAGAGCCGATCGCAGACGTGGTGCGCGCCTGCGCCGCGACCGGGTTGCCTAACGATATCATCGTGGTCGATAACGGCAGCACCGACTGGACCGCGGAGCGCGCGCAGGCGGCCGGCGCACGGGTGGTAGAGGCGCCGCGCGGCTACGGGCGGGCCTGCGCCGCGGGCGTGGCCGCGGCCGATCCGCAAAACGATCTTCTGGTTTTCCTCGATGGCGATGGGAGCGATTGCCCGGAGTTCATGGAGCAACTCGTTAGGCCGATCCTTGATGGCGCACAGGATTTCGTGATCGGCTCGCGCACCCGGGGCCGGCGCGAACCCGGGAGCATGAATTTTCAGCAGGTCTTCGCCGGTCGCGCCGCGGGATTCCTCCTCCGGCTGCTCTACGGCGTCCGCTACACGGATATGTGCCCGTTCCGCGCGATCCGGCGCGAGAGCCTTGATTCGTTAGGCATGCGGGAGCCGACTTACGGCTGGAATCTCGAGATGCAGATGCGCGCGGCCCGCGCCGGGTTGCGCATCTTGGAACTGCCGGTCGATCATCGTTGCCGCACCGGCGGCGAATCCAAAGTTTCCGGCACACTCCGCGGCACGTTCGTGGCCGGCGGACGCATTCTCGCCACGCTTTTCCGGGTCGCGCTCGAGCGGCCCTCATAACGGAATAATCCGCGCCGCCGCCGCTCTTCTCTCCATGAGAAACCTGACGAGCAGGCAGCGCGCGCGCGCCGGGCTCCTGGCCGGCGCGATTGCGGGTCTGGTGATGACCCTGGTCATGTTGTTGCTGGCCTGGCTCGGCGACGCCGGGACGCCGCTGGTTCTGTTGGGCGATCGGCTTTCCGTTTTCATCCCGCCCGGGCCATTCCTGAGCGTGATGGGCAAAGTCGGCGGCTACACCCACCTGAAGGAACTCGGGGTCGGTTCGACCATCGCCGGGCAGATCATCGTCGGTTCGTTAGGCGGCTTGTTTTACGGGCTCGTCGTCGCGCGGCGCGAGAAGCCTTTTCTGTCGTTAGGCATTTATTTCCTGCTCCCGCTCGCTGCGTGTCTCGCGCTGCTTTGGCCGCAGCTCGGGACCAGTTACGCCGGGTTCCCGATCCGGCCGGCCACGATCATCAACGCCCTCGGCCTCGCCCTCACTTTCCTCGCGTTCGAGCGCACTCTCGTGCTCAGTTTCCGTTTTCTCACCCGCGCCCCGGACCCGCCTAACGAACTCGAATACTCCCCGGCCATCGGCCGGCGCGCGCTCGTGCTCGGCGGGCTCGGGCTGATCGTAGCCGGCGGCGGCGCGGCCGTTCTGCGCCGGCTCTATCAGCTGGCGTCGTTCAGCTACGACGGGACGCAATACAAAGGCGCGGAAGTGCAGGGGATCACGCCTAACGACAAGTTCTATTGCGTGACCAAGAACGTGGTCGATCCCACCGTCGACGCCGCGCACTGGCGGCTCGAGGTCACCGGGTTGGTGAAGACTCGCCAGACCTACAAGATCGACCGGCTAAAGGCGCTGCCCGCGGTTTCACAGGAGACGACGCTGATGTGCATCAGCAACGGGCTCGGCGCCGGGCTGATGAGCAACGCAGTCTGGCGCGGCGTGCCGTTGCGCGAGCTGCTGCACGCGGCCGGCCCGCTCCCGGATGCGGCGAAAGTCGTGCTCCATGGAGTCGATAATTACAGCGACACTTTTTCCCTCGCCAAAGCGATGGACCCGACCACGCTGGTTGCCTTCGAGATGAACGGCGAGCGTTTGCCGGATAAACACGGCTTCCCTGCGCGCGTCGTGGTCCCCGGCTATTTCGGGGAGAAAAATGTGAAATGGCTCACCCGGATCGAAGTCGCGGGACCCGACGCGGAGGGCTTTTACGAGAAGCAGGGCTGGGGCCCGAACTTCATGATCCCAACCCGCGCGCGGATCGATGTGCCTAACGAGTGGGCGTCGTTAGGCGTGGCGCCGCTGGCCATGAAAGGCGTAGCCTTCGCTGGCGATCGCGGCGTCTCGCGCGTCGAGGTGACCACCGACGGCGGCGCGAGCTGGCACGACGCGAAGATCGATTATCCCGGCACGAAACTGACCTGGGTGCTCTGGAGGTATGACTGGCAGCCGCCGGGGGCGGGCGAGTATCACCTGAGTGTCCGGGCGACCGACAGCGCGGGCGTGGTGCAGCGTGAGGAGAAAGAGCGTGGGCAATTTTCCGGGACGACCGGCTTCCACGAAGTGACGGTCTATCTGGCCTAACGAATCACCGCGGCTGGCACTGCGCGCACCACGCGGTGGTGCGTCCGCCGATCGTGGCGCGCTTCAGCGTGGTGCCGTGGCGGGGACATTTGCCGCCGGCTTTCCAGCGTTCGTGGAGCAGCCAGGTGCGCGGCGGATCGCTCCAATCGGTGCCGATGATTTCCAGCGCAGCCCGCGCGACGAAGCGCGTGCTCCGATACACCGCCGCGATCTCTGAGCCCGCTAATTTCCCCGCGAGCCGACGCGGACTGATCCGCGCGCGCCAGAGAATTTCATCCGCCATCCAGTTGCCGACGCCGGGAAAACCAACCTGCGAAAGCAGCACTGCCTTGAGCGGCGCGCGGCCGTGGCGCTGCAGAAAACGGGTCATCGCCGGCTTCGTCCAGGCCGGCGAAGTGATGTCTGGCGCGATCGCCTGCCACCAATCCGGCGACTCTTTTCCGTGGGAAAAACGAACGCGCCCGAAGAGCCGCGCATCCTTCAAGACGAGCGTGCGCTTTGCCTGCTGGAGCACGAGGTGGTCATGTTTCTCGGCGCGGAATCCCGCCGGTTCGATCCGCATCTGCCCGCTCATCCCGAGGTGAAGCCCGAGCCAGTTGTCACCGGAAAAGGCGAAGAGCATCTGCTTCCCACGCGCTTGCGAGCGCAGGAGTTTTTGCTTAACGAGTCGGCGTTTCAGCGCCGCCACATCGCTTCCGCGGAAGATCCGTTTCTCGCCATGGAGCTGCACCGCGGTGACCGCGTCGCCGACGCCCGGGTCCCATTGCTTGCGAAAATATTCGACCTCGGCGAGTTCCGGCATGAGGCGGGAAATTAGAACGTCCGCAGCCTCCGTGCTACCCTTGGCGCTCGTGGAAAAAGTCATCATCATCGGCAGCGGTTGCGCGGGATTGACCGCGGCCATTTACGCCGCCCGCTCGAACCTGAGTCCGCTCGTGCTCGAAGGCCGGCAACCCGGCGGGCAGCTCTCGACCACCACCCTGGTGGAGAATTTTCCCGGCTTCCCGGAGGGGATCGACGGCCCGCAACTGGTGATGAACATGCACAAGCAGGCGGAGAATTTTGGCGCCCGTTTTTCCTACGCGGAAGCGGTCGGGCTCGACCTTTCGGGCGACCATATCCGGCTCCAGACGGATGAGGAATGGATCGACACGGAGGCGTTGATCGTCGCGAGCGGCGCCTCGGCGCGCTGGCTCGGGCTGGAGAATGAGGAGAAGCTGATCGGTCATGGCCTAACGAGTTGCGCCACCTGCGACGGCGCTTTTTATCGCAACGTCCCGGTCTGCGTGGTCGGCGGCGGCGATTCCGCGGCGGAAGAAGCGCTCTTTCTAACCCGGTTTGCTTCCAAGGTTTACCTGATCCATCGGCGCGACGCTTTGCGCGCATCCAAGATCATGGCCGACCGCGTGCTTGCCTGTGAGACGATCGAGCCGATCTGGAACACGACGGTCACCAAATACCTCACCGACGAGAAGGGGGAGATGCGCGCGGTCATGCTGCGTGATCTCGAGACGAAGGCGGAGCGGGAGCTCGAGGTCGCCTGCGTTTTCGTCGCGATTGGGCACGACCCGAACACGAAAGCATTTGCCGGCAAACTGGAGACAGATCCGGACGGTTATCTGCTCGTTAGGCATCTCGCGGAGAGCAAGCATCCGGGTGTGTTCATCGCGGGCGACGTGGCTGATCGCGTTTACAAGCAGGCGATCACCGCGGCCGGCTCGGGCTGCGCGGCGGCGATCGAGGCGGAGCGATATTTAAGCGGGCTGCATCAGCCGGTTTAGCTCGATAAACTGGCCGTTCGCCTGCCGCAGAATCTCTGGCGTTTTCGGGAAGGAATTGTAGCCGTGCGCGCTCATCGAAGCGCAATAGGCGCCGGCTCCCTCGAGCACCAGCAGGTCGCCAATTTCGGCCCGCTGGAGCCAGCGGGTAGCGACCACTTCCGGATCGTCGGGATGCGGCGTGAGCAGGTCGGCGGATTCGCAGCAGTGGCCCACGACGACGTATTTTTCCGGCGCGGCAGGACGGTCGTTGACGACCACCAGCGGATGTTGCGCGGCGTAGAGTGTCGGCCGCAGAATGTCGGTCATCCCACTATCGATCTTGAGGAATTTGTAACCATTGGCGCCGGTTTCCACGAGGTCGTGAATCGTCGTGAGAAGGCTGCCGGCGTTGGCGACCAGGAAAGTTCCGGGCTCGATTTCAAGATGCAGCTCGCGACCGGTTTCCGCGGCAAACTGCGTGATCGTGGCCGCCACTGCGCGACTGATTTCGCCGAGGTCGGTGCCTTTTTCTCCCTGCATCCGCGCGACCTTGAAGCCGCCGCCGAGATTCAAAATCTTCACGTCAGGAAATGCGCGCACCTGCTCGAGGCTGAGCCGCGCAACCTTGGTCCAGATGACCGGATCGGTGCCGGAACCGATGTGGGTGTGGAGCCGGTTAATCGTTAGGCGATGGCGTGTCGCGATCGTCTTGATCTCGTCGATGTATTCATGCCAGATGCCGAAACTCGAAGCCGGTCCGCCGACATTGGTCTTGTGCGAATGGCCGGAGCCGAGGCCGGGATTGAGCCGGATGCTCACCTTCGTCGGCCGGGAAACATTTCCTCCATAAACCGCGAGCTGATGCAGCGAGCAGGCGTTGAATTGGACGCCGCGCGCAACCAGCTCCGCGAGGTTGCGCGGCAGTTCCTGCGCGGTCACCAGGATTTCGTTAGGCGCGATCCCCGCTGCAAGCGCGCGCTCCGCCTCGAAGCCGCGCTGGCGTCGATCGCGAGCCCGCAGTCATGCAAGACTCCCAGCACTTCGCGCCGCGGATTCGCTTTCATCGCGTAGCGCACGGTGAGACCGAACGGCGCCGCGAAGCGCAGCGCGTCGCGCGCCTGTTCCCGGAGCGTCGCCTCGTCGTAGACGAAAACCGGCGTCCCCCAACGGCGCACGATCTCGCGCACTTCCGCCGCGCGGAGGAAGCGCAGTTGCTCGATCGATTCCATGGCGCGTTTCCTTTAGGTCATCAGTCGGCGCCGCGCGACCCAACTCTTTTGCATCGCGCCCTCGCCGGTTTCGGGGATGTTCGGGCGCTTGAAGGTTTGCGATCTGACGCAGTTTTATTCGCCGCTCAGCGGCGGGGTGAAACGCTATGTGCACGAGAAGATCCGCTACGTGCAGCGTTCGCCTAACGATGAGCATGTGCTCATCATTCCGGGCGCGAAAACCGAGCGGATCGAGACGGAACGCTCACGGATCTACACGATCGCGTCGCCGCTGCTCTCGCGGACCTCGCGTTACCGCGCGCTCCTGAACCTGCGCGCGATCGAGGAAATTCTCGAGCACGAGCAGCCGGGATTGATCGAGTCGGGCGACCCGTATCAGGTCGGCTGGAAAGCGATCGCTTCCGGTCACGCGCTGCGCATTCCGGTGGTCGGGTTTTATCATTCGCACTTCCCCGAGGCGTATCTGCGGAGCAGTGAACGCTTCTTCGGCCGGACCGGGACGGAGTTCGTGATGGACCTCGCGCAGCGCTACGTGCGCAAGATTTACAACCAATTCGAAGCGACGCTCGTACCCTCGGAACGGCTCGGGCAATTGCTCACGAGTTGGGGCGTCGGGAATGTCCACGCGGTCGATCTCGGCGTGGACGCGGAGATTTTTCAGCCCTTGCCGGACGATGCCGCGGAGACGCGCGATTCGTTAGGCATTCCGCCGGAGCGGTGTCTGCTCCTCTACGTCGGCCGGCTCGCGCAGGAAAAAAATACGCAGACTTTGTTCGATGCTTTCGGACTGCTCGACCCGGAGCGTTACCATTTGCTGGTGGTCGGCGATGGGTTGCAGCGGCCGGCTTTGCTGGAGCTGCAGGAGAAAACCGACCACGTGACCTGGCGGCAATATTGCGCCGATCCTGTGGAACTGGCGCGGCTCTATCGCGCGGCCGATTTGCTCGTGCACCCGGGGGTGCAGGAAACCTTCGGGCTCACCTCGCTCGAGAGCCAGGCCTGCGGCACGCCCGTGATCGGCATTCGCGGGAGCTACATGGACCGGATCATTTTCGGCGATCAGCTTTTCTGGGCCCGGGAAAATTCCCCCGCCGCGCTCGCCCGCGCGATCGAGGAATCGCGCGGTCAGGATCTGCGCGCGCTCGGATTAGCCGCCTCGGAGCGGGCGCGCGCACAGTATGCGTGGCCAGAGGTGTTCGACCGGCTCTTTTGCATTTACCGCGAGGTACAAGCACACTACCGCGCCTCGTAGTATGAAAACCGATCCCTCCCTCGTCATTCGCGGCTACCGGCCGTCGGATCGCGCGGCAGTGCGCGATCTTTGCTGTCGGACCGGCTTTCTCGGGAACGCGATCGACCCGGTCTATCAGGACCGCGAACTGTTCGCCGACTTCCTCACCACCTGGTATACCGATCACGAACCGGAATCGTCCTTCGTGCTCGAGATCAAGGGCGAGATCTGCGGCTACCTGCTCGGTTCGCGCAAGCCGCTCCTGAATCAGCTCTACTCCTTTCAACAGAACGTCGTCCTCTTTCTTCGCGCGCTGCTGCGCTACCCGGGCTACAACCAGGACTCGCGCCGCTTCATTATGTGGCTGGTAAAAAATGGCTGGCGCGAAGTGCCCGCCGCGCCGAGTCGCACCCCGCATTTCCACATCAACCTGCTCCCGGAAGCCCGCAAAGTTTCCACCACCCGCGCGCTCATGAGCGCGTATCTGAGTTACCTCTACGGTTGCGGTGAGAAGCAGGTTTACGGACAGATCGTCACCTTCGAAAGCCGGCGCGGCGAGAAGATGTTCGAGCGCTACGGTTTCAAAGTGATGAACCGCGCGGAGATCACGAAATGGCGCGCGTATTATCCGGAATCGGTCTACCTCAGCACCGTGATCAAGGACCTGAAAACGGCCGAGCCGCTCTCGGCGTATTCGAGTTCGCATTCGTAGAAAACTTGACGGTATGGCTAGGTAGCCATACTCTCGTGGCATGGCCAAAATGACCATGCAGATCGACGAAGAATTGCTCGCTCGGGTCATGAAGCTCACCGGCCTCAAGACGAAAACCGAGACGGTCGAATTCGCGCTGCGCGAGGCCGAGCGGAAGAAGAAACTTTCCCAGTTCCTTAGCCGGCGAAAACTCCCGGATAACGCCTGGCAGGACAGCCTCGATCCCGCCTATGACTACATGTCTCTGAGAGTGGCGGAAAGGCCGGGTAAAGATCGGCCGAAGCGTGGTTCTGGTTGATACTTCGGTCTACATCCGCTTGCTCCGAGCGCGGCTCGATCCGGTCGCGGAACTCGTGCAGCGCTTTGATTCCACCGAGATCGTCGGCTGCGATCTGGTGCGATGCGAAGTTTTGCGCGGGATGATTCGGACAGAAGAAAGAGCGGATCTGGCCGCGTTTTTCGACGTGCTGGTGCATGCTCCGATGGATCGGCGAGCCTGGCGGGCAACCGAGGAACTGGCCTGGAAACTCGATCGCGCCGGAAATGTGCTGCCGTTGCCAGACCTGATCATCGCGGTCTGTGCGCTTCATGCGGGCGCTGCACTGCTGACCAACGACAAGCATTTCTCGCTCATCCCGCAGCTCCGGCTGGCATCGTGGTGAGCGGTTTTAGCGGAAGCGCATTTCGGCGAAATGCTCGGCGCGATCGTTGACCAGCGGGATGGTGTCGTTCGCCACCGGCTGCCCGTCGAGGGTCGAGGGCTCCGCGTCTTCGCCGACACGGGTGAACGTGAGGTGATAGACGGTTTGGTGGTAACGGTAGTGGATTTTGTAGGTCGTCCAATCCGCGCGGAAACGCGGCGCGAGCCGGAGTTGATTTCCTTCTAGGTGCACGCCGAGCAGCGTCTCGACGAGGAGCCGGTACATCCAGCCGGCTGATCCGGTATACCACGTCCAACCGCCGCGGCCAGTGTGCGGCGCGAGCGCGTAAATGTCGGCCACGGCAACGTAAGGCTCGACTTTGTAGGTGGCGATTTCCGTCGGCGTGCTGCTGTGATGGACCGGATTGAGCAAACCGAAGAGCTCCCAGGCGCGATCATTTTCGCCGAGGAGCGCGAAGGCCATCGTGGCCCAGATCGCGCCGTGCGTGTACTGGCCGCCGTTCTCGCGCACCCCCGGGATGTAGCCTTTGATGTAACCCGGATTGAGCGCGGATTTATCGAAGGGCGGATCGAAGAGCTGGATCAACTTCGCATTCGGCCTAACGAGTCGCTGCTCGACCGCTTCCATCGCGGCCCGCGCCCGTTCCGATCTCCCGGCGCCGCTGATCACCGACCAGCTTTGCGGGAGGCTGTCGATCTGGCATTCCTCGTTCGTGGCGGAGCCGAGCGGCTCGCCGTTGTCGAAGTAGGCGCGCCGGTACCACTGCCCGTCCCACGCGTTGGTCTCGATGTTCTTTTGCAGCTTCTGCGCTTCTGCAAGACAGCGATCGGCAAAAGGAGCTTCCTCTCGCGCGCGCGCGAGCACGGCGAATTGCATGAGCACGTCGTAGAGAAAAAACGCCAGCCAGACGCTCTCCCCGCGGCCTTGGTTGCCGACGAGATTCATGCCGTCGTTCCAATCGCCCGACCCGATCAGCGGCAGCCCGTGCGCGCCGAACCGCAGCCCATGCTCGATCGCGCGCACGCAATGTTCGTAGAGCGTGCCCGATTCCTGCGAACGATTCGGCAGATCGTAATACGCTTCTTCCTCGGGCATGACGGGCCGCGCCTCGAGAAACGGGATCACCTCGTCGAGCACGCCGGTATCCGCGACCGCGTTGACGTAGCGGCAGGTGACAAACGGAAGCCAGAGAAAGTCGTCGGAGAAATGCGTGCGCACCCCGCGACCGGACGGCGGATGCCACCAGTGCTGCACGTCGCCTTCGCGGAATTGATGCGCCGCCGCGCGGAGCAGATGCTCGCGGGTCAGCGCCGGCTCGGCGTGGACCAGTGCCATCACGTCCTGCAACTGATCGCGAAATCCGTAGGCGCCGCCTGATTGATAGAACCCGCTCCGGCCCCAGAGCCGGCTGCTCAGCGTTTGGTAAAGCAGCCAGCCGTTGGCCATCACGTTCACCGCCGGGTCGGGCGTGTCGACGTTCACCGCGCCGAGCGTGCGATTCCAAAATTCATAGACCCCTTCGAGCGCGGCGCGGCTGGAATCCGAGCGCCGGAAACGCTGCACCAATTGCTGCACGTCGCCGAGGTTGCGGCCAACCCCGAGCCGGAAACTGCTCTCGTGTTCTCCGCCGTCGGCGAGCTCAAACGCAACCTGGAGCGCGCCGCACGGGTCGAGACCGGCGCCGGTTTTGCCCGAGAGCCGCGCGCGTTTCATCGCCGCTGGTTGCTGGAAGGTGCCGTTGCGCCCGAGGAATTCCTTGCGATTTCCCGTCAGGCTGCGGGCCGGATCGTTCACGTCGAGGAAGGCGATGCGATCGGGAAACTCGGTGTTGTAAAAATTGCGCGCGAGCAACGCGCCGGTTTTCAAATCCATCTCGGTCTGCACATTCAGCAGCGTCTTGTGGCGCAGATCGCCGAGGACCCATTCCCAATAACCGGTCACGGAAATCCGCCGCGGTCCGCCGGAGACGTTGCGCAATTTGATCACCGCAAATTTCACCGGCGCATCCATCGCGACGTAGATCTTGAGCTTCGACTCGATCCCGTTCTCGGTGTGCTCGAAGACGGTGTAGCCAAACCCGTGGCGGATGACATAGGGCGTCGCGCCCCGGGCCGGCCACGGCGTCGGTGACCAGAATTGCCCGGTCTCTTCGTCGCGGATGTAAAACGCTTCCCCGGACGCGTTTTGGACCGGGTCGTTCTTCCAGGGCGTGAGCCGGAATTCGTGTGCGTTCTCGAACCAGCTGTAAGCGCCCCCGCTCTCCGAGACCACGGTTCCAAACTCCGGGTTCGCGATCACGTTTACCCAGGGCGCGGGCGTGTTCTGGCCCGCGTTGAGCGTGATCACATACTCGTGGCCGTCGCGGGTAAAACCGCCGAGACCATTCTGGAAAATTAGTTCGCGCGCGGGGGGCGGCGCGGAGACATCGACCCACGCCGGCCGGGTCGCGACGAGCGCGGGCACGGGCGAATCGAGCACGCTGCGCTGTTCGAGCTGCTCGACGAGCGAGCCGTGTTCGTCATCGAGGACGATCCGCGCCGCGGACTGGAGAAGGAGCCGGTCGTCGTTCGGGATCTGTTCGAGCCGCCTAACGAATATACCGCCGGGCTTGTCGAGCATCTGCGCTTCATTCCCGGCGGCGATCAGGTTCGTGATCTCGTCCTGCAGGCTCTGGCGATAAACCGAGACGTCTTCGTTCAGGATGATCAGCTCGACCGCGAGGCCTTTGGCGCGCCAATAGGAATGCGCCTGGACCAATTGCCTAACGATCTCGATGCGCTCGGCGTCGCTGATCCGCAGCAGCACCAGCGGCGTGTCACCGGAGATGCCGTAAGTCCAGAGCCCGCTCTGGCCGCGCCGGTTATCGACCAGCACGCCGGAAGTCGCGCGCCGCGCCGGGTCCGCATAGATGATCGCGCCCGCGAGCCGCGCGTAGAGCTGCGCTTCGGCTTCGGTAGCGTTGAGCTGGCGCAGCGTCACCTGGCTGTGCGTCCAGGCGATGTCGAAGGCGCGGTCGGCCATGCGCGAATTCTGATATTTTTCCACCAGCGCGTCGGCGCCGGCGCGGTCATCAGCGGCGCCGATTACGAAATCCAAAACCGCGGTTTCGTCCGGTTGCAAAGTCACGGTGCGGCGCAGCGAGATGATCGGATCGAGCACGGAACCGGCGCTGTTCGAGAGCGGACCGCGCATCGCCGCCGGGCGCGCGAGGGTCCCGCCGCGCCCGATGAATTTCGAGCGATCCGATTCGCAGGAGATGCCACTCTGTTTTCCCCCGTGTCCGACGAGCAGGTGCACCAGCCACGGCGGCTTTTCATCCTCCGAGCGCGCGCGTCGGGTACAGAGCAAGGCCGACGACGCTGGCGCGAATTCCGTCTGCACGAAGAGATTGCTGAAAGCCGGGTGCGCTTCATCCGCGGCCTGGGTCGCCAGCACGACCTCAGCGTAGCTGGTCAGCTCGATCACGCGGGTGGTAGCGGCGTGATTGGTCAGGGTGACGCGGCGCACTTCCACGTCGTCTTCCGGCGAAACGCAGATCTCGGTGTGGATCTCGAGCCGGTTCTGCCGCTCCCGGAATTCCGCGCGCGCCTGGGTGAAAACCGCCTCGTAATTTTCTGTTGGGCGCAACGTGGGTTGATACGCGGCTGACCAGAATTCGCCGCTCGTGAGATCGCGCAGGTAGAGGAACGTGCCCCAGCAATCCTGGGTCGCGTCTTCGCGCCAGCGGGTCACCGCGAGATCGCCCCAGCGGCTGTAACCGCCGCCGGCACTGCTGATCGCGACGTGGTAGCGGCCATTCGAAAGCAGATGCACTTCCGGGGCGCGCGTGCTCGGGTTCGTGAAAACGCGCATGACGTTTTCGCCTTCGCCGAAACCGGGACGCGACTCCTCGAGTTCGAGATCCTCCGGAAGGACATTGGCCTCGGCTTTCGGAACGCGTTCCTGCAGGAGAAGATCGGCCGCCTTGAGCAGCGGACGCGACATGAAGCGCCGCTGCATCGGCAAACCGCAGAGCAGATAATCCAGCGCCAGTAAACTCATCCCCTGGTGGTGCGCCATGAACGAACGCACCGTCTCGCTCTTCTCATCCGGCGGCAGCCGCGAGGGCGTGTAATCGATCGCCTCGTAATAACCGTAGGCGCCTTCGCGTCCTTCACTCGTTAGGCGCAGGAGATTTTCGCAGGCTTCCCGCGGGGCGACCATCAGCGCCATCACGGTCGCGTAAGGCGCGATCACGAGGTCGCCCGAGAGCCCGCGTTTTAGCCCGAGCCCGGGCACGCCGAAGGCGCGGTATTGATAGTTATGCCGCAGATCGGTCTGGTAATAACCGGACTCCGAGATGCCCCACGGGACGGCGCGCGCGCGGCCGTACTCGATCTGTTGCGCGACCGCGGAACGACAGGCGTGATCGAGCAGCGTGCCTTCGTAGCTCGGCATCACCAGCATCGGCATGAGGTATTCGAACATCGAGCCGCTCCAGGAGACGAGGACCGGCTCGCCATGCGGCGCGACGAGCAGCCGCCCGAGCGCGAACCAATGCTCCTGCGGCACCTGCCCCTGCGCAATCGCGACGTAGCTGCAGAGCCGCGCTTCCGACGCGAGCAGATCGTAGTAGCTCAGGTCGCGCCGGCCTTCGGTGACGTTGAAACCAATCGAGAACAGGTTGCGCGTGGCATCGAAGAGAAAGGTGAAATCCATCGCCGCGAGCTCGTCGCTTTGGCGGGCGAGCGCTTCCAGGCGATGGAGCTTTTCTTCCGCGTCCGGGTTGGCGGCCGCGAGGTCGCGGAGAGTCGGGATTTTTTCGGCGGTGCCGGGCGCAAGCAGGCGCAATTCCTCCGCGTGTTCGGTGCAACTGCGCGCGAGAATTTTTCCCCAGTCGCTCGTGAGCTGCGCCGCGAGCGCAGTGGCGCGATCGAGGCGCGCGGCCGTCTCGGAGAAACTAGCGGGCTCAGCCTCCAGCTCCGCCTCGAGTTGCCTAACGATCGGCTCCGCTTCGTTTTCCCGCGCGAGCGCGAGGGTATCGCGGAGGCCGGCAAAAATCTGCGCCCGCAGAATCGGCTCATCCGCGAGCCCGCGCAGACCGGCGCCGAGGGTAAGGAGATGACCGGCGAGGTTGCCGCTGTCGACGCTCGAGACATAGAGCGGGAGGAGCGGCTTGAGCGTGCGCGTTTCGTACCAGTTATAAAAATGCCCGCGATGCCGCTCGAGCCGTTGCATCGTCGCGAGGGTCTCCTCGGTGCGCGCCAGCAAACCCCCTAACGACAAGTAACCGAGGTCGTGCGCCGCGAGATTGGCGAGCAGGGCGAGACCGATGTTCGTCGGCGAGGTGCGCGAGGCGATGCCGACGCCGGCTTCCTCCTGGAAATTATCCGGCGGGAGCCAGTTCTCCTCCGCGTTCACGAAGGTCTCGAAAAAATGCCAGGTCTTGCGCGCGATCCGGCGGAGGAAAAGCAGCTGTTCCGGCGCCAGCTCCGCGGTCGCGACCTCGAGCGGCTGGCTGATCCACCAGGCGATCACTGGCGCCACCAACCAGACGACGAGGAACGGCACGAGCGGCCCGAGCTCCGCGGGCCGCAGCCAGGCGAGCAGCGCCGCACTCGCGACCGCGATCAACGGCGCGCTCTTCATTTTCCGGTAGAATCCCAGAAGATCCGCGCGCGCGCCGGCCGCCACTTCGCTCGAGGTTCTCCATTCCAGGAGCCGCCGCCGCGTCACCAGCAGGCGCAAGAGCGTGCGCCCGATCGCGTCGAGACTGAGCGCCGCTTCGTAGGGCAGGAACGCGAGCGTGAGGCCAATCTGCCCGAGCGCGCGCAGGGCGGAAGTGCGCACCTCGCGCAGGTGCATGGCCCACGGGAGCGTCTCCGGTTTGCGCAGCAGTTCCACCAGCACCGGAAGCAAGCCCGGGAGCAGGACGATCGCCACCACCAGGAGCGCGGCGAGATCGCCGATCGGCCTAACGAAAAGCGCGCAACCCAGCAGGAAAACGAGGAGCGCGACCGGGACCAGGCTGCGCCGGAGATTGTCGAAAATTTTCCACCAGGAAAGGCCGGAAAGCGGGTTCGTGAGGCGACGCCCCGCCGCGGCCGGCACCCACGGCAGGAGCCACGGAATGATCTGCCAGTCGCCGCGAATCCAGCGTCGCCGCCGCCCGGCATCCATGTCGTAACCGGTCGGATATTCCTCGTAGAGCGTGACGTCGCTGACCAACCCGCAGCGCGCGTGGACCGACTCGAGCAGATCGTGGCTGAGCACCGCGTTTTCCGGAAACCGATCCGCCAGCGCGCGCTCGAACGCGTCCACCTCGTAAATCCCTTTCCCGATGAACGAGCCTTCATGAAACAGATCCTGGTAAACATCGGAGACCGCGCGCGTGTAGGGATCGATCCCGGTCTCGCCCGCGTGCAAGCGCGCGAACCAGGAGCGGCCGGCGTTCGCGAGATTCACGTCGACGCGCGGTTGCAGCAGGCTGTAACCCTCGATCACGATCCCGCGCGCGTTGAAGACCGGGCGATTCAGCGGATGCGCCATCGTGCCGATCAGTTGCCGCGCCGATTCGCGCGGGAGCTGGGTATCGGTATCGAGGGTAATGACGTAGCGAATCTCCGGCAGCACCGCGGGGTCGCCGACGACGGTCGAAAAACATTCCGCGCAACGCCCGCGCAGAAACGCGTTGAACTCCATCAGCTTCCCGCGTTTCCGCTCGTAGCCCATCCAGACGCCTTCGCTCGCGTTCCAGCGGCGCGGCCGATGGAAGAGGAAAAAGCGATCGCTGCTTTCCGGGCGCGTAGCGCTGGTTCAGCGTCTCGATGCCCGCGCGGGCGCGCTCGAGCAGCGGCTCGTCCTCCGGCGCGGTCTCCTCGAGCGCGTCGGGAAAATCGGTCAGCAGCGCGAAGCGCAAACGCTCGTCGCGATTCGCGAGGTGATGGATCTCCAGCGTCTCCAGCAGTTCCTCGATCGCCTCCGCGCTGGAGAGAATCGTCGGCACGACCACGATCGAGCAGTTCCCCGGCGCGAGTCCTTCCGAGAAATCGAGCCGCGGGAGGAGCCGTGGCCTAACGAGAAGCGTGGTGAGCCAGTTCAGGAGCGCGACCGCGAGCTGGCTCACCCCAAGAAAAAAAGCGAGCGTGCAGAGCAGCAGCGTCCAGCCCGCCACCCCGTGCCGCTGCGCGCGCTGCGAGAAAAGGAAGGTCGCGCCTAACGAGAGCAGCAAAATTCCGCCACCGTAATAAAGGAACGGGAAGCGGCGAATCGCCCGCTCCGCCGTGGTCCGCCAGGGCCAGCGCACCTGGGTGGCCCGCTCCAGTTCCGCCCGGCCCTCGTCGATCAGGAAATAGCCGACATGCGCGCTCCGATCGTCGCGGCCTTCTGCGCGACCTCTTTCCTCCGCGAGGGCGACGGCTCTTTCCGCCATCGCTGTTTCGCCGACCCCGCTGCGGCGCGCGAGCATCTCCACCGCGTGCCGGTAACGATCGCGCGTCGCGAAATCCATCTGCGAATAAATCCCCGCCGGCTCAGCCCGGAGCGTCTGCTCGACCCGGCTCAGCCCTTCGACGAAATCCTTCCAATCGATCGCGCTGAGCGCGCGCAGACTGGCGATGCTGTGGCTCACCGAGACCTGGTCGGACGCCTGGTTCTGGCTTTCCTGGTGGATCAGTTGTTCGATCGAAAAGCCCTGCTCCACGAGCTGCTGCTCCAGCCAGCTGCGCGCGAGATGGAGCACCGGGTTCAGGCGGGAGAGACTTTGGCAAAATTCCGCGACGAACGCGCTCGAGAGCCGGAGATCGGCCCGCGCCATATCCGCGACCACGATGACGACGCGCGACGGATTGTTTTCCGCCACTTCCTGCAATTGCTCGACCCATTTGTTCGCTTCATTGCGGTCGAGCCGGCCCTGGGACAGCCCGCTGGTCACCCGCTGGAGATTTTCAATCAGGCCGAGCCGAAGCATGATGGGCACGGCCCAGAGTTCGCCGATTTTCAGCGGCGCAACCGTCTGGTAGGCGGCGATGAAACCTGCGAGCGGCGAGGCATCGATCTGCGCATCGACGTGCGAGATGAGCTCGAGCACGATCTCGTAGACCCGGAGCTGGCCGGTGGAATTTCCGTTCTTCAGGCAGGGTAGCTCGCGGCTGTACTCGCGCGGCAGGTGGCGGCGCGCGAGCTGGATCTGCTCTTCGATCAGGTAGAAATTATCGAGCAGCCATTCCGCCGCGGGAATGATTCGGCCGGTCTCATCGGCGAGCGAAGCGCGGTTGAATTCGCGCAGGATTTTCTCGTTCCGATCGAGCTGCCCGAGGAGCCGGTTCGAGGCGCGGCCGGGCGTGATCTCGTGTTTCGCCGCGAGCGCTGCGGCGTGGCGCGCGAGCTGTTCCGTGCCGAACAACTCCGCGCGAAAGGGCGGCTCGCTCGGGCCGCGCGAAGTCGGCGCGCGCCGCGTCCGGGTATTTCGAAAGCGCGGGGATCGACTCGGCATCAGTTATGATTCGTCGCACACCCACGGCGACGGCCAAATTTTTTAATGCTTCCGAGTTCGTATCGCCGGCAAATCCTTCCCGGCAGGGGCGCGCGGAACCTGCCCAATCCGATTTAGTTACGGAACACGGCTCGGGAACAGGAAAGGACGCGAAGATGATTTGGTGGGACAACGAAGATCGGGAAATCGACCTGCTCAAGGGCGTGATCGCGGGCGTCGCGGGCGGATTGCTCGCTTCGTTCTTGATGGAGCAATTCCAGGCCGCGTGGAGCGCGACCGCGGAAAAGAATTTCGCCTGCGCCGAAAAAGCCGGGCCGCCCCGCGGATCCCGCCACGGTGAAAGCCGCCAATGCGATCACGCAGAAAATTGCCGGGCGCAAAATTCCCGCCGACTACAAGGCCGTCGCGGGCGAGGCGATGCATTACGGGATCGGCGCTGGGTCGGCTGCGTTTTACGGGGCGCTCGCGGAAGTCGCGCCGTTTGTCACGATTGGTGATGGCCTGGCCTTCGGGACGGGCGTCTGGGTGTTGGCGGATGAGCTGGCAGTGCCGAAAGCCGGTCTCTCCAAGCCGCCGCAGGAAATTCCCCTAACGACGCACATCTACGCGCTCGCTTCGCATCTGGTTTACGGCTGGATCACCGAGACCGTTCGCCGCGCGGTCCGCGGCGTGTTGTAGCGCGGGTTACGGCGTCGGCGCGAGTGCGCCGTTGACTTTGAAAACCTGATACGGCGTGGAATGCAGGCTCTTGCCGCCGTTGAAGCGCGGCATGTTTTGAATCTGCGAGCAGGTCACGAAGAGCGTTCCCTGCGGCCCCCACGCAAGGCTGTCCGGCCAGCTCAACCGTCCATCTGCGATCACCGGTGAGAGCTTTTTCGTTTCCGGGTCAAAAACGTTGATCGCGCCGTGCTCCACGTCGGTCAGGTAGAGTTTTCCGTTCGGCCCCATCGCCATGCCGTCGGGCGGCGGCGTTTCCAGCAGCGCCTCCACCTTCGCGCGCAATTCGCTTTCCGTTAGGCGCGCATCGCGCAGATCGGCGGTCGGGACCCGGTAAAGCGTGTTCCCGGTGAGCGCGTGGAAGTAAAGGAAACCGTGGAGCCGATCGAGCGCGAGGCCGTCGGAATTGATTTGCGGCGGCTTCCCGTTCTCGCCGAGGAGGGCGCGGCCGTTCACCTGCAACTTGAAATTCTTCTCCGCCTGCGTCACCCGATCGCCCGCTAAAAGCCGCCGCGCTTTGCCGCTTTTCAAATCGACCACCACAATTGCGCCGAGGCCGGAATCGGTCAGATACGCCGTGCCGGTTTTCACGTCGACGCGGACGTCGTTCAGGTAGCTTTTTTCCGGCGCGATCTCCGGGCCGAATGGGATCGTCTGCACGACCTGGTTTTTCACGAGGTCGATCTTCACCAGCTTCGGACCGCCTTGGACGATCGATTTCATCTTCGGCGCGGCCGGATCGAGCACCCAGAGGCTGTCGCTCTCGTCCACGTAAACGCTCTGCACACAGACGAAGTGGTCGTTAGGCGAACCCGGCTGGTTCCACTCTGCGTTCGGATACGGCTGCGGTTTTCCATTCACGATCTCCGCGACCGAGATCGTGTGGTCCTCGGACCAGTCGGGGAAATTTACGAAGAGTCGGCCGCTTTTTGACACGGCCACGCCGGTCACCTGCATCTGGGAAAAGTTCGCCGCGGTCTCGAGCGTGGCGAGACCGTTCGGAGCTTTCGCTTCCTGGGCGCGGAGCGGAATCGAAGCGAGGCAAAGCAGAAGAGCGACAGAAAAAACGATGCGCATAAAACTGAATCGTCCCAAGACGCGCTCGCGGTTCGCGGCGAAGTTCTGCGCCATGGAAAGAAACGTGGTCGTGGCGGGGGTGGGGCCGGGTCTGGGCGCGGCGCTGGTCCGCCGATTTTCAGAAGAGAACGGCCGGGTTGCGCTGCTTGCGCGCTCGGAAGATTATCTGCGCAGCCTAACGAGAGCGCATCCCGACCGCCGGCTGCTCGCAGTGCCGACGGATCTCGCTGAGCCCGCTGCAATTACGGCGCCTTTGAAAAAGTCCGCGCCGATCTCGGCCCGGTCGACGTTCTCATCTGCCATGCGAGCGCGTCGTCGTGGAAAGGAATCGAAGACCTCACCGCGGAAGAATTCGAGGACGCCTGGCGGGTCACCGTGATGGGCGCGTTCCTCTGCTGTCAGGCGGTCGTGCCGGAAATGATCGCGCGCGGTCGCGGCGTGATTCTGTTCACCGGCGCCACCTCCGCGATCCGCGGCCGCAAAGGCGCGCTCGATTTTTCGAGCGCGAAATTCGGTCTGCGCGGCTTCGCCGATTCCCTCGCGCGCGAGCTCTGGCCGCAGGGAATCCACGTCGCGCACATCGTGATTGACGGCGGGATCGGCGAGCCCGGCGCGGGCGACAAATCCGGCGACCCGGAGCTCGACCCCGACTCGATCGCCGAGTCCTACAGGATGCTCGCGCAACAGGAACGCAGCGCCTGGACCTTCGAGCTCGACCTCCGCCCGAGCCGCGAAGATTTCTTCGTCTAGCCGGTGAAGTGGTGGACTCGTTAGGCGGAAATTCTCCACTTGGTTTCGCGCGCAAACCAGCCGAGGAAAACCGGGCCCGCGGATCAAAGCGGCAGTCATGAACCAAAGCGAACGCATCGCCAACGTCCCGCCCGACGGGACCGGTCTTCCGCGCCGCGTCGTCACCGGCGGCGTCTCCTGGCGCCGGACCTTTTCCGCGTTCCAGTACCGCAATTACCGGCTCTACTTTTGCGGCCAGCTCGTCTCGCTCATCGGCACCTGGATGACGAACACCGCGCAAGGCTGGCTCGTCTACCAGCTCACCGGTTCCAAGGCATTGTTAGGCATCGTCGCCGCGGCCGGGACCGCACCGATGCTTTTCTTCTCCACCTGGGGCGGCTGGGCGGCCGATCGTTTTCCGAAACGCTCCGTGCTCATCTGGACCCAGAGCGTGCAAATGATGCTGGCGTTTATCTTCGCCGGGCTCGTCTGGTCGGGCACCATCGTGCCTTGGGAAATCATCGTGCTCGGGCTCTGTGGCGGCGTGGTGATGGCTTTCGACATGCCCGCGCGGCAGTCGTTCGTGGTCGAAATCGCGAGCCGCGAAGATCTGATGAACGCGATCTCATTGAACAGCGCGATGTTCAACGGCGCGCGGATCGTCGGCCCGGCAGTGGCGGGTTTCCTGATGGCGAAAGTCGGGATCGCGCTCTGTTTTTTCATCGATGGCGTGAGCTTCATCGCGGTGATCGCCGGGCTCGTTCTCATGCGCGTGACGCCGCCCGCGCGCCGGGCCGCGGCTGGCGGCGCACTTGCGCAATCGCTCGAGGGATTTCGCTATGTCTGGAACCACACCAGGGTCCGGACAATTTTCGCGCTCTTCGCCGTGGTCGGGATTTTCGGCTGGTCCTATTCCGTGCTCATGCCGGCCTTCGCCCACGACGTGCTCCATCTCGGCGAGCGCGGTTACGGCTTATTGTTAGGCGCAACCGGCGTCGGCGCGCTCATCGGGGCGCTGACCACGGCGGCCTTCGGCACCGCGCTGCAACCGCGCACGATGGCGTTCGGCGGCGTCTGGCTTTTCTCCGCCATGCTCCTGCTCTTTTCTTTCAACCGGAATCTCTATCTCGCGATGCTCTGCCTGGTCGGCGCGGGCTTTGGAATGATGCTCTTTTTCTCGACCTCCAACACCACCGTGCAAACGATCGTTCCGGATGAAATGCGCGGCCGGGTGATGGGCATCTGGGCGCTGATTTTTGGGGGAATGATCCCGTTCGGCAGCCTCGAAGCCGGCGCCCTCGCGCACTATGTCGGGACGTCGGCGACGCTCGCGGTCGGGGCGCTCATCTGCGCTCTCGCCGCGGCCGTGACGCTCGTTGTCGTTAGGCGGCGCGACGCGCAACTCGCCGCGTCATCCTGAGCGCAGCGCAGGCGAAGTCGAAGGATCCCGCCGGGTTTCTTGGGGGCTCTCGATCGGAAGGTTTTCAGAAGAGCCACGGGATCCTTCGACTCCGCCTCACGGCTCCGCTCAGGATGACGGGTGGTGGCGGTGCCAGTCGGTGCTTTGCTCGTAGGCGTGCGCGATCTGGAAGAGCCGCGTCTCGCCCAGCGCGGGGCCGAGGATTTGCAGGCCGATCGGCAGCGGGTGCGGCCCGGCGTCTTGCGCGAAACCGCAGGGAACGCTGATCCCGCAAATGCCCGCGAGGTTTGCCGCGATGGTGAAAATATCGGCGAGATACATCTGCCACGGATCGGCCACGCGCTCGCCCAGTCTGAAGGCCGGACCGGGTGAAGTCGGCGAAAGCAGCGCATCGACTTTCGCAAACGCGGCGCTGAAATCCTGCCTAACGAGTGTCCGGACCTTCTGCGCGCGCAGGTAAAACGCATCGTAATAACCGGAACTGAGCACGTAGGTGCCGAGGATGATTCGGCGTTTCACTTCCGCGCCGAAACCTTCCTCGCGCGTCCGTCCATAATGGTCGAGCAGGTTCGCCGGTTGCTCCGCGCGGTAGCCGTAACGGACGCCGTCGAAGCGCGCGAGATTGGCCGAGGCCTCGGCGGTCGCGATGATGTAATAGGCGTCGATCGCGTAGTCGGTATGCGGCAGCGATACCTCCACCAACTCCGCGCCTAACGACTCGAAATGCGCGGCGGCGGCCTCGAGCGCCGCTTTAACTTCCGGGTCGATCCCGGCGCGGAAATATTCGTTAGGCAAACCAAGCCGCACTCCGCGCAGGTCGCGTTCGAGTTCGCCGAGGTAGTCCGGGACGGGCGCGGCGAGCGACGTCGAATCGAGTGGGTCGTGCCCGGCCATCGTTTGCAGGAGCAGCGCGGAATCGCGAACCGTTTTCGTGAGTGGACCCATCTGGTCGAGCGATGAGGCAAACGCGACCAGCCCGTAGCGCGAGACGCGGCCATAGCTCGGCTTCACCCCGACTACGCCGCAGAGCGCCGCCGGTTGCCGAATCGAGCCGCCGGTGTCCGAGCCTAACGCCGCGATCGCAAGGTCCGCTGCGACCGCGGCCGCGGAGCCGCCGCTCGAGCCGCCCGGAATGCGTTCGAAGTCCCACGGATTGCGGGTCGGATGAAAACCGGAGTTCTCGGTCGAGGAGCCCATCGCGAATTCATCAAGATTAGTTTTCCCAAACGGAATCGCGCCCGCCGCTTTTAGCCTAACGATCGCGGTCGCGTCGTAGACCGCGCGGTAGTCGCCGAGAATTTTCGAGCCACAGGTAAGCGGTTGGCCGCGCACGCTGATCAGGTCTTTCACCGCGAGCGGGATGCCGCCTAACGGCAGCGCGACATCCGCCGCGTCGGCGGCAGCGAGCGCGGCGTCGAGATCGAGCGACAGGTAGGCACCGATCTGCGGGTCGCGCGCGACGATTCGTTCATGCAGTGCGACAATCACCTCACGCGGCGAAACTTCCTTCGCGCGCAGAAGTTTTTGCAACCCGGTGATCGTTAGGCCGGGCAAATCGCTCGACGTCATTCGAGCACTTTCGGGACAATGAAGAGATCGTTCGCGGCGCGTGGCGCGTTGCGCAGCGCTTCCTCCTGCGAGAGCGATGGTCGCACTTCGTCGGCGCGGAAGACATTTGTCGCGGGCTCGGAATGGGCAGCGGGCTCCACGCCCGCGAGATCGAGTTCCTGCAGACGCGCAGCGTGAGTGAGAACTTCCGCGAGCTGCGCCTGGAAAAGCGCGGCCTCTTCCGCGCTCAACTTCAACCGCGCGAGCTCAGCGACGTAGGCGACGTCCAGATCGGAAGAGGACGCGGACACGTGCGGCGGCGGAGCGGCTAGAAATGCAGGTGCGTCGCGATCCAGATCACCGCGACGGAGAGCAGGATGACGAGGACGATGAAGAGCAACCGACCTTCGCTGCGCTGTTTCCGGAGCGAACGCGGGCGGCGGTTATCCCAGAGTTCTTCGCCGTAGCGCTTGTCGCTCGGGCGCGAGAAAACGTCGAGTCGTTTGCTCTCGCTGCTCGCGCGGTGGAGCAGCTCTTCCTTCTGCCGGCGGGTCGTCTCCGCGGCGACGCGCGGCGCGTCCTCGATCATCCGCTGGAGGTCTTCCATCTGTTTGCGCAGGTCGGATTCCTGTTGCTTCAGCTCCAGCTGCTTCTGGGTGAGCGGAGGATTGGTGGAAGGGCGTTGGCGGGCCATGTGCCTAACGAGTGCCGCGGGTCAGGGTGAAGAAAATAATCAGCGCGATCGCGCCGAAAACGATCAGCGGGAGGGTGAACGCGAGTCCGATCTGAAGCCATTGCGCGAAGCTGTTCGCCGGGCTTGCGACTTCGTAGCCGCTGGTCGTCTCCGGCAGCGGCATCTCGTGATGTTCCTCGTTGCTGTTCGCCTGGAGCCGGCTGCGCTGCTGGCTGTACTCGGTTCGGGCATCATCCACCGTGCTCAGCGCGCGGCTCAATTCCTTGTTCAACTCGGACGGGTTCCAAGTCTTGGGATCAATCGAATCGAGGAGCTCGAGATGCTGGCCGAAACTTTCGCGAGTCGCGCGCAGCTGCTCCATTTTCTTCTGCGCATCGTAGGCTTCGCGCTCGAGGACGACGAGCGAACGGGTGAGCTTGTCGGTCATCTCCGCGCGGCCGCGATCGAGCTCTTCCTGGCGGCGGCCGAGTTCCTCAAGTTCGCGTTTTTGTTTCTCGATCTGCTCCTGCTGGCGCTTGAGCTGCAGGAGCTGTTCCTGCGCCCGCTGCACCTGCGAATCGATCTGCTCGGTGGTGACTCCGTCGTCTTCTTCGTTGAGTTCCAACATGGGTTCTGTGGAGCGGTATTCGGACATGTTTGATCGTCGCGGCGTGAGCGACCTCGCGTCGCGCGCCCGCTTCTCGCGGACAGTAATTGGCCGCTTTGAGAATGCCAGATTTTTCCGTGGAAAAGCGGGCGCGCAGGCGATTTTTCTTCGCGCCTAACGACCGGGCATCATCTCCAGGAGACTGCCGCGGAAGTATTCCGTCTCCGGCAGCGTCGGCAAAACCGGATGATCAAGCGCCTGCTCGAAGCGGCGCAAGCGGCGCGCAGAACGGCGGGCGTCGACCAGCGCATCGGCGATCATTTTCTCGAAGATCTCGGTGCCGACATGATGCGAACAGGAGAAAGTCGCGAGCAAGCCGTCGGGCGCGAGAAGCTGGAAGGCGCGGACGTGGAGTTCGTGGTAGCCGCGGAGCGCGTCGTGGAGGTTGCCTTTGCTTTTGGTGAAGGAAGGCGGGTCGAGAATGATCAGCTCGTAACGCTCGTTCGCCTTCTCCGCGCCGCGGAGGAATTGGAAAACGTCCTGTTCGAGCCAGCGGATGTTCGTCGTTAGGCCATTGCGCGCGGCGTTTTGTTCCGCGCTGCGCAGGCTCTCAGCGCTGGCTTCGACCGCGACCACTTCGCTCGCGCCAGCCTGCGCGCAGGCGAGGGCGAAACCGCCCTGGCTGGTGAAACAATCGAGCACCCGCCGGCCTTGGGCATGAGCGGCGACGACGGGGTAGTGCGGGAGTTGGTCGAGATAAAGGCCGGTCTTCTGCGCGTGCTGCAGGTCGACCTGCAGGGTGAGACCGGCGGCCTGGATTTCGAGTTCGTTAGGCGCGACGCCGGCGAGGATACTCGTCTGCAGCTCCAGGCCTTCGGCGCGGCGGACAGGCGCGTCGTTTCGCTCGATGATCGTGCGCTCGCCGAGGACGTCGAGCAGTGCCCTGACGACCAGCTCTTTCCGCTGATCCATCGCGAGGGTGAGCGTTTGCAGGACCAGCGTCTCGCCATAGCGATCGACAATTACGCCTGGCAATCCGTCGCTCTCGCTCCAGACCAGGCGGCAGAGCCGCGGATCGATGCCGCGGCGTGCGCGGTACTCGACCGCCTGCCGGATGCGTCGCTGGAAAAAGTCGAGGTCGAGATCCTGTTTGCGGCGCGAAAAGCGCCGGGCCACGATCTGCGATTTCGCATTGTAAATCGCGCTGCCGAGCAATCGGTCGCGGCCATCCTTGAGCGAGATCACGTCGCCGTCGGCCGGGGTGCCGAAGAGCTTCAGGACCTCGCCGCTGAAGACCCAGTCGTGTCCATGCAAGATCCGCGCGCGCGGCTTAATGACCAGTCCTCCCATGAGCGACTGTAGCACGGCCGCCGCTGTCCTGACGACTCGTTAGGCGTTAGGGCAGATGATAGACTTCCACCAGCGCGACGCCGCTGGCCACGCCGCTGTCGTGCACGATCGCGGTGTAGCTGCCGGGCGCGAGGGTGGCGACGATCGCGGCTTCGTGGTCATCGTTTGGCGGAATCGTGGTCGCGAGGATCTGCGCTTCCTGGTCATCGCGCCAGTTGTCGTTCGCGAAAATGAGCGAACCGTCGCTGTTCCGCAGTTCCAGGGTCGGGTCGGGCACTGCGCCCTCCACGCCGAGCGCGCCGAGCGACGGTCCGATCGCGCGGACGAGGACGTGAGCCGACTCCGCGCCGGAGATAATGAAGCCGCCGATCATCGGGTCGACCGTGGAAGCGACTTCGCCGCGGGTGGAAATGTTGCTGAGCATCGAGGAGTCCGGGGCGAGATCGTAGAGCTCCAGCAAAGCGGTGCCGGAGGTGTTGTTCGCTCCACTCAGGACGGCGGTGTAGCTGCCAGCCGGCAGGGTTGCGACGACGACGGATTCGTCCGCACTGCCCGGCGCGAAGCCGCGAGCAGCCAGGTCAGATGGGAGGGAAAACCAGTTGTCGTTCCGCGCAATCAGCGCGCCAGCCTGGTTGTAAATCTCGAGCACCGGATCGGCGAGGACGTTGCTCACGCCGGCTTGCGCGAGCGAAGGTCCGAGCCCGCGAACCAGGACATTTTTCGCTTTCGTGCCCGTGATAATGAAGCCGCCGATCATCACCCGGTCACCGCGGCCGACGTGGGCGCGGGTCGAGACGTTCACCAGCATCGGCGCGGAGGAGCCCGCGGGCGTCGGAGCCGGGGTGGCGGACGGAGTCGCGCTCGGGGTCGGCGTCGGGAAAGGAACGCCGGCGAAGCGTTCGTCGAGGAAGGTGATCACCTGGTCCTTCACCTGCGACCAGTAATCGAAGGCGTGGAGGAAACCGGGGAGGGTAAGCTGTTGATAGCCGGTGCCGGCCGAATCGAGCTTCGTGGTCATGTCCGCAAGCTGCGAGAACGGCATCGGATCCTGCGCGCTGTTGATCAGGAAGAGCGGCGCGGCTTGGTGATCGACGAAGTTAACCGGCGAAGCAGCGAGCAAGGCGGAGGTCTCCGTTTCGGTGACCCCGATATAGTTGGTCACGTCACGGGTGAAGGCGTTGATGTTCGGGTCGGGACTGAAATCGGCGAAATCATACGCGCCGGAAAGGCTGACACCGACGTCGAGGCGATCGTCGCCCTTCGTCCCGGTGAGCGCGCAATAGGCGGCATGCGTCCCGCCCGCGGAACCGCCGATCGCTCCGACCTGGCCATTGCAGCGGGCATCTGCGCGCGCGGCGCGGATCGCCATTTTCACGTCGTCGGTCTGCTGCGGATAACGGCCACTGGAAGTCTGGCCTTCCAGCCGCCCGTCTGGAGCGAGCCGATATTCGATCGCATAGGCGATATAGCCGGCGTTTGCGAGATCCAGCGCGCAATCCGCGGCACTGGGCGGTCCTCCGCTTTTGAAACCGCCGCCGTGAATCACGAGGACCGCAGGCCAAGGTCCCGGCGTCGTCGGCGTGTAGACCACCCAGTGCAACTCAGTGCCATCCGGCGCGATTCCGTAAACTTCTTTCCCCGCCCACCCGGCGTGCGAGAGCGAGGCTAGCGGGCCCAGGAACACGAGCGCTAAAAGGGTGAGAAAAAGACGGGACGGAGAGCGAAGGGAGAGGTTCATTGTGCCGACTTAAAAGCAGCGCACATGCCAATTTCATCATAGATTCCATAATTACTATGATTTCACGGCCCGTTATCATCTGGTCAGTCGGGGCCTCCCTTTCTGCCTAACGACCGCGCCACCCCGGCGGATTCTCGCTGGCAATCGCAGCGTCTTGGCCTCAGATTACGCGGCTCGAAACGACCGTTTTTTAACTCCGCCTTTTTATCGCGTGAATCCAACCGCCTCTCCGACCGAAACCACTCCCACCAACAGCGCTCCGGAACGCGCTGATCTCCGCCCGGAGAGCATCAGCGACGCCGTGATCCGGCTCGCGGGTAACTCACAGGACGGCATTCAGAGTGCCGGCGCATTTCTCGCCCGGCTGGCCGGGCGCAGCGCGCAGGAGGTCATGACTTACATGACGATTCCGGCTACGATCTCCGGCGGGCCGTCGATTTTCCAGGTCCGCATGGGCACCGGCGAAGTGCTCTCCGCGGGGGATGATGCGGACTTCCTGGTCGCGTTTTATCAACACAGTTACCAGGACCACATCGACTTCCTGCGCGAAGGCGGCGTGCTCCTTTACGATTCGGATAATGTCGAGCCCGATCTCGACGACAAACGCTACGTCTACGTCGGCGTGCCGATCACCGGGCTGACGGTGGAGGCGTTGGGCGGAACGGCGAAGGACAAGGGTAAAAATATTTTCGTGCTCGGGTTGATCGCGAAGATTTTCCAACTCGATGTCGAGAAGCTCACGACTTTGATCAAAGAGAAGTTCGCGGGCAAAGACGAGAGCATCGCGAACACCGCGATCATGGCTTTCACCGCGGGCTACGCCTACCCGGTCGGCAACGTGCTGGCGCGGCGCTACCAATTTGAAACCCTCCCGAAAAAACCGGGCGCGCGCGACCAGATCACGATGGATGGCAACCAGGCGCTCGCGTACGGGTTGATTGCCGCGGGTGTCCGCTACGGAGCCGGTTATCCGATCACGCCGTGGTCTTCGGTGATGGAAACGCTCCGACGCGAATTGCCGAAATACGGCGGACTTTTCGTGCAGGCGGAGGACGAGCTTGCCGCGGTCTCGACGGCGCTCGGGTTTTCCTACTCGGGAAATCTCGCGATCACCGGGAGTGCGGGCCCGGGAATTTCGTTGAAAACCGAAGCGATCGGCTGGGCTTCGATGGCGGAGATCCCGATCCTGATCATCAACGTGCAACGCGGCGGCCCGAGCACGGGATTGCCGACCAACGTCGAGCAGAGCGATTTGTTCCAGGCGATCTACGGCGGCCACGGCGACAGCCCGCGCGTCGTGCTTGCGGCGCAGACGGTGGAGGATTGCTTCTACATCGCGATCGAAGCTGCCCGCATCGCACGCCAATACAGCACGCCGGTTTTCATCCTCAGCGACACTTCGCTGGCGACGCGGATCGAGGCCTTCGACGAGCCCGATCTGGCCAACCTGATGCTCGATCCCGCGCCCGATCTCACGCCGCGCGGCGAAGGTTTCAAACCGTACGCGCTCGACCGAATCACGCAGCACGCGCCGCCGGGCACGCCGATGGCCGATGGCAAATATCCGCTCATCACCGGGCTCGAACACGACGAGATGGGTCACCCGACCGGCAGCCCGAAACTCCACATGGCGCAGACCGCAAAACGCCGGAGCAAACTTCAAAAGCTCGCCGCGGAATTGCCGCTCCCGGAAATCTTCGGCGACCAGGAGGGCGACGTCCTGCTCGTCGGCTGGGGCTCGACCTACGGCCCGATCCACGACGCCGCGAAACGCGCCCGCAGCGTCGGCGAAAACATCGGCGCGATTCATTTGCGCCACATCCATCCGCTGCCGGACGGGCTGGAAAAAATCTTCGCGAAGTTCCGGCGCATCGTCGTGGTGGAGATGAACGACGAAGGCATTTATGGCTTCGGCCAGCTCGCGACGATTCTGCGCGCGCGTTATTGCGAGCCAAAAATCCAGAGCGTCACCAAGACCGACGGACTCACTTATCGGGTGAAGGAAATTCTCGGCCGCGTTTTCGAGGGCAAAGCTTTCCCGAATCGGCACGGCGTGTGGCCCACCTCGCATAATGAAATCGTGCAGGGGCCGCCCGATGCGACCACCGCCGCGGCGACCGAGCGCGCCGAAGCGCAGGTCTCGACGGCGCGCGATCAAGCGGGCGACAACACCCCGACCATGCCCGGCGCCGAAGCCGCGGATGCTGCCGCCGGCACGAACGAAACCCGGCCGGACTCGGCGCAGGTCGATCCGCCGAATCCGCTCTAAGCCTGGTGAGGAGTCGGATGTTTCGTGCCCGGTGGATCCGGAATTTCCTCGCGCTGGCGCTGTTGGCGAGCGCCCTGGACGGCTGCGGCGGGTCCGAGAAGGCGAAGCCCTGGCTCGAGGCGGCCGCGCCCGCGCACCCGTGGGGATATTTTAGCGGCTCGCCGATTACGAAATGGAATCTCCGACGGCCGCAGCATGACGCTGTTGAACGAGTTGCGTTACACCGACCCGAAAGGCCACGTCTGGATCGCGCCCGCCGGCTCGACGGTCGATGGCGCATCGATCCCGCGCTCGCTCTGGTCGTTCATGGGCGGACCGTTCGAGGGGAGATATCGCAATGCCTCGGTGCTGCACGACGTCGCCTACGATCAGCACGACCGGCCGTGGGAAGATTGCGACCAGATGTTTTACAACGCGATGCGTTGCAGCGGCGTCGGTCCGGTCGAGGCCAAGACGATGTTCTACGCGCTCTACCGTTTCGGCCGGCACTGGAAGTTCTCCGTGAAACGGGCCAAGCCGGTAAAAATCGGCCGCAAAATAGTCGCGCGCGCCGAGCCGGAATATCCACGCGCGGAAGCCGTGACGCACGACGAATTCGAAGCGATGCGCGACTGGGTGCGCAACGCGCAACCGAGCGTCGAGCAGATCGAAGCGCGCGCGAGCACCGAGTCGCACTAAAAGCGAGCTGGCCTAACGCCTAACGAGTCTTGCCGGGGCCCCACAATGCCCGGCCCGGTTTCGCGCCGGTGTGCTCGCCCTCTTTCACCACCTGCACGCCGTTCACGAAAACGTGTTTCATCCCGACCGCATATTGATGCGGCTCGGCGTAGGTCGCGCGATCCGCGATCGTTTGCGGATCGAAAACCGCGACGTCGGCGAACATTCCGACCTGGAGAAAGCCGCGATGATCGAGCCCGAGATTGGTCGCGGGGAGCGCGCTCAGGCGGCGGACGGCCTGCGGGAGAGTGAGGGCTTTTTCTTCGCGCACATATTTCCCGAGGACGCGCGCGAAATTCCCGTAGGCGCGCGGGTGCGGATTGGATTTGAGGAAAACGCCTTCCGGCGCCTGCGAGGCTTCATCGGAGCCGAAGGAAATCCACTGCTTCGTCATCTGTTTACGGACGTTTTCTTCCGAGATGACGAAGTAGATCGTGTCGATCCGCGACTCGTCTTCGCTGATTAAATCCATGATCGTCTCGACCGGATCCTTCCCGCGCATTTTGGCGACTTCGGCGAGCGTTTTGCCGGTGAGCGGCTTGAGTTTTTCCGATTTGAAACCAGCAAGGATGATTCGATCCGGCGAGCCCGCGGCGAGATAAAAGTTTTCCCATTCGTCGCTCGGAGTTCGCACTTCCTGCGCGATTTTCGCGCGCGTGGCCGGATCGCGCAGTCGTTTGAAAAGCGCCGGATAGCCGCCGTCTTCGGTCCAAGGCGGAAGCGAGGCATCGAGCCCGGTACCGCCTGCAGTATAGGCGTACATGTCGGCGGTGATTTTTAAGCCTTCGGCCTGCGCCGCCTCGATTCGCGCGAGCAAAGCTTCTTCTTTTGGCCAGTTCTTTTCGCCTGCCGCTTTCAGGTGGTAGACCTCCGCCGGGATCTTCGCTTCGCGACTGATCCTGATCAGTTCCTCGAGCGCGGGCAGGAGATGGTTTCCCTCGCTCCTCATGTGCGAGATGTATTTGCCCTTATATTCCGCAGCCACTTTGCAGAGCTCGATCAGTTCCTCCGTCTTCGCGTAGAAGGCCGGCGGATAAATCAGCGACGTCCCGATCCCGAGCGCGCCTGCGGCCATTTCCTGCCTAACGAGTGCGCGCATCCGATCGAGCTGCGCGGGCGTCGGCGCCTTGTCGTCGTAGCCGATCACGTTCTCGCGGATCGTCGTTGCGCCGATGAACGACGCCACGTTGCAGGAAACCCCGCGCTTCTCCAGGAAGCGCAGATAACCGGCGAGCGACTTCCAGGTGATCGGATATTTAATGTCCTTCTGCTGCTTCAGCATCGTCTCGCGCACCCGGTCGTTCACCGGCCCCATCGACTCGCCTTCGCCCATGATCTCGGTGGTCACGCCCTGGCGAATTTCGCTCTCCGAACGGCCGTCCTCGATCAGCGACTCGGTTGACCATGAGAGCATGTTGATGAAACCCGGCGCGACCGCGAGGCCCTGCGCGTCGATCACGGTTTTCGCTTTCGCGTCTTTCAAATCGCCAACCGCAGCGATCCGATCGCCCTTGATCGCGACGTCCTCCACTTGGCCATCTCCACCGCGACCGTCGTAGACGGTTCCGCCGCGGATCAGCACATCGAAATCGGATTCCGCGTGAGCTGCCGTTGCGCAAATCAGGAGGACAAGAAACAAAGCCGCAAAAAGACGAGACATGGGGTCGATCTAAGGATTACAGCTGCGCGAAGTCGATCCGCTTTTTTCTGTCTGCGCCCTGCGGATGACGTGGTATTTTGATCTCTTGGGAAAGCAGGAACGCAGGAAAATGAATTTGAAAACCAGAAAGCGAGGAAGCGAGGCCAAGGCAGTTCTTCTCCTTCCTGGTTTTCTGGCTTCTAAATTTTATCCTCTTCTTCCTGCGTTCCTGCTTTCCTGAGAAATCTGCCTAACGACTCTATGAGCGATACCCTGACCGCCGAACCTGCTGCGCCGCAGCGTGAGAAACTGACCAAGAAAGCGATCACCGCCGATCATCCGACGTGGTGCCCCGGTTGCGGCGATTTCGCCGTGCTTGCCTGTTATTACAAGGTGCTCGAGCGCCGCCAGGTCGAGCACGAAAAAATCGTTACCCTCGCCGGAATCGGCTGCTCCTCGCGCTTCCCTTATTTTGTGAACGGCCACGGCGTCCATTTCATCCACGGCCGCGGTGTTCCGCTGGCCAGCGGCGTCAGCCTCGCGCGGCCCGACCTGAAAGTGTTCCTTTTCGGCGGCGACGGCGACGGTTTCTCCATCGGCGGCAACCATCTCGAACACGGCGCGCGCAAGAATATCAACCTCGTCTACGTGATCATGGACAACTACGTCTATGGCCTGACGAAAAAGCAGACCTCGCCCACGTCGCCGATTGGTTTCAAATCCAAGACCGACCCGCAGGGCGCGATCGACCAGCCGGTCAACGCGATGAAAAAGCTCGTCGCGAGCGGCGCCACTTTTGTCGCCCGGACCCACGCGAGCCAGGTGAACCACATGATCCAGATGATCGAGCGCGCGATGGATCACGACGGTTTCAGCGTGATCGAGTGCCTAAGCGAATGCGTGGAATTTTTCCCGGGCGCCTTCGATAATGCGAACCCGCGCAAAGGCGGCGCCTTCGAGTTGATCGACGAGAAGAAATGGGACAACACGCCGGAAGACGAGGCGCGCCACGACGTCACCGACGAATTAGCCGCCTACAAACTCGCGCAGCTTCCGGCCCCGGGCGTTTTCGGTGTTTTCTACGAAAGTGATCGCCCGACCAAGAACGCGCTCGAGAAAAAATGGGTCGACAACACCCGCGAAAAGCTGGGCCAGCCGACCGATCTCGCGCTGCTGCAGAAGACTTTCGATCGGATGAAATAGCGACCCGCGCTCGCAGCGGCTGCCCGCTACTGGCCGAGGGCGTAGACTTCGAAGAGCGCGACGCCGGTGGTGTCGTTCTTCCCGCGGACGATCGCCGAGTAGGCGCCCGGCGCGAGGGTTTCCACGATGGCCGCTTCACTCTCGTTCGTCGGTGCGAGCGAGGTCGCGATGATCGCGCTCGCCTCCGTGCTCCGCCAGTTGTCGTTGGACGCGACCAAAGTTCCGTCGCCGTCGTAAACGTCGAGCGTCGGGTCGAGCAAGGCATCGCGCACACCCGCGCCGAGCAGGGAGGGCCCGATCGCGCGCACGATCACTTTCGTGGCCGTGCCCCCACCGATGATGAAACCGCCGATCATGATTTTGTCGCCGGTTTCCACCCGGCCGCGGGTCGAGATGTTGACCACGCTGCCCTGGGTGTGCTCCAGATTATAGAGCTCGAAAAGCGCGACGCCGCGACCGGAGCCGTTGCCGTGCACGACCGCGCTGTAGGCGCCGGCCGGAAGAGTCAGGACCACGGCCGGTTCGCGGCTGTCGGTGGGAGCAAGGCCGAGGGCGGCGAGGCTTGCCGCCTGCGCTCCATTCCAGCTGTCATTGCTCACCAGCAACGCGCCGGTTGCGTCCCGCACGTCGAGCACGGGGTCGCTCAGCGCGCCATTGACCCCGGCATTTGCCAGGGAGGGGCCGATCGCGCGCAGGACGAGAGTCTTGGGTGTATCACCCTGGACGATGAAACCGCCGATCATCACGTTATCGCCGGTCGTTACAAAAACGCGGCTGGAAATGTTATCCAGCGTCGCCTGCTGGGGTCCATTCGGAGTGGCGTTGGCGAAAACGGTGATGGGAGTCGAGTACTCGCTTTCCGCCCCGGCGGTGGTGTAAGCGGAGACGGCGAAAATGTAGGTCGAACCGGCGACGAGATCGGTGATGCTGGCGGAGTTGGACGGGACGTCGAGCACCTCCGTGTAAGGCGCGTCCACGGTACCGTAGTGAACGCGATACCCGCCAATATCCGGCTCACTGTTCTGGTCCCAATCGAGTGAAAGGCTAACGTTTGCGGCGCGCAGACCGGGAGCCGCGACGAGGGAAAAGAGGAGTGCAAGACCGAGGAAAAACCGGCGGGAGAGTAATCGAGAATTCATACTGAGTATAATTACCATAGCAATCCGCATGCCTTCTTATGCTCGATCGAGATTTTTGCCCGAAGGGATTTTGGGTGGTGGCGGTTCCGCCTTTTCTCAGGCGCGACCGCTCCGCGAAGCGCGTTTGCGGGCCAGCGAATGGGCAGGCGAGGGTTATCTGACGTCCCACTCAGCGGTGGTGGGCACCTGCATTGTCAGCATGCACGCCGCGATGGTACCGGTGGCGTCGATTCGTGGTTAAGGGCTGTCGAGATTGTAGACCTCGATCAAGGCCACGCCGGTCGTGTCGCCAACTCCCCGAACCGTTGCGGTGTAGTTCCCCGGGACGAGAGTCGCGATGATCGCCGCTTCCTTGTCGTCGGTCGGCTCCAGGTTGGAGTCGATGAGCTGCGCCTCTTGGGCGGAGCGCCAATTGTTGTTCGCAAAGACCAACGAGCCTTCGGCATCCCGCAGTTCGAGCGTGGGATCCAGCAACGCGCCGGAGACACCCGCGGCCGCGAGCGACGGACCAATGGCGCGCACGATCACCTTGGTCGGATCTTCTCCGCCAATGATGAAGCCGGCAATCATCGCACCGTCGCCCGAGGTGACGAGTCCGCGGGTTGAGATATTGCTCACGCGTGAACTCTGGGCGTCGATGTCGTAGAGCTCGAAAAGGCCGACGCCGGTGGCGCCATTCGTTCCGCGCAGCACGGCGGTGTAAGGGCCCGGGTCGAGGCTCGCGACAATAAAGGATTCGCTCGGGTCAGTCGGCGCGAGGCCCGTGGGAACGGTATCGGACGGGAGCGACGTCCAGTTGTCGTTCATCGCGATCAACTCCCCGGCCGCATTGTAGAGCTCAAGCTCCGGATCAGAGAGCGCGCCTTGGATTCCCGCCGCCGTCAGGGAGGGGCCGATGGCGCGGAGCACAACGTTCTTGGTTTTCTCGCCGGTGACGATGAATCCGCCGATCAAAACGCTGTCGCCGTTTTGCACCTGCACGCGGGTTGAAACATTGACCAGGGTCTTCGTCGGAACCGGTAACGGAGTCGACATGGGTCTCGGCGAATGGCGAGGAGTAGGCCGCGGCGTCGCGGTCGGCCTGGGTGTGGGTGTGGGTTTAGGAGTGGGAGTCGGTTTAGGAGTGGGGGTCGGCTTTGGCGTGGGGGTCGGTTTTGGCGTCGAAGTCGGGGTTGGACTTGGGGTAGAGGTCGGGGTTGGCGTGGCCGTCGGGGTTGGTGTGGCCGTCGGGGTTGGAGTCTCGGTTGGCGAAGGGGTCGCGGTCGGGGTGGCCGTGGGCGTAGGCGTCGGAGTGACGGTGGGGGTTGGCGTGGCCGTTGGGGTGGGTGTTTCCGTTGGTGAAGGCGTTGGGGTCGGTGTCTCTGTTGGCGAGGGCGTCTCTGTTGGCGAGGGCGTCGGGGTCGGCGTTGTGCTCGGCGAAGGTGTCGGTGTGGGCGTCGCGGTCGGTGTTGGCGTGGGCGTCGGCGAGGGTAAGGGAATCGTGTAGCTTGCCTCCGTGGAGCGAACGCTCTCCGTGTTCGCGGTGTAGGCCGTCACGACGAAGAAATACTGGCTTCCCTCGGCAAGCCCGCTGATCACGGCGGAGGTCCCGCTGGGGACGTCGATCGTATTAGTGTAAGACCCGCTCATCGTCCCGTAGAGCAGATGGTAGCCGATGATCCCGTTCTCAGTGTTCCGGTCCCAGGTGGCGGTCACGCTCGCGGCGGAAGCGATTTCGCTGATGGAACACGTGGCAATCGCAAAGGCGAAGAGGAACTTCAGACGGGTCCAGCAGATTGTGGTTAACATTGTAATTATGGAAATTATAGCAGACGACGTGCCGGGAGAGACTCCAATTTCGGCGGGCGAAGCTCGGTTTTCCGCCTCTGGCACGAAGGCGTCGCGGGGTTTCCGGCGCGATTTCGGGCCCCGCCGGTAGACAAAAGAATTCCGCGGCGGCGCTTAATCTTTTGAATCCAGACGACGCCCGCGCGGCATCTCACCGTGGATGCCCTGCGCCACGGTTAACTTTGCCTAACGATTATGTTCTTCGAATCTTTCTTCCAGGATGTGCGGATCGGTTTTCGAGTGCTCCGCAAAGAAAAAGTCTTTTGCCTGCTCGCAGTCACCGTGCTCGCGCTCGGGATTTGCGGTGTGACGACACAGTTCACGATCGTGAATGCGCTCGTCCTGCGCGGTTTCTCCTTCCCGCATCCGGAGCAGCTCGCCGGGGTCGGCTTGCTCGATCCGCAGGCGACCGACCAGCAGAATAACAACGGCGCCGGCAACATTCCCTCGACCGAGGACTATGAGGACCTGCGCGCGTCGCAACGGTCTTTTGCGATGATGGCCGCTTATCTCAACGGCTCGACCATCAACGTCACCTACAAGGGAAAACCACAGCGCTACACCGGCGGCTATGTTACCGACGACTTTTTCAAAATCATCAAAGTCTCGCCGATCCTCGGGCGCGATTTCACCGCCGCGGATAACAAGCCGGGCGCGGAAAAGACCGCGCTGCTTGGTTACGAAATCTGGCAGCACGACTTCAATAGCGACCCGAAAATTGTCGGGCAAGCGATTCGGGTAAACGGCCGCGCGGCCACGGTCATCGGCGTGATGCCGGAAGGCTTTAAGTTCCCGCAAGCCGAGCAACTCTGGGTGCCGCTCTATAATGAATTCCCGCCCAAGCCGCGCGGCGATCCACTGGGCCAGGGCGCGCAAATTATCGGTCGGCTCCGCCCCGGAGTGAGTTTCGACCAGGTGAACTCGGAGTATGCCGGCCTCGCGAAACGGATGGCCAAAGACAACCCGAAAACCAATGGCCAACTGACCGCCGCGAGCGTGCAGCCGCTGATCAACAGCTTCACCGGCCCGCAACTGCGCCAGACGGTTTACGCGATGCTCGCCGCCGTCCTCCTCGTCCTCGTGATCGCCTGCGTAAACGTGATGAACATGCAGTTCGGCCGGGCCGCCCTCCGCGCGAAAGAGCTCGCGATCCGCGGCGCACTCGGGGCCGGCCGGTGGCGACTCGTAAGGCAAATGCTCACCGAGAGCCTGCTCATCGCGGTCCTCGGCGCGCTCGCCGGCATCGGGCTCGCCCAGCTCGCGGTCGAGCAAATCATTCGCGCGACTTCGTCGTTCGCCTTCCCGCTGCCCTATTGGGTAGTCTTTAAAATCGATGGCCCGGTTCTCATCTTCACTATCGGGATCACTTTGTTCGCGACTTTGCTCTCCGGTTTCATCCCGGCTTGGCTCAGCGCGCGCGCCAACCCAGCCGAGATGATGAAAGAAGGCGGCCGCGGCAACAGCAGTCGGCTCGTGCAGATCATCACCCGCGTGCTCGTGGTCGGGCAGATCGCGCTGACCGCGGCGCTGCTCATCGCCGCGACGCTCCAGATCAAATCGATCCGCAACCAGAACACGCTCAACTACGGCTACGACGACGCCGGGATTTACACCGCGCGAATGGGTCTCTTCGAAGGCAGCTACCCGACGCCGGAAGATCGCCGGCAATTTTTCGTGCGCGCGCTCCGTGGACTGCGCAGCAATCCGGCTTTCGCCGACGCAGCCATGAGCGATCGCTTCCGCATGACCTTTTCCAACTTCGGCCAATACGAAGTCGATGGGAAAAGCTACGTCACTGACCGTGACCGGCCGTTTGGGAACTCTGAATCGGTTTCCGATGGTTACTTCACCGCGCTCGGTCTGAAGGTGCTCGAAGGTCGCGATTTCACGATCGACGACATGGACGCAAAACAGCCGGTGGCGATCGTGAACGCCAGCTTCGCGCGGAAATATTTCGGCAACGAAAGCGCCCTCGGCCGGCGGATTCGCCGCTTCAATCCCGCGAAGACGGAAGCATGGCGCACGATCGTCGGCGTGGTACCGGAGACGCTGATGCAGGGGCCGTTTAATCAGCAGACCGATAACAGCGGGTTCTACACCCCGCTGCTGGGGACGGCGGAGGCGCCGCAGTTTGCGACCCTGATCGTGCGGCCGCATCCCGGTCAGAACGCCGCGAGTCTCGCGCCCGCGCTCACCCAGGCGGTCGCGGCGCTCGATCGCGATCTTCCGGTTTATTTCGGCGGCACCGCCGCGCATCTGCACGATGAAATCCTCGGCGGCAATCGTTTGATCGCGAATCTCTTCACCATCTTCGGCGCGGTTGCGGTCGTGCTCGCGGCGGTCGGGCTTTATGGCGTGATGAGTTTCTCCGTGAGCCAGCGGACGCAGGAAATCGGCATCCGCATGGCGCTCGGTGCCGACGCGCGGCGCATCCTGCGGATGGTCATGGCGCAAGGCGCGTGGCAGGTGGTGATCGGACTCGTGCTTGGTGCGGGCGCGGCCGCCTTATTGTTAGGCGCGATCGGCGCCGCGGCCCTGCAGAATTTCCTCTTTGGCGTGAACACGCACGACCCGCTGATCTACAGCGCGGTCGCGGGGCTGCTCGCAGCGGTGGCGGCCGTGGCCTGCCTCGTGCCCGCGCTCCGCGCGACCCGGGTGAACCCGATGGTCGCGTTGCGTGCGCAGTAGCTGCGACCAGCCTCGACAGCGCTCCAGCCCGGCGCGAAAGTCCGGCACCGTGGACTCGACCGAGCATTCGCCGATGGAAAAGACGGCGCGCCTGCTGGTCGACCGGCTCCGCGCGCACGGTCACGTCGCCTACTTCGCCGGCGGCTGTGTGCGCGATCTGCTCCTCGGGAAAACACCAAAAGATTTCGATATCGCAACGGGTGCGCGACCGGAGGAGGTGCAGAAAATCTTCGCGCGCACCTTCGCGGTCGGGGCGCATTTCGGCGTGATCGTCGTCGTCGAGGACGGGTTCCAGATCGAGGTCGCTACTTTTCGCTCGGATGGCGCCTACCTCGACGGGCGGCGGCCGACGGAGGTGCATTTTTCCTCGCCGGAAGAAGACGCGCGCCGGCGCGACTTCACGATCAACGGGATGTTTTACGATCCGCCTAACGAGTCGGTGATCGACTTCGTCGGCGGCCGCGCGGATCTTGAGCGCGAGATCATCCGGGCGATTGGCGAACCGGCGGAACGCTTTGCCGAAGACCGTTTGCGGCTCCTGCGCGCGGTTCGTTTCGCGACCTTGCTGCAATTCGAGATCGAGCCGGCGACGTGGGCGGCGATCGGGGAAGCCGCGCCGCGCATCGGCGAGATCAGCGCCGAGAGGATCCGCGAAGAACTCGTGCGGATCTTTCTTTCCCCGCAGCGGGTGCGCGGCTGGGACCTGCTCGATCGCAGCGGGCTCATGGCGCAGGTTTTGCCGGAACTCGAGCGGATGAAAGGTTGCGAGCAACCGCCGCAATTCCATCCCGAGGGCGACGTCTTCCAGCATACCCGGATCATGCTGGAGCTATTGCCTAACGAGGTTTCCCTTCCGCTCGTTTTCAGTGTGCTCTTTCACGACATCGGTAAGCCGCCAACTTCCACCGTTGACGAAACCGGTCGCATCCGTTTCAACGGGCACGATAAACTCGGCGCGGAAATGACCGAGGAAGCAATGGTGCGGCTGCGCTTTTCCCGCGCGGAGATCGACGCCACGGTGGAAGCGGTGCGGCAGCACATGGTCTTCAAGGATGTGCCGAACATGCGCGTCGCGAAGCTGAAGCGCTTCATGGCGCGGCCGACTTTTACCGACGAGCTGGAGCTGCATCGGGTCGATTGCGCGAGCAGCCACGGGATGCTGGACAACTACGAATTCCTGCAGGCGCGCGCCGCGGAGTTCGCGAACGAACCGATTATCCCGCCGCCGCTCGTGAGCGGCGAAGATTTGATTGCGCTCGGGTTGAAACCTGGTCCGCGTTTCGGCGAAATCCTGGAAGCGGTCGAGACTCTACAGTTAGAAGGGACGCTGCGTGACCGAGAGGAAGCTCTCTTGTGGGTGAAACAAAAATACCCGCCAGGTGTAGCCTGACGGGTATTTTATAGAGACTGCCTTAGGCCTTCTTACGGCAGCGAGTTGCCGGCTTTGCTTCGCACCACTGTGGTGTCTCCGCCGTTGATGAAGCCGTCGAGGTTCACGTCCGCCCGGAAATTCGTCCCGTCGATGTCCTGACCCGCCAGACTCCGCACCTGGATCGTGTCGCCTCCGTTGGTGAACCGGTCCGCGTTCGAGTCGCCTACCAAGAAGCTTAGGTTCACACTGGCCGAAGTCGCTTGACCATTAATGCTATTAACGGTGAGTCCTAAGACTTCCGGGTCGGTGATCCCGCTCAATGGCACTGTCATCGTATTGCCACTAAAGCTGATCGCGCCGGTGCTACCTGTCCCAGAGGTTACAGCTACTGTGCCTGAGGTCACTAGCTGGTTAAAGGTGAGGACGATATTGTAAGTGCTCGCCTGCCGGTCTTCCACGCCGGTCGTACCGGTCAAAGGCATTGCGACATCGAAGTTTCCTACCCCGGGATGGTTCAGGCGCGAAGCGACGGAAACCAATTGAGGCGTGGGCGCGTCGCAGGTGAAGCCATCCTGCAAGGTGATTGTGTCTACCCGCCAGGAGGTGCCAGCGACACTGCTATCCGAGCCCATGCGGAAACGAAACTTGATCGTTTGCCCGGCAACGTTCGGGCCGAGGTTAGCTACGGTCGTGATGTAACCTCCCGAAGTACCGGTCCAAGCCGAACGACCAGCGATGGGACTGCTGAAGGTACTGCTGATCGTGCCGCTGTAGCCTCCGGAGGCAAAACTGCCGCCGACCGCTGCGTTCGTGATGTCGGTGAAGGCTCCTCCATTAATGTTAGGCGATGATATCTCCAGCACGCCGCCATCGAAACCGCTTTCGAGATTATAATTGTTCCGGAAGCTCAGCTTCGCAGCAGTCGTTGTGATCGGGATGCCGACTGAATCCAACCGCTTGTCGCTGATTGTCGCCGGATCATCGATAAATGCCGTGTTTGGTGCCGTGTCAGATGTGGTGGTGGAAGTTACCCAAAGCGGCGCCACGCCGCTTGCATTAGCAGCCACCCAGCCAGCAGGGAGAGCAGGTGCCACGACACTGTCGAAGTTTTGCACCGTTGAGTTATTTCCGATCCCGGTCGTAAAGGTATAGGTCAGCGTCCCATAGTTAGTCGCCCCATCAGTCATGACTAACGAGGCGGTAATCGGCGTCCCACAGGCCAGGGCCGGATCCACCGTAAAGGTATACTGTTGCGTCGCCGTCCCGTTCGGCGTGCAGACAGCGCCGAAGTTTTGCGCGGCCGGGGTAGGGTTAGTGACGCCACCCGTTGACTGCAACGTGCCGGTGAGAGCCGTGGTGCAACCGCCCGTGCCTGTGTTCTGCACGCTGAGGGAAACCGTAACGGTCTCGCCAGGGTCGGGGAGTCCGTTGCCGCCCGCGGAGACGATGCTGGAACCATTCGCAGAAATCACGATGGGTGCTTGCGGCGGAAACTTAAAGCTACCGATCCGTGTCTTCCAGTTCACACTCGCCGTCGCGGTGTAATACTCACTCGTAAACCAAAATGTATGGTCGTCCACTGGATCGACGGTCAGGGCACTATAGTCGCCCCAGCGGTCACCGGTGCTGGTCTGACTCCCCGCGCCGGCGATCAGCGTCGCTTCCCCCTGTGTCAGGACGTTTAAAGGATCCGAGGCGAGCCGACCAGCGTAGCGAATCCCGGGGAAGACAGTGGCGTTACCAGCACTGAATCCGATCGCGATATTACCGTCCGCGTCCATCGCGGCGCTTCCCATCCAACGCCAGACGCTATCCGGCTGGTAAGTGCTCTCTTGGAACACAGTCATCGGGCCGGAGGTTACATTCCGCAGCTCGAACCAGCGGACTCCGGCGACGCCGCTGGAGTTAACACTGAAGTTACCCACGACCGACTCATGACCGTCGCTGAATTTGCGATAAGCGAGCCGATACATCAGCCGGTCGCCGATGCCATCCAGGCCGACCGTTGTCCCGGGCTGAGGCACACATGAGCGGGTGCTTGGACAGAGCGAAGTAAAGCCAGCCGCCGCGGGGCTCGCGAAGAGCGTAAAGGTCGTGTTCGCCGGGGTGACAAAATCGACATGGAAGTGCCAGGTTTTATAAGTGCCGCCACCGGGAAACTCGACGAAGGAGTTAGGACTCCCCGCTGGTGGGAGGATCGAACCGTCGAGGTCGGCGGGCAGATAGGAGTTCTCAGCCGGTCCAACAGTTATGCCCGGCGTAACGAAAGTCGCCGCAGTGCCGGCAATCATCGCCGCCCGGTCAAAGGCAAACGGTTGTGGTCCGAGAAAGGCCGTGCCGGCGGTGTTAAAGACATTCATGCTCATGTAGTAGGCGTCGGGCCAGACCGCGAGGTGCGGGTAATCGAAAAAGTTCGAGCCCAAGTGAAAGGCATAACGATTGTAAGTCCCCGTCGCGTCGCTGGTCGTCGAAACCGCGATACATTCGTCCGTGGGAACGGTGGTGCCGGCGAACTGAGTGATTACCCAGCGATTCGCCAGGTGATCGTAAAGAACCACGGGGTCACCGTCGCCATTGGTCTGGCAGACTCCGCCAAACCCGGTCCAGATGGAGACGATGCTAGTCGGTCCCATCACGGACGCGCCGTTTGTCTTGTTGAAGACCTGGAAACCTTCATTCACCATTTGCACGTATTGGGTGCTACCAATAACGCCGTTCGTATCGGGCGGTGAACAGCTACAGCCCACTCCCGGAAAGGGAATACCGTCGAAATTCAGGATAGGTGCCGGGATGGAAGGCGCCAGCGTGTTCAACCAGAAACCGTTCTGCACGACCCGGTCCGGTTTATCGGCGTGATGGTTGGGAAGAACGGGGTTCAAATTGCCTTCGTATTCGTCCTTGGTATCCGATCCGATCCAGGGCGGCAGGTCGCGCAGAGCCGGCGACACATCGTTGTGGTAGGACTTGCCGGCGAAGATTTTCCCGGCTGCTTTTTCCCGCGCCATGGCAGACGCGCCGGGCCAAATGCTGAGCAGTGCGAGACCAAACAGCGCGGCGGTGCCCATCCCCCACTTGAAAGCCCGACGTGAAGTAAATCGGTAACCGTTGTTTGTATTCATAGTGTTAGACCGGACGAGTTGTCGGTGAGTGAGAGGCTGCGACCACCATTTGTCACGCTATTTATTCGCCCCTTTGGCGAGGTGCGGGCGCGACACCCGATCGGCTCAAATTTCCCAAGGCGTCGGCGCATTCTGCGTTATTTTCCCGCATGAAAATCCTCATGATCAGTGCCGAAGGCTGGCCGCTGGCCCGCTCCGGCGCGCTCGCCGATGTCCTCGCCGCGCTGCCCCGGGAGCTGACGAAACGCGGCCACGAAGTCGCGCTCGCCATGCCCTTCCACCGGGAAGTAAAGCGGCACGCGGAGATCGCCACCCGCACTCTGCCGGTGAACATCGAGATCGCGCTCGGCGGCGAACAACATCTCGTGCAGGTGTTGGAGGCGCGGACACCGGACGAGCTGCAAATTTTCTTCCTGCGCTGCGACGAGTTCTTCGATCGGCCCGCGGTCTATGGCGAAAAAGGAGAGCTGTATTCCGATAACGCGGCGCGCTTCATCCTCTTCAGCAAGGCCGCAGTCGAGCTCGCGCGCCGGATGACGCCGACCCCGGAAGTGCTCCACGTGCACGACTGGCCGGCGGCGCTCGTCCCGGTCCTGGTGCATGAGCAGGGGCTGCCGTTTCGGACCGTGCTCTCGATTCATCACCTCGCGCAGCAGGGGAGTTTTCCGGCGCGCGATTTTGGCCTCACGAATTTACCGGCCCGTTATTTCGAGCCGGCCGGCGTGGAGTTTTTCGGGCAGCTGAATCTGCTTAAAGGCGGCATTCGTTTCGCCGATCGCATCGTCGTCTCGAGCGAGCCCTACGCGCACGGCGTGCTCACGGAGTCGTTAGGCGAAGGCCTCGAGATTGTCCTGCGCGAAAACGCCACGCGGCTCGCGGGCATCTTGCCGGGCGCGGATATCGAACGCTGGAATCCGACGACCGATCCGTTCCTGCCCGTGCGTTACGGAGCGGGCTCGCTGGAAATCAAGACCTCCTCGCGTGCGGCGCTGCTCGCGCAGGTCGGCCTTGCGCCGAATCCCCGTGGCCCGGTCTTCGGCATGGTCACGCGGCTCGTTGGCGAAAAAGGTTTCGATCTTCTCCTCCCGGTCCTCGACCGGCTCCTCGCCGATGACGTGCGCCTGATCATCCTCGGCAAAGGCGACCCGGCCTACGAAACCGCGCTCGGCATCGCCGCGCGCAAGTTCCCGACAAAGCTGGCCTATCGGCACGACTACGACGAGGAACTTGCCCACTTGATTGAGGGCGGAAGCGACATCGCGCTCATTCCTTCGCGGGTGGAACCGGGCGGCTTCAGCGCGATGCACAGCCTGCGCTACGGCGTCCTGCCGGTGGCGCGTGCGACTCCCGGGATCGAGCAGATCATCACCGACTACGATCCCGCGTCGAACACCGGCCATGGTTTCCTCTTTTACGAATATGGGAGTGAGCCGTTTTGGGACGCGATCAAACGCGCGCGCGAAGTCTTCCGCGACCGCGAGGAATGGGACCGCGTGATGAAGCGCGCGCTGACCCGCGATTTCTCCTGGGCGCGCGCGGCGGAAAGTTACGAGCAGCTCTACGGCGGGCTGTTAAGCAGCGCGCAGGCGGCCGCCTAAAATTACGGGCGTCCGGAAGGCGGCGCGGGCGTTGCTTCGCGAGGACGCGCGTGCTCCGGCACACCGACGATGGTGGTCTTCTCCAACGCCGAGCGGTAGTTCGGATTGTGCATCCAATCACCACCGTGATCCGCGGCGGGCGGGGCGGGCACGGCGATTCGCGAGCGGTTGTCCAGATCGACGGCGTGGACCAGGCGCCAAGGCGTTAGCTCCGAGCGGAGGATTGCGACAAATATCCCGGCGGTCAGGAGGATCGTGAGCAGAGTTTTCATCAGGAGGGCGAAAGGGGACGGCGTGCTGGCAGCAGCGTTGTTCGAGGCCTCCAAGCCATCAGAAAAGTCGCGATCAACAAGGCGAGAATCAGAACCGGGAAAGCGACGAAGAAAGTCCAGACACTGAAGGTGGTATCGGCCACCCCGAGTTTTTTTGCGGCGAACGCGATCACTTTACGCCCGGCCATTTCGATTCGTTTCGTCGCGGAAGAAATGCGCCCGGTCTGGGGCGTCGGCGACGCCGCCGAAGCGCCCTCGAGGTTGAGCGGAAGTTGCACGGTGCGCGAGGTGGCATTGAGCGACAGGATTTGCCCTGCACTCAGAGCCCGCAACGGTATCGTTGTCACCCCAGTGGCGTGGGTGATCGTCGCGGAGTCCACGCTCGCTCGAGAAAGCCGGCTACCCGAGGCACAGATGCGCGCGCCTGGTTTTGCTGGGGGGCTTCCCGGGCTGCCGTTTCCCTGGCCCGCTGCGTCTGTTGGAAGATCGCGAGGGCGCGCGACCACCGACCCCGAACAGCTTCCAATTGTGTTCCGCACTTGCGGATGCGCGGCCTTTAGCGCGTCGATCTTTTCCAGGACACTTTGCGCGTCCCCTTCCAGCGAAGCGTCGAAATTCGAAGGCGGATAAGGAACAGCCGCGACCACGCTCGCTGACTTCAGCTGTTTTCGTTGGCCGCTTGTCGTGACCACGGTCGCGAAGAGTGCATTGTCCACTCGATAGCTGCGATACTCCAGGGTTTCGGTATAGGAAGTGGAGGGAGTTCGTAGAACGAGGATTCCTTGCGGCTCCAGTTGAGCAAAGGACGCCACTAGGCCAAGCAAAAGGAAAAGCGAAACGAAGGAGGAACGTTTTTTCATTTTGGGGCGAAGTCGACGATTCTGCTGTTCCGCGCATTCCGCGTAAAGCGTTTATCTCGGAATCAAATCGTTCACCTCGGAAATGCTCCCGTCGGTGAAGATGAGGAGATTGCCATTGCCGTGAACATCGCCGCTTTCGATGAACCAGGGCTGGCGCGGCCACTGGTGCGGGGTGAAGGGTTTGTCGTCGAAAGGGGTGGCAATGTAATCGATCCGGGCGTGGGCCGGGTCGTTATAGTCGGGTCCCCGAGCGAATCCTGGATCGTGGGGCAGATCCAATTCTTGCGGCTCACGCCGAAAGGCTCGAGCGCGGCGACCCAGGCGTTGGCGAGGGCTTCGCGAGTATCGAAGTTTTCGCGTGAATCTGGGGCCAGGAACCGTTGCGCTGGAGAAAGGTGTCGGTGGCGACGTAAAGGCTTCGCAGGTTGGCGGCACAGGCTGCCCGCTGAGCCCGGCCGCGCAGCCCGGTATAAACCGGGATGGCCAAGGTCATCAGAATGCCGATGATGACGATGACGATGAGCAGCTCGAGGAGGGTAAACGCAACCGGCAGCGGCGGCCGCAAAGGCTGGGCAGACACCGCTGATATGAGACCGCGCGAGCGACCGGCCTAGCCGCCGCTCGTGCCCGTGGTGCCTGTGGTGGTGGCCGTATTACTCTGCTTGAAGCCGATGACGTCGAGAGACAGCGACGCCGTCACCGTGCTCATGTTCTGGGTCGTCCCGTCGGGATTGGTCACGGTGGCCGACTCGGTGACGAAGACGGTGGCGTTGCCATCGAGGAGAGCCGCGGAGCCGAGGAGCGAGTTGCCACTTGTCCCGGAGACGCGGGCGTTCAGGCTCCCATCTGCGCGCGCGGTAATGTCACCGCTACTGACGATGATCGTGTTGCCAAAAGGATCGGTGAACACGGCCTGCGAGCTCGTCGGAGTAAAAGTGGCGCTCAAAACTCCTTTGATCTGACCCGAGGTCACCAGGCCAACGGCCTGGATCGTGCCGCCGAAAAGTCCGGCCCCGGGTGAACATGATGAAAGCGTTCCGCTGGACGAGACCGGTGCTCGGGACGCCGAGAGAGAAAATGCCTAGCGAGTTGGTGAAAACGGATCGGTCGGGTCAAACTGCGGCTCGACACGCCGGCATAGGTGCCGATGACGCTGATTGCCCACCCGGATAAGGCGGCCCGCCTTTGATCGCAAAACATTGCGAAGCGAAGAGGACGAGGCAAAGAAGCGAACCGAGGATGGCTTTCACGGGCGGGAGAATAGCGGGCGCCGCGGAAGCGGGTCAATGGGAATTTCCGTGGGGCGCGAAAAACGAGCGGCCACGGGAGCGCGCTCCCTCTCGATTTGTCATCCCGAGCGTAAGCGAGGGACCTCGCAGGCGTTGCTCGAGGTCGTTAGGCGATGGGCGTCGCGCGACGCTTGTGAGGTCCTTCGCCGTCTGCGCGGCTCAGGATGACAAGGCTTCTGAAACCGGGGCGGCGACCTCGTTCGGCTCGATCGCCAACCCGAGGGTGCGGAGAAGAGCGACGTCGGTATCGGCTGCAGGGTTCTCCGCGGTGAGCAGTTTGTCGCCGTAGAAAATGGAGTTCGCGCCCGCGAAGAAACAGAACGCCTGCCCTTCACGCGAGAGGCGCGTGCGCCCGGCGGCGAGGCGCACCCGCGCTTTCGGCAAGGCCAGCCGCGTGACCGCGATCAATCTCACGAGATCGAAAATATCGATCGGCGGTTGCTCCGCCAGCGGCGTGCCGGGCATGGCCATGAGGCAGTTGATCGGCACGCTCTCCGGCGCGGGCTCGAAGTTGCTCAGCACTTCCAGCATGCGCAGCCGGTCGGTAGCGGTCTCGCCCATCCCGACGATCCCGCCGCAGCAGACCGACATCCCGCTTTCCTGCACCGCCGCGATGGTCGCGAGGCGGTCGGCGAAAGTGTGCGTGCTCACGATCTCCGGATAAAACTCCGGCGAGGTATCGATGTTGTGATTGTAAGCGGTCACGCCCGCTTCCTTCAGCCGGCGCGCCTCGCTCGGCCCGATCTGGCCGAGCGTCACGCAGACTTCCATCCCGAGCTGGCTCACCTCGCGGATGGCGTCGATCACCTGCTCGAATTTCGCGCGTCCCCTCGCGCACTCCGCGCCAGGCCGCGCCCATGCAGAAACGCGTCGCGCCCTGCGCCCGCGCCCGTTTCGCGGCGGTCATGATTTCATCCACCGGCATCAGTTTTTCCCGCTCCAGCCCGGTGGAATAATGCGCGCTCTGGGCACAGTAGGCGCAGTCCTCGCTGCAGCCGCCGGTCTTGATCGAGAGCAGGCTGCAACGCTGCACCTGTTCGCCGCGCCAATGCCGCAGATGAGTTGCCCGGCTTTGCGAGATGAGATCAAAGAGCGGCTGATCGTAGAGCCGTTTGAGTGCGGCGAAGTCCATGCGCGTTATTCTTAAGCGCAGAGCGCGCCGAGTGCACAGAGATATGCGCGGAAAAATCGCCGTGTCGGCGCGCGACTTTTCAGACCGCGATCGGCGCTTTGATCGCGGGGTGCGGGTCGTAGCCGACGAGGGTGAAATCTTCGAACCGGAAATCGTGGATCGAGCGGACGGCGGGATTCAGTTCCATCCGCGGGAGTGGGCGCGGCTCGCGCGCGAGCTGTTCGCGGGCTTGCGCGAGGTGGTTCCGGTAGAGATGGAGATCGCCAAAGGTGTGGATGAATTCCCCACTCGTTAGGCCGCAGACCTGCGCGACCATTTTCGTGAGCAGCGCGTAGCTCGCGATGTTGAAGGGGACGCCGAGAAAAAGATCGGCGCTGCGCTGGTAGAGCTGGCAACTGAGCGCGCCATCCTGCACGTGGAACTGGAAGAGCGCGTGGCACGGCGGCAGCGCCATGGTGTCGACTTCCGCCGGATTCCAGGCCGTGACCATGAGGCGGCGGCTGTCCGGGTTGGTCTTGATCTGCGCGATGACGTTGTCGATCTGGTCGATGTGCTCGTCGTTCGGCCCGCGCCAGTCGCGCCATTGCGCGCCGTAGACGCGGCCGAGTTCGCCGCGTTCGTCGGCCCAGTCGTTCCAGATCGTCACGCCCGCTTCCTGGAGCGAGCGGACGTTCGTCTCGCCGCGCAAAAACCAGAGCAGCTCGTGGATGATCGACTTGAGATGGAGCTTTTTCGTGGTCAGGAGCGGGAAGGTTTCCCGCAGATCGAAACGGGCCTGCGCGCCGAAAACCGAGAGCGTGCCGGTGCCGGTCCGGTCCTCTTTTGGTTTGCCCGTCTCGAGGACGAGGCGAAGCAGGTCGAGATATTGCCGCATCGGCCGAACGAGTGCCTAACGAACTAAATGATTTTCCACTTCGGCGTCTTGCCGTCGCCCAGGGTCTCCCAGAGCCGCACGCCGCCCGGGAAAACATTGCGGTTATGCCCAAGTTCGACGCCTTTGGACAGCTCGTCCTCGAGCAGGCCGGCGTTGCCGCCGCCGAGCACGCACGTGTCGGCGATGAAGGAACTTTTCAACTGCTCGACGATGAAGAGCGCCTCTTTGCGCCATTCTTTTTTCCCGGTCTCCTCGAGCGCCGCGTCGCCGATTTTCCGCTCGATGATCTCGTGGTTCACGTAGGGCAGATCGCCCAGCTCGAGCGATAAAACGTAGCCGTCCCAGACCAGCGCCGAGCCGAGCCCGGTGCCGAAGCCGAGGAACAACATCCGACCTTCGCGATAACTCCCGAGCGCCTGGAGCGCGGCGTCGTTAATCACCCGCGTCGGCTTGCCCAGCGCCTTCGCAAAATCAAATTCGAGCCAGCCTTTGCCGAGATGTTTCGGCTTGTCGCCGACGATTTTCCCGTCGCGCACCGGCGCCGGAAAACCGACCGAAACCGCGTCGTAATCCCAGTCGCCCGCGTGCTCCTTGATCCCGGCGATCGTTTCCTCTGGAGAAAGTTTCGGGCCGGAGGGAAATCTCCGGCGTTTCTCCTCCGCGGAGATCATGAGCTTCACGTTCGAGCCGCCGATATCGACGACGAGGATTTTCTTTTTCATGCGCGGTCTTTGGGCGGGGTTTTAATCGGCGAAAGCCGCATTTTGCCCTTGCGCTGTTTCTCCGCGAGCTTTTTCGCCTGGCGCCGCGAATGCTCGCGAAATTGCAGTTGCGCCTGTGCCGGGCGCTCGCCCTCGGCCGCCTTCAAACGCACATAAGTGCCGTCCGCCTGGAGCGCGCGCGCCTTGCCGTGATCGCGCAGGAAACGAGGGAGCACTTCCTTGATGATCTCGTCGCGCAGCGCCGGCGCCTCGACCGGGAAAGCGATCTCGACCCGGCGATAAAAATTGCGCGGCATCCAGTCGGCGCTCGCGAGATAAAGGAGCGGCTCGCCGTCGTTCCCGAAGAAATAAATCCGGCTGTGCTCGAGGAAACGCCCGACGATCGAGATCACGCGGATGTTCTCGCTCAGGCCCTTCATCCCCGGGCGCAGAGAGCAGATCCCCCTAACGATCAGATCGATTTTCACCCCGGCGCAGGAAGCTTCGTAGAGCTTCTCGATGATCTCCTGGTCGACCAGCGAATTCAGCTTCGCGATGATCCGGCCCTCCTGGCCGTCGCGCGCGAGGTCGCGCTCATGCTCGATCATTTTGATCAGGCGCTGATGGAGATCGAAGGGCGCGACGAGGAGTTTTTTCAGGCCCGGATAACCGGCCAGCCCGGTGAGCGTGTTGAAGACGATCGCGACTTCCTCGGTCAGTTCCGGCGCGGTCGTGAAGAGGCTGAAGTCGGTGTAAATGCGCGCGGTTTTCGGGTGGTAATTTCCGGTGCCGAGATGGACGTATTGCCGCAGCCGGTCGGTGTCGCGCCTCACGACGAGCAAGGCCTTGCAATGCGTCTTCAGACCGACCACGCCGTAGACCACGTGCGCGCCTGATTCCTCGAGCCGGCGAGCCCACTGGATGTTGTTCGCCTCGTCGAAACGCGCGCGCAGTTCCACCAGCGCGGTCACCTGTTTCCCGGCATCGGCCGCATTGATCAGCGCCTCCACGATCGGCGAATCGCCGCTCGTCCGATAGAGCGTGATCTTGAGCGCGAGCACCTGCGGATCGGCCGCCGCGCTCTCGATCAACTCCACCACCGGGTCGTAACTTTCATACGGATGATGGAGCAAAATATCCTGCCGCCGCATCGCCTCGAAGATGTCCGCATGCGGCGGCAGCGCCGGGTCGCGGGTCGGCTGGAAGACGCGGTCCTTCAATTTCGCAAAGGCGTCGTTCGCGACCAGCGGCAGCAGGTGCGTCATCGAAAGCGGGCCGTCGAGCTTGTAGAGATCGGCCTGCCCGAGCTGGAAAAAATCGAGCAGCAAATCGGAGAAGTCGCTCGGGCAATCGGCTTCCACTTCGAGCCGCACGGCATTGCCGCGGCTCGAGCGGCGAAGCTCCTGCTCGATGCTCCGGAGGAGGTTCTCGGCTTCTTCGTCGTCGACGTAGAGATCGCTGTTTCGGGTCACGCGAAAAGCGTGCACGCCATCGATTACGAGCCCGGGGAAAAGCTCGGCGATATGATGTTTTATCAACGACGCGAGGTAGAGATAATTCCAGGTCTCGTCGCCCTTTTCGCCGCGCGGCATCAGGATCAAACGCGAGACCGCGCGCGGCACCTGCACGATCGCGTGCATCGGGTCGCCGCCTTCGCGGGCGCGCGCCCTCACGAGCAGATTATGGCTCTTGTTCGCGAGCTGCGGGAAGGGATGGCTCGCGTCCACCGCGAGCGGAGTGAGCATCGGGAAAACTTCCTGCTGAAAATAGCGGCGCGCCCAGGTCCCGCGCTTCGTGCTCAGGTCCGCGCTTTGCCGGATGCGGATGTTGTTCTGCTTCAGCGCGGGCGTGAGCTCTTCGTTCCAGAGCGCGTACTGGGTCGCGACCATCTCGTGCACGACCCGCTGGATGGCGTTGAAAGTATCCGTCGGGCTCAGTCCATCGGGGCCGACATCGCTCGTCTCGCTCGCGATCTGTTGCTTAATGCCGGCGACGCGGATCTCGAAAAACTCGTCGAGATTCGAGCTCACGATGCCGAGAAATTTAATCCGCTCGAGCAGCGGCTGGGTCGGGTCCTGCGCTTCCTCGAGCACGCGGCGGTTAAACTCCAGCCAGCTCAACTCGCGGTTGATGAAATTCGCGTGATCGGAAAAGTTCGGCGCGGCCGGAGATTCGTTAGGCGGGATCATCGGCACGACGTTATCCGGCAGCGCGGAAGCGGGCGGCGTGGTGCTGGTTGGCATGGAACGAAAAGCGGGCGGTGGGGGTGAGCAATAAACCCGGAAGGCTGCACCCGTGCAAATCGCCAACGGTGGCCTCGCGTTGTCGCCGCTGCGCTATCGCTTGCCCGGGGTTCTCCCCCGCCGCATGCTCCGCTCCATGGCGCGCGCACGGAGGAAAAAATCGACCGGAAAATGGTGGGACCTCGATTTCGTCGAGTGGCTCGCGGCCGGGCTCGCCTTTCTCGCCATCCTCGCGGTCTTCTGCGTTTTCTTCATTCGCCGGCACGTGCTCGAATATCATCTCGAGCACACTTTCAGCGTGAGCGATCCGGCGTTCTTTGGCTCCGCGCTCGCGCTTGCCAATCCGGTGCCGCTTGCCGGGAACAAGCTCGACCTGCTCGAGAACGGCGACGCCTATTTCCCTGCGATGCTCGACGCGATCCACGGCGCGAAGAAGTCGGTGAACTTCCAGGCTTACATCGTTTATTCCGACAGCGTCGGGCGCGCCTTCCGCGATGCGCTTTGCGAACGCGCGCGCGCCGGGCTCGAAGTGCGCGTGCTCCTCGATGGCGTCGGCTCCGGTTGGAAGCTGGATAATTCCGACGTGAAAATGCTCAAGGAAGCGGGCTGCAAATTCGCCTACTACCATCCGCTGATGTCGTGGCGGATCGATCGCACGAATCGCCGTTCGCATCGCCGCGTGCTCGTGCTCGATGGCAAGGTGGCGTTCACCGGCGCGGTTGGTTTCGCCGAGCAATGGTCCGGCCACGCCCAGGACCCGAAACATTGGCGCGACCTGATGGTGCGCGTGGAAGGCCCGCTCGTCGGCGAGTTGCAGAGCGCGTTCGAGGCGCATTGGATCAAGACTTTTGGCGAAACGTTGAGTGGGCCGGATCAATTTCCCGCGCATCCGCCGGCGGGAAATCTGCACGCGCAAACGATCGCTTCCTATTCCTTCTCGATGGCGCCGATCCCGGTGACGCAGGCGGTCGCGTTCGCCGCCGCGGAGAAACGGATTTGGATCACCAACGCCTATTGCACGCCGACCGACGACCAGGTGGAGTTGCTCGTGAAAGCGGTCAAGCGCGGCGTCGATGTGCGCCTCGTTTTGCCCGGTAAAAACGACGACCAGCCGCTGACGAAAAGCGCGGGCCGCGCCGCCTACGGCAAAATGCTCGAGGGCGGAGTGAAGATTTTCGAATACCAGCCGACGATGATCCACACCAAGTCGATGGTGATCGACAGCCGGTTCGCGCTCGTCGGTTCGTCAAATTTTGATTCGCGCTCGGCGGAGATCAACGAAGAGCTCGACCTCGCAGTTTATGACGAAGATTTCGGGAAACGAATGGAGGCGATCTTCGAGAAAGACCTCGCGCAGTCGAAGGAATACACGTTCCAGGATTTCAAGAACCGCTCGCTCTGGGAGCGGACCACGGAATGGCTGGCGCTGCCGTTCCGGTCGCAGATGTAACAAACTTTCCGCTGAGGAATGGGATGGCGAGAATGTCGTCATCCTGAGCGAAGTGAAGCGCAGCGGAACGGAGTCGAAGGATCCCGTGGAATTTTGTGAACGCTCCGCTTTAACCCCCGCGACGTGACTTTCCAGAAACCCGGCGGGATCCTTCGACTCCGCTGCGCTTCGCTCAGGATGACAGCGAGATGCGGACCACCTCGAGCCGCGGCGTGAGCACGACCAGGTCCGCATCCATTCCTGCGGCGAGCGCGCCTTTTGTTTTCCAACCCATCGCGCGCGCCGGCGTTTCTGTGGCCATCCGGATCGCCTCGTGCACCGGCACGCGAACCCGCTTAACCATTAGCCTAACGAGATCGATCATCCGCGCCGCGCTCCCGGCAAGCGCCGCGCCATCCGCCAGCCAGCAGGCGCCGTTGCGCATCACGCATTCCTGGCGGCCGAGCGCAAATTTCGACTCGTTAGGCAGACCGGCACCGGCGGTGGCGTCGGTCACGAGGCAGATCCGCTCCGCGCCTTTCGCCTGGTAGAGCATCCGCATCAGCGTGGTCGAAACATGGTGACCATCCGCGATCAGCTCGCAGAAAATCTCCGGCTCGCTCAACGCGTATTCGAGCAGCCCGGCGGTCCGTTCACCCTCGCGGCGGCGCATTCCGGACATGCAGTTAAAGGTGTGCGTCACCTGCCGCATCCCGCGAGCGAAAGCCGCCTCCGCTTCGTCGTCCCAGGCCGCGCTGTGGCCGCCACTGCTCGCGATTCCGAGACTCGTTAGGCGCGCGATCAATTCCGGCGCGCCCGGCAACTCCGGGGCGAGCGTCACCCGCCGAATCGCGCCGGCATTTTCCAGCAATTGCGCGACCCGTTCTGGAGTCGGCTCGACGATGTGTTCCGCGTTCTGCGCTCCGCATTTTTTCGGCGAAATGAACGGCCCCTCCACATGTGCGCCGCGCAGTTGCGGGATCGTCGCCCTCGCCGCTTCGATCGCGCAAACGACGCGGCCGATCTCCGCGAGTGGCGCGGTCACCGTCGTTAGGCAAAGCGACGTCGTTCCTCCCGCGAGATGGTGCGCGCAGATCGCGCGAAAGGCCTCCTCGGTTCCCTCCATCGTGTCGCGCCCGGCCGCGCCATGCACATGCAGATCGATGAATCCTGGCGCGAGAAAATTCCCCGCGAGATCGACCACTTCCTCGTCGCGGTCCGGCACGAGTCGCGCGCCGATTTCCACGATCCTCCCCTCCGCGACCCGCAGCGCGAGGCCGTCAGCGACGCGGTCGGGAAAAACGAGACGGCCGTTGGTGAAGATCATTTGCCCGCGCATAATTGCCCCTGCTCATGTCCGCTCGCCACTGGTTTCACCATTTCGCCGTGCGCGGCGTTTACTGGCGGCGTTATCTGGATTTCGCCCAGACGGATGTCCCGTTCTATCTGCGCACGGTCATGATGGTGCTCTGGACCACCTTTTTTTTCCTCGTCGCCGCGCCCGCCCGCCGCGCCTTGCTGCGTAATCTCGCGGTCATTCTGCCCGGCTCGAATCGCCTAACGAACTACGGCCGCGCCTGGCTCACGCTCTTTAATTTCGCCTGGACGATCTCCGACGCAGCGGATCACAAGATCGCGCGCACGGAGTTCGCCTACACGGTCGAAGGCGCGGAAAATCTCGAGCAGCTCGCGGCTTCCCCGGGCGCAATCCTGCTCACCGCGCACATGGGCAGCTACGATCTCGGCGCGGCTCTTTTTTCCGATCGTTATCAGCGCGAGCTCCGGATGGTGCGTGCGCCGGAAGCCGATGCGAAAACCGCGGAACATGTCGACGCCTCGCTCGCGCAGGCGACGGCGGGCGCGGTGAAAATCGCCTACAACACTTCCGGGATGGCGCTTCCGTTTGAGCTCTTGAACGCGCTCCGCGCGGGCGAGATCGTCTCGATCCTCGGCGATCGCGCGACGGCGGGAATCTCCGCCCGCGAGACTCGGCTCTTTGGCGAGCTCGTTAGGCTGCCGGACGGGCCGTTTACGCTCGCGCTTGTGGCGCAGGCGCCGATCTACCCGGTCTTCGTTTTGCGGACTTCGTTTCACCATTACAAAATCATCGCGGGCGAGCCCTTTTATTGCCGGCGCACGGAAGCCTCCCGCGACGCGGCGATCGACGAGGCGCTCGCCCTCTGGTGCCGGAAACTCGAGGAGGTGATCCGGCCAAACTGGGATCAATGGTTCTCGCTCGTCCCAATTTTTCCCGCGCGATGAACGCCCTGAACGGCGAGCGCGGATACTGGTTTGCGCTCCCGCGCCTTTGCGCGCGGCTGGCCGGAAAGAGAGAGCGTCGTGCGCAGTGGAGCGCCGGGGAAGCATACGGGCTCGGTTGGCTGGTTTTTGCGATCGGCTGCGTGTTTCTTGGGCGCGCGCTCTGCGGCGTCGTGCGGCCGTGGCCCGGGCGGGTGCTCTGCCTGCTGCTCACGCCGATCGCGATCTGGATTGCCTGTCTCCTGCTCTATTTTGTGAATTGGCTGCTCGCGAAACTTCTTCGGCGGCTCGGCCTTTATCGTGCGCGCACGAACCTCGCGCTTCAGAGCTTCGTGCTCATCGGGCTCGTCACTCTCCTCGCCGCGCTCCTCGTGCGCGACGAGAGTGGCTTCCTGCGTTCGTTAGGCATTTTCTGGCTCGTGCTCGTGGGATTGAATCTCGGCGCGGAACTGCTCGAGCGAACCACATGAGGCGCCGGTTGATCCTCGCGTTCGCCGTTGGCGCCGCGGTTTTTTTCGCGTGCACGGTCGGTTGGCATCCCTGGCTCGCGCTCGCCGTGCTCTTCGTTTCGCACCTGCTCGTGCTCTACCCGACGCTGGTCGCGAACTGCTCGTGGTGGGGACCGGTGGTGACGCATTTCGAGACACCGCGGCGCGAGGTTTGGCTCACGATCGATGACGGCCCGGATGCGCTCCACACCCCGCGGATGCTGGAGCTGCTCGCCCGCTTCGAGGCGCGCGCCACCTTCTTCACCATCGGGGAAAAAGCCGTGGCGCTTCCGGAAGAGATCACGCGTATCCGGGCAGCGGGTCACTCGATCGCGAACCATACTTTCTCGCACCCGAGCGCCAGTTTCTGGGCTTATCTGCCGACGCCGATCGCCCGGGAGATCGATCGTCACCCGGTCGCGTCCGGTTATTTCCGCACTCCGGCCGGGCTGAAGAATTTCTTCGTTCATCCCGCCCTCGGGAGGCGCGGAATGCAGCTGGTCGGCTGGACCGTGCGCGGACTCGATACCGTGAGCAGTGATCCGGAAGCGGTTACGGCCCGCATTCGCCGTGGACTGCGCCCGGGCGCGATCCTGTTACTCCACGAAGGTCATCGCACGAAGAGCGCGCCGGATTTTCATCCGCGCTGTCTCGAGCTCACGCTCACGCTGCTGGCGGCAGAAGGTTATCGCTGCGTGCTTCCGACGCCGGAGCAGTTGCGGCCGCGCGCCGGCGGAAAATGAAAAGGTGATTGTTAAACGGGGTCGCGCCCCAAAGCGGCTCGATTTTGCTCTCGAATTCGTGCGGCGAAAAATGCGCACCGACTTCTTCCCGATCCGGGAAGTGCAACGGCGCGGCGACGTTCCAGGCAATGAGCTGCGCGAAACGCTCGGCCAGGAGCGTGAGCCAAAAGCGCGTGTTCCGGTCGCGCGGGCAATCGCGAATCAGCAGCAGCCCGCCGGGCGCGACGCGCGGGACAAGGCGCTCGAGCAGCCGCTCCTGTTCCGCCGGCGGCAGGTAATGGAGCACGTCGAAAAGGACGACACTGCCGGTTCGGTCCAGCTTTTCGCCCGCGTCCTGTTCGAGAAAATCCAAAGCCGGATAACCGGCCGCCGCCGCGCGCGCGCGGGCAATCTTCCGGCCGTCGCGATCGATCCCCACGACCGGTGGCCGGAAATTTCTTTCTCGGAGATAGAGTCCGAGCAGGCCAACTCCGCAGCCCACATCGATGAGTTCTTCGTGGGAATGCTGCAAAAGTCCGAAGGCCGCCGGGAAGACCGGATCGCTCCGCAATTTCCGACCCGCATAAAGCCGGAGCCAGAGCTCGCCGAAGCGTGCCGCGACTCGGGCACAGGCGCGCTCGTGCTCATTCGCCGCGGCGGCGTTCCCCTTTTTCATTGCGACCCTCTTTCGCGCTGACACAATGAGCGTGCAAATGACCGGCCTTTTCTCCGCCTACGAGGTCGCGCAATTTTTCGACGAAATGTTCTCCGCGCCCGGCGTGCCCCGGCCGCACTACCGGCGGCTGCTGGCCCGCTTCGCGGAGATGGGCCCGGGCGATTTCGAGCGCAAACGCACGCTCGCGGCGACGTCCTTCCTGCAACAGGGCGTCACCTTCACGGTCTACAACGACGACCAGGGCACGGAGCGGATTTTTCCCTTCGACCTGATCCCGCGGATCATCCCGGCGCGCGAATGGGACCTGATCGAGCGCGGCCTCGTGCAGCGGATCACGGCGCTGAACCTTTTCCTGCACGACATCTACCACGGCCAAAACATCCTCCGCGACGGCGTGATCCCGAAGCAGATCGTCTGGGAAGCGGAAAATTTCCGTCCGGAGTTCATGAACTTCGACGTGCCGCGGAACATTTACGTCCACATCTGCGGGACCGACCTGATCCGCGACGGCGACGGCAATTATCTGGTGCTCGAGGACAATGCGCGCTGCCCTTCCGGCGTTTCCTACGTGCTGGAAAACCGCCAGGCGATGAAGCGGATTTTTCCGCCGCTCTTCGGCGAATATCGGGTGCGGCCGGTGGAAAACTACAGTCAGGAGTTGCTCAACGTCCTGCGCTACATCGCGCCGCCGGGCCGGGAAGAGCCGACCGTCGTGCTGCTCACGCCGGGCGTTTATAACTCAGCCTATTACGAGCACTCCTTCCTCGCGCGCTCGATGGGAATCGAGATCGTGGAAGGGCGCGACCTCGTGGTTCAGGGCGGCTGCGTTTTCATGCGCACGACGAAAGGGCTCAAGCCGGTCGACGTGATCTATCGGCGAATCAACGATGACTTTCTCGACCCGCAGGTTTTCCGGAAAGACTCCGGGCTCGGTGTGCCGGGCCTGGTCGACGCCTATCGCCATGGCTGCGTCAGCCTCGCAAACTCCATCGGCACCGGGGTGGCGGATGACAAAGTGGTCTACCATTACGTGCCGAAAATGATTCGTTACTACCTGGGCGAAGACCCGATCCTGCAGAATGTTCCAACCTATCTCGCATCCGACCCTAACGACTGTAAGTATATCCTGGAGCATCTCCCGGAGTTGGTCGTGAAAGCGGCCAACGAAAGCGGCGGCTACGGCATGCTCATCGGCTCGCAGGCGACCAAGGCAGAATGCGAAGACTTTGCCAGCCGGATCAAGAAAGACCCACGCAACTACATCGCCCAGCCGATCGTCTCGCTTTCGCGTTCTCCGAGTTTCTGCGATGACTCGATGCAGGGCCGGCATGTCGATCTGCGGCCTTACATTCTCTACGGCGAAAGAGTCACGATCATCCCCGGCGGCCTAACGAGAGTAGCTCTGCGCGCCGGCTCGCTGGTGGTGAATTCTTCCCAGGGCGGCGGGAGCAAGGACACCTGGGTAGTGGATGATGAAGAAGAAGACGCGCCGATCGTGCTGCAATCGCAGTCGCAAAGTCAGTCGCAATCCTGAGGCCACATGCTTAGCCGCGTTGCCGATTCACTTTACTGGATGAGCCGCTACATGGAGCGGGCGGAAAACGATGCCCGCATCCTGGACGTCAACCTCCAGCTCCTGCTCGACCTCGGCGGCGAAGCGGACGCGATGCAACATTGGGCGCCCGTCATTGCCTCCCTCGAAGAGACTAACACTTTCGACTCACTCTACGAAACGGCCGACGAAGCTTCCGTGACCGAGTTCCTTACCCTGCAGCGAAAGAATCCGAGCTCGATCATTTCCTGTCTTAGTCGTGCGCGCGAAAACGCCCGCACCACCCGCGAACAAATCTCCAGCGAGATGTGGGAGGAAATTAATCGACTCTATCTCTTCGTGCAGAGCGACGCCGCCCGCCGGCTCCTTCTCTCCAGCCCGCACGAGTTTTTCAAGCAGGTCATTACCGGTTCCCATCTTTTCCAGGGGGTGACTGATTCCACCATGACTCATGGCGAAGGCTGGGACTTCATCCGGATCGGGACGCTGATCGAGAGGGCTGATTGCACCTCGCGCATCCTCGATGTGAAGTATCACATCCTGCTGCCTTCGGGCGAAGATGTCGGCGGCAACGTCGATACCATCCAATGGATGGGAGTCTTGAAATCCTGCAGCGGGCTGGAGGCCTACTGCAAGCTCTATGTCAGTCAGGTCGCGCCTTGGAAGGTCGCGGAGTTTCTCATTACGCATCAGGAATTTCCGCGCTCGATTCGCTTTTGCGTGGATTCGCTGGACGAGGCGCTGCATAGCATTTCCGGCGTGGATGAAACCCGCTACGCGAATGAGGCCGAGCGGTTATCGGGCCGGCTACGGTCCGACGTGGCCTTCGTGACCATCAGTGAGATCTTTGATTTCGGTCTGCACGAATACCTTACCCGGATCCAGGAGCGGCTGGTCGAGATCAGCAACGCGATGTACGCCACCTACTGCGCAAATTACGCCGTATAAATTCTCGCGGAAGGCGGAGTGCTCAGGCAAATGGGTGACGGATGCGCAGTGGGATGCAGCAGGGAATCGAGAAAATCCCGGTCGCGATGCAAAAAGCTGGCGCGCTGGTGCAGGCGCGGGTTGGCCCGATGACCGAGAAAGTTCAGGGGTTAAAGGGCGCAGTTCGAGAAGGACTTGGAGAAGACCAAGTAGGAGAGCTACGGGGTTGTCGACGATAACTCCGTCGGCGCGGAGGGTCAGTTACTGCGCGTAGGCTTCCACCAGCGCGTTGCCGGTGGTGCCGTCCGCGCCGCGGACGATCGCGGTGTAATTGCCCGCAGTCAGCACCCGCAGGATCGCTGACTCGCGTGGATCTGTCGGCGGAATGCCGGTGGCTTCGATCTCCGTCGGTTGGACATCGTGCCAGTCGTCGTCGGAAGCGATCAAGGTCCCGTCCGCTCCGTGAAGTTCGAAAACCGGATCCAGCAAAGCATCGGAGACTCCGGCCTCGGTCAGGGATGGCCCGAGTGCGCGGACCAGCACTCTGGTGGTGTCGCTAAGAATAAGGCCGCCAATCATCACCTCGTTTCCGGTTCCGACGAAGCCGCGCGTGCTGATATTAGCCAGGCGTGACTCACCAGCCTGGTCCAGGTCGTAGATCTCCACGAGCCCGATCCCGGTGCCGCCACTCTGGCCCGCGAGAATGGCGGTATAAGAACCGGGAGCCAGCGTCGCGATGATGGCGGACTCAATTGGGTTAGCGGGTTGGAGGCCGGTCGCCGCGATCGCGGTCTTTTGCGTGTCCTGCCAGTTATTGTTACTGGCTATGACCGCGCTGCCGGAGTGTAACTCCAGGGACGGGTTAGCGAGCACCCCGGTAAGGCCAGCCGAACCTAACGACGGACCCAAGCCGCGCAGAAGGACCTTCTTCGGCTGGTTGCCCGTCACGATAAAGCCGCCGATGAGAACGCCGTCGCCGGTTTGGACGAGGCTGCGGGTGGAGATGTTAGCCAGCGAAGGTGCGAGCGTCTGGGTTGCCTGCATCCCGTCAGTGACGACAAAGGTTCCCCTCACCATGACCGTCTTCACCGGAACGACAAAAGCGTAGCCGTGCCAGGTCATTCCTCCGCTACCCGGCGCGACCCCGACGATTCCCACCGTGTTACCGTCAGCATCGAAGAAGCTGAAGTAAGTGTCATCCGCGCTACAGCTAGCCGGGAAACCACCCCAGTACGCGCCAAAAGCCGAGACAGGTTGGGAAAAGGAGATAGTCATGCTCGAGTTCATGACGTTTGCGCCCATGAAGGTCATTCCGTCAGTCGGGACTGCGAAGAATGTGCAGAGGCGAAACATCGGATAGACGGCTGTCTCCAGGAAAGTGCCGGTAACCGTCGCCGTCCCGCCCAGAATCGGAACCCCCGCGTCGCCGAATTTCTCCACCGGAAACTCCTCCCAGGTCTCGGACTGAGCGCCGATGAAAGGCGGCACGGCGGTCAGGTTTGGCGGCGGGAGCGGGTCCGCGTTCGCCGAAGCGGCGAAGACGAGCAGGCCAGTCAGCCGGCGCGCGAGAAGTGCCAAAGAGCACAGCAGGGGTCGCCGCCCTTTTACAGGTCCTCGGATCGGATTCATGATCGCGCTCGACCCGAGCTTGAGCGGTCGGCTACACGCGTCAATCCTATTTTTACGCGTTCGCCGCAAACTCGCCGTCGCGCAAGGATCGTGAACCGATTCCCGGCGATCTAGGGCCGGAGCAAACCAGCATACCAGGCTACTAGTTCGGGACCGAAGAACATCCACACGATCGCGCCCAAAGCGAGGTAAGGCCCAAAAGGAATCTTCGCCGACCACGCGCGCTGGCCGAGAGCCATGGTCGTTAGGCCGACGACCGAGCCGACCAGCGACCCGGCGAAAATGCTGCACAAAACCGCCTGCCAGCCGAGGAAGGCGCCGATACAGGCGAGGAACTTCAGATCCCCACGGCCCATCGCTTCACGCGGGATTTGTAATTCGCGGACAACGCCCGCGATCCGATCGATCTGGTCCAAGGCAAAGGTCTCGCTCGCGATCGCGAGCCGGTTGTAATGAAATTCCAGCGTCGGTTTTTCGAACACCCGGCCATCCACTTCCGCGGTCTCGCAATTCAGAATCATTCGGTCGCTTTCGCGCGCGAAGTGATCGCTCCAGAGCCCGCTTTCGTCACCGACCACAAACTGTGCGTCGTCGTTCGCGCGCACCCAACTGAACGCCGTCGGCGCGTCGAGCCGGATGCGTTTTTTACCGAAGGCCTTCTTCCCGCCCTCAAGGACTAGCCAGAGCGCGACGTAGCCGAGCGCGGCCGCGCCTAACGACCAGGCGAGCGCGAGCAGCCGCGAGGACTGTCCCATCAACGCCGGCACCGCGAGGCTCGCGAGCACGCCCGCAACCGTGCCGCCGATCGTCACTTCATCCGGGATGATGAAATGCGCGAAGTCGATGAAGGTAGCGACGATCAGCAGACTAACGAAAAGCCAGTAGACGAGCGCGATCGGCCACGGGAAGCAGAGCCAGACCGCGAGAAAGAGCAGCCCCGTGAGCAGTTCCACCGCGAAATAGCGGAAAGCGATTTTGCTCCCGCAGTGCGCGCATTTTCCGCGCAGCCAGAGCCAGCTCAGGAGCGGGATATTCTGGCTCCAGGGAAGCGTCTTATGGCACGTGGGGCAGAACGAGCGCCGCGGTTCATTGACCGAGAGATCGAGCGGCAGCCGGTAGATGCAGACGTTCAGGAACGACCCGATCGACGCCCCCATGACGAAGGCGAAGACGCGGAAGAGCCACTCGTACGCCGCAGGATCTTTCACTCGTTAGGCCGCGGCTTCGCGTTCCGCTTTCCGGTTCATGAACCACGCGATCCAGATGCAACTCTCGTAGAGCAGGCACATCGGCAGACTCATCGCGACCAGTGTGAGCACGTCCGGCGTTGGCGTAATGATGGTGGCGAGGATGAAAATAAGCACGATCGCATAGGGCCGCGTTCGGGCCATGAAGGCATAGGTCACGAGCCCGAAGCGAACGAGCGCGAGGACCACGACCGGCAATTCAAAAGCCAGCCCAAAGCCCAAGACGAAGCGGGTCACGAAGGAATAGTATTCCTCCACCGTCCAGGTCGGAATCCAGCCTAACGATTGCGTGTCGCGGAAGAAAAACAGGATCGTCTTCGGCAGCAGCCACCAGTAGCAACAGGCCACGCCAATGAGGAAGAGCGCGAAGCTGACGAAGATCGCTGGGAAAAGAAAACGCTTCTCCACCGCGGTTAGCGCCGGGAGGACGAACTGTGCGATGAAATAGAGCAGGAGCGGAAACGAGAGCACGATGCCGGCGTAGAACGCGAGATGAAACGAGATCGTAATCGAGTCTGTGATTCCGAGCGCGCGCAAGGTCCCGGCCTGCGCGCCGACCTGATAAAGCGGCTGCTGCATCACCTGCACCAGCCAATGCCGGAAGGTGAAGCAAAGCGCCATCGCGACCACGAGCGTGATCGCGATTTTCACTACGGTCCAGCGCAGGTCCTCGAGATGTTCGAGGAACGGCTTCGAGGTCTCGCTCTCGGGTGGATCACGGAAGGAAAAGAGATTGCGGAGCTTCATTCGTTAGGGAAAAATTTCGCCGCGGGCGACGAGGCGCGCCCAGAGGCTCAGGGTATTGGAATCGCGAATCTCACCATCGGCAATCATCTGCCGCAGCACATCGGCGCTGAACTCGCGGCAATCCAGGATCGCCTCGCTCGCCTCGGGCGTTGCGCCCGCGGCGCTCGCCTGCACCGGCCGGGCGGCAAAGAAGTAACAGAGCTCATCCGTAAAACCGGGCGACGAGAAGAAATAGCCTAACGAGAGAAGGTCTGCGCCGGCCGCCAGTTCGTAGCCGGTCTCTTCCCGCAGTTCTCGCCGGGCCACCTCCCGGATCGACGCTTCATCCGGTTCCAGCATTCCGTCGATTTGCCCTGCGGGGAAAGACCAGATCGCGGCGCGAATCGGAATCCGCTCTTCGCGGATGAGGACGAACTTTCCGTCGCGCGTGAGCGGGGCGATCACCACCGCCGGCTTGCGATGCACCACCGACCAGGAGCGCGCCTCGTTCCGGGAAGGGGTCCGCACCCGGTCCGTGACCACGGCGAGATGTTCCGTCTGGAAATGGGTCTCGCTGCCGACGGTCTCCCAGCCGTCGTGATCGCGCACGAGGTTGCTTTTTTGCACGCGAGGAACGTAGGGACGACGCCGGGAAAAGCGAATCGCGCCGTGCTCGTTAGGCGGCTGCGCGCGTGACGCGCACGGCGACGTATTTTGTTTGCGGCAAAATGTATTTCCTCAGCTCCGCCTCGACTCGCGCCAAGGCGAAGTGGTCGATCAGGTGGACCGCGATCGCGTCGGCCAGGGTTTCGATTAACCGATCGGCGCGTGCGGAAGCGAAGCGCTCGATTTCAGCGCAGACGGCGGCGTAATCCACTGTCCGCGCGAGATCGTCGCGCAGGTTGGAAAAGTTGCTTCGCGGCTCGAGGCGCAGCGAAATCGTGAGCCTTTGCGGGGTCGCGCGCTCTTCTTCGAGAACGCCGACGCGCACCGACAGCTCCAGGTCTTTAATCACGATTTCGTCGGGTGGCGTGGTGCGGTTCATCCTCAATATTGGTGTGGAACGATTCTGCAAAGCGAGAGCCGGCGAAACTACAAATGACGATGATCAGTCCGCTTCGAGCACCTGATCGACACGTTCGAATGGGCGCAGGCAATTTGTGATATGGTCTCGGCTCCCCGATGCCCGGTCTCTACCTGCATACCAGTAACCGCCTCGAACTGCTCGCGGAGAATCTCGCCACCATTCTCCGCGCGCCCTTACGCGACCCTTTTGCCGAGGAGATCGTGGTCGTGCAAAGCATCGGGATGGGCCGCTGGCTTTCGCTTCGCCTCGCGGAAGCGCAGGGCATCTGCGCGAACGTGCGCTTTCCGTTCCCGCAACGCTTCGTCTCCGACATTTTCCAACTCGCGCTCCCAAACCGGGCTGACACTGGTTTTTACACGCGGGAAAATCTGACCTGGCGCATCATGGCGTTGCTTCCCGGTCTGGTCGCACGCCCCGAGTTTGCCGAGCTGGAACGTTATCTCGATCAGCCGCGCGCTGAGCTGCGCCGTTACCAGCTCGCTGGGAAAATCGCTGCTTCGTTCGACCAGTATCTCGCTTTCCGGCCAGGGATGATTCTCGACTGGGAGAAAAACCGAGCCACTGCCGATTGGCAGGTATTGCTTTGGCGGGAAGTGATCGGCTCCGCGCGGGGATTGCATCCGCCGGCGCTGGTGGAGGAATTCAAGCGCACGGTGGATCGCGGGACCGCAGCCTTGCCGGAGCGGGTTGCGCTCTTTGGGATTTCGTCGCTGCCCCCGTTCTATCTGCAGTTTCTCCAGGAATGCGCGCGGGCTACCGACATCCACCTTTTCACCATGCGTCCCACGCCGGAATACTGGGGCGACGCGCGCTCGCCGCGGGAAATCTCGCGCGCCCGCCGGCGCGCGCCGGAGAGCGCGCAGCTCGACCTGCAATTTTCCGCCGCCGGCGCAAATCCGCTCCTCACTTCCTGCGGCAAACTCGGCCGCGAATTCCTCGACAGCGTCACCGATCTGCAGCCGACCGCGGAGAAGGAAGAATTTGCGCCTCCGCCCCAGGACACGCTCCTCACCCAGATTCAGCACGATATTTACGCGCTCCTCGATCCCGCCGGCCACGCGCCGCTGCCGGTCGCGCCGGACGATCGTTCGCTGCAATTTCACTCCTGCCACAGCGCAATGCGCGAGATGGAAGTGTTGCACGATCAGTTGCTCGATCTGTTCACGCGGCATCCGGATTTGAAACCGCACGACGTCGTGGTGATGGCACCGGACATCGCGAAATACGCGCCTTTTATCGAGGCGGTTTTCGACACGGCGCCGGAAGCTTCGCGCATCCCGTTCAGCGTCGCCGATCGCGGAACGCGCGCGGAGAATGGCGTGATCGACACCTTTTTGCGGGTTCTGGAATCGGCCGGCAGCCGTTTCACCGCGAGCAGCGTGATGAGCATTCTGGAGTCGAGCGCGCTGCAGCGCCGTTTCGACCTGGTCGATACCGATCTGGATACGATCCGCGGCTGGATCGAGAAAACCGGGATTCGCTGGGGAATCGATGCAGAGCAACGGACCGCGCTCGGCTTGCCCGCGTTCGCGGAAAATAGCTGGCGCGCCGGACTCGATCGTCTGCTCCTCGGCTATGCCGCACCCGCGCGCGGCGAGCAGCTCTTCGAAGGCATTCTCGCGTTCGACAACATCGAAGGCAGCCTCGCGGAAACGCTCGGGCATTTCGTCGAGTTTGCGGAAGCGCTTTTCAGCGCCGCCGCCGATCTGCAGCAGCCGCGACCGCTCCTCGCGTGGCAGAAAACGCTGGAGCAAATCGCGTTGCGCTTTTTCCCGCCGGATGACGAACGCGAGGCGGAACTGCGCCAGCTCCGGCGGACGTTGGAGTCGTTAGGCGAGACCGCCGCGCTCTCCGGTTTCGCGGAAAACGTCCCGCTCGATGTGCTCCTGGCGCATCTCGACCAGAGGCTGGCCGAGTCGGAGAGCGGCTCGGGATTTCTCGTCGGCCGGGTCACCTTTTGCGCTTTGAAACCGATGCGGGCGGTTCCGTTCCGCGTGGTCTGTCTCGTCGGCTTGAATGACACCGATTATCCACGCCATCATCGCGCGCCGACTTTCGATTTGATCGCGCAGGCGCCGCAGCCGGGCGACCGCTCGACGCGCGACGACGATCGCTATCTGTTTCTCGAGGCGCTCCTTTCCGCGCGCGACGTTTTCTACGTCAGCTACATCGGCCGTTCGAGCCGCGATAACAGCGAGATCCCGCCGAGCGTGCTCGTGAGCGAGCTGCTGGATTACGCGGCGAGCCGGTTCGCGCTCGACCGGACGGCGCCGCTCGTGACCGAGCATCGATTACAGCCGTTCAGTCCGGCGTACTTTCGCGGCGAGGGTGCGCTCTTCAGTTACTCCGCCGAGAATTGTCTCGCGAGTGAAGTGGCGACGGCGCGGCGCGTCGATCCGCCGATTTTTGTCAGCGCGCCGATCGGTGAACCGGAAGCGGATTGGCGCAAAGTTGAAGCGGCGCAGTTGATCAGTTTCTTCGGCAATCCAGCGCGGTTTTTTTGCGAGAAGCGGCTCGATCTCCGGGTGCCGCGTCTGGAGAATTTGCTCGAGGATTCCGAGCCGCTGGAGATCGGCAGTCTGCCGAGATATCACCTGCAGCAGGATCTGCTCACGCGCGCGCTCCGGGGCGAATCGCTCGCGCCGCTCCTCCCGGTGCTCCGCGCCAACGGCGACCTTCCGCCGGGCCACGCGGGCGCGGCGCGGCTGAACGAGTTGTGCGTTGCCGCGGAGCGTTTTGCCGCGCTCGTTAGGCAGGAGGTCGGCGGCGAGCCGGACGCGCCGCGCGAAGTGCAGCTCGCCCTCGACCCTTTTCACCTGAGCGCGCGCCTCGACAAACACTACAGCGGCCGGCAGGTCCATTACCGCCTAACGACCCGGAAGCCGAAGGATCTGCTCACGGCGTGGATCAATCATCTCGTCGCGAACAGCGCGACCGAGACGGCGACGTTGCTCATCACGGTCACAAAAGATATCGACCCGGTGGTGGTTCGGTTCGAGCCGGTTAAACCAAAATTCGCGACGCAGCATCTCCGACAGTTGCTGGAGGTTTATGGGCAGGGTCTGCGCGCGCCGCTGACGTTCTTTCCAAAAAGTTCGCTCGTCTTCGCGGAGAAAATGCGCGCGGGCGATCCGATCGCGGCGTTGAAAGCCGCGCGGAAGAAATGGGAGAAGGAGCCCGGTAAATTCGACGACGATCGGGGTGAGCCACCGGAGAAAGAGGACACCTATTTCCGGGTCGCCTTCCGCAACGTGGCGGACCCGCTCGATGCGGCGTTTACAAAGTTGGCGACCGAAGTTTTCGGTCCGCCGCTGGAGGCGATGCAGGAATGAAGAAGCGCCCGCCCTTTGACCTCGCGACGACGCCGATCGGCGAAGGTACGATGCTGATCGAAGCGAGCGCCGGCACCGGCAAGACGTTTACGATCTCCGGGCTGGTTCTGCGCCTGCTCCTCGAGCGACCAGAGCTCACCATCGATCGCATTCTCGTAACGACGTTTACGGAGCTCGCGACCGCCGAATTGCGGGGCCGTATTCGCGATCGACTCCGCGCAGCGGTCGCCGCTCTGCGCGGCGGCCTAACGAACGACAAAGTGCTCCGCGCCCTCGTCGCCGCGCAAGGGGATCGGGCCGCGGCCGCGAAGCGGCTGGAGGAGGCGCTGCTGAATTTCGACGAGGCGCCGATCTACACGATCCACGGTTTTTGCCAGCGGGTGCTGACGGAACGGGCCTTTGAAAGTGGGGCGCTCTTCAACGCCGAGCTGGTCACCAACCAGGCGGAGCTGCTGCGCGAAGTCGCGCACGATTTCTGGCGGATGCACTTCTACGGCGGCGAGAAATTCACCGCGCTGCTCGCGCTGAAAAACAAACTCACGCCGGAGAAATTGCTCAAGGATCTCGAGGAAGTGACGCGCAATCCGGAGCTGCGGATTTTGCCTAACGAGTGGAAACCGCTGCCGGAGATTGCCAGGGAAGTGGCCGAGGCGGTGCGGGAATTGCGCGCCGCCTGGAACCAAGAGGAGTCGCGGGTCCGACAACTTTTCACCGACAACGCCTGGGCGAAAGGAACGCACAGTAAAGCCGAGCAGATGGCGCGGATGCTGGACAATCTCGGCAGCTGCCTGAGCGAGGGCGGCGGCAGCGCCGAGCAACTGACTTGTCTCGACAAGCTCGCGCGCCGCGCCGTGCATGCCGGGACGCGCGTTCGTTTCGAGAAGCACGAGTCCCCGGTCTTCGTTCTCTGCGAGCGACTGCTCGACCTCGAGAAGGAATGGAGCATCGCGTTGCAGGCGGAGTTTTTTTCCTGGGCTCGCACCGCGCTCCGCGAACGGAAAAGCGCGCGCAACGTTTTCTCCTTTGACGATCTGCTGACGCGCCTCGACGCCGCGCTCACCGGTCCCGGCGGCGCGGAGCTCGCGCAATCGATCCGCACAAAATATCAGGCCGCGCTGATCGATGAATTTCAGGACACCGATCCGGTCCAATATTCGATTTTCTCCCGCATCTACGGCGGGAGCAGCGCGCCCGTCGCGTTCATCGGCGATCCGAAGCAGGCGATCTATGCCTTCCGCGGCGCGGATGTTTTCACCTACATGAAGGCGGCGGTGGAAGCGCCAGGAGACCGTCAATTCACCCTGATGACAAACTGGCGCTCTGAGAGCCGGCTGGTCAACGCGGTGAATACGATCTTCGATCGCGAACGGCCGTTTCTGCTTGATGAAATCGGGTTCGACCCGGTTCAACCGAGCCCGCAGGCGGACGAGAAAACGCTCGCGTTTGCCGGTGAAATGCGCGCGCCTTTCCAGCTTTGGCTCGCGGCCGCGGAAGACGAACACCTCTTTGAAAACGTCGCCTCGGAAGTGGTGCGCCTGCTTTCCAGCGACGCGACCATCGGGGACGTCCCGCTCGAGCCGCGGAATCTCGCAATCCTGACGAGTACGAACGCGCAGGCCGCGCAGGTGCAGGAAGTTTTGCGGGCGCGCCGCGTCCCGAGCGTGCTCTACAGCACCGCGAATATCTTCGCCACGCCGGAAGCGCGCGAGCTGCGCGATGTGCTCTCGGCCGTGGTGCAGCCGGGCTATGAAAAATTCGTGCGGGCGGCACTGGTCACCGATGCGCTCGGTCGTACCGGGAACGATCTCGACGGTTTCACCCGGGATGAGCTCGCCTGGGAGACGGAGCTGCTCCGTTTCCAAAAGCATCATCAGCTCTGGCGCGAACGCGGGTTCATCCGCATGCTGCGCACGCTCGCGGCGGAACACGGAGTCCGGCGAAGGCTGTTGAGTTTTCCCGACGGGGAACGTCGCCTAACGAACTTCCTCCAGCTCGCCGAGCTGCTCCATTCCGCCTGCGTCGAACATCATCTCGGGATGAACGGCCTCCTGAAGTGGCTCGGTCAGCGGATGCAGGAGTCGGGCTACGCGCAGCGCGAGGAGCACGAGCTCCGGCTCGAGAGCGACGAGCGCGCGGTGCGAATTTTGACCATCCACAAGAGCAAGGGACTCGAGTTCGAGGTGGTGCTTTGCCCCTTCGTCTCGTCGGGCGGAATGCTCCGCTCGACCTTTCACGACGAAGAAGCGGATAACGCGCTGACGCTCGATCTCGCGGAACCCAAGGAACACAAAGAGCGACGCGAAGCGGAGCTGCTCGCGGAGAAGTTGCGACAGTTTTATGTCGCGCTCACGCGGGCGAAACATCGCTGCGGGATGATCTGGCAACCGGCGGCGAAAGGCGACACCTCGGCGCCCGGTTATCTGCTCGGCAGCCCTGAGGCGCTGCCGCCGGAGATCGCTGCCTGCCCGGACATCGAAGTGGAAGCGTTGCCGCCGGCGACGACTGCGAGCTGGATTCCGGGCGAAAATGACGAGGGGAATCTGGCGCCGCGGAAGTTTACGGGCGCGATCGATCGCAGTTGGGGGATCGCGAGTTTCACCCGGCTGGTGAGTGGACGCGAAGCCGATGTGCTCGACGAAGGTCCGCTGCTCGAGCCGCCGGTGGAGGAAGCTGCGGAGATAACAGGCATTCACGCTTTTCCCCGCGGGAGAATCGCCGGGACCTGTCTGCACGAGATCATCGAGGAAATCGATTTTGCCAGCCTGACGAAAGCTCCGGAAATCGTCCGGCGGCGTTTGCGCGGTTGCGGCATCGACGGGCGGGACGAAGTGGTGCTCGATAATCTTCACTGTTTATCCGCGCTGCGCCTCTCCGATGGAACGAACGAATTCTCCCTGCGCGATTTGCCTAACGAGTCCCGCAAACCGGAGTTGCAGTTCACGTTTCCGATCAACGCCCTCACGACTGCGAAACTGGCAAAGGTCTTCGGACTTGCGCGGCTGCCGCTGCAGATCGGTCGGCTGCAATTTCCACCGGTGAATGGTTTCCTGACCGGCTTCATCGACCTTACGTTCGCGCACGACGACCGCTTTTATTTCGTCGACTGGAAGTCGAACTGGCTGGGCGCGGATCGCTCGGCCTATCGGCCCGAGCTGCTGGTCGCGGAGATGGATCGCAAGTTTTACACGCTCCAGCTTTGTCTCTACAGCGTGGCGTTGCATCGCTACCTGCGCGCCCGCAAAAGTGATTACGATTTCGACCGGCATTTCGGCGGCGCCTTTTATATTTTCCTGCGCGGGATCGATCCCACCGAGCCCGGTAACGGGGTGCATTTTCAGCGTTTGGAGCGCAGCTTCGTGAAGCAGCTCAGCGCCGTTTTCGAATCATGAACGACGAGACGACTTTCAGCGCGCTCGACCGGCAGTTCGGCGATTTTCTCGCGCGCCTCGCGGGCGGCCCGGCCACGGAAGTGCGATTGGCCGCGATGGGCGCGAGCCGGGCCCGCTCCGCGGGGCACATTTGCGTGCCGCTCGCGGACCTCGCCGCGCTGGAAGGCGCGCCTGCAGCGGCGACTCTGCGGAAAAGGTTGCGGGCCACCAACGTGGTCGGCGCGCCCGGCGACTTCACGCCGCTCGTGCTCGATCATGACGACCGGCTCTACCTGCGTCGCTACTGGGAATACGAGCAGCGTCTGGCCGAATCCATTCGCGAGCGCGCTCGGCAAACCAAGGCGGCAACCCCGGAAAAACCGGAAGGCGATCTGCAACAGTTCGCGGCCGCGAGGGCGGTAACGAACAGATTCACCGTCATCACCGGGGGCCCGGGCACGGGGAAAACGCGAACGGTCATGGCCATTCTCGCCCGCCTCCGGGAGCAACCGAACGGCGCGACTTTGCGCATCGCGCTGGCCGCGCCCACCGGGAAAGCGGCCGCACGCCTCACCGAGTCGATCCGCGAAATCGATCAATCCCTCAAGGCGACCACGATTCACCGGCTGCTTGGTTATTTTCCGGGCTCACCCTATTTCCGGCATGACGCCGAGCATCCGCTCAGCGCCGACGTCGTGATCGTCGATGAAGCGTCGATGATCGATCTCGCGCTGATGGCAAAACTGTTCGCGGCGGTGCGAGTGGACGCGCGGTTGGTCCTGCTCGGCGACCGCGATCAACTGGCTTCGGTCGAGGCCGGGAGCGTGCTCGCCGATATTTGTGCCGCCGCGGAGAACGCCGCGCCGAACGATCCCCTGAACGGCACGGTGGTCGCGCTGCAAAAGAATTACCGCTTCGCTGAAACGGGCGGGATTTACCGGGCCAGCCTTGCGATCAACGCGGGAGACGCGGAGACCGCTATCGCTGCGTTGCAGAATGATGACGACGGGGGCGCCCGGTGGCGGCCGCTGCCGAACGTGGCGGGTCTCGCGGACCAGTTGTGTTCTCCGGTGACGAGCGCCTTTCGTCCGATTCTCGAAGCGTCGGAACCGCGCGAGGCGCTGGCCGCGCTGCAGCGTTTTCGCATTCTCTGCGCGGTGCGTCATGGCCCGTTCGGCGTGGAAAATCTGAACACGCTGGCGGAAGAAATCCTGGCGCAGGCAGGACTACTTACCCCACGACCCGGCGGATTTTATCGCGGGCAACCGCTGACGATCACTGAGAACAACTATAACCTTGGCCTTTTCAACGGAGACACGGGAATCGTGCTCCCCGACCCGGATGATGGCGGGGAACTGCGCGCTTTTTTTCTTACCGGAGAAGGCCACGTTCGACGTTTTCTTCCATCCAGACTGCCCCGAAATGAGACTGCTTTCGCGATGACCGTGCACAAGAGTCAGGGGTCGGAATTCGATTCCGTGTTGCTTTTGCTCCCCTCGAACGATTCCCCAGTCGTAACCCGTGAGTTACTTTACACTGGCCTGACGAGGGCACGACTTGGCGTGGAGATTTGGGCGACGGAATCTGTCCTTCGCGCTGCGATTAGCCGCCAGGTCGTGCGCGCGTCGGGCCTGCGGGACGCGCTTTTGGAGCCCGCCAAAACAAGTCGAAAGTAGCCAAAGTGATCCAGCCATCGGGGTCGAACTTATCCGCGAAATCGTAGTCGACAGTTATACGGCAGATACGATTTTGTTCGCGATAAATTTCGCGGCGCTTATCCCTGATTGCCAGGAGCGATTTAATGCGCGCGGCCTGGGGGTCGCGCCCAGAATTGCCAGGCCTTCTTTGACTGCCTGCGCCTTTTGCCGCAGGGCGTTTTCAAAAAGCGTCTTCGCGAACTCGTAGAGGTCTTCATCCAGGCTATTATGCTCCCGGATGAGAGCTTCTAACTGCGGTTCGATTCGCGGGTGACTCTTGGCAACTCTTCGATTCTCATAGAACGAAAGTTCCCAGCCAAATGTTGACGAAATCAGGATCAGACTTTCTTCAAATCTTTCGCTAATACCAACGGTGCCGAATGATTTCGTAAGGTTCTGCTTCGCAACGTCGAGTAATCGTTCATCGCACGGCGCGGTATCCCCTAGTCCGGCAATCGCGCGGCATTGCAGGTTTTGGAACTGCGGAAACAGTCGAAGACAATCGTCTACTGCTAGCCGCTCCCTTTTCAGTCGCCGATGCAAAGGGTGAAGCGGCCGTCGCAGAACAAAGTGATAAGCCGAGAGAACCCTGGCTACCGGTTCTCGGAGGAGCGTTATGTAAGTTGCCCCTTGCGGGAGAGACCTATGAATGCCGTAGCACACATGTCCGCGCACGACCCGCAACCGGCGACGGCGCTTCTCGGGAAGTTGTGCGAGTCGTTCCACCGACGCCTTGATCCGATAGGGATTGATCGTGTAGATCGAAAACGGGCTGTATTGTTGCTCGATGATCCGGTTCAGAGTCGTTCCCGCTGTCTTGGGAAGATGAAGAAAAATCAGCGTCGTGCGACTCACTTTGCGATGCACCTCGAAGGAGCAGTAGCAAAAATTTCGCGCAGTCGGCCGTTCTCGTGCATCGCCTGAATGACGTTGTGGGTGTTCCCGGGTTGCGGGTGAAGCTCCACGCCCGGCATATCCCGGAGGTGCTCAGCATAGTTGCGATCTCTCCTGCACCCTTGGCAATAGAATATCCTGTAGCTGGTTCGGCCGTTAGACTTCGCCAGAAGAAGCGCCAAATCGCGGTGCTGCTCGGTGATGCGTGAGATATCTCCACGGCCGCCGAACTTTTTCAAATCGCGCAGGTTGATCTGCGTTGCCGGGGCGAAGGCATAAACCACGTCGACCTGCAGATAGTGCCCGAAGAGGATCGCCGCGTAACCGCCAGCGGACATGCCAAAACAAAAGACGTCCTTGATGTGAGGTAGCTCTTCACGACACCGGAGGAGGCGCGCGATGACTGCTTCAAGGTCCGTGATCTCGCAGTTCAACCCTGCGTGGTAAAAAAATCGATTATAGTCCTTAAGTAGAACGAGATTGGTCCGGATCAGTCCGGTCTCACGAAGGACTGTCAGAGGCTGTAGCCCCAGCCCTCCGGCCATTCCGTGAAAGACATAACCCAGCCGGCTCGAGTCCTCACGTTCCCGTATGACCAAGGCGCCATCGGGATGTTCTTCGATCTCGCGACGCAATTGCCGGTTGTATCTCCGCGCGCGGTAGGACGCTGGCAGAAGCTCGAACAGGAAGCTTTTGATCCTATTCATCCCGGGATTGTTTCGCCGGCGATGGCATCCGGCGCTGCTTGTTTTGCAACCGCTCGCGCATCGACCGGCCCGAAGCGCGCACGTAGCCGCTGGATTGCATCTGTGAAGATAGCAGCTCCTCGTCACCATACTTTTCGAGTGCGAGTTGCTGCAGTGTCTGACTTTGGAAGGTTTCGTCCAGCTGACGAAGCACCCAGGCGACGGCGTGGGTCACGTTGTGAGTCTCCATAATCTGCAATAGCTCACCATCGGTTAATACTTCGCTGTCTCGTTCAAGCAGGCGACTGACATCCGCAAACTTCATCAGACTAACGTCGTTACCGAAATCCACGAATTTCTGCAGCCAAGCCTCGCGAAACAAGTGGAGAACGGTGAAGAGGAATTGATACGCCGGACGGAAACAGGGGAGACTCACTCCGGGCATTTCAGGAACAGGCTGTTGAACACAGTCCTTCAGGGCTTCCTCGACCGGGATATCGAAGGGGCTTCTTGTCCAAGTTAAGCTGTTCGCAACATCGACCATGATGATCTTAATCCCAGGCTGCTCAATCTCGCGGGCGAGCTTAGGCAAGTGGTCGGGGTGCAGGCGGCTGCTGATTTCTTCGCGGCGGGGGTCCTTCGTCCAGCCGAAGTACGGCCGAAAGCCGACCTCCTGCATCAAGCGCAAGACCACTTCGCGATCTCCCGGTGCAATCATGAAATCGATATCCTTCATCGGCCTTGTTCCAAGGCCGTCGTAGAGAGCTGATTCGAAAGCGATACCCTTGGTCGCCACAAAATGAACACCTCCATCGGTCATTGCCTGGGCCACGCTGACTGCCTCGCTTCGAAAGACTTCTATCTGCCAGCGATTCCACTTTAAGGCTGATTCCAAATGGTCGTAGATATTCATCGGCAAGTCGAATCGAAGCCCGGCCGAGATAACGTGATGAGCCAGCATCGGAACCATTTGATGTCGCAAGGCCTGCTCCAGTAGCTCTCCCCAATCCAAGGTGTCAGCCAGTAGCAGATCAGCCAGCGCCTTCCGCTCGGAGTCATCAACGATGCCTCGAGCGAGCAACTCCAGGATTGCCCACTCAGGTCCCAAAGAGCGGTCGGGCGATGGTCTGGTCATGATATTGCGCGCTCGAGAAGCAGCCTGACCGCCTTGATCAGCGAACCGGCGGTCCGGAAGGTATCTTCAGCGATCATCTCATCGGGAAAACGAATGGCGAAGAGCTTCTCCATGTCCACGAGTAAGGCGACCGCAGTCATGGAATCGAGGCCGAGTTGCGCGAGTTCCGCAGCGTAGTCGATGGAGTTCGCCTGCAGTAAGCGGAGATGGCGGCGAAGACACTGCTCGAATTGGCTGGTTATATCATCCATAAATCCATCGTTAGATCCACTACACGGATAAGGCCGAAAGACGCTCGTGTCCCGTCTGCAGCCGATACGCCGCGACGACTGAGTCCCCGCGACAACAGACTTCCGCGGGCGGCTGCCGACTCGCGAAAGCGACCAGACTGGCCGTAAGACCATAGGCGCCAACGTTCGGTATCGCGACTTTGTCGCCGGGACGTAACGGCGGCAAAAGCGCGCCTCGCGCGATGCAATCCAGGGGACTATCCGTCGGTCCCATCACATCGGCCGGCTCGAGCGTTTCGTCGCGCGGCTCGCCTAGTGGCTCAAGGGACGCTACCGCGCGATGAATTCGTCCCAAGCCTGCCATGCCGCCGAGATGGATCATTCCTGTATCCAGAATCACGTGAGTCTTACCAGCTGTAAACTTTTTCACGTCGAGAACCGTGGCCAAGAGTGTGCCGCACGACGCTACCAGGTAGCGTCCCGATTCGAACCAGAACTCCGCGTCCGCAGTATGTCGGCGAAGATTATCGACCCGCTCCAGTTCGGCCCTCAGAGTGGTTAGGTCCGCTGGCGCGGCAGAGGTCGCCCAGGGCCAGGGGAAACCTCCGCCAACATCAAGCACTCGCAGGGCTATTCCGCTGGCGGCGAATTTCTCGGCGAGTTCAACTGTGTGCTCGACGGTCCGGGCCAAGTCCGCAGGGCTTTGGATCTGGGTTCCTGAATAGACATGAATTCCGGTCAGTTCGACGCCACGGAGTTGGGCGAGCCGCTGGGCGCCGCCAACCAGCAATTCTGCCGGCTCCGCTCCGAAATGGCTCTGCATCGCGCCAACGCCTGCGGCCGCGGCCGCCGTTCCGGAAAGGTGAATGCGGAGTAAGGCGCTGACTGGTTTCTTCGCCGCCGATGCGACCTCGGCCAGGCGCTCCATGTCATACCACGAGTCACATGAGAATTGAGTCACCCCGGCAAACAACGCCTCCTGGATAATCGCGGGGGACTTACCCGGCCCGGAGAAAAGCATTTCGTTAGGCTGGAAGCCCGCTTCCTGCGCGATTTTGAGTTCCAAAAGAGACGCGATCTCGACTCGACAACCGGCTGCCTTCAAAGCTGCGCCAAGGTCGGCAATCGGGTTAGCTTTGAGGGCGTAATACAACCGCGCGTGCGTCGGAAGCAGCTCGAGGAGCGCCTTGGCCCGACCCTCGGCCTCTGCCAAATCGTAGATGTAAAGTGGCGAGCCGTAGCGCTTCAACAGCTCGCCGTAGAAGCGGCGGCTAACCATTTTCCTCCGATGAAGACAGGCCCGCATGCTTTTCAAGAGCTAGCCTGAGAGTCACTAAGCGATCGACTTTCCCTTCGTTGCCCGTCGCAGGAAATACTTCCAAGTGGACAAACCACCGCGGCACCATGTGATGAGGCATGGCCAGCCGAAAGTGATCGCTCAGGCCTTCAAGCGGGATCGGAGTTAGATTTGTCGTGGTGTAGGCCAGCATGATTTCCTGCCCGGCTTCGGAGCTGGCTATGCCGAAGGCGGCCGCATCCAGCAGTCCCTCGAATTGACGCGCGTGCTCTTCGACTTCCGTGGGGCTGACTCGAAAGCCGTAGGTCTTGATCATCGAGTCCATTCTGCCCAGGAAGTAAAGGTAACCTTCCTCGTCTCGCCGCACGAGGTCCCCCGAGAAAACGACCGTCTCGCCCGGGAAGCGCTCGATCTTGCGGAACCGTTCCGCCGTCGCTTCCGGCGCATTCCAATATCCTTTCGCGATGCAGCCACCGCGATGAACCAGTTGGCCAGCAGTACCCGCCGGGCAATCCCGTCCCTCCTCATCGAGGACATAGAGTTCGACTTCGGGGATCGCTTTACCGATGGAGGTCGGACGGAGGGTTACCTGATCAGGCGGTAACCATGATGAACGAAAAGCTTCAGTGAGTCCGTACATCAAGACAACATCGCTGTTCGGGAAGGCACGGCGGAGTTGGTCGAGCATCGTTCCCGTGACCGGTCCGCCCGACGAGCAGAGATAGCGGAGCGCGGAGAAATCGAGATGGCCATTGGGACCCGGGAGCCGTGGATCAAACATACGGCTGATGATGACTGGCATTACCGGCAAGGCCGTGATTCGCTCGCTGGCAAGTAACCGAAAGAGGTCGCGGGGGAAAAACAGATCATGCAAATAGAGCGACGATCCTTTCAACAAGGTCTGCCAAAGCTGATTCAAGCCGTAGTCGAAATTCAGGGACAAGACACCTGCGATCCGATCGCTGGCTTGTGTCCCGAGATAGCTCGCTACGATACGAGCGCCATCCGCCAGGTTTCGGTGTGAGATGACTATACCCTTTGGCCTGCCGGTAGATCCCGAGGAGTAGATGATTGCGGCCGTGTCGTCAGGCTCACCCTGAAAGAAGGTTTCACTGCCCTTGACACTCGCGGCGAAGCTTTACCAGGGATGGAATCGATTCGTCAACCTCCCCGCTTCCGAGCGCAATGCGTTCCACGCGCTGCGCTCACGGAGCTCCGCCATACGGGCAGATTCCGTAAGCAGGAGTTTCATCTCGCAGTCAGTCGACCATGTGTTCGATCTGCTCGGCGCGGAGGACTGGATGGATAGGAACGAGGACGGCGTTGGCGAAAAGAACGCCGACAATTGCGATGACCTGGTCAAGGGACTTCTGCATGCAAATACCGACACGATCGCCCGGGCCCACACCTAGCTCGGCCAGGGCCCGGGCTGCGGCTACGGCCTCAGTGTGAAGTTGTTGGAACGTCAGTGATGCGCCGCCGCCGAAGATGGCTTCCTTATGGGGATTCGCCCTCAGCGTGCAATCGAATTGCGCGGGTATGGTTATCATGTCTCAGGAGCAGCAGCAGCAGACTGCCAGCGCAGGAGTTTTCTCATAGCAAGGGGCGAGAACTCAAGAACAAAACCGTGCTCCTTCCATGTCCGCTTGGCAGGCTGCCGTTATTGAACCTTGCGTTCGAGGTCGGACGGATACTAACCTTTTGGCGATGTTGCCGCATAACCAATCATGAGCCAGGCGCGAGGTATTGAGATACTGGGCACGGGAGCCAACGATCCCGACTTATTGGGCGGTAAAGGTGCGTCACTCTGCCGTCTCGTAGGCCTGGGCTATCGCGTCCCGGCCGGATTTGTCATCACGCGCGAGGCTTTTGAGAGCGCCCTGCAAGGACTTTGGGCTTAATCCGAAGATCAGTGCGCTGGGCTCACTTCTCACTGGTTCGCCAGACATGACCGCAGTCCGGCGAACAAATTTGCCAGGGGATTCTGTCCCGCCGGATTCCCTCGCGAATCCTCGAGCCGATCATGCAGACGGTCGAGCACCTTGCAGCTTTGGGAGGCGCCTTGTGAAGGCGTCATCATTCGCTCTTCTGCCACGATTGAGGACGGCAGCGCTCATTCCTTCGCCGGCATTTTTGAATCTATCCCGATCAGCACTCCGGACGAATTTGAACCGACGGTTCGGGAGATTTGGGCATCCGTCTTCTCGCCGCGCGCGCTCTCCTATTTCCGGGAGATAGGGATCCGGGAGACACCAGCGATGGCGGTCGTGGTGCAACGTTTCCTGAAAGCCGAGCGCTCTGGTGTGATGTTCACGCGCTTTGCCGGGCCTGATGGAACGCCGAGCATTCTCGTCGAACACGTGGAGGGAGATTGTGAAAAGCTGGTTAAAGGTGAAGTAACACCTGATAGGCTCTGGCTGCACGAGGACGACGCTGTTCCCTCATCGCTCGAAGGCCCTCTCCGACCTGTCGCACGCCCGCGCACTGGTTCAGGTCGCCAAACAGCTGGAGAAAAGCTTTGGCGCGCCGCAAGACGTGGAGTGGGTCGATCTACGCCGATACGCTTACACATTGTCCAATCCCGGCCGATCACGGCCGCCTTCTCGGGTGACGCTAATGCCGTTCTGGAACCATCCTCCGACCAGATCGCCGATCCTCATTGGAGTGCCTGCCAGTTCGGGCACCGGGTCGGGCCCAGTTCACCTCGTGTTCAATATCGAACAGGCGCTCCAACTTCGAATCCGGATCGGTCCTGGTGACGCCGATGACAAACCCCGACATGGTGGTCGCGATGCGAAACTCGGCCGCCATTGTTACCGACGTCGGTGGAATTATTTGTCATGCCGGGATCGTGTCGCGCGAACTAGGTCTGCCTTGCGTCGTCGGGACGGAAACGGCGACGGCGATGCTGGCGGCCGGAGAGCTGATCACCGTGAACGGATCGAGTGGCCGCATCTATCGGGGTAACGTCGAAATGGGAGGTGCTGCGAAGTCGTTAGGGCAAGTGCAGTGGTCGGAGATTTGGTCGGCGTGGACGGAGACCACAGCGAACAGACCCGAACTCGTACCTATCGTCTCTACGACAGAGTCACTGAGGACGATGCCTGCCAGTATCACGAGCGTTGTCCTTGTGCCTGATCCTGACCTGCGAACGAACTCCCAAGGCCTATGGAACGATCTTGAAGCGCTTACCGGCCGATGCTCGCACGCATCGCGCTCGACGAATTACGTGAAAATGGCTGCCGGGACCATTTCGCAATGTCCAGCCTTGAAGTTACACTTATTGCCGTTAGGCAGCTTGGCTCGACACGAACTCAGCGGGGCGATCGCGCGCGTAGCGAATTCGGCGGTCGTGCTTTATGACCCGGATCGCGCCGATTTTCCGCTGGTGTTAATCCCGGGAGCCATCTGGCCGGATGGACCCTGCCGCGGTTCCGCTGACCTGCGCGCTCAAGATATGCGCTGGGCCAGTTGCGACACCCAGCAAGATCGGGGGGATGGAGGAAGCGGAAGCCGCGGCGCTCGACACGATCAAATTCTTCGGTCACAAACCGGGAAGTAAGATTACGGCCATGCCGGCGCCTGAATCCCGGGCGAAGTGGTGGGCGGTGCTGCCGGAGTATGCGCGCTTCCACCAGGAAGCTGGGACGGCGGCGACGACGGGTGAGTTCGAATGGCTGGAAGTGCGTCCCGAGTTGGTTATATCTGCCCTTTTGAAGTCTCTCGTTCAACCTGGCTTTGAGATGGTCCCGCGCGTGCTCGGATTTCGAGATGTTCCACCGCTGCACATCAAGTGGATGAAATGCCGCTACTACTTTCGTTCCGACACTTTTGCTTTGGTCTGGCAATCAATCGTCCGGGCGACTTGGAACGAAGCGTTCATGAGTGATTTGATGCGCCGAGATCCGTGCATCCTACGATCGCCTTGCTGAAGTTCTCATTCTTTTCCCTAAAACCGACCCAGAGCGGCAGCACTCTCAGGAGATCAGATGGTCGCATTGATGACCTCCTGGTGGCCGCGCTGGATGGAATTTTTCGCGCTCTGCTGGTTCATTCAGGCTCAAGGCGACGACATTCTGTTTCCATTCATCGAGGAGACGGTGAAGCACAATCTGAGCTTACATCGGCGCTGCCTCCGGCCAATCGGGCATGGCCGGGGCCTGCTGATTTCATCGCGCCGACTACTCCCGTTCTGAGCGGCATCTATATGGCCGATGTGGCGAACCTTGCGCGAAGCACTGCTTGCGGCCGGACTTCGGACCAAAGAAGAGGCCGAGTCTGCTCTAGAGGCAGGACAACATCCCCTCGTCGGGCAAAAGTTGGCGGATCATCTGCAGCAAATGGCATTGGATGCGCGACCGGGACCTGCTTTTCGAGCCGTGGGATACAGGCGGGCGTGTCATCGAGACGGCGCTCAAAACCGAAACCGCATGCCATCATGCCATACGAACTCAACCTCCAGCGCAATCTCTTGGCGCTAAGTTTTCATTTCGACCTGGCGCACCAGAGCGGCCGCGCACTCGGGCTGAATCATGCCGCACGTTTCCTGCATGATCTTAATGTCGAAAGGGAAAATCACCATGTCCTCTGGCTTAAGTATTCCTATCCGCTGCGCCAGGTTGTGGTGGAGACTTGAGCGGCGCCTGATCGCCATCGGTAGCCTTCGTGAGGGGGATATCTTTTTCCTGCAAGCTCCGGAGCTCATTGAAGCGGCGAGAAACCTTCCAGCTCCCTTGCCGACGGATCTCGTGTCCAAGGTCAAAAACCGCCGCAAGGGTTATCTTATCGAAGCTCGACTTATCAGCGCCGACACAGAGCCGGGCCTGTCGGAAGATGATTATTACTGATGCCATCTCAATCGAAGTTCCTGGTCGTCGAAGGTTGTAATGGGGTGGGCAAAAGTACCGTCGTCGAGTATCTAAAGGGCTGCACCGGTGCTTCATCATTTCACTACCCCCCTGAGTTTGTCAGTTTTCGTCGCGAGGTGCGTCTGGATGAGACTCTGTTGCCGATTCCACGGCTTACTTACTATCTCGCTGCCACGTTACATTTGTCCGACCTCGTGCGTCGTCAGCTCGAAAAATCTCATGTGATCTGCGATCGTTATCTGGCCAGCCCTCTTTCGCTAGTGCTCGCTGAGTCGGCGATTGACGAAACAATGGCTCGCAACCTCGTGAAACCTTTCGAGTCATACTTCTGTAAGCCCGATTTGACTCTTCTGCTGACCGCGGATCACGCCGAGGCCAGCACCAGGATCAATCGCCGCTTGCTTCAGACAAACCAGCTCACGCCGGTGGCGAAAATGACACTTGAATCGGAAGAATTGTTTCGCAAAAGGGAAGATGCTTCTCGCCGAATAGCGTTGAGTCTGGGCCCTCTCATGGAGCTGGATACGACGAACCTGTCGCCCGCAGAGATGTGCGATGTCCGTCTGGTCGTTGTTAGCGCCCAGACTTAACTGGTAGCAACCGGTGCCACCAAGTGGCATAAAGTTGACTTGGAAAAGAACCAGGGTTGCGCAGTGGCGTCACTCTCGAAAAACGCAAGAGGTTGGTAGCAACTTTCAGGGCACCTTGGGCTGACGGGTGGACGCCGTCCGACTCAAAATCGCTCGGAACCCAGCAAAGGCCGTCTCTGCGCGGCATCATACCATTAGCCCATAAGTAAGGACCCCAGGATACCCAGGGTATCGACCTGTCGTGGAGCCGGGCGGTGAGATGCTCCTCGATCAACCACTTTACGGCGAAGGCGGATTCATAGGCGATCGGTTCAGTGCTTAGTCCCGTTTCCGAATACCCGCCATAGGTCCGACTGGAGAGATAAATAAGCTTCAGCTGCGGAAACTTCGTCCGAAGGTTTTCCACGATGGAGCGCAGGGCGCTCTGCAGAAGGTGCGCTTTTTCCGGAAAGGCGGGAGGCTGGTGGGCAAGCGCCGTTTTGAGCCAGACGATCTGAACTTGTGCGGAAGTTACCGCGCAGCGTTGAAGTTTAGCTCCACGTGTCGTCCAGTAATCGCCACCTGGCTCGGCAAGCTGGGTTGCGTCCGCTCCGTTGCGGGCGGCATCGATCATGAACAAGCTAGGGTTTTTGCGAGGGTCAGTTTCGGCCAGGCGGATGAACTGGATGAACTCGCGAGACGCGTTGGACATCCCGATGGAGAGCATGCCAACTTTCCCGGAGGGCGACGCTTTGCCGTCTCGGTCCACTGGCTTGACTGTCGCGGCAAGTGCTACTCCGGCTTCCTCGTGAGCAGTCGGGCGGGAGTTTTTTCCATCTGGGTAGAGACCACCGGAAACCCGAGATAATGGGCTGGCCCGAGATCGATGAGAGGAATCACCGGTCAGGGGAGGTGTTTCACCGTCACCTTGCCGGTGTAGCCATCCACCTCCAGCAATTTACCGTTCTGAAAAAGACTGCGAGCGTCGCGAACGCCGACCACGGCGGGTATGCCGCATTCACGAGCGAGCGTGGTGGCATGCTGCAGGATCGCGCCTTCCTCGACGACGAGTCCGGCGACTCGTGGGAGCAAAGGCGCGAGATGCGGGTGGAGGATGCGCATAACGAGAATAGAACCTGCCGGAACGGTCATTATATCTTCAGCCTGGTGTATCAAGTGCGCTTTCCCGCTCGGAGCGTCCCGGTGCGGCGCGAGGCCTGAGAGGATCTCGTGGTATCTTTCGCGCTCATAAATCATTCAGCATCGTTTCGAGGCGGCGGTTATCGACACCGTGCAGGGAAAGATACTCTGCGTTTTCCATGTAACGGTGCCGCCGCGTCTCGATCACAGCTGGGTCGGCGATTCCCGCAACCAGTTCGCGAATGTCGAGGAATAGCAGATCCGTTCGTTGGAACGCGGGAATCTTTCTGGCGATATCCCGCCGCCAGTCGCCGCAGGAGCGGGACCATGCCGATATAAAAAGCGCGGCGCGCATACCACGTCTCCCGTTCCAGAAATTCCAGCCAAAACGCGAGGACACGCCTGAGGGCGGCGACCTTCGGTAAGGCCACGGCGGTGGGTGATTGCAGGCCTCCTTGGCGAAAGATAAACGTTGGCGGATTTGTTCTGCATCGACCTCATTGAAGGCCGAGTGAAGCAACCGAACGACATAGTTCGGATCTTCATAACCAGGTGAGTCCCACGCCAGCGGACCGAAACCTCGTTGACGATTGCAAAACCCGCTAAGGAGCTGAAAGACTTCCGGCGAGACGCGGGGCCACTCCTGTTGCAGTCGTTGCGGGGGATAGTCGAGGGCGGAGCAAGCCTGATACAACGCGAACGTGTTTTGCATGAGTTCCGCGCCGGCACTCGTCTCGGGAAAAGGCGGAGGCTCGACATCGCCGGCATCAGCGAGAGCGCGCAAAAGTACATCCGGGACAAATTTGCTCAAGACTCCGTAGGCCATCACAAGCGCCATCTTATCCGCGAGATCTTCGGACAATTCTGCCGGAAGCTTGCTCAAGTGATTCGGCGACCCGCGCGGCATTTTCGGTCGCGTCAACCAAGTCGTCGCAGGCAGCGGCGTGCTTTGTGTGCATGAGTTCGAGGGTTTCGGGCGCGAGCCACGGGGGTAAGCCTTCGCCCAAGGCCGCGACTCGCGATCGATCCAGAAAAAGGTCGCCGTTTTCATCCAGCCAAGCGGGAAAATCCAGTTCTGAATTTAACCCGGGAAAACCAATCGTCGTCGCGCCTTTGCCTGCCAGACTGAAGAGCGAGCGCTGTAGCGGCAGGCCAACGATCTGCCGGCGATATGGCTCCAGAGGTGTAGAGTTCGCCTGCGTGAAATTATTGGCTCGGGTAATCATTAACCCAGCAGGTCCCCGGCGGGTTCACCTGGCAGAGAGTACCGTGAGAACGTGGTTCTTGGTCGCCTTTTCGTTGTGTTCCATGTGTCTTCGCGGACCGACCAAATTCGGTCTTGGCTGTAGTCTACAAAGATGCTGTTGATTTTGCACGGGGAGGTTTGGAAGACCGGACAGCTATTGACCGCCTGCTCTGGATTTGGCGGAATGTGTAACACCGGCCTGCGATTACGCCTCTATTGATATACGAAACGGAAAACCTGTCTTTCGAATGACTCTTAAATGGGGAAATCCTCCAACCGGTGTGATTAATGCGCCGGTCTATTTCGCGCGTGCCAACGGGATGCTGACGGTGTCCGAGTCGGAGATAGTCTCGACCGACACCGCTAACGGCAACGAGCACGCCCGTGCGCTACTGGAAACCAGATACGATATGGGCCACATCGGCGCGCCCCCGCTGATGGCCGCACTTAGCCGTACCCGCGATTATTTGTTGATAGGGACGGGGTTACTTCGCCACCCGCCGCACTCGTTGCTACTTCCGGCTGGCGTCAAGAACCTTGGGGAGATAAAGGGCCGGTCGATCGGCATCAACCGGCGGGGCACTTGCTCACATAGCATCCTGCGCACGCTGCTGGCGCGCGAGGGCATGAATGAATCCCAAGTTCGCATCGTCGAGATGGGTGGCGGCCCTCAGGGCCTCGATTCCATTCGACAGGCCGAGTTAGCTGCGACCATCTTATGGGAGCCCTACACCACTACCGCGATGCGCGAGCTAGGGTGGAAGATCTTCGCTGCTGGCGCGAGCGTGTGGAGTCCTTCCCGCTACTGCACCTTGATTTATGCCCGCCGGAGCCTGGTTGACCAGAAGCCCGAATTGGTCATCGCCGTCTTACGAAGTTATGCTGGTTGGGTCCGGGCCGCACAACTCGATCAGGAGGGCGCAGCGGAACAGGTGATCCGCCAGATGCCAAAGGTTCCGGCCGGGGATATCCGCAATGCCATCGCTCGTGAAGCACCGACTTGGTCTCCGGATACAAGCTTGGATCGGAGTCTTCTCGATCGCGCGATCGGCGAGTTGGAAGTCCAATCCGTGTTATCCGCCGGCTTCCGGCTCGATGATGTGATCGCTCAACTACGCCGGTGAATTGTCTTTGGACGGATGCAGACTGGGTGATCCCATCGATCCAAAAGCGATAGCAGTCATCGATCAACCGGACGCTTCGAATAACTCAATTGGATTAGTTTGGTCCAGCTGCGGTAGGCATTTTCATTCTATTGAACGCATCGGACCAGTGCAGAGCAATGAGGAGTTCTGGAGGGTCGCGCTTGGTTTGATCCTAGGAACAAATGCAAACACTCCCTGTGCAAGAAGGACCAAACAGGCCTCAAAAAATTCCACCCGAGGCCGCTTTCGCTTGAGCGAGCCGGCAATCGGGTTCGAACCGATGACCTGCTGATTACAAATCAGCTGCTCTACCAACTGAGCTATGCCGGCGTTCCAGAGCGCGCGCGTCGTTTCGCCCCGCGGCTAACAAACCACTCTACCGAGCGGCTGCAACCTCTCCTGGACGAATGACGGCAGTGTTTGCGCTCGATCGGTGTTGTTGGCAAACTGTCCTGATGTCTAAAGTGCGCCGTGCGGTCCTAGTCCAATTCGGCGGACTTATCCTTGTCGTGGCATGTATTATCGTGGCCGGACATTATTTTCCGCTGGTCGACTGGATTTCCGCGATCCAGCAAAAGGTGATGCGCCTCGGCGCTTGGAGTGCCATTTGGTATCCGCTTCTTTATGCCTGTTGCAATGTCCTTCTGCTTCCCGGTGGCTTGCTGAGCATCGGAGGCGGATTCTTCTTTGGACTGTGGTGGGGATTTCTGATCGTGCTGGTCGGGAACGTTACCGGTGCGGCCATTTCGTTTTACATAAGTCGTTGGCTGGGAAGGAACTGGCTAAAAAGGAAACTGCTGAAGAATGCGACTTTAGAAGCTTTGGAACCCGCCGTTGAGCGCGAGGGATGGAAAATCATCCTGCTCAGCCAGTTGCACCCTCTCTTTCCAACCAGCCTTCTAAACTATCTTTACGGGCTCACTTCGATGCGATTTCGGACTTGCATGCTTTGGGTCGCCATCGGCCAAGCTCCCGGACTCTTCCTTTACGCTTACATCGGGACTTTAGGCCAGCTCAGCTTGAACCTGATCCGGGGTAAGTCACATCCCCGGTTCGTCGAGTATTGGATTTGGGGAGGCGGGCTTCTGCTTTCGGCGATCGTCTTAATTGCCTTAGGGCGAATCTCTCTTCGACTTCTTAAGGAAGCGGAAGAAGCCGCGGCGAAAGTTGAGAACGATGAAAGATCTACTGGGTCGAGCGACGAACTGAAGCCGCAGCCCATGCTGGCCAGTAAATAAGATGCGCGAATTGTTGGACCAAGCCTGGCTAGCGCGTGAACTTGCTTATGCGCCATACTCGAAATTTAAAGTGGGAGCGGCGATAATGGCAGAATCCGGCGCGATTTTCACCGGGTGCAATGTGGAGAATATTTCTTTCGGACTAACTAACTGCGCGGAACGTTCCGCGATATTTAGCGCTATTGCCGCGGGCGAACGAAATTTCCAAGCCTTGGCGATAGTCGCCACAACGGTAACGCCTATCGTTCCGTGTGGAGCATGCCGGCAAGTCTTGGCGGAATTCTCGCCATCCCTCCGGATCTTTAGTGAGGGGGACTCTCGAGTCGCGCTTGAGCGAAATCTCTCCGACTTGCTGCCCCTGCCCTCGGCTGGCATCCTTGGAACGACGAAATAATTCCACATGGAACATTCGCAAGAGGTCGGCACGTATGACGTGATCGTTGTAGGGGGCGGACACGCTGGCGCTGAGGCTGCTTTAGCCGCATCCCGGTTAGGTGCAAAGACCCTGCTTCTCAGTCAAAACCTCGATACTTTGGGGCAGATGTCGTGCAACCCCGCTATCGGAGGCTTAGGGAAGGGCCACATGGTGCGCGAAATCGACGCTCTCGGGGGGATCATGGGGATTAACGCAGACGCCACCGGAATTCAATTTCGTCTCCTTAACCGGTCCAAAGGGCCGAGCGTCCGCGCTCCGAGGGTGCAGTGCGATAAGAAAGCGTATCAATTCCGCCTTAAGTTTATTCTCGAACAGCAGGTAAATCTCGATCTGAAACAGGGTGGTGTGGCCAAGATTCTGGTAGCGAATGACGCCGTGCAAGGTGTCGAAACTGAATTTGGGGTCCGTTTTGCCAGTCGGAGTGTAATCCTTACCGCAGGCACATTCCTCCGGGGTCTCCTCCATGTGGGAAGCCACCGATTGAAGGGAGGACGCATGGCGGACTCCAGTTCCCCGCTGAGCGACAATCTTCGCGAAATGGGTTTCGAAGTGGGGCGCTTCAAAACAGGGACTCCCTGTCGGGTGAATGCCAAATCAATCAACTTCGCCCGCTGTCAGCGCCAGGATGGAGATGAGTTTCCATCTCGTTTTAGCTTCTTACCGCCGTCCGAAGAGTTCCAGGAGGTAGAGGAATTTCTGACCTTGAACAGCGTCGTTGACGGTGCGTTCCATGTGGAACAGCTGCCATGTTGGATTACGAACTCCACGTCTGAAACACACCAGGTTATTCGTGACAATCTGCACCAGTCTGCTCTTTACAGTGGTAAAATTGAAGGCATCGGGCCTCGCTATTGCCCTTCGATCGAAGATAAAGTGGTGAAATTCCCTGATCGCGCCCAGCATCAAATCTTCTTGGAACCTGAGGGCCGTCAAACTGAAGAATTCTACGTAAACGGGGTCTCCACCAGTCTTCCTTACGATGTTCAGGTGCGCTTCATTCGCTCAATTCCTGGCTTGGAGAACGCTGAAATCATGAGGCCAGGCTATGCGGTGGAATACGACTATTTTCCGCCCACCCAACTGCGTCACACTCTGGAAACAAAAAGGGTCAACGGCCTGTATTTTGCGGGCCAAATTAACGGAACTTCAGGGTATGAAGAAGCGGCTGCGCAGGGTTTAATTGCGGGGGCCAACGCTGCGCTGAAACTGGCCTCAGACTCGAAACTCGTTTTGGACCGAAGCGAAGCTTACATTGGTGTGCTGATCGACGATTTGGTGACCAAGGGCACTCCGGAGCCGTATCGGATGTTTACCAGCCGGGCCGAGCACCGCCTGCTCCTGAGACATGACAACGCAGACCTCCGGCTCACTGCGAAAGCGGTCGCTGCTGGTTTGGCGGACAGTAGACGCCGCGATCTTCTTTGTGCGAAGGAACGAACTTTACGTACCGCGAGGGCAATTGCGGACACCACGCGCTTGGAGGGTCAGTTGATCTCCCATCTAATGAAGCGACCTAAATTTCTTGCGTCCTCCCTCCCGGACGATGTTCGTCAGGGTATCGGATTGGAATTCTGGGAACTCGTAACCACGGACTTGAAATATGAGGGATATATCCGGCGGGAGCGTGAGCAGGTTGAGGTGATGAGGAAAGCCCAAACCCAAGAGATTCCGGAGGCGCTCGACTATGCAGCGGTGTCCGGCTTGCGGAACGAGGCAAGGCAAAAGTTGGCCAGCTCGCGGCCAACCAACATTGGGCAGGCAGGAAGACTCAGTGGCGTGACCCCGAGTGATCTGGGCATCCTGTCCATGTGGTTGAGAGCACGCAGTTAAACACCTTATTTAAAGAGACTTGAGCCAGTTACTCTGCATCTCTATTGCCGCTGTCGCCGGGTATATTCTCGGGTCCTGTCCCAATGGATACCTCATCGCTCGCACGCGCGGCATCGATATTCGTCAGCACGGAAGTGGGAACATCGGTGCCACCAACGTCTTGCGGGTCATGGGAAAAACTTTGGGCTATATCGTTTTCTTTCTGGATGCGCTGAAAGGCTTTGCGGCCGTCGAAATCGCTTACCTTTTGGTCACCAAAACGCCGCAAATGGCCCACCCGGAGATCGTTGGAATCGTGGCCGGCCTTTCCTGTATCCTGGGACACACATTTCCCGTCTGGCTTAGATTCAAAGGAGGAAAAGGCGTTGCCACTTCGGCCGGCGTCCTGTTGGGATTGATGCCAATCGCCGTTATCTCCGTCTTCCTCGTCTGGCTGGCGCTGTTCAAAATCACCCGCTACGTGTCGATCGCCTCCATCACCGCAGCGGCGGCGTTACCGCTTTTTGTCGCTCTCTACCTGCACTTGAAAACGATAAGCGGGCCGACTTTGCTGCCCTTTTCGATTCTTATCGCAGGGGTGGTGATCTGGAGACATCGTTCGAACATCGCGCGACTCTGGCACGGCACGGAAGAACGCTTCGTTTCTAAAAAATGAGCAACCAGATAGCGATCCTTGGAACCGGCGGCTGGGGCACCGCCCTCGCGGTCCTGTGGGCGCGACAGGGGAACGACGTTCTCCTTTGGGGGCATACGCCGGAGCGGGTGGAAGAAATCGCTCGGACGCGCCAGAACCCTGATTATCTTGCGGGGACGGATCTGCCGGAAAATCTCCGCCTGACGAGTGCACTGACAGATTGTGCCGAGGCGGACGTTTTGGTCTTCGTCACCCCTTCCGTTGTCCTGCGCGACGTCGCCCATCGCTTGCGATCCGTGGTGCGGAATGACCACACCGTCCTGCTGAGCTGCACAAAAGGTATCGAGCACGGCACCGGAATGCGCATGACCGAGATTCTCGCCGAGCAATTCCCGGGGAATCCGGTTGCGGTCCTCTCCGGTCCGAACCTGGCGGTGGAAGTCGCCCGGGGCCTGCCCACTGCGACTGTGCTCGGTAGCCAAAACCAAGGAATCGCGGAACGGCTCCAACAACTCTTCGGCAGCTCGCGTTTTCGCGTTTACACCAGCCATGAGGTCGTGGGCATCGAGCTCGGCGGTGCCTTAAAAAACATCTTCGCCATCGCGGCGGGCGTGAGCGACGGATTCGGCCTCGGCGACAATTCCAAGGCCGCGCTTGTCACCCGCTCGCTCGCGGAGCTTTCCCGGCTCGGCACCGCGATGGGGGGCGAAACGCGCACTTTCCAGGGCCTGAGCGGCGCGGGCGATTTGGTTGCGACCTGTTTCAGCCGCCTCAGTCGGAATCGCCGCGTCGGCGAAGAACTGGGCCACGGGAAAACATTAACGGAAATCACCAGCGGCATGAAGACCGTGGCGGAAGGAATTCCCACCGCTCGCAGTGCCTTCGAGTGCGCGCGCAAACTTGGGATCGAAACGCCGATCATTGACCAGGTCTACGCCGTGCTGCACCAAGGCAAACTCCCCGCGCAGGCGATGCAGGAATTGCTCGAACGGGACCAGAAATCCGAGCGCAGTTAGGACCCGTTCCGGGCCCAGCGCGCCGCGAGTTCCCCGATCACTTCGGGAAACAATTCGCGCTCCGCGATCTGGATCCGAGCGTGCAGCGACGCTGCCGTGTCGTTAGGCAAAATTTCCACTTCGCGCTGCGCGATGATCTCGCCGGTATCGATTCCGGAATCAACGAAGTGCACGGTGCATCCCGTCACCGCCGTACCGCTGGCGAGTGCCTGCGCCCACGACTCCTTTCCCGGGAACTGGGGCAGCAACGAGGGATGAATATTAATAATCCGTCCAGCGAAAGCATCGAGCACCGGGGCTTTCAGGATGCGCATAAAACCGGCGAGCACGACCAGTTCGACGTCCGCGGCGCGCAGCAGCCTAACGAGTTCCGCCTCGGCCGTGGGATCGAGTTTGGTCCGCCATGGGCTGGGTGGCAGCACCGCGCTCGGGACCCCGAACTCGCGCGCGACGTTTAGAATTCCCGCGTCCGGCACATCCCCGACGATCAGCCGTGCTTCAGCCGCCAACTGGCCGGCGCGAATCTTCTCCAGGATCGCTCGACAGTTCGAACCCTTACCCGAGCCGAGAATGCCCAACCGTAGCGGGCTCACGGCAGTGGGCCTGCCATCCGTTCGACGATGGCAGAGGTGGATTTCCCCGGGACCAACGGGAGGATTTCGATCCTGGCGCCGACTTCTCCCAGCGCGGCCTGCTCTTCGGCGTTCAGACTTTCCGCCGTGTAATCGCCGCCCTTTACGTAAATCGCCGGACGCGCCGCGACGATCACCTCGGTCGCCCGGGTCGCCGGGAAAACCGTCACAAAATCCACGCAGGCCAGAGCTGCCAAAACTTCGGCGCGATCGGCCGCAGAATTAATCGGACGCCCGGGCCCCTTGAGCGCGCGCACCGATTCGTCTCCGTTCAACGCCACCGCCAGGAAATCGCCAAGCTCCCGAGCCTGCTGCAGATAACGCACGTGACCGACGTGCACCAGATCGAAACAGCCATTGGTCAACACCAGTCGACCACCGCGTTCGCGGATCCCGCGCGCTCGTTCGCCAAGCTCCTCGACTGAAAGAATTTTCGTCTGCAACGGCACCGTCACCTTCGCTGGTCGCGTTTCGCGGTCAATCCCGCCCCGACGACTCCAGCACGCGCACTTCCGGCGCGGCGAAACGCGGCGACCCCACGCCGCCAAAACGTTTTTCGTTGGTCGAAAGCAGCAACTTCCATCCAGCCGCCGGCGACTCGGTGTGACCTGGACCGTCAGTCAAGCCGACCAGCAGCCGGCAGCGCGCCGCGTCCGGACTCGTTAGGCCAAAATCAATCTGCACCGAGCCGTCGGGCAACAAAGTCACCTGCCAATTCGCGCGCTCGCGATTCCGCAGCGCGGGCAGCGTCCGCCGCAGCCGCAGCACCTCGCGATAAAGCCGCAGCGTTGCCGCGTGCACTTCGCCGGTCCGTTCTTCCCAGCGCAACTTGGAACGAAGAAAAGTCGCCTCCGCCTGCGGGTCCGGAATCTGTGCCCGCATCGCCGGATCCCGAAACTCCGCAAAACCACGGAACTCCTCCCGTCGGCCCGCGGTGATCTTGCGACCGAGGTCCGGCTCGTGATCGGTGAAAAATTGGAACGGCGCTGTCGCCGCCCATTCCTGCCCCATGAAAAGCAGCGGCGTGTACGGCACCAGGCAGAGCAACGCCGAGGCCGCGCGATAAGCGGCCGCCGACACCTTCGCATTCAGCCGCTGACCGAACGCCTGGTTGCCGATCTGATCGTGATTCATGATGCAGAAAACGAACTGCGCCGGCGCCAGCTCCGCGCACTCGTTAGGCTGGTTCGTTAGGCTGCGCGTCCGCGCTTCCCCGTGGAGCAGCCACCCGTCTCGCAGCGTCGCCGCCAGTTCCGCCGCGGTTCCGTTGTAGGATCGGTAGTAGCCTTCGCGCGCGCCGGTGAGGAGCACGCGCACGACGTGGTGGAAATCATCCGCCCAGGATGAGTCGAGCCCCATTCCCCCGCGCGCCGGCGGGAGCAGAAGCTGCGGCTCATTCCGTTCGTCCTCCACCGTGACGAAGCCGCCTAACGAGTGAATCCGCTCCGCCACTTCAGCCAGAAAATGTTTCGGCGAGGTATCCACGATCGCGTGCGTGGCATCCAGCCGGAAACCATCGAAGTGAAATTCCCGCCGCCAGTATTCGGCGTTCTCGAGGAAAAATTGCCGGACCGGCGGCAGCTCGAAATTAAACGCATCGCCCCATGGGGTTTTGTGCGCGGAGTTGAAGTAGTCGCGGCTATAGGTCCCGAGATAATTGCCGTCGGGGCCGAGATGGTTGTAGACCACGTCCAGGACGACCGCGAGGCCACGCGCGTGCGCGGCGTCGACCAATGCCCGAAGGTCGTTAGGCGACCCGTAGACCCGCGCCGGAGCGTAGAGGAGCACGCCGTCATAACCCCAGTTCCGCGTGCCCGGGAAGTCCGCGAGCGGCATGAGCTCGATCGCATTCACGCCCAGCTCCGCGAGGTGATCGAGTTTTGCGATCGCCGCCCGGAAAGTTCCCTCCGGCGTGAACGTCCCGATGTGCAGCTCGTAGAGCACGCGCCCCGCAAAAGCCGGCGCGCGCCACGCGCCATCCTGCCATTCGTAGTCGCGCGGATCGATCACCTGCGCCGGCCCATGCACGCCGTCCGGATTAAAACGCGAAGCCGGATCAGGCCAATCCCTGCCCTCGAAGCGGTAAAAGTAACGATCGCCGGCGCGGCCCGCGCTCATCGAGCCCGGTGAAATAGCCGTCCTCACTTTTCGTTAGGGGAATCGTTCGCACCTCCGCACCGGTGCGCTCGAAAATCACCGCCGCCATCTCGTTTTTCCCCGGAGCCCAGGTGCGATAACGCACTCCGCCCGCTACGAGATCGGCACCCTGGCTGCGACTGGAAAAGAAGTTCTGCATGACAAGAGGAAGACTCGCAGCTACCACGAAAAACGACCGAACGACAAGAAGCGGCCGTTCCAAATCCCACGACGATGAAAAAACCCGAAGCGCGCGGACCTTCTCCTTCCAGCAAAGCGAAACAGTCGCTCGGCGAAAAGCTCAACCGGCCGCCGAAGCAGCCGCCTTCGCCTAACGATCTTCCGCTTGCCCCGGCGCGCGCCCCAGAGCCGCCCGATCAAAGGCGATCGCCCGCAAGGCCGATGAACGCCGACCTGCACGCGCGACTCGAGCCGATGGCCCGCGTGATTGCGCAACAACTCGCGCGCAAGCCCGAGCATTTCATCACGCACCCGAGCGAGAAACTGCTCTTCGCTTCGCTGAGCGACGAGAATCTGCACGACTTCGCACACGCTCATGGCTGGCGAGTCGTTAGGCGATTAGGCGGCCGCCGGATCGAATTTTACAATGACGCGCACGAACGCCAGGAGCGCGCCCGCACCGGCAACGTTCGCCCGGAAGACGAACGCTCCGATCGTTAGGCTTCGATAAAGAAGGCCGTGAGCGGGCTCGTCGCCGAGGCTTCGTTGCGCGACTCCGCGAGTCCGATCTCGCGCGCCGCGCGGCCCGCTTCGACTGCTTTGCGAAAAGCGCGCGCCATCCGCACCGGATCGGAAGCGATCGCGATCGCGGTGTTCACGAGCACCGCGTCGGCGCCCATCTCGAGCGCTTCCGCCGCCTGACTTGGCGCGCCGATTCCGGCATCCACCACCACCGGCACGGTCGCCTGTTCGATGATGATCGCGATCTGCGCGCGGGTCTCGATGCCGCGATTGCTTCCGATCGGCGAGCCCAGCGGCATTACCGTCGCGGTCCCGACATCCTGCAATCGCTTCGCCAGCACGGGGTCGGCGTTGATGTAAGGCAGCACGGTGAAGCCTTCCTTCACCAGAATGGTCGCAGCCGCGAGCGTCTCGACCGGATCGGGCAGGAGGTAGCGCGGGTCGGGATGAATCTCCAGCTTCACCCACATCGGCAGGCCGGCGCTGGCCGCGAGGCGCGCGAGGCGGACCGCTTCCTCCGCATTCCGAGCGCCGCTCGTGTTCGGCAGGAGCAGGTAGCGTTGCGGGTCGATGAAATCGAGAATGTTCGCGAAGGGGTCGCCTTTCCCGGAGAGATCGGCGCGGCGCAGCGCGACCGTGACCAGTTCCGTGCCGCTCGCGTCGAGCGCATCGCGCATCAGTTCGTTCGAGGAAAATTTGCCAGTGCCGACGAGCAGGCGCGAACCGAATTCGCGATCGGCGATCCTGAGCTTCGACGGCTTATCCGACATGCCGCCAACTTACAGTGCGCCCTTGTACTTTCATTTTGAAATTCTAAGCTGCACGGGTGACGAACTTCGACTTCCGGCTGGGCGATTGCGTGGCCGGCATGGCCGGCTTGGAGGCGAGCTCGATCGATCTGGTGGTGACCTCGCCGCCCTACAATCTCGGCATTCGCTACGGGAAATATTCTGACGATGCCGAGCGCTCCTCCTACCTGGACTGGTGCGAGAAATGGGCGGCGGAAGTTTCCCGGCTCTTGCGCCCTGAAGGATCGTTCTTTCTCAACGTCGGCGCGTCCCCAAAGAATCCGATGCTGCCGCACGAGCTCGCGCTGCGCCTGCGCAATTTCTTCGTGCTCCAGAACACCATTCACTGGATCAAGGCGATCACTTTGCCTAACGAGTCCGGCGACGGCGAAATCTCGCGCGGCCATTTCAAGCCGATCAATTCGCCCCGTTTCCTGAACGACTGCCACGAATACGTTTTCCATTTCACGCCCAGCGGGAAAACGCCCCTCGACCGGCTCGCGCTCGGCGTGCCTTATCAGGACAAGAGCAATATCACCCGCTGGTCGCACACCGCGGGCCGCGATCGGCGCTGCCGGGGCAACACCTGGTTCGTCCCCTACGAGACGATTCAGCGCCGGGAAGAAGAGCGGCCGCATCCGGCGACCTTTCCGGTGCAACTGGCGATCAACTGCATTCTCCTGCATGGCCTAACGAGAGTGAAAACCATGCTCGACCCGTTCCTCGGGATCGGGAATTCCGCGCTCGCGGCCCAGCGTTCCGGCCTAACGAACTTCATCGGCTTCGAGATCGACGAACAATATTTGGCGGAAGCTACCCGGAGAATTTCTCGAGCGGCTTGACCAGGTTCGCCGGCAGCGGGCGCACCCGCTCGAAGATCCGCGCGGCCAGGGGCTTCGCCACCGGATAGCCGGCGAGGAACATCTCCAGCCGCGCGTCGAGATTATCGATGTAGTTGAGCGCGAGTGCCTCGGGCGTTTTCGGGAAGACGGGCGAGCCGAACTGCATCTCACCGTGGTGCGCCGCAACGAGATGGAGGAGGTGGAGGCGAATATCTTCCAGCGACGGCGAGAGCTTCGACCAGTCGGCGGCCTGTTGCGGGTTGGCCTGAATTTTCCGCCAGAGGGAATTCACCAGATCCATCCCGAGCGCGATGTGTCCGATCATCTCGCCGCGTTCGTCGAAGGGCATGCTGAAGCCGGTTTCCGGCAGATGATTTTCCCAAAGCTTCCCGGAATCGTGGAAGAGAATGCCGGCCACGAGCAGGTCGAGATTCAGGTCGGGATAAAGCGGGGCGATCTGCGCGGCGACGCGCATCATCTGCGCGGTGTGCTCGACCAATCCGCCTCGGCGGGCGTGATGATAGGTGCGGGCGCCGGCGCTGTTCCGGAACCGCGCGCCGTACTCCGCGATGAACTCCGCGCAGAGCGCGTAGAGCCGCGGATCGCGGATCGACGCGGTGGTGGCGAGGATGAATTCCCAATCCGCCGCCTGCTTCGCGCGGAGCGCGGGCGGGCCTTGCAGCAGATGCGCCTGTTCCTCGCTGGTCAGGCTGCGGGTTTTCCAGCGTCGGACGTCGAGCCCGTACTTGACCTTGGAAAAACTCGCCGCCGATCTCGACGAAATCGCCGGCCTGCATCGAGTCGCAGGCTTTGAAATTCGGGTTTCGCTCCAGACGCGGAGCGTCATGCGATCGATCGCATCGGCGAGGGTGAGTTCGCAATACGGCTTCTGGTCGCGGGTCGTTTTCGCGGAGAGCGACTCGATCTGGACGTGGGCGCGGGCGTCGACCGTGCCTTGCGGGACGGCCTGGCGGATTTCTCGGAGGGTCATCAATTCCATCGGCCGGGAAATTCGCACAGCTCCTCCCGGGGAGCGAACGGCGCTCCCCGGGTTTGCTTCCCGATCTTACCGCCACGCGGCTCGATGCCGGGGGCAGCCTGACTGGCGGAGCGCCAACAGAAGCGCGCTTGCGAGCTTCCGGCCCGGCCGAGACAGCGGCTCCGGGGCACCGGAAGCTCCAAATCCCATATGCTTCTTCTCCTGGTCCATATGAGCTGCGCGGAAACGGACATGAATCACGGTGCGATGCACCCGAAGCGCCGGGCGTTGCCCTTGGATCGCGGGACGAAACACAGGAGTCGCTGCCGCCGCATCTGCTTCGTCCGCTGATTCGCCTGAATCGCTGGCAGTCGGGTATGAATGGCCAGCCGAATGGCACAAAGCGCCAGCGAACAGGCATGAATCAGCCGCCGAAGCACGTGTTTCGCCCCACACCCCATATGCGATCGAGCGAGAAGCATATGGGATGCGGTGCGATCCAGGGGAATCACCGCGCGATTCGGGTGCATTGGCCGGTGATTCCTATGAATCAGCCCGCGCTTTGCCTGCTTCGCCCGGGAACGCGCCTGCGGCGGGGCGCGTTTCGTTGCGGTCCTACCGCAGCCCGCTCGGGAGCCGCGGCGAGGAGAGCAATTTCCCAAACTCTTCCCAGCGCTTCTCCGGGCGCTCAGCCGTCCCGCCCTGTTTCTCGATGTACTGCCGCACCAGGTCCTCGCCGTAGTTGTAGTTGATCACGTAACTCCCGTAGTGCTGGATGAACTGGACCCGTTTTTTTGCCCGGTCCGGGTCCTGCAGCTCGTATTTTTCCAGCCACGCCGCCGCGCCGGCCGGGTCGGTTTTGCCGTCGAGCAATTGCCGCGCGGCTTCGTTCCCGGCGTAGCTCAATTTCGTCATCAGGTTCTGGACTTTGTAAAACTGGTCCGCCCCGGCGGGATCGAGCCCGGCCGCCGGCCAGAGCACTTCCTTCTCAAACTTCCGGCGTTCCGCCGGCGTGAGCACGACCTCGCGGCCGAAGTTCGCCGTGCCTTCGGCCACCAGCGACTGAGGCGAGTAGAGCGGGTAAACCGAGAATTCCTGCCAGCCGCGGTCGCGGGTGAGGTGCGCCTCGAGGAGGGCATTATAAACGTGGTGGCCGGGATAGCCTTCGTGCGCCGCGAGGTCGATCGCGCGGTCGATGTAATTCGGCAGGTCGGTGTTCACCTGAATCACGCTGCGGAAGTTGCCCTTGTACCAATTATAGGCGCCCCACGGTTTGCCGGTCACGTATTCGACCGTGAAGCTCTCGCCGCTCCGGCAACGGCAGATGCGCGCGGGTCCGGTCGCGGCATTCCTTGATCGCCAGGTCGAAGACCGGCGCGAGCTTCTCCTTCGGGATGATGAACCGCTTGTGCCAGTCGGCGTAGCGCTGCGAGAGGGTGCGATGATCGTCGGGACCGGTGGCCGGGAAGGCGCCGGTCGCTTCGATCTGGTCGATCAGTTTCTGGAAATGTTCCGCCGGATAAGTCGGCGCCACGGAGTCGTAAAGCGCCTGCGACTGCTGGTCGAAGGTCATCTTTTCGCCCTGCAAAAGGCGAACGCGCGCGGCCAGGGCGCCGAGCTGTTTGTCGAGATACTCGCGCCGCAGCCGATCGATCTCAGCCGGCGGTGCCGGGAGTTTAGCCAGTTCCGCGCGCAGGTCCGCGGCGCCGCGCGCGATGTCGGCGAGGGAAGGTTTCGCGGCTTCGACTTCGCTCTTCCACTGCGGCGGCCCGTAATAAGCGTCCACGTAATCGGCGTCGTGCGGCGTCATCGCGAGGACGAGCTTCACATAGCGGACGGAGATGGCGTTGATCGGCGCGCGTTTCATTTCCGCGCTCGCGGCGTGCGTGGTGAGGGCGAGGAGCGCAGAGATGAGGGTGAGTGTTGGGCGTCTCATGCGCTCTCCGTCCCTAGTCGAGCAGCCGCTGCTCGATCCCGGCGTAGGCGTCGATCCGGCGGTCGCGCAGGAAAGGCCAGTGCGTCCGGTGTTCGTTCACGCGCTTCCATTCCACGTCGGCGAAAAGCGTTTCCTCGCGATCCACGCTCGCCTTCGCGAGGATCTCGCCGCTCGGCGCGACGATGAAGCTTTGGCCCCAGAACTCGATCCCGTCGCCACCGACCGGCGTCTCGAGACCGACGCGATTCACCGCCACGACGAAGCAGCCGTTCGCGATCGCGTGGCTACGCTGCATCGTTTCCCAGGCAGAATGCTGGGCGTAGCCGTATTTTTCTTTCTCGCTCGGATGCCAGCCGATCGCGGTCGGGTAAAAGAGAATCTCGGCGCCGCGCAGCGTCGTTAGGCGGGCGGCTTCGGGATACCATTGATCCCAGCAAACGCAGACGCCGATGTTGCCGTGCGGCGTGGGCCAGTTGAGAAAACCGAGGTCGCCCGGGAGTGAAGTAAAACTTCTCGTAGTACGACGGGTCGTCCGGGATGTGCATCTTCCGATAGCGGCCCATCAGCTCGCCTTTCGTCCCGATGATCGCGGCGGTGTTGTGGTAAAGGCCGGCGGTCCGCTTCTCGAAAAGCGACGCGACAATCACCGCGCCAGTTTCCCGCGCGACCTCGCCTAACGAATCCGTCGACGGCCCGGGGATCGTCTCCGCGAGCTCGAAGTTTGCGTGGTCTTCCGACTGGCAAAAGTATTGCGAGCGGAAGAGTTCCGGCAGGCAAATGATCTGCGCGCCTTGCGCGGCCGCCTCCCGGACACGCGCGATCGCCTTCTCCAGGTTAGCCTGCGGGTCGGTCCCGCAAGCCATCTGGATCGCGGCGACGCGCGTCGTCGCTCGGTCATTCTGAGCGGAGCGCAGCGGAGCCGAAGAATCCCGTGGGGTTTCTGGGAAGTTCTCGCGCGGATTTTGCGACGAAGGCTTCCCCGTCATTCCACGGGATCCTTCGACTGCATTTCGCTGCGCTTCATTTCGCTCAGGATGACGGGTCTTCGAGCCGGTTATTTCTCGTCGGCTTTCACTGAGTCGGCCGGCACGATCTTCACGCTCTCGAGCGTGACCCGGCTGGCCGGCTTGCTCATTTCGCCGCCGTTCCCACGGCCGACCGGCGTGTCGCCGATCCGGTCGAGGACATCGAGGCCTTTGATCAGGTGACCGAATGCGGTGTATTGCCGGTCGAGCGATTTCGCGACGCCGAGGCAGATGAAGAACTGGCTGCCGCCCGAATTCGGATCGGCCGAGCGCGCCATCGAAAGGACGCCGCGGACATGCGGACGTTCGTTGAATTCCGCAGGGATTTTGTAACCGGGACCGCCGGTGCCGTACATCGCTTCGTTCGAGAGATCCTTGGTGTTCGGATCACCGCCCTGGATCATGAAGCCCTTGATGATGCGATGAAACGCGGTGCCGTCGTAAAAGCCGTCCTTCGCGAGTTTCTTGAAATTGTCCACGGTCTTCGGGGCCACTTCGGGCCAGAATTCCACCACCATCTCGCCCGCGCTGGTTTTGAGCACGGCCACTTCCTTTTGATCTTTATCCATGGGTTTAGCTTCGCCTGACTTGGCGGCTTCTTCCAGTTTTGCGGCGGGCGAGGTTGCGGGCATGGTCTCGATCGACGGTGTGGCGAGGCCGCGAGTGCCCTGGGCGGGGCTGGCCGCAGTGGGAATTTTCTCGCTCTCCTGACCGTAGGAAGTCGTTAGGCCAAGGGCGCAGAGCAGGCTGCAAAAAAGGATCCGTTTCATGGCCTAACCAGTGCCACGAGCGGCACGCGCCTACAACTTCAGATAGAGCGTGCGCGTGCCGAAATCGATGATGCCGTGATTCCGCCGGAGGAATTCCGAGCCGAGCAATCCCGCGACCGGCGGCTCGCCCGTGAGCAGATCGCCGTGGATCAATCCCGCGAGATCCATTACCCCCACCTCTTTGCGTTTCACCATGAAATCGCCCACCGAAAAACGCCGAATGGTCGCGAGCTGCAAGCCGCGATCCTCGAGATTCACCGCGCCGGAAGTGTAGGGGGTTTCGCGCAGCGCGAGCCGCATCTCATGCAGGAACGGCTTGTGAATCAGGGTGGTGAACGCGCCGGTATCGATCATGAGCTGCGCGGCTTTGCCGTTGAGCTTGCTATCGACGTAGAGGTTCCAGCCTTTCGTCACCCGGATCGGCACCCCGCGCCAGCCGCGATGATCGACCCCCGGCACCGTGCCCGGAATATCGGGATCCACTTTCATGATCAGAATTTGTTTCTCGCAATCGAGCACCGCCTGGGTCGGGAAAAGAATGTCCGCGCCGAGAATGCCGTCGAGTTGCTGCTCATGGAATTCGCGGGAAGAACGGGACGGCCCGGCCAGGTCGATCGCGACCATCGGCTCGTCCATGAGAGTGAGCGCGCCGATCTGCAACCGATGTGCGATCGCGACCCGGCTGAAGCCGCCATTGATCCGCAGTCGCGGCGGCAGCTTCGAGGAACCGGGGAGCTCCGTGAGCCCGAAATGTTTTCGGCGCGAAAGCGCGATCGCGCTCACCGGCGCGCCGCTGTCCACCCCCAGGAGCGCGGGTTTGCCGTTGATCAGGGCGCGGACGAGCAGATGATTCTGCCGGGAACGCTCGAGCGGGAGTGCCTGGAATTGGGCTTCCTCCGTCGCGGGCGGCGCGGCCCGGGCCGAGAGCGCGGTGAGGAGAACCGCCAGGGCCGGCCCGAGGAGACGCGGAACAAAGCCGGCGCGAGAGGAAATCACGCGCGAGAATAGCACGCTCGTCCCCCGGCGAAAACGCTTGATTCGCCTCGCGCCAGCCCGTATTCGGAGCGAACCGATTATGACACTCCGTTTTACTTCCGCCGGGTCACTTTCATTCGTTAGGCGAGCGGGCGCGCTGTCGTTAGGCACGGCGCTGCTGCTCGCAGGTTGCGGGAAGGGCGGGGGCGGCGCGAGCGGCGACACCATTCCGATCGGCGAATATGCCTGCCTCACCGGATTGACCGCGAGTTTCGGCACCGCCGCGCACAACGGGACGACCCTGGTGATGGAAAAAGCCAATGCCAGCGGCGGCGTGCTCGGGAAAAAGATCAACCTCATCACCGAGGACGACCAATCGAAGCCGGGCGAAGCGGCGACCGCGGTGCGCAAATTGATCTCGCGCGACCAGGTGGTCGCATTGTTAGGCGAGATCGCTTCCTCGCGCACGCTCGAGGCCGCTCCGATCGCCCAGCAGAGCAAGATCCCGATGATCTCGCCGGGCTCGACCAATCTGAAAGTCACCCAGGTCGGCGATTACATCTTCCGGGTCTGTTTCATCGATCCCTTCCAGGGCGAAGTGATGGCGAAGTTCACGCTCAACACCCTGAAGAAAACCAAGGTCGCCGTCCTGATCGACGTGCGGCAGGATTACAGCGTCGGGCTGGCCGCGGCTTACAAGGCTTACTTCACCAGCCACGGCGGCACGGTCGTGGCGGAGCAGAGCTACAGCTCCGGCGACCAGGATTTCAAGGCGCAGCTCACTTCGATCAAGAGCTCGAATCCCGAGGCGATTTTCGTGCCCGGTTACTACAACGAAGTCGGCCTGATCGCGCGCCAGTCGCATGAGCTCGGGATCACCGTCCCGCTGATGGGCGGCGACGGCTGGGATTCGCCGACCCTCACGCAAATCGGCGGGGCGGCGATCGAAGGCGACTATTTCTCGAACCACTTCTCGACCGACGACACCTCGCCGGTCGTGCAGGGTTTCGTGAAAGATTATCGCGCGCGTTTCAACAAGGATCCCGATGCAATGGCGGCGCTCGGCTACGATGGCGCAGCCGTGTCTGCTCGACGCGATGAAACGCGCCGGCAGCACCGACCCGCAAAAGCTCCGCGACGCGATTGCGGCGACGAAGAATTACGAAGGCGTCACCGGCAACATCACGATCAACGAGCAGCGGAACGCAACGAAGTCGGCGAAGGTGCTGACGATCAAGGATGGGAAGTTCCACTTCGTGGAAACGATCGCGCCGTAACTCAGGGCGAGTTTTCCCATGGCCTGTCATCCTGAGCGCAGCCGAAGGATCCCGCCGGGTTTCCCAGAAGCCCTCGTCCCAGAACTCACCGCGCTCGCCGCTTCCCAGCAGCTCCACGGGATCCCTCGACTTCGTTCCGTTCGCTGCGCTCTCTTCACTTCGCTCGGGATGACAGCTGCGATCCGATGAGCCAGTTCATCCAACAACTTATCAATGGCCTCTCGTTAGGCTCGATCTACGCGCTGATCGCGCTGGGCTACACCATGATTTATGGCGTGCTCCGGTTCATCAACTTCGCGCACGGCGATGTCTACATGGTGGGCGCGTTCAGCGGTTATTACATCGGCCGGTGGCTCACCAATTCCCTCGGCATGCCGGCGGGCTGGCTTCTGCTCGTGGTCGTGCTGCTCGGCTCAATGATCTTCTGCGCGATCACTGGTCTCGTGATCGAGCGGCTCGCTTACCGGCCATTGCGGAACAGCCCGCGCCTCACGGTTTTGATCACCGCGATCGGCGTCTCGCTTTTCCTGGAATACTCCGGGCAGGTTTTCTTCGGCGCGGATCCGAAACCGTTTCCCGCGCTCATTCCAGATCGGATGATTAACTACGGCGGGCTGAGTTTTACGAACAAAGGGCTCATCGTTCTCGGCGTGACGATCGTGCTCCTGATCGGGCTCACTTTTGTGGTCCGGAAAACGAAGATGGGGATGGCGATGCGCGCGCTTTCGTTTAACCCGACGGCCTGTTCGCTGATGGGGATTAACAACAACGTCATCATCTCCTTCACCTTCGGACTTGGCTCCGCGCTGGCGGCGGCGGCGGGGATTTTGTCGTCGCTGAATTATCCGGTGATCACGCCGCTGATGGGGTTGCTGCCCGGGATTAAAGCCTTCGTCGCCGCGGTGCTCGGTGGGATCGGGAACATACCCGGCGCGGCGTTAGGCGGACTCATCCTCGGCGTCGCCGAGACGATGATCGTCGGCTACGGCGATAAGATTCACGTGCCGCCGAGTTATCGCGACGCGGTCGCCTTCGTCCTCCTGATCGCGATCCTGCTTTTCAAACCGTCGGGATTGTTAGGCAAGGGCACCGTGGAAAAGGTCTAGCCGATGAACGCGACGCCTTCATCGCGCAAGCACAGCGCCACCTATCCGAAGCTCTGGCTGATCGCGGCCGTGATCGCCGCGCTGCTTGTCTCGCAGTTCGTCCATCTTAATCCCTACTTCTCGATTGTGGTCATCAATATCGGGATCAACATCATCCTCGCGGTCAGCCTGAACCTGGTGAACGGCTACACCGGCCAGTTCTCGTTAGGCCACGCCGGCTTCATGGCGATTGGCGCCTACACGGCCGCGGCCATGACCAGCTTCGGCGGCGCGCGTTGGTTCGAGACGCTGGGCGGAGTCAATACCTTCACTACCACCACGCTTTTCGTCGTTGCCCTCACCCTCGGCGGACTCGCCGCCGCGCTCGCCGGCCTGATTGTTGGCGTGCCCTCGCTGCGCTTGAAAGGCGATTACCTCGCGATTGCGACGCTCGGTTTTGGCGAGATCATTCGTGTGATCATCCAGAACACGGAGACGATGGGCGGCTCGCGCGGCTTCTCAGTTTCCGGAATTTACACCACGATTTTTTGGACCTACACGGTCGCGGCAATCACGGTTTACGTGGTCGTGAATCTGGTGAACTCCGCCTACGGCCGCGGTTTTCTCACCGTCCGCGACGACGAAATCGCGGCCGAGGCGATCGGGGTGAACACCACCAAATACAAAGTCGTCGCCTTTGTTCTTGCCTCGTTTTTTGCCGGGATCGCGGGCGGACTTTACGCCCACTTCATTGGCTATCTCACGCCGGAAGGATTCGGGTTCATGAAATCGATCGAGATCATCGTGATGGTGATCCTCGGCGGGATGGGGAACACCGTCGGGGTGATTTTCGCCGCGATCCTGCTCACGATTTTGCCCGAAGTGCTCCGGCCGGTGCAGGAATACCGGATGGTGATTTACTCGCTCATGCTCATCATCCTGATGCTGACACGGCCGCAGGGACTTTTCGGCGGCATCTCCTGGCGGCGGCCCGGTTGGCTGCGAAAAAAACGGACTCCGGTGGAAGATGGCAGCGCTGCTTGATCTGCGGGAATGCACGGTGCAGTTCGGCGGCCTCACCGCCGTCAATGCACTCTCATTGGCGATCGGGCCTAACGACCTCGTCGGCCTGATCGGCCCGAACGGCGCGGGCAAGACTACGGTTTTCAACATCATCACCGGCATCTACACGCCGACCTCCGGGACAATCACGCTCGGCGGCGAATCGATCGTCGGCCGCAAAGCCAACGCCATCGCCGCCCGCGGAATCGCGCGGACGTTTCAAAACATCCGGCTCTTTCCGTCGCTCACCGTTTACGACAACGTCCGCGCCGCTTTCACGATGCACCTAAGGCATGGGATCGCGCACGCGCTCTGGCGTGGAAAGCCGTTTCTAAAAGAGGAGCGTGAGATCGACGAGCAGGTCCTGGAAATTCTCTCGATTTTCCAGCTCGAGAATGCGCACGGCACGGCCTGCAAGAGTTTGTCTTACGGCGATCAGCGCCGGCTCGAGATCGTTAGGGCGTTGGCCACCCGGCCGAAACTCCTGCTCCTCGACGAGCCCGCTGCCGGGATGAATCCGCGCGAGAAGGACGACCTAATGAAGCTGATCCAGTTCGTGAAAGAAAAATTCAACATCGCGGTGCTGCTCGTGGAACACGACATGAAGGTCGTGATGGGAATCTGCCAGCGGATCGCGGTGCTCGATTACGGAGTAAAAATCGCCGAAGGCACGCCCGCCGAAATCCGCGCGAATCCGAAAGTGATTGAGGCCTATCTCGGCGAGGAGCCCGTCAGATGAGTCATCCTGAGCGAAGCGCAGCGCAGTCGAAGGATCCCGCCGGGTTGCCGAGCAGCCGGAGTCCGGAGCTTCCCAGAGACACAGCGGGATCCCTCGACTCCATTCCGCTTCGCTCCATTGCGCTCGGGATGACGGAGGTCACATGCTCGAACTGAAGAACGTCACCGTGAACTACGGGTCGATCGTCGCCTTGCACGACGTTTCGTTGCAGGTCGAGAAGGGCTCGATCGTCACGCTGATCGGCGCGAACGGCGCGGGAAAATCGACCACGCTCCGCACCATCTCCGGGCTGCTTGAAACCGACGCGGGCAGCATTCTCTACGACGGCCAGGAGATCGCCGGCGAAGCCGCCCACAAGATCGTCGCGCGCGGCCTCTCGCACGTGCCGGAAGGCCGGATGATTTTCGCGAACCTGACGGTGCACGAGAACCTCCTGATGGGCGCGTATCTGCGCAAAGACCGCTCCCAGTTGAAGAACGAATTCGATTATATTTTTGGGATGTTCCCGCGCTTGAAAGAACGCTCCAAGCAGGTCGCCGGCACGCTCTCCGGCGGCGAGCAGCAGATGCTCGCGATCGGTCGCGCGCTCATGAGCAAGCCGCGTTGCCTGATGCTGGACGAGCCGTCGTTGGGCATCGCGCCGCTTTTGGTGAAAACTATTTTCGAGAAGATTCGCGAGATCAACCAGTCGTTAGGCATCACCGTCCTGCTGGTGGAACAGAACGCGAATCTCGCGCTCGAAGTCTCCAACTACGGCTACGTGCTCGAGACTGGCCGAATCATTTTGCACGACCGCTCGGAAGCGTTGCGGGTAAACGAAAAAGTAAAAAGCGCGTATCTCGGCGGGTAAGGTTCGCTCAGCGCGAACTCTCGCCGCCCCAGCTCGCCCCGCCGCTCGAGCCGCCAAAGTTTTCCCCGACGATGGCGCCAGCGCGCGCGCGTTTCCGGAGAGGGCAGTTGTCGCCGCACATCTTCCTTCACGGTTTGCAGGAGCGCGGCGAGTTCGTTCGGCTGCACGCCGGTGAGGCCGAGTCCGGTTTCCGCTTCCACTGACGATGCCGCGGTGGCGACGAGGCGCGACCATTCGTCCGGAGTCATCGCCGCGCGCAACTCACGCGCCTTGCCTTGCATGGTGGCGATTGATTCGGTGAGCGTTTTCCGGCTGTTCGAGGAGGCGCGGAAGATATCGATCAATCGCTGAAAACTGAGATGAAAGGGGAGCGTCGCGAAGTCGGCGTCCTCATTTTCCGAGAGCGCGCCGGGCGGGGTCTCCGTTGGATTTGAGTGCACCAAACGACGCCAGTTCGAGCCCTCGAGACCACCGAGCTCGCAGGTGTAGCTCGCACCGGGCGAACCAACTTCAGCAAACGCATAACCGAGCAGGGGATCGATCACAGCGGTGGTCTCCTCCGTCCCATCGGCGCGCAGCACACGCAGGAGGACTTTTCCCCCGTCCAGTCCGGCAGCCGTGAGGTGCTGCGAGACGGTCAGGTCCCAGTAAACAAAAAGCGTCTTCGGATCCCGCGCCAATACCGCCAGCGAATCCCCCGCGAACGCCCCTGCCGCCACGGCCGAGACGCCGGGTTTCGCGCCGTTGGTAACCAGTGACCGCCGGGTTTGCACGACCGGTTCCGCGGAAATTTGATAACCGCTGCCAGGGCTCTCCGCGGTCTGTTGGTTGGTCTCGATTTCGTTCATGGACAATCGCTTGGGCAAACGCGCAGCATTAATAACCTACCGCTGCGAACCGACAAGCGGATTCCCCCGCCGACTACGTGGTGGGGTCGCTGACTGGCGCGCGCGCCGTCTCCGGCTAAGTTCGCCGGATGCTTTCCGAGACGATTGAGCTGCGCGGCCACATTATTGATTCCCTGATTCTGCCGAAGGTCCTGGACGAAATCATCACCCACGGCGGCACCTTCAAGATCGGCGAGATTCGCATCGGCGAAGCCCGCGCCGACCAGAGCTTTGCCCGGATCGAGGTCACCGGTCCCTCGGCCGATGAGCTCGACGATCTGATCCTCCGGTTGCGCCAGCACGGCGCGCAGGTTCTGGAAAAAAAGAATGTCCAACTGGCCGCGGCGCCGGCCGACGGAGTTTTTCCCGAGCATTTTTACGTCACCACGAATCAGCAGACCTTTGCCCAGATCGACGACGGCGAAGTGGAAGTGCAGCCCGCGCTGATGGACAGCGCAATCGTAATCGATCGCGCGGCGAAAACCGCGACCGCGACGAAATTCTACGGAATCAAAAAAGGCCAGGAAGTGGTCGTCGGTCACCAGGGCATCCGGGTGATTCCGCTCCAGCGCACGACCTCGCGCGCCGATGCCTTCGAGTTCATGGCGAGCAATGTCTCGATCGAGAAACCGAAGACCGCCGTGATCCGCGGGATGGCCCAGGAATTCCATCGCGCCCGCCAGGAAAACGGCAAAATCCTCGTGGTCGGCGGACCTGCCATCGTCCACACCGGCGCGGCCGAGCATTTCGAGAAATTGATCGACTGGGGTTACGTGAACCTGCTCTTCGCCGGCAACGCGCTCGCCGCGCACGACATTGAAAACGCGCTCTTTGGGACGTCGTTAGGCGTATTCCTGGAAAAGGGCTCGCTCGCCGAGTCCGGCCACGAAAATCACATGCGCGCGATCAACGCGATCCGCAACGTCGGCGGCATCCGCCCCGCGGTGAAAAACGGCCTGCTCAAGAGCGGGATCATGTATTCCTGCGTGAAAAACAATATCGACTTCGTCCTCGCCGGCTCGATCCGCGACGACGGCCCGCTGCCGGACGTGATCACCGACGCGCTCGAAGCGCAGCGCGCGATGCGCGCGAAACTCGAGGGCGTCACGATCGCGATGATGATGGGCACGATGTTGCACTCGATCGCGGTCGGGAACCTGCTCCCGGCGAGCGTGAAAACGATCTGCGTCGACATCAATCCCGGCGTGGTGACGAAGCTGGCCGATCGCGGAACTTTCCAGGCGATCGGGCTGGTCACCGACATCGAGCCGTTTCTCCGCGAGCTCACCGACTGCATCGAGGCGCTTCGTTAGGCGGAGAAAAAGTCTATGCGAAAATTGCTCCTCTGCGCGCCGGATCACTACGGCATCGAATACGAGATCAATCCCTGGATGAGCCGCGATCGCGGCGCCGATACGCCCGTGGTGCAGGCGCAATGGCGCGGGCTGCACGACAAATTGAAGTCGTTAGGCTGCGACGTTCAGCTCGTGCCTGGCGCGCCGCGCCTGCCCGATATGGTTTTCACCGCCAACGCCGGGCTCACCGTCGGGAAAAAATTCATCCCGAGTAATTTCCGCCACCCCGAGCGCGCCGGCGAAGCACCGCTCTTTGCCAAGTGGATGGAAGACCACGGCTACGAGATTATCTGGCTGCCGGAAGACCAATTTTTCGAAGGCGAAGGGGACGCGCTCTTCGCGGGCGACGCGCTTTTTTGCGGCTACAAATTCCGCACCGACGTGAGTGCACACCGGACTGTGGGCGAGATTTTCAACTGCCTCGTGATCTCGGTCGAGTTGGTCGATCCACGCTTTTATCACATCGATACCTGTTTCTGCCCGCTGACCGATGGCGGCGCGGTCTGGTTCCCGGCGGCCTTCGATGAATACGGCCAACGGACGATCCGCGATCACGTGCCGAACCTGATCGACGTCGAGGAAGAGGAAGCGGCGCATTTCTCCTGCAACGCGGTCGTGCTGGAGAAGGAGATCATTCTCCCGGAAGGCGCGCCGAAATTGATGAATTCGTTAGGCGAGCGCGGCTACAACTGTCACGCGCTTCCGATGAGCGAGTTCCTGAAAGCCGGCGGGGCCTGCAAGTGCCTGACGATGTTCCTGCCGCAACGGGAGTCGGTGTGAACGGCCCGCCTAAAGCGGCGGCGAACTTACGCGGTCATCCTGAGCCGACGCAGCGAGTCGAAGGATCCTCGCGATCAGCCGTGACGTAGCTCTGACCCTCGCGCACTGCGCTAACGGCGCTTCCGAGAAACGCTTCGAGGTCCTTCGTCATTCCGCGCGCTCCGTCCGCCTCAGGATGACGAGTTTTTGCGCTTCCCGGCCCAGCGCCGCTTCGATTTTGCCTAACGGCAGGCAGTTCATCACGTCACTTTTCGTGAGCCAGCCTTTGCGCGCGACGCCGACTCCGAACCAAAGTTCCTGCAATTTCTCCACCCCGTGGGCGTCGGGATTGATCACGCATTTCACGCCTTTTTCTTTGGCCAACGGCCACCAACGCCAGTCGAGATCGAGCCGCTTCGGCGCGGCGTTGATTTCGATCCAGGTGCCGGTCGCGGCGGCGGCGTCGAGGATCGCGGGAATATCGACCGCATAAGCTTCGCGCCGGAGAAGCAGCCGGCCGGTCGGATGTGCGAGAAACGTGACGTGCGGATTTTGGATCGCGCGGATGATCCGCTCCGTCATCTCGGCTTCCGGCAACTGAAACGCCGAATGAATCGAAGCCACGACGTAGTCGAGTTCGCCTAGCGTCTCGTCATCGAAATCAAGCGAACCGTCGCGCAGGATGTCGCACTCGACCCCGGCGAAGAGCCGGAAACCGTCGAAGGTTTTGTTGAGTTTCCTGATCGCCGCGACCTGCGCGCGCAGCCTCGCCGCGTCGAGCCCGCCCGCCTGCACGGAGCTGCGGCTGTGATCGGCGATCCCGAGATATTGCAGCCCGAGTTCCTGCGCGGCTGCGGCCATTTCCTCGAGGGAATTGCGGCCATCGCTCGCGCTGGTGTGACAGTGAAAACAGCCGCGCAAATTCTCCGGCTCGAGCAAACGCGGCAGCCGGCCCTCGGCCGCCGCTTCGATCTCGCCGCAGTTTTCGCGTAATTCCGGCGGAACGAAATCGAGCCCGATCGCGCGATATAATTCCGTTTCGTCGCGCACCGCCGGGATCTTTTCCGCCGGGCGCTTTTTGTTTTTCGTCGCCCCTTCTTCGGCGGGAGCGAGCCGGTATTCGTTTAGCGTCCAGCCGCGCTGGAGCGCGCGATTTCGGAGCACAATGTTGTGCTCCTTGCTCCCGGTGAAATAGCCGAGCGCGAACGGATATTCCGCGCTGCTCACGACCCGCAGATCCGCTTGGATTCCCGAGCGCAAGCGCACACTCGTCTTGGTCGCGCCGCGCGCGATCACGCTCTCGACCAGCGGATGCTGAACGAAAAATCCCGTGACCGTGGCCGGCTCTTTTGTCGCGACGATGAAGTCCAGATCGCGCACGATCTCTTTCCGGCGCCGGTAACTTCCCGCCGTACTCACAAGCGCAGCGTCAGGATGATTTTTCAGATCAGCCTGCAATTGCTCCGCCTCACCCGCAACCGCGCCTAACGAAAAGCTGCCGGCGTGTTTCGCGCGATCCGCGATTGTCTTCGCGAGTTTTTCCTGCGTGGTTTTGCCGAAGCCCGGTAACTCCGCAACCCGCCCGTCAGCGCAGGCCTGCGCGAGATCAGCGATCGAGTTCACGGCCAGCTTCTCATACAGCGCCTTGATCTTTTTCGAGCCCAAACCGGGGAGCGAGAAAAGCTCGAGGATTTGCTCGGGAAACTGCGCGCGCAATTCGTCGTAGAATTGCGACGACCCGGTCAGGACCAGCTCGCTGATTTTCCCCGCGATCGCTTTGCCGACGCCGGGGATTTCAGTGAGCCGATCTTCCGCGGCCAATTCGCGCAAATTTCCGCCCCAGGTCTCGATCGAACGGGCCGCGTTCGTGTAGGCGCGGATCTTGAATGGATTCTCTTCCTGGAGTTCGAGCAGGGTCGCGATCGTCTCGAGAACGTCGACGACTTGCTCCTTTTTCATCGGCTGCACAGGAAATAGTTGCGCGGAAAACGGGATGCGTCGAAGGCTTCTGCGCGTCGTTTGATCCAGTAGCCCCGGCTGGCACGCCAACGGCTACTGGAACAGCATGAAGTTATCGCGACGCGTCGGCGTCATCCTCAGCCTTTTCGTTTTTTGGTCGGTCCAGGAACTCTCCGCCGGCAATCCTTTCCCGACCCGCGGACCCACGGTGCCGGGCAAGGTCGCGCAGCTCCGCCACGGGGTTGCCTGTGCGCCGGAGAAAGCGCCGATTGCCGTGAAACGCGCGATCTGGGCCGCAAATGAATTGCGCAAACGGCCCTACCGGTATGGCGGCGGCCATCGTTCTTTTCTCGATAGCGGCTACGACTGCTCCGGCACGGTTTCCTACGCACTAGCGGCCGCGGGATTATTGCGCGTCCCGATGAGCTCGAACGACCTGGTCCGTTACGGCCAGCACGGACGCGGGAAATGGATCACGGTTTACGCGCGGAATGGTCATGCCTACGCCGTGATCGCGGGCCTGCGCCTCGACACGACGGCCTGGAATAATCGCAACGACCGCGATGCGCCGCGCTGGCACCCGAACAACCGCCCGCCGCGCGGATTTGAGTCGCGCCATCCGGCCGGACTCTAAAACGAAAAAGCCGCCGGCGAGATGATCGCCTGCGACTCTTCGACTCTTCCCTAACCGGGAAGAGGTGGACGGCCGCGCGGGTTTGGACCGCGGGTCGGCTGTCCGATGGAACTCCTTTACAGGAGGTTGCGGGTCGCGCCGTTGGCGTTGCCGCGATTTGAGTTCGCCTGTCCGCCGCCGCGGTTCGCCTGGCCACGGCCGCTGTTGGTCTGTTGCCGCGCGGCCATCCCGCCTTTGGCGTCTTTTTTCGGTTTCAGGTCTTTGACTTGTACTTCTTTTTTCTGAGCCATATTATCGATCTCCTTGTTTTGTTTTTCTTGTTGTTGGGTTGATGTCAGTCGCGCCGAAGAGCAATTGCCTGCCGCCCGAGACGTTCCCTTTCGGGATCAGATCATCGAGCTTGATCAATTTTTCCTTGCCGCGCTTCGGCTTGGGAATCGGAGATTCGCCCGCCGCTGCAGCTTTTTTGTCCTTCGCCGTACTCACGTTCGCGCTCCTCTTATCATGATTTATGCCGGGCTCGGGTATTGTTGCCTAACGAATTGGGTTGAAACCTGGGCGCGATCCTTATTTTCATAGGTAAAACGGGTCCCGGCGAGAAGCGGAATTTTTTTAAAATGCCTTTCGCCGACGAAAGGCGACGTCGACTGGCCGGTCTCGATGTGAAACTGTGCGGCGCATTCCTGGTCCGGGCGGCGGTTCACTTTTGAGTCATCTTTCGTAGGTGCCGCGCGAGCGTGGCGCGGGAGATACCGAGTCGCCGGGCGGTTTGGCGCTGGTTCCGTCCGGTCTTTTCATAGACCGAGGCGACGTGGCGGGCGAGCGCGCTCGCGAGCGACAAATCATCGGCGGGCGGATCGCTGCCATTTCCGTCCGGTGCGGGCGCGGCGGCGGGGACTGGTTCCAGCTCGCTCCCTTTCAAATCCGGCGGGAAGACGACGTGTTCGGGCAGGATGACGCGTCCGTCGCAGAAGAGCGTCATCGTGCGCACGGTGTGGTTCAGCTCACGCAGGTTGCCCGGCCAATCGTAGGTGAGCAGTTTTCCCATCGCCGCCGGATGGATCGCGGTGATCTTTTTTCCCTCGTTCCGCGCGCTGGTGCGCAGCTCGGCGGCGATGAGCGCGGGGAGTTCTTCGCTTCGATCGCGCAACGACGGGATGAGCAGGGTGAGCCCGTTCAGCCGATGGAAAAGATCCTCACGAAATTTGCCCTGCCGCACCCGGTCGCGGAGCGAGCAGTTCGTCGCGCAGATGATCCGCACGTCGCAGGTGAGCATCTGCTCGGAGCCGACCCGCTCAAACTCGCCATACTCGAGCACCCGCAAAATTTTTACCTGCGCGAGCGGGCTCATGTCGGCGATTTCGTCGAGGAAAAGCGTCCCTTTGCTCGCGAGCTCGAACTTTCCTTTCACGGTCGACTGTGCGCCGGTGAACGCGCCGCGCTCGTGACCGAAGAGCTGGCTCTCGATCAGCGTGTCGCTCATCGCGGAAGCGTTGAAGGCGACGAATGGCTGTTCCGCGCGGCCGGAGGAATTATGGATCGCGTGCGCGAGGAGCGTCTTGCCGGTGCCGGTTTCGCCTAACAAGACAACCGGCACGTCGGAAGTGGCCGCGAGCTGCGCGAGCTTGAGGCAACGCGACATCGCGGGATTCGAGGTCGCGATGTCCTCGATCTTGAGTTTGGAGAGCGGGCGCAACATTGGACGCTGGTTAGTCGCGGATGTTCTCGCGCAGCTGGCGGATCGGTTCGAAGGCGTATTCCATGATCGTGCGCTGGCCGACGACCACGCGCGCTTCGCCGGTCATCCCGACGCGGACCGCGAGCGGATGGCGTCGGCCCGCGATTCACGGCATCGAGCGTCGCGAGCCCGATAAAATGCGGACCTTCCGTGGACGCGACCGCTGCCGGACTGATCCAATCGAGTTTCGCGCTGACCACGCCGTAGCGTTGGTAAGGAAACGCGTCGAAAAATAGCCGGACGGCCTGACCGCTGGCGAGTTTCGGGACGCCAGCTTCGGCGACGGTGAGGCGCGCACGCGGTTTGGAATCGGTCGCGGAAAGCTGGCAAAGCTCCTGGCCGTTTTGCACCACGCTGCCTTCGTTGCGCTGCGCGAGCGAGATTACCACGGCGTCGTAGGGCGCGCGAACGGTGAGCACGTTTTGCTTCGAGTTTTCCAAGTCGCCGCGCAACGCGCTCAGGCGGACCTTGAGTTTTTCGATCTCGGCCACGTTCTCGTCGTGCACACGGGCGTGCTCGTTTTTGAGCTGCGTGAGCTCGAGACCGACCTGCTGCAGAGTCCGCTGCGCGACGCTCAAGTCTTTGTCGGATTCAGCTGACTCGAGCTGATAACGCAGCACCTCGACTTTGGAGATGCCGCCGTTTTTGGTCAGCTTGTTCATCCGCTCGACGAGGTCGCGGCTGGTCGCGGAATGCTTTTCGCGAAAGCCGACTTCGCTCTCTGCCTGCGCGATCTCGGCGGTCTTGATTTCGAGCTGGGCCGCAAAGGCCGCGTCGGCTTTGGCGAGGCCTTCTTCGTGCGTGTGCAGGTCCTCGGTTAGGGTCCGCTGTTCCGTGTCCATCCCGCGGATTTCATCGGAGCGGAGGAGGAACAGCGGAGCGTTTTTCGCAACGACCTCCCCTTCGGTGACGCAGACTTTGTTCACGACCGCGAGCCGGGGCGATTGAATCGGATCGGCGCCGGAAGCCGAGGTGAGAACGAAGGGGCAGGTGACCGTTTCCGGCAATTTCACCAGCACCGAAGCAAGGAGCGCGACGGCGAACATCGAGATCATCAGCCACGACGCCGAGCGGACAAACCAGGGCGGCGGATCCTGCGGGAGCATCTCCGATTCACGGTCGATCGAGCCCGGCTGCATGAGTTCGTTAGGCATCGTTAGGCGAAAAGTTAAATCCCGAGCTGCTGGCTGCTGAGATAGAAATACAAAGCCGCGTTGCGCCATGAGTTGGTCGTGGTTCCCGACCTCGGCGACCGAGCCTTTTTCCAGGACGACGATGGCGTCCGCTTCGCGGATCGTGCTCAGGCGGTGCGCGATCACGATCGTGGTCCGGCCGGCAGTTAAACGCCCGAGGTTGTCCTGGATCGCGCGCTCGGATTCGGTGTCGAGGGCGCTGGTGGCTTCGTCGAAAATCAGGACTGGCGGGTTGTTGTAAATCGCGCGCGCGATCGCGACCCGCTGTTTTTGTCCGCCGGAAAGCGAGAGCCCGCTTTCGCCGATCTTGGTCTCGTAACCCATCGGCAATCGCATGATGAAATCGTGCGCAGCGGCCGCCTGCGCCGCGACGAGGACGCGGTCGAGATCGGGCTCGGCGTCGCCGAAGGCGATGTTGCGCGCGATCGATTCGTTGAAGATGTGGTTCTCCTGCAAAACCATCCCGATGTGTCGCCGCACGTCGCGGTAGTTGAGCGTTTTCAGGTCGACGTGATCGAACAGGATCGTGCCTTCCGTCGGCTCGAGCAGACCGGCGATGAGCTTGATCAGCGTCGTTTTTCCACAGCCGCTCCGGCCGACGAACGCGACCATTTTTCCGGGCGCGAGATCGAGCGTGACGTTCGACAAAATATTCGGCGCTTCCGGCCCGCCGTATTTGAAGCAGACGTTTTTCAACTCGATCCGGCCCTCGAGACTGTGCACCGGCGTGAGCCGGGAACGATCGCGACCCTGCTCCGGTTCCTGCTCGAAAACGTCGTTTAGGCGGTTCAGCAAAACGGTCGCGAACTGCAAATTATCCCAGACGCCGAGCGTTCGCATGATCCCGCTGTAAGCCATCGCGGTAAGCGAACTGAAGGCGACGAAACCGCCGATCGAGAGCGCGCCGTTCATCACCTGGTTCGCGCCGACCCAGAGGAAAACCGCGGTCGAGATCATCCCGATGCTTTGCATCACGCTGTCGTAGGTCATGACGATGAAGCTGCTCCGGAACATCTTTTTCGAGACCGAGAGGAACTCGTTCAACATCATGTCGCGGAAGACCGATTCCGCGGCGGCGGCTTTCACCGCTTCGATCCCCTTGATCGCGTCGATCTGGTGCGAGGAATATTTTCCCTGGCTCTCCTCGACCCCGGCGAAGAGCGGGCGCAGGACCTTTTGCGAGAAATACATCAGCCCGAGATAGAGCGGCGTGGTCGCGAGAAAGGCGAACATGAGCGACGGGCTGTAGATCACCATGAGCGAGAGCGCGCCCGACGAGCTGAACTAGCGCGAGGATCGCGCCGATCCCGTGCTGGACCGCGAATTGCCGGACCTGCCGCGCGCCATCGAGCCGGCGCTGGATGTCGCCGGTGCGTCGGCTGGTGAAATAAGTCATCGGCAGCGAAAGCATCTGCCGGCTCAAGAAATCGAGGATCGCCGTGTCCAGCCGAACGGCCGCGAAGGAGAGCAAAAATTCCTGCGCGAGCGACGCGGCGGTGACGAAGAAAAGCGCCACGCTCATGCCGAGCAGGATGACTTTTAAGAGACCGACGTCTTTCTCGACGATCACCTTGTCGACCACCATCTCGGTGAAGATCGGGAAGAGCAGCTCGAGCACGGTGATCGCGACCGCGAGGAGCATCACCTGCGCGAAGATGACTTTGAACTTCACCAGGAACGGCACCATCCAGGCGAACGTCGCCTTGCTTTCCGGCGCGTTTTCGAACGCGGTCGTGTAATCAAAAAGCGCGGCGTAACCGGACCAGTTCTGCTCGAATTCTTTGCGCGGAATTTTGCGCAGACCGCGCGCCGGATCGGCGACTTTCACGAACGCCGGCTGCACGTCGTAGAGCACCATCCAGTGGTTGCCTTCCCAATGAATGATCGCCGGCAGCGGCATCACGTTGAGATTGCGCAGCGAAACTTTGAGCGCGCGCGCGGCGAGCCCGAGCTCGGTCGCGGCGCGGCAGAGCGCCTTCAGGCTCGTGCCGTCAGTCGAGGTGTGACAGAGCTGCCGGATGCGCGCGAGGGAAACTTTTCTCCCGAAATGCCGGCAGATCATCCCGAGGCTGGCGGCGCCGCAATCCATCTCGTCGATCTGCTCGATCGCTTCGATTTTGCGGATCCGTTTTTTGCTTTTGCGAAAGAGCCCGCCCTCTTCCGCAAAGGGCGCCGCAGCGTCGTCGCTCCGTTTCGCGGCGGACTCGTCGAGCGCGACTTTGTCGTGCGCGGTGGCCGCGGCCGGGAGCATCTCGGTCGTGAAATCGAGCGGGACGCGCGCTTCCGTTTTCGCCTCGTATTGCGCGAGCCGCTCCTCCATGAGCTGGCCGAATTCCGGGTAGTTCGTCTTCAGGTCGCGCACCGCCGCGGGCTGGAGCGCGAGGAGCCGGCAATCGCTGAACGCCTCGACCGACGCGGAACGCGGCGTGCCTTTGAGAATGGAAAGTTCGCCGAAGAAATCGCCGTCGCGATAGAAGGCGAGATTCTTCTGCGACCCGTTGTTTTGGGAGAAGGCGCGAGCGCGTCCTTTCTCGAGGATGAACATCGCGCCGGGCACGTCGCCCTGCTTGATGATCGCGCGCCCTTTCGCGACTTCGACCGGTTCGAGCTTCTCGATCAGGCTGCGCAACGCGGGCACGGGCAGCCGGCCGAAGTTGCTGAACTGGTAAAGAAAACCGTGGAGCGAACGATGCCGCGCGGTGATCTCGAGATGCTGTTTCAGCTCCGGGTTTTCCTCGACCACCTGGAGGAAATCCGCGCGATCGAGCCGGAGCGCTTCCACGCCGGTGCTGCAGCGCACCGTCGCGCTGCGCGTGCCGCCTTCCGCGAGCGCGGCTTCGCCGAAACTGTCACCCGGCTTCACGCTCGCGAGCACGACTTCGGCGCCGTTTTGATCGGCCTTCACCACCCGGGCGCGGCCGGAGAGCAAGATGTAAAACGCGTCCGCCGGTTCGCCTTGCCTAACGATGATATCGCCGAACTCGTAGTGCTCTTCGTGCAGGAGGGCGCGGACCTTTTCGAAGTGATCGTCGGAGAGAAACTGGAAAAGCGAGGCGCGGCGGAGCAGCGTGTCGTCGGTCGCCTTCATTCGTTAGGGGAGCAGATGTTTCCACTGCACGTGCTGCGCGCAGAGCTCGCCGAAATGCCGGTCGAGAATTCGGTCTTCGGCCCGCGTTTTCACGATCGGGTCGTCGACGTTTGGCTCGGCCTTGGCGATGATCCGGCAGAGGTGAAAACCTTCACCGCGCGTGATCGGCTCGAGCACGCTGCCGGGGGTGACGCTGAGGAATTTCTGCTGCAAATCTTCCGGCACATCCTCGAGCAAAATCTCCGCGTGCCGATACGGATAACGGCCTTCCTCGGCCACTTCCTGCATCTCCATCCCGTCGGTGCGGACGCAGAGCAGCGCCTCTTTCGCGGCGTCGAGCGAATCGAATTCGATCGTCTCCACCTCGAAAAGCGTAAGCGGCAAACGGAGTGCGGAGATCTCATGTGCGCGGGCTTCGCGGGTGAGCAGCGCGTCGGTGTCGCGCAGGTAAACCGCTTCGAGCGCGATCTGTTCGCGCAGCCAGTTGTCGTCTCGGCCGAGTTTGCCTAACCAATCCGGCACCTGCTCGTGCGGCAGTTCGATGCGTTCGAGGAAGCGCGCCTTCTCGGCGTCGAGCAACTCGTTGGCGACTTCCGCGCCGCCCTTGGCGCGCCGCGCCGCGACCCGCCAGCTCGACCGGCCGGCCAACCGCTCGAGCTCGCCATTCAGGATCAACTCGATCGTAAAGAGCTCGCGCATTTCCGGCGACGCCTCGAGAAAGTCTGCAGCCTCCACCTCCCCGTCATCCGCCGTCTCGCCCCAATGATGCCGCGCAAAATACGCGCCGAAATCTCCCAGCGTCAGTCCGCGTTCGCCGAGCCAGCGCTCGGTCTCTTCCGCCGTGATCAGGTCGTGGTCGTAGCGAAATTGTTCCACCGCGGCATCGATGGCGGCGTCGTCCGCCTCGAGCTCGCCCGCGTCCGCTTTTTCCTCCGCGGCGACGAGGCGCAGGAGGTCGCGCCAGAGCGGCGCCACTTCGCCACGGAAGTGCGCCGCGTCGATCAGATCGCGCACCGTCCACGCGTCTTCCCCACCTGAAAAAACGACGCGGCTCTCGACTCCCTTTGTTTCCACCTCCGCCATGACTGGCCGTCGATTAGTTCTTACGCAGTCTGAAATGTCCAGCGAAACAGACCGGTTGGCACACGCGCGAAATTCCGTTACCTCCTCGATGCGCACTCTCTTGCGACGCGCCGCCTTGCTCCCACGATGAAGAAAAAACCGCACGCGGTCTCGATGCAGGTCGGCCAGTTTGAGTTCCTCAAGATCAATGTCGGCCGCCGGGAATGGCGCGACATTTACCACTGGGTGCTCTCGCTCAGCTGGCCAAAATTCGCGGCCTTCATCGCGGGGATTTACATCGGGATCAACCTCTTCTTCGCCGCGCTCTACACCCTGGGCGGGCCGTGCATCAACGGGCTCGCGCCCGGCTCGCTCCTCGCGGCATTTTTCTTCAGCGTCGAAACGCTCGCCACCGTCGGCTACGGACACGCCTACCCGGCAACGCTCTACGGTCATCTCCTGACCACGATCGAGATCATGGTCGGGATGTTCTGGCTCGCGGTCATTACCGGGCTCATTTTTGTGCGCTTCTCGCGACCGACGGCGCGGGTCGAGTTCAGCCGTAACCTGGTGATCGCGCCGTTCGACGGCGTCCCGACGTTGATGGTGCGCGTGGCGAACCTGCGTCACCACAGCATGGTCGAGGCGGAGTTCCGGATAAACTTCAACCGCGACGAAGCGATCCTGGAGGACGACCAGTTCCGCAAATTCTACATGCTGAAGTTGCACTTCGATCGGCTGATCGTCTTCCCGACCGCGCTCACTGTCCGGCATACGATCGACGAAACGAGCCCGCTCTACGGTGAAACGCTCGAGTCCCTCCGCGCCTGCGACGCGCGCTTCGTGGTCTCGCTCAACTGCATCGAAACCGTCATCCCCGCTGCCGTGCAGTGCATGCAGGATTACAGCACGCGCGAACTGCTTTTCGATCAGCGGTTCACCGACATCTACAGCTACACCGACGACGGCCGGCTGGTCGTGGACTACGGCCGGCTGCACGAGACCGAGCCGGTGGGGATTCGTTAGGCGGGGCGCGGAGGGCGGGTGAATTTAATTCACCGGATCGTCACTTTCCGTCCACCTCTCCGCCACAATGGCCCGCCAGCTTCCCTCCCATGAACAGAAAACACTTCATCCTCAGTCTCCTCGCGACCACGGCTCTCGCCTCGGTCGCTTCTGCCGGTCCCATTCGCGTCTTCGGACGTTCCGTGATGGGAGTCCCCGACGCGAATCCCGTGGTCGTCTCCGACAACATCCTTTCACTCAACCTCACCAGCGCGATCACCCAGCAGGGTCAGGACCTGCTGGAGAATCCCGCCGACCCGATCGTTGACTTCGGCAAGCTCTCGACCGGCGTTTTCACCGAGCCGGATCAGAATCTTTATCTGGTCCTCGACCACAACCCGGGCGGCCCGACCGAAGGTTACGACTATGGCCGGCACTTCCTCTTCCAGGGTCACGAAAACTCGAGCAACCTCGCTTACGTCACCCGGATCAATCTCGACGTTTCGAGCCCCGATCACCGCATCACCCTGCTCACCCCGCCGAGCAACGGCGGCCTGACCAACTTCAACAGCATCGACGGCTCCTGCTGGGATCCGTTCTCGCAGACCCTTCTCTTCACCCAGGAATCCAGCTCCGTCGGCGGCGTGATCGAGATGAGCGATGACTTCGATCCCGCTACCGGCACGGGCAAAAACCTCCGCACTCTCTACGGCTCGATGGGCCAGGGCGGCTTCGAGGGGATTCATCCGGACGACCAGGGGAACATCTTCATCGTCGAGGACATCGGCGGCGCTCTCTTCGGTTTCGCGAAGAACCCGAACTCGTTCGTCTATCGCTTCATCCCGACGAACAAGGCCGATCTCACCCAGGGCAGACTGCAGGCGCTCCAGGTGAGCATCGACGGCCAGCCCCTGGTGTTCCATCCGGAAGGCGACACCCTTTCCGAGAATCAGCTGAAGCTGCATACCCTCGGCACCAGCTACCCGGGCGTCTGGGTGACGGTCCACGACACCGCGGTCGACGGCACCGCGCCGTTCAACGCCAATCTCCTTGCCAAGGCCGCCGGCGCGACCCCGTTCAAGCGGCCGGAGAACGGTCAGTTCCAACCCGGCAGCCGGTTCCGCACCTTCTTCTTCAGCGTCACCGGGGACACCGATGCGAACTCCGGCAACGACCCGGCCCTCGCCGCCCGCGGCGCCTGGGGCGGCCTCTTCCGCGTCGATCTCGACGCCTCGCGGAACAACGCCACCGTCGGCATCGTCGTCCTCGGCGACTCCGTGCATAACAGCTTCGACAACGTCACCTTCACCGATCGCAATACCCTGCTCGCGGCCGAAGATCGCGGCGACACCTTGCACGATCAGCTGAACACGCTCGATTCCGTCTGGGCCTACGACGTCAATAACGCCGGCACCGGCACCCGCCTCGTTGCCCTCGGCCTCGATCGCCTGGCCACGGGCGAGGATAACGAACCGACCGGTGTCCATTATTCCGACGGAAACACCTCCGTGCAGGCTCTCTACGGCCGCTACGTCCCGCGCCCGCAGGATGCGCGGCTCTTCTTCACCCAGCAGCACGGCGAGAACAACCTCTACGAAGTGTTCCCGGCCGGCGGCCAATAATTCCGGTTCACCGCAGGTCCATTGGCAAAAGGCAGCAGCGCCCCGGGTCTTCATCGGCCCGGGGCGTTTGTCGTTAAGCCCGCGACGGGCAGACCTGCGCGCACCAAGTCTCGACCTGGGCGCGGATCTGGTCGCGGATTTCCCGCACCCGGACCAGCTTTTCCTCCCGCGATCCGGTGAGGGTCGAGGGATCGGAGAAGCTCCAGTGGAGCTTCTGCGCCGTGCTCGGAAAAATGGGGCACCGCTCCGCGCTTGCCGCATCGCAGACCGTAATCACATACCCGAAGAGCTGGCTCGAACGCAGCACCTCGAAAACCGATTGCGTCCCCTTGTGCGAAATATCGATCCCCACCTCGGCCATGGCGTCGATCACCAGCGGGTTCAGCGTCCCCGCCTCCAGCCCGGCGCTCTGGGCGGCAAACGAATCGCCGCAGAGCTGATTCACCCACGCCTCGGCCATCTGGCTGCGGGCGCTGTTATGGATGCAGACGAAGAGAACTTTGGTTTTCATGGTGGTTTGGCAGGATGCCCGCGGGTTCACAACAACTCCGGAGCTGCGACAGCCCCTCGAGATCGCGCCGGAAGACCGGGTCCGTCTGCACGCAATCCTGGAGACATTTCAGGTTTGCCTCCAGCTCCGCCTCGCGCTGGACCGGCAGGGCGTAGACCATCCAATTCCCGCGCCGTTCCGCTTCCACCATGCCGCGGGCGCGGAGGTAGGCGAGGTGTTTCGAGATCTTCACCTGCGGTTCGCCCAGGATCTCCTGGAAATGGCAGACACAGAGCGGCCCCCGCCCGAGCAGGTGCAGGATGCGCAACCGCGTCACGTCGCAGAGGCACTCGTAGATGCGGATCAGATCCATGGCTTAGCCGCAGCAGCAGGATTCCTCGCCCGTGGCGATGCCGCACTTCTCCTTCGCGAGGCAATCGGTGTGCTTCTCGGCCAGTTGGAAATCCACCTGCCCGCCGGTGAAGAGCCCGCTGGCCACCGGGTATTGCGCCGTCACGCAGCCATCGTATTCCACCTCCACCTCGAGGTCGTCGCTCGGCAGCACCGCCTGGCCGAGGTCGAGGATCTTGGCGAAAGTGCCGGCGACGAGCCGGTGCTCGACGTCCGTCGCCACGTAGGTCTGGAGGAGGCAGGTCTCCGTGGTGTCGTGGAGCGTCCCGCCGCAATCGACGAAGCGCTTCGCCACGTGCCCCACCTCCGTGAGGTGGAAATGGGTCGGGATTTCGTCGCCATCCGGCAGCAGGAGGCGGGTGGGAGCGTCGGGATGCAGGCGGAGGAGGGCTTTCATTTCGTTGAGCTTCATTTTCAATCTATATACCTCTCCCGGTATATTGTCTAATGCCCGCTTTTCGCCTCCGGATGCCCTTTGACCGGCCCGGGCAAGCCCTCTTTCCGCCAAAATAAGGGGCTTTTCCCGGCCGGAGACCGTTTACCAAGCCGCGACTGCCCCTTGACCGCCGCCGGCAAGGCTTCGCTCCGGACCGGAAGCCTTTTGCCCGGGCCGGTCAAAGCCTCTCCGGAGCCGGGAAGAAGGCTTTTTTTCCAGAAAAGCCTCCGGTCGCCGGTCGCCAAAGGGCAGTTCCCATCGGGCAAAGGGCTTTTTCCGGTCGGAACGGCCCCACGAAGGGCCACAGGCCGTAGCTTTCGCGAAATTTCTCCCGCCAAATCCCGTAGTAAACAGTGACGGCTTTTGACCCTCCGTCGTTGCGCCCGGCAACCCACCAACCCTCCCGGGCATCAGAAACCTATGGCCAACGATTACCTGCCCAAGTCCCTCCCGAACCTCAAAGATTGGCTGACCAATCTCAAGACCCGCATCACGGCCGACGGGCCCACCTTGGGGCGCACCCCTGCGGAGGTGACCGCCGATATCGCCCTGGTCGATGGCTTGCTCACCCCCACGAGCGACGCCCTGACCAAACAATCCGCCTGGGTCCAAGCGGAAGGGGCCGCCCGCACGGCCCTGGCCGCGGGCGACGGTCCCCTGCGCGGGATGATCAACCACTACAAAACCGCACCCGGCTGGAACACCGGCATGTCCGATTCGTGGAAAGTGAAGACCCACGAGACCACCTACGACATGAACAACCACAAGCCGACCATCACCGCCGCCGCCGGGGTCGGCGTGGTCGAGATCCGCGGCAAAAAACCGGGCTTCACCTCGGTCAGCATCCAGATGCGGATCGATGGGACGACCGAGTGGACGACGATCGGGGTGAAGATCAATCACTTCCCGTTCTACGACACCACCGCCCCGCAGACGCCCGGCAAGCCGGAGAAGCGCGAGTATCGCGCCCTTGGCTATTCCGGCGACAAACAGGTGGGTCAGCCGAGCGACATCGTCACCGCCATTTACAGCTAGCCGGCAGGCGGCAGTTGGATGGGGGAAAACGGCTCCGGGTCCGAACCCCGCAGCCATCTGGGCGGGGCGTGCTTCTTGTCACCGGATCTTGCGCGAAGCGAGCGGGCTCGATCCGGGCTAGGTGAAAACGGCCGCGGTTTGGTTGCCTCCGCGCGCAGATCGCGTAGCTTTTTTCCTGTGCTGCGACGCGTGATCATGCTCCTGCTTTTTGCTGCCCTGCTCGCGTGGCTCGGGCCGGCGACGCCGGTTTCGCAAGGTGCGCGGATGCAGATGGTGGATACTTCGAGCTGTTGCCGGCAAATGCCGGACCGGCAAAACGACTGCGGCCAGCAGCACCCGAAATCGAAACCGGATCAGCTCTGTTGCGCCACCTGCGCGCTCGGGCTGGCGCTGCTCGGCGAGCGGACGACCCGGCTCGCGACCCCGGACGATTTGCCGGAAATTTTCGCGGTCTTTTCTTCCCACGGCCGGGCCCGCTCCGAGCGGCCCCCGACGCCGCCTCCGCGTTTCGCGCTCGTTTAGTGGCGACGGCTCGTCGGCGTTCTGCGCGGACGAGAAACAACGAAACTCAATCGGAGGATATTCATGAAATACCTATTGATGTTCATCGCCGCACTGACCCTCGTGGGCTCTGCGACTGCGACTTCGCAGTCGGATTGCTGCACCGGCCAGACCTGCTGTGCGATTCGCCTCAGCTGCTGCGAATAAGCTTCAGCTCAGGATAAAATAACGAGCCCTCGTCGGAGCGATCCGGCGGGGGCTTCTGTTTTTTAGCGGGCTCACGAAGCAGCTGGAGAATCGGCTTGTCCGGCCAACGCGCGGTCCTCATTCTTTCGCTCAGCTATGTACAACAAAAGCAATCTTGGCCGGCTAAAGAAGATGGACCAACTCGCGCCCGAGGCGATGAAAGCCTTCTGGGCTTTCGACAAGGCGGCGCTCGCCGACGGAGCGATTCCGGTGAAATACAAAGAACTGATCGCGGTCGCGGTCGCGCACACCACGCAGTGCCCCTACTGCATCGACATCCACGCTGGAAACGCCCGCAAAGCTGGCGCGACCGAGGCGGAATTGGTCGAAGCGGCGCTGGTCGCGGCGGTGTTGCGCGCGGGGGCAGCGGTGACGCACGCGACTCATGCGCTGAGCGATTAAAGCGCAGCCTAACGAATTCGCGTCACAGGAATGTAACAGTAAAATTTTTGACCCTGCCGAGCCCGCTGCGGAACGGTGCCCGCAGATGAATCTCCACACTTCCACACGCAAACTCCTCGCCGGATTGCTCCTCTCCGGGATCGCCTCCGTGGCCTCGGCGCAGATGACGATCAACGGCGCCGGCGCCACTTTTCCCTACCCGATCTATTCCAAATGGTTCGACGCCTACGCGAAGGTCGATCCTTCCGTGCGCTTCAATTACCAGTCGATCGGCTCCGGCGGCGGACAGAAACAGATCCTCGCGGAGACGGTGGATTTTGGCGCGTCTGACGGCCCGATGACCGATGACAACCTGGCCAAGGCGCCGGGGAAATTGCTCCACATCCCGACCGTCGCCGGCGCGGTCGTGATCACCTACAACCTCCCGGGCAGTCCGGCGTTGAAGCTGGATGGCCCGACCCTGGCGGATATTTATCTCGGCAAAATCACGAAGTGGAACGACCCGCGGATCGCCGCGATGAACAGCGGCGCGGCCTTGCCTAACGACGACATCGTCGTCTGCCATCGCTCCGACGGCAGCGGGACGACATTTATTTTCACCGACTACCTGAGCAAGGTGAGCCCGGAGTGGAAAACCAAAGTCGGCAACAACACCTCGGTGAACTGGCCCGCCGGTCTTGGTGGCAAAGGCAATGAAGGCGTTTCCGGCCAGGTGAAGCAGACTCCGAACTCGATCGGCTACGTCGAGCTGATCTACGCGGTGCAAAACAAGATGCCGTATGCCGAGCTAAAAAATGCCGCGGGTGAACTGGTGAAGCCGACCCTGGAATCGATCACCGCGGCGCTGGCCACCGCGGAAATTCCAGACGACTTCCGGTTCTCCATCACCAACGCGCCGGGCAAGGATGCCTACCCGATCGCGGGCACCACGTGGCTGCTCGTTTACCAGCAGCAGAAGGATCACGCGAAAGGCGAGAAGCTGGTCCAGTTCCTGAAGTGGGCGGAGAAGGATGGCGAAGCGATGGCGAAGGATTTGAACTACGCGCCGCTGCCGGAAGCGCTGCAAAAACGCGTGCTCGATCGGATCAACGAGATCAAATATTAGCGGCCGTCGGCGGCGGTGACGCCGGCTCGCGCCCGAAATCTCCCATGCCCATCGTCGCCCCGATGCCCGAAGCGCTCCCGCAGGCGCGCCGTCGTGTTGCGATGCCGCCGCCGTCGCGTTTCGCGGATAAGGCCTTCGAGTGGCTCACCCTCGCGATGGCGCTCGCGGTCGTCGTGCTCGTTTTTTTGGTCGGCTGGCAACTGGCCGCGGGCTCGATCCATTCGATCAAAAAATTCGGGTTCAACTTCCTCGGGACTTCGACTTGGGATCCGGTCGCGGAACAATTTGGCGCGCTGCCGTTCATCTACGGCACCGTGGTTTCCTCGGTCATCGCGCTTGTCATTGCGGTGCCGTTGAGCATCGCGACCGCGGTTTATCTCACCGAGCTTGCGCCGCTCTGGCTGCGCCAGCCGCTGACTTCACTGATCGAAATGCTCGCCGCGATCCCGAGCGTGATCCTCGGACTCTGGGGAATTTTCGTGATGATCCCGTTCCTGCGCGATTACCCGTTTCCCTGGCTGAAAAAATACTTCGCCTGGACCGGACTTTTCACCGGGCCGATCTACGGCGTCTGCATGCTCGCGGGCGGAATCATCATCGCGATCATGATCCTGCCAATCATCACTTCGGTCGCGCGCGAGATCCTGCGGAGCGTGCCGAACCTCCAGCGCGAAGCCGCCTACGCGCTCGGCGCGACCCGCTGGGAAGTGACGCGTATCGCGGTGCTGAGCTACGCAAAGCGCGGGCTCTTCGGCGCGGTCATTCTCGGCCTCGGCCGCGCGCTTGGCGAGACGATGGCGGTCACGATGGTGATCGGGAATACGCCGCAGATCGCCGCCTCCCTTTTCAAACCCGGCTACACGCTTGCGAGCGTGATCGCGAACGAGTTCACCGAAGCGACGAGCGATCTCTATCTCGAGGCGCTCTTCGAGATCGGCCTCGTCCTTTTCGGCATCACGATTCTCGCCAACCTCCTCGGGCAGGTGCTCCTTCGCACCCTGAAAACCTCGAGCACAACCCGGGGTGCCTAACGAATGATCGCCGCTCGCAACGATTCCCATCGCTGGCGCAAAATCAAAAGCGCGCTCGCCTCCGGGCTCTCCATGCTCGCCGCGCTGCTCGTGATCGCGCCGCTCGGGCTGGTCTTTTTTTACCTGCTCCAGAAAGGCGCCGGCTCGGTTAACCTCCACTTTTTCACCGAGCTGCCGAAACCGGTCGGCGAACTCGGTGGCGGCATGGCGAACGCGATTGTCGGCACGCTCGAATTGCTCGGGCTCGCCGCGATGATCGGCATCCCGATCGGGGTGCTCGGCGGCGTTTATCTCGCGGAGTACGGCACCGCCGCGAGCAACTGGTGGCTCCGTTTCGTCGCCGATATTTTGAACGGCGTCCCGTCGATCACCTGGGGCGTGGTCGTCTACGGATTGGTCGTGCTCACCTTCAAAAGTTTCTCTGCTTATGCCGGCGGACTCGCGCTCGGGTTCATGATGATCCCGCTGATCATGCGCACCACCGAGGAAGTCCTGCTCCTCGTGCCGAACGGCTATCGCGAAGCCTCGCTCGCGCTCGGGATCAGCCGCTGGCGCACGATCATTCACATCGTCATGAAGACCGCGTCGAAAGGCATCGTCACCGGCATTCTCCTGGCGCTCGCGCGGATCGCGGGCGAGACCGCGCCGCTCCTTTTCACGGCGTTCGGTAACCGGTTCTGGAATCGCAATCTGGCGGAGCCGATCGCCGCGCTCCCCCTGCAAATTTTCTCCTACGCCATCTCGCCCTACGAAGATTGGCACCGCCAGGCCTGGGCTGGCGCGCTCGTCCTCGTGGTGGGAATTTTCGTCATCAATATCGTGGTCCGCTTCCTCACGCGCGACCGCGCCGCTCGCGTTACCTAACGAAATGTCCAGCCTCACGATGTCACCACCGACGCCTCCTTCATCCCGTAGCGCAGTCACGAGTGCGCCGGCCGCCGTGCCGGTCGCCCCGGCGGAGACGCCGGCTTTTGAAGTTAAAAATCTCTCGATCTGGTACGGCCAAAAGCAGGCGATCAACAACGTCTCGATCAGCATCCCGGCGCAGACCGTGACCGCGATCATCGGGCCGAGCGGTTGCGGCAAATCGACCTTCCTGCGCTGCCTCAACCGGATGCACGAGCTCGTCCCGAAGACGCGCCTCGAGGGCCAGATTCTTTTCCACGGCGAAAATCTTTACCGGCCCGAAGCCGATCCCGCGATGGCGCGGCGCCGCATCGGGATGGTCTTTCAGAAATCGAATCCGTTCCCGACCATGTCGATCGAGGAAAACGTCCTTGTCGGCCTGCGCCTGAACGGCGTGCGCGACCGCCACCTTCTGAATGAACGCCTCGAGAAGTCGCTCCGCATGGCCGCGCTCTGGGACGAAGTGAAGAACGATCTCAAGAAACCGGGCACGAGCATTTCCGGCGGCCAGCAGCAACGGCTTTGCATCGCGCGCGCGATCGCGGTTGAGCCAGAAGTTTTACTGATGGACGAACCGTGCAGCGCGCTCGATCCGATTGCGACCGCGCGCGTCGAAGAGCTGATCCGCGAGCTGCGGACGCAATACACGATCGTGATCGTGACGCACAACATGCAACAGGCCAGCCGCGTCTCGGACAAGACCGCCTTCTTTTACGTCGGCGAACTGATCGAGTACGGCGAGACCGGGCAGATTTTCAGTTCGCCCCGGGAACGCAAGACCGAGGATTACATCACCGGCCGCTTCGGTTAAGCGCGCGCGATTTTCGGCGGGAACAGCCAGCGCAACTTCCCGCTTGCCGGCGACTCCAGTTCCACCAGCGCGACGCCGGCTTTCGCCAGCCTGATCCGGCCACTCGTTAGGCCAGCGATCACCCGCGAGAAATCTTCTTCGTGCCCGACGAGGAGGAGAACTTTATCGGGATGTTTTCTCTGCAGCAGCTGCCAGCCCGCGAGATCGAAACCCGGCGCGAGCAACTTTTCTTCGCGGAATTTTGCTTCCAATTCCGCCGCCGCGATCACCGCGGTCTGCGCCGCCCGTGGGAGCGGGCTAGTCAGGACCAGATCGGGTCGCACTTTCAGCCTAACGAGAAGCTGGGCGACCGCGCGCACTTCTTTTCGGCCTGCTTTCGTGAGTGGCCGGTCGTCATCCGGTCCCTTCCAATCGGGCCAATCCGCCTGGCCGTGGCGCAGGAAATAAAGTTTCAAAACATCGCGCCGATCCGCGCGAGTAGATAACTGAGCAGCGCCGTCACCGGCAATGTAAAGACCCACGCCCAGACGATTCGCTGGACCACGCCCCACTTCACGCCGCTGAAGCGTTTCACCGCGCCGACGCCCATGATCGAGGTGGAGATCACGTGTGTGGTGGAAAGCGGAATCCCGTAGTTGCTCGCGACCTGGATGATCACCGCCGCGGTCGTCTCCGCGGCGAAACCATGAACCGGCTGCAGCTTCACCATCTTGTGGCCGAGCGTGCGAATGATCCGCCAACCGCCCGCCGCCGTGCCCGCCGCCATCGTCGTCGCGCAGAGAAACACGACCCATTTCGGCACCGCGAAAACCGGCGTGTTCAGGAAATGCAAAGCCGGCGGGAGATGCGCGAAGGCACCGCTCGTGGTGCCGGTGAACAGCGCGAGCGCGATGATGCCCATCGTCTTTTGCGCATCGTTTGTGCCGTGGCTGTGCGCCATCCACGCCGCGCTTACGAGCTGCAGCTTTCCAAAAATCCGATGCACGAAATTTGGAGTGAACGATTGCAGGATCACGAGCAGCAATAGCATCAGCAGCCCGCCGAAAATGAAGCCGGCAATCGGCGAAGTGATCATCGGGATCACCACTTTCGGCAGAATCCCGCTCGACCATTTCAGGACGCTAAAATCGCCGCGCGAAGCCGCCAGCGCGGCGCCGCAGAGACCGCCGATCAGCGCGTGGCTCGAGCTCGAGGGCAACCCAAGCAGCCAGGTCGCGAGGTTCCAGATGATCGCGCCGAGGAGCGCGCAAAGGATCGTCTGCATGGTCACGACTTTCAGGTCGACAATCCCTTTTCCAATCGTCGACGCGACCGCAGTGCCCATTAGCGCGCCGGTTAAATTGAAAAACGCCGCGAGCGCGATCGCCTGCCGCGGGGTGAGCACCTTGGTCGAGACCACGGTCGCGATCGCGTTCGCCGCGTCGTGGAAACCGTTGATGTACTCGAAGGCGATGGCCGCGAGGACGACGAGAAAAAAGAGCGTCATGCGCGCGGCTAGCCTAACGACTCAGGAATACTTGAGCACGATCTGGAGGATGATATTGCCGGCGTCGCGGCAACGATCGATCACCTTCTCCAGCAGCTCGTAGAGATCGCGCAAAAAGATGATCTGCTTCGCGTCGTAATCGCCGTGATAGAGATCGCGCAGGAGCGTGAGTTCCAGTTTGTCGGCGTCGCCTTCGATCGTTTGCAGGCGGGCGTTCATCTCGCGCGCGGTCGCGACGTCGGTGCCGTTGCGCAGTTCTTTCACCATCGCGAGGACCGCCTCCGCGGCCTGGTCGAGGAGCTGCAGATGTTTCTCGAAATTCCGCCCGTGCAGATCGTTCGGGCAAATCAGGATCCGCTCGCCGATTTTCTCGACCGTCTTCGGAATTTTGTAGAGCGCGGCGGCGAGCGCCTGGATGTCTTCGCGCTCGAGTGGCGTGATGAAAGTTTTACAAAGCTGCTCGGTCAGCTCCTGCGTGATTTTTTTATCCTTCCGCCGGCTGTGGACGAATTCCTCGAGGCTCTGCGGCGAATCGTGCTGCTCCAGTTTCGCGAGGAGTGCGACGAGATGATGGACGCTGCTGTCGGCCTGCTGCGCGCTGGCCTCGAGCAGGTCGTAGAATTTTTCATCGTGACCGAGGAGTTTCTTGAGCGAGAGCATGAGGACGATGTCGTCCTGCGGTTAGCCGAAATCAACCGGCTCTGCCAAGCGCAAAAACGCAACGGAAGTCTTCTACGGGGGAAGATTGCGGACGCTCAGAGCCACAACCCCGCGCTGATTCCACGAGTTTCTCTTCGAGCAAAAAGGGCAGACGGCGAGCGGCCTGTGCTCCCCGGCAGGGGAAGCCCTCGCGGTGACTCCATTCGTTAGGCGTTAGGCGCTCGCGGGCACGTAGGGCTGGTGCCGGATATCTTCCGCCGCTGCCGCGTAGACGGCGTCTTCCGCGATGTTCGTCGCGTGATCGCCGACTCGCTCGAGATGCCGCGCGATGAACATCAGATTTAAATAACCGCGCAGCTGTTCCGGGTCCTGCGCCATCCGCTCGATCAACTTCCGGCTCGCGTTCGCATTCATCTCGTCGAGCGCCTTGTCGCGCGCTTTTAATCCGCGCCCGAGCTCGATGTCCTCGCGCACGAACGCATCAACGCTGTCCTTAAACATCGCCATCGCGTGCTCGCGCATTGGGTCGATTAACGACACTTCGGGCAAAAGCGGATGCCGGTTTAGCTTGCGCGCTTTGCGCGCGATGTTCACGCCCTGGTCGGCCATCCGCTCGAGGTTCGAGCAAAGTTTCATCGCCGAGACCACCCGGCGCAGATCGGACGCGACCGGCTGGAAACGCAGGAGCAGATCGATCCCGTCCTTGTCGACCTGCTTCTCGAGTTGATCGACTTCCTCGTCGTCCGCGATCGCGGTCGCGCAGAGATCGTCGTCACGTTGCACGAGCCCGTTGAGCGCGTTTTCGAGGCTGCGGGTCGCGAGGCTTGCCATCATCAGGACATTGTTGCGCAGGGTCGCGAGTGCTTCGTCGAATGTGCCCAGGATATGTTTCGGCGCGATCATCGGCCCAAGATATAACGCGCCCGCGCCGGTTGCGAAGTTACGATTTGGTGACGGGAACGACCGGCAAAAATACCCGCACCGTCGTCCCGCGGTCCGGTTCGCTCTCCGCCTCGACCCGGCCGCCGTGGAGTTGCGCGATGTGTTTCACGATCGAAAGCCCGAGCCCGGTGCCGCCGCGCTCGCGTTGCCGCGATTTATCCGCGCGGTAAAAGCGCTCGAAGATCCGCGGCAGATCGCGCGGCGGAATCCCAACCCCGGTGTCGCTCACGCTCACGCAAACGTGTTCGCCTTCGCGCGTTGCCCTAACGACTATGTGTCCACCTGCGTCCGAATATTTCACCGCGTTGTCGAGCAGGTTGTAGAGGACTTCCTGCAAGCGGCCCTCGTCCACCTGAAGCGGCGGCAGGTCTTCCGCCGCCTCCAATTCCGCGTGCAGATTTTTCGAGAGAAATTTCTTTTCCCAATCACGCATCATGCCCGCGAGAAAAGTTGCGGGCCGGATCGTGGTGAGATCAAGCGACGCGCCTGCGCCCTCGAGTTTCGCGAGGCTGAGCACGTCATCGACAAGCAGCGTCAAGCGATTCGAATGGCGCTCCATCACCTCGAAAATCCGGAGCAGTTCTGCGGGCGGCTGCTTCGGATTCTCCAGCAGCGTCTCGAGATAACCGCGCAGGATCGAGAGCGGTGTGCGCAGTTCGTGCGAAACGTTCGCGACGAATTCGCGCCGCATCGTTTCGGTCTGTCGCGTCCCGGTGATGTCGCGGAAAAGCACGACGGCGCCCCGGATCGTTTCGTTGTCGTGCTTGATTGGCTCGATCACGATCTCGAGGTGCGCGCCGTCGTTGCCGGGGAGGGTAAGCGTGCCGCGACGCGACTCGCCGAGGGTGAGCGCTTCGCGCAGCAATCGCTCGACCGACGCCTCGCGCACGAGCTCGATCAGGCTGCCGTCATTCGTTAGGGGATCGACCGCGAAGAGATCGCGAAAGGCGCGATTCATCAGCCGCAGATTGTGTTCGTGATCCACCACCACGAGCCCGTCGGCCATCGCGCCGGTGATCGCCTGCACGCCGAACTCTCGCTTCTGCGCCTGCGAGCGCAGCTCTTTTTGACGCAGGTAAATTTCCTCGAACGCGAGCCCGATCCGGCGCATCCGCCCACGATCGCCAATCAAGAAAGTGCGCGGTTTCTCATGCGCGTTGATCGCCTGCACCAGTCGGTCGAGATGCCGCGTCGGGACGATCCACTCGCGCCGGACGCGCCACGAACCGTAAAGGAGCAGCGCCATCGCGAGCGCAAAAGCAACCCAGCCCATCACGCTCTTTATTCGCGCAGCCGGTAACCGAAACCGCGCACGGTTTCGACTGCGCTCGCGGCTTTGCCCAGTTTCTCGCGCAGCCGCCGCACGTGGGTATCGACCGTGCGGGTGTCGATCGCGCTTTCGTAGCCCCAGACTTCGTTCAGCAGCCGGTCGCGCGCCTGCACCCGGCCCGGTCGCTGCATCAGCATGCTCAGGAGTTTGAACTCGACCGCGGTGAGATTGATCCGCTTGCCGGAGACGAAAACCTGATGGCGCGCGCTGTCGATCGTGATCGCGCCGCGGGTGAGGTTTTCGGTGCCGTCGTTAGGCTCGCCGCGGCGGAGGATGGCTTTGATCCGCAGGAGCATTTCGCGCGGACTGAACGGCTTCGTCACGTAATCATCCGCGCCGAACTCGAGCCCGACGATGCGATCGATCTCCTCCGCTTTCGCGGTGAGCATGATGATCGGGATGTGGCGGGTGGCTGAATCGGTCTTCAAAACTTTGCAGACTTCCAGCCCGGACATACGCGGCAACATCAGGTCGAGCACGACGAGCGCAGGCAATTCCGCGCGCGCCTTTTTCAACCCTTCGGCACCATCGTGCGCCACGCTGACGAGAAAGCCGCCGGCTTTGCGCAACTGCAGCGAGAGCAGATCGACGACATCGGTTTCGTCCTCGACGAGAAGAATTTTTTTGCTCGTGGAAGCTTTCATGGGCGAGGCCGGAGAGGACCGGCGGCACTATGCCGAAGTGCCGGGCGAGTGGCAATCGTTCCCGATTATTCGCCGGCGAGCCGGGGATTGCTGTAGCGGGCCCGCCCGGTCACTTCGGCGCCAAGCCAGTCGGGCGCCTGGAAATTCTCGCACGCGATTTGATCTGCAAACTCCACTTCAGCCACAATCAGCCCGTCGTTCGATCCGTGGTAAACATCGATTTCGACAGTCCACTTTTTCCACGGTACCTCGTAGCGGGTCTTCGTTAGGCGCGCCCCTGCCGTGGCCGGCCAGAGCACGTCGAATTGCTTTTTCGTCAGGCGGATTTCCCGCTCCTCCCGACCCGTGGCCGCTCCCCGCTTGAAGGTGAGGCTGTAGCTGCGGCCTTTTCGGCGCAGCCGCACGTGCGAGCGATCGTGGCCGATCGTGAGATAGCCCTGGTCGATCTGCTGATGCGGATACTTCGTCAGCGTCCGCGGCATTTCCCGGATGAGAAACTTTCGTTCGATCTCGAGATGGGGATCTTTCATGGGCGAAGGGTACCAGGGAGGGGACTTGAACCCCTACGGATTGCTCCACCAGATCCTAAGTCTGGCGCGTCTGCCAATTTCGCCACCCTGGCGGCAAGCTTCGGGCGCAGTTTATCCCCATGGGCGGCGGTAGCAATCGCGGACTCGCGCCGCGACATGCCCTGCCGACGAATCTGCGATAGCTTGCGGCCACCGTGAAAATCCATTCCGCCAAATACCGCGTCGCGCCGGGTCGCAAGCTCGAGCTCAGCAAATTGCCGACGAAAATTTCGCCGCTCTACAAATCAAAAGGGCAGTACAAGGATCTGCTTGAAGAGCGTACGGCCGAAATGGCTGACCTGCAGAAGGTCCTCTACGCGCATAACCGTTATGCCTTGCTCATCATCTTCCAGGCGATGGATGCAGCCGGGAAGGACAGCACGATCCGGCACGTCATGTCGGGGGTGAATCCGCAGGGCTGCGATGTGCATAGTTTCAAAAAGCCAAGCTCCGATGAGTTGGAGCACGATTTCCTCTGGCGCACGACCTGTGTCCTGCCGATGCGCGGTCATATCGGGATCTTTAATCGCTCTTATTACGAAGAGGTCCTGATCGTGCGCGTGCATCCGGCGATCCTGCAACTGGCTAACCTGCCGGCAGAGTTACTTAATGAAAAGACTCTCTGGCAGGAACGTTTCCGCTCGATCAATGACCTGGAGAATCACCTGCACCGCAACGGCACTCGGGTACTGAAGTTCTTTCTCCATATTTCGAAGGAAGAGCAGCGCGAGCGTTTTCTCGCCCGGCTCGATGAACCGGATAAGAACTGGAAGTTCGAAACCGGCGACCTGCAGGAGCGCAAATTCTGGGATCAGTACATGACCGCCTACGAAGAGTGTCTGCATGCCACCAGCACCAAGGATTCGCCCTGGTATGTTGTGCCCGCGGACGACAAGAAGAACGCGCGGCTGATTGTGTCGGACGCGATTGTCGAGGCGCTTAAGGGGTTGGAGATGAGTTACCCGCAGCCGGACGCCGCCCACGGACAGGAGCTAAAGGCGATCGCGAAGTTGCTGATGGAAGAGCAGTCCTAGGTTCATCGTATGACTCCCTCGCGGTTAAACTTCCGGCTCGACGCCCGTTCGCCCGACACGCGGGCACGGGCTGCGACCTTTCGCACCTTGCACGGCGAAGTGCGCACGCCGCTTTTCATGCCGGTCGGGACACAGGCGACGGTGAAGGCGCAACTGACCCGCACGCTGGAGGAAGCCGGCTCGCAAATCCTGCTCGCGAACACCTATCACCTCCTTCTCCGTCCGGGCGCGGAGGTCTTTCGTCGAACGGGTGGGATTCATGGGTTTATGAGCTGGGATCGCTCGGTCCTGACTGACTCAGGGGGTTACCAGATTTTCTCCCTGCCGCATTCGCGTTCCATGAGTGAGGAAGGTGCTGTCTTCCAGAGTTATCTCGACGGCAAAACCATTCTGCTCAGCCCGGAATTGAGCATCGAGACTCAGATCGCGATCGGCAGCGACATCATGATGGCGCTCGATCAATGCATCGCTTCCACGGCCGGCGAAGCAGCCGCGCGGGAAGCGGTGGAAATCACCGCGCGCTGGGCCGCACGCAGTCTCGCCGCGCGCGGGGATTCGCCGCAGGCGATGTTCGGGATCGTCCAGGGCGCGCTCTTCCCGGAGCTTAGGCGCGAGAGTGTTCTGTCGTTAGCCGAGATGGCTTTCGATGGCTTCGCGATCGGCGGTCTCGCGGTCGGCGAGAGCAAGGCGCAGCGCGAAGAGCTATGCAACTTCACCGCCCAACTACTGCCTGAAGACAAGCCACGCTATCTCATGGGAGTGGGCACTCCTCTCGATATTTTGGAAGCGGTTCATCGCGGCGTGGACATGTTCGACTGCATCATGCCCACGCAGCTCGCGCAACGCGGCGCGGTCTTTACCTCGCATGGCTTTCTCCAGATGCGGCGCGGTGTTTACAAATTCTCCACGGATCCTCTCGACCCCGCCTGTAACTGCCCCACCTGTTCGCGCTATTCCCGCGCCTATCTTCATCATCTTACCAAGACCGGTGAGACTCTAGGCTGGCAACTTCTCGGCAAGCACAACATCCATTTCTATCACCAGCTCATGCGGGATATGCGTGAGAGTATCCTCGCCGGACAGTTCGCTGCATTTTACCGGGAGAAACGTCCGATCCTTCAGAGTTCGGACAAAGAAAACCCGATTCGCTTGCCTAAACCTGCGAGAAAACGATCGGACACATTAGGTAACTATGAAGTGCATATCGCGCACGAAGGCTTCGCGAGCATTCGGCAGGTCAGCTCCGGTGAGATCATGCACATGCGCACGCCACCGATGGAAGAAGCGCGCAGTCTTTATGTGGAGCAGGCCCAACTCGCCGAGCGCCTGACGGCAGCAACCGACGCGCTGGTGATTTGGGACGTCGGGTTAGGCGCCGCCGCCAACGCGATGGCAGCGATCGAGTGTTATGAAGCCCAGGCTGAACTCGGGCCCGTTCGGCCTTTGCGCCTGATCAGTTTTGAAAACGATCTCGACTCACTCCGTCTTGCCTTACGCCATGACGATAAGTTTACCTATCTGCGCCATGGAGGTCCGGTGGGCATCATGCAGGATGGGAGTTGGAAATCGAAACGCTATCCCGGCCTCGAGTGGGAGCTCGTGCGGGGCGATTTTCTCGAGACGGTCAACGCTGCGCCCGCGCCGCCCGATCTGATCTTCTACGACATGTTTTCGAGTAAGACTCATCGTGAACAATGGACGCTCGAGAACTTTCACCGGCTCTTCGCCGCCTGCTCCGGCCGCCCCGCGGAGCTGTTCACCTACAGTTACTCGACTCCCGCCCGCGCCGCTTTGCTCGCGGCTGGATTCTTTGTCGCAAAAGGCCGGTCGGCCGGCCTGAAAGAAGAAACCACGATTGCCCTGACTCCGGGCGCGCTCGGTTCCCCGTTCACGAGCGGCTACCAGCTTCTGGCCAGCGAATGGATTGGTCGCTGGCATCGTTCGCAGGCGAAATTCCCGCCAGAACTCACCGTCGAAGAGCAGCCCCCGTTTGCGGAACAGATTCTCCAGCACCAACAGTTTCGTTAGGGAGCGTATTTGATTCCCTTCTGCGCCGCCTGCTCGCGAATGGTCTCGCTGACTTTGCCGTCAAAGGCATCGCCTTTTCCCGCGGTCGCGAGCCGCTTATTTTCCGCCTGCAGAAACGCTTCGCGCTTACCGGTTAGCTCCCCGATTGCCTTCTGGACCTCGGCCCGATCAGCTTGAGTCTTGGCGACCCGTTTCTCCAGCTCCTCGGAACTAAGAGCCTGTAACTCAACCGGTAGCTTCTTCTTATCGAGCGCTTTCAGCGTCACTCGATCATTGGCCAGGGCGTCGAGTAATTCGCCTGCACCTTGCACTGCTTTGTTCGTGCGGGAGTTGTAACTCAACCGATCGGCTGTTGCACTCGCGGGCGCATTCTCGGAAGCGGCCTGTTTCGCCGCCACTGCTCCCTGCGCATCTTTATCGCCATACGGAATTAGGGTCGCACCCATCTTCTTGTTCAGCTCCGCGAGCTTCGCATCCATCGGCGTCTCGACCACGGCCATGTTACCGGACTGCGCGATCGCGGCGTAGCGGCCTTCCGAGAGTTTCGCGATCTCCTGCCAGATTGGCGTTGTCTCCGCCATGGAGCCGCACTGCACGGTATTGATGATGAGGTCCTTCGTTGCGGCAATCCGGCAAAGATCCGGATATTTCGGACCATCGGCGTAATCCATGTGCGGCGGAGCGTCGCCGACGAGAAAGATGATCTTCAGAACCGACCGATCCTGGCTCCACGACATTTTGTTGATCGCCTCGGCGAGAGCTTCATTCACTGACTCCGGGCCGTCGCCACCGCCAGTCGCGACGAAGCCACGTAACTGTCCGTAAACTGAGTCAATGTCATCAGTCAAAGGCGTTGTCTTCACGATATACTCATCGCCGCGGTCCCGGTAACCGATCAGCCCGAGCTTCAACTCAGGTGTCGGCTTGGCGCTGATCATCTCGTTGGCGATCGACCAGATTTTTTGTTTGGCGCCCTCGAGGAGGCCGCCCATCGACCCGGTCGTATCCAGGACGAAACAGACTTCGATCCGCGGCTTGGCCGGCGCCGGCTTTGGTTCTGCCCCGCGCAAGGGTGAACAGGCGAGGAGGCAGGTGAGGAGTGTCAGGCAGTTTGTTTTCATATGTTCGTTAGTCAGTGATTTCATAAACAGTGTTATCGAGAGCGAGGAGGAGGTTTTGCCCGAGTGCCAGCCAGGGCGCGGCTTCCGGATGCTTCTTGAGCAGCGCGAAGTAGGCGTCGGAGTTGAATTGCACGTGTTCGCGCCGGCTGGTGCCCTGCGCATTGCTATCCACCCATTGGTTGCCGTTCTGGTAAAAGGCGCGCCCGTTCACAAACTTCGATTGCTGCGCATACTGCCGAATCCGATCGCTTTCGGCCGGGGCCGCAGGTGCGGCCATCCGGGTCATGCCGCGGACGGACTCAGCGGAGCCGGCTGCGATCGAATCGCCGGCCTGCTCGGCGTATTTGAAAAGGTTCTGACTGCGGGCATTCGCAACACCGTCCTCGCCTTCCTTCTTATCCTTGAAGCCTGACCAGGCCTTTGCGACTTCGCTTCGGACCAAAGTATCCGCCGTCATCTGCTGGAGCGAGCGCGCCGCCGTCGGCACATCGCGGCGCGCTTCGTCCTCCACAATCAGATAGGCGGTGTAAGGCGTGACGATGCCATACTTGCGCGCCAGCTCGCTGGTTTCATCGCGCAGTTCGTTGGTCTCGCCGTGGAGGCGAATCTCGTCGAGGAGGAATCCCACGCGCCGTGTAGCCCAGAGCCGCGGGACAAAGTTGTTTCCGGTTTTGCGATCGTCGAAACGGACCTTGTAAGTGAAGGTCTGTTCCTGCCCGGCAGCCAAGCCGGTCAGTCGGGCCTCGACGTTGCCGCTGGCTTGATAACGACCGGCGATCATCAACTGATCACCCTTGAAGAGATCAGGAAGCGCAGCCGGATACATTTTGCTCGTCCGGACGTCGCCGGAAAATGTCAGACTTACGTTCGTTAGGGCCGGTTCCTTGATTCGGGTGTAGAAGTTGGAGAGCTTTATCTCCAGGTCCTCCTCGGCGAGCACGTATTGGCTGAAGCCGCGGGTGGTTTCCGCGATTTGGTCGAGTAGCTGGGTGTTCACGTCGGACCCAATCCCAAAGGTGAAGATTCGCACCCCACCCGTCTTCTTTGCGTCGGCGACGATCTGTTCCGGGTCGCGGGTGCCGACCGTGGGCAGGCCATCCGTGAGGAAGATCACCACGAAAGGACGCTCGCTATTTTCGGGTCGAAGCTTTAGCGCACTGGCGATTGCATCAGCGATTGCGGTGCCGCCCATGGGCTTCAAGCCGGTGATGAAGTCGGAGGCTCTGCGGCGGTCGTCCACATCCGCGGCGACCAGTTTACCGAAAAGCGCTTCCGCCTCGGTCGAGAAGCGGACGATATCGAAATGGTCCTCCGGGTTTAGGTTTTCCACGCAGAAGCCAAGTGCTTTGCGGGCCTGGTCCAACTTAGCCCCGGCCATGGAACCGGAGGTATCGACGACGAAGACGATGTCTTTCGGCGCCGGCTTCGCTTCTTTCGGCATTGTCGGCGCGGCGAGGAGAAGGAAGTAGCCGTCCTCACCGGCGTCCGGCTTTTCGGTCAGAAGAGTTAGACCTACATCCTGCGCCGTCGTGCCGTAGACGAGCTGGAAATCATTCTCGCCCTTCGCGTCTTTCGATTCATAACCAACCACCGCCCGATTCGCGCCGTCGCGCCGAATCTCGACCTTGTGACTCGGCGAATAGATCGAAGCGAGCGGCTGGTCGGTTTTCAGCTCCACCTTCAGGCTTAGGCTCCGGACCGGTTGCGCGGAGAATTTCTCCGTGCTCATCGGATAGGTGTAAGTCACCGACCCGCTCGTCGCCGGAAGCAGTTCCGTGTAAGTGATCCTGATCGGTTTGCGGCTGCGCGGTTCGATCGGAAAGATGCGCACCTTAAAGAGATCGCGCCCGGCAAATTCCAGCAGAGCCGGATCCCGCATCCGGCGCACGATGTCTTCGTAGATCTGGCGCGCCTTCTCCGCCGGGAGCAGCTCGGCCTCCACCATCTTGCCGCCCACTTCCATGCTGAACTTGTCGAGGTGTGCGTCCTTGGGAACCGGAAACATGAAGGTTCCTTCGAGCCGCTGATCGTTTGGATTAAAGAACTCCTGGTCGATCGTGGTCACCGCGACCTGGCCATCGATCTTCACCTCGACGTGATGGCTCGTGACCTCGAGCGGAGCGAAAGGAGAGTGACCGCCGGGGACCGGAACCGCTTGTTCGATCACGATAAAACCCGCGCCCCGCACAGGGGAGAGCAGACCAAGTAGACAGGCGGCGAGCCAAAGGAGCGATTTCGGGTTCATGCAGGGTTAGTCGGCACCCGCGAAAAAATGCTCCCGGATATTTTCTCTCCGGGAAAAGCGGACTACGCTGCAGCGCGATGGAGACCGAAGCCGAGCTGATCGCGCGCTGCCGCGCGCAGGAGAGTGCGGCGTGGGATTGCCTCTTCGATAAGTATTACGCCACGGTTGCGCGTTTCGTCTTTCAGCTCTCCGGCGATTTGAGTCACGAAGACACGGAGGAAATTTGCCAGGAGACTTTTCTGTCGGTCGTGCGCAACCTTGGTTCTTTCCAAGGGAAGAGCTCCTTTCAGACCTGGCTGCTGCGCATCGCCGGGAACAAGGCGATGGATTACCGGCAAAAGACTCACGCCGCCAAGCGCGGCGGACAGAGCGTCCATCTCTCGCTGAATGGCGCGACCGATGGCGAAAAGGCACCGGTCGACCCGCCGACCTTGCGCCTTGGCCCGGATGGACTCCTGGTGCAGAACGAAACTTTTATGCTCGTTAGGCAAAGTCTGGACCGCTTGAGCGAACCCTGTCGCGAGATCATCGAGCTCCGCTATTACGGCGACTCTGAGCTACGACGAGATTGCGCGGGAACTGCGCCTGAACCCCAAGACGGTGAGCTCGCGGTTGAGCAAATGTCTCGACCGGCTTGCCCTGCTCGCGAGAGAATTTTTCCCCACGGCGGATTCGTTTGCCGTCTAACTTAATGTGATGCCACCGGAACCGAAAAAAAAGATCGAGGAGTTACTCGAAGCTTCCGCGCAAAAGCGGCGGGCAGAATTCGGGCGCGATCCGGCAATGCCGAACCCGATGCGGGTGCGGCTGCATGATGAGATCGCGGCCATCACCGGGAACCGGGAGGCAGCGCCGCGTGCGCAACGCTTCGCGTGGACCTGGCCACGGCTGGTCCTCGGCGCGACCTTCGCGTGTCTGGTCGTGGGCGGTGGATCGCTGCTTTGGCTGACGCAACGGCAACCGCCTAACGAAACCGCGCGTTTCGCCGCCGCGGATCGATTGGAATCGGTGCCGGCACCGCCCGCAGCAGTGAGTGCACCGCAGGATCAACCTGCGGACGCGAAGGGGGCGCTCGCCAAAACGGAACCGGCGGCGCCGGCCGTATCTCAGACTTTCAGCCAGACAGCAGCCGCCGGCGCGGTGGCGGAGAAGAGCGAAAGCGCAGCCGCGAATATTACCCAGCAGTTTTCCCAAGTGGCCGGCAACAAGGCCGTCGCCAGCCGCAGCGCGCGCGCCCCAAGGGTGCTGGATAACTTCCAGGTCGAGCAGAACGGTCGTGATATCCGTGTGGTCGATGAAGATGGATCCACCTACAGCGGTCGAATTGAAGAGCTGGCGCCTAACGACAGCCGGAACGCGCTCAAGCTGAAGCAGCCCGCGACCATGACTGCCGATGCCGCGAAACCCGCCCCGGCGGAAAGCGACGGCGGCACGGCAAACAATGAGTTCCGCTTCCGCGCCACCGGCTACAGCGACCGGCTCAAGAAACAGCTCGTTTTCGAGGGTAACTACATCGTGGACGCGACCGCGGCTCGAAAGGACTTGCAGGCGGAGATGCAAAAGAAGAATGCGCCGGCGCCGGCCCGCATCCTCGGGACCGCGAAGGTTCCGGGCGAACCGCCGGTGCAGATCGACGCCGTCACGGTGCCGGCTAAATAGCCGAGTCCTTTATTCGTTAGGCGACTAGCGGGGGGTCGCCGCCTTCTCTTCGTAGGGGCCGCTGCGGAGGAGGTTGTCGATCCCGCCCTGGTTTCGCATCAGGGCTTTCATGCTCCAGTGGATGTGCCCCGGAGAAGAGGTCCCGCGCCGGGTTAGCTCGATCTGGTCGACGATCTCGCGCGCCGGACGTTTCGACCCAATCCGCTCGGTCGCGATCCCGGGCCAGATCGGGGTGCCATGACTCTGCGCGCGCCACCAATCGAGCAACACGGGGAAGCTCTGATCCGCCGGGTGAATGCTCCAGTAGAGCTGCGGCGCGAGGTAATCGACCCAGCCATTGGCGAGCCACTTCCGCGAGTCGGCGTAAAGCTGGCCGTAGGCATCGAGACCGGCTTTGGTGCTCGGTGGCACACCCGGCCGCCAGATTCCAAAAGGACTGATCCCGACGCGCACGCTGCTTTTCGTCGCCTTCACCGCGCGATACATCGAATGCACGAAATCGTTGATATTCTCGCGCCGCCAATCGCCGCGGCTTTCCCCTTTCCCGGCGCCGAAACGCTGCCAGGTAGAGTCATCCGGAAAAGTCGCCGCGCCGGAGCTGAGCGGGTAGGGATAAAAGTAATCGTCGAGATGCAGGCCATCGATATCATAGCGCGCGACGATGTCGGTGATGACGTCGATGACATAGTGGCGCGCCGCCGGTTCACCCGGATCGATCCAGAGTTGTTTCCCGAAACGGCGGACCCATTCGGGATGAGTCTTTGCGACATGGTTGGCCGGTAGCCGGACGCTCGCGCTGATCGCGGCCCGGAAAGGATTCACCCAGGCGTGTAACTCGATGCCGCGCGCATGGGCTTCACTGATCGCGAAGGCGAGCGGGTCGTAGCCGGGCGAGACGCCCGCGGTGCCGGTGAGGAATTCCGACCAGGGCTCCTTGCGCGAAGCGTAGAGTGCATCGCTGGCGGGGCGGACCTGGAGAAGGATGGCGTTCAGCTTCAGTTCGGCTGCGCGATCGAGGAGCGCGCGAAGCTGAGCCTTCTGGGTGGCAGCGGGCAGACCGGGAGAGGAAGGCCAGTCGAGGTTGTAAACTGTCGCGACCCAGGCGCCGCGGAATTCCCGCTCCGCGCCGAGTGCGAGGGAAGCGATGCCTAACGAAAAGAGAAAGCAGAAGAAAAGAAGCGGTCGGCGCACGGCGCTAACCTAGCGCGGACTCCACGGCCGCGGGAAAAATTTCGCCGACTTCGCCCTCGAGGCGGAGTGAGACCGCCGGCTCGTGATCGTGCTCGGTGGCACCGCGATTGATGATCACGTAAGGCGCGCCGTTTTGCGCCGCGAGGAGCGGAAATGCAGCCGCCGGGTAAACCGAGAGGGTGGAGCCGAGTGCCACCACGAGGTCGGTTTCGCGGGCGGCTTTTTGGGCGCGCCCGAGTTCGTTAGGCTGAAGGTTCTGCCCGAAGCTGATCGTAGCGGGCTTCAGGAATCCGCCACACGCGCAGAGCGGCGGTGTGCGTTGGGCGCGGAAGAATTCGAAGTGCGGCTTTGGCGCGCTGCGTGCCAGGCAGGTCTGGCATTCGATGAGCGCATTGGTGCCGTGGAGTTCCACCAGCCGCTCCGCGCTGGTGCCGGCGAGAGTGTGCAGGCCATCGATATTTTGCGTCACGACCATTTTGATTTTGCCGGCTCTTTCCAAGCGCGCGATGGCGTGGTGGACCTCGTTCGGCCGGGCGTCGCGGAAGGATTCCCAGGCTTCGAGTTTGTAATCCCAATGCTCGATCCGGGCGGCTTCCGAACTCATGAAATCCTGGTAGTAAACCGGCTTCCGGCGGGTCCAGACGCCTTGCGGTCCGCGGAAATCGGGGATTCCGCTGCCGGTGGAAATCCCCGCTCCGGTAAAAAGGAAGATCCGCTGCGCGGCGCGCAGATAGTCGCTTAGTTCGGTCACGCGCCAACCTGCGCGCAGCAGTCGGCGGAAGCGAACCGCGGACCTCTAATATCCGGGCGCGAGGTTCAGAGCCTGGGTGGTCGCGCCTTTACCGCCGAAAGTGCCTGTCGTCGTCCCGTTGCCGCCCGAACCGGTGTAGTTCGGCGTGTTCGTGAAGACGCTGGCGGGATTATTCCCGAGCACGGTGACCACTTTGCCGTTGAAGATCGTGACCGCATCCGCGGCGATGATCTTGAGGCTGGTGCCGCTGAGCGTGACGTTGTCGGTGAAGTTCACCCGGCCATTACTGCCGCCGGCGTAGAGTTTGATCGTATTGGTCGCGTCGATCGAACCGCCGCCCACGTTGAGCGTGCCGTTGTTGCCGAGCGCGCCGGCTTTCACGACATCGCCGTGCAGCGTGGCGTTGTTCACGTTGACCACGCCGGTTGCTCCGTTGTTGGTCATTTCCACTGTGCCGCGATCGGCTTTGACGGTGCCGTTGACGTTGATCGCGCCGCCGTCGGAGGTGAGTTTAATCGAACCGCCGGGGCCGGGCGCGAGGCCACTCAGGAGGGCGAGTAACTGCCCGCTGCTGCTCACGGAAATCGCGGTGCCGGTCGTCTTATGACTGGTGAGATTGATCGTGCCGCCCTTGCTGCTCGCCCGAGGCAGGGCGCTGTCCGAGACCTTGATCTCGGAATTCACCGCGACCGTGCCGCCGCTGGTGACATTGACGGTGCCGCCGTTTCCACCGGTCAGGAAAAAATTCGAGCCGGTCGTGGCGCTGATCGGGACATTCACCGTGACGTTGCCGGCGATCGGGTTCGCGGTCGTGCCGAGATTCAAGGTCCCGCCGCTGCCGCCGACGCCGAGGAAGGTGTCGCCACCATTCAGGTTGATGCCGTTGATTCCGCCGGCCCCGCTGTCGATCAGAAGATTCGGCGCGTGCACGGTGAGATTGCCACCAATGCCGCCGCTGAAACCGTTGCCATCGATTCCACCGAGAATCTCGATGCCGGTGGCCGAGATGGAGCTCGCGCTGATCCCCGGATAAAAGGTGCCGGCTACGGAGAGTTGGTTCAGAACGTTGACGTTTTTCGCGACGAGGTAGCCGCCGGAAGTGATGTTATCAAACCCATTCAGGTCGAGGGACCCCGCGCTGATGCCGCCGGCGCCGATCCCGAGATCGCCGCCCAGCGCATTGATGGATTGCGTGGTGCTGAAATAGGGCGCGTAGGCGTAGAAAGTCGCAGGAGTGGTCAACGTCCGGTTGAAATTGATATCCGATTGCGAGGTGAGTTGGAGGAAGCTGGTGTTGATCGCGCCGTTCAGCGTCAACGAACTGGTCGCGTTCATTTCAATCCGGTTGGCGGTGAGGCTGCTCGTGCTGCCAAGGGTGAGGTAGCCGCCGGAGTCGACGTAGAACGAAGCGCTGGGCGTGTTGACCACGCCGTTAAAGCTCATCCCCATCGTGCCGCGCTGGAAAAGTTGGAGGAATTTAAACGTGTTTCCGGTGGCCGTGAAGGTGGTGCTCCCGAGCGAGATCGTGCCGTTGTTGGTCGCCAGGGTGAGGGAGCCGAGCGGGCTCAGGTTCATCGTGAACGCACTGCCGGATCGGAAAATTCCATTGTCGCCGATGAGTGCGACATCGCGCGGTCCGTTCAATTGCAGGACAGGCGCCCCGGCGAAGGTAATGGAGTTGAAGCGGATAACCGCGACGCCAGCCGCTGGGAAGGACTGGTCGTAGTTCGTGCCGAACCGACTATCGAAAAAGCGTTGTGCGTCGTAGGTGGAACTATTGCCGAAGACGAACCACGAAGCCGGGCCATCGACGGCGGGACCTTGGTAAAAGGAACCGTTGTAATTGCCGCCGCCCTTCACCTTCGGCTGGTTGGTTTCGATCGTTTTGCTGCCGTCGAGTGTGATCGAGGCGTTCACCGGCGGCGGTGCATTAAGCGTTGAGATGGGGGACGGGGCAACGGTGGCCGACAGGTCGGGCGTCGGCAGAGGCGTAGTGGAAGCGATCGGAGTTGCGGTCGGCGAAACGCTCGCGGTCGGGCTCGGCGTCATCGTGGCCGAAGGAGTCGCGGTGGCGGAAGGAGTCGCAGTGGCGGATGGCGTAGCGGTGGCTGATGGTGTCGCCGTCGCCGAAGGGGTCGCGGTCGCGGAAGGTGTGGCGGTCGCCGAAGGCGTGGCGGTCGCGGAAGGCGTGGCAGTCGTTCCCGGAGTGGAAGTGGGTTCCGGAGTTTCACCCGGCGTCGGCGTCGGGGTCATTCCCGGCGTTGCGCTGGGAAACGGCGTTGGTGTACCCGGGAGCGACGGCACCGGCGTCGGTCTCGGTCCGGCCGCAAAGAGCATGTCGTCCGCATTCTTTCGCGAATCGATCTCGCCGATCACTTCGTCGCTGCCGAGCACGACATTCGTGCCACGACCGAGGATTACGAGATTCGTGTCCACCAGCGAGCTGTTGTTTTTCTCCTGGCTCTGCCGCGCAATTTCCTTGTCGATCAGCGCCACGCTCGGGAGCTGAGGCTCACCCTTTTTGCTGCCCATCTGGATGAGCGAAGAGGTTTTCATGACGCGTTTCAGATCGACCGAAACGGGATCGGGAATGTGTTTCGCGTTCGGCGGCATGATAACCATTTTGCCGGGAGTGAGGAGGAGCGAATCGCCGAACACGCCGTTGCGCGAGAGGCGCAGGCTGCCTTCGAGCACGAGCACCTTGAGCGATTTATCCGGCCAGTATTCCATCATGATGGTGGTGCCGGTGATTGCCGCGGTGACGGCCGCAGTGCGAATCCTCGCGCCGCCCTGGCCTTTCGGCACCTGAAGCAAAAGCGTCCCTTGCTGGAGAGTGAGATCGCGCGTGCCGGCCTTGAAACTGAAATACGTTTCCGGCCCGATCCGCGTCAGGGTGTTGTCTTCGAACATCAGTTCCGAGCGCGATTTGCTGCCGGTCCGCAGACCGATTTGATCCTTGATCACTTCGCTCAGCGCCGCGGGGTGCGCGCCTTTTTCCGGCACCACGACTTCCACGAGGTTGATGATCTTGGTGACGTGCGCCTGCGTGAGCGGCGCCGCCGGGAGCATCGGGGAGAACAAGAGGGGCAGGAACAGAGCTAGGATCTTTTTCATAGGATGAATCGTTCCTTCAGATGAAGCAGGACCCATACCTAACCGGCTGGTTCCCATGCCAGAACGCGCGCGCCCGAGGGAATTAGAAGCGGGTGAGAAATCCCAACCCGCCGCCCACGGAAGCGGCGTCGTAATCGAAGACCGCGGTGCTGGAGCGGTTGCTGCCGAAGGTGAAATTGACGTTCGCCTCGCCCCAATCACTCAGGCGATAGCGCAGGTTCCAGGAGAAGGTTTGGTTGAGATCGCTCCGGCCGCCGTCGTTGTAGAACTGACCGGCAATCCGATAGAGGACATCGGTCGAAAGAGAACGAGTCAGTTGTAACTGATAGCTCGCAAAGAGCCCTGCCTGATCGCGTTGCGCGGCGCTGGGATTGGAGAACCCAACCGAACCGAGCGCGCCCACGGTGAGCGCATGGGCCCGGCCAAGAGCGAAAGTTTTTTGCGCGCCTAACGACAATTGGTGATCCCGCAGCAGCTCATTGCCGTGCCGGTTGAGCAGCTCGGTGAATTCGTAGCGACCAGAAATGTTCACGCCACTCCAGTGCGCTGGTGACCAGGAAAGCGTCGTCCCGCCGCCGAGACTATCGAAGTCCAGCACGGACGAGCGTTCATAGCGAAAGGCCGCACCCTGGAGACCCGCGGAAAAGTCGAGGCCGGGCCGGATCGTCCGGTTCCAGCTCCCCGCTGCGTTGAGCACGCCGAAGACATCATCCTGCGTATCGCTCCGGGTCAGCGCGACGTTGTTCGTGAAAAAGATGGAGCCGCCACCATTCAAGGTGAAGGCGCGCACTCGCGGTTGATCCTTCAGGATCGATTGCGCGCCGAAACTGCCATCCCCGTTGGATTCCACTGCGCCGATGGCGTTGCCGTTTTCGTCGACTGTGGGCACCGGCTCGCTCGGAGCCGGCTGAAAGAGGCGGGCGCGATCAAGCGCCGAGACCGCTTCCTGGGCCGACGCGGCGGTAGCCAGCAGAACGAAACAAAGGGTGACGAGGAGGTAGGGTTTCACAGGGGCACTTCCCTCCTAGCAGAGACCATGCCTGTCAGGGGATTCTGCGCAATCTCGTCCGGGGGTTGCAACTTCCCGCGCCGCTCGCGGGAACCCCGGCACGTTTTCCGCTCTTCTCTCCGCGATGTTGCGACAGCGTTTGCTTATTTTTAGCGGGATCTCCCTGCTTTGTTTCGGCGCGCTGCTCGCGGTCGATCGGATGCAGCCGCAGCTCCTGTTTCGGCTCCGCGCGATGGAGCGCGACGCCGTCAGCGTTCATGGCCGGACCACGGTGGCGAATCCCGACCTGGTCTTTCTCGCGATCGATTCCGATTCCGTCGGTCTCGACGCCACCGACATCAAGGAACTCTACGATCTTTCCGGCAGCACCTCCCTCGAAGCCCGGGCGCTTAAATTAATGAGCCAGTCGTGGCCCTGGCCGCGCGAAGTCTACGCCCTAATCCTGCAACGTTTGGTCGACGCCGGCGCGAAAGCCGTCGCCTTTGATCTCACCTTTCCGACCGAGACGCCCGATGACGCTCCCTTCCGTCTCGCGCTCGAGCACTACCGCGACCATGTCGTGATCGCGAGTAATTTTGTTTCCGCCGCTTCGCGCGGGTTTGCCACGATCGACGCGAGCCTCACGCGCCCGCCCGAATCGCTCGTCCCGGAGACGACGCCGATGGATGATCGCGTCGCCTACAGCAACTTCTGGCCGGACGACGACGATGTCGTGCGGCACGCGCAATACCGCATCACTTTCGAACAGGCGCAGGGCAATCTGCCGGAAGCGAATTCCGAGCGCTTTCTCTCTTTTGCCGCGCTTGCGCTGACCAAAGCAGGTCACGCCGACGCCGTCCCGGCGGGATTGGATGAACAACTGTTTCGTTTTACCGCCGGGCCGCGCCGCGGCTTTCCGCCGCATTCGCTATTCGAGATTTTTGTTCCCGAATATTGGAAGCAAAATTACCAGTCCGGAAATTTCTTCCGCGGCAAGATTGTCGTCGTCGGTGCCGAGGGAAATTGGCAGCACGATGAACATCCGACGCCGTTCGGTTCGATGCCGGGACCGGAACTTCATCTCAACGCGATCAATGCCGCGCTGCATCACGAGTTCATCTCGGAGTTGCCGCCGCTCGCCGTTCTTCTCGTCACCATCGGCGCGGGCGTGATCGCGGTTATTGTTTCATTCACGATTCGTTCGCCCTGGCTCCGGATTCTCGCGCTCGTCGCGCTCGACGCGGGTTGGGCCGGCCTCGCGCTTTTTGTTTTCAATCACGCCTCGGTTTTTCTCCCGATGGCCGCGCCCAGTCTGCAGCTCAACGCCACCCTGCTCTTCGGCCTGGCCGCCGATTTCGCTCTCGAGCGGGTGGAAAAAGGCCGCGTCCGCCAAACTCTCGAGCGCTACGTTTCCCGCGATCTCGTGCGGCAGATGCTCGATCATCCGAAGCTGTTCGAGCAGGCGCTCGGCGGCGTCAGCAAACGGGTCACGATTCTTTTCTCCGACATCCGCGGCTACTCGCGGGTCAGCGCGCAGAGCGACCCGCACGTGCTCGTTAGGCAACTCAACGAATACCTGACCGCGATGGTGGAATGCGTCTTTCGTTTCGGCGGCACGCTCGACAAATTCATGGGCGACGCGGTCATGGCCGTCTGGGGCAACGTGCACAGCGACGGTCCGGCTGAAGACGCTTTCGCGGCCGTCCGCGCCGCGCTCGCCATGCGCGAGGAACTGGAGCGGCTCAACGAAAAATGGCGGGCCGAAGGTTTGCCGGAGCTGACTGTCGGCATCGCGCTGAATCACGGCCCGGTCGTGGTCGGCAACATCGGCTCGCCGCAGCGGATGGAATTCACCGTCATCGGCGACGCCGTGAACGTGACCTGGAAGATGCAGGAGTTGACGAAAAAAGTGAGCGCCGAACTGATCGTCAGCAAGACAGTCGAGTCGCTCATCGTCGAGCATTTCGAGCTGCAGCCGCTCGGCAAATTCGAACTCCACGGCGTGCCGGGAGAATGGGAAGTCTTCGCCATCTCCCAGCCGATCGCCCCGGCGCGCGATCGTTACGCTTCCGCACTCGCCGCCGGTTAGGTCAGGGGAATTTGATCGGTTCCCCTCCGGCCGCTTCGAGCTCCCGGTTCAAAGCCGCGACATCGTTAGGCACTGAAGGCCAGCGCTCGAGAACGGTCTGCGCGCTCTGCTTCACTTCTGCGCCGGCCTTTTCCTGTTCCGCCGTCGGCGCGGCGTCCGCCACCTGCAGGTCGCCGAAAAGTTTTACGACCTTGCCGAGGACATCCAACTCCAGCGGGCCGCCCGCGCGAACCGCGGCGGGGCTGGCGAATTCCTCCAGCTTCGCCCGCAGTTTTTTCACCGACGGCGGCGGATTTTTATCCCCGACTTTGGCGAGCGCGGCGACGAGCGCTTCGTAGCTTTTGCCGAGCGGCTGGAGTTGCGCGCGCAGACCGTAGAGCGCCTGGGATAGCGCGAATTGTTTCGCGAGCGCGTCGGTCGGCACCTTGAGGCGCGGATCCATTTTTACCGGCAATGATTGGGTGAAACTTTTGCCTCCCGCGGTCAGCACTACGGAATAATTTCCCGGCACGACCCACGGCGCGGTTGGTCGCGGCGCGGTCTCATGCGCGATTGCGGTCATCGGATATTCCGGCTCCGCTTCGGGCAGCGGCGTGCCGTGCAGATCCCAGACGAAGCGATGCAGCCCCGGCGCGCTCGACAGCCCGCGCGGCGGACGCACCCAGTAGCGCGGGATTTTCAACTTCGGATCGTCCGGCGGCAACGGGTCCGTGCTCGCGTAGCGCCTAACGAGTTTCCCCTGCGCGTCCTTGATCTCGAGCGTAACCGGCCCGCTTGCATCCGCGCCTAACGAGTAGTCGATGATCGCGCCATCCGGCGGATTCTCGCCGGCCGGTTCATCGGGCGGAAGCGGCGTGTCGGTATTCGAATTCCAGCGAACCCGGAGTGCGGTCTGCGGTTGGAAAAGCGCGGTTGCCATGTCGTTAGGCCCAAGCTGCCGCAGCGCCGTGATATCATCCAAGATCCAGAACCCGCGCCCGTGCGTGCCGATGCAAAGATCGTCATCCTTCACGATGATGTCGCGCACCGAAGTCGCCGGCAGGTTCAAGCGCAGCGACTGCCAGTTGTCCCCGTCATCGAGCGAAAAATAAACGCCTCGCTCAGTCGCGGCGAAGAGCAGCCCGCGTCGTTTCGGATCTTCCCGAACTGCGTTGACGTTCTCGTCGTTAGGCAAACCGCGCACGACTTCCTCCCAGGTTTTCCCGTCGTCGCGTGTCCGGTAAATATGCGGCCGCAAATCGTCGAGCCGGATCGTGTTCACCGCGGCATAAGCGGTCTTCGCGTCGAAGTGGCTCGCGTCCAGCAGCGAAACTTTCCACCACGGGCCGATCTGCGGCGGAGTGACGTCATGCCAGTTTCTGCCGGCGTCGGTCGTGAGGTGGATCAGACCGTCGTCGGTGCCGGCCCAGATGCGTTTCGCATCGAGCGGCGACGGCGCCACCGTGTAGATCACTCCGCGCTGCCGTGATCGCGCGCTCGGTTGGTCACGAAAATTCCCGACACTCGCCGGGATCTCGAAAGTCTTCCGCGACAGATCCGGGCTGATTTCCTGCCACTGCTGCCCGCCGTCGCGCGTCTGCCAAAGCGTGTTCGAGGCGAAGAAAAGCAAGTGCGGATCGACCGGCGAAAAAAGCACCGGCTCCGTGCGGATGACGCGGAATTCATCCGAGCGAAACGCCTTCGGCGTGATCTCCTGCACCTCGTGCGTGCGCCGGTCGTAGCGGGATAATTTCCCGCCGTAGATGAGATCGGGATTGAGCGGATCGGCGGTGACGTAGCCGTATTCCTCCGCGGCGACCGGATGCCAATCGCGGAAGGTGATCGCGCCGTTCGGGCCGCGGCTGTCGATCCCGACCGAGCCGCTTTCCTGCTGCCCGCTGTAGAGCCGATACGGGAACGAATTATCCGCGCTCACGTGGTAGAACTGCGCGGTCGATTGGTTATACCACGAACTCCAGGTCGCGCCGCCGTTCACGGTGATGATCGCGCCCTGGTCGCTCGCGAGCGCGACCACGTTGGAGTCGTTAGGCGAGATCCAGATGTTCTGGTAGTCGTCGCCGCCCGGCGCGCCGCGCCAGCCTTCCCAGGTCTTGCCGCCGTCGGTCGACTTCCAGCAGACCGTGCTCGTGGAATAAATCGTGAGGGGGTTCCGCGGATCAATCTGCACGACCGGCAGATCGCCGCCGCCGATCCGGCCCGCGGGCCGTTTGTCGTCGGTTGCGAGTTGCCAGGTCGCGCCGGCGTCGGCGGAGCGATAGAACTGCACCGTCTTCGGCGTTGCGACCGCGGCGAGGAGCTGCTCCGGCGCGCTCGGCGCGAGCGCAAGGTGCGCCTGCACGATGTCGTTAGGCAACCCGCCACCGAGTTGCGTCCAGTTTTTCCCGCCGTCGGTCGATTTGAAAATGCCGCCGTGCGTTCCGTTCCAGGCGGCGTTTTCCCACGGACCCTCGCGCGCTTCCCAGAGCGTGGCGTACGCCGTTTGCGGATTTTTCGGATCGAACCGCACGTCACCGCCGCCGGTGTTTTCATCACGGTAAAGCGTCTTCGCGAAATTCTTCCCGCCATCGGTGGAAACGAAAATCCCGCGCTCCTCGTTCGGCCCATAAGGATGACCCGCCACCGCGACGAGCACATGGTCCGGATCACGCGGATCGATCGCGATCTCGGCGATCTGCTGACCGTCGCGGAGCCCGAGCCGGCTCCAGGTTTTCCCCGCATCGGTCGATTTATAAACGCCGTTCCCGACGGAAAGATCGGGCCGGTGCAGCCCTTCGCCGCTGCCGGCGTAGATCACGTTCGGATCGGAAAGGGAAACCGCGAGCGCGCCGATCGACGCGGTCGGCTGATCGTCGAAGATCGGCTGCCAGGTGCGCCCGTAGTCGTCGCTTTTAAAGACGCCGCCGTTCACCGCGGCCATGTAAAAAACGTTCGGCTGCGAAGGCACGCCGGAGATCGCGCGCGTCCGGCCACCGCGAAACGGACCGATGTTCCGCCAGTGATAGAGATCGGAAAAATCCGGCGCTGCGCAAGCGAGCGAACAGGAAAGAACGGCGAACAGGAATGAGCAGAGCAGACGGATTTTCACGAGCGACGATAACCTACTCAACAAGTCACTCCAGCATCCGGGTCGCCTAACGAGGTAAGAAAAGTTCGCGATGGCGGGACACCGTCGCCAGCACTCGGGACGAGTGCGCTACCCAGAAACCGCGCCGGCCGCGGCCGGCTTTTTCTTCGCCTCTGCGGCCGCCGCGAGTCCCGCATCGACCGCCACCGCTTCCCGCGGATGGATGCCGTGATAGTACGCGTTCGATTTCGCGAGATCGCTCTTCCGCATGAGCAAAGCGTCGAAGCGTTCACGCCGGCTCAACTCGTAAACCTTGTCCATCTTGATCGCCTCGAACGGACAGACTTCGACACAAATCTGGCAGCTCATGCAGACCGAAATATCGATGTCGAAGGTCGCCGGATAAAACTGCGGCTTGCCCATATAGTCGGGCTTTTTGTCCGCGCTCTTGACGATGTAGATGCACTGCGGCGGGCATTCCTTCTCGCAGATCTTGCAGGCGACGCAGCGCAGGCCGGCCTCCGGGTCCTGGTCGAAAACGAGGAACGGAAAATTGCGCGAGTTCTCCGGGAGCACCTCGCGCTCCTCCGGATATTGCACCGTCGTTAGGCGGTCTTTCTCGAAGTAGGAACCGATAAAGTTCCGCCCCGTTACGGCCATGCCTTTGAGAATTCCTGCGCCTATCATGAGTGAGTCAGATGGCCAACGATTTGCTTATTTAAGCAGGCGCACTCGAAGTTGTCTCGATCGCATTCGGCCTTTTTGCACGTGGCCCAAATTTACCACAGGCTGAGGGCCCAGCCTCCTCCGATCGCGAGGAGCAACCAGACGGCGACATAGATGTACGTGGCACTTCTCCCGATGATTCGCGGCGCCATCAGGATGGTCGGAATGCAAGTGCCGACGGCTCCCAGCATGAAGGTGAAGGCCGGGCCCACTCCGACCCCGGCCTGGAGCAGGCCATAGGTCAGCGGCACTTCGGCTCCTTCGCAGACATACAGCGGAATCCCGGCGATCGCCGCGAGGAGATAGGCTCCGAGGCCGCCCTGTAGGTAGCGCGCCATATCCTGCGGCGGCACGATGGCCTGCACGAGCGCGACGATTAATAGCCCGGCGAGAAAGTAAATCCAGAGCGGATGCAAGAGAGCCGCCAGGGTTCGCCAAAATGTTCGCCTCACTTCGCACGGTGCGTCGTCCGCGCAGCAACTCGTCTTCAGGTCGGCCACGGCAGGATTCCCGGCCGGGATCTGAAATGGAGCGAGCCCGCGCGTTTGCAGGGCGTTCAAGGAGAGGCCGAGAAGCACCGTCACGATGACCGGAAACACGATGCGGGCGATGGTGAATTTCATGCCGAGGAGGGCGCCGGTCAGGACAATGGTCTCCGGGCTGAGGATCGGCGAAATCATGATGAATGCGGTCAACGTGCCGAGTCGCGCGCCGCGTCCTTTGAGCGCGGCGGCCAGCGGCACGGTCGTCATTGAACAACCGGGCAGGAGAGCGCCGGCCAGTGTGGCGTGGAGAACGGAAGCGCGGGGGGAAGCGAGCCAGCGCGTCGCCCAGGCCGTCGGCAAAAACCTTTCCAGGGCCGCCCCCAAAATGGCGCCGCCGAGGAACCAGGGCAGCGCCTCGACGAGCAGCCCGATCAAGTTACTGAAGACGACGGAAAGACTCATGCGGGAGGCGACGCCAGCCTAACGATCCGGTGAATGCTGGTGCTGGTGATGGATATCGGGCACATGCGGATGGGCGTGCGGAAGCGGCTCGTGCCGGTGGAGATGGGAGTGCGGCTCGTCTGCTGGGTCGTTAGGCAAATGCGCATGCTGGTGATGTTCGTCGTGCGCGTGGAGATGGTTGTGGGAGATCGCGAGGTGAGTGTGCTTATGCTCGTGATGTTCGCTCAGGTGCAGCCAAACGCCGAACGCCATGAGCGCGGCGGCGATCCAGAAACTCCAGGTCGGCGCGTCGGCCAGGAGAAGAAATGAGAGCGCCGCGCCGACAAAGGGCGCGGTGGAAAAATAAGCGCCGGTCCGCGCGGTTCCGAGATGACGCAAGGCGAGCACGAAGAGCGTGAGACTGATTCCGTAACTGAAAAGTCCGACCGTGCCGGCAGCGGCCATCACGCCTAACGACGGCACCTGGCGCGTCAGCAGCCACGCGATGGTGGTGTTAATTGAACCGGCGATCAGCCCCTTGATCATTGTCGTCTGGACGGGATCGGCGGCGGAGACTTTGCGGGTGAGATCATTATCGAGTGCCCAGGCAAGGCAGGCGCCGGCGATGCACAAGACGCTCCAGGGAACGCCGCCGCCGGGCGTGCCTTTCCAGGAGAGGAGCGCGCTCCCGGCCACGATCGCGACCATTCCGGCGAAGATGCGGCGATCGAAATTTTCCCGGAAAACGAACCAGGCGAGGAGCGCGGTGAAGACGCCTTCGAGATTGAGCAGGAGCGAGGCGGTGGAGGCCTGCGTTCCGACGAGCCCGAGCACGAGCAGAACCGGCGCGACCACGCCGCCGCTGACAATCGCGCCGGCCAGCCAGGGCCAATCGGCGCGTTGCAGGCCGGCTTCGGCGGATTTTTTTCGAAACAAAAGTTTCCGCAGAATCATCCAGAGCGCGAGGCCAATCCCGGAGCCGAGATAAAGCAGGCCGGCGAGCCACTGCGGCGGCATCCCGCCGAGGAGCAATTTGGCCAGTGGCGTGCTCGCGCCGAAAAGCGCCGCGGCCAGGAGAGCGAGCGCGGCGCCGCGACGCTGCGGGTGTCGTTAGCCTGGTTGCACTCACCAGGATTATTTCGCGGCGGCCCGACTCACTGGCCGGCGGCGCGCGACTTCCGGCAGCTTTGTTTCGCGATGGAAAATGCGATAGAGCGCAGGGAGCACGAGCAAGGTGAGCGCGGTCGAGCTGAGAATGCCGCCGATCACGACCGTGGCGAGCGGGCGTTGCACCTCCGCGCCGGTGCCGGTGGCGAGCGCCATCGGGACGAACCCGAGCGCAGCGACGAGAGCGGTCATGAGCACGGGCCGCAGCCGGGTGAGCGAGCCGTTGAAGACCGCTTCCGCGAGCGGCGTGCCGGATTCACGAAGGTTATTGATGAAGGAAATCATGACGAGCCCGTTCAAAACCGCGACCCCGGAAAGCGCGATGAATCCGACCCCGGCCGAAATGGAAAGCGGGATGTCGCGCAACCATAACGCGAGAATGCCGCCGGTCAGCGCCAGAGGCACTCCGGAGAAAACCAGGAGCGCATTTTTTGCACTTCCCAGGGCCATGAAGAGGAGGGTGAAGATGAGGAGCAACGAAACCGGGACGACGATCTGGAGCCGTTTCGTGGCCGAAAGAAGCTGCTCGAATGTTCCGCCCCACGTCACCCAGTAACCGGGCGGAATCTTGACGCGATTGCATCCGCTCCTGCGCCTCAGCCACGAACGAGCCGAGGTCGCGGCCGCGCACGTTAGCCGTGACGACCACGCGCCGCTTTCCGTTCTCGCGGCTGATTTGGTTTGGACCGGGCGCGATGCTGAAATCGGCGATCTGTCCCAGCGGGATCGAACTCACCACAGAGGGCACGAAGGCACGAAGGAGGATGAATTTCCCTTCGTGCTCTTCGTGTCCTTCGTGGTGAGATTCGCTTTCGGAATTTCCACCGGGATGCGTTTGAGCGCGTCGAGATCGGTCCGGAGATTTTCCGGCAACCGGACGAGCAACGGATGGCGGCGATCGCCTTCAAAGACTTCGCCCGCTTCCTTCCCGCCGATCGCGATCTGGATCACCTCCTGCACGTCGTCCACGTTGAGACCGAAGCGCGCCATCGCTTTGCGATTCATCTGGATCGTGAGCAGCGGCAAACCGGTGACCTGCTCCACACTCATGTCCTCCGCGCCAGGAACGGAGGCGAGGATTTGGCCGATCTCTTTGCCGACCGCCAGGAGCTCGTCCAGGTCGTCGCCGAAAACTTTCACCGCGACATCGCTGCGCACGCCCGCGATGAGCTCGTTGAAGCGCATCTGAATCGGCTGCAGAAATTCGAACTTTGTCCCGGGCACTTCGGCGTCCATTTTTTCCGCCATCGCGCTGACCAGTTCGGTTTTGCTGCGCCGCGGGTTCGGCCATTCCGAGCGCGGTTTGATCATGACGAACCCGTCCGCCACGCTCGGCGGCATCGGATCGGTCGCCACTTCCGCGGTCCCGATCTTGGCGAAGGTTTCCTTCACTTCCGGGAACTCGAGAAACTTCTTTTGCACCGCGTTTTGCATCTCGATCGCCTGGGTCAGGCTGGTGCCCGGGATGCGGAGCGAATGAACCGCGAGATCGCCTTCATCGAGGTTCGGGATGAACTCGCTCCCCATGCGCGAGGCGAGGAGAACGCTGAGCAACACAAGCACGGCCGCGCCGCTCGCGACCAGCCCGCGGCTGCGCGATCGCGATGCGGAGGAGCGGCCGGTAAAGAGACTTCGCGCCGCGCATGAAGAAGTTTTCTTTCTCGGAAACTTTGCCGCTCATGAAGATGGCGACCGCCGCGGGGACAAAGGTAACGGAGAAGATCATCGCGCCGGTCAGCGCGAGCAGGACGGTCCACGCCATCGGGTGAAACATTTTTCCTTCCACGCCGGTGAGCGTGAGGATCGGCAGATAAACGACCATGATGATGAAGACCCCGAAGAGGCTTGGCCTAACGACTTCGCGGGTCGCTTCGAAGACGGTCTTGAAACGTTCGTCGCGGCTGGCGAGTCGTCCGCGCTGATGTTGTTCTTCGCGCGAGCCGCCGGATGCAATTTTCCACGATGATGACCGCGCCATCGATGATGATGCCGAAGTCGAGCGCGCCCAGGCTCATGAGATTGCCGCTGATCCTCGTGGTGACCATTCCGCTGATCGTGAAAAGCATGGAGAGCGGAATAACGAGCGCGGTGAGAAGCGCGGCGCGGACATTGCCGAGGAGCAGGAGGAGAATCACGACGACGAGAATCGCGCCCTCGAAGAGGTTCTTCTTCACCGTCGCGATCGTGGCGTTGACCAGGTCGGTGCGGTTGTAAACCGTGTGCGCGACCACGCCTTTGGGCAGCGTTTTGTTCACTTCTGCGACTCGTTGCGCGACGCGCTCGGAAACGGTGCGGCTGTTTTCGCCGACGAGCATATGGACGGTGGAGAGCACGGTCTCCTCGCCTTCCGCGGTCGCCGCGCCGGTGCGGAGTTCCGTGCCGATGCTGAGGTCGGCCACGTCGCGCAAATGCACCGGCACACCGCCGAAACTCCCCACGCTGATGAGCCCGATGTCTTCCAGGGTCAGGACCTGGCCCGGCGCGCGAATGAGGTATTGCTCGCCGTTGCGCTCGATGTAGCCGGCGCCGACGTTCGCGTTGTTGCGCGCCAGCGCCTGCATGATGTCGCGGAAACTGAGGTTGTAGGCGATCAGCTTTTCCGGCCGCGGCGCGACGTGGTACTGCTTTTCGTAACCCCGATCGTGTTCACCTCGACCACGCCGGGCACGGTGCGGAGCTGCGGTTTGATCACCCAATCCTGCAATGTGCGCAGGCTCATCGGTGTGTAAGGCTCGCCTTTTTCGTCCTTCGCGCCGGGCGCGGCCTTGACCAGATACATGTAGATCTCGCCGAGGCCGGTGGTGATCGGTCCCATGGCCGACTCGATGCCGGGCGGGAGTTTGCCTTTCACTTCCTGGAGGCGCTCGTTCACGAGTTGGCGGGCGAAATAAATGTCCGTGCCGTCGCGGAAAACCGCCGTCACCTGGGAGAGGCCATAACGCGAAAGGGAGCGGGTGTATTCCAGCGCGGGCAGCCCGCCGAGCGCGGTCTCGACTGGGAAAGTGATGCGCTGTTCGGCTTCGAGCGGGAAAAGCCGGGCGCCTCGGTGTTGATCTGCACCTGGACGTTGGTGATGTCCGGCACGGCATCGATCGGCAGGCGCTGGTAGTTGTAAACGCCGAGCGCGGCGACGGCGAGGACCGCCAGGAGAATGATCCAGCGCTGGCGGATGGAGAGTTGAATGAGTTTATCGAGCATGACGAAAGGGGCGGTTAGTGATCATGCGAAGCGCCCGACTTCATGACGTCGGCCTTCACGACGAAGCTGTTTTCGGTCGCGTATTTCGTCCCGGACTTGAGCGGGCCGGCCAACACTTCCACGAGGTCGCCATCGCGCCGGCCGAGCTCGAGGATGGCGATTTCGAAAGTGGTGCCGTCTTCCATGAAGACCACGTCCCAATCGCGAAAGGTCTGGAGCGCGCTCGCTTTCACCGCGATCGGCACTTCGGTTTCATCGACCACGACCTCCGCGCTAACGAAAAGCCCGGGCTGCCATTTCATCTCCGGGTTCGGCATCTCGGCGCGCGCCATCATCGTCTGCGTGATCTCGGAGCCGATCGGAGAGAGATAATGGAGCGTGGCCTCGCCTTCGAGTTCGCCATGGCCCTTGACCTCGACTTTCTGGCCTTCCTTGAGCTGGGCGAAATCCTCTTTCGGCACCGCCAGATCGACCGCAATCGTATCCAGGTCGGCCACGACATAGAGCGTGGTCTCCTGGCCAACGGATTCGCCAAGGACGGCGTCGCGCTGGATCACGCGGCCGGCGATTTGTGACTTGATCTCGTAGGGTCGAAGACTCTCGTTGCTCTCCACCACCACGAGGACTTCATCCTTCGCCACCGGGTCGCCCAGTTTCTTCCGCGCCTCCAGCACCACACCCGGATAACGCGGCGTGACGTGCGCCACCTTATCCGGATCCGCCACGATCTTGCCTGTCATCTGCACGAGCGTGCGCAACTTCGCCGGCCCCGCTTTTTCGATCTTGATCCCCGCGGTCTTGATCGCGGCTTCGTGCATCGTGACCCGGCCTTCGTAGGACTCATATTTCCACTCCGACTTCCTGCCTTTGTATTCCGCCGTGACCGTGACGTCGAAGGAGTGCGGTTCCGCGACCACTTTGTCGCCGACGAGGTAGTCGCCTTCTTTTTGGAAATGGATCGTGTCCTCGCGGTCGAGAAAACGATCGAGGTGGATGACGAGTTTCACTTCCGCCGGATCGAGCGGCTTCCCATTCTGGAAAGGAAAAACGCGAAACTGCGGCGGGATGTCCGGCTCGTAGATCGTGACTTCGAGGCCGAGCGGCCCGTCGGTCAGGAGCCGGCCGTTATGCGGACCGCGCGGATATTCCGCGGCCGCCTCACCGTGCTCGCTCGCGGAGGCGGAAGGTGGCGGCGAGCTGCGCAGGATCCTGCGCGCGGCAAAGACAGCGAGTGCGAGCAGGAAGAGAAGAGCGAGAATTTTGACGGTGGTTTTCATGATTCGTTAGGGCTTTGAACTGGGAGTGAGGGTGCGGCCGGTGAGACCCTCGATCTCCGCCGCGGCAGAGTGATAACGGACGAGGGCGTCGAGATATTGGGCACGGGCTTCGGCCGCGGAGCGCCGTGCATCGAGCACTTCGAGATAACTGAAACGGCCGGCCTCGTAGCCTTCGTTGCTCAGGCGATAGGATTCGTCGATCTGCGGCAGCACCGAGGCGCGGTATTCCCGGATCTGGATCCCGGCGTCCTCCAGTTCCTCGTAGGCGATCGCGAGTGCGGTGTTCAAATGCACCGCCGCGGCACGCTGCTCATCGCGCGTCTTATCAATCGCCGCGCGCGCTTCCGCGATCCCGCCCTGGTTGCGGTTCACGAGCGGGAGGGGCAAAGAAAATCCAAGAAGCGCAGTCGCGTCGCCGGTCTGCTCGACGCGGCGCACGCCGCCGTGCAAGGTCAGGTCCGGCACCGCTTTGGCCCGCTCGGCGGCGAGCTGCGCGGCGCGTTGCGCTTCCTCCGCCGGGCCGCGGGCGAGGCGCGGATTGTTGCGCAATTGGCCGTTCGCGATCGACAGCGGCGGCAGCTCTTCATGCAGAATTTCGAGGTCTCCGACCGCGTGCGAGAAGCGCGGGGTGGTGCTGGCCCATTGCGCGGAGAGCCGTTTGCGCGCGACGGCGAGTTGTCCTTTTTCCTGTTCCACCGCGATCCGGGCGGAAGCGCGGGCGAGGTTGGCGCGCGAGACTTCGAGGGGCGAGGCGCGGCCCGCGTCCACCCGTTCCTGCGCGAGCGGCGCGAACTTTTGCGCGAGCGCAAAAGTCTCGTTCGCGAGAAGGAGGCGCCGTTGCGTCCCGAGCAGCGCCACAAAACCCTGGGTGGTTTTCGTGGCGACCTCGAGACGTTTCGCGGCATAATCCCACTCCGCCAGCTCGCGCCCGTGCAACGCCGCGCGAGTGCGCTTCGGACGTTTGCCGCCAAGCTCGAGCACCTGCGCCAATTCCAAAGTCGACTCCGCGCGATCGCCTCCGCGGAAATCGCCGCTCCCCGTCACATCCTCGACCCGCAGGTTGACCGAGGGATTCACTCCCAGGCCCGCCTGAATCCGGCGCGCTTCCGCGATCCGAATGTCCTGCGCGAAAACCGCCAGGTCGGGATGATGCACGAGCGCGAGCGCCACCGCCTGACGCAGAGTGAGCGCGCCTTCCGCCTCGCGCACCACGGCCGATGATTCGCCCGCCCGCAGTGTGGAGGCGAATCCGCTGAGGAGAAGAACGAGAATGATTTTCTGATAAGGCATGGATGAAATGTGAAAAGTTGAGGTTGCAGGAAATCGCGACGCGAAGACGCGAGAGACCGCGCGCAAGGCGCGGACGAAGCCGCTCCGCCAGCAGTGTCAGAATTCCCTCGTGAAACGAGGGCACACCACAGGCGTGGCTTTAGGCGAGAAGTTGCGGCGGGTGATCGATCCCGACCGCGAGAGGCTCGAAGCCTCGCACCGGCGCGACGTTCACCGCCGCGAGCAATTGCAGCTCGATCGCCATCGGCACATCGAGACCAGGCGCGATCGCGGCGAAAGCCGCGTGTTCTGCCATGTGTTCCGCATCTTGTTGATCATGCTGATCCGGGAGATGACCGGGACCGGTGCCATCATGCGAGTGGTGCGCCTTGGCCGCGGCCGCATCGTGGTGATGCACTAGAAACCGGCCAAACGCCTGATGCGCGTGTCCCACCGCGACGAGCAGTACAACAACGAGCAGAATGGGTCGGCAGTGGCGAAGGAGGGTCATCGGGCGAAGGGGGGAGCGTTAGCGCAACGCGGCGGCGCAGTCAACTCAAGGGGGCGCAAGGATCGGTGAGATCGGCAACGGGTTGGCGATTCACCTCGCCATCACGATGTCGATGCGGCCCGCCGGACAGCGTCCGGGCGTCCGGCGCGATCAGTGGGTTGACTCGAGCTGACTCGCGACTTCTGACGGCTTCCAAAGGTTTCCGCGCCAGATTTTTTCGATCTTCCCATCTCGATCGACCAAGGCGGTGGCGAGGCTGTGCGAGATGGTGCCGGACTCGGGTTGGACCAGGACGGAAAATCCTTTCGTTAGGCGCGCAATCTCGGCCGGCTCGCCGCTCACGAAACTCCAGACGGCGAAATCAGCGCCGGCGTGCTGCCCGTAATCCTTCAAAATTTCCGGCGTGTCATGTTCGGGATCGAAGGAAATGCTGAGGAGGCGGGACCCGGCGAGATCGCCGCTCGCGCCCAGGATCGTTTTCTGCAGCTCGGCGAAATTTTCCGACATCCGCGGACAGAAATTCGGGATCGGGCAACGCGTGAAGATGAAGGTCAGGACGAACGGATGACCACGAAACGTTTCGAGCGTGACCGGCTTTCCATCTTGATCGGTCAGCTTGAAGTCCGGCATCGGATCGCCTTCATGCAGTCGTGTTGAAACGTCGCTGGACGGTGGAGGCGGAGTCGCGGGTGCGGGTGCCGGCAGGTGCAATTCCCCCGGGTCGATTTTGTGTAATTGATCGATCCACGAGTCGCGGCGCTGCACATTTAAACGAAAGGTGATCGCATCGCCGACCGTTAGGCCAGCGATCACTTTTTGGTCGCGCACCTCGAACGGCATCGTCATCGAGGGCATGAAGCCAGGGATGTCTTCGTGTTCGATTTCGATCGTTTGGCGGTCGGGGGAGAAAACGCGGATGATCCCGCGCACTTCATAATGCTGGGCGTCGGCTCCCGATTTCTCAGCTCGGCTGCAGCCGAAAGAAGTGAACGCGAGGCAAAGAACAAAAGCGGCACGGCGGCCAGCGGCATTTCTCATGTTCTAAGTGAAAGGGCTGCGCGGAAACGTGCCAGACAAATCGTCCACCGTTTCTCCGAGCGTGACGCCAGCGCGAACCTCACCTGGCGGTCATGCCTTAAGGCTATCGCTCACCAACCTTTAAGGTATTGGCTGTTGGTCTCGCTGGCGCGGAAGTTAGCCGCATCCTAGGGAGATATTTCGCAGAATCTGAGAAGCCTAACTTTCTCCTGGGATTCTTTTTCGAGAAGCAAACAAACCTTGATGTGCATCAAGGCATCCAAAACCGGAGACCCATAAGATAAGTCATGAAAACACGCAGCTTACTTCAATCACTACCATTCTGGGCGCTCGGTTGTAGTGCGCTCCTGCTTTCTGTCTCAGGTTGTTCACGGGCGCCGGACGCGCCGCCCAAAGAGGTGGTGATCCAGGCCGATGACCATATGAAGTTCGACGTGACTGCGATCGAAGTGACCCGTGGGCAAAAAGTTTCCGTCACGCTCAAGAACGTCGGCACGACGCCGAAGCTTTCGATGGGTCACAACTTCCTCCTGCTCGATCGCAGTGTGAATGAGCAGAATGTGACGAGGTTTCTCGACGCCGCCTCCACCGAGGCATCGCACGATTACGTTCCGCCTGACTCCAAGGAAGTGCTCGCGCACACCAAGCTACTCGGGCCCGGCGAAAGCGACACGGTCACTTTCAACGCTCCGCAGGTTCCCGGTGTGTATCTCTATCTCTGCTCGTTCCCGGGTCACTATTCCCAGGGCACGAAGGGCTTCATGACAGTGAAATAGCCAGCGTCCCAACCAATAACTCAAGACCTATGAAGATCTCCATGAAACATCTGCTCGCCGCCGCTGCGCTCTTGGCCACCGTTGGACTAACGAGTTGTGGTAAATCGAGTAGCGCCAAGAACGAACGCGCGAAAAACGCGCAGGACACCTACGTCGCTCCCGGTGAGAAGGACGAATACTATCTCTTCTATTCCGGCGGACATTCCGGCCAAGTCTTTGTCGCCGGCATCCCCTCGATGCGCCACATCATTACCATTCCCGTCTTCGCGCCCTATCCCGCGACCGGTTACGGCTTCGATGAGGAATCGAAGAAGATGCTGGGCGGATTCAACTGGGGCGATGTGCACCATCCGGGATTGTCGCAGACCGCGTCGAAATACGACGGGCGCTGGCTCTTCGTGAATGACAACGCCAACAACCGCATCGCGCGGATTGATCTGCACGATTTCAAAACGCACCAGATTCTCGGACCGATTCCGAACTCGATGGGCAACCACGGTTCTTCCTTCATCACGGAGAACTCGGAATACATTTTGTGCGCGACCCGTTTCTCGGTGCCGCTGCCGAAGGGGCGCGTGGCCGATCCGAAAGATTACGAGAAGGAATTCAACGGGATGGTCAGCGGCATCAAAGTCGATCCGAAGACCGGCGAAATGAGTGTCGGCTGGCAGATTCTCACCCCGCCCTTCGATTGGGATCTTGGCTCGACCGGTAAAGGTCCGAGCAGCGGCTGGGCCTTCTGGACCAGCTACAACACGGAGATGGCCCACGACGTTCTCGAGAGCAATGCGAGCCAAAAGGATCGCGACCTTTGCGCAGTCGTAAACTGGCGCGCGGCTGAGAAAGCCGTGGCCGACGGTAAAGCCACGATGATGGACGGCGTGCCCGTCATCGATCCGGCGAAAGTGCCGGGCGTGATCTATTTCGTCGCGATCGGAAAATCACCGCACGGGATGGATGTCGACCCGACCGGCAAGTGGATCGTGGCCGGCGGAAAACTTCAGCCGACGACGACGGTGATCAATTTCGAGAAGCTCCAAAACGCGATCAACAATAAGACGTTTGAGGGTGATTTTCGCGGCACCCCGATCGTGAAGCATGACGCGGTGGTCGAAGGCGAAGTGCCGGTCGGGCTCGGGCCGTTGCACACCCAATATGACGGCAAGGGTTTTGCCTACACTTCGCTCTTCATCGACTCCAACATCACCAAATGGAAGATGCCGCCCTGGACCGACGACGAGAAGAAAGATCTGAGCAAGGTGGTGCTCGATAAGGTTCCCTGCCATTTCAGCACCGGCCACCTCGTGGTTGCGGGCAGCGATACGGCGCATCCGTATGGCAAGTGGCTGGTAGCGATGAATAAACTATCAGCCGGGCGGCACATCAATGTCGGACCCGCCCAGCCAGAATCGAGTCAGTTGATCGATATTTCAGGCCCAAAAATGAGAATGGTGGCGGAGGCCTACACCGAGCCCGAGCCGCATTTCGCGCAAATCCTCAAGGTCTCCGAGATTGAGCCGGCCGAAGTTTATCCGAAGGCGGAGAACAAGGATCCGAATGCCGTTTGGACCAAAGAAACAGCCGGTGTCACCCGCACTGGCACCAACGTCGTCGCGAAGATCACCGCCGTCCGCAGCCGGTTCGTGCCCGACCGGATTGACGCGCAGGTCGGCGACGATCTCACCGTCAGCGTGACGAATATCGAGCAGACGCGCGACATGATTCACGGGTTCGGGTTGGTCGAAAACAACATCAACGTGGTGATGGATCCAGGCGAAACGAAAACGTTTCACATCAAACTGACCAAGCCGGGGGTGTTCCCGTATTACTGCACGAACTTCTGCTCGGCACTGCATCAGGAGATGCAAGGCTATCTGGTGGTGAGCAATGCGGGCTCGCCTTTGCCGGGCGCGGTTTACACAAATGCTCCAGGTGCGCCGGCGGCGGCGGCGGCGACAAACCCGGAGGCGACTGCCCCTCCGCAGCCATAACAAACATCCGGCAGGAAGCCGAACAATTCCGGACTCGTTAGGCCAGCAGGTTTATGAAAAATAAAATATCGAATCTGCTCGGCCGCGAGTTCCGTTTCCTCGCGCGTCCGCTGAATCTCTGGTCGCGCCTCCTGCTTCTCCTCTCGGCCGTGTCGATCGTGGCGGCGCTTTTTTTCCCGCTCTGGAAGATGCACCTCGTCGCGCCGCAATATTCGGATGGACTCGATCTGTTTATCTACTGCTACAAAATCGCCGGCGGCGGATTGAATGGCCAGCACCTGGTCGAGATCAACAACCTGAATCACTACATCGGCATGGCCCCGATCGTGCAGGCGGACTTCCTGGAGATGCGCTGGATGCCGTTTGTCTTTGGACTCATCATCCTCATGATCCTTCGTGCCGCCGTCTTCGGCCAAATGGGTAATCTGGTCGATCTCTTCGCCGTCTATTGCTACTTCGGCATCTTCTCGATCGGATCGTTTTGGTATCGGCTCTACCAATATGGGCACAATCTCGATCCGCACGCGCCGATGCAGATCACGCCCTTCACGCCGCTGTTGCTCGGCACAAAGCAAATCGCGAATTTCCGCGAGTCCAGCTACCCGGAACTGGCCGCGTATTTGCTCTGCTTTTCGGTCTTGCTCATCGTGCTCGCTGCCTGGTTCTCGCGCAACGAGAAGGCGCTCCCGTGAAGGGTGCTGGCGTTTTCGGGAGCCTGGCGCTGGCGTTTTTCGGCCTAACGAGTCTTGTTTCTGCTGCGACGCTCCAGGAGCAGATCGATGCGACTGCGCCCAACGGACTCGTGGTCGTCGCCCCCGGGATTCACGCCGGTCCGATAACGATTAGTAAGCCGATGCAGTTGATCGGCCAACCTGGCGCCGAAATTCGCGGCTCCGGGAGCGGCAATGTGGTCACCATCAGCGCGGACGACGTCACCCTGCGCGGACTGCGCATTAACGGCTCCGGCTTGAACCTCTCGGAGGATAACGCGGCCGTCTTTGTTACCGGCAACCGGGTTACGATCGAGCAAAACGTGATCAGCAACTCGCTGCACGGCGTCTATCTGAAAAAAGTGCGCGATTGCCGCGTGATCGGAAACCGTATCCAGGGCAAAACGACCTTGCCTACTTCCACCAAACCGATCGACCAAACGCTCACCGCCGGCCTGGGCGAACTTTGCGAGGTGCCGCTCAACCAAAACGAGCGGGGCAACGGCATCCACCAGTGGAACTGCGAGGGAAATTTCCTTTCCGGCAACGACATCAGTGACACGCGAGACGGAATTTATTTTTCCTTTGCCAACCATTCGCGCACCGAAAGCAACCACGTGCACAACGTCCGCTACGGCCTGCACTACATGTATTCCGACAACAATGTTTTCGAGAACAATGTCTTCGCGCAGAACGCCGCCGGCGCGGCCGTCATGTTCTCGAGCGACATCCTTATTCGCGGCAATCAATTCATCAATAACCGCGGCGCCCGCGCCTACGGCATTCTCTTTCAATCCGACGATCGGGTCCGGGTGGAGAACAACGTCATCCGCAATAACGCGGTCGGTCTTTCCTTCCAGCAAGCGATCGGCTTCGTCGTGCGCGGGAACGACGTCAGCGGCAATTACATCGGTCTCCGCTTCGCCGGGAATTCAGATGGCAATTCGTTTTCCGAAAACCGCTTCACGCAAAACCTGCATCCGATCGATACCTCCGGCGCCGGCAGCAACAACCGCTGGGCCGTGAACGGTGTCGGCAGTTTCTGGAGCGGGACGGAGATGTTCGACTTGAACGGTGACGGCGTGAACGAACTGCCGCATCGCGAGCTCGATCTCTTCGGGCCGCTCCGGCGCGACTTTCCCACGATCGCATTTCTTTCCGGCAGCCCCGCGCTCGAGCTGCTGCGTTTCGCCAACGCGCGCGCGGCGATTCCCGGGCTCGACTCGATCGAAGATCCCGCTCCCTTGACCACCAACTTCTGGAGAATCCGCGCTCAACGCGCCATCCCTGTCCATGATCGCAATTGAGAATCTGCGAAAATCCTACGCCCGAAAAAAAGTCCTGCGTGGCCTCTCCCTGCAGGCGCAGCCGGGCGAAATCACCATGCTGGTCGGCGCCAACGGCGCCGGTAAAAGCACGACCATGAAGGTCCTTGCCGGCCTCGTTGCCCTCGACAGCGGGACCGCACTCATCGCGGGGCATGATATTGCGGCGACGAAACGGAGGGCGCAGCGTGAGCTCAGCTATCTGCCCCAAAATCCCGATTTCCATCCGCGGCTGTCGTGCTCACAGGTGCTCGATTTCTACGCGCGCCTGCGCGGCGTGAATCGAGAGCGCGTTCCCCTGGTCCTCGAGCAAGCCGGCCTGACGCGCGAGGCGCAGGAAAGGATCAGCACGCTCTCCGGCGGCATGCGGCAACGGTTGGGCCTCGCGCTCCTGCTCCTGCCGAACGCGCCGGTGCTTCTGCTTGACGAACCCGGCCTTAGTCTCGATCCCGGCTGGCGCAATCGGTTCCAGCAAATTCTCCACGAAGAAGCCGCGCGCGGGAAAACCATTCTCATGGCCACGCACCTGATCGCGGAATGGAATGGTGTCGCGCATCGTTGCCTGCTTTGTCACGAGGGCGTTATCACACACGAACTCGATCCATCGGACCTGCCGCATGACTTCGATCATTTCGAAGACGCTATTTCTCCGGGGAGCGAGCGCGCCTCGCACGCTGGCGAAGGCTCCTACGCTCCCCAGATTTCGCGATGACCACCGACGCTGTTGTAATTGCCGGCGCGCCCTTGCAGGCCATGCTCTGGCGCGAAGTGCGCGGGTCGATTTCGAGCCGTTACTTCCAGGTCTTTTGTGCGATCGCACTCATGGGCGGCATCGCTGCCACCCTCTTCGCCGAGGACGCGAGCGCCGCGGGACTGTTCATCCTTCAACTCTCGCTCTACTGCGTCTCGCTTTTTGCCGTCCTCTTGGGCGTGAACAGCTCACGTGCCGAAAGCCGTGAGTGGCCGCTTCTGTTCAGTCAGCCCATTCCGCGGAGTGCGTTCCTGCTCGGGAAGTTTATTGCACTCGCGCTCATTTTTGCCAGCGCGTTGCTCCTGCTCTTTTTGCCGGCGCTCTTCACTGCCGGGCTCTCTTTGTCTCTCGCTCAGCTCTACATTTTCACGACCGAACTCACCTGCGTTTATCTCGCCCTGGGGCTGGCCGCCGGATTTCTCGCGCGCGAACGAGTGCAAGGATTGATCCTCGCTCTCGCGGCCTGGCTTTTCCTTCTCGTCGGCTTCGATCTCGTCGCGCTCTTCGGCGCGCAGTGGCCGCTCCTGCAAAAGGTCCCGGATTTCTGGGCCGCGCTCCTGATGTTGAATCCGCTCGACGCCTTCCGCATCCAGGCTCTTTTCGCGATGGAACAAATCCCCGCCGAAGCCGCCAACGCGACGCCGCTCGCGGCTTGGTGGCTCGCCCATCCCGGGTTCTGGTTCGCCCTCATCTCGATCGCCTGGATGTCTGGGTTGCTCGGCCTGACTGCGCAACGCCTGGCGCGCTGGGAGGAATAGGACGATGCCGGTGATCTTCAAGAGACTGGATGTCCGTCCGCTGATCGCCAAAGGGATCGAACCGTTTGCGACGATTCGGGCGCGGGTTGCCTCCTTGAAGCCGAAGGAAGGGCTGACCGTGATCGCGCCGTTTTTGCCTTCTCCCTTAATCGAGAAACTGGGCAGCGAAGGCTTTTCCTCCAGCGTGCAGCATCAGGCGGATGGCAGTTGGGCGGTGAATTTTTGGCAGGAAGAGTAGGCAAAGCGGGGCACAGGTGGCCCCAAGTTTCACCCAGGAATCACGATTGGAATGATCTGCCGGCCATTCTTGCGATAGGTTCGAAAATCACCGTCCGTCGTGAAAATAACCGCGTCGTCCAATTGCTCCGTCATCCGCACGAGGCAGGCATCGGCCAGGGACATTGGCACGTCGGCGTATTTAAAGATCAATTTTCGCAACTCCGCACGCTCCGCGAGGAGATCGAACTCGATTTTCAAAAAATCGGAATCGAGCAGTTGGAAAAATCGACGAGGCCCGTCGTGCAAACGGCTGACCAGGTAGAGGGCCTCGGTCAGGACTGGCTCGCAGCAGAAAAAGGGCGCAGTCAATTCGTGAAAACGTTCCACTGCCCAGCGGTGGTGCGAGTCGGTCTCGACCAAAAAGGCCACGAGCGGGCCGGTGTCGATGATGAGGTTACTCACCAAAGCCCTTCATGTGTCGTGGATTCGTCGACAGGTCTTCCGGTCCACGCAGGGTTCCGCAGAGATGCTTGACCCGATGGTAGGCGGAGTGGGCCGTCGCCTTGGAGGAGATCCTGGTCTTATGCTCCAGCGCCTCACGAACAATCGCTGACTTCGAAGTCCGTCGACGGCGCGCCAGCGCTTCCAATTGCGCGTTCAACTTTTCCGAAACCTTGCAGGTGATCGTGGTCATGACGATCGCACGGTAATACGTCTTGCTGCTGACGGCAATACCACGCTTCTCTGCGGGCTTCCGAGCAAGCGGATCTTTTGCCGCGACGGCCGAGGCGCAATCCGTTACCCTCCGGCGATGGCGCTGGAGCGCGGAAAGTTCAAACAACTCGTCACCGAGAATACCCTGCGCAGTTGCCAGCTTTTCATGGGCCTGCCGGCCACGGACATTTCCGCGCTCGCGGCCTTCGTCATCCCGCGCCAGCTCGCGAAAGGCGAATATCTTTTTCACGAAGGCTCACCCTCGGAAGGTTTTTACATCATGCAGCGCGGCGCGATCAAAGTGCATCGGGTCAGCGCCGCCGGGAAAGAGCAGGTCATTTGCCTTTTCCGTCCGATCGAGTCCTTCGCCGAGGCGACGCTCGCGACCGAGGACGGCTACCCGGCGGATGCGCGCGCGACGGAGGAAAGCACGGTGCTGCTGGTCCCGAAACGCGACTTCATCGAGCTCCTGCGCGGCCGGCCGGAGCTGGCTTTGCGCATGCTCGGTTCGATGAGCCAGCATCTGCGCGTGCTCGTTGGTTTGCTCGATGACCTGACCCTGAAAGACATGGAAACGCGCCTCGCCAACTGGCTTTTGAAACGCTGCCCGCGGCCCGTGCCTAACGAGTCAGTGACAATTCAGCTCGATCGCACGAAACGCGTCCTGGCCGCGGAAATGGGCACGACGAGTGAAACCCTCTCGCGCACCCTGGCAAAATTCCGCCAACAAAAGCTGCTCCAGGTAAAGGGAAACACCATCACGTTGACCCGACCGCGGGAGCTGCAAAAACTCCTGCAGAAGAATCTGGGCGAACTTTAGCCGACCTCGTCGCGCTCGGCGATCGTCACCTTCGGAAGGACTTTCACCATCCAGATCAGCAGGGCGGCGATCCAGAAAAGCGCGGCCGCGACGAGATGGATGATGCGAGCTGCGGCGGCGATGTCGGCCACGTAGCGGGAGATCACGGCCAGGAAAATAAGCACGCCGGCGACGATGAAGAAAGGCAGGCGCTTTTCGAAAAGATGCGCGTTTCCGCTGTGTCCGAAGATGACCCGGATGGAGACCGTCAGGACGATGAAACTGAATCCGCTGATGAAGAGAATATGCAGCGCACCGATGCGGTACTGCGGCCAGATTGCTTCGACCGCGAGTCCGATTACCACCGCCGCCAAACCGGCGCGCAGACAATTGCCGAGGAAGCTGCGGCCGCGCCAGGGCGTGCGCAGCGCGAGGTAAACCAGAACCGCGCCCGCCCGCAGCCAGGCGGCGAATGTTGCCCAACCGAACGCCTCCGCCACGAAAGTCGCGTCGATCGTTAGGCCAATCGCCAGGGCGAAGGCGGCGCGCGGCAGCCATCCCGGCGGGAGGGCGCGCGATTCCGGTAAATCATCGGCCCGCGAGAGATTGAGGAGCCGCTCGAGGAGATAGGGGCCGACGCCCAGGATCGGCAAGAGGACAAAGCCTCGCTCGAGCAGACTCGCCCCCATGCGATAGGGAGCGGAGTAGAGCTCGTTTTGATAAATCGCGAGGAGCAGCCCACCGATCACTCCGTTCAGGAGACCCAGAGCCACGAGCGCGAAATTCGGCGGGGGAGAATCGGCCCGCTGCGCGAAGCGTTTTCCGAGAATGAAAGCGAACGCCCCGAGCAGGATAGCGAAAAGGAAATCAGCCGCGCGATGCGAACCGCCGAAGTGCAGACCGGCCGCGAGGAGATCGAACGTGACCAGGAGCAATACCTCCGTCCGGGTGAAATGAGGCGTGGAGGTGATGCGCGGCCCGGCGGTGCCGAGAAAGCCAATGATGAACGAGGCCAGGAAGCCTTCGATCATCAGGCGCGCGTGCAGGATCGCTGGATACTCCGCGATCGCGCCGGCGTAGTAGAGCGGCCAGAGCGCTACGCCGAGAAGGGCGAGGAGTGCGCCGATCGGGAAGAAAATCCGAAAAGGTTCTTCGCAGCAATTGATCGGCGGCAGAGCCAGGGCCGGATTTGAACCCGCTCGGCGCCCGCCGCTCAACGATCGACCTCGCCCATCACGATGTCGATGCTGCCGAGGATGACCATCACGTCGGCGACTGTGTGGCCGAGGCACATGTCTTCGAGAATCGTCAGGTTGATCAGGCTCGGCGGGCGGACACGGTAGCGGTACGGGTTCCCCGTGCCGTCGCTGATCAGGTAAAACCCAAGCTCGCCTTTCGGCGCTTCGATTCGGCCGTAGGCTTCGCCGACCGGCGGCTTGAAGGCGCGGAGCTTCACCTTCGGATTCATAATCGGGCCTTCGGGCAGCTGATCCATCGCCTGATGCAGAATCGTCAGGCTTTCGCGCAGTTCGAGCACGCGCATCATCAGCCGGTCGTAGCAATCCCCGTGGTCGCCTAACGGGACGCGAAATTTGAAGCGCGGATAAATGCCGTAACCGTCGACTTTGCGGAGGTCGTAGTTCACCCCGCTCGCGCGCAAACCGGGACCGGTGATCCCGGCATTGATCGCCAGTTCGGCGGAAAGCTTCCCGACCTCCTGCGTCCGCATGATCAGGATTTCGTTAGTCGTGATCAGCTTCTCGAATTCATCTAGAAAACGCGGAAACCCATCGACGATCTTGCGGGCCGCCTCCATCCAGCCGGGCGGCAGATCGACCCGGCAACCGCCGAAGCGCATGTAGTCGCACATCATGCGCGACCCGCTGAGCGACTCGAAAAGATCGAGCGCCTTCTCCCGTTCGCGGAAGGCATACATGAGCGGCGTGCCCCACGCGCCCATATCGCTGAGGAGGAAGCCTAACAATGAAGTGTGATTCACCAGCCGGGTCAGCTCGGCGAGGATGACGCGGAGATATTCGGCCCGCTCGGGGACTTCGATCCCGGCCAGTTTTTCCACACTGAGTGCGTAGGCCCAGTTGTTGGTCATCGAGCAAAAATAATCGAGCCGATCGGTGTAGGGCATCGAGCCGAGATAGCTCGTGTTCTCGCCGATCTTCTCGTGATTGCGATGAAGGTAACCGAAGACCGGCTTGAGCTTGCGCACCACTTCGCCGTCGAGCGCGACGTTCATGCGGAAGACGCCGTGGGTCGACGGATGCTGCGGCCCCATCGAGATCTCGAGCAGCTCGCCATCGAAACGCGAGCTTCGCGGCGTGGGCGCTTGTTCGAGTTCGTGGAATCCGGTCGTGGTCATGATGAGAGAAACAAACTGCCGTCGGCGACGAGAACGGACGAGCCGCCAACCCAGGTTTTCAAGACGCGGCCGTTTCTTTTCTCCGCGCGCGCGAGTAGCGTGCTCGGGCGCCCCATTTCCACTCCCTGCGCGATGCGCCAGCGAAATTCGCCGCTCGCTTCTCTCTCGTGATGCGCCAGCAAACCGGCGAGCGCGCAATTGGCGCTGCCGGTGGCGGGGTCTTCCGGGACGCCGCTCAGCGGTGCGAACATGCGGGCGCGAATGTCGAATTCATCGTTCGACCGAACATAAAAATGGATGTCGGGCAAGATCCCTTGGGCGTTGATTGCTTCGAAAGCGGCGAGACCGGGTTTCGCGCGTGCGAGCGCGGCGCGGTCCTTTAGTTCGACCATGATGAACGGCAGGCCGACCGAGGCAAGCTGCGGCGGGTGCCGGCTGGTTTCGATCTTTGCCGGGTCAAGCGAGAGCGCTTGCGCCACGAGCTCGAGTTCCAGCGTTTCACCGAGCGAGAACGGCTCCGGCGCGCTCAGCTCGCAGCTGATGATCTTGCCAGCGCGCGCGCGAATCTCGATCGGAACCAGCCCGGCCTTTTCCTCGAACGTGACCGTGAGCGACTCCGCAATCTCGCCAAAAGCGCCGGAGGTCGCGAGCACGAAAGCGGTCCCGACATTCGGATGGCCCGCGAACGGCACCTCGCGCGCCGGGGTGAAGATGCGGACGTGGCGGGTCTGACCGGCGCGCGCGGGGAAGACAAATGCCGTCTCGGAGAAATTGAACTCGCGCGTGATCTGTTGCATCTGCGCGGCCGAGAGTCCGCTCGCCTCCGGCAACACCGCCAGCTGGTTCCCGCCGAACCGCGTGTCGGTAAAAACGTCGCAGAGATAATAGCGATAGTTCACAGCGTGAAGGCCGGTCGTCATGCTGCGCTCTGGAGAATCATTCAGCAACCTTTCGAACCTCTCACGGAGAAAAAATCAACAGCAGGAAAACCGCAAAGAGCAGCAAATGAATGCAGCCTTGCAGGACACTGGTTTTCCCGCTCCCGAAGCTGACAATGCTGACTGCGAAAGTGAGGAGGAGGAGAGGAAGATTTCCACCATCGAGTCCCAGCGTGACGGTGCGGCCGGTCGTCATGCCGATGATCAGGACGGCCGGAATAGTGAGACCGATGGAAGCGAGGACCGAGCCGTGGAGCACGTTGACCGAGCGCTGGAGATGATTTCGCATCGCCGCCTGCACGCCGCTGAGCGCTTCGGGCGCGAGCACCAGACTGGCCACGATCGCACCCCCCAGCGCCTGCGGCATGCCGAAGCGCTCGATGCAGTTATCCAGCGGCACCGCGAATTTTTCCGCCAAGACCACTACGACGACGAGATAGAGAACGAGCATCGCGGCATGAAACGGAATGGAGCGAATCACCAAATGATGGTGCTCCACTTCGTCGGCGCTGCTCGTGCCCGAAGTCTCCCGAAAGAAACCGCTATGGCGCCGGACCTGGATGAAAAGGAAGATTCCGTAAAGACTGAGCGAAACGATCACCAGGAAAGTCTCCTGCGCAGAGTTCAACCGCGGACCGGAAAGCGAGGTGGTGAAATCGGGCAGGACAAGACTCAGGATTGCGAGAGCCATGATCGTGTTCAGATAAGCGCCGGCGCCTTGCAGGTTGTATTGCTGCTCGCGATGGCGGAGGCCGCCAAGGAGGAGCGATAACCCGATCAGGCCGTTGAGCGCGATCATGAGGACCGCAAACATCATATCGCGTGCGAGCGTAGGGTTATTCGCGCCATGCAGCATCGTGACCGAGATCATCATCACTTCGATGCTGATCGCGGCGAGAGTCAGGATAAGAGTCCCGTAAGGCTCGCCGAACTTCACCGCCAGACAGTCGGCATGCCGGACGACCGAGATCGCTGACCAAAGAACGCCGAGAAAAAGCCAGGCGAAGACTCCCAGGAGTTGCCAGGGCACGACGCTTTCCTCCATCCGCGTGCCGAAACAAAGAAAAGCCGCGGCACTCGCCAGACCGATGAGGAGAGCCAGCTCCGACCGACAGAAAGCGAAGAACCTTCCGCGTGGCGCCGTTTCAGAGTGCGGGCTTGCAGACATGGGCGCGACCTTAATCGGAAAGATTCGCGGCGTGCAATGTCTGGCTAACTCTAAGAATCGGCTCCACCGCCGATCAGGTTCTCCGCGCCGTCGGCCGTGGGACGCGGTGTGTAATGGAGTTTCGCTTTGGCGAGCACGTCGTCGTGTGGCGTCGGCTCGTATTCGTAGTCGTCCGGTTCGACGTAATCCTTCCGCATCGGGTGATCAGTGAACTCATCCCACATCAAGATCCGGCGGAGATCGAAGTGGCCGTCGAAGTGCACGCCGTAGAGATCGAAAATCTCGCGCTCCTGAAACTCGGCGCTGCGCCAGACCGGCGTAAGTGAAGGGAGGGAAGGGGCGCCCGCGCGACCGTTGGTTCTTAGCCTAACGACTAAAGGTCCATGTTTCAGCGTGATCGAGTAAAGGTGATAAACCGCCTCGAGATAACCGGAAAAAAACTCCTCCTGCGTTTCTTCGACTTCCTTTTCCTCGCCCTCGACCAGCCTCCTCACCTTCACCTTCTTCTTCACCGTCCGATCGAGCCAGTCGACTCCGGTGACGTTCGAGCAGTAATCGAGTTGCAGCGCCGGATCGTCGCGGAGAAAGCGGGCGAGGGCGGCGGCGTGCTCGTGAGGCAAGAGCAACGACGGCTGCTTGGCCGGGCCGGGATTCGGAACGATCGCGAGAAGGGCGCCGGGGACCGCCGCTTCGGCGCGCGTCTTGATTTCCTCGAGCGACTCCATTGTTAGGCCAAAACTTTAACCGCTCCCGGGCGAATCGGCGATTGCTTTTTCCAAGGAGCGGCGGTTTGAAACCGCCGGGGCGCTTGCAAAGCACCCTTCCTTGTCAGCGCTCAATCGCGGGCGGGTGAAAGAGATCGGGGTTTGCCGGCGGCTCGAGATCGTGCGCGCCGAAAGCGGGAACGGGAAACTCACTCGGTCGGGAAGCCTGGAGATGCGCGGCCTTGTTTGAGCCGGTTAATTTCTGTTCGTCGATCTTCCGCTGCAGCTCCATGAAAGCGTGGAGCAGCGCCTCCGGCCGCGGCGGACAACCGGGGATGTAAACATCGACCGGGATGTAGCGATCGATTCCCTTGAGCACGTTGTAGCCCTGTTTAAACGGCCCGCCGGAAATCGCGCACGCGCCCATCGAGATGACGTATTTCGGATCGGGCATCTGGTTGTAAAGCCGGACGATCTGCGGCGCCATCTTCTTGGTCACGGTGCCGGCGACAATCATGAGATCGGCCTGCCGCGGCGACGGCCGGAAAACTTCGCCACCGAAGCGCGCGAGATCGTAGCGGGACGCCGCGGTGGCGATCATCTCAATCGCGCAACAGGCGAGGCCGAACTGGAGCGGCCAGATGGAATTTTTGCGGCCCCAGTTATAGAGCTCCTGCATCGAGGTGACCCAGACGCCCTGCTTCTGCAGTTCGCTTTTTAAGCCCTCGTCGATCGGATCGCTCATTTGCTTTTCGTTAGGGGATTAATTTGGAAGCCAGGAAACCAGAAAGGGGAAGAATAACTCTTTTCATTTCTGGCTTTCTGTTTTCCAAATTCCTCCTCCTCACTTCGCCCAGTTTAGACAGCCTTTGCCCCAGGCCCAAACCAGCCCTTCGAGCAGGAGCAGGAGAAAGACGAGGATCGCGATGAACGCGCCGACCGGCAGCGCGGTAAACGCGACCGCGAAGGGGATCAGGAAAATCGATTCGACGTCGAAGATGAGAAAGATGATCGCGTAGAGATAGAACTGTGAATTGAATTGAATCTGCGCTTCGCCTAACGACTCGACGCCGCACTCGTAGGTGGCGTTTTTTGCCGCGCCCGGCTTCGGCGGCTGGAAAAATTTTCTCCACATCCAGGCCAGCACGAGCGGCGCGATCGGGAAAACCAGGGCCACGCCGATGAAGATGACGAGGAAAAAGTAGGGCGACGGAGTCATGAGCCGCCTCCGCGCCTAACGAACGCTCCGAGAAAATATCTCAGGAAAGCAGGAAAGCAGGAAAGGAGAAGGGGCCGGCAGTCCCACCTCATCTCTTTTTCCTGCTCTCCTGCTTTCCTGAGACATCTCTTCTCTTTACACCACGCCCTGATCCAGCATCGCATTCGCGACCTTGAGGAAGCCCGCAATGTTGGCGCCGTTCACGTAATTCCCCGGCGTCCCAAAGCGCTCCGCGGTCGACCAACAAGTTTTGTGGATCGCTTTCATGATCCCCTGCAAACGCGCGTCCACTTCCTCGCGCGTCCAGGAAATGCGCATGCTGTTTTGCGCCATCTCCAGGCCGGAGGTCGCGACGCCGCCGGCGTTGGCCGCCTTGCCCGGACCGAATAAAATCTGCGCGTCGATGAACAGCTTCACGCCGCCCGCGACGGTCGGCATGTTCGCCCCTTCCGAGACGACGTAGACGCCGTTGCGCAGCAGGTTCGCCGCGTCCGTTTCGTTGATTTCATTTTGGGTCGCGCTCGGGAAAGCGCATTGCGCAGGGTGATTCCAGAGTGGGTTATGATCGAGCTTCGGATCGTGCGGCGTGTAGATCGCCTCGGGAAATTTCGTGGCGTATTCCGAGATCCGGCCGCGCTGCACGTTCTTGAGCTGCATGATGAAGGCGAGCTTCTCGCGGGTGAAACCTTTCTCGTCGTAGATGTAGCCGGCGGAATCCGAGAGCGTGACCGGCTTCGCGCCGAGCTCGATCAATTTCTCCACCGTGTATTGCGCGACGTTGCCGCTGCCGGAGACGAGACAAACTTTTCCGGCCAGATCTTCCCCGCGCGTGTTCAACATTTCCGCCGCGAAATAAACCGCGCCGTAGCCGGTCGCCTCCGGGCGAATGAGCGAGCCGCCCCAGCCGATCCCTTTGCCGGTGAGCACGCCGGTGAATTCGTTCCGGAGCTTTTTGTACATCCCGAAGAGGTAACCGATCTCGCGCGAGCCGACGCCGATGTCGCCCGCGGGCACATCGCGATACGGACCGATGTGGCGCGAGAGCTCAGCCATGAAAGCCTGGCAGAAGCGCATCACTTCGTTGTCGCTTTTCCCCTTCGGATCGAAGTCCGAACCGCCCTTACCGCCGCCCATCGGCAGAGTCGTTAGGCTGTTTTTAAAGACCTGCTCGAAGGCGAGAAATTTCAGGATCCCGAGATTGACCGAGGGATGAAAACGGAGCCCGCCCTTGTAGGGCCCGATCGCGCTGTTCATCTCGATCCGGAACCCACGGTTCACCTGCACCTCGCCGTGATCGTCCTGCCACGGGACCCGAAACATGATCACGCGCTCGGGCTCGATCATGCGCTCGAGGATTTTCCCTTCGCCGTACTCGGGGTAGCGCTCGAGCACCGGCGCGAGCGATTCGAAAACCTCGTGCACGGCCTGGTGGAATTCCGGCTCGCCCGGATTCTTCGCCTTTACCTGCGCCATCAATTCCGCGAGGTCAGTCTTCATAAGCTGCATTCTCTTTTTGCCTAACGACGTGCGAGCGCTGCCTTTTCACTGCGGGCAGGAATAGCCTGCCGCCCCGTCGCCGGACAACACAAAATTCCGCGGCGGCGCGCGGCCGGTTGATTCCCGACTTGCTTAAGAAAGCGGTCCTCGCTTTTCTCTCCCGCAGAGTGACCGGCTTTCTCGACCAGATTTTTGTCCTCGCGAAAGCGCGCGTGCTCCTCCTCCTGGCCGGCGCGCCCGCGTGGCTCACGCCAATCGTTTCCAGCCTGTTGACGATCGTCACGCTGCTCGTGGTTTTCCTCTCGCTCTTCGCCGCGATGTCGCTCTTCGAGCGGAAAATTCTCGGGCGGATCCAGAACCGGCTCGGGCCAAATCGGGTTGGGCTGTTCGGCCTGCTCCAGCCGGCGGCGGACGGGATCAAGATGTTGGTCAAGGAAGACATCGTGCCGTTCCGCGCGGACAAAGTGGTGCACTTCCTCGCGCCGATCCTGATGGCGGCGACGGCGATTCTCGCGCTCGGGATTATTCCCTACGGACGGAACATGACGCCGTTCGCGATCGATGGCGGGATTCTCTTTTTCTTCGCGATCGGGTCGACCACGGAGCTGAGCGTTTTCATGGCCGGCTGGGGGAGCAACAACAAGTTCTCGATGCTCGGCGCGATGCGCGCGATCGCGCAGATGATCAGCTACGAACTGCCGCTCGTGATCACGGTGCTGCCGGTGGTGATGGTGGTTGGCTCGCTCCGGCCGGATGCGATCGTCGCGGCGCAGGCCGGCTACTCGTTAGGCGTGGTGCCGCATTGGTTTGTTTTCACGCCCTGGGGTTTGGCGGCGTTCCTGTTGTTTTTCGTCGCCGGATTGGTGGAGTCGAACCGGACGCCATTCGATGTGCCGGAAGGCGAATCGGAAATCGTCGCGGGGCACATGACGGAATATTCCGGGTTCAAATACGCGACTTTTTTTCAGGCCGAATATTTCGGGATGTTCGCGATCAGCGGGCTCGCGGTGACGCTTTTTCTCGGTGGCTGGCATGCGCCGCTGCGCGTGCTCGAGCTGGTGCCGTCCTACCTTTGGTTTTTTGGAAAACTGGGCGTGCTGCTTTTCGTTTTCATCTGGATCCGCGGGACGCTGCCGCGCACCCGGGTCGATCAGGTGATGGCTTTTGCCTGGAAATTCATGCTCCCGATGGCGTTTGCCTGCGTGCTCGCGGCGGCGGTCTGGCATTACGGCGGACGACGCGGAGCCGGCTGGCTTTATTCGTTAGGCGTGATCGTGATTGTCTATCTCGCGCTCGGGGCGCTGCTCCAGACCGGAAAGAAATTCGCGCCGCGTGTTTATCGTTACGCCGAATGAGCAGCGTCGCTTTCATCGCACTCGCGATCTTCACCCTCGTCGGCGGCACTCGCCGCGGCGCTGCTGCCGAAACTGGTGCACGCCGCGCTTTGTTTTGCGGCGGCTTTTCTCGGCGTGGCAGGGTTTTACTTCTTATTAGGCGCGGAATTTGTCGGGCTAGTGCAGATCTTCGTTTACGTCGGCGCGGTCGCGGTGCTGATCGTCTTCACCATCTTGCTCACGCGTCGCGAGAAAGAGCGCGAACCCGGGTTTCACTGGAGCGGCCTGCTCGTGGCCGGCGCCGTCTTCGCCGGGCTGGTCTGGGCGATCGTGGAAACCGGCGGACTAAACCTTGCCGCGCCGCCGATTACGGCACTAACCGTCCGGCAAATCGGCGAAGCGCTCATGACCGACTACGTCTGGCCGCTGCAATGCGTTGGGTTGGTCCTGACCGCTGCGCTGATCGGCGCGCTCGTCCTCGTGCTGGAGGAGAAACAATGAACCCGACCCTTGCCGCCTTCCTCCTCTTCTCAGCCGCGCTTTTTTGCATTGGCCTGCTCGCCGCGCTCAGCCGGCGACATGCGATTTTCATTCTCATCGGGGTTGAGATGATGCTCACGGCGGCGGGCATAAACTTCATCGCCTTCTGGCGTTTCAGCCCGCAACCGGCTCCGCCGACCGGCGTCATGGTGACCATCTTCGCTATCGCGATCGCGGCGGCGGAAGCCGCGGTCGGCCTCGCGCTCGTGATCGCGGTTTACCGCCACTACCGCACCATCAACGTCGACCAGATCGATCAGCTAAGAGGATGAGTCTCGGGGACGTCGCCCATCTTTGGCTGATCCCGGCAGTGCCGCTGCTGGGGTCGCTCTTCATCCTCAGCCTGCCGGGTAAAGGCCGCCGGCTCGCGGCGGGAATCGCGATTGTCGGACAGGTCATCGCACTTCTGCTCTCGCTCGCGGCTTTCAGGTCGACGCTCGCCACTCCCGGCTATCGCGCGTTTCAGAATTTTACTTGGTTCACCTTCGGCGAACAAACCCTCCGCCTCGGCTTCGTCCTCGACCCGCTCACGGCCGTGATGCTGGTCATGATCACGTTCGTTAGTCTGTGGATTTTTGTTTTTAGCGTCGGCTACATGGCGGCGGACAAAAACTTCACCCGCTTCTTCGCCTACCTCTCGTTTTTCTCGGCGGCGATGCTCGGCGTGGTCATCGCGAACAGCCTCCTGCTGCTCTTCATCTGCTGGGAACTGGTCGGGCTTGCGTCTTATCTGCTGATCGGTTTCTGGATCGAAAAACCGAGCGCCGCCGCGGCCGCCAAGAAGGCCTTCATCACCACTCGGATCGGCGACCTCGGACTTTTCCTCGGCATGCTCTGGCTCTACGGCAAGAGCAGCACGCTGCTCTTTTACGATGGCGGAAACGGCGCGCTCGAGAGCGCCGGGCTGTTCTCGTTAGGCGCGAGCGCCACGTTGATCGCGCTGCTCATTTTCTGCGGGGCGGTCGGGAAGTCGGGGCAATTCCCGCTCCACGTCTGGCTGCCCGACGCGATGGAAGGCCCGACGCCGGTAAGCGCGCTGATTCACGCTGCGACCATGGTGGCGGCCGGTGTTTTCCTGGTCGCGCGGGTCTATCCTATCTTCTCGTTAGGCGCGATCAACGGCGTCACGACCTCGCTCACGGTCGTGGTCTGGATCGGAGTGATCACTGCGCTCATCTCGGCGCTGATCGGGCTCGCGCAGTGGGACATCAAACGCATCCTCGCCTACTCCACGGTCTCGCAGCTCGGGCTCATGATGGTGTCGTTGGGCGTGGGCGGGGTCGCGGCTGGGATCATGCATTTGCTCGCGCACGGCTTTTTCAAGGCGCTGCTTTTTCTTGGGTCCGGCTCGGTCATTCACGGCTGCCACGAGGAACAGGATATCCGCAAAATGGGCGGTTTGCGCGGGTTGATGCCGGTCACTTTCGCGACCTACGCGATCGGCATGATGGCGCTGAGCGGCGTGCCGCTTTTCTTCGCCGGGGCGTGGACGAAGGAGGAAATCCTCCATGCGACCTCGCTTTGGCCGGCCTCGCGCGTACCGCATTTTCTCATGCTCGCCGGCGTGGTGCTGACCGCGCTCTACATGACCCGGCAGATGATCTACGTCTTCTTCGGCGCGCGGCGCGCGGCGGCCGCGCACGCGCATGAGAGTTCTTGGGTGATGACGCTGCCGCTGGTCGTGCTCGCGACGTGTGTGATTGGCTTGAGCCTTCTGCTGACTCCAGCGTGGCCTTGGCTGCACAGCTATCTGCTCGGCGAACGCGCTGTCGGTGAATCGTTGATTCAGTCGGGGCTTTACGTGGCGCTCGCGTTGGTCGCGCTCGGGATCGGGCTCGGCGTGCTCGTCTATCGGGGCGTCGGCGAGAGCGATCCGTTCGCGCGGACTTTTCCGCGGGCGTTCCGTTTTCTCGAGCAACGGATGTTCCTCGACGAACTTTACGATGCGACCATTCTCGCGCTCGCCCGCACGGCCGCGCTGCTCTCCGATTTGCTTGACCGCTACTTCTGGGACGGCCTCGCGCGCTTCGCCGGCGCAATTGGGGATTCGTTAGGCGGATTGACCAAAGGCTTCGACGAGCGGGCGATCAATGCTGGCGCGGATGACGCCAGCGCGGCAACGCAGGGCCTTGGGCGAATGCTCTCGGTGCGGCACTCGGGGCAGATCCAAACTTATCTCGGCGCGGTCGCGGTGGGGATGCTCGCGCTGCTCCTTCTTTACGCATGGCTCACCTGATCACCGGGCTGATTTTCATTCCGATCCTCGGGGCGCTTTTTGCCAGCGTTGCCCCGCGGAATTACGGCCGCGCGATTGCGCTCGGGAGCAACCTGATCACCGCGTTGCTCGCGCTCAGCCTGTGGCGGCACTACGACGCCGCGGCCGGCGGGATGCAGCTCGTGGAACGGCACGCCTGGATCCCGAGTCTCGGCGCGGAATATCTCGTCGGCGTGGATGGATTGAGCCTGCTCCTCGTGCTGCTCACCTCGCTGATTTTCCCGTTCGCGCTCCTCGCCGAGCGGATGAGCCGCGGCTTCTGCGCGCTCCTGTTGGTGATGCAGGCGGCGCTTTACGGCACGTTCACCGCGCAGAATTTCGTGCTCTGGTTTCTGTTTTACGAGTTGAGCCTGGTGCCGGCTTTCCTGCTCATCAAAATCTGGGGCGGCGAAAAACGCGACCGAGCAGCGACGAAGTTTTTCCTCTACACCTTCCTCGGGAGCGTTGCGATGCTGCTCGGGTTCCTTGGAATTTATCTCGTTCGGGGGACTTTCGATTTTGCGGAGCTGGCGCGGCTCGGTTCGAGCAGGTTGGTGCCGGGAAAAATCGGCTGGCTGATTTTCGCCGGGATCTTTCTCGGACTGGCGATCAAGGTGCCGCTCTTCCCGTTTCACACCTGGCTGCCCGACGCCTACGAGGCCGCGCCGACCGGCGTCTCAATGGTGCTCACCGGTGTGCTCTCGAAAATGGGCGTTTACGGGTTCATCCGGCTGCTCCTGCCGCTCTTCCCCAACGAGATCAAAATCGTCGGACCCTGGCTGCTCGGGCTCGCGGTCTGCTCGATTGTTTTCTCGTCCCTCGCCGCTTGGGCGCAGCGCGATCTGAAACGGATGATCGGCTACCTCTCGATCAATCATCTCGGTTATTGTCTGCTGGGGCTTTTCGCCGTGGGCGCGACGAGCGCGCCGTCGCTGAACAATTCGCAGGCTGCGCTCAGCGGCGTTTTTTTCCAGATCTTCAGCCACGGCCTGACCGCGGCTGCCCTCTTCTATTTCGCGGGCCTGCTCGAGCGACGCCGCGGCGCGCGCGGGCTCGCGGATTTCGGTGGCCTGATGCAGCGGACGCCGCTGCTCTGCGGTTGGATGAGCGTGGCGATGTTTAGTTCGTTAGGCTTGCCTGGCCTGAACGGCTTTATCGGCGAATTCTTGATCTTCAAGGGTTCGTTCGCGCTCGCCGCGGGTTTCACTGCGGCGGCAGTGGCCGGTCTGCTCTTGGCCGCGGTCGCTTTGCTGCGCGCGATGCATGCGCTCTTCAGTGGCCCGCTCGCGGAGAGCTGCCGCGAATTTCCTGAGCTTCGCGGGAGCGAAAAATGGGTCGTGATCCCCGTGACGCTGCTGATGTTCGCGCTCGGGATTTACCCGCAATTTCTGCTCGGCCTCTTCAACTCCACCGTGGCGCAGATGGCGCGCTTGTTAGGCTAGCCCATGAAAAAGAATCTGGTCTCAATCACGCAGATCGCGCACTCGATTCATTTTCTCCGAGGCCAAAAAGTCATGCTCGGACAGGACTTGGCGGAGCTCTACGGGGTGACCGCGAGTGCTCTCCTGCAGGCGGTGAAACGGAATCGCGCGCGCTTTCCGAAAGACTTCCTTTTCCAGTTGAGCACGAAGGAGTTCAGCAACTTGAAATCACAGTTTGTGATTTCAAGTTGGGGCGGTCTTCGCAGCCGTCCGTACGCATTTACCGAACAGGGAGTGGCCATGCTCTCGAGTGTTTTGAACAGCGAGCGCGCGGTAAAAGTCAACATTGCGATCATGCGCGCGTTTGTGAAGCTGCGCGAAACTCTCGAGACGAATCGCGAGCTGGCGCAGCGCTTTGCCGAGCTCGAGAAACGCGTCGGTCAACACGACCAGGAAATCGCGGCGATCATCGACGCGATCCGGCAATTGATGGCGCCGGCGAAGAAGACCGCGCGCGAGATCGGATTTCACGTGCGCGAGACAGCGCCGCGCTACGGGACGCGAAAACGCCGATGATCGCCTGGACCATTTATCTCACTTTCGCCGGCGCCTTCCTGGCGCTGCTGCTGCCGCGATTGCTCGCGCGCTGGGTTGCGCTGGTGACGACGTTGGGTGGCTTTGCGCTCAGCCTTGCCGCCTTCTGGGCCGGCGGGACGGACTTCGGGCAGCTCGCCACGGTTATCCGCGTGCCTTGGGTTCCAGCTCTGGGCATGAACTTCCACCTCGCTACCGACGGAATCAGCTTAACGATGGCGCTGGTCACCGGGCTCACCGCCGTCTGCGCGGTGCTTTTTTCCTGGAAAATCGAGCACCGCGCAAACGAGTTTTTCTTCTGGTTGCTGCTCGTGGTTGGCGGTTCCTATGGCGTTTTCCTGAGCGCGGACTTGTTCCTGTTCTTCGTTTTCTACGAGCTGGTGATCGTGCCGAAATACTTCCTCATCGCGATCTGGGGATCGACGAACAAGGAATACGGCGCGATGAAGTTGACGCTCTATTCCTTCCTCGGCGGCGCGTTGGTTTTCATCGGGATTCTGGCGCTTTACACCACGGCAGGGACGCTGGATTTCGCGAAGCTCGCGCGCTTTCCATTTTCACCCCAACTGCAGACCTGGGTGTTCCCGGTTTTGTTCCTCGGCTTCGCCATTCTCGCGGGCATCTGGCCGCTGCATACCTGGGCGCCAACCGGGCACGTCGCCGCGCCGACCGCGGGCTCGATGCTGCTCGCGGGCATCGTAATGAAACTCGGCGCCTACGGTGCGCTGCGGGTGGCGCTGAACCTTCTCCCGTTAGGCTTCGCGGCCTGGAGTCAATGGATCGTCGTCCTCGCGCTCATCGGGATCATCTGGGCCGCGGCGGTCGCGCTCAGGCAGAACGATCTGAAATTCGTGATCGGTTATTCGAGCGTGAGCCACATGGGCTTCGTCCTCCTTGGGCTGGCCGCGGCGAATTCGTTAGGCGTCTCCGGCGCCGTCCTGCAAATGTTTTCCCACGGTGTGATCGGCGCGCTTCTTTTCGCGCTCGCCGGGGTGATCTATTCCCGTACGCACACCCGCAACCTGAACGATCTCTCGGCTCTCGGGTTGAGCCGGTCGATGCCGTTCGTGGCGTTCGCGTTCGTGATCGCTTCGGCGGCGTCGATGGGCATTCCAGGCTTTAGCGGGTTCGCGGCGGAAATCACGATCCTGCTTGGCGCATGGCGCGCTTTCCCGTGGGCGGTTGCGTGGGCCGGGCTCGGGATGGTGCTGGTGGCGGCGTTTACCTTGCGGGCCTTGAAACGCGCTTTCTTCGCCGATGATCGACTGCATTCGGCCAAAGCCGTCGCGGGTCCCACGGACCCGATCACCTTCCCGGAAAAGCTCGGCGCGAGCCTGCTGATTTTTGCCACCCTCGCGGTTGGGCTTTATCCGAAACTGCTCCTCGACCGGATCGAGCCGGCCGTGCGCGCCCTGCACTTTCTCCAGCCGTGAACTACCTCGATCTCGTTAGGCTAGCGCTGCCGGAAATCATCGTGGTCGTGACCGCGCTCGTCACGCTCACCCTTGGCCTGGCCAGGCGCCGGTTAGCGGGAATTTGTTCCGGCGTGGCCGCCGCCGGCTTGCTCTTCGCGGCGGCATCGGTCCTGAAACTGCCGGCGCACGCGACGCTTTTCCACGGGATGCTGGTGATTTCGCCGCTCAATTCCCTGTTCAAGGTCATCTGCCTGACCCTCGCGTTTTTCACCGTCGTGCTCGCGCGCGGCGCCCGGCGTTTGCCTAACGAGGGCGAGTTTTTCGGGCTTCTGCTCCTGGCCACGTTCGGGCTTTTGCTGCTCGTCGGGAGCGAGGAACTGCTCATGATTTTTCTCGGGCTCGAGCTCACCGGGCTCTCGCTTTACATCCTCACTGCCTTCGACAAAACCGATCCGCGTTCTGCCGAGGCCGGGCTGAAATACCTCCTGTTCGGCAGCGTCGCGAGCGCCTTCACGCTCTTTGGTTTGAGCTATCTCTACGGCACCACCGGCACGACCGCGCTCGGCGCCATCACAGTGCAACTGCAGGCCGGGTCCGCGTCGCCGTTGCTCATCGTCGGCATGGTCATGACGCTGATCGGGTTCGCGTTCAAAGTCGCCGCCGCGCCTTTCCATCTCTGGGCGCCGGATGCTTACCAGGGCGCGCCGATTCCGGCGGCGGCTTTCATCGCGTCGGGGTCGAAGGTCGCGTCGTTTGTGGTCCTGGGAAAAATCGTGCTGCTCGGCTTCGGTCCGCTTCAGGGCAGTGCCGGCTGGCACGCGCTGGCGGCCGGTTGGTCGCCGATCCTTGCCGTGCTCGCGGGGTTGTCGATTCTGGTCGGAAATCTCACCGCGCTCGCGCAGCGGAATGTCCGGCGCTTGCTTGCCTACTCGGCGGTAGCGCACGCCGGCTACACTCTGCTCGGCCTGGTCGCGGGCGGGCGGGAAGGATTTTCTGCCACGCTTTTTTACACCACGATCTACGCGGTGACGTTGCTCGGGGCCTTCGGTGTGGTCGGATTCGTGAAACGAGAAACCGGCGGCGAAGACCTCGCGGATTTCGCCGGGCTGCACGCGCGCTCTCCGCTGCTCGCCGGTTGCCTGGCCATCTTTGTGCTTTCCCTGGCGGGATTGCCGCCGCTCGCCGGGTTCTTTGGCAAGTTCTATCTCTTCAGCGCCGCCCTGCACGCGGACGCCCGCCATGGCCTGCTTTGGCTGGTGGTGCTCGCGCTCTTTGGAAGTCTTGTCTCGCTCTACTATTACCTGGTGCTCCTGAAAGCCGTTTTCCTCGACGATTCGCGCACTACTGGTTTCGCTTTCCGACCCGACTTCCTTTCCCGCCTAACGATCATGGGACTGGCGGCGGCGGTCCTGTTTTTCGGCCTTCTCCCGCAAAGCCTGCTCGCCCCGATCCTCGCGGCGCTGCGCTAAAGCCCCCGGCGTTTACCTTTCGAAGCTTGACCCGGCGGCGCCGGTTCCGAAACAATCGCCGCATGAAAATCCTGATGACTCTCCCGGCCGCCCTTGTGGCGGCTTTTCTCGTCTCGTCGCTCCCCGCAGCGGAGACCAAGCCTAACGAACCTAAGAGCATGCCCGATATGAGCGATCCGGCAGAAATGGCCAAGATGATGGAACTGGCTCAGCCGGGAGCGCAGCACAAGCTCCTTGCGGAGCTGGTCGGCACCTGGGATTACGCGACCAAGATGTGGATGGCGCCGGGCGCGCCGCCGATGCAAAGCAAAGGGACCGCGGTGCGGGAAGCGGCCATGGGCGGCCGCTATTTTATCGCGCACACGAGCAGCTCGATGGAGATGCCCGGCGCCGATGGTAAAATGCAGAGTTTTGAGTTCAAGGGCATGTCGATCGACGGCTATGACAACGTGAAGCAAAAATTCATCTCCACCTGGATTGATAATATGGGCACCGGAATCCTCGTTTCCGAAGGCACCTATGAGCCCGCGAGCAAGACCTTCACCTACCACGGCACCATGGAGGCGGTCCCGGGGATGAAAACAGAAGTCCGCGAAACCGTGAAAGTGGTCGATGCCGATCACCATACGTTTTCCTTCTATGAAATGCGCGGGGGCAAGGAAGCGTTGGTGATGGAAATTAGTTACGCCCGCCGGAAGTAAGACTTGATCGTCAAGATGAGGGCAACGTCGATCGCCGGAGCGAGGAACCTATTGCGCGTGGCGCTTGGTCTCGCGCTCGGGGTGACCGCCGCGGACGCCGCTTCACCTGCGCCCGCAGGCTCGCCCTCTCCTGCCCCGACGCCGGTCTGCCAGACGCCGGAGTTTCGGCAGTTCGATTTCTGGCTGGGAACTTGGAAAGTCATCGGCGCGAAGGGCAAAGAGGTCGGCACCAGCGAGATCAGCCGGGTCTCGGAAGGTTGCGCGGTACGGGAACAATGGCGCGCCGCAGATGGCAAGGGCGGCACGAGCCTGAACTATTACGACAGCGGCGATCGCGAGTGGCACCAGGACTGGGTCGGTGGTGATGGGACGATTCTGCATCTTCACGGCGGACGACAGGGCGAGGCGATGGTTCTCGTGAACCGGATCTCGACCAAGAAAGGGAGTTACTCGAACCGCATCACTTACACCCCGCTCGCCGGCGGAAAGGTGAGACAGGAATGGGCCTATTCCCTTGATGACGGAGCCTCCTGGCAGACTTCCTTTCTCGGGACCTACGAGAAGCAGTCCGCGAGCGAAAATAAGCCAAAATGGCCCGGAAAAGGAACAAAATGTCCGGTGCAGTCGCCAAACGGCAAATTTGAGCTATAGTCCGCGATGTCCAAGCCATCCGGCGCTTCTTTTACCCGTCGCGCGCCCGACATTATCACTGAAGAATTGGTGGCCGTGCTTTCCTCCAAAGCCTCCTTCGAGTTCAAGCCCCTCTTCAACATTCTCCTCCTCAATCTCCGTGAGCGGAACGCCGCCAGCGGTGGCGAAGAGATGCTCCGCCTGCGCTCCTACGAGAAACTCCAGAGCCTCGTGAGCCAGGGTGCGGTGAGTCGGAAAGTCGTCGGCGCGACCAAGAAATACAAAGGCGTCGCCCCGCGCATGGCCGCCCTGGCCGCAGAAATGAAAGTGCTCCGCGCCGAGTGGGACCAGCGTGCGCTCGCGAAAGCCGCGGCGGCGCGGTAACTCGCCTGTCCGCTCCCGCGGAGAAGCTCCGCGCCTAACGAGTCTGAGCGTCGATCGCGAGGTAATCCTCCCGCGGCGGACTGAAGGTATCCAACACCCGGGTGGCGACGATCGTCTCCACCGCGTGCGGGATTTCACTCGCGAGATAATACGATTCGCCGGCTGCCAACTCGCGCGCCTCACCCGCGACGATCACTCGCAAGCGCCCTTCGAGAACATGCAGGATCTGCTCCTGCGGATGATGATGCTCGGGTAGCCGGCTGCCCGCGGCGAGCGTCGCGACCATCTGATACATCGTCCGGCCATGCACCAGCGTGCGGCGGGAAATGCCGGGGCAAATTTCCACGGTGGGCGGTTTGTTTTTCATCCCGCGATTCTCCGGCGCGCGCCGGGCCGAGGGAAATCATTTCGCGCGCTCCGCTTATCCGGTCGAGAGCACGAAGCGGTTGCCTTCGCTGTCCCGGAACATCGCGTAGGTGCCCCAGGGTTGTTTTTCGGGCGGACCTTCAAAGTCGACGCCGCGACCCTTCAGTTCCTCGTAAGTCTTTTCGATGTCATCGCACGCGTAGGACATGTTCATCATTGCGCCGACCCGGCCTTCCTCGCCCGGCGGAGTGAAGAGCACCACCCGCGTTTCCGCCTTCGGCACCCGGAGCTCGATCCAGCGCTGCTGCTCATCAAAAGGCTGATCGGTGATGATCGTGAACCCGAGTTTCTCCGTGTAGAAATCGAGCGCCCGGTTCTGGTCGCGGACCGGGATGCTGACGAATTTGATCTGTTTAATCATGCCGGAACGTTAGGTGGCTTCGCGCGCCGGCGTCCAGCGGTCGCCGGCACGGAGGAGCAAAAAGTGCTGTCCGGTTAAAGGTATAGCGGCTAATTCCGCTGCTATGCCCCGAACCTGCAAAACCATCCCGATCGACGACTATGCGCTCGACGTCCTGATGCGCGATCTCGTCGGCCACGATCGCCAGCCGGCGGCCTATCTCTGTTATCTCCAGCTCTATGGGCAGGCGGCGCGCCGGCGTTGGCGGCCGGTTCCGGCCAGCCTCCGCACACTCGCGGAAGCGACCGGTCTTTCCAAGAGCGCCGTCCAGGCCGCGCTCGAAACTCTCCGTCGCCGCCGGCTCATCGCGAGCACGAGCGAGCACGCCACCGCCGCGCCCGAGCACCGGGTCGCGCGCCCCTGGCGGAGATAAATAGCCGGCTGCGCCACAGGGTTGGACACGCGCACCGATTCACGCAGACTGCCCCGTATGCCCGAGGAGAGAATCGCCCGCGGCGGTCTGCGCCGAGTCGCGCTGGCCTGCGCCACGCTCACGCTGCTCTTCGCCGCGCTCACCTTTGCCGGGTGGATCACCGGGTTGCCGCTGCTCGCGAGCGTGCGCGCCCGTTACATCCCGATGGCGCCGAGCACGGCGCTCTGTTTCTCATTGCTCGCTTTCGGGATCGTCTGCCAAATCTGGCGGCCGGCTTTTTGGTGGTTCGCGCAGCTCGCAGCCGTGCTTGTGCTCGCCGTCGCCAGCGCGAAGGTCGTGGAATTTTTGGGCGGCTACCGCTTCGGAATCGATGCCTGGTTCGTGCGCGACCCGCACATGTTCGGCGCGGTCCCGACCGGTCGGATGGCGCCGATGACCGCGCTCGATTTCATTTTCAGCGCGATCGGTTTGTTCACCCTCAGCCGGCCCGCATTGCAGAAATTTGCCGCCGGTCTCGGCACGCTCACCACCGTGATTGGCGCGGTCGTGCTCGTCGGGTATTCCTACGGCACCCCGCTGCTGTACGGCGGGAACATCATCCCGGTCGCACTCTCCACCGCCTGGGGATTTGTCCTCTGCGGCGTCGCCCTCGTCGCGGCCGCAGGCGCTGGCGTCTGGCCGCTGCGCAGCTTCCTCGGCCCGACAACGCGCGCAGTTCTGCTCCGCGCTTTCGTGCCGGTAATTATCGCCGCCACTCTCCTGAACGGCTGGATCAGCGCCGTCGTCCTGGCGCGGTTCCGGATCAATCCCGCGGTCATCGCGGCGGTCGGAGGGCTGGCCTTCGCCGCGCTCGTCACCGCGATTGTCTCCCAGGTCTCGCGGATCGTGGGCGGCCGCATCGATCGCGCCGAGGCCGCGCGTAATCGCGCCCGGGCCGATCTCCTCACGCTCAACGCCCAGCTCGAGGATCGGGTCGCGCGCCGGACGAGCGAGCTCGCGGCGAAGAATCACCAGATGGAAGAAGAGCTGCAAATGGCGCGCGAACTTCAGATCGCGCTCCTGCCGCAGCAATTTCCCGCGATCCCGGCGGGCGCGTTGCCGCACGACACCGCGCTCCGTTTTCTCAGCCTCTATTTTCCGACCGGTAACGTCAGCGGCGACTTCTTCAGCGTCTTCCCGATCGGCGCAAAAGCCGCCGGCGTTTTCATCTGCGACGTGATGGGGCACGGTGTCCGCTCGGCGCTCGTCACCGGGATGATCCGCGGGCTGGTCGAGGAACATTCGCAACTCGCCGCCGAACCGGGAGAGCTCCTCACCCGGATCAATCGCGCGCTGACCGTCATCTTCAAACAGGCCGGCACGACCATGTTTGCGACGTGTTTCTACGTTGTCGCCGACATCGAGCGCGCGCAACTCCGTTACGCTAACGCCGGCCACCCGAATGCGCTCCACGTGCGGCCGGGCGGCGCGACCGAGAAGCTCGATGGCACGGGCGCGCGCGGGCCGGCCATGGGCATTTTCGCCCACGCGGAATACGCGACTGCGGTGCGGCCGATGGCCCCGGGCGATCTCGTGATGCTCTTCACTGATGGGCTGTTCGAGGTGGAGAACGCCACCGGCGCCTTCTTCGACGAGGACCAGCTCCGCGCCACCGTCGACCGTCACGCCGCGCTCGAGCCGGAGCAGTTCTTCGACCAGGTGCTCGGCGATATTCGCAAATATTCGCAGAGCGACACTTTCGCGGACGACGTCTGCGTGGTCGGGATGCAGATCCGGCGGACCGACTAGCATGCCAGCGCAGCCAGCGGTTCTGGAGACTTAGAAACCCGTGTCATCCTGAGCGAAGTGGAGTGAAACGGAACGGAGTCGAAGGAGCCCGTAGATTATCCGGGAAGATCCGATCGCAGCAGCGCTTGATCCGTGCGGGAGCTTTCGGGAAACCCGGCGGGATCCTTCGACTCCGCTGCGCTCCGCTCAAGATGACAGAGTTATCGTCAGAGACATCAGCGGGCCGCGGGCCGTCTGCCTAACGAATCAAAGAAGCTCCAGCGGAAAGATCGTTACCTGCACCCCGTGCGACATGACCGCGTGATCAGGCGGGCGGCCGGGAGCGGCGAAACCGTCGAGCGCGAAGAGGTGGTCATCCCACGCCCTCACGTCGGCGCGGCAGAGCGGATAAGGCTGGTGCGCCACCGCGCCGCGAAAGAGCCGGCCGTCGCCTAACGAATAAAGCCGATAACGCTCGATCAAAAAGAACTCCAGCGAACCGGCGGCGGCGGCCCCCAGTTCTTCTTCTGCTCCATAGGTGTAGGTGCAGGCCGTATCGGCGCCGCGCCGCCGCGAGCGATAGGAGATCACGCCCGCGGCGCTCCGGTGGGCGGACATCTGCGCGTGCTCGTAGGGCAGGTGAAAGACGCGGCGCGCGATCTCCACCGCGAGCCATCGGTTCGCATCGAGCGAATAGAACCACACCCCCGGCACGCCCGCCGCGTCGTGCACATAGGTGCGCAGATTCAGCTCGAGGAAATCGGAGATCCCGGGCATGGCCGGGAAACGGCGGGGCCGCACCCGGCACATGAAGAACGGCACGATCCCTAGCCAGGCCTTTCCCTCGTAGGTATCGACGAAAAGACCGGGTGGCAGAGTCTGTTGGAGCGCGGCGACCGGGAATTCCCAGTGCAGGAAAAGCAGGTCGCGCCATTCCTGATACATCACCGGTGCCACCGGCGGACGTTCCCGCGCCGTGAGCCGCTGACGCGTGGTCGGCGGATGCGGAGCGGCGGTCGGCGAATTCATGCGGAAACTAGCTTAACGCAGGAACGGACCGCCTCGCGCTCGCGTGAGCAAAAAAAACGCGGGGCCATTACTGGCCCCGCTGAAAGCTGACGGAGGTGAACGTCAAGTTTAGTTGTTTTATGTGACCACCGAGCTTTGCAATCTATTTAGCAACCGCTGTGCCAACCCAGTTGGATTCACTCCGGATACTCATCCGAGCCCTGCACCCAGAGGAAAGATTGGATATCGATCAGATCGCGCGGACGCAGGTCGCGCAGATCGCGCCGCACCGTGCCGGCGAACTCCAGGAGACGCGCGTAGGTCTCCCAGTTCGGCCGCGCCTGATAAGCGAGATCGTAGCCGTAACTCGCGGCTGCGCGCCGGGTCACGAGCGGCTTGAAAAAGAGATGCTCGCCAGGCTGGGCGATGGAACCCCACACCGTCACCAGCGGCCAGGTGAGCACGCGGGTTTGTTTGCGCGGCAGCGCTGCCACTACTGCGCACCAGCGTTCGAAGCGCTCCGGCATTTCGCCGGGCCCATGCAGGAACTGGCCAAGCCCATCGGCAAACGCCCGCGCCCCCGCAGCCGACTTCACCGCATCGCGCAGCGCCATCTTTTCAAACGAGAAAAGCATGCTGTGCCGCGATTGCTGTTCTACCCGCACCGCGCGCGACGCGATCTCCGCATATTCGCCGGCCCGGAGCAGCCGCTGGTATTCGCGCTGGCCGAGCGCCGCCTCCCAGCGCTCGTGCGTCGCCCATTTATAGTCGCGCTCCCATTCCAGGAACGTCGGGTCGCGGAAGCCGCGCGGGAAATAGCGGAGGAATTTCTGCCGGGCGGGTCTCGCCCCGGAGGTGGTCGCCATCTTTTGCACGCCCACTAGATCGCAAGGAGCCACCGCCGCCGGATGCTTGAACCTCGCCGCGCGATCAGGGAAAATGACGTATAACGACCGGACCGCCGCCATGAACCATCTCGATCTTGCCTCGATGCTGAATCTGATCTCGACCGTAGCCATTGTCGGCGCGCTGATATTCACCGCGCTCCAAGTGCGGGCCGCGAACCAGACCCGGCGCGACCAGGCCGCGATCACGCTTATCCAGACGACGCAAAATTCGAGCTGGACCGAAGCGCTAAGTCTCGTTTTTGCCCTGCCGGAGGAGGCCACGGTGGAGCTCATCCACGCACAGGGCGCGGCGATGGAGCGGGCTTTGTTCGAGCTCAGTATCCGGCTCGAGCCGATCGGTTACCTGATTTTCAGCGAGATCCTCAGCCTGGGAACCGTGGATGCCTTGATTGGCGGGGTGGCGCGCGGTTTCTGGTCGCGCGGTCGCGCCTGGACCGAGGAATATCGGCGCGCCACGAACAACCCGAAATTCAACGAATGGATCGAGTGGATGGCGGACCGCATGGGCGAGCGCCGGGAGGCGCTCCATCCCGCGCCGGCGCACCAGCAATATCGCGACTGGCGCGAGCGCTAGCTGACCGGCGGCAACCCCGCCGCCTTTAACGGATGCGATCCGGCGCATCGAGGTGTTCGTTTTCGCCGCGGGCGCGGAGCGCTGGAACCGATCACCACCCGGAACGCGCGCATTGAAATGAAAGTTCGCGAGGGCGGGACGCCGTCGCCAGCAAGTAGGACGAGTTCGCTACCCGGAAAAACCGAGCGCGGAGCGGAGGGCGGCGCTGCACTGGCGGTTTTGTTCCAGCGTGCCGACGGAGATGCGAATCCACTCGGGAAACCGGTAACCTTTCAAGGCTCGCACAATCACGCCGGCCTTGAGCATCGCCTGGAAGACCTCCCGGCCGTCGCCCACTTTCACGAGGACGAAATTCGCGGTGCCGGGGACGAAGGACAGGTTGAGCGCGGCGAATTCGCTCTCCAGATAGGCGCGACCCCCGTCGGTGACGCGTTTGGTTTCCGCCTGGTGCGCTTCGTCCGCGAGGCTGGCGACGGCACCGGCTTGGACGATGCCATTGACGTTGAACGGCTCTCTCGTTTTTTGCAGGGCCTTGATCAATTCCGGCGGCGCGATGCCGTAGCCGAGCCGGAGATTGGCGAGCCCGTGGATCTTCGAAAAGGTCCGCAGGACAATGACGTTGCGGCTCTGCCTAACGAATTTCAACGTATCCGGTGCGTCGTCCAGATATTCAAAATAGGCTTCGTCGAAAACGACCACGACGTTTTCGGGCACACGCTGCATGAAATGGTCGATCGCTTCTTGCCTAACGAGTGTTCCCGTGGGGTTGTTCGGGTTGGCGATGAAGACGACGCGGGTGCGCTCGTTGATCGCACGGAGCAAGGCATCGAGGTCGAAGCGATGGTCGCGATCGGGCACTTCGACGAGGGTGGCGGCGAAGAGCGCGGTCAGGAGTTTGTAGGCGACGAAGGCATTTTCCGAAGTCACGGCTTCCACGCCGGGCCGGAGGAAGGCGTGCCCGATGAACTCGATGATCTCGTTCGAGCCGTTGCCGAGAATGAGGTGATCCAACGGCACGCCGAGTTTTTCCGCGAGCGCTTCGCGGACGTGGAAGCCGCCGCCGTCCGGGTAAAAATTCGCCTCCGCCAGCGCGCGTTGCATCGCCTCGACCGCGCGCGGCGAAGGGCCGAGCGGGTTCTCGTTCGACGCGAGCTTCACGATCTGCTCCGGTCGCAGGCCGAGTTCGCGCGCCGTTTCGTCGATCGGTTTTCCCGGTTCGTAGAGCGCGAGCTCGCGCAGGTGCGGGTTGGCGAGGTCCCAGATCGAGCTCATCCCGGGACTGAACCACAGCGCTCGCCGGACTTCACAAAGTTTCGCCGGCGTTTCGCAAAAAAATCGTTGGGCACCGGCACAGCGGCGGTGGTTAGTCCTCGATCATGAACATTCTCGCCGCCGTCGTCTCGACGCCCTGGTATCACGTCACTTTCAATCCCTGGAAGGTCGTCGGCCTGACCGGGAGCGTCATTTTCGGCCTCCGCTTCATCATCCAATGGCTCGCCTCCGAGAAGGCGAAGAAGAGCGTGATCCCCATCGGCTTCTGGGAATGCAGCGCGATCGGATCCCTTCTCACGCTCAGTTATTTTTGGATTTACCGGCACGATTCGGTGGGAATTTTGCAGACCGCCTTGCCTCTCCCGATTTATTTGCGAAATCTTTACTTCCGCTGGACACATCACCATGCGCAACATCCAGGGAACGAACCGCGACCGCCGGAATAGTTCCGCGGCCGGTCGCGGTGACACCATCTTATGAGCACCGACGACCTGATTTACCTCGACAATAATTCCAGCACCCGGATCGACCCGGAGGTGCTGGAGGAAATGATGCCGTTTCTGACCGAGCGCTACGGGAATCCGTCGAGCTCGCATCGCTTCGGCGCGCAGGTGAAGGACGCAACGAAAAAGGCGCACGAACGGATGGCGACGTTGCTCGGGTGTGAGCCTAACGAGATCGTTTTCACCAGCGGCGGGACGGAATCCGATAACACCGCCCTTTATTCCGCGCTCCAGATGACGCCGGATCGGCGTCACATGGTGACCACGTCGGTGGAGCACAACGCGGTGCTGAATTTTTGCACGACGCACGCGGCGCGCGGGTGCGAGGTAACCGTGGTGGAAGTGGATGGAGATGGTCATCTCGACCTCGCGGAGGTCGAGCGCGCGATCCGACCGGATACCGCGGTGGTCTCGGTGATGTGGGCAAACAATGAGACCGGGGTGATTTTTCCGCTCGAGGAAATCGCGGCGATCTGTCGCGAGAAGGGTGTGGTTTTCCACACCGACGCGGTGCAGGCGGTCGGCAAAATGCCGATCGATCTCTCGCGGCAGTCGTTTCAATTTCTCTCGCTCTCCGGGCACAAGCTCCACGCCTCGAAAGGTGTGGGGGCGCTGTTCGTGAGTCGGAATTCCAAGTTTCATCCGATGGTGATCGGCGGTCCGCAGGAAGGCGGGCGCCGCGCCGGCACGGATAACGTGGCCGCGATCGTGGGGCTCGGAAAAGCCGCGGAACTTGCGATGTCCACCTTGGAAGAAGAGAACGCGCGGGTGCGCGCGCTGCGCGATCGATTCGAGCAAACGATCCTCGCACAGGTCGACGACGTCGCGATCAACGGCGATCCCGGCGCGCGATTGCCGAACACTTCGAATCTCGCTTTTCTCGGCGTCGACGCGCAAGCCATCCTGATCAAGCTCGATCAGGAGGGGGTTTGCTGTTCGTTAGGCTCGAGCTGCACCACGGGCGCGGTGGAGCCGTCGCACGTGCTGCGCGCGATGCACATGACGAACGAACGGGCACGGAGCAGCCTGCGGTTTTCCTTTGGCCGCTACAACACGGAAGCCGAGCTCGATCGCGTGCTCGAGATTATCCCCCGCATCGTCCGTAAACTGCGCCAGCTCACGCCGGCGACAGTCTAACGGCGCCCGCAAAAGTTTGTCATCCCGAGGCGGGGCAGCGCGCCGAGGGACCTCGCAAGCGTCGAGCGACGCGCATTTTCTTTGCACGCCGTCCCTGGCTTGCGAGGTCCTTCGCCGTCTGCGCGGCTCAGGATGACAAAAGAAAGTTAGCCTAACGCCTAACGCCTAACGAGAAGGTTCGTAGTCGCCGCCGGAATCAGCCGGGGCGGGCTGCGCCGGAGGCTGGGAATGTCCCTGGTCGCCACCCTGCTGTTGGCCACCGCGATTTTCGTCGCCGCCGCCGAAACGCGGGCCGCGGTTGTCGCCGCCGCCTTCGCGCCGGGGTCCGCGATCGCGTCCACCGCCACCACCGCGGCGATCTCCGCCCCGGTCACGACGCGGGCCGCGATCTTCGCGCTGGCCGTAGCCGCCACCGCCACCACCTTCCACGGAATCACCCGTGGTCGGCGCGCCGGTTTCGATTTCGCCGCGCTCTTTCATCGCGGCACGGCGGGAAAGTTTCACCCGGCCCTTGTCGTCGATGCCGATGCATTTCACCCAAATCATGTCGCCGATCTTGACGATGTCCTCCGTGCGATTGACCCGGAAGTCCGCGAGCTCGGAGACGTGCACGAGGCCGTCTTTGCCCGGGAAAACTTCGACGAACGCGCCGAATTCTTTGATCGAGACGACGCGACCGTGATACATCGAGTCGATCTCGATTTCCTTGGTCATGCCGCCGATGATTTCCTTCGCGCGAGCCATCGACTCGCCGCTGGTGGCGTAGATGTGCACGGAGCCGTCGTCCTCGATGTTAATCTCGGCGCCGGTCTCGGCGACGATGCCCTTGATCGTCTTGCCGCCGGGCCCGATGAGGGCGCCGATCTTCTCGGGGTTGATTTTGAGAGTTTCGATCCGTGGCGCGTATTTGCTGAGGGATTCACGCGGCTTGTCGAGCGCTTCGGCCATGAAGCCGAGGATCTTGGTGCGCGCATCTTTTGCGCGATGGATCGCTTCGCCGAGGATCTTGTGGCTCACGCCGGCAAGTTTCAGGTCGAGCTGGAAACCGGTCACACCGTCCTTGGTGCCGCAAAGTTTGAAGTCCATGTCGCCGAAGTGATCTTCGGAACCGATGATGTCGGTGAGCAGGTTGTAGCGCTTCATGTTGCCCTGCTCGTCGTTCTCGGTGACGAGGCCGACGGAGATGCCGGCGACCGGCGTCTTGATCGGAACACCGGCGTCCATCAACGCGAGCATGCCGGAGCAAACGCTCGCCATCGAGGTGGAGCCGTTGGATTCCATCACTTCGCTGACCACGCGGATCGCGTAGCGGAAATCTTCCGTGCTCGGGATAACCGGCTCGACCGAGCGTTCGGCCAACGCGCCGTGCCCGATCTCGCGGCGGCTCGCGCCACCGAAACGGCCGGTCTCACCGACGCTGAACGGCGGGAAGTTGTAATGCAGCAGGAAGCGCTTCGAGGTCTCGCCGCCACCGTAGGCGTCGATGTTTTGTGATTCTTCGATCGGCGCAAGGGTCGCGAGGGCCATCGCCTGGGTTTCGCCCCGGGCGAAAATCGCGGAACCGTGCACGCGCGGGAGCACGCCGACTTCGCAGGTGATTTTGCGGAGGTCGTCGTAGCCGCGGCCGTCGACGCGCTTTTGCTTGTCGAGGATGTTGCTCCGGAACGACTTCTTCTGGATGTAATCGAATGCTTGGTTGATCGAGAACTTATCCGCGTCGGGGAATTGCTCGAGCACCGCGGCTTTCACTTCGTCGCGCAAACCGCCGACCGCTTTGCTGCGGGCGACTTTGCCGTCGGTGTAAAGCGCGGCCTCGATCCGGTCACCAGCCACGCGGTCGGCGATCTCGAGGATTTCCTGCTTCACTTCCATTAGCGGCATTTCGCGTTTCGGCTTGCCGACCTGGGCGGCGAGCTCGCGCTGGATGCGGATCATTTCCTTCGCGTGGCCATGGGCAAACTCGAGCGACTTGATGAAGTCTTCCTCGGGCAACTCATCGGCGGCGCCTTCGATCATGATGACGTCGTTCTCGGTGCCGACATAGACGAGATCGAGATCGCTCATCTCGCGTTCTTCGTGGGTCGGGTTGGCGATGAACTCGCCATTCACGCGACCGACGCGGACGGCACCGATCGGGCCCGCGAACGGAATGTCAGAAACCGTGAGGGCGGCGGAAGCGCCGTTGATCGCAAGAATATCAGGATCATTCACGCCATCGGCGCTGAGCAGGATCGAGATGATCTGCGTGTCGTAAAGATAGCCGGCTGGGAAAAGCGGACGCAGCGGACGATCGGTCATGCGCGAGGTGAGCGTTTCCTTTTCGCTCGGGCGCCCTTCGCGCTTGAAATAGCCGCCCGGGAATTTCCCGACGGCCGCAGCCTTTTCGCGATAATCGACGGTGAGCGGGAACCAGTCCTGCCCTTCCTTCGTGCTGGTGGCGGAGACGGCGCTGGTGAGGACCATGGTTTCGCCGCAGGAGACGATGACCGAGCCGTCGGCGAGCTTGGCAATTTTGCCGGTTTCGATGCTGATTTCTGTGGACCCGATTTGGGCCGTGACCTTGTGTTGCATATGGATGCTTTCTGGATGTGCGAAATCCAGGCCGGTCACCCTGACTGTAGGTTTTAAGCCCGAGCCGTGTCGGGACTAAAACCTATACTCAAGGTGCACTGACGGCCTGGACAGGCGGTTGTGTTACTTGGTTAGCGCATGGCTCGAGCCGTGCGCGACGGACGCGAGCGGCGCCAGAGATCGCTGCGGAGTTACTTCCGCAGGTTGAGTTTCCCGATCACGCTCTTGTAGCGGTCGTTCTTCGACCGGCTGAGGTAATCGAGAAGACTCCGGCGGGTGGCGACCATCTTGAGGAGGCCGCGGCGCGAGGAGTGATCTTTGGCGTGACTCTTGAGGTGTTCGGTCAACTGCGCGATCCGGCGCGTGAGGAGTGCGACCTGCACATCCGCGCTGCCGGTATCTTTCTCGTGAAGTTGGAACTCCGTCATATCCTTCGTGTCACTGCTTTCTGCCATAACGAACGGCCAGTGTAGATGAACTTCCCGGTTCCGCAAGTGGCGTGGGCGGAAAGTCCGGGCGGGCCAAAGAATTCCGCTTTCCCGACGTCGCGATTTGCCCGGGGATTGCGTTGACAAAAACGGCGTAAATCGAACAGAATCCGCGATGTTCAAATTCGTCCCGGCCTTCTTCGGGTCCATCTTTTTCGGATTGTTCCTGTGCGGTTGCAGCTCGACTGAAACCTCCACCACCACGACCACTACTCACACCACCGCCACGGCGGGGAAGTCGGGTGCCGCGCCGACTCACTGGGCCGCAGGCCCGCGCCAGACCGGCTCGCATCTTTAGCGACGTTCGCGGTTGAGCCGCAGGGGCGTTCGCGAGATGCTGTCAGCCGATGAAGTCGTTCGCCGCGGCCCCTGCGCTTCTCTGCGCGCTCGTGCTTTTCCTGCTCGTCGACGCGCCGTCCGCCCGCGGGGTGATTCTCTATCGCACTGCTGACCCGGCGGCGAATACGACCGCGCCCGGCGGCAGCCTCGCCGGCAGCGGCTGGCAATGGGAAGGCACCTGGGGCGGCTTTCTCGGCACGCCGATCGCATCGCACTTCTTCCTCACCGCTCAGCACCTCGGGCAGCAGTCCACCGTCTTCACTTTCGCGGGCACGAATTACACCGTCGTTAGGGGGTTCGGCGACCCGGCGAGCGATCTCGATCTCTGGCAGGTCATCGGAGACTTTTCCAGCCTTCGCGCCGCTCTACACGAAGTCCGACGAGGCCGGGAAGCTGACGCTCCTGATTGGTCGCGGCACCCAGCGGGGAACCGACCGCAACGGCCCGGGCGGGCTCGCCGGTTGGAACTGGGGCCAGGGCGACGGCGTCGAGCGCTGGGGCACCAACGTCGTCAGCGACATCTTCGTCCTCGCGCCGGATGACGAATTCATCCGCTGCAATTTCGACGCCAGCGGCACCGCCGAGGAGGGGATGCTTTCCTCGGGCGATTCCGGCGGCGCGGCTTTCATCGCCGATGGCGGTATTTGGAAACTGGCCGGCATCCACTACGCGGTCGACGGTCCGTTCTACGTCGACTCGTCAGGCAACGGCGGGTTCGACGGCGCGCTCTTCGACAGTCGGGGCTTCTATGTTTTCGACGGCGGCTCGCCGCCCTACACCCTCATCACCGGCCCCAACCCCGTGCCGGCCGCGCTTTACCCGACCCGCGTCTCCTCGAAACTCGGCTGGATCTACAGCGTCACCGCGCCGAGCGACGACCTCGACCACGACGGCGCTCCAAACCTCCTCGAATACGCGCTGCACACGGATCCGCTGAACCCCGACGCCGCCGAAATTCCCGGTCGCCGCGAACGAAGGCACCGATCTCACTCTCACTTATCAGGCGGTCACGACAGCCACCGACATCCAATACGCCGTCGAGCAATCCACGGACTTGGCCACGTGGACCACCGCGCTCCCGACCAACGAAGTCGTCACTACCCAGGGCAACGTCCAAACGATCAAAGCCCGCGTCGCGAAGAACGGCGCGAGCCGGCTCTTCCTCCGTATCCGGATAACGCGTCCGTAGCGGCTACATCCGCCCGCGTCGCTGATAAAACCGGTAACGCGACAGGATCGACTCGACGTAATTCTTCGTCCCGGGAAAATCGATGTTCCGCTGAAACTCCCGCGCTGCGATTTTTCTTTTCCCGTCACCGCCCGCCCAGCGCTGCGCCCGGCTCGCGCCCGCGTTGTATTCCGCGAGCGCGAAGGGCGCCGGGTCATCCTGCATCCGCCAGTGGATCATCGCCCGGTGCAGATACCACGCGCCCGCCTCGAGATTCGTCTTCGGATCGAAGAGCTCCTCAACGTGGAAATTATCGTGGCCGGTTTCCTTCGCCCACTCGCCCGCCGCGATCTCGCTCACCTGCATCAGCCCGCGCTCCCCGGCCCCGCCAAACTTCCGCGGATCGAACCGGCTCTCCCGCCAGACCACCGCCTTCACCAGCATCGGATCGAGCTCGTTCGGCGCGGCGACCGCGCGGATCAGCTGGTCGTATTGCTGGAAACGCGCCGGGCTCAGGTACTCATACATCGTGTAAAACGGATCGCCCGAACGCCAGGCCAGCGCCGCGATCCCGGCCGCCGACGCGAGCAGCAGACAGATGATGAATTTAAAAATGAATCGAGCCATGATTCGTTAGGCGCCTTCCCCTCTCTTCGCCGATCGCCGCTGGATATGTGCCCCGGCGAAGCGGAAAGTCACGGGCAAAAGCAATTCACCGCATCCCTTGGCTGAGCAATTAAATTCCACCAGATTCGTCCGCGTCGTGATCGATCGCTCGATCCGGCGCGAGCTTGATTACGCCGTCCCGCCCGCGCTCGCGGAGAAAGTCACCGTCGGCTCGCGCGTCCGCGTCCCTTTTCGCGATAAAAAGCTCCTCGCCACCGTGGTCGACACCCTCGCGGAAAGCCCCGCCGCCGGCATCAAACCGATCGAAGCCCTCCTCGGCGACAAACCTGTCCTCAGCGCCACCCTGATCGAGCTCGCCCGTTGGATGGCGACCTACTACTGCTGCCCGATCGAGACCGTGATGCGGAGCCTGCTCCCGCAGGTCATCCGCAAAGCCGAGGTCGGCTGGAAGAAACAGCTTTTCGTCAGCCTCCTCCGCACCCCGACCGCTGACGAGTTGGAGAAACTCCGGAAGCGCGCCCCGCGCCAGGCTGAGCTGCTCGAGGCGATCGTGCAGCTCACCGCGCCCGCCCCTGCGGCCGACATCCTCCGCGACACTTCGCTCGATAATGCCACTCTCCGCGCGCTCGTGAAACGCGGCTTCGTCGACTTGCGCGAACAGGCGGTCGCGCGCGATCCGCACGGCGCGGAGCAGTTCCTCGCCGACACCGACCTCGTGATGAACGACGAGCAAAACGCCGCGCTGAAATTGATCGCCACCGCGCTGGAAACTCCGGAGACCCACCCGCCGATCCTGCTCCACGGCGTCACCGGCAGCGGCAAGACCGAGGTTTATCTGCAGGCGATCCGCGACACCCTCGCGCGCGGCAAAACCGCCATCGTCCTCGTCCCGGAAATTTCGCTGACCCCGCAGACCGTCGAGCGTTTCAAGAGCCGCTTCTCCGACGACCCCGAGATGGTCGCCGTCCTCCACAGTCACCTGAGCGAAGGCGAGCGCCACGACGAGTGGCACAAACTCCACAGCGGCCGCGCCCGCATCGTCATCGGCGCCCGCAGCGCCGTCTTCGCCCCGCTCGATGGCCTCGGCCTCATCGTCGTCGATGAAGAACACGAGAACTCCTACAAACAGGAGGAAGCGCCCCGCTACCACGCCCGCGACGTCGCCGTCGTTCGCGGCAAAATGGAAAAATGCGTCGTCCTCCTCGGCACCGCCACCCCTTCGCTGGAGAGTTACAGCAACGCGACTCGCGGAAAGTATCTCCTCAGTCAGCTCACTCAGCGGATCGATAACTGCCAGATGCCCCTCATCCGCATCGTCGACCTCCGCCTCGAACGCCGGAAAGAAAAAGCCGCCGCCATCCTTTCCGAGAAACTTCGCACCGCCATCACCGCGCGGCTCGAGAAAGGCGAACAGACCATCCTCTTCCTGAACCGCCGCGGCTTCTCCACCTCACTCTTATGCAGTCATTGCGGCAAAGCCCGTGACTGTCCTAACTGTAGCGTCGCCCTTACCTTCCATCGCAGTAACGCCAGACTTAGCTGCCACCTCTGCGGCCATAACGCCGCCGTCCCGAAACGCTGCCCCGAATGCAAGGAAGACGCCCTCATCTACGCCGGCTTCGGCACCGAGAAAGTCGAAGCCAACGTCAGCGCCCTCTTCCCCAAGGCCGTGGTGAAACGCATGGACGCCGATTCCATGACCCGCAAAGACGCCTACCGCGAAACCCTTCACGCCTTCCGCTCCGGTAAGATAGATATCCTGGTCGGCACCCAGATGATCGCCAAAGGACTCCACTTTCCTAATGTCACTCTGGTAGGAATAATAAACGCCGACCTGGCCCTGCACCTGCCCGACTTCCGCGCCGGCGAGCGCACCTTCCAGTTGCTCACGCAGGTTGCAGGCCGAGCCGGCCGCGGCGAAGAACCGGGCGAAGTCTTTGTCCAGACCTACACCCCGTTTAGTCCCAGCATCCAATTCGCGCGTCACCACGACTTCGCCGGTTACTTCGAGCAGGAACTGGAATTCCGCGAGCGCTGCGACTTCCCGCCCTTCCGCCACGCCGTTCTCCTCACCATCCGATCCGAGCACGAAGCCAGAGCCAGCTTCTCCGCCGACACCCTGTTCCGCCGCCTGAAAGAAGCGTTACCTAACGAGTATATCCTCGGCGAGCCCGCGCCCGCCCCATTGGAAAAACTCCAAGGAAGTTACCGGTTTCACATCCTGATCCGTGGCGAGGCGATCCTTCGTCTTAGCCGGCTCATCCGCGAGACGCTCGACAAGCTGCCCTTCCCCGAAGACGTCGCCGTCGCCGTGGACGTCGATCCTTATCAGCTCCTCTGAGCGCGCGGTCGTCCGCTGCGGAGCGCGTCGAGCACTCCCGCCATGTCGGCCAGGTCACTCACGAAAATCGGGTTCGCGCCCTTCAGCGCGGGCCGGTAACTCGCCGCGGCCCGTCCGCCGAGCACGATCGCGGTTTCCTGCGGAAGCGCGGCGCGCAGCATCCGGATTTCGGCCGGTAGACGCGGATCGTCGGTCGGATAAATAATGCTGAGCACGACCGCGCGGGCCTCGGTCTGCAAACAGGCGCCCGCGATATCCGCCGCCGGCAGCGAGGCGCCGAGATAGATCGCGTTCCAGCCGAAATGCAGCGCCGAGATCGCGGCCATGAAGGCGCCGAGCTCGTGATGCTGACCCGACGGGGTGGCGCTGATCAGGACCGGCGCTTCCGCATTCGGCGCGAACTGCTGCGCGACCTCGCCGAGAAACATCTTCACCGCCGCGAGAAAGAAATGTTCATGTGCGGCGTTCATCTCGCCGGCCCACCACTGCTCGCCGATTCGTTCCGCGAGCGGCGCAATCACCCGGCGCAAGAGGCCCTGATGGCCTAACGAAACCGCGGCGCGCCGCAGGCTGCGGACGAGCGCTGCCTGGTTCAGAGCGCGGACCGCGGCGAGGCATTCGTCGTGAAAGTTCGTGGCCACATCGAGGTCGACTTTCGCAATCTTCGGCGGCGCGGCGCCCTGTTCCGCGGCCAGCGCGACAATCTTCGCGGTCGGCAGATGGGCGATCGTGCCGATGGAGTGGCCCGCCCCGACGGCGCGCCGCAGGAGAAGCAACCGCTGCACATCGGCGTCGCTGTAACGCCGGTGACCGGTCGGACTGCGGCGCGGCTCGACCGCTCCGTAACGAAGTTCCCAGGCGCGGATCACGTGCGCCGTTAAACCCGTTTTTCGGGCCACTGTCTGTACTGGAAGCAGAGCTTCTTTACTCATTAGACCAAGATTAGACATATGGAGTCCATTCGCAAGATAACTATTAGACAATAGTTTGACAAAGCCCAAGAAAGAGCCAGCTTGCGGACGATGATTCAAAAATCCTTACCCATGTTCAATAAGGTCGATTACCCCTTCCTGCTCGCGACCCTGGTGAGCTTCTTCTTCAGCATCGCGCTCTGGTTTCTGGTGAACCGCGAGTATGGCCTTTTCGTCGGGCTCTGGGTGCCCAGCATTCTCGGGCTCTGGGTCGGCGTCCGTGTCACGCTCCTCGCCCAGTCGGTCGCGCGCCAACAGCAGCAACGCCGGAGGTAAGTGCGATGGAATACCTCATCGTTATTTTTCTGCTCGGCCTGATTGTGACCTTCGTGGTCGTGGTCGGCCTGGCGCGGGCCGCGGAGTTTGCCCACGCGGAATCCGCAGAGCACCTAGAGATCGATTCCCTGCCAGAAGAATGGAAGTCCGAGCCGGCGGCGAAGTCGACTGTCTAGAGCGACGCGGCAAGCCGATTGAGCAGCGGGATCTGCGTCGGCTTGATCTTTTTTGCCGCGCGATTTCGTCTAAAAAAAATTAGGCGCGTTCGACTTCCGGGAAGGCCTGTAACCGGCCGCAACGAAGCGGCCATTCCATGGCGAAAGTCTTGCTTCGGTGGAGAAACGGGTCCGGCAGATCGCTTTCCACCGGCTACGCATGAATCACCTTTCCGCCTCTCTGCCGAATCGAGCAACGGAATCCGGGGTCAGCTTTACAATCTCGCTCTCCGGTTAGGTTAACATGATGGACGATTCACCAACAATTCCCGAAGGATTGGACGTAATTCCGGCAGGCGACGGGGTCACCGTGCGCAGAGTCTGGCTCACCTGGAAGATCATCCCGCTCGCGCTGTTTGCCGTCTTTTGGGATTCGTTTCTATTTTTCTGGTATTCCAGCGCCCTCAAGAGTCCCAACGCGCCGCTCATGACTATTCTCTTCCCTCTTGGCCATGTCGCCGTCGGGGTCGGGATTACCTATTATGCCTTTGCGTCTCTCTTCAATAAAACCGATATCGGCATTTCTTCCTCGGGTGTCACTGTGATGACTGGCCCGGTGCCCTGGCTGGGGAACCGGAGGGTGCAAGCTGACGACATCACGGCCGTGCTGGTGCGCGAGCGAAGCTTTGATCGAAGCAGACGCTATTATAACCTCATGTATGCCGATCAGAGCCGTAAGGAACGGAAGCTGGTGACAGGGCTCGCCGAGTCCGAACAGGCGGAGTTTATTGCTCAGGTCGTCAGGCACACCTTGCACCTTGCGACCTAACCAGGCAGGCATCCTGATTCCCTGGGTGTTCTTCGACGGGAGATGAATCCCGGGAGGGCGGATTTTCGGGACTTTAAGTTTTCCATCTCGCGTTGGCTCCCTTAGCTTTCGTCCAACCTTATGAACATACGGAACGCTTTGCTTGTCGCGATCGTCATGATCAGTTTGTCCGCGCGTGCTGAGACTCTGGAGAAGCTTAGCCGGGAGACGACTTACTTTTATCTCACGCCTTCGCGGGCGAGTTTTGAACATCTGCAGTCGGCCACAGATCAGGCCGCTGGCACTTTGGAGCAAAAGGACAACACCGCCCTTCTCGCCGCAGTAGTTATCGCCTCGGCCTCGGAGAAGCATCACTGGGAAATCACCGGCAAAGGTCGTATCTCCGCTCTCGCGCGGGAGGTGGCGAAGCGCCAGTCACCGACGGCGAAGTATGTCCATGACGACTCGAAGGTCGATGTAGGAAAACTCGACATTTGGTGGGCGGAGTTTTTCGGCACCGGAGATACCGAATATCCGGGGAAGATTCTGCACTACGCCAAATACCCTCAGCCCGGCGAACACGCCGCAGACTTTATGATGCCAGCCATGGCCGCCTGGTCCTTCAAATCGAACTGCCAGCAACACAAGGCCTTGATGGCCTTTGCCCGGCACTGTCTCCAATCCAATACCTACCCGACGAAGACCGCGTTCCTGCAAGAGTGTGTGGCTCAGGCGCACGCTTCAAAAGCCCGATGAAAACAATGCCACTCGTTCTCACGATCCTTTTGCTGACTCTGTCGGTTCACGCCGACGCGGCGGATTCATGGCGGGAAGACGGCAAACCGGCGCCCAACACGGCCTGGATGAAGTCGAAGGCCGGCTTCGGGGCTCAGCTTTTCCTGACCCAGGACACCGGTGTGTTCGACAAATGGAATACTCCAGAGCCGCCCAAGATCGAGCCGGTGAAAATCGCGCGCCGGGATTTGCCGGTGATCACGGTTCTCGTCTTTGCCGGACCGGGGTTGGATGCCGCGGGACGCGCCGATGTCACGTGTGACTTCATCACCTACAAGCCGGACGGAAGCGTTTATGGGAAGCAACTAAGTTCCGTGGTCTGGAAGCGCGAATATCCGGCCCGGTTAGGGATTCAGCTGTCAGAAGGATACATGGGCATTCGGATTGAAGCGAAGGACCCGGCTGGCACTTATAAAGTCCAAGCCAAGGTGCATGACCGGGTGAAAAAGGTTGATTTAGTCTTAACTACGACGTTTCAGATTCCGCGATGACCGGTTGGCTCCACATTCCGGACCCGGAGCTGCAATACCATCCAGGGGGCACCGTTCCTGGATATGGACGGAGAGTTTCACCACGAAGGACACGAAAGCCACGAAGAGGGATCGAAAAGGAGGAGAACCCTAATCTCCCCCTCCTTCGTGATCTTCGTGTCCTTCGTGTGGTGGACAGCCGAGGAGGGCCTGGGCACGGTTCAACAGGTCCACCTGCGCGGCCTTGATTTTCTGGCGCGCGATTTCGTCGGGGAAAAACTCGACGCGGTCGACTTCGGGAAACTGCTGGTGTTTCCCGGAATGGGGCGGCCATTCCAATTCGAAGGTGTTGCTGCAATGGACGTGATCGTTAGGCAGGTCGCCTTCCACCGCCCACGCATGCACGATCTTGCCGCCCTTCTGCTGAATGGAGCCGAGAGCCGAGTAACCCTCGCCCGGCGCCGCGCAGCCCACTTCCTCGGCAAATTCAATCTGCGCCCGGGTGAGCAGGTCTTCCTCGGGACCCGCTTCGCCTTTCGGGATCGTCCAGACGCCGAGATCCTTTTTCGCGAAGAACGGTCCGCCGGGGTGCGCGAGCAGAAATTCGAGACCGCCCTTGCCGCGCCGGAAGAGGAGCACGCCGGCGCTGATACGGGATCGCGTGCTCACCCTTTGTTCGTTAGGCGACCTCAACGCCTTTCCAGAAAGCGACGCGGTCCTTGATGTTGGCCGCCGCTTCCTTCGGGTCGGGATAATACCAGGCGGCGCCGGCGTTCACCGCGCCATCGACCGCGACGTCGTAGTAGCTGGCCTCGCCTTTCCAGGGGCAATGGGTGTGCCGATCGCTCGCCTGGAAATATTCGCGCCGGATCGAGTCGGCGGGGAAGTAGTGATTGCCTTCGAGGACCACGGTGTCGTCGCTCTCGGCCAGGATGGTGTCGTGCCAGGTTGCTTTCATGGAGGGAAGTTAGCACGCGCGGTTCGGTGCCGCAGGCGCCGCAAAATAGGCGTGCAGTCCAGACTTGTTGATCCTATAAAGCGGTCGCGATGTTCACCGGGCACTTCACTTCTGGTTAGGCCTTGTCATGGCCGTTTTGCACGAGATGTCGCAGGAGTCGGTTTACAGCACGCTTTACGCGGTGCTCGCGCTGACCGATTCGATTTTTCAAATCTGGATCACCCTGACGTTCGCGGTGTTGATCGCGATTTACGTCGCGGAACAACGGTTTGATCCGGCGCTGTATCGCCTGGTTTCCGTGCTTTACACTTTCGCCTCGGGCATTCTTCTCGTGCGGTTTGCGAGCGCTGCTTACCAGGCCTTTTACTACAAGAACCTGCTGCGGGCGCGAGGCTTTGAACCGTGGCCGGTGCCCAGTGTGGTCTCCGTCATTATCGGTGGCGGCACCCTCCTGTTTCTCCTGGCTGGCACGGTCGGCACCCTTTGGTTTGTGCGGAGCGCGTGGAAAAGACGTGCCTCGCACCGCGACCCGTCCGTCAAGAACTGAGCAGGGATTCGGGAACGCGGCCGGCCCGTGCCTAGCTTCCGAGCGTCAGCGTTTCGCCTTCGCGCGCGGCGGCGACGATAATGTTGCCGCCATTTTGTCGCCCGACCTCCTGCGCGCTCTCGACCATTTTCTCGATCTTCGCATCGTCGTGGTCGGGGTCGTGGTGGAAGAGATAAACCCGCTTCGCGCCGGCGCGCGCGGCCAGCGCGACGGTGTCATCCGCGCAGGTGTGCCCCCAGCCGCGCCGGTTCGGATATTCCGCCGCGTCGTATTGCGAATCGGCAATCACCACCTCGGCGCCCCGGAGAAAATCGACCACCTTTTCGTCCTGAAGGCGCGCGTATTCGAGGCCGGTGGCGGAAATCTCTTTCTCCGCTTTCTGACGCTCGACCTCACAACGCTCGTAGGCCTCGTGGTCCGGCATGTAAACCACGTCGCCGTTCGGCGTGCAGAGTCGATAGCCGAGACAAATGCCCGGATGGTTCGCGAAAATCGTCCGCACTTTCACCGACCCGCCGAGATCGAACTGCATGTCGTCCATTTCCTCGAAGGTCAGGTGCGTCGCCATCTGATTCAGGCCGACCGGGAAAAACGCGGTCTGCATCTGTTCGAAAAGCGCTCCGCGCAAACCATGGACCGCGCCCTCATAGCCGAGGATGCGGATGTTTACTTTCGGGTGATAGGCGGGCACGAAAAACGGGAACCCCTGGATGTGATCCCAATGGGTGTGACTGATCAGCATCGTGACGTTCAGTCCTTCCGCAGTGATCTCTTTCATCAGCGACTGCCCGAGCCGCCGAATCCCCGAGCCGGCGTCGAGGATAATGATCTGGTTGCCGACGCGCACTTCGACGCACGAGGTGTTTCCACCGACGTTGTAAGTCTCCTTCCCGGGCGAGGGGATGGAACCGCGGACGCCCCAGAACCTAACGAGTGTAGGACCGACCGCGATCGGTTCCGTGCTGGAAACGGACTGAGCTGCTACTTCCCCGCCACCCGCGGCCGCGAGGGCCTTGAGCAAGTCCGCCGGGATGATCGGCTTGACCAGATAGTCGTCCGCGCCCGTCGCGAACGCGGTCTCGCGGTCGTTCGCGAAGCGGCTCACCGTGGTCAGGATCACGCGGACCGGTTTCAGCGAATCGTCGTCGCGAATCGCGCGACAGACCTGGTAACCATTGCGTTTCGGCGTACACAAATCGCAGAGCACGGCCGTTGGCTGATGCTTGTGCACGAGTTCGAGTCCAGCCTGGCCGTCTTCCGCCTCGAGCACGCACCAATCCTTGCCCGCGAGGCACTCCGAAATCAACGTGCGGGTGAGCGCATCGTTATCGATCAGGACCAGCGTCTTCATCGCGCGGGAGCGGACGCGGCCTTGGGCAGGCGGACCCAGAACCGGTTGCCGCCCTCCTCACCCGGTTCGCTGCCGAATTCCCCCTGGCACTTCTCGACCGCGATGCGGCAGAACTGCAGCCGCAACTGCGCTGCCGAGGCGTCGTCGCTCGCGAGGACATCCTTGGAGAAAAAGTTCTCCGCCGTGCTCGTGGGCAGCGTCGGCCCGCGATCGGTCACCGCGAGCAGCACGGTGTCCGCCTCCTCGCTCGCGGCGAGGGTGATTTCGCTGCCGGGTTTGGAATTCTGGAGCGCGTTCTCGAGCAGGCCGGCAAGGACGCGGACGAGATGATCGGAATTCATCGCGACCTTGAGTGAGTGGGTCGATTCGTCAGGCGGAACCAGCCCGACATTTTTCTCCGCGGCGGCCGCTGCAACCGTCTCGACGGCCTGCGGGAGCGCTTCGCCTAACGAGGCCTCCGCGGTGCCGTCCCCTTCCCGCCCGTAGAGGCCTTCGATCTCGGCGGCGAAAACGTTCAGCACCTTATTAATCAAGGCCTGCTGCTCCTCGGTCGCGCGCATCGCGAGGCTGAGAAGTTGCTGCGCGCGCGGCGAATGTTTTTCCATCTCGATCAGGCGAAGCGCGGTGACCGCGTTGGCGAGGGCCGAGTTCATTTCCTCGGCGATGCAGCTCAGGAGAATTTCTTTTTTCTGGGTCTCGGCATTGAGCCGCTGATAGGCGATGACGGTTTCGCGCGCCTTTTGCAGCATCGACTTCTTCGCTTCGAAGACTTCGCCGAGCCGCTCGAGAAGCAAAGCCGCGCGGCCGTCGACCGTGAGCGCGGTCGCCTCGAGTGAGACTTCGGCACCGGTCGCGGTTTGCTCGATCCAGGCGCCGGATTGCGCCCGGCTCGCAGCGCCCTTGGCCCAACAATCTTCCGCATCGATCAGGAAGTTCTCGAGAAAGGGCGAAGCTTCGGCGAGCGGGAGCTCTTCTCCTGCACTCGTTAGGCCGATCCAGAGCGCGCTCAGCCAGGCAGGCGGCGCACCGTGCAGCCGAAGCGTGCCATTTTCGTCCCGGAGAAAAAGCGCGAAGCCAAGGGCTTCGAGCACAGCGGTGGCCGGAGAATGGGAGGCAGCCATAGACTCGTTAGGCCGGCGGCCCAATCATGCTCCGCCCGAGGTCAACGAAGGCTTCTTCGACGCTTGCGCCCTCTTTCGCACTTGTCTTCAAGGTCTTCCAACCACGGGCGGCGAGATCAGCCATCCGCGCGTCGGTCACTTCCCATTGCGCAGTGAGATCGGCCTTATTCAAGGCGAGCAGGAAGGGCACCGGGCCAACCGCGGCCGCGACCCGCTCCTGAATTTCGATCACCTGGTCGAGCGTGACCTGGCGCGTGCCGTCCGCGACCAGGAGGTAGCCACTGGTGCCGCGGAGATAGGAAGTCTGGAGCCGCTGATAATCATCGTCGCCCGCCAGATCCCAGATCATGAGCATCATCTCGGTGCCGTCGACCGAGACGGTCTTCTTATCGATTTTCACACCTACAGTCGTTAGGTATTTATCGGAAAACATGCTGTGGACGAACTTCGCCACGAGGCTTGTCTTGCCGACGCCGGAGGCGCCAATCATGCAGATCTTTTTCTGGATCATTTGGCGCCGACGATTGGATGACTAACGACTTTGAATTCGACCCGGCGATCCGCTTCCTCGGGCAGCGGCTTCTCTCCCGGAGCCGGCTCGCGGCGTCCTTTACCCTCGGGTTGTAACATGGCGGAAGAGAAACCGCAGGAGACCAGAAAGTCGCGCACTTTCTCGGCCCGGCGCCGGCTGAGGTCGGCGTTCTTGATCGTGTCGCCGACGGGATCGGCGTAGCCGTCGATCTCGAGAACAAATTCCTGCCCGATGCGCCGCGCGGCGGTGTCGCAACGGCGAATTTCGTCCGGCAAACGCGAGAGCGCGGTGAAGCCTTCGGTTGCGATGTTGTCCTTGTTGATCAGGAAATAAATAAAGGCGCTCTCGATGATCGACTTGGACTGATGGAAATTGCGCTCATCGAGATCGACCGCTTTTGCGTCGTTGATCGAGCTGATGCCGGGCACTTTCGTCGCCTCCGCGCGCACCCGCTGGAGCCAGCGATGCGAGGCCTCGCCGGCCAGGGTGAGCTCGTCGTGGTCGACCGACGCATACATGCCGTCGGGTTGGCCGAAGCGGGCGTCGAAACGTTCCTGCGCGAGATTACGATCGTAGAAAACCTGCGCGCTGTCGGCGGAGATCGAGTTCACTCCGGGCACCAGGGTGGCCTCTTGCCTAACGAGTTCAAGCCATTCGTAGGGCGGAGTGCCGGCCAGGGTGAGCACGCCATTCCGCAGGTTCACCTTCGCGCCTGCGGGCACGCCGAAACGCTTCTCGAAACGGCGCTGCACGCTGGCGTCGTCGAGCGCGAGATATTCCTTCCAGTCAAAAGCGATCCGCTGCGGGTCGAAGCCGCCGGCCCGCGCCACCTGCGCGGGATCGACCGCCGCCGCATCCCGCAAACCGGTCACCTGCGACTTCGCGAGCCAGTGTTGCTCCGCAGCGGTGACTACGATCCCGGGGTAGCTCTCCAAGTGCCTAACGAACCGCGACCAGCGCGCCTTGCTCAGCGCGAAGGCGATCAACCCCGCGGCCACGAGCGCGGCGGCGACGGTGATGATGAACCAGGCGCGTGTCGGAGATTTCGCGCCTTTTTTCTCGGCGTACTGCGCGCGCAGGCAGTTCTCGAGCTCGGGGCGGAGCGATTCGAAAACCGCCGGGTCGCCGTCGAAATTGACGAGCGCGGAACCCTTCAGGGTGTGGATGCTGTCGATCGCATCCTCGAGGGTGTTGCGGAGTTCGCGGGATGGGTTTCCACGGACCACGGCCGCGAGATAAGCGGAACGGCCGGAAGCAATCCAGACCTGTAATTCGCCCATTCGAAATTCATCCAGGGTTGAGTCGTCGCCGGTCTGAAAAGAGTCGCGCGCGAAATCCTGAATCGCGCTGAGCATGCCCGCGACCATGTCGGAGTCGCGGCTGAGCGCGGGATCGGCGGCGACATGGAGCAGCGCGAGACTGGTCTGGCGATGGATGAGGAAGACCTGCTCGACCCGGTAGACAAGGCTGCGGAGCATCACCACCTCCGCGAAACTTTTACCCGTGCGCAGAGCCTCGAAACGCCACTTCAGGCCCCGCCACGAAAAGGTGTGCTCGAGCGATTGATTAAGCGATTGGAGGAGCCGCCGCATGCTCTCGGCGAGCGAGCGCCTAACGATCGGCCCGATGATCGGGTGGAGCGCGTCGACAAAAGTTTCGGGCCGCTTCTCAATCGACTCCCGGACGGAATCCTCGACCGCGGGGCGGAGCGCGCCAGCCAGTTCATCGCCGCGGGCGCGGCTCATTTTTACCGCCGCCGGGAGAATCGCGGCGACATCCTGCGAACGACGTTCCTTGTTCGTGACCTGCTCGCGCAGTTCGTCGAGTTCGTGGCGTTCGCGGCTGAGCAGCAGCCGCCGGAGTTCCTCGAACTCCTCGACCGCGTCCCCATTGGATCGGCGCATCTGCGGCGGTCGTTAGGCGCCGGGCACGCGGAACTCGTTTTTCAAACGGAGCGCGACTTCGCTCAGCATCTCGGCGAGCGATTCGCGACCGGTCATCGCGTTGCGGATCTGTTCCGCTTCGTGATTCAGGCCGGCTTTCATCTGATCGTGCTTGTCCTTGATCTCGGAGGTGAGCGCCTTGGATTGCTCGAGCAATTGCTCGCGCAGGTTGTGCAACTCGCGCGCGGTGTGTTCGTCGAGATTCTTGATTTTTCCCTCGAGCGCGCGCGCCGTCTCGGCGAGGTCGTTAGCCAATTTCGCCACCGCACTGCCGCGGTCCGATTGCTCGACATTCAGACGATTGGTGAGCGATTGGACTTCGGCCTTGAGGAAATTTTCCAGGCCCTCGATTCGTTTCTGCACCTCACCGCGGGCTTCAGCCGCTTCGTGTGCGAGGCGTTCATCAAGCCGCTGGAAACGCCCGTCGTAGTCGCGCATCTGCGTCCCAAAAAGAATATCGCGGATGCGGTCGACCTTGCCCGCCTCTTCGGTTTCTTCGGGGCGGGTTTGAGGATTGAAGTTCACCCGGATAGCCGGGTCGGGCGTTTGTTCTGCATTCATAATATGGCGCGGTGCTGCCGCAACTTGGCCTTATAGCAGAGCGCCGAGCGGCGAAGCAAGCCTCATTAACGAGCGCCCGCGAGGGAGCGCACACCAGCAACAAGGCGATCAATTTCCTCGCTCGTCGTGTAGCAGGCGCAGCCCGCCCGCACCAGGCCGTCGGCGGCGTGGCCGAGGCGTTCCACCACCGTGGTGGCGTAAAAATCGCCGTGGGAAACGAAGACCCCTTGCCGCGCCAGCGCGACAGCGACTTCCTGCGCGGGAACACCGTTCAGGGTAAACGAAATCGTAGGCGTGCGCGGCATCTCCGGGCTCGGCCCGTAAAGCCGGACGCCGTCGATCTCGGCCAGGCCGTGCCATAACTGCCTAACGAGAAGTGAACCGCGTCGATGCAGCTCCGCGAAGGTTTGCACGAGCTGCGCGCGACGGGTGGTGCCGGGCGCGAGCGACGCGAGATACGCGACCGCCGCCGCGGCACCGGCGATGCCCTCGTGATTTTGGGTGCCGGTTTCGGCACGCTCTGGTGCGGTGTCGGGGGACGGCTGGAGCTTCGGGAAATCCGCCGCAGCCAGCAGGTCGTGACGGCCGTAGAGAACCCCGAGATGCGGACCGTAGAATTTGTAGGCGGAGCAGCCGAGGTAATCGCAATCCCAGGCGCGGACATCGACGAGTTGATGCGGCGCGTAGTGGACCGCGTCGACGAAAACTTGAGCACCCGACGTGTGCGCGAGCTGCACGGCGCGCCCGATGTCGGTGATCGTACCGAGCGCGTTGGAGGCGGCCCCGAGCGCAACCAGACGCGTTCGGGAATTGAGCTGCTGCTCGAAGTGCGCCCAGTCGAGTTGCCCGGTTTCGGCGATCATCCGCGCGACCCGGAGGGTGACGCCGCGTTCTTTTTCCAGCGCGCGCCAGGGCGCGATGTTCGCGTGATGATCCAGCTCGGTGAGGACGATTTCATCGCCCGGCCCATAACCGCGGCCGAGCGCGCGAGCCAGATGAAAGGTCAGCGTCGTCATGTTCGCGCCAAAGACGATCTCGTTAGGCGCGGCGCCGAGAAAATCGGCCAGAGCCGCGCGCGCGCCGAGCAGGATTGCGTCGGTCTCTTCACTGCTCGGGAAGGACCAATGCGTGTTCGCGTTATGCCGCAGCAGGTAATCGCTGATCGCGTCGACGACCGCCTGCGGGACCTGCGTGCCGCCGGGCCCGTCGAAGTAGGCGACGGGGAGGACGCCCTGGGTGCGTTGGAGGGCGGGGAACGATTCGCGGATCGCCGAAACGGAGGAGACGGACATGGCAAGTACTCCACGGAGAGACGCGCCGGCGCAACTTCACTCGCAACTTTCCGCAAAACGAAAAAGCCGCCTCCCTTGCGGGAGGCGGCTCGATTCGTTGTCTTTCGCCGATGTTATTTCGCGACCGGCGTGGTCGACTGGAGGTGGTAGACCTCGACCAACCCGACGCCGGTGGTGTCGTCCACGCCGCGCACAATCGCGGTGTAGTTACCCGGGATGAGGTTGCCGAGGATCGCCGACTCTTTGCCCTTGGTCGGCGCGAGTCCGGTGGCCTCGATTCCGGTCTCGTTCGTGTCCTTCCAGTTATCATTAAACGCGATGCTCACGCCATCGGCATTGAACAATTCCAAGGTCGGATCAGCCAGCGGGCTGACGACCTGGCTCGCAGGAATGCTCGGTCCGATCGCACGGACAAGGATCTGTTCGTTATTCGATGCCGATCCGAGAATGAAGCCGCCGATCAGAACATTGTCAGAAGTTCCAACAAAGCCACGGGTGCTAAGATTGGCGAGTTCGGAGACGGTAACCGCCGGATCGTCGAGATCATAAATCTCAAACAGCGCCACCCCGGTGCCGAGGTTGTTTCCGCGTAAAATCGCGGTGTATTGACCACTGCCGGGGACGTTGGGATCAACCGGATCCAAAGTCGCGACGATCGCAGACTCGAGATCGTCAGACGGAGCGAGCCCAGTCGCGGTGATCTCTGCTTCCTGGGTGTCTTTCCAGTTGTCATTCGTGACGATGGAGCCATCGGGATTGTGCAACTCGAGAACCGGGTCGCCGAGCGGGTTTGCCACCGGCGGGGTGCGGTCTGCGAGAGACGGACCAATGCCACGGAGCAGGACCGTCTTCGGGGCCGTGCCGGTTACGATGAAGCCACCGATCTCGACTTTGTTATTCGTGAGCACTTGGGCGCGGGTGGAGATATTCCGGAGGATGCCGGGAGGCGTCGCGGTCGGCGATGGGGTCGGCGTCGGGCTGACCGTCGGCGTCGGCGTCGGCGTCGGCGTGGGTGTCGGGGTGGTCGATCTTACCTCGAAGACGAGGAAGTTCGGTTGGCCGCCGGTGGCGAACGTGGACGCACCGCCAAATTTCGGAATTTCCGTGATCGTCCCTAACACAGGATCCGCGAGGTAAAGGTTACCAACGCCGTCGGTGTCGCCGCTAAACCGAGCCGGGCGGAAATCCATGCCGGTCGGCAACGTGAAGCCTCCGAGTAAGGTGGTGGTGGTTCCGTCCGGATGGATATCCAGCACATCGCCAGCAGCAGTCGTCACGAACACGTCCAAGTCCGGGCCCGAGGCGACGTTGATACTACCCACTCCGGGGGCGATATCGGTCGATGTGCCATCGGCACTCACCTGTAGAACAGAAGGGCCATTCGCGATGTAGCGCTTGCCCGTGCTCGAAGCTTGGCCGGCCACTCCGGTCGGGGTGGTAATAACTTGGAAGATGCGCTGGTCTCCCGAAAGCGAGATCGAAGTGACGCGATCCGCGCCGTTCTCCGCTACGAGCAGATCACCACCGACAAAAGCCATGCCGAGGGGATCGACCAAGCCAGTGATAAAAACCGTCTTCGTGCCCGCAGGCGTAATCTTGAAGATATTGCCGGTCCCTTTGTCGGCGACATAAAGATTTTTAGCCTGGTCAAAAACAAGACCCTGCGGCTGATCGAAGCCGGTCGCGAAGGTACTCGACGACCCATCGGGTTTGTAGACGATGATGGAGTTGGTGGCCAGATCTGAGACGTAAAGGTCTCCGGCGGCACCGTAGGAATTTGCTGTGAGCGCGCAGGCCAGTGCACAGCCGAGGGTGAGAAGCTTACGGGATAATCCCGAAGCCCGGTATGGGGTGGTTGTTTTCATTGTTTTCAAGATAGTGGGGCTGAGACTAGTTTAGTTTCGAGTTTATTCGAATTCCGCGGCGCAGAATTTGAAGGATCATGTGTTTTCTCAAAATTATTGTCTACCAATATTTTTTCACTCAGCATGGCGGATCGGACGATTGCCGCTATAAACCGTTCGGTTCAACGGGAATAGCGTAAGAAGAACGGCCGCGATTCAGTTGAAATATGGCAACCCGCCCCGGCTTTTAGATCGTTAGGGAGTGAGATTTCCCTAACGATGAAATCGCTTTTCCTGCCAGTAACGATTTTAGTGGAATCCCTTCTCAAGAATTTCCGTGAGGGTGAACCTGTAAGCATTCGTTCCCCTAACGCATTGTTTCGTTGTCAGCGCGGGCGCCCGCGGCCATCCTTCCCGTGATGAATCCTCAAGTCACGATCGAGACTGCGACACAGTTGGCGGTCTTCCTCGGTAACCGACCCGGCGCGCTCTCGCGGGTCTGTAACGAGCTTGCCGCTGCGGAAATTAACATTCATGCCCTCGCCACTTCGGACACGATCGATCACGCCGTCGTGCGGATGGTGGTCAGCGATCCGACCAAAGCGCTGATGATTCTCGGCGAACGCGGCGTTCTCGCGCTCGAAAACGACGTCCTCATGATCGAGAGCAACAACCAGCCCGGCACCCTGGCCACGATCGCGGACCGACTCGCGAAGGCCGGAATTAATATCGAATACGCCTACCTCGCGACCAGCCCGACGTCGCAGCAGGGTCTCCTCATTCTGCGGCCATCGAACGTTGAAAAAGCCGAACGCGCGCTGCGGGATCTCTAGCCGTTCATGGGATTTCATTGCTCGTTAGGCGCAGAGGATTCTCTGACGCGATGAATCTGCAGGCCGTCCGGGCGGTACCGCTCTTTCAATCGCTCGGCGCCGCGGAGGCGACAGAACTTTTCGAGCTTCTCACCGCCCGCGACATCGCGGCCGGCACCGCGCTCTTCCATCGCGACGATCCGGGCGACGCGATGTTTTTCATCGAGCGCGGCCGCATCCGGATCAGCGTCACCGATGCCGACGGGCACGATACCGTTCTGGCCGAGATGGGGGCCGGGGATTTTTTCGGGGAAATGGCGATGCTCGATGGGCAAACGCGCTCAGCCGACGCGACCGCGATCGAGGAGACGCACGTGGCGGTGCTGGCGCGGGACGACTTTCGCTCATTCGTTAGGCGGAAACCCGATATCGCGCTCGCATTGCTGACTGCGATGACCCAGCGCCTGCGCCGAACCGACAACCTCTTGCGCCACCGCATTTCCCGGAATGCGAACGAAATCGAAGCCGCCAACCTGACGCTGGCCGACCGCGCCGCGGACCTGATCGCCGAGTTCGGCGGCAGCTGGAAGTTCATCGGCGCGAGCATCTGCTTCTCGCTCTTCTGGATCGCGCTCAACAGTTGGCTGCTCTACACCGGCGCCTTCGATCCATTCCCTTACGTCCTCCTCAACCTTGTCCTCGGCATGGTCGCAGGCCTGCAGGCGCCGATCATCATGATGTCGCAAAATCGCCAGGGCGAAAAAGACCGGCTCCGCGCCGACCTCGATTACCGGGTGAACCTGAAAAACGAGCTGCTCCTCACGGAAGTGCTGCGTCGGTTGGATGAGATTCATCCGGCCCGTTCGCACCTCCCGCCGGCCGGGGAAGAAGAGTCGACGGATCAGCGCGCACCTTCAGCCTAACGAATGTCCGCCCGCATAAAACCACTGAAGATTGGCCCGGTTACCCTCGGCGGGAAGCTGCCCGCGCTCATTCTCGGTCCCTGTGTGATCGAGTCGGAAAAATTCGTTAGGCGAATGGCGCAACGGATCGGAAAAGTGTGCGCGGCGGAAAACCTGCCGTTTATTTTCAAGGCCTCCTACGACAAGGCGAACCGCACCTCGGTCCGCTCTTTCCGCGGGATGGATGCGCGAGATGGTTGCGCCTTGTTAGCCGAGATCGGACGTGAACTCGGGATGCCGGTAACGACCGATGTGCATTCGCCTAACGACGTCGAGATCGCCGCTGAGTTTATCGACGTTCTTCAAATCCCCGCGTTTCTCTGCCGCCAGACAGATCTCATCCGCGCCGCGGCGGAAACCGGCCGGGTGGTGAATGTGAAAAAGGGTCAGTTCCTCGCGCCGTGGGATGTGCGCAACATCGCGGAGAAGCTCACGGCGTTTGGCGCGACGAAGTTTTTCTTCACTGAACGCGGGACGACTTTCGGCTACAACAATCTCGTCGCGGACATGCGCTCGCTCCCCTGGATTCGCGCAGCCGGTTACCACATCGTGTTCGACGCGACTCATTCTGTGCAGCGCCCCGGCGGCGCGGGCGACGCCACTTCCGGCGACGCGGACCTCGCGCCGGTCCTCGCGCGGGCGGCGCTCGCCGCCGGGTGCGACGGCCTTTTCCTGGAGGTGCACGAGAATCCCGCGCGCGCGCTTTCCGACGGGCCGAATCAGGTGCCGCTAAAGGATTTGCCGAAGCATCTGCGCATGTTTAAAGCTATCCATGCTGCGGTCTCGTAGCGTGCGACCGGTGGCGCGGGGCACGCGATTCAGTCTTCTCTTCGTTCTGGTTTGCAGCACTTTTTTCAGCGCTTCCCTCTTCGCAAAACGGCAAAAAAATGCGCCCCCACCTGCGGCGAAAGAGGACCTCGGTTTGAAAAACATCCCGCTAACCGTGGGCCACGAAGCGAAGGGACTGGTGCTGCCAAATTACGATTTGAAAGGCAAACTCGTCGGCCGTTTCGAGGCGGGCACCGCGGCCCGGCTCGACGAAGATCACGTCCGGTTCACTGACCTGAAAATGACCACCTACGACGCCAACGAAAAACCGGATTTAAACGTCGACATGACTGAGGCCGTGCTCAATCTCGACACCCGCGTGATCAACTCCAACGCGCGCACCAAAATCAAGCGCGCCGACTTTGAGATCGGCGGCGACAGTATGCAATTCAGCACCCTGACTCACCAGGGCACGTTGCGCGGACACGTCCACATGACCATTTTCAAAGGCTCGGATCTCACCACCGGGAAGGCGAAGTGATGCCGCGGCTTTTCGTCGGCTTCATTTTTCTCGGCCTCGCTGCTTCTCTCTTGGCCGAAGAGAATTCCCCGGCACCGGAAACAACTCCAGTCACACTGGCCGCGCCGGCGGCGGGCGGGGGGCCGATCACAACGCAGATTTATGCGGACGAAGCGTCCTTCGACACGGAGAAACGCATCGGCGTTTTTAGCGGCCACGTCCGCGTCTTCGACCCGCGATTCAACATCCAGTCCGACAAGCTGACGGTGAACATTCACAAGGAGGAAAGTCAGGGACTGGAAAAAGCGATCGCGGAAGGCCACGTCGGCGTGGTGCGCGACAAGCCGGCGGATGGGAAAGGCGGCAAACCGAGCAAGGCGATCGGCCTCGCCGACAAAGCGGTTTACACGTCGTCGGATGGCAACGTGGAATTGACCGGCAGCCCGCGCGTGCAGCAAGGTTTCGACACCCACATCGCGACCAGTCCGGAGACCGTAATGGTGCTGAATCAAAACGGCCACCTCACGACGCACGGCCCGAGCCGCACGGAGATTCGCCAGGAGAAAGATGCCGCCGCGCCCGGCGCTCCCGCCCCGGCCGGAGCCGCCGCCGCTCCGCGCCCGAAAGAACCAAAACAGGAACGCGCCGTGTTTCCAGAAAAGCCGAAGAAACCCTGAGCATGAACACCGTCGCCACACCGGATTTCGCTCGCCCCGCCAGCCTCGTGCCGGAAACCGGCAATGTCCTCGAGACGGAGGGTCTGGTGAAAATTTATGACGGCCGCGCGGTGGTAAACGGGATCGATCTCACCGTCAGAAATGGCGAGATCGTGGGCTTGCTCGGCAAAAATGGCGCCGGCAAAACCACCAGCTTTTACATGATCGTCGGACTCGTTAGGCCAAACTCCGGCCGGGTCATTTTCTCCGGGACCGACGTCACGAATTACCCAATGTATAAGCGCGCCCGCCTCGGCATGGGCTACCTCCCGCAGGAAGAATCAATCTTCCGCAAGATGACCGTGGAGCAGAACCTTCTCGCGATTTTGGAGACGATGCCTTTGAGCAAAAAGGAGCGGAAACATCGCTGCGAGGAATTGCTCCACCAGTTCGGCATCGAACGAATCGCGAAGAACACCGCACTCACCCTCAGCGGCGGCGAAAAGCGCCGCCTCACGATCGCGCGTTCGCTCGTCACCCGGCCGAAATTGCTCATGCTCGACGAGCCGTTCAGCGGCGTCGATCCGATCGCGGTTTACGACGTTCAGCAACTGGTCGTGAACCTGCGCCAGAGCGGGCTCGCCATTCTCATCACCGATCACAACGTCCGCGAGACGCTCTCGATCGTGGATCGCGCCTACCTCATCGACGAAGGCCAGGTCGTGAGCGAAGGCACCAAGGATTTCCTGATCAATGACCCGATCAGCCGCCAGCTTTATCTTGGCGAACGTTTTCAGATGTAACCGAAAGGATCCGCCAAGCATGCAAACCGCCAACGTCCATCCCAACGTCAAAGTCACCGGCCGCCACCTCGCGATCACCGACGCGATCAACGAATATTCCACGCGTAAAATCGAGGGTCTGCATCTCGATTACCCGAAGATCATCGAGGCGCACGTCATCCTCGGGGTCGATAAATACCGGCATTGGGCCGAGGTCATCCTGATCTGCTCGAATCACATCACGATCGAAGCCTGCGAGGAAACCGACGACCTCTACGCCGCGATCGACGCGGTCATGGACAAAATTGCGCGGCAGATGCGGAAGTATAAAACCCGCCTGCTCCGCCGGCATCGTCCGCGGAAGGAAGACATCCGTCACCTCGAGGAACACATCCTCAATCCCGAGCCGGAAGAAGCCGAGGACGATCATCACGAACACGCGGTCGTGCGGACCGAGCGGATTCCGTTGAAGCCGATGTTTGTCGATGAAGCGGTCCTGCAAATGGAGATGTCGACTCGGCAGTTCATGGTCTTTATGAACGCGCGGAACTCGCGGGTCAGCGTGCTCTATCGGCGCAAAAGCGGCGACTTCGGGCTCATCGAGCCGACTGGCGCGTAACCGTTCAGATACTGGACAACAGTGTTCGGGATCGTGACGCAAACCATTTACGCCATCGGCGTGCTTCCCTTAGGCGCGGCATCCGGGCACAGCCGTTGCTAAACGGGTGGTGACCACAACCCAACCGACATGCTCACCATCTCTGCCTTCCTCTTCGTCACTTCCTCGGTTCTCACCAGCGTTTGGTGGGCTTGCAAAGATGAGGTGAATCCGGTTTCTCCGAACGCTTCGGAGTCGATCAGCGCGTAAGCTCGCCTGCTGCCGGCAGGACGGAATCTTCCATCCCGCTCGCGAAATTCGGAAAGCGCGGCTGCCAGCCTAACGAGCGCAGCTTTGCATTTCTGACCCGCTTGTTACTCGAACCGCGCTTTCTCTGCCCGGCGGTCTCAGCTGCTGGCGGAATCGGTCGGCCAAGTCGAGCCGCCAGCCATTCGTAAGCGGCACGCTGCGTGATCGGCTCGTCGTCCGCGACATTCACGGTTCCCTCGCTCGGCAAACTCGCCAGCAAAACCAGCGCCGCTGCGATATCGTCGCGATGCACCTGATTTAGAAACCGGCTGCCGTTTCCCTCGAGCCGGGCCTCGCCGGACAGGAATTTTCGCAGCAGCGCCGAACGTCCCGGCCCGTAAATGCCCGCCAACCGGGCGACCACTCCGCCGTTTTGCCTAACGACCTCCTCGGCTTCGCGCAGAACCTTTCCGGTTTCGTGCATTGGTTCCGCCGGGCTTTCCTCATCCACCCATTCGCCGGCGGTCTGCGCGTAGACGGAAGTGCTGCCCGTGAAAATGAAATTCGGCGGGCGCAATTTTTCGAGCAGATTGCGCGCGCCCTCGAGATAAACCCGGCGATAGCTCTCCGCGCCACCGCCGCCGGAACTCGCGCAATGGATCACCGCGTCGAACTCGCCCGCCACGTCGTCGCCCGAGATATCGACCGCCCGGACCGGGTACGGTTTGGCGGCCAATTCCGCCGCGGAGTCTTCCGAATGCGTCCAGCCTTCCACCGTCCAACCGGCGCCGTGAAAAAGATCCGCCGTCGCCGCGCCGACGTAGCCGCAACCGGCGATCAGCACCCGCGGCATCTCAGAGCGCAACCCCGACGATTTCGATCTCCTCGAAAACGTTCGGCTGAATCGCGCGCACCTGTTTCAGCCGGATCAACTCGAGCAGCGCAAGAAATGTCACCACGATCTCGACCCGCGAAGCCACCTGCGCGAAGAGTTCGGAAAAACGGAGCGATCCGCCTTCCCCGATCCGGCGCAGGATGGTTTCGATCTTGTCCGAGACGGTAAAATTCTCGCCGAAGATCTCGCGCAGATCCTCCTTCGCATCGAGGCGCTTGAGGACGTTTTGAAACGCGTTGATCAGCTGGAAAATGCCGACTTCGCCTAACGACAGTGGCGCTGCCTCCGGCGCCACGCCGTCACCGATCCGGGCAAAGGTCGCTTCCTGACGCAGCTCGCGCACCTGCAACTGCGCCGCCGCGTCCTTGAACTTCTTGTATTCGATCAGCTGCCGGATTAAATCCCAGCGCGGATCGGTTTCATCGACATCCTCGAGCGGCGGCTGCTGATCGACCGGGAGCAGGCTTCGGCTTTTCAGGTAAATGAGGTTCGCGGCCATGACCACGAACTCGCCGGCGACGTCGATGTTCAGCTCCTTGAAAGCCTGCAAATATTCCAGGTATTGCTTGGTGATCCGCTCCAGCGAGATGTCGTAAATATCGAGCTCGTCGCGCTTGATCAGGTAAAGCAGGAGGTCGAGCGGACCCTCGAAAATCTCGAGGCGGACTTTGTATTCGGTCTCCATCGTTTAGGCGGAAGTTCGTTCGCCTTTGACCTGATTCCAAATCTCATCGAGGCCGGCGAGATCCACCTCGCCAAGTTTTCGGCCCTGCCGCTGAAGTTCGCGTTCCATCAGGTGAAACCGCGTGATGAATTTCTCCGTCGCAGCCGCGAGCACGGTTTCGGCATCGAGCTTGTTTCGGCGCGCCAGGTTGACGGTCGCGAAAAGCAAATCGCCGATTTCGTCGGCGATCGCAGCGCTGTCGCCGGAGACGAGCGCTTCTTTCACTTCGCCGATTTCCTCCTCCACCTTCGCGAGCACATCGGCGATTTCGCTCCAGTCGAAATCAACTCGCGCCGCTTTCGTCTGCGTCTTCTGTGCGAGCATGAGCGCAGGCAGCGCTCTGGTTAGGCCGCTGAAATAAGGGGCATCGTCATCGGTATTTTTTTCTGCGCGCTTGATCTCGTCCCACTGTTTCAGGACCTCGCCGCTGTCCTCCGCCTGCGCGGCGCCGAAAACATGGGGATGCCGCCTAACGAGTTTATCGGCAATCTCCCGCGCCACTTCCGTGATCGTGAAGCGCTTTTCTTCACTCGCGATCTGCGCGTGCATCACTGCCTGCAGGAGCAGGTCGCCCAGTTCCTCGCGCAGGTTCCCGTCGTCGCGCAAGCGGATCGCATCGGCCACTTCGTACGCTTCCTCGAGCAGGCCCGGGACTAACGACTCGTGGGTCTGCTCGCGATCCCACGGGCAGCCGTCCGGCGCGCGAAGACGGCGCACGATGTCACACAGGCGATCGAATTCTTCCATCGCACTCAGATCCGCCAGAGCGTGCGGTGATTACCGAACTCGGAAATCTCGCCCGAAGTCCGGCCGCCAACGTAGATCGCGATCCCGATCACGGTCGAGAGCGTGCCGATGAAAATTATCAGCACAAACCAAGGCGCGATGTGCCCGACCCGGAGCGCGCGGTAGAAGGCGCCGAAGCTTTCGATCGGTTCGCGCGCGTGCAGGAAAAGTTTCATGATCCACGCGGTGATGATGAGCAGAAAAATGAAAACGTAATTGCGTTTCAAGCGCCGCCCGACTGCTTCGAGCATGCTGATTTTAAACGACGGCAGGATCAGATCTTCGCAGACGAGTTTCTTCCATTCCCCCTGCAACATCTGACGATTTTCCATGATCATCGGGACGAGAAAATGCGCCTCGAGCATCCGCACGCGCGCGCGAAAGGCGTCGTAGAAACGGTAACGCCGGGCCTCGATCCAGAGCATCATCCAGACGATCGCGAGATTAAAAAAGAAGATCAGGTGCGGCACTTCGGAGTTCGAGAAAGCGATCGTGATGATCGCGGTCGTGCCGGTGACCGCCCAGTTCGTCGTCGTGTCCAGCCGGGTGCGCCAGATCATGATCCGCCCGAGCTCGCCGCGGTAAAAATGCGAGAGCGCGTTGACGTAGCCGGGATCGTAGAGACCGCTCACGAGATGCGCGGCGGCTTCCGTGGCGGTGGCGGTGGGTTGGGTTGGGTCGGCCACGATGCTGGGGAATGATTCGACAAGGCGCGCGCGGGCGTCAAACTAATCGTGCCTGATGCCTTCGTTTCTGCTCACCGATCTTTTCTCGGAAAAACATCTCGTCCTCGATCTCCAGGGAAAAACCGCCGGTGAAGCGATCTGGGAAATCGTCCGCCAAATGCGCGAGAGCGAAGAGCTGAGCGAACCGGAAAAATTTTACGAGTTGGTGATGGAGCGCGAACAGAAGAGCTCGACAGTGGCGAACGGCGGGGTCGCCTTCCCGCACGCGCGCACGAATCTGGTGAATGAAATTCTGCTCGGGATCGGCCGAAGCAAAGAAGGCGTCACCTTCGTTGGCCGGGACAAACCGGTGCACCTCATTTTCGTGATCGCGGTGCCGCAACAGATGGTGAACGACTACCTGATCTGCGTCGGTGCGCTGGCGCGCCTGCTGAAAAGCGAGGAGCGCCGCGCCGACCTGATGACCGCCTCAACCGCCACTGAGTTCTTCGACCGGCTCCGGGCGGAGAGCTGACGCTGGCTGCTCGTTAGGCGTAAACGCGCGCTCGCGATAATAGCAGCGGTGCAGCCAATGCGGCGAACAGCCGCAGCGATAGAGGAGAATGAAAAGCCCGTTCTGCAGCGAAGTGCGCCAGGCGCCGCGCCGGAGGTGCCGCCGGCTCGACGATTCCACCGGCGGATCGCAGACCGCGATCCGCCCACTGCGGCGCAGTCGCCGCGAGAATTCCATGTCCTCCATCAACGGGATCGGCGCGAAACCGCCTAACGAAGCGAAAATCTCCCGCCTCACGAAAACCGATTGATCCCCGAAAAGCGTGCCGCCGTGTCGGGTCAAGAATCGCGCCACCGCTTCCAGCCAGCGCAGGTTCGGATGGCGCCCATCGAACTTCCGGTAAAACGCGCCCCCCACGACCGCGGGATCGCGCAGCGCCGCGGCGATCGCGGCGACATGTAGCGCGGTGAGGACAGTATCGGAATGATGAAAGACGAGCGCATCCCCGCTCGCGACCGCGGCGCCGAGATTCATCTGCGCGCCGCGATTGCGGCGCGGGCGCGCGGAGGTAAATTGCGCCCTCGGCGCGCGCCAGTTCCTCGGTCAACGGATCAGCCGCGGCGTCGACCACGATGACTTCGTGCAGACTCTCCAGCCTAACGATTTCCGGGAGGAGGCTGGCGAGGTTGAGCCGATCGTGCCAGACCGGCACCACCACGCTGATCCGCGCCGGTGCGGCGGCGCTGTTCTTCACGAAGATTTGTTCAGGAGCCGGTTGCGCGCGCGATCGAGCGCGCGGCGCTCACTCGCGGTGAGACTGCCGATGCCCGACTTGGAAATCTTGTCGAGGACGGGATCAATCGAATCGTAAATATCTTCCGGCTCGACGGTGCGGCGAACCGACGGCGTTGGCACCACTCGGAGCGCGCGTTTCGAGCGCAGACGCGAGGGCCATTCGCGCAGCCAATCCAATTCCGGTCCCGCGCCGCGCAGGAGCACGAAGCCGGCGGCGAGCGCGACGCTCAACCACAGGACCACGAGCTGCGACCAGACGTGAAACGCGAAAAGCTGGAGCGAATACGCGCCCACCAAAATCAGCGCGACCCATTTCGCCTGTACGCGGAGGAACATTTCCACGCTTGGATAGATCGCAGCGAAGGCGACGAAGATGCCGAAGTGAATCATGCTCGAACCGGCGATCCCGGCGCGTTGCCAGAGTCCCCAGACACTGAGGAAAACCGGCGGCGCGAGCAGGAGCAGCGCGTAGAGCGCGATGAAGGCGCGCCGGCCGATGAAGCGTTCCACTTCCCGCCCGAAAGTGAAGAGCATGTACATCTCGATCGCGAACCAGAGCAGGCCCGAGGGCGAGTGGACGAAAGCGTAAGTAAGCAACTGCCAAAGCCGGCCGCCGGCGATCACCTGCGCGCTGTCGAAGGCGAGCAGATCAAGCGCACCGCTGGCGCCGAAGGCGACCAGAAAACAACCGACGATCATGCAGACGACATGCGCGATCAGGAGGAGAGTCGTGACGTGAAGCGGATAGCGCCCGACCCAGGCGACCGGCTGGTAATCATCAGAAGTGACGACGCCGAACATACCGACAGTTAACGGCCCGGCTTAACCGAGCGCAAGCACGCTCCCGCTGGTGGCGACGAGATTTTCCTTGGCCACTCCGCCTAACCGTTCAAATTAAAGTCCGCCCGCACTTCGCGGGCTCTCATTATGGATAATCTTGCTCCTGCTATCTCGGCGCCCAGCGGCCTGGGCGAAAAGAAACCGGCCAACCAAGCCGTCCTCGACTGGGTGCACGAAGTGCAGACGCTGACCGAGCCGGAGAACCTTTTCTGGTGCGATGGCTCGGAGGAAGAAAACGATTACCTGCTCAGCGAAGCCGTCCGGCAAGGCATCCTGATCAAGCTCAACCAGGAGAAAGCGCCCGGCTGTTATCTCCATCGCTCGAACCCGAACGATGTCGCGCGGGTCGAGCAGTTCACCCTCATCTGCACGCCGACCGAGAAGGAAGCCGGCCCGACAAATCATTGGGCGGATCCCGCCGAGACTTACACCAAACTCCAGCGCCTGCTCAAAGGCGCGATGCGCGGGCGCACCATGTTCGTCGTGCCATATATCATGGGTCCGCCGGATTCGCCGATCGCGAAGGTCGGCTACGAAATTACCGACTCGATCTACGTCGTCCTGAGCATGCGGATCATGACCCGGATGGGGACGCAGGCTTCTGCGAAGCTCGGCGAACAGGCCGACGCGGAGTTCAATCGCGGCGTGCATTCGTTGCTCGAGGTCGATCCCGCGCATCGCTGGATTTGTCATTTTCCGCAGGACAACGCGATCATCTCGGTCGGGTCCGGTTACGGCGGCAACGTCCTCCTGAGCAAGAAATGTCTCGCCCTCCGCATCGCGTCGTACCTCGCGAAAAAGCAGGGCTGGCTCGCGGAGCACATGCTCATCCTCGGCGTCGAATCGCCCGAGGGGAAAAAGCATTACGTGGCCGCGGCGTTCCCGAGCGCGTGCGGCAAAACGAACTTCGCGATGCTCATTCCGCCGGCGCATTTCAAAGGCTGGAAAATCACCACCGTCGGCGACGACATCGCCTGGATGCAGATCGGCGACGACGGCCGGCTCTATGCGGTGAACCCGGAGAACGGTTATTTCGGTGTCGTGCCGGGGACGAGCTATGGCTCAAACCCAAACGCGATGAAGGCGATCGAGCACAACACGCTCTTCACCAATGTCGCCCTAACGAGTGACGGCAATGTCTGGTGGGAAGGCAAAGATGGCCCGGTGCCGGACGAGGCGACCGACTGGCGAGGCAACCCGTGGACGCCCGGCTCGAAGGAAAAAGCGGCGCATCCCAATAGCCGGTTCGCGGTCCCGATGCAGAATAACCCGGTGCTCGATCCCGAGGTGAACAACGGGCAGGGCGTGCCCATTAGCGCGATCATTTTTGGCGGACGCCGGAGCGACACGATGCCGCTGGTCTTCCGCGCATTCGACTGGGAACACGGCGTCTACGCCGGCGCGACGATGGCCTCGGAAACAACCGCCGCCGCCACCGGTGCGGTCGGCAAAGTGCGGCACGACCCGATGGCGATGCTGCCGTTCTGCGGCTACAACATCGGCGATTATTTCCGGCACTGGCTCAAGACCGGTCCGCGCCTGACGAACCCGCCGCTGATCTTTCACGTGAACTGGTTCCGCAAAAACGCCGAGGGCAAATATCTCTGGCCCGGTTTCGGCGATAACATGCGCGTGCTGAAGTGGATCATCGATCGCTGCGAAGGAAAAAGCGGTGCGCAGAAGACCGCGATCGGTTGCATCCCGCGCCCGGAAGATCTCGATCTCGAGGGACTCGAAGGTGTCTCGGCGGAGCAACTCGCGGAGTTGCTCGCGGTGAAGCCGGAGGAATGGCAGAAAGAACTCGCCGAGCAGAAAGAGTTCTTTGCTTCGCTCGGCGACACCGTGCCGGAGGAACTGCTCGCGCAACGCGACCGGACGGCGGAGCGGCTCGGTCGTTAGGCCAGGACTCAGTAGGCCGAAGCCGGCGGCACCACGAGCTGCGCGAAGGTGCGGACGATGATCCCGCACTCCAGCATCAGGTTCCAATTTTCCAGATACTCGAGATCGCACGCCACCCGGTTCTGGATATCCCTGTAGCTTTGCGCTTCGCCCCGGAAACCGCGCACCTGTGCCAGGCCTGTGATCCCGGGTTTGACGAATGTCCTTACGTGGTAGCTGGCCATCAGCTCCGCGAACTGTTCATTATGCTCGATCAAATGCGGCCGCGGACCGACCGTGCTCATCTCGCCACGGAGCACGTTCCAGAACTGCGGAATCTCGTCGATGCTCAGCTTGCGGAACCATTTGCCTAACGGATACACGCGGTCGTCTTCGTTCGTCGCCTGACGCGCGAGATCATGGTTTTCCAGGTGCATGGTGCGGAATTTCAAGATCTCGAAGCGCCGGTTCTGGATCCCCGCGCGGACCTGCCGATGAAAAAGCGGACCGGGCGACTGGAGTCGTTGCGCGAGCCAGACGATCACGGCGAGCGGCGGGAAAACCAAAACCATGATTGGGATCGTGAGCACCACGTCGAGGGTGCGCTTGAAGGCGCGGTTTAGCGGGTTCTCCAGCGGTTCTTCGCGCAGCCCGATAAAGCGGAATCCGTCATCCTCAAAATGCGTCACCGGATGGCGCAATTTTTCCTCGAGGTCGCTCACGATCAGGAGCCGCACCCCGAGTTGGTCGCAAGCCGTGATCACGTCCCGGTTGAGATCGTCGAACTGCGGGAACTCGAGCATGATCACCTGGGTCACGCCCATGTTCTGGATCACCGAGCGGAGTTTATCGGCGCCGCCGAGGACGGGGATTTTATCCTCGGTGCAATCGAGCGGTTCATCGCAAATAATCCCGACCGTCCGGAGCCCGACATCGGCCTTGCGCCGGAGCCAGCCGCGCAGCTGTTTCGCCTTCGCGGTCGAGCCGACGAGGAGCGTTTTCTCTTCGCGCAGGCCGAAGATTCCTCGCGCCAGGAAGTGCGGCAAAAAGTGATGCGAGAAGAGCAGCGCGATGTAGAGCCACGGGACGAAATTGAAGAAGAAAATACGCGAAATGAAAGCGTCCTTCGCCGCGATCAGGTAGAGCACGAGCGCGCCGACGCTGGCGATCGTTTGCCGGAGCGCGAGCCGATGTTGGCGGAGCAATTCCGCCTGGAGGAAATAATTCTTCGAGCCTTCGCGGCTGAGCGATTCCGCCAGGATGCCGACGAAGAGCATCATGCAGTAAGTCGTGTAACTGCCTTGGGTGAGATGCGTGCCGGGAGTATAAAAGGTGATCATCACCCACACGCCGAACCAGAACAGGCCGGCCACCAAGAGAAGCTGGCAGAGCAGAAAAAGCCTGTATAAACCTTGCGTGCGCTGCGTGAGCATGTGTATCGCTGGGGCGGAGAAAAACTTCGGCTAAATTTATTTCGTGGTCTGATCAGGACCCAAGCACTCGGAGGATGCCATAATCCCGCGCGTCCCGAGAACTTAAAATCAGCAGAGCTACTCCCATACCATCGGTTTCCTTGATCCCATGTCGTCGCCTCGTCGTTCCGGAAAGATCAGAATCCCTTCGACTTCCGACGTGGCGCCGGGTTGGACGGCGTTCGCGCTTCCCTTATTCGTCGCTTTCGCCTCCTTCCTCGGGGGCGCGACCGCGCGCTGGAGCCAGGGAATCGTCCTCGCCGGGTTCGCCCTGCTCCTGATCGCTCGGCCGCCGCGGCTCTCGCTCGGGCCGGTGTTGAACACGCTCGCGCTGCTTTTTCTCGCGCTCGCGGCGACGGCCTTTTTGCCGGCCAACTGGTTCCATACGCCCGCCTGGCGGGTCGCGTTGACCCACGATCTCGGTGTTTCGCTCGCGTCGACTTTGAGTCCGCAACCGTGGCTCTCTCTCGATTGCTACGTCACGCTTCTCGCGGGATTCGCCTGGATTTATTACGTCGCTACACTCGAGGCCGATCTGCGCGATATCCGGATGTCGGCGCGCATTTTTTCCGGCGGGATGATCGCGCTTGCGGCCCTCGCGATTTTCCTCCATCTCCGTGGGACCTCGCTTCCGTTCTGGCACAACGTCCGCAATTTCGGGCCCTACCCGAATCGCAACCAGACCGGTGACCTTTTCGGCATTTCCACCCTCGTCGTGCTCGGCTGTATGCAGGACGATTTCCGGCGCGGGCACAAACGCTGGATCATCTGGCTCGCCGGCGTCGGCGTGCTGATCGCGGGTTTGATACTCGATTTTTCCCGCGCGGGAATCCTGATCCTCGTGCTCGGCGTGAGCGCGTGGCTCGTTAGGCTGGCGTTTCGGAAATGGACCGGCGGGGGCGTGGCGGCGGCGGTCTCGGTCCTGCTCGTGCTTTTAGCGTCGCTGCTGCTTTTCGGCGGGGAGACAATTGCGCGTTTTCATTTCCGGATCGGCGGCGACGAATCGGTGACCTCGGATTTTCGCTGGCTCATCTTTCGCGATGCCTGGACGATGATCCGCGCTTCGCCCTGGTGCGGGGTCGGGCTGGGAAATTTCGAACCGGTCTTCGCGCTTTACCGCGACATCTCGGCCGGCGTTACTCGTTCGCTTCATCCGGAGAGCGATTGGCTCTGGCTTTGGAGCGAGCTGGGCTGGCCGGCCGTCGCCGTGGTTCTCGCGGCCGTGGCGCTTTTCGTTAGGCGAGTTTTTCCCCTGCGCGAAGGGACGAACCAGCGGATCCGCTTCACCGCGCTGGTCGGCGGACTACTCTTTCTCCTGCACGGCGGGGTGGACGTTTCGGCGCATCGCTTCGGAACGTTTTTAGCGGGCACTTTTCTGCTCGGGCTCGCCCAAAATCGGCCGGTCTCCTGCGTCGCGCGCCGCTGGCCGCCGATCGTTTTCCGGCTTCTCGGCGTCGCGCTCCTCGCGGTCGGGCTGGCCTGGTTTTTTGCCTGGCGTAACGGCTCGCTCCTGCCCGGCTATCTCGGGGTGGAAAACGCGAAGAGCGCCGCCGCTTTCGCGGAGCGCGGGCATCGCTTCGAGGAGGCGGTTGAATTCGCTGATCGCGGGTTGAAATGGGCGCCGCTCGATTACCAGCTCTACTTCCTGCGCGGTCGCGCGCGGATCGGGGCGCACCAACCACAGAGCGAGGCGGTGGCGGATTTTCGCCGGGCGCGTTTCCTCGAGCCGAGCGGTTACCAGTTGCCGTTTGAAGAAGGGAAAGCCTGGCTCGGCACGCAGCCCAACCTCGCGCTCACCGCCTGGCGAGAAGCGTTGCGGCGGCGCACCACCGATCCGAACGGGATCTATTCGCTGATGTTCCCGCTCGCGCTCGAATACGATAACCGCGTGCTTGCCGGCCTGGCCAATTTCGCGGTCGGCGATTCCAGCCTCACGATCACGTATCTCGAAAACATCGGCGGCAAATTTCACCAGGCGATCCCGCTGCTGCTCGCGCGCGATCCGAATCTCGCGGATTTCAACCGCGCGCAAAAACTCCGCCTCTTCGAACTCTGGTCGCAGCGCGATCCGCTCGACGATCTCGTTCTAACCGTGGCCGCGCATCCCGAGTGGACGGAATTTGCCTGGCCGGGACTGGCGCGTTGGCACGCCGGGCGAAGCGAATGGCAGGCGGCCTGGGAACTCGTGAGGGACAACGCCCCGCCTCCGCCGCTTCCGACGACGGTCACCGCCGCGCCGCTCGCGCAACTTGAGCAGCAGCTCTACAGCAACCCGACCGATCCCGCGATCGGCTTCGCGCTTTACCGCGCCCAGATTGCCGCCGGGCGCACCGACGATGCGCTCGCAACCCTGCGCCATTTCACTGCCCGCTCCGGCGCGCCCGCCTATTTCTATTATTTGCAGGCCCAGACTTGGGCGGTGAAGGGAAACTATGAGCGCGCCTGGCAATCGTGGCAGGACTACCGGACCGAAGGCGAGCGGCACTGATCGGGCGTTCCCACCTTGCGCCCTCTTCCGTTCCGCGCATAGATTCTGCTTCCATTTTCTACATGAAACTGCGCCTTTCCCTTCTTCTTCTGCTCACTCTTTTCGCCGCTTCTGCGGCCCAGGCGCAGCGGACCGGTGAATACATCATCCTCGTCGGCGGCCCGTCGCTCCATCAGTGGGAGCAATACAAGGCGCAGCCGCACGATCATTGGTGGGCGAATTTCGTTCACTCCGCCCGAGTCCGGACGGAGCAACTCCGCGCCGAGCACGGCCCGGATACCATGATCACCTGGCTGGTTTACAAACCCGGTTACGTCGATCGCGGCCAGCAGGAAAAACAGGACCTGATCGCGAACATCGACAGCGTGCGCGACAAATTTCATCTTAACCTGGTCTGGTTCGCGCGCGGCGGCGAGGTGATCAATTACCTGAACTCCGGGCAACCGCGCGGCCAGGTGAAGATCGCCGGCTTCGAATATTTCGGGCACTCGAACCGCGCCTGTTTTCTCTTCGACTACAGCAACGTCGTGGACAGCGCCTCGAAGTCGTGGCTCCACGAATCCGAGCTGAAGAAAATCGACAAACGCGCCTTCGCCCGCACCGCCTACGTGAAAAGCTGGGGCTGCCACACCGGCGAAAGCATGAGCCGGCTCTGGCACGACGCGACCGGCACCCGGATGTGGGGCGCGATCGGGAAAACCGATTATTCGACCGGCGAATTGCCCGCGCTCTCCTCGGCCGGGGGACGGTGGGTTAACTAGCGGGCTGCCGCTGCTTTCGCCCCAAGCGGAATAATTCGGCGCTCCCCGACTCGTAAGCACCGAAGACGGGGTCGTCCTTCATCGATTTCCTCTGGCGGGTCCGTCCGCTGCCGGTAACGTCGCGCTGTGGCGAATCTCGACTTCGAAAAGCTGGTCGAAGATTTTTACATGCCACTCTATCGCTTTGCGCTTTCACTCAGCCGCCGGGAATCCGACGCGGCCGACCTGACGCAACAGACCTTTTTTCTTTGGGCCTCGAAGGGTCACCAGCTGCGTGACGCATCGAAGGTCAAGACATGGCTTTTCACTTCGCTCTACCGGGAATTTCTCGGACGCAAACGGCAGCAGGATCGTTTCGTGGAGGCGGACAATAATCCCGAGGCGATCGCGGTGCAGGTCGTGCCCGCGACCGTGGTGGATCAGCTCGACAGCGATATCGTTCAGCTCGCTCTTCTCGAGCTCGAGGAAATCTACCGCGCGCCGCTCACGCTTTTTTACCTGCGTCAGCTCTCCTATAAGGAAATCGCCGAGACCTTGGAAATCCCGATCGGTACCGTGATGTCGCGCATCTCCCGCGCGAAGGAACAGCTTCGCCGCGCCCTCGCCGACACTCCGCGCTTTACGCCTAACGAAAAGGAGGCCTCGCGATGAACGAAGCCGAAGCGCGCCTGATCCTGCAATCTTTCCAACCCGGAGTCGGCGACGAGAGTGATCCGCAATTTGCCGAGGCCCTGCGCGCGGCTGCGAACAATCCCGAGCTTGCGCGTTGGTGGACCGAGGAACAGGATTTCGACCGCGCGATCGCCGCGCAATTGGGAGCGCTTCCGGAACCGTTCGGACTGAAAACGCGCATTCTTGCGCAGCAGGTCGCGCCGGTGCGCCGCTCTTCCTCCCGCTGGATTTTGGGACTCTCTTCCGCGTTCGCCGCGCTCTTGCTGCTCGCGTTGGGTTTCGGGTTTTTCCGTCCCGCGCCGGCAGGCAACCTGACCGCCGATTACGCCCGGGAGATGACCAGTTTCATCCGGCTCTCGCCGCAGCTCGACATGGAGAGCGACGACCTCGGCGAGATCAAGACCTGGCTGGTGAAGAACGACATGAAACCGGTGACCGTGCCGAATCGGCTGGCCGCACTTCAGCCGCTCGGTTGCCGCGTCCTTTCCTTCCGTGGGCAAAACGTGACCTTGATTTGTTTCGCGAGCGAAGGGAACCGGCTCGCGCATTTATTCGTCGTCGATCGCGCGGCGCTGCCGCAAATGAAGCCGGGCAGCAAGCCCGTGTTCGCGAACGACAATGGTTGGATGACGGCGACCTGGGCTGAAGGCGATCGCGTTTACATGATCACGATGCAGGGCGGCCGCGCCGCGCTCGAGCAATATCTGCCCAGCGCCTAGTCGTTAGGCGGTTTGCTATTCTTCTTCGCTCACCGTGAAGGTGACGTTATCGATCTTCGCGACCGCGAGGGCGTCGAGCACGTCGATCGTGCGGCTGTATTTCGCCTGCGTGTCGCTGATGATCGTGACCACGGCCGGCGTTTTTGCGGCGTCCGCGTTCGCCTTCAGGCGCATCAGTGTGCCCTTGAGTTGCGGCAGTTCCTGACTCTTCGCGGAATCAAACGGCTCGTCGTTCAACGAGACTTCGCCGGTGTCGGAAATCGTGATGATTTGTTCGTCCACAAAGTCGGTCGATGACGAGGTTTCCGCAGTTCCGGGTAACTGCGTGTTCAACTCGTTCTCCACTTTCACGGCTCCGGCCATGACCATGAAAAAAAGCATGATTACGAAGACCACATCGATCATCGGCGCGATCTGGAAACCGAGATTGCCGGAGTTGGAATCAAGCTCGAGGCGCATCGGTTACTCCTTGTTCACCGCGGAAAAAGAGATGTCGCTGATCCCCGCCTCGCCACAGGCATTCATCGCCTGCGAGACGTAAATCGCCGGCACGTCGCGATCGCCGCGGATGACCGCGCGAAAAGTCGGATTCGCGCCCGCGGTCACCTTCTTTTCACCGGTAATCTTCGCCGTCTTGAGCGGGCCGACCATCTCGCTCGCGATTTTGTAAACGTGATCGTCGAAAACGAAGGCGGCTTTTTTCTCGGGCAACTTCCAGCGGACATTAAGGATCGCTTCTGCCCGGGTGTTGTCTTTTTTCTGCGCGTCTTTCGCGATCGGGAGCTGGATCGACTTGTCCACTTTCAACACCTGCGCCGAGGTGATGGTCATGAAAAAAACCAGGATGGTCAGGAGCACGTCGATCATCGGCGCGACCTGAAATTCAGGTTCGCCTTGCTCGCTGCCTCCTCCGCCGCCGGCCATATTAGTTCGAGAGTTCCTGGGTGAGGCCGGTCGGAATGCGACCGCTCACTTTTCCGCTGCCATCCTCCGCCGGCACCAGCCAGTTCGGCGTCGCGGCGAAGAGTTCGTCGTCGCCGAGGTGCACCCCGGCAAGCGACTCGTAAGGCATCTTGCGGAAGAGGCTGTTCACCACGTCCTGGATGTGATGAATCGCATCCGTCGCGCGGTTGCGCAGGAAATAAAAGGCGCCAAACGCCGGGATCGCGATAACTAGTCCGCTGGCGGTCGCGACCAGCACTTCGCCGATCGCGGCGGAGAGACCGGAAGGATCGCCGATGCCGCTCGAGCCGAGCTTGGCGAAGGCCTTGATCATGCCCGTGACCGTGCCTAACAAACCGATCATCGGGGTGCATGACACCGATGACGGAGAGGTAGCTGATGTAGGTCTGCATCTTCGAATTTTCCTTCGCCAGTTCACCCGTCATCCCCTCCTCGGCGACTTCTTTGCCCTCGCCGAGCAGGCCGACGCCGATCCGCAAAACATTCGTCAGGGGCGACGGGTTCTCTTTGCAGTAGTTGTAGGCCCCGACGTAATCGCCCTGACGGAAGAGCGTCTTGAGCGCATCTTCCTGCGCGGGAGGCGCGGCTTTTTTGCGGCTCGTCCGGATGATCCCGTCGCCGATGAGATAGAGCGTCGCGATCGAGCAAATCGCGATCGGGAACATGACCCAGCCGCCTTCCTTGATCTGTTCCCAAAGGGTTTTCGACTGCACTCCGGCCGGGGGCGCGGCCGGCGAAGGTGATTGGGAAAATCCGGGCGTGGCAAGGAGGAGAAAGGCGCTGGCCGCCGCGGCAGCGAGGATGCGAGATGGAAGTTTCATATTCGTTAGGCGCGGCCAGGGTCGGATCAGGGTTTTCATTTCGGTAGTTTTTTCAGTTCGTTCCGGGCCGTTTCCGCCTGCGCGGATTTGGGGAATTGCGCGGCCAGATCATTAAGTGATTTCTTCGCTCTGTCCAAGTCTTCCAGACCGCGGAAAGCGCGCGCGCTGCCGAGCAGCGCCGGCGGCATCCAGAGCTTCTCGTCTTCGTAAAAAACCGGCACGTGGAGGTAGGCCAACACGGCACCGTCGTAGGTCCGCTGGGCGAGCAGCGCGTCGCCTTTTTTCACCCAGGCCTCGGCGAGCACGGAAGGCTTCGCGCTTTCCTTGATCACGGAATCGCAGAGCTCGATCGCCTTGGCGTAGTCCTCTTTGCGGACCAAGCCGGTGACGATCTGCAGCTGGGCGGCGCGAGCGGTTTCCGGATCGGTGACATTTTTGCGAATCTCCTCGCCAAGGGTTTCCGCCTCTTTGTCGAGCTGCATGCCGGCCAGCGCGGAGACTTTCAGCAGCGCGGCCTGGGCCCAGAAATTCCCGGGGAGATCGCGGAACGGTTCGTAGTATTTCACCACCGGCTCGATATCAGCCAACGCCTTCGCCGGTTCGCCCTGCGAGAGCAACGCCGAGGTTGTCTTGAGCTGCGGCGGCTCGGGAAAATCAATTCGCGAAATGGTTGAAGCTTGATAACCAACTTCGCCGCGACTGGAGCCAACCTGAACCGAGCCCATCACCATGTCGACGTTCCGGCGCACGCCTTTGGTTTCGATCGTCTGGCCGGTCTTGAGTTGAATATTCTGCGCGCCCACCGGTCGGACGAGGACGAGCAGAAGCACGCAAACCGCGAACGAGAGGCGCGTTTTCATCCTTGTCCGAGCGCCGCCAACCGCTTCCGCGCCTCGCCGGTTTCGGCGAAACTGGCGAGCTTTTCGTTGCGCAACATCTCCTGGTAGGTCTTCACCGCTTCTTCGTTCTTGCCCAGCTTCTCGAAGCTGGCGCCGCTGCCGATGTAGGCTTTCGCGACCCAAGGCAGGAATTTCTGGTAGCCGACATAAACGCGCTGGTAATAGGCGTTCGCTTCCGCCCACTTGTTCCGCTTGGCGGCGATTTCGCCTAACGAGTACACAGCGAAAGCCGTGCTCTCGCCGCGCCATTCGCGGACCGAGGCGACCTGCTCGAAAGCCTTCTGGGCTTCGTCGAGTTTGCCGAGCGCGAGGAGAGTTTTCGCCCGGCCGACGGTGATTTCTTTCAGCTTTTGCGAGGCCGCGATCTTGTCCAGGCCGTCGTTGAAAAGCTGGAGCGCCTTCAGGTAGTCCTTCTTTTGGTAAGCGATTTCGCCGAGCCCGTTGTAGGCGTAGTCGATCATCTGGCTCTTCGGGAAATCGTTCAGCAACGGCTGATAATAATCGGCCGCGTGATCGACCATGCCCTTTCCGAGCACGAAATCGCCGACCTCGCCGAGGAGCAGCGGGCTCAGGTCCTCCGGCTTATAATCTCGCGAAATTTCCGCGAAATATTTTTCCTCCTCCGCAGGCTGCCGACGGAGACGGCCGAGCTCGGCCTTGGCGAAGACAATGCGTGCTTTCGCGGTCGGCGAATCGCCGCTCGTGCCCAGGAGCCGATCGAGTTCCGCGCCTGGAGCTTCCTCCACAACTGCCGGCGCGGGGGAAGCGCCTTCCGCGACTTCGGCCGGGCGTTTCTTCTTCACGCAAAGCTGCGCGAGCTGCGTGATCAGTTGTTCCACCGCTTCCCGATTTCGATCGTCGATGTATTTCTTGATCGTGTCGGCGGCGAGCTTCTTTGCTTCGTCGATTTTCCCTTCGTGCGCCTTGGCTTTGCCGATCCAGAAGAGCGCAGTGATGACGGTCGGGTTATCCGGCTTGTCCTTCACGAAGCCGGTGTAGAGCTCCGCGACCTTATCCCATTCGCCTTGCTTTTGGAGCAGTTTGCTCGCGGCGGTGAGCGAGTAGTTCATCACTTCGTCGGTCGCCGCCGTCTGGTAGGAGCGGATGTAAATCGGAATCGCCGCAGCCTCGCGATTACTCGCGGCGTAGGCGTCGCCGAGAAGCGCGAGGACTTCGCCGAGTTGCGGGTTGCCGCTGAACTGCTTTTCCCATGCCTGGCAGTCGCCGATCACTTCGTCGTATTGCGAGGCCGCATAGAGGCAAACCGCGATCCGGTATTTCGCGTCGGCGAGGAAACTGCCGTTCGGATGTTTCGCGACGTAATCCTGAATCTGCTTCAGCGCATCTTCGTATTTCCCGGCGAAAAGAGCGCAGAGCGCGATCCGGTATTGCACGTCGTCGGCGTTCGCGCCTTTCGGGAATTCGGTCAGGTATTTTTTGTAGGCGCTGACCGCGTCGTCGTATTCGCCCTGCTGGAATTTCGCGTTCGCCACGAGGTAGCGAATCTGTTCGCGGAATTGGCTGTTCGGTTGGGTATCCAGAATCCGGCCGAAATAAGTCTGCGCCGCCTTCGGGTCGCCCGCCTGCAGCGCGACCGCGCCTAACAAGTAGCCGACCGTGGCGACGTTCGGACCGGTCTTGAAATCGCGCAGATATTCTTCGCAACGTTCCTCCGCGCGCTGCGGCTGGTTCACATCCGCGAGCGCGACGATCAAACCAAAAAGAGCGGGCTCACGCTCCGGGCTGTCTTTGTAGCGCTCGAGGATTTCCTGGTTCACCACGACCGCTTCCCATTTGCGATCGAGCTCGTAAAAACAGCGGCCGAGCCGCAGATAAATCGCCGGTGTGACCGTCGGCAGCTTGCTGAATTCCTCGAGCAGCTTTTGCGCACCCGCGATCTGTTGTTTGATCTCGTTGTTCTTCGAAGCGAGCTGCGTGATCTCGGCCGGATTCGCGCGGACCGCCGCCAGGTTATCCTCGATCTGGCGCTGGAGCGCGACGATCCGCTCGCCCTGCAAGCGGATGATCTGCTTTCGCGGATAGGCGAAGCGGTAACAGGCGAGCGCTTCCTGATATTGCTGCTTCCCGTAAAACTTGTCGCCGAGCTGCACCGTGAGCGCGTTCAACTCGACCACGTTATCAACCAGGCTCACTTTCTGGTGGATCAATTCGAGCGTCTGCAGCGCCTTTGCGCCGTCGCCCTTGGTCGCATACAACTGCGCCAGCATCGTCGCCCCGCGCATCGCGTCCGCGGTCTTAATTTCGCCGCCGATCAGCTTGTTCAGCGCCGCGATCGCCTGGTCGGGTTTCCCGGCAGCCTTGCTCGCTTCGGCCTCGAAGAGCAGCGCCTGATCGCGCATTTGCGGATCGCTCTCGAGCGCTGCCATCAGCGTTGCGGCCACGGCGTAATTTTTCGCGAGGAAATTGGACTGGGCGATCGCAAAGGCAACGCCGCCGGCATGCAGACCTTTCGGGAATTTCGTCTGATACACCTTGAACGCCGCGATCGCTTTGGGGTAGTCGGCGGCATTGAAATAAGCGGAACCGATCGTGTAATAAATCGGCTCGAGTTGTGGCGAAAACTCGACCCGGCTCACCAACGCTTCGAGCGCGGAGGCAGCCTTCGCGTAGCTGCCGGCGCCGAAATCGGCCATCGCCTGGCTGTATGCGGAAGCGAGATCGGGTGCGGGCGCCGCGTCCTGCCCGTGAGCGGCGAACGGATGGACGAAGGTAAAGGCGAGCAGCCCGAGGCCGCAGAGCCACCTTTGCCTAACGAGTCCCGTCATTCGCGGAATATAACCAACCCGCGAGCGTTCCGTCGACGCAATTATCCGCAACCCGCCGGAAACCTGCGGTAGCCGTTACCGCGCGGTGCTCGCAGTCTTCGGTCCCTGAGTCAGTTGCACGAGGTCGCCCAGAATATTCAGCGTCTCGTCGCGCTCGGGATCGACCGCGGCCGGTTTGCTGTCGTCCGCCGTGTCGGGCGCAGAATCATCGCCCTCGTCGGAATCCGGCGCCGCTTCCGGCGCGATCTTGCCCGGGTCACCCTGCTTCTTCGCTTCGGCGATTTTGCCCGGATACATGATGAGCTGGAGCTTCGGTGCGTCGACTGTCTCGAGGGTGAGCCGGTAAATATTCGGCTCCTCGGTGTTGCGCGCGAGCCGCTCCTTGGAACGGGTTTCCTTGCGGATTTTTTCTTCGCCCAACTCCTTGCGACGCGTGTCCTCGTTCAGGGTGATCCGGTTATCATCGAGCTTCTTCCGCAGGCGATCCATGTCTTCCATGACGTAATGAAATTCCGGATCCGCCGCGACGCGGGCCGCGGAGCGCGCCTTCAATTCATCGATGAAAAGCTGATGCGAGTCCGACCATTTGGTATACTTCGCCGGCGGCACTTCGTCGTAGGGGAGCGCGTTCTTTAATGCGCCTTCGCCGAACTCCGGCAGATCGGTCAGCGTCGGGAGGACAATATCGGAGGCGACGCCGTGGAGTTGGGTCGAGCCGCCGGCAACGCGATAGAATTTCTGGATGGTTAATTTGAGCGCGCCATCTTCCGACGAACGGCTCCCGAGAAGCGAAGTGAAGCGCCCGATCTCGAGGATCGTCTGCACGGTGCCTTTGCCGAACGTGCTCTTGTCGCCCACGATCACGGCGCGGCCGTAATCCTGGAGGGCCGCCGCGAAAATCTCGCTCGCCGACGCGCTTTGCCGGCTGGTGAGAACAACCAGCGGGCCGTCATACGCAAGATCCGGATCGGGATCGGTCGAGATGACGACGCGATCGTTCGAGCCCTTGGTTTGGACCACGGGACCGTTCTTGAAAAACAAACCAGTGAGCGAAATCGCTTCCTCGAGTGAGCCGCCGCCGTTCCGGCGCAAATCGATGACCAGGCCGCCAATTTTTTCTTTCTTCAGCCGTTTCAGGAGCGCGACGACATCGCGGGTCGTGCTTTTGTTGTGGCCCTCCATGTCGGCGTAGAACGACGGGAGCGTGAGCCAGCCGAGCTTCACCGGATCTCCGTTGCGATCTTTTTTGATGATGATGTCGGCGCGGGCTTCCTGGTCTTTCAGGTTAATTTTATCGCGGACCAGCTCAATGGTTTTGCGCTGGGAGGGATCGGCCGCGTTCGCGGGAATCATCAACAGCCGGACCTTGGTTCCCTTTTTGCCGCGAATCTGGTCGACCACTTTATCGAGTCGCATGTCGCGCACGTCGTTAAACTCCTTCGACCCCTGCGCCACCGCGGTGATGCGATCGCCGACCTTGATCTTCCCGCTCGTCTGCGCCGGACCGCCCGGCACGAGGCTCTCGATTTTCGCGTAGCCGTCTTCGCTCCGGAGCATCGCGCCGATCCCGACCAGCGAGAGGCCCATGTTGATGCTGAAATTTTTCAGGTCGGACTGGCTGAGATATTCCGAGTGCGGATCGTAAGCCTGCGCGAGGGAATCGAGGAAGAGCTTCACCTGCTCTTCGTCGTCCTCTTCGTGAATCGTGCGAAGCATCCGGTCGTAGCGGCGCTCGACCAGTTTCGGCCCGGGCTCGATTGGATGTTCGCTCAGTTTTTCCTGGAGCAATTCGTTCTCGATCCGTTTCCGCCAGAGTTCGTCGGCCTCGGCATCGTCCTTCGGCCACGGCGCTTTTTGCCGGCTCAGGAGCACGGTGTCCGTCGTCTTGAAATCCATCGGCTGCTTCACCAGTTCCTTGATTTTCGCGACTCGATCCTCAACCCGCTTCTGGAAAACGGCGAAAATCTCATGCGCCGGTTTCAGGTTCCCGAGAAGGACATCGTCATCGAGCGCGGTGCCGTATTTGGCGGTGAATCCGTCCACATCCTTTTGGGTAAAGAAGAGGTGGCTGAAATCGAGCAGCTCCAGATAACCGGTGAGCAGTTTCTTCGAGATCTCGTCGTTCAGCGGGTGATGCGTGTAGTGCCCTTCCTCGAGTAGGCGGCCAACCGAGACGCCGATCTGCTCGGAATCGGTCTTCGCCAGCACCGGTTGCGCAGCCAGCGCGACCCCTAAAATTCCCGGCAGCAACGCAGCAAACGAACGGTGAAGAGTTTTCATGAATTCGGACGGAAAAAGTCGCAGATACTAATTTGAAAGCAAGGTAAGCGGGCCTCAGGACGACGCCCGAAGTGAAGGGTGAGACAACCGCCGTGCGGTAAGATTCAAAATAAGATGAGCGCGCAAACTAGACTAACTGCTGCAATTTCCGTTCCCCGATCCTCTTTCTCCTGCTCTTGCTCCTGCTCCGAGGAAGAGGATTAAGAGCGGGAGCAAGATTAGGAGCAAGAAACGCAGATGATCGATTACCAGACATTCACCGGCGGAATTTTCGAGACCAATTGCTATGCACTCGAGGCGCCCGGGGGGTGGATCCTCTTCGACGCGCCCGACGGCGCCTGCGATTGGCTGGTCCGCGCCGGGATCGAACCAAGCCTCCTTTTGCTCACGCACGGCCATATCGATCACATCCTGGACGTGGCGAAGATCAAGCAGCGCTTTGGTTGCCCGGTAGGGATCCATCCCGAGAGCGCGCCGATGATTTCCGAGCGCGATTTCTTCCGCGACTACGGGTTCGGCTTCGAGGTGGAACCGGTGACGCCGGACCTGTTGATCACCGCCGCGCCGGCACGGGAATTTCTCGGGAAAAACTTCGAAGTTCTCGAGGTGCCGGGGCATTGCCCGGGCAGCCTTTGTTTCCTGTCCCGGCCGGATGATCTCCTCGTCGGCGGCGATGTGCTCTTCGCGGGCGGAGTCGGGCGCTGGGATCTGCCGGGCGGCGATGGCGAATTGCTCTTCACCGGCATCCGGGAAAAGCTTTACTCGTTAGGCGACGAGATCACGGTGCTGCCGGGTCATGGGCCCGCCACGACGATCGGCGCTGAGCGGCAAGGGAACCCCTTCGTTCGCTAGGCGAGACGACGAAGTTCGCGGCGCAACGACTCGAGCCCCGCGATTTCCGCGATCACTTCGCCTAGCGACTCCAGCGCCGACGGAATGTGCTCGAGGAACGCCTTGTTCCCGCGCACCAGCCCGAGATACCCGTAGGCCCCGAGCGCCTGCATCAGCCGTTGCAGCGCACAGAGCCGCAGCTTTTCCGCGAACGCGGGATCGCGCACCTCCGCCCGATCCCGGTAAAACGCGATCAACTCGGCGCGCTCCGCATTCGTTAGGCGCACATAAGGGTCGTAAAGCAGCGAAGCAAAATCGTATTCCGCGAGCCCCGGCCGCATCCCCTGGAAATCGATCAGGTAAGCCTCCTCGTCGCGAACGATGATGTTCTGCGATTGGAAATCCCGGTGCACCAAAACCCGGGGAAAACTCGCCAGTCTTTCCGCGATCGCACGCAGCGCCGGCAAGGCCATGAGCTCCCGCCAAGCTTCTTCCGCGACGCCAAAAAACCGCCCGAGGCATTGCTCGAAAAAGTAATGCTGTTCCCAGAGGTAAAGCGACGCGTCGAACTGTTCAGGCAGGTCTTCTCGGATCTCAGCCGAGTCCGTCTCCGACACGCCATGCAGCCGCGCGATCGCTTCCAGCGCGGACTCGTAGAGCGGCCGCCGCACCGACCAACTTTCCTCGCGATAACTCCAGAGATCGCGCTCGCCCAGGTCTTCCAGCCAGATCAAACCTTCCGCCGGATCGTGAAAATAAATCTTCGGCGCCCGAATCGCGTGGTCGGTGAGGAACTCCGCGATCTCGACGTAGCGCTGATTCTCCGCGTGCTCGCCGGTGTATTTCAGGAGCACGATCGATTGCTCCGGCGAAAACCTGATCCGGTAAAACTTCCGGTCCGAGCCGCCCTTCTCGATCGGCACGATCTTCACCTGCTCGCTCTCGAGCGTCGGAAAGCGCAGGCGCGTCTCGCGCAGCAGAGTGTCGGACAGAATCATCTAAATAACTTCGTCGGTGTGCTCGCCTGTCACCGAGCGAGAAGCGCGGACGATACAGCGTTTGAGAATCGTGCGAGAAGCAATTCGTGCACCGGGCCAAAGGATTGATTCCTCGATCGTAGCGCTCTCTCCGATCGAGCAGCCGGCCCCGATCACGCTGAACCGATCGACCTCCGCCGTGGGAGCGATGATGGCGTCCGGCGCGACCCGAACCGGCCACTCGTTAGGCTGGAGGTACGCGGGACGCCACCCGCGTTCGATTATTGTCTTCTGCGCCGCGAGATATTGCGCAGGCGAGCCGAGATTCCACCACTCGCCTTCGTTTGAGATCACCCCGCCGATTTTCCCGCCTTCGCTGATCCATCTCACCAGCACCGGGATAAAGGAAATTTTCTCGCCTAACGAAAAGCGGGCAAAGGCGCTCGGATTCCAGATCGAGACGTTCGCGTAATCGAGCTGCCCGGGATGCCCGAGCCGGTTACCGATATCGAGCACCGCTCCATCGCGGAAAGCCACTTGTGCGGCCAGCCCGGTCTCGCGCAGCGCAAGCGTCACGTCGTTTCCACGGCGGACATGTTCTTCGAATAACGGCGCGAGCGGAAGATCGGTCAGGACGTCGCCGCTGTAGACGGCAAAAGGTGCGTTGCCGATAAGCGGCTCCGCCTTTTTGATTCCGCCACCCGTCTCGAGCAGAACCGCCTCATGCGATAACTGCACCGGCCGGCCCCGATAATTTCCCTCCGCAAAAAGGTTTTCGAAAGCCCCCGGCAGATGGTGGGTATTAATCACGAACCGCTTCACGCCAGCCACAGCGAGTTGATCGAGCGCGAAGGTAATCAGCGGTTTTTGCAGGATCGGGACCAGCGGCTTCGGCAAGTCCTCCGTCAGCGGCCGGAGCCGCGTGCCGAGTCCCGCGCCAAGAACAAAGGCGCATTCGATCATCAGGGAATGTTGAAGACTTCGACCAGGCCGATGCCGCTTGTGGCGTTGGCGCCGCGGACCACGGCGGTGTAGTTGCCCGCGGGCACCGTCGCGAAAATGGCGGCCTCCCGGTCGTCGTTAGGCGAGAGCCCGGCCGAGGCAATGATGCCGCCTTGCGCATCCTGCCAGTTGTCATTCGCGGCGAGCAGCGCGCCGTCCGCGTCGTGCAATTCCAGGGTCGGGTCCGCGAGCACATTATCTAAGCCGGCGTCGCCTAACGAGGGCCCGAGCGCGCGCAGGATCAGGTTGGCCTGCGCGGCTTCCTCCGCGGCCACGATCACACCGCCAATCAAAACGTTCGTCCCAGTGCCGACAAATCCGCGCGTGCTGATGTTCCCGAAGCGTGACGCCGGCGTCGGGTCGAGGTCGTAGGCCTCCACCAGCGCCGTCCCAGCGCCGCCCGCCTGCCCCTGCACGATCGCGGTGTAGTTTCCGGGATCGAGCGTGATCAGGATCGCCGCTTCGCGGAAGTCGTTAGGCGCGAGTCCGGTTGCGGTGATCGCCGCTTCCTGGGTGGTTTTCCAGTTGTCATTTTGCGCGATGATCGCGCCGCTTCCGTCGTGCAGTTCGAGGGTGGGGTTTTGCAGCAGCCCGACCAAACCCTGATCCGCGAGCGAGGGCCCGAGGGCGCGCAAGAGCACCTGCTTCGGCGAGCCGCCGCTGATAATGAACCCACCGATGAGCACGTTGTCCCCGGTGCCAACGGTTTCGCGGGTCGAGATATTGAGCTGCCGCGCCGGGTGGATCACCGACCCGTTGTCGTTCGGGTCAGTCGCGGAGAGGAACTCGGAAAGGTTGGTCTCGCCGTCGTTATCCGCATCGCCATTTGGCCCGCCGAGTTGCGGATCGTTGATCTGCCCTAACGATAAGCGGGAGGCTTGGAAACTGGTGAAATCAACCTCCGCGGAAATCCCTACCCGCGTGGTGAACGGATCGGGATTGCCCGTCCGCGTATCGACCCACACCGGCACCGCGGGGACATTGGGATTCGTCGATTCCGCGATCCCGAGATAATCGCCGAGCATGTAACCCTGGTCGGTCAGCGGCGCGAGCGTCGCATCCGTGGTTTTGCTCGTGAGCCGAAGATTCGGCGCCCAAGTCGCGCCGCTGTCGAGGGACTGCGCGAAGTAGAGGTTGCAATGCGTGGTGTCTCCAGCTGCGTTGTCGCGCTGATCGTAGAAGCTCGCCGTTAACCGCTGCCCGTCGGGCGAAGCCGCGAGCGCGGCATTAAAAACGCCGGTTCCCGGATTATCCGTGATCGCGATCGGCGTCGTCCAGGTCGTGCCGGCGTTCGTGCTTTTCGAGAAAAAAATCCGCGGCAAACCCGTGGTGTCGAGCCCCTGGTAGACCAACGATAAGTGGCCGTTAATCCGATCCGTCGTCGCCGAGGGCAGGAAGACCCCGTTGCGGATATTCGGCTGATCGTAGCGCGCGACGCCCGCGACCGGAGTGGGCGCGCCGAAGGTCACGCCGCCGTCGTTCGACAGCACCATCTCAATCTCCTCCGGACCCGGCGCCGGCGCGTCGTCGCCGGTGAAACCGCTCCCGCTGAAATTCCAATAGACGATCGCGAGTCGTCCATCGCGCAGGAAAACCGGTTGCGACCCCTGCGCGCTCGTGGTCGCGGCGTGAATCGGCACCGCCGGGCTCCAGGTGACGCCGTGATCGTCGCTAAACGCGCGAAAGATCGGCGAGGCCGCCGTCGTGCCAAACTGCGTCCAGGTGACCACGATCCGTCCGGCGGTCGCCGTGCCGCTGAAAGTGTTGATCGCCATCCAAGGCTTGTCGGGAAAAATGTTTCCGTTAGGCGGGCGATAAACCACAAACGGCGTTTCGAACGTCGCGCCCCCATCCGTCGAACGGCTGACCAGGATCGTGCCGTCCGCGAAATCCGGAGTCGTCGTCCCCTCGGTGTTCAGAAAAACACGCCCGCTCAGGTCGATCCCCGCCACCGGATCGGTCGCGCGCAAGTAGGTGCCACCCGAAGCCATGGTGAGCTTCGGAATCAGCGCGCGCGTCCAGGTCAACCCGCCGTCGTGCGTCACCGAGAAGCCGCAATCGACCGCGCCGCCATCGGTGAAACGGCCTTCTTGGAAAACCGCGGTCAGGAAATCCGGATCGACCGGCGAACGCGCGATGTGCGGCTCGGCTTGGGCACGCATGTTCGCGGGCAGCGGCGCGGGATCGTCGCCGAGTCGCAGGTCGGGCGCGACCCGCAGATCAAGCGGCACCAACGTGCCGGCGGAGATTCGCAAATTTCGCGCGGCCGGAGCCGACTGCACCAGATCGCCACCGATCGAGCAAGGCAATCGCGCCCGAAGAAAGCCGCGCGAGCGGCACACGCTGCAAGGCCGCGGGCCAGGCGTGGCGATCGACCGGCGCGGAGTTAATCGCCGCGCCGGGAACGGGCGCGGCCTTACTCGTTAGGCAAAACACGCCCCGGCGAGCGACGAGCCCGCAACCAAGGAGACGAAGAGACGTTTTCAGGGCGCCAAAAGCTACCCCACGGCGCGGCTTATTCCAGATTGTAAACTTCCACCAGCCCAACCCCGGTCCCACCGTCACGGCCGCTCTCGATCGCGGTATAGGCGCCCGGCGGCGAGGGTGGCGAGGATCGCCGCTTCCTCCGCGTCGTTAGGCGCGAGCCCGCTTGCCTCCAACTCAGGGCCTTGCGTCGTCTGCCAGTTGTCATTCGTCGCCACGACCGCGCCGTTGCTGTCGTGCAATTCCAGGACCGGATCAGCCAGGGGATTGGCTACCCCGGCCGCGCCTAACGACGGGCCCAGGGCGCGGATGACCACATCGCTGCCGCCACCTGCGCTCCCGCCCATGATAAAGCCGGCGATCATGCACTTCGCTCCCGGTCCCGACGAAGCCGCGGGTGCTGATGTTCGCCAGTTCCGGGTTAAGGCCGGTCGATAAATTGTAGACTTCCACCAAACCGACGCCGGTCCCGAGATTACTCCCGTGCTCGACCACGGTGTATTGCCCGGCGGTCAGCGAAAGTAGAACCGCGGCTTCGGCATTCGCAGTCGGGGCGAGACCTGTTGCCTGGATCGCCACCTGTTGCGTTTGACGCCAGTTGTCATTGCTCGCGATCAGCGCGCCGGTGCTGTCATGCACTTCCACCACGGGATCGCCCAGCGCCCCCGTGACCCCAGCCGCGCCTAGCGACGGCCCGAGCCCGCGAATCAGCACCTCAATTGTTCCGGGGCCGCTCACGATAAACCCGGCATCGAGCACGTTATCCCCGGTCAGGACCAGCGCCCGGGTCGAGATATTTAGAAGTTTCGGCGTCTGCTGCACCGCGATGAAAGCCGGGTTGAAACCGGTCGGGGCAAAGATTGTGGCCGTCCCGTCCGGCGTGATTTTCTCGATGGTCGCGCTCCGGCTGTTCACGACGTAAATATTGTCGGCGCTGTCGATCGCCAGACCGACCGGGCCGCTCAGGCCGGCGCTTTCCGGCGCGTTGATCGCGCCGTAGCTCACGCCCGCCGAGTCACCAGTCGCCGCCTGCGACTCGGGGATGCTCAGGCTGCCCGACGGCGTTCGATTGACCCCAAACCAACATCCGGCCGTATCCCGGCTGAGATAAGGAATGCCCGGGTCCACCGTGTTCTGGAAAACGCGGATATCCTGCACGCTGCCGGTATCGAGAAAGATGGAACAATTCGAGTTATTCCCGGGCGCTCGCCGGATGCGATTGCCGATGATTGGGGAATTGGTGACGGCCGAAGCGAAAGCAATGCCGCCCGCGGAGAAGAGCGTGTTCCCGACGATCGCGATGTTATCGCACGGAGTATTACCGACACCCGCATTGAACAGGATGCCATTGCTGTCGGCGTAAAGAGCTTTGATCGTGTTCCCGACGATCGTGATGTTCTTCGAGACAAAGGTGTCGTGGAACATGCCATGCCAATAGCCGACGAAGGTGCACCCGGTAACGATCCCGCCATCGTAGCCGGCCGGCATTCCACCGGCGTTACCCGCCTCCGGAAGATCGAAAGTGCAATTGATGATCCGTCCATTCTTCGCGTAAACCGGCGTAGGATCATTCCCCATCGCCGCGAGGTTGATCATCGCCATGCCGGTAAGATGAGTGCTATAAAGGCCCGTCCCGCCGTTCGTGACTCGGACGTTTTCGTAAATGGCGTTATCCGGCAGGTGTAAGTTATTCACTCCACCGGAAGTAAGGATGGCGAAACACTCGTTATCCTGCCAGCCGCATCCGGTTACCGTGACATTGCGAATCATGGGATTCGATCCGTAGAGATTGATCCCCTGGAAATTCCCGTGCGGGCGAGAGTTATCGCCACCCGGCCCACTCCGGAACCAGGCGCAGTCACAGGTGAGCTCCTCGACGGACTGGTTGTCGTAGTTTAACGCCCAGCCGTTTCCGAAGAGAGCCCCATTACTTCCGGGATTCACGCCGGCGGTGCCCGCGACCTGCTGGATGATGGTCAAGTCACGTCCGGCACCCTTGATGTGCCAGCCGGTTAACATGGCCCAGTCATAGTCCCACGCGCCTTTCATCTGGTAAGTGCCCGCAGCGATGTGGAAAGTGATATCGGTCGCGCCGGTGTCGTAGAAGGTTTTGAAAATGCCATCGAGCTTGGGTTGCGAAGAGCCATCGAAGGGGTTCCGCACCGTCCCGTCACCGGCGATCCCATCCGTCCGGGAAGCGATATAGATATGCCGGCCGCCCACCTGCTTTGCCGGTGAACTTGGCCTGGGATGAACCTGAAGCTCGCACTGGGCACCGGGAGCGGTCCGAGATCCACCCCTGCAGGAGAATAGACTTCGATCGTGTCGGAACCATTGTTAGCCACGTAGAGTTTACCTAACGAGTCAAAGGCCAGCCCCTCGGGGTTATTCAGGCCCGTGGTCGCAAAACTCCCGAGCGCGGCGCCACTGGGCGAGAAGCGCTCGATCGTGTTCCCAAAATTCGCGACATAGAGATTGCCCGCGGCATCGAAGGCAATTCCGGTCGCCCGAATCACGCTGGCGAAAACTCCGAGGTCGGTCCCGTCCGGCGCGAACTTCTCCACTGTGTTGCCGGCAAAATTCGCCGCATACAGATTACCCGCGCGGTCGAAGGCCAGCCCCAGCGCGTTGTTCAGGCCGGTGCTCGCGAAGACACCGAGGTCGGTCCCGTCCGGCGCAAATTTCTCGATCGTGTTTTGGTTCGTCGTGACATAGAGATTGCCGCCGACATCGAGCGCGATCCCGTTCGGTCCGTTGACAAAAGCATTGGTAAACGACGAGCCGTTCCCGCTCGCGTTGTACTTCGTGATCGAGTTCACCCCGAAGTTGGCGACGAAGAAGTGATCGGCGCGCGCGACCACCGCAGTCAGCAGGAGCCCGGCGGCGAGGGTGAGAGAGAGCGAAATTTTCATGGGATGCGAAAGCGGGCCAGGCCGCCGCGCCTTCACAGAGCAATCCGCGCACCACGGGCCGTTGTTCCCGGGGCGGGGATGGCGCATATTGCAGGGTCATGCCTTTCGAGCTCGAATCCAGCTACCAGCCGCGTGGCGACCAATCGCAGGCGATCGCCAAGCTGCTGAAATCGACCGAGGCCGGTAATCGCCATCAGACCCTCCTTGGCGTCACCGGTTCGGGGAAAACCTTCACGATCGCGAATGTGATCCAGGAACTCGAGCGGCCGACCCTGATCATCTCCCACAACAAGACGCTCGCGGCGCAGCTCTACTCCGAGTTCAAGCAATTCTTCCCGCGCAACGCGGTGGAGTATTTCGTCAGCTACTTCGATTACTACCAGCCCGAGGCCTACATCCCGCGCTCGGATACTTACATCGAGAAGGATTCGTCGATTAACGAGGAGATCGAGCGGCTGCGGCTTTCCGCGACCAGCTCGCTGCTCACCCGCCGCGACACGATCGTGGTCGCGAGCGTGTCGTGCATCTACGGCGTCACTTCGCCGGAGGATTATCTGCGGATGTTGCTGACGGTGAAACGCGGCCAGCAGATCACCCGCGAGGCGGTGCTCGGCCGGCTCGTCGACATGCTCTACGAGCGGAACGATGTGGCTTTCGCGCGCGGGAAATTCCGGGTCCGCGGCGACGTGGTCGAGGTCTATCCGGCGACCGCGGACGAGGAGGCGGTCCGGCTGGAATTCTTCGGCGACGAGATCGATGCGATCACGCGCTTCGATCCGCTGACCGGTCATGCGCAGGATCGTTAGCCGTGATGACTTTTTTCCCGGCGAAGCAATTCGTCACCCCGGCGGACAAGCTGAACCGCGCGCTTACTTCGATCCGCACGGAGCTGGACGAGCGGATCCGCTTCCTCGAATCCGCAGGGCCGCCTGCTCGAGGCGCAGCGGCTGAAAATGCGCACTGAGTACGACCTCGAGATGATGCAGGAGATGGGCTTCTGCAACGGGATCGAGAATTACTCGCGCCACCTCTCAGGCCGCCCGCCGGGCTCGAAGCCGTTCACGCTGCTCGACTTTTTCCCGAAGGATTACCTGCTCGTGATCGACGAATCGCACGCCACCATCCCGCAGATCGGCGGCATGTACGAAGGCGACAAATCGCGCAAGACCGTGCTCGTGGAATACGGCTTCCGGCTCCCGAGCGCGCTCGATAACCGGCCGCTCGAGTTCAAGGAATTCATGGGCGATGGCGAACCAGCTCGTCTACGTCAGCGCGACGCCGGCGGAGTTCGAGATCAAGAACAGCATCGTCGGCAACACCGGCTATTTCCCGCACAAGCGCGAGCGGATCGGGCAGGACGAGGAAATCCCGTTCGTCCTCCCGGGCAAAGCGCCGCTGCACATGAGCCGGACGGACCAGCCGCCGGCCGAGTTCGACGTCCGCACGCCGGGGAGCCCGCTGATCGTGGAGCAGATCATTCGCCCGACCGGCCTGCTCGACCCGCGGATCACGCTGAAGGAATTAAAGAACCAGATCGACGACACGATCGAGCTTTGCCGGCAGCGCGTGGAAAAGAACGAACGCGTGCTCGTCACCACGCTCACGAAAAGAACCGCGGAAGATCTCTCCGATTACCTGCGCGATGTCGGGTTGAAAGTGCGCTACCTGCACAGCGACATCGACACGATCGAGCGGGTGGAAATCCTGCGCGCCCTGCGCGCGGGCGACTTCGATATTCTGGTCGGCATCAACCTGCTCCGCGAAGGCCTCGACCTGCCGGAAGTCTCGCTCGTCTGCATCCTCGACGCGGACAAGGAAGGCTTCCTCCGCTCGCAGACTTCGCTCATCCAGACCGCCGGCCGCGCCGCGCGCCATATCAATGGCGAGGTCGTCCTTTTCGCCGACACCGTGACGCAAAGCATGCAGGCGCTGATCTCGATCTCCGATTACCGCCGCACGAAGCAGATGGAGTACAACGAGAAGCACGGCATCACGCCGCAGACCGTGCGGCGCGCGGTGCAGGAAAGCCTGCACACCATCCTGAAAGGCCGCGAGATCGCGGCGGCGGTGGTGAACGAAGCCGGCGGCGATTTCAATCTCACCGAGCTCCTCCGCGAACTGGAAGACGAGATGCAAACCGCCTCGGCGAACCTGGAATTCGAGCGCGCCGCGCTGCTCCGCGACCAGATCATGGAAGTGAAAAGCGGCACCGGCCTCACGAAGATCGAACCGAAACGCAAGCCGGTGAAATATTCACGGAACAACGGCCGCCGCCGTTCGCGCGTTTAGCGGGCTCGCACGGATATAGCTCTCAGCGGGAGCGAATGCTCCGCCGACTCTGCTTCCTCCTGTGCGCGCTGGCGGCTTCTCCAGCGTTCGCGCAGCTCGAGCCGTTGCAGGGACTGAACGCTCTCCACGACGTCCCGCTGTCCGAGCTCAGCCAGCCCGACCCGAACCCGCTCGGCGCCGTCGCGCTCGCCCTGCACCCGGACGATTGGCACCACGCCGAGGGCGAACATTTCATCTACCACTACGTCCGGAGTTTCGTCGCCACCCGCGCGGCGGTGGAGGCGGAGTTCTGCTTCCGCGTCATCGCAGCGAAGCTGGAGCAAGACCCCTCCTCGACCGCGCAAAAGTCCCACATCTACCTCTTCGATCGCCCGGAGGACTGGCAGGAATTCCAGAAAGCCGGCAAACTGGAACAATGGACCGGCGGCATCGCGTCCGGCGGGAGCCTCTTCCTCCTCCGCGACCCGGCTTACAAATCCTCTGGCAACACGCTCGGCCACGAGATTGCCCACCTCCTGGTGCACCGTTTCTATGGCGATCACGTCCCGTCGTGGCTGAACGAAGGCTTCGCCGAATACGTCTCACGCGACGCCCGCGCCAGCTACCAGCGGGCGCGCGGTTATCTCGCGAAGCCGCACTCCTACTCGCTCCCGCCCGACCGGCAGATCGCGCTCGCCGAGTTGGTCGCCCTCCCCGCGCCGCCAAACGATCGCGTCGATACCTTCTACGATGAATCCGAACGGCTCGTCCGCTTCCTCGCGCACACCGACCCGGCGCGCTTTCTCACTTTCCTCCAGGCCATGAGCGCCGGCGCGCCTTTCGACCGCGTCCTGCTCAGCACCTACGCCGGCACCTTCGCGAGCTTCGCTGATTTCCAGGCGAAGTTTCTCGATTACGTCGCGAAGGACGCCGGCACCACCCCGCAGGACTAGGCAAACCAGCCCTGGTTTGCGCCCCTCTTAGGGGGCTCGGTGTTGCACCGCGTCGCTCCATTCGGAGAACATGGTGGAGCCGCCGAGCGCGCGGATTTGGATGGTGTACATCGCGCCCGGGGTGAGCCCGTTGAAGGTGATGTGCCGCGAGTCGCCGGTGAAGATGCTGGGCAGCCAGGTCACTCCGCCGTCGATGCTGGCCCGGCCTTCGTACATGCTGGTGTTTTTGATCGGCGGCTTCACCGCGGCCACGAGCTGGCCTTCCATCTCGCCGGCTTTCACCGCCACGCTCGCCGGTTTTGGCAAGGGCTCGCGGCGGCGTTCCTGGTTGGCGGCTTTGAAGCCGGAGCTGCGGAGAATCTCGAGGTTCTGTTTGCAATTCAGCTCCACGTAGGTGGCGAGGAGGTAGAGGATCTCCAGCAGGGCGCCCCGCATGTTGTTTTTGTGGGCGGTAGCCGTCTGCCCGCCGTCCGCGGCACCCGTCATGCCTCCGGAGAATGCGTCGATGGCGGCCGTTAACATCGCGAGCGTCGCGTCGGTGGGCAGGGTTGTGTAGTTCACATTTCCGACGAGGCCGCCGTAGACTTCGTTGCCGAAGGTGAGGAGTTCAGCGTCGGGCAATTGCGCGAACGCGAGGGAGACATGGAGACGTGGAGGCATGGGGATTTTCCTTTCGAGGGTTGAGGGTTGGGGGAACGCCGAGAGGACTCCGCTTTTTTGGGGACCTCCCCGCGTTCTTGGAGGGATTTAATTCAAAGTCCCGGTGGGTTGAAAAGAAAAAAATCGCACTTTTTTTCGGGCGCGCTCCGGAGGGGCGGAAACCGGGGTTGGTTTGCGGGGAACCAGGGTTGGTTTGTCTCCGGCCAAACCTGGTATGCCTTGGACCAAGCTTGGTTGGCCGCGAACTAACCTTGGTTCACGACAAACTAACCTTGGTTTGCGACAGACAAGGGCTACTCGCCGGAGAGTAGGCTTGGTTGGCGACGAACCAACCCTGGTCTGCGACGAACCAAGGTTGGTTTACGACGAACTAACCCTGGTTTGCGGCAAACTAAGCTTAGTTTACGGCAAACCAGGCTTAGTTTGCGTCCCAGAAATGGGAAAAACGCCGCTCGCGGGTCAGGCGAGCGGCGGTTTGAGGGCGGTTAAGGGCGATCCGGGCTTAGCTCGCGAATTCCGGGACTCCGGAAGCGCGGAGTGTTTTCAGGCGTTTCTCCAAGTCTTTCCGGTCGACCACATCGATCACCTCGATGTCCCGCGGGGTGAAGCGAAAGAGCACCCGGAAGTCGCCCACCCGGGAACGCAGCACCCCATCCACGGCGTAGATTTTCTTGCGCCCGGTCATTTCGTGCTCGTCGCCGGCGGCGAGGCGGCCGAGGTGGCTCATCACGGCCGCGGCGGCCTGGCGGGGGAGGCGGTCGAGGCTGCGGTGGAATTTCCCGGCAAAACGGAGCAGGCGCACGGGCTGTTGACCGGTGAGGTGGAGCTCCTCGCCGGGTTCATCCGCCTCGAGCGGGGGCTGGGCGCCCTCTTCGGTGAGGCCCTGGGCGAGGCGGAGGCGGGCCACTTCCGCGCGGAGCTCGGCGATCTCGCGCCGCAGGACGATCCGTTCCGCGCCGAGATCGCGCAGCATGGCTTCGACGTTTTTTAGCTGGGTGTTCAGCCGGCGCGTTTCCTCGCTCGGCCCGGTGGGCGCCGCGAGGCCGGCGAGGGCGGCGGCTTCACGTTCGCGCTTCTGGCTGCTCTTCAGGGCGCGCTGCAATTCGGCCCGCTCTTCTTTCAGGCGCCGGTTTTCGGCGGCCTTGGCTTCCTGTTCCGCCTGCTTGCCGAGCAGGTCGCGGTGGGAGCTATGTTCCTGCTCCTCCAGTTGCTCCATGAAATCGGCAAACTCGTCGTCGGGCGAAAGATCCAGCTCGCCCCGGGCCGCGAGGATGTCCTCGTAGGTGTGCTGGCATTCCTCCCGCCTCCCCAGGGGCAGAGTGCCGCGGGCCACGAGAATCCCGAGCGCGCGATAGGCCGGGGAGAAAAGGAGCCCGAGCGCGATATCCGCGACGGCGTGGACGCTGCCCTCGGCCAGGGCCTGGCGCGCGACCTCTTCGAGGAGCGGGGCGAAAGCCGCCGGGTCGTGCTGCGTTTTCATGAGGTGGCAGAAGGCCGGCAAGCTCCTCGTCCGGCGACATCTCGGCCAGCCGCGCCACGATATCCGGTCGCCCGGCCCGCGCGGAGAGGAGGAGGGCGCCGTTCCAGGCTTCCTCCAGGGCCGCGGGCACGCCGAGTTTCTCAAAGGCGCTGACCAGGGTCTCGAAGCGCCGGAAGGCCGCGAGCCGGAGCAGGTAGTCGGTCTGCAATTCGGCCGGGACCAGGAGCGGGTCGAGGAAGAGGATTTCCGACGCGCGCAGTTCTTCCAGCCGGCGCTGGGTGAGGCCGGTGTTCAGCTGGCGGGCGATTTCCTCGGGGGATTTCGTGCGCGCGCGGCAGGTCCGCTGGATCAGCTCCTGGTCGCGATGCTCGCAACAGTCTTTGTATTTCTCGGCACTGCCGCAATGGCAATCGGCGTTCCGGCCAACTTTCGGGATCGGCCGCACGAAAGGGGTCTTGCTCAGGTAGCGGTGGCGGGCTCGTTCCGGGAGCATTTTGGTAAACGGGCGGTTGAGTTTCCGCATGATCTCGGTGCGCACCTTCTTCCCCTGCTTCCTCATTTCTCGCAGCTTCCCCTGCGCGAGGCCGGCGATTTTCGGTGGCTTCGCCGGCCCGTCCTGCAGCAGGTCGATCAAAGCCGCCAGATACTTGACCACGATGGGATCCTTCGGCTCCTCCCGGACCAGGGCTTCCGCCGCGGCGCCGATCTTTTTCGGCAAATCCTCCTCCGGCCGATGCTCGCGCCACCAGGCGGCGGCGACGAAAAGCGCCATGGTCGAGTGGCTCACCGGGAGACCGCCGGCGTCCACCGCCTCGAGCAGGGCGGGGCCGACCGCGCCCTCCATGTGCCAGGCGAGCCAGGCGAGGAATTGCGGGTTCGGCAGGAGAAACAGGCCCGCCGGCAGCAGGCTCGCCGAGAGCTTTCGTCCGGTCATCGCCGCGGCGAAGATCATGAAATCGAACTCCGCCTCGGCCTGGGCCGCGATCGCCTGCTCCAGCCAGCGCTGGAGTTCGTCGTCCCCCGGCGGGAGCAGCGCCGCGACCTCGCGCAGGCCCTCCTGGGAGAAGTTGAAGTTGCTGACCAGCTCGCTGATGTGGGCGCGAGCTGCCGTCGTGGTGCTGTTTGGGTTCGGGATTTTGTCCATGGTTTATTTCCAGCAAATCCGAGGCCAGACTAACGAGAAGCGGAGGGTTTTTTGCTCGCCCGCAAAAAAAAACGCCGCTCGCGGGTCGCGCGAGCGGCGTCTCAGTTTCGTTTAGCGGGCTCGGGGCTTTAGGCGCCGCGATTCATCCCGATGAAGCCTTCGTGCTCCAGGTGCAGGATGATGGTCTGCGCCGCTTCCTCGGCGGAGAGCTCGGCGGTGTTGATGTGCAACTCGGCGTCGGTCGGCTCCTCGTAGGGGTCGCTGATGCCGGTGAACTCTTTCAAGATGCCGGCGCGCGCCTTGGCGTAGAGGCCCTTGCGGTCGCGGCCTTCGCACACTTCCACGGAAGTGGCGAGGTGGACGAGGATGAAACCGCCGAGGCCTTCGATCATCCCGCGGATTTCCTTGCGGGTGGCGTCGTAAGGCGCGATCGGGGCGCAAATGGCGATGCCGCCGTTTTTCGTGATCTCCGACGCGACGTAACCGATGCGGCGGATGTTGATGTCGCGATGCTCTTTCGAGAAGCCGAGCTCGCTGGAGAGGTGTTTCCGCACGAGGTCGCCATCGAGCATCGTGACCGGGCGGCCACCGACTTCGAGGAACTTCGTCATAAGGACGTTCGCGATCGTCGATTTACCGGACCCGGAGAGTCCGCTGAAGAAGACGGTGAAGCCCTGCTTGGCGCGGGGCGGGAAGCTTTTCCGCAGCTCAAGCGCCACTTCCGGATAAGTGAACCAGGTGGGCAGGTCGCGCCCTTCATTTAACCGGGCGCGCAGCTCGGTGCCGGAGATGTTCAGGACGCGCGCGCCTTCCGGCACTTCGTTGTCGGGGATGTATTTATCCTTGTCCTCGAGGTAGACCATCATCTGGAACGGTACCTGTTTGACGCCGATCTCTTCCTCGTGCTTGGCGAAGAGTTCCTGCGCTTCGTAGGGGCCGTAGAATGGTTTGCCATCCTTGTCGTTGCCCGGGCCGGCGTGGTCGCGGCCGACGATGAAATGGGTGCAACCGTAGTTCTTGCGAATCAGCGCGTGCCAGATGGCTTCGCGCGGGCCGCCCATGCGCATCGCGAGTGGGAGGAGAGAGAGCTTGGCGGTGCCGGCCGGGTATTTACCGACCAGGAGCTGATAGCAACGGACGCGGGTGAAATAGTCGACGTCACCCGGTTTGGTCATGCCGACGGAGGGATGGATCAGCAGGCTGGCCTCGACCTGTTTCGCAGCCCGGAAGGTGAGTTCCACGTGGGCGCGGTGCATCGGGTTGCGCGTCTGGAAAGCGACGATCCGGCGCCAGCCGGCATCCGCGAACGCGGCCCGCAGATCGGCGGGCGTGAGGCGCAGGGTGCGGAAATCGTAATGCGAAGGAAGCTGCAGACCTTCGAGCCGGCCGCCGACATACCACGGGTTACCCCGTTTCATGAGGTAAGCGACGCCGGGGTGCGCTTCGCTCGTGGTGCCGAAGACGGACTTCGCTTCGGCCTGGAGGTCGGGCTGCCAGACGTCTTCCACGTGGAGGACCGCAACCATCACGCCTTCGCCATCACGAAGGGCGACTTTGCTGCTGCCGGGCGTAAGGGTTTTCGCGAAAGCCTCGGTGACGTCGAGGGTGATCGGCATCGGCCAAAGCACGCCGCTGGCGAGTTTCATCCCGCTGCAGACGCTCTCGTAATCGGCTTTGCCCATGAAGCCGGTGAGCGGCGAGAAGCCGCCGTTCAGGAGCAGCTCGGCGTCGCAGATTTGCCGGGCGGTCAGGTCCCACGAAGGGAAGTCTTTCGATTGCGCTTTGAGCTCGGCGGCGGCGTCAGCGCCGAGCACGAGATTGATGAGCTCGCCGCCATGAGGCGTGACGAGATGACTGGGTTTATTCGGTGTATTCAAAATTCTTAAGCTGCTAGTTTTTTGGAGTTTCCTCTTTCGCTTCAAATCGGGGCAAATCAAGTCGGCATCACGGATTTCTGCCGCTTCGCGGGGGATTCGTAACCCTGCAGATTCTCCGGAGTTATTCGGGGGTGACGCCACTGCCGAGCCGACGGGCGGACCGATGAGATGGTGCGCGATACTGGGTTCGAACCAGTGACCCCCTCCGTGTCAGGGAGGTGCTCTACCACTGAGCTAACCGCGCGGAAAATCCGGGGAAGCACAAGAGACGAATCACCTGCCCGGAGTCAAGCGCGAAACCGTGGTGCGCGACTCGCCGGGCTCAGGCCGCGAGCTTGGTCGAGTCCCGGTGCCCGAGGATACGGACGGTCTGTTTCAACTGCTGCACCTTGAGCGGTTTTTTCAGGACTGTGACGGGGCCCTTGGCGAGGATGCGATTCAGCATCGCGCTGTCCGGATAGCCGGTAATCACGACGATCGGCACATCGGGGTCGAGATCCTTGGCCGCTTCGTAGACGTCGTCGGCGGGGCCGTCGGGGAGTTTCAGGTCGAGGAAAATGAGATCGAAATGCTGTTTCTCGAGCGCGGCGAGCGCGTCTTTCACCGAGCCGACCACAACCCGGCTGAAACCGATTTTCTTCAGGAAAACCTTGAAAAGGTTTTGCAGGCTCTCGTCATCATCCACCACCAGCACGGTCGGCTGCCCGGAGCGATCCTCCTTCAGCACGTCCTTATCGAGAGCGTCCTTCTTGATTCGCCAGCGTCCACCGATCTGGATCGCAGGGAGCTGCCCCCGCTGCACGAGATAGTAGACGGTGGGGAGCGGGATGCGGAGGTATTTTGCGGTCTCTTTGACCGTCAATAAATTGTGCATCCCGGAGAAATCAGCAGGGTGGAGTTTGGTAGGCAAGACTTTTTGGAACTCGCCGAGCATTATAAATTTCACAATTTGTGTCAAGAACCGTTTTAACCATGCTGTTCCAGAAAAGGCGCCACTTACCCAGGCAGACGGCCTTTTGACCGATAAAAGCCCGTTTTGAGCGAGGCATCCTGCCGGCGCGCGGCGGCCGAATCAGGAAAGCCCGGCCCGCGGTCAAGGGAGATCGTCGCTGGACAAGGCGGGCCCCTAGGCGCACTATTCGCAACTTTATGAGCGCATTGTTTTTCAAACGGTTTCTGCAGAAGCCGTTTCAGATCGCGTCCATCATCCCCAGCTCCAAGGCGCTCGTGGAGCGGGTCGCGGGCAAGATGGATTTTTCGCAGCCCCGCATCATCGCCGAGTACGGCCCGGGCGAAGGCGTCCACTCGCGCGAACTGGCCAGCCGGATGGACGCGGACTCGCGGCTTTTTCTGTTCGAGCTCGACCCCGCGTTCTCAAAGGATCTCGAGCGGCAGTTCGCGGATGATCCGCGGGTCACGGTGATCAATCGCGATGCCGCCAGCCTCTCGGCTGAGCTCGCGCAGCGCGGGATCGAGAAGTGCGATTACATTCTTTCCGGGATTCCGTTCAGCATCCTCGAGATCAAGAAAAAACGCGCGCTTCTCCAGGACACCTACGATGCGCTGAAGGCCGGCGGCGCTTTCATCATCTACCAGGTGACGAACGAACTCCGCCAGCACGCCACCTTCTTCGACCGCGCCGAGTCGGAGTATTGCCTGCAAAATATCCCGCCGATGTTCGTGACTGTTTTCCAGAAGGCCAACACCCGCAACGGCCACGGGGCGCGCACCACCCGGCTGATCCGCGCCGGGGTCTCGGCCAACGGCGCCTCATGAGCCTGGGACATACCCGGACCGAAAAAGATTCCATGGGCGAGATGTCCGTTCCGGACTCCGCTCTCTACGGCGCCTCGACCCAGCGCGCCGTGCTCAACTTCCCGGTTAGCGGCTGGCGTTTCACGCGGCCGTTTATTCGCGCGCTTGGACTTTTGAAATGGGCCGCCGCGCAGGCGAACCACGATCTCGGGTTGCTCGATGCCGAACGCAGCGCGCTCATCGTCCAGGCGGCCGAAGAAGTGACCGACGGCAAACTCGACGAGCATTTCCCGCTCGACGTTTTCCAGACCGGCTCCGGCACGAGCACGAACACCAACGCCAACGAGGTAATCTCGAATCGCTGCTGCCAGCTCGCCGGCCAGCCGATCGGCGCGCGCGAACCGGTGCACCCTAACGATCACGTCAACATGGGGCAGTCGAGCAACGACGTGATCCCGTCCGCGATCCACATTAGCGCGGCTGAGCAACTCAAGACCGCGCTCATCCCCGCGCTCGAGAATCTCGCGAGCACGCTCGCCGCGAAGGCGGAGGAATTTCACGATGTAATCAAGATCGGGCGGACGCATTTGATGGACGCGACGCCCGTTCGACTCGGCCAGGAATTTGGCGGCTACGCGCAACAGGTGCGCCTCGGGATTCGGCGCGCGGAACAGGCAATCGCCGCGCTCCAGGAACTCGCGCTCGGCGGCACCGCGGTTGGCACGGGGCTGAATCGGCACCACGAATTTCCGCGCAAAGTGATGCATCATCTCGAACAGCGGACCGGCATTCCATTTCGCGAAGCGGCCGATCATTTCGAAGCGCAAGGCGGGAAAGATGCCGTCGTGGAAGCGAGCGGTCAGCTCAAAACGATCGCGGTCAGTCTTTTCAAAATCGCCAACGACATTCGCTGGCTCGGGAGCGGTCCGCGCTGCGGCATCGGCGAGATTGTGTTGCCCGCGACCCAACCCGGCAGCTCGATCATGCCCGGCAAAGTGAACCCGGTGATGAGCGAGTCGATGATGATGGTTTGCGCGCAGGTCATCGGCGCCGACGCCACCATTACCTGGGCAGGCGCGAACGGAAATTTCGAGCTCAACGTCATGATGCCGGTGATGGCGCACAATCTTCTATGCAGCATTCGGCTGCTCACCAACGTCGCGAAAATTTTCGCCGACAAATGCGTCAGCGGGATCGAGGCAAACCGCGAGCGTTGCGCCGAACTGATCGAGCTTTCGATGGCGATGGTGACCAGTCTCGCGCCGAAAATCGGTTACGATCGCGCGGCCGAGATCGCGAAGGAAAGCGCGAAAACCGGCCGCACCGTGCGCGAACTTTGTCTCGAGAAAAAGGTGCTGCCGGAAGCGGAACTCAATGCCGCGCTCGATCCCGCGGGAATGACGGAACCGGGCGGCGAAGGCTCCGGCGGCGGCTAAGGCAGCGACTCATCGCCTAACGAATGGTCGCCAACGTCAACAGCCCGCACTTCTCCGGCGGCGCGAACATCGCCATCAAATGCCCGTATCACACCTACGAGCAGACGATCGCTTTTTATCGCGACACCCTCGCGTTGCCCCTGATTGAGGAGGAAGCGGAAGGCTGCATTTTTCAGTTCGGCCCGGTCCGGCTCTGGATCGACAAGGTGCCGAATATCAGTCACCCCGATATCTGGCTCGAGCTGGAAACGAACGACACCGACGCCGCCGCCGCGCACCTGAAAAATCACGGCGTCCCGCGCCGCGATGAAGTGGAACAACTCCGCGAAGACTTCGACGGCTTCTGGATTTCCGATCCCGCCGGGATCGTGCATCTCGTGGTGGGCGATGAAGACTGATCGCGGCCGCGCGAAAATGAGCGCGCCACCGGTCATCCTGAGCGAAGCCGAAGGATCCCGCAGATCAGCCGGGAACCGTCGAGAGGAAGCGAGTCGGGCGGCACTTAATGGAAGGCCCGGCGGGATCCTTCGACTCCGCTGCGCTTCGCTCAGGATGACGGACGATCGTTAGGCTACGTGCCGGCCCACGATCACGAGATCGCGCGCTGTTTCCTCCATTTGCGCGATCCGCGGGAGGCAGCCCCAGCGTTCGAAGCCAAACTTCCCAAAAAGCCGGAGGCTCGGCTCGTTATGCGCGAAAATCAGTCCGAGCAGCGTCGTTAGGCCAAGCGCCGGCGCGTGCGCGATCGCGGCCACGAGCAACTCCGCCCCGACCCCGCGCTGCCGGAAATCGTCGTGCACATAAATGCTCAGTTCCGAGGTCCCACGGTAAGCGGAGCGCGGAATGAAAATCGAAAAAGTCAACCAGCCCGCGATCCGGCCTTCGCGCTCCAGCACCCAGATCGGATGTTCGTTAGGCGTGTGTTCGCGAAACCACGCGAGCCGCTGCGCCACCGTTACCGGCTCGAGCTGCGCGGTCGCCATCCGGGTCAGCACGGCGGCGTTGTAAATCTCGACGATCGCCGGCAGATCGCTCTCTGCCGCGTCGCGCAGCTTCATCGCGCCGGCATCGTCGCGGTCTCGAAAAGCATGCTGTCGAAGGTCGGCTGGAATGCTCCGCCGCGCGTCTCGCCGATCGGGAAGCGCGCGCTGATTTCGCCCTGCGCCGCGCAGAAAACCTCCACGTCACGCCGCCCGCTTTTCTCGAGCGTCGCCTGGATCGTGCCCGCGGCGAGCGCGGGCGAATTGCAATCGCGGCTGAGATGTCCGAGCACCACGCGCGCGAGTTTACCCGGGAGCAGTTGCTCGATCACCGCGGCCGCGGCGGCATTGGAGAGATGGCCGTGGCGCGAAGTGATCCGCTGCTTCACCGGCCACGGCCGGTGCGGATCGTTCTGCAAAAGTTTCTCGTCGTGATTCGTCTCGATCATCAGCGTCTGCACCTGGCGCAGTCGCTCGATCGTTAGGCGAGTAGCCTGGCCGAGGTCGGTGATGTAACCGAGCGCGCTCGCGCCGGCGTGAAAAGTGAATCCGACCGGCTCGACCGCATCGTGCGGGACGGAGAAACTTTCCACCGTGATATCGCAGACGGAAAAGGCCGCGCCGGTCCGGAAGATCCGCCAGTTGCGATGACTGCCTAACGAGCCGTAACGGATCGCTTCCGCGGTCAGCGCATTGCAATAAATCGGGATCTGAAATTTCCTGCAAAGCACCTCGAGCCCGCAAACGTGATCGCCGTGCTCGTGGGTCAGGAGGACACCGTCGAGTTCGTTAGGCGCCACTCCGCAGAGGGCGAGCCGGAGCACGAGCTGACGCGCGCTCAGCCCGCCATCGACGAGGAGGCGGCAATGCTCGGTCGCGATCAGCGCGCTGTTCCCTGCGCTGCCGCTGCCGAGCATGGTGAGAGTGAACATCCCCGATAATTAGCGAGCCGCGTCCCGCTGCACAAATAGAAACCCGCCGAGAGCGCGTTGAGCGTCGACTTTTTGTCGCGCGCGGCTATTTCTTTCTCTCCATGGACCCGCTCGATGTCGCCAGCCTCCGCCGCGAATACGAAACCCAAGGGCTGCGCCGGGCCGATCTGTTGCCCGATCCGATCGAGCAGTTTTCGCTCTGGTTTTCCGCCGCGGCCGAAGCCGGTTTGCCGGATGTGAACGCGCTCGCGCTGGCCACCGCCACGGCGGAGGGCAGGCCTTCGGCCCGGGTCGTTTTGCTCAAGGGATTCGACCAGCGTGGGTTCGTTTTTTTTACAAATTTTCGGAGCCAGAAAGGCCGCGAACTGGAGGCGAATCCGCAGGCGGCTTTCGCGATTTACTGGGTGCAACTGGAACGGCAGATCCGGGTCAGCGGCCGGGTGGAAAAGACGACGCGCGAAGAGTCCGCAGCCTATTTTCATGCACGCCCGCGCGGCAGCCAGCTCGGCGCCTGGGTCTCGCGCCAGAGTGAGGTGATCGATGCGCGCCGCATCCTCGAAGGTCGGCTCGCGGAGATGACGGAGCGTTATCAGGGCCGCGGAATCGAGCTGCCGCCGCATTGGGGCGGTTACCGGATCGTGCCTAACGAGGTGGAATTCTGGCAGGGCCGGGCAAGCCGGCTGCACGATCGCTTTCGTTATACCCGCTCCGGCGACGCGGGCTGGACGCTGGAACGGCTCGCGCCCTGACTCGTTAGGCGACGCCGTAGGTGGCTTGGGCGAGCAGAAGAATCACGATCACATTTCCCGTAATGGCGAGCCCGAGAGCGGCTCGCGGCAACCAGGACACACGACGTCCGACACCGTTCGCGAGCGCGAGCAGAAACAGGGGAAGAAGCGGTAGAAGGTAGCGTCCCTGCCAGCCTTCGATCGTGGGCGCGCCGACTCTGTTCCAAGAGAGATAGATGAGCATAACGGTCGAGAACAAGCCGACCGCGGCGAGGGAAAAACAGGCGATCCTCCAACGCGCGGTCAGTCGCAATCCGCGGATATCGACCGCACAGGTCGTGGCGCACAGACCGAGGGTGAACCCGATCACCAACCAGAGCGGCAGCGGAAAATTGAGCCAGCCAAGCACGCCGACTGCTTGCCGCCAATAGGGGAAACCGAATTGCCAGAAATTCTCCACCACGAGTTGCAGGAACGCGGCCGGATGATGCAACAACGAGGCGAGCTGGGCTCCCGGGTTTACCATCACAAAAGGCCGCATCTGCACCTGGCTCCCGTGGATCAACGCGAGCCAGGCGAGACTCGGCGCGATGAGCAAAAAGAGGAAAGCCCCAAGGAACCTCAACTGCCCGGCCCGAGTCGGCGCGAGCACTCGCCCCGGCAGACCGAAGATCAACAAACCGAGAAGGGGATAGGGAATCCGCACCTGCGAAAGAAGAAGAGCGAAGAGGAAGAAAAGGCCTTTTGAGCCAGGCGCCTTACCGGGTTCCGCCGTGCGCCCGGACCAAAGCTCCGCGACCCAGCAAAACGCAATCGCGAAAGTGACGGCGTCCGCGGTGACTGCGCCGAGCTGCGCGAGACACATCGGAAAGAGCGCAATGCTGAGCAAAAAAGGCGCGCGGTCTTTGATGCGAGTTAATCCCCAACCGAGCACGCCGCCGACGAGCACAGCGTTAAAGCAGCGCGCGAGATAAAGGAGCAGCAAAGGTTGGAGCCCCAGCAATCTTCCGCAGCCAATGCCCAGAACCGCCGGGAGGTAGACCAGCGGCGAGTTCATTGCCGCGTTTGGAAAATGCACGAAATCGCGGATCTCCGGCCGCAGCGTCAGCTGACGCGCCCGCGCCATCCGTTCAGGCTCGACCTGAATCGCTGGGTCACGAGGAAAGTCCGCGACGATCGCCGCGAGCTTTGGAAGGCTTTTCGGAAGATAACTCCCGAGTAGATCGACCCGCGGATGTTCTGCGATGAGGGACCCTTCCGAAATGGCGTAAGCCCGAAAGAAATGCGCCGGTTCATCCGCCGCGCGGAAGGGGCCGGTCGCTGCGGTGTAGCCGAGCGCGAGCGCGACGAAAAGCAGCGGAAACCGGAATGAGCTGCAGCTTTTCCCCTGGTCGGCGCGGTCTCCGGTCATCCCGCCCGAAGCTCGCTCAGGGATGATCCCTGAGCGAGTCCGGCGCGAGCAACCTAACTTTCCAAACGAAATTGCCTAACGATTACGGGTGGAAGCCGGAGCTTCCGCTTCGTTGCCTTCGCCGCCGCCACCGAAGACGTAGGAGAAAACCGCGAAGACCGCGACGCGCGGCGTGTCATCCGTGGCGCCAAACAACGGCGTGATGTCGAACCGGCTATGCGCGGAAGGCTTGTAGGAAACGCTCGGCCCGATCCCGAAACGATGAATGGGTGAACCGCGCGTGTCTTTCACGGTGAAATTCTGGTAGCGCATTTCCACGCCGACTTTCAGGCGCTCACGCTCGAGGAGCAGCGGCACTTGGATGCTCTGCGCAAAGCCCCACTCGCGGCCGCGGTCGCCGACGTTCTCGCGCTCGAAAAATGCGTTGAAAGCCCACTCCACGTGGTCGCCAAATTCCTGGGAAAGCAGGAGCCGAAATTCATAGGAGTCCGGCAGATTGGGCGGACCGTCGCCCTCTTCCTCTTCTCCCGGCGGCGGCGGCGGGCCTTCTTCATGGAGAATCGTGCCGATGCCGAATTTGTATTCCGCGAAGATCGTCGGGTTCAGCGGGATCTTGCCCCAATCCGCGAGGGCGTAGCGCGCTTCGATGCTGAAGGAGGAGTTTTCCGTGTCGCCGATGAAACGTTCGACCCGATTCTCCACCGCGAAACCGAAGCGATAGGGCAGACCGACCTCCACCTCCTGCGTGAAAACGTGATCTGGCGGGCCATTGCGAAATCCGTCGCCCTCATAAATCAAGGCCGCGTAAACCGATCCCGGCGGGAGCACGTAGGCGGTCGTGAGCGGAGAAAACCGGCTGCGCGAGAAAGCGCCCGGCGCGCCATAGGCACCCGGAAGTTCATCGCCCGTGATCACCATCGTCGGTTCGGTCTCGCTCGTAGTCGTGGTGGTGCGGGCGGTCGCGGTGGTGGTGTTCTCTTCCGCGCGGTCCGCAGTCCGGACCGTGGTGTCGGTGTGCGACGGCGCGACCGCGTCCTGCGCCCAGGCTGAGCCCGCTAACGCAAGCCCCAAGGTAAAGGCGACCCCCGCGGTCGCCTGACGGATGCGACCGGAGCCGCGAAGTAAATTTTGGTGAAACATGCGCGGGTCATAAACGGAAGTTCCCGCGGTGACAAGCAAAATTACCCGAATGTCATGATATTCAGGACAGTTTCGAATCCAAGGGTCGCCGCGGGTTCGCCTTCGCCCTTGGCGGAAAACGCAAAGTCACGCTCGTCCCGCGGCCCACTTCGCTCGCGATCGCGACCGTTCCGCCGTGCAATTCCGCGATTGATTTCACCAGCGCGAGGCCGAGGCCAGTCCCCTCTGCGCTGCGCGACGGATCCGCGCGATAGAAGCGATCGAAGACGTGCGGCAGATGTTCCACCGCGATGCCGACGCCGGTGTCGCGGACGACGACCTCGGTTGCCTCCGCGTCCGGCGCGAGTGCGATCGTGATCGCGCCGCCGGCCGGTGTGTGGCGGAGCGCGTTCTCCACCAGGTTGCTCAGAGCGCGATTAAAAAGGAGAGGGTCGGCCGAGATCATTGCGGCGCCGGCACAATCGATCCGCACCTGTCGTTCCTCCGCGATGGCTTCATAGTAAGTCATGATTTTCTCCGCGGCGGCGCGCGCGTCGAAACTCTGCCGGTGCACCTGCCCCTCGGCCGCCTCCGCGCGCGCCAGAAAAAGCAGGTTCTCAATAATCCCGGAGAGCCGTTCGCATTCCGCCACGCTCGATTCGATCACCGCCTGATACTCGTTAGGCGAACGCGGCCGGGTCAGCGCCACCTCCGCTTCGCCGCGGATATTGGCGATCGGCGTGCGCAATTCGTGCGCGAGATCGGCGGAGAATTGTGAGAGCCGGGTGAACGAATCTTCCAGCCGGTCGAGCATGTCGTCGAAAGCGATCGCGACCGGCTGCAACTCGCGCGGCCACTCGTGCGGCGGCACCCGTTCGTCGAGCCGATCGGGCGAGACGCGCTTCAGTGAGCGGGTCATGTCCGCGAGCGGGCGCAGCCCGCGCTTCGTCACCGTCACGGCGAGCGCGGCGGAAGCAAACATGCCGGCGATGAGCACCGCGCCGACGAGAAACCCGAAGCGTTTCTCAAACTGCTCGTCGGTCGTGCGATCCTGCGCGATCTGCAGGACATAACTTTTTCCACCCGCTTCGGTCGCAGTCGCGACGAGCGAGAAAAGTTTCCCATTCCCCTCGTATTTCCGTTCCTCTAATCCAGCCGGCTCACCGATCCGGACCGGGGCAAAGAGCCGCGCCGGGAGGAGTTCGGCCATGCCCGGCGTCTCGGCGACCGCGTGGCCCGCTGCATCGAGCACGCGCACCCAGTAGGTGGCGCGCTCGCCGTTATGGAGCGCCTTGATTTGCGCGTCGAGTACCGCCGGCCCGCCCGCTGCTTTCAAGTCCGCGCGCACGGCGAACACTTTGTCATTCAAGACCGCGCGATCCTCCGCAAACGCGTGGCGCACCACGATCCAGTAGAGGACGCCGATGCCGCAACAGAGGAGGAGCGCCGAGGCCGGAGTAAAAAGCAGGACCAGCTGCGACGCGATCGAGCGCGGTTCAGTGCGCCTGGATGACATAGCCGGAGCCGCGCACGGTGTGAATGAGCTTCTTCGGATAAGGGTCATCCACTTTTGCGCGTAACCGCCGCATCATCACATCGAGCACATTCGTGCTCGTGCGAAAATCGATCCCCCAGACGTGGCCGGCGATTTCCTCGCGCGAGACCACTTCGCCGGTCGAGCGAACGAGGTGGGCGAGGAGCATGAATTCTTTCCCGGTGAGATTCAGCGGCTCGCCGGCGCGGGAAGCCTGGTTGCGGCGGAGGTCGAGTTCCAGATCATCGATCTGCAAACGCTCGGGCGCGGCTGCGGGGCGGCGCAAAAGCGAGCGGACGCGGGCGAGCAGCTCAGAGAACGCGAACGGCTTCACGAGATAATCGTCACCGCCAAGCTCGAGGCCTTTTACCCGGTCCGGCACACTGTCGCGCGCAGTCAGGAAAAGGATCGGCGTCTTCACCCCGGCAGCGCGCACTTCCTCGACCACGGCCCAGCCGTCCTTCTTCGGCAGCATCACGTCGACGAGCAGAAGATCGAATTTTTTCGTGAGCGCGAGCGCGAGACCTTCTTCGCCGTCCCGGGCGATCTCGACTTCGTAATCGGCCTCGGTCAAACCCTTCTCGAGAAAGGCCGACATTTTCTTTTGGTCCTCGATCAGAAGAATGCGCATCGGCGCGCAGTATAATGCGGAGCTTCGCGCACTCAAGACTCCTGCGCGGCCGGTCGCGCCATTGCCGAAGCCGCGATAAACTCACCGATGGCAAAATTCACGGCGCGGCCGGTTCTTCACTTTTCGTTAGGCATTTCCATCCTGCTGCTCGCCGCCGCGCGCGCGCAGGAAACGGAAATCGCCCCGGCCATTTCGCCGCCGCCTCCGGCGCAAACCGTCGCCACCCCCGCGAGCGCAAACCAGATTTCACCCGCCACGAGCGCGACGCCGACCGCCAGTCCGACGCCGGTCGCCCTCACCGAGGTGCTCTTCAAAAATCTCAAGGCCCGCTCGATTGGGCCGGCAGTCATGGGCGGTCGCGTCTCCGAGCTCGCGCTCGATCCACGCAATCCCGCGGTTTTTTATGTCGGGCTCGCGACCGGGGGCGTGTTCAAGACTTCCGATAACGGCGTCACTTTCAGCCCGATCTTTGATCAGCAATCGTCGCTTTCCATCGGCGCGGTGGCGCTCGCGCCTTCTGATTCCGAAGTGGTTTGGGTCGGCACCGGCGAGGCGAACGACCGCAACTCCTCGGAATGGGGCGACGGCGTTTATCGCTCCACCGATGGCGGCAGCACCTGGGAAAATGTCGGGTTGAAAGAAAGCCGGGCGATCGCGCGGATCGTGGTGGACCCGCGGAAACCGGAAGTCGCCTACGTCGCGGCGATGGGGAATCTCTGGAAAGACGGCGGCGAACGCGGTCTCTACAAAACCACCGATGCGGGAAAAAGTTGGAAGCTGGTGCTGAAGGCGCCCGCGCCTAACGACGTCCGGACCGGTTGCGGCGACGTCGCGCTCGACCCGGCTAATCCCGAAACCGTTTACGCCACGCTCTACGCGCGGCAGCGCACGCCGTGGTCGTTTGCCTACGGGATGATCGCGACCAACGGAGCGGACGTCGGCGGGATTTTCAAGAGCACCGATGGCGGCGCGACCTGGAAAAAATGCGCGGGCGGTTTGCCACCCGAAACCGGCCGGATCGGGCTCGCGGTCACGCCGGCGAATCCCAAAGTGGTGATGGCCGTGGTGCAAAGCGACGCCAACGGCGCCTCGGATATCCGCGACATCCACAGCAAAGCCGGGGGCGTTTTCCGCTCGGAAGATGGCGGCGAAAAATGGACGCGGATGAACGACATCAATCCGCGTCCGTTTTATTTCAGCCAGATCCGGCTCGACCCAGCGAACGACAAACGCGTTTACCTCCTTGGAATGGCGGTGCTCGCTTCCGACGATGGCGGAAAAAATTTCCGGGAAGATCTTTCCGAGAAAGTGCACCCGGATTGTCACGCGCTGGTGATTCAGAACGGCACTGCGCCCGCGCCGAAGCCGGCCAAGCCTAACGATAAGCCAGCGGAGAAAAACAAACCGCCGGTCTCGGGGCGCCTGCTCCTCGGCACCGACGGCGGCGTTTACCAAAGCTACGCCGCGGGGAAAGGCTGGGAGCATCTCAACCGGATTCCGGCCGGGGAATTTTACCGGATCGCGGTGGACGACATGCAGCCCTATTACCGGGTCGCCGGCGGGTTGCAGGACAACGAAAGTTTCGCGGGCCCGAGTCAGGTGGCGAGTAAGGAAGGGATCCGCAACAGCGACTGGCTCGCGCTCGGCGGCGGCGACGGATTTTATGTCGCTTTCGACCCGAAGGACCCGCAAATTTTCTACGCCGAAAGCCAGGAGGGCTCGGTTCATCGGTTCAATTCCGGCAACGGTGAACGGCGACAATTGCAGCCGGCGCCGCCCGAGGGTCAGCAGCGCTACCGCTTCCATTGGAACGCGCCGCTATTCCTGAGTCGTCACCAGTCCGGGGTGCTTTATCTCGCGGGTAACCGCGTCTTCCGGCTCACCGATCAGGGCGAACATTTCCAAGTGATCAGTCCTGACCTAACGAATAACAACGCCGAGAGAATCAACGCCAGCGGGAGCGGCGCGGAGAACTTCGGAGTCATCTATTCACTCGCCGAGTCGCCCGCGAAAACCGGCGAACTCTGGGCCGGCACCGACGACGGCCGTCTTTGGATGACTGAGAATGACGGCGCGAACTGGACCGAGCTGACCGCCAATCTCCCCGAGCCCGCGCGCGGCCAGTGGATTGTGCGAATCGAGCCGAGCGCCAAGGACGCGAAGGTCGCCTACGTGGTGACGAACGCTTATCGGCAGGGCGACGATCGCCCGACGATTCTGCGCACCGCCGATCTCGGCAAGACTTGGCAGAGCGTAGTCGGCGAAGGAATTCCGCCTAACGACCCCGTGGAAGTGGTCCGCGAAGATCCGGTGAACCCGAAGCTGCTTTATGCCGGGACGCATCGCGGCCTCTTTGCATCCTTCGACCAGGGCGCGCATTGGCTCCACGTCGCCGGGTTGCCTAACGTTCGCGTGGATGACATCCAGATTCATCCGCGCACTGCCGACCTCGTGATCGCAACCCACGGGCGGAGCATCTTTATTCTCGACGACAGCCGCCCCTTCCGGGAACTTTCGCCCGAGATCATGGCCAAGCCGGCGCATCTCTTTTCGCTCGGGCCGGTCTTCGGTCGCTACGTCGATCCGAGTTTTGTCGACTACGAGGGGAAAGGGGTCTATCGCGGCGAGAACCCGCCGGAAGGCGCGCTCTTCACCGCGTGGATCAAGGAATACAACGGCGACGAAGCGAAGATTGCGATCAGCAACGCGGCCGGTCAGCCGGTAGCGAACTTAAAGCTCTCCGGCGCGCCCGGTTTGAGCCGGGTCAATTGGGATCTGCGCCCAAGCGAAGACGTGCTGATCAAATACGGCGGTGACGATCCGAAGAAGCTCGTCCCGAGCGGCGACTACACCGCGGAGTTGAGCTACGGCAAAGAGAAGGTGAAGCAAACTTTCCACGTGCAGATCGCGGAAGGAATCACGACTCGTTAGGCCAGCGGGCCGTCATCGGCTTTCTCGCGACGACGGCTGAGAAACCGCCTAGGTTTTACACCTACGGCGAGACTCTCTCCCGCTCTCATTGAGGGCCGGAGCACGGCGGGGAAAATGTTGCTGTTCGTCGCGATCAACGCGGCGTCGCGCACCTCCTAACCCACCATGATTCAACCCACCATCGATCGCGCCGCGCTCGCCGCGGCCACGGATGAAGCGCTCATGCAGGCCATCACGGAACGCGAGCAACTGGCCCTCAGCGAACTCGCGGGGCGCTACGGTAAAATGCTGAAGGCCGTCGTCACGCACGTGGTCCATGAGGAGGCGGAAGCTGACGACGTTTTGCAGGAAATCTTCCTCCAGATCTGGAAGGAAGCGGGCAACTACTCACCCCGCGCCGGCAAACCGCTCGGCTGGGTCGTCACCCTGGCGCGCCGGCGGGCGATCGATCGGTTGCGGCGCCGGCAGGCTTACGGCCGCGCGAAAGATCGGTTCGAGGAACATATCGAGCAGCAACCGGACACCAGGGGGCGCAACGGGATCGATGCCGAACTGGTGCGCTCGGACCTGAGCCGTTTTTTGCACCGGCAGATGGAGTCGCTACCCCTGCACCAGCGCGAAGCGATCGAGCTCTCCTATTTCAAAGGGCTGAGCCAGCGCGAGATCGCGAGCTGCACGAACACGCCGTTAGGCACGGTCAAAACCCGGCTCGAGCTCGGTCTGCGCAAACTGACTACTTGCGTGCGGCCGCTCCGCCGCAAGGTCTAGCTCTCGTCGTCCGTCTCGACGTCGTCCTTGTCCGGCTCGAGTTCTTCGTCCGCCACCGAGTAGCGGCGCTTGCGCTTGTTCGCCGGCAACGGCGAGAGCGTCATCGTGATATTGCGGCCGGCGGCCTTGGGTTCCATCTCCACCTGCGCCATGGTCGCGAGATCGTCGCGCACCTTGTGCATCAGCTGCATGCCGAATTCCTGGTGCGCCATTTCCCGGCCGCGGAACTGCAACTGCACCCGCACCTTGTTTCCCTTATCGAGAAAATTTTCGCCATGGCGAATCTTCGTCATGTAATCATGATCGTCGATGTTCACCCGGAATTTGATCTCCTTCAGCTTCGTGCCGGAGGCCTTCTTGTCCTTGATCTGTTTCGAGATGTCGTAACGGAATTTTCCGAAATCGACGATTTTACAGACTGGGGGATTTGCGGTTGGCGCGACCTCAACCAGGTCCATGCCCATGCCTTGCGCGCGCTTGATTGCCTCGGACAACTTCATCACCCCGAGCTGCTCGGCGGTGGCGCCTAAAATGACCCGGACCTCGCGCGCGCGAATCCGGCCGTTAACACGAATTTGTTGTTGCAGAATTAATTATCTCCCGGCCGGCGACAGAGAGTGAGTTTGACGCCGTCGTTCTTATTGGTCGCAACTCCCGTCGCTCCCCACGGAGGCGGCGCACTCGAGGAATCAGCACGCTTGCGAGGGACGCGCCGATCGATTCGCAGCAGGGCTCGAACCGAGGGGAAGTTGTATCTCGCAACCGCGGTCGTCGCAAGGCGTTTCTCTTTCCGCGGCGCTCAGGCCGGCGGTTCGCCGAAGTGCGCGGCGTGCGCGCGATAACCGACAATGTCGTCGAGCATCGCGTCGATCGTAGCAGCGAGCGGTGCCACTTTGGCGAAGCCGGAAAAGACCGCGCGATCGCCGATCGGGGTGTCGATCACGAAGGTCGGGCGCTGCGTGACCTGCAGCGCGTGAAACTCGGCGGTCGTCTCGCGAACGCGCTTTTCAATCTCCGGAGTTTTCGCGCGCGCGAGGAGCTTCGCTTTCTCCAGACCACTGGCTTCCGCACCAACCCGCGCCGCGGTTTCCCAATCCGAAATCTTCGTCGCCTCGAGCAACTCAGCGCGGCTTAGCGCGATCCAGACGCGATCGTCTTCCACGCCGAGCGCGCGCGCGGCTTCCGCGACGCAATTCGGCTCCGGATATTCTTCGCGCCCAATGGTGTGCCAGCCAGTTCGGAGCTTCACCGGCGAACGCATTAGCAGCCCGCTGCGCCGGTAATACCATTCCATCGCTTCATGCGTCGGCGGGAGTCCGGTCTTATCCATCAGCGCGATCTTCCAGCGAAACTCGACCTGGTCCGAGTAACGCTCGCGCAATTCCTGCCACGCGGGCGTGGCCCAAAAACACCACGAAGAAATGACGTCGAGATAGTTGGTGATGGTAAGGCGCAACGGTCCCATAAGACTTACTGGTCGCGCCGGTCTCCGCGATTGACAAACCGCCGCGCGCTACCGAGTTCCACTCCGACTTTTGCTCGACCTGAATCACATCCTGCTTTTCATCGCGCTCGCCACGCCGGTGATCCTGCTCTGGCGTCTCCGCGGCCTCGGCGACGCGCGCCCGGGCGGCTGGGTCGCAGCCGCGCTGATCGTGCTCGTGGGAACCGGGCTGAGCTATCTGTTTGCGCCGGCGATCGCGGGATTTCTCGGCGGCGGGCTCTGGGCTTTGCTCCTGCTCGTGCCCTCGGTGGCGGAGCGGAAAATTGCCAGCCTGCTGGTAGAGCGACGCTACCGCGCGGCGCGCTGGCTGGCACTCGTTAGGCAAATTTTGCATCCCTGGAATGGCGCCGGTCCGCTGCCTTTTCTCCTGCGCGTCCTCGAGCTCGCGCGCACGGGTCAGCTCCCGGCGGCGCTCGATCGCCTCGCGACTACGCGCACGCCGATCACGATCGCCTACACCTACGCATTGACGGATAACTGGGGCGCGCTCGTGGATTGGTGCCGCCGCGATCTGACGGTGACGAACGAACCCGCCGTGCGCGCTCTTTACCTGCGCGCGCTGGGCGAGACCGGCGCGCTCGAAGACTTGGCCTGGAGTTTCGCCGCGCGCAGCCAAAGCCTGGAGCCGCGCCTAACGATCTCACCGGGCTACGCGCAGGAGTTGCTCTACCTCTTTTCCTTCACCGGACGCACCGCGGCCGTCGCCGGGCTCTTCAAGGGAGCGCTCGCGCGTTTCCCGCACGCGCATCAGCAGTTCTGGCTCGCCACCGCCGAGCTGGCGAACGGAGAGACCGAGAAAGCGGACGCGCGCCTAACGAAACTTCGCGGTCAAACCGGCGACGCGATCCTTGAGCAGAGTATTGCCCGCCGCCTCGCCCGCGCGAAAGATTTTCCGCGAACGCAGGTCTCCCCGGCGACCGAAAAACTTCTCCGGCGCGTGATCGCCGAGACAACCTCTAACCTCGCGATACCCGGATCACGCCAGGCGAATCGGCCGATCGCGGTTTGGACTTTTATCATCCTGAATCTCGCCATGTTCGGCGCCGAATTGCTCTACGGCGGCGCCACTAACGGGCTAACCCTGCACCGCCTCGGCGCCCTCGAACCGAAGGCCGTCCTGAGCAATCACCAATACTGGCGACTGCTCACCGCGCTCTTCCTGCACTACGGCGTGCTCCACATTCTTTTCAATCTCTACGCGCTTTATCTCCTCGGGCCGGTGCTCGAGCGGATGATTGGGTCGGTGAAATTCGCCGCCGGCTATCTGCTCTCCGGGCTGGGCTCGAGCGCCGGTGTCGTTCTCCTGAGCGCCCTTGGCCTAACGAATGCAGATCAACTCGTCGGCGCGTCCGGTTGTGTCATGGGAGTGATCGGGATCTCCGCCGGTCTGCTCCTGCGTCATCGACAATCACCGCTCGCCGGTCGGCGGCTGAAAGAGATCCTCGCGATCGTAGCGTTCCAAACCGTCTTCGACCTTTCCACGCCGCAGGTGAGTCTGGCCGCGCATCTTAGCGGCTTCATAGCCGGCGTGCTCATCGGCATGGTCTTCGCCACGCGCCGCGCCGCCTGACCGACGGAACGCTTGCTGCTCCTCGTTTTCCTGCCAGAGTTTGCGCTTCTTTCAGCCCAGCCGGTTTTTCCTATGCCGAACATCCAGACTTATCACGTCGTCCCGAATCTCCCCGAAGCGCTCGAACCGTTGCGCGAGATCGTCTTCAATCTGTGGTGGACTTGGGAGCCTTCCGCGCGCCGCCTTTTCCGCCATCTCGATCCGGAGCTTTGGCACGTCACGAATCATAACCCGCTCCGGATGCTCCAGCTCTCGCGCCAGGCGCGGCTGACGGAAGTGGCGCAGGATAAGACTTTCCTCCGCGATCTCGCAGAGGTACATGGCGCCTTTAAAAAGTATCTCGCGCGCAAGGACACCTACGGGAAAAAAGGCGCCGGACGCGCTTTCAGTAAGCCGATTGCTTATTTCTCGGCCGAGTTCGGCTTTCACGAATCCATCCCGAATTACTCTGGCGGTCTCGGGATTCTCTCCGGCGATCATTGCAAGTCAGCGAGCGATCTCGACCTGAACTTCGTCGCGGTCGGACTGCTCTACCGGCACGGTTATTTCAAACAGCAGATCAACAAGGATGGCTGGCAGGAAGCGGTCAGTCTTAACCAAAACTTCCATCATCTCCCCATCCGCGAAGTGCAGACCGATGGGAAAATCCTGCTGGTCGCGGTGCCGCTGCTCGATCGCCAGGTCATCGCGAAAATCTGGCGACTCCATGTCGGCCGAATCGATCTCTATCTCCTCGATACCGACATTCCGGAGAACAGCCCGGAAGATCGTCTCATCACCGCGGAGTTATACGGCGGCGATCTCGAGATGCGGATGCGCCAGGAGATCGTGCTCGGCGTCGGCGGCGTGACCGCGCTGAACGCGCTCGGGATCGAAGCGGAAGTCTTTCACATGAACGAAGGGCACTCCGCCTTTCTCTCGCTCGAGCGAATCCGCCGCCACGTCACCGAAGGGAATCTCGATTTCTATGCGGCCTTACAGCTGGTCGCGTCGGCCAATGTCTTTACCACGCACACGCCGGTGCCGGCGGGGAACGACGCGTTTCCGCGCGAGATGATGGTGCGCTATTTCGGCCAGCTCGCGACGCAGGTCGGCATCTCTTTTGACGAGTTGTTCCACTTCGGTCAGACCTCGGTCGATCCGGTCGCGAGCTTTAGCATGACTATCCTCGCGCTCCGGACCAGCCGGCACGCGAACGGCGTCAGCAAGCTGCACGGCGAAGTAAGTCAGGGTCTGTGGAAAGATGTCTGGGCCGGCGTGCCGACCCGCGAGGTGCCGATCACCAGCATCACCAACGGCATTCATACCAAGACCTGGATGGCACCGGAATTCTCCGCGCTCTACACCAAGTATCTCGGCGACTGGGAAGAGCACCTGACTGAGCCCGATTTCTGGCGCGGAGTGATTGATATTCCGGATGCGGAACTCTGGGAGACTCACCAGAAGCTGAAGCTGCGCCTGGTGAATTTCGTGCGTGACCGCGTGCGCGCGCGGCGCGAGCGGCTGGGCGAATCGCCCGAGGCCATTCGCGCGGTCCATTCCATTCTCGACCCGGAGATACTTACGATTGGTTTTGCCCGCCGCTTCGCGACTTACAAACGCGGTGCGCTCCTGTTCAGCGATCCCGAGCGACTTCTGCGGATGCTGAATAACCTCGCGCGGCCGGTGCAATTTATCTTCGCCGGAAAATCGCATCCCGCGCGATGAAGGCGGCAAAGCCCTCATCCAGGAAGTCTACAAGCTCACCCGGGAAGCCGGCTTCCATGATCGCATCGTCTTCGTGGAAGACTACGACACTTACATCGCGCGCCGGCTCGTCCAAGGCGTCGATCTTTGGCTGAACAATCCTTTGCGCCCGCTCGAAGCCAGCGGCACCAGCGGGATGAAACTTCCGCCCAACGGCGGCCTCAACCTCAGCGTGCTCGATGGCTGGTGGTGTGAAAGCTACAACGGCAAAAACGGTTGGGCGATCGGTGCGGAGATCGAGGACGGCGGCGTGGAATTCCAGAACCAGGTCGATGCTTCCAGCCTCTACCAATTACTCGAAAACCAGATCATCCCGCTCTACTACGCGAAGCCCGACGGCAAGTTGCCGCTGGCTTGGTTGCAGTTGATGCGCGAGTCGATTCGCAGTGTCACTCCGGCCTTTAACACTCATCGGATGGTGAAAGAATACGCGGAGCGGCTTTATCTTCCCGCGGCGAAGGCGCACCAGGATTTTTCGCGTGACGGCCGAAGTGCAGCGACCGAGCTAAGTCGCTGGAAGGCGCAAATGCGCCAAGACTGGCCGCAGGTGAGAATCGCAGATATTCATATCTCCAACCCGGACCCGCAAAATGTCCAGGTCGGCGAAGCGCTGCGCGTCTCTGCCCGTGTGCAACTCGGAGCAGTCAATCCCAAGCATGTGCGCGTGGAAGCCTATCATGGCGAGGCGGAGAATGATTCCCTGCGCGATGCCAGCGCGACAATCCTGAGCGAAAAGGAGAAGCTCGATGCGTCCGGACTTTACCTCTACGAAGGCGCCATCCCGGCGGCGGAAAGCGGAACCTATGGATTCAGCGTGCGCGTGGTGCCGACCTACCCGCACCTGCAACAGGAGCACGAGCTCCGGTTGATTGCGTGGAGCTGAGTCTCGCGAGTTCGTTAGTTTATCACGGGGCCTAGTCCTTGCGTCCTCCCGAGTAAGAGGAAAACACTACTTGCTCTCTCACCAACATAGCTTATTACTGCGCCATGGACTTATCTGTTAAACAATTGGAAGAAGCAGTGGCCGTAAGACGTCAGATCGACCAACTGCAAAGTCGGCTCTCGAGCCTGCTGGGCGGTAGCTCACGCGCTTCGAGTGGTGGTAGCAGCAGCAGCGCCGCGGAAGCGGGCGGCGGCAGCATGTCGTCCTCCACGAAAACTGGGAAACGTCGCAGCGGTATCTCGGCCGCTGGTCGGGCCCGGATCGCAGCTGCCGCGCGCGCCCGTTGGGCTCGGGCCAAAGCCGCCTCCGGTGGCTCCGATAGCACCGCCAGCACCAAGAGCGCGAAGAATCCCGGCCGTCCCGCCAAGAAGGCAGGCAAAGGCAATGGCATCAGTGCCGCGGGCCGCAAAAAGCTCTCGCAAATGATGAAGGCCCGCTGGGCCGCCCGCCGCAAAGCGCAGGGCAAGTAACTCTGTTAGTTTAATGCATCGTCGGGTCGCCTTGTAGCCCAGGCTACAAGGCGGCCACGGTGCGGATGAAGTCGGGATAACTTTCTGCATCCCGGATCAGCGCGTTTAACTTCTCGAGACGCGCGTCGTTCGCCGGCTCCGGCAGCCTCACGCGCAGGCGCTCGCCGTGGTTGGCAAAAACCACCTCATCCCATTGGATGGCTTTGATCTGCTGGTTGAAGCGAGCCACCGAGCGTCCGCGGAAGTAGGCGCGTGTCTCCGCCGGCGGCGTAAAGATCGCCTGCCTGATCTCCTCCTCGCTCACCAACCGGCGCATCGAGCCCTGGCGCACCAGTTCATGGTGCAGACCCGCATCGAGCTGGAGGTTATGATATTCCAAATCGATCGCCTGCAGCCACGGATCACTCCAGGCCAGTCCTTCTTCGCTTTGTAATGCCGCCAGCATTTCCTTCTTCGCCACCCAATCGACCCGGTCGCGACAAAGCTGCCAGTCACGCTCGAGATCGTTCAGGACTGCTTCCCATTCCGCCAGGAGCCACGCGACTTCAGGATCCTCTTTGCGGGTGCTTTCCTGCGCAGCAGTGAGATAGAGCCGCTGCACATCCAGCGCCGAGATCTTGCGGCCGTCTCGCAGTTCGATGATCCAGTCGTAAGTCTGGTCACGACTGATCGACTTCGCCGCCGCGACGGGTTGCGCCAATTCGATCTGCGGCGCGGCGTCGCGCTCGATCAGATCCAGCACCAGCGCCGTGGTCCCGACCTTCAGGGCGGTCGCCCACTCACTCATATTCGCGTCGCCGATGATGACGTGAAACCGGCGGTAGAGATCCGCATTCGCGTGCGGCTCATCGCGCGTATTCACGAGTGGCCGGCGATTCATCGTGTCGATGCTCACCAGCACTTGGAAGAAATCGGCTCGCTGGGAAATCTGGTATATCCCCGGCTGACCCGCCGCACTTTCCGCCTCAATCCCCATCTTGCCGGCACCGGCAAAAATCTGCCGTGTCACCAGGAAAGGAAGGACGCCCGCGACGATTCTCTCCCAGGGCACATCGCGCCGCATCAGGTAGTTGTCGTGACATCCGTAACTATGCCCGGAGAAGTCGGTGTTGTTCTTGTAGAGACGCACCTCCTGACCTTCCGGGAGCTTCAGGTTACGCCGGCGCGCACACTCCAGGAGAACGCGTTCTCCCGCCTTATCCTGCGCTACCAAGGCGCGCAGGCTGGTACATTCCGGCGTCGAGTATTCCGGGTGCGCGTGGTCATTGTAAAAGCGCGCCCCATTACTCAGGACCAGGTCGCTTTTGATCTCTTCGAAACTCAGCGGGCGCTTGCGATCGATCTCGAAGTAAGCCGACTCATCGGTATCCTGGAGTAGCTCCGGTGCACGAAACCCGCGCGCATCACGATGCGGATCCTCCAGTTCGTAGTCCCACTTCATGTGCGCGCCCTGCTCGGTGTAACCGCGCACCAGCTCGATCGACTCTGTCACCACATCGACCGACTCCATCCCGTCGACCGTGATCCCGTATTCCGTTTCCAGCCCGAAGACGCGTTCCATCTCGCCCAACATACACCCGCGCCCGGAAAAGTGCGGTGCGCGCCACGCCTAACAAATGCGCGGAAGTTGCTCGCCCGCGAGCATGTCGACCACGCGCATCCCGCCCACCCGCGTTTTCATCGTGACGAATCCGGGATGCGCCGCCACCACTTCCCCTATGATCGCCGCTTCTCTGCCTAACGAGTGCGCGCGCATCGCCGCGAGCACTTCATCGGCCTTAGCCGGCGGGACGACCGCGATCAGTTTTCCCTCGTTCGCGACATAGAGCGGGTCGAGCCCGAGGATCTCGCAGGCGCCTTTCACTTCCTCACTGATCGGGATCGAAGTCTCATTCAATTCCACCCCGACCTTGGCCGCCTGCGCAATCTCCGTGACCGAGCTGGTGATCCCGCCCCGAGTAGGATCGCGCAGCACATGAATATCGGGACAGACGCGAAGGATCTCTTCGACCAAGCCATTCAGCGCGGCAGTGTCACTCGCGATCTCGGTCTCGAATTCCAACCCTTCGCGCACCGACATGATTGCGATTCCATGCACCGCCATCTGACCGCTCAGCAGAATCTTGTCACCTACTTCAGCGCGGGCTGGGTGAATCCTGACCTCGTTAGGCACCACGCCCACGCCCGCAGTATTGATGAAAATTTTATCGGCCTTCCCGCGATCAACCACTTTGGTATCACCGGTCACCAGTGAGACACCAGCCGCATCCGCCGCGCGCCGCATCGACTGCACGATCCGCCAGAAATCTGCCATCGGGAGACCTTCCTCGAGGATAAAACCAACCGAGAGATAAAGCGGCCGCGCTCCGCACATCGCGAGGTCGTTCACCGTCCCGTGGACCGCGAGGGTTCCAATATCTCCTCCCGGAAAGAAGATCGGACTCACCACATAGGAATCTGTGCTGAACGCCACTTTTCCTTTGCCTAACGAGAAGACGGCGCCGTCGTGCAGCGGGTCGAGCAATTCGTTACTGAAATGCGGCGCAATGATCTTCGAGATGAGCTGGTGACTCAGCCGTCCGCCGCTCCCGTGCGCGAGCACGATCTCCTTGTAATCCGTGATCGGCAGCGGACAGCTCGCCGTCAGCAGGCTTCCCGCGCCCACCGGCTCGGGCTCGTTAGGTAACATCCTCTGCACCTAACGCGATGTGCACCAAATCCCAAATGATATGCACCGCGGTCGCGTGCGCTTCCTGGATCCGGTGGATGCTGTAGGACGGCACGATGTAGCAGTAATCCGAGACCTCGGGAAACCGGCCGCCATCCTTCCCGGAAAACGCCACCGTGAGCATCTTTTTTTCCCGTGCGGTCTCGAGCGCGTAGATCAGGTTCGGCGATTTGCCGCTACTGCTGAAGACCATCGCGATGTCGTTAGGCGCGGCGTGGAGTCGGAGCTGGTTCACGTAGACGCGCGTAAAATCAAGGTCATTGCTGATCGCGGTCATGGTCGCGATATCGGTCATGAGCGGAATCGCAGGGAAGGCGAGGCGCTTCTCGATGATCGGGTGATTAAACTCCACCGCGATGTGGAGCGCGTCACAAAGGCTTCCGCCATTTCCCATCACGAAAAGGCGGCCGCCACTCTGAAAACGCTGCGCGAGAGCGCGCGACATTTCATCGAGCGAGTCGGCATACTGCGCGAAGAATTTTTGCTTCGTCTCCATGCTCTCGCCGCATTTGCGGAGCACCTTTTCGCGGAACGCTTCCGTCAGCCGATCGGTTATCGTCGCGGCCGTCTCGGGCATATTCAGCTCGCCTGCGCGAGCGACGGCTCCTGCAAGTGCCGACCGTAGGCGTAGTAGGCGGCGCAGGCACCTTCCGCGGAGACCATCGTCGCGCCTAACGGATGTTCCGGATTACAAAGAGTCCCGAAAGCCGGGCAATCGTGCGGCTTTTTCACTCCGCGGAGGACGAGACCGCTGATGCAAATTTCCGGCTCTTTCGTATCGATCTCGCGCACATCGAAGATTCGCTCCGCGTCGTGCGCGCGCATTTCGTAGCGCAGCTTGTAGCCACTCTTCGGAATGGAACCGACCCCGCGCCATTTCCGGTCGCCGACTTCGAAAACCTTGTTCACCAGATCCTGCGCCACGCGATTTCCTTCGCGACTCACGACGCGCGGATACTGATTTTCCACCTTCGCTTCGCCGGCTTCGAGCTGGCGGACCGTCATCAACGTCCCTTCCAGAATATCGATCGGCTCGAACCCGGTGATCACAATCGGTACCTGATAACGCTTCGCGATTGGCTCGTATTCGCGGTAACCCATTACGGTGCAGACGTGCCCCGGCCCGAGAAAACCCTGCACACGATTGAGCGGCGACTGGAGGATCGAAGCCATCGCCGGCGGCACCAGCACATGCGAGACGAGCACGGAAAAATTCTTGATCCCCTGTTGATGCGCCTGCCAGACCGCCATCGCATTACCCGGCGCGGTGGTTTCAAACCCGATCGCGAAAAAAACGACTTTCTTGTCCGGGTGGGCGCGCGCGATTTTCAGGCAATCGATCGGCGAATAAACCACGCGGACATCGGACCCGCGGGATTTCAAAATCAGGAGGTCATCCTTCGACCCCGGCACACGCAGCATGTCGCCGAAGGAACAAAAGATGACATCCGGCTCCTGCGCGATCGCGAGCGCCTTATCGATCATCTCGAGCGAGGTCACGCAAACTGGGCACCCCGGGCCGTGCACCAACTCGATCTCGTTAGGCAGCAACCGGTCGATCCCGTATTTCACGATCGAGTGGGTCTGCCCGCCGCACACTTCCATCAACACCCACGGCTTCGTCACGATCCGCTTAATTTCGGCCACGATCCCCGCGGCCAGCGCTTCGTCCCGATACTCGTCGAGGTATTTCATGCAGCCTCGGAAATCGCGGGCGGGGGTTCGGCGTCGTCGGGCACATCCGGAGTGTCGAGCTCGCCGAGTTGCTGCATCTGTTCGAGCGCCCGATAAGTCCGCGCCGCTTCCGCTTCATCCACTTTGCTGAGCGCAAAACCGACGTGGACGAGCACATAATCGCCCATCTCTACCTCGGGTGTGTATTCCAGGCAGACCTGTTTCACGATCCCACCGAAATTCGCCTTGCCCATGCGCACGCCGTTCGCGTCGGTCGTGATTTCAGTCAGTTTCCCGGGAATCGCGAGGCACATGTTTCATCTCCCTTTCCGGCAGCGGCGCGACCTTGCTGATCGCCATCCCGTCGCAGATTAAAACCTTATCACCGCGCACGACTTCCGTCAGCAAACCGAGCGGGATTTTTTTGAGCGCGCCGGCAACCCGGATGCGGCCGAGGAGCACGCCTTCCTCCTCGAAAACATCGACCACCTCGCCGTAGAGCAAATTCATGAGAGCTCGCGCATGTCGCTCTGCGCGAGAAAGACCTGGCCGAGCGCAATTCCGCCGTCGTTAGGCGGCACCTGCTGTTGCCAGAACGGTTCGAACTCCGCCGTACGCAAGCGATCGATCGCGTGCTCGGTGAGATAACGATTTTGAAAACAACCGCCGCTGAGCGCGACCTGTTGCTGTCCGGCGCGTTGCGCGACGACGACGATCATCTCCACCAGCATGTGGTGAAAACGGGCGGCGATTTTTCCGGATTCGCTTTCCTTCAGAATCGCGCGAAGCGCAGGTTCCCAGTCGAGCACCAGCGGGCTCTCCTCACGGATTGCGAACGGATAAGCTTCACTCGTTAGGGGGTCGACCGCGAATTCCAGTTCCATCGCGGCCTGACCTTCGAAAGTGGAGCGGATGCGCAGCCCGGCGAGCGCGGCGACGCCGTCGAAGAGCCGGCCCGCGCTCGAGGTGAGCGGCGAGTTCACCTGTTTGCCTAACATTCCGCGAAGCGTTTTGAGTTCCGCGCTCGTGAAGTCGTGCAGGAGTTCGCTGCGGTCCCACAGTTCCGTGCCGAAAATTTCGTAGAGCAAGCCAAGCGCGGAGCGGCGCGGTTCTTTTACCGCGGCGTCCCCACCCGGCAGCCGGAAAGTCCGCAAATGCGCGAACCGTCGGCAGCATTTTTCTTCCACGAGGAAAAACTCGCCACCCCAGATCGTGCCGTCCGTTCCGTAACCGGTTCCGTCCCAAGCCACGCCGAGAAGCGGCGGTCGGAGCGCGTGCTCCGCCATGCACGACGCGACATGCGCCAAGTGATGTTGCACACCGACCTTTCGACCGGGGAGCTGGAGCGCGTGTCTGGTCGAGAGATAATCCGGGTGCAAATCGTGCGCGATCACTTCCGGCTGCGCCTCGTAAAGCCGCGGCAGATCGGTCACGGAGCGAAAAAAAGCCTCGTGCGCCTGCTTTGTCGCGAGGTCGCCGAGATGCTGACTCACGAAGACATTTCGCCCCACGCTCAGCGCGACGGTATTTTTCATATGCGCGCCGGTCGCGAGCACGACGGGCGAAACGTGATCGAGCACGATCGGGAGCGGCGCGTATCCCCGCGCTCGACGCAAGATCGTAGTGTCGCCGTGAATCACCCGCACGATCGAATCATCGATGTGCCTGACGATCGGCCGATCGTGCGCGAGGAAGAAATCCGCGAGCCCGCGCAGCCTAACGAGTGCTTCGCGCTCCTCGATGCAGATCGGCTCGTCGCTAAGATTGCCGCTCGTCGCGACGACTGGGGAATCAAGCTCGCCGAGCAGCAAATGATGCAGCGGCGACGACGGCAGCATCGCGCCAAGGTTGGGATTTCCCGGTGCGACCGCCTCGAGCCCGGCGACGTTCGGCAACTGTTGCAACAAAACAATCGGAGCTTCAGGGGACGCGAGAAGCCGCTCTTCGAGCGCCGTAACTTCACATTGGGCGCGAACCTGTCCGAGCGTCGGAAACATGACCGCAAACGGCTTTTCCTCGCGATGCTTCCGCTCGCGCAGTTCGAGCACGGCTGCGTGATTTCGGGCGTCGACAATTAGCTGAAATCCGCCCACGCCCTTGAGCGCGACAATTTTTCCGGCTCGGATCGCTTCGGCGCAGCGCTGCAAAGCTTCATCACTGCGCGCAAGCGGCTTGCCTAACGAGTCCCAGAATTCCAGTTGCGGACCACAGCGCGGGCAGGCGGTCGGCTCGGCGTGAAATCGGCGATCAGCGGGATCGCCATACTCGCGCGCACAATCTGCGCACATCGTGAATCGCCGCATCGAGGTGTTCGCGCGATCGTAGGGCAGCGCCTCGATAATGGAAAAGCGCGGGCCGCAGTTCGTGCAGTTCGTAAACGGGTAACGGAACCGGCGATCGTGCGGATCTGAAATTTCGCGCAGGCAATCCGTGCAGGGTGCGAGATCAGGCAGAATGAGCGCTGTCTTTCCACCGGTCGCGGTGCTTTCCCGAATCGTAAACGCGATCTCGCAGATGGGTTCCATTTTCGACACCTCGCAGCTCTGGATCACAGCGTGCGCGGGTTTCTCCGCGCGGAAGCGCTCTTGAAAGATTTGGACGCTCGGTCTGCTACCTTCGAGCTCGATCGCGACTCCCTGCGCGGTGTTCTCGATCCCGCCGCTCAGTTCCAACTCTCGCGCGAGCCGGTAAACAAACGGACGAAACCCGACGCCTTGGACCGCGCCACGGACCAGCAGGCGGACCCGGACCAACTCGTTAGGCGCGGAGGGCCTCACTTCACTTCGTGAAGAGCCCTTCGACGAAACCGATCTGGTAGACCAGAAACAACCCGAAGCCGACGCTCAGGAATCCGGCGGCCGTGCCGAGGTGACGGTGGAGAAAATGGAACCGCGTCGAATAGGAAACCGGCACGGCGATCGCAGCCGTGATCAGCATCATTCCCGCGATCGTCCCGACGCCGAAAATCGCGAGATAACCCATCGACCAGGCGGGATCGTGAATGATCGGCAGAACCAGCAGGGCGACCGCGGCGGAGCCGGCTAATCCGTGGACAGTTCCGATGAAGAACGGCCGCAGCACCTGGTAAATTTTCCAGCCACCAAAATGACGGTCGAGAATCGCGGGCGGCACGCTCTTCTCCGCGTGGCCGTGGGTGGATTGTTCGTGACCGTGATGATGACTGTGCACGTAATCGCCATGCTGATGCGTGTGGTTGTGCGCCGCCGCGGGCACCTGTGCGGCGCTGACATTTTCGACAGAACGAAACGTGGCCTTGAGATTGATCCCGCCGAGCAGGATGAGCATCAGCGCCACGCAAAATTCGAAGCTCAACCCGAGTCGCTGCGGCACCACGACGCCGAAGAGAATGATCGCGCCCCCGACCACGAGGAGCGTGAGGCTGTGGCCAACGCCCCAAAAAATTCCGGTCCAAGCCGCGCTCCAGATGCTGCGTTGGCGGCTCACGATCGTGGTCACGGCGACCACGTGATCGGAGTCGGTCGCATGGCGCATCCCGAGGAAAAACCCGAGGAGCAAAATCGGCAGAAGCGCGTTCATGAAAGCATTTCCGCCAATTCGTTAGGCTGAGTGAAACGCACGGAGCGGATGGCGCATTCTTCGCCTTCGCTGGCGGCGGCGGCTTTGCCACATTGCGGACATTCCAGGGTCGGGACCGGAGTGCCGGCGAGCGCGCCGTCCCAATATTTGGGCGGGCCGCTGTAATCACAGTGTCGGCACTGCACCTGCGCGAGCACCGGTTCAATCGTTAGGCGCGAGCCCGCGATCGGCATCTCGGTGATGATCGAGTCGTAACAAAAACGGAGCTGCTCCTCCTCGATCTGCGTGAACTCACCGATCGCCAGCCGCACTTCGACGATCCGTTTGTCGGGATTGTTCTCCGCAAATTCCAGGAGCTTTTCGACCAGCCCGGACGCGATCGAAAACTCGTGCATGAAACGCCAGCGCTAAACTGCCACCAGGAAATCGACCACCTCGTCGAGGCCCGTTCCTTTTTTGCAACTCGTTGGAATGACCTTGAGATCAGGTTTCAGGGTGTGGACGTCTTTGATCAACTCCTCCACGCTCACCTCCATTACCTCCGCGAGATCGATTTTGTTGATCACCACAAGCTGCGCGCCGAGGAACATGTGCGGATGCTTCCGCACCATCCACGGACCTTCGGTCACACTAACGACCACGACCCGCGCCTTCGAGCCGAGCGGAAACTCCGCGGGGCAAATCAGGTTCCCGATGTTCTCGATGAAAATCATTTTCAGATTTTCCAGCTCGATCTTGCGCAGGCCTTTGCCGACCAGATTGGCGTCGAGGTGACAGCCATTCACGGTCGCGATTTGGACCACCGGAACGTTTTGCGCGGAGATGGCGTCGGCGTCGTTGCTCGTCGTCGCGTCGCCGTTGAAAACAGCCACGCCCATTCGGTCTTTCAGTTTGCCGACCAGCTTTGTAATCAGTGTCGTTTTACCGGAACCGATCGCTCCCATGAAGTCGATCGCGGTGATCCCGTTCTTATCGAGCAGAGCGCGGTTTTCCACCGCGAGCTTGTTGTTCGCCTCGAGCAGGCTGTGCTCCAACTCGATGTCGTAGATCTCATCTGGCGATGCCTCGAGCATCACCTGCCCCATCCCTTTTTGTGCCATGACTATTTCGCGAGGCCCATTAATGCGGTCGGCGTGTGCATCTGCTTGAGCGTTTTACCGCCACCGAGATACATGTGAACGCCGCACGGTAGACAAGGATCGAAGCTGCGCACCGCGCGCATGATGTCGATGCCCTTGAAGTTATCCGGCCCGTTCTCCTCGAAGATCGGGGTGTTTTGGACCGCGTCTTCGTAAGGCCCAGGCGTGCCGTAGATGTCGCGCGGGTTGGCGTTCCATGGCGTCGGCGGATAGGGATGGTAGTTTGCTATCTTGCCGTTGCGAATGACCATGTGATGCGAAAGAACTCCGCGGACAGCTTCGTGGAAGCCGCAACCAATCGCTTCGTCCGGCACCTTGAATGGAGTGAAAGTCGCAGTGCGGCCCTCGTGGACTTCCTTCATCGCCTTCTCGAGGAAATACATTGCGCAACCGGCGGCGTAGGCCTGGAAGTAAGTCCGGGCGCGATGCCGTTCGATCGCGTTGCTCCATTGCGGGATCTTCCACTCGAATTCCTTCTCGCCTTTGAGCGCCGTTTTCGGGAGGCGAATCTTTACGCTGGTCCCAGTGGATTCGATGTAGCCAATGTTTACCAGCTTCGCGAGCGCCGTTGCCCAGAGTCGCGCGATCGGGCCGCCGCCGGTGTCCATCGCGAGATGGTCGCCGGTGCGCTTGTCGAGCCACCGCGGTGACATGACCCAAGTGTAGTTACCACCGAAGTCACGCTTTTGCGGTTTCGGTATCGTCGTCTGGTTCCACGGATGCTTCTTATCGACTGGGTTACCGAGCGGGTCGTTCTTCACGAAGGTCTCGCAGTTATCCCAGTCGTCGTAGTAGGAAGAACCGAGCAGGATGCGGATGCCGAGGTTGATATCGACGAGGTTCGTCGTGACTAACTCCCCATCGATCACGATGCCCGGCGTAACGAACATGGCGTCGCCCCACTTCTGCATCGTCTTATAGTTATAATCGCAGACATCGGGATCCTGGAACGAACCCCAGCAGGCGAGGAGGATCCGGCGACGGCCAACTTCTTCATAGCCCGGTAGTGCCTCATAGAAGAAATCGAAGAGATCGTCGTGGAGCGGCACGCACCGTTTCATGAACTCGATGTAACGCATCAGCCGCACCGTGTAGTCGGTGAAGATCTGAATCGATGGCACGGTGCCGACGCCGCCCGGATACAGTGTTGACGGATGAACGTGCCGGCCTTCCATGAGACAGAACATCTCGCGGGTATAACGACTGACATGCAGAGTCTCGCGATAGAACTCGCCTTCGAACGGATTTAGCGCCGACATGATATCTGCAATGGTCTTATAACCATGATCGGCAGAGTGCGGCGCCGGAGTCTTCTGCGCTTTCGCCCAGACACTAGGGTTAGTCTCTTTCACCATCATCTCGCAGAAATCGACCCCGACGAGGTTATCCTGGTAGATGTTGTGATCGAACATGTACTCGGCGGCTTCGCCAAGGTTCACGATCCACTCTGCAAGCGGCGGCGGCTTCACCCCGTAAGCCATGTTCTGTGCGTAGACCGAGCAGGTCGCATGGTTATCACCGCAGATGCCGCAGATCCGGCTAGTGATGAAATGCGAGTCACGTGGGTCCTTGTTCTGCATGAAGATGCTGTAACCTCGAAAGATCGACGAAGTGCTGTAACACTCGACAACCTTCTTCGCGTCGAAATCGATCTTGGTATAGATGCCGAGACTGCCGACGATGCGGGTGATCGGATCCCACGACATCTCGACGATGTTACCCGTGGGCGCGGAGGACTTGGTGGCGGGGGCGGTTAATGTGTCAGGCATATTAGTGTTCCAGTTGAGTTAGCGAGTTCGAGAGTTCCATCCTAGTTGCGCGCGTAGTTACGAGGCTCGTAGCCGGTTGTGAGTTCGGCGCGCGGATGCCGCCACTTCGGTTCTTTGTTCACCGTCGTGTTCGTGATCGCGCGCAGCTTGCGCAAGATGCCGCCCCAGGCGCCGACGACCTTGGTTGAGAGCGCGGAGCCGGGAGGCGCGTCCATGAAAGGCATGAACTTATCCGGGAACCCCGGCATGGTGCAGCCGATGCAGATCCCGCCTACGTTTGGGCAACCGCCGATTCCAGCCATCCAGCCGCGCTTGGTCACGTTGCAGTTCACCACCGGACCCCAGCAGCCGATCTTCACCAGACACTTGGGTGAGCCGTACTCATGCGCGAAGTCACCCTGTTCGTAGTAACCGGCACGGTCGCAGCCTTCATGCACCGTCTTCCCGAAGAGCCACGTCGGACGGAGTTGTTCATCGAGCGGAATGAGCGGGGCGCGGCCGGCTACCTGATAGAGGAGATATAACAGCGTCTCCATCATGTTATCCGGCTGCACCGGACAACCGGGGACATTCACGATCGGCAGACCCGCCTTGGAACGCCATCCCCAGCCGAGATAGTCCGCCAATCCCATCGCGCCGGTCGGGTTACCTTCCATCGCGTGGATCCCTCCATAAGTGGCGCAAGTGCCGCACGCGACAATACCGAGAGCTTTTGGAGCGAGGCGGTCGATCCACTCGTTGGTGGTGATTGGCTGGCCGGTATCCGGATCAGTCCCCATCGCGGCCCAGTAACCTTCCTTCTTGATTTTCTCGTTCGGGATGGAGCCTTCCATCACGAGCACAAAGGGATCGAGCTTGCCCGCGGCAGCATCGAACCACCACTTCATGAACTCATCGCCAACCTCGTAGGCGATGACCGGGTTGTGCACGTGCACTTTCGGCAACCCGGGGATGTTCCCCATCACCAAATCTTCGATGCTGGGCTGGGTGGCCGCCGTGATCGAGACGGAATCTCCGTCACAACTTAGCCCGGTCGTCATCCAGATGACGTGGATTTCCTTTACCGCTGACTCCCGATGCTTGAAGGCTTCGTTGGTTGCTACCATAGGTATATCTCCTGGGCTGGCGCGGCGCTAGACCTGGGCGATCCGAAGCTGTCGCGTCGTTATTTATATCGCTAACTCACATATCGACTGACTCTAAAAAACCTCGAGGGGAACGCGCTCACATGCTTTTCAACCGGAGATAGCGCCGCATCTCCGGGATCATGGAAAAGAACGAAATCACGGCAACGAGCACGATGCCGCCTAACAATGCCAACCAGCAAATTTCAGCAGTATTCATGGGCTCCTCTTCTTCTAACATGCGTCTGATCATGGGATGTGGGTTCTCAACTTGTAGCTTTGGGCGCGGCGACCGGACCCGGCTCCGCCTGCAAAATTTCCTGGAGCAATTCCTCGATCATGGTGATGGCGGGAGCGACCGCGGCCTGCACTTTTTCGCTCAGGCCCATCGCCCCATCCTCGGATTCGAGGACAGCGGGCTCACAGCCCACGACACGTAACCAACCCGGGAAGCCGCCTAACGAGCGGACCAGTTGCAGAACGCGAACCGGATTCATGCTATGAGCATTAACGGACTCGATCGGCAGTTCGTCCAGCTTTTTTAAATCCGGTTCAATTATGCAAAGTGTCCCCGGCTCCGCGTTCTGCGGCGTCGCATCGACCAGAATGGTCGCGTCATATCCATCCATCATTGCGTAGGCGAGATCGTAACTGCGGATCCCGTAGTCGATCACGCGCACGCCATCGGGTAACGGACGGCGCGCGAGCTGGCTCACCACTTCGCAGCCGAAAGCGTCGTCGCCGAAGAAGATGTTGCCGATGCCGGCGACGAGAATCCGTTTCATTCGCCCTCCTGGAGCAGCTCCACTTCGTCGGTCGAATAGAAAAAGCGATGACCCGGCTGGCGCAGAATCCCGAGATCCTGTCCCGGGTCGTCCTCGATCACGAGCGCGAGCTGGACGCCGCCATCCACGTCTTCTTCGACGGCCTCGATGATCCCGATCTTGCCGTTGAGCGCGATGTCCATAACGTCGGCGCGCTTCTTCGGGCGAATGCGCACGCGGTCGCCAGCTTTCACCGTTCCGCCGGCGACAGTGGCGGTCGTTAGGCGCGTGCCCGGGTTGAAAAAATCCTCGTTCATCGGACGCAGGCTGCGCATCACGCCGTGCATTTTCATCAGGTCCTGGCCGGACATGTTTTCCGTGCGTTCGAGGATCTTCCGCGCCTGTTCGTCGACCCCGCGCATTTCGATTTTCTCGGCGTCGGTCATGGTCTGGATGCGGAGGGTCAGGATCTCGTCGATCTCCGCGCCGTCGAAGAGATCCCCCGCACTCTCCGGCGCGATTTGCGGGTAATCGTAGAGGATAATCGGCGACGAAAGCATCAAATCGCGCGCCGGTTTTTTCTCGTCGCCCACGAGGACCGGCCAAGTGCCGATCTGCTGGCATGCCTTCACGGCGTCGGCGTATTGTGACGGCGGATCGAGCAGGGAAATGCACTCGCCGCCCTGTGCCTCGAGGATCGTGTGGGTGGAGGCAAACGTCCGCAGCGTGACGGCTTCGGCATTTTCCAAGAGTTCGTTAGGCACGGAAGTCTGGTTCAGGATGCGAACGCGAATTTTTACTGCGTCTGGCTCGATCAGGTCTGTCGCGATCTCGACTGCGCCCTCCAGCGTCGGCTGTCGCCTAACGAAAAAGCCCGCTACCTTTTCGTCCTCCTGTTTGATCGCCTCGACCCCGCGCGAGCCCTCAAGGCTGAAGCGATGCGTCAGCTCCTGCGGCTCATTCAACGCGAGCGGCGGGAGGGTTACGACGCGTTCCGTCGCTTCCTGCCAGGTCTGGAAAACGCGATCACCGACCGCGAGTGTGGCGACGATTTCGCCGCATGATTCCACCTTGGGCGTCAGCTCGTCCGCCGGCTCCGCGAGCCGCGCCACGTCGCGCGCGAGTGGCTGGAGAAATCGCACGCTGAGATTTGCGACCGCGTCTTTCGATTCGTTGCGCATGAGAAATTCCGTCTGCATCGCGCACGGCTCGCGCCCGCCCTGCGCCGCGGCATAATCGGCCGGATACACGCGGCCAAAAGTGAAACGGCCGATCTGGTTCTTCTTCGACGACGCCCGATAAGGATAGAGAATGTAGCCTTCGTAGAGGACCGCATTCACCACCTTCTCGACGTGCGGCGAGATCATTCCGTTTTGGCCAGCGTTTTCGATTCAGCCGCCGCGAGCAGGTGCGCGATCGTCTGGTCCCAGTCGGGCAGACCCTCCTCGCGCCGGAACGCGTAGAGCCGGTCGAACAACTCGCGATCGAGCGCGAGCCAGGCGCTGTTCGGATAATGCTCGTCCATCATCGCCTGCCAGGTGGCGAGCGGCATTCGGTAGGCGCTTTCGCAATTCCACGAGACCTGCTGAATTTGCAGTCGACCCTCCTCGTCCTCGTAAAAAATCGTCCCGCTAAACAAAAAGAGCAGCGGCACCTCGCCACTTTCGAGCCCGTAAAAATATTTCGTCGCCGAAACGTTCAGATCATAAGTGCACGGGACCGCGAGCAGCGCTTCTGTCCGACTCTGGAATTGCCGCACGTTTGCAGTCGCATGCGTCCAGAGCCGCGCGCGCAGAGTTTGGCCCCAGCGATCCGGCGTCCCGAAAAGTTCACCGAGCTTTTCCTTCTCCGCCGGCTGGTAGGCACGCTGGGTCGGCTGCAACTGAATCTGCGCCTGAAGCAGAATGCTCTGGATCGTCTCGGTCTCAGACGTGTTCGTGATCTCGAGTTTAAAATGGAGCAGCGGGACGATCCCGTAGTTCGCGGCTTCCACGCCCGTGACTTTGAATTCCAGGTTCGGCATCAGCTTTTCAGGCGGGTGAAGAACCGGTTGATCTCGCGCCAGACATCATCGCCGCCGGAGAGGCCGCGCCAGTGCACCCGGATCAAACCGACCAGTTCGAAACAGACATCGATCGGCGCCACGAAATATTCACGCGCGCCGTCCACGCGATTTACGAGCAGCGTCTCCACATCCGGCTGCAGCTCGCGCAGGAACGGGTTCGCCACCACCAGCGCTTCCCATGAGCTGAGCGGCAGGAGCGATTCCGTCGCGCCCGCCGGGCTCGGGTAATAGGCCGCCATCTTCTCGTTAGGCGAATCGTAAAAGAAAAACGCCAGGCTGATCGGGAGCGAGAGACTTTCCCATTCCTCATCGCTCATCTGGAAATCCGGCAACGCGCGCGAGTCGCGCGGGATCGGCTTGAATTTATCGGCCTCTTCCTTCTCAAAAAGCATCGTGCACGGACCGCACGAACAAACGATTCGGCGCGTCGCCATCTCCAGCATGTGGCGATGCGTCGGGGGAAGCCGAAGGCTGCAGAGCTCGCACTGCTCCACCTCCAAAGGGGGCGGTGCCGCCGGCCGGCCGCCGTCGCTTTTCGGCGTACCGGCGAAACGGCGCAGGGTCGCGAACGAGGAGGATCTCATCACTGAGAAAGACAGCGGGCCGCGCGGCCGGTTTCAGCCGGTCCGCGGATCTCGCTGCGTCAATGGAACCGAAGCCAGCCTAGGCAGGCTGCAGATTCGGCATGTCGGGATGAATCGGCGCGCGCGCTTCCGGGTTGATCCCGGTGGCGTCGCGCGCGGTGGTGTAACTTTTCCCGCCTTCGCCGCGGCCCGGCTCGTGACTGTCGAGCGCGAGTTCTTCGCCCTTCGGATTGCCCGGGATGTGCACTGGTTGTGGTGGTTTGTTCATATGGTTGCTCCTGCTGCTGCGACCGTCTGGCTGCTGCCGTTCGGGAGGGGACAATCGGTAAATTTCGGCGCCGGCACGGACTCGTTAGGCGCAGCCGGCGGGTTTTCTTCCGGAAGCCCTTCGACATCGAGACCGGTTAAATCCGGAGCGGCGGCGTAGAGCGCTTCCTCGATCGAAAACCGGAGCGTCAACCGCGACGATGGGCACTCGTGGCAATTTCCCTGGAGCTTCAGGTGAACGCGCCCCTCCGCGCTCACGCCGAGCAGCTCCACGCTGCCGCCATGCAGACCAAGGCGCGGTTTCACTTCCTCGATCGCCTGGCGCACGCGCGTCTCGAGATCGAGCGGATGCAAACCATGCAGGAGCAGCAAACCGGAAACCAGCGGGTCGTGCCCGAGTTGATCGATCACCGCCATCCCGCTCGCGCCCGTGTCGTAAACTACGCTCAGCACCCGCTCGAGACCGGTACCGTGCAATTCGAGCAGCGAAGTAATCAGCTCGCGGACCTGCTCGCGCACCTCGGGATTGGGCGCGCTTTCCAGCGTCGCAATTAATTCCTCCACCCGGCCGAGCCGTTCCTGGAATTCCTTGTTGCTGGGTTTGTCCACGGCTTCCTCTAACTCATCAATTTTTCTTCCTGCGGTGCGACCCGAATTTGCTGGGAATAATCATTACGTCCGGACCGCGCGTCTGGCAATCACGGAACCGGCGTGAGTTCGTTAGGCGGCTAGTAACCGAGTTCCGCTTTGCGCGCCGCGGCGGTCGGGAGCGGGTCCTTCTTCGTCTCGATCGGCGCCGGCACTTTTGGGGCCTCCTCCGCGTTTAGCGCGACGTCGCCCCGGTATTCCGCGGGCACGTCTTCCTCGGCGTAGATCGCGTGCACCGGGCATTCATCGACGCAGGCCATGCAGTCGATGCATTCGTCAGGATGAATCACGAGCTGGCTCTCGATTTCGTAGAAACAGGCGACCGGGCAGACGACCACGCAATCGGTAAACTTACAGGCGACACACTTTGTGGTTACAACATGAGGCATGAATTATTTCTGCGTCAGATTTCGCGCGGATGACTAGCGGGAATTCCGTGACGTTATTCCGACGCGGAATCGAATTCATCGAGCGCCGCGCCGAGTTGCGCGAGCGCGGCGCGGAGCGGTCCGGTCGCTCCGCCGATGCCGAGCCGGAAATGGCTGCGGCAATTCGAAGAAGTGACCCGGCACGACCGACGTCTCGTATTTCTCGCGGAGCAGGGTGAAGAATTTAGCGGGCTCACCGGTCGTTAGGCGGGGAAAAACGATCGTCCCGCCGGGCGGACGGAAGCACTCCAGATCCGCGCGCGAATCGAGGAAGTCGTCGAGCAAAACGCGGTTTGTCGTTAGGCATTCCTGCGCGCGAGCGCGAAACTGCGCGAGGTGATCAAACGCCGCGACCGCGAGCCGCTCCGCCGGATGCGCGGGTGTCGCGGCGTAGAGGTCGTTCATCCGCCACATCCGCTGCGCGAGCTCCGGCGCGGCCAGGATCCAGCCGCAGCGCAGGCTGCTCAGGCCATAGGTTTTCGTCAGGCTGGTGGTGACGATAAAATTCTCGCCTAACGAAAAGGCAAACGGCGTCGCCGGGTCGAAGAGCATGTCGAGATAAGCCTCGTCCACCAGCACGCGCGCGCCGACCCGCTGCGCCAGCTCGCCGATCGCGCGCAAGGTTTCCGCCGGGAGCAGCGCGCCGCTCGGATTGTGCATGTTCGTCAGCACCACTAGCCGCGTCGCCGGCGTGATCGCGCGCTCCATTTCGCCTAACGACACCGCGAAATCGTCCTCGAATTTTCGCTCCACCCGGCGCACGCGCGCGCCGAGATAATGCGCCACGTCGAGGAGCGGACCGTAAGCTGGTTGTTCGATCACCACCTCGTCGCCGGGCGAAAGCACGGTCGCGAGCGCGAGGTGATTCGCCATCGAAGTGCCGGCCGCGGTCACGATGCAATTTGTCGGCGCGCCGGTGTGGGCCGCGATCCGTTCGAGCAGCGAACCGTAGCCGTAGCCGCCCGGTCCGTTGATCTCCACGTCCACGAGCCGAAGCGGAAATTCCTCCGTTGTCACACTCGTTAGGCCGCTGGTCGCGAGATTAAAGCGCGCGCCTGACGAGAGCTTCGCCCACTCCATGTAGGGCGAGTTCTTCTTCTCGAAGTCAGATGCTGGAGTGCTCATGTTTCACGTCGCTGCCAGAGAAAATAGATCGGCAAACCGGCGAGCGCGATCCCCAGCCCGATGCTCGCGCGCAGCGGGTCGTGCACAAAGGTGCTGGCCACGATCAGCCATTGCGCGGCGATGAAGAGCAACGTCGTCCACGGATGTCCCGGCACGCGATAACTCGCCGGCGCCGCACTCCGCCGCCGCAAAACAAAGAGGCAAATCGCAGTCAGCCCGAAGAACAGGCAATCCATCGCGACCACGTAATTCACCACCTGCGCATAGGTGCCCGCGAGCGCGATCACGATCGCCCACACGCCCTGGAGCGCGATCGCGACCACCGGCGCGTGCGTCCGCGGATGGACTCGCGCAACTCCGCGAAAGAAAACGCCATCCTGCGCCATTGCGAAGTAAACGCGCGGTGCGGTGAGCATCGATTGCGCGAGAAAACCGAACGCGGAAAAGGCGATCCCGGCCGCGATCAGTTGCCCGCCGCGCGCGCCTAACAATGCCCGCATGACCGACGACGCCGGCGTGGTCGAAGCCGCCAAGCCAACCGGCCCGAGCGCGCGCAGGTAAACAAAATTCACCGAGACGTAGACCGCGATCACGCCGAGCACGCCAAGGATCAAGCCGCGCGGCAAAGTCTTCGCGGCGTCGCGGACTTCGCCACCGAGGAAGCTCGAAGTCTGCCAGCCGCCATAGGCAAAAAGCACCGGCGTCATCGCCGCGCCGAAGGCGAGCGCGAGCGGGAGCGAAGCCGGCTGGTCGAGCAGCGGCCGAAGCGAAAATTGCGACGCGCCACCGCGGGTGAAGCTTACCAGTTCGAGCATCCCGACGGCCGCGATCGCGATCAGCGTGAGCACCGATTGCAACCGGCTACCTGCTTTCACCCCGAGGCAATTGATTACCGTGAGCAACGCCAGCGCGCCCGCCGCGACCAGCGAATCCGGCAACGGCCAGCCGGTTAGCTCCACAAAATAACGCGCAAAAGTCACCGCGACCGCGGCCATCCCGCCGGTCTGAATCACAAGCAGCAATACCCAGCCATAAACGAACGCGACCGCCGGATGCAGCGCCTCGCGCAGGTAGGCATATTGACCGCCGACCACCGGCAAGCGCGCTGCCAGTTCCGCATAAATAAATCCGCCTGCGAGCGCGATCAGCCCGCCCGCGACCCACGCGCCGAGGATGAGCGACGAGGTGTGAACCCGCTGCGCGACGATGTAGGGATTAATGAAAATCCCGGCGCCGATGATGCCGCCCATCACCGCCATCGTGGTCCCGAAAAGGCCGAGCTGACGCGCGAGCTTTCCGCTTTCGGGCGGCGGCTTCATTTTGCCTGACGAAGGCGCCTAACGAGCCGGCTCGGCGTCGCGCTCGTCCCACCATTTCGAGAGCCGCGCCGTCGGCATCGAAGGCACCGAGCGCTTCGAGCGGGTGTAGTGCGCGGTGGAATTAAAGAGCGTGAGCCGGGCGTGGGCCGCGTCCCGGAAGTCGACGATGTTCAGCGCAGCCGGCGACTGATCGAGGTTGTCGCGATAACGCCGCGGATCGAACCCGAGCAGCGAGCTGAGCAGCAACCGGATCGTCGCCTTGTGCGAAACGATGATCGCCGTCTCGCCCGGATGCGCGCGCACGATCTCGAGCAGGATCGGCAAGGAACGCGCAGTCACCGCGAGCCCGCTCTCGCCACCGAGCGGCGCGAAAGTGTAAGGGTCCTCTTCCCACGCGGCGGCTTCCTCGGGAAATTTCTCGTCCACCTCGCGGCGGGTCATCTGCTCCCAACGACCGTGCGAAATCTCGCGCAGTCCGTCGCGTATCTGCACTTCGAGGCCGTGCGGTTTGGCGATCAGCCCGGCCGTCTCCACCGTGCGCCCGAGGGGCGAGGCGTAAACCGCCGCAACCTTTTCCGTGCTCAGGCGCTCGCCAAGCAGCCGCGCCTGTTCCCGGCCTTCGTCGGACAGCTCGACATCCGTCGCGCCGGCGAATCGATCCTCCGCGGTCAGAACCGTGGCGCCATGGCGAATCAGAAAAATGCGGGTACTCATTGCGCGCATGTTAATGAGCGAACGCGGAAGTGGAATCGCAATTTTTTGCAGCCCGGAATTTTACCTCTGCGCTCCGGCTTCTCTGAGGTAAATAATTCCGGCGGATGAAATTCTACGTTACCACGACCGGCATCATCTTCGGCCTGCTCACCCTGGCGCATCTCTGGCGGATCATCTGGGAGAAACCGGCGCTCGCAACGGATCCGCTTTTCATGAGTATCACTGCGGTTGCAGCCGGTTTGTGCGTCTGGGCCTTCCTCGTGCGACGATCCCGCTAAATGGACGAGCTGCATCATCTCTTCGAACGCAACAAAAGCTGGGCCGACCGCATCCGGCAGTCGGAGCCGGACTTCTTTCTCGAGTTATCGCGTCAGCAGGCGCCGAGCTATCTCTGGATCGGTTGTTCCGATAGCCGGGTGCCCGCCAACCAGATCGTCGGGCTGCTGCCCGGCGAAGTCTTCGTGCACCGGAACATCGCCAACCTCGTGGTCCACACCGATCTGAATTGTCTCTCAGTGATGCAGTTCGCGGTCGATATGTTAAAAATTCCCGCACATCATCGTCTGCGGGCACTACGGCTGCAGCGGCGTGCAAGCGGCGCTCCAGCGTGCTCGACTCGGTCTAAGTGATAACTGGCTCCGCCATGTGCAGGACGTGCGGGATAAACATCAAACGCTGCTCGCCGGGACCAAGGATGAAACGGAAGCCCACAGCCTGTTGTGCGAACTCAACGTGATCGAACAGGTCGCCAATGTCTGCCAAACCACTATTGCGCAGGATGCCTGGGAACGCGGCCAGTCGCTCACGGTGCATGGCTGGGTCTATGGGCTACAGGACGGCCTCCTGCGCGACCTGCACATTAGTACAGATAGCGCAGAAGGTAGCTTTAAGACTTACGAAGAAGCGATCGCCGATTGTAGCCGGGGGCGGTGACCCTGGAACTAGTGGCCTTTACTTGAAGCGTGAGAGCTCTTCTGGGGAGCGCACTCGCCCTCGCGTGCCGGTTTCGGCGCCTCGCCGAAACGAACTTGGTCCGGCCGCGTAGTCAGAAAAATTCGTCATGACGAGGGCGTCATGGCCAGCACGCGGGGGCGCGTGCGCTCCCCGGAACAATGCCCACGCTTCATCTGATACCGGGCGTTAGAATGTGATACCGGTTTCGGCACCGATGACCACCGCATCGGGAATCCGCCCAGTCCCGCTCGGCTTGTTCACGAACTGAATATCGGGCTGGATCCAGGCGAAGTTCGTGAGTTGAATCCGATAGGCCGCTTCGGCCACCAACTCATACTTGGGATTTCCATTGCCAGCCGCTTCCACCGTGCGCGCATAGTCACGGCTAAACCGTCCGTAGATCAGGCCACCGATCAGCTGATCCTTCGGCCGGTTCGGCACCAAGCCGGTATAGATCGCGCCGACGTTCACCTGGAAGGGAACGATCGCGATGTTGCTCTGCGGATAATAACCGGACGCCGCCCAAAGAGTCAGTCCCTCGTCGCTGCCCGGTCTTTCCTGGTAAACCATCTGGTCACCATGAATGTAGAACCCGTAGGAGTTACTCACCTTGTTTCCGGTGCCGAATTCCCGTGTAACCATTCCACGGCGAGAGCGACGCGCCGAAGTGATAGTTACCCGGTAAGCCCTTCATCTCCGTCATCGTCGCGCCGTCCTTGCCGGTGCCTTCGGTAACTACCGGTTGCTTGAAGAGCTGCGGCGTCCAACCGTATTCCGCGATCAGGAAAACGCCGTCGCTGTTTCGGATTTTCCAGTCGAGGCCGTTGTTGTTCCGGTTAAAGATCTGATCCCAAGTCTGGAAGACACCGATCTGCGCGATTGTATCCTTGGTCGGCTCGAGCCGCAGCCGCGCCGCCCAGGTGGCGAAGGGATAGGCGGAAAACTGGGTGTCGAAGAGAACGTTTCGAATATCTCCATCGATGCCGTTATTGAGATAGCGGCTATAGATCGAGGAGGCGCCGTTGAAATCATCCGACGCGCCGAAGCGGCCGATCTTGATCGAGGCCTTGTCGTCCCAGAAGCGCTGATCCAGGAAGAACTGGTAGAAAAAAATGTTCTGGCCACCGACACTTTGCTGCACGTCATAGCGGCTGCCGACAAAGTTATCCGTTAGCCCAGTGCCGTCACGATTCACCCCGCTGATCGTGATTTTCGCACCGCGCCAGCCGACGAGTTTCTCCATGTAGAGATTCACCCCGAAGTAATAGTCATCGACGTAAGTCGCGCCCTGCTGGACGCCACCGACCGGGTTCCCGGAAAAGATCCCGGTGTAGAAGAGGAAAGGCTCGATGCCTTTGTCGTTGAGCTTGTCGCGCACACCGTTCCAGTTACCGGTGGCGAACTTGGCTTCGAGCCAGGAGTTTTCCGCTGCCGAAGGCAGTGAGGCTCGTAGCGGCGAGGATTGCGAGGATTAGTTTTTTCATGAGTTAGGAGGCGGTTAGGTTGGTTGGTTAGATTAAGCGGACAGTTTGCATGGCCTCAGCGATCGCCGCGCGGGAAGTGATCCCGCTGCCGACGCGGCTGAGTTTATCGGCGGAAAAAGCAGTGGCTAGAAGCGCGGTCTGACCGAGCGGAAGATTCTCGAGCTGGGCGGCAATGATTCCCGCAACCATCGCGTCGCCCGCGCCCACCGTGCTTTGCACCACGAGGTCAGGTGGCTGGGCAACGACTTCCTCGTTCGCGGTGACGAAGCAGGCGCCTTCTTTGCCCATCGAGACGACGACCATCTCCACCCCGTTCGCGATCACTTCGCGGGCTGCGGCCACAATGGCCGGCCGATCCACAAGCGCGCGCCTAACGAAAGTTTCGAACTCCTGAAGGTTCGGCTTGATCACATGCGGTGCGGCGCTGAGCGCGAGCGGGAAAGGTCCGCCGCTGGTGTCGAGCAGCACTTTCTTGCCGCGGCTCCGGAGTTCCGCGGTCAGGTCGCGATAGATGGTCTGCGCCACGCCCGGCGGCAGGCTGCCCGCGAGCACGAACCATTTCGCTTCCAGCGACGAGATCCGCTCGCGCAGCGTAACTAAGTCGTCCACGGAGGGTGAAGGACCAGGAAAATTTATGTCAGTCGTTTCGCCCCCGATCGGGTCGGTGATCTTGATCCCGATCCGGGTTTGGCCGGCGATGCGCACGAAATGGTCGGCGATCTTTTTCTCCGCGAAGAGATCCTCGAAAGCACCGGCGTTGGCGCGGCCGAGGAAGCCAGTGGCCGCGACCGAGTGGCCGTGATCGGCGATCGCCGCGGCGACGTTGATCCCCTTGCCGCCGGGGTGCGATTGGACGTGGTCGACCCGGTTCACCGCGCCGGCGGCGAAGTTCGGGATCGTGACCGTGCGATCGATCGCCGCGTTCAGCGTGACCGTGACGACGTCGTAGTTTTGAGAAGAAGTCATGGATTCGTTAGGCAGGTAAATCGAGTGCTCGGACCGCTTCGGCGGATTCGCAGGCGAGCGCGTTTTGCGCGAAGGCTTTTAGCCTAACGAATGAAGCACTCCGCAACTGCGCCTTGATCGAGGCAATACTCGGCAGACTCATGCTCAGCTCGGTGACCCCGAGGCCGGCGAGGATCATCGCGCCGCGCGGTTCGCCCGCGACGCCGCCGCAAACGCCGGTCCATTTTCCCGCGGCCTGCGCGGCGCGGACGACCTGATCAATCAAACGCAGGACGACCGGATGGAGTCCGTCCACCTGCGGAGCGAGCGCCGGGTGCATTCGATCCATCGCGAGCACGTATTGGGTAAGGTCGTTCGTGCCGATCGAGAAGAAGTCGCACTCGCGCGCCAGCTCCGTGGCGAGCAGCGCGGCGGAAGGGACTTCGATCATGATCCCGAGCTCGATCACCGGTGCATTGAGCGCGGCGCGAACTTCCTCCGCCGCCTGTTTCGCGGCGCGGAGATCCGCGAGCGAGCCGACCATCGGAAACATGATTTTGGTCGGGCCGGTGGCGGCGGCGCGATAGATCGCGCGGAGCTGCGGGATGAACAGCTCCGGATGACGCAGGCAGAGCCGAATCCCGCGCACGCCGAGGAACGGGTTTTCCTCTTTCGGAAAGCTGAGATACGGCACGACCTTGTCGCCGCCGATGTCGAGCGTGCGGATGATCAGCGGCAGGCCGTTCAGCGCCTTCGTCATCTCGCAGTAGGCGGCAAATTGTTCGTCCTCCGTCGGCGCGGTGTCGCGCTCGAGGAAGAGAAATTCCGTGCGCAAAAGGCCAACGCCTTCAGCGCCTGCTTCGACCGCGCGGGCGGCTTCCTCGGCTTTGCCAATGTTCGCGACCACTTCGACGCGATGACCATCCGTAGTCATGGCCGGTTGATAGCGGGTTTCGAATTCCACATTCCGCCGGGCGCGCAGGTCGACTTGGAACGCTTCCGCGGATTGCAAATCGGCGTCGTTAGGCTCGACGTAGAGGCGACCGCGGCTGCCATCGAGAATACAGATCGCGCCCGCCGCCTGTTCGAGCACAGCCGCGCCCGCGCCGACGATCGCCGGGATGTCGAGCGAACGCGCGATGATCGCGGTGTGCGAAGTGGCGCCGCCGAGCCCGGTGCAAAGTCCGAGAATCCGTTTCGGGTCGAGCCGCGCGGTGTGCGACGGCGTGAGATCGTCAGCCACCAAAATAACCGGCTCGTTAGGCAACTGCACCTCCGCGCCGACCGTGCCGGTGAGCAAACGCAACACGCGCTGCCCGACGTCATGCAGATCCGCCGCGCGACCGGCGAGTCGTTCGTTTTCCACCTTCTCCATTTCCGCGACACGATTCTCGATCACCCGCTGCCACGACCACGCCGCGCTGTGCCTGGCCTCGATCAGGTCGTGCACTTCGCTAAAAAGATCGATGTCGGTGAGGAACGCCTGGTGCGCGCGAAAGATCGCGGCTTCGTTGCGGCCGGAGCGGGCTTTCACCGCGTCGTGAATCGTGGCGAGCTGCTCGCGCGCTTCCTCGAGCGCGTATTTGAGCTGCTTCTTTTCCGTCTCGACGTCAGCGGGCTTGTCCTCGACCACGACGGTGCCGGATTGGAAATGAAAGATCGGCCCGATCGCCAGCCCGGGCGAGGCGGAGACTCCGCCTAACCAGTGACCTTCCGAAGTCGGCGTCCAGGTGAACTCTTCGGCGACCCGCTCCGGTTCGTCTTCGTCCCCGAGCCCGCTCTCGACCGCGGCTCTCAAGGCGGTGAGCGCCGCGGCGGCATCGTCACCGGTGGCGAGAATCTCCATCGTCGAGCCGCCGGTCACGCCGAGCTTCAGGAGCGAGGCCATCGCCTTGCCGTTCGCGAGCTTGCCGTTGAAGCGGACGAAAATTTCTGAGGCAAACTCAGAAGCGACGTCGACGAAGAAGGTCGCCGGCCGCGCGTGCAGGCCGGCGCCGACCGGGAGAATGACCGCGACCGACTGCGCGTTCGCGATTATTTCCGCGGGCGAAGCGGGCGCTTCGATTCGGCGATTCAACGCGGCCACGATCTCCGCGGGATCGTTCGTTAGGCCGAGCTGCTTCGCGATTGCCGGGTCGTCGAGCACATCGGTTAGCGCGGAGAGCACGGCCAGGTGTTCGTCGGATTTCGCCGCGATCCCGACGATGAGGCGCGCGGTCTGGCCGCTGTTCCATTCCACGCCGGCGGGGATCTGGACCACGGAGATTCCCGTCTTGTGAATCAGCTCGCGGTCCTTCTGCATCCCGTGCGGAATCGCGATCCCGTTGCCGAGGAACGTGTTCGCCTGCTGTTCGCGGCCGAGCATGCTTTCGACGTAGCCGGCTGCGATGTTGCCTGATTCCACGAGCACGCCGCCGGCCGCGCGGATTGCTTCTTCCTTGGTCGCGGCACGGACGCCGAGCCGGATGTTGGCGGGAGTAAGTTCGATCATCGGATGGGTCCTCGGTTGGTTAATGCGCGGCGGCGAGCGCCGGCTTTTCGTTAGGCAAATCGAGCGGGCGTTTCAGGAAAAAGAGTGCCGCGGTGGTGACGAAGGTTCCGGCGACGATCGCGCCGAGATACGGCACCAGGTTCGTCACCGCGCCCGGAATCAGCGCCGCGAAAATCCCGCCGTGCGGCACGAGGAATTGCACGTTGCAGCTCATCGAGATCGCGCCCGCCACCGCGGAACCGAGCATCGTCGCCGGGATCACATGGAGCGGGTCTTTCGCCGCAAAGGGAATCGCGCCTTCGGTGATGAACGAAAGCCCGAGCACGAGCGCTGGTCCGCCGGCTTCGCGTTCCTCAAGGTCGAAACGATTCTTGAAAAGCATCGCGGCAAACGCGAGCCCAAGCGGCGGCGTCATTCCCGCGGCGATGACCGCCGCCATCGGCGTGTAAATCTTACTCGCGAGCAAACCGACCGCGAAGGTGTAGGCGGCTTTGTTGATCGGGCCGCCCATATCGAAGGCCATCATCGCACCGAGGATGAGGCCGAGGAGAAGCGCGTTCGTGCCGCGCATGCCGTTGAGCCAGTCGCTCATCGCGTGGTTCAGCGCCTGCACCGGCGGCGCGATCACGTAGATCATCAACAGGCCGACGGTGATCGTGGAGAGGAACGGCAAAATCAGCACCGGCTTCAGGCCCTCGAGCGTGTTCGGCAGCTTGATTTTATCGGCGAGAAATTTCGTCAGGTAGCCGGCCAGAAAACCGGAGACGATGCCGCCGAGGAAACCCGCGCCTAACGACTGGGCGAGCATGCCGCCGATCAGCCCGGGCGCGATGCCGGGCCGGTCCGCGATCGAGTAGGCGATGAAGGCGGAGAGGACCGCGACGAAAAGTTGGAACGCAGTCCCGCCGCCGATTTGGCTTAGCGCCCAGGCGAGCGTGCCGGTCTGTTTGCCGGCGTAAATGCCGCCGATCGCGAAGGCGAGCGCGATCGAAAGACCGCCCGCGATCACGACCGGGAGCATGTAGGACACGCCGGTCATCAAATGTTTGTAGGGGCCGGTCCGGGTGCGGGCGCGCTCGGCTTTCGCGGCTTCCACTGAGCTCGTTAGGCTGGAGCCGGTCACCGGCTGCGCGAGCGCGGCGGTGATCACGGCTTTGCCGCCGTGCATCGCGTCTTTCGTGCTTGTGGAATAAACCGGCTTCCCGGCGAAACGGGAGAGATCGACTTTCGTGTCGGCGGCAATCACGACCGCGTCGGCCGCGGCGATGTCCTCCGGGGTGAGTTGGTTCTTCGCGCCGACGGAACCTTGAGTCTCGACCTTGATCGTGTGGCCAAGCGCGCGCGCCGCTTTCTGCAAAGCTTCCGCGGCCATGAAGGTGTGCGCGATTCCCGTCGGGCAGGAAGTGATGCCGACGAGAGATTTGCCGGTCACAGCGGGCTCAGCCGCCAGCGGTGCCGTCGGCAATGAAGTGGGGACTACGGGCGCGGCCGGCGCCAGCGCGAGCGCGGCCGCGAGGACCGCGCGGGTCTCACGAATCGCGTCGGCGGTTCGCACCGAGTGAATCGCTTTCCCGGCAAAACGTTCGAGCGGCACGTGGATGTCGGCCGCGATGATCACTGCGTCAGCGGCCGCGATCTCCGCCGCAGTGAGCGCTTCGCGGGTCCCGAGGGAACCCTGGGTTTCTACCCGGATTTCGTGACCGAGCGCGGTGGCGGCGCGCTTCAGGGCCTCGGCGGCCATCAGGGTGTGAGCAATGCCAGTGGGACAGGCGGTGACGGCGACGAAGTGTTTCATAATTTGAAGATATACGAAGTGTTTCGAAGAGTATCGAAAGATCATTAGATCGTCAACAATTTATTTTCGCTGACTATCTCTCCTATGAGGATTGACCTTTTGTCGAACCGGAGCGAATGGTCGAGAAGTGAAACGAAACGAAACCAAGCGAAAAAAATCGCCGATGTCGCAGCATCGCCGACGGCAGATTCAGCAGCTCGTGCAAAATGAGGGTGTGGCGCAGGTCGGCGAGCTCGCAAAGCGTTTCGATGTCTCCGAAGTGACGATCCGCGCCGACCTCACGAAGCTCGAGGAAGCCGGCGAATTGATTCGGGATCGCGGCGGCGCGATCGCGCCGCACCACGCGCGCAAAGTGACCGAACTCCTCGGGCTCGCGCAGCGCAGCGGAATTGATCGCGACGCGAAGAAACGCATCGGCAAGCTCGCTGCCAGCCTCGTCGAACCGGGCGACACCATCCTGATGGATGCCGGCACCACCGTGGTGGAAATGGCACCGCACCTTGCCGGCATCGCGCATCTGACGGTGGTGACCACCGCGTTGAATGTCGCGCTCGAGATCGGCGCGGCGACGAGCGCGCGCGTGATTCTGCTGGGCGGCGAACTTAGTCGGGAAGCCTCGAGCACCCTCGGCTCACTCACTCAACAGACGCTCCGCGATTTCTCGGTGCAGAAGCTTTTCCTCGGCACCCAGGCGCTCGATCTCGAGAGCGGGCTCACCGACACGACGCTCGAGATCGCGGAGGTGAAGCGCGCCATGATTCGCTCCGCGCGCCAGGTTTACCTCCTCTGCGCGGCGGAGAAATGGGACACGACCGGCTTCATCAAAGTCGCGCCGCTGACCGCTGCGCAGACCGTGATCACGGATAAAAGTCTGCCGCCGTACGGCGCGCAAATCCCTGCAGCGGCTGGGGTTGAAGTTATTATTTGCCTGATCGCCGCCGATCTCTGAGAGCCGTCGAGGCGCGGCAAACTTACTCTCGCGATCGCGAATAACTCCGCTGGTCTCCGCGATTAACAGCCGTATCCCTCGCTCGGCGCAGCCGCATGAAAAAAACGCACTCTCATCTCCTCACGATCGGGATCACTGCGGTCGTGAGTGCCGCAGCCACGACTTTTGCCCGCAACTTCATCAGCGGCGAAATCAAAATTCGGCATCGTATCGCGCAACGCTACGGCATTTCGGATCCGCAGTTCGAGCGTTCGATGAGCCAGTTGCTCGGGCCACCGATTCTCGACGGCAATCTCGTCGAGCCGCTCCGGAATGGCGTCGAGATTTTTCCCGCGATGCTCGCCGCGATCGCGCGCGCGGAACGAAGCATCACCTTCGAGACTTTCGTTTACTGGTCGGGTGAAATCGCCCAGCGTTTCGCCGATGCCCTCGCTTCCCGCGCCCGCGCCGGGGTGAAAGTGCACGTGCTGGTCGACGGGATCGGTTGCGATTGCGTGGATGGACCGGCCCTTCGGGAAATGATCGACGCCGGCGTGCAGGTGGAAGTCTACCACCTCAGGAACCTGGCCCGCGCGAATAACCGTACGCATCGCAAGCTCCTCGTGATCGATGGCCGCATCGGCTTCACCGGGGGTGTCGGGATCGCTGACCAGTGGGATGGCAACGCCGCGTCGCCTAACGAGTGGCGCGATTCACATTACCGGGTTGCCGGACCGGTGGTCGCGCAGATGCAGGCGGCCTTTCTCGATAACTGGATGAAAACGCGCGCCATTGTCCTGCACGGCGAGGAATATTTCCCGCCGCTCGAGCCGGTCGGACCGCATCGCTGCCAGATGTTCAAAAGTTCGCCAATGGAAGGGAGCGAAAGCGCCCGGCTCATGTATCTCCTCTCGATCGCCGCGGCCGAGCGCAGCATCAAAGTAGGAAACGCCTACTTCGTGCCGGATGATCTCACGACCCAAACCCTGATCGAAGCAGTGGAACGCGGCGTCCAGGTCGAGATTCTACTCCCGGGCCGTCATATAGATTCAGCCGTGGTCCGCTCGGCTTCGCGCAATCGCTGGGGCAAGTTACTCCGGCACGGCATTCGTATCTATGAGTACGAACCGACGATGTATCACTGTAAAACGATGATCATCGATGACCTTTGGACTTCGGTGGGCTCAGCTAACTTCGATAACCGCTCCTTCCGCCTGAATGACGAAGCCAATCTCAACATCATCGATCGCGAGATCGCTGCCGCCGAGACGCGGGCCTTTGACCGCGACTTATCCAAGTCACGTGAGTATACCTATGCCGACTGGCAGCGTCGTCCCGTCTGGCAACAGGTAAGTGATGGGGCGGCCGCGCTGCTGCGCACGCAGCTATAGGACTTCCTACGCTACCGGCACGACCGTCGTCATTTCCATTTCCTCGGCCGGTACCTCCGCTTTGTCTGAGATAAGCCGACGTAGGAACGGAATCAGGATCACCAGCGCGATACCGACCACGAGACTACCCGCGCCGAGAGCTCCGAAGAGCTTTGCGTAATCCGGGTTGGTCGCGATCGCGGTGGTGCCGTGCGGTTCAGGGATCATGCCCGAGAAATCGCCCGCAAAGAGTGACGCCAGGCCGGTCCAGAGCATCCAGCTTCCCATCATGATGCCCTGATACTGTTTCGGCGCGAGCTTGCCGATCATCGCGTAGCCGATCGGGGAGATCAGTAACTCACCAATGCTTTGCAGCACGTAGCTCGCGAAGAGCCAGCCAAACGCGCTCCTGCCATCGACGCCGGCGAGCTTAATCCCGACCGGAAGAATCAGAAAGCCGAGCGCCATCAAAATCAAGGATGTCGCAAACTGTTTCGGGATATCGATCCGCCAGCCGCGCGCGCGTAGTCGGACAAAGAGCGACGCCAGCAGCGGGCCGCCGATCACGATGCAGACAGTGTTGATGTTCTGGATCCACTGCGGCTGGATCTCCACTTTGCCGATCATAAGATCGACGTTATGCACCGCGAAGAGCATCAGCCCGCTCGGCGCCATCTGATACAAGGACCAGAACATCAGCGTACCTACTGTTAGGATTAGATAGGCTGTCATGTTCCGCCGCTCGCGGCGATCCTTATGTCGGACGGTGAGATAGATTAGAGTTAGCGCGACTACGGCGCAGATTCCTTTCACCAGCGTCTCCGTCCCATCCGGCCGTTGCAGCATGAACCAGACAACCGGGACGAGACCGCAGAGAATGGCGAGGCCGGCGAGTAACCGGAGCCGGAACTGGCTCGGCGTCGTCTCGAGCAGCGGCGTGTTCCGATCGGTCAGCGTTTTCCATGAGGCGAAGGCGAGGATGATCGCGACGAAATTCCCGAGCGTCGCGAAGATGAACAGGCTCGAGTAACTCTCCGTCCCCTGAAAATAACCGGCGACCGCGAATCCGACGAAGAAGCCGACATTCATCCCCGCGTAATTCCACAGGAAAGCCCCTTCGCGTCGCGGATCTTCCGGCGTGAAACGTTGAGTCAGCATCATGTTGATGCAGGTGACGTTGAGCCCGCTGCCGGTAAGAAAAAACGCCAGCCCAACATAGAACATCGCGAGCGAGCCAGTCGCGATACAGGCGCACCCGACCACCTGCGACGCCATCCCGCCGACGAAGAGATTCCGATTCGAAAGAAAGCGCCCACCGAGATAGCCGCCGAAGAGATGGAGTCCGTAGTTAAAGGCGCCAAACACACCCATCAGGGTCGTGGCCGCTTTGACCGAGAGATTCAGATGCTTCGTCGCGTAAAGGACGAGCGTCGAATAGAGCACCGCAAACCCGAGCGTCGCGAAGATCTGAATGAAGAAGAGCACGGCGGTCCCCTCCGGAGCCGCGGAGAAAAGACGTTTGCGTGAAGTCATCGAGCGCTCTTGTCGCTCGCCGCGCAGGGCGATGTCAAGCCGCCCGTAGTGCGAATCCGACTTCGTTTGGACAACGATTCTGACATTTATGTCATCATCGGACAATGGCGTTGCTTTGCTTTTTTCAGCGGAGATAACCTTTCGTCAGTCGGAAATCAAGATGTCGGTTCTCCTCAGCCGTGCCCCTGTCCTTTCGTGCGTTGAAGACGCAGCCGTCAAACTCGTGACGGCGCACCGTCTTAAGTCCGTTAACCCCATAGGAATCGATGAGTAGGCAACTCTATCGGGCCGTGTTGCATTGCCCGATTATCGAAGAGTTTGTGAGCAGTTTTACTGAGGTAACCGGCATCCTTCTGCAGTTCTTGCCCTTTGAGGCCGACACGGAAGAAATCCTGGCAGCGTTACGGAGAAACCAGTTTTTGGAAATCGTAATGCGATGTCGTCGGGGTGCGGTAGCCTTTCTTGAGCCCATTCCCCGGCTAGTGGCAAAAACGTTACAGAGCCGACATCCCGAAGCCGTGGAAGGTGTCTGCGGGTTGTTTCACGCTGGTTTTCCGCTGCTAACGGTAGGCTTCGAGCCGGGACTCCTCCTCGCAGGTCCAGTCACCCGGAAGAGGCCGGGCGACGATTGCGAAAGTCTCGTCGCGAAGCTCGTGAGCTGGGACTCCAAAATTGACCGCCCGCAACTTTTCTCGACCTACCGAGCCATACCTGTAGTGCCGACCCTTGAGCCCGCGATTCACTTCCTATCGTTGCTCACGGATCAATTGGCGAAAAGCGCCCATCGTTGGCTCCTGAGTCAGAATTTCTCTGAGCCGCCCTGTGTCGCTCTGGCCAAGGCCTATATCCATCAACACGCGCTCCTTCCGATTTCACTGCAACAGGTGGCGCGTCATGTCGGATTCAGTCAAGACCATTTCGGCAGGACCTTTCGCGACTGCACTCAGATGACCTTTAAGGAATTTGTCTCTCGAGTTCGGGTCGAGAAAGCGAAGGAGGAATTACTGGACGCGCACTCCCGCGTGATGGAGGCGGCCTTTAACTCTGGTTTCCAATCGATCGCGCAGTTCAATCGAGTCTTTAAAAAATACGCCGGCCTTAGCCCGAGTGCGTATCGCGCGCTCCAAGGTCGCGAATTCGCGCCCAAGCTGGCGACGCGCTTTCAAGAAAAGCCAAAGTGCGCAGTAAAACGCGGCGAATGAGGAGACAGGTTCATCATTTTCCTCTTCAAATGCGTTAACGCAGATAACTCACCTCAATAATCAACTTCGGAAGGAAATTGCTATATGTCCCTCGCTGGAATCTCCCGCAGCCGCACTCTGTGCGCTCTATTCGGAATTTGCTTGCTCCTACCTTCTCGCCTCGCCGAGGCCCAGAATGTCATCCACCCCACCGCGACCATCCAAAGCGAAAACGCCATTTTGGTTGAAGCGCAACCCAACTACGTAATTTCGCGGCCCGAAGAGCGCGAAGCCCCCATTGGCCTTACCATCAGCCGGAGCGCGTACCTCGCGGCCAAACACCAGGCGGCTAACTCTCGCGTCACAGGAGCGACCAAGCCTCTCGTGGCAGCACTTTCTCCGGAATCCGTGCCGGTTATCAAGGACTTTAACTTTAACGGACATAGCTCTACAGATGGATTGCGCCCGCCGGACACTCATGGTGCAATCGGGTCAACCTATTTCGTCGAGGTGACGAACAGCCACATCGATATGTGGCTGAGAAAGAAGTCCGGCCCGGTCCTGCAGAAGAGTGTTACTCTCGCGACCTTCTTTGACTACACCGCACAAACCATCTTCGATCCGCGCGTCGTCTATGACTCCACCTGGAATCGATGGATTATCATCGCCGACTCCTTCCCCGAGTCCAGCACCGTGCAAAAGCTTCTCATCGCTGTCTCGACGGGCCCCGATCCCACGCTGAGTTTCTTCACTTACAAGATCGATGTTGATATCTTCGATAACAACGACCTATGGGACTTTCCGCAGCTTGGGATTGATCAGGACGCAGTCCTCTTCACGGCGAATATTTTTGCCAATGGCGGGTCCGGCGGTTTTATTGGGGCAGACTTCTTCGCCATTGCGAAGTCTCGACTCTATAACGGTCAGAACTTTTTCGTGCCGGTCTTCACTGGCCTAGTGGGTACTCTCGCCCCGCCGATCGTGCTCGACCAGAATGCCTCAACCTTTCTCTTGGCTGCGCCTACCTCTGGTACAGAATTTACCAAGTATACGGTGACGAATACGAGTCATCCTGGAGCGATCTCCATTGTTTCCTCTACCATCAACGTCCCGTTCTACTCAATACCGCCGGATGCTCATCAGCCCGGCATTCCAGACTTACTCGATACCCAGGATTGCCGGTTCGCGAACGCCAGCACGCAGAACGGCGACGACCTTTGGCAAACCCATACCGTGGCCCTTTCCGGATTCCCCGTTCCGGTGTTTTATCGAATTAGTCACCTCCTCGAACACTCTCACGCAGAGCGGATCCTATTTCGTTAGTGGAACCTCCGACGACTTCAACGCCTCCATCACGGCCAACGCAAACGGTGATTGCTTCGTAACGTACACGTCAACCAACGCCGGTGCCGGTCTTAATCCTCAGGTCCGCGTCTCCGGGAAATTAAGTGCTGAGACATCGATCGCCGCGGGGCCTCTCTCGGTGACAAGCCCCGATGTCTACGATGCCAGCTCCGACACCACCGAAAGGTGGGGAGACTATTCGGCGATCACGGTGGACCCATTGAACACTTCCATCGCCTGGGTGGTTAATGAGCGAGTCACCACCGGTGGGGTCCTTTGGGGAAGCCGCATTGTCAGGATCAGCTTCTAAGCCAATATCGGAGGCCGCTCGGTCCAGAGCCGGACTCAACTCCGTGTCGGCATTAAGCGGACCGACGTTAGGGTTTCGAAAGGGTGTCAGCAGCCAGCATGAGGATGCCCACCCGGCGCCGGCACGACAACCTTCCCGCTGTAGCGGCGGCCGTGTCGGCCCGTAACCTAACGAATCTGCGCTCGACCCGAGCGCCGCTACAACTTGCGTCGCTACTCCGGCAGCGGCTCGGCCCGATACCCCGAGGCGCTGCCGGCCGAGGCGACCATGATGCAGCCGATCGCGCCCCACTGCAGCCAGCTCAGATGTTCCCCCAGCAACGCGAATCCTGCCACGGCGCCGAGCACCGGATCGAGACTTAGGAGCACCCCCAGGGTGCGCGTCGGGATCTTCGGCATCGCAATCATTTCCAGCGAATACGGCAGCGCACTCGAGACCAGCGCCACGAGCAAACCGACGAGCAGGACGCGCGGCGCCAGCAGCGCGGTGCCGTTTTGCGCGAGACCGATCGGCACGATGAAAAGCGAACTCACCAGCATCCCGAGCGCAGTCGAAGGCCCGCCATGCGAGATGCCGGCGCGCCGCCCATAGACGATGTAGAGCGCCCAGCACCCGCCAGCCAGCAACGCCAGGGCCACGCCTTGCAGCGCCAGCGGCTCGCTGTCGCTCGAGAGCGGCAAAAGGGCGAGCAAACCGAGCACCGCCAGCGCGATCCAGACGAAGTCGATCGCGCGCCGGGAAGCGAACACCGCCACCGCCAGCGGCCCGGTAAATTCAATCGCCACGGCCAGCCCGAGCGGGATGGTCTTGAGCGCGCCGTAGAACGAGAGATTCATCACGCCGAGCGCGAGGCCGTAAATAATCACCGGTCTCGCCTCCTGCCGCGAGAACCGCATCCGCCACGGGCGCCAGACCACGCAGAGCATGATCGCAGCGAGCCCGGTGCGCAGGGCCGTGGTGCCGGCGGCGCCGACCACCGGGAAAAGCCCCTTCGCGAGCACGGCGCCGACCTGGAAACAGGCCATCGCGATCATCAGCACGATGATCGGTCCCAGCAAAGAAGCGGCGCGGCCTTCAGGCGGTTTCATGTCGAAGTTTGGAGATCGCAGGGCCTCGCAGCGTAGCACCCGACGCCAGCAAGATCGCCTGCCGTGCCCGAAAAGCAGGCAAGGCCCGCAGGGCATCCGTTAGGCAGAATTTGCTTGCGCCAAGCGAGCCCTTCTCCGTAAAAACGAATCCAGTTCGCCAAATCCCACCCTCCAATGCCCTCGCGCTCCTCCCACTCGCGTTTCCGAAGCGCTCGAATTTTCTCCTCGGTTATTCCCCAGTTGGACCGCAGCCAGTTACCCCAATGAAACCTCACCCTATCGGATTCACTCTCTCCCCTCACTTCCGGCGGCTGATTCCAAGTCGACTCTTCTTCTACATCGTTCTCCTCCCGGCACTGTTCTGCGTTGTTCGCGTCGGGGCAGCTTTGCCCGATCTGCCGCGTGGGGTGGCGGTCCTGAACACGACCGGCGACAAGGCGCTGCGCGACGGAATCCTCACCAATCCCGACGTCAGCATGATCAGCGTCTATGGCGACTGGGCCCAAATCCAGCCGACCGAAGACGCGTTCGACTTCGACACTTACCTCGCTCCAACGATTGACCAGATCACCATGGCTGCTCCGGATAAAAGTATTCTTCTCCGAATCAGCACCATGGGCGGCTCGAAGAGTAACGGCGGCCATACCCCGGATTGGGTGTTTGACGCGATGGGCGAGGATCCGCTCTCCACCGAGGCGGATTCAGGCACCACCTACAGCTACCTCGATGGAGACATCATCCGCTGCATCCCGGTGTTTTGGCAGCCGGTTTATCTCGCGAAGAAGAAAGCGCTCATCGCCATGGCGGGGGCGCGTTTCGGGAGTAACTCCGCGATCAAGATCGTTTCAATCGCCTATGCCAACGCCCAGACCGACGACTGGAGCGTCCCCCATGACAATACAGGATCGCCCTCCGAGGTGGAGCTCTGGCTCAATCAGCCGGACGACCAGGTGCCCGGCGCCGGCTACAACACGCAAAGGATGATCGACACCGCGATCCACCAAGGCGACGTCACTTTTTTCGATGGCGTGATCAGCGGCGGGAAGACTCTGACCTCAGCGACGGCTATGTTCACCCAGGCGGACGTCGGCACCATGATTAGCGGTAGCGGTTTCCGCACTGGCACCAAGATCAAGACTTGGGTCAGTCCCAGCCAGGTTACTTTGAGCCGGCCGGCTTCACGCCGGACGAAGTCATTTACGATCAAGGCACGGCGGGACGGCTTGATCGACGTCGCGATGGCCGCTTTTCCAAACTCCTACGTCACCACCTCGGTCAATGGAAATGGCAGCGACCTCGATTCCGGTTGCCCCAATCCCGGCACCTGCCTCGTGGAAACGGTCAATGCGATGGCTCAGGCGACCTATCCCGGGCGCCTGATCGTTCAGCGGAATAATGTCGGTGCCACTATTCCCAGGCGAGAAGAAGAGGATGGATCGGACGCGTGGATTTTGCTCATCGAGGCCGCGGATGCGGGCATGCCGGTGGCGGGTCAGGCTCTCGGCGTGTGCTGGAGCAATCAGATGTCGGAATACCGGATGAATAGCTGCACCAACTGCGACCTGGAGAACCCCGATTGCGTCCCGGATGGCGATGACCGCTGCAGCGGAGATTGCGCGCTCTCCTATGGCGACATCCTTCAGCGCTCGGCCGACCGGATTCTTACTTATTCGCCGAGCTACTACGAAATCTACCCACCCGACGCCAGTAACCTCAAAGATGTCGTCGGCAACATCCATGACGAGTTCTTCGGCCCGGGAAAGCGAGCCGCTCACCCGCGGCGAACCCGGTGCGACTGAGATCGCCTGCCGCGTCGGAAAAGAGTTGTAGCGGCGGCCGTGTCGGCGACAAACCCGCCATCGCCCGCTCGACAAGCCACGAGCTCCTCCAAAGAGTTTGTGGAAATCCAGTCTCGCCGGATTTCACGCTTTCACCTCAGCCCGTTTTTGCAATATAACCGGTTCCGCCGGGCCAATTAACCACTTCAACCAATCATCCAAACCGACAACCAACCATGAAACCCAAACTTTTTATTCTGCTCACGCTCGCCGCTTTTGCTGGTGCCACCTCGGCGTTTGCCGGGGCGACTTTCACGCCGACTGGCGCCGAAATGATTCCAACCTCGATGTCGGACGACGCCTCGATTGTGGTCGGCACGGGTTTCTACGGCGCTCCCAACCTTTATTACACCGAAGCAGCCGGCGTCTCCGTGATTGGCGATGGCTGCTCCAATGGCCTCCCTGCGATCTCCGGTGATGGCGGCACGGTCTTGGGTTGCCATGTCGATGGGAACGGGAACGAGAATGCCGCGAAATGGTTGAGCGACACGAGTTGGCTGGACCTCGGCTCGGAAGCCGGCGCAGTCCCATGCGGCACGTCGCTCAGCGGCGCCTACGGGGTGAATCAGGATGGCTCGGTCGGTGTCGGCCTTCTCTGGAGGGCTCAGGTCTGCCACGCCAACGCCGGGACCTGGGATCTCGTCAACGGTGGGCCGGCAACGGTGTTGCCGACCCTTTTCGACGGTCCCTCCTCGCGCGCCAACGCCGTGAATGCGGATGGCAGTGTCATCGTCGGCTGGCAGGACCAGCCCAACGGCGAGCGCTCGGCTGCGAAGTGGGTCGACGGCACTCCGGAATTGATCCTGACCGCGGCCGGCGAACTGAATGGCGAGGCGCAGGCGGTGAGCGCGGATGGGAAGACGATCGTCGGCGGGGGCTACGCCTTTGGTCACTCCGCCTGGGTGTGGCATGAAGGGGAAGACGTCAGCGAGATCGGCGGCGGCGCGCAGGCGCGGCGGATCGGATCCTATGTCGCCCTGGATGTGAGCGACGACGGCCAGACCATCGTTGGGTTTATCCATGGCGGACGCTTCAAAGAGCGGGCCTTCTTTTGGAGAGGTCACAAGGGCGTACGCCTCGACACGTTCCTCGCCAATCAAGGGGCGGTAGTGCCCGAGGGCTGGACTCTCGAGGTCGCCTCGATCATTTCGGCGGACGGCAAGACAATTTACGGCTGGGGCTTTAATCCGGCGGATCAGCTCGAGATGTTCAAAGTCACCCTCGACGCGCCCAAATAGCTGTCGCCACAGGCCGGCCAGGAACGCCGCGCGAGATGCGGTCGCCAGTTCAAGGAGCGATGCGCAGCGAGCTCGGGGTGGCATTTACCGACGCTTGGCGCGGGATCCAACGCCGCCAGTCCGGGTCCAGCAGTCTTGACCCGCGAAGGCAAAATCTCTATCCCGTGGAAGGATGAAACCGAAGCGTTCGTTTCTCATTCTCGCGGCCGTCTCACTCCTGTCTTCCTCCCTCCCGGCATTTGCTGATTCGGCGATCACCTTCAGGATTCTTCAGACCTTGGATTATCCCGCGGCGCTCGTCACCGTGGCCCACGCCGTCAATGACCAGAACGAGGTGGTCGGCGGATTTATCGCGAGCTCTGGAGAATACGGGTTTACCCATTCGGGCACGCGCTTCGGCCGCCCCATCCGTGATCCCAACGATCGCATCCGCACCACGGAACTCACAGGAGTGAACAATGCCGGAACGGTCTGCGGTTACTATCTGGGAAGTGACCGCAATTATCACAGCTTCTTCTTCGCGCAGTCGACCTTTAACGAAATCGAGATTGGCACCCCGAATATCATCATGGGCGGAATAAACGATGCGAATAACCTCTGCGGGGGCACGCTGGCTCCTTACCAGGCATTTGTCGTTATCGATGGAACGCCGGATATATTTTCCGTGCCGGGCGCGACGGTGAGTCAGGCCAACGCGATCAACAACCTAAACGAGTGCGTCGGCTACTACTACGACGGCAGCACTACCCAGGGGTTTCAGCGCCATGCGGACGGCTCGATCGATTACCCTATCTCCGCTCCCGGCTTCGTCGCGACCTATCTTTATGGGATCAACGATCTCGGATGGATGGCCGGCTCGGTGATCGACACTCAGGAGCACGCGGTCCTGATCGGGCCGGGAAATAAAGTTGTGACCTATGATTACCCGGGCGCCAGCTTCACCCGGTTCACCGGAATCAACAATCGCGGAGTTATCACCGGCATTTATCAGGATGGTGGGGGCACCCGTTCGTTTCTGGTTCAGGTAAAGTTGCCGGCAGGCGAATAACCGGGTGCGAGGCGATTTCGGCGCCTCAGCAGCGCGTAATCCTATTACTACAGCGAGATTCTGAAGCTGACCCCGTCGTTAAAGACTCGTCCGTTCGCCCAACGAATAAAAAAGTCACGCCTTAGCAAAGCTCAGCCCGCCAGGCCTCTTTACCCCGCCCGAAAGTCTGAGACGGCCAGCGGCTTTCGCCCACAGGCGAGCCCGCCTGTGCTCCCCGGAAGGGAATGCTAGAGTCCCGCGTCATGAACCAAACCATCGCCGCCGTCTCCACGCCCGCGGGCGAAGGCGCGATCGCGCTCGTTAGGCTCGCCGGGCCCGATGCGATCGCGGTGGCCGATCGCATCTATCGCGGGAAACAGAAGCCGTCGGAACTCGCGTCGCATTTTCAGCAGTTCGGCGAGATCGTCGAAGGCGACCGCGTGCTCGATCAGGTGATGCTTTCGGTCCATCGCGCACCCGCCAGTTACACCGGCGACGATGTCGTGGAAATCTGCTGCCACGGCGGCGTGCTCGTGACCGCCCGCGTCTGGGAAGCTTGCCTCCACGCCGGCGCGCGCGCGGCGCGGCCGGGTGAATTTACCGAGCGCGCTTTCCTCAACGGCAAACTCGATCTCACCCAAGCCGAAGCCGTCATCGACCTGATCCGCGCTCAGACCGATCTCGCGCTCCGCTCCGCCACCGAACAACTCGAAGGCCGCCTCGGCGAGCGCATCGCGCAGCTCCGCGAAGACCTCATCGCGCTGGTCGCGAATCTCGAGGCGTATATCGATTTTCCCGACGAAGACATCGAGCCCGATGTGGGCGAAGCCTTTCGTGCGCGGCTCGAGGGCATTCGCGAAAAAATCGAAGCACTCCTCGCGACCGCGGATCAGGGACGGATTTTCCGCGAGGGCGTGCGCGTCGTGATCTACGGCGCGACCAACGCCGGCAAATCGAGCCTGCTCAACCGGCTCCTCGGTTTTCCGCGCGCGATCGTAAACGAGCAGCCCGGCACCACTCGCGACACGATCGAGGAAGTCGTGAACCTGCGCGGCTTCGCCCTCCGCCTGATCGATACCGCGGGACTGCGCATCACCGACGACGCGATCGAACGCGAAGGGATGGAACGGACGGAACGTTCCCGCGCGCAGGCGGATTTGATTTTGCACTTGGTCGACGCCAGCGGGCCGAAGCCGGAAAATTTTACCGCAGAGGACGGCAGAGGCCGCGGAGATTCTGTTGTTGAATAAGAGCGACCTGCCGGAGCATGTCGATTGGCGGGCTGCGATGCGCTGCGGATTTCCTGCACGACTGATCACGGGCTCGACGGACTCGAGGAGAAGATCCTCGCGCGCATCGGCATGCAGCGCTGGGATGCGCCGAGCGCGGTCGCGATCAATGCGCGGCATCGCGATTGCCTGCGCCGCGCGCTGGAAGCCTGCGATCGGGCGCGCGCTGCGCTTGGCGAAAACCTCGCGCCGGAATTCGTCGCGGTTGATTTGCGCGCGGCGCTCCACGCGGTCGGTGAAGTGATCGGGCACGCTGACATGGAAGATATTCTCGACTCGCTCTTCGCCACTTTTTGCATTGGGAAATGAGCCGCCTAACGAGTGGTTTTTACGAGCGGTTCCTGCGGCCCGCTGCTCTTCGCGCTCGACCCGGAGAGTGCGCACCACTCTCGCATTCCGCGCCCTGCGCACACCGGGCGCGCTCGCGGCGCTGCGCCGCTTCGCCCCCGCTCCACGACCCCTTGCCCTCTTCGGCGTTTCTTTTCGGAATCCCGTCGGCCTTGCCGCCGGCTTCGACAAAAACGGCGTCGTGATCCCGGCTTGGGAAGCGCTCGGGTTTGGTTTCGTCGAGATCGGCACCGTCACGGCGCGCCCGCAACCTGGGAATCCGCGGCCGCGCATTTTTCGTTACCCGCGCGAGCAGGCGTTGATCAACCGGCTCGGGTTCAACAACGATGGCGCGGAAGTGATCGCCGAGCGGCTGCGCCGTCTGCGCGCGAGCACGCAGCCGCCGTCGATCCCGATCGGCGTGAACCTTGGCAAGTCACGCATCACGCCGATCGAGGAAGCGGCTGCGGATTACCTCTTTTCCTTCCGGCTCCTCCAGCCGCTCGCCGATTACATCGCGCTCAACGTCAGCTCGCCGAACACGCCCGGCCTGCGCGCGCTCCAGCACCACGAGGCGCTGGTCGATCTGCTCCGCACGATCACGACCGAAAACGCGCGCCTCTCCGTGCCAAAACCGATCCTGCTCAAGATCGCCCCCGATCTTCTCGAGGACGACCTGCGCGATATCGTCGCGGCCTGCGAAGAGTTCGGGCTCGCCGGCATCATTGCCACAAACACGACCCTGAACCACGCCGCTGTCGCCGGGATGAAGGACGAACAAGGCGGCCTAAGCGGGGCGCCGCTGCGGGCGCGCTCGACCGAAGTCGTCCGTCTCCTCCGCGCGGAGACCGCCCTCCCGATCATCGGAGTCGGCGGCATATCCGATCGGGATTCGGCCCGGGAAAAGTTCCAAGCCGGCGCGCAGCTTCTCCAAGTCTACACCGGCTACATCTACCGCGGCCCCGGCCTCCTGCGCGAAATCTGTAACGCCGTCGCCGCGAAGGAAGCGTTGTAGCAAGCCGCGCGTCAGCGGCGCAGACGCCGATGCAGGCGCAAAGCCGCAAGCCGTCTAGAGCCGGCAAGGATGCTTTTCGCGCCGCCCTCGGCGCACTTGGACCCGGAAAAATCAATTTCCCGCTCACCACGTGGCAAACTTTACCCCCAGAATGTTCTTCAGCAGTCCCTCGCCGTCCACCTGCTGGTCCGAGACTTTTTCCCGTTTCTATTGCGCGCGCGGACGTCGGGAGAGACTTTTTTCCTGCCTCGCTGACTGTCCTCGGCACCGCGCAATTGTTTTTCCCGCCCTTTTTGCGCGTCCCGGGACCCGCGAGGAAGTTTTGGTCGCCCCTTTTGCCGCCTCTTGGGCCCGCGGAAAAGTTTTTTTAGCCCAACTGGCTCGCTGGATCATCGCCAGCACCTTTCTGCGGGCTAACGATATTTCGTGGACCGGCCGGTGCTTCGCCCGCTCAATTTCGTGCGATTCAGTACCGGGTCTGCCCGTGAAAGGCCAAAGCCTCCGTGCGAACACGGAGGCTTTACCTGTCGAGAAGCCAAGCGTTTTGGCGGAATGGAAGCAGTCTGATGCCGGGCGTCCAGGCTGCTATTGCAGATTATACAGCTCTACCAGACCTACTCCTGCGGTGTTATTCGCGTCTCGCACGACGGCCGTATAGGAGCCCGGATCCAGCGTCAGCAGAATGGCTGCTTCGTTGTTGTCGGTCGGCTGGAGGCCCGTGTCCTCGATCGCGGTTTGATCCATATCCTTCCAATTGTCATTTGAGGCAATCAATTGAGAGCCGCGATAAAGATCGATCGTTGGATTCGCCAACGCCCCATCGACACCGGCAGCGGCGAGACTGGGTCCGAGGCCCCGGATGAGCACCCTCTGGGGAGTGCCGGCCGCGTTGCCGCCTGCCTGCACGATGAACCCGGCAATCAGGGCGCCGTTATTGTCTGGCTGCACCTTCGCCCGGGTTGAAATATTCAGGAAGCTGCTGACACGGGTTCCGGTGATATCATAAATCTCGACCAAACCGAATCCGTTCGTTTTGCCGCGCAGGATCGCAGTATAGTTGCCCGTAGGTAGGCTCGCGACGATGGCCGACTCACGCGAATCTGAGGGCGTGAGGCCATTGTCAGATAGCACTTGCTGATCAGCTGCGGAACTGGCGGTGTAGTCGTCGTCCGAGGCTAACTGCGTTCCGTTGGCATCTACCAGAGTCAAGGTCGGGTCACTGATCGCTCCCACAACCCCTTGCTGAGTCAGGGAAGGACCAAGGCCGCGCACCACGACTTCCTTTGTAGCTTCTCCGCGCACGATGAACCCGGCGATCATCACATCGTCACTCGACCCCACGAAACCGCGCGTCGAGATGTTGAGAAGTTTCGTTGAGAGATCCGGATAGCTGATGACCACGTTAGCGGTCTTCGGGAAACCCAGAGTGGCATGCGAGGCGTTCAAGAGCGTGATGGTAAACGTCTTATCTTCTGCCGGAGTCGACTGCGGAGTCAGCGGGATCGAGATGACTTTCTCGGTCTCGCCGTCGCCAAAGACAAGGGTCCCACTCTTGGCGGTGTAGTCTGTGCCGGCTTTCGCCGTACCATCCTGGGTGGCGAAGTCCACCGTTACGGTCGAGGTATCGCCGGTCGCCCGCTGTACATCAACAATCACCGAAACGCTGCCTTCAGTCGAAGCTGCGAAAAAGGTGCTTTGGTCGAGTTGAACGAGGGTGGTTCCTGCGGAAACAATTGTTAAACTCAGTGTGGCTGCTCCTGTTTGCTGACCCACAGTCGCGGAGATTTGCACGTCGAAATTCCCCGAGACAGTCGGCGTGCCGGAGATAAGTCCCGTGGAAGAACTCACCGAGAGGCCGCTGGGCAGGCCGGTCGCGCCAAAGCTAGTCGGGTTGTTAGTGGCGGTGATCTGATAGCTGAAGGTCTGGAACTGCTGGCCGCTGGCGGAGGTAGGACTCGTTATGACTGGGACGAGGCCGGCAATCGTGATCGTCAATGCCTTGGTGGTGGTCCCGCTAACGTTTGTTACCGAGATGATCGAAGGATAAGTTCCTTCTAAAGTGGGCGTGCCAGAGATAACACCAGTGCCCTTATCGACCTTCAGCCCTGGTGGTAAGTTAGAAGCCCCATATGGAAATCCGGTAGTAGGGGCGTCGGTCGCTGTGATCTGGTAGAAGAACGGATCTCCCACGTGGCCGGTTGCCGTTCCCGGGCTTGTGATGACTGGGGCAGGCGGATTGATTGTAAAGGTCACGGTGGCAGTGCCCGTGCCGCCCGCATTAGTCGCGCTAACGGTCGCAGCGAACATGCCCGAATTCGTCGGCGTGCCAGTAATGATACCAGTCGAGGAGTTAAGCGTCAGTCCCGCTGGAAGACCCTCCGCACCGTAGCTCGTCGGGGTGCCATCAGCGGTAATTTGATAAGTTAGCATTTGGCCAACGTTGCCAGTCACCTGACTCGGGCTAGTGATTTTCGGCACAGCGGGCAATACATGAATAAGTAAGCGCGCTGTTCCTGTGCCCCCTGAATTAGAAGCGGAGATGATTATCGTAAAGTCTCCCGGAAAAGCCGGTTTCCCGAATAGAACACCGGAAGAAGCATCGACAGTGAATCCCGGCGGGAGGTTTTGCGCTCCATAACTTGTCGGAAAATTTGTTGCTTGGATCAGATAGCTGAAGTCTTGACCTACATGCACGGTTTGGTCGAGGGGACTATTTATGACAGGAATTCCGGGTGCCGGCGTATTAAAACTGGAAAGATTCGTAATACCATTAGCGTCAACTCGAAACACGGTGCCGCTGTTCCCTACACCACCGCCCGAAGTGGTTCCGTAGTAGAAGCCGTCGTTAGCTCGCACCAACCGACCTTCCGGATAGCTGCCGTTTGGCTGATTCTTCAGCGGGCCAGTTATGAAGGAGGCTAAGGTATTTAGGGTAGGCCCCGGTGTGACGAGGATCTGAAATACCGTGCCGTAGTTATCCGCACCTCCACTAAAAGTCGTGCCATAGAAAGAAACACTGCGAGTATCAGTCCCTGCGGTGAGTCCGGCGAATGGTGCGCTACCTTCCTTTTTGGCAGAAGAAGCATCAAACGAATGAATTAGATTGTACGTCCCGCCCGGAGTAACGCTAAAGATTGTTCCTACGCCATTGGCGCCACCTGAGGAAGTTGTCCCGTAAAGCGCAGTATCTGCGCCCAAGCCTTGGATAACCTCGGCATAAGGCGCCGCTCCATCAGGTCCCGCCACCGCGTCGGTCCCGGTAAAAGTGTGGATCAAACTGATCGTTCCGGTTGTAGAGTTGAACGAATAGACGGTCCCTAGAGGACTGTCCGGTGGCGTGGCGGTTCCTCCTTGAGCCGTGGTCCCGTAAAACAAGCCGTCGCGCGCTTTGATTAAAGAAGCTTCGGGATCCCTCGCGGTCGTCGGCGAAAAGTCGAAAGAGGTGACAGTGACGGTATCCTCGTTGACGATGATCTTGAAGATAGTGCCTTGGTCGTTTACTCCCCCATGCGTGGTGGTCCCGTAGAAGGTGAGCGGAGAAGCTGTCAGGTCCTGAACAAGCCCCGCCGTCGGGTTGGCGCCTCTGGCGTTGCCGAGTGTGCCGCCTGCGAAGTCTGCCAGCGTGGTAATCACTCCGGCGGATGTCACTTTGAACACTGTTCCTAAATCGTTGATGCCGCCGCTATAAGTCGTCCCGTAAAATAAGCCGTCGGTGCCCTTGATGAGGTTGCCAACCGGGAAGGCTCCCCGGTCTTTCTGATCAACCAGGCCGACCCCCGAGAAATTGACTAAGGTCGTGAGTTGACCCGAGTCCGTGACTTGGAAGATCGTGCCTTTCCCCGTGGTGCCACCCCCAGACGTTGTGCCGTAAAAGGCCTGCATGAGCGGCACGTCGCCATTCGCGGGGAGATCCTCGCCTTGCACCAAGCCAGCTTCTGGCTGTTTGCCGATATTGTTGGTATCTGCCGCGCGCGAAATCGGTAGCCAAACGAGGGTGGTAGTAACAAGTGAGAGGAGAAATTTCTTCATGAGATGGGGAATAAGAGCTGTAGAGCGCGCGCAGAGTGTCAGATGACGTCGCGGAGCGCAAGGAATATTTATTCCGTGTTTCACGTCCTTTTTGTTGCGCCGAATTCCAGCGCGGCGTCGTGCCGCGAATAAAGCGCTCTCGATTCACGCGTCCCATGAGATGCTCATGTTCTCCCGCGCCATCCGATCGCTACCACAGATGCGATCTTTTTGCGCCTGCCCCATGACCTCCTGCCTTGCCAAGACCTATCCCTTCCGATCTTCTCGGCGCGGTTTTCGTCCGTTATGCTCCGCCACTTGTCGCCGCTGAAATGCCTCGGGCTGGGACTTGCTGGTGACGGTCGCGCAGGTGCTGCTGGCGGTGAGTTGCGCGCAGCCGGAGGGGACCTGGCCGGAGCGGTATCGCTCGCTCGTGCAGCACGACAGCTATTGGTTCGCGAATATCATCGATCGCGGCTACGGCACGACGCTGCCGCCGGCGGAGCCAAAGGAGATGGAGGTGTCGAACGTTGCGTTCTTCCCGGCTTACCCGCTCGTGACCGAGGCGGTGAAGCGAGTCACCGGGCTCGATACTTATGCAGCACTGCTGGTCGCGGCGCAGCTCGGGACTTGGGGGTTTTGGACTTACTTCTTCCTCTTCGCGGAACGCTGGGGGCTCTCGCGGCCGATGCAGCTTTTCGGCGCGCTCGCGATCGGGGCGCATCCGGCGGCGTTCTATCTCGTGGCCGGTTATTCGGAGTCGCTCTTTCTCGCGGCGCTGGTGGGGTTCATCTATTGGAGCACGCGGGAAGGGCGGGTGGCGCAGGGGCTGGCGGTGTTGCACGGCGGGGTGATGTCGGCGACGCGGATCGTTGGGCTGCCTTGTGCGCTTTTTCCGGTGGTGGATTCGCGTCTTTTCGAATGGGGTCCGGCCGAACACGGCCGCCGCTACAGCGGGTGCTCGGTGCGGGCGTGGTGGCGGGTCTTTCGATGCTCGGGGGAATTGCGTTTTTCGTTTATTGCCAGGCGCGCTGGGGACGCTGGGATCTTTACATGCTGACGCAGAGCGCGGGCTGGGCGATCGAACCCGATTATCTCGCGGCGTTTCGGCTGGAGAATTACCGGTTTGCGCTTCCGCCCTACGACGCGCCGACGATCGTGAGCCAGTTCACGAGCGCGCTCGCGGGCGGTCTCTTCGTCGCGCTCGCGGCGATCGAATTCATCGCCGCGCTCAACCGCCGGCGGCGGCTGGCAGCGCCGGCTCGGGATCTACTTTTGCGCGGCGGTGATCTATTACCTCTCGCTCGCGGGCGTGGCCTCGGTGCAGCTCGGAGAGCATGCTCCGCTACGATCTTTGCGTGCATGCGCTAGTTGTCCTAGGGTTGCTCCATTTTCTGCGGGAATTCCGGCCGGCGCCGGTGTGGGTGCGGGCGTGCGCGATGGGTGTCGCGGCGGTCGCCGTGGCCGCCGGGTTCGCTTTGCAGGGTTATTATGTCTGGAACTTTACTCAGGGAAATTGGGTCGCTTGATCGACGGATGAAAACGGGGGTCGCCATCATCGGAGCCGGGCCGGCGGGGCTCACGGCCGGTTATCTGCTCGCGAAGAACGACGTCGAGGTGACGGTGCTCGAGCTCGACCCGGTCTACGTCGGCGGGATTTCGCGGACGGCGCGCTACAAGGGTTTTCACTTCGACATCGGCGGGCATCGCTTCTTCTCGAAGTCGAAGGCGGTGGATGATTTCTGGAACGAGATCCTGCCGGACGACATGCTGGACCGCCCGCGCTCGTCGCGCATTTTCTACGGCGGCAAATTTTTCGCCTATCCGCTGAAGCCGTTCGAGGCGCTGCTGAAGCTGGGCATCTTCGAAGTCGGTCGCTGTGCGTTTTCTCCTGGCTGCGGGCGCGGCTTTTCCCGGTGCGTGAACCCGCGGAACTTTCAGGACTGGGTGACGCAACCAGTTCGGGCGCCGGCTCTTCAACACCTTCTTCAAGAGTTACACCGAGAAGGTCTGGGGCATGAGCTGCCGCGAGATCTCGGCGGATTGGGCGGCGCAGCGGATCAAGGGCTTGTCGTTAGGCAGCGCGATCAAGAACGCGGTCCTGCCGCAGCGCCAGCCGCGCGACAAGAGCGAAGGTGATCAAGTCGCTGATCAATTCGTTTCGCTATCCGCGCAAAGGCCCGGGCATGATGTGGGAAGTGTGCGCCGAGAAAATGCAGGCGCTCGGCGGCGAGCTGCAGATGGGCTGCCGCGTGACCGGCTGCGAATACGACGAACTGACCGAGACGCTGGACCGTGCAATACGTCGATCGCGACGGCGCGGCGCAAAGCCTGGAAGCCGAGCACGTGATCTCCTCCGCGCCGATGCGCGAGCTGGTGCGCGGCCTCACGCCGGCGGTCGCGCCGCGCGTGCTCGAGGCGGCGGAGAGCCTGAAGTACCGCGATTTTCTTACCGTGATGCTGATCGTGAAAGCGAACGACGCGTTCACCGATAACTGGATCTACATCCACGACCCGAGCGTGAAGGTCGGGCCGGATCCAGAACTTCCGTTCCTGGTCGCCCGAGATGGTGCCGGAGCCGGACAAAGCCTGCTACGGGCTGGAATATTTCTGTTTCGAGCACGACGGGCTCTGGGATTCCAGCGATGAGGAACTGATCGCGCTGGCGAAGCGCGAGCTGGCGCAGATCGGTCTCGCGCAGACGGGCGACGTGGTCGATGGCTGCGTCGTTAGGCAAAAAAAGGCCTATCCGGTTTACGACGACGACTACGCGATGCACGTCGCGACGATTCGCACGGAGCTCGACCAGCGTTACCCGAACCTGCACCTCGTCGGCCGCAACGGGATGCACAAATATAACAACCAGGATCACGCGATGATGACCGCGATGCTCTGCGTCGAGAACATTCTCGCGGAGGAGAAGCTCTACGATCTCTGGCAGGTGAACGGCGACGCCGAGTATCACGAAAGCGGCGAAGCGGGCGCCGAAGTGGAGCACGGCACCGCGGTGCGGCTCGTCCCGATGCGCGCGACCGCGACGGTGGAATAGTTGTCGCCGGGCGTTGCCCTCGGTGGTCCGAACCACGCCCGATGCACACCCCGAACTCGGCTTTCTTTTCCCTGCTGCTGATCACGGTCCTGGCCGTGGTCGTGCCGGTGCTCGCGAGCCGGTTGAAGGCGCTGCGTTTGCCGCTCGTGGTCGGCGAGATTCTCGCCGGCATCGCGATCGGTCAGAGCGGGTTTAACCTCGTCCACAAGACGCCGACGCTCGATTTCCTGGCCGAGTTTGGGTTCGTCTTCCTGATGTTCCTCTCCGGGCTGGAGGTGAGTTTCAGCTCGCTCTCGCACTCGATGCGCGATGGGAAAAAACGCCTCCGCGCCGGCGGTCCGGTCCCGCTCGCGCTGCTCAATTTCGCGCTCACCCTCGGGCTCGCGACCGCGATCGGGTTCGGGCTCAAACAATTCGGCATGACCCACAGCGCGCTGCTCATGGGACTGATCCTGAGCACGACGTCGTTAGGCATCGTCGTCCCGATCCTGAAGGAACGCGGGCTGACCGATTCGCCGTTCGGGCAGCTGCTGCTCGTCTCGTCGCTCGTGAGCGACTTCGCGACGCTCCTGCTCCTCAGCCTCACGATCGGGATCATCAGCCATGGGTTCAGCATCGAGATCCTGTTCTTCCTTTTCCTCTTTGCGGCCTTCATCGCGGCGGCGCGGCTCGGGCAATGGGCGAAACGGATTCCCGGCTTGCTGCGGATGGTGGACGAACTGTCGCACGCGACCTCGCAGCTCCGGGTGCGCGGCGCTTTCGCGCTCATGGTCATCCTCGTGGCGCTGGCGCAGGCGCTCGGGGTGGAGCTGATCCTCGGTGCGTTCCTCGCCGGCGCGATCACGAGCCTGCTCGGCGGCGACGACAAAAGCCCGCTACGCGAGAAGCTCGACGCGATCGGTTACGGCTTTTTCGTGCCGATCTTTTTCATCAGCGTGGGCGCAAATTTCGATCTCGGCGCGCTCCTTTCCTCGCGCGCGGCGCTGCTCCTCGTGCCGGTGCTGATAGTGGCCGCTTACCTGGTGAAGTTCATCCCGGCGCTGGTCTTTTTGCCGACCGCCGGCTGGCGCAGAAGCTTCGCGGCCGGCGCGCTCCTTTCCTCGCGGCTCTCGCTCATCATTGCCGCCTCGGCGATTGCGCTCGATTTGCAACTGGTCACGCCCGCGACCAACTCCGCGGTCATCCTGCTCGCGATCGTCACCTGCACGATCTCGCCGATTTTGTTCAACAAAATCCTGCCGCAACAGGGCGGCGGCGTCTCGCGCGGCGGTGTGGTGATTCTCGGAACCGATCAACTCGCGATGTTGCTCGGGCAGCGGCTGAAACAGGCGGGCGAGGAAGTGGTTTTCCTCGGGCGCGACCAGGAACAGCTGCGGCACCTTTCCACGATCGGACTGCGCAGCGTCCCCGGTGACGCTTCCGATCCGGAAGTGTTGCGGAAGACGAACATCGCGGAAGCGCGCGGGCTGATCGCGGTTACCGGTTCCGACGAGCTGATTCTCGCCGTCTGCCGGACGGCCCGTGAGGAGTTCAACGTCCCGGCGATCATCGCGCGCGCGGACGATCCGGCGACGATCGCGGAGCTGACGGCACTCGGGGTAAAAGTGGTGCAGCCGGCGATGGCAGTGGCGCTCGCGCTCGAGGGGGCGCTGCATTTTCCGGCAGCGTTTGGGATGATGATGAACCAGGACGACAACGTCTCGATGGTCGACATTTCGTTAGGCAATCCAGAGCTCGCGGGGCGGCCCTTGCGCCGGATCAGGCTCGCGGGCGACGCACTGGTCGTCGGCGTGCACCGCGGCGGCGAAGTGCTGGTGCCGCACGGCAACACCGTGGTGCAGTTGCGCGATACCCTTGTGCTCGTGGGTAGCGCGGAGGCGTTGCGCGAGGCGCGGCGACAGCTCGATCCCGCGCGGGTCTAGCCCGGACGACCGGTTCGTTAGGCGGCCTGGCGGTGCAGACGGGTCCGCAACTCGGCGATGCGGACCTTGATCGTCTTGCAACGGCGACGCTCGAAGGTGGCTTCAGCGGCCGGAAGTGATTGCGCCTGGTAGGGCGGGCGGGCTGGTTCGAGGCAGCGCTCGGCAAATTCGTTTGCCATCCAGACGCGATGGAGACTCGCTTCGGTCGGCTGCTCTTCCGCTTCCGCGAGGAGCAGGTCGCGCACGGCGATGAAGGAAAAGATTTCTTCGGCCACGGGGTTCGGCGCGGAGTTTTTCGTGGCTGGTTTGCGAGAGGTGAGAGACGCTGGCATGTCCTTTCCAAAAGCAACTCGCATGCTCGACCGCGGAAAAAATTCGCTCGGCAAATATTTTTTATCGGCCCGAGCGCGGCTCGCGTCTTGCTAGTTCCAGAGAGACCTATGACCAAAGCCCCTTTGCACATCCTTGCGGTGGAAGATGAAAAAGCCATCGCCCAAATGCTCGCGATCGTCCTCGGCGGACCGACTGCCAAAGTCACCCGGGCCAGCGACGGCTGGGAAGCGCTGATCAAAATCGGAGCTTCCGCGCAGCCGTTCGATCTCGTGATAACCGATCACCGCATGCCGCGGGTGGGCGGTCTCGATCTCGTGAAGCGGCTCCGGGAGCGGAATTTCGAGGGCAAGATTCTCGTCCTCTCCGCGCATTTATCGGACGAAGACATCCAGGCCTACGAAGATCTCGAGGTCGACATGATGATGTCGAAGCCCTTCGATTTTGCGGAGATCGAGAGCGCAGTCGCGGTGCTGACTGCGCCCGAACCGGTCGCTGCCTAAGCTGCTCCCAGCAGCGCTCCACGCGCCTCTCGGCGCGCCTTTTCACTTGCCCGGTCAGAGCGGTTGGCGATAGTTCCGCCGCTCGGCACGGGGGTATAGCTCAGTTGGTAGAGCGCTTCGTTCGCAATGAAGAGGCCAGGGGTTCGAATCCCCTTACCTCCAGCCTGCGCCGGGAGCACAGCTCCCCGGGCTCCGGCTTGGCGGGCCAGCTTTTTCGACTCGTTAGGCTGAGGTGTCAGCGGGTTCGGGGATGGGGGAAATCGGACGGCTCAGGCGCCGGTTGATGGACTCGACGATCTGGTCGACGCGCTCGCCCCGGCCTCGCTCGAAGAGGAAGGTCGCCGTTCCGCTGCGGCTGCTGGCGGGGCCGATAACCAGGTTTTCGGAGAGGAATTTTGGCTCCCGCGTCACGAGGCAATTTTCGAGGCTGATCGCCTGCGCGCGCGCCCGCCAGCCGCTCCGCTGGATGAAAAGAAGCTTGGTCGCGTCTTCGTTGTTCGCGACCAGTATTCCCGAGGAATTGGCAGGCACGCCGCGGACGCGTTTGGCCACGCAGGGGACGGCCCAGGCGACGGTTTCGCCGAGGATGTTTTCGCGCGCGAACGCTGCGGCGTAGCGGGACGAGAGCGTGTTCGGCAGCGCGGAGGAAGCGTCGTCACCCGCCGGGCCGTTCAGCTTTTTCCAGATCAGCCAGAGTTTTACCCGGACGGCCCGGAAAATTTTCGGCGCGAAGTAGAGGATGATCGAAAGGAGGAGGACGAAAACTGCGAGCGCCCAGAGCGGGTTGAAATGAATCAGCGCGAGACCGCCGAGCACGGCGACGTCTTCGAGCAGGCTGAGGCCGACGTTGGAGAACGGCTCCGGCGAAGCGTTCGCGACCAGACGCGTGGAAGCTTTCGCGGAATGCGTCACCAGACTCGCGCCGCCGGCGGCGAGCGCGACCGCGAGATCGAAAGCCGGGCTGGTCTGGCCAAGCACGCGGATCGCGAGCAGCGCGCCGCCGATGGGCCGGATGATCGTATGCACCGTGTCCCAAGCCGAATCGACCCACGGGATTTTATCCGCGAAAAACTCCAGCACATAAAGCGTGCCGGAAATCCAAAGGATCCAGGGATTGGCGAGGAGCGCGAGCGACTCGTAGCCCGGCCCGAGGACGATCCAATGCTGCTGGATCGCGAGCCCGGTCACGAAAACCGTGAGGTAAAGATTGAGACCGGCGAGGCAGGCGAGGCCGAGCGCAACGCCGAGGAGCTTCAACTCATCCACCGGGGAATTATGCGAGCGCCGGGAGCGAAGTCACGAGCTTTCGGTTTGCGACCGGCCCGCAGCGCTGATAACTCCTGCCATGCTCGACATCCGGCTCATCCGCGAACAACCCGACTTTGTGAAAAGCCGGCTCGCCACCCGCGGAGGCGGCGAGGAGGGGAAGATCGACGAGGTGCTAGCGGTTGACGTCGAGCGGCGCCGACTCGAGACCGCGCTGCAACAGGCCAATTCCGATCGCAAACGGTTGAGCAAGGAAATCGGCGGCGCGCGCAGCCGCGGCGAGGACGCAAGCGAAGTGGAAGAGCGGGTGCGGAAAATCGGCGACGAGATTGCCGATCTCGTTAGGCAAACCGATCAGGCGGAAGCGCAGCAGCGCGATTTGTTGCTGAACATTCCGAACCTGCCGCATGAAGGTGCGCCGGTCGGAACGACCGCGGCGGAGAACCCGGTGGTGCGGGAATGGGGCGAGAAGCCGAGCTTCGATTTTCCGGTGCTCGATCACGTCGCGCTCGGCGCGAAGCTCCGGCTCTTCGATGCGGAACGCGCGACGAAATTAAGTGGCAGCGGGTTCATCTGTTTCACCGGACCGGGCGCGCGGCTGGAGCGGGCGCTGATCCAGTTCATGCTCGACCTCCATTCGCGCGAACATGGTTACCTGGAAATGAGTCCGCCTTTTCTCGTTAGGCGCGATTGCATGATCGGGACGACGCAGCTGCCGAAATTTGAGGAAGACATGTATGGCTTCGAGGAAGGCGCCATGTTTCTTGCTCCGACCGCGGAAGTGCCGGTGACGAATTTCCATCGCGAAGAGATTCTCCCGCTCGCGGAGTTGCCGAAAAAGTTTGTCGCCTACACGCCCTGTTTCCGCCGCGAAGCCGGCTCCGCGGGGCGGGAAACGCGCGGGATCATCCGGGTGCATCAATTCGACAAGGTGGAGTTGGTAAAGATCACTTCACCGGAAACCTCTGAGGCTGAGCATGAGGCGCTGACCGCGGATGCGGAGCGGGTTCTGCAATCGTTAGGCTTGCACTATCGCGCGATCGAGTTGTGCACCGGCGATGTCGGTTTCGGGTCGGCGAAAACCTACGACCTCGAAGTCTGGTCACCGGGACAGAACGCGTATCTGGAAGTTTCGAGCTGCTCTAACTTCGGCGACTTCCAAGCGCGCCGGATGAATCTGCGTTTCAAGGACGCCGAAGGGAAAAATCGTTTCCCACACACGCTTAACGGCTCGGGCACAGCGCTGCCGCGACTCTTCGCCGCGCTCGTGGAGACTTATCAGCAACCGGACGGCTCGGTGCGGATCCCGCAAAAGTTGCAGCCGTATTTCGGCGCCTCCGAGATTCGTTAGGCGGGCGGCGGCTCCGCGAAAAGATCGAGTTGGCCGCGCTCGTTAGGCGGTTCGGTCTCGGGCGATGGGAGCGATAACCCGAAGCCGAGCCGCTCCGCGAGCCGCTGACAAGTGGCGGGCGCGAAGCCTTCGTAGTGATTGTTCACAAACGTCCAGACGCTCCGGATTTCGTCGAGATGCCGCTGGATGCGCAGCGCCCAGCTGTCGAGCGCGGCTTCGCGTTTCCAGAGCAGCTTATCGTAGCGATGAATGCGTTTCCCGTCCGCGTCGTATTTCGTGACCGTGTGGCCGAGCAGGCGCAGGTAAAGAAAATCGGTGGTGAGCGGCTGGAACTCGAAAGGTGCGAGATTGCGTTCGTTCAACGGCGTGGTGTCGCTCCAGACCCAGCAGACCCGGTGCTTCTCGAGCAACCGGATGATGTTCGGCTGGTGCCAGCTGGAATCGCGGAACTCGACCGCGAACCGGAAGTCGCCCGGGAGTTGCGCGATGAAATTGCGAAACGCAGTCCGTTCTTCCTTCGCCCGATACGATGGCGGTAGCTGGATGAGCACGACCTGGAGTTTCGCCGCGAGCGGTTCGAGCGCGTGGAGGAAGGCGAGCAACTCCGGGCGGCAATCATGCAGGCGACGGTCGTGGGTGAGCTCGCGTGGGAGCTTGCAGGTGAAGCGGAAATTCGCCGGCGTCATCTCCACCCAGCGGCGCGCCGTTGCCTCGGCCGGCGCGCTGTAAAATGTGGAATCGATCTCCACCGCCGGGAAATGGCGCGCATAAAATTCCAGCCAGCGATTCGAAGGCAGACCCGGCGGATAGAGTGGCCCGTTCCATTCGTCGAAGCTCCAGGCGCAACTGCCGATCCGGATCTTTTGCTGGTCGGTGAGATTCACAATGAGCCGCGGGCCACGGAGGACGCGCGCGTTCCTAGAGCTATCGGATTCCGGGGCGATAACGCGCTTTTCCCGCGGCACTTCCCCCGCGGCGCGCCCGGGTGGTTTCCTTGACGCCGCCGACAACGTTCATTACCCTCCCGCTCCAAATGAGCCATCGATTACGCTTCCTTGTTTTGCTTGCCGTGGCTTGTGCAGCTTTCCCGCAACGCAGCCCCGCACCGGTGGTTTTTCGCCCGAATGATAAGGTCAAATACAAGGCGCCCGGCGAGGAGGAGGTAAGCGGCAACGCTGAACAGCTTTACCAGACTGGCCTGCAGGCGGAGCGGGACGGCAATTCCAAGCGCGCGCTCAAGGCCTACCGCACGCTGGTCAAGAAACACCCGCAATCGAACCACGCGGCGGACTCGCTCTTTCGGTACTCGAAAATCCTGGAAGGAAAGGGCGACCTGATCAAGGCGGCGCAGTCTTATCGCGCGCTGATGGAGTTCTACCCGAAGACGGAGCATTTCGCGGACGCGATCGAATCGCAGTTTCGGATCGGCGAGCTCTACGTGAACGGGAAAAAGGTCAAGCTGCTCGGAATCAAGGTCGGCACCTCGATGGATTCCGCGGTGGAGATTTTCGCCGCGATCGTGCGCAGCGCGCCGTATGGCCGCTACACCGCGCGGGCGCAGTTCGATATCGGGCGGGCTCGCGAGAAACAGGGCTCCGGCGATCTCGCGATCAACGCTTACCAGGCGGTGGTGGAGAAATTTCCGAACGACCCGCTGGCCGTCGATGCGCAATACCAGATCGGCTACATCTGGATGAAAGCCGCGAACGGCGGCAGCTACGATCCGAACGCGACCGAGCAGGCGCGGACCGCATTTCAGGATTTCCTTTTCCGTTTTCCGAAGAGCGAGAAGGCGCCGCAGGCCCAGGAAAATCTGCGCAAACTCAACCAGCGTCAGATCGGCAACTCGCTCGCGGTCGCGCAATTCTACGATCGGAATAAACAGTACCGCGCGGCGGTGATTTACTACAACGAAGTGATCCGCCAACAACCCGGCTCCCCGGCGAGCGACCAGGCGAAGAAACGGATCGATCAACTCCGCGCCAAGGTCGGCGACAAGGCGCTCGAATCCGCCGCCAGCATCGCCGATGCGGAGGCGAAAAAGCATCCGAAGAAACCGGTGGCGCAGGCCACTCCGCTGCCCGGTGCCCCGGCGCGTGAAGAGCGCCCGCCGAGCCGTCCTGAGATGCGGGCCGACTCCGGCGAACTCGCGCCGTTGCCGCCCTCCGCAGACTCTCTCCCTCCGCCCGCCTCAACGGGCACGACCCTGCCGGACGCTTCGCTCCCGCCGGTGCCGGAGCCGCCGGCCTCGACCGCGCCGGCGCCCGACGCTTCGCCCACTCCGTAAAGTGCGCCGGCTGAGCGCTGCGGCGCTGCTTCTCTTCTCGTTAGGCGGCTGTGCTGGCTACCATATCGGTCCGATCCAGCCGTATTACCTGAAGGCGGTGCACTCGATCGCCGTCCCGGTTTTCAAAAGCAACACGCTGATCCCGCGCGTCTCCGTGCTCATCACCGACAGCGTGATCAAGCAATTCCAGCAGGATGGCACCTACCAGATCGCCAACCGCGATTCCGCGGACGCGATCCTCACCGGGACGATCGAGCGGATCACGCGCACGCCCGCGCGCTCCGTCCGGGGCAATGTTCTCGCAACCTCGGAGTTCAATCTCACACTGCAGGTCCGCTACACCCTGACCGATCGGGCGACGAAAAAAGACCTGACTTCGTCGGTGGTTTACGGCACCACCAGCTTCTTCGTCGGCGACGACATCACGACCGATGAACGCCAGGCGATCCCGCTCGCGGCCGAGGAGGCAGCGGTCCATTTGGTCAGCCAACTCAGCGAAGGCTGGTAGCCCGTGAAAGGCGAGAACCAGCTCTGGGAAATTCTCAACGACAAGCTTGAGATGCTGCGGGCCTGCGGGCGTTTCCCGGAAGCAATCCGGGTCGGCGAGACCGCGCTCAACCTGGCCGCCCGGATTTTTCCGGAGAACGAGCCATCGTTAGGCAAAAGCTACGAGCGGCTCGCGCGGGTCTACGAGGAACAGGGAGATCACGTGCAAGCCCGGCCGCATTTCGCGCGCGCCCTGCGCATCGCGGAGCGGGCCGATCCGCCGGACCTGGCGGTGATCTATCGCCGGGCGCGCCGGCTCGCCTATCTCTGCGACGTGCTCGGGGAACAGGAGCCCGCCGTGGGTTACTACGAGACGGCGATCCGCGCCGGCGGGCAGTTGCCGTCGATCTCCTACACCGACCTCGGCACGTTGCTGAATAATGTCGCGCTCATTTACCGCAAAAGCGGGCGCCAGAAAGCGGCCGAGCCCTACTACCTCCACGCCCTCGAGCTCTACGAAAAACAGCTGGGCCCGAATCACCCGGATGTCGCGGCCGTCCTGAACAATCTCGGCGTTTTCTACACCGACGAGCAGCGCTACCCGGAGGCGGAAGAGATGCACCGGCGCGCGCTGGCCATCCGGACCCGCGCGCATCCCGATGGCCATCCCGATATCGCACAATCGCATTGCAATCTCGCGGTCGTTTTCCATTCGCGCGGCGACTATGCCGAAGCGGGAAAACTCTACCGTGAATCGCTCGATTCCTGGGAAGAACTCGGCGGGAGCCTGCCGCCAGACTACGAAATCGGGGCCTCGAATTATGCCGATCTCCTGCGGTCGTTAGGCAAAGGCCGCAAAGCCGCTTCGCTCGAAGCGCGCGTGCGAAAAAAGCGCAAGGGGTAAGATCCGCCGCACGTTGACCGGAAACGCGCTTGCGATGCCCGCGCGGGCGCGCACTTTAACAGCCGCTCGGCGCAAAGCTCACGTGGCGGAATGGCAGACGCGTACGGCTCAGGACCGTATGGGGAAACCCGTGGAGGTTCGACTCCTCTCGTGAGCAGCCGCGCCTAACGACCGAAGAGCCCGCGGAAGCCGCCACGGCCTTCCGGCTTCTGCGCCAGCGCCGCCGGCCAGCATTCCACGATCTCGAGCGCGAGAAAACGGAAGAGAGAGAGCCGGGCGAACTTGATATCGAGCCGGAGATTTTTCGAGATCTGCGCGATCGAGCGCGAGCCGTTGAACTGCGAGGCGAACTGCGCTTCCGCGACCGTCAGCCGGAGCTGCTGCACCCGGTCGTAGCCGTCGCGGGTGTAGGCCGGCACGCAGGTCGCGTCGACGAGCGCGCTTTTTCCCAGTTCCTGGTATTGCACGAAACGCAGCGTGCTCAGCGTCCACTGGTCGATGTTATCCTCGGCCCGGGGCAGATCGCTCGTGTAGGCGGGCAGATCTCCCAGCTCGAAAACGAAGCGGACTTTCTCTGCGGTCCAAAGCTGGGCGAATAATTTTTGTCCGTAATGCTGTACGAGCTGGAGACCGGGATCGCGCAGGATGAGACCTTCCTTCGCCAGAGTGACGAAAAGTGGACAGCCATCGCCTTTCTGCTGCGCGCGCGCGGCCTCGATCCGCTCGGGATCGACATTCAGGAGCGTGACCGGCGCTTCTTCACAATAAAGATTCGGATCGCGGGTGGTAACGACTGTGACCCGGCCATCCTTCGCCAGGAGCTCGACCGATTCGCGCGACCAGAAGGTGCGCAGCGTCCCAGTGAGCTTTTCGCGCGCGATCGTCTGCAACGCCCAATGCAGGGAGAAGAAACTCGAGTCGCCGCAGAAGTAAGCTTTGCCGGTGTCGACCGGCGTGGCTGGCTCGCTCTTGAGCGGAAGCGGCGCGGCGGCTGGGCGCTCGGGCGGTTTCGCCGGCGGCGGTGGATTGGTCGCGACGATCGGGCGCGAGACCGGCGCGGGCGGGGTCGGAGTGGCGGTTACGTTTGGGGTGGATTTTTCCACCGCGCGGATCGGGCCGGGCGCGGTGATTGGCGAATGCATCACCGGTTCCGCGAAGGTTCTCTTCTCGTCCACGGGCTTTTTGCCTAACGAATCCGCGACGGACGGGCTGGCGGCCGCCGGCTTCTTTTCCGCCGGGCCGACTTTCTCCTTCAGATAATCCCGCACCGCCGTGATGAGCGAATCCGAGGTGAACGGTTTACTTAGCGCGCCGATAACATTGGGAATTTCGCTTCGATCGGGCTGCAAATCCGACCCGAAGCCCGACATGTAGACCACCGGGATCTTCGAGGTCGTCGGGTCGGCTACGAGCTTGCGGCAGACTTCGTCGCCCTTCATGTCGGGCAGCACGTAGTCGAGCAGGATCAACGCCGGCAAGCTCGTGTGGCACGCGCGCAATCCTTCTTCTGCCGTCGGCGCAGTGACCACGTGATAGCGCTCATCGCTCAGGATTTCCTTCACAAAACTGAGCAGCATGAGGCTGTCATCGATCACGAGAATCGTCTGTGCGACCGGCTGATCTCCGGCGCCGCCCCCGGATTTAGCGGGCTCCGCACCGCGCGTCTCGTCGATGTTGCGGACGGCTTCCATCAGCAGCACCTGCCAGTCGAGGGTGATCGTGCGCGGCGTGCCGTCGGGGACGGGTACTTCGGAAATCACTCCGCCTTTCCAATCCACGATTTGGTTGAAAGCATCGCGGCCTTCCTTCCCGGGCGCGGTCGCATGCCGCACCTGGCCATTCTCGAAATAGACCCGGGCCTTTTCCCCCTTCGGCCCGGTGAACTCCAGCATCGAGGTCGCGCCACTAATGCATTTGAGCTGGATGATATCCGCGATATGAAGGTCGCTTAGCGTGCCTTGGAAACGTTCCCCTTCCGGGCTGCCCGCGGGCGCGAGGAGCGCTTCCACGAGGGTGATGAAATCGCCGCGCGGAAAAGGCTTCTCCAGAAAATGCATCGCGCCGAGGCCCGCGACCTGGTCGCGCTGCGCGGTAAAATGCGTCGCGGTGAGCACGATCGCGCGCGCCTTGGGATGACTCGTGCGCAGATCGTAGATGAATTCCTGCGCCGAGTCGTAAACGGCATCGACATCGAGCACGAAAAGATCGGGCTTCTGCGCGACCGCGCGCTGCTGTGCTTCCGCGACCGAACCCGTGATGACGCACTGGGCGCCGGGCAGAGCCTCCGCCACCGCGGAGGCGATCTCGGCCCCGAGCTTCTCGTCCGGTTCGAGGATTAAAACCTGCGAAGCGCGGGCGGAGGCGGCGGAGACGGCGGAGCGAGCTTCGTTTCCCATGGAGTGAGGAGTAACTAACGAAAGAACCTTTCGCAAGTCACGCCTTTCTCATCGGCGGGAAAAAGCCGTGCGCGACGGCACGGGGCCGGTGCCGCGGTAAAGTTGAACTGCGCTCCCGTCCAAGGAGCGAAACGCTCGCCTAACGAGGCTAGTTCGTGTGCACGCCGGTGGTCACGGCATGGCCGTTATCCGTGCGCACGGTCGTGGAGCAGCTGGAGAAAGCCGCGAGCAGGATGATGGCGCCGAGCGTGGAAAGAAGAATGGTTCGCATAGTTTTAAGTGGTTAATTTTGTAATCGAAAGCAAGCGGCGAAGTGAGCGTGCCGGAGATCAGGTTGCGCGGAAATGCGCGGCCAGATCGCGCCGGCTGATCTTCCCGCGCTCGTTTGCGGGAAGTGACGGGACGAGAAAAATCCGCTTCGGCACCTGCCAACCGCTGAGCCGCGCGCGGCAAAATTCCAGGAGCGCGCTTTCCTCCGTGCCTGCGGCCGCGACGACGCACGCGGTCACTTCCTCGTTCCGCAGGGCGGAGGCGCGGCCGAAGACGACCGCCTGCCGCACGGCCTCGTGCGTGAGCAGGTGCGCTTCCACTTCCGCCGGGTTCACTTTTTTCCCGGCAACGTTGATCACGTCCGAGAGGCGCCCGACGAGGCAGACGCCCGCATCGCTGATTTCCACCAAGTCGTCCGGTCGGAAAATACCGTGATCGAGCTTGGCCGGCTCTGGCTCCGGAAAATAGCCGTCACCGACCGCGAGGCTCCGCACTTCAATTTGGGTCGCGTTTCCCGGCTTTTCGTTAGGCTGGAGCTCTACCCCGCGCACGGCCGGTCCGACAAAACCCTGGCGCGGCTCTTTCGCCAGCCCGTCATAACAAATGCCGCCGCACTCCGACGCGCCGTAAAACGCGTGAATCGCACAACCGAACTTCGCCCTAAAACTGAGCGCGACCTGCTGCGGGAGCGGCGCGCCGGCCGAAATGCAAAGCCGCAAACGCGGCAGCGCGGGCACCACCGGCATCTCGCAAAATGCCTGGTAAAACAGCGGCATGCCCGGGAAGACCGTCGCTTCCGTGCGCGCCAAGTCGTCGAGGTACCGCCCGCGGCATTCGGTCGGTGCTGAGCGCCATCGGCACGCCGCGCACGAGCAGCGGCGTCACCAGATTGCTGAACCCGTAGGAATGAGAAAGCGGAATCACCGCGAAGTTCAGATCCGCGTCGGTGATTCCCATTGTGTCGCAAATCTGCTCGGCATCCGCCACCAGTTGACCGCTGCGGAAACGAACTGCGCGCGGCGCGGCAGTGGTTCCGGAAGTGAGCTTGAGCAATGCGGGTGCCCGATCCTCCCAATCAATCGCGCCAGCCGTCGGCAAACGCCCGATCGGCGCGTCGGGCGAAGTCATTAGCCCCGCCGCGCCACAAGTCAGCAACGCCGCGGCCCGCTCCTGTGCACTCATGGTTTGCTCAAGCGGCAGGACCACGATCCCACGCCGCAAACAGGAGAGAAGCAGCGCCGGCCAGTGCGGATGATTTCCGATTTGAATCGCAACGATTTCCCCGTCCGCGAAAGGGATTTCACATGTGCGGCTCAGATCCTCGATCTCGCGAAACCGGAAGAGCACCCGGCGCTGCACATCGAAAAGCGCCGCCTCGTCGCCACGCCGCGCGAGTGTCTTGGCCCACGCCGCCAGCAGCGGGTCGCCCGGGATGGTCACTTGCGGCGACGACATTCCGCGGCTACTTTGCCTGCTCTTTTTGACCTATGAAAACGGACATTCATCCTGACTACAACGAGACGGAAATCAGCTGCGCGTGCGGCACCGTCTATCATACCCGCTCGACGCGGAAGGACATTAAAATCGGCATCTGCGCCGCCTGCCATCCGTTTTTCACGGGTGAACAAAAGTTTGTCGACACCGCAGGCCGCGTCGAGAAATTCGCGCGTCGCTACGGCAGCACGAAAGCTTCCCGCGCCGGCGTCGGTGTCAAAAAAGTTTAGCTGATTCCGCCTAACGAACGGTGATTGCGCCCGCGCGCGCAGTCGCCGTTTTTGTTTATGGACTTCCAGTCCCTCATCGATCGCAAACGGGAGCGTTTTCGTGAACTCGAAAACGAGATTGCCGATCCGCGCCTGTTCGACAACCGAAAGCGCGCGAGCGACACGATGCGCGAACATTCCGCGACGAAGGATCTGCTCGCGAAATGGGAAGAACTCGTGACCACGCGGCAGCAGCTCGCGGATAATCGCGAGCTTGCCACCGCGGAAGATGTCGACCTTGCGCAGATGGCCCAGGAGGAAATTCCCGCGCTCGAGAAGAAGGTCGAGGAGCTGGAATTCGCGGTGCAGATCGCGCTCCTCCCGCCCGATGAAAACGATGATCGCGATGCAATCGTAGAAATCCGCGCGGGCACCGGGGGAAGCGAGGCGGCCATCTTCGCGGCTGATCTTTACCGGATGTACAACCGCTACGCGGAAACAGCGGGCTTGAAGATCGAGGATCTCGAATCGAGTCCGTCCGAGCTCGGCGGACTGAAGGAAACGATCTTTAAGATTTCCGGCGAATCGGTTTTCCGGAAGCTGCGCTACGAGAGCGGCGTCCATCGGGTGCAGCGGGTGCCCGCGACCGAAGCGCAGGGGCGCATCCACACATCCACCGCGACCGTCGCGGTTTTGCCGGAAGCCGAGGAAGTCGATTTCGAGATGAAGCCCGAAGATCTCCGGATCGAAGTTTGCCGCGCTGGTGGACCCGGCGGCCAGGGCGTGAACACGACCGATTCCGCCGTGCAGGTTATGTATATCCCGACTGGCCGAATCGTTAGGTGCCAGGACGGCCGGAGCCAGCAGAAGAACAAGGAGAAAGCGCTCAGCATTCTCCGCGCGCGCCTTCTCGAAGATAAAAAACAGGAAGAGGAAGCGAAGTATTCCGCGCAGCGCAAAAGCCAGATCGGTTCCGGCGGGCGCGAGGAAAAAATCCGCACCTACAATTTCCCGCAGAACCGAATCACCGATCACCGGATCGGGCTGACGCTTTACAGTCTCGACCGGATGATGGAAGGCGACCTGACCGAGATGATCGACACCCTGCAGCGCGCCGATCTCGAGGAGCGCCTGAAGGAATCGGCGCTCGCCTAACGAGTGGCGACCGTCCTCGAGGTCCTGCAATCGACCACGCTTTATTTCAAGAAGCGGTCGATCGAGAGTCCGCGGCTCAACGCCGAGCACCTGGTTGCGCACTCGTTAGGCAAGAAACGGATCGAGCTTTACCTGGAGTTCGAGCGTCCGCTTTCGGAGTCGGAACTGGTCCCGCTGCGCGAACTCGTGCGCCGGCGTGGCCAGGGCGAGCCGCTTCAGCATCTCCTTGGCACGGTCGAGTTTGGTGTGCACACTTTTATCAGCGACAAGCGCGCGCTCATTCCGCGCCCGGAAACGGAGCAGCTCGTGGAATACGTCTGCGACCTGCCGCTGCCGCGCACCGCGCGGATTGTTGATGTCGGCACCGGCAGCGGCGTGATCGTGCTCTCGCTCGCGGCGCGATTCCCCGAGGCGGATCTTTCCGCGGTCGATGTTTCTCCGGACGCGCTCGCTCTGGCGCAGGAAAATGCCGAGCGTTCCGGCCTCACGAGCCGGATTCAATTCGTCGAGAGCAACCTGCTCGCGGCGGTGGAAGGTCCTTTCGATTTGATCGTCGCGAACCTCCCGTATATCGCCGCGCACGAGGCGGCCGAGCTGGCCGCCGAGGTGCAACATGACCCTGCGGTCGCGCTTTTCGGGGGTCCCAATGGCGACGAATTGATTCGCGATCTGATCCTCGCGGCGCCGGCTTATCTCGCGCCGGGCGGACGGCTCGCGCTCGAGATTGGCCACGACCAGGCGAGCGGGCTCAGCGCCTTTCTCGCGGCGCAGAAATTCCACGACATCGAGGCGAAAAAAGACTATGCAGGGACCCTTCGGTTCCTCTTCGCGCAGCATGGATAAAATTCTCGTTCACGGCGGTCATCCGCTCTCCGGTTCGATTAAAATCAGCGGGTCGAAAAACTCCGCGCTGCCGATCATTGCCGCGACGCTCCTGACCAAAGATCCGTGCGTCCTTCATCGCGTGCCGGACCTGAGCGACACGAATTACATGCTCCAGATCCTGATGCATCTCGGGGCGGAAGTGGAGCGCGCGAGCGGCACCGTGACGGTGAAAGCCGAGAAGGTAGAGTCGATCGCGCCCTACGAGATTGTGCGCAAAATGCGCGCCTCAGTTTGCGTGCTCGGCCCATTGTTAGGCCGTTGCAAGGAGGCCACTGTCTCGCTCCCGGGCGGCTGCGTGATCGGCGACCGGCCGATCGATTTGCACCTGAAAGGTTTCGAGGCGCTCGGCGCGGCGGTGCGGGTCGAAGCCGGCAACGTCAAGATGTTCGCGCCGAAATTAACCGGCGCGATTGTAAATCTGCGGGGGAAATTTGGCCCGACCGTTCTCGGCACCGACAACGTGATGATGGCCGCCGTCCTCGCCGAAGGCACGACCGTGATCGAAGGCGCCGCGGCCGAGCCCGAAGTCTGCGATCTCGCGGATTTCCTGAACAAGATGGGCGCGAAAATCGAAGGCGCCGGGACACGCCGGATCATCATCGAAGGCGTGCAGGAATTGCACGGCGCCGAGCACACCGTGATTCCGGACCGGATCGAGACCGGCACTTTCCTGGTCGCGGGCGCGATGTGCGGCAAAGGCGTCACCCTGCGACGCGTCACGCCGGAGCACGTTATCTCGGTTACAACCGCGCTCTCCGAAGCCGGCTACAAAATCGAGAGCACGGCTGATTCAATCACCGTGTCGCCTAACGGTTCGTTGATGAAAGCGCTCGAACTTGTGACCGAGCCATATCCCGGTTTCCCGACCGACATGCAGGCGCAGATGTGCGCGCTGCTCTCGACCACCGAAGGGATCAGCACGATCACGGAGAATGTTTTCCCGCAGCGTTACATGCACATCGCGGAGCTGAAACGGATGGGTGCGCAGGTGCAGATTGAGGGATCGACCGCGATCATCCAAGGCGTGGAAAAACTTTACGGCGCGCCGGTGATGGCAAGCGATCTGCGCGCATCCGCCGCGCTCGTGCTCGCGGGATTAAAAGCGGAAGGCGTGACCGAAGTGCGGCGTGTTTATCACATCGATCGCGGCTACGAACACCTCGATGAAAAGCTCCGGGAACTCGGCGCGCACATCGAGCGGGTGAAGGAATAGCACGGGTCGGGGAATGGGGCCGACAGGTTACGGCGGTCATCCTGCGGAGCCGGAGGCAAAGTCGAAGGATCCCGTTGAATTGCCGGGCGGGATCGATTCCGAACTTCCAGGAAGCCCGACGGGATCCTTCGACTCCGCTGCGCTTCGCTCAGGATGACAGGGCTTTGAGCGTGGCAAAATTTACAACGTCTTCCGCGTAGTCTTTCCCCTTTGGTGTCTCGAGCACCTTGGGGATTTTGCGGAAGCGACGGTCGCGCATGATGACGCGAAACGCGTCGAGCCCGATCTGTCCCTGGCCGATGTGATCGTGCCGATCGACCCGCGAGCCGCGCGCGGTTTTCGAGTCGTTCAGGTGGAGCGCCGCGAGATGTTCGAGGCCTACGATCCGGTTAAAATCGCGGAACGTTTTTTTGGTTCCGGCTTCGCTCGTGAGGTCGTAGCCGGCCGCGAAGACATGCGCGGTGTCGAGGCAAACGCAGAGCCGTTCGGGCTCGCGCACGTTCGCGATGATGTGGCTGAGATGCTCGAAGGTGTGCCCGAGACACGAACCCTGGCCCGCGGTGGTTTCGAGCGCGATCCGCGTTTTCACTTTCGGAATGCCGCGGAAGATTTGGTCGATCGACTGCACCACCTTCGCGAGGCCCGTCCTCCTCGCCCGCGCCGAGATGCGCGCCCGGATGGAGCACGAGAAACGGCAGCTCTAGCTGATCTGCGCGAATCAATTCCTCGGACAACGCGCGCAGGGAATTCGCGTAAAACTGCGGGTTCGTCGCCGCGAGATTGATCAGGTAATTCGCGTGCGCAAAAAGCACGGCGAGCTCGGGGCGCTGCGGATGATCGAGGAACGCTTTGATCTCGTCCGGCGCGAACGGCCGGGCGAACCATTGCATGTTGTTCTTCACGAAAATCTGCATCGCCGTGCTCTCGATCGAGCGCGCCCGTTCGATCGCACGGTGCACGCCGCCCGCGATCGAGACATGCGAACCGAGAAGAAGTGGCTGCGCGCGGGCCGCCATCTAGAAGCGTTTCGGACGCCAGATTGGTTTCGTTAGGCTGCCGCTCCCGTGATACTCGAAAAGCTGGTAAAGCGGGGTGAGCAGCGCGCCGGGACCGGTCGCGTCGATCCGGATGTCGAAGTCGAGATCGTTCTGCACGAAGTCGATGTCGCCGTGGCCGACCATCGCAAAAAGTTTGCCCGCGACTTTGAGTTTCTCGGTGTGGATGACGCCGTCGCGGATCGAGAAGGGCGCGGTCGCCTCGTGCGCGACGCTGTAGCCGGCGCCGTTGAAAAATTTGCTGAGCAATTCCGAGAGCGGACCGAAGACCGGGATCGCGAAGACGTTGCCGTTGCGCACTTCCACCCGGCCTTTGCCGTAGAGCGCTTTTTTCTGGTCGCCGATGCCGCCGAAATCGAAGCTCCCGCCGAGGTCGCCGCGCACGGTTTTGTATTGGAAATAAAGATCGGTCAGGCTGGGAAAATCGACCCTCTCGACGGCGATATTGGCGGTGTAATGGTGATCGTTTTTCGCGAGCGAAATATCGGCCCCGCCGCTCAGGTCACCGGAGAAGAGCTTCCCCTTCAGCCCCATGATCTGGAGCCGGTCATCGGTGAAAAGGAGCGTCCCGGCGATCTGCTCGAAGGGGAGCACTTTGTCGATGAAGGTGTAATCCATTCCGCCCGGCGCGGAGATGTCGAGCTGGAGGTGCGTCTGCTTACCGGAGCCGAGTTGCACGATGCCATTCGCGAAAACGTGCGGCGTGTGATGAAAGCGATACGGCGTGACGTGTTCGAGGAAGCGGGGCTCGATCCACATGATCGCTTCCTTCGGCGTGAGGGTGGTCTCGACGTGATCGATTTTGATCTCACGTCGCGCGGGGGTGAAGGAGAAAGCGCCGGTGCCGCGGCCTTCGTCGCGCGTGATCACGAAATGATCGATCCCGTAGGTGCCGTCGCCGAAATGGAGGTCGCCGCTCGCGCTTTTCATCTTTACTCCGCGGAAGCGCGCGGGCCCGAGCGCGAGCGCGCCGTCGCCGCGCCAGGTCGCCGGGTCGCGCGAGGTGCCGCGCACGCTGAGGCGAAGGCTGGGCGGCCGTTGCCATTCCCACGATCCGAGAAAACCGGCGACCGCCGGCGAGGCGAGCGGCGCGAGCGCGCTCGGGGAAATCGAGCTTTCGCAATTCAGCCGGAAGTCGTTCGGCGCGTCGAAGAGATCGGCGTTGAGCTGGCCGGTGCGATGGCGCAGGTGGAGGTCGCGCAACATCAGCCGCTCGCGGTCCCAGGCGAAGTCGCCGGTCAATCCGTCGAACGCAACCGTGCGATAGGTGAAATGGTCGAGCGCGACCTTGCCGATGACGTCGATCTTTTTCGCTTCGCCGCCGAGCGTGGCCGAGCCCGAGGCCTCGACCAACGGGGGAGCCTGAAAGGTAAAATCGCCGAGCATCGCGCCAAGTCCGAAACTGCCTAACAATCCCGCGAGATCGATCGTCGAGCGGGCCTGGAAAGTGGCGTCGCCCTTCTCCCTGCTCCAGGTGCCGGTGGCGGAAAATCGCCCCGCGGGGTCGGTCCAATCAAATTGCGGGAGGGTGAGGGTGTGTTCTTTCCACTCGGCGGTGAGGTTCAGATTCCGCGCGTCGTATTTGTCTCGCACCACCTCCTTCGCGCGGAGCGTCGCCTCGACCCGCGCGTTCTCGAGCGCGGAGAGATCGCCGGAAAACTTGATCTGCAACTCGGGCGTCGCGCCCGGATAACGAAAACGCTGCAGCATGGTGACGAAGGTTTGCAGGAGGCGGAGCCGGCGCGCGGCCTCCTCCGCGGACTCGTTCGGGGACGGCCGGTAATCGGCGCGCTTGATCAGCTGCCCGGTCGCGGAAATGCGGATCCCGCAAAACATGCCCTCGGCTTGTTTTACCTCGATCCGTTCCGGCGGAAAATAAACGTGCGCGCGGAAACGGGTAAGATTGGCATGCGCGACCTGCCCGGCGACGGGCGGCAACGGGATGCTGAGGTCGCCGTTGCGAATATCGAGCGCGTTCAGAAACGGCTGATGATGGAAGAGCGCGGCGTAGTTGATATCGAGTGAGATCTCGCTCACCACCGCGAGGGTCTGGTCGCGTTTGCGGTAATCGAAGATGCGCACGTCGCGCGCGATCAGGCCGCGAAACGGGTCGAGCGTGAGCCGGCGCACGGAAGCTTCAACGCCGCGTTTGTGCAGCTCTTCCACGACCAGGTTGCGCCAGCTGCGGCTGAAACCTTTCCGCGCGAGATACCAGGAGCCGAGCGCGAGACCGGCGACCACCAGGAGGATCGTAAGGCGCACGAGCGCGCGCAACGCCCGGCGGCCGCGCGAGTCCTGGATCCGGCCGCGATAGAGCAGGGGCACGGGCGGTTCGTCCGTGAGGAGATCAGGCATGGTGGAAACTCCTACGAGACGGGATGGTGAATTCAAGAGCCGGCGCAGCGACATGCGCGTTGGGAGCTTTGTGGGTAGTATCGCGCTCCATCATGTCGATCTCCGATCTGCCCGCGCTCAATGCTTCCCTGAATTTCACGAGCACGGTTTTTCTCTCGTTAGGCTGGTTCTTCATCCGGCGCGGGCAATGGCAGCGGCACATGGCCTGCATGATCTCGGCGCTGGTTTCCTCCGCGGTCTTCCTCGCCGGCTATTTGATCTATCACTACTACGCGGGCGAAAAATCCTCCGGTTATCATGGGCTGATCGCGTGGCTTTATTTCCCGATGCTCGCCTCACACATCCTGCTCGCGTTCGCCACCCTCCCGCTCGTCGTGCTCACGCTCATCCCGGTTTTCCGCCGGCGCTGGGATAAACATCGCCGGATCGCGCGCTGGACGATGCCGATCTGGCTCTATGTCTCGGTCACGGGCGTGCTGGTTTATTTCATCCTCTATCAATGGTTCCCGCCCGCCAGTGTTGCACTGGGTCGCTGATTGATGTTTGATCACTCACGCCCTCCCTAGCGTGGGTATCTTATGGTGACGATCGCGACCTACAACGAGCCGGCGAAGGCTAAACATCTGAAGGATAAATTCCGTGAAGCCGGGGTGGCCGCGGATCTGCATAACGAGGCGCAGCTCCAGACTTTCGCGTTCATGGCGAAGCCGAAGGCGAATGCCAAGGTGATGGTGGAAGAACAGGATTTCGAGCGGGCCCAGGCCATGATGGTGGAATGGGAGGCGGCCGATCCGGAGATCGGGGCCCTCCATTGCCCGCAATGCAATTCCACCCGGATTCAATACCCGCAGCTGACCCGCAAATTTCTCACCCCGGCGCTCGCGGGCATCCTTTTCGCGCTCCGACTTTTCCAGAAGGAATACTACTGCCAGGATTGCCAGTTTACCTGGGCCGACGACATCGAACGGCCGCGTTACCGTTTCTGGAATCGCTTTTTTTCCGGCCCCGAGCCCGAGGCTTGAGCCGCCGGCACTCGTTAGGCGGAAGCGTCGGCCCGGTCGCCTTGCTCGCGTGACCTCATGAAATGGCTTTTCGCATTGCTCTTCGCCGCCCTGATTTTTGGCGGCGCGGCCTATTTTAGTTACAAGATAGTTCTTCGCCCGGAGATCGTGATGCGGGAGGAAAAGAAGGCCGACACGACGCCGCGGCCGATGCCGGACCTGAGCATGGCGGAGTTCCAGGCAGCGGCGAAAATCAAAAGCTCCGGCCAGCTCCTCGAAGCGCGCGCGGCGCTCACCGCCTTCATTCAGAAATATCCGAGCGGCCAGCATGTCGGCGAAGCGCAGGACCTGCTCGGTGACGTGAACACAAGCATCCTCCTCTCGAATTATCCGTCGCCGGAGAAGGAGGAATACATCGTCCGCAGCGGCGACGTGCTCGCGCGGATCGCGTCGAAAATGAAATCGACGCCGGAACTGATCATGCGCACGAACAATCTCAGCGGCACGATGCTCCACATCGGCGACAAGCTGCTCATCTCGCATCCAGTCTTCACCATGGTCATCCAGCGCGACGCGAAGCTGCTCTACCTGCTCGATCACGATCGGTTCTTTAAGCGTTACCATCTGCGAAGCGTCAAAGTTCCCGGCAAACCGACGCCGAAACTAAACACCCGCGTCGCCGGAGTGATGGCCTTCAAGGACGGCAAACGAATCGGGATCGGCAGCCCGGATTTCCTGAACAGCACGCGCTGGATCCGGCTGGCCGCACCCGGCTACGTCCTCTTTTCCGAGCCGGATGATTCGCACCCGGTGCTCGATGTGCCGCCGCCGCCGGAAGGCATCGGCCTGAGCGCGACCGATGTGGAGGAATTGAGCAGCCTTGTAAACCCGAAAACGGCTGTCACGGTTACTCCGTGAATTCGGCTTGGCGCGCTCCACGCCAGCGATGTAACGATTGACCAGTCCGGACTCCGACCCAACCGCCCGACACCATGGATTCGCACCCGCTTGATTTCGAAAAGCCGATCCTGGAACTGCAACGCCGCTTGCAGGAACTGAAGTCGCACTCGGATAAGCACGACCTCGATTTCGACTCCGAGGTGGAGTCGATGGAATTGAAGATCCGCGAGACCCGGCGCGAGATTTACGACAACATGACGGCCTGGCAGCGGGTGCAGATCGCGCGGCATGTGCAGCGGCCCTTTCGCGCTCGATTATATCGGGCGCTGCTTCACTGAATGGGTGGAGCTGCACGGCGACCGCGTCTTCGGCGACGACCGCGCGATGCCGTGCGGGTTGGCGAAACTCGGCACGCAACGTTGCGTGGTCGTGACCCAACAGAAAGGGCCGCGATACAAAAGAAAACGTGAAGCGCAATTTCGGCTGCGCGTATCCGGAAGGTTATCGCAAGGCGCTGCGGGTGATGCGGCTCGGGGAAAAGTTTAACCTGCCCGTGATCGCACTGATCGATACGCCGGGAGCGTTTCCCGGCATCGGTTCGGAGGAACGCCACATCGCGGAAGCGATCGCGGTGAATCTGCGTGAAATGATGACCTTGCGGGTGCCGATCATCGCCTGCGTGATCGGCGAAGGCGGTTCCGGCGGCGCGCTTGGGATTGGCGTCGCGGATAGCGTGATGATCCTCGAGAACGCCTACTACTCCGTGATCAGCCCGGAAGCCTGCTCCGCGATTTTGTGGAAGGATCGCAAACACGCGCCGGAAGCGGCGGAAGCATTAAAACTCACCGCGGAAGACCTGATGCGGCTCGGCGTGGTCGACGAAGTGGTGCCCGAACCGGAAGGCGGCGCGCATCGCGATCACGATCTGGCGGCGGCGAATCTCGGTCGGGCGCTGCGCCGCAACCTGAAGCGCGCCCTCGAGATGCCGATCGACGACTTGCTCAAGGAGCGCTACGCGAAATTCCGCAAGCTCGGCAACTTCGAGGAGCCCAAAGCGAAAAACGGCGCCTAACGATCGGCGCGCCTAACGAGGTTCTCGAACCGGCAACGGCGCAACTTCCGTCATCCTGAGCGAAGTCGAAGGATCCCGTCGGGTTTTTTGGAAGCTGTGCTGCGAGGTTGCTCCGCGGGATTCTTCGACTTCGCTGCGCTCCGCTCAGAATGACACGGCGCCGCCTAACGAGCCGACTCGGCCGTGAGCACCGGCACCCGCTTCGCCTCCTTCACTCCGGGCGGCAGCGGCGGATAGAGAAATCGCAGCACCGCCTCGAACCGCGCGGCCCACGAGCCTTCGCTGTGATCGGCTCCTTCCACTTCGGTGTATTGCAGGTCGTCGTAGAGTCGCCAGCCTTTCTCGACCAGCCGGTCGCGCAGCACGGCGGCTCGTTCCCAGCCCGGCTCGTGCGTGCCGGTATCGAGCCAAATTTTTAGCGGCAGCTTCTCCGGCAACTCATCCACCATCCGGTAGATCGCGCAGTCATCCCACCAGACCGAAGGCGACATCACCGCGAGCCGGTTAAATGCCTCCGGGAACCAAAGCCCGAGCGCCATCGTGGCGAGGCCGCCTAACGAGGATCCGCCGAGCCCGGTCCATTCCGCTTCCGGTTTCGTCCGGTAGGTGCGATCGATGAACGGCTTCAATTCCTCGAGCAGAAAACGCCCGTATTTCCGCAGCTGACCTTTGCTGCGCTTCTTCCGTTTTCCGCCCCCCTCGATCACGCCCCGGGTCGGGGCATATTCGTGGATCCGCTCCTCGCCGGTGTTCGCCACGGCCACGATGATGAGCGGCTCGATCAACCCCTGGCGGGTCAGGCGTTCGGCCGATTCGTCCGCGCCCCATTCCACTCCGCCGAAAGAAGTAGCGGCGTCGAAAACATTTTGCCCGTCGTGCAGATAGAGCACCGGGTAACGCCGTTTCGGCGAGCGCCGGTAACCGGCCGGCAAATAGACGAGCACGTCGCGCTCATTGCGCAGCAGGCGCGAGGCAAAGCCGGGATGCTCGTGGATGTTGCCGGTCAGGGTGTGTTTTTGGTTTTCCTCGTCTCCCATGCGGTGCGTCTTATCGACCACCTGATTCGTGCCCGCAACCACGCCGGGACGCCGCCCCTTTTTTTTTCTGATCGCCAAGTGCGAGGCCCTCGCTTTTATTCGGCGGCACGCATGAATGAACGCTATCTCCGCTGGTGGACTCCGCATTTAAGTCGCGATTTTGAGATGCTGGTCTTCGGAAATGGCGGTGGGCTGCCGCTCATCCTCTACCCGACGTCATTTGGAAATTTCCGGCAGTGCAAAGATTTTCACCTCACTGATGCGTGCGCCGAGTTTGTCGATAGTGGCCGAATCACGCTCTACTGCCCGGACGCGATCGATCTCGACAGTTTCTATAACAAATCGATTCACCCGGCCGACCGGATCAAGACGCACATGGCCTACGAAAACGTCATCCTCCATGACGTGATTGATTTCGCCCGGCGCGAAGCCGGTTGTCACCGGGTCGCGGTGACCGGCGCGAGCCTCGGCGCCTATCACGCGGCGAATCTTGCCTTCCGTCATCCCGACGCCGTGAGCCATCTCATCAGCCTGAGTGGCGCGTTCGACATCAGTGATTTTTTCGGTGGCTATCACGACGAGAACATTTATTTCAACAGCCCCTACCAGTATCTGCCGAACGTTCCCGACCCGTGGAAATACAACCACATGCGGATCATCCTCGGCACCGGGGAGTGGGATAACACCCGGCACGAAAGCCTGCGCTTGAGCGCGATCCTGAATGAGAAGGGGATCGCGCATTGGTTTGACGATCGGAAATGGTGCGGGCACGACTGGAATTATTGGCGCGAGATGTTGCCCTACTATCTCTCGACGCTCTAAGCCTCAGGTGAGGATGTAGCGGCCGCTCTTTTTCGTCCCGACCCGTCGGACCAAGCCGGCTTTGATCAAGGGCCGGAGCAAATCGAGCGCACCCTGTTTCGAGACGCCGATTCCATCCCAGATTTCGCGCGGCGTGAGCGCCTTTTTTTCGCGGAGCAAATGCAGGAGCTGCTCCTGTTTCGGGCGGAGGACGAGCTTTTCCTTGCCCGCGCGCGCGGTCAGTTTTTGCACCCGGCTCCAGACGCGCTCGAGCGTGCCACGCAGACCTTCGGCGCTGTATTCCAGCCAGCTCGTGAGGTTGCCGTCTTCCTGGCTGACCTTCTCCAGCGCGTCGTAGTAACGCGGCCGATCTTCCCAGTAAAACTCGTCGATCGAGAAGATGTGGTGATCGTCGAATCCGCGCCGATAAAGTTCCCAAAGACTGAGCATGCGGCCCGTGCGCCCGTTGCCGTCGGCGAAGGGATGGATCACCTCGAACTGGTGGTGCACGATCGCCGCGCTCAGGACCGGCGAGAGCCGTGTTGCTTCCTTGTTCCACCAGACGAGCAGCGCGGACATCATCGGCTGCACTCGCTCCGGCGGTGGCGGGATGTATTTCCCGACGCGCACCCGAATGGTGCGATATTTTCCGGCTTCGCCCTGGTCCATCACCGCGCCCGCCATGATCCGATGGAGTTTGAAAACCTCGCGATGCGCGACCGCCGGGAGCTTGGCGTTCTTCTCCACGAAACGCAGGCCGGCGAAATAGTTTGCCACTTCGCGCCGCGCCCGTTGCGCGGTCGCCGGGATTTCCCGCCCTTCCTCGATCGCGCGGACCTGCTCGAGGGTGAGGGGATTCCCCTCGATCGCGGTCGAGGAGTGGGCGTTGCGAATACGGGTGTCCTTCTGCAGGGCGGGGATCCACGGGACCTGCACCGCGGCGGCGAGAATACGCTCGCGCAAGGCTGCCACCTGTTCGACCTCGGCCAGCAGCGCCGGCGTGATCGTGAAGATCGGCTCAAACTTCAGCACGGAGTAAGTCAAGCGTAAGTCCAGTTATTAGTCAAGCCGCCTGCGGTGATTGGTCAAGCGTAAGTCCAATTATCCGTCCACGCCGTCGCCGGAGCCCGTTCTCCGTCGATTTTGTGCTCTTCTCATCCGCGGAAATCTGCGTAATCTGCGGACTCTCTATGAAAAAAATCGGAATTCTCTTCGGCCAGGAAAACAGCTTCCCACCGGCCTTCGTCGAACGCGTCAACCAGAAAACCGGCGGCAAGGAAATCATGGCCGAGCCGGTCCGGATCGACAAGGTCCTGCAGGGCGAATCGACCGGTTACGACGTCGTGATCGATCGCATTTCGCAGGACGTTCCCTTCTATCGCGCGTGGTTGAAGAACGAAGCGCTCACCGGCTGTGCGGTCGTGAACAATCCGTTTTGGTGGAGCGCGGACGAGAAATTTTTTAACAACGCCCTCGCCACCAAGATTGGTGTGGCCGTTCCCAAAACCGTGCTCCTGCCCTCGCATCAGCCGCCTCCCGATACGAACGACAACTCGTTTCGCAACCTCGCCTACCCGATGAATTGGGAGGCGATTTTCGAATACGTCGGCTTCCCCGCCTACTTCAAACCGTTCGCCGGCGGCGGCTGGAAAAATGTCTACAAGCTGAACAACGCCGACGAATTTTTCCAGGCCTACAGCGAGACCGGTCAGCTTGTCATGATGCTCCAGGAAGAGGTCGTTTTTGATAAATATTTCCGCTGCTACTGCATCGATCAGCGTCACGTGAAAGTGATGAACTACGAGCCGCGTCATCCGTATCATTTGCGCTACCAGACCGATTGGCAGGCGCCGGAGGATTTGCTCAAGAAGGTCGAGCAAGGCGTGCTCGCGCTGAACCAATACCTCGGCTATGACCTGAACACGGTGGAATTCGCGATCCGGGACGGCGTGCCGCTGGCGATCGATTTCTGCAATCCCGCGCCCGACGCCGAGGTCACCTCGGTCGGCCAGGCTAACTTCGACTGGGTCGTGGAAGCGGTCAGCGAAATGGCGATCCGCAAAGCGCGCGAGCACAAGCCCGGTCAGGATAACCTGAGCTGGGGCAAATTTGTCCAAGCTGCCGTCAACCGCCGTCCGCTCACCTGACGCGCCGGGCAGTTCGGCTTAAGTTGCGGCTCCCATGAGCATCGAAGTTAAAATTCCGCCGGTCGGCGAATCCATCTCCAGCGGCGTCGTTTCCGTTTGGCATAAGAAAACCGGCGACTACGTGGAGGCCGGTGAAGCCCTGCTCACGCTCGAGACCGACAAGGTTTCCACCGAGATCACGGCGGAGAAAGCCGGCACCCTCGAGACCAAGGTCGACGAGGGCCAGGAAGTGAAAATCGGCGAAGTCGTCGCCGTGATCGACGAAACCGCGGCCGCCCCCGCCAAAGCAAAAACCGCCGCGCCTAACGAGGCCGCTCCCGCGCCGAAGCCGACGGAAAAGCGCTCCGCGAACGCCGATGTTCTTTCGCCCGCGGTGAAGCGCCTAACGACCGAGGAAAAGGTCGACCCGTCGAAAATTAGCGGGACCGGCAAAGGAGGCCGCCTCACGAAAGGCGACGTGCTTTCGCACCTCCAGGCGCCGCCCGAAACGACCGACGACCAGGAAAAACCGCGCGCCGCGGCCAAGCCGAGCGCGGAGCCGCAGAGCGTGGAAAGCAACGAGCGTTTCACCCGCAAGAAGATGTCGCCGCTCCGGCGCAAGATCGCGGCTCAGCTCGTGATGGCGCAGCAGACCGCGGCCATTCTCACCACTTTCAACGAGTGCGACATGAGCGAGGTCATGGCGTTCCGGAAAAAGGCGCAGGAAAAATTCCAGGCCGATCACGGGCTCAAGCTCGGCTTCATGTCGTTCTTCATCAAAGCGACGGTGGAAGCGCTCAAGGCCGTGCCGTCGATCAACAGCCGGATCGAAGGCGACGATTTCATCCTCAACCATTTCTACGACATCGGCGTCGCCGTCGGCACGGAGCGCGGCCTGGTCGTCCCCGTAGTGCGCGATGCGGAAAAGAAAAGTTTCGCCGATCTCGAGCGCGATATCGCCGATTTCGCGTCGCGGGCGCGCGATGGCAAAATCAAGATCGAAGACCTGCAGGGCGGTTCCTTCACGATCTCGAACGGCGGCGTCTACGGCTCGCTTATGGGCACGCCGATCCTGAACCCGCCCCAGAGCGGCATCCTCGGGATGCACACGATTCAGCAGCGCCCGGTCGCGATCAAAGGCGAAGTCGTCGTGAGGCCGATGATGTATCTCGCGCTCAGCTACGATCACCGCGCGGTGGATGGGAAAGAGGCCGTCACCTTCCTGATCAAGGTGAAGGAAGCGATCGAGAATCCGACCGCGCTGCTGCTCGACCTCTAGTCATCCTGAGCGGAGTCGAAGGATCCCGTGGATCTGCCGTGAAGATACCGGAGCCGGTTCTTGTTGCCGAGCTACTCGGAAACCCGGCGGGATCCTTCGACTCCGCTGCGCTCTGCTCAGGATGACAAGCGGGGCCGCTGCGCCTAAGTAAAGGAACCACCACTTTCATGGATAAATTCGACGTCATCATCATCGGCTCCGGCCCCGGCGGCTACGTGGGCGCGATCCGCTCCGCGCAACTCGGACTCAAGACCGCGATCATCGAGAAGCACAGCGATCTCGGCGGTACCTGCCTGAACATTGGCTGCATCCCGAGCAAAGCCCTCCTCGCCTCCAGCGACCATTTCGTCTTCGCGAAAAAGGACGCGGCGAAACACGGGATCAAAATTGAGGGCGTGAGCCTCGATCTCCCAACCATGCTCGCGCGCAAGGACAAGGTCGTGAAAACGCTCACCGGCGGCGTACGGGCGCTGATGAAAGGGAACAAGGTCACCACCTTTACCGGCTCCGCCACGATCACTGAGCCGGGTAAAGTCCGGATTCAGCCTAACGAAGGCGACGCGATTGAGATCGCCGCAGATCACATCGTGATCGCGACCGGCAGCGTGCCGGTGAACCTCCCGAGCATGCCGTTCGACGGCGAGACAATCGTGAGCAGCACCGAGGCGCTCTGTTTTGAAACGCCGCCGGAGAAATTACTCGTGATCGGCGCCGGGGCGATCGGGCTCGAGCTTGGTTCGGTCTGGAGCCGGCTCGGTTCCGAGGTCATGGTCTTGGAATTTCTACCGCGCATAGCAATCGGGTTCGATCTCGAGATGGCCAACCTCCTGCAGCGTTCGCTCACGGCGCAGGGGATGAAATTTCACCTCGAGACCAAGGTTAGCTCCGTGAAAGTGAAGGACGGCCGTGCGATCGCGACGGCCACGAAAGGCGGAGAAGAGCTGACTTTCGACGCCGACAAGGTTCTCGTCTCGGTTGGCCGCCGGGCGTTCGCCGAAGGGGTCGGCGCGGACAAGCTCGGCGTTGCGATGGACGAGCGCGGACGGATCAAGACCGACGAACATTTCCGCACCAACATCGAGGGCATCTACGCGATCGGTGACGTGATCGCCGGCCCGATGCTCGCGCACAAAGCCGAGGAGGAAGGCATCGCCTGCGCCGAATTGATCGCGGGCAAAGCCGGTCACGTGAACTACGACGTGATTCCCGGAATCATCTATACCAACCCCGAACTCGCGGGCGTCGGTCTCACCGAAGACTTCGCGAAGGAGCAGGGGATCAACGTGCGAATCGGCAAGTTCCCTTTTCGCGCCAACGGCCGCGCCCTTGCAAATGACGACGCGGAAGGCTGGGTGAAATTCGTGGCCGACGCCGAAACGGACCGGATTCTCGGCGCGTCGATTCTTTCGCATGCCGCCTCCGAGTTGATCGCCGAGATCGTCGCGGTGATGGAATTCGGCGGAAGCAGCGAAGACCTTGGCCGCACGGTGCACGCGCACCCGACCTTGAGCGAAGCGGTGAAAGAAGCCGCGCTCGCGGTCGAGAAACACGCCATCCACATCGGAAACCGCTGAAGAATTTTAGGCATGGCGGACGAACACACCGAGAAGCTTTCCGGCGCGGAGGAATTCATCGCGGCCGAGATTGAGCTGGCGGAGCCGCTTACGCCCGAGCAGGAGAAAAAGCTGCGCGACACGCTCGGTGAACTCGATCGCGAGGCGTTCGATTCCTGCAACATCGATCCCACCCGGATTTCGCTTTGTTACGATCCGACCCGGACGAAAAAGCAGGACCTCCTCCGATTGATCGAGCAGGCCGGCGGAAAACTAAAGCACGTGGAGAGCGAAGGTTCGCCGCTGCTCTAGAGGCCGAGCGCGAGTCGATGATCGCGGGCGAAGCGGAAGCCGCCTAACGATTCCGCAAAATTCTTCGCGAGGCCGAGGAACTGAAATTTCGTTCCGAGGAATTCCGGATGCAGCAGGGTCTGGAGCGCCCGGGAATTCCCGCCGGCGACCAGCGCGGGATTGCCGGCGAGCAAACCGGTGAGGAAATGGTGCTGGTCGGTAAAGCCCGCGATCGCGAGGCCGCATTCCTCCGCGCGTTCGGCCAGACTGGTCCATTCGAGGTGAGCGGTCAGATCGGCGCCGCCCGCATTCTCCAGCGGCGAGGAAAGCGCGCGGTGCTCGGAATAGCATTGCAGCGTCCCGGTGGTGCGGGCTGGCGAATAATAATCCGCCCGCGCCAGGCCGTAGTCGGCGACGAGGATGACGCCGCGTTGCAACTTCGGCGCGAACGCGTCCAGCCAATCGAGCGCGGCGAGATTGATCTCGGTCTCGTAGGGCTCTGCCGGCCGCGGAAATTTCGTCAGCCGGTCGCGCAGCCGTTCGTTCGTTAGGGAGCGATTCGTGAAAACGAACCCCTCCGCTTCCAGCCCGACAAAACGTTCCTGCCAACTCTCTCCCCCCGCGGCGGCCACGAGATGGACAGGAAATGCGTCGAGCAGTTCGTTCGCGAAAAAGACGCCGGTAAAAGGCTCGACCTCAGCGAGCCAGTTCACCTTTTCTGCGAATGCGGATAGCGTTTCCTCCTGGCGCCGCCGGAAAACAGCGAACGGCTCCACGATCCGGTAGCGCACCGCGGCGAAACATTCCGGCGCCGCCGCCCGCAGCGCCTCCAGCACGTCCTTCGCGAAAATGCCGTCGTGCGCGCCCTGTTCCACGATCGTGAACTCGCGCGGACGCGCCATCTTTTCCCAGATCTCCGCGAACTGCGCCGCCATCATCCGCCCAAAAAGCGGTCCCACGCTCACGCTCGTGAAATAATCGCCACCCCGCCCAATCGCGCACCGGCCGGAGCTATAATAGCCGTGCGCCGGATGGTAAAGCGCCTGCTCCATGAAGCGCGCGAACGGGATGGGCCCTTCGCTCTGAATCAGCGCGCGAAGGGCGCGAACCAGTTCTGGATTTGCAGCCGGCATGGCAGCGCTACTTAACTGCGGGCTCGCCTCGTTTCCACAACTGCGCCGGCCGTGTTCCCATTTGGATTTTGCCCGTTTTTGCCTCTAAGTTGTCGCCCGTTCGCCAAAAGGGCCGGGCTCTTCGCCATCATCGCCGCTCATGCCTGTCGATTATTTCATGCCCACGGAGCACTCGCACTATGAGCGGCGTGCCTGGTATGCGAGCCCGTGGTTTTACGTCCCGGCCGGCCTGCTCCTGGTCGCGTTCGTCGCCGGTCTGCTCGCCTTTCTCCCGCTCGTCGCCACGCTCAAGCAACAGGCCGCGAGCCTCGATATGACCCATCTCGAGCAGATGGAATCGGCCAGCGTGATCGTGGATCGGAACGATAAAATCTTCGGCCAGATCTACGTGGAGAATCGCGAGACCGTCCCCTACGATCAGCTCCCGCCGAACCTGGTGAACGCGATCATCGCGACCGAGGACAACAAGTTTTACCAGCATCACGGCTATGACTTGTTAGGCATCATTCGCGCGGCGCTGAAGAATGTCGTCGCGGGCCATGTGCGCCAGGGCGCGAGCACGGTGACGCAGCAGCTCGCGCGCAACAGTTTCGAGCTCAAGGGCAAAACTTTTCGGCGCAAGCTGCTCGAGATGTTCGTGGCCCGGCGGATCGAGGATAATTTCTCGAAACAGAAAATCATGGAGCTCTACCTGAACCGGATTTATTTCGGCGGCGGGCTCTACGGCGCGGAAGCGGCTTCGCGCGGTTATTTCGACAAGCCCGCGAAGGAGATGTCGCTCGCGGAATGCGCCACCCTCGCAGGATTGGTGAAAAGCCCGAACAAACTCTCGCCCTGGAGCGATCGGGCAGCCTCGCGCGACGCGCGGAATTTCGTCCTCAACCGGATGCGTGAACTCGGTTTCATCAACCGCGACCAACTCGCCAGCGCGCAGAGCGAGGACCTGATGATCGGCAACCGGCAGAACGCCCGAGGCCAAAATTACGCGATCGATTATATCCGCCAGCAGGTGATCGCCGCGGTCGGCTGGGATCGCGCGATGAGCGACGGCTTCCGCATTCATACGACGGTCGATTCCGAGCTCCAGGCGGTCGCGGAGAAGTCGCTCCGCGCGCAGCTCGACCAAGCGGAGCAGCACCCCGGGTATGATCATCAGACCTACGCGCAATACGCCGCGCAGTTGCGCGAAGCGCGCAGCGGGAAATCGCCTAACGACAAGGGGAGCGCCCCGAAAGCGCCGGAATACCTCCAGGGCGCGGTGATCGCGCTCGACAACAAAACCGGCGGCATCCTCGCGCTCGTGGGCGGCCGCGATTTCGAGCATAACGAATACGACCGCGCGCTGCAGGCGCGCCGTCCGCCGGGCACCGCGATCACGCCTTTTGTTTACGCGGCCGCTTTTGCAAAGGGCTCTTATCCCGGGACGATCGTGGAAGATTCGGCGCTCGATAATCGCACTGTGATGATCGGTGGCACGACCGGCATTCTCGGCGAATGGGGCCCGGAACGGGCGGACAACCGCTACGAAGGCCCGATCACCGCGCGTGAAGCGCTCTCGAAATCGAAGAACGGTTCCGCCGTGCGCATCGGCACTTCCGCGGGGCTCGACAACGTCTCGAAGCTGATCAAGACCGCGGGCGTGGAAACGAAATTGCGCCCGTATCCGTCGACGTTCCTCGGGAGCAGCGAGATCACCGTCGCGGAGCTCGCGCTCGCCTACACGATTTTCCCTAACGAGGGCTGGCGGCCCGCGCCGCCGCACATCCTCGATCGAATCGAGGACCGGGAAGGCCACGTCGTCTGGGAAGCGGAGGGAGTAAAAACGCGCACGCCGGTGCTCTCTCCCGCCGTCGCTTACGAAGTCACTTCCTGCCTGACCGACGCGCTGACTGAAGGCAGCGGAGATTCCGCCTACCAAAAATATGGGCTGAAAAAATTTCCCGCCGCGGGCAAGACCGGCACCGCCTACGATTTCACCGACGCACTTTTTGCCGGCTACGATTCCGCGATCACCTGTGTGGTCTGGGCGGGTTTCGACAAGCCGCAGCGAATTTATCGCGGCGCCTTCGGCAGCGTGATCGCGGAACCGGTCTGGGTCGACCTGATGAACGCCTCGACCACGCGTTACCCGCCGCAGCCTTTTCCGATCCCGGCTGACCTGCACAAGGTCGAGATCTGCGCCACCTCCGGTCTGCTCGCGACGGACAAGTGTTATGAAAATGTGAAGTCCGCGAGCGGCAATGTCGTGAGGCGGCGGACCAGTTACGTGGAGCTGGCCACAAGCGAGCAGATGCCGACCGATGGCTGCGACGTGCACGGCGACACCGTGCGCACGCAACTCGTGAAGCAGTTCGACGAAAGCCAGTGGCCGCGCGCCGCGCTCGCGGTCAACACCAAGGAAGTCGCGCCCGTCGAAATGAAAGCGCCGACCCTGGTCGCGCACGACGATCCTTACAACGCGATCGGTTCCACTTTTCAGCCGAAAAGCGCCTCGACCGATTCCGCTTTCGATCCGGACAAACCGGTGAAGCGCGCCGTGCCGGTAAACGCGGAACCGGCTGCCAGCCCGGTGGAAGTACGCCGGGCGGAACCGGTCCGGCCGATGGACGAAGCGGTTGGCGAGCCGTTGCTCCAGGCGGAGCCGCCGCCCTCGATGGATTTCAGTGACGGCCCCACTCCGCAACCCTGACGAATCCGGGAGTCCGTTCCGTCTGACGGTTTTGAACCCGGGCGGGCGCGATCCGCGGCAGGACTTCTCGTTAGGCGCCGGGTTACCGACCGACGAGGGGCATCCGCCGGTGAACTTCCATGCTTACGCGGCCTGCACTCGCGGGATGTTTCAGCGCGCGACCAAAGTGGCGCTTGCGGAAGGGCTGCCGGTGTTGCTCCTGCTCCGCGGCAACTTCCGCGAAACGCAGCGGGCTCTGCGCGATTTGCAGAGACACGGACTAAAGGTTGCGGTCGCGCTCAAGGAAACCGGTTTGCACCAGATCGAGCGACAGCTGGCCGATCCCAAACGCGCCGCGCTCTTTCACGAGATCGTCAGGCAAGCGGACGGCGTGATCGCGGCGACGCCGGAAGCGCTGGCCTTTTACGGCCGCGGCACTTTCATCCCGACGCCGTATCCGCTCGCGGAGAAGGCCTGGGATTTCTCGCGACCGGCTCGCGGAACGATCGGGAATTTTCCTCGGCACGCGCGAGTGGGAGGTGCCCTCGAGGCATCATCTCGCGGCGTTCACGCTCGCGTTGGAACTGGGCGGGCCCGTGACTGCGTTCGACGAGAAACCGGCGCGCGCGCGGAAACTTTGGAAGTCGTTAGGCGGCGAGGCCGCGAAGTTGCGGCTGCTCGGGCAGCGACTGCCGTATCGCGATTACCTCGCGGAAATGGCGCGGCATCGGATCGTGCTGCAGGCGGATCGAAGCGCGGTGCCCGGGCAGGTGGCCGGTGACGCGCTGCTCTGCCGGCTACCGTGCGTCGGCGGCGACGGCGCAGTGGATCGACTCGGTTTTCCGCAAACGTGCGGATACGGGCGCTCGTTAGGCGAGTTGAAGGAACTGGCGGGGAAGCTGTTGCGGGACGAAAAGTTTTACGCGGAAGTGGTCGCCGCATCGCAGCGGGAAGCGGCCGTGAAGCTCAGCTTCGAAAGCGTCGCGCGCGAGCTGGCCGCTTATTTTTCGAGCGCTTCGAAGTAGAAATTCTCCAGCGCCCGTGCCTGCGCGGTTTGCTCGAATTTCTCCGCGACCGCCGCCGCTCCGCGTTGTGCCAGTTCGCTGAGCGCTGCCGGCCGCGCGGTCCAATCGAGCAGCGCCGCGGCGAGTGCTCCGTGATCGCGCTCTGCCACGAGCACGCCGCTCACGCCCTCTGCGATCGCCTCGGGAATTCCCCCGTGGCGCGTCGCGAAAACCGGCAGCCCGCTCGCCATCGCCTCGAGCATCGCGTTTGGCACGCCTTCCTGGTTTCCGTCCGGCCCGACCTCGCTCGGGTGCAGAAAAATGTGCGCCCGGTCGAACGACGCGCGCAGATCCGCTTGATCCAGGAACCCGCTAAATTCCATCTGTGCTTCGACGCCGAGTTCGCGCGCGAGCGCCCGCAGTTCGTCGAGCATCGGACCTTCGCCCGCGATCGTGAAGCGCGCTCGCGGGTGGATGTTCCGGAACGCCGCAAACGCGCGCAGGCTCGTGGCGAAGCCTTTCTTTTCGATCAACCGGCCGGCCTGCAGGAACTGCCACGCGCCGTCGTTAGGCCAGGTGCGTTCGTGAAAAGGAATCTCGCCTAACGGAATCCCGGTGCGATGCAGGCGAATTTTTTCCGGCGCGCAACCGAGCTCCGCGACCGCGCGGGCGAGCGATTCCGAGCGCACGAGAACCAGGCGCGCCGCCGTGAGCATCTCCTGTGTCGCCGAGCGGTAACGCGGCTGATCGAGATCCACGAGCACATCGGCGCCGTGAAAGGAAACCACGACCGGCCGTGGCCAGTGGCGCATCAGCGGCAGGAGGTGCACTGCGATGTGGCCGAAATATATGTGGAGCAATCGCGCGTCCTGCTCCGTGAGCACCTGCTCGATCCTCTGCATTTCCCCGCGCGATACCGGCCACGGCGCGCGCCGAATCGTGCGATACCAAAAGCGCCGCAGGAAATGCAGTGCCGGCCGCGGCACCACTTAGAGCGGCGCGAAAGGAAACCGCTCAGCCTCCTCCCGCTTCCGCGCGATCACCACCGGCCGGAGGCGGTCCAGCGCGGTGATCTGCCGGTAGATGTGGAGCATCTCCGGCTTCAGGAAGGTCGCGCAATAACAGGCGACGACCGGGCGCGATTCGTTAGGCACGCCTAACGATCAATCATCAGCACGCAACCGCAACCGCCCCTAGAAGGTCCACTCGAAGAGCTTCACGCCCGTCGGTTTGCCCGGATCATTCGGGTCGACGCTGACGTGCTCCTGCGAGTTGCCATAGCGGGCCGGCGCGCGCGGATTCAGCATCTGCAACGGGTTGCCGTTGCGGACCGCGGTCGGGACGACGCCGCCTCGCGCCGATGGCGTGAGCGGTGGCGCCGCCTTCGGTTTCGCCGGGATCGTGACCTGCGGATTAGCGCCGACATTGGTGCTCAGCACCTGCGCGTGGCTCGCGGCCGCGGAGCCGGCGAAAACGAGCGCACTGATAAGTAGGATCTTTTTCATAGTTACCTCCCGTGGACGACCGAAGCGCTCATGCTTGCCCGCGCTCCTGCCTCACCCCACACTTAACATTCGATGGACTACGTTGAAAAGGCCGCACGTGTGCTCGATTTGGAAATCGCCGAGCTGCAACGGCTCCGGCAACGGCTCGGCCCGGAGTTTGGGCGCGCGGTCGAGCTCGTGCAGGGGGCGGTCGAGGCCCGGGGAAAAATCATCGTCCTCGGGGTGGGGAAGTCCGGGCACATTGGCGGGAAAATCGCCGCGACGCTCACCAGCACCGGCTCGCCCGCGGTGGTGCTCGATTCGCTCGACGCGCTCCATGGCGATCTCGGCGTGATCGCGGACGGCGACGTTATTCTCGCGCTGAGCTACAGCGGCGAGACGGAGGAGCTGCTCCGGATCCTCCCGGCGATCGCGCGGTTTCAGGTGCAGGTGATCGCGATTTGCGGCAACGCGAAATCGACGCTCGCGCAGACCTGCGACGTCTTCCTCGACGTGAACGTGGAGCAGGAAGCGTGTCCGCTAAATCTCGCGCCGACCTCGAGCACGACGGTGATGCTCGCTCTTGGCGACGCGCTCGCGATGGTGTTGCTCGAAGCGCGCGGATTCCAGAAAGAAGACTTCGCGAAGTTTCACCCGGGCGGAATGATCGGGCGCAGTCTGCTCCTGCGGGTGCACCAGATCATGCGGCCGCGCGAAGCGCTCGCACTCGTTAGGCCGGAAGACAATGTGCGCATCGTGCTCGAGGTGATGACCAAGCTCCGGGCCGGCGCCGCCGTCGTCGCGGGCGCGGAGGACGAGCTGCTTGGGATTTTCACCCACGGCGATTTCGTCCGGCATTTTCAAACCGACCCGCGCGTCGGCGAACGGCTCGTCGCGGACCTGATGACGCTCCACCCGGTGGTGGTGCACCGCGATAAGATGGCGGTGGAAGTGCTGAACCTGCTCGAGCGCCATCGGATCGATGACCTCGTGGTGGTGGATGATCGCGGCGTGCCGGTCGGGATTGTTGACTCGCAGGACCTGACGCGATTGAAGCTCCTTTAGCAGTCATCCTGAGCGAAGCGCAGCGCAGTCGAAGGATCGCGGGGAGTTTCCTCAAAGCTCACGATCTCCCCTCGCAGCCAGTCTTCACGGCAGCTCGACGGGATCCTTCGACTGTGCCTGCGGCTTCGCTCAGGATGACGGGGATGACGGGCGCTCGGCTCAACGCCGGTCCCTTGTAATGCGGAGCACTCTCAACTAAGAATCTTTCTCTTATGGCCGCCGCAAATGATCTCCGCAAAGGAATGGCAATTAAATACAACGGCAACACCGCCATTGTGCTGGACGTGCATCACCGCACGCCTGGAAATTTGCGCGCCTTCGTGCAGGCGATCATCCGCTACATCAACACCGGCAAAAGCGCGGATGTGCGCTTCGGTTCGACCGATAAAGTCGAGCTGGTCGACATCGCGCGGAACACGCTCGAGTTCAGTTACAAGGATAACACCGGGTATCATTTCATGGACCCGAGCACCTACGAGACGATTTCGTTGAATGAAGATCTGCTCACCGAGGCGAAAGATTACCTGGTGGAAAACCTTCCGGTCGAAGTGCTCTTCACCGAAGGCCGCCCGGTGCAGGTCGAGCTGCCCTCCTCGGTCCACCTGAAAGTGATCGAGGCGCCGGAAGGCGTGCGCGGCGACACCGCGAGTAACGTGACCAAGCCAGCGGTGCTCGAGACTGGCAAGACGGTCAACGTGCCCCTCTTCATCAACGAAGGAGAGACGATCAAAATCGACACCCGCACCGGCACCTACATGGGCCGTGCCTAACGAATGCCGGAGCGTCGCCCCCGTCGCCAACCGGTTCGCGGTGCGCCTGCCCGGGGGCGGGTAAAAGTCACTCCCTACGTCGTCCCGACGACCCGGCGGATGCCGCCGCCCAAGGCCGGCCTGATGGTGCCGACGAAGTGGGTGAAATTCATCGTCGCGCTTTTTCTCCTCCCGATCTGCGCGGTTCTCAGCCAGACATTTTTCACCGCTTTCGCCCGCGCCACGGTCGCGGAACGTCTCTGGGCGGGCGAGGAATTCTGGTTCTTCTCGTTAGGGGTGGTGCTCTGGCTGATCGCTTTTTTCGGGCTGCCGCGCCCACTTGTGCTCTATGTTTTTGGGCATGAACTGACCCACGCGCTCTGGGTCTGGCTGATGGGCGGACGAGTGAGCCGGTTCCGAGTTTCGCGCGAAGGCGGGCACATCCTGACCGACAAGAACAACTTCCTGATCGCGCTCGCGCCTTATTTTTTCCCGCTCTACAGCATCCTCGCGATCGGAATCTACGGAGCGCTCAGCCTGTTCCTGAACCTGCAGCCGTACGGCGGCCGCGTGCTCTATGTCGTGGTTGGGATCACCTGGGCGTTTCACCTCAGCTTCACCTGCTGGATGATCCCGAAAAACCAGACCGATCTGAGCGACAACGGGACCATTTTTTCGCTGGTGGTGATTTACCTGATCAATCTCATCCTCCTCGGCGTGATGCTGATCGTCGCTTCGCCGCGGCTGACCTTTGCCGACTTCGGCGCGGATGCTCTGCGCAACCTCGCAAATTTTTCGCACTGGATCGTGATGCTGCTCGACCGCTTCGAGCGCGGAGCTTAGCTCTGGAGCAAGGCAAACGGCAGGCGCGCGAAGACCTGCGCGAGCGGCACTTTTCCAGTCGCGCTGACCGACTCGCCGGTGAACAAATCGCGCGCGGCGCGGAGTTCGTTAGGCAAAACCACCGCGGTGTCGCGCCAGGCTTCGCCGACGGGCGGGAACCCAACCCGCGCGGTCAGCCGCGGTGCGAGCACGACGATCGTCTGGCCTTCGTAAGTGCGCGCGAAGGCGACGCAGCAATTCGCAAACTCGCCGGTCACTTCCAGCGGGACGTAACTTCCATGCGCAAAGAGCGCCGGATTTTCCCGGCGGAAATGCAGCATCCGCTGCGTGAGGAAGAGCTTGATCCGTCCGTCGCGCCAGTTGCCGAGCAGTTCCCCTGGGGTTGCGGTGCCTAACGAATCCAGCATTTTCTGCCGCTGCGCGTAGTCGACCGCGCGCCGGTTATCCGGGTCGACCAGGCTGAAATCCCAGACCTCATTCCCCTGGTAAAAATCGGGAACTCCCGGCGAAGTGAGCTTGAGCAGGGTCTGCGCGAGCGAGTTGATCGCACCGGTTCGGGCGATCTCTTCCGCGAGCGGGAGGAAGGTTTCGAGGAAACGATTCTGCGGAGCGGGTCGGAGGATTTTCGCCACGAACTCCGAGACGGCCGCGTCCCAATCCTCGTTAGGCTGGACCCAGCTCGTGTTCACCTTGGCTTCCTTCATCGCCTTGGTCATGTATTGCTGGATGCGCTCGACGTAGGCCGTGCGCTCCTCGTCGCTCAGCTCGCCCCACGGCGTCAGCGGCAGGCTGCCGAGGAGGATCTGGTAGAGGAGGTATTCTTCGTTCGGGTCGGGCGCCGGCGTTTCGTCGACCGTTTTCTTCCAGCGTCGGTTCAGCTGCCGCCATTTGCCTAACGACCGTTTCCATTGCTCCGGCAGTTCCGAGATCGCGGCCATCCGCGCGCGCACATCTTCGCTTCGTTTTGTGTCGTGCGTGGAAGTGGAAAGCATCGTCGCCGGCCAGTGCGCCTGGCGCTCGGTGTTGTGCGCGTGAAAGCCCTGCACCGTCAGCCCGAAACGCTGCGGCTCGCCGCCGACTTCGTTCAGCGCCGCGAGCCGGTTGTAAATATAGAACGCGGTATCCTCGAGCCCCTTCGCCATGATCGGGCCGGTGGTCTGCTGAAACTTCAGCACAAAATGAACGTGCTCCGCGCGCGCTTCGTCGTTCAGGTTTTCCGGAAAACGCAGGAGCAGAATGTCGCGGAGGAAATTAAAAACCGAGCCTTCGATCGCCGGGTTGCGACGCTTCGCGGCGGCGACCGCACGCTCGATCACCATCCGGTCGGCATCGCGCACCGGTCGATCGGGCACGGTGTAAGTGCGATAGACCGGGAAGCAGGCGATCGTCTCGCGCACCGCGAGGGTGAGGACGTCGAGCGTGTAATCGCGATACCAGCGATTCGACTCCGAAAGCCGGTCAAACATCGCGCCGAGCACGTTCACGTCGTTCGCGAGCGAGAGCCGCATCACGAGCCGCTTCTTCGCGTAAACCAGATGCCCGAAGTGCATGCTGTGCCCGATGAATTTCTCGAACGCGCTCGTGAAAGCCTTCTCCGCGCTCGTGTCCACGAGCACGCCAACGGCGTCGTTCATGAAATCGTAGCCGGTCGTGCCGTGCACCGGCCACTCGTTAGGCAAAGTCTCCTCGCCGCTGAGGATTTTTTCGACCACGAGGTAGGTGCCGCGGTTGTCCGCGGGCGCTTCCTCGCCGCGCGCCTCGGCGCAGCCGCGCTGGAGTTTCTCGAAGTATTCGTTAGGCAAATAAAGCCCGTCCGGGTGATCGATCCGCAATCCCGTGACCGCGCCGCTCTTGACCAACTCAAAAACAAGCCGGTGCGCCTCCTCGAAAACCTCCGGCAATTCCATCCGGATCGCGGCGAGATCGTTTACGTCGAAGAAACGCCGGTAATTGATCTCCTCCGCGGCGACCCGCCAGAAGGCGAGCCGGTAAGCCTGGTCTCCGAGCAACTCATCGAGCGCGTCGAAGCTGCGCGAGTCGCCCGGCGTGCCATTGATGATCGCGAGCGCTTTTTCGATCGCGGTCTGCACCGGCGGCGCTTCCTGCGCGCGGCGCTCGAGCCGGCGCTTGATGATTTCCTTCTCGCGCGTGCGCTCTGCGATTTTGTTCGGGTCCTGCTCGGTGCGACGCGGGAGATACTCGAGCGCGGTCAGGATGCTCTGGAGTTCCGCGTAGAAATCTTCCTCCTCGTGTCCCTGTAGTTGCTCGAGCGCGATCTGCAGAACGTGGCGGTAAGTGCCGGGCGCGATCGGGAATTCATGATCGAAATAGCGCAGAAAAAAACGCCCGCTGTCGTAGTTCACTTTCAGCTCGCCTCGCTCGAGCACGCGGCCGTATTGATCGCCTAGAATCGGGATTAGCACCTTGTCCCGCAGGTCGGATTTCAGCGGCCGCCAGTCGATGTCGAAATAATGCGCATAGGGCGAGCTCGGGCCGTTCTCGAGCACGTCGGCCCACCAAAGATTTTGCGGCTCACCGATGCCCATGTGATTGGGCACGAAATCGAGCACCTGGCCCATGCCGTGCGCCTGCAGCTCGGCGACCCACGCGTCGTAATCGGCGCGCGAACCGATCGCGTCATTCAGTTTGTTGTGATCGGTGATATCGTAGCCGTGCAGGCTCTCGGCGCGCGCCTGAAAATAGGGCGAGGCATAACAGTCGCTGATGCCTAACGAGTGCAGATAGGGCACGATCGCGCGGGCCTGCGCGAAGGTGAAATCGCGGTTGAACTGCAGGCGATAAGTGGAGGTGGGGATGCGCGGGACGGTCACGGGAGTTCGAAGTTAAACCGGAATCAATGCAGGACAGGAAATTTCGCGAGGCCATTCGCCCGCCGTTCCCGATAGATCGGAGCCTCGCGGCCCGCTGGGCGCTTTTCTCTTCCCTAAAAAGCGCCGGCAGCTTTACCTCTGCGGGCGCTACGAAGATCAAGACGCTCTCTGCAATTTTCCTCGGCCTCACGACGATCCTCGGCGGATCGGAGTCGCCATCGCGCATGCTCACGCTCGAAAACGTTTCGCTGGTCGACGTGCGGCGCGGCGAAATCGTCGGTCCGCGCACTGTGGTGGTCGTTGACGGCCGGATCGCCGCGATAGGGACGCCGGAAACGATCGTTGTTCCTGAGTCGGCGACGCGGGTGGACGGCCGCGGCCGCTACCTCATGCCCGGGCTGGTGGACATGCACGTGCACCTTTTTAACCGGGCCAGCGGCCGCCCGCCTAACGAGTGGGCCTTTCCGCTCTTTGTGGCCAGGGGTGTCACCGGCGTCCGCGAGATGGCCTGCGGCTTGGACGATCTCCCGAGATTGCGAAACTGGGAAACCGCGAGAGCAGAAGGCCGGTTGATCAGCCCGAGGGTTCTGGCCGCAGGCGTGGTCGTGGCGGGCGCCTCGGTGGCGGACGTGCGCGAGCAGGTGCGCCAGGCGCACGCCGCCGGCGCCAATTTTGTGAAGGTCTTTTCGAACCTGCCCGCGCCGGAGTGGCGGGCCGTCATGGCCCAGGCGCGCACCCTGAAAATCCCAGTCTGCGGTCACGTTCCCCGCGAAGTGCGGGCGCTCGAAGCCGCGCGGGCTGGGCAGCGGAGCGACGAACATCTCACCCAGCTCTACGAAGCGTGCTCGACGCGCGAAGCCTCGGTGTTGCGTGCCCGCAGAGAATCGCGCGACGGAGGAAGCGACGGCGCGGACGCGGAGGAGCGTGCGGTATTGGAAAGTTTCGATCCGCAGCTTTGCGTCCGCACGGCGACCGCGCTCGCGAAGACGAAACAGGTGCAGGTGCCAACCCTCGTGCTTCCATATTTCGAGGCGCGCGGCTCCACGGTCGGTTTTCAAAAAAGCCCGTTCTGGCACAACCTGCGCCGGGACGAGCAGGTGCGGTGGGAAAGGATTCTCCGCGAGCGCCGCGTCGAACCGGAGCTCGCCTCCCGCCGCTGGGAAGTGTCGCGGCGGATTGTGCGCGCACTGCACGCCGCTGGCGCGCGCATCCTCGCCGGGACCGATGCCCCCATGCCCCTTGTCTATCCCGGAGCTGCGCTGCACCAGGAGCTCGAACTGCTCGTCGAATCCGGCCTAAGCCCCGCCGATGCGTTGCGCGCGGCGACAATTTGGCCGGCGGAATTTCTCGGCATAGCTGCGAGCAGTGGTTCCGTCGCGGTCGGTAAACGGGCGGACCTTCTCTTGCTCGACGCGAACCCGCTCCAGGCGATCAGCAACACCCAGCGCATCGAGAGCGTCGTGCTTGCGGGACGATTGCTGCGCCGGGCGGAATTACAGGCCCTCCTCGAGCAAGCGCCGAATTCGTTACATCCTTTCGGAAACCTCAATCCCTAACAAAGAGAGGCCACATCGGAGCACGCGCGCCGTCAGCTCACAGAGGGCGAGCCGGGTCGAGCGCGCGGGCTCGTCCGACTTCAGGACGGGGCAAGCCTCGTAAAAAGCGTGGAAGGCATTGGCCAGCTCGAAGAGATAATTCGCGAGCACGTTGGGGCGGAAATCGTTCAGCACCTGCGGCACGGTCTCGGCGAATTGCGCGAGGCGTTTCGCGAGATTCAGCTCGGCCGGTTCGGTCAGGATCAACTCGTTAGGCGGCGAGAATTCCGCGCCCGCTTTTCGGAAAATCGAGCGGATGCGGACGTAGGCATTCTGCAAATAAGGCGCGGTGTTTCCTTGGAAGGAAAGCATCCGGTCCCAGGAAAAGATGTAGTCGGTCATCCGATACTGCGCGAGGTCGGCGTACTTCACCGCGCCGATTCCGATCGTGCGCGCGATCGCGTCCTGTTCCGCGGTGCTTAGCTCGGGATTTTTTTCGGCAACGATCTTTCGCGCCCGCACGACCGCTTCGTCGAGGACGTCGCGGAGCGGGACGTTGTCGCCGGACCGCGTCTTCATCAGTTTGCGGTCTTCGCCGAGGATGCTGCCGTGCGTGATGTGGCGGAAATCCGCGGTGAAGCCTTCGCGCCGCGCGATCTCGAAAATCTGTTTGAAGTGCAGGAGCTGCGGCGCACCGGTCACGATCCAGACAGTGTCGGCGCCGAGATCGTTGATCCGGTAATCGACCGTCGCGACGTCGGTCGTGGCGTAGTTGAAACCACCGTCGCTTTTTTGGATCAGACACGGCTTGTCCGCGAGCTCGGGAATCTCGCGGAAGAAAACACAGATCGCGCCTTCGCTCCGTTCCGCGAGGCCGCTGGCGCAGAGTCGCTCGACCACGCCGGGGAGCCGGTCGTTGTAAAAACTTTCGCCGCGCTGGATGTCGTAGTGAATCCCGAGAATCTCGTAGGCGGCTTCGAACTCCTGCATCGAGAGCGCGACGGTTTCGTTCCAGATCGCGAGATTAGCCGGGTCGCCGGCTTGCAGCCTAACGAGTTCCTCCCGGCAGGCATCGCGCACCGCGGGATCGGTTTTGGTCAGCTCGTTCGTCTCTTTGTAAATCCGGACCAGCTCCGCGATCGGCGCGCGCGCGAGCGCTTCGCGATCGAGGAGATTTTTCCAGCCATAGATCACCATCCCGAACTGCGTGCCCCAGTCGCCGATATGGTTGTCGCGGATCACGTCGTGCCCGAGAAATTTCGCGATCCGCGCGAGCGCGTCGCCGAGGACGGTGCTGCGGATGTGGCCGACGTGCATCGGCTTCGCGACGTTCGGAGAACCGAAATCGATCACGATTCTGTGGCGCTGTTCCGCGAGCGCGACGCCTAACCGATCGTCGCGCAAAAGCGCGGCGGCCTGTTGCGCGAGCGCCTGCGGGAGCAGGGTGAAGTTGATGAACCCCGCGCCGGCGATCGTCGGCGGCGCGGACCATTCCGCGACCTCAAGATGATCGATGATCTGCTGCGCGAGCTTGCGCGGATTTTCCCCCCGCTGCTTCGCGAGGACGAGCGCGGCGTTGGTCTGGTAATCGCCGAAGCGCGTGTCGGACGCCGGCACGACCTGGCCGCCGAGTGGCAGGTCAGCGGCCGCGAGCGCACGAGCGAGCGCGCGACCGAGGATGGCTTCGAAAGTTTCCACCGCGCTCAGGAGGAGGGCGCGGGCGCGCGCTCCTGGAAGATCGCGAGGATTTTCTCCGGCATTTCCGCCGCGGCGAGCCGATCGCGCACGGTGCGGTCGTTCAGAAATTTCGCGATCGAGGCGAGCGTGCGCAGGTGGGTCTGGAATTGGTTTTTCGGGACGATGAAAAGCACGACGAATTTCACCGGGGCATTATCGAGCGCGTCGAACTCGATCCCACGAGTCGAACGGCCGAAGGCGGCAACCACTTCGGTGACGTCTTCTGAAGAAGCGTGCGGAATCGCGATCCCGAAACCGATTCCGGTGCTCATGGTTTCCTCGCGCTGCTTGAGCGCGGCGAGAATGCTGTCGCGACTGCCGGCCTCGATCCGCTGCAGACTAACGAGCAGATCGATCAACTCGACGATCGCCGGCCAACGCTCGGTGGCCTGCATTTCGGGAATGATCTGCTCGGAAGTGAGTAGGCTGGCCAGGGACATTGCAGAGTAAATTGCCGAAGCGGGACGAAACCTTAGCGTCGCGAAATTGGATAACAAGGCGGAATGGCCGGGCGCTTCATCGGCTCACTCTTTCACCTTGAAAGTCAGCTGCCGCGAGAGGAGCCAGCGGACGCCGAACATGTCGACGGTGGCGCGGACGGCGCGATTGCCGAGCCCGTATTTGCTCAGGCCATACTGGCGCGCGCGATGGTTTACCGGGATCTCGACCAGCCGGTAGCCCGCGCCTTTCACGAGCGCAGGAATGAAACGGTGCATCCCCTTGAACGGGACGAGCGTGCGGACGCATTCGCGGCGCATCGCCTTGAGCGTGCAGCCGGTGTCGCGCACGCCGTCTTTGGTGAACCGGCTGCGGACGAAGTTCGCGATCCGGCTCGTTAGGCGTTTCACCACCGTGTCCTTGCGCTTCGCGCGGTAACCGCAGACGAGATCAGCACCGCGCTCGATCTCGGCGACGAGCCGCGGAATGTCGGCGGGATCATTTTGCAGGTCGCCATCGATCAGGACCACGACCGCGCCGCGGGCGGCGTTCGCGCCGGCATACATCGCGGCGCTCTGGCCTGCGTTCTTTTCAAAACGGAGCAGGCGCGTCTCGGGCGTATTCGTTAGGCGCGCGACGGTCTGGTCGACGGAGCCGTCATCCACGTAGATGATTTCGTGCGGAATCCCGGCGAGCGCGGCGGCCAGTTCGGCCTGAAGGATTGGGACATTTTCCTCCTCGTTATAAAGCGGGACGATGACGGAAACGGCGGGCTCAGGAATCATAGCGGCAGTGTCCGGTAATCGTAACAGGCGTAGACCTGGAGCTGTCGCAAAAATTGCCCACCCGCGCGAACCTCGATCGTGGCGATCTGTTCAACCTTGCGAAAACCGGCCTGGATGGACCCAGGCGGCCGCTTCTTTTTTCCCTCCTGGAGAAAAAGCGCGTCGCGACCGATGAAAAGATTTACTCCCTGCTCCTCAGTGTAGACGTCGTTTGGGTCCTGCACGGTGCCAGGCGGGAGCGGGACGAATTCATCGTAGCGGGGCCAGAAGGAAAATTCGTTCACCATGTCCTGCGACTCCGGGATGTAGGCGGGCGGGTGGCCCGCACCTTCGACGCGTTTGTCGCGGAGGTAGAAGGCAAGTTCGGCCGCGCGATCCCGCTCATCGGCGATCAGGAAAACCGGACGACCGGTTTTCTTTTCAAAGTCGCTCCGGACTTGCGCGACCGCGTCCGCCATCGTGCGCCAGCCGCGCAACCGATCGCTCGGGTCGCGGCCTTTGCGCTGGATTCCGACGTTGCGCGTCATCAATCCGATCAGGAGCGCGCTCATCAGGGCTCCCAGGAGAAGCCCGCTGGCGGCCCATTTTCTGATCCCGATATGCGCCGCGGCGCGCTCCCGCCAATACGAAATCGCGAGCAGACTGAGGCTGAGAAAGGCGAGCCCGTCCCAGTTCGGCGCGGCGGCATCGTTGATCGAGAGCAGCGTGTAGAGGAGGAAAACGGGGAGGCCAAACCAGAGGAGGAAGAGCGTCTTGAACTGCGTATGGGAACGCCGCGCGCTGGCGATCACGGCCCAGGCGAGGCCGAGAAAAAGCAGCGGCGAGTAAGTGAGAAAATGCTCGCCGAGAAAGGTGAGCAACTCGAACGGATGGAAGCCGGGCGGCTGATCGAGACCGCCGCGCGAGCGGAGATGCGCGACGGTGATCCAGGCGTGCTGCGAATTCCAGAGCAGCGGCGGAATCGTGCAAAGCGCGAAGACGAAGAGGAGCAGGTAAAGATTCGGCCTCGCAAATTCCACGGCGCAGCCGCGGGACGAGAAGCAGAACGAGCAGGATGGAAAGCAGCTCGAGCGCGTTGGTGTATTTGCAGAGGAAACCGAGGCCGATGAGCAGACCGGTTAACGGCCACCACCAGGAAAATTTCGGGCTTTCCTCGAGCGCGAGCCAGAACGCGTAGAAGGCCGCGACCCAGAAGAAAATCGAGAGCGGATCGATCGTCAGCACGAGACTGCCGAGGTTGAAAATCGGGGTGACGTTGAGCGCGACGACGGTCCAGAAACCGGCGGTCGCGCTGAAGAGCCGCTTCCCGAAATAATAGAGGAGCAGGCTCGTGCCCGCGCCGAGCAGCGGGCTCCAGAAGCGGACGCCAAATTCGTTGTCGCCAAAAAGCGCGGTGCTCGAGCGGATGACGAACGCGACGCCCGGTCCCTTGCTGAAATAGGAAGGCGCGAGCCGCTCCGACCACATCCAGTAATAAGCCTCGTCGGGCGAGAGCAGGGTGGCGTTGAGCAGCGCGAGCCGGATCGCGGTGAGCACCAAAATAAAAAGCCAGACCGCGCGCGTCGTCGTCATGCCGGAGTGCCGCTGATCAGCCGCGGATGGCGCCGATAGAAATCCGCCCACCAAAGTTTGCCTAACGAACCCCAGAGCAGCTCGAGCAGCGCGAGGACGAGAAAGGTTTCGCCCGCCGCGAGGAAAACCGTCGCGAGCACGTCGCTCGGCCAATGCGCCCCGAGATAAATCCGCGAATAACCGATCGCCGCCGCGACCACGAAATAAAGCGAACCCCAGCGCCGCAGGAAAAGCGCGAGCACGATCGCGACCGTGATGTTGTTCGTCACGTGACCGGAGGGAAACGACGGCCCGGATTTCGTTCGGTCGGTTTCGTCGGAGTAACGGATTTTTACCGGCTTGAAGAGAGTGAGAAATTCCGGGCGCGCCTTGGCCAGCTCGACCATCCGGACGCGTTCGGCCTGTTTCGGCCGGCGGCGATCGACGAAACGCTTCAGTTCGCTGGTGAGGCTGCTGTTCACGAGCAAAGCGACGCCGACGCAAAAAACCAGCGCCCGTCCCTTGAATCCACCGAAGATCAACGGATAGAGCAGCGCGAGAACGATGAACGGTTTCCAGATGTCGACGTTGCTGATCGCAGCCATGAACAAGTCGAGCCCGGGGCGCGTCCATTGTTCGTTGATGAGATGAAAGAGCGCCTGATCCATGAGTCCCCGGGGCGGCACGATAAGAAGCGCGTCGCAGCGAAACAAGTGCCGAAGCTCTGCGCTCGGCTGCTCCTGCTCGCGAGTCTCTCGATTTGCCTAACGACCGCGCGCGCCGACGAGACGCCTTCGGCCGAGCAAATCCTCGAGCAGGTCCGGCTGACACAATCGCAGCAGCAGCTCGATCTCCAGGGGCAGCTCCGCTCCGACGCGACGGTGATTCCGTTTCGCATTACCCAGACCGGGCCGGTGATCCGCTACACGTTTTCCAATCCACCGGTCGTGGTGCAGCTCACGCTCGGCGCGAACCGCTCGAAGCTCGAGCTGGTGAAAGCGAACAGCACCGAGACCTTCGCGAGCAGCCGGCTGGATGAAAAAATCGGCGGAACCGGCGTCACTTTCGGCGATCTCGCGCTCGGCTTTTTGTATTGGCCCGACCCGCAATACATCGGCACCGACAGCGTCCGCACCCGCGCCTGCTGGAAGCTCCGGCTCCATCCGCCGTCGAAGGACGCGGCTTATTCCACCGTCGTCCTCTGGGTTGATCAACAGAGCGGCGCCTTCATGCGGCTCGAGGCCTACGATTGGAAGAATCAGCTCGCGAAAAGATTCGAGGTCGTCTCCGCGCAGAAGATCGAGGGCCGCTGGTTTTTGAAACAGATGCGGATCGAGGAGCTGCAGCCGGGCACCACTAAAGTGCAGTCGCGCAGCTATCTCGAAATCAACAAATAGCCGGCGCGCTTTTTCGTTCGCCGCGGAATTTCTCCAGTTGAGCGCGGGGGAAAATGCAGCAAATTCCGCGATGCTTTCCGTTCGCTCGCTCTCGCTCGCTTTTCTCGTCGCGCTCGCCCTGCCGTTAGGCGCCGCGGCCAATGTCCCGCCGAAAAAAGTCGGCACCATCGCCAACGCCACCCTCCTGAACGGCGCTTCGGATAAGGTGATTCCACTCGCACCGTTTTTTTCCGATCCGGACACGACGGGCGTGCGGATCACTACGGTTCTCGGCTCGATGGATGTCGCGCTCTACAGCCAGGACAAGGCGATCACGGTCGCAAATTTCCTCAACTACGTGGACAGCGGCCGGTATGTGATCACCGATCCGACCACGGGGTTGCCGGCGCCGATTTTCTTCCACCGGTCGGTGACAAATTTTGTGCTGCAGACGGGGGGCTTTCTCGCCACCAGCTCGCCGGACGACGCAACTATTCTGCGACCGACGATGGTGGAGCAATTCGACCCGATCGTAAATGAGCCGGGCATCTCGAACATTCGGGGCACGATCGCGATGGCGAAAATCGACGGCTCGGTCGACAGCGCGACCGACCAGTGGTTCATCAACCTGGCCGATAACAGCGCCAACCTCGACGTGCAGAACGGCGGGTTCACTGTCTTCGGGCGCGTTCTCGGGGATGGCATGACGGTGGCGGACGCGATTGCGGCGCTTCCGATTTTTAATTTCGGTTCGCCTTTCGATGCGGTGCCGCTGCGGAATTACACCACGGACGATTTCAACGCCGGCACACCTGCGGCGCCGGAGAACTCGATCACGATTCCGAGCATCACCGACACCGTGCCGCTGACCTTCACCGCGACGAGTGCGCAGCCCGGCATCGCGTCGGTCTCGGTGAGTGACAACAGTCTGCTCGTCACGCCGAAGGCTCTCGGCACGGCGACGATTACCGTGACCGCCAAGGACGCGGATGGCGCCACCGTCACCCAGACTTTCAACGCGACGGTGGTGACGAATCCCGCACATCTCGCGAACATCTCGACGCGCGTCGTTGTCGGTACCAACCAGGACGCGCTCATTGGTGGTTTCATCGTCCTTGGGAACACGCCGAAGACGGTGGCGGTCCGCGCGCTTGGACCTTCCCTCGCCGACGCCGGCCTCAGCGGCGTGCTCGCGAATCCCACGCTCGAGCTGCACGACGGCACTGGCGCGCTGATTAATTTCAACGACAACTGGCAGGACGCGCCGAACAAGCAGGCGATCATCGACGCCAACCTCGCCCCGACCAAGCCTAACGAGTCGGTGATCCTGGCCACGCTTCCCGCGACAGCGCAGGGCTCGGCCTACACCGCGGTCATCCACGGCGCGAGCGGCGGCGGCGGCTTCGGGTTGGTGGAAGTCTACGACCTCGATAGCAGCCCCGGCTCGAACATCCTGAACATCTCCACCCGCGGCAATGTGCAGACCGGCAACAACATCATGATCGGCGGCTTCATCGTCTTCGGCGACAACGACCAGCGAGTGCTCGTGCGCGGTCTCGGGCCGAGCCTGGCGGCGCAGGGTATTTCCGACCCGCTGAGCGATCCGACGCTCTCGCTTGTCGATGGCAACGGCTTGGAAATCGACGCCAACGACGACTGGCAGAACAATCCCGACGCGGCGGAGATCGAGGCGAGCGGCCTCGCGCCGAACAACCCGAAAGAATCGACCGTCGTGATGACGCTCCCGGCCGGGCAATACACGGCGCTGGTGCGCGGGGCGAACGGCGCCACCGGCACGGGCCTGGTGGAGGCCTACGCGTTGCCGCCGCTCTAATGGCGCCTACAGATTTTCCGACGCGCCGGCTTTAACGATCTGCGCGAAGCTGCGCGGATCCAAACTCGCGCCGCCAACGAGCGCGCCGTCGATGTCCGGTTGCGAGAGTAACTCGCGCGCGTTATCCGGTTTCACGCTGCCGCCGTACTGAATTCGCACTCGATCGGCGGTCGCCTGGTCGGTTATTTCCGCGAGCGTTTTGCGAATGAACGCGTGCACTTCCTGCGCCTGCGCGGAGCTCGCGGTTTTGCCGGTGCCGATCGCCCAGACCGGCTCGTAGGCGATCACAGTTTCCTGCAAGTCTTTCGCTTCGACATTGGCCAGGCCGCCGCGCAGCTGCGTCGCGATGACTCGCTCGACGTTCCCTTGTTCGCGCTCCGCAAGCGTCTCGCCGACGCAGACAATCGGTCGTAAAACTTCCTCATAGGCCGCGTGCACCTTGCGGTTGATCATTTCATCCGTCTCGCCGAAAAGGGCGCGTCGTTCGCTGTGTCCGAGCACGACGTAGCGCACGAAAAGCTCACGCAACATCGCCGGGCTGATCTCGCCGGTGAAGGCGCCGCTTCGCTCCCAGTGCATGTTTTGCGCGCCGACTTTGATGCTCTGGGTTTGGGTGAGCAACTCGGAGACTTTCGAGATCGCGGTGAATGGCGGGACGATCACCACTTCGACCGTGTCGAGGTCTTCCAGCTCGCGGAGGAAAGTGCCGATGAAGGCCTCCGCCTCGCTCTGGGTCATGTGCATCTTCCAGTTCGCCGCGATGATTTTTTTGCGCATAAAAATTCGTTAGGCCAAGGCTCGGAAAAGATGGGGAAATTTCATTTCTCGCTCAGCGCGGCCACTCCGGGCAGCTCCTTGCCTTCGATCAGCTCGAGCGAAGCGCCGCCCCCGGTGGAGATAAAAGTCATTTTCTCCGCGAGTCCGGCTTGTTTCACCGCGGTCACGGAATCGCCGCCCCCGATGATCGTGACCGCGTCCGCCTGCGCCATCGCTTGCGCGATCGCCGTCGTGCCCGGCGCGAAATCCGCGATCTCGAAAATTCCCGGCGGCCCGTTCCACAAAATCGTTTTTGCTCTGGCGATCTCCTCTTCGAAAAGCCGGATCGATTCCGGGCCGAGATCGACTGCCTGCCAGCCGTCGCGGATGCCATCGTTAGGCGAAAGCCGTCCGGTCACGTGGGTATTCGCGCCGGCTTTGATCTCGTCGGTCTCCAAGGCATCGATCGGCAGGACGAACTTCACGTTTTTCTGCTGCGCGAGCGCGAGCAGCTCCCGCGCGAGATCGAGCTTGTCCGCTTCCACGCGGCTCGCGCCGACGGGGATTCCCTGCGCCTTGAAAAAGGTGTTCGCCATCGCGCCGCAGATCAGAAAAGTGTCGGCCTTTTCCAAGAGCGCTTTGATCACGCCGATCTTATCGGAAACCTTCCCGCCGCCCATGATGACCAGAAACGGCCGAGCCGGCTGTGCGAGTTCCTCGTGGAGATATTTTAGCTCCTTTTCCATCAGGAAACCCATCGCCGCCTGCCTAACGAACCTGGTAACCCCCGCGGTGGAGGCATGGGCGCGATGCGCCGCGCCGAAGGCGTCGTTGACATAAAGCCCGTCGCTCAACTGCGCGAGCGCCTCGGCAAATTTCGGATCGTTCGCCTCCTCTTCGGCGTGGAAGCGCAGATTCTCGAGGAGCGTCACGTCGCCGTCTTTCATGTCGTTCACGATCGCTTCGGCATCGGCGCCGATGCAGTCGTGGCTGAACGCGACCGGATGATCGATCAGGTTGTGCAGCGCCATCCCCACGGGGCGAAGAGAAAATTTCTCGACCGGCTTCCCTTTCGGCCGCCCGAAGTGCGCCATCAAAATCGTCCGCGCCCCCTGCTCGCGCAGATAGCGAATCGTCGGCAGGCTTTCCTGCATTCGGGTGTCGTCGGTGATGACGACCTCGCCATCGCGCTCCTCGGTTGGGACGTTAAAATCAACGCGCACGAGCACGCGTTTCCCGCGGACATCAAGATCGCGGAGGGCGAGTTTGGCCATCGCCGTTACTGCGAGATCATTTCCAGCATCTGCACGCAACGGTTGCTGTAGCCCCACTCGTTGTCGTACCAGCCGACCACTTTCACGAATTTCCCCTGCGCCATGGTGAGCCCGCTGTCGAAGATGCACGAGTGCGGGTTGCCCACGATGTCGCGCGAGACGAGCGGCTCATCGCTGTACTCGAGCACGCCTTTGTAGCTGTCGGCGGTGGAGGCTTTTTTGAAAGCCGCGTTGATCGCTTCCACGGTCGTTTCCTTCTCCAGGATGACGGTGAAATCGGTCACCGAACCGTCCGGCGTCGGCACGCGGAACGCGCCGCCGTTCAGCTTCCCTTTCAACGCCGGCAGCACTTCGCCGATCGCTTTCGCCGCGCCGGTGCTCGACGGGATGATGCTGACCGCCGCTGCGCGCGCGCGCCGCAGATCTTCATGCGGAAGATCGAGGATCCGCTGGTCGTTCGTGTAGCTGTGGATCGTGGTCATGAAGCCATTCAGGATCGTGAAGTTGTCGTTCAAGACCTTCGCGAGGGGCGCGAGGCAGTTCGTGGTGCAGCTCGCGTTCGAGATGATGTTCATCTTCGCGCCGTCGTAGATTTCGTCGTTGATCCCGAGGCAAATGGTCGCGTCGGGGTTCTTCGCCGGGGCGCTGATCAGCACCTTGCGCGCGCCGCCTGCAAAATGGAGCTCCGCTTTTTCCCGGCTGGTGAAAAAGCCGGTCGACTCGAGGACCACATCCACGCCGAGGTCTTTCCACGGCAGCTTCGCCGGGTCGCGCTCTTTCAGGATTCGGATCTTCTGGCCGCGGACGATGATGTTCTCGGCGTCGTAGCCGATCTCGCCGTCGAATTTCCCGTGGACCGAATCCCACTTCAGGAGATGCGCGAGGGTGTGGGTGTCGGTGAGATCGTTGATCGCCTTGACCTGCGCGACCTGATCCTGAGACATGGCGCGCAAGACATTGCGCCCGATGCGGCCGAAGCCGTTGATGCCGAAGTTTGCCATAGAAGAGAGAGCTAAGAGTTTGGAGTTGAGTGTTGAGCACCGGCGCTCGCGCGGCGGGAATTACCTTTAGAGCGCACCGAAAGGGGTGGCAAGCGAATGAACATTCCGCGGGCTCGCGGCGTCGAAGCACAGCTCGATGCATCCGCTTCTGCCGCTCCTCTGTCTTGGTCTCAGTGTCACCACCGCGCTCGCGAAACCGCCGGCGGTGCTTGTGCTCGGGGACAGCCTTTCCGCTGGCTATGGGTTGAAAAGGTCGTCGGCGTATCCGGCGTTGCTCTCGTCGAAGGCCGAGGCGGCGGGTTTCGATCTCATCGTGATGAATGCCGGCGTGAGCGGCGATACTACCGCAGGCGGCTTGCGCCGGTTGCCCGCGCTGCTTCACCATCACGTCGACGTCCTCGTGCTCGAGCTCGGGATCAACGACGCCTTCCGCGGCGTCCCGATCGCGCAGATCGAGGGGAACCTGCAGCAGATCATCGACTTCACGAAAAAGCGCTACCCGAAGGTGCAGGTGGTGATGGCCGGGATGCAGTTGCCGCTCGCGCAGGGCGGAGATTATCTCGCGCAGTTCGGCGCCATTTTCGGAGAGCTGGCGCGGCGCAACGACGCGGAACTCGTGCCGTTTCTACTCGAGGGCGTGGCGGGGAACCCGGCGTTGAACCAGAACGACATGATCCACCCGAACGCGATCGGGCAGAAGATCCTCGCCACGAACGTCTGGCCGGTGCTGCAGCGGGCGCTACGCAACCGCGCAGTGACCGAGCCGCGAAGTTAAGGCATGGATCCAGCCGACCCGCATAACCTGCACGACACCGCCGACAAACCCGTTCTCGAGCGGATCGACATCGCGACCGATGGCCAGGATTGCGACGAGTGCGTGCGCGCTTTGCGCGAGCCGCTGCTGAAAATCGCCGGCGTGAAGGAAGTGAAAGCCGACCCGAAAAGCGAGAACGTCTGGGTCACCTTCGACGCGAGAAAAACGCACGCGCCTGAAATCCACGATGCCATCCTGAAAAGCGGCTACCGGCCTTCGCCGACCACGGGCGAGTAACGCCGCGCGCTCTGCCTCACTGCGGGCCGGCTTCTTCGATGTCGAGCAGGCGCGGACCCATGCGGTGTCCGACATAGCGCATCGACTTGAAGAGCAGCAGGTAGAATATCACTACCGCGACGAGCGTGATCACCCCCGTCGCCCAATGGTAAGTGCGCATGCGCGCCATCCGCGGCGCGAAGGCGATCACCCCGAAGAGGCTGAGGAGCACGATCACCGCGTCGAAGCTCGCTCGCTGCCAGTAGCTGCCGCCGAGATGCAGCCACATCGCGAACTCATCGAACGTCAGCGCCATTCCAAAGCCGTAAAGCAACGCGCAGAAGCTGCGCAGCTGCCGGGTTGGTTGGGGTAAAAACACGAGCAGCCCGCCGACGGCCGAGAGCATGAAAATTCCGTAGTTGAGATGATGAATGTGCGTCCCGCCGAGATGCAGGAACAGATCCGGCACGCGCCGGCAGCATGATCAGAATCACCAGCACCCGCGAGGCGATGAAGGTAAGCAGGAAGGTCGTGAACGTAATTCGCGCCAGCCGGCGCGTCGGCGAGGGCGGGGGAACGGGAACGCCGGACATCTCGGTCATTCGGTGGCCGGTTGCTGTTGCGTCAGGCAATGGAACGCGCCGAGTCCCCAGATCAGCTCACGGCAATCGATCGGCACCACCGTCCGGCGGGGAAATGCGCGCGCCAAAACTTCCGCGGCGATCGCATCATTCGGGTCGGCGAACGTCGGCAGCAGCACGCTCGTGTTCGCGACGTAATAGTTCGCATAGCTCGCCGGCAGGCGCAGGCCTTCGCGATCGATCCGCGCCGGCATCGGGAGTTCGATGATCTCAAGCGGCTCGCCACCGATCGTTAGGCTACGGAGCCGCGCGAGATTTTCCTGGAGCGGCGCGAAGTTCGGATCGGACTCGTTTGTTTCCACCACGGTCACGACGGTGCGTTCGCCGACGAAGCGCGTGAGATCGTCGATATGCCCATCCGTGTCGTCGCCTTCAATGCCGTCACCAAGCCAGAGAATCTCGCGGACGCCGAGATAGTCGCGCAGCCGCTGTTCGATCTGCGCGCGGTCGAGTTGCGGGTTGCGGTTCGGATTGAGCAGACAGCTTTCCGAGGTCAGTAATGCGCCGGTGCCGTTCACCTCGATCGATCCGCCTTCCAAGATCATGCGCGGATAGTAAAGCGGCAGCCCCAGTTCCTCCGCAATCCGCGTCGGCACGACGTCGTCGAGATCGTGCGGCGGATACTTGCCGCCCCAGGCGTTGTAATCCCAGTCGACCACCGCCAGTCGCGGCTCGGCGGCGCGAGTGAGGAAGATCGGGCCGTGATCACGGCACCAGGGTTCATTCGTCGGGATCTCGTGGAAGGTCAGGCGCTCGGGAGGCAAATCGGCCAGCGCCGCGCGCGCTTCCGCTTCGTGCGCACCGTTTGAGACGTTGATATTTACCGGTTCCGACGCGAGCAGCGCCGCGACCAGCGCGCGCAGCGTCGGCAGGACGCGATCGTAGGAGTCTGGAAAGCTGATCCCTTCCCGCCGCGGCCAGGAGAGCCAGGTGGCGGTGTGCGGTTCCCATTCCGCGGGCATGCGGTAGCCCAGTTCGGCGGGGGTAGGCGGTTGCTTCTCGTTAGGCATGGAGCGGCCAAGCTAACACAGCCGGCCCCGCTTCTCGACTCCCCCATCACACGCGATGATAGGGGGCGTCACCGGCCTCAAACCGACGGCTTCCAGGCTTGACAACAGGAGGCAAAAACATAAAACGGACGCATCCTCCTAAGAAAATAAACATTAACCAGAAGAAAACCCGATGAAACCATACCACCCACCACGTCCCACCACTTCCACCGTCCTCGTCCGCGGTTCATTCGCCTTGGCCGCACTCGCGCTTTTCGCCGGCACTGCCCTGGCGCAGGATCTGAAAAGCTACGTTTACGTCGAGAGCAACACCGGGAAAACGGAGGGGAAGAACTCGGTCTTTGCCTTTAGCAACGACGGATCGGGAAATCTCACGGGTCTGACGGGATCTCCGTATCTGACCGGGGGAACGGGCGTCTTCGATCCGGGCGGCGGCACGACGGAGTTCGATGCGGAGCAAGAAGTGATCACCAACACCGCTGGCACCCTGCTCTACGCGGTGAACGGCCACTCGAACACGATCGCCGGATTCACCATCAACGCCGACGGCACGCTGACCACGCTGCCCGGTTCGCCCTACGCGTCCGGGGGACAGGACCCGGCCAGCCTGGGTCTTTTGCCTTCCGTCGGGCTCATGGTGGTGGCGAACAAGAACGAAGATCCCAACCAGGACATCGGCGCCGACCTTCCGAATTTCACGACCTTCGCGCAGAACGCGGACGGCAGCCTGACCATGAATGCGGGATCGACCTTCGATTTGACCGCCGACTGCTCCCCCGCGCAGGCGATGATTCGGACCCGAGGTCACTTCATGTTTGGGATGGAATTTAAGGCCGCCCGGCTGGTCAGTTATCGGTTAAATCTCGATGGCACGATGACGCTGATCAGCGCCGTCAATCCGCCAACTGCCGGGGATCTATTCCTAGGCGAGGTGCACCATCCTTCGCGCCGGATCATTTACGTGGGCCTGCCGGGCACGAGCCAGGTTGGCGTCTACAAATATACCGTCGGGGGAGTTCTCTCCCTGGTCGGCACCGTCCCGAACGACGGCGTTGCGATCTGTTGGCTGGCCATCAATTCGACCGGAAAGCGGCTCTACACGGCAGAGACGGAGACCGCCTCGATCTCGGTGTATGACACCTCGGTTGCGACCGCTCCAGTCCTGCTGCAGCGCATCATTCTCAACAACGGAGCAACGACCGCGTCGAACATCGCGGTCGACCCGGCAGGGAACTTCCTCTATGTGCTGGCCGGTCATACCGTTCATTCGGTCAATCTTGATGCTGACGGCCTGATGAGTGAGACGGTCAACCCGGTTGCGTTCCCCGGCGCCGGCTCCGAAAAACCGCTCGGTCTCGCAGTCGTGCGCAAGTAGCCGACCCAAATTAATCGACCGCCTCTGCTGCAGGGTCAGCAGAGGCGGCGATCATTCGGGGTAAGAGCGGAACGCGAAACCAAAAGCGTGTTTCGGGCGTAAGACATCTCGCGGCCTTCGCGCCCGATGCCATGAATCCGAAAACTTTTCTCCTGGCCGGTGGCAACACCGGGATCGGCCGCGCCACTTTGGACCTTCTGCGGGCCAAGGGTCACCGGGTCATCGCCGCGGTGCGAAATCGCACAGGCCTCGATGAAGCAGAGACGCTGGAGTGGGATGCGGTAAATCCCGCGGCGGAACTTGCGTTGCCGGAGGCGATCGACGGTCTCGTCTATTTCCCGGGCACGATCACGCTGAAATCGTTTCGATCGTTGAAGGACGAAGATTTCCAGCGCGACATGATGGTGAATTTTTTCGGCGCGGTGCGCTTCATCCGCGCCGCGCTGCCTGCGCTGCAGAAATCCGGCAGCGCCTCGATCGTGCTCTTCTCGACCGTGGCGGCGGCAACCGGGATGCCGTTTCACGCCAGCATCGCATCGGCGAAAGGCGCGGTGGAAGCGCTCTCGCGTTCCCTCGCCGCTGAGCTCGCGCCAAAGGTGCGCGTGAATTGCATCGCGCCCTCGCTCACCGACACGCCGCTCGCCGCGAACCTCCTCAGCAATGAAGCGAAAACGCAGGCGAGTCGCGATCGGCATCCGCTGAAGCGCGTCGGCGACCCGGCGGAGACCGCGCAGTTGGTCCGGTTTCTCCTGAGCGATGCCGCGGGCTTTATCACGGGGCAGACGATCGGGATCGACGGCGGACTTTCCGCGCTGCGCACCGCATGAAATCGACTGTTTAGCGGGCTCATGTTTCTCGCCTGTCTGGCCGTGCAAGCTGCTCCCATAAACCTCGACGAGCTGCGTTGGAAACGTCGAGTGATCGTGATCCATGCGCCCGCCGGCACGGAGAAAACTTTGCGGGCGCAGGAGCAACTTCTGCGCAAGGCGAAAACCGGTTTGGCGGAACGCGATCTCACCGAGATCGTGTTGCGCGCCCCGGGCGACCATCCGCAGATCGCACGGCGTTTCGAGTTAACGGGGAGTGAATTCACCTTTCTCCTTCTCGGCAAAGATGGTGGCGAAAAGCTCCGCAGCCATGAAGTGGTCGAGCCCGAAAAACTCTTTCGCCTGATCGACGCGATGCCGATGCGACGCGACGAAATGCGCCAAGGCCGCTAATCGACGCGGCGTTGTTGCGCGGCGAGGAGCGGCGGAAAATCGAACGTCGTCGGGGAAGTGGTGCGCTTGAGCAATTCTGCCGCGGCCGATTTCAGCGTGCGCCAGCGATCCCAATCCAAATCGGGCGCGGCGGCGATGTGGCGGAGGAGGCTGCGCCATTCCATCAGCGCGCGCTCAATGTCGCCGTAGCGAAGCAGCTCGGAGCCGATCTTGTAGCGGCCGCCCGGATTGCCGACTCACTTCACGGACCACTTCCGCCGCGCCCGAGCCGTAGTGAATCGGAACGCCCATCTCGAGATAACCGGGATGATCGGCGCGCTCGTAGACCGTCTGGCAAAGCGCGCCGAGGCGACCGCCCAGCGGCGCGTCCTCTCCAGCGAAACGTGGGCCGGCGCGGATATTGGCGAGATCGAAAACCAGGTCGTCGATCGGGAACCGTTCGTCCTCGAGCGCGGCGGCGACGGCGAGGCCTTCGCCGCCTTGGAAGAAGCCGAAGATCACGCCGCGGCGAGTCGGCGTGCCATCCGCTTCGACGAGCCCGAGCCGGCGCCAGGCGAACGCCGGCGAGGCAACGATTTCGACCGTCTGATCGTGCTCGAGCTCGGGGCAATTCCGGCAAACGAGCGGGATCGCCTGCCGGTTTGGCGGGTCGAGCAGATCGCGGCCTAACGAGTCGCGAATCGCCTTCACTTTCACCACGGAAAAATCGATCCGGGCGTAGAGCGTCGGGCCGCGCCTGACGAGTTCGTGGAAGGTGCCGCCGCCGCTCCATTCCGGCATGCGGGTTTGCGCGAGCTCGGTGAGCTGCGCTTCGGTGAGTGTTTTTGAGCCGGTTAATTTTCGCAGCGGCTTCACCAACAGGACCTCGGTCATCCCGAGCGTAGTCGAGGGATCCCGTGGAGTTTCGTGACCGCCTCGATCTATTTGCCCCGGAAGCTTCCCGGCAGCTCCGCGGGATCCCTCGGCTGCGCTCGGGATGACTGGTGCGGGCGAGCCGCTCGATGGCAACGTCGCGAGGGGCATCTCGCGGCCGTAGATTTTCCGGTCGGTGAGGCGGCAGAGATTTCCGAACGGAAACGGGTCGAGCATCGCCGGCTGGCTCAGCGCCGGGACCCAGCGATCTTTTGCCCTAACGAGAAGCTGGCCGAGCGTCGCCTCGACTTCGGCGCCGCGCGGCTCCCATTCTTCGCGGCTGTTCAGTATTTCAATAATCGGCCGCCTAACGAATCGCGCGCGCTCGTCATCAACCCAGAGCCCGCAGGGTTTCGCGCCGGTGGCGAGCGAATGCTCCACGCCGAGCGGGACTTTTTGCACGCTGAAAAGAGAACGGCTGAGAGCGACCGCGGCCGCGAACGGAATCTCGTCGGACTCATTCGCCATCACGCTGATCAGGCTCGGCCAGTCCACTTGCGTGGCGCGTTTCAATTGCCGCGGCCGGCCGAAACTCAGCCGCGGCTGGTCGGGCGTGTAGAGGACGAACCCGACGTCGTCGAGTCCGCGGCGGCCGGCCCGGCCAAACATTTGCAGCAGTTCGTCCGGCTGCACCTGCCGTTCGAAATTTCCCGAGAGATAACGTGTGTCGGTGATCAGCACCGAGCGCATGGAAAAGTTGATCCCAGCCGCGAGCCCCATCGTTGCGACGACGACGTTGAGCTGGCCGGCTTTTGCGAGCGGCTCGATCAAGCCGGCGCGGACCGCATAGCTGAGCCCGCTGTGATGGTAGGCGACCCGGCACTTTAGAAGTTTCGTTAGGCGCTTGCCCGCGAGCTGTTCCTGCGCCGGTGAAAGCGGGAGCGGATCACGCACCGGCACCGCGCTCGCGATCGCCTGCGCGAGATCTTCGGTAGCGTTGCGGCGCGGCGCGAAAACCAGGATCGGCGCGAGCCCGTTATGCAGTGCTTTCGCGATCATGCGCGGCCAGAATTCCCGCGTCTTCGCGAAGCCGGCTTCCGGCAAATTCCGCAGATCGACTTCGTGCTGCGGGACCGGTCGCTGCTCGTGCCTAACGAGCACGGCATCGCGCCCGTTGCGGCGCAGCCACTCGACCACATCCTGCGGATTGTTCACGCTCCCGCTGAGCAAAAGCAGCTGCGTAGTCGGCGGCGCGAGCGCGAGCGAAAGCTCGTAATGCACCCCGCGCACCGGGTCGGCGATGAGCTGGTATTCATCGACCACGAGCAGTCGCGGACCCTGGCGTCGAAGGAAACGCGCGCGCTGCGTCTCGAGCGTCGCGACCACCACTTTCGCGTCGAGATTCAACGCCAAATCGCCGGTTGCGATCCCGACATCCCAGCCGCGCGCGCGCCATTCGGCGAGCTTGTCGTTCGCGAGCGCGCGCGTCGGCACGGTGAAAACGGCCTGCCCTTTCAGCGACGAATAGAGCAGCTCGAAGATGTAGGTCTTCCCGGCACCGGTCGGAGCGTGCACGACCACATCCTGCCCGGCCTGAAGCGCGCGGACGGCTTGCTGTTGCCAGAGATCGGGCACCACCAGATTGATCTCGAGCCCTCCCATCGTGCGGCTAAAGATGGGGCCTTCAGGCGCGCGAGCAACGACCGGTCGCAGGCCCCTGCATCCGATCGCCTTGCGACTCGCGTTATATTGGAACGTCGTTAGCGTCCCGCGTTCGTCTTATGAGCAACGAAAATCCGAGCAAAGTGCAGACCGGTATCGCCGGCCTCGACGACATCCTGCGCGGCGGTTTTCCGGCGCGGCGGCTTTACCTGGTGCAGGGCGCGCCGGGTTCAGGGAAGACGACGCTCGCGCTGCAGTTTTTGCTGGAGGGTGCGCGCCGCGGTGAGCAGGTCCTTTATATCAGCCTCTCGGAAACGCGCGAGGAGATCGAGGAAGTAGCGCACTCGCATGGCTGGTCGCTCGAGGGCCTGGAAATTGTTGAGCTATCCGCGATCGACGAGCAGCTGAGCGCGGAAGCGCAGAACACGCTTTTCCACACCGCGGAGGTGGAGTTGACCGAGACCACGAAGCTGCTCCTCGACGCGGTGGAACGGGTCAAACCGACGCGACTCGCGTTCGATTCGCTCTCGGAGCTGCGGCTGCTCTCGCAATCAGCGCTTCGTTATCGCCGGCAGATTTTGTCCTTCAAGCAGTACCTCGCCGGCCGCAACTGCACCACGCTGTTGCTCGACGACACGAGCGCGGGCGGGAGCGATTCGCACGTGCAGAGCCTCGCGCACGGCGTTATCACGCTCGATCAAACTTCGCCCGGCTACGGCGCGGAACGTCGGCGTTTCCTGGTGAAAAAAATCCGCGGCACGACTTATCGCGGCGGGTATCACGACTTCATCATCGAGCGGGGCGGGCTCGTGCTTTACCCGCGACTGGTTGCGGCGGAGCATCACCGGCCTTTCGCGAACGAGAACATCACCAGTGGCGTGCCGGGAATCGATACGCTCCTCGGCGGCGGGCTCGGGCGCGGGTCGAGCAGCCTGTTCATGGGACCTCCCGGCAGCGGTAAATCGACGCTCGCGCTGCACTTTGCGCTGGCCGGTGCAGACCGCGGCGAACGCACGCAGATTTACAGCTTCGACGAAAGTCTCGGCACGATGCGGGCGCGCGCGGAAGGCTTGAACATGGGCCTGACGAGTCTGCTCGAGGCCGGTCTCGTCGGCGCGACCCAGATCGATCCGGCGGAGCTTTCTCCCGGGCAATTGAACGCGCTCGTGCGGCACGCAGTCGAGGAGGAAGGGGTAAAAATCATCCTGCTCGACAGCCTCAACGGTTACCTCCAATCGATGGGCGACGAGCGCGCGCTGAGCCTGCAATTGCACGAGTTGCTCACCTATCTGAACCAGCAGGGCGTGGTCACGATCCTGGTCCTCGCGCAGCATGGCTTGATCGGCCACATGCAGACGCCGGTCGATGTCACCTACCTTGCCGATACGGTGGTGATGTTCCGTTATTTCGAAGCCGAAGGCGCGGTGCACAAGGCGCTCTCGGTGGTAAAGAAACGGACCGGCGCGCACGAGCGCACCATCCGCGAATTTTTCGTGAAAGATGACGGCATCGAAGTCGGTCCGCCGCTCGCAAATTTCCGCGGTGTGCTCAGCGGCACTCCGGAATTACTCACGGGAAAACCTGCGGCGGTCGTTCCGAAGCGGCGTGATGAAAAAAAGCGATGACGCCACCAATCTAGTTCTCGTTCTCGCGCCGACCGGCAAGGATGGGGCACTGGCGGTGGCCACCCTGCGCGAGGCGAAAATCTCCGCGGAAGTATGCGTCAGTCTCGGCGAGATGGCGCGGCGCTGCGACGCGATGACCGACGCGCTCCTGATCACGCAGGAAGCGCTCGTCGTCTCGGAACTGCCGGCACTGCTCGCGGCGATCGCGTGCCAGCCGGCCTGGTCCGATATCCCCGTGATCGTGTTCACCAGCGGCGGCGGCAGCGACGAGGTGAGTCTGCGGGTGCTGAATATTTTCGGACCGAGCGCGAACGTCACGTTGCTCGAGCGGCCTTTTCGCGTGGTCACCTTGCTGAGCACGGTGCGCGTCGCTCTGCGCGCGCGGCGACGCCAGCGCGAAGTGCGCGACCTGCTCGCGCAGCGCGAGATGGTGTTGAGCAGCGTGAGCGACGCCTTCTCCGCGCTCGATGCCGAGTGGCGCTACGTCTACCTGAACGAGCGCGTCGCGGAACATTCCGGGCTCGAGCACGACCAGATCATCGGGCGCAAAATCTGGGACGTTTTCCCGCAACTCGTCGGGACCGATTTTCAACGCCGGCTGTTCCGCGCGATGGCGGAAAAACGGCCGGATAACTTCGAGCATTTTCATCCGGAATGGGGACTCTGGCTCGAGACGCGCGTTTATCCGACGGCCGATGGGCTGGTGATTTTCCGCACCGATATTTCCGAGCGCAAAGCGCAGGAAGAACGGATGCGCGAGAGCGAACGGCGCCTCCACGAAAGCGAAGATCGGCTCCGGCTCGCGGTCGAAGCAGTCCACGCCGGCACCTTCGACTTTTATCCGTTCTCCGGCGAGCTGCGCTGGTCGGATCGCTGTAAGGAACTCTTCGGTTTGGCGCCGGCTGCGCAGGTCGACTTCGAAACTTTCAAGCGCGGACTGCATCCCGACGATCGGGATCGCACCGTCGCCGCGGTCGAGCGCGCGCTCGCGCCGGGGAGCGACGGGCGTTTCGATGTCGAATATCGCACGATCGGTCTTGAAGACGGCAAGGAGCGCTGGATCGCCGCGAAAGGCCTTGTCTTTTCCGATGAAGCAGGCGCGGCCGAGCGATTCATCGGCACGGTGCTCGACATCACCGCGCAGAAACAAGGCGAGCACGAGCTCCAGCGCGCGAAGAAAACCGCCGAGGACGCGAACCGCGCGAAAGACCATTTCCTCGCCATGCTCTCGCACGAATTGCGCACCCCGCTCACGCCGGTGCTGATGACGATCGCGAGCCTGCGCCACGATCCGAACCTGAGCGACGATCTGCAGCGCGACCTCGAGATGCTGCAGCGCAACATCGAGCTTGAAGCGCTTCTGATTGACGACCTCCTCGACCTCACCCGGATCGCGCACGGGAAGTTGCAGCTCCATAACAAGGCCGTCGATTTGCATGCGCTGCTCGAGCACGCGCTGAAGATCACCGCGGGCGATTCCGGCGGCGGCCAAATCGAGATCGTCCGGCACTTCGACGCGCGGCATTTCCATACCTGGGGCGACTCGGCGCGCCTCCAGCAGGTCTTTTGGAACCTGATCAAGAACGCCTTCAAATTCACCCTGCCCGGCGGCCGGGTGGAAATCAGCACGCGCAATCCTGAGCCCGCGCGGATTGAAATCAGCGTCTGCGATAACGGCATCGGGATCGAACCGGATTTGCTCCCGCGGATATTCGAAGCCTTCGAGCAGGGCGGGCGCGGGATGACCAGCCGGTTCGGCGGGCTGGGCCTCGGACTCGCGATCTGCAAACGTGTGCTCGATCTGCACCAGGGAACGATCACCGCCACGAGTGCCGGTTCCGGGCAGGGGGCCTGCTTTACGATCTCGCTGGGCGCGATGGAAACTTCACTGCTTGACGGCCCCGCCACCGCGCTCGCCGATGTCTCACCGAAGGCGATCGGCGCGGAAATTCTCCTCGTGGAAGATCACCAGGACACCGCCCGCGTCCTCCACCGCATCCTCACCAAAGCCGGCCACCGGGTCGCGCTCGCGCACCGTGTTGCTGACGCCCGCGCGCTCGCCGCGGAGAAGCGCTTCGATCTCGTGGTCAGCGACGTCGGCCTGCCCGATGGCAGCGGGCTCGACCTGATGCGCCACCTCCGCGCGACCTACGAACTGCGCGGCATCGCGCTCAGTGGTTTCGGCACCGACGAAGATCTCACCGCGAGCCGCGCCGCCGGCTTTTCCGAGCACCTCACCAAGCCCGTGGACATCGACCAGTTAAAAAGCGTGATCGCGCGCCTAACGACTCGCGATGAAGCCGGGCGCGAGGCGAATTAATGCAGTCGCGCCGCGGCGCGCTGGTTGCCCTCCAGCTCGAGCACCATCCGTTTGATGTGCCGATATTTCTGGTGCGACGCGAGTTTGCGCAGGCTCGCCTGCGGGTCGCCCCATTGCACGATTTGGATCGCTTCCGAGCGCACGCCCCAGCCGTTCATGTCGCGCGAATTTGCCATGTAAAGATCGATCGTGTTCCGCCCGGCCAGCGCCCAGCCGTAATCTTCCACGCGATAAAGCTGCCCCGTCGCGACGATGCGGAAGATCGTGCCCGCCGGCCAGCGCGACCAATCCGCCGCCGCGCTGCCGTAGGTCTGGCTGGAAAAGTTATTGAGCGTGAACGGCTGCGCCCGCGTGACGTAGGCGACCGGTTGATAACCATCATCACCGTCCGCTTCCGCCACCGGCACCGCACGCGGCACACTCGGCTCGGGCGCCGCGTGCAGTTCGGTGCCGAGGGCGGTGAGATTGCCGTATTGCCGATGATCCGCCTCGGTGTGGGTGTAAGCCGTGGTGCGAACCTGTTGGAAACCTGTCTTCGCGAGCGGTCGCTCGTAAGCCGGGAGATCGCGCGAAGTGCCGCAGGCGCCTAACGACAGTCCGGCCGCGACGGCGAGGAGAGCGGGAGTGAATCTCATTCCAGATCAGTCGCAGGGTTATTAACAGTTATTCACAGGCGCGACAAGGGGCGTTGTAACACTCCCGATAGCCGCCGCCCGGTGGACGGCCTAACGCAGCGGCCACGGGCGCGGGTGACCGCCGCGGCTTGGACGAGGTTTTAATTCCCCGTTCGCTTCACTCGAGCCACAAACCCGTGGCGAATCCCGGCGCCATCGGTGTAACGCCCGGAGATATACCCTGAGTTATTGATCCCGTTCAGCGAGGTCTCGACCGCGCCTGGAAAATCGAACGACACATAGGTATTGGGCAATTTCAAAGCGAACCCGTGCACGGAGCTATCGGGGTTGATGTATCTCCCGACCACAAAACCCCGGTCGTTGATCCCCCGGAAGAGGGTCGAAGCCGCGCCGGGGAAATCGAACGGAGTGGTGATGACCCCGTTCGCGTCGCGAATAAATCCGTGAAAGTTCACGCCGTCGCTACTCGAGACACCCACCGCCCGGTCGCTGCTGTTAATGGCGTCCGCCTCACTGGTCACGGAGCCGGGAATGCTGATCGCGGTGGAAGTTCCGCCGATGTTCACAAAGGCCTGGTTGGCTTGCGTGACACTTCCGAAGATGCCGACGAAGTCTCCGGCGTCATTGAGGCCGGTGACGTTGGTGGAGAGGCCGGGGCCGAGGTCGAATTGGGTGAAGACGTCTCCGGTCAGGAAAAAGCCGTGGAAAACGTTGTCGGCCGTATTGAAGAAATCCCCGGTGACCGTTTGCGCGTCATTGATCCCCAGGCCCCGGGTGAAACTTGCGGTGTCGTTCGGGGCCACCAGCGGGGCACTGAAACCGCCGTTCCGAAAACGGATGAATCCACGGGTCGCCCCGCCCAGATCGAGGAAGTCGCCGGCAATATCGCCGTTTTGATTGATCCCAAACGGGGTGGTCGAGTTACCCGTCCCTGGATAATCAAAGCTCGTGACCACCGTGACGTTGATAGCCTGCGCGGACAAGCTCACGGGGAGCAAAGCAAAAAAACCTGCCAGGAGGCAGGTCAGCAATCGATTCAGATAGTTCATAATTTTCCTTCCAGTTAGGCGGATGTTGGGAACGACGGTGCCGTCCCGTCAAGGTTAAAAAGACTTCGGCGCGCCCCCTTTGCATCGCCCGTCGGCCTGCCTGAAACTGCGCGATGCTCGCGAAATTTGCCGACCACATTTCCCAGACTCTCGACGAAATCAAAGCGCAGGGTCTTTTCAAAACCGAACGCATCATCACCGGCCCGCAGAACGCCGAGATCCCGATCGCGGACGGCCGGCGGGTGATCAATCTCTGCGCCAATAACTATCTCGGCCTGGCCGATCATCCCGCGCTCATCGCCGCGGCGAAAGAAGCGCTCGACACGCATGGCTTTGGGATGGCGAGCGTACGGTTCATTTGCGGCACGCAGGACATCCATAAGGAACTTGAAAATGGCCTGACAAAATTCCTCGGGACCGAGGACACGATTCTTTATCCGTCCTGCTTCGATGCCAACGGCGGACTCTTCGAGACCTTGTTAGGCGCGGAGGACGCAGTCATTTCCGACGAGCTGAATCACGCCAGCATCATCGACGGCGTAAGGCTCTGTAAGGCGCAGCGTTTCCGCTACAAAAACAGCGACATGGCCGACCTCGAGAAACAACTGCAGGCGGCCAAGGAAGCGCGCTTCCGGTTGATCGCGACCGATGGCGTTTTCTCGATGGACGGCACGATCGCGAACCTCAAAGACATCTGCGACCTTGCCGAAAAATACGATGCGATGGTGATGGTTGACGACTGTCACGCCTCGGGGTTCATCGGCAAAACCGGGCGCGGCACGCCGGAACATTGCGGCGTGCAGGGCCGGATCGACATCCTCACCAGCACGCTCGGCAAAGCGCTTGGCGGCGCGAGCGGCGGCTTCACCACCGGCCGCAAGGAAATCGTCGCCCTGCTCCGGCAGCGTTCGCGGCCCTATCTTTTCTCGAACACGATCGCGCCGCCGATCGTCGCGGCTTCGCTGAAAACGCTCGAGCTGCTCACCGCCTCAACCGAGCTCCGCGACAAGCTCGAGGAGAACACCAAATACTTCCGCGCCGCCTTAACGAGCAAAGGACTGACGATCAAGCCCGGCACGCACCCGATCGTCCCAATCATGCTCGGCGACGCCGCGCTCTCGCAGAAGTTCGCCACGCGCATGCTCGAGAAGGGCGTCTACGTGGTCGGTTTTTTCTATCCGGTCGTGCCCCACGGCACCGCGCGAGTCCGCACCCAGGTGAGCGCGGCGCATTCCCGCGCGGATCTCGAGTTCGCGGTTAACGCCTTCGCCGAGACCCACGCGGAACTGGCGCAGTCCTGACCTAGTCGAGGTGGTAAACCTCGACCAGGCCAATGCCCGTCGTGCCCGCCGCGCCGCGCACGATCGCGGTGTAGTTACCGGGCGCGAGGGTTTGCAGCGTGGCTGACTCGGCGTCTTTCTTCGGCTTCAAGCCGGTGGCGGTGATTTCGGCTTCCTGCGTGTCGCGCCAGTTGTCGTTCGTGGTAATGGTGTCGCCGTCCGGGCCGTGCAGCTCGAGCACGGGATCCTGCAGCGCGTTCGCTACGCCAAGGTCGGTTAACGACGGCCCGATCGCGCGCACCAGCACGGTCGCGTCGCCGCGGTCGCTCGGACCAATGATCAGGCCGCCGATCATGACGTTGTCGCCGGTGTCGATGAATCCGCGGGTGCTGATGTTGAGCAAGCGCGAGTCGCCCGTCGAATCGAGGTCGTAGATTTCCACCAGGGCCACGCCGGTGGCGTCGCCGACCCCGCGCACGATCGCGGTGTAGGCGCCGGGCGCGAGCGTCGCGAGAATCGCGGGCTCGAGATCCTTCACCGGCGCGAGTCCGGTGGCTTCGATCGCGTTCTTTTGCGTGTCCTTCCAATTGTTGTTGAAAATGATCGAGCCGTCCGGCGCATGCAGTTCGAGCGTGGGATTCACGAGGAAATTCGGGACCCCGAAATCACCCAGGGCCGGTCCGGTCACGCGCACGATCACCTGCTTCGAATCGTTCCCGCCGATGATGAATCCGCCGATCAGCGCGTTGTCGCCGGCGAGGACATTGAGCCGGGTCGAGATGTTCTGGAGTTGCCCGACCACCGGCGGCGGCGTGGTGGCCGTCGGTTTGAAAAAGACGAAGCCGATCGTATCCGCGAGCGTGGCGAAGGTGCTCTGCACACCGGCAGGCGTAAACTCGTAGATGACCCCGCCGCCCGCCCCCGGCACGGCGCTGAGGAAAACCTGGTTCGTCTCATCGATCGCCAGGCGGATCGGGAAATCCGCAGGGTCGAGCGTCGCGAAGATCGTTCTCGTCCCGTCTGTGGAGTATTTCAGCACCGATGCCGTGCCCTGTTCGACGACGAACAATTTGCCGGCGCTGTTGAAAGCGAGACCCGCGGGGAGATTCAAGCCCGTGGCGAAGGTGCTCTGCACGCCTGCCGGGGTAAACTTCAGGATCGACCCGCTGAGCCGGTCGGACTCGAAAATATTTCCCGCCGCGTCGAAGACAATGTCGGCAGGCCGGTTGAGCCCGCTAACAAATGTGCTCACCGCGCCGGCCGGCGTGTATTTCAGAATCTCGTTGTTGCCCGCGTTGCAGACGAAAAGATTGCCGCCGGCGTCGAAGGCGATCCCGCGCGGATCGTTCAGCCCGCTGGCGAAAGTGCTCTGCACACCGGCGGGCGTGATCTTGATGATCGCAAGCGCGTTGCCATCTGCGACGTAGAGATTTCCCGCTGAGTCGAAAGCCAACCCGCGCGGCGCACCGACGGTGGTGAAGGTGCTCTGGGTTCCGTCCGGCGTGAATTGCAGGACTTCGCCGCTGACCACATCCGAAGCGTAAAGATCGAGCGCGAGCCCGCGGCTGCTGCCGGTGAGGAAGATCGCGAGCGAGGCCAGAAGGACGAGGTGATGGAAGCGAAGAAGTGATTTTAGTTTCATGGGTGTGTCTGCTTTTGGGATGGACGGGGGAATCATCCCCTCACTGCTCCTGCACGAAGCCGCGGTCGGGAACGGACATTTATTTTTTCGAGATTCTGCCGACGCCGAAAATCCCTGTCCGGCGTGGGGCGATTGTTGCTAGGCTCTGGGCTGTGCGTTTAGCCCGAATCCCCCAGCGATGAAGAGCGATCCCGGTGAGGAGGTGACCCGTTATCTCCGCGAGATGGGGCGGGGCGAACCGGACGCGGCCGCGAAAGTGATCCCGCTGGTTTACGACGAGCTGCGGCAACTGGCGCGCAGCTACCTGCAACGCGAGCGCTCCGATCACACCCTCCAGCCGACGGCGATCGTCCACGAAGCCTATCTCCGGCTGGTGAAAGAGAACGAGATCGAATGGGAAAATCGTTCCCATTTCTTCGCCATCGCCGCCCGGGTGATGCGGCAGATCCTGGTGAATTACGCGATCGCGCATCGCACCGGCAAACGGGGCGGCGGCGCGCGCAAACTCACGCTCGAGGCGGCGGAATTCGTGCCGCAGGAATCGGCGGATGACCTCGTGGAGTTCGACGAGCTGCTTCGCGATCTCGCGAAAAGTTATCCGCGCCAGAGCGAAGTGGTGGAGTGCAAATTCTTCGGCGGGATGGAAACGAAAGAGATCGCGACGGCGCTGAAGATTTCCGAGAAGACGGTGCTCCGCGATTGGAACTTTGCGAAGTGTTGGCTCTTCCGCGAGCTGACGCGCGAAGCCGGCTATGCCACCTGAGCAGGCGGAGCGGGTGCTGGAATTGGTCGGCGCCGCGTTGGAACTCGAGCCCGCGGCACGGCCCGCATTTCTAGTGGAAGCGTGCGGCGATAACTCTGAGCTGCGCGCCGAAGTGGAGTCACTCCTCGGGGCGGAAACGCACGTCCGCGACTTCATCGAGACACCGCCGACCGCGGTCGCCACGGCCGCGCTGGCCGACGCGCGGGAGGAGCCGTTCGTGAGCCGCGAGTTCGGCGCCTATCGCACGATTCGTGAGATCGGTCGCGGCGGTCTCGGCACAGTCTATCTCGCGGCGCGCGCCGACGCCGTTTACGAGAAAGAAGTCGCGCTCAAACTCCTGCGCCGCGGTCTCGATACTGACGACATCCTCCGGCGTTTCCGCAACGAGCAGCAAATCCTCGCCCGGCTGGAGCATCCCCAGATCGCGCGCCTGATCGATGGCGGGACGAGCGCCGAAGGGCAGCCCTATTTCGTGATGGAGCGGGTCGAAGGCGAGCCGCTCACCACCTACAGCCAGCGGAAAGGCCTAACGATCAAAGAACGGATCGAGCTTTTCCGCACGGTCTGCGCCGCGGTCGCCTACGCGCATCAGCACCTCGTGATCCATCGCGACCTCAAGCCTTCCAACATTCTCGTCACCGACGAAGGCGAGGTTAAACTCCTCGACTTCGGGATCGCCAAGCTCCTCGGCGGCGACGAAGACGCGACCTTCCGGACAATGACGGAAATGCGGGTAATGACTCCCGACTACGCCAGCCCGGAGCAGATCCTGGGAGAGAACATCACCACCGCGAGCGACGTCTACAGTCTCGGCGTGATTCTTTACGAGCTGCTGACTGGTGCGAAGCCTTATCGCCTAACGAGCAAAGGTCTTGCCGGACTCGAACAGGCGATCACCACGAAAGAACCGCCGCCTCCGAGCAGCGTGGCGAGCGCGCCCCGAAGCCTCCGAGGCGATCTCGACAACATTGTGCTGATGGCGCTCCGCAAAGAGCCGGAGCGCCGCTACGCCTCGGTCACTGAATTCTCCGAGGATCTCCGGCGCTATCTCGCCGCGCTTCCGGTTCGCGCGCACAAGGCCACGAAAAGCTATCGCGCCGGAAAATTCATCCAGCGTCACAAGCCCGGTGTGCTCGCGGCGCTCCTGGTCGCGCTCGCGCTTGTGGCCGGAATCATCACCACCACCTGGCAGGCGAAGCGCGCGGCGCGCGAACGCGATCGCGCCCAGCATCGCTTCGCGGATGTCCGGCATCTCGCGCATGAACTTCTCTTCGAGATCGCGCCCCGGATCGAACGACTCGAAGGTGCGACCGAGGCGCGGGAGGCGTTGCTCGCGCAATCGCTCAAGTATCTCGACAGCCTGGCGCGCGAGGCGGTGGATGACGAGACACTCCAGAGCGAACTGGCCGGCGCCTACGAAAAGGTTGGAGACCTGCAGGGTAACCCGACCAATCCCAATCTCATTGCCTTGAGCGATGCCCTTGCGAGTTACGGAAAGGCGAACGCCATTCGACGCGCCTTTCTCGCTCAGCATCCCGGCGATAACGCGCAACGCCGTCTGCTCGCCGCTAACTATCGCTCGCTGGGAGATATTCGTTACCAGACCGGTGACCCGGCAGAGTCACTGCAGGCTTCCGAGCTGGCTTTGCGCCTCTACACGGAATGTCTCGCGGTCGAACCCCGCTCGACCACGCTTCGCCTCGCCCGGGCGCGGACTTTGCATGACATCGGGATCTGTTATTCGACGAACGGCAAGAAAGCCGATTCGATGACTTACTTCCGACAGACCATTGCCGCTGGAGAAGAGTTAAGGCGAGAATCTCCGGACGACAGCGCCGTGCGGGCGCTGCTGGCGGATGGTCACCGCCAACTGGGGAACGCTCTTTCCTGGGAATTGAAGCAACCCGAAGCCGAAGCCGAGATGGCTCAGGCAGTCACGCTCTACGAGCAAATCGTCGCCGCGCATCCGGCTGACATCAGTCTGCGCACCGGTCTTTACCAGACTTACATGATGACCAGTAACGTTTATGAAGAAGTGGATAACCCGATCGCGCACAGTTATGCGCTAAAGGCACTCGGCATCATCAGCCGGATGGCCGAAAGGGATCCGGCCAATCTCCGCGCCGCGCAACAACTCGCCAAGACTTACTCTCGTCTGGGAGTCACTCTGGCAAATATCGGCCAGCGCGCAGAGTCGGTTGTCTATCTCGAGAAAGCCGTCGCCGGCCTGCGCGCGATCACTCGCAATGAAGTTCGGAACCGCCGTTTCACGCACGACCTGGCGCTGGCCCTGATGCGACTCGGCGATGCGCGCCGGCAACAGAGCGACCTCGCCGGAGCTCTTGAATCATCCGAGAAATCCGCGGCTCTTTTGACGGACCTCGCGGCCGGCGACGCCGCCGATAACACCGCCCGGCGCGATCTCGCCAACGCCAGCGAATCGCTCGCGCAGATTCACGACGCTTTTGCCAGCCAGGCCGTCGGCGAGGCGGCGCGTCCGCATCGCGACCGCGCCCGGCAAAATCGGGAGCGCGCGCTCGCAGCCCTGCGGCAGCTTGAAGCACGCGGCGCGCTTTCGCGGTTCGACCGCAAGAGTCTCGACGCCCTGCAAAAGACAATGGCGGGCCCTTAAGACTTAAAGGCCCGGCGAAACGCTGACGCTTGGTGGTTCTCGCGCCCCGGCGTAACTTCCGCCTGTGTCTTCGCCTGTCCTTCGCCGTAATAATGTCCAAGTCTTCGGCTCGGGCACGCAGCCGATGCTCTTTGCGCACGGCTTTGGTTGCGACCAGAACATGTGGCGTTCGATCACGCCTGCCTTCCAGGACCGCTACAAGATTGTCCTCTTCGATTACGTGGGCGCCGGGAAGTCGGACCTCAGCGTGTACGATCCGCAACGCTACGGCTCGCTCGACGGCTACGCGCGGGACGTGCTCGACATCTGCGAAGCGCTCGACCTGCGCGAGGTGATTTTCGTCGGGCACTCCGTCAGCAGCGTGATCGGTGTGCTCGCGGCCAATCGCGCGCCCGAGCTGTTCGAGCGGTTGATCCTCGTCGGGCCCTCGGCGCGTTACCTGAACGACGCGGATTACATCGGCGGTTTTGAACGCCAGGACATTGAGGGGTTGCTCGAGATGATGGATAAAAACTATCTCGGCTGGGCCAGTTTCCTCGCGCCCGCGGTGATGAAGAATCCCGAGCGCGGCGAGTTGAGCGCGGAGCTGGAGCAAAGCTTTTGCGCGACCGACCCGGCGATCGCGCGCCGCTTTGCCGAGATCACTTTCCTCTCGGATAACCGGAAAGATTTTCCGAAGCTGCAGGTGCCCGCGCTCATCATGCAATGCAGCGACGACATGATCGCGCCGGTCGCGGTGGGCGAATGGCTCGCGCGCCAGATTCCGCAGAATCGGTTTCACCAGATGAAGGCAACCGGGCATTGTCCGCACATGAGCGCGCCGGCGGAGACGATCGCGGTGATCGCCGACTATCTCGGTCTCCCGGAGATTCCCGGGCCGCTCGAAGCGTCCGGGCCACGTCATGGATCTGCTGCTTGATCGCGCCCCGTGCGGCTACATCGCCTTCAACGATGAAGGTCTCATGCGCGCAGCGAACAAGACGCTCGCCGAGATGCTGGGTTACCAGCCGGACGAGCTGATCGGGCGTCCTTTCGAGACCCTGCTCACGGTCGGCGCGCGCATTTTTTATCACACGCATTTTTTCCCGGTGCTGAAACTGCAGGGCGAGGCGGAGGAAGTGTATCTGACCCTGCGCAGCCGCAGCGGCGAGGATGTGCCGGTCCTGACCAACGGCATCCGGCGTGAGCGTGCGGGAGAGATGCTGAGTGAATGCATTCTCGTGCGCATGCTCCAGCGCGCGCAGTATGAGGATGAGCTCCTGCGCGCGAAGCGGGTCGCCGAGGCCGCGAGCGCCGCGAAAGCGAAATTCCTCTCCATGATGTCGCACGAGCTGCGCACCCCGCTGCAGGCGATCAGCGGCTATTGCGATCTGCTTCTCCACGAGGTGAGCGGGCCGTTAAACGAGGAACAGCGCAGCGACCTGCGCTCGGTGAAAAGCGCGAGCGAAGAGCTGGTGAGACTGCTCCGGGACATCCTGGATTTCGCCCGCCTGGAAAGCGGCACGAGCGAGGTCCAGACCTCCGTGCTCGCGGTCGAGGCCGCGCTCCTGCGCGCGGAAGTGCTCGTGATCCCGAAGCTCACGGAAGCGCAGCTGACCTACTCCCGCGTCGGTTGTGGCCCGCAGTTGCACTTGCGCGCGAATCCCGATCGCCTCCAGCAGGTGCTCCTGAACCTGCTCACGAACGCGATCAAATTCACACCCGCGCATGGCCTCATCACCGTGGAATGCGAAGGCGACGAACACCTCGCCCGCATTGCCGTGCGCGACACCGGCTACGGGATTCCCGCCGAGGATCTCGACCGGATCTTCGAGCCGTTCATCCAGGTCGATCGCCAGCGCATCGACTCGCGCCAGCGCGGGGTCGGCCTGGGTCTCGCCATCTGCCGCGAGCTGGTCATGGCCATGGGCGGCGAGCTCACGGTCGAGAGCGAGGTGGGCGTGGGCTCAGTCTTTACCGTCTCATTGCCCCGTGCGCAGGGCGAAGTCGCCGGCGCGGCACTCGTCCCGGCCTAACGACGGTGGAGCGCGATGCTGGAGCCGACCCAGGTCTTCTCCTTGTTGAAATCGACGCCCATCATTTTGCCCTGACTCATCCGGACGAGGTTGTTTGCGAGGATCGGCTCGCCCTCTTCCGGCCAGAGAAACATCATCCGGATTTCCGCTTTCGAACGCTGACCGTCGGTCGTCGGGACAAACTCCGCATAGCGGACTTTTTGTTGCAGGATGTAATCATGCGGCTCGCCTAACGCCGCCAGTTTTTCCGGCGTCGGATCCATCTCCACGCCGAGCCCGGCGAAAGAGTAGAGCGGCTTGAGCACGTAGTTGGTCAGGGACTCGTGAGGCGGAAATTGGTCGGCAAAATAAGCCGGCGAAGTGTGGGCGGTTTTCAGGAACGGCAGCGAATGTTTGCTGATCCGGAAATACCAGTTCGGATGACCGACCCACTGCACGTCGAGCTCGTCGCGGAAATCGAAACCGGGTCGCAAATCCGGCCGGCGGAGAAGTTCGTCGAAGATCACCCGGTTATAGATCCGCTCGATCCGGATTTCGCGCCCGTCGCGTTCGTAGAAGAGTTCGCGTCCGCGCTTTCTTATGCTCGTTAGGCAAACCGGTTGCACTCCGATCCCGCTTTTTGAAGCCGCAAAATCGATCCGCGTTTTCTGCCGTTCCGGCTCGATCTCGAGCAGGATGACATTCTCCGGGTCGGCCTCGCCGACGATCACGCGGCGGAGCAGGTCGAGGTAGGATTCGGCGTTGAGCCCGCTAAAAAACGGCTGCCACTCTGCGGGGATCTCCGGGAAGGTCGCGCGCAGGCAGCGATAGAAAAAGAGCTGGTAGGAATAGAGGCTCGGGAAGCCCTGGAGCTCGATCAGCCGCGGAGTGAGCCGGCCGTTTTCGTCCTCGCAAATCGCGAAATCCACCTGCACGAAAAGCGGGTGCGGGTTCTCGTTCGGCACGACCAGCTTCGGCGGGATCGCGTTCTCGGCGTGGGCGCGAAATTCCGGTCGCTGCACCTGCGCGAGCAGCTCGCGCGCAGCGGCGGTCACTTCCGCGGTGAATTCTTCGCGTGAGGAAAATCGGCGTTTCCGAGATGCGGAACTCCGCCGGCCAGACCTCGGTCTCGTTCACCATCCGGACGAGGGCCTCGTAATTTGCGGCCGTGAAATTCTCGTTGAAACGCGCGCGCTGGGTCGGGTCCATCGAAGCGGACCATGACACAACCCGCGCGCGACAACAAAGGCTACGCGCCTAACCGGGCGAGCGTGAACGCGCACGGCGGAAAGCCCTGCATGGCGGCGAGCTGGAGGATCGCCTCGCAATGTTCCGCGAGGCGCGCGCAGCTGGGATCAGCATTCGTTAGGCTGCAGGCGGCGGCGCGGAAAAGGGTGAGACTGGAGACGAGTTTCAGCGCGTCGACCCGGCTGCCCATGAGCGTCTCGGGTGGGGCGCCTTGAGCGAGTTGCGCGAGGAGGACGCTGGCAATCTCTTCGTAGCGCGCCCGCAGCAGTGGATCTCCGAGATAGGCATGCGCTTCCGCGAGATCGTCGAGCGCGAAAGTGCGTGCTGCGGAAGAGTGGCCGAGGCCGGCCAGCTGCGGGAAGACATACCAGATCCAGTGACTGGTCTTCCTTCCCCCGCGCAGTTCCCGCAGGGCCACGGCATAGCCGCCTAACGAGTCGGCCTGCGCCGTATGAAAACGGTCGAGTCCCAAGGGCGCTAGACGAGGAACTTCCCCTTCGCCATCACCTGCTCATCGTCGAACCAGATATCGAAGTCGCGCCCGACGCAGTCGATGTGCGTTTTCGAGAGCCAGGTCTGGCCGGTGTGTTCCGCGTAGGGATGACCAAAGGCGATATGGATGCCGGGGATTTTTTCGTCCTGGAGGATGTTGCCGATGATGTCTTTGCAGGCCGTGTTCGTGCCGACGGCGAACTCGCCGACGCGGTTGCTGTTCTCATCCGTCATCGTGTAGGCGGTGAACTCCTCGAGCAGTTCCTGGTTCGCGCAGGCGAGCGACTTGATCCGGTTATCTTCGATTTCGATCGTGAGCGGCGTGGCCTGGATGTCGCCGTATTTCTGGCAGAGATAATCGCCGACCACGCCGTCGACCACGAAGCGGCCGTTGCTGTCGAAGGGCGAGGTGAAAATTTCGCCGCCGGGGAGGTTACCCCATTTCTCCGGGGTGATGATCCCGCTGGTTTTCAGCCAGCGCAGGTTCGCGGAAAGATCGGCGGTGTAATCCGTCCCCGCGTCCGTGCGACAGGTGACGCGGCGCGATTTGCGCGCCAACTCGACGAGCCCCTGGCTGTGCTCGTCGATCGCTTTGAAATCTGCCCGCATGCCTTCGAGCATGATCTGGCGGCTGATGTTCACCATGTGGCCGTGGCGAATGTGATTCTTGTTCACGATGTCGCTCATCTGCATCCGCGAGCTGAGCTCACCGCGCTGGGTTTGCGCGCAGAAGATCGAGACCTGCGAAGTGCCGAGATCGTCGAGGATGAGCTGCGGCATTCCCTTGAGCGGACGCTCGGCGAAATTCTCCAGCACGAAAACCGCGTGCGCGGAACCGACTTCCTCGACCTGCTGTTGCAGCGCGGCGGCGATCTCGCGGGTCGCCTCGTCGGTGATAATGGTGATGCGTTCGTTAGGCTGGAGCCGCAGGCAATCGCGGATGGCGTTGCGCGCGCCGGGGATCAATTCCGAGTCGATGGCGATGGTGTGAGCGAGATGGCGGTCAGGCATTTTGGAGCGGTCAGGTTAAACAGGGAAACCGGGCCGGGCAATCGGCGCTAGAGGACCTTTTCGAAACAGCGGGCGAGGGGATCTTCGGAGTGCTGACCATAAGGCGGGATCGGGAGATAGCCGGCTGTCTCATAGAGATGAATCGCGTCGGGCTGACGTGCGCCGGTCTCGAGCCGCGCGATCCGGTAACCGCGGGCGCGCGCCCAATCCTCCAGGTGCTCCAGAACGGCGCGCGCCACGCCCCGGCCGCGTGCGGCCGGCGCGACATACATCCGTTTCACCTCGGCGACGTCGGTCGGTCCGTCCGGAAAAGGCTTGAGCGCACCGCAGCCAACGGCCGAGCCGCCTAACGACGCGACCATGAAAACGGCGCGGTCGCCCACGATGTCGCGCGGCGGAAATGGCGGCGCCGTCATCTCCGGGTAGATCGTGCTCAATTCCGCCCAAAGCGCGGCCGCGAGGCGCAGGCTCCCGGGGGCGAGCGGCTCGGCGGGCGCGATCGCGAGCGGCGCGTGCTTTTCCAAGTTCGTCAGGCCGAAGGCGTCGGCTCGGGCACAGTCAGTTTTTCGTAGGTCTCGTGCACAAGCAGGTCGACGACGTCGTGCATGTTGTGCTGCTGTTCCCAGGCCGCGAGCTGCCGGTCGGCGCCGGTCCCTTCGCCGAGGATTCTTTCGATGTGCGCGATCTCCTGGTGGCTCCCGAGTTCGTCCGTTTCGGTGGAGATGAAATCAAGCAGTTCGCCAATCAGATCGCGCGTCTCCACTTCGCATTCGCGGCCGAAATCGATCAGCTTGCCGTCGAGCCCGTAGCGGGAGGCGCGCCAGCGATTTTCATCAATCAACCGTCGGCGATAGATCCGGAAATTGAGATTCTGCTCGTGAAGTTTGTGCAGCTTCGCGACGATCGCCTGGATGACCGCGGCGAGCGCGAGCGTGTCGTCGACGCGGGATTGCGCGTCGCAAATCCGGATCTCGAGCGTATCGAAAAACGGGTGGAGCCGGATGTCCCACCAGATCTTTTTCGCGTTGTCGACGCAGCCGGTTTTGATCAGCAACTTCAGGAAATCCTCATACTCGGAGAGACTCTCGAACGCGTCCGGCGTGCCGGTGCGCGGGAAACGCTCGAAGACTTTCAGGCGATAACCTTTCAACCCCGTATTGCGGCCGACCCAGAACGGCGAGTTGGTCGAGAGCGCGTAAAGATGCGGGAGGAAATAGCGCGTCTGGTTCATCACGTGGATCGCCGTGGCGCGATCCGGAATGCCGACGTGGACGTGGAGGCCAAAGATGAGATTAGCGCGCGCGACCTGCTGCAGATCCTTCACGATCGTGGCGTAACGTTCGCCTTCCGTGATGTGCTGATCGAACCAGTGTGAAAACGGATGCGTGCCCGCGGAAGCGATCTTTAGCCCGCCCTTCCCTGCCATCGCCGCGAGCTCGCTGCGCAGCCGGATGACCTGTTCGCGCGCGTTGCCGATATCGGTGCAGACGTCGGTTCCAAGCTCGACCACCGACTGGTGCATCTCCGGTTTGATCTGCTCCTTCAGCGTCACTTTTCCCTCGCCGAGGATCTGCTGGATGTGGGACCGGAGTTCCCGCGTCTCCGGATCGATGATCTGAAATTCTTCCTCGATCCCGAGAGTGAAAAGTGTGATCGGAGAGTCTCATCGCCTAACAAATACCGCCAACTCCGCACGACGCGCAAGCTGGAGAACGCGTCCGGGTTCCGTATAAGGAGGCATGAGTCACCGAGGCCGGTTATTTCTGACGCTGGCGCTGGCCGGGATGAGCGCCTGCGCGATTTCGCCTAACGAAAAGCCGGCGAACTTCACGGTCATGCGACGTTCCTTCGCGAGCGGCGGGGTGAAAATCCTGGTCGATGTCTACACGCCGCAGGCGACGGGGCGGCACGTGCCGGTCCTCGTCCTGCACGGCGCGGGCGGGATGCTGTTCGACGGACCGGAGATGACGCGCGTGGCGGAGAGTCTCGCGACGGCGGGTTTCGAAGCCTACCAGGTCCATTATTTTGATCGTACGCACACCTGGTTCGCGCGGCAGGCGGTGTTGCTGAAACTTTTCCCGACCTGGCTCGCGACGGTAGGGGACGCGGTCACCTGGGTGCACGCGCAGCGGCCCGACGCGCCGAAGATCGGCATTTTCGGCTATTCGTTAGGCGCGTTTGCCGCGATCGAGACGGCGCGGCGCGATCCCTCGATCGGCGCGGTCGTGGAACAGGCCGGCGGTTTTTGGCACGGACACCCGGAAGGGCCGACGCGGCAGCCGCTGCCCCCGATGTTGCTGATCCAGGGACTGGATGATCAACGCGTCCCGCCGGCCAAATATGCTGAGCCGCTGATCGCTTTTCTCCGCGCTCACGGGGATCGGTTCGAGCGGTTATCTCTCCCGGGAGAAGGACACGTCCTGAGCGCTCCGGCGCAGGTGCGCGCCCGGGAGCGGGCCGTGAAATTTTTCACCCGCTACCTCGCGCCGCCCTCGTCGTAGAGGCTTCCGGGGGAAGTTGGCGGGAATCCTGCTTCGCAAGTTCGCCGATACTGGCGATGCAAATACCGAAACTCTTGAAACGGCAGGGAAAAGGCGTGCTCCTAGCGGAGGCGCTGATTCTGGTTCTGATCATAGGCACGATCGATTTGTGGTCCGGCTATGTCGTGAGCATGTCGTTGTTTTACGGCATCCCGATTATGGTCGCGGTCTGGTTTTGCGACAAAAAATGTGGGTTTCTGATCGCGATCGCCTGCGGGATCACCTGGTGGTGGGCCGACATTTTGGCGGGTCATCTCTATCCCAATATCTGGGTGTCGATCTGGGAACCGACCGCGCGCTTCGGCTATTTTGCGATCGTCGCGATCGGCGGGGCCGCCTTTAAGGAAAAGCATGATGCGGTCAGTGCCCGGATCGAGTTGCTCGAACGTTCGCAGCGCCTGGAGCGCGAGATCATCGAGATCAGCGAACGGGAACAGCGCCGGATCGGGCGCGATTTGCACGATGGGCTTTGCCAATATTTCGCGGCGATCGGTTGCGGGGTCGCCGCGTTGCGGGCCGACCTGCTGCAGCAGAATCTGCCGGCCGAAGCGGCGGAAGCGGCGGAATTAGCGGACCTCCTAAACAACGGCGTCGTCCAGGCCCGCGAGCTGGCGCGGGGTCTCGTGCCGGTGCACATGGGCGAAGCGGGTCTCGCGGCGGCTTTGGAAGAATTGGCGAGCTCGGTTGCGCGGCTGCACGAGATCGAGTGCGTCTTTGTTCTGGAGGGCGAAGCCGAAATCAGCGAAGCCTCGGCGGCGACTCATCTTTACCGCATCGCACAGGAAGCAATCAACAACGCCACCCGGCATGGGCACGCCACGCGCATTCAGATTTCCCTGATGGACTCCGGCGATCTCGCCACCCTGCGGATCGCGGATAACGGCGCCGGCATTTCGCACACCTCCAACGGCGGCGAAGGCCTGGGCTTGAACATCATGAGTTATCGCGCCCGCCTCGTCGGCGGGAATCTCACGCTCAGCGAGCCCGCGGAGGGTGGCACCGTCATCACCTGCGTGTTTCCGCAACGGCGCCTGAATTTCGAACCGGAGTGCGCTGCCGCCTAACGAATGAAAGCGGCCGTCGTCATCGTCGAAGATCATCCCATGTTCCGCGAGCGTCTCGCGGAGCTGATCAACAAGGAGCGTGACCTGCAGGTTTGCGGCGAGGCGGACAACATCCGGGATGGGTTCGCGCTGATCACCCAACGCAAAGCCCGGGTCGCGATCATCGACATCAGCCTGCAAGGATCGAATGGTCTCGAGTTACTCAAGAACCTCAAGGCCGCCGGTAACGAAACCCCTGTGCTGGTCCTCTCGATGCACGATGAGTCGCTCTACGCCGAGCGGGCCTTGCGCGCCGGCGCGCGCGGCTACATCACGAAGAACCAGGCTTCGGCAAATATCATGACCGCTCTGCGCCAGGTGCTAGCGGGCGAGATCTATCTCGGAGCCAAGGCCGCCACGAAAATCCTCGCGAATCTTTCCAGTGCCGGACCGCAGCAGCGCGTCGGCATGGAGCGTTTAACCGATCGTGAGCTCGAAGTTTTCGAGATGATCGGGCACGGCCAGCCGACGCGGGAGATCAGCATTCGCCTGAATCTCGGCGCGCCGACCGTGGAAACGTATCGCGCGCGGATCAAGGACAAGCTGCGGCTCGAAAATGCGGCGCAGCTGCAGTGTGAAGCGACCCGCTGGGTGCAGGCGAACGAAGCCGCGCTCGTCTGAAAACGAAGCGTCCCAGCGGGACGCGACTCAGACTTTTCCGTAATGGAATCCATGACAGTAAATGACCGGTCGCGGTCATGGCCTGCTGGTCCCCAGGCTGCTTTAACAAGGAGCATCAATACGATACTTCTATGAAACTCAGCCAATTCCATAACCGCCGTAAATCCGGGTTCACCCTCGTCGAAATTATGATCGTGGTCGCAATCATCGCGTTGCTCGCCTCGATTGCCGTGCCGGGTTTCCTCCGGGCGCGCAAACGCTCGCAGGCCAGCCGCGTGATCAATGATCTGCGCTTGCTCGACAGCTCGATCGATCAGTATGCGATCGAGAACAACAAAACTACCGGCTCCGTCGCCAACTTCACCGACCTCAAGGTCTACCTGAAAAAAGGCGGCGTGCTCTATAACACCGGCACCGATGTGCTGGGTAATGCTTACGGGCCGACGTTCACGATCGACAGCCTGCCGAAGGTCCCGGCCGCGACGCGCATCGCGCTGTCGGACGTCGTCAACACGACCTACTGGTCGCCCTACCCCTGATCATCGATCCCCCAGGACCTGCTTCGTTGCTCGAACGAAGCGGCCCTCGCAGGTCAGCCCGCTCAGCTACGACGAGAGCGTGAAGGCGTCCTTGATCACGCAAGCCTGTTCGAGCTTATGCAAGGCGAGCGCGCCGACGGCGGGACTCGCGCTCGCGTTCCGACCTGCGTAAACAATTTCGCGTTCGAGCAGCTTCCGCAGCCGCGGCTCGACATAGGTCCACGCGCCCATGTTCTGCGATTCCTCCTGGCACCAGACGAACTGCTTCGCCTGCGCGAACGGCGCGATCGCCTGGAGTAATTTATCGTTCGCGAGCGGGTAGAGCTGCTCCAGCCTAACGATCGCGCTGTCCGTGATCTTTTGCTCGGCGCGATGAGACAGGAGGTCGTAGTAAACTTTCCCGGAGCAGAAGATGACGCGCTCGACTTTCTCCGGCGCGGCGACCTGCGGGTCGCCTAAAATTTCCGCGAAACTTCCCTCCGTAAAATCCTCGGTGCGCGACGCCGCCGCCTCGGAACGGAGCAGGCTCTTCGGCGTCATGATGATGAGCGGCTTGATGAAATCGCGTTTCATCTGCCGGCGGAGCGCGTGGAAATATTGGGCCGCGGTCGTGAGGTTACAGACCTGAATGTTGTCCTCGGCGCAGGCTTGCAGGAAACGCTCGAGACGCGCGCTGGAATGTTCCGGTCCCTGGCCTTCGTAACCGTGCGGCAGGAGAAGAACGATGCCGCTCGGCCGCTGCCATTTCGATTCCGCCGAGACGATGAACTGATCGATGATGGTCTGCGCGCCATTCGCGAAATCGCCGAACTGCGCTTCCCAAAGGCAGAGCATGTTCGGGTAATCGAGCGCGTAGCCGTAGTCGAATCCGAGCACGGCCGCTTCCGAAAGCAGGCTGTTGTAGATGCAGATGCGCGCCTGGTCGGGCGCGAGATGAAGCAGCGGCAAATACGGTTTGCCGGTTTTCGCGTCGTAAAGAAAAGCGTGCCGATGGCTGAAGGTGCCGCGCCGGCTGTCCTGGCCGCTCAGCCGCACCGGGATGCCTTCGAGCAGGAGCGAGCCAAACGCGAGCGCCTCGGCAAAACCCCAGTCATAGGGACCGCCCGCGGCGAAGACTTCGCGCTGCCGGTCGATCGTGATTCGTTTCACTTTCGGCAGAATGTTGAAGTCGTCCGGCACTCTCGTTAGGCCGTCGACGATCTGCTTTAGCACCTCCGGCGTGATCGCGGTCGGACCCGATTTGCCGTGATAACCGGGTTGAAAAACCGCGGTCGATTCCTTGAACCGGTCCTTGCGATCGTTCGGCGATTTTTCCGCCGCCTTCACATCCTCCAGCGCGGTCTCGAGCCGGTCCTGTAGATCTTTTTCCAACTTCGCCGCTGCGTCCGTCGTGAGCACTTTGCTCTCGATTAGTTCCTTTTTATAAAGCTGTGCGACCGACGGGCGCTTGGCGATTTTCGTGTAGAGATCGGGCTGGGTGAAGAGCGGTTCGTCACCCTCGTTGTGGCCGTAGCGCCGGTAGCAATACATGTCGATCACGACGTCGCGGCCGAATTCCTGGCGAAAATCGAGCGCCGTCTCAGTGACGAAACGAACCGCCAGCGGGTCGTCGCCATTCACGTGGAAGATCGGAACCTCAATCATCTTCGCGATGTCGGTCGCATACATCGAGGAGCGCGCGTCTTCCGGCAGGGTGGTGAAACCGATCTGATTATTCACCACCACGTGGACCGTGCCGCCGGTCGAGTAGCCATGGAGCTGCGACATGTTCAGCACTTCCGAAACGATGCCCTGACCCGCGAACGCCGCATCGCCATGCACGAGCAACGGCAAAACTTTCCGGCGAAATTCCGTGTCGCCGCGAATCCGCTGCCGCGCGCGCGCGATCCCTTCCACCACCGGATCGACCGCCTCGAGATGGCTCGGGTTCGCCGCGAGGCGGATCTCCACTTCCGCGCCCGACGCGAGCTTGCGGATGGTGTGGTAGCCGAGGTGATATTTCACGTCGCCGTCGCCCGCCACGAGGTCGGGAATGTAGTTGGTGCTGAACTCGGTGAAGAGCAGCCGAAGCGATTTCTGGAGGAAATTCGCGAGCACGTTGAGCCGGCCGCGATGCGCCATCCCCATGCAGATTTCCTCGATCCCATCGCCGGGGCAGCGATGCAGGATGGTATCGAGAATCACCATCAGCGACTCCGCGCCTTGCAGCGAAAAGCGTTTCTGCCCGACGTAGCGGGTGTGCAGGAAAACCTCGAAAGCTTCCGATTCCAGGAGCAGCCGGAGCAGCGCGATTTCAACTTCCGTAGAGGCGTGATGTTTCGTCGGTCGCGCCTCGATCCGGTCGCGTACCCAGTTCCGAATCCGGGGATTTTGAATGTGCTGAAATTCCGAGCCGATCGCGTCGGCGTAAATCTCCTCGAGGACCGCGATCATCTCGCGCAGGGTCATCTTTTTATTATCGAGAAAGAATTTCGACGAGACCTGGAGATCGAGATCTTTCTCGGAAAACCCGAGCTCGCGCAGGGTCAGCAGCGGGTTCACCGGCCGGCTCTCTTCCAGCGGGTTCACGCGCGCGATGGTGTGCCCGAGGGTGCGGTAGGCGTAAACCAAGCCGTCCACGCGGGTTTGGAGCGGGCCTTCTTTTGTTTCCGCGCGTGGCGTCGCCGCGGCCGTCGCAGCACCGTTGCGCTGGGTGGTGTTGCCGAGTTCGAAGCCTTCAAAGAAAGCCGCCCAGGTGCTGTCCACGGAACTGGGATTTTTTTCCCAGAGCCGGTAATTTTGCTCGATCAAATCGAGGTTCCCGCGGGTCGCAAACGATGGGCGCATGTCGCGCTAACTCTGCAAACGTTTAGCCCGCGGGCAAGTTGACAGTCCCGGGCGGGCTCGGATGTTCGCCTGCAAAAGTGAGCCAGAATCTCAAAAAATCAGGACGGTCCCTTGGTCTTGGCGCGCTCTTTTTCCTGGCCATCGCCGCCGGCGCTCCGGCGCAGACGACTCCGCCCGATCCCGCTTCGGAGCCGGCGGTGCTCGCGGTCGCGAAGGTTTTGCCCGCAGTGGTAAATATCAATACCGAGCGGATCGTTAGGCGGCAGGTCCGTGATCCGTTTGATGATTTCGCGTCGCAGTTCTTTGGCGTTTACCGGAATCGCCCGCGCGAGATTCGCCAGACCTTGCAGAGCCTCGGCAGCGGATTTCTGGTCGATCCCGCCGGTTACATTGTCACGAACGAACACGTGGTCGATCGCGCGGCCGATCTCAAAATCGAAGTCATCACGAACGACAACAAAAGTTACAAAGCCCGCTATATCACCGGTGACGCGAAGAAGGATCTCGCCCTGATCAAGATCGACAGCGACAAGCCGCTGCCCTTTGTGAACCTGCGTGACATTTCACCGAATTTGTTAGGCCAGACCGTGATTGTGGTCGGCAACGCGCTCGGCTACGGCACCTCGATCAGCCGCGGCGTGCTCAGCGGGGTGAAGCGTGAGATCACGATCGATAACATCGATTACCACGACCTGCTCCAGACCGACGCGGCGATCAATCCGGGTAACAGTGGCGGCCCGTTGATCGATCTGAATGGGCGGCTGGTTGGAGTCAGCTCCGCGAAGATGGCCTTCACGCCGCAAGGGGTGCCGACTCAGGGACTGGGCTTTGCGATTCCGGCGGAGATCGTTAGGCAAAATGTCGAGCAGTTCAAAAAAATCGCTGAGAAACAGCCGGCGCCACGACCCGACAACCCGGGCGAAGAGACCGGTTCGACCAATGCCGACCGGCTCCTCGGTTTGCAGCTCCAGGATTTGACGGGCCCGCTGGCCGACGCGCTCGGCTACGAGCCGGGCAAAGGCGTGCTCGTCAGCGCGGTCGAACCGGATAGCCCGGCGGACCAGGCTGGCATCGAGCGCGGGCTGGTGATTTACCGAATTGGGAATTTCACCGTCGCTTCGGTAAAGCAGGCGGAGAAAGTGCTCGCGCAGGCTGATACCGGGTCGAGGATCGACCTGGCGGTTGGTATTGTTGGTCGCGGGGGGCGCACTCGTCGCGTGGAAACGGTAAATTTGCAGGCGCGCTGAAAATTTTCGGAAAAAAATGCCAACGCTTCGGGCGCTGGCGTTGTCAGTAAAATCCCACTGCAAAGATGATCAAGGTCGAAAACCTCACCAAGCGCTACGCCGGCCACACTGCGATCGACGGCCTCTCGTTCGAGGTCGGCAAGGGCGAAATCATGGGTTTCCTCGGCCCGAACGGTGCCGGCAAGAGCACCACCATGCGCATTCTCTCCAGCTTCATGCCGCCCACTTCCGGGCGCGCTTCCGTCGCCGGGTTCGACCTCTTCGATCAGTCGCTCCAGGCCCGCGCGCACCTCGGCTACATGCCGGAAAACGTGCCGCTCTATAACGACATGCGGGTCACGGAGTATCTCAATTACCGCGCGGCGCTGAAGGGCGTGGCCCATCGCCGGATCAAGGAACGGGTCGGCGACGTGAAAGAGTTATGCGGCCTGCGCGACGTGGAGAAGAAACTCATCGGCGCGCTCTCCAAGGGTTATCGCCAGCGGGTCGGCCTGGCCGACGCGCTCGTGCACGAACCGGATTTGCTCATTCTCGATGAACCGACCAGCGGCCTGGACCCGAACCAGATCCGCCAGGTCCGTGACCTGATCAAGAATCTCGGGCGCCAGCACACCATCCTGCTTTCCACCCATATCCTGCCGGAAGTGGAGATGACCTGCAGCCGGGTCATCATCATTAACAAAGGAAAGATCGAAGCCTGCGATACGCCGGAAAACCTCCTCCACCAGATGCGCACCTCGAGCGGCGTGCTCCTGGAAGCAAAGACCGGTTCGGATAATGGCGCGGAAGAACTGAAGAAGGTCGAAGGGGTCAAGGATGTTAGCCTAACGAATGAAGGTGACTGGCAGATTTTTTCCCTGCGTGTCGAAGCCGGCGCGGACGTCCGGCCGGAAGTTTTCCGGCTCGCCAGCGAGCGCAAGTGGGTCGTCCGCGAATTATCCCAGAAACGGGCGACGCTGGAAGATGTCTTCGTCGAGATTACTCATGCCGATGAAGCGTAAATCATGACCAAGTTCTTCACTCTTCTCGGGCGCGAAATCCGGAGTTATTTCTATTCTTCGATCGCCTACATCGTTCTCGTTTTCTTTCTGCTCATCAGCGGCGTCGATTTCTATTTCCAGATCGGCTACATGAACCAGCGGCCGGTTCCGTTCTCCGTCGAGGAAGCGTTCTTTAACTCGGTCTTTTTCTGGTTCGCCTTCGTCCTGCTCTTCCCGCTGATCACGATGCGGCTCTTCGCGGAGGAGTTTAAACTCGGCACGATCGAACCGCTCATGACCGCGCCCGTGCGCGACTGGCAGGTGGTGCTTTCGAAATACTTCGGCGCGCTTTTCTTCTATGTCGTCCTTTGGCTTCCTACGGTCTTCTATTTCGTAATCTTCCAGGCGATCACTCACCAGACGGCGGCCAGTTCCATGGGCGCTTACCTGGGCGGCTATCTCATGGTTCTGCTCCTCGGGATGTTCTATCTCTCGATTGGCTGCTTCGCCTCGGTCCTGACCAAGAACCAGATCGTCGCCGCGATTATCTCCTTCGCCGTGATCACGCTCCTTTTCTTCCTCGGGCTGGTGCAATTCATCCTCCTGGATATCAGCTCGGAGACACGGCAGTTACTCGGTTATTTTTCCGCGATCGAACAGATGGGCACGCTCTCGCGTGGCCAGATCGATACTCGCCCGATCGTCCTCTATCTCAGCATGACTGTGGTGATGCTTACTTTTACCTACCAAGCCTTCCAGTTCCGGAAGTGGAGGGTCTGATTCATGGCTGACGACAAGACCGCTCCGACGCCCCGGAAGATTCACCGTTTTCAGATTGGCCTGAACGTGATCGTGCAGGTCGCAATTGTGATCGTGCTCGCGGCGATGGTGAACTATCTCGGCTTCGAGCACTATCGGCGCTGGGATTACTCCCGCGACCACAAATACGCGCTCTCGGATAAGACCAAACACTTTCTCGAGGGGATTCCCGGCAAGGCGCGAATCACGGTTTTCTTCGGATCGCAAAATCCGATTACGGGTGATGTTCAAAACCTGCTCACGGAATATCAATACGCCTCGCACGGGAAGCTCGATGTCGAGTACGTCGATCCCGAGCGCAGCCTGACCCGTGCGAAAGAGTTACTCGGTAAGTATAAGGTGGTGACGGATGAGAGCGTTGTGATTCTCGACTATCAGGGGCGGACGAAAACGGTGAAGGCCTCGGAAATGGCCGACACCAGCCAGGGAAACCCCATGACCGGCGAAGAGCCGCAGATCACCGCCTTCAAAGGTGAGCAGGCCATCACCAGCGCGCTGATCGATGTCGTGGAAGGGAAGAAGAATATTGTTGGCTATGTCCTCGGTCACAAGGAGCCGCCGCTTAGCGGCACGAGCCCAATCTCCGTCCTGAAGACTTTCATCGAGAACGAGAACATCCAGTTTCAGGAGCTAAACCTGTTTGAAGTCCCGGCGATACCCAAGGACGTGAAGGTCGTGATGATTGCCGGCCCGCAATACGATCTCTCCGAGCGCGAAATGAAATTGCTCCAGGATTTCTGGGACAAGGACGGGCGCATTCTCCTCCTCGCCGATCCCGCGGCGAAGACTCCACGCCTTACGGCCTTCGTGAACAAGCTCGGGGTGAGCGTCGATAACGACCGGTTGATGGCGATGGTTAAGACCGGCATCCAGGAAGTCGCGCGGGTGCGCGATGTGGTCGCGCATTTCCTGGGTGATAACGCCGTCACGCAACGGCTCGCCGATGTGCGCGCACCGTTTATCGGCCCGACCAGTTCGCTCACCCTCCAGCCGCCACAGGTCATGGCTGTGGGCAACATCCATCTCTCGCCGCTGGCCCAGGCGGAGAAGGGCTATTGGGGGGAGATGGATTTCAATTCCGACAACGAGAGCCTGCTCGAGTTTGACGCGGCGAAAGACCACGCCGAGCCGCTAACCATTGCGGCCTCCGTCGAGAAGGGCGGCAGTGCCGATCAGCGGGTGCAGGTAAGTTCCGCGCGCCTCGTTCTGGTGGCTAACTCCACTTTTATTCTCGATGACGCGCTCACCCAGGGCCAGCAGGGTCTCGATTTCGTCTCCGCGAGCCTGAATTGGCTGCTCAGCCGCGAGCAACTCATCGGCATCGCCCCGAAGGTTCCGCAGGTGCTTACTTTCACTCTCGACGAACAGGCCTTGCGCAGTCTGCGCTGGGTCGTGCTCGTTCTGATGCCGCTCCTGCCCGCACTGATCGGGCTCGGCGTCTGGTGGAAGCGGCGTGCCTAACGATCATAAGATATGAGATTTCGCACCACGCTTATCCTCCTCATTCTCGTGGTCGGGTTGGGCGTTTGGATCAAGTTTTTCGAGATCAAGAAACCGAACACGGCGGAGACCAAGCGGCAGGCCGGGCAATGTCCTCTCGATCGACCGCGACAAACTCGACGGAATCGTGATTCAAAATGGCGATGACCGAATTGAGCTGCATCGGCAGGCCGGTAAATGGCGCCTGACGGCCCCGGTGCAGGATCAAGCGGACGCCGCGGCGGTCGATAACCTGATTTCCGATCTCGAGAGCTGGAAAAAGTTCGCGATCATTCCCGGCAAAGGCGACCCGAAAGTGGGGAAGGATAGTCTCGCCGAATTCGGCGTGGTGCAGCCGAAATTGCGCCTGAAATTGCAACTCCCGGAGGGCCCGGTGGAGATAGGGTTTGGCAAAGACGCGGCGCTTGAAGGGCAGATGTATGCGCGCGTCGGCGACGCCAAGGATGTCTTCATCGTCGGCCAGACGGTGCGCAACGATATCGCGAAAAAGCCGGATGATTTCCGCGATCGGAAACTCACCAGCCTAACGACTGCGCAGGTGACACGCGCAGTCTTGAAAAGCCCGGCGGGTGAGATCGAGCTGGCGAAAAAGAACGAGCACTGGGAACTGGTGAAACCGCTCCAGGCGCGCGGCGACGACCAGAAGATCGGTGATCTTCTTGCGACGGTCACAAACGCGCGGATCGAGGATTTTATCGGCGATGGCGCAGGCGACCTGCATCGCTACGGACTCGCTGATCCGCGGGGTTCGATCACGCTTTACGGCGTCGATGATAAACAGGGCGAGACGCTGCAGATCGGCACGGAGGTGGAGAAAAAGAAGGAACAGGTCTATGGCCGTTTCCTGCCGCGGAACGGCGTTTACGCGCTCCCGAAGAAGACCGGGGAAATCCTCGCCCTTCGGCCTAACGACTTGCGCGATCATCGCCTCGTTCGGCTCGAGACCGACAGTCTCGATCGCCTGCACATCCAGGGCGCGGGTCAGCCGGAAGTAATCCTCGCGCGGAAAGGGGAAGCCTGGACGATCGCGAGTTTAAAAAACCAGGCGGCGAACGGTGAAGAAGTGCGCCGACTCATTGACACTCTGAATCAGGAAGAGGTCACACGTTTCGTCGCCGATACCGCTTCCGAGTTACCTAGATACGGGCTCGATCATCCGACGCTGCAATTGACCTTCAGCTCCTTCGCCTCGGAAAACACTGCCGAAACTGCGGCCGGCGAGCATCCGTTTTTGACTCTGGCGTTCGGCAAAACTGAGGGTGACGAAGTCTTTGCCCGAGTTGGGGAGGAGCCTTTCATCGTGGCCGTAAAAGGCCGGCTGCTCAGCGAAATCTGGACGGATCCCGCGCAATGGAAGGAGCTGGCGATTTACAAATTCAAGCCTAACGAGATTCAGCATTTCGCCCGGGTGACTGATCATGAGGAGGCATTCGAACGGACCGGGCCGACCAGTTGGCGGATCGCGCACGGCGAAGGCGAGGTCGACAACGTCAACGTGCAGTCACTCCTGAACACGCTCGCCTCGCTCCGCGCGGTGCGTTGGGCGGGCGCGAACAACGCGGCGCAAGGCTTCGAGCAGAGCCCGCTCGCGCTTACTTTCTCGGTGAAGAGCGATCCCAAGACCGTGCACAAATTGCTCATCGGCGGTCCTGCCGGAAACGGGATGTGGTTCGCACGGATCGACGGTCAGGAGGGCACGTTTGTGCTGAGTAACCCGGATCTCAATGCGCTGAAATTGCCGCTGACGAAGAGTGTGGCCACCCCGCCGACTACGCCAACGGAAAGTGCCGCACCCGCGTCCGCCACTCCGGCGGAGACACCGGCGCCTCGTTAGGCCGCGTCGGCTTTCTGCGCGAGATAGAGCGTGGCGATTCCACCGGTGAGGGGAATGGGCCGCGCGGAGATGAAGCCGTTCCGTTCCAGCAAAGCAATCATTGTCTGGCCGCTGGGGAACTTCTCGATCGACGCGCCGAGATAATCGTAAGCCTGGCGCTCGCCGGTGACGCGAGCCGCCACCCAGGGCAGACAGCGGTGCAGATAGAATTGATACGGGCCGCGTAGCCATCCGCTGGGTTGGGAGAAATCGAGCACGAGCAGATGGCCTTCGGGGCCGAGAACCCGCGCCATTTCACGGAGTGCGGCTTCCCAGTCGGCCATGTTGCGCAGACCGAAGGCCACGGTCACCGCCTCGAAACTCTCGTCCCCGAAGGGAAGGTCCAACGCGTCGGCGACCACAGTGTTCGTCAGGCCTTTGTGCCGCGCGCGCTCCAGCATCGCGGCGGAAAAATCGGCGCCGGTAATTTTGGTCTCCGGAAGCTTACGCTGGATCGCAAGCGCGAGGTCCCCACTGCCGGTGGCGAGATCGAGCAACCGTCGCGGTTGCCATTGCCGGACGATCTCTGCGGCGCGGTGGCGCCACCAGAAATCTGCGCCGCCACTGAGCAGATGATTCGCCAGATCATAGCGCCGCGCGATGCGATCGAACATCGAGCGCACCGCAGCCGGATCGCGCTCGACCGAAGAGGGCGGCTGAGGATTCACAACCCATGTCTAGCGGCGTTCCGCGTTCCTCGCGAATACCGAAACGCGGCCAGAGAAGTCACGACAACCGAGGCGGCGCGCCTATTCCAGGACCGGATCCATTCTCTCTTCTTCCCGGGGCACGAGCTTGTTTTTCTCGATCATCCGCGCGCAAGTATTCCAGCGCAGCAGCGCGTCGTCGTTCCCCGGCGGGCGCATGCTCTCGGCCTTCTCGAACCAGGACATCGCGTCGCGCAGCCCCTCATACGCGTAATGAATTGCGCCCGGCGCCCCCTGCGCGAGCTTCGCTTTCGACCGGCGTTCCGCGAGGATGCCCGAGTAATAGGCGCGGTCATATTCGCCGGTGACGCGCGCCAGTAACTGATTCGCCTGCGTGTCGCTCACGCCGTAGCCCTTGCTGAATCGATCGGTCACCGCGAGCAGCAGCGTGATCAACGCCTTCTGATTCGTCGCGTCCGTTTCCAGCACGTCGAGGCAGATGCTTTCGGCCTCGGCCGGTTCGTTCAGCAGGCGGTAGCGTTCGGCTTTTTCGAGAGCTGCTGGAATGGCTTCGCGGGAAAGAGGTTTGAGTTCAGACATATAATCGTTAGGCGTTAGGCGCAGGCGAGCGATTCGGCTCGCGACGGAGCTTTTTCCAGATCCAGCCGAGCGGATCGTAGTAGTCGTCCACCACCCGTTCTTTCAGCGGAATGATCGCGTTGTCGGTGATGTGGATGTCTTCTGGGCAGACTTTAGTGCAGCATTTCGTGATGTTACAAAAGCCGATCCCCTGAGCTTCGCGCAGTTCCGCGACCCGGTCCTCGGTGTCGAGCGGATGCATCTCGAGCGCCGCTGAGTAAACGAAGAAGCGCGGCCCGATAAACTGATCGTGTTTCTGGTGATCGCGGAGCACGTGGCAGACGTCCTGGCAGAGGAAACACTCGATGCATTTCCGGAATTCCTGCACCCGGTCGATGTCCCGTTGCTGCATCCGCCACGTGCCGTCCGCCGCATCGGGTGGGCGTGGCTTAAATTTTTTGATTCGCTTTTTGACCGCAAAATTCCACGACACGTCGGTGATCAAATCCTTCAGGCGCGGAAAAGCTTTCATCGGCTCGATCGTGACCGGCTGATCGAGCGGCAGATCGTTCAACCGGGTCATGCACATGAGCTTTGGCATCCCGTTCACTTCCGCGGAACACGAGCCGCACTTGCCCGCTTTGCAGTTCCAGCGACAGGCGAGGTCGTGCGCCTGCGTCGCCTGAATGTCGTGCACCGCGTCGAGCACGACCATGCCTTCCGAGACTTCCGTGGAGTAATCGCGAAAAGCGCCGCCGCTCGCGTCCCCACGCCAGATTCGGAAAGTTGCGGACTTCATCCCATTTCCTCGATGACTCTTTTGAGATCGTCTCGCATTTCCGGAATGACGTCGCGCCGAATCTGCATCGCGCCCTCGTCACCTTTCCAGGCCACGGTGTTGACCTTGGCAAACTCCGCGCCCTTCTCCGGGTAATCTTCGCGGAATTGCGCGCCGCGGCTTTCCTTGCGCTCGAGTGCGGCGCGGGTCACGGCTTCGGAAACGGTGAGTAAATTCGCGAGATCGAGGGCGGTGTGCCAGCCGGGATTGAACTCGCGATTTCCTTCCACGCCGACTGCAGCGGCGCGTTTCCAGAGAGCTGCGAGACCTTGCAGCGCAGCTTGCATTTCGTCCTCCCGCCGCACGATGCCGACGTTGTCCTGCATCATTTCCTGTAGATCCTTCTGGACCTGATAGGGATTTTCTCCTGCGCTGTCACCCCGCTCAAAGGGCCGCAGCGCTTCCGCCGCGGTCCGCTCAACCTGCTCAGGCGCGATCTCGCCTAACGAATTCTCAAGCGCGAATTTCGCCGCGAATTCGCCGGCGCGTTTCCCGAAAACCAGGAGATCGGAAAGCGAGTTGCCGCCGAGCCGGTTGGCGCCGTTGATTCCCGCCGCGCATTCGCCCGCGGCAAACAATCCCGGCACGCGCGACATCTGGGTATCAGCATCGACCCGGATGCCACCCATCACGTAATGCGTCGTCGGCCCGACCTCCATCGGCTCTTCCGTGATGTCGATGTCGGCCAGTTGTTTGAACTGGTGATACATGCTCGGCAGCTTCTTTTTTATGTGCTCCGCGCCGCCCGCGACCTTGCCTTTGATCCACGAGATATCGAGAAAAACGCCGCCGTGCGGACTTCCGCGGCCCGCCTTGATCTCGCGCACGATGCAGCGCGCGACGTGATCGCGCGTGAGCAACTCCGGCGGCCGGCGCGCGTTCTTGTCGCCCTGGCAATAACGCCAGCCTTCTTCCGGGCTATCGGCCGTCTGCGCTTTGTAGTTCTCCGGGATGTCGTCAAACATGAACCGACGGCCTTCTTTATTCGTGAGAACGCCGCCTTCGCCGCGCACACCTTCGGTCACCAGAATCCCGCGCACGCTCGGCGGCCAGACCATCCCCGTGGGATGAAACTGGATGAACTCCATGTCGATCAGCTCCGCCCCGGCCTGGTAGCCTAACGAATGCCCGTCGCCGGTGTATTCCCAGCTGTTGCTCGTGATCTTGAAGGCGCGCCCGATCCCACCGGTCGCGAGCACCACCGCCTTCGCGCGAAAGATTTTGAAGCGCCCGCGTTCGCGATCGTAGCCGAACGCGCCGACCACTCGATCGCCCTCTTTCAGGAGCGTGAGCACGGTGTGCTCCATGTAAACCTCGATCCCCTGATGGATCCCGTGATCCTGCAGGGTGCGGATCATCTCGAGCCCGGTTCGGTCGCCGACGTGAGCGAGGCGCGGATACTTATGGCCGCCAAAATTGCGCTGCAGGATCCGCCCATCCTTGGTGCGATCGAAAACCGCACCCCAGGCTTCGAGTTCGCGCACCCGTGCCGGCGCTTCCTTCGCGTGCAGCTCGGCCATCCGCCAATTATTGACGTATTGCCCGCCACGCATCGTATCGGAAAAATGCACCTGCCAGTTATCGCGATCGTCGACATTGGCGAGCGCGGCGGCGATCCCGCCCTCGGCCATGACGGTGTGGGCTTTGCCTAACAAGGACTTGCAGACCATTCCCACTTTGACGCCCGCGGCCGAAGCCTCAATCGCAGCGCGCAAGCCCGCACCACCCGCACCGATGACCAGGACGTCGTGAGTGAAGGTCTCGTATTCAGTCATGGTGCGTGCCGTTCTAGAGTAATCGAAAATCGTGCCACACGCCTAACGAACAAAGGCGGACGTAAACATCGGAGAACGCGACCCAACAAAGACTCATCCAGGCCCAGAGCATATGGCGGCGATTAAAACAGCCGACACAGGCGTAGGCCCGGGCACAGGTGGGCGAGCGAGAGAATTGATCGAGAAAGCCACCGACGAGATGGCGAAGCGAATGGCACCCGAAGGTGTATCCCCCAAGAAGCACGACATTGACCGCGAGCACGAGCGTTCCCCCGCCGATCCCGAAGGAGACAGCTCCACTCACCGGGTCGGCGAACCAGAGCGCTTTCCAGACATCGTGCGCGAGCACGAGAAGGAAAAGCAGCGCCACATAAAGGAAGTAGCGATGGACGTTCTGCATGATGAGCGGGAAAGAGCGCTCGCCGAGATAAGTCTTGCGTGGCTCGCCCACGGTGCAGGCTGGCGGGTCGGCCCAGAAGGCTTTGTAATAGGCGCCGCGATAGTAATAACAAGTCAGCCGGAAGCCGCCCGGCGCCCAAAGCACGAGCAACGCGGGCGAGAACAAAAGCCACGCCGGCCACCAAGCGGGCTTCGGCCCGAACCAGCTATGCGGCGACGCGCCGAAAATCTCCGGGGAATAAAACGGCGAGAGATACGGACCGAAATAATAATTCCGGCCCTGAAATGCCGCCCAGGTCGAGTAGACCACAAACGCGCCCAGCCCGAGAAAAACGGCGAGCGGCTGCGTCCACCAGACGTCGCGTCGCATCGTCTGTCCAAACGAGCGGCGAGGAAGCGTCAATTCAGCGTGCGTCATCTCTGGACTCGGGATTAGCAAGACCGCTTCTTCTTGGCAAGCAGATCCGGCCTCCCGCCCGGAGAACCGGGCCAAAGTAGGGGATTACGGAACGGTATTTCGTTAGGCCGGGGCTGTTGTGCGCAGAGTGAAATGGAGCAAAAGGTTTGCGCCCCCGGCCCGAGACCTTGGCATGAAACGCTTTGCTCCTTTTTTTATAATCGGATTCGTCGCGGTCCTGACCGTCGGCAGCGCGCTGCTGCTGCTGAGAACAAATCGACATCCCGTGGCGGCAAGCCTGGCGGAGCCCAAGGACCAGGGAATGGCGCAGACCGCGCTCGGACATGCGCGCGGACCGATCGATGCGCCGGTTCTCCTGGAAGAATTTGGCGACTTCCAATGTCCGGCCTGCGCTGAAACTTCCGTCTCCATTCGGATGATCGAGCAAGAATTTCACGACCGGCTGCGGCTGGTGTTCTACGAGTTCCCGCTGGCGATGCATCCCCACGCCCGGGCCGCCGCGACGGCCGCGGAAGCGGCATCAGCTCAGGGACACTTTTGGGAGATGCACGATTTGCTCTATGAGCACCAGGCGAAATGGGCTGATTCCGGGGACACCAGCGAAGATTTCGAACAGTTCGCGCTTCAACTCCACTTGAACGTCACCAAGTTTCAGGGGGCGATGCGCGATCCGTCGACGGCGGTGCAAATCACCAGCCAACAGGGCTACGGCGTTTCTCGCGGAGTTAAGAATACCCCAACGCTCTTTTTTAACGGGCGCGAGTTCCCACCGCCTTTTAGTCCGGAACGTCTGCGGGAAGGATTTGCGGCTGCCTTCGCTGGGAAAAGCAAATCATGAGAGGCACCTAGCCGAAAAAACCGGCCACGCCGGAGCCTGCGGCCCATTGTTTATCTCGAATTCAAATACTCTTCTCGTTCTCGTCCAATTGGTCGGTTCGGGCAGGGGCCGGAACAGGCCACTTTTAGTTCGTTAGGCAAACGCGGCCAGACATTTCCGTTCCCTCAACTAGGGAGTTCGTTAGAACTAACGGAAATGTAATGCAACGTATATAATGTTCTATATCAAGGTTTATGTCTAGATTTTTTCTATAATCTTAGTTCTCCTGCCCTTCCAAGGAAAATTGTCTCGCCATTTTCCCGCGTCCCGATACCTCTCACGCCGCCTTAGCCACTCCTTTAAAGATGAAGAAACAAAATTCCAAACAATTCGCCTTTTTTAATCTGCGCTCGCTTCTCGGGTTCGTGCTCTGCCTTATTGGCCTGGCCTTCGCGATCTTCGCTTACAGCAGCGCCACAAGTCCCGCTGCCGAAGCGCAGGCCAGCTCGACCGGTGCTGGCAGCGCCTCTCAGGCGACTCCGATTTCCGCTCCGGCTCCCTTGGACTATCGGCCGATATCTGCGATTCGGACGCGGCCGCTCCGCGAGATGGCGCCGATCCGTCCTTCGGCGGCTCCCGGCCACGATCACGCTGAGCCGATGCAACCGCGGCCTCCCTATCTGGGCGGGGGCACGGATACGGCGCGGCAAAACAAGCCGGGCCGAAGCGCCTCGGCGCCTGCCCCGTCGGGGACGACCTTTGACGGCGTCGGCGTAGGATTGGCGGGCTTTGCCCCTTCCAGCAATCCGCCAGACGTGAACGGCCGAGTCGGTGGTTCGCAATACGTGCAGTGGAACAACACGAGCTTCGCTGTCTTCGACAAAGTAACCGGCGCTTTGCAGTATGGCCCGGCCGCGGGTAACACCCTTTTCCAATCGCTGGGCGGTGTTTGCGCCTCCCATAACGACGGCGATCCGGTCGTTTCCTACGACATCCTTTCCGGTCGCTGGGTGCTTTCCCAGTTTGTGGTCAGCGGGCCGACCGGCAGCGCTTCCCACCAGTGCGTTGCGGTCTCGACCACGGGCGATGCGACGGGCTCCTATTACCTCTACGATTTTGTCACTGACGCGTTGAATTTCGTTGATTACCCGCACACCGGGGTCTGGCCGGACGGCTATTACATGACGGCCCACGTCTTCAATTCGGCCGGCACCGCCCTCGTCGCGGCGCGCGTTTATGTCTTCGAACGTGAGAAAATGATCCTCGGTCAGGCGGCGCGCATGCAGAGCGCGAATCTCACCACCTACGGAGGAAACTTTCAGTACGGCTTTCTGCCGGCGGATCTCGATAGCTTGACGCCGCCGCCCGTGGGCGAGGCAGCGTTCGTTCTCGGACCTCACCCGACCACTCTGACGTTGACTGCTTCGACTCGCGTCGCGGTGACGTGGGGAGCCACGCCCAACGATCGCGCTGACTGAGTCCACCATCACCAACACGACCTATACGACCGCCTACTGCGTGAGCACCGGCCGCCTCTGTGTCCCGCAGTCTGGCCAGGCCACCGCGGCGGCTCTCGATAACATCAAGAGCCATTTCATGTATCGCCTGACTTATCGCAACAACGGCACCCAGGCTTCGCCCCAGGAATCCCTCACGGCCAATGTCCCTGTCCGCGGCGCGACCACGAACACCACTCACGACGCCATCCGCTGGTATGAATTCCGCAACAGCGGCAACTCGACCGCCGCACCGACAATCTTCCAGCAATCCACCTACGATCCGGATACTAACTTCCGCTGGCTGGGCTCTACGGCGATGGACAAAGACGGGAACATTGCGCTTGGTTACAGCAAGTCGAGTGCAACGACGTTTCCGGGTATCTGGATGACCGGCCGTTTAGCCACCGACACCATCAACACGATGGGCGCGGAAGTGCAGATGCAGGCAGGCGCCGGTTCCCAGGATTCGACCGGCGGCAACCGCTGGGGTGACTATAGCTCGCTCACTCTGGATCCGATCGACCAGTGCACCTTCTACTACACGAATGAGTACCTAAAGACGACCGGTGCTTTCAACTGGTCGACGCGCGTGGCCTCCTATCGGTTCCCATCATGCACCAGCGCTGCGGCCTTCGGGACACTTACTGGCACAGTTACCTCGGCCGAGACGGGCGCTCCGATTTCCGGCGTGGTGGTATCGCTGGAAAACGGGTATGCGGCGGCCACGAATGCCTCGGGCGTTTACTCGATCGTCGCTCCCGCTGGTGGTTTCACGGCCGTAGCGGCCGACGCCGCGCCGCAATTGCACGGTCGCCTCTCCCGCCTCTGCGCCGGTATCCATCAACGTGGGAGCCAGCACAACCCAAAACTTCACGATGGCTGGTGCTTCAAAGATCGAAGCTAACGGCTTCACCGTTGACGACTCCGGAACCGGTAACGGCAATGGCATCGTCAACCAAAACGAGTGCTTCAGGGTCAACACCAATATCAAAAATAATGGCTGCGCAACTGAGTCAGCTATCTCAGCCACCCTCACGACGACGACCGCTGGCGTGACAGTGGTCAATGGCACCAGCAGTTATCCTGACCTGGTGATCGACGCGAGCAGTATTAACAACACTCCGTTCCAGCTCGTCACCTCGAACGCTTTCGCCTGTGGCGCGAACATCGACCTGTCGCTGAACCTCACTTATGCTAACGGAACAAAGACCGTTACTTATAGCGTGCCGACCTGTTCGGGCGGCGCCAATCAGTCGATTCCGGCCAGCTCCATCACCACCGCCGATTCCAGTCAACCGGATCGCCTCGGTCGTAACGGTGTGGCCAGCACCTGTGCTGGGAAAACTTGCCCCGGTGCCATCAACAGTGCGGGCACCCGCAATTATAAGACCTTCACCTTCACGAACACGAGCGCCGCGGCCAGATGCTTTACTGCCACGATCAACGCGGCCCTGGGCGGCGGAGGTGACATTCAGAGTGCGGCCTATCAGGGCAGCTACACTCCGCCGATCGTGCAGGGTGATCCGACGGGGAACATGTGCCTGAATTACCTCGGCGACAGCGGTATTTCTGGTCTTGGCACTACGGTGAGTTCCGCGTCTTACTCGTTCGTGGTGGCGCCGAATTCGAACTTCGTCATCGTCGTCAACACGGCCACCGGCTCGACTAACTCTTCGATCTTCAGCGGCGTTATCTCAGGCTTCGTTGATATCACCCCGGGTCCAGGCCCCTGTCCGGCCGCGCCCGTTCCAAACCTGGTCTCGGCAGCGTCTCGTTTGAACCATCCTGGCGTGGGTGACTTCGACGTGGCGATGCCGTTAACGGGACCCACTGGTGTAGAGGACCGGCAGGCGAGCACGTATAACATTGTGTTGACCTTCGACCAGCCAGTGACCTCAGGGACCATAGCGGTGACCTCCGGGACGGCCAGCGCAGGATCGCCAACCTTCAGCGGCAACACCATGACCGTGCCGCTGACCGGGGTGACTGACAGCGAAGTGGTCGGGGTGACAGTCAATAATCTCAACGGAACGGGCGGCACGGCGAGCGCGAACCTGGGCTTCCTGGTGGGCGACTCGAATATGGACCGGTTTACGAATGGGGGCGACACGATCCAGGTGCGGAGCCTGGCGGGTCAGGACATCGACGGGACGAACTTCCGAGCGGACGTGAACCTGGACGGCTTCATCAACGGTGGCGACACCACGGTGGTGCGGAGCAAAGCGGGTAACTCGTTGCCGTAAGGCGGCGCGAGAAAGAGCTGGAACTTAGGACACTCCCCAGGGAGAGGAAAAGAAAGAAAACAACACATGAAAAAATATCTAATGGTAGTGGGCGCCGTGCTGGCGTTGAGCTATGCGGGGATCACGTCGACACAGGCGCAGAGCGCGACCTTCAGCTACGACGACGGGAGTGGGGTGCCAAACGCGGGGAGTTACAGCCCGGGATCGAGCTTCACCTTTTCGATCAGTCTGGCCTTCACGCCCGGGGGCGCGATCGGGAACCTGGAAGGGCTCTCCTATTGGTTCCAACAGAACGAAGCGTCGCCGTTTAATTTCGCGATCACCCTGCGGGATGTGACCGGGAGCCAGTTCACGGCCTTGCAGACGCCGAGCCTGACCTATCCGCAGAACCTGGTGCCGAGTAATGCGAATGACCTGGGAGCGTTGCTCCCGGGGAACACAGGGATCGGAGCGGGGAACTACTTCATCGCGAACATCACAGTCTCGATCAATGCGGGGACCCTGCCGGGGGTTTATAACCTGCGGAACGTGACCAGCGGAGGCAAGACCGCCTTTATCTTCAACGATGCGGGGACCGGCTTCGCCATCCCGGCGTCGACCTACACTGTGACGGTGGTCCCGGAACCGAGTTCGATCGCCTTTGTCATTGGCGGTCTTTCCGTTCTCGTTGCGAATCTGGCCCTCCGCCGCACAAAATCGTACTAAAGTTAGCCTGAGGGTAAGCACGTCCAAGATGTAGTCGTTCAGAAGGAGATAGTATGAAGAAACTCCCCAATAAAACTGGAAAAGCCGGAGCATTGGTGAGAGCTACTCTCTCGCTTACGCTCTTTGCTGCCGCAGGCGGCTTGTTGGCTTCCGCTTTCGCGGGTGGCCGCGACACTCCACGCCAGGATCAGAAACCGGCCCTTCCCGGCTCACAGAAGCCGGACATTGTCACCATGGTGGGACCTGTCTCGCAAGACCTCGATCTGCGCAAACTTCCCTATATTCCGCCCGCTATTGAGGACGAGGACTTCCGATTAGCCCGGCACCCGTTTCCGCTAAAAAAGGGACGCCCAAGGCAGCCTTCAAATCTCGGTTCCGAGATCGTGACCGAGATAATTTCTCCGAAGATGCCGAGTCCCCTGATAACTTTTGACGGTCTGGATTCCAACGCGGCGTGCAATGGTTGTCTGCCTCCGGACACAGATGGCGACGTGGGCTCGAATAATTACATCAGCACGTCGAATAGCGCGATTCAGATTTACGATAAAGCCGGCAATGTTCTGGCCGGCCCGATCACGTATAATTCATTCTTCTCCGCGATGGGCACGTCCACGCCTTGCGGTAACAACGTGAACGGTGGCGATGGCATCGTATTTTACGACCATATCGCAGATCGTTGGGTGGTGAGCGACTTCGCCTTTAGCGCATTCCCTGGAGCAGGCCCGTTCGTACAGTGTATTGGCGTGAGCCAGACTAGCGATCCGGTTGCCGGCGGGTGGTATCTCTACAGCATCCAAGTGGATCCGGCTAATCCCACCTTCTTAGGCGACTATCCGAAGTTCGGTCTCTGGCCGGATGGTTACTACTTAACGGTCAACGAGTTTGCCAATAATACGACCTTCAGTGGTGTCCGCATTTACGCCCTCGACCGCAACAGTATGGTCAATGGCGGAAGTGCGAATGCGATTGGTTTCTCGGTGCTTCCGGCAGACTTGGGCGATCAATATAGCTTCCTGCCTGCCACCTTCCGCACTGGCGCACCACCCGTCGGCCAGCCTGAGTGGGTCATGAGTATCAACAGTTCGTCGACGGCGGGAACAGTTGAAACTCAGGTCTTCGTCAGGCGTTTCCACGCGGACTTTGTCACGCCTGCCAACTCAACCTTCGGCGTAGGCGCCACACACGCACCGGACGGCATTGTCACCGTGAATGGCTTCGTTGACGGTTTCACTTCGGCCATAAGTAACATTGTCCCCAACGGAACCTCCACCGCAAACCAGTTCCTTGACACACTGGGCGACAAGTTGATGTACCCGCTCGTTTACCAAAACATCAACGGTAAGGAGTATATTTACGCTGATCACACGACAGCTCCTTTCAACAATGGCACGACCAACTCCGGGCCGACGGCGGTGACCTGGTATCAATTCGATATGACAGGGAACACCATTCCGGCTACCCCCACTCAGCAACAGGAGTTTACCAATGGGAATGACGGCCTCTACCGATGGATGCCCAGCATCAACGTTGATGGATCTGGAAACATGGCGGTGGGGTATTCCGCGTCCAGCGTGGCCGTCAACCCAGGCATCCGCTATGCGGGGCGTCTCAACACCGATCCAGCGAACAGCCTCTTCCAGGGGGAGGCAGTTATGACTCCCGGGACGGGCCACCAGACCAGCACGAGCGGACGCTGGGGAGACTACAGTACAACCTTCGTCGATCCGACTGACAATTGTACTTTTTTCCATACCAACGAGTATTACTCGGTGACCGGGACCTCAAATTGGCGGACTCGGGTGGGCACATTCAAATACGGAACCTGCACTGGTGTGCCGCCGACTCCCACCCCGACCGCAACTCCAACTGCGACGCCCACTCCGACAGCCACTGCCACGCCGACTGCCACGCCGACGGCGACACCAACTCCGACACCGACAGCTACGCCGTCACCGACGCCGCCCATTTCCGCTGGTCCCGTAACGGTTACTGCCACCGCCGGCACCGTGGGGCCAACCGACTATCCCACGGTTCAGGCCGCTTTTGCTGCGATCAATATCGGCACTCACCAAGGCGCGGTTAACGTTTTTGTTCTTGGCGATACTATTGAAACAGCTTCTGCGGTGTTGAATTCGGGCAACGTTGCTCCGGCGAGTTATACCTCAGTTCTGATGCTGCCTGTAGGCACGAGAACGGTTTCGGGCAACCTCGCGGCCCCGTTAATTGATCTGAATGGAGCAAGGAACGTGCGGATCGACGGCTACGGTTCCATGACCTTGTCGAATACAAGCACCAGCTCCATTGCTGGCACGAGCACGATTCGCTTCATCAACACAGTCGCGGCAGCGAATGGCGCGCAAAACAACATCGTGGCAAACTGTAATATCCTGGGCTCGTCCACTGTCGCGGTGGGAACTGCCGGTGGAAACGTTCTCTTCAGCACGACGACCGCGAACGGAACAAATATTGTAGGTAACAATAACAATACCGTTTTCGGGAATAACATCGGGCCGGCCGGAGCGAATCTGCCGACCAAGTGCGTTTCCGCGCTTGGAACCACAGGAAACAACGCCGTGAACACGGGCGACGTCGTCAGTTACAACAACATCTTTGACTTCTTCAACGCGACCGCAGTCACCATTCCGTCTACCACCGGGATTGACATTCGGACGGGAAATCAAAATTGGACCATCTCGAATAACCGGATCTACCAAACCGCCGCCCGCACGTTTACCACCGCTGCTGGCCAGCGTTACTCCGGTATTACCTTCAGCGGCACCACCGGAAGCAACGGCAATTTTCTCACCATAGCTGGAAATGTTATCGGTTTTGGAGCGGCTAATGGAACGGGCACAACCACGATCACCGGCACAGGCCTTGGTTTGCAGAATGAATTTCGCGGAATCGACATCCTCGGCGCAAGTAGCAGCCTCGGTAAGGCGACGAGCGTTCAAGGAAACGTTATTTCCGGTATCAACCAGACGTCATCCCGTGCTTCCACCACCACCGGTCTATCCGCCTTTAACGGTATCTCGGTAAGTACAGCGGCTGGCGCTTCGGCCACGGGCAGTTTCGACATTGGCACCGTAGCTGGCAATACTGTCGGTAGTCTGGACGGATCCTCGACCGTCGTGGTCAACGCCTCTTCCACGACCGCGAGCACGGCGCCGGTATTTGGCATTCTCGCCTTCAGTGGAAGTGTCAACACTATCAACAACAACAAAATTGGTGCGATCACGATTCAGGGGACGGGAACCGTCACCGGTTTCAGAGGAATCTTCCCTGGCGCCACCGCAGGGACGACGCAGACGATTAATAACAACACCATTGGCGGCACAGGCGTCGGCGGAGCTATCACCGACACACAGGTTGGCAGCTACGCCATGTATGCGATTCAAACGTCTACCGCGGCCGTTTCCATAAACGGAAACACGATCAGTAACATGATCAGTAATTCTAATGGTGCGATCGTGACGATGAGCGGTATGGCCGTTACGAGCAGCAGCACGACCGCGGCCAGCACGATTTCTCGAAATACGATCCACTCACTCAGCGACAACGCCGGCGGCGCTATGGGCGCCATCTATATGATGGATTTGACCATGTCGAGCAATACCGCCGTCACTGCTAACCTTATCGAACGCAACTTGGTTCATTCGGCCGCAGTTAGTGGAGGGGGGACCAATTACCAGATCTACGGTATCGTCATGAGAGGATCGGGCACGGCCACCTTTCAGAACAACATGGTCCGTCTCGGGATCGATGCCGCGGGCAATTCAATCACAAACCCTTACCGATTCATCGGCATCAACGACATCGCTGGAGCCACGTCCAGCTATTACTATAACAGCGTCTACATCGGCGGTTCGGGGGTAACCACCGGAGCTAATACTTACGCCTTCAACAGCAGCGTCGTCACGACCGCACGCACCTATAAGGACAATATCTTCTCCAACGCGCGCAGCAATGCGGTGGGCGGAGGCACCGCGCATTTCGCAATCACCGTTGGCGGGACGACCCCAAATCCGACCGGTTTGACGAGTAATTTTAACGATCTCTACGTCAGCGGAACCGACGGCTTCGTAGGATTCTTTAATGGCGTTTTTGATCCGGCTTTGTCTGACTGGCAGACGTCCACCGGTCAGGATGCGAACAGTATTTCCGCGGACCCGCTCTTTGTAAATCCGACGGGAACAGCGACCACAGTGGACTTGCACATCCAGTCTGGCAGCCCGGCGATTAGCCTCGCCATGCCAATCACGACGACTCCGGCCAACCCCCTTACTGGTATCAGGAGTGACTTCGACAACCAGGGCCGCAATCCAGCTACTCCTGACATCGGCGCGGATGAACTGACGCCATTTGCCCTGGCCCTAACCATCTCCAAAACAGCCGACGCCGCCAGCGTAGCTGCCGGTTCCCAGATCGGCTTCGCCGTTACTCTGAACAATCCAACCGCGACCACCGCGACCTCGCTCAACGTCCTCGACGCTTTGCCGGCGGGCACGGATGTAAACTGGACGATCGACCCAGGCCCGACTAGCCCGGGCTGGTCCGTTAGCGGAGCGCCACCAAACCAGAGTCTTGTTTACAGTCCCACGACCTTGGGGGGTGCTACGACTACCACGGCTCACGTAATCAGCACCACGACTAGCAATAGCGCTGGGACCTATAACAACACGGCCAGCTTCACGACGGGCAATAGCAATTCGGGATCTGCCTCAGCTTCCGAGATTGTGACTGCGGCGACGCCGACGCCAACGCCGACTGCGACTCCCACGCCGACTCCGGCGCCTCCTGTGCTGAGTGCAGCGGTTTCGCGATTGAATCACCCTGGAGTGGGCGACTTCGACGTGAACATGCCTTTGAGCGGCACGACCGGGGTGGAAGACCGGCAGGCGAGCACCTACAGTATGGTGTTGACTTTTGACCAGGCGGTGACCTCGGGAGCGGCGACGGTGAGCGCCGGGACGGGAACGGCGGGGGCGCCGAGCTTTAGCGGCAACACCATGACGGTACCGCTGACCGGAGTGACCGACAGCGAAGTGGTGACCCTGACTGTGAGCAACATGAACGGGCAGGGCGGCGCGACGAGCGTAGACCTGGGGTTCCTGGTGGGCGACTCGAACGCGGACCGGTTTACCAACGGGGGCGACACGATCCAGGTGCGAAGCCTGGCGGGTCAGGACATCGACGGGACCAACTTCCGGGCGGATGTGAACCTGGACGGCTTCATCAACGGCGGGGACACGACTGTAGTGCGGAGCAAAGCGGGTAACTCGCTGCCGTAAGGGCGGTGCAAGAAAGAGATAGAACCAAACCTGGCTTCCCCTAGGATAGGAAAAGAAAGAAACAACAAATGAAAAAGTATTTAATCGCAATCTTGGCGGCAGTGGCGTGCAGTGGGGCGCTGGCACCGAAAGCCTCGGCCCAGGCGACCTTCAGCTACAATGACGGGAACGGAACGCCGAACGCGGGGAGCTACACGCCGGGCTCGAGCTTCACGTTTGCGCTCAACCTGGTCTACGTGCCTGGAGGTTCGCTGACGAACCTGGAAGGACTTTCCTACTGGCTGCAGCAGAACCAGGCGTCGCCGTTTAACTTTGCGATCACCCTGCGGGATGTGACCGGGAGCCAGTTCACGGCCTTGCAGACGCCGAGCCTGACCTATCCGCAGAACCTGGTGCCGAGCAATGCGAATGACCTGGGAGCGTTGCTCCCGGGGAATACGGGACTGACGGCTCCGGGAACCTACTTCATTGCGAACCTGACGATCTCGATCAACGCGGGAACCGCACCGGGGGTTTACACCCTGCAGAACGTGACCAGCGGCGGCAAGACGGCGTTTGCCTTTAATGATCAGGGCACCGGGACGACGATCCACACGGCGAACGTACGCTCCAGCTCGCCGAAGATCGCATCCAGGCGCCGTGTCTTGCGACCCGAGGGCGTAGATCTCCGTGTTGCCGTGCATGGGATCGCAGCTCCAGAGCACTGGGTGCTCGAGCGCTTGCACCGCTCGGATCAGCGGCGGCAGCTTTTCTTCGACGCCGCTCACACCGAGCCGCGAGATCAACGTTACGCGGCCGGGCTCGCGCGCGGGATCGATGCGCGCGAGCAGCGCGCACAAGCCGCGCGGCGTCGTGCCGGTGCCGACCTTGATCGCGATCGGATTGCGAATGCCGCGCAGATACTCGACGTGCGCGCCGTCCAGCTGCGAGGTGCGATAGCCGAGCCACAAGCAGTGCGCAGACAAGTTGTAGTCGACCTTGGCCGGGCACCGCGCGCGTCAGCGCTTCTTCCCAAGGCAGCAGCAGCGCTTCGTGCGAGGTGAACAGCTCGATGCGCTGCAGCGCAGCTTGCGACGACGCACCGATGCTCTCCATCAGCTCGATCGCGTCGGTGATCGCGAACATCGTGCGCTCGTACGCGGCGCGGCGCGGGCTCGCGGACACCAGATCGAGCGCCCAGCGCTGCGGATAGCGCAGGTCCGCGAAGCCGCCTTCGATCAGTGCGCGCAGGTAGTTCAAGCTGGCTGCCGCGTGACCGTATGCGGTCAGCATGCGATTCGGATCGGGCCGCCGCGTCCAGCGCTGGTGGGCTCGGCAGCGTTGACGATGTCTCCGCGATAGCTCGGCAGCTCCACGCCGCGCCATGTTCTCGGCGAGGCTGCTGCGCGGCTTGGCGTATTGGCCGGCGATGCGGCCGATGCGCACCACCGGCTTGCGCGTCGCGTAGGTGAGCACGAGGCTCATCTGCAGCAGTACTTCGAGCTTGCTGCGCAGCGACAGCTCGGTGCAGCTGTCGAAGGTCTCGGCGCAGTCGCCACCTTGCAGCACGAAGCGCTGGCCGCTGGCAGCTTCACGCAGCAGCTTGCGCAGGCGCTCGACCTCGCCTGCAGCTACCAGCGGCGGACGATTCGCGAGCTCGGCGAGCGTGCGCTCGGCGCGCTTGGGGTCGTCGTAGCTGGCTGTTGCTCGGCCGTGCTTGTCACGCCAGCTCGATCTCGACCATGGCGTTCTCCGCGACCATGACGCATCAGCCTTGCTTGCTCTCGGACGGCGGCAATATAGCCGAGGATCAGCGAGCCCAAGCCGATGGCCAGCGCGACTGCAACGCCTGCATCGACGATGCCGCGATAGGGTTCGGGCAGGGCGCGCACGATGAAGATCGGCGCACACGATCAGCAGCGACGCCGATCCAAGCCGCGCGCGAGCGCCCGCTGTTCTGCTTGCACCATGCACACCACGTACAGCGGCGCGATCAGATAGTCGCGCAGGCCGCGCTTGGTCGCGATGCGCCAGCGTCACTCGCACGGGCGATCACATGTGGGAAGAAGCGACGGTGCAGCGCACGGTAACCTTCGCCGTAGCCGAAGGCCGCGATGCTCAGCAGCAAGCAGCGCGTATTGCGGCAAGCTGAGACCTTCGTGCACGGTGAGCAGCGCGCGCTCGCCGAGCCGATAGCTCGCCTCTCCGAGCAATATGCGTGCACCGCCAAGCCGAAGCGTCGCTGACCGACCAGTTGGGGGCCCGCGTCTCAGGACCTTCGGCGAACAGCGGACAAGATGTCGCCTCGGACTGCGGCATTGTGTTGGCGAGTGGACGCGATTCGGACATCAGCGAACAACCGTACGGGCAGGGCGACCGAGCGCCAGTCTCAGAGCTACGAGCTTAGCATCCCGTTCCGCAATTGTACGCGGCGGTCGCGCCGAAGCGCTGTGACTCAGTTCATGGCCGCGCCAGCAGGGCTTGAATCCGGCCCCGACCTGACCCTAGACCCCGACATGGTCACCGGTTGAGGGGACGGTTGCATCGCAAAAGCTCGCTGACATTCGCTGCGCCTCAGCTCGTACGGGTCGCCGAGTCGAGCGATGAGAACGCTGGTCGCGAACATGACGAGCGACCCCGCGACGCTGGCCAAGTACGCGGCTCGCTGACCCAGCCCGCGAAAAACACCAGGCTGGAGGCGCAAAACCCCGCGATTCCCGCGCAACCCATGAGAAGCAGCAGCGCGCGATAGCGAGCGGTGCAACGGCACGCGAACGCGCGTGTGCTGCAGCCAATGGCTGCGTAACGGAGGCATGCCCGCGTGCGGGCCAGCCAACACGCAAGCGCGTGACAAGCCAAAGCGGGCAGGGTGCGACGCTGTTTTAGATGCGACATAGCCCTGTATTTGCAAATGACTTTCATTATCAATAAAACAAGGAACGTGTCGCGTCAAGTGCAGAGACGCAAAGGCCGTCGCGGCAGGACGAGTGTTAGCCGTAAGCATTCGTCTGGCAGCGTAGGACGCGCTCTCATGGCTGGTTCCTCTAGCTGACCCGCCGTCAGCAGCGCGGAGCTGAGCGAGCTCGGCCCGGCAAGCGCCCATGGGTGTTATTGAAAATGCGTTTCATTTGCAGTATGGCTTGCGCGGTCGGCTGAACTGCTTGGAGGGGCGCGCCGCCGAGCCCGGAGGGGCCCCGAACGCAGTCTCCTCTCAGTGCACAGGAGCGGGTGATGGAACGCGATTCACAAAGAGGCCACGAGCTACACGCAGTCGCATTCGTGGCCGGCAGGGTTTTGCCCTAGTTCGCTCGTGCTCGACGCGGGTGTGCCTCACGCGCGCCGCGAAGCGGTGATGCTAGTGGGATTGGCCGTGTGTGCCTGGGGTCTTGGCTTCGCCGTGACGGACTGGTTCTGTGACCCCGACAATAGGTTGGTGGTAGCCGACCAGGTCCGACTTGGCCCCATGGCGCGACACCGTACGCGAGACGTCGCGCTGGTTGGCAGCCACCCGCTGGACCGCGCTGCGGAGACGCGCGCGCGTACACCCAAGACCGAGGTTGGCCACCAGGAGCACAGCTCCGAGCCGGAGAAGTCGCCACCTGAACGGGAGCGCGGGAACGCTGTGCGGCGCGCGCACAGACGCACGAGCCAACCTCACACGCTCCGTGAAAGTGCGCGATACAGAGCCGATGCAGGAGCCTGCGCCGGCTATGTTGGAAGCGCCGCGCCCCGCCGTCCCAGACCACTTGCCCGTGGCTTCGAAGCCAATCGTTGGACCAGCACCTAAGCCGCTCGCCGGCTTGCCGCTGTCAGCGGCGGTATCCGGAGCGCATGAAGCAGCTCCAACCGAGGCCAAGTGGGTCGCGATCGAAGCGCTGTATGTCAAAGGTGCGCTGCCGACGAAGGTCGTGGCCCGCGGGGTCAACCGCTTGTTGCCAAGGTACGATCGTTGCAGTGCGTTTTGCGGCAGCGCCTCGAGGCGTCTGAAGCTAAGCACCGCGATCGATGAGTCCGGACGCACTCGCGGCGTCACAATCGAAGGTGCATCTGCGCGTGCTCTGAGAGATTGCGTGACGCAAGCAACGTTGCACTTGGTCGTCCCTGCGCCAGACACTGGCACAGCGCGCGCGCGCTGGACGCTGAGCTTCGTGCCCCGCTGAGGTTGACGTCGTACAGGCGTCCTGGGTTGAGTCACGCAGCGGGCGCAAGGTCAGCGCAGGTAGACGCGGCTGTAGTCGACCTCGTACACGAGCGGGAAGTGCGAGGCCCACAGTGCGAGGTTGACGTCTTGCACGAGCGTGTGACCCCAGCCGAGGTCGAACAAGAAGTGCAGACCGGTGGGCTCGGCTTCGAGCTTTCCACCGAGGCGCCAGTGGATCACGCCTTGCTGCACGATCTGCCCATCGAAGTACACGCGGTAGCTATCGTCTCGCAGGTACAACATCGTCCAAGTGTGCCAGTCGCGCAGATCGCGCTGGTCAGCGGGCACGCCAGCGTTGTCGAGCGCGTCGGGCCAGCTGGTGAAGTCGTTGCGATTGGTGCCGCCGACGGCGGTCGCGTGAAACGAATCGTAAGGCACGTGGGGCGAGCCGAAGGACTCGACCACATCGATCTCCGGACCTTGATCCCACAGGGTGCCCGCAGCCCACAGCGCGAACCAGTAGCCTTGCACCGGAGTCGTGATGCGCGCGCGCGTTTCCCAGAGCACGTCGTGACCGAGCACTGATCCGGCCTCGGGCATGTGCCACTTGGCCATCATGCTGCCGCTGCCAGCGTCATGTGCGCTCGCTCTGACGGTGACTTGCGCGGGATCGAGCGGACGCACGTACGTCCTCAAGGTATGCGGCGTGAGCTCGCGATATGGCCGCTCAGGATCTTCGATCGGCTGCAGGTCATTCGGAAGGTTGAGATTGTAGCCGTAGATCGCCGTGTCGGCGCCAGGCGCGACGCTGACCGCGCCGTAGTTCGTGCCGTTGGCGATGGTCCCGAACTGATCGTGGTACTGGAACTCGCTGCTCAAGGTTGCGATGTCGCGCACTGTGCCTTGCGTGCCGAAGTCCCAGTTCTTCACCAAGCCGAAAGGCCCGTCTGAGAAGCCCTTGGACACGAGCGGGGCAGGGCCTGCGATCGCTTGCGACAGCTTGCCTGTGCCGATCTCGGACGCGCAGTCTTCTGCAGACTCGCCGCCGCTGCCAGCTGCGGCGAGCTCGTGGCGCCGTGAGCTGGTGGGATCCTCTTCGTAAGCTTCGGCACAGGCCGTGAGCCACGCGAGCCAAAACAACGTACTTCTCATCGCGTACCCCTCGTCTTGCGCCGATCGTGCGCGAGGCTAGACGAAGGTTGCAACCGTTTTGTGCGGACTACGTGTGTGCGGATAGAAGTGGCTGGAACAATCCGATCACATAGTAGATGTGCGGCAGTGGGCCTGCGGGGATCTCACGTTCGCTGACGCCAGCACCGTTCGACAGCGCGACATAGCCGGCGCAGGATCCGATGTCCGGGGCGATAGCTCGCAGCCAGGCGCCGCGCCAGATGCAAACGTGCGGGCGAGAGTCCATAGGCCATACAACTGTGTACTGCACGTGGGCGCGCTTCGCTTCGCTGTTCGGTGAGCGTGTGCAGAAATCAGCTGGGCGGCGCGCGACCCGATAACGCTACGCCTGCCCTGGCCCGACCTGCGTGACCACCTCCCGCTCCAGCCTGAGTCCATCCCGCAGAATCGCCAGCCGCACTGGCTGTCCGGGCGCCACTTTTCGCAGCGACCGGTGCAACCACCCGCATCGACGACCGCTGACCATTCAGCTCGATGATCAAGTCGGCGCGCTCGCAAGTCTGCGCGCTGAGCCGCCGAGCCCTCTCCGCGCTCGATGATCTCCACCGCGCTGCGCTGCGATACGCCTGCGCGCGCTTTGATCTGCTGGCGGCAGCGGCCTCGTTCGGCACGGCGACGCCGAAACGCGCCGCCGCGACTTTGCCGCGCGCCAATAGCTCGCCCACGACCGAAGCCGCGGTTTCGACCGGGATGGCAAAGCCGATCGCTTCGCCGAGCCTGGCGGCGGGGCCATCGCTCGGAGTCGATCCCTAGGACGCGACCGTCGGGAGCCAAGAGCGGCCCTCCCGAGTTGCCTGGGATTGAGCGGGGCCGTGTGCTGGATCAATATCGCCGAATTCGAGTCCGTTCCTCGGGGACCCGTGAACGTTCGGCCGAGTGCGCTGATTACGCCGCTCACCTGGCATCAAAACCCCAGCCGATTGCCGATCGCGATCGCCAGCTGCCCTGTCGCGGACGCGGACCGGATTGAGCTGCGCGTGCGGCAGTTGGTCGCCTTCTATGGCGCACGCAGCCGAGATCGGTGCCGGGGTCGTCTCCGACTACACATACGACCGCGACTTGGTCGCCGTCGACTACTCGCGACCACGCTGTTCGCGCCCGATACGACGTGACTGTTGGTCAGACGTAGCCATTGGCGTGAGATCAGTACCCGAGCCCTCGCCCCGACGTTGTCGCGCTTGCCACACGCTCAAGCTCACACGCTTGGCGCCGTTCGCTCTACGGCGACGCGACGATGGGCGCGAGTAGGCATCGAGCAGGTCTTGCTTCAATGTTATCCGTGCACACTCGACCTCGCTCTGTCAGTGTCAGCTCCGACCGGTTTCGACTTGTCCGCCGCGCGACGAAGCAGACGATTGACCTTCGTGCCCACTTTGTCAGCGAGCAGCGGCAGCTCACGCGTCCGCGCGCTTGGGATGCGTCGATCGCGACGATCACGTCACCAAAGCGCAGGCCTGCGTCGCGGCGGGGCCGCTGTCAGCGACGTCCAGCACGATCGCGCCGCTGCGCTGCTTGAGTGTCTCGCGCAGGGCGGCAGGGCAGTCGCAGCGGTTGTGTGGCAACAGCCCCAGTAGCCGTGGCGCATGCGTCCGTGCGCGAGCAGCTCCGCGCTGACACGTGCGATCGTGGCATAGGGCAGCGCGAGATCCCAGCCGCGCAGCAGCGCGTCGGTGTTCATGCCGATCACGTGGCCTGCGGCATCGACCAATGGTCCACCTCGAAAGCCTGGTGCAAGCCGCGGTCGCTTTCAATGTAGCGCTCCACGCGACCGCCCTGCGGCGTCTGCACCTCGTCGCCGAGCAACCGATTATGCGCAACGGAGCGCGGAGATCGCTTTGCCGGGCGACCAGCGCGAGCGGCAAACTGACCCACCAGCAGCGAGTCGTGGGCTGCGAACTGCGGCGGCGTCAAGCCCGCGCCCTGCACACGCAAAGAGGGCGGATCCGTCCCCGGCGTCCGTCAGGAAAGCTGGCAACGCACGCGTGACCCTTGTTCGTCTACGATGTTCGCGTCGTC